>CP070706.1:2057594-2066141 GCA_020350085.1 Acidobacteriota bacterium
AATCTACCGCTGGCAGCCTACGTGACGAATCTCGGCGCGCTGCGGGAGCGCTTCGCACACCTGCCGCTGAGCACCGATGACACGACACCGATCGAGTACCTCTCGCCGATCACCGAACGAGAAAGCGCCACCGGCGACCGTCCCGTGGAGGTGCTCGCCTGGCTGCCGATGGTCGATTGGCTGGACCAGCTCGAGCGTGCCCTCCCGCCCGAGCAGGACCCGTATCTGGCGAGGGTCTCGACCGAGACGCGCCAACAAGTGGACGCCGGTCGCGCCTATCAAAGGTACGAAGCGTTGCGCCGTCTGGGCCGAGCCGAGGAGGCGCGTGCGGCGCTTGCTGGCTACGAGTCACTGCTGGGGATCGAGCCTTCTGATCCCTCCTGACTCGTCGATCCGAGATCGCTCACGCGTTGGGCTGACCGGCGCCAGACAGGGGCGCTGAGGTGCGCGCACGGCGAGCGATGAGCCTCGATGGGACAACACCTTCCCGAGTCGAAACGCCGCAGATCGTGTGCTACCGCGCGAGAGAAGCGGTTTCGGCCGAAAGAGTAACGTCTCATTGGCGCTAGCGAGCGGCTTCCGGCGACGGCATGCCGGGCTCGGCGCAGAGCACGTGCCCGGGAGGTGGCGGGGGAAGAGGTGCCGTGTGAAAACGCCAGATGTTGTGCCCCACCCCATCCATCGGAGCGACGAAGTCGAGGGTGCCTCCGAGCTTCTCTTGGAGCGCGTTCGAGGCGTCGTTGTCGAGCTCGACCGGGCTGTGGAACTCCTCGACGCCGCGTTCGTGCAGTGCTGCGGAAATCAGCTGAAACAGCATCGCCGCGACGCCTCTGCGCCGATAGGCCGAGCTCACCATGACCGTCACCCACTGCGGTCGCAGTAGGTTGGGATGAGACGTCTGAGGCCGAAAAGCGGCCCGCAACACGGCCGGAATGAGATACGGCCGCCGCGCCAGGCCCGCCGCGCATGCCATCGCCATCGACAGGCGACGACCTTTCAAAACCTGTTCGTGCAGGCGATGAATGTCCGGCGTGATGACCGCGTAGCCGGCGAGATCGTCCGAAGGACCCAGCGCCACGAACGCCAACCCGTCGGGTGCCCGCACGACGCCCCGCAGGAAGGCCTCCCAGAATCCCGCTCCAAGTCGGGAAAAGACGCCGTGATCGACAAGCGTCGCGCGCAGCCGTGCCGCAGCGGCGGTGTGCTCATCAGTCAAGCAGGCATATCGTCAGGCATCAACCATCGGCTCCACTCCAACTTCAGAATCGGCGCTCCGCGGAGCTCGGCCCGATCGCGTCAGCCGCGCACCGCGGTCGCGCTCGGAGGCATGCGCGGATCGACGCGCCGGCAGAAGGCGTCGGCCGCGCGCATCGCGGCCGCGACGAGGGTGAAGGTCGGATTCTGCGGCGGCAACGCCGGAAAGCTCGCCGCGTCGACGACGCAGACGCGCTCTGTTCCGTGAAGGCGCCCTTCGGGGTCCGTTTCGAGCGGGCCGGGCTGACGGCGCATCGCCAGCGAACCCGACAGGTGACCCGAAAACCCGAGCGGTGCGGCCTTGATCAGCGGCGACAAGGGCCGGAAGCCCAACGTCTGACGTGCCGAGCGCATCCGGCGCAACAGGCCGCGCAAGGCCGTGCGGCTCGCCGCGCTCTGCCGAACCTCGACCTCGACGCAACCCGGCCCGGCGGCGCGACGCACTCGCGCCGTGGCGACGGCGGAGTCCTGCCCCGCGAAGTAGACGAACCCGATCAGCATCCGGTTGAGCATGTTCCACGCGACCCGCTGGACGAGCTCGGGCATCATTCCGAGCAACTCGCCGAGCTCGGCCAGGAAGTACTCGTGAAACGAGTAGAACTGAATGTGGATGCCGCCATCCGCCAACGTGCCCGGTGGCACCGCGAGCGCCGCCTCGCTCAAGCTGAAGCGAGCCCGGAAGCGGCCGCGCCCACCTGCACCGCGGGCCAGCACCGGCAGAAGGTACATATCGTTGTCGAGCAACGGCACCGGGCGGTCGTGAAGAGCCAGTGAATCGGCCGCGATCCGCAGGCTTGACAGCGTCCCCGCCGCGAGGAAAAGCGCGTCGTAAGATCTCCGCTCCTCGACTCCGGAGTCGACGCGCCGCGCGCGAACCTCCACACCGTTCTCGTGCTCTGCAAAGGTGTGTACGAGAAGCCCCGTCCGGTACGCGAAGCGCTCGTGCGACGATAGCTCGTCGATCGTGCGCCCGCTGACGTAGATGGAGCCGAACGGGCAACCGTAGAAGCAGAGCCCGCACTCGCGGCAGGCGTCGTCTGCACTACCGCTTGGCCGTACCGCGAGGCGCGCGCGACCCGCGGCCCAGCCGAACTCCGCCAGCGCGTCGCTCTGTCGTTCCCAGTGTGCGAGCAGCAGCTCTGCGACCGAGCCAGAGTTGCGCGGCACGTTCTCCGCGATGGAACCGTGCAGCGGGTAGCTGCGGGCAAGGTCATCCTGCGGCTGGAGCAAGGACATCATCTCGGCCGCTCTCTCGTACCACGGTGCCAGGTCCTCCTGGTTAAGCGGCCATCCGGCGTAGTCGATTTCGCGCAGCGGATAACAGGCGGCCCCCCACACGTTGGAGAGCCCCCCTCGTGCCAGCGAGCGCGGTACCGTGGCCCCGGTAAGCGGTATTCCCTCCTCGACTCCTTCGAACACGAACCGCGAGCCGAGGATGCGCTTCGCGACCCGTTCACCGGCGACGCTACCGCCAAGGATCGCGCCCAACGCGTCGCGCAGCCCGCGCACCGGCGCCTCGCCAGGACCCCACTTCAGCTCACGCAGAAGCGATCGCTCGACGCGTGCGCCGGATTCGACCTGCGCGCGAATCCGCGCGGCCAACTCCTCCGACGACGGCTCGGGAACGTGCCCCACGTCGATCACGTCGACGCGATGTCCGGCGTCGAGCAGCACGCGGCTCGCCGCCATGCCGGCGACGCCAGACCCGACGACGGCGACGCGCACTAGCCTCTCCCGAGGAAGTCCCGCACCAGTCGCACGTTGTCGTCGACGTCGGCGAGAGAGTAGCGCGGGTAGGTCGGGAGCAGCACGACCGAGTCGGCCGTCGCTCGCGCGCGCGGGCAGTCGCGGGCCCAGTCGGCAAAGCATTCGAGATCGGCACAGTTCTTGAGGTGTTGAGCGGCAACATCAAGATGGTGCTGCTGCAGGTGTCGCAGCAGCGCTTGCCGGTCCTCGACCTGGATTGGAAAGTACGTGTACATGTGCGAGAAGTCGTCGCGCAACGGTGGCAGCAACACTTCCGGCAGGTCTCTCAATCCGTCGTGGTAGCGCTTAGCGAACGCGATGCGGGCGCGAATGTTGTCATCGACGTGGGCCAGCTGGTCGAGCACGAGTCGAGACTGCATCGGCGTCATCCGGCGCAGATACGTGCTCGGGATCTCGCGTCGCAGCTGAGGATTCGCCTCCACCGTGACCTGATTGTTGAGCAGACCGATGTCGTGCAGGAACCCGAAGCGAAAGATCCGATAAGTGAACGCCCTGAATAGAGGCGGCCAGGTGGCGATGTCGGTGGCAACGCCGCCCAGTGTCTCGCGTAGATAGGGCGACAGACCGAAGTGTGCGAACCCGTCGAGTTCGGTGCGCACCCGCTCCGCGACGTCATCGTGGGGCGTCACGACCATGCCACCGAAGATCGAGGTCACGTTCTTGTAGAGCCCGAAGCTGAAGATTCCCGCATCGCCGAAGCTCGCGAGCGGGCGGCCGTCGAAGCGTGCCCCGAACGACTGAGCCGCGTCCTCTATGAGCCGCACGCCGCGCTCGCGGCAGATCGCAACGAGACGGTCCATCTCACAGGCCAGACCGTGCAGGTGGGTCACCAGCACGGCGCCGGTATCGTCGTCGACCAGTCGCTCGACCTCGGAAGGGTCGATGTTGCACGTCTCGCGTTGGACGTCCGCGAACACCGGGACGGCCCCGGCAGCGATGACCATGTTGACCACATCGGAAATCGTGTAGGGCGAGAGCACGACCTTGCGGCCAGGGGGGACGAGCGCGCGCACGGCGAGATAGATGCCTACGCGTGCCCGAGGCGCGCAGATCGCATGCGCTACCCCGACCTGCTGCTCCAAGGTCCGCTCGAGCTCACCGCACGCCGTGCCGGCCAGGCGGCGACCCGCCGCAACGTCGCGTGCGACCGCGGCGTAGCGGCGCGCACTCGTGTACAGGCGATACCGTGGCAGCGGCATCATCCCACCAGCTTCCTGCGCGATGCGCACCTGGAGTCAGCGCCCACCGCCGCCCGCGGGCGGCGAGCCGAGGCCTCCGGCCACATCTCGGGCGGATCGAGCGAGCACCCGCCGAAGACGTCTACCCACGTCAAAGAATACATCGGCTCCGCCCGTTGGGGTCAGAAGTGAGTGTCCGAACGTCACCGCATACCTGCCGGCCGCCGCCAGGGGGCCGACTCGTTCGACCTGATCTGCTTAGTAAGTGCAAGATAATCAGCAGGTTGGCCTCAGGCAACGGGAGCGCCAGGCACGCCTTGACCGACGGCCACGGCCGATACGTCCTCGACCTCGATGAAGCCTGCTTTTTGCCCCTGCACCGCGACCGCATCTTTGCTGTGACCTCGTGTGGGTTGGGGGTAACATGCGCCCCGACGTATCAAGACGAGGGTCGGCAAGCTGCTATCGACGCGAGGAAGGAGGCGAGACCGAATGCCGGACGCCGCGGATCGCTCGCGTCGTGATGAAGAGGCAGCGGCGTCCACCCCGCCGCACGCGCTCACTTCCTTCGCCTGGACACCTGATATCAAAACTGCCGTTGCCGCGGCCTTCCTGCTCCAACTCGTGCTGGTGATCGTCGTGGCCGTGCGCAACTACTGGGTCCTGACCCCGGACAGCATCTCGTACATCCGAATCGCGAAATACTACCTGGAAGGTCGCACCGATCTGATGATCGCGGGCTACTGGGGTCCGCTGATTAGCTGGATCATGGCGCCTCTCCAGCTCATTCTTGGTGATCCTCTCGCTGCCGCTCGCGTCGCCACCGTGATCTCGTCGATCGTCTTTTTCACCGGGTGCGCATCGGTGTTTCGCGCCCTGCACGTCTCCCGGACGGCGTTCGTGGTCGGCATCTCGATCGTCGCGCTGACGAGTGCCAACTGGGTCGTGACCCTGACGCCGGATCTGCTGATGTCGGGGCTGTTGCTGCTCGCCATCTCGCGCATTCTGTCCCGACGATGGGCCAGCAGTCGCTCGACCCAGGCCGCTGCAGGCCTGTTGGGCGGGACGGCCTACTGGGGAAAGGCCGTGGCCTTTCCGCTCTTCATCGAGAACGTGCTCGCGCTCGGTGCGCTGTGGATGCTGGCACGCCTCGCGTCACCGCGCGCTGTCGTGCGCGCGGCGTTCACGACGCTGCTCTGCTTCGCCGTGCTGGCCGCGCCGTGGGTGCTCACGCTGTCGATCAAGTACGGCGAGCCGACCTTCTCCACCTCGGGCAAGATCGCACACGCTGCCGCCGGTCCATCCGACATGGAGCGGTACAATCCCTATCGCCGCGTCTATCACGTCCCCGATCCGGGTCGCATCAGCGCCTGGGAAGACCCGAGTCGGATGGACTACAACTACTGGTCTCCGTTCGAAAGCGTCGAGTACGCCGTTCACCAGTGGCGCGTGCTGTGGAGCAACTACCGCGCAGCGCTCAACGAGCTCGCCGACTTCGATCTTCTCGGCATCGGAGTGCTCACCGTGCTGGCAGGGTTTCTGCTCCACAGGCCGTGGCGCGAGAATCTGACCCGAGAGCGCTGGCGCTGGGGCGGCCTCTCCGTGCTGTGTCTCATCGCGATCCACACGCCGGTCTACAGCCCGGCGCAACGTTACTACCTGCCCGCGATGCCCTTCCTCATCGCGGCCGCGCTGACGACGGTCGAGTGGCTCGTGCGAGGCGCGCGCTCGCGCGCCAAAGAGTGGCGGATCGCCGGGCTCACTCTTGTGATCGCTTCGTTCGCCTATCCGATCGTGACGGATCTGCCGAGCTCGCTGAGGGGCGTATCTCATCCGAGCGTTCACGCGCCGGAGCTGGCGCGCCGGCTGGATCATGTGGGGCTCGTCGGCCCGCTCATCGGCGTGGACAACAACGACGGCATCTACGTCGCCTATCACATGGAGCAACCCTGGTATGGCGACGAGCAGCGTGTTTCGGCGGAGAGGATCCTCGGCTCGGGAGCCAAGCTGCTGATCGTACCGCGCCGCTCGCCACACCTCGCCGATCTCGACGGCCTGACAGGGGTGCTGAGAGATCTCGATCACGTCCTGTTCGAGTCCGAGCAGGAAGCTGCCAGCATGCCACTGAAGACGTACGAGGTTCTCTCACCTTGACGCCTCCAGCGCGGCGGTAAGCGCTGTTTCTCTTTCGGACTCGCGAGCCGTGGCAGGGGTCCACGCCGCTTCCACCCATCTGCTCGATGCTGCGCTGATGAAGCAGGACCTGGCCGGGTTGGCTCGGCGGACTGCAGCCCTGCACGGCTCGCCTCGGCCGACTCGTCTTCGTGTAAAATGGCGGAGACGGACCGGTGGAGGACAGGCGGCTATCCGCCTCGGCCGGCCCACCGTGAACGCCTCTCACCGTGTCCTCATCTTCGTCGAGGCGGCTTGGCGTCCTGCGGCTGTGCTCGTAGACGCCACTCTGCGGGCTGCCGCTGAAAACCCCGCGCTTTCGGTTGTCGGCGTGGTGAACACGGCTCGCCAGTGGTCCGGCTCACCGTTATCGCTGGCGGTGTGGGGACTGGTGGTGGAGCTGACCCACCGAGTCCTGAATCGAGACATGGTCGTCCCGCTCAACTACGCCTGGATCACCGGGGCGCCGTGGGTGGCCAAGCGCCACGGCTTCAGACTGATCAAGCCTCCCGAGGGCAATGTCAATCACCCGGCCTTCGTGGAACAGATCCGCCTCGAGCTACAGCCCTCATTCGCCCTCGTGTTCGGAAGCCTGCAGATCTTCAAGCCGCCGCTGATCGCATCCATCGAGCGCATCGTCAATTACCACAACGGGCTGGTTCCCCACTACCGGGGCCTGAGTGCCACCGGGTGGTCCCTCTACCGAGGAGAAGAACGAACAGGCTTCACGTTCCACGACATGGTCGCCGGCATCGACAAGGGGCCGATCGTTCTGCAAGGCTCGGTTCCCGTTCTGCCCGGGGTGAGCGTCCGGCGGCACGACTACTACAAGACGGCGCTGGCCGCTGCGTCGATTCCTGCGGTTCTTGCCCACCTCGTCGATGGCGAGTCTCCGACGCCTCAGGAATCTTCCGGGAGCTACTTTTCCGCGGCGGCGAGGACGGCGATCACCACGGTCGAGGAGCCGCGATCCCACAGCGAGGCGGAGCTGCGCCGCCGCCTTCAGGCCTTCGGTACGCTTTCGATCTCTCTCGAGGGCGGGTCCCTGCCGGTGACCAGCTTGCGGTCGGTCCCCAGCACTGCCAGCCGACTGTGCTTTCGGACCGCGGACGGATCCCAATTGCAGGCGACTCGTCTGGCTTATCTCCCGCCCCGGGTCTACAGTGCCGTGCGGTCCCTCCGACGATGGATACCGTCCTGGCCCTAGCCGCGGGGCTTCGTCCCAACCTCGACAGCGCGTCTGAGGTGATCCCGGAACGGTGCGGCTGGCGACGCAACGTTCTGGAAGACCGAGTCTTGCGAGCCAGCGGCGCAGTTTTCGGGTCCGCGGCCGCACCTCTTTTCTTTGCAGCGCGTTACGGGTCTGCGCGCACCGTTGAGGGATCACCTCAGAAAGCGAGCCGTCAGTTCCGAGCCGACCAGCTCGGTGGCGACCTGCTCGGTCGTGCGTACGGCGTTCGCCATGTAGCGCAAGTTCGTCAGACCCGCGGTGTAACCGTCGCCCTCGGGGAGCTTCGCCGCGGCCGTGCCGTCCGAGATCACCGGCACCTCGAAGCCCTGCTCGAGAAGCTCACGCAGATGCGACTCGGTGCACAGGCTCGCGGACATGCCGGCGAGGATCACGCGATCGATGCCTCGCTTGCGAAGCTGGAGCACGAGGTCGTTCGACTCTGGACCGTAGAGCTTATGCGGGCTCGTCACGACGGTCTTTCCGTCTTGGATATACGGCTTGTAGCGCTCGGGCCAATCGGCCCCCGAGCCGCTGAAGCCCTCGAGCGAGAGCGGGTCGGCGCGGTCGAACATGCCGATCTTGTGCATCAGCGCCTCGAGCGCCCCCTCGAACTTCCAGCCGTGGTCGTGGGGGTAGTGGTAGTGCGGCGAGATGAGCACCGGCAGGCCGGACTTCTTTGCCGCCCGGAACAGAACCTCGAGATTCTCGACGGTTCGGTTCTCGATCACGCTCTCGCCGACAACGCCCCAGGTGACCCCCTTGGGGCTCAGAAAGTCGTTCTGAGGATCGGTGATCACCAGGGCGGTGTTGGCGAGATCGATCTTGACGCCGGGGTCGGGCAGCTGCGCGAAGCCAACGGGGATCACCGCGACCGTGGTGATGATCAAGCTCAACGTCAAGCTGGCCAGCGGGGTCCCCTGTTTGAGAGTGGTCATTTTCATCTCC
>CP070706.1:2066241-2070202 GCA_020350085.1 Acidobacteriota bacterium
CACGCGTGGGATCGACCTTGATCGGGGCCGGTGGCTTCTCAGCGGCCTCGGCGCGCGCGGCCCCGCGGCGCCGGCCACCGCGAGCCGTACGCTCGGGCCGGGCGGCGCGCCACCGATTGCGCCCGTCGATGATCGCGTCGGCAGCGCGGGTCACGAACAGCTCGATGGAGCGGATCGCGTCGTCGTTGGCCGGGATCGGATAGTCGATGTTCGACGGATCGGAGTCGGTATCGACCAAGGCGATCACCGGAATGCCGAGCTTGTTGCCCTCGGCGACCGCGATCTCCTCCCGACCGGCGTCGACGACGAACATCACGTCCGGGCGACGCCCGACTTCCTTGATGCCACCGAGCACGGCGTCGAGACGAGCACGCTCCTTGGTCAGCTTCAGCCGCTCCTTCTTCGTCATGTGGGAGAAGCGTTCGTCCGTCTCCACGTTCTCCAGCTCGCGCAGTCGATCGATCGAGCGCTTGACGGTCTGCCAGTTCGTGAGCAGTCCGCCGAGCCAGCGCTTTTGGATGTAGAACATCTCACAGCGCTGCGCTTCGCGAACGATGATCTCCTGCGCCTGCCGCTTGGTGCCCACGAACAGGATCTGCTTTCCCTGCGCCGCCATCTCGTTGAGAAACTGCAGCGCCTCGTGGAGCAGCACGACGGTCTTCTGAAGATCGATGACGTAAACACCCCCGCGCACGTCGAAGATGTAAGGCTTCATGCGCGGGTTCCAACGGGCTTTGCGATGGCCGAAGTGCGCCCCTGCCTCGAGCAGGTCGCGCAGCGGCACGTCGAGTGAGGTTTCCACGAACTCCTCCACTGTCAGGAGGCTGATGAGGGCACACCGGCCACCTTGGGTTGTCGCCAGCAGGGACAATCAGCGCTTCGAGAACTGGAAGCGTGCCCGGGCCCCTTTCTGGCCATATTTTTTCCGCTCGACCACACGGGCGTCGCGGGTCAGCAGACCTTCGCCCTTGAGCTTGGGCCTGAGGTCGGCGTCGAACTGAAGGAGGGCGCGGGCGATGCCGAGACGCAGCGCCCCGGCCTGACCGGTCAGGCCCCCTCCGATGATGTTGGCGACGATGTCGAACTTGTCGCCGTTCTCCGTGACTTCCAAAGGCCGGCGGATCATCAGCCGCAGCGTCGCCTGAGGGAAGTACTCGTCGAACTCTCGCTTGTTGATGCGAATCGTGCCATTGCCCTCTCTGAGGTAAACGCGGGCGATGGCGGCTTTGCGCCTGCCGGTGCCGTAGTACTGATCGAGCGTGGCCATGGTACGCGTGTCTCTCCTCAGGCTCCTTCGATGCTCAGTGGCGCCGGTTGCTGCGCGGCGTGGGGGTGATCCGGTCCCCGGTAGACCCGCAGCTTGGTGAACATCTTTCGACCGAGCTTGGTCTTGGGCAGCATGCGCTTGATCGCCAGCTCGACCGCCCGCTCCGGTCGCTCGGAAAACATGCGTCGGGCGCTGACCTCCGTCATCCCCCCGGGGTAGCCGCTGTGACGGTAGTAGACCTTCTGGTCCAGCTTGCGGCCGGTCAGCTTGACCTGGCCTGCGTTGACCACGATGACGTGATCGCCGCTGTCCAAAAACGGCGTGTACT
Source organism: Acidobacteriota bacterium (assembly GCA_020350085.1). Taxonomy (GTDB): domain Bacteria; phylum Acidobacteriota; class Polarisedimenticolia; order J045; family J045. The sequence goes on from CP070706.1 coordinate 2,067,837, forward strand.
GCGGCTTGTGCTTGCCCCGCAAACGGGTGGCGACGACCGAAGCCAGCCGGCCCAACGGGACGTTGCTGGCATCGACGACCCACCACCGGCGGGGGATGTCTCCCGGCGAGGGAATGTACGTCCGCATGTCGAGGTCCCCTAACTTAAGGGAGTTCGGAGCACAGTAAGATCTAGCTGCACGGATCGCTCCGCGCGCGAGAACAAGGGAGACTACCCGGCCCCTCGGAGGGTGTCAAGACGTCGGAGGATAACGCGCGCCGCCCGTGCCTCTCACGAATCGGAACCGATCGCTCATGCGGCGCGGGCCGTCCGCGCCGACCCGATCGTGACTAAGATGGATTTCACTCACTCGGAGGGACCGTGTCCCGCAAGCTGATCCGCTTATTGGTGCTCGTCGCCGTCATCGCTCTCGTCGCCGTCGGAATCTTCTACGCCACCCGTCCCCGGCCGGTCTCCGTGGTCGTGTATCAGGTCGATCGCGGGCGGGTCGAATCGACCGTCGCCAACACCCGCGCCGGGACCGTCACCGCCTGCCGTCGCGCCAAGCTGGCGCCGATCACCAGCGGCCGCGTCGTCAAGCTGCCGGCCCGCGAGGGCGATCGCGTCAGCTCCGGCGCGCTGCTGATCGAGCTGTGGAACGACGATTTCCGCGCCGAGCTTCAGCTGGCCGAGGCGGAGGCCAAGGCCTCTCGCGCGCGCGCCGAGCAAGCGTGCCTGTCGGCCGAGCTGGCCGAGCGCGAGGCGCGCCGGCTCGAGCGCTTGTTTGCCGACGAGGTCATCGGCGAGGACCGTGTCGACAAGGCCCGCTCCGAGCGCGACGCCTCGCAAGCGGCCTGCCAGGCCAGCCGAGCTGGCATCGAGGTCGCCGACGCGCGGGTCGGCGTCGCGCGCGCCGCCTTGGCGCGCACGGTGCTGCGCGCCCCGTTCGACGGGATCGTCGCCGAGCTCAACGCAGAGCTGGGAGAGGTCGTCATCCCCTCCCCGCCTGGCATTCCGACCCCACCGGCGATCGATTTGATCGAAGAAGGCTGTCTCTACGTCGCGGCGCCGCTGGACGAGGTTGACGCGCCGCGGGTGCGCCCCGGCCTGCCGGTCCGGGTGACGATGGACGCCTTCCCGGACGACAACTTCCCCGGCACGGTCCGGCGCATCGCTCCGTACGTGTTCGACATCGAAAAACAGGCCCGCACCGTCGAAATCGAGGTGATGATCGCCGATCCGACGTCGATTGCGGGACTCTCGCCGGGCTACAGCGCCGATGTCGAGGTGCTGCTCGACGCGCGCGAGAGCGTGCTGCGCGTGCCGACGGAGGCGATCTCCGACTCCTCTTCCGTGCTCGTCGTGCAGGGAGACCATCTCGAGCGACGCGAGGTCCAAACGGGCCTGTCGAACTGGCAGCTGACGGAGATCGTCTCCGGACTCGAAGCGGGCGAGAAGGTCGTCTTGTCGCTCGATCGCGCCGGCGTCGTCGCGGGAGCGTTGGCCGAGATCGAACGTGAGGCCACCCGGTGATTCGTCTCGAGCAGCTCTCGCGAGAGTTCGAGGTCGGCGATCAACGCGTGCAGGCGCTCCGATCGATCGACCTCGAGATCGAAAGCGGCGATTACGTCGCGATCATGGGCCCGTCCGGCTCGGGAAAATCGACGCTGCTTCACATTCTCGGTCTGCTCGACCGGCCGAGCGGCGGCAAGTACTGGCTCGACGACCAGAGGGTCGGCCGGCTGAGTGATCTCGAGCAGGCGCGCGTGCGCAGCGAGAAGATCGGCTTCGTGTTTCAGTTCTTCCATCTCGTCGGGCGGCTGACGGCGGCGCAGAACATCGACCTGCCGATGATGCTCGCCGGCCTGCCGCCTGCGGAGCGCAAGCAGCGCGTCAAGCAAGCGCTCGAGGCGTTCGGCATCGCCGACCGCGCGGACCACCGGCCCGATCAGCTCTCCGGCGGGCAGCGCCAGCGCGTGGCGATCGCCCGCGCGACGATCATGCGCCCGTCCCTGCTTCTCGCCGACGAGCCGACCGGCAACCTCGATCGCGCGACCGGCTGGGAGGTCGTCGGCCTGCTCGAAAAGCTCCGCGAGGCGGGCCTGACGCTGCTGGTCGTCACCCACGATCCCGAGATCGGCTCCCGGGCGGCGCGCCGCGTGCGGCTGGTCGATGGAGAGATTGTCGAAGATGCGCGCCGCTGAGAACAGGCGGGCTATTCGACGTTCGTTGCCGGTGGACGCGGTGAGCGAGGTGAGAGGACCGTGAGCATCGAAGACGTCCTTCAGTTCACCGCCCGCAGCCTGATCGGCTTTCGTTTGCGCTCGTTTCTGACGCTGACGGCGATGGCGATCGGTGTTGCCGCCGTGGTCGTGCTGACCGCGCTC
>CP070706.1:2070302-2075817 GCA_020350085.1 Acidobacteriota bacterium
CCGAGCTTCACGCAGGCATCGTTGACCAGATAGCGCGTGGCGAAGTTGTCCGAACCGTCCAGAATGACGTCGTAGCCGGCGAAGATGCGCTCGACGTTGCCAATATCGAGCCGTTCGTTGCTGGTGACGACCTGCACACCTGGGTTGAGGGCAGCGAGAGTGGCCCGTGCAGATTCGACCTTCGACATACCGAGCCGCGTGTCATCGTGCAGAACCTGGCGCTGGAGGTTCGAGCGGTCGACGTAGTCGTCATCGACGATGCCCAGCGTTCCCACACCAGCGGCAGCCAAGTAAAGCGCCGCGGGCGAGCCGAGACCGCCCGCACCGACGAGCAGAACCTTTCCTTCGAGCAGCTTGGCCTGCCCCTCGACGCCGATTTCGGGAATCGTCAGATGTCGGCTGTAGCGTTCGTGGTCCTCGGGCTTGAGCCGGCGTGGAAGCTCGACTGGCAGACCGGAAGCCTTCCAGCGCGTGAAGCCACCGTCGACGACCCTCACATCGCGGTAGCCGAGCTGCCGCAAGCTCTCCGCGGCAAAAAGTGAGCGTGTCGATCCCGCACACATCACCAGAACCGTGGCCTCGAGGTCGGAGAGGTGCTCCTCGATCCGCAACTCGAGAAAGCCGCGCGGAATGCGGTGGGCTTGTTGCGGACTTCCTTGAGCGATCTCGTCGCTCTCCCGAATGTCGATCAGCGTCCCGCCCTCGTGCTGCAGATCGAGAGCCTCGGCAGGCGTGACGAGCGGGATGACTCGCCGCAGCTGATCGAGCCGCTCGTTTCGTGCGCTCATGAATGCCATCTCCAGGGGGGGTGCCACCCTGCCCCATGCTATCGCGCGACCGCGTTCTCGTCGTCTTTCGTGTCAGCGGCCGCTCCGGCCCCGATCAGCTCTCGAGCAGCGCGCGCATCTGCTTCAGCTCTCGTTTCTTGTGTTCGTCGACCTCGGGATACTCGAGACCCAAAGACTCTAGGCTTCGGACGATGATCTCGGCGACGCACAGCCTCATGAAAGGCTTGCTATCTGCCGGGATCGCGTACCATGGTGCCCAGGACCGTGAAGTCTCGTTCAGCGCGTCCTGGTAGGCGGCCAAGTAGGCATCCCAGTGCTGGCGCTCGGCGACATCGCCGGCGGCGAACTTCCAGTTCTTGTGCGGCTCGTTGATGCGGTCCAGAAAACGGCGGCGCTGCTCCGACTTGGAGACGTTGAGCCAGAACTTCACGATCACGGTGCCGTTTCGAGCGAGATGCCGCTCGTGGTCACGAATCGACTCGTAGCGCTCTCGCCAAAGCTGATCCAGAGACGGCTTGCGCGGCAGGCGCTGTGCGTCGAGAAACTCGGGGTGCACGCGCACGACGAGAACTTCTTCGTAGTAGCTGCGATTGAAGATGCCGATCCGCCCGCGCTCCGGCAGCCGCTTTGCCGTACGCCACAGATAATCGTGGTCCCATTCCTCCGCGGACGGTCGCTTGAACGGGAACACCTGGCAGCCGGCCGGGTTGACCCCGCTCATCACCGCACGGATCGTGCCGTCCTTGCCGGCGGCATCCATCGCCTGAAAGACGAGCAGCACGGCGTGATGATCGTGGGCGTAGAGCATCCGCTGCAGCTCGCTGAGGCGATCGACGAGCTCTTCGAGCCTTTTCTTGCTCTCCTTCTTGCCTGGGGCCGAGTCGGGAGGCTCGGTTTCGGCGTTTTCGACGCGAAACGAGCCGTCGAACGGGACGAGATAGCGGTTCTTGACAGCCTCGAACACGATTCAGCTCCTGTCATGCAGAGCACGTGTCGTCATCAGACGTCGATGACGATCTTGCCGAAGTGCCGGCCCGATGCCATCAGATCGAACGCGTCACGCAGCTGCTCGAAGGGGAAACGCTGGTCGATCACTGGCCGGATCTTGTTGGCGACGAGGAACCGGTTCATTGCTTCGAAAGCTTCGCGCGAGTCGACGAGGATCCCGTGGAGGCGCTGGCGCCGCATCATCATCGTCACCGCCGTGACCTGGGCCGCGGCACCGGAGAGAACGCCGATCAGAGCGATCAGCCCGCCCGCTCGTGTGGCCCTGAACGAGCGATCGAGAGTTCCCGCGCCGCTGGTTTCGACGGTGATGTCAACTCCTTCCGCTCCCGTGAGCTCCAACACCCGCGTGTCCCAGTTCGGCTCTGTCTCGCAGTTGACGGTGAAATCGGCACCGAGCTTGCGCGCGCGCTCCAGCTTCTCGTCCGAACGGCTGGTGATGATCACGCGAGCCCCCATCGCCATCGCCAGCTGCAAGGCGAAGATCGAGACCCCTCCGGTGCCGAGCGTCAGCACGGTCTGACCAGCCTCGAGCCGCCCTTCGGTCACCAGCGCGCTCCAGGCGGTCAGCGCCGCGATCGGCAGAGTCGCCGCTTGCGCGAAGTCGTATCCGTCGGGAATCGGCAGCACGGCGTGGGCGGGCAGCACGACCTTCTCCGCCGCGAGCCCCGGCCCCGGTGCGCCGAGCGTGCTCGTGACGTACTGGCCGCGGTACGGTCCCTGTTGCCAGTCGGCGATGAAGTGAGACACCACGCGCTGGCCCACCGTGAGCCCGCTGATGCCGGCTCCGAGGCCGGACACGACGCCCGCCCCGTCGCTGATCGGCGTGGCCGGAAGCGGCAACTTCGGGTTGTACGCCCCCTTAACCACCATCAGATCGCGGTAGTTGAGGCTCAGCGCCTTGACGTCGACGACGACCTGGCCCGGTCCCGGTGTGGGCTCGTCCACCTCGCGCAGGGCGAGCCCGGCGAGGCCGAATCTCTCGACGGAGTAGACACGCATCGCGGTTTCCCTTACCTATTGCTGAGATCAAACCCTAACGGTCGCGCCGGACCGCCGCGAGATAGCATAGCCTCATGCTCGAGAGTGTGAACCTGTCCCGCAAGCTGCCGAAGCAGGACTACAAGCGGCGGATGCCGGTCCTCCAAAGCCGGCTACACCAGCTTCAGCGCGCCTGCTGGGAGAAGAAGCTCGCCAGCGTGATCGTGTTCGAGGGCTGGGATGCCGCGAGCAAAGGTGGCGCGATAGCGAAGCTGACCGAGCGTCTCGAGCCGCGGGGCTTCGAGCTTCACGCCCTGCGGGCGCCGCGCAGCTATCGGCGCGGCATGCCGTGGATGTGGCGTTTCTGGGAGAAGATTCCCGAGTACGGCAAGATCGGGTTGTTCGACCGCAGCTGGTATGTTCGCGTGCTCGGCGAGCGCGTCGAGGGGACCACACCGGAGTCGGCGTGGCGTCAGGCGTACCAAGAGATCAACGCCTTCGAGCGCACGCTCAGTGATGATCGCTACGCGATCGTCAAGTTCTTCCTGCACATCGACAAAGCCGAGCAGAAGAAGCGCCTGAGGGCGCTCGAAAAAGATCCGCTGATGTCCTGGAAGGTCGAACCCGAGGATTGGAGACACCACGAAAAGTATGACGAATACTACGTCGCCATCGAGGAGATGCTCGAAAAAACGGACACCCACCACGCACCATGGACGATCGTCGAGGCAAAGGACCGTCGCTACGCGCGCGTCAAGATCTTCGAGACGATTCTCTCCCGCCTCGAGGAGGGTCTCAGCCTGCGTGAGCTGAGGGTTCCGGAATACACAGAGCCGGAAGATCTCGACCGTCCCGACGAAGACCTGGACATCTAGCCCATGCTCGAGACGATCGACCTCAGCAAGCGGATCGAGAACAAGAAGCAGTACCGTCGCGAGCTGCTGGAACATCAGCTGCGTCTGCGAGAGCTGGCCCACCGGCTCTACGAAGAAAAGCGGGCGCTCGTGATCGTATTCGAAGGATGGGACGCCGCGGGCAAAGGGGGGGCGATTCGCCGCATCACAGAGAAGATCGATCCGCGGGGCTATCAGGTCTACCCGATCGGGCCGCCAGAAGGTACAGAGCGTTCACACCACTACATGTGGCGCTTCTGGAATCGCCTGCTCTCACCCGCAGACAAGCAGATCATCATTTTCGATCGTAGCTGGTACGGGCGCGTACTGGTCGAGCGCGTCGAGCGATTCGCGCAAGAAACAGAGTGGAAGCGCGCCTATCGTGAGATCAACGAGTTCGAGCGCCAGCTCGTCGGCGAGGGTGTGCTGCTCGTCAAGTTCTGGCTTCAGATCAGCGACGAGGAGCAGCGGCATCGATTCGAGAGCCGCCGATCGACACCACACAAGAACTGGAAGCTCACCGACGAGGATTGGCGCAATCGCACCCGGCGACAAGACTACGAGAAGGCGGTCGAGGAACTGCTGGTCAAAACCAGTACGATCTCTGCTCCCTGGACCATCGTCGAGGCCAACTGCAAGCGCTACGCGAGAGTCAAGGTTGTGCGCCATGTCGAGACTGTGCTCTCGCGAGCGCTCACAAAGGGCACCAAATCGCGCAAGAAGGACTGATCCTTCCAGCTGGCGTGGCATGTCTCTTCAGTCGGCCCGCGGTTACTCGTCCAGGTGCCAGGAGCCCCTCTGAGCGAGCCGGACGCGCTGTGAATCGAGCGGCTCGTCGTTGCCCGGCATCACCCGCTCGTATTCCCCGTCGGCGCGCAGGCGACGCGCTTGCACGTTATCGCGCAGGCTGACGAACAGTATTTCGTCCCGCAAGGCCACCTTGAGCCGCGAGTCCTCGATCGGGAACAGAACCTCGACCCGATGACTCAGGTTGCGCGGCATGAGGTCCGCGCTTCCCAAGAAGATCGTCTCCTGGCCCCCGTTGCGGAAGTAGTAGATTCGGGGATGTTCGAGGAATCTGCCGACGACCGAGCTGACCGTGATGTTATCACTGATGCCGGGAACGCCCGGCCGCAGGCAGCAGATACCGCGCACCGATAGCTCGACCTTGACTCCGGCCTGAGAAGCCCCGTATAGCGCCTTGATACAGGCCTTGTCCACCAGAGCATTCATTTTGAACGCCAAATGGCCATCGCCGGTTTTCTGATGCTGCTCGATCTCGCGCTGGATCAGCTCCAGAATCTGCTGTCGCATCCGTCCGGGGGCCACGAGCAGCTTCCGATACTCGTCCTTGCGCGAGTAGCCCGTCAGCGCATTGAAAAGATCGGCCACGTCTGCTGCGACTTCGGGATCGCTCGTCAGATAGCCGAGATCCGTGTAGATGCGTGCGGTGACCGGGTTGTAGTTGCCCGTGCCGAGATGCGCATAGCAGCGGATCCCGTCCGCCTCGCGCCGCACGACCAAGCACATCTTCGCGTGGACTTTGAGGCCCAGCAAACCATACACCACGTGGACGCCGGCCTGCTCCAGCGCACGAGCCCAGACGATGTTGTTTTCCTCATCGAAGCGCGCTTTCAGCTCGACGAGAGCTGAAACCTGCTTGCCGTTCTCCCGCGCTTCCATCAGCGCTGCGACGATCGGCGAGTTGGGGCCGGCCCGGTAAAGGGTCTGCTTGATCGCCAGCACGTCGGGGTCGCGCGCGGCCGCGCGCACGAAGTCGACCACCGGGCTGAAGCTGTCGTAAGGGTGATAGAGCAGCACGCTGCGCTGCTTCAGCAAGGAGAAAAC
>CP070706.1:2075917-2081727 GCA_020350085.1 Acidobacteriota bacterium
GTTCTGCGCGACAAGCTCGGCTGGGGACATCCCTGAGCGCCCGCTCGATGGCGAGATTCCCATCGCGGCGACCCGGCCCCATCCGGCTTCGCGGACGAGCGCTACTGGACCCGTTCGTCCTGCGGCGCGAGCGGCTGAGCGAGGCGGGCCTGGTTGAACCCCATCATCCGGACCGTGGTCAGCGGGTCGTGGCGGACGGCGGTGGACACGGGAGGCCAGCCTGGAACAAAGTCAGTCGAGAGATTCATTAAGCCGGAACGGTGCCCGCCGCGATCCGCACCTGTCGCAGAGGTGCCATGGAGCCTCACCGACGGACCCGAATGCGGTTCGAGACCAAGGAGGAATGAGAGATGGACAGGCGTGAGTTCTGCCAGAAGACATTGTTAGCGGCCCTCGGCGCGGCGATCCCGGCTCTGCCGGGCTGCGGAAGAAGGGTCCGCACGGCGGCCGACGCTGACACGAGCATCCCCGGCATCTCCTTGGATGGCGCGGAGTTGGAGCTCGAGAAGGCTGCCATCAAGGAGCTCGGCGAGAGCATGACCGGGCCGGTGATTCTCTCGGGTCATCCGGAGTATGACGCCGCGCGGAGGATCTGGAACGGCATGCACGACAAACGGCCGGCCCTGATCGCCCGCTGCCTGACGCCCGAGGATGTCAGCCAGGCCGTGACCTTCGCACGAGAGCGCGAGCTGCTGGTCGCGGTTCGCGGAGGCGGCCACAGCTGGCCCGGCAAGTCCGTCTGTGACGACGGCCTGATGATCGATCTGTCGCAGATGAACACCGTCACGGCTGACCCGCAAACGCGACGCGCCCGCGCGCAGGGCGGCGCGCTTCTCGGCGCACTCGACACGGCGGCGCTCGAGCACGGCCTGGTGACGACCGCTGGAGTCGTCTCGCATACGGGCGTGGGCGGCTACACGCTCGGCGGCGGATTCGGTCGCCTCAACCGCAAGTACGGATTGACGATCGACAACCTCACGTCCGCCCAGATCGTCACCGCTGACGGTCAGATCCGTCGCGTCAGCGAGGAACAGGAAGCCGACCTGTTCTGGGCGATTCGTGGCGGCGGGGGCAACTTCGGAGTCGTCACCGAGTTCGAGTTTCAGCTGCACCCGTTCGAGCGCAGGCTCCTGACCGGCGACATCATCTGGCCGATCGAGCAGGCGCGAGACGTGCTCGCGTTCTACGGAGAGTGGTCCGCCAGACTTTCCGACGAGATGTACGTCGGGCCAGCTTTGGTCACGCCACCGGACGGCTCGCCTTCGCTCATCATGGGCGTCCTCTACAACGGCGACCCGGTGGCGGGAGAAAAAGAGCTCGCACCGCTGCGCAAAATCGGCAAGCCCGTGCAGGATGCTGTCACGATGCAAGACTACATGGCCCGGCAAACGAAGGACGACGAGACCTTCGGCCACGGCATCCGATCCTATGCCAAGAGCGGCATGGTCAAAGAATGGTCGCAAGAACTGATCGACGCGATGCTCGACGCCTACGATCCGCGCATCTTCCTCGGAGATCACGTGGCTGGCGGCGCGGTCAAACGGGTCGGTGAGCTGGACACGGCGTTTCCGCACCGCAACGCCGAGTTCATGCTCGTCATCGCTGCAGGCTGGAAGGACCCGGCTCAGGACGAAGAGCTCATCGCGGCAGCGCGCGCGTACTACCATGCGCTCGAGCCGTTCATGGGAGGCTACTACGACAACATCGATTTCGACGGATCGAAGGCTGCAGGCAACTACGGTCCGGCGTATGCGCGCCTGTCGAAGATCAAGGGGCAGTTCGATCCTGGCAATCTGTTCCGGCTGAACAGCAACATCGAGCCCGCCGGATAGCTGCCGTTCAACGTTGGGGTCGGGGGGGCCGGCCGCCCCCCTCCCGATACCTTCGTTCTTGTCGCCAACCCACACGGGCGGCTCGGCTGTTTACGCTCAGCGCCTCTCGCTCAGCTCGTAGATGTGACCGTAGTCCCTGTCCTGCGTATAGACGAGGCTCTTCGAGTCCGGCGACCAGCCGCCGTTGTGAACGTGCCAGGTTCCCTCCGTGGGAACCACATAGCGCGGCTCACCGACCGCACGTGGCAAGCCGCCGACGTCAGCCGGTTCTTCGAGCTCGAGAACCGCTAGCCCCATCGCGAGATGGCCAGGACCGTAGGAGAACGCCACGGCGCTGCCGTCGGGCGCGACGTCGAACTGCTGGAGTGCTCCTGCGAACAGCGTCTGCTCCTGACCCGTGTCGAGATCGATGGCCAGTAGCTTCTCCTCCGTGCCGCTGCGCCGCGTGATCAGCGCCCACCGGCTGCCGCGGTACCAGTCGAAGCCGGTCACGCCGTCGAGCCGCGTGCGCGCTCCGACGCCGTCGGACCCGACGGTCCACAGCTCCGGCCCGGCGTCGCCGATGACGCGATACGCGATGATTTCGCCGTCGGGCGACCACCAGCTCACCGGGTTGTTCGCAAGCAGCGAGGATCCACCGCGCCCCCAGTTCGTGGCCCGATCCGTCAGGAGCCGTGGCTCGGTGCCACCATCGGCGTTCGTGACGAACAGCTTGAAGGCGCCGTCCTCGCGATCCGAGACGAAGACGATCCTTCGCCCGTCGGGCGACCACTCGGGTTTGGCGTCCTCTCCTTCGTCGTCGGTCAACCGCGATTCGGGCCGGCCGTCGAGGTAGTGCAGCCAGATCTCGGAATTACCGGTCCGATTCGATGCATAGGCAATGATGCGTCCGTCCGGCGAGACCCGAGCGTAACGGTTGTCCCGCGCATGAGAGGTCAGTTGGACCTGCTCCCCCGTTTCGACGTCCACCCTGTAGAGGAACTGGTCGTGCCAGAACGACGAGAACAGGACCCGATCGTCCATCGAGACGGAGACGCCGTTCGTGCTCAAGGTGCCTGCCGTGAGCGGAATGATCTTCCGCGTCACGACGTCGATCTCGAACAGGTTGTTGACCGCTGTTCCGCGCGCGGCCTCGACCACGATGCGGCGGTTGTCGGGACGCCACGCCATACCGTCGTAGCTGAACTCGTCGCGGAGCAGGATCTCCGGATCCCCGCCCTCCGCGGCCATGAGCATCAGGGCTCCTTTTCCCTCGATCGAGCGGCGGAAAAGGATCTGTTTCCCGTCGAAGGAGTAAGTGGCATACGAATCGTCACTTCCCGCCGGCGGAAAGGTGATCTGCTCGGCCCGTCCGCTCGCACGCTCGACCCGGTGAACGGCGAGCCGCTGAGACTCGGTGGGCATGGAAACCAGGAGCGTCTCGCCGTCACTCGACCAAGGCCGGTCACCCATCGGCACCCCGCCGAACTCGAGCGTTGGAATGTTCGTCGCGATCAGCTCCCTCGGCGTGCCTCCATCGGACGGAACGAGGAACAGCGGGCTGCCCGGCTTGTGTTGCGAGACGTAGGCCAGGTAGCTGCCGTCGGGCGTCCAGCGGGGTGCGTCCTGGTCGCCGGGCCCGCCCACTCGAACGACCGCCTGGCCGCCGTCAATCGGTTTGACGTAGATGTCCGAGTTGCCCGACTCCATGCGAACGAACGCGATTCTCTTCCCGTCAGGCGACCAAACCGGATCGGCGTCCCACGCGCTGGTCGCCGTGATCGGCGTGGGCAGAAAGCGCGTCGTAGGAGAGCCTTTGCCTTCCCAGCGCTGGATCGCGAGGATCGCGGCGATCGCGACCATCGCCATCACGGCGACGGCACCGATGAGAACGGGCACACGGGACCGCCGCGGCGAGGTCTCGTCGTCCACCGGTCCGACGGCATGCATCCCCGATTCGACCTCTGCTTTCAGCTCCTCCAGCTCGTTTCGCAACTCTAGGGCGGTCTGGTATCGGCGGTCCGGATCCTTGGCCAGACAGCGGCGCACGATGCGCCCGGTGTGGCGCGGGAGCGACCGTTTCAGCTCGGTAATCGGGGAGGGCTCGTCCTTCAGGATCGAGCTGATCGTGGACATCGGCGTGTCGCCACGGAACGGTCGCTCGCCCGAAGCCATCTCGTAGAGGATCGTGCCGAGCGAGAAGACGTCAGAGCGCGGGTCCACCCCCTTCCCTTCGGCCTGCTCGGGCGACATGTACGACACCGTGCCGAGCACGCGCCCCTCCGCCGTATCGGAGGTCATCGTTTGGGCCTGCGTCTCCCCGATCGAGCCGGCCAGCGCCTGTAGCTTGACCAAGCCGAAATCGAGGACTCGCAACCGGCCCTCGGCGTCGATCATGACGTTGTCGGGCTTCAGGTCGCGATGCGTGATCCCCGCGCGGTGAGCGTAGGCGACCGCGTCCGCCAGAGGGATCGCGATCTCCAGCAGGCGCCTGAGCGGGAAGCCATCTTTCGGTAGCAGCTCGGAGAGCGTCTCTCCCGTGACCAGCTCCATCGTGAGAAAGTGCACTGTGCCGTCCGGCGTGGAGGCCTCCTCGACGGAGTGGAGCGTCACGATATTCGGGTGATTGAGGGCGGCAACGGCCCGCGCCTCGCGCTCGAATCGCGCTCGCCGATCTGGATCCGTCGCCATCGCCGCGGGCAGGAGCTTGAGCGCGACGTATCGATGGAGCTTCGTGTCATCCGCCTTCCAAACCACTCCCATCCCGCCCTCGCCGATCTTCTCGATCAGGCGGTAGTGGAGAAGGTGCTGTCCAGGTCCGATGGGCACTTGCCTCCTCCTCTCCTTCAAGCAGAACGACCGAGTTTAACCTGCAGGCGGGCGGCAGCGATGACGCTTCGCGCCCTTAGCTGCACAGAGCGCCCAGCGAAAGGCCCGGCACGCGTTCGAAGTGGCGGCACTTGCGCGTCAGCAGGAGGGCCCGCGCCGCGAGCACGACTCCCGCGATCAAGGCGTCACGCATTCCGATCGCTTCGCCGCCGCGCTCCAGAGTGCGTCGGACCTCCGCGGCCTTGTCCGCCGCCGTCGCATCGAGAGGCAAACAGGGCATCGCAAGGAGCAACTCGGTAATCACCCTGACCTGTCTGGCCGATCTCGCCCCGTCCAGGAGTTCGAAACGCGTGACAGACGTCGTCGCGGGCCAGCCGGCATCCAACTCGAGCGCGACGCGTCCGGCAGCTCGTGAAGAGGGGCCCAGTCGAGGTAGCATCCGGGAATCTTTCGGAGGAGTCGACGGCGATGAACGTCGGTGAGGTGACATTGCTGCTGCGCGCGTGGCGAGAGGGGCGCCAGGACGCCTTCGACCGGCTGGTTCCGTTGGTCTACGACGAGATGCGGCGGCTGGCGCGGGGACAGCTCAGGCGCGCCGGTCCGCGGCGCACGCTCGATACGACGGCGCTGGTCCACGAGGCCTATCTCAAGCTGGCGCAACAGGACGAGCTACAGGCCGTCGATCGGTCTCACTTCCTCGCAGTCTCGGCGTGTGCGATGCGCCAAGTGCTGGTCGACTTCGCCCGCGCACGGCTGGCGGCCAAGCGCGGAGGCGAGCGCGTGCAGGTCACGCTCGAGGACGGCAGCGCGGTTCTCAAGGCCGAAGCCGAGCGCGTGCTCGATGTCGACCGTGCTCTCGAGAAGCTCCGCGCTCACGACGAGCGGCTCGCCCGCGTCGTCGAGTGCCGGTTCTTCGCCGGGCTCAGTGAAGAGGAGACCGCCGCCGCGATGGAGGTCTCGTTGCGAACGGCACAGCGCGATTGGCAACGCGCCCGCGCCTGGCTGCGCGACGCGCTCGGCGATGAATCGTGACGCCATGACCGGCGAATGGCGTGAGCTCAACGCGATTCTCGAAGAGGTCCTCGATCTCGATCCGGCCGCGCGTCCGGCGTTTCTCGAGGCCCGCTGCCCAGACCCCGAGCGGCGCGCGCGGATCGAGCGGCTGATCGA
>CP070706.1:2081827-2099854 GCA_020350085.1 Acidobacteriota bacterium
CACAGCTGCCACACACTCCCGTGCTTTCGACCCTGGAGATTCCACCGATCGTGATGCTGCGCGCGGTGGCTACGGTGTCCTGACATGCTGATCAAGACCTTCAAAGCGTCCACCGCCACCCAAGCCCTCGCGGAAGTGCGCCAGGCGCTCGGACCTGATACGGCCCTTCTCGAAACGAGGCGCGTGGGGGGGCGCATCGAGGTGCTGGCAGCGGCCGAGAGACCGCGCCCCGTCACCTCGCGCCCGCCCGCCAACGAGATCGGGGAAACCTCGTTGCCGCGAAACGTCGGCGGGATTGTCGAGGCCGGCGGGAACATCAGTGACAGCGCGGACGGCGCGGCCGAGCTCTACGAGCAGCTGCGGGCGAGCGGATTTGCCCAGGAGCTGACCCAGCGCATCGTCTCGCTCGCGCGAGAGCGGCTCGTTCAACGACAGCTCGCTGACCCGCAGTTGCGCCTGCGCTATACGCGGCGTGTCATCAGCGGCTTGCTGCGACGGACCACGGCGGTCATGGCGGCCAACACCGGACTGGTCGCCCTCGTCGGCGCGCCGGGTGTGGGCAAGACGACGACCGCTGCGAAGCTCGCTGCACACGCGCTAGTCGAACAGCGTGGCCGGCGGGTGGTGCTCGCTTCAGCGGACACCCGGCGGCTCGGCGGAGCAGAGCAGCTCGACGGCTACGCGCGAGCCTTCGATGTGCCGTTTTATCTCGTTCGCGAACCGAACGATCTCGCGAGGATCCGCGAGAGAGCCGGTGAAGGCGGCCTGGTTCTGCTCGACACGCCGGGCGTGCCGCGCGCTGATCGTCGCGGTCTGGCAGCGCTGGCGATGACGCTTCGCGGGGTGAGCTCCAGCGAGATCGAGCTGCTGCTTTCGGCCGACAGTGACAGTGCCACGATGGCCGACGTGATACGCCGGTTCCAGCCGCTCGAGCCTGGCGCACTGTGCGCGACGCGCACGGACGAGACCGTGCGTCCAGGCCACCTCGTGTCTGCCGTGGCGCGCGCACGATTGCCGCTGAGGCATCTCGGTTGCGGCCCCGACGTTCCCGAGGACCTCGAACCGGTCGATCCGAACAAGCTCGCGGCCTGGGCGGTGCCGGGTGTCGCGGGAGGTATGCGATGAACGGATTGAAGCGGCCGTTAGCACGGCAACCCGCGCGGCAGGCGACACGCCCGCTCCGACTCGCCGTCACGTCTGGCAAGGGAGGCGTCGGCAAGACCACCACCGTGGCCAACCTCGCGCTTTCGATCGCAAACACGGGCCTGCGCACGACGATCGTCGACGGAGACATGGGCCTCGCCAACCTCGACGTGCTGCTCGGGCTCACCCCCCAGCGCACACTGGAGCACTTCTTCAGAAACCAGGCGACGCTCGACGAGATCGTGCTGAGCGGACCGCGCGGCATTCGCATCGTTCCCGCCGGCTCCGGGCTACCAGAGCTGACGCAGCTTTGCTCAGCCGAGCTGCTGCAGCTCGTGGAAGCGTTCGACAGGCTGCAGCGGAGCACCGACCTGTTGATCATCGACACGCCTTCGGGTATCAGCGATCAGGTCTCTCGGCTGATCCAACTCTGTGATCGCGTGCTGGTGATCGCCTGGCCCGAGCCGACGGCGCTAGTCGATGCCTACGCCGCGCTGAAAGTGATCCATCAACGCTCTCCGCAGCTCGATGCCGGACTGCTCGTCAACGGCGCGCGCGACGCCACGGAGGCCGAGAGAGTCCATCGACGCATCGTCGCGGCGGCAGAGAAGTTTCTCGGCCGCGCCATCGAGCTGGACGGTTTCATCGTTCACGACGGAGCCATAAACGAAGCCGCACGCCGGCAGCGCGCTGTCGTGCTGTCGCATCCGCTTTCACCTGCCAGCCGCTGTTTCGAGCGGCTCGCCCTTCACATCGCAGCGCTGGCGCGCACGCCCACGCGCGGTGTTCCCAAGGAATCATGGCCGGACGAAACACGAGCAGGAGAAATCGTTCACTGACGGTGGAGGAGCGGCCGATGCACGAAGCACCGCTCGTTGACCCCGACATCGAGTGGTCGGTAGAGGCGCGCGCTCGCGGCTCCGCGGCCCGGGAGCGATTGCTGATAGCGCATCTCGGCCTCGTCAAGTATCTCGCACACCGCATCGGCTCGAGGTTGGCCGGCCCGGTCGACTACGACGATCTCGCGGGAGACGGGTTGCTGGGGTTGATGGAGGCCGTAGACCGCTTCGATCCGACGCACAACGTGCAGTTCAAGACCTACGCCGAAGCGCGCATTCGCGGTGCGATTCTCGACGGGATTCGGGGACGCGACTGGGCGCCGAGATCGCTGCGCCGCGCCGCGCGACAGCTGGAGGCTGCGATCCACGCCGTCGAGACCCGGGCGCACCGAGAGGCGACGGACGAGGAGATCGCGGACGAGCTGCAGATGACGATCGAGGAGCTGCAGGCGCTCTACGTGCAGGCGCGCGGCGTACGCGTCGGCGGGTTGCCCGAGCTGCAAGAAGACGGACGAGACCCCGCCGATCCCGGGGCCGGGCCTCTCGATCACATCGAGTTCAAAGAGCGACGCCGATTGCTGACCGAAGAAATCGATCATCTGCCAGATCGCGAACAACTGGTACTGAGCCTCTACTACGAGCGCGGGTTGACTCTGAAGGAGATCGGCGCCGTTCTCGACGTCACCGAATCGCGCGTGTGCCAGATTCACACCCGGGCCGTCGCGCGGCTGCGCGCACGCGTCGGTGAGCGCGTGATGGTGCCGGAGCTGACGACATGATCGATCGCACCACACCGGCTCGTCACGTTCGGTCCGCGGGAGCATGGCGATGAGTCGACTGCTGACACAGGATGAGGTCGACGCGCTGCTGGCGTCGTTCGAGTCCGAAGAAACCGTCTCGGAAGCGCCGGGCGAGCTACACTACGATCTGCGTGCGCCGATATTGCTCGCTGGCGAGCGTCTGGCGATGGTTCTCGCGGCCTGCGACAAGCTCGCCTCGCACATCGCCGACGCCGTCACACTGCTGATGGCGACCGACCGTGCCGTCCGAGCGACGTTTACCGGCATGGTCCAGCAGCCGGCCTCGACCGTGTTGTCAACGCTGGCGCAAACCGAGCCAGTCGGAGTCATTCTCGACGAGCATGGCGAAGCGGCCGGCGGGATCTCGTTCCAAACCGAGCTCGGACTGGCGATCGTCGATCGGTTTCTCGGCGGCGACGGTGCGGTGAGGGAGAGCCAGCGCCGACTCTCGGCGGTCGAAACGAAGCTGCTCGGCCAGGCGCTCGCTCGCGTCGTGCGTCAGCTGGATCACCACACCCCTCTGGCGCCGGTGACGCCGGGAAACCTCGAAACCGACCCGGTCTTCGGCAAGCTGGTTTCGCGCGGAGGCTCCTTGGCGACGGCGATGTTCCGCCTGTCGACGCCCGTTGGCGAGGCCGTTTGCCGCCTGATGATGACGCCGGTGCTGGCGAATCGGCTGCTCGTCGAAGAGACGCTTCACCGAGAGGGTGATACCCCAGCCGAGCTCGAACGAGCCGTCGATCTCGTTCCGGTCTCGATGCAACCGGTGGTGACCGGAGCGTCGCTGCGCGCGGGAGATCTCCATCGTCTGTGTCCCGGCCACGTGATCCAGCTCGACGTGCGCGAGTTCGATCCGATCGGCCTGCGCCTCAACGGACGGCTGCTGGTTCGGGGCGGAATCCGTTCCCGAGAAGGCGAGCGCGTGTTCGAGATCGGCGGATTCGTCGAGCGGCCCGACGGAACTGGATCTGAGATCGACATCGAGTGAGGAGCAACGGAAATGACCGACGTACCGAAGCCGACGAGCCCGCCCACCCCTTCAACGCCTGCACCGCCTTCGGCAAGCCAGCGCTCCGCACCGCCGCCGGTCGGGGCGCCGGCGGGGGGACCGACTGAGGCACCCCCCGGCGTCTCGACCGCCACGGGAGGCCAGCGTTCGGCAGCGCTGCTGGAGCGACTGGCACTGCCGGTCGAAATCCGTTTCGGCAAACTGGTGTGGACGCTCCGACGCGTGCTCGATCTTCGCGTGGGTGATGCCGTGCCGCTGGGCCCGGAGAACGACGATGCGGTCACGCTCTACGTACAGGGCCGACCCTACGCTCGCGGTGAGCTCGTCATCGTCGATGGCCGCTTCGGCTTTCGTGTGACGAGCCTTGTCTCGGAGGAACAGCGATGACGAAAATGCTGCTCTTGGCACAGCTGGCCTTCAACGTGGTGATGCTACTCGCTCTGCTGCATTTCGCGCGCGGGTCCTCGACGAAGCGCGGTGAATCTCGCCCGCGCCATGCGCGCCGCGACGGAACACCCGTGCCAGCACATCACGAAGCCCATCTCTCATCGAAGCCAACCAAGCGCGCCGCTCACGACGAGATTCCTGCACACGGACAACCCGGGCCGAACGGCCCATCACATCTCGATGCGCTCGTCGAGAGGGCGGACCGCGAGCAGCTCGTCGCGGAGAAGGCGCTTCGCGAACGGCTCGCACGCTTCCGCGAGCGTGTGGCGAGCTGAGCCTTGCTACCGGCCCTGCGCGTCGGCGGCGTGCACGCGGCCCGCGTGATGACGCTGATGGCTGACGGGCGGATCCGGCTCTTGCTCGGCGATGCGCTGATCACGGCGCGTGCCGAGGCGCAGGTTCGCGAAGGGGAGAGCCTGACCGTGGAGGTACTCCGGCTGCGCCCGGAGGTGATGCTGCGCGTGCGAGGGCGCAGTCATTCTCAGGTCGCGAACTCGTGAAGCAGGTGCTGCCGCACGCGCGGCGCCCACTGCAAAACGAGCGACTGAACGCGGACAGGGAGCCAAGTTCTTGACTCCTGATCACGAACGGCCGAAGACCAACTTTCGCGACGTGCACCGAGCACGTCGCCGAGGTCGGCAAGAATTGCCGAGTCGAGCGGCAGGAAGGGCTCGATTTTTCGTCTCGATCGGCGCGGAGGCCCGAGGAGGGCTCCCGCATGTGTCATCACGACACGCTCGTGGCCGATCGGTCAGTGGCGGAACGCCTTTTGCATCCGGAAATCACATCGCTGTCCCGGCGACGACCGCCGAAGCCTGACGCGGGCTGACGCATGGCTCAGCGCACGGTCCAGCGAACAGCGGTGAGGTGAAGATCGATGTTCCCCCAGCTCTACACCGCGACCTCGGGACTCGTTGCTGGCGAGCGGGCGCTCGAGCTGGTCGCCAACAACCTGGCCAACGCGAGGACGCCCGGATTCAGGCCTGATCGTCCCATCTTCTCGAGCTATCTCGAGGCGATCGCTCAACCGAACCCCCAGGCGGACCCAGAGGCGCCGTCCGGCTCGCTGCTGAGACCGCTGCAGGCCTACGGCGTCACGCTGTCCGGTACTTGGCAGCCTGACGTCGCCGGGCCGATCCGCGAAACCGGCTCTCCCCTCGATCTTGCCATCCAAGGACGTGGTTGGTTTCGCATCGGCACAGCGCGCGGCGAGCGCCTGACCCGTGCCGGCTCGTTCACCCGTGCCGCCGACGGGCGGATCGTCACCCCTGCCGGCGATGAGCTTCTCGATGCACAGGGCTCAGCGATCGTCATTCCCGAGGGGCGGCTCGATGTTGCCGCCGACGGAACGATGACGGTCGACGGCGCCCAGGTCGCACAGCTCGGACTCGCCGAGGCAACGGGTCGGACCCTGATTCGCGAAGGCGACACGCTCTGGAAGCCGAGCGGCCCGCTCGAGCTGCTCGAGGATGGCGCAAGCCGCGTGCTGCAGGGTCACATCGAGGAGTCTGGCGTCAGCGCGACCCGCGAGTTGGTCACGCTCGTCGCTGCACAAAGGCTGTTCGAGATGCAACAGCGAATCGTTCATATGACGGCCAACGTGCTGGCTCCCAAGGCGCTCGATCTGGCGAACGCCCGCTAGCACGCGTCACCGACGGGAGAGGAGAAAGCTTCCATGGAACGCTCGCTTTGGACCGCTGCCACCGGCATGGCGGCGCAGCAAACGAACATGGACGTCATCGCGCACAACCTGGCCAACGTCAACACGACAGGGTTCAAGAAGACGCGTGCCGAGTTTCAGGACTTGCTGTATCAGACAGTCACCGCTCCCGGCACGGCGTCGAGTGCATCGACCAATGTGCCGCAGGGAATCCAGATCGGCCTCGGCGCGCGCACGGCCGCGGTCAAACGCATCTTTCTCCAGGGCGATTTCCGCCCGACCGACAACCCGTTCGATCTCGTCATCGAGGGCGATGGGTTCTTTCCGCTGGTTCGGCCAGACGGTGCACAGGTCTTCACTCGCGACGGTGCCTTGACGACCGACGAAAACGGCAATCTCGTCAGCTCGGTGGGCTACTCACTCGACCCGCCGATCTCCGTTCCGCAGGATGCCAAGTCGCTGACCGTCGGCCGCGACGGAACGGTCTCCGTCCGGCTCGCTGACGAGACGATCACGCAGATAGGCAGCATCGAGCTGGCTTCTTTCATCAACCCGACCGGTCTGCAGAGCATCGGAAACAATCTCTACGTTCCTACGGTAGCGAGTGGAGATCCGCTGCTCGGCACGCCGGGGCAGGACGGGCTCGGCGAAATCGGTCAGGGCTTTCTCGAAACGTCGAACGTCAGCATCGTGACCGAACTGGTCGACATGATCTCCGCTCAGCGGGCCTACGAGCTGAACTCACGCTCCGTGCGGGCCTCGGACGAGATGCTCCGATCGCTGGCGCAGCTGATTCGCTAAGGAGACGACCATGCGACGCACGCGCTTCCTGCTTACGGTCATGCTCGTCGTCCTGTTTGCATCGGCGCCGCTCATCTCGGCTGAGCAGCCGTCCGAATCGGCCGATGAGGCCGGTCTCGACCCAGCGGCGCTGAATGTCCGACTCAAGCCATCCGTGCAGGTACCCTCCGAACTACCGTTGACGCTCGGGCAGATCGCGGTCATCGAAGGAGTGCGAGTCGAGCAAGTCGCACAGCTGCCCTTGGGGCGCGCGCCGTCTGCGGGTCAGCAACGCGCGGTCTCCCAGCGCAGCGTGTGGAGCGCGCTCGAGAAGTCCGGGTTCGCCCCCGAGCAGTTCGTCATCGAGGGTGCCGCTCTGACTCGCGTGCTCGGCATCGGCCAGCTCCTCGACGAGGAGCGGGTCCGTCAGGCGGTGAACGAGGCGATCCCGCAGCTGCTGCCGGAGGCCGTCGCCGAAGTCGAGGAGATCCGCATGCCGGGCCGCTTCATGCTGCCCGCCGGAGAGTACGAAGTGCGCGTGCTCGAGCCGCGCGTGCCGATCCGCACCGGGCTCGTTCGGTTGCCGCTCGAGATCGAGCTCGAGGGCGGTCCCGTGCGGCGCACCGGCATCTACGCGCGCCTCACCGTCGAGCGGCCCGTGGTCGTCGCAGCGCGGGACCTGCCACGAGGTGAGCGGGTGAAACCCACGGATCTGCGCCTGGTGCGCTCTTCGAAGTCGAGCGGCGAGGAGCTGAGCGATCCGGCGGATGCCGTCGGTCGCATCGTGCGCGCGAGTCTGCGCATGGGCCAGCCGGTGCGTGACCTAGCACTCGCACCGTCGATCGCCGTCGAGACCGGCCAGCAGGTCGTCGCCATCTATCAGCGAGGTGGTATCGAGCTGACGCTCGATACGGTGGCGCGCGGCCGCGGCGAGGTCGGCGCGATCGTTCCGGTCGTCGGCCCCGACGGCCACGGCATCGTCAGGGCCCGCGTGACGGGACCGGGAGTCGTCGTCATCGTCGGATCGGACGAGCTGAACGTCGACGAGCCGGCACAGGAGCCGAACCCATGATCGTCCGCCCGTACGCGGCAGCGGCGCTGATCATCGTCGCGCTCGTTTCGCTCGGCGGCTGCACGAGCACGACGCGACTGCCTGATGTCGAGCAGCAACTCCCGGACGTCGGCTTGCCCACCGTTCCGCACTACGTCTCCGCGGGCTCACTGTTCAACGAGACCAGCGCTTCGCAGCTGATCAGCGACTTGCGAGCGCGACACGTGGGCGACGTGCTGCTCGTCGAGATCACCGAATCGTCACTCGCCAAGAGCTCTGCCGACAGCAAGCTCGACAAGGAGTCTTCGACCAAGCTCGAGGCGCCGACGATCTTCGGTTGGGAGAACAAGGTCAAGGGCGAGCTCGGTCCGGATTTTGACCCCGCGCTGGCGTTCGAGACCGCAACGACGAAGTCGTTCGAAGGAGAAGGTGAGACCAACCGCCAGGGCTCGCTCGTGGCACGGCTGGCCGTGCGTGTCGTCGCCGTCGGTGGTGACGGCCGGATGGTCGTTGCAGGAAGTAAGAGGATCAAGGTCAACCGCGAGAGCGAAATGCTGACCCTGGCCGGCATCGTGCGCCGCGAGGACGTCGGCCCGGCCAACCTGATCTCCTCGGCAACGATCGCCGATCTGTCGATCACCTATGGCGGCACGGGGGATGTTGCCGACATGACGCGGCAGGGATGGTTTCAGCGCCTGCTGGACAAGATCTGGCCGTTCTAATCCGAGGAACTTCGCGCGATGACGCTCCAAAACCAACACACGAAGCTGTTGATCGCTGCGTTGGCTGCGGTGGCCCTGTTGGCCGTGGCGAGCGCCACCGAGTCCAGCGTCCAGGTCGGTGGTGCGTCCGTTCCGCTGCGCGACATCGTCGACGTCTATGGCGTGCGTGACAATCAACTTGTCGGCTACGGCTTGGTTGTCGGTCTGGCCGGCACTGGTGATGGCACGCAAGCGAAGTTCACCATCCAGTCGCTGGCCAACGCGTTGAGGCGGATGGGGGTCGTGGTTCCGCCGGCGGCGATTCGCGTGCGCAACGCTGCCGCCGTGATGGTCACCGCAGACCTGCCGGCGTTCGCGCGTCCCGGAACGCGCATCGACGTCAATGTAGCCTCTGTCGGCGACGCGAAGTCGCTCACCGGGGGCACGCTGCTGCGCACGCCGCTGCAGGGTCCCGACGGGCGGGTCTACGCCCTCGCTCAGGGTCCGCTGAGTCTCGGTGGAGGCTTCACCGCCTCCGGGGGGGGAGCGAGCGTGTCGAAGAACCACACCACGGCAGGAACCGTGCCTGCCGGCGCGCTCGTGGAGCGCTCGGTGGGTGTCGATATCGCGGGGCGTACGACGTTCGACCTTCAGCTCAGAGAGCCCGCGTTCACGACCGCCCACCGCATCGAGCAGGCATTGCGGCAGGCGTTCACGGACGGCGTGGCGCGGGCGGTCGATGCCGGTACGGTGCATGTCAGCGTGCCGAGCAGCCTGCACGATCGTCCGGTCGAGTTCCTCTCGCTCGCGCTGGCGGTGGAGATCCGACCCGACGTGCCGGCCCGCGTGGTGCTCAACGAGCGGACCGGAACGGTGGTGCTCGGCGGCGACGTCAAGCTCTCGCGCGTCGCGATCACCCACGGCAGCCTAACGATCAGCGTCGCTGAGACGTTCGCCGTCAGTCAGCCGCCGCCGTTTTCGCAGCAGGGCGAGACGGTCGTCGTGCCCGAAGGAGACGTATTGGCCGACGAGGAGCAAGCGCGCAGCCTGACCGTGGGAGAGGGGACGCGCGTTGAGGATCTCGTGGACGCGTTGCAGAAGATCGGCGTCACTCCACGCGACATGATCGCCATCTTCGAGGCGATCCGCGCGGCCGGTGCGCTCCACGCCGAGTTGGTGGTCATCTGATGAACATCCCTCCCGCGCCGCCGCCAGCCGGCCGGCAGACCGCCGAGCGCCAACAGGCGTCGGCCCAAGCCGTTCGTCAGGCTGCCCGCGGCTTCGAGGCAATGCTGCTGCATCAGATGTTGACCGCGATGCAGCGGGCTCAGCTCGAGAATGGCCTCCTCGGCTCCGGGACCGGCGCCGGTGCGCGTCAGACGGCCTTCGAGCTGCTTCTGACCGAAGCGCTCGCAGAGTCCGAGCCGCTCGGACTGGCCGGACGCCTCGCCGAAGAGCTGGCGGAATCGGGCGAAATCAAGGCGGAAGCCGAGAAAGCTTTCGAACAGCAACGAAATATCGAAAACAAGCTCGATTTGACTCGTTCGCTTTCGTTCCCAACTTTTCATCTTGAACCCTCAAGTTCGTTGGAGTCCGGCCGATGAGTCTTTCGGCAAGGCGTGGGGCGCGGCGACCCCGGCCTCCGACGCTCCGGAGATGGGAAAGATGAAGGTGCACGGAACGGACCCTCTGGGACGGCTTCAGAACCTGCTCGACCGGCTCGAAGGCGCGGACAAGCTCGAGCCGTCCGACGCGCGTTGGGCCCACGGCCAGGCCCCGCCGCCCGCAGCTCGGGACGCGATTCAGCTCTCCGAGCAGGCGCAGGAGCTGGGCCGGCTTCGAGAGGCACTGGCGTCGAGCCCGGAGATCCGTCAGGAGCTGGTCGAGCGCCTGCGCGAGCAGATCGGCAGCGGCTTGTACCGCGTCGACGGCACGCGTGTCGCGGATGCCATGCTGCGTGAAGAGCTCGTCCATGCGCCGGCAGGCGACGGCGAAGGTGCCGACGCGTGAGCCACAGCAAGGTTCGCCTTCGGGCCTGCCCGCGGTTCTCGACGCGGAGGCAGAGCTGTTCGGCGACCTGGCGCAGCTCGCGGCCGAGCAGCGTCGGGCGCTGCTGAAAGCAGACAGCGAGCGTCTCGAGCAGCTCGCCGATCGCGCGCACACTCTCGCGACCAGGTTTCGACTTCTCGATCGGGAACGGCTGCGCCTGGAGCAGGACGTCGAGCCGGGTGACGAAAACGACGCACTGGCTCGCGCTCGCTCGCGCGTTGCGGTGGCGCTTCAAACACTTCTCGAACAGGCGGCTCTCTCCGGCACGGTGCTCGGCCGGCTGGGTGACACGGTGGCGACGCGCCAGGCGGCCGTCTCGGCACTGTTCGGGTCCGCCTATCTGCCCGACGGACGTCCCGTCACGCCGCGAGCGTCCGGGGTGTCGCTGTCGAGAGAGGGTTGAGCGGTGAGCGGCTCATCACATCTGTGGCTCGGTGTCACGGCTTTGCAGGCGTTCCGGCAGGGAATCGGCACCGCAGGCTACAACGTGGCCAACGCGGGGCGTGATGGCTTCTCGCGCCGTCGTGTCGAGCTCGGGCCGCTGGATGCCGCGCACGTCAGGGGAGGCCACACCGGCCTCGGCGTCGAAGTGGTGTCGATCCGGCGCGAGCGGGACGTGTTCCTCGACTTTGCCGTGCGGCGCGAGATGGGTCGGCTCAGCAGTGACGATGCCCGCACCCAGGTGCTCAGCGCTCTCGAACCGTTGCTCGGTGAGGTGGACGGCGCGCCGCTGCAGGGAGCTCTCAGCCGACTGTTCGACGCGTTCGAGGCCCTTGGTGCCCAAGCGGACAGTATCGGCGTGCGCTTGGAAGTCACCGCGGCGGCCGAAGGGCTCGCCTCGGCGATTCGCCGTGCGAACGAGCAGATCGGTGCCACGCGCAGCACCGTCAACCAGCGGGTGCGCGATGGCGTGGCTCGCGTGAACGACATCCTCGAGCAGCTCGCACAGAACAACGCCCAGCAAGCGCAGCTCGAGGCCGACGGCTCCGAGGCCAGCGATCTGAGAGACGAGCGCGACCGCCTGCTCGATGAGCTGTCTTCGTTGATCGGTGCGCGGGGCATCATCGGCGAGGACGGCAAGGTCTCGGTTTTCGTCGACAGCACGGGAGACACGCTGCTGACGGGAACGGCCGCCCGTGAGCTGCGTTTGGTCGCCGACAGCCAAGGGCTGGATCGGATCTACCTCGATCGTGCCGGCGAGCCGGTCGACATGAGCGACATGCTCCGCGGTGGGGAGATCGGCGGCTACTTGGCGATGCGCGACGAAACCCTGACCACGTACGCCGAGAGAGTCGACACGCTGGCGGCGGCGGTGATCGAGCAGTTCAACCTGCTGCACCAGAGCGGATTCGATCTCGATGGTGCGGCTGGACTCGCGCTGTTCGAGCCCGACCCGCCCGGTGCCGATCCGGCCGCCGCGATGCGCGTCAACGCTCTCATCGCGGCTGATCCGCGCACGCTGGCGGCGGCCAGCGCTCCGGGGGCGCCGGGCGACGGCGGCAACGCGAACGCGTTCGTGGATCTTCGGAAAGCGACGATCGCGTCGCTCGGCGACCGCCGCTTCACGGAGTTTGCCGCGGACTTCGTCGCCGAGATCGGTCGCGATACGTCGACGGCGGAAATCTCGCGCCAGGCGAGTCAAGAAATCGTCAGCGCGCTCGAAACGAAGAGGGAGCGCGTATCGGGCGTCAGCCTCGACGAAGAGGCGGCCGAGCTCGTGCGCTGGCAGCAATCGTTCCAAGCGGCGGCCCGCTTCATGCAGGTCGTCAACGAAGTCAACGACATCGCGCTGCAGCTGCTGGCGAGGTGAGATGGACGATGAGAATCAGTCAGGCATTCACGCAACGGCTGTTCCTCGAGGGTCTCGAGCGAACGCGCACCGACCTGCAGGAAGCGATGGGGCGGATGGCCAGCGGCCGCCGCGTGCGCTACGGCTCGGATGATCCGCAGGTCGTGGGTGAGATCGTGCGCCTGTCCGAGCAGATCCAGCAGCTTGCTGCACGGCGCCGCTCGATCATCTTTGCGACGCCGTGGCTGGAGACGACCGAGCAGGCGATCAGCGAGGTCGGCCGCTCTCTCGAGAGCGCGCTCGTGATCGCCGTGGATGGAGCGTCGGAGGATCTCGATCAGACCGGCCGCGACGCGCTGGCCGACTCGGTTCTCGGCCTGCGCCAGAGCCTCGAAGGGCTGGCCAGCCGGCGCCTGTCGGGCCGTTACATGTTCTCGGGCACTCAAACCGATCGGCCGCCGTTCGATGTCGCCGGTGCGTACCAAGGGAACGGCGATGCGATCGAGATCCATCTCGACGGAAAACGCCTGGCGATCAACGTGCCTGGCGATCGAGCTTTCGGAGAGCTCGGCGTCGGCGGACCGATCGAGGTGCTCGACCAGCTCGAGCAGGCGCTTCGGGCCGGAGACACGGACGCGGTGCATGCACTGATCGATCCGCTGCAGTCTGCCGTCGGCGATAACTCGGCCCTGCTCGCCGAGATCGGCGTCAGGCGCCAGCAGCTCGAGGACGCGGACCTCAGGCTCACCGATCTGGAGACGACGTTGAAGATCCAGCGCGCCGAACTCGCGGATGCCGATATCGCCGAGGCGCTGTCGGATGTCCAGAGGCTCGAAGCCCAATATCAAGCCACTCTCGTCGCCGGGACGCGGCTGTTCGGTGGCAGCTTTTTCGACTACATCGGATAGTCTGAGATGCCTGTCGCACCCGCCACAACCCCCGTCTCCGAGCACGGTTCCGCTCGCGAGCAGTCGACGATTCTGTTTCCCGACGCGCTGCCGGGCTTCGAAGCAGCGCACGCCTGGCAGCTCGTCGAGCACGAGCAGGCGCGTCCCTTCTTCTGGCTGCGCTCGGTCGATCGGGCGCCGCTCGCTTTGCTCGTGCTGGATCCGCGCTTGATCGACGAGAGCTACACGCCGCCGCTGGCGCCGGCACTCCTGTCACGCATCGGCGTCGCACCCGGGCAGCCGTCGGTAATGCTCGTCGTCGTCACGCTCCATGCGGAAGGGCGCGCGACGGCGAACTTGCGTGCTCCCCTGTTGATCAATCCCGAAAAGATGCTCGGCATGCAGGCGATTCTCGACGAGCCGTCTCTTCCACTGCATCACCCGCTGGGCGACGAAGCGCAGCCGGAGGTGGGACAGGGAGGTCCCGAAGATGCTTGTCCTCAGTCGAAAACCAGGCCAGTCGATCAGCATCGGCGAGGGGATCCGGATCAAGGTCGTGGCGGTTCAGGGACAGCACGTGCGCATCGGCATCGAAGCACCGGCGAGCGTGACGGTTGTGCGCGAGGAACTGCATCGCGCGGTGGCGGAGGCCAACAAGGAAGCGGCCGGCTCACGTGAACGCGACATCGATTCACTGGCCGCGAGGCTGAGGAAGAGAGACTCCGAAGGACGGAAGTGATGAGCAAGCCCGATACGAAGCTGGCGGGATTGGAGCTGGCTGTCGCGAGCATCCAGCAGCTGCCGCCGATGCCACGAACGGCGGCCAAGCTGCTCGGCATGCTCGAGAAGCCAGACACCACATCCGAAGACTTGCAGCGGGTCCTCGCGGCAGATCCGGCTCTCGTCGCCGCCGTGCTACGGATGGTCAACTCGGCGATGTTCGAGTGGCCTCAGAAGATCACGACGATCTCTCACGCGATCATGCTGATCGGGTTCTTACGGCTTCGCTCGCTGATTCTGGCCACGGTCGCGGCGGGGCTCAAGCGGCTGATCCCGAGCCGCGTGTCCGACTTGCGGGACCTGCTTTGGAATCACTCGGTGAACGTCAGCCTCGCCTCCAGGCTGCTCGCCGAGAGGGCGGGATTCGAGTGGTCGGAGGAGGCGTTCGTCGCGGGACTGCTTCACGATTGCGGCCGGCTGGCGTTTCTCGCGCTCAAGCCGGATGAGTACGGCTCGCTGTTGACGCCCGGGGCGCTGCCGTCACCGCGTCGCGAGACGAGCAAGCTGGGAGTCGACCACCAGGCGCTCGGCGCGGCGCTACTCAGACACTGGCGGCTGCCGGCTCAGTTCGTCACCGTCGCCGGGACGCACCACGAAGCGGAAGCGGTGCAGGGCCAGCACGGCTCGCTGATCGCGATCGTCGTGCTCGCCGATGCGCTCACAGACGGGATGGACCGGGTCGATCCGGCGCCCGCCGCCGAGGCACTTCGACTCAGCGAAGCGCGGCTCGAGGATCTGTCCGAGGACATCGATGTCCAGCTCAAGTGCGCGCGCGGAGCGCTGCTGGGGCTTTAACGAGTCAATCACCTCGTAGCGACAGGGCTCGCCCTGTCAGACGCGCGCGCAGCGGGAGCCATATCGGGCGCTGCGCGCCGGTCTGACAAGGCAAGCCTTGTCGCTACAGAGTAGGCACCGGACCAAGCCGGTACGGAGCTATTGAACGATGAACTCGACGAGGAGGATCTCTCGGACGCTCTGCCCAGGAAGCACCTGATTGAGTTCGCGGGTCAGTTCCCGTCGTAGGCCTTCTTTGCCGATCGGCGTGTTGAGCTCTTGAAACAGCTTCGATGACAGCACCGAAATCACTCGATCCCGCATCCGGGCCTTGAGCAGCCCCTCCTGCTTCATCGCTCGCGCAACGTCTTCTCGAGTGACGACGGCGCGAAGAGTTGCCTTGAGGAACCGATCACCCTTCGGATCGGCGAGATTCACGACGAACGTGTCGAGCGGAACCATGATCGATGTCTCGGGCTCGGGTGCCTGGTCTGCAGCCTCTTCGGGTCCGGCCTGCGCTTGACGGCCGCCGCCGAGCAGAAAGGTCAATCCAAAACCGGCTCCAGCGGCCACGATGACGAGGGCGACGATCAGAACGATCAGCAGTCCCTTGCCTTTCTTTTTCGCTTGGTGTTGCGGCTGCTCGGTGGCTGGCTCGGCCATGATGCATCTCCTCGAGGGACTCGCCCTACAGTCCGACCTCCTCCTCTGGAGGGGTCTCCAACAGGATCTCGACGCGCCGGTTGCGCTGGCGTCCCTCCGGCGTCGTGTTCTCTGCGATCGGACGCGTGTCGGCATGACCGACCGCCGTGAGACGATGTCCCGGAAGGCCGCAGGACTCCAAGTACCGTACGACCGATGCGGCGCGGGCTGCCGAAAGCTCCCAATTGCTCGGGAACACCGGCGACGAGATCGGCATATTGTCCGAGTGTCCCTCGACGACGGCCGTCATCCCGGTCTCCTCGATGATGGCGGCGATGCCGTCGAGAAACTGCAGAAAGTCCGACTCGATCGTCGCGCTCGCCGGGGCGAACATCAGCGAACCATCCATTCGGATGCGAACTCCGAGATCCTCCAGATCGGCTTCGACGACGCGATCGAGACGGTGTGTGCGCATCAGATCGAGAACTCGCTCGAACACCGATTCGATCTTGTAGCTGGGCGGATTGAACTCGACCGAGACGACGGTGTCGCCGGCAGGAATCTCCGTGTACTGCTGCTCGATCTGCACGCCGAACGCCTGGCGGATGTAGCCGGCGATCACCTTGAAGCGCTCCGATTCCATCGTGCTGAACGAAAGTAACAAAACGAAAAAGCACAGTAGCAGAGACATCATGTCGCCGAAGGTCACGACCCAGGCGGGGACTCCCGGTTTGGGCTGGTTGTCTTCGAGGTTGACCGACATCGTCAGGCCGCCTGCTTCCGCTCTTGCTTGCGTTGCTTCGGTTCGAGGTAGGCCGACAGCTTCTGCTCGACCGACGCCGGGTGATCGCCTTCGACGATCGACAGCACGCCTTGGAGGACCACCAGTCGCGCGTTGATCTCTTCTCGGCTGCGGTTGCGGAGCTTCTCGGCCAGCGGCTGGGCAAACAGATTCGCGATGACCGCGCCGTAGAGCGTGGTCAGGATCGCGATCGCCATCGCGGGGCCGATCTTGCTCGGGTCGTCCATCGACGCCAGCATCTGCACCAGTCCGATCAACGTCCCGATCATGCCGAAGGCCGGTGCCGAGGTGGCGATTCCTTCCAGCAGATCCTGCCCGATCTTGTGACGCTGGTGGAGAAAGTTGATCTCTGTGTCGAGCACGGTGCGGATCGCGGCTGGCTCCATGCCGTCGACGGCCAGCCGGATCGCGTTGCGCAGGAACGAATCACCGATTTCGACCTTTTCCAATGACAGTAGGCTCTCTCGTCGCGCCTTGCGCGACAGCTCGACGAGCTTCTCGATCAGTTCGCCGACGGGCGTGAGCCTGCCGAAAAAGGCGTTCTTGACGACAGAAATCGTTCCGAACACCCGTTGCAGCGGGTTCTTGATGAACGTCACGCCGAGCGTGCCGCCCAGAACGATCAGGATCGACTGGACGTTGACGAAGATGATCGGGTTCTCGCCGAGGACGATCGCCGACAAAACGAGGATCGTCCCCAAGACCAGCCCGATGATGGTCGACAGATCCACGGTCACCCTTCAGGAGCGCACAATCCGCCCCGCCTCCTAGCCTATCGGCCGGGAGAAAGACGACTTGAGCGGATCCCAACGGACGATTCGGGGCCGAGCAGGGCTCAAGTTCCGGACGATTTGTCCGATGAGACTAGTGTCCTGTGGAGGTCTGGATGGACTTTGTCATCGGACGCGTCCCGCCGCCTGGAAGCCCTAGTGATCGGAACCCCCAAACAGGAGGGCAGATCGAGGCGCGCGTGCTCCACGTCCGCGAGCCGCGGCGCCGGCGCGACGAGCCCGGTTCCCACTCGGGCGACAAGAGGCGACCCTCCTCGGCCAACGCCGATCCTCCCGGTGCCCGGGTGTTGGTCCTGCTTGTTCCCGAGGCCCACCGCCTCCCCGAGAACCTCCACGACGGCAGCTACCGCATTTTCCTGCGAGTCGTCCGACGCTAGCCGCTTCTCGGTGGGCCTGCCTTGCGGGTCGCCTCGTTCCCGTGGCCTACTTGCGAAAAACGAAACTGGATCGTAAAAACGAAGCGTCAGAACGGGCTCACAGCCCCGTCGGCGCGCACCGCGCCGCCTGAGAGCTGGGGGCGAAAGGACTCGACGGGGAACGGAAAGCACAGGTGGCACGCCGAGCACTCCCGGAAGCTCGCTAATCCCCCGGGAACAAAAACAAACGCCAACTCTGATTTGGCTCTCGCTGCCTGATAGCGCAGCGCGCCTGCCCGCCCTTGCCCGTGGAGGCGGTCCCAGGTGTCATTCGACACGGGCTGGTCGAGACGTCGCCGGCCCAGCGGCGTCCGGCAAGATCAACGGGCTGGCAATCCGGGCACCTGCCCTTCGATGTCCGGAGCGCGAGATCCTGACGAAGCGGCTAAGCGTGTAGAAGCCTGATGTGGCCCCTCCTCGGACGCGGGTTCGATTCCCGCCGCCTCCACCATTCGACTCGCTCCCTTCGGTCGCTCGCTCATGGCAGGCTGGGCGAGTGCAGCGTCACCGTGTCGCCCCAGAAGCTGCACGACGTGTGCGCCAAGCACAAAATCCATCCGATGCGGTAATCACGATCCCGAGGTCCGGGGTCCGGCTTGTCGGGCCCCAGGCTTGTCCACTCCCTCCAACCTAGACATCATGGATTGACCGACCCTTCCGCAGGCCG
>CP070706.1:2099954-2103140 GCA_020350085.1 Acidobacteriota bacterium
CATCCCCTTGGGGTCGAACGGAAGCGACTCGCCCCTGCCGTGGGCTTCGAGCATCAGCTGATGTGCCCCGTCGCGTGCGGTGAGCAGCCGGCCGGTCAGGTGGAGAAGGTCCCCCACGCGGAATTCACGGACCGTCTTCTCGTCGATTGGCAGGGTCAATTCACGCTTCATCAGTTCACCTCGATCGTTCCGTCGGCCGCCAGACGAACACGAGCGCGCCGATTGGCCCAACACTGCATCGAGATCCCCAGGGGCAAAGACGCCGGATGTCGATGCGCGAACTCGACGTGTATTGCGAGACTCGTCGTCACACCTCCGACTCCCATCGGTCCGACGCCGGTCATGTTGACCAGCTCAAGCAGCTCGCGTTCGAGCCCGGCCACGACTGGTTCGAGGTGCTGCGAGCCGATCTCACGCAGAATCGCTTTCTTCCCGAGCCTTAGTGCGATATCGGCACCGCCGCCGATGCCAACGCCGACGATTGTCGGCGGGCATGGCTTCCCCCCACAGGAGACGACGTGCTCGACAACCGCTGCTTTGATCCCCTTCAGTCCGACGCCGGGAGAGAGCATCTTCACGGTACTCAGGTTCTCGCTCCCGCCACCCTTGGGGAAGACCGTGATTCGGATCTCGTCCCCGTCGATCATCTCCCAGTCGATGCACGGCATGCCTCGGCCGGTGTTGTTGCCGGGATTCGTGCCAGCGAACGGATCGACGGTGTTCGGTCTTAGGGGGATTGCGTCGGTCGCCTCGGCGATGGCGCGCGCGATCCAGGGTCTCACTCGCCCGATGAAAGGGCTGCTCGCGCCCGCTTCGACGAAGAATGTCTGTAGGCCGGTGTCTTGACAGAGCGGAATCGATTCGCCTCGAGCGATGTTCACGTTCTCGAGGATGGCGTCGAGCTGCGCCGATCCGAGGGGTGACACCTCCCGCTCCCTCGCGGCACGAAGCGCGACGATGACGTCGCTGGGGAGTGTCGTTGCCGCGATGCGCATCGCTTCCACAAGCGCGGAGCGGATCTTCGCTTCGTCCATCAGATAGCCTCCTGACGGTTCCGAGTGGCGAATCCCTGCGTCGCGCCCGATTGCTGCTCACAGGTTCGCGAAGACGGCGACTCACGTCTCGTCAGCGGACCGTCAGACGATCATACTGCTTCTGGGGCTCCGATCCGGCCCCAGCGTTCGAGCGGTGCCCGTCCGCTCGACCGGCACATCTCTCACCGTCGCGCGCGAGGAAAGGTAACGGCCAAAGAGACCAAGGGGAAAGGATTGACAACACCTTCTCGGTTGGATAGTGTTCGAACGATCACCGAGAGGAGAACGGAGGACCGATGAAGGCGATCCTGGTCATCGCGGACGGGCTTGGCGGGCGGCCGACCGATACCGGCGGACGAACGTGCCTTGAAGCGGCAAGAACGCCGCACCTCGACGCGCTCGCGGCAGGGGGTGCGTTGGGCCTTGTCGATCCGATTGGACCGGGGGTGCGGCCCGGAAGCGATACGGCGCATCTCTCCCTGCTCGGTTACGATCCGTTCACGCTCTACACCGGGCGGGGGGTGTTCGAGTGCCTCGGGATCGGCCTCGATGTCCAAGCCGGCGATGTTTGCTTCCGGGCGAACTTCGCCACTGTGGAGGCGCGGGACGCCGGACTCGTTGTCATCGATCGGCGGGCCGGACGGATCGAGTCGGGTCAGGACGAACTCGCCGCCGCGCTGAACAAGATCCGCTTGGAGGAAGTCCCGGGCGTCTCGTTCCAGTTCCGCGCGAGCACTCAGCATCGGGGAGCTCTTCTTCTTCGTGGGGAATCCCTTTCACGCTACGTGACCGAGAATGATCCGCACGGCGCGGGAGAGCTGGCGTTGCGGTTCGAGCCGGAACCAGGCCACGAGGACGAGGCGGCGCTTCGAACGGCCGCAGCACTCAACGAGTTCGCTGAGCGGAGCCACGCGGCGTTGCGCGACCACCCCGTGAACCGGCGCCGCGTCGAGAACGGCGAGCCGCCGGCCAACTTCGTCCTCGCTCGAGGGGCGGCCGATTGCCCGAACATCCCATCGATCAAGTCGGTCTACGGGGTCCGAGGTGCGGTGATTGCAGGAGGCGCTCTCTACCGTGGTGTTGCCCTTGCATGCGGGATGACGACCATCGATGTTCCCGGCGCGACCGGCGGGCTCGATACCGACCTCGATGCGAAGGCGCGGGCTGCGATTGATGCTCTCGACGAATTCGACTACGTGTTCGTCCACGTCAAAGGGGCGGACAACGCCGGCCACGATCAGGACGCGGCAGCGAAGACCGCGTTCATCGAGCGGATCGACTCGGAACTGGTCGGACCGCTCGTCGAGCGGCTCGATTGGAACGCGACCCATCTTGCGTTTACCGGGGATCACACAACGCCGGTTGACTACGGCGACCACACCGTCGAGCCGGTTCCCGTTCTGTACGTCGGGCCGAGCGTCGCCCGAGACGAGACGACGTCGTACGGAGAGCGGGAGGCGGGGCGCGGAGGGCTGGGGCGGTTCAGCGGACGGGTTCTACCGATCCTGCTTGGCTACAGCAACTGGGCTCCGAAGTTTGGATCGTAGTCCAGGATTGCCGGGGCCGTCGGATCGGTTCCGACCGGATGCGGATCAGAGTGTTTCTTCGACGGCCCGATCGAACGGCGGTATCTCGGTGCGTTCTTCCAGGTCGCCGGGCGCCGACCGAACACGGACGGAGATCGTTTGTCGGTGGGACGATCTAGCCGTCGAGTTCCCACTCTTCAGGCAATCGCGGCCTGACGCGCGCTAGAGGCATGATCAGGCGTACAGCACGTTCGAGGAACACGTAGTCCCACGCCCAATTGAGAAGCACCAACAGCCGATTCCGAAATCCGATGAGCTTGACAAGATGGAAGAAGAGCCAAAGCAGCCAAGCAGGCAAACCCTTGAAGGACCTTCCGAACGGGGTGGCCACTGCAGCGTTGCGTCCGATCGTGACCATCGTCCCGCGGTCTCGGTATACGAACGGGATCGGGTCGGAGCCACCGTGTTGTCGCCGAATGTTATTGGCTGCCGCGGAGGCGTGCTGGATCGCGACGGGCGCTGTCAGGGGGAGCGGCGGCTTGTCTTGCTCGAGGCGGGCGAGGTCACCGACGACGTAGACGTTGGGATGTCCCGGCACCTGCAGTGTAGACGACACCAAAACACGG
>CP070706.1:2103240-2106154 GCA_020350085.1 Acidobacteriota bacterium
CAGCTCACTGTCGCCGAAGCTGGCGAGGATCCTGACGAGACCGACCCAGCTTGCGGTGGCGATCAAAAACTGCAGGATGCCGAACAGTGAGACGCGGATCAGGCGGAGCATCACTGCCGGAAGCAGTTTGAGCTGCACGAGTCCGATGACGACGCGGCTGCGGCCGCGGCGCAACGAGACGAGCTGGTAGGCGACGCCCAGTCCGCGACCGATCGTCGAGGCCACGGCGGCGCCCGTCAGTCCGAGCTCGGGAAACGGCCCGAGACCGAAGATCAAACACGGATCGAGCACGATGTTGATCAGATTGGCCAGCCACAGCGAGCGCATCGCCATCGTGGCATCACCGGCGCCGCGGAACACGGCGTTGACCAGATGGATCAGCACGATCGCCACGTTGCCGGCGAAGATCACCGTCGTGTAGCCGGTGCCGATCTCGATCATCTCGGCCGTTGCGCCCATCAGCGCCAGCAGCCGGCTGGCGCCGAAGCCACCGGCGAGCCCGACGACGAGCGAGATGAACAGTCCGAGCCCGATCGCCTGAACCGCGGCCGAGCCGGCGGCCTCGTTGTCGTGCTCACCGATGCGGCGCGCGACCATCGCGGTCGTTCCCATCGCAAGACCGATCGCGAGCGCGTAGAGCAGCGTGAGCACGGCTTCGGTCACCCCGACCGTCGCGGCGGCAGCCGGGCCGAGCCGCATGACGAAAAAGACGTCGACGATCGCGAACAGCGATTCCATCGACATCTCGAGCATCATCGGAACCGAGAGCAACAAGATTCCGCGCTTGAGCCCGATCTCGGTGTAGTCGATCTCCGTGCTCCCCCGGATCGCGTCGCGCACATCGCGCCCGAACCGGGTCAGGCTGCTCTCAGTGCTGTGAGCGATGCGGAAGGGATCTTCACTCATAGGCTGGGTCTACGGAGGAGTATTCGGTGCGGATACCGACGCGCCGATTCTAGGCGTTGGGGTTGCGCCTGATCATCCGGACGTGGCTGCCGGAGTCGGTGTACTCGACGCGGTCCATGAAACTGCGCATCAGCAAAATGCCGCGGCCGCTGACCTCGAGCAGGTTTTCCGGTGCTGTCGGGTCGGGCAGGCGCTCGGCGTCGAAACCGGGTCCTTCGTCGCGGATCTCGTACTCGACGCTCGCGATCGACTCGTGCGCCGTGCAGCGAACGCGCCGCTCGGCGTAGGGCGACTCGCCCCGCCGCGCTTCGATCAACGCGTTGTACTCGTCGAAACTGCGCTGTCGCGGCTCGGAGCCGATCTCGAGATTGCCGTGAATCATCGCGTTCGACAGCGCTTCCATGATCGCCATCGCGATCTGCGTGCGCAGCCAGTCGTTACCGAAGCCGAGCCGCTCGAGATTTTGCTGCAAAAAGCCAGCCACCGGCGTGATCAGCAGCGGATCGTTCGGCAGCTCGAAGTGCGTCTCGTTGCGTTCGAGAAAAGAGACGACCTCTAGCTGCGAGCGCCGCGCCGTCGCCAGCTCCAGCACCTTCTGGGCCGTCTCCGCGAGCCGACTCTTGGCGGCGATCTTCGGCACGTAGCTGGCGGCGCCGGCCTCGAGCGCCCGCACGGCGATCAGCTCGCTTCCCTTGGCGGTCATGACGATCACAGGCACGAGCGGATGCTCGGCGTTGACCCGTTCGAGCAGTTCGAGACCGCCGATGCCCGGCATGCGCAGGTCCGTGACGACGAGATCGGGGACGTCCTTGACGATTTCTTCGAGCGCTTGCTCACCGCTGCTGGCGAAGCGCAGCACCGTCTCCGGCAGCGGTCCCAGGCAGCGCCGCGCCAGCTCTTGGTCTACGGGGTCATCATCAACGATCAGCACGCTAGGCATCGGGGTCCTCGATTCGCTGGGGCCAGGTGAAACGGAACGTCGCTCCGCGCTCGCCTGTGGATTCTACCCAAACTCTGCCGCCGAACGCCTCGACGAGCCTGCGCACCAACGCGAGTCCGATCCCGCTGCCGGGATGCTCGGCGCTCGATGGCAGGGTCTCGAACATCTTGAAGATGCGCTCGCGCTGCTGTTCCGGAATCCCCGGACCGTCATCGGCGACCACGAACTCGACGCGCTCGCCCGAGCTGATCGCTGAGACGCGCACCGTTCCCGTCGAGCGATCGTGGTGCTCGATCGCGTTCGAGAGCAGATTGCGGAACACCTGCTCGAGCGGCGCTCGCGCGGTGTGCAGCACGGGCATTTCCCCCTCGATCTCGACCAAGAACCCTCGCGGCAGCGCGAGCAGGCTCGTCAGCTCACCGATCATGGTGGCGGTGTCGACCTGTTCACCGGCCACGCGCTCATGCCCCGCGCGGGCGAAGCGCAGCAGGTCCTCGATCAGGCCATCCAAGCGCCGGACCTGCTCGTCGAGCAAGGTGAGGTGCTCTCGGGCCTCGTCTGGCAACGCTGTTGCCGACTCCTCGCGAATCCACTCGGCCAGCTGAGCGATCGAGCGCAGCGGCGCGCGCAGATCGTGCGATGCGACGTAGGCGAACCGCTCGAGATCGGCGTTCGAGCGCGCCAGCTCTTCGGCCTGCCGAGCGAGCCGCTCCTGCACGCGCTTCTCGTCGGCGATGTCGCGAGCGACCGCGTAGATCAATCCCTGCTCCGGCAGTGAGGCCGATCTCCACGAAAGCCAACGGTACGCGCCGTTCTTGGCCCGATAGCGGTTCTTGAAGTCGACGACCGGCAAGCCCTTGGCCAGCTCCTCCACGCGCTCGAGTGTGCTGTCGCGATCGTCAGGGTGGACGAACTCGATGAACGAGCGGCTGAGAAGCTCGCCGTTGCTGTAGCCGAGCACGCGTTCGAAAGCGGGATTGATGTGCTTGAAGTATCCATCGGTGCCGGCAACGCACAGCAGGTCGAGAGATAACTCGAACAGCCGGTCGAGCTCCGCTTCCGCGTGCC
>CP070706.1:2106254-2108943 GCA_020350085.1 Acidobacteriota bacterium
TCCTCCTGATACAGACGATCCGCTTCCGACTCGGAAAGCTCGAGCTCGGCGCTCAGCTCACTGAGGAATCGCTTTTCTTCTTCGTCCAGCTTGTAGTCCTGGAGCACCTCTTGAACGGCCGCTCCGTACACCGAGTGCGCCACGTCATCGTGAATCTGAGCGGCGTCGGCGTCCCGGATACAAAGAATCTCCTTCAGGTGCGTCAGGTCCCGACTTTCCTGTTCGCTGAGCGAGCAGTCGACCAGGCAGTGTTCCAGATATCGGCGATACAGATTCCGACACGGAGCTCGCATGCGGTCGCCGATATCCACACCGTAACCCGCGCACAGCTCTCGGATCTGATCGGGTGTCATGTCGGTCAGCCGTTCGGCATCGGCGAGGGCCGACTCCAACGCTCGCACCGCGCGATGGCGGGCTCCCATCACCCGTGAGAGGACACCCTCACCGCCCTCCAATCGATGTTCGAACGGCTCTGCCAAGGCTCGACTCCTGGTTAAGGACAACGCGCTTCGGTCGGTCGCCAAACTTCGGTCGTCGGGGCAGAACAGCAAGGCGGCGCGAAGCAGACGACACTCCGGAGGCCCCGGATGCGTACATTCTGACAGGAGCGCGGCTGGCGCTCCCGAGTAGAATGACTCGAAGGTGGCGGAAGGCTATGACGAGCGGAGACAGATGAACCCGAACCGCAATCTGGCGGCGGCCCTGTTGATCGCGACGGCTGCGATGGCTGCGATGCTGTGGCTGGGAGTGCCGAATCCGGCGAAGCGAGCCGTCGAGCTCGCCGTCTTCCGAGAGCTCGTGCTACCCTTCCACGCGCTGTCGCCCGAGGCTCAGGCGCAGGAGATTGCCGCTCTTGTCGCACTCCAAGAGCGCACCAGCGAAGAGCTCTTCCGTTCGCCCGACGTTCTCGCCACGGGGGTCGGACTCACGCCGCGAGGCCGTCTCGCGCTTCACATCTATACCGAAGGCGGGGCGGTCCCGAGTCTTCCTGCTGTCCTCGGAGGCGTGCCGGTGGTGATCACGCCCGCCGAGCCGTTCGTGGCGCTACAGGAGCTGGCCACGAGTGACGAGTTGCGGGCCGACACGCCGGAGGACGAACGCCGCGACCAGGCCGAGCAGGACGGAGAGATCAACCGGCGCAGCCGCTTCGAACGCCCGGTGCCGATCGGAGTCTCGACTGGCCACACGGCTTCCACGGCGGGTACGATCGGCGCGCTGGTCACGGATGGATCGAGCAGCTACGCCCTGAGCGACCACCATGTCTTCGCGGCCGGGGGCGCCGCGCAGATCGGCGACTTGCTGCTGCAGCCGGGGCCGTTCGACGGCGGCATCGCACCCACGGACGCGATCGGCACGCTCGCGGCCCTCGAGCCGATCGACTACTCGCTGTTTGCCAACAACCGGGTCGACGCGGCGCTCGCGCTCACGGACGACGTCGACTACCGGACTCCAGAGGACGGATACGGCGCGCCGCGGACCACGCCCGTGACGGCCGTCCCGGGGATGAAGATCAAGAAGTATGGCCGCACCACGGGTCTCACACGGGGCACCGTGCAGACGATCAACGCGACCGTGAATGTCCGCTACAAGAACGACGTAGCGCGCTTCGTCGGCCAGGTCATCGCCTGCTGCTCGGTGAGCGCCGGCGGCGATTCGGGCTCGCTGATCGTGGTCGACGACGTAGACGACGATGGCGAACAGGGAAGCGACGATCGTAGGCCCGTGGGACTGTTGTTCGCCGGCAACGGCAATTTTACGATCGCCAACCCCATCGAAGAAGTGCTGGACAGGTTCGACGTGCGTATCGTGGGGGACGACTCGAACTGACGGCGTTCTCCTGATCTCGGGGGTGTGCGATGCGCGCAGGTGACTCGACTCTGTCTCTGATCGCTCTTCTCCTGACCGCACCCCGTGGTGACGCTGTACGTGACTTCGTCGACGCGCGACGCGGACTTGCACGTGCTTCTCGAGGAAGTGGACGAGAACCGGGTGGTCCGATACGTGACGGAAGGGGTGCTGCGCGCCTCGCACCGGAAGCTCGACGAAGCGCCGTGGGACAACCTCGGACTGCCGTATCAGCGGAGCTTCGAGGGAGACAAGACGCCGCTTCCGACGGATACACCAGCCGAGCTGGTGCTGGACCTACACCCGACCTCGACCGTGTTCAACGCCGGCCACCGCATCCGCGTGACGATCATGGGAGCCGACGCTGACAACACGGAGTCGACGGGAGCTCCAAACCCCACGATCGCGGTCTACCACAGCCAGACGCATCCTTCGCACATCACGCTGCCGACCGTGCCGTGAGTCGGGCCCCGACGCCCGGCGCCTCAGACCTGTCGCCGAGGCCGTCCTGTCGCCCGGCGCCCGAGGTCGCAGCGCCTTAAAGGAAGCGAAAGAGACGTCTGAGCGTAAGCGCCGCGAAGACGACGACCCCAAGTGCAGTCGCCGCGATGATCGTATCGAGCGGGTCGCGCTCCTGCGCGGCCGACGCCGACTTGCCGTTCCCCTTCGGCCCGGCGCCAGCGGCTGCTGCCTTCGCCTGATCGGCATGGATCGCACAGAAATCGGATCCGGCACTGGCCGTGCGCTTACAGCGGGCGCCCGCCTTCGTCTTGCCGTGACATCGTTCCACTGTTCACCCCCTGGCTCCTACTATTCTACGCAAATGCGAGGAGCAGGATTCAGA
>CP070706.1:2109043-2112195 GCA_020350085.1 Acidobacteriota bacterium
GACGTACGCGACGTGGTGGATTCGACAAGCCATCACGCGCGCCATCGCCGATCAGGCTCGCACCATCCGGAATCCGGTCCACAAGATCGAAACGATCAACAAGCTGATCCGCACTTCACGGGCACTGCTTCAGGAACTCGGACGCGAGCCGACGCCCGAGGAGATCGCGGCCCGCATGGACGTGCAGATCAACAAGGTCCGACGGGTGCTCAAGATCGCACAAGAACCGATCTCGCTCGAAACACCGATCGGAGAGGACGAGGACTCGCATCTCGGCGACTTCATCGAGGACAAGAGGTCGCCCTCGCCGGTCGACGCCGTGGTACGGATGAACCTCAAGGAGCAGACGAGCACCGTACTGAAGACGCTCACGCCGCGTGAAGAGAAAGTCCTGAAGATGCGCTTTGGCGTCGAAGAGGGTGCTGAGCACACGCTCGAGGAAGTGGGTCAGTCGTTCGCGGTGACACGCGAGCGGATCCGCCAGATCGAGTCCAAAGCGCTGCGAAAACTGCGCCAGCCAGCACGCTCGCGGCTGCTGCGGCCGTTCTTGGGCCGCGGCGTTGGACCGGAAACGCCGATCAGTCCCTGAGTTGGGGCAGACGCACGGGCTGACGGCCGGGCGTGTCCGGCCAGCCCAGCCCGGCGGTCCGATCGGGCAGCGGCGGAGGCTCAGGCGGTGGAGGCGGCGAAAACACGCGAAACTCGCTCAACGCGAGCACGCGACGCTCAGCGAGCAGCAGGTCGAGGGATTCCTTGCTCTTGACCGGCTCATCGCGCTCGATCAACGCCAGCCCATAGCTTCCAGGCGTGAGCGTGTTTTCAGGGATGATGCCCTCGAACTCGCGGCACGAGATCTGCTCGCTTGAGCGCGTCCCGCGTACGGAAACCAAGACCTGAAACAGCGACGAGGGTGACCACGACGCGAAGGGATCATCCGCATTCGGCCCGCCCGCGGCGCGATAGAGCACGACACGGGGTGGCTCAGGCGTCCCGCAAGTGACGAAGCGCGTGATCAGGCGTTCCTCAGGCGCAATCCCCTCGCCCGGAAAGACGGGCACGAACACCCTGCGAGCAACATCACGCGAAACGGAGCCGTCAGCTCCCGAAGGTACTTCGAGCAGAAAGTCGCGACCGCTATTTCGGCCCAGCCGCAGCGCCGAGACACGGGCGAGTCCCGCTCGCGGCTCGGGGACGTCGATGATCGCGGTGCCCGCTCCCACATCGCCGCTCGCAAAGTCCTCGACGAAAGCTCGCACGTCGTAAACACCGGGCCGTTTTAGATCGCATCCGGTGCGAAGCATCAGCATGGACGGAGGGTGGCGCGTTGGCGGCGTCTTGGACCGAACACGGTGAACTCTACCCTCGCCGAGCCGACAAACGGTACGCCCACGCTCATCGGTGACCAGTCCTTCCCAAGCGATGGTGGCCTCGAGCTCCCCTTCCGCGACCCGCTGGAACAACAGGTCGGATAGCAGCACGGAGACCTCAATCGGGATGTGCCAGCGATCGCCGTCAACCGGGTAGGCGGCTGAAATGCGGATCTCGGGATAGGCGTACGCGTCGGGCTCCATGAGCGCTGCGAGCCGGCGCCGCTCGCGTACTCGAGATCTGGAGAGGAGGGTTACTCCCGATGCCGCCCTGACGTGGTAGCGCCAGTACTCGGGATGGCTACCCGTGTCGAGCCGGACGTCGACGGTGTGGCGCCTGCTGCCCTTGTCGGGCGGCTCGACCGGAATGCTGAACAGGTAGTAGCAAGACAGCTGGCTCAGCGCGCGTTCGAACGCGATCGCGAGCCGACCTGCCGAACGCAGCGTCTCGCCCCCCGTTGCCGAAGCGAGCTGCCCGAGCAGCCGAGAGCCGCTGCGGCTGCCTCCGACTCGAGCGAGCCCCCCGGCATCGACGGCCCACAGGGTGAAACCACCTTGGGCTGCCTGCAGCGGAGCCTGCAGATAC
This sequence comes from Acidobacteriota bacterium, assembly GCA_020350085.1. Classification (GTDB taxonomy): domain Bacteria; phylum Acidobacteriota; class Polarisedimenticolia; order J045; family J045. The sequence goes on from CP070706.1 coordinate 2,110,997, forward strand.
GTGAGCCACAACTCCTCGGGAAGATCGAACCACTCGCTCGAAAACAGCACGACAGCCTTGCGGCCCGGTATGGCGGCATGGGAGAGCATCACCGACTCCAATGCAGCCAGCGACGGGCGTGGATCGATCTCGGACAGCTCGGCGAGCCGCCTCAGGGGAGAAACCGTGCCAGGAACCCGCTGGAAGGCCGCGGGGCCTTCTTGGCGAGAGCTGAACGCATCGAGGGAGAAAGCCGGTTCGGGCTGATGGATGTCCGGTGGGGTGCCCCCACCGAAGCGCTCCTCGAGCGTCTCGCTCGAGGTGAGGTCATCAGCCGAGAAATTCTCGTCGAGACCTGTCGGCCGGCCCCGCGGTGGACCGCCGGCGATCACCTGCAGCAGCTCACGGCCGGAACCCCGGATCTGATCCGCGTCCGATGTAAACCCGCTCGTCAGCGAGACCAAGCGGCGAACGAAGGCCAGCACCTTGACGCGCAGCCGCTGCCGAGCGGCCATCGTGGCAAGCTCATCGAGCCCCTCGGCGACGGCATGCCGCATGCGGATGTCGAGGAAGTTCAAGTCGACGAGAACGATCAGCGTCGATTCGGTGCTGGCGAGCGGAAGGTCTCTCAGCTCGCCCGAATCGGCCGGGCGAGCAGCGCAGACCTCGTCGAACTCGATCCGCTCGGCCAGTTCCGGCGGGACTCGGACGCCGTCCAGCCGGATCTCGAAGGCCTCGCGCGCCAGCCCGGGCACCGAAGCCCAGTTGTCCCCGCGAGGATCGATGACGGAGACATCGACTTGGACGCGGTGGACCTCCTCCACCTCCTCCAGCGTTCCGTCGAGAGGAGCCGTCTGCGCCGCGAGCTGGACCATCGAGACCAGCAGTGCACTGAGACCGCACACCAGCACCTTAAGCGGGCGAGCCCGCGGGCTCGCTCGGGCAGCGGATCTTGCCGACGGCGCCGCGTCGCCAGGGCGGGTACGCGCGGCGGGACGCCAATCCGGCTATTCAGTCGGCAGGGAGTGACACCATGAAACAGATCCTCGTTCTCGGCGCGGGCGCCAGCTCGCCCTATCTGATCAGCTACCTCCTCGACAACGCGGCGGCCCACGACTGGTTCGTCATCGTGGGCGATCGAGATATGACGGCGGCGCATCAGCGTGTCGGTGGTCACTCGCGCGGGGACGCCCTCGAGTTCGACGTCAACGATCTCGATA
>CP070706.1:2112295-2117224 GCA_020350085.1 Acidobacteriota bacterium
ACGCGAGGTAGCCGGCCAAGCGTCCGAGCCGCGGCGGCTCGAAGATCAGTGCGTGTTGCTCGGTGAGGACCTCGTGTTCCTCCCGGGCGAGCGCGAACCAGACCGTGCTCTTGTTCGAGCCGTCCTCAACGGCCGCGCTGACCGCCACGGCCAGATCCGCGCCGGACAGATCGAGCACCGACAGCGCCCGAGCCCGCGTGACCTCGGCGCTGAGCGGTCCGTGGGCGCGCAGTATCTCGAGCGGCACGGCCAGCGCTGCGAAGCGCTCGCCGGGCGTGGCATCGCTGACCGCGAGCTTGAGCGCCGCGGCACCCTCGGCGGACGACGCACAGGTCGCCGCGACGAGCCCGCCGGTTCCGGACTCGGCCACGGCGAGCGAGAGGCCTGCTCGGTAAAGCGCGGCGCCGACGACGACTGGATAGCGCGTCTCGCCATCGCCGAAAACGGCCTCGCCGAGCCGACGGCGGACCTCGGCCGCGACGCGCTGAGCGCGGGCCCGTGCCTCACGCTCGACGTCGCCGCAAGCCAGGATCTTGATCTCGATCTCCGGAAACGTCGCGCGGTAGCCGATCGTGACGCCGGGCTCGCCGATGCCCTCGAGCAGATCGGCAACGCCCGACTCCGTCATCCCGAAGCTCCGCAGGCGAACCTGCTGCGAGCGGCTGACGACGAGCGGCCGAAGGTGTGGGGCGACCGTGTCGGCGAACAATCGTTTCATCTCACCCGGCACGCCCGGCAAGAAAAACATCCGTGCCTGGCCGAGTGTCAGCGAGAAGCCCGGGGCGGTACCGACCGGATTGGGGATCGGCTCGGCGCTGGACGGAAGATCCGCTTGCTTGGCGTTGGACGCCGGCATCTGTCGGCCGCGGGCAGACCATCGCTGGCGGATCGCCTCCAGGCTGGCCTCGTGGCATCGCAGCTCGACGCCGGCCGCCGCGGCCGCCGCGGCGGCAGTGAGGTCGTCGCTCGTCGGCCCCAAGCCGCCGGTGATCACCACCACCGCCGCACTCTCCGCCAAGCGACGGATCGCCGCCGTGATTCGCTGCGTGTCGTCGTCGACGGTCGTCTGCTCGAGCACGTAGAAACCGAGATCGGTCAGCTGCTCGGCCAGCCAGGCGGAGTTCGTATCGACGAGCTCACCGCGCGTCAGCTCGGTGCCGATGGACAAGATGGCGGCGTTCATGACGTCAGGGCGAACGTCGGCTGCGACAGCCGCTCACACACCGTCGCTTACGACGCCCGATTGCGGTACAGCTGCTGCTCGACGGCAGCCGCCATCTTGTCGGCATCGAGCCCGTGACCGACGAAAGCGGCCATCCGCCGCGCCTGCTCGAGCGGTGATTCGATCACCTCGCGGTGCTTGACTTCCAGCACCTCGAACTGCGGCCGATACCGCAGCAGAAACGCGACCCTCTCGAGGTGCTGCTCGTACTCGCTGCTCATCTGCTCGTCCTCGGCGCCCGAGTCCTCGCCACGGTTGACGAGCATCTTGCTTTGGGATGCGAGCACCTCGCGCAGGTCGCGCTGCATGAAGATGACCCTGTAATTGTTCGTCGCGGGAAGGTGCGGAAGCAGGAACGAGATGATCTTGATCGCTCGGCCTCGCTCCTGCTTGAGCCAGTCCTTGTCGCCTTCCTTGTCGAGGTCCTTGACGCGTTCGTGCTCAAAGTAGCCGCGCGGATTGTCCTCGTCCGCCTGACGGATGCCATCGATGGCGAGCTGCATCCCGCCGGCCTCCAGCATCCGCATCGCCATCGACGTGCCCGAGCGCGGAAGCCCGGAAACGACAACGATCGGCTCGCCGTAGCGGAACTTGCGCATCATCTGCTGGACTCGCGATCCCATCTCGTCCTCACTCCAACCGTGCGCTGCGCGCCGAGCGAGCGCGGCATCATCGACCAGGCTTAACCCGTGCGGAGTGCGATGTAAGAGTTGCCCGGCGCATCCCCTGCACGGCCCTCGCCCAGACCTCAGCCGGGATTCAACCGGCCCTCGACCTACTTCCCGCGGCCGCCCTGTCGCCAGCGGGCGCGGTGTGAGCATTGTCTATAGCATAAGGAGCTTTGCGAGCGCTCGTCGTGCTCGAAACGGGGACGGCGGGCCTGGAGGTCCGGATCCGTGGGTTGGCGTCGGGCGGCCCGTCACGAAGCCGCCGCAGAACTGGTCGAAGTGGTCGAGTTTGACGAGCGCCTCGTGTGGCTCCGTCGCGGCCGGTGGCTGGCCGCGGGGTTGCTGCTGGTGCTGCTTCCCGAACCGGCCATGGCCTACATCGGTCCCGGTGCCGGTTTCGCACTGTTGTCATCCTTTCTGGTGCTGTTCACGACGATCATCGTCGCGTTCGCGGCGCTGCTCGTTTGGCCCTTCCGCGCGTTGTGGCGGCTTGTGCGCTACCGCGGGCGGCCGAAACCGCTCATCCGGCGCTTGATCGTGGTCGGCCTCGACGGGCAAGATCCGCGTCTGACGGACAAGTTCCTGGCCGCGGGCAAGCTGCCCCACTTCGCCAAGCTGGCCGAACAGGGTTGCTACCGGCGCTTGAAGACCACCTTCCCGTCCGTGTCGCCGGTCGCTTGGTCGTCCTTCAGCACGGGCAGCCACCCCGCGCGGCACAACATCTTCGACTTTCTCGACCGCGATCTGCGGACGTACCTGCCGCTGCTGTCCTCGACGCGGATCGGCCGTGTCGAGCGATTCCTCAATCTCGGGCGCTACCGCATTCCGCTGCACAAGCCCGAGCTGCGGCTGATGCGCAAGTCGAAGCCGTTTTGGACCATCCTGGGCGAGAACCGCATCTGGAGCACGATTCTGCGCGTGCCGATCACCTTTCCTCCGGATCGTTTCTACGGCGCCGAGCTGAGCGCGATGTGCGTGCCCGACCTGCTCGGCACTCAGGGCACGTTCTTGCTCTACACCACCCGGCCCGCGACGGAAAAGTTCAAAGAAGGCGGCTTGCGCATCCCGATCGAGCGCAACGGCGCGACGCTTCAAGCTTCGATCGACGGTCCGGAGAACATGTTCCTCGACGGCAACCCGCCGCTGAGCATCCCGATGACGATCGCGCTCGACAAGCAAGCCCAGCGCGCGCGCGTCAGCGTCAACGGAAACATCGTCGAGCTCGAGCCGCACAAGCTCAGCGAGTGGGTCAAGCTCACGTTTCACGCCGCTCCCGGCGTCAACGTCTCCGGTATCTGCCGGCTGATGCTGCTCGAGATGGACGAGCACGTCTCACTGTACATGACGCCGATCAACATCGACCCGGAAAAGCCGGCGATGCCGATCTCCCACCCCTCGTACTACGCGACCTACCTGGCCAAGAAGGTCGGCTCGTACTCCACGCTCGGGCTGGCCGAGGACACTTGGGCGCTCAACGAGCAGATCACCGATGACGGGACGTTCCTGCAGCAAACTTACGACATCGATCAGGAACGGCAGGAGATGTTCTTTGCTGCGCTCGATCGGTTGCGCCGCGGCGCGCTCGTCTGCGTTTTCGACGCGACCGATCGCATTCAGCACATGTTCTGGCGCTACATCGAAGACGGGCACCCAGCGGCTCGCGGTCGCGAGGACGCGGAGCACAAGGACGCCATCGAGCAGCTCTACACGTACAACGACGAGCTGGTCGGCAAGGTGATGCGAAAGCTCGGCAAGGGCGACGTGCTGATGGTGATCTCGGATCACGGCTTCACGTCGTTCCGCCGCGGCGTCAACCTCAACAGCTGGCTGCACCGGCATGGCTACCTGGCATTGAAAGACGGCACGGACGGCAGCGCCGAGTGGCTGAGGGACGTCGACTGGTCTCGAACGAAGGCCTATGCGCTCGGCTTGACGGGGATGTTTTTCAATCTGGCCGGACGCGAGGCTTCCGGCATCGTTCAGCCTGGCGAAGAGGCCGCGGCGCTCAAGCAGGAAATCATCGCCAAGCTCCATGGCATCGTAGATGAAGAAACCGGCGAGATCGGCATCAACGAAGTCTTCGACACACATCGGCTCTACCAAGGTCCCTACATCGGCAACGCACCGGACTTGTTGATCGGCTACAACGCCGGTTACCGGACCTCTTGGGACTGCGCGTCGGGGGTCGTCGCGGGCCCGGTTTTCGAGGACAACGTCAAGGCGTGGAGCGGCGATCACTGCGTCGATCCCCGCATCGTTCCCGGAGTGATCTTCTGCAGCCACGATCTCGACGCTGAAGATCCGGCGCTGATCGACATCGCTCCGACGGCGCTGCAGCTATTCGGCCTCAGTCCGCCGGCTTACATGGACGGCAAACCGTTGTTCGACGCTCGCAGCTTCGCTACGAGGGGATCGTGAATCAACGGCGGGACCTCGTCCCCGCTCAGGGAGAGACGTGATGTTCGGATCGAGCAAGCTCAGACTCGACAAGGACCTGCTGGCGAAGGTCAGGCGCTACGCCGACTTAGCTGGCTACTCCTCGCCCGAGGAGTTCATCACCCATCTGATCGAGAAGGAGCTCGCCACGCTCGAAGACGCAGACTCTGAAGAAGAGATCAAAAAGCGGCTCAAGGGAGTGGGCTACATCTCGTAGGCACGTTCATGAGCTGGCTCAACGCAACCCTCCGTATCGTCTTCGACACGCTGCTGTATCCGTTTCGCGGCTGGCCCGCGATCGTCGGGCTGTTGATCGTGTCGCTACTGGCGGCGATCGGCATGTTGATCGCGTTTAAGAAGACGTCGAACCAGCCCGCGCTCGCGGCGGTCAAGCGCAAGATTCATGCTTGTCTGTTCGAAATTCGGCTGTTCAACGACGACATGGGCGCGATTCTGAGCGCCCTGCTGCGACTCTTACGGCACAATCTGACCTACCTGCGCCTGTCCGTGACGCCGATGTTGTGGATCATCGTTCCGTTCGTGTTGATCGTCGCGCAGTTGCAGTTCATCTACGGCTACCACGGTCTGCGCCCGGGCCAGTCG
>CP070706.1:2117324-2124444 GCA_020350085.1 Acidobacteriota bacterium
CTGGGAGCAGGTTCCCGCGAGTCCGAGGGGGAAGCCGCCATGGGGGTGGTGATCGCCGCTTTGACCAAGGTGCTGCTCGTCGCCCTCGTGCTGCCGCTCGCGGTGTCGATCATGACCTGGGTCGAGCGTCGCGGCTCCGGCATCATCCAGATGCGTCTGGGGCCGAACCGCGTCGGGCCGTTCGGAGTTCTGCAGCCGGTGGCGGACGGCATCCAGTTCTTCTTCAAGGAAGATATCGTCTCGCCGTTCGTGCACAAGCCGACGTATCTGATGGCCCCGGCGGTGGCGATGATGGCCGCATTCATCGCTTTCGCCGTGATCCCGTTCGGCGGTACGCTAACGCTAACCTCCGGTCAGCAGGTCAAGCTCGTCATCGCAGATTTCGATGCGGGAGTATTGTTCTTGTTGGCCGCATCGAGCGTCGGCGTCTACGGCGTCATCATGGCCGGCTGGTCGTCGAACAACAAGTACGCGCAGCTGGGCGGTTTGCGATCCTCGTCGCAGATGATCTCCTACGAGCTGTCGTTCGGTTTGGCGGTGATCGCCGTCGCCGTGCTTGCCGGATCCCTGAGGCCGATCGCGATCGTCGAGGCGCAGGCAGCGAGCTGGTGGTATGTGGTTTACATGCCGGTCGGGGCACTCGTGCTGCTGATCTCGGGCTTCGCCGAGACGAACCGCCTGCCCTTCGACCTGCCCGAGGCCGAGTCGGAGCTGGTCGCGGGTTACCACACCGAGTACTCGTCGATGAAGTTCGCGCTGTTCTTCATGGCCGAGTACATCAACATGATCACATCTGCCGCGCTGCTGGTGACGCTGTATCTCGGTGGTTACTCGGTGCCGGCGTTCGTCAGCAGCTCCCTCGGGCTCGAAGGCAACTGGCTGACCTTCGCGCAGTTGATCGTGTTCGTGCTGAAAGTCTCGTTCTTCATGTGGCTGTTCGTGTGGGTACGCTGGACGCTACCGCGCTTCCGCTTCGACCAGCTACTTCAAATTGGCTGGAAGGCATTGATCCCGCTCGGCTTTCTGAATGTGATCTGGGCGGCGGTGCTCGTCTGGCTGGGGTGGGTCTGATGGACGCATTGCTCACGCCGGCGTGTTGTGTCGCGCTCGCCGCGATCACCGCGGTGGAGGCGAAGCTCTATATCGCCGGGATCGTAGCTCTCGTTTCGGGCCTCGTCGTCGTAATGCACCGAAACTCGGTGATCGGGGCGCTTTTCCTCGTGCTCAATCTGCTGTCCGTGGCGGTGATGTTTGCCTTGCTCGACGCGTACTTCATGGCGGTACTGCAGGTGCTGATCTACGCAGGGGCGATCGTGGTGCTGATCATCTTCGTCCTGATGCTACTCAATGTTGGCCGGGAGCCTCGTGGTGGCCCCGGGCTCGGCGTACGCCTGATGGCCTTGCTACTCGGTCTGGCGATGGTTTTCGCGCTCGTGCGCGCCGTGAGGAGCTTCACACCGGGCTCGGAGGATGGCGGGGTGCTCACCGAGGGCTACGGTACGGTGTCACAGCTCGGTGAAGCTCTGTTCAACCAGTACTTCTACCCGTTCGAGGTCGTCTCGCTCGCTCTGGTTGCCGCGATGGCCGGCGCGGTGCTGCTCGCGAAGCGTTACCTGGAGGACTGAAGGTGAGCGAGGCGACGACGTTCTGCTTGATAGTCTCCGCGGTGCTGTTCGGCATCGGCACGCTCGGCGTGTTGCCGCGCCGTAGCGCGATCACGATTCTGATGAGCATCGAGATCATGCTCAACGCCGGAAACCTCGCCCTGATTGCCGTCAGCCGCGTATTGCCCGGACAGGGCGGCCTGGGGCTCGTGGACGGGCACGTGTTTGTGCTGTTCGTGCTCGCGATTGCCGCGGCGGAAGCTGCGGTGGGGCTCGCAATCGTTCTCGCGCTGTACCGTCTGAAGCGCTCGACCGACATCGAGGTGCTGCGTCTTCTCCGCTGGTAGCGGGGTGAGCTGGGAAGGAAACGGCCGATGCTGCCATATCTGCTGCTGATACCTCTGGCGCCGCTGCTCGGTTTCGTTCTCGTCGGCGTTCTGGGCGCCAGTGGCCTGCTGACGGACCGCTGGGTGCACCGGATCGCCGTGGCCGCCTCGCTTGCCGCGTTGGTCTTCTCGTGCGCAGCGGTGTGGGAGTTCTCTTCCGGACTCGATCACCTGGTGCCGTTGGCTGAGGAGGACCCCGGCCGATTCCTAGTTCAGCCAGACGAGGGCGACTCACCAGCTCGGTTCTCGGTGACGTACGCGCCGTGGATCCCGCTGGGCGACACGCTGCTGAGAGGTTGGTCATCGACGGGCGAGCGCACGGCGTCACTGACGGTCGGCTGGACGCTCTCCTTTGATGCCTTGACGGCCATCATGCTGCTCGTCGTCGCCGGCGTCGGGACGCTGATTCACGTCTATTCGATCGGCTACATGGCGGGCGATCCAGGCTATTCTCGCTTCTTTGCCTATATGAACCTGTTCATGGCCATGATGCTGACGCTGGTCCTCGGCGGGAACATTCTCGTAATGTTCATCGGATGGGAAGGCGTCGGTTTGTGCTCGTTTCTGTTGATCTCGTATTACTACGACCAGGTATTCGATCGCGAGAGTGGACTGACCTGCGCCGATGCCGGCCGCAAGGCGTTCATCACCAATCGCATTGGCGACATGGCCTTCGTTCTCGGCGGCCTGCTGCTGCTGATCACCTTCGGGACGTTCGACTTTTACGCGATCAGCGATGCGATCGATGGCTCGTCGGAGTTTTGGTACGCTTCGCTGCTGTTGACGGGCGTGGGTTTGCTGCTCTTCATCGGAGCCACCGGCAAGAGTGCACAGATCCCGCTTTACGTCTGGCTGCCTGATGCGATGGCTGGTCCGACACCGGTGTCGGCACTGATTCACGCGGCGACGATGGTCACGGCGGGTGTGTACATGCTGGCGCGCATGTCATCGCTGTTCTGGCACGCGCCCGGCGCGATGCTCGTCGTGGCGGTCGTCGGCTGTCTGACGGCGGTGTTTGCAGCCACGATGGGCATGGCGCAGTACGACATCAAGAAGGCGCTGGCCTACAGCACGGTTTCGCAGCTCGGCTACATGTTCCTCGGTGCCGGTGTCGGCGCGTTCGTGGCGGCGATATTTCACCTCGTGACGCACGCATTCTTCAAGGCCTGCCTGTTTCTCGGCTCTGGTTCGGTCATCTTGAGAGCGGGTCATTCGAATGACATGCGGCTCTACGGCGGGCTGAAGAAGTGGATGCCGGTGACTTATGCGACATTTCTGATCTCCACGCTGGCGATCGCTGGCTTTCCGCTGATGTCCGGCTTCATGTCGAAGGACGAGATTCTCGCAAGATCACTGTTTTCCACCCGCGGGCACACGCTTTTGTGGCTGTTCGGAACGTTCGGTGCGGTGATGACCTCCTTCTACATGTTCCGAGCGGTTTACATGACTTTTCACGGTGAGAACCGCTCGCCCGAGTGGGTGCGACATCAACTGAAGGAATCGCCGAGAGTGATGACCGGCGTGCTCGCCGTGCTCGCTGCGGGTGCGCTGTTCGTCGGCTTCCTCGGCGTGCCGGAAGGGGTCTCCAAGCTGGTCGGGCTGGGCAACGTCAACTGGTTCGAGCACCAGCTTCATCCCGTGGTGGCCGCGCGAGGTGTCGTTGCGGCCGCATCGCACGGAGAGCATGGCGGACAAGCCGGAGTCGATACACACGAGGATCCAGCAGCTGACTCGGCGTATGCTTCGGCTCTGACCGCCGATGAAGCCACGGGACACGGGGAGCCGCAGGCGCTAGAGATTGACGTGATCCGTGAGGGGCTCGTCGCGCACCCGACGCTGGGCCAGGAGTGGGCCCTGTTCGGTGTCGGCCTCGGCGTATTCCTCGCTGGGCTGGGCCTCGCCAGCTGGGCCTACGGCAACAATATGCGCCGGGCCGCGGCGATGGCGGGCTCGCTCGGGTTCGTCAGACGGCTGCTCCATCGCAAGTGGTTTGTCGACGAGCTGTACGACAAGCTCGTGATCGGGCCGTTCAAAGCGCTGTGCCGAGGGGCCGACGCCATCGATCGGACGGTTGTGGACGGTGCCGTCAATCTCGCCGGCATACTGACGGAGATCTCGGGGCAGGTGATCAAGTTGTTCCAGACGGGCGTCGTACGTCATTACGCCGTCTGGCTGTTGGCGGGGACCGTGCTGGTCCTGTGGATCGTCATGGGTTGACCAGGTGAGCTGATGGACTACCAGCTTTTCGAGATATGGACCGCGATGCCGACCCTGTGGCCGGCCGTCTATGGTCTCCTTCTGCTGCTGTTCGTACCGGCTCTCAGAGAGGACCGGCAGTGGCTGTGGGGATTTGCCGTCGCGGGCATGGTCCTGACCATCGTCGTGCCGTCTTACATGCTGTATCACATCGGCTCCTACGGCGATTATCGGGAGACCGCCGGCATGCTCGGCATGGAGATGGTGCGTGCCGACCGCCTGTCGCTATCTCTCGACATCTTGTTCGGCGTTGCCGGGCTTCTGGCCCTCCTGCTCATGCCGGTCTACTTGGACCGTGCTCGCGCTTACCGACCCGAGGTCTATCCGCTCACGTTCCTGTCGGTCGCCGGCATGACGATCATGGTCGGCACGGACAATCTGATGATGATCTTCCTCGGGCTGGAGGTTCTCTCAATCAGTCTGTACGTCATGTGTGGCATCGCTCGAGAGACACCGACCGGCATCGAGGCCGCGCTCAAGTACTTCCTGCTCGGCGCGTTCTCGACCGGGTTTCTCGTCTACGGCGTGGCGCTGCTCTACGGTGCCACGGGTAGCCTCGATCTCGAGGGCATCGCCAGCGCTGTGGCTCTCGGCGCGCCCGGCCTCGCGCCCTACGGCGACGGCATGCTACTCGCCGGCATGGCGTTGGTGATCGTCGCTTTCGCCTTCAAGATCGGTGCGGTGCCGTTTCACTTCTGGACTCCGGACGTCTATCAGGGAGCGCCGACACCCGTCACGGCCTTCATGGCGGCCGGTACCAAAGCCGCCGCGTTCGGCGTCTTGCTGCGGTTGCTGCACACAGGACTGTCGAGCTCGATCGACGTGTCGTCGCGTTGGATCCTGGCGCTGTCGGTGCTGGCCGCCGCGACGATGATCATCGGCAACGTGATGGCGCTGGTGCAGGACCGCGTGAAGAGGCTGCTCGCCTTCTCCAGCGTGGCTCACGCCGGCTACTTGCTGCTCGGCTTGCTCGCACCGCTCGATGTTGGCGTCGCCAACGTGGTGTTCTACCTGACGGTCTACACGTTTATGACCATCGGCGCTTTCGCTGTCGTCTCCGTGTTCCAGGACGCAGGCCACGATGCCGATCACATCTCGCATTTCTCGGGACTGTGGAGCCGCCACCCCGTACTCGCCGTGACGATGGCGGTCTTCCTGCTGTCGTTGACCGGCATTCCGCCGATGGGCGGCTTCACGTGCAAGTACGTCATCTTCCTCTCGGCACTGAGGGCGGGACATCCGCTGTTGGCGCTGATCATGGGTATCGCGGCCGTGATCGGTGCCTACTACTACTTGAGAGTGCTCGTGGCGATGTTCTTCAAGCCGCCCGAGCAGGAGCTCTCGGCCGAGATCGTCGTTCCCTCGCCGACACGGGTCGTGCTGGCGGTCTCGGTGGTCGCGACGGTTTTGCTTGGAATTCTACCGAGCTACGTGCTGGAGCCGCTGTCGCGCATCTCGGCCAGCCTGGCGATGCTTCCCTGATGCGGCAGAGAAGAAGATGTCTCTGCTTGCGGGTCTTCCCCCCGCTTTCTGATCCACGGGTCCTCTCGCTTTCGGGTTGGTTTTTGGGTCCCATGGTGGGCCGAGGACGGGCCCGGAGGACGCACGGGTGCGGAAGAGTCGATTCAGTGAGGAGCAGCTCGTCGAGGGCGGAACGCTCCGGCGCCTCAGCGTTGCCTTCGAGGCTCGCATGGCCGGGTCTTCGACGGGCGCGGCGCAGCTGATTGCGGATCCGGTTGTCGAGAGCCCGGCGGACGTAGGCTTGAAGAGCGTGTCCGCGCCGATACTCGAACTGGCTCAGCCGCTGTATCGTCTCGACGAGGACCTCTTGCACGAGGTCGTCGGTATCGACGAGGCTGCGTGCGCGGAGTGGAAGTCGTCCCCTCGCCCAGCGCTGCATCCGGGGCAGAGACCGGCGGCACAGCTGCTCGAGCGCCTCATCGTCCCCCTCGCGCAGCCGCCGCATCAGCCGGTAGGTCGTCTCGGCGCCTCGCGAGACATCTGCCAGCTCCTCGCCGTGCGCGCGCAGCTTCCCCCTGGGTTCACGCGAGATCATGGCCGATCCTCGTTCGTGCCGCCGATGAGAGCCATCTTACCGCCTCACGCGTCCCGAAGTCGCCGTCGACGAATTCGTGGGAACGCGCGTGCCGTTGGGGTTTCCGCAGGAGCTCCCCATCTTTTACAAACACCGCCCACGCTGACTCCGGACAGGGGACGAGCGACCGCGTCGCGAAACCGAGGTGGCGAGATCTCGAAACGGCGCAGAGCAGCGGCGCGAAAAGAGCTGCCAGAAGAGCAACGGGCGCAGGCCCCGCTGACCGGCGGGACCCGCATCTGCAGTCGGTATCAGGGACAGCTCGCCTCTCGAGGCTCGCCGCACAAGGTGCTCAGCTGCGGGCGCGGTGAGCCTGCTGCGTCCGTCCCGGCCCCGCCTTCACGACCGGCCTGGTTGGGCACGACGAGGTAGTACTCGTTTCCGGCGCCAGCCGTGAATGTCTCGGGCGACGTGCGGGTGCAGATGCCGTCGAGCGGCGTGTGGCCGTAGCTCGCACCGGTGTGGAGATCGTCGAGGCTTCCGGCCTGGATCGAGTAGGCCTGGCCCGCCGGGGAACCCTCGTTGCAGGACGGCTGCCAGCTCGCTTCGATCTGATCCGCACCGACGCGCAGGAAGCTCGTCGTCGCCGGAACGCTTCCGGGCCACTGAGTCACCTGACAGATCGGAGCGCCAGCCTTCTCGGACTCGATCTTGACCTGGTCGATGTACCAGCCTTCGGGGTTCGTCGAGCTGGAGTCCGCACCGAAGACGAAGGCGAGATAGATCTTGCGACCCCGGTAGGAGGTCATGTCGAACGTGCTCGTGATCCAGCCGCCCGA
>CP070706.1:2124544-2127914 GCA_020350085.1 Acidobacteriota bacterium
GCGTCTTCAGCTCTTCGGTGATGCGCTGCTCCAGCGCGTCATCGCAAAGAGCTCGAATTTGCGCCGGCTTCAGACCGAGATCCGCGAGCACGGCCGTTTTCGGTGCAGCAAACGGCCCGACTCCGCCCGCGCGTTGGACGAGCGCGAGGGCCCGTCGCGGACTGAGCTGTTCGCAGCGTGCCAACCGCAGCCAGCCAGCGAGCTCAGGGTCGCGACTTCTCTTCATCGGGCGCCGTCTCCGCCACTAGGTGCAGCGAACAGATTCGCGAACACCGGGCGGCAACGCCGCTCCTCGTCGTGGGTCTCGTCCCGGGCCGTGGAACCGGCCGGCTCTCTCAGGCGCGATCCGCGCGCATCCAGCCGGGGCGGTCTAGATTCTCTGGACGGCGAAGCGGTGAAAGGAGCGGCCTTCCCTGCGGTACTTGATCTCGAAATTGGTCACGCCCGGTCCGATCAGACGATCCATCCCCGGCAGCTTCCACTCGAGCCGATCCTCGCTGGCAGTGCAGAAGCGACCGTCTGCCGAGAGCACCTCCCGAATCACCGCCGCGTAGTCGTCGTGGTCGGTCACCACACGAAGCGACGCACCCGAGCGCATGACACGCGCGAGCTCGGTCATGACGGCTGGCCGGATCAGTCGTCGCTTGTGGTGGCGTTTCTTCGGCCAAGGATCGGGAAAGTAGATGTGGACGGCTCGGACGCTCTTTTCGGCGACGAACCGCTCGAGAAACGCGAGCGCCTCAGCGTGAACCAGCCTGACGTTTGCTAGCCCTCGCTTACCGATCCGTGCGATCGCTCGCTCCAGATACCGGCGCGCGTACTCGACGCCGACGAAGTTGCGATCCGGCATGGCGGTCGCAGCGAGCATCAAGAACCGTCCTTTTCCGACGCCCACCTCGAGCTCCACGTCGCGGTCGTTACCGAAAACGCGGCCGAAATCGAGGGGTGCCTGGACCTCGTCGAGATGCAGTCGGGTCAGCTCGGCGGTGCAGCGGTCGGAAACGGGAAGATCGGGAAGCGTCATGCGCTCATCCGGGCCGGGGTGACCGCGATCAGCCAGCGGTCCGTTTCGAGCGAGCCCGCTCGAGCGTGGGAACCCGCTCGTGACGGGGTGCGCCGGGTCCCGCCAAGCCGATCAGGATCTGCCGGGCCCCGCCGACGAGGTAAAGCGAGCCGGTGACGAGCACTTCGCCCGCCGGCCCCGCCGCCGCCGCCGCCCGCTCGAGAGCTTCCGCGAGCTGTGGCACAAGGATGACTCTCCTCGAGTCGACCGCACCGTCGAGTTCCGCGGCGACTCGTGACGGCGGTTGCGCCCTCGAGGTCGCAGGGCGTGTCACCACGATGCGGTCCACAAAGCCGGCGATGGGCCGGATCATGCTGCCGGCGCGACGTCCTTCGGTCAATCCGAAGACCACAGCTCGGCGTCGCGGCCGGCCGTGCGCGCGGTCGTGGCGCTCGAGATACTTTCCCAGAGCCTTCGCGCCCTCGGCGTTGTGCGCCGCGTCGAGCAGAAAACGCGGGGATCCGCTGATCCGCTCGAGCCGGCCCGCCCAACGGACTCGCGTCAGTCCCTCGCGGATCGCGCCGTCGTGAAAACCGATGCCGCGCGTCCGAAGCAGCTCCGCAGCCCGCACGGCGAGCGCGGCGTTGCGCCGTTGGTGGTCTCCTTCGAGCGCGCTGCACAGTCCACGATAGCTCGCGAGCGGTGTGGCGAGATCGAATCCGCCGTCGGCCGTGGGCTGGAGGCTGAGTTCGCGGGCCGCGTCGTGAAACGGCGCGCCTCTCTCGCGGGCCACGTGGCGCAGCACTTCGAGCGGTGCCGCACCGATCCAGCCCGCCAGTACCGGGATGCCCGGCTTGATGATCCCGGCTTTCTCTCTCGCGATCGCGGTCAGCGAGCGCCCCAAAGTCTTTTGGTGATCGCGCGAGATCGTCGTAACGACCGCCAGGTGCGGCGTGAGGATGTTGGTCGCATCGAGCCGCCCTCCCAGGCCGGTTTCGAACACGCCCACATCGACGCGATGGTGCTCGAAAGCGAGCATCGCGACCGCCGTCATCATCTCGAAGAACGAGGGGTGACGTGGCACGGCTTCAGCGGCCATAGCGCGGCTCGCCTCATCGCGCAGCCGCTCGATGAAGCGGCGAAAAAGGGCGGAGTCGATGTCGTGCTCGTCGAGGCGAACCCGCTCCTCCGGCCGCACGAGGTGCGGGCTCGTGAACAGTCCCACGCGAAGACCGCTCGCGCGCGCGATCGCGCTCAGGTGCGCCGCCACCGAGCCTTTGCCGTTGGTACCGGCGATGTGCACGCTGGCGAAACCGCGCTGCGGGTGACCGAGCCATCGAGTGAAAGCGCTCGCCGTATCGATGTCCCACTTCAGCGACGGGCCGCTGAGCGAGTACAGCCACTCCAAGAGCGGATCGGAAAGTTCGTGGCTCATCGTTGGCGGTCTGCGAGCGGCTTGCCGCGTCTTCTCATCAGCTGCCCCATGCTCGCGTGCTCCTTCAAAAGCGACGATCGTCTCGGGTCATACGAGAAGCCCGCCCCAGGCGCTCGCCTCCCTGCCACCAAGGGAGTCATGAGCAGTCCGGGTTAGCGTGGATCGCGAGGGTTGGCGTGAACGGTGGTTGAAACGCCAGCCGGCACGGGCGCATCCCACAACAAGCGCAACAGCCGAGCGAGCGTCTCGCGCAGCTTGCCGCGATCGACGACGATGTCGACCATACCGTGCTCGAGCAAAAACTCCGAGCGCTGGAACCCTTCCGGAAGCGTCTCGCGAATCGTCTGCTCGATCACTCGCGGTCCGGCAAACCCGATCAGGGCGCGCGGCTCGGCCAGAGTCACATCACCCAGCATGGCGAACGAAGCGGTCACACCTCCCGTCGTCGGGTCTGCGAGCACCGAGAAGAACGGGATGGCCGCTTCGTGCAGTCGCGCCAACGCAGCAGAGATCTTCGCCATCTGCATCAGCGAAAGGGCGCCTTCCTGCATGCGAGCACCGCCCGACGTAGAGAAGATGATCAGCGGGCATCGCTCGGCGAGCGAGCGCTCGATGCCGCGCGTGATCTTCTCGCCCACCACACTGCCCATCGAGCCGCCCATGAACCCATACTCCATCGCGCACACGATGACCGGAACACGTTCGATCTGTGCAGCCGCACAGATGACCGCGTCGTTGAGTCCCGTCTGCTCGCGATACGCGCGGAGCCGATCTCGGTAGGCCTTGCGGTCCTTGAACTTGAGCGGGTCTGTCGAGGAGAGAGCGGCGTCGAACTCAGCGTACGTGCCACCGTCGACGAGCGACTCGAGACGCTGGCGGGCCGAGATCTGGAAGTGATAGCCACACTTGGGGCAGATCCACGCCCGGCGCAC
>CP070706.1:2128014-2132932 GCA_020350085.1 Acidobacteriota bacterium
CCGGAGGTGCGGTCGTGGGGCGCAAGAGCAAGCAGCAGGGGCCGACGCTCGAGGATACGCGCGCGTGGCTCGAGAAGATGGGCCGCGACGCGACCCTCGAGGAGCTGCGCTCGCTCGATTATGTCGACTAGCCGTGATCCGCGAGTCCGGCTGATTGCGACCGAGTCTCGCTGCGTTCAACCGGTCGCGCTCGGGGTTCGCGTTCGCCTCGTTTGACGCTACGATCCGAGCCGTGAACCAGCAGCTCGAGCTCGGCTTGTTTCGTCTCGAGGCGTGCCTGCGGCGTCAGCTCGGCCACGCCCGCGACCCGCTTCAAGCGCTCAGGCATGTGCTGCGTCAGACGCGTGCTTTTCTGGACGCGAGCGAGGCGATCATCGCCGTGCTCGACCGGCACCGGCGCGATCTGGGCGAGCTCTACGTCGTGCCCGAGACGAGCTCGTGGGATCGCGATCTGCTGACCCGCTTCCTGAGGCTCGAGTACCCACAGCTGCCGGCTGACACTCTGCTGCAGCCCGTGCGTTGGCGAGGCCGCAACTGGGCGCTGATCGGCTTTCGTGACCGGAGCTGGACGATCTCCACCCCGGAACGCCGCACCGTCGTCGTCGTGGCGCGGCTGGTATCCGCGATGCTGGAGCGGCTGGACCACGAGCGTGAGCGATCCTTGCGGGCGCGGATCGTCGAGAGGCTGGTTCGCGAGCTGCGTCCGAAGGACCTTCTCTACGAGGTGCTCCACGCCTTGCGTACCTTGACGCGCTACGATCATTCATCCGCGCTGCTGATCGTGAACGAAGCGGTCACGCAGCTCCGGCTCGTCGCCGAACAGATCCGCTGGACCAAGGCAAAGAGCCGGATCATCGGGCTGTGCCTGGAGCTCGCGCCGGCCGTGATCGAGGAGATCCGTGCCGGCCGGGGTGGGATCTTCGTCCACGAGCGATCCCACTGGAGGCCCATCGAGCCAGGCATGGGTACCGAGCTCGCTCGATTGCTCGACTACAACGCCGCCGCCGCATCGGTGGCTAGGGGCGCTCGCGAGAAGGCGATGCTCTGCGCGCCGATCCTCGGTCGAGACGGCACGCTCGGCGTGATCAAGGTGGCGACTCAGGGCTCCCAGAGCCTCGGTCCCGAAGAGTTGAGGCTCGTAAACGAGCTTCGTCCGCTGACGGCATTGGTGATCCAGCGATTCAAAGACGTCCAACGATGACTCTTGCGTCGAGAAACGGCCCGTAGCAACAAGGCTTGCCTTGTGAGACTGGCGCACAGCGCCGGATTTTCTCGCGCTTCGCGCGAGTCTGACACGGCAAGCCCCATCGCCACATGCTGGCGGTTAGCGACATGATCCTCACCCAGGGTACCGGTCCGGGAATGATCTAGAATCAACACGTCGACGACGATGGATCGCATCCGCGCTATATACCGGATTGAATCGGAACCGACCGAGATCGAAACTCGGGCGGAGGCGCTTGCCCGCGAGCAAACCGTCGAGCTGCCGCGGGAGGCGCTGCGTGATCGGTTCGTCATCGAGCAGGTGCTAGGAACGGTCGAGAAGATCGAGCCCGATCGCGATCGCCGGTTCAGGGTGACGATCAGCTACAGCGATGCAACGCAGGACGGCAGCGTGGCCCAGCTGGTCAACGTGCTGTTCGGCAACTCGTCTTTGCAGCCGGATGTAGAACTCTGGGACGCCGAACTGCCTGTCGCGACGCTCTCGAGCCTCGGCGGCCCGCGCTGGGGCATTGCTGGCCTGCGGGATCTGACTCAGGTGCGCGGGCGCGCCCTGACCGCAACGGCTCTCAAACCGGTTGGCCTCGCCAACGCCGAGCTGGCCGCCGCCTGCGAAGCCTTCGCGCTGGCCGGTATCGACGTAATCAAGGACGATCACGGCATCACGAATCAAGCGACGAATCCCTTCGAGCAGCGGATCGTTTCGTGCCAGCGCGCCGTCGAGAGCGCAGCGCAGCGGACCGGCCGCGCGTCGCTGTACGTGCCGAACGTCAGCGGTGGCCCCTCGCGCATCCGGCGTCAACTCGACGCTGCCCAGCAAGCGGGGGTGCGGGCGGTGATGCTCAGCCCCTTACTGATAGGCCTTCCCACGTTTCACGAGCTGATCGAATCGCCCCTCGAGATGCCGGTCATCGCGCACCCGGCGTTCGCCGGTGCCCAGAAAGTCGCCCCGGAGCTGATGCTGGGCAAGCTGCTTCGCGTCCTCGGCGCGGATGCCGTGATCTTCCCTCACGCCGGTGGCCGCTTCCGCTTCGGCGATCAGACGTGCCGCTGGCTCGCCGACCGCCTGCGGCAGGACGTTGCCGGTCTGCGCAGCGCGCTTCCCGTGCCCGCCGGCGGCATGGAGCTCGACCGCGTCGCGGAGCTGGTGGAATTCTACGGCGCCGACACGATGCTGCTCCTCGGCGCCAGCCTTCACGTCGGTGACGAGGACTGCTTCGCGCGCGCCCGCACTTTCGCCGGACGCGTTGCCGCGGCCTGCTCACCACCGTGACGAGACAGCCCCGACGATCGAGCGAGGAGCGGATTGCCGACGCGCTGCGCTGGTTGGAACGCTACGCGCCGCTGATCGACGATCGGACGGCGTTCTGGCGGGCGCTCGAGTCGCCCCCCCCGATCGATCTGCTCGTGCCCCCCGGCCGCTCCGAGCCCGACCACGTCGCGGCGCTTCTCGCTCGCCGAGGCCTCGGCGTCGAGCGGATCGAGTGGGCGCCACGGCACCTGAGGGTCACGGGCCACGAGGGGGCCGGGACGCTGCCCGAGGTCGTTTTCGGTTTGGCATTCCCTCAGGGCGCGTCGAGCTCGCTCCCGCCGCGCCTGCTGGCCCCACGGCCTGGAGAGCGTGTCCTCGATCTTTGTGCGGCTCCTGGCGGCAAGACCGTGCTCATCTCTTCGCTGGCGAGCGGACGCGCGCGGCTGCTCGCCGCCGAGCCGTCCGTGCCGCGGATCGGCATCTTGATCCAAGTGCTCGCTCGGCACGCCGTCAGCTCCGCTCTCGTCGTCCGGCAAGACGGAACGACCTTCCCGAATGCTGGCCCGTTCGATGCGATTCAGCTCGACGCGCCGTGCACCGGTGAGGGCACGTTTCGCGTCGCGGCTGCGCGCTACTCGCCGTCCGGCGAGCAGGGCCTCGCGCGCTCGGCTGCCGTCCAACGCCGGCTGCTGACGCGAGGCCTGGCACTGCTCGCCCCGGGAGGACGGCTCGTCTATTCGACCTGTGCCTACGCCCCCGAGGAGAACGAGCAGGTCATCAGCGACGTGCTCGCGGAGCGGGACGACATCGAAATCTCGCCGCTGCCGGACGACGTTCCGGGAGCAGCCGGAGTGACACGCTGGCGAGGCCGCCAGTTCCACCCGGACCTCTCGCGCACGCGACGGCTTTTTCCCCATCACACCGGCTCATGGGGCTTCTTCCTCGCTCTGTTGGTCAAGTCTGCTCGCTCAGACCGGATCGCGCCGCGACGAGCTGGTCGTCCTCATACCTCTCCATGCGATGATCCCGAGGCGCGTGAGGTCCTCTCTCGTCATCTCGCGGAGCGGTTTGCCGTCGGCCCCGATGCCCTCGATGGCGTGCTCGTCGTCTCTCGTGGGCGCGATGTCTGGATCCTCTCGCGCATGCCGGCAGACGATCACGCCGACGTGGATCTGTCGCGGCTCGATGTCGTCGCGCCGGGACTGCGCGCGTTGCGCCAGTCGGGACAACGACAGCGGTTGACGACAGCCATGCTGCGTTGGCTCGGGAACTCGATACGAGAGCGCGTCGTCGATCTCGACTGGGACAGCGCCGTCGCTCTGCTGCGAGGCGATGCGACGACACAGGCGCCTGCAGCCACGCCAGCTGGTCAGATCGCCGTGCGGGTCGGCGGCACGATCGTCGCGGGTGGCTTCGTGCGCGAGTCCCGGCTCGTGCTCGAGATGCCCAAGGCCTGGCGCTGATCGACCGGCGCTATACTTCGCGCTTTGCTCGTGAGAGATTGAGAGTTCGTTCTGCGGCGGGAGGTCTGTTTCATGCGTGCGACAGCGCTCGCTTTGCTGACTCTCTTCCTGTCATGGCTCGCGGGTTGCGACGGCGGACGCGAGCAGCCGGCCGAGAAACCGGCCACGTCGGCAGACCTGCCGGCGGATGCCGTGGAGGCTGCACGGCGCATCATCGATGCCGCGAGGAGCGATGAGCGTGCGCTCGCCCGCCTCGAAGCGCTCTGCGACGGGATCGGACACCGGCACGCCGGTAGTCCCGGACTGGACGCGGCCATCTCGTGGGCCCTCGACGAGCTGCGGCAGGACGGTCTCGACAAAGTCGCCCTCGAAAAGGTGATGGTCTCGGTTTGGGAGCGAGGCGAGGAATCGCTCGAGATGCTCTCACCTGGCCTGCCGCGCCGGCTGGCCGTGCTGGGACTGGGGCGCAGCGTCGGCACGCCTGCTGCCGGCATCACCGCGCCGGTGCTCGTCGTACCTGACTTCGAGACGCTCGATCGGATCGGCGCCGAAGCAGCCGGAAAGATCGTGCTCTACAACTTCCCGATGAAGACGATGGAGAACATGTTCCAAGCCTATGGCGAGGCGGTTCAGTACAGGGCCCGGGCTGCTGAACACGCCTCGCGTCACGGCGCTCTCGCCGCGCTGATCCGGTCCGTCACGACGCGAAGCCTCCGCACGCCGCACACCGGTGCGATGAAGCGCTACGGTGACGACATGCGCCCGATTCCGGCGGCGGCGATTTCCGTCGAAGACGCTGAACTGCTCCACAGGCTGCAGAATCGAGGTGAGCGACCCTTATTGCGCCTTTTCATGGGCGCCCGCACCTTGCCCGACCAACCGAGCGCAAACGTCGTCGCGGAGCTGCGCGGCCGCGAGCGTCCCGAGCAGATCGTCGTGATCGGCGGACACCTCGACACCTGGGACGTCGGCAGTGGGGCCC
>CP070706.1:2133032-2144173 GCA_020350085.1 Acidobacteriota bacterium
CACACGGCCGCGCGCCCGCTCCCCTTCGAGGACCGCGACGAGTCGCTCCCTCGACTGCCAGATCTCTCTGACGGCGTCCGCCGTGTCCGGGCAGCGCTCGGCGGCGGTGGTGAGGATCTCGATTGCCTCAGCCATCTCATCGCGCTCGGCCAAAACCCCCGCCAAGAGCAGTGCCCCGTCGTCCGCCTGGCCCGATGAACAGTCCGCATCGAGCGCGAGCACCCGCTCGAACGCACCAGCGGCCAGCTGCCACTGCCGCGCGCGCCGCGCGCGCTCGCCCGCACGCAGCAGCTCGTCCGGATCGTTCGTCAGCGACGGGTCCGGCAGCGTCAGGCTCCGCGCGGCCTCGTCGACCGCGGCCAGAACCGTCTCGGCCGCGAACATCCCCTCGATCCGTCCGAGCTCGTCTCCCGAGTCCGGATCGAGCAACAGCACGAGCGGCAGGCCGTCGACGTCGAAGCGCTCGGCCAGCTCGGTTCCCCGCCCGAGCCGCCGATCGACCTCGGCCTTGATCGGAACCACTTCCCGTTGCAGCGAGCGCGCGAGATCGGCGCGCGACCAGACCTCGCGATCCAGCTCGTGACAAGAGTGACACCAGGAGGCCCAGCACTCGACCAACACGAGCTTGTTCTGCTCCCGCGCGGCGCCCAGCGCCTGCTCGAGGGTGCCGTCGAACCAGCTCACGCCGCCACCTCGCTCGTGCGCGGCAGCCAAAACTGCGGGCGAGGGAGCCGTCAGCCACAGGACCCACCAGAGGGCGAACGACAGCGTGGCCGCGGCGGGCAGCTCGGCAGCGCGCGAGATCATGAGGCCAGCTCCGCCCGCACCGCCAGGCCCTCGTCGGCGAGCGCGGTCAGACGCACCGGCCACAGCTGACCTTGCGGCAGATCGCGGACGTGGACCTCGATGTAGTTGCCGGTCAACGCGCGCCGCGAGCCATCGGCGGCCAGGGCGTCGAGTGTCAGCGCATCGAGCGTGCGCCCGATCATCGCTTGGCGAAACGCGCGCGCGTGACGCTCGCCCACGGCTCGCAGCTCGCGGGTCCGCGCGCGCGCGCGCGCCGGAACGAGCGCGTCCCCGCGCGCCGCGGCTCGGGTGCCCGGCCGCGGCGAGTAGGAGAACACGTGCAGGTAAGCCAGTGGCAGCGAGTCGATGAACGCGAGAGTGGCGGCGTGATCCGCGGCCGACTCGCCGGGAAAGCCACAGATCACGTCCGCCCCGACGCAGATATCCGGCACGCTGGCCACGATGCGCTCGATCAGCTCGCGGTAGAACTTGGTGCGGTAGTTGCGCGACATGGCGGCGAGAACCCGATCCGAGCCGCTCTGCAGCGGTACTTGAACGTGCGGGACGAGGCGATCTGACGCTTGCGCCATCAACGCGAGCACCCGACGGGTCACGGTCTTCGGCTCGAGAGAGTTGAGCCGGATGCGCAGCGGAAGGTCTCGATCCAGTATCTCCGCCAACAGGTCTGCCAGCGCGCGTCGCGGCTCGAGGTCACGCCCCCACGAGCCGGTGTTGACACCCGTCAGGCCGACCTCGCGCACGCCTGTCGCTGCCAGCCGTTCCAGCTGGGCGAGTACCTCACCGGCGGGCACGGAACGGCTCGTTCCGCGCACCTGCGGGATCACGCAGTAGCTGCAGCCGAGATCGCAGCCCTCTTGAATCCGAAGAAAAGCCCGTGACCGATCACCGAAAAAGAGCGCGATCGAGCCGGTGGTGCACTCGTCGTGACCGAGCAGTGCCGAAGGCAACCGCCGCCGCTCACGCAATCCGACGATCTCGTCGAGCACTCCGAGCCGGCCCAGCGCTTCCGCATCACGCTCGGCGTAGCAGCCGGTCGCGACGATGCGGGCCGCAGGGTTCAATCGACGCAGTCGGCGGGCCCATCGCCGGCCGTCGGCATCTGCGCGGGCCGTCACCGTGCAGGTGTTGAGCAGGATGACGCTCGCGCGGCGCGGATCGGCGCTCGGCGCGTAGCCTGCCGCGCGCAGCACTCCCTCGGCCTGCGCCGAGTCGAACCGATTGAGTTTGCAGCCGAGCGTGACGACGTGATAGCGGCGCTCGGCGCTGGGCGCTTCGGACTCGCCTGGCGGGGCCGAGTCTGCCCGGCGGCCGCCGCCCGGCTCGGACAACAGCTCGAACTCGCGCCCGGGCCTCAGCTTGTCCGAACCGGCATAGATCATCTAGGTCCTATCCAGGATCTCCCTCAGTCGTCGCCGTGCATCATCGGCACTCGCTTCGACCTGGCGTGCCATCTCCTCTCGCCCCGCATCGAGCCGCTGTCTCAGCGCCGGATCTCGGAGCGCCAGGATCTGGCAGGCGAGCAAGCCCGCGTTGCCGGCTCCATGGGAGCCCACGCCAAGAGTAGCAACGGGGACTCCTTTCGGCATCTGAACGGTGGCCAGCAACGCATCCAGCCCGTCGAGCAACGGGCCCGGCAGCGGCACCCCGAGCACGGGACGGTTGGTGTGGGCGGCCACGACGCCGCCGAGATGCGCCGCCATCCCGGCCCCCACGATGAAGACCTCGACGCCGCGAGATTCGGCCTCGCGCACGTACGCCACCGTCCGATTCGGCGTGCGGTGCGCCGAGGTCACCTCGACTTCGTAGGACACCTCGTGCCGTTCGAGCTGGCGCACTGCCTGAGCCATCGTCTCCAGATCCGAGGCCGAGCCCATCAGCACGGCGACTTGCGGTGAGTCCCTCATGGGCCGACATGCTCCGTTTTTTTGGTGCGCTGACACTCGATCGCGTCCGCCGCGATGTCGTTTCGGTAATGAACGCCGGCGAAGCCGATCTGCTTCGCGGCCTCGTAGGCGGCCTGGCGCGCCTCCGCGAGGTTCATGCCGAACGCCGTGACGCCGAGGACGCGGCCGCCAGCCGTGCGAATCTCGCCGCCCGGCCCCGTGCGCGTGCCCGCATGAAACACCAGGATGTCGGAACGGCCGGCGAAATTCTCGAGACCGGTGATTTTCTTGCCCTTCTGGTAGCTGCCCGGGTAGCCCTGGGAGGCCATGACCACACAAACGGCCGCCTCGCGGCGCCACTCGACGCGGACGGAGGAGAGGTCGCCGCGCGCGGCGGCCCCGAGCAGCGGCACCAGGTCGGAGGCGAGGCGCGGAAGGATGACCTGCGTCTCCGGATCGCCGAAGCGGCAGTTGTACTCGAGCACCTTCGGACCGTCGTCGGTCAGCATCAATCCGACGTAGAGCACGCCGCGGTACGGGTGGCCTTCCTTGGCGATTCCCTTGATGGTCGGCCCGACGATCCGCTCGAGAGCGAACGCCGTCGCCTCGCGGTCGAGATGCATCGCCGGAGAAAACGAGCCCATGCCGCCCGTGTTCGGCCCTTGATCGGCATCGTCGACGCGCTTGTAGTCCTGACAGGTCACGAGCGGAATCACGCGCTGGCCGTCCGTGATCGCGAAGAAAGAGGCCTCGCGCCCCCGCAGGCACTCCTCGATGACGATCCTTCTCCCCGCGGCGCCGAACACGCGGTGCACCATCGTGCGCTGGATCGCGTCACGCGCCTCGTCGATCGTTTGAGCGATCATGACCCCTTTACCGGCCGCGAGGCCGTCGGCTTTGATGACGAGCGGAAGGCCCTTGCGCTCGACGTAGGACAGCGCCGGGTCCGGGCTGTCGAACACCTCGTAGGTCGCCGAAGGGATGTTGTGGCGCGTCATGAACTCCTTCGCGAAGACCTTGCTCGTTTCCAGGCGCGCGGCCCCCGAGGTCGGGCCGAACACGGACTTGCCGCGCTCGACGATGCGGTCGGCGAGCCCTTGGGAAAGCGGAAGCTCCGGTCCGACGACGGTCAGGTCGATCCCCTGGCGCGCGACGAATTCAGCGACCGCTTGCGGATCTGACGAGGCGAGGGGAGGGCAGTCCGCGATCTCGGAAATGCCCGCGTTGCCCGGACTGCAGAACAGCTCCTCGACGATTCGACTTTGACGGATCTTCCAGCAAAGAGCGTGCTCGCGCCCCCCGCCTCCGATAACGAGGACCTTCATCGACCGGATCTCCAATGCTCCTCACCGACGGCGCCGGTGGATCGGCCTTCGAGAGCATTCCGCCACGGACGGATGCCATGCCGGTTGTCTTTCCCTGCACGAGGTGACAACGCAAGGTGACGATGCGGGCGGATTGTCGGGCAGTCGCGGGCGGGTGTCAACGCTTTACTTACCGATTATCTGCATAAGTCGCTTCGCGGTAACGACTTACCGAAACAACCCGGGGACCGCGCCGCGCAACGCCCGTCGGCCGGTGCCGCCTCGAGGCGGCCTCGCGGGAACTTGCCGGATCTCGAGCGCCTGCGGCGCACGCGCGCGGGATGATTCTGGAAAGAGTCCGAGACTCCATCAATAATTCGTCCCACGGGCGGCATCTGCTCCGATCGGCCAGGCGGGCGAGAAAGCCCCGTGGCGAGACCGACACGTCGATGCCGAGCCTGTGTTCGGAGTGGTGATGCAGCGGGAGCCCGACAGTCTGAACCTGCCGTTCGTCGAGGAGCTCTACGCGAGCTATCTCGAGAACCCTCAGTCTGTCGCGGCCTCGTGGCACGAGTACTTCGCCCGGCTCGCCCAGGAGGACGCGGCAGCTGGCACCGCGGCCCCGGGCCAGGCACCCGTCTCAGCGCGTCCCGTCAGCCGCGGGCCGAGCGTGGTTCCGATCAACGGTCAGCCGCTGCCGCGCTCCGCCGCGATGGCGCTTCAGGACCGCGTCGATCAGCTCGTCCGAGCGTATCGGATCCGCGGGCACATGATCGCCGCCATCGACCCGCTAGGGCGCCCGCGCGAGCTGCAACCCGAGCTCGAGATCGCGGGCTACGGCTTTACCGAAGCCGATCTCGACCGGCGCTTCTCGGTCGATACGATCGCGGGTGTCGAGCGCTCGACGCTGCGCGAAATCATCGAGCGCCTCCACAACACTTACTGCCGTTCGATCGGCGTGCAGTTCATGCACATCGACAACCTGCAGGTGCGCCGCTGGCTGCAGAACAGAATGGAAGGCACTGAGAACCGATTGGCGCTGACCCGCGCCGAGCAGCTGCGCATCCTGACGCGCCTGACAGACGCGATCATCTTCGAGGAGTTCATCCAGAAGAAGTTCCTGGGAGCGAAGAGTTTCTCCTTGGAGGGCGGGGAGACCCTCATTCCGCTGCTCGATCTCGCGATCGAGAGGGCCACCGAGCACGGCATCGTGGAGATCGTGCTCGGCATGGCACACCGCGGCCGGCTCAACGTGCTGGCCAACATCATGGGCAAGAGCCCGCGCTGGATCTTCCGCGAGTTCCAAGACGACATCGTTGCCGAGGACGCACCGGGCGATGTCAAGTATCACCTCGGCCACAGCCGCGATTGGAAGACGTCGAGCGGAAAAGGAGTCCACCTTTCTCTGTGCTTCAATCCCAGCCACCTCGAGTTCGTCAACCCGGTGGCCATGGGTCGGCTGCGGGCCAAGCAGGACCGCGTGTCCGACGCTCGCGGGGATCGAGGGATGCTGCTCTTGATCCACGGCGACGCGGCCTTCGCCGGGGAGGGGGTGGTGCAGGAGAGCCTCAATCTCAGCCTGCTCGATGCCTACTCCGTCGGCGGAACGCTGCATGTGATCGTCAACAATCAGCTCGGTTTCACCACGCCGCCGGAGCAAGGTCGCTCGACGCGCTACGCAACCGACCTGGCGCGGATGCTGCAGATTCCGATCTTCCACGTCAACGGTGAGGACCCCGAAGCCGTCGCCCAGGTCGTCAATCTCGGGCTCGAGTTCCGCGAGGCGTTCGGACGCGATGTCGTCATCGACATGTACTGCTTCAGGCGCCGCGGTCACAACGAGGGTGACGAGCCGTCGTTCACACAGCCGGTCATGTACGACGCGATTCGCAACCGACGGTCGGTACGCGCGTCCTACCTCGAGCATCTGGAGAGGCTGGGTGGTGTCAGCCGTGAGGAAGCCGATGCGATCGCTTCCGAGCGGCAGCGAGCGCTCGAAGAGGAACTCTCCGCGGCTCGCGACAAGCCGCGCCAGCCCCGGCCGGACTCGCCGTTTCGCGGTATCTGGAGCCGCTATCGCGGGGGCGCTGATCTCGACACGCCCGAAGCCGCCACCGGGGTGAGTGCCCAGCGCGCCGCACAGCTGCTGTTGCGGCTGACGCAGCTACCGAGCGACTTCGAGCCGCACCCGAAGATCGAGCGCTTTCTCGAAGCAAGACGTGAGATGTCTCGACGCGAGCGGCCGCTCGACTGGTCGGCCGCTGAGGCGCTCGCATTGGCCACGCTCGCCACCGAGGGCTATCGGGTGCGGCTGACCGGCCAGGACTCGGAGCGCGGGACGTTCTCTCATCGCCACGCGGTGCTTCACGATCGCCGCAACGGCCGTCGCTACGAGCCGCTCGACGATCTTTCGGACGATCAAGCCCCGGTAGAGATCTACAACAGCCCGCTGTCCGAGTCCGGCGTGCTCGGCTTCGAGTACGGCTACAGTCTCGACTATCCCGACGCGCTCGTGATGTGGGAGGCGCAGTTCGGTGACTTCTGCAACGTCGGGCAGGTGATCATCGATCAGTTCATCGCCAGCGCGGAGGCGAAGTGGCAGCGACTCAGCGGTCTGGTGCTGCTGCTGCCGCACGGCTTCGAGGGGATGGGGCCCGAGCATTCGAGCGCCCGCTTGGAGCGCTTCCTGATGCTCGCGGCCAAAGACAACATTCAGGTCGTCAATCTGACGACGCCGGCGCAGCTGTTTCATTGTTTGCGCCGGCAGGTGCTGCGCGGTTGGAGAAAGCCGCTGGTCGTGATGTCGCCCAAGAGCCTGCTGCGGCACCCGAAGGTCTCTTCTTCATTGGATGACCTCGAGCTCGGCTCGTTCCAGCGCATCCTGCCCGATCCGCTCATCGACGGTTCGGTGGCGGTCGATCGCGTGCTGATGTGCAGCGGCAAGGTGTATTTCGACCTGCTGCAGCATCGCGAGCGACTCGGCCGCGAGGACGTGGCGATCCTGCGTGTCGAGCAGCTCTACCCACTGTCGGACGAAACACTGCGATCCGCGCTGGAGCCGTATCGCGAAGGCAGTCGCGTCATCTGGGTTCAGGAAGAGCCGGCCAACATGGGTGCTTGGCCGGCGATCCGGCTGCGCTTCAACGACAGCCTGTGGGGCTCGTGGCCGCTCGAGCGCGTCTCTCGTCCGGCGGCGTCGAGTCCTGGCACCGGCTCCGCCAACCGGCACAAGCGCGAGCAAGGGGAGCTGGTCGAGAGGGCCTTTTCGTGAGGCGGGCCGCGCTGGCTCTCGCCACGTCGCGCCACGCACGAGAGCGCTGAGGAGATCGGAAGTGACGCCCGTGGAGTCGGAAAAATCGGTGCAGTCTGTGGAGCTCAAAGTGCCCGATATGGGCGAATCGGTGATCGAAGTCGAAATTGGCGACTGGCTCAAGAGCGAAGGTGATGTCGTCGATCAGGACGAGCCGCTGGTGGTCATCGAGAGCGACAAGGTGACCGTCGAGCTGCCGGCGCCGTTCCCGGGTCGCTTGAAGAAGATTCTTCAGGCGAAAGGTTCCGTCGTCTCGGTGGGCACGACGGTCGGCACCTTGGAGCGTGCTGAAAAGCCGAACGGCGAGCCAGCCGCCGGCGCGGGTGGCGAAGAGGCTGACGAGCCGGGAGCGAGCTCACCGCCCGCGCCATCCGCGGTGTCGGGCCCGCCACCGGCGCGCGCCGCGGACCACCCTCGTGTCATGCCGTCAGCGCAGCGGCTTCTTCACGAGCGCCGGATGAGTCCACAAGACATCGAGGCCACCGGTCCCGGTGGCCGGATTCTCAAGGAAGACGTGCTGCGTCAGGATCGAGCTCCGCGTCCGGCCCCCAGCTCGGCGCCCCGTCCTGCTGCGAGTCCCTCCTCGAGCTCATTCTCAGCCGCGCCCGCCCTCGAGCCGCTTCGCACAGCGTGGGACGGCGAACGAGCCGAGCAGGTGGTGCCGATGAGCCGGCTGCGCCGCCGCATCGCCGAGAGGCTGGTCGAGGCGCAACAGACGGCGGCGCTGCTGACGACGTTCAACGAGATCGACATGAGCGCGGTGATCGCGCTGAGAAACCAGTACAAGCAAGCGTTCGTCGAACGCCACGGCGTCAAGCTCGGCTTCATGTCGTTTTTCGTCAAGGCATCGATCGAGGCGCTCAGCCTGATCCCCCAGATCAACGCCGAGGTGCGCGGAGACGACATCGTCTACCGGCACTACTACGACATTGGCGTCGCCGTCGGCGGCGGGCGCGGGCTCGTCGTTCCCGTGCTGCGCGACGCCGACCGGATGAGCTTCGCCCAGATCGAGCAGGCGATCGCCGATCTGGCCGGGCGTGCTCAAACGAACGAGCTGACGCTAGAGGAGCTCCAGGGCGGCACGTTCACCATCAGCAACGGCGGCGTCTACGGCTCGCTGCTTTCGACGCCTATCGTCAATCCACCACAGAGCGGTATCCTGGGGCTGCACGCGATCCAGGACCGGCCGGTTGCCATTGAGGGCGAGGTTCTCGTGCGACCGATGATGTACGTTGCGCTAACGTACGATCATCGGATCGTCGACGGGCGCGAGGCGGTGACGTTTCTCAAGCGGATCAAGGAGACGATCGAGCAACCGGCCCGCCTCTTGTTGGAGATTTGACCGTGGCAGCCAAGCAGCACGATCTCATCGTCATCGGCTCGGGTCCGGGCGGCTATGTGGCGGCGATCAGAGCGGCACAGCTCGGCATGAACGTGGCTTGCGTCGAAAAGGAGCGCCAGCTGGGCGGCACCTGCTTGCGCGTGGGCTGCATTCCGAGCAAGGCGCTGCTCGAGTCGAGCGAGCTGTTTCATCAGGTGAGTCACGAGCTCGCCCCGCACGGCATCAAGACCGGCAGTGTCGAGTTCGATCTCGCCGCGATGCTCAAGCGCAAGGACAAGGTGGTCACGATCCTCACGCGCGGCATCGACGGGCTGTTCAAGAAGAACGGCGTCACCCGCTATCTCGGTCACGGCCGACTCGAGCGAGCCGGGCGCGTCGTTGTCGTCGGCGAGGATGGCGAGACGGTGCTCGATGCGCCGCGCATCCTGATTGCGACCGGTTCAAACAGCGCTCCGCTGTCGGGCGTCGAGCTCGATGGCGAGCGCGTCGGCACCAGCACCGAGGCGCTGAGCTACCGCGAAGTACCGCAACACCTGATCGTAATCGGCGCCGGCTACATCGGTCTCGAGCTGGGATCGGTGTGGAAGCGTCTTGGGGCGAAAGTGACCGTGCTCGAGTATCTCGATCGGATCCTGCCCGGGACAGACGCCGAGTTGGCCGACGAGGCGCTGAAGATCTTCCGCAAGCAAGGACTCGAGTTTCATCTCGGCGCGCGCGTGACCGGTGCACGCGCCGAAGGCGACGGCTGCATCGTCGAATGGGAGGCCGGCGATCCGCTGACGTGCGATCGCGTGCTTTTGGCTGTCGGCCGCGTGCCGAACACGGACGGTCTCGGACTCGATGCCGTCGGCATCGAGACGGATGACAAGGGGCGCATCCCGGTCGATGAGCGGTTCAAGACGAGCGCTGACGGGGTTTATGCCATCGGTGACGTCATTCGCGGGCCGATGCTCGCGCACAAGGCTGAAGAAGAAGGCATCGCCTGCGTCGAGCTGCTGGCGACCGGCTATGGTCACATCAACTATGACGCCGTTCCGGGAGTGGCGTACACGATGCCCGAGATCGCCGGTGTCGGTAAGACCGAAGACGCGCTGCAGCAAGCCGGCGTGCCGTACCGGAAGGGTGTGTTCCCGTTCATGGCCAACGGCAGAGCGCGGGCGCTGGGTCAGGTCGAAGGTCGCGTCAAGGTGCTCGCCCACGAGGAAACGGACCGCCTGCTTGGCGTGCACATCATCGGACCGAGAGCCGGTGATCTGATCGCCGAGGCCGCGGTGGCGATCGAGTTCGGTGCGAGCAGCGAGGATCTCGGCCGTTCGGTGCACGCGCACCCGACGCTGCCCGAGGCGATCAAGGAAGCGGCGCTGGCCGCTTTCCGCGCTCCCATCCACATCTGAGTCGATTAGGCCGAACGTGCACGAATCGTCGCGCACGGTGACAGACACGATCATCGAGGTCGACCCAAGTTCCGCTCAAGGTCGCGAGCCTACGAGCAGACAACTTCCGCGGGAGCGCCGGGGGCCGGCCCAGACCGCGGCGCGACCCAGGAAGCCCGCCATGAGCCGTCGTCGCGTCGATGAGGACCCGTCCCTCGCCGAGAGGATGGCGGAGCAGCAGGCTGACACGTCGGCCTCGAAAAAGGCTGCCGCGCCGGACACCTGGTCGGCGCTGATCGACGGGGTGGCCTGGGAGCGCGACCTCAAGACGCGCCAGTTTACGTTCGTCAGCCAGCATGCGGAGCAGCTGCTCGGCTATCGCGCGCGGCGCTGGGTCACGGAACTGACCTTCTAGGAAGATCACCTGCACCCCGACGAGCGCGAGCGGGTGCCCGCGCTGCTCGACGGGGCCATCTCCGAGCCGGGGCGCCGCCCGCTCGAGTACCGCATGATCGCCGCCTACGGAAAGGCCGTCTGGTTGCGCAACACGCTCGATGTCGTCGAGCCTCCCGGCCAGCCGGCTCGTCTTCGCGGCGTGATGATCGACATCAGCGCGCAGAAGGCTCTCGAGCGTGCACTTGCGGTCAGCCAGCAGCAGTGCCGCCTGCTCAGCGTCAAGAGCAAGACCATCAACGAGAGGAGAGAAAGTGAGCTCGAGCAGCGCGAGCGCAGCCTGCGGGACGGCGCAGCCGTGGACGAGCTGCTGACTTCGATCTCGACCAAGATGATTCAGCAGCGCTCATCGGAAGTCGATGCGGGGATCGCCGACGCGCTCGAGCGCGTGGCTCGATTCACCGACGCAGACCGCGCGTGTAACTATCTCTGCTCGGATGATGCCACGAGCTTGCAGCGCTCCCACGAGTGGTGTGCCGATGGCGTGGCGCCGCTCAGAGAGCGCGCGCCGCACAATGGCCGCTCGAGGCGGTCGACGGCCGGGTCCGCACACTGAGCCGCGCAGAACCGGACGAGCTCCTCGATCGCGACGAGCTCACGGCGACGCCGAGCGCCGGTCGTTCGTGGGGCCAGCTGCTGCTCGCACTCGGCATTCGATCGCTGCTCGCG
>CP070706.1:2144273-2149609 GCA_020350085.1 Acidobacteriota bacterium
CGCATCGCCGCCGACTCGGCATGGGTCAGGCGCCGCCAGCTCGAAGCACGTCCCGATTTCCGCGTCGGCTTGAGCTACACGGCTGTCGGTGATCGCGAGGATCCGGCCGGGGTGCTGACGCCGCCGGCCGACAACGGACAGGACATCCTCGCACTCGCGGTCGGCATCAACATCCCTCTGTTCCGCAAGCGCATTGCATCAGGCGTTGCCGAGGCACAGGCTCATCGACGATCGAGTCAGCGGGATCTCGACGACGTGCTCGAGGAGCTTCGATTCCTGCTTCGCCGGTCACTGGTGCGACTCGATTCGCTCGGCGAGCGGACGTCTTTGTACACCGACACGCTCATTCCGCAGGCCGGAGAATCGCTCGCCTCGGCGGAAGCCGCCTACACGACGAATCGCCTCGGCATTCTCGATCTTCTCGATGCGGAGCGAGTCTTGTTTCAGCTCCGCCTGACACATCAGCGGCTGGTCGCCGATAGCTGGATCGCTCTGGCGGATGTCGAGTTTGCCTTCGGTGAGCCATTCCCGCGAGGAGGACCGACTCGATGAACTCGAACGAATCTTCTGACACTCGTGCTTCACGGTCGGAACCTGGCTCTCCGCGGCGCCCGTTCAGTCTTCGAGGCTTACTCGGCCGCTGGCGCTCGAGAGCCGAGAAACCGGACGCGTTGGCTCTTCCGCCGATGTCGCGCGGCATGCAGCTGTTCGCGATTCTCGTCTTTGCCGTGTTCGGCGTTTTCATCGGCTTCTTTCTCGGCGTCAATCCGCTCGGTCTCTCGATCCTTCCAGGGGCGGTCTCCGAGGCGCCTGCCGCCCCCGGTCCGTCGCCGACGCTCTATCAGTGCCCGATGCATCCCGAGGTCCTGGAGCCCGAGCCGGGCGTGTGCCCGATCTGCAAGATGGATCTCGTCCCGATCGAGGGTCCAGCCGAGCACGCCGGACATTCCGAACAGGCGGGCCCCGACGTCGTCTATCAGTGCCCGATGCATCCGGAGGTTCTCGAGCCTGAGCCGGGCTCGTGCCCGATCTGCAAGATGGACCTCGTTGCCGTCGAGCCGGCAGCGGGATCAGTTCAGCGAGAAGCGGCCTCCGGCGGCTCGATCGTCGAGATCGATCCAGCGCAGGTCCAAAACATCGGTGTCGTCACGGCTCCCGCCGAGGAATCAGACATCGCGCAAACGAGTGAGACCGTCGGCTTTGTCGACTACAACACCGAGAACATCACCTGGGTCACGACGAAGTTCGCCGGCTGGATCGAGAAAGTTCGCATCAACTACGTCGGGCAGGAAGTCGAGCGCGGCGAGCCGCTGTTCGACATCTACAGCCCAGAACTCGTCAGCACCCAAGAGGAGTACCTCAGAGCTCTCGACTATCGCAGCTCGCTCGCATCCACGACGCGACCAGAGGTCATCGAGCAAGCCGACAGTCTGTTGCGCGCCACGCGTGAACGGTTGGCGTACTGGGACATCGACAATGAGCAGATCGAAGAGCTCGAGCGAACTCGCACAGTTCAGCGCCGACTCGTCGTCAACAGCCCGTCGTCGGGGGTTATCACGCACCTGATGCAAGGCGCGCTGGAAGGACTGGACGTCAAGCCCGGCATGGAGCTGTACAAGATCGCCGACCTTTCGACGGTCTGGGTACATGCCGACGTGTTCGAGCGCGATCTTCGATGGCTTCGCGAGGGCCAGAAGGCGACGATTTCGTTCCCCAACGATGCCGCGACACGCCACGTTGGCAAAGTGCTGTTTCTGTATCCAGAGGTGAGTCGCGACACGCGCACGTTGCGCGCTTGTCTCGAAGTGAGAAACCCACAGACACGGCTTCGTCCCGGCATGTACGCGGATGTCGTCATCCAAGGGCCGCCCATTCGAGGAGCGACGGTCGTTCCAGGATCGGCCGTCATCCGCTCTGGCGCGCGCAATCTCGTGTTCGTCGCGCTCGGAGAAGGCCGCTTCGAGCCGCGCGAGGTGACGCTCGGCATCAAGGCCTCTGACGAGCACCTGCAAATTCTCGATGGCATCTCTCCCGGCGAGCGGGTGGTTGTCCAAGCGCAGTTCCTGCTCGACTCGGAAAGCCGGCTACAGGAAGCGATCGCCAAGTTCATGGCTCACGGTCGAAGCGCCTCGCCAAAGCCTGCCGCGCAGCACCACGCGCACTGAGGCCCGTCATGATTGAACGCATCATCGAAGGCTGCGTCCACAACAAGCTGATGGTCATCATCGTCACGCTCGCGGTCGTCGTGGGCGGTGTCGTCGCGATGCTGTCGATTCCTCTCGATGCCATCCCGGATCTTTCCGATGTCCAGGTGATCATCTTTACGTCATTCCCGGGCCAAGCGCCGCAGGTCGTCGAGCAGCAGGTGACGTATCCGCTGACGACGAAGATGCTGGCCGTACCGTACGCCAAGGTCGTGCGCGGCTACTCGTTTTTCGGCTTTTCGTTCGTCTACGTCATCTTCGAGGACGGGACGGATCTCTACTGGGCGCGCAGCCGCGTGCTCGAGTACTTGTCTGCGCTTCAGGGATCGTTGCCCCCCGGGGCGAAGATCGAGCTCGGACCGGACGCGACCGGCGTCGGCTGGGTCTACGAGTACGTGCTGCGATCCGATCGGCACTCGCTTCAGCAGCTGCGCAGCATCCAGGACTGGTACCTGCGCTACGAGCTGACCAGCGTCGAAGGGGTGGCCGAGGTGGCGAGCATCGGCGGCTACGTCAAGCAGTACCAAGTCACCGTCGATCCGACGAAGCTGCGTGGTTACGACGTCCCGCTCTCAAAGGTCGTCATGGCCCTCAAGCGCAGCAACAACGATGTCGGCGGGCGGCTTGTCGAGATGGCGGAAACGGAGTTCATGGTCCGTGGACTCGGCTACTTCAGAACGATCGCCGACGTCGAGAACGTGCCCGTGGCCGTCAGCGCAGACGGGACGCCGATTCTCGTGCGCGACATCGCCGCGGTCAGCCTCGGGCCGGAGCTCAGGCGCGGGCTCGCGGAGCTCAACGGGGAGGGTGAGGTCGCTGCCGGGATTGTCGTGATGCGGCTGGGGGAGAACGCGCTGACCACGATCGAGCGGATCAAGGCCAAGCTCGATGATCTGCAGGCGGGACTTCCGGAAGGTGTCGAGATCGTCCCGGTCTACGACCGGTCGAGCCTGATCGAAACGGCGATCGAGGTGCTGGCGCGCAAGCTGACCGAGGAGATGATCGTCGTCGCGCTGATCTGCATCGTGTTTTTGCTCCACTTCCGCAGCGCATTCGTGGCGATCTTAACGCTTCCCGTCGGCATCCTCGCCTCGTTTCTCGTCATGTACCCGCTCGGGATCAACGCGAACATCATGTCGCTCGGTGGGATTGCGATCGCGATCGGCGTGATGGTCGATGCCAGCGTCGTGATGGTGGAAAACGCGCACAAGCATCTCGAACGGGCCCGCGAGTCCGGCCGGCCGTTCGATCGCGACGAGGTCATGATCCGAGCAGCGAAGGAGGTCGGGCCGGCGCTGTTCTACAGCCTGCTGATCATCACGTTGTCCTTCCTGCCGGTATTCACGCTGCAAGCTCAGGAGGGGCGACTGTTCCGGCCGCTGGCGTTCACCAAGACGTTCGCGATGGCGGCAGCCTCGGTGTTGGCGATCACGATCATCCCCGTGCTGATGTCGCTGCTGATCCGCGGCCGGATCCGCCCCGAGCAGAACAACCCTCTCAGTCGCTTTTTCATCTGGGCTTACCAGCCGTTCATCCACTTCGTGTTGCGGTTCCCGAAGAGCGTGCTCGTGATGGCGCTGCTCGTCATGTTGGTCACTGTGATCCCATATCAGCAGCTGGGCGGAGAGTTCATCCCGCCGCTGTACGAGGGAGATTTTCTCTGGATGCCGACGACCGATCCCGGGATCTCGATCACGAAGGCGAAGCAGGTTCTCCAGCAGACGAACAAGATCATCGCCCAGTTCCCCGAAGTCCATCACACGTTCGGCAAAATCGGCCGTGCAGAAACGTCCACCGATCCAGCGCCCCTTTCGATGATCGAGACGCCGATCATGCTTAAACCGCCCGAGGACTGGCCGCAGCGGAAGGTCGAGCGCTTTTACAGCGACTGGCCGCTTCCCGAACGCGTACGCGGCTGGTTGAACTATCTCTGGCCGGAGTCCGCCCCCGCGCGGACGCCGCTGCAGCTCGATCGCGCGATCAACGATGCGATCAAGTTTCCGGGGCTGACGAACGCCAGCATGGAAGGCCCGATCAAGATTCGGCTCGACATGCTGGCCACCGGCATTCGTGCGCCGGTCGGCATCAAGATCGCCGGACCGGAGCTGAAGACGCTGCAGCGGCTGGCGCAGGAGGTGGCTCGCGTCGTCGAGGAGCTGCCGGGAACGGTGTCGGCCTATCCCGACAAGGCATTCGGCGGGCGCTATCTCGACTTCGAGATCGACCGCATGGCGGCGGCACGATACGGGCTGACCGTCGGTGACGTACAGGACGTCATCATGACGGCGATCGGCGGTATGAACATCACCGAGGCCGTCGAGGGGCTCGAGCGGTATCCGGTCAACGTGCGCTACAAGCCGGAGCTGCGCGATGATCCGGAGAAGCTGGCTGCCGTGCTGGTGCCGACGCCGCGCGGTGAGCACATCCCCCTCGGCCAGCTCGCACGGCTGGAGATTCGCGACGGCGCGCCCGTCATCAAGAGCGAGAACGCGCGGCCGAACGCCTGGATCCAGGTCAGCATCCGCGAGGACGAGGTCGATCTCGGCACGTACGTCGCACGCGCCAAACAGGCAGTGGCCGAGCAGATCACGCTCCCGCCCGGCTACAGCCTCAAATGGAGCGGCCGCTACGAGTACATGGAGCGCGCTCGAAAGCGGCTGGCTCTCGTGCTTCCGCTGACCCTGTTGATCATCTTCTTCCTGCTGTACATCCACTTCAGAAGCCTGACCGAGGTGCTCATCGTGCTGCTGGCGATCCCGTTTTCGCTCGTCGGCGGCGTCTGGCTGATGTACCTGCTCGACTACAACATGAGTATCGCCGTCGCGGTCGGTTTCATCGCGTTGGCCGGTCTCGCCGCCGAGACCGGCATCGTCATGCTCGCGTATCTCGACGAGGTCTACGAGCGGCGCCAGCGGGAGGGACGGATGAACACCATGCGCGATCTGTATGACGGCATCATCGAAGGCGCCGTGCTGCGCGTCCGGCCGAAGCTGATGACGGTGGCGACGACGATCATCGGTTTGCTGCCGGTGATGATCGGCAACGTGTTCGAGTCTGGTTCGCAGGTGATGCAGCGCATTGCGGCACCGATGGTAGGAGGTCTCGTCAGCGCCACGGTGTTGACGCTTCTGA
>CP070706.1:2149709-2154016 GCA_020350085.1 Acidobacteriota bacterium
GCTCAGGTCAGCGCTTACAGGAACGGAAATGGCCACGGCCACCACAACTACTTCGATCTGAACGGGTCGGCTGACTGGGAGTTCTATCGCAGCGACAGCTCGAATCAAGGGGTCGATGCCAGCTACGACTCCTTACGCGAACGCTACTCCCTCGACATGAGCGGATCGATCTGGGACTACCGATTCCTTCGCTACACCCTCGGGCTCGACTTTTACCGCATCGACCGCGACGTCAATGGCGAAGGTCTCGACTCCGAGGCGATCGGCTATCGCGCCACGACGATGTTCTTCCCGAACAGGCGCTTTCCGCTCAGACTTTATGCCCGCCGCACGACTACCGACGTCGCCGGCACGGCGCTGGCGAACAGCGATCGCGAAACCTCCTCGTGGGGAGCCGAGTGGAACGTGGCTCTCGGCCAGCACCAGGACGTCCGGCTGCTCTACGACCGCTCGACCTACGATCTGACCTCGCCGGTCGTACTGGAAGAGGAGCGCACGACCGGGCTCGTTGACTATCGACGGCGCGGTGAGCAAAACGAGCTCGAAGTCCGCTACAGCTACTCCGATCAGGACGAGCTCGTCGGCGGGTCGGCCTTCACTCGCCACGACGCCACCGTCAGCCACCGCACACGCTTCGTGCAGGGATCGACGCTGCTGCTCAACGCGCACCACACGGCTTCCGACGCACGGTTCACGTCCGGCCAGACAGACGACCTGACCGTCAATCGCGCCGTCGCCGTGCTCGATCTGCCGCGAGACCGGCGGTTGATGTGGAGCTTCAGCTACCAGTACAACGACAACGACGGGCGTTTCGTCGACTCGACGAGTCACGACGGGCGGACCCGCGCCCGTGTGCGGCTCTCGGACGACTGGGAGACGACGGGAACGATCTTGTTCGGCACACTCGACAGCCGCTCGGGGGCGATCGAGCGCGGGCAGGAGCTCGTCGGCGGACAGGTCGGAGCGCGCTACGGTCACGATTGGACCAGCTTCAGATTGACCGCCTCAGCAAATGCCGGTGTGGCCGAGACGACGTTCGACACCGAACCGGATCGCCGCGTGACGAATCTCTCCGCAGGAGTCGACATGGGCATGCCCGTGTCTCGCGATGCAGAAGTCCTAGCCTCGCTGTGGCGCCGCGAGGACGAGACCGACGCCACCGGCGTCGGCTATACGTACGACGAGACACGGGCTTCGATCGGCTGGCGGGGGCGCATCGCGTCGTGGTTCCGCACGCGCACCGAGATCTATCTCCGCGACACCGTCCGCGACACCTTCGACTTTGGCGTGCAGGACTCTCGCGAGATCGGCGTCGAAGGCTCGCTCACCGCTCCCAGCGGCGGGGTCTCCGTGACGCTGTCCACGAGCGACGGCATCACCGATTTTCTCCCGGATCCGGGAGCAGGGGGGCCGTTTCTTCCCGGGCCCGATCTCGTCAACAAGGCTGACGTCGCTTCACTGGCCCTGCAGTGGCGGCTGCCGCACCGGTTGCGCCTGCAGATGCAAGGCCGGCTCGAGCAGCGCGAGTTCAGTTCGATCGGCGAGGAGGAGATCATCTCTTACTATCCCCGCCTCGACTGGTCTTACCGGCTGTGGACGATGTCGATCGGCTTCTCGCATTATGAGCGCAACAACGACACGACGTTCTCAGACGACACCTGGCTGATCAAGATCAGCCGGAAGTTCTTGTGACGATGCGAGCGCGAGGACGACAGTGAGTCGAACGCACGCGATGCGGGCCACTCGGCCGGCACGGTGGACAGCGCGCGGCGTGGCTGTGGTCTTCGCCGCCGCGATGCTCGCCGCGTGCGCCCACGGGCCGGCTCCCTCGACCGGC
This sequence comes from Acidobacteriota bacterium, assembly GCA_020350085.1. Classification (GTDB taxonomy): domain Bacteria; phylum Acidobacteriota; class Polarisedimenticolia; order J045; family J045. The sequence goes on from CP070706.1 coordinate 2,151,547, forward strand.
GCGCGGCCGCGAATCGTCTGGCCGCCGGCGCCCGATCCGGCCCGCATCGAGTTCGTGCAGTCGATCTCGACGCCCAAGGACGTCGGCATCCGCGCGAGCTGGTTCAAACGGGCGGTGCTCTGGATCGCCCGCGGGCGCGTGGTGCGGGGGATGGCGCGGCCGTTCGCGATCGCGGTCGGTGCCGACGGCAGGATCGTCGTCGCCGATCCGGACGCCCGCAGTGTGCATCTGTTCGATCCGACCCGCTCGCGCTACGAGCGCTTGGTCAAGGCGGGCGATGGGCCGCTGGTCTCTCCGATCGGCGTCGCGATCGACACAGCCGGCCAGATCTACGTCTCCGATTCGGCGAGCGGCGAGGTGCATCGATTCGACGAGCGCGGGCGATGGCTCGGGCCGTTCGGAACGGCCGCCGAGATCGGTCGGCCAACCGGACTGGCGTACGACACGCGCGCCGAGCGGCTGTACGTGGTCGACACCATCGGGCATCGCATCGTCGGCCTCGACTCCGATGGCGAGAAGGTGCTCGACGCCGGTCGCCGGGGAACCGGACCGGGCGAGTTCAACTATCCCGTCGCGATCGCGATCGACCGCGACGGTCTCCTCTACGTCGCCGACGCGATGAATTTCCGGATACAGGTTCTCGACGGCGCCGGCCAATTCGTCCGCGAATTCGGCAGGCCGGGCCGGGCCACGGGGCAGTTCGACAAGATCAAAGGGCTCGCTCTCGACAGCGACGGCCACGTTTACGTCAGCGACGCGCTTCACGACGTCGTCCAGGTATTCGACCGCGAAGGCCGGCTGCTGACGGTGATCGGCGGCAGCGGCTCGCGCGCCGGCGAGTTCTGGCTGCCCGCTGGGCTGTACATCGACGCCAGCGACCGGATTTTCGTGGCCGATTCGGCGAACCACCGGATCCAGGTGCTGCGCTACCTCGGATCGCTCGTCGCGGAGAACACGGGTTGACCCGCCGCGGAAGCGTTCGCATCGCACTGGCGGCCTGCCTTCTGGCCGTTGCTGTCCTCGTCGGCCTCGCTGGCGACCTCTCATCCTCGAAGCACAACCTCTCCGTGAGCGGACCTGGCCCGGTGACCGCCGAAACGGAGAGCCAGATCTGCATCTTCTGCCATACGCCGCACAACGCGAACCCAGCCGTTCCTCTTTGGAACCACGCTGGCTCAGAAGCCACCTACTCGACCTACGCGAGCACGACGCTGACGGTCACCTCGCCCCTCGGTCAGCCGACCGGCAGCTCGAAGTTGTGTCTGAGCTGCCACGACGGAACGGTCGCGCTGGGTCAGACCGTCAACGACGGATTGATCTCCGTGCTGAACACCGGCCCGGGCGGCACGATGCCGGTCGGATCCTCCGATCTCGGCATCGACCTGACGGACGATCATCCCGTCTCGTTCCAGACGAACCCGTCGAATCCGGAAACGCGCGACCCACCGGGTGGCGATCCGGTCGCTCTCGACGACGCCGGAGAGATCCAGTGCGTGTCATGCCACGAGCCGCACGTCGAGGACATCGATCCGGTCACACTCCGATTCCTGGTCAAAAACAATCAGGCGTCGGCGATCTGCCTGACCTGCCATCAGCCAGATTACTGGGACACGAATCCGTCGGCCCACGAGTCGTCGTCGGCCACCTACACCGACCTCAACGGCGCGCACACCGGCTACGGCACCGTGCGGGACAACGGCTGCGAGAGCTGTCACAGGCCGCATTCCGGCAACGAGCCGCAGCGGATTCTGAAGTTCACCGAGGAGGCCACCTGCGACGCCTGCCACAATGGCGACGTGGCCGCGAAGGACATTTCTGGTGCGTTCTCCAAGCCGTTCGTGCATCCCACGTATTCGACGACGCCGTCGGTTCACGACGCCTCCGAGTCGCCCAACGATCCGTCTCTCCCGTTGCCGTAGATCAACCCGGGCGCTGCCCGCCACGCCGAGTGTCAGGACTGCCACAACCCCCACGCCGCCTACGCCCAGCTCGCCAGCGCACCGGACGCCGGCGGTCCGCTCAGCGGCACGTGGGGCATCGACAGCGCCGGGGCTCTGGTCGATCCCGCGCTCTACGAGTATCAGATCTGCTACAAGTGCCACGCGGACAGCGCCAACAAGCCGCAGGAATCCGACCTGCCGTATCCGCCCTACACCCAGCGAGAGATCATCCCGTTCAACGTGAGGCTGGAGTTCGACCCATCGAACCCTTCACACCACGCCGTCGAGGCGCCGGGCCGAAACAGCGACGTTCCCAGCCTGCTCTCGCCGTACACAGAAAGCAGCATCATCTACTGCTCGGACTGCCACAACAGTGACGACGGCCCCGGTGCCGGAGGCACCGGACCGAATGGGCCGCACGGCTCGTCGCACAATCATCTGCTCGAGCGGCGGCTCGATGTCGGTGGCAACAATCCGGGAAACAACTACTCCGAGATGTACGCGCTGTGCTTCAAATGCCACAGCGAGAC
>CP070706.1:2154116-2158292 GCA_020350085.1 Acidobacteriota bacterium
GAAGGTCAGTACGATACCGGCAACTACACCCTCGATCTGAGCCAACCGGCAGGCAGCAACGAGCATCTCGTTCGCTTCTACCGCAAGACGTTCATGCTCCAGCAACTCAAGCGGCTCGACGATTCGTCACAAAACGAACTGCGGCTCTACCTTCCTGTCGGAACGGTTCTCGATCTCGACATCGCCATCAACAAGGGAGAGGCTGACGTCGATCTGAGCCGCGTGCCCGTGCGTCAGCTGTCGCTTCGGTTCTCGAAGGGGAAGCTGAATCTCGAGTTCAAACAGCTCAATCCGGTCGAGCTCGAAACGATGATCGTAGAAGCCTCGATGGGCGAAGCGCAGCTACACGGGCTCGGCTTCGCGCGAGCTCGGGAGATCCGCCTCGGCGGTTCGATGGGCGACTTCGTCTTCGAGTTCGACGGTCCGTTGGAAGCGGATTCCCGCGCCTCGATCCGGGTTCGCATGGGAAACGGGCAGGTTCGCATACCGAGCGAGACGTTGGTGAGTCTCGTCGATAGCTCGGTTTTTCTCGGTCACCTCGAGAACCGCAGAGGCTGGTCTCATGAGAATCCGGAGAACATGCCAGCACTCGATCTGGATCTCTCTGTGTCTTTTGGCGAGATCGTCGTCCGATGAGTTCGCCGCTTACCATCGCCGGCTGACGCTTGAAACGCCGAAGATCGACCGCGCCGCCATGCGACAGCAGCGAGGCGGCGGACCAGGCGGCATGTCTGGAGGTCCACGTCGCGGGGGCAGGCCAGCGGGCGGGATGCGCGGTGGAACGACGGGAGGCCGCGGCGGGAGACCAATAGGCGGCCGCTCCGACGAGATGGCCGCACCTCTCCGTGTCCACGCGACGGTGCGGCCCGCGGAAGAGACGCGAGGGACGAGCGTGTTGGAGCCTCAGCCCGCACAACAGGAACCGGGGCGGCTCCGCTGCCGCGCCGCATCGCGAGGGGCGCATCTGAAATTCTTCGGTCACGGGTCCAAGGCCTGCGCTACAATCCCGAGTCTGCGAGTTCTGTATGAAAGCCGTCACTGACGCGATCCTCGAGGTCGCTTGGCGATCTCGTCTCACAGTGCGCCTCACAGCCGGTGTGGTGCTCGTGTTACTTGTCATCGGCATACCGTTCCTGCTCGCGTTTCACCGGCTCGAGCGGCAGCGCCAGGTCGAGGTGCTCGAGACGGCTGCAGGAAGCCTCAGCCGCATCGTGGTCGACGGCCTGCGTTCCTCGATGGTCGCCGAACGGCCGCATCTGCTCGATGAGGCCGTGCGAAATCTGGCCAGCCGGCCCGATGTCGAGCGAGTCGTCATCCTCGATAAAGAAGGCTTGGTCCGGGTTACCTCGGACGAGTCGCTGACGGAGGACCGCCTCGATCGCGAGCGGGACGCTGTGTGCGGCAGCTGTCACGAGGCCGACGCTGCACCACCCAGCGCAGGCACCGCGGTCGTCAAAGAGGGAGACCGCCGCGTTCTGCGGGCGATGAGTGCGATACGCAACGAAGTGCGCTGTCATCGGTGTCACGATTCGACGGTATCGACGAACGGAGTACTTCTGATCGACGTTCCACTGCAAGCCGTCGACCAACGGTTTTTCGCGGACATCGGACGGACGGCGACACTCGGTGGCATCATGGTGTTGTTGACGATCGCAGCTCTGGGCTGGCTGCTCAATCGGATGGTTCACCGGCCGCTGCGAGATGTCGTCGCAACAAGCCGGAAGATCGCTCGCGGCGAGCTCGAAGCCCGCGTTCCCATACGTAGCGAGAGCGAGTTCGCGTTGCTCGCCCGGCAAGTTAACAAGATGACGGACCATTTGGCCAGCTCGATCGCGATTGTCGAGAGACAACGGATCGAGCTCGCGGCCATTCTGGACGCCATCAGTGACGAGGTCGTCGTGCTGAACCGTGATCGGCGCGTCGTCGCTGCCAACGCGGCATTCATCAAGAACACGGGCTCTTGCGAAAGCGCAGTCCTCGGCAAAGAATGCTCGGACGCCTCAGGCGAGAACTGGACCTGCACCACCGATGAACGGCAGGGATGTCCTGTGGAGAAGGTGTTGCGCAGCGGGAGCGTCGAGGAGGCGATCGTCCCGCAGACCGATGCTGATGGGACCGAGCGCGTCATCGAGGTCCACGCCTCCCCAATCTTCGGGCCAGAAGGCGAAGTCCAACAAGTGGTCGAAGTTCGGCGGGACATCTCGACCCGCCGACAGCTCGAGGCGTCGCTCGTTCACTCCGAGCGCTTGGCTTCGATCGGCCTGCTCGCTTCGGGGGTCTCTCACGAAATCAACAACCCGCTGGGCGTGATCAGTACCAGCGTTCAAGGTCTGAAGCGATTGATCGAACAGCGAACAGACCTGCCTCGAGACGTGCGAGACTCCTTGGAGCAGTGGCTCGATCGCGTTGATCGGGAAACCCAGCGTGGGCGCTCGATCACGGACCGGTTGCTTCGGGCCGCCCGACCTGCCGGAAGCGGGCGCAGCCTGATCGATGTCAACCAAGCCATTGAGGAGACGCTGACTCTGCTAGGGCATGCGCTTCGGAAAACCGATATTAAGACCAGCCTGGATCTTGCCGAGTCACTTCCGCCGATCGTCAGCGACGAGACACAAGTCAAACAACTGCTGTTGAACCTCGTGATCAACTCGATTCAGGCGATGGAGCTTGACGGTGGGTTGCTGAGAATCTCTACATCTTCTGAAAAAGGGTCGATTCGGATCGTCATTGAAGACACCGGCGAGGGAATTGAACCTCGCTCTCTCAAACGCATTTATGATCCTTTTTTCACCACCAAACCGCCTGGCAAGGGAACAGGGCTCGGATTGTACATATGCCATCGCATCGTCGAGGAGCTGGGCGGATCGATTCACGCCGCCAGCCGACCGGGTGATAAGACGACATTTACGGTGAAGCTCGAACTAAGCAACTCGAAGGTTTCCTGCAATGACGAACAAGCCTCCAATCCATCTGCTTTTGGTTGATGACGACGAGTCGTTTCGCGATGTCCTGGCTGTCGAGCTGGAAAGAAGCGGAATCGAAGTCGAAATCGCAGGTGACGCGGAAACGGCGTTGAATGCCGTCGACTCACGCAGCTTCGACGTGGCGCTGATCGATTTGAACCTCCCCAGGATGGATGGACAACAGCTGATTCGAGAGCTCAAGGAGCGTTGTCCAGCAACGGAAAGCATCGTGCTCACGGGCCACGGAACGGTCGACAGCGCAGTGCGAACCCTCAAGGATGGTGCGTACGACTTCTTAACCAAGCCGTGCAATCTCGATGAGCTCGAAGCGGTGATCCGGAAAGCGTTCGAAAAGCGATCGCTGGTGATGACGAACCGTATGTTGGCTCGCGAGCTGGCCCGCCATGATCGTTTTCGCGAGTTCGTTGGCCGGAGCCCCGAGCTGAGATCCGTTCTCGAGATCATTGCGAAGGTGTCGCCGTCCGAATCGACGGTCTTGATCCAAGGCGAGAGTGGAGTTGGCAAGGAGCTCGCCGCCAGAGCGATTCATCGTCGCAGCCAGCGGGCCGACCAGCCGTTTATCGTCGTCGACTGCACCTCGCTCCAGGAGTCGCTGCTGCAAAGCGAGCTGTTCGGTCACGAGCGCGGTGCCTTCACCGGTGCTATCGCCCGTAAGCACGGTCTGTTCGAAGTTGCCGACGGGGGGACGGTGTTTCTCGACGAGATCGGCGAACTCTCCTTGCCTCTCCAGGCCCGCGTGCTTCGTGTGCTGGACGCTGGCACGTTTCGCCGCGTCGGCGGCGTGAAGGACATCCGCGTCGACGTGCGAATCATCTGCGCCACGAATCGGGACCTGTATCGCATGGTGAAGGAGGAGAAATTTCGCCAGGATCTGTACTATCGAATCAACGTCGTGAGCTTCACCCTGCCGCCGCTTCGCGAGCGCCGCATGGATATCCCGCTTCTGGCGGAATACTTCGCGAAGAACTCGCCGATGGCTCGTGGAGCAGCAGCGCGCATCCTGCCGGACGCGATGAGAGTGTTGTCGAGCTACGATTGGCCGGGCAACGTGCGAGAGCTACAGAACGTGATCGAGCGGGGGCTGATTCTGTCCGATGCGGGCGAGATCTCTGCAGGCGACCTTCCCGGCAATTTGAGAAACGACCCGCGGCGCACCGCGCTCGAGCTGTGCGAGAACTATCCCTCTCTGGCC
>CP070706.1:2158392-2164852 GCA_020350085.1 Acidobacteriota bacterium
GAAGAGCTGCTCGCCGATCTCGGACGGATCGTTCGCCGCTGGTCGACGGTCCCGGCACCGTGGCCCGCGTCACTCGACGAGCTCGGCGACTGGCTGCCTCCCGGCGCGTGCATCGTGGCCGCCACGTCGGGGTCTCCGGGCGTGACGCTGGCGGTCGCCCCCGGCCGCGAGCCGGCGGTCGGCCAGACGACGGACCGCATCGCCGAAGAAGGGCCTTGCGACGAGGCGGAGATCGTCTTCTGGCTCGGGCCGGCGGCCGCCCCCGGCGGATTGTACGGGCCGGACAGCGAGCGCCTGCTCGTGCGTCTGACCGGCCCCGACATCGGTCGCGAGCTCGAGATCAGTCCCGGCGGCGGCCCCGGCACGAGCCGCGACGCCGCGGCGGCACGTGCAGCAGCAGCCGGTGGTGCCGGCGTGATCGGCCCCGGCCCGCAGCGGAACTTCCGTCGCCTCGTCGAGGAGCTGGCGGGCGCGCCCAGCCCGCGCGCCGGACGCGGGCGCTCTGGCGCGCCCGTCGTACATCTCGGCGCCGGCTTGGCGCTGGCCCGCTCGCCGTGGTCGTCCGGCTGGCTCGTGGCTCCGGCAGCGGACGACCCGCACGGCTGGATCGGCCCCGCCGCGCTGGAGCGCTACGCCGGCGGCGGAGGGCTGCTCGCCGCCGGCGTGCGCTCGGTCGGGGAAGAAGGCGGCCTCGAGATCGGCAGCTGGGTCCTCGCGGAAGCCGCTCTGGCCGCCGGCCACTCGTGGGTCCTGCTTTCTCGTCGGCCGCTGCACGACGACGAGCTGGAGACGCTGTTCGACAGCCTGGACTTGTGGGACGACGACCCCGTCTCGGCGGCCCGGCTGCTGCGCGCGCAGGACGCCGGCTTGGCCGACGCGATCGCGTTTTGGACCACGCCCCAGCGCTGGCCGCCGCGCGCGCGGCAAGAGAGGCTTTCGCGGCCCTGGATGATCGCGCTCGGCCTGTTGGCCGCGGGGGCCCTCGCGGCCTGCACTCTCGTCTGGCGGCGGCGCCGGGCCCTTTCTTCGAAGTCTCGCTCGCGCGAAGCGCTTCGGGCGGTCGGTCCCCCGGACTGAGATTCGAGCCGGTATGATTTCGACAGAGGAGGCACCGCCGTGCGTCGTTTGAGAGCCCGCACCGGAGCGACGATGGCGGCCTCGATGATCGCGGTCTTCGCCTGGTCGCTCGCCGAAGAGCCGGAGCCGACCGCCGTCAGCGAGCAGGCCGAAGTCCGGCTGGTTCAGGTCGACGTTTCCGTGATCGACCCCAAGGGCAGCTCGTACCGCTCGGTCGAAGGCCTCTCGCTCGAGCAGTTCGAGATTCGCCTCGACGGGCGAGAGCTGTCCGACGAGCAGCGCGAGGCGCTGCGATTCGATCCGATCTGCGCGGCGGCCGACGGCGAGATCCTGCCCGCGGCCGCGCCGCGGCCGATCATCGCGCTGGTCGATTTCAACTACCTCGACGGGCAGGGGCGCGCCGACGTCGCGCGAGCGATCGAAACGCTTGCCGACAGAGGGGCCGAAGAAGGGCCCGACGAGCAGCTGATCTACAAAATCTACGGCTTTACACGTCAGCTGACGCCGCTCACCGACGGGTTCACGTCGGACCCGGCGCTGCTCGCGCGCGCCGCGCGGCTGGTCCGCGAGACCGCCTGGCGCAGCAAGCCGGCCGACCCTCCCCGTCGTGGACCGTCGGCGTTCGCGGACCCGCCCGATGCCGGGGCCGAGAGCGACGTGCCTTCGAGCGATGACGAGCCGCTCGTCGATGCGCAAGAGCTCGCGGGATTCGACATTCTCGAATCGGTCCAGTCGCTGCTCGAGACGGCGCGCTTGAGCGATTTTTGGGGCGATGCGCGCAGCGAGTACCGAGCGAGCGCTTCGCTGGCCGCGATCGAGATGATGCTGCGCGCCCACGGCGCACTGTCGGGCCGCAAGATCCTGGTGCTGTTTTCCTCGGAAGCGTTCGCCTTCTCCCAGCGAGACCGCCTCGAGCAGGAGACCGCCGCGATCACCGAGCTGGCGCGTCAGGGCTTCGCGATCTGGACCGTGGACGCTGCGGGCCTGATGCGCGAGCGGACGGGCCGTTCTTCGCTGATCTCGCTGCTCGCTCAGGACACCGGTGGCGGTTCGGTGCGCAACACGAGCGCGCTGGACCGCGCCTTCGACGGTGCCGCCGAGCAGCTGTCCTGCTACTACCTGTTCAGCCTTCCGGTCGCTGCACGTCCCGAAAAGGACGAGAGCTGGCAGCTCAGCGTGCGGCTCGACACCGACCGTTATCCCGAGCTTTGGGGTTATCGGATCGTCGCCCCGTCTCGCATCAGCGTGCCCGAGCGCAAGAAGGTCCTCGACGGCCGCCGATTGGCCGGATTGCTGTCGCCCGAGGACTTCCGCGATCCGCCGGTGGCCGTCACGGTCGATTTCCCGACCCGGCGCGGCGAGCGGCGCGTGCTTCCCGTGCGGCTGCGCGTGCCTCTACGTGAGCTGAGATGGCGCCGCGCCGAGCAGGGCGTCGCCGCGCGGCTGCTCGCGGACGCGGTCATCGAGAGACTCGACGAGCGCGGCGTCGATCTCGTCTGCCAGCTCGGTGCCGAGAAAACCGGCGAGCTCGAGCTGCGGCTCGCGCGCGCGCCGCGAGCGGACGAGCGCGCGGCGCTCGCGATCGAGCTGCCGTGCGTCATCAAGCGCGACGGGCTGTTCAGCGCGCGCGGTGTCGTGACCGACCTCGCCGACGAGCGCGTCGGCGCAGGCCACAGCACGGTGTTCGTGGGCCGGCCGCGGGGCGAGAGCTGGCAGGTCTTCACGCCGCGGGTCGAAGCGGCCTCGGGGCGGGATCTCTTCTGGGGCCCCGGGCTCGAGACCCCGGTGCGCGATCGGCAGCGCCGCGTCTGGCGCGCCGTCGACGAGCGCTCGCCAGCCGAGCCGGACGACCGCGTGGCGCTGAGCTACGTCTTGTGCGGCCCCGACGCGAGCGGTGCCGGCGAAGAGCTGAAACACCTGCTCGCCCGACTCGGTGCCGACGGTTCCGTCGTCGAGCTGCGCTCGTTCCAGCCCGACGCGTTCTCGCTCTCGGCCGGGCAAGCCGACGAAGGCCCCTTCTGCGCCGCAGCGCGCGTCGGCGTGGCCGAGCTCACGCTCGGCGCCGGTCGCTACGCGTTCGCCGTCGCGAACGCGGCGATGCCGGCCGACGCACTCCGGCCGCTGCTCCAACGGCACATCGAAACGCGCTCGAGGGGCGAGCGACTGCCGGAAGGGATCCTCGCGTTGAGCCCGTTCACCATCGCTGCGCCCTGAGGAGCGGGCGGCGCAGGATTTTACTCGCCCGATCGCTCTCGCATGCGCTGCGCTCGACGGGCGTACTTTTCCGCTTTTGTCGGCTTGCCGCGGCGCTGAGCTAACCGTGCGAGGGCATCGTAAACCTCGGGATACTTGCCATACAGCCAGCGCGCGCGGCGCAGATACAAGCGCGCGTGACGGTAGTTGCCGTTGACCATCTCGACGTCGGCCATCGAGATCAGCGTGTACGGATTGTGCGTCTTCTCGGCGGCCGCGCGCAGCGCCGTTTCGGCCTCTTGCTTCATGCCGAGTTGCTGAAAGACGTAGGCCATGTTGGCCTTCGCCGAGGAGCTCGTCGGATCGCTCTCGAGCGCGTGACGATAGGCCGTCAGCGCCGCGTTCGGGTCCCCGCTGCGATACCGTGCGACGCCCAGGTTGATCCACGCCGGAGCCCATCCGGGAGCCAGCGTCGTGGCCAGCTCGAGATGTCTCAGCGCCGAGTCGATCTGTCGCGCTCGGATAGCGGCGCTGCCGAGGTTGCTGTGATACATCGCCGTCGCGAGCACGTCGTCAATGACGGCTCCCCGTTTGACGGGTGCCGCAGAGACGAAGTTGAAATCGAACGTTCTGACGTCGCGACCCTCCCAAAAACCGGCCACGACGTGTCGGTTCAGAACGACCAGACCGGCGTCGCGATCGACTTCCGGTGCGCGTTGAATCGAGAGCAAGAACGCCGGAATCCCCACGCTGCGGGCGAGCGCCACGAACAGCGCCGTGAACGACATGCAGTTGCCGTTCTTCACGGCAAACGCCTGCGGTGCCGTGCGCGTCTCGTTGACGTCGTAGTCGAATCCAAACTCGCTGCTGAACAGCGCCGCCTGCAGGATCTCGAGCCTTCTTCCGGGCGTCAGCGAGCGCGTGCCGCGAAGTGCTCGTTCGGCCCACGCGCGCATCTCCTCCGTCGATTCAAACGGATAGACCGCTTGGTCGGCACCGATGCCGTGAGCGGCGAGTGCCGCCTCCCAGCCGCGGCGGTCGAAGACCCCATCGCCCATCCGCGCCTCGATCGCACCCGGCACTGACGCCAGTGCGGCGAGCGCGACGAGCCAACGAACGGAGCGAAACGGCCGCATCGAGCAGATCAACCCGGTATGTTTATCCCGGATTACTCATGAGCCTTCGAGATGTTACGTTGCAGCTGCCTGCTGGATGGCGCGGCCAGCGGGCAGATCCGGCGTTTCGGCCGAAGGGCTCATGAATAAGCCGGGTTAGCAGATCGTGAACCGAACGAAGATGTCGTCCGCGAGATCGGGAGAGGAGACGTTCAGCTCGAACAATCGCCCTTTGAGCCCTCCCGGCGGCTTGGGAAAGAACAGCAGCCCGCGCACGAAGCGGCTGGCGCCGAGCTCCAAACGGTCGCTGCGGGCACCCTGAAGACCGTAAAACGGCAGTGGGTCTTGCGTGTAAGGGGCCAGCCCGTCGGGGCTGATCCCGAGGTGCATGTTGGTGAACCTCCTGAAACTCTCGCTCAATCGATTATCGGCAGCGGCTCGCGAGACGTACTTCTCCCTGAACTCGCGGTAGCTCGCGAGAGAGTAGACCGTGCCCGCGTCGTCACGGAGCGTGATGCTCTCTGTCGTCAACCGCAGGTTGTCTTTCGTCTTGTTGACGTAAACGAAGGCGAGCGGAAACAGCTCGTTGTCGCGCTTGACCGACTTGCACGCCGCGTTGGTGTCGACACCGAGAAAGGCAATCAGTCCTTCTTCGTAGTACGTCGTCGGTCCGAGCCGTGGGTGGGTGTCGCCGGGCTCCGTCCGCTTCCCGGACAGTGTCGCGCAACCGACCATCAACAGAGGCATCACGAGCGCGCACACGCGAGCGATGATCGGCCGGCGACGGTTCGTAAACCACTGGCGGGAACCGAGGGTGAATCGCACGGTGCACCTCCTTCGCGGCAAAGAGTAGCGCAGCCGCCTCGCACGCGCACTCGACGACGATCGCGCATCGGAGCAACGGCGCAAGCGAAAAAAGAAGGAGCCTCCGAAGAGGCTCCTTCCGTGACTACGTCAGGCGATACCGCGCCTTAGAAACTCCACCGCGCGCCCAGCCGGATCTGCCGGGGGCCCTGGAACGGGTAGAAGTTTCCGCCAGGACGTCCGAAGTTCGGATTCGGCGTGGCCTGCTGAAGCTCGAGCACGTCGTCGAACGTCAGCGTCGCCTGGCTGTCGAAGATGTTGAAGACGTCGAGCATCAGCTTGAGCGAGCTGTCGGCCCAGCCGAGGTTCTCGAACGTGTAGCCGAGGCGCACGTCGACGCTGACCACGTCCTCGGTGTGACCGTTGTCGTCGCGCGGAATCGGCTTGTAGCTGTAGAGGAACTGGTCGGCGACGAGGCCCGGCGAGAGCTCGTCGTAAACGCCGTCGACGACCGGATTCGGAGCGCTGTAGTCGTCAAAGACGAGCGCACCGCCGGAGTCGAGCTCGCCCGTCGAGGCCATCGTGCCCGAAGCCCCGATGCCCGGCGAGAGCACGAGGAACGCCACGCCGTCGTCGTCGGTGTCGGCTTCGCCGTCGAAGCCGACGTCTTCGAGCGTGACGACATCGATACGGTGGGTCCAGCTGCCGTAGACCGGATCCTTGCCCGGCACCTCGCCATTGGCGGGCAGCTGGTAGAAGTCGTTCGGGTGCAGCAGCTGCGTGAAGCGCGGCGTACCCGTCGACCAACCGACGCCGGCACCGATCTCGAGGCCGAAGTCGGTGGTGTAGCTACCGGTGGCCTTGAGGTTGTGCGTCACGTCACCGTTGAGCGGACCGATCAGGAACTGACCGGACATCAGCGGCGTATTGGGGAAGTCGTACAGCGAGGTGATGTTCGGGTCGTCCTGGCCGTTGTCGTTGCGGAGCAGGCCTTCGTAGTTGCCCCGCAGCTTGGACCAGCGGTACGACGCCCACAGCACCCAGTTGTCCGAGAAGCGCTTGTTGAGCACGAACTCGAGCGCGTCGTAATCACGCGTCGGCTTGGGGAAGTCCTGCACGACCCCGGTCTGCCACAGCTCGGCGATCTCCGTCTCGATCAGCCCCTCGGCCTCGAACTGAGAGATCGCGGCCAGAGAGTTGACCGACGGGTTGGCCAGCACGTACTCGCCGAAGAACCCGACCGGATACTCCGGGAACGGGTCGAACGGGAA
>CP070706.1:2164952-2178217 GCA_020350085.1 Acidobacteriota bacterium
AGGAACTGCGCACGCGCAGAGCCGAGAACTTGTCGACGGCCATGAAGGAGGCTAATGTGAGGAAGAAGCTCACTCGTGCCGTGCCCTCTGCCAAGACGGTCTCCCGCTGGATCGACCTCGCGAAGGCGACGCAGCCGAAGATCACCCATTGACGAGTCGACTTTCCCACTCGGCCTCGTCCAGGCCGCGCCGCCGCCGCGCAACGGGCGCACCGCGCCCGTTGCCGAGCTTTTGAGGAGAAGAACATGAGCGTCGCGAAAGTCGTCGAGATCAGCTCGTCGTCGAAAGAAAGCTTCGAAGATGCGATCGTTACGGGCGTCAAGCGCGCCTCGAAGACGATCGAAGGTATTCAAGGCGGCTGGGTCAAGGAGATGAAGTTCAAGGTCAAGAACGGAAAGGTCTCCTCGTACCGCGTCAACATGAAGCTGACTTTCGTCGTTACGGAATGATCCGTTGCCCGATGAGGCGGGTCCCGCGGTGTTGCTAAATCTCCTCGGTTTCACACCGCGGGACGCTGCCTAATCTGATCGCCCGTCTGCGGGCAGCTGTCGAGGGAATCACGCGGCAGCCTTATGCCAGCGCAGGCATGGCCAGCCCGTCGACGCCGAGTGTCCAAGGGACCCACGCGAGCACCAAACGATCGACGGAAATGTCTGACTTGCGCGGGCGGATGGTCTCCGCGTCCAGCTCGAGCGCTGCAGGATCGTAGCTTTCCTGGATCGAGGCGGTCTTTGCCTGGAACTGCTCTTCCAGTTCGGCGAGCTTCTGCTGCTGCGCCGCGAGGTTGGCCTCAGCGCGGGCGATGTCGTCCTTCTCGCGCCCCATTCTGCTCGCGCCGCGCGCGGCCGTCGTGGCGCGACCGACCGTTCCCACACTCGCCAGTTTGCGGCCGAACAGCGCACCGAGGACTGTCGCGCCCACGGAGATGACCGTCTGCAGTTTCTGCTGGCCGTATTGTGATTGCTCTCTCGCGACCCGTTGCTCGGCGGTTCGAATCCGCTCCTCGACCCGTGCGAGCTTCGGCGCGTAGCTCTGGCGCAGCTTTGCGACCTTCAGGTCACGCGCTTCGCGGGCAAGCTGAGCGAGCCGCGCGCGAAACTCTCCTTGCGTCTCGCCAGGCTTGGAGACAGCTTTGAGAACCTTGCACGTCCAAACGATCATCGAGTGCTCGCGGTACAGATGATCGGCGAGCGTTTTCTCCCAACCTGGATAGCTCTTTTTTTGAAGCGCGGTGAGCGGCAGGTCGGCGAAGCTTGCCGCCGGCTCGGGCTCCGCTCTCGGCTCGCTGGCCGTGTCCGAGAGGACGTCGGACTCACTCCACGGATCGCGTCGCGGCTTTTCGCCAAGTGGGGCGAGGAGCGTGATCGAGCGCCACTGGTCGAGGTCGTGCTTGCGGCTGACGAAGTGCAGGCGGCTCGCCCCCAGCAGAGCGGGACGATATACGATCCGTTGCTCCGAACCGATCGTTCGTCCCGACGGCAAGAACACCTCGCGTATCTCGGGTGGTACCACCGGACGGCTTTCGGCTTGCTTTGGGATGGAGACGGGACTGGTTGCGAAAGCTGCCGGCTCGACGCTCGTGACTTGCTCACGGCGTGAAGCCATCAAGGCCCTGATCTGCTCGCGCGTCAATGGTCCGCGAAGATACGACATGGCCCAGCGCGTGTGAAACAACGAGGGGCGATCGTCGTGGACGTTGTTCATGAGGAAAACGCGACTCTTCAGTCCAGACAACACCGCCTCGAGCTGCCGCCTCTCGAAGCCTCCCGCGCTGACCGCCGCGATTCCTTCCAACCCATCGAGGACGCGTGCTTTGTCGCGTTCGGTCTGGAGGCGGCCCAGAAACCAGGTTCCGGCGTTGGACAGTCCTTTGTAATCGAGATCGACGGGGTTCTGCGTCGCGAGCACGACGCCGAGCCCGTAGGCACGTGCCTGCTTGAGCAAAGTGAGCATCGGTGTCTTGGAGGGAGGATTTGCCGTCGGAGGGAAGTAGCCAAAAACCTCGTCCATGTACAACAGAGCGCGGAGGCTCGTCGCCCCAGGCTGCGTGCGCATCCAGGCGATGACTTCGTTGAGCAGCAGCGTGACGAAGAACATCCTCTCCGCATCGGACAGATGAGCGATCGACAAGATCGATACGCGAGGCCGGCCCTCGGGTGTCCACAGCAGGCCGGGGATCGCTAGCGGCTCGCCCTCCATCCACGCTGCGAATCCGGGCGACGCGAGCAGATTATTGAGCGTCATCGCCAGCTCGAAGCGGTCCTTGCCCGGGAAGAACGACTCGAGATCGAGCACGCCGATCTTTTTGAACGGTGGCGCCTGAATCTCGCGAATGATGCTGGCCAGGTCCAGATCACGGCCTGCCTGCCAAGCCTCCTCGAGAATGCGCGACAGCAGGATGTGCTCGCGGCTGCGGATCGGATCCGCATCGAGCCCCAGCAGGGCGAGCAATCCCGAAACTGCCGCGAGGATCCGTTCGCGCAGTGCGTCGGCATCCGCGAGCAGCGCCGGCGACGGCGGCGCGAACGATCGCAACACGCTCAACGGGAGTCCCGACGAACTACCCGGCGTGTAGATGGCCATGTCGGCAGCGGCACGCAGTCGTGCGATTCGTTCCCCGTCCTGATTCCAGCTCGCGAGACCCTGCCGCCACAGCTCTGCCGTCTTGTTGGCGTACTCGTCGGCTGTCTGCCCCTTGCGCGCGGCCTCGCCGGCATCCACCCACGGTCGAAAATCGCCCGCTTCCAGCTTCGGAAACGTCAGAAGCAGGTTACCCAGATCGCCCTTGGGGTCGATGGCGAGTGCGGGGATGCCGTCGATGGCCGCTTCCTCGAGCAATGAGAGACAAAGTCCCGTCTTCCCCGAGCCTGTCATGCCGACGCAAACCGCGTGCGTCGTCAGGTCCTTCGCATCGTAGAGCAGCAACTCGTCCGAGACGGCATCTTTGTCCTCGTCGAACAGGCGTCCCAGATAGAACGCTCCGAGCTTCTCGTAAGGCTGCACGGACATCAATTCTCCTCCCGCGCCGCGAGCGCGGCCGGCATTGCCGGCCAGTCTATCGCACGAGCCCGGCGGGCTGCGGCTGGTGTATCTTTGTCTTCCGTTAGGCCCCGATTCGATCGACTCGAACGAAGTAAAGAGGGAGGGATCGCCATGATCTCGGTCGGAGAAAAAGCCCCCGCTTTCAAGCTGCCGGATCACCACGGGCGAGAGGTAAGCCTGGAGCAGTTTGCGGGAAAACGGCACGTGATGCTGCTGTTTTACCCACTTGATTTCACCCCTACCTGAAGCCGAGAAATCCCGGAGGTGGAGCAGCTGCTGCCTCGCTTCCGGGATGCCCATACCCAGGTCCTGGGTATCAGCGTCGACAGCATCTTCTGTCATGCCAACTGGGCAGAAAGCCTGGGCGGCATCTCGTTTCCGTTGCTGGCTGACTTTCATCCGAAGGGAGCGGTCACACGCTCCTACGGACTATATCTCGAGGATGCAGGCATCACGGACCGTGCGACGGTCATCGTCGACGCTTCGGGCTTCGTGCGGCACGCCTCTTCGGTGACGCCGGCCGGCCGGCGCAACATCGCGGAGCTCGCTGCCCTCTGCGAGGCCGTCGACAAGGAGCATGGTGCTGCCCTGGCAAAGATCCTTGCGCCGCGTGGTCTCGGAAAGGTGGAAGCGCTGTTCGTCAAGAGCAACTGTGGATTCTCGCGCAAGGTCATGCTGGCGCGTGAGAACTTGCACCTGCAGCCGCAGGTTCCGCTGAGAAACGTCAGCGAGAACCCTGCTGCTCACGAGCAACTGATACGGCTAACCGGCAAAGATCAGGTTCCCTGCCTGGTCGTTGGCGGTGAATCGATTCAGGACTCGGACGATATCGTGCGCTATCTGGTGAGCAGGGCGAGCGACTTGGACTGACGCGTCGTCGGTCGCGGGCGCTCGACCGGTTGCGATACTCGCGAGACGGCACCCGTACTGCACTGCGGGCTGCTCAGGCCCTCCCGGGCGGGGGATCGGGCCGAAACATGCCCCAGGTGACGAGTTCCTCCGCCTGGCCTCGGCCGACGACCCTGTAACCGAAGCGCTCGTAGAGCGTCAGGTTTCTCGGGTCCTCCGTCGTCAAGAATACGCCTGTCGAGTCCGGATCCCGAGCAGACATATCATGCAGGGCGTCGAGCAGATACCGTGCGAGCCTTCGTCCCCGACACTCGGGACGCACACCAAGCATTCCCAAGTAGTAGTGGGGCTCGTCCGGAGTGAACGGCTTTGCCGCATCCGCGAAGGCTTCAAACCGCGCCATCGCAGCTGGTCCCAGCCGATCGTGGAGTCTCTCGTAACGCTTCTTCAATGACGGCGGCTGCGGAGCCGATCGCGGCGGGTTGATGTTCGCCGCAGCCACGAGCTTGCCGTCCAGCAACGCACCGAGCACTGGCCAGCTCCTCGATACGCGTGAGTCGGTGAAATAGCCGATCAGCTCGGTGAGCTGAGCGTCGTAGTCGCCCGCGGACTCTTTCAGGATGTAGCGCATGACGGGATAGTCATGAAACGCGGCGCAGAGGACAGCCACCACGTCATCGAAGGCATTCTCGCCGAGCTGAACGATCTGTGGTGCCGTCGCCGTCATTGTCTCTCCCCTGAGCGAGATCCCCTCTGCCGTGGCGCAGGATCGTCAGAGGCTGCTGCTAACCGGCCGGTAAGCTCCGGGCGAGGAAGCTCGTCCTGCGGACGCTAGCATATCGGCTCGCCATCTCAGAGCACCAGCTCGTCGGAGTCGGCCTGCTGCCGGTAGAAGACCAGTTCGTCGCCGTCTCGCTCGATCTCCAGCACGTCCCCGGCAGTGATCTCCAGAGCCGCGATCAGCCGCGAGATCGGATCGACCAATGCGCGCTCCATCGCACGCCGGAGCGGGCGCGCGCCGAAGGCTGGATCGGTCCCCTGATCCAGAATCAGGTCCTGGGCCTCGCGCGAGATCCGAATCAGCAGCGGCACTCCGGCCTGCTCGAGTGCTCGCTCGTGGATCTCACCGAGAAACTTGTCGAAGATCTGCTCGAGGTGATCGCGCTCGAGCGGCTGGTAGACGAGGATCTCGTCGAAGCGGTTGAGAAACTCGAGCGGAAAGATCTCGCGTGCGGCCAGCGTCGCCGTGGCCGTCATGTCGACATCCGGCTTCCGTCGCTCACTGTGCTCGGCGAGGAAGCCGAGCGTCCGGCGCCGCTCCAGACGGCGGCTCATCTCGCGGCTGCCGACGTTGGACGTCATGACGATGATCGAGCGCGTCAGTTCGGTCGTCTCGTTGTTGCCCAACGTGAGCAGGCCTTCTTCGAGAATTCCGAGCAACGCGTTCCAAAGCACCGGGTGCGCCTTCTCAATCTCGTCGAACAAGACGAGGGACAGGCACTGGCCCTCGTCTTGTGGGAACAGCTGCTGGATGTCGCCGATGTTTTCGCCGAGCATGCCGGAATGCTCGAGCAGCGCTCGCCGGTGCGCCTCGTCGAGTCTTCGCTGGCTCAGGAGCGGCTCTACGCAATGTCCGACGTAGCCCGGAGGCGCCCCTAGAAGCTTGGCCATCTCGTGGCCGTGGGCGTACTCCTCGCAGCCCACACGCGTGAGCGCCTTCTCGGAGCCGAAGAGAGTCTTCGCCAAGACCTTGGCCGTCTCCGTTTTGCCGACTCCGGTCGGACCGAGCAGAAGCAGCGTGAGCACGGGCCGCGTCGGGTCGCGAAGCCTCGACATGACGCGCGAGAAGACAGACGTGAGGGCCTCGACGGCATGATCCTGCCCGATGATTTGCCGCTGTAGCGCCCGTTCGAAGTCACGCGTGTGGTCGGCGGGGCGACCGACGTCGAGGCGCTCGCGCTCGGTCGCTCGCGCGCACCGTCTCGCCAGCGTCTCGCGAATGAGCGGTGCTGGCTTCGTGCTGGGTGGACGATCGGGAAGGGGCTGCGTCGCATCGAACATGGCCGTGTCCTTTCTCCGTCTCCTCCTCTACCGGCGGATCTGTCGGACACGCTGCCTTCGACTTCCGGCGCCAGTCCGAGCTAGAGCTCCGCCTCGTGCATTGCGTCGATCATGGCTACGCTCTTCTCCTTCGCTGGTGGCGGCTCGGCGGGCTTTCGTGCTCGCCGCGCTTCTCGCCGGGCCTTCTCGCCGTCTCGGGGGCGGTTTTCTCCGCCCCGAGACGCGCGAGCGAACCGCTTCATGCGTTGTTGTCGCATCCCGAAGGATGAAGCGGCCACTCTCGAAGAAAAGCAAAATCGATGCCGCGGTCGACAGCTGGATGATGAGATCCTGCAAACGACAGCGCATCACGCGAATAGCCACCCAGCCGGTCCGGCCGATGTCCTCCGCGGTGGACGTCACCGTCCCCGGCTACCGACGCGGTCTGCCCTTGATGCGGCTGAGTGTAAGCAGCTGACACACCTGTTGCCTTTTCGCTGCGAGGCGCGTATGTGGTCGGGGTGAGGCCGCGTCTTGTGTCTACGCGCGGCCATCAACCGCGAGGAGTGGGCAGATGAGACATGGGGTGCTGTGCCTTAACGCGCTGATCGTCCTGTTGGCCTCGCTGGTCTTTCTGGTGGCACCGTCGGCTCTCGCTGAAGGCGAAGATCCGAGCCCTTCGGGCAGAGACGATCAGAAGGAAGCACCCCCCGTCGAGGGTCACAAGGAGGTACCTGTCCCACCTCCATCGGTGCCCGTTCGACGCTCTGATCAACCCACCGCATCGCGCGCGGTCGTGATGCGTGGTCTTCACGAGAGCATCCAGGTCAATGTCGATTCTCTCAACAACAACATCGTCGGTGATGCCGCCAACGAGCCGTCGATCGCCATCGACCCGAACAATCCCGACAACATCGTCATCGGGTGGCGCCAGTTCGACTCGATCACGTCGAGCTTCAGGCAGGCTGGGTACGCCTACAGCCACGATGGCGGCCTGACGTGGACTTTTCCTGGCGTTTTGGAGCCGGGTCAGTTCCGTAGCGACCCGGTGCTGTCCGCCGACAGCCTGGGCAACTTCTTCTATTACAGCCTGAGCACGACGACATCGGCCGAGATGTTCATCTCCAGGGACAGCGGGTTGACGTGGGAGGGTCCGATCGGCGCGTTCGGCGGCGACAAGACCTGGATGACGATCGACATCACGGGCGGAATCGGAAACGACAACGTCTACGCCCTTTGGAACTCTCAGTTCACATGCTGTGCTCCGGGGACGGACTTCACGCGCTCGATCGACGGCGGCCAGACGTATGAAGGGCCATTCGTGATGCCGCAGCATCCGAAGTGGGGCACGCTCGACGTCGGACCCGACGGGGAGCTGTTCGTCACGGGCGCAACACTCGACGGCGGCTCGCATCTCGTGTTGAGATCCTCGAACGCTCGAGATCCGCTCCAAACGCCCGTGTTCGAGCTGGCGAGAAACATCGATCTGGGAGGCACCACCAGCAGCTCCGGTACGCCGAATCCAGGCGGCTTGCTGGGACAGGTATGGGTGGCCGTCGATCGCTCGAGCAGTGCGACGCGCGGAAACGTCTACGTGCTCGGCTCCGTCAATCCACCAGGGTCCGACCCCCTCGACGTGCACGTCATTCGCAGCACCGATGGAGGGCAGACCTGGAGCAGTCCCACACGAGTCAACGACGATCGCTCGGGGTCCGCCTACCAGTGGTTCGGGTCGATGTCCGTCGCGCCGGATGGACGGATCGACGTAGTCTGGAACGACACGCGCGAGGACGCTTCAGCCGAGAACTCTGAGCTCTACTACTCGTACTCGACGGATGCCGGCCTGACGTGGTCCGCGGGCCTGCCCGTCAGTCCTTCGTTCAATTCACTCTTAGGCCATCCTCAACAGAACAAGATCGGTGACTACTACCACATGATCTCCGACGCCGACGGCGCTGCGGTGGCCTACTCGGCTACGTTCAACGGCGAGCAGGATGTCTATTTTTTGCGTGTCGGCGACTGCAACGCTAACGGAGCCCACGACTCGCTAGATGTCGCCAACATGACCAGCACGGACTGCAACGAGAACGGCGTTCCCGACGAATGCGAGCCGGACTGTAACGGCAACGACATCGCTGATGGCTGCGACATCGACTCTGGTACGAGCGACGACTGCAACGATAATCAGATCCCCGACGAGTGCGATGTCTCCAGCGGAGCCTCTCAGGACTGCAACAACGACGGTCTGCTCGACGAGTGCGATGTCTCCGACGATCTCGAGACGGACCAGGGCTGGACGGTCGGCGCGCCAGACGACACGGCGACGACCGGCGTTTGGGAACGAGTCGATCCCGTCGGGACCTCGGCACAGCCGGAGGACGATCACACCCCGGCACCAGGTGTGTTCTGCTTCGTCACGGGCCAGGGCGTGCCGGGCGGAAGCGCGGGTGATAACGACATCGACGGTGGTAAGACGACGCTGTTCTCACCGGTTCTCGACGTCAGCGGGCTGCTCGATCCTCATATCGGCTATTGGCGCTGGTACTCGAACGACACCGGAGCCTCCCCGAACGAGGACGTGTTCATGATCGATATCTCTGACGACGGCGGTGAGACTTGGACGAACGTCGAGACCGTCGGCCCGACCGGCTCCGAGGCTAGTGGCGGCTGGTTCTTCCACCTCTTCCGCGTCGAGGACCTCGTCACTCCGACGGCGAACGTCGTCTTGCGATTCGTTGCCGCCGACGAAGGGAGCGGCTCACTGGTCGAGGCCGCGATAGATGATCTCGTCATCACCGATTGTCAAGAGTGTTTATTCGACCCGGATTGCGACGACGGAGTCTTCTGCAACGGCATCGAAGCCTGCCTGGAGGGAAGTTGTCAATCGGGCACAGCGCCGGACTGCGCGGATGGCGACGCGTGCACGGTCGACAGCTGCGACCCGGTACTGGACGCATGCACGAACATCGCTCCCCCTGTTCCGTCAGAGCCGGCGAATCTGCTGATGTCCATGTCCTCGGAGACGGTGGCTGACCTGACGTGGGACGTAGAACCGGATGCCGAGTCGTACGACCTCTACCGCGGCGCGCGGCAGGACGCCTCTGATCTCGCCTGCTTCCAGACGGGGCTGACGACGAACTTCACCTCGGATGACGGCTTGGTCCCGGCCCCGAACGAAGCGCTCTTCCACGCGGTAGCGGGGCTCAACTGCTCAGGAGAATCTCCGCTGGGACAGGAGCGCGTCGCCGCGGATCCATGTCCATGAGCGAGCTGCCCGAGAACCATCATGAGGGATCCGTCCTCCGCCGCTGGCCCGCGAGGACGTGGACGGGCTCGGCCAGAGCCCGCAGCTGATCGCCGGTCGAGGCTTCTGCCGGGAACTGGCTCGGTCCCCGCTCGCTGGCGGAGCTCATGCTATTCAGCGTGAACGGCCCGCGAGCTGCTACGGCGAGCAGGGCCGGCACCAGTGTCAGGGCGGCGAGCAGTGACAGCGCGATCGTCATCGCCATGATCGAACCGAAGGTCCGAAACAGTGGCATGGGAGAGATGAGCAGTACCAGAAAGCCAAGAATCGTACTCAGCGCGGACAGCGCAAGCGCTACGCCCGTTTCTTCCATTGTTGGTGCGAGCGCGGCGATCCGCGCCGCAGCCGATGTCGAGTTCGTCCGCTCACGCACTCCCTCGACGAGATGAATCGTGTAGTCGATGCCGAGTCCAATGGCGAGGCTGACGACTTGGACGGTAATGACGTTCAAGTCGATCGCGGCCAGCGCCATCGTGCCAGACAGCCACAGAGAGATGACGAGAACAGGCGTCATCGCCAGCGCAGCGAGCCGCACGTCGCGCATGACAGCCACAATCAGCAGCGCACAGAGGATCAGTGCGATGATCGTGCTTCGTCCGAAGCTCTCGGTGAGCGCGTTGACATAAGCGAACCGCTTGAAACTAGGGCCGGTAATCGTCACCGACACTCCAGCGAGCCGCGTCAGGGGTGTCGTCAACTCGGTGATCCGGCGATGAAGGTCTTCGAGACTGGGCCAGTCGTCGGGTCGTGACGCATTAAACCAGATTCTCGCGCGCACCAGGCGTCCTTGGTCGATCTCGTAGAGGGCCGCTGCGTCCTCGGCCGATAGCGAGACGCCAACGTTTCCCGGAACCGAGAGACCGCTTCTCGCGACTTCGCTCAGGCAGAAGGCAGCCTGCGACGCATCACGTGGCAGACCACCGGCGTCCCCCTGGGTACAGCCCAGCTGGACCACGCCTCGCAGTAAATCGATCAGCCCGGGCGATGTGTGACCGAGCGACGGTTTCGCCCCAATCTCGCGAAGCCCCTCGGTCACTTCGGTCAGCGCCTGCATGACACCAGGTTCGGCAAGCTGTCGACCCTCCACGAGCAGGTAGTTCGGCTCTCCCGCCCCGCTGAACGTCAGCTTCTCCATCGTGAACGCGCGAATGAAGCGCGAACGCGACGAGACGTAGTCATGTACGTCGAAGCCGGCTCTAGGGCGTCCCAGACCCACCGCGACCAGTGAGGTGGCCGCACAGAGAAACAGAATCGATCTCCAGTGACGCCGCGTGATCCAAGTGATGCGCTTAGCCCGCAGGCTAGTCGGGTCCGTCTTCCGCTGGGAGAGACGCACGGGCAGCAGTGAACGCAGGTGGATGACCAGAACACCGAGCAGCAAGTAGGCTGCACCGATCGCGATCACCGCGAGCACACCCCACTCGAACAGGTCGTCGATCGGACTTACGATCGCCGTGCCAAACGCGATGGCCGTCGTGGCGGAAGCGAGACCGAGCGCCGGCCTGAGCGCACGCACGGTTTCGTCCGCCCGCCGAGAGCGGATCTCTTGCGATGGGCTTCGTCGCTCGGGCTCGCTTCTGATCAGCCGGTGAAATCTCCCGAGGCTGTGGATGGAAAAATCCACGCCGACGGCGACCAGTACGATCGGCAACATCGAAGTGAGCTCGGTCGCCGGGAACCCGAGCCACGCTATCGCACCGTCGATCCAAGCGATGAGGAGGAACAATCCGGACCCCACGGCCAGCATATCCGCAGCGTCGCGTCGTGCCGCTCCGATCACCAGAATCATCAGCAGGATGGCCGCTCCGACGAGCGGCAGCGACGCGTCGATCTGCGCATCAATCTGCCGATCGAGACCTGCGTACGACCACAGCGCGACATCCTCGGTTTCGAACGGCTCGCGTAAATACTGATCGACGCGCACCTCGAAATCCTCGCGGTCAGAGATGGCTCCGTGATCGATCAGTGCGTCAATGCGGCTGCGGCTGGCGTTGATGAGCAAGGGCATTCCCGTCGCGAACCAGCTCCCGTCGTCCTCGCGCCGCAGATCCTCAGACACGAGCTCTCGATAGGGCGCGGAATAGCCACCGCGACCATTCGGTATCTGCACGGCAAAGAGCATGTCGAGTAGACGGGTCAGATCTTGCGGCTGCGCCTCGACGAAGGCAGGACCCTCCCACGGCCACAGCGGACTGCGCCGGTTCATGATCTCGCGCGCCACGTGCGCGATGCTCTGCGGACCACTCTCTTTCTGCCCGACGAGTGGATTCGGCTGCGGGAGAAACGCCGCAGCGAGAGTCGAGTCCCTCAACATGGCATCCGTGCGCTCGAGGATCTCTCGGAGCACATGCAGCTCGAGCACGTTGCCGCGGTGCCGCTCGTCCCGCCCGGCAGCAAACGCGAAGAGCGTGTAGGTATCGCTCCCCAGATGCTCGCCTGCGCGTGCGTCGGCTTCGAAGACCGGATGATCGATCAGGGTAAACGGCTCTCGATCAGCGGCCGCCGGACCGAGCCCATGGCCTGCCGAGAGCGCCGCTGTCGCCACAGCGAAGGCGATCAGGATTCCGGGCCGGCCCGCGGCGACGGAAAGGGATATCACTTTCTCGTCACCACGAGTCGAGGCGAGCACTCGCGAGGCTTCCTGCGACGCGGGATGCAGCCTTCGGTGACGCTATGACGTCGCATGAGCGATCCGGCTCAATGTTCCGTGAAGCTTCAGCCTCACGTCGATCACCTTTCGAACGCGGAACACGAAGAAGCTCGGATCCTTCATTCCCCACTCGACGAACGGGATCTTGAATTCTGCCTCCCCGGTGACAGTATCCCCATCACGATACACGCGGGCCGGAACGTCCAGCGGATGAGTACTTCCATGGATCGTGATCGTCCCGGTGAGTAGCAGATCGGTAGCCCCCTCCGCGGGCAGACCCCCTTCCAGATGCTCGGGGACGAAAACGATCTTGGGGTAGCGCTCGCTCTGCAACACATCGTTGTGCATCTTCTTGTCACGCGACTTGTGAAACGTCGTCGTGCTGAGAGCATTGATGACGATGCTTCCGGAAGCCTGGCCCGTTGCGGTATCGAACGCGATGGCTCCTTCCTCAAGAGCAATGACGCCCTCAACCGTGTGAGTCGTGGCTTTCAGCGTGAAATCGATATTGGTCTGCCGAGGATCGAGCTCGAGCACCTCCTCGGCCTCGACGTGAGAAACCAGTGCTGCGAACACGACGACTCCTGCCACCGCAATCTTCAAGAAGCTGTCTGACGACCTCAAAGGGAAGGACATCATCGAATCTCCACAGGAAACGCCTCAGGCTGTCCGTTGACGGGGGGCAGAGCTTCCCCACCGTGAAGCCGCAACAATTGGTTTGCGATCCAAGGCCGACTCGCCATCGAGTGCAGGACGATTCTCTTCAGCCATCGACGACGCTTGAGCAGCAGCATGAACGACGTCATGGCGTGGGCTGTGCGAATCAGGCCTGGGAACGCGCGCTCGTACGACTCGAGCGACCCGTCTTTGAGGGACCGCGCTACAACAAGCGCCTGACGCAGTCCCATCGTCACACCAAGGCCGGCAATCGCATCGACCGAGGCCGCGGCGTCGCCGATTAGCGCGACGTTGCCGCTGACGACGCGAAGCGCCCGTGTGAACACGGATGCGGCCCCACGCGTCTCGCTCGCAGGTGGCGCGACTTCGAGGCGCTGACGCAAAGTCGGCAAGCGGGCGAGCGCTTGATCAAAACTGGTGTGGTTGTCGTCGATCATTGCAGCGATGCAGACCGTCTCCGAGCCGACCGGTGTCACGCAGGCCTCGACACCAGCCCCAATGTGAACCTGAACGGTATCGGTCCAGGGCTGGATCGCGTAATGTCGCCTGATGCCGATTCGCGCATGACGCGCCGGTCCGTCGAGTCCGAGCTGGCGCCGCACCCTCGATGTCCCGCCGTCGGCCGCGATGATCCAGTCTGCCTGGAGCTTTCCGGAGGCCAGTACAACGCCGGCGGGGTCGATCTCGCGAACGGTCTCGCCC
>CP070706.1:2178317-2182184 GCA_020350085.1 Acidobacteriota bacterium
ACGATTTCCGATTCGAGTCGAGCTCGACCGGCTCGACAAAGACGATTTCGTCCGCATCTTGCTCGAGCCCGAGAACTCCCTGATCCGTCAGTACCAGGCGCTGCTCGAAGTGGATGGTGTGCAGTTAAAACTGACCGGGGCTGCCGTTGTCGAGCTGGCGCGCTTGGCCGACGACATCAATCGGCAGACGGAGGACATAGGCGCCCGCAGGCTCGCGACCGTTCTCGAGCGCCTGCTGGAGCCGGTGCTGTTCGAGGCTCCAGACCAGCGCAGCGGAGAGCTCAAACTGGATGCCGAGGATGTGCGTCAGGCTCTCGACGAGCTGGCTCAAAGCACGGACTTGGCCCGTTACGTACTGTGATTCCCGCGCGGCCGATACGAGTTCACCTGGGTCTTTTCTGGCTCGCCGTGCTGCTGGCCGGCTGCGGGCATCGGGGAAGCCCGGTCCCGCCGCTGCCGCGACTTCCCGAGCCTCCGCTGCAGGTTCTCTGGCGGCAGCGGGGCGCGCGCCTCGAAGCGCGCGCGCAGCTCTCGCTCCAGCGTCTGGGCGGCCGGCCGCTCCGTGGGCGTGCGCGAGTGCAGTTGCTGAGCTTTCGAGCGGCGACCGAGTCGCTGACCCGGGGGTGGGATAGCGCGGGACGCGTCAGGGAGTTCGCGCGCGTGGCCGAGTTGCTGGACATTGGCTTGATCGATCCTTCCTCGGACGAAACGACGCTATGGGAGGAACTCGGCATTCCGCTCGATCACTTCGAGGAAGGGCCCGCCTACGTGATCGCCCTCGCGCTGGCCGACAGTGGCGGGCGATCATTGCCGTCGGCACGACGAGTTTGGCACCCGGCCACGCCACCGCTGGCAGCTCCGAGCGCATGCCGCCTCGAGGCGCAGGAGGATGCCGTGGTGGTCTCGTGGGCGCTCGCCGACGAGCCTCGCGGCACCCACGTGTACGTCTATCGGCAGCTTGCGACAGACCGAGCGAGCTGGCTGCCCGAGCACCGCAGCGACGCGTCGACTTTCGAGTGGAGTGACACCGACGCTCGCTACGACGAGACCTATGTCTACCAGGTAACGACGGCGACCGATACGGGCCAGGTCGTCGTCGAGTCGGTCGCCGTCGCATGCGGCGAGCTGGCCTATCGCGACATCTACCCGCCGCGGCTGCCGGGCGAGCTCGATGCCGTCGCCCAGTCCGGCAGGATCCGAGTCTTCTGGCTCAGCGGGGGCTCGCCCGACGAGGCGGTCGTGATCGTCGAGCGTCAGCGCCAGGCCGATCAGCTCTGGCAGAAGATCGGTCGCGTCGAGTCTCCGGAGTTCTTCTTTGAGGACGTCAACGTCACGGCGGACGAGCAGTATCGTTATCGTGCGCGTGCCGTGGATCGGGCGGGAAACATTTCGGAGGCGTCCGAGCCGACCGCATGGCTCTCACCGCGTCCCGTGCTCCCGGAGCCTCCCGCGTCTGGGCGCGCCACGGGGTCCACGACGAAGCCCGACACGCGAGATGACAGGCGATGAGGATCGCTCTCTCGTTTTGCAAGATGACAGGGGCTGGCAACGACTTCATCGTGCTCGACGCCGAGGACGGCCTTCCCTCGACAGCGAGCGAGCTCGCACGCCGGCTGTGTCCGCGCCGCGTTTCCGTGGGTGCCGACGGCTTGCTCGCGCTCCGACGCTCCGGCTCGGGCGCGATCGAGGTCGACTACCGCAACGCGGACGGTTCCCCCGCCGCGTTCTGCGGCAACGGAGCTCGGTGTGCGGCTCGTTTCGCAGCCACTTCGGGCTGGTCGCGCTGGCCCGGCGTGCTGCGGTTCGCGGAAGCCGAGATCATCGCCCGCGAGCCGGAGTCCCGGCCGGAAGACGTCGAGCTCGAACTGCCGCGACCCCGCGTGCTCGAGCAGCTGACGCTTGCCATCGGCGAGCGGTCCCACGTGGTATGCCACTGGGTCGATGCCGGTGTGCCTCATCTCGTGGTTCCCGACGCCGCTGACAGTGCGACGTCCTGGGACGCGGTGGGCCGCGCCTTGGAAACCACCCGTGCGGAGTGGGTCGGGCGCGGCAATCTCACTCTCATGCGTGTCGAAGACGACGGGCACGTCGAGGTCCGCACGCTCGAGCGCGGGTCCGGTGAGACCTGGGCTTGCGGCAGCGCGGCCCTCGCTGTCGCGGCGGCTCGGCCGGGCGCGGACACCGGGTTGGATCTGCTCGTCGTGCCACCGGCACGTGTCCCGCTGAGGGTGCGCCTGAATCCCGCCCCCGGGCCGGCATTCCTCAGCGGGGAGGCACGGATCGTCTATCGCGGCCGGATGGAGTTCTAGCTCGGAGGATTCATACCTTCCGCTACCGCGGAGAAGGCCTCAGGACTCCTCGAGGTCGACCGGCGCCGGCGCGTTGGATGCCGGCACACAGGCCATCAGCAGGCCGGCCAGAATGAGTCCTGCTCCCGCCCAGTCGTCGCGATCGAGTGGTTCTCCCGCGGCGGCGGCGATCAGCGCGGCCCAGAGCGGCTCGGAAGCGAACAATACCGCCGCTCGGGTCGGTGTCGTGCGTCGCTGGCCGTAGTTCTGCAAAGCGAAGACGAATGCCGTGGCGATCAACGCCAAGAAGAGCAGCCCGGCGAGAATGGGCAGCGAGAAGCCCCATCGCTGCGTTTCCATCACTGGTGCCGCCAGCACCGAGAGCAGGCCGCACACCGTGATCTCCGTCACCAGCAACGGCAGCGACGGAAAGCGCCGCAACGCGGCGGTCATCAGCACGATCTGGGCGGCGAAGAGCAGCGCGCACAGCAGCGTGAGCCAGTCTCCCGCGCCGAGCGTGATGCGCATCGAGGACGCTCCCGACAGCAGCGCGATGCCGACCATCGCTGTGGCGGCGCCGGCGATCGCGGCCGGCGCCGGACGCCGTCGCAGCATCGTCCACTCGATGAGGGGCGTCAGCAGGACGTAGAAAGCCGTCAGAAACGCGGAGCGCGCCGCTCCGATGTATTGCAGGCCGGCGCTCTGCGTCGCGTACCCTCCCGCCAGGAGCGCGCCGAGCGCGAGACCCCACGGCAGAGCGGCTTGGATCACGAGCCGACCTCGTAGCCCCCGAGCGAAACTGAGTGCGAAAGGAACGAGCACGAGCGCGGCCAGCACGAAACGGGCAGCGTTCAGCGTGATCGGTGAGACGTGGCGTACGAGTTCACGCGTGACCGGGAACGTCGCGCCCCACAGCATGGCGCAACAAACGAGGGCCGCCTCGCCGGCCAACTGGGTGCGGCGTGTCGTCATGTCTTCACCAGGCGGGGCCGGCCCCCCGCACGCGGAACCGTGCCTGCGACCCCGACGGCCAGCACGTGTTAGGTGAGGCTTCAACGGTGCGCGCTGGCCCGTAACATTCTGCGAGTAATAGAGCTATCGTCATCGCTCGTTCGCTTGCTGCGGACGGCTCGCAAGCCTCGATTCTCCATAAGCTTGCGTCGGCAAACGCACCGTTCAGGGTCCACTCTACACGGCGTGCGAGGGTGGCTCCTCGCCTTCGCGTCAGGAGACCTGTCGACTCATCTAGATCAACCCGGCTGACGGACTCCCGTGCCCAGGGCGCCCGCGTTGCCGCCGGCCAAGACCTGAACCAAGGCTTCGTGGAAGAAGTCGCCTTGCGAGCGCACTGCGGGGGAGACGCGCTGCTCGTACATCGCCTGAGCGCGCTCGATCTCTTCTTCGAGCCGCTGGGTGAGGTCCTGGTGCCGGCGTCCCTGCTCGACCCTCTCGCCGTGGTACAGACAGATCTCTTCCACCAGCAAGCGAGCGAAGCGGCGGGCGTCCTGTTGCGCCGCATCGCCGCTGGCGGCCGATCCCGACGGCGCCGAGGGCTCCGCCGGCGATGATCGTCTCAAAG
>CP070706.1:2182284-2187117 GCA_020350085.1 Acidobacteriota bacterium
CAGCCGGATCCAATACCCCACCCATGGGCGGCTGATCCGCGTGATGTGCTCGGCGCGCGTGCCGATCAATCTCATCGAACGTGCCTTCGATCTCGGTGCCGCGGGCGTGATCGTCGCGGGATGCGAGTTTCCGACGTGTCATTACATCACCGGCAACTACGAGTGCGAGAAGCGGATGAAACGCGCTCGCAAGCGGTTGGCGAAGCGAGGGCACGATCCGGACAGGCTGTGGAGTCTGTGGTGTTCGGCGGCGGATGGACCGAAGTTCGCCGCGGCGATGACGGAGATGGTCGAGACTCTCGGTCTGTCACGCGACGTCGAGGGGGAGCTTCGCTAGCATGGCCTCCCCTCTCCCGCTCGATTACTTCGGACTGCTGCACCGCTGCGAGCAGTGCGGGACGTGTAGCTCCGCCTGCCCGTTGACCGACGTCGATGGCTTCCATATCCGCCGCCTTTTGCGCCACGTAGAGCTCGGTTTTATCGACGAGATCGCGGCAACACCGATGGCTTGGCGCTGCACGGTCTGCGCGCGGTGCGAGACCGCCTGTCCGAACGGTGTCCCGATTCTCGACATCGTCCGGCGACTGCGAATGATGGCCCCCGCAGAGCATGTTCCCCAAGAGCCGGTCCCGTGTGTCGCGGCCTGCCCCGCGCGGATCGACGTTCCAGGCTATCTTCGACTGATCGCTCAAGGCGAGCCGACGAAGGCCTACGCGCTGATCCTCGACAGCGCGCCGTTTCCCGGGGTGCTCGGGCGCCTCTGCCCGCGTCCTTGCGAGCCGGCCTGTCTGCGCGCGCAGGTCAACCAACCGGTCGGCATCTGTGCGCTGAAGAGATACGCCGCGGATAACGCCGGCGCGCTGCCCGCGGACGCGCTCGCGGTCGAGCCGGACACCGGCCGCAAGCTGGCCATCATCGGTGCCGGGCCGGCGGGCCTCACCGCGGCGTTTTACCTGCGCAGGAAGGGTCACAGCGTCACCGTGCTCGAAGCACGATCCAGAGCGGGAGGGATGATGCGCTACGCCATCCCCCGCTACCGGTTGCCGGAAGACGTGCTGGAACGAGAGATCCACCAGGTGTTGAGCCTCGGCATCGCGCTCGAGACGAACCAGGCGCTCGGTGTCGACTTCAGTCTCGCCGATCTGCGCGATCGGGGCTTTGAGGCCGTGATGCTCGCCACGGGTCTTCAGCAAAGCAAGAGAATCGACCTCGAAGGGACGCCGCACGAAGACGTCTCCTGGGGGCTCGATTTTCTCTTCGCGATCGGTGCCGGAGACGAGATCGAGGTCAAAGAGCGGGTGCTGATCGTCGGTGGGGGCGACGTCGCCGTCGATGCGGCTCTCAGCGCTCTGCGGCTCGGCGCCCGAGAAGTAACGATGGCCTGCCTCGAGAGCCGAGACGAGATGCCGGCACACCCGCGGGAGATCGAGCAGGCGCTCGCGGAAGGCGTTCGGCTGATGACATCGTGGGGTCCGCGGCGCGTCCTCGCTGACAACGGCCGCGTGAGCGGCGTCGATCTCGTGCGCTGCGTGTCGGTCTTCGACCCGGAAGGCCGCTTCCGTCCGACCTTCGGCGACGAGCAGACGACGGTGTCGGCCGATCAGGTCATCCTCGCCATCGGTCAGACCTCGGATCTCTCCGTCGCGAGCGACGCCCGGTCCCTCAGGGTCCGAGACGGCCTGATCGTGGCGGATGAACGAAGCGGCAAGACAGATATCGGCAGCGTCTTTGCCGGCGGCGAGATCGCGACCGGCCCCGGAGCGCTGATCGCAGCGATCGCGGAGGGCAAGAAGGTCGCGGCGGCCATCGATGCGCAGCTCGGCGGCGACGGTGTCGTCGAACGAGCCGGCGGCGAGCGGGCAACGAATCGGCTCTCGGACGCCTATGCGTGTTACGACGGTCAGCGACAGCGCGGCTTTGCCGATCGACAGCGTCACGAGCCCCCCCTGCTGAGCGTCGCCGAGCGAAAACAGGCCTTTCGTGAAGTCGAGCGTGCCCTGGACGCTGCCGCCGCCATCGAGGAGGCCAAACGCTGCCTCCAGTGCGATCTCGAACGTCACCCCGAACGGCTGATTCGGCGGCAAGAGACCGGAGCGTGCTCGTCGTCGCGATAGCTGACGTCTTCGCACCGCAAGATAGTTAACCTGGTTACATAATCGCGCATCTTCGCGATTGAATCGCCGCCTTCCGCGATAGAATCAAGTTGCGAGATGGCGTTCCGACCTCACTTCATGCTGGATCCCGACGCACCCGGTTCCCCGTAGCCGCCGAGCCTGTGGCCGTCGAAGGGACTCACGAGGTAACCGACATGATCGAGACCTACAAGAACTGGTACGAGACGCGCCACGAGATCGCCCAAGACTGGAAGCAGAGCACGGGTGGCAAGGTGCTCGGCTACTTCTGTACGTACGTCCCGGAGGAGATCCTCTATGCGGCGAACGTGCTGCCGGTTCGCGTCCTGGGCAGCCACGAGCCGCAGAACGTGACCGAACCGCACATCTTCGCCATGTTCTGCCCTCTGTGCCGCGACTGTCTGGCCCAAGGACTTCAGGGACGGTTCGACTACCTCGACGGCATCATGATCTCTCAGAGCTGCCTGCACATGCGACAAGCGTTCACGTCGTGGGACCTGCACATTCCGACGGAGTTCAGCTACTACCTGCCGATGCCGCACCACGTGCAGAGCGAGCGCGCGGTCCCGTTCCTGCGCGGCGAGCTGGAGAAGTTCCAGCATGAGGTCGAGAAGTGGACCGACCGCAAGCTGACCGACGACGACCTCCAACGAGGAATCGAGATCGTCAACCGCGACCGCGAGTTGATGAAGTCGGTCTACATGACGAGAAAACGCGATGACCTGCCGCTGAGCGGTCTCGAGGCGATGTACATGGTCGTCTCGAGTCAGATGACCGACAAGACCGAGCACGCCCGCGTGACCGGCGACGTCCTCGGCATGCTCGAGACGCGCTCGACCGGCCGCAAGGACACCACGCGGCTGATGATTCTCGGCTCGGAAAACGACGACGTCGAGTTCGTCGGCATGGTCGAGGAGTTGGGCGCCACGATCGTGCAGGACGATCACTGCACGGGAACGCGCTACTTCTGGGACGCGGTGGAGCAAAACGGCGACCCGTTGACGCAGATCGCGCGTCGCTACGTGAACCGCCTCCCCTGCCCCACGAAAGACTGGCCCCAGCGCCGGCGTGTAGGGCGGATCCTGGAGTTCGCCCGCGAGTGGAATGCCGCGGGAGCGATCATCATTCAGCAGAAGTTCTGCGACCCGCACGAGATCGACATTCCGGCGATCACCAAGGCGCTCCAAGACGAAGGATTGAAGGTCCTGTTCCTCGAGCTGGACGTCACCGTGCCGGTCGGCCAATTCAAGATCCGCGTCGAGGCGTTTCTCGAGATGCTCGCGGAGGAAGACCTGTTCTAACAAACACACCCGAGGGAGAGACCTCCCATGGCGATAGCGCACGAATACCGAAGCGAGCCGCTGAGGCTCTGGGGCAAGGCGAAGGAGCTGCGCCTCAAGTACTACGAGGACTATGCGCGGGCCCACGAGCGGGGCGGGCTGCGGTGGGCCGGCGGTGCCTGGACCCTCGACGCCCTTCCGCTGGGGCTGGGCGAGGATGTGTGGGGCATCACGTCCGAGCCGTACGCCGCCTCGATCGCGTTCAACAAGAAGTTCTCGTTGCGCTGCCTGGAAGCGACCGAAAAGGCCGGCTTCGCCCGCGACTTGTGCTCGTACATGCGCAACTACTGGGGCAGCGTGATCCTCGACGAGTACGCGTTCCCGGAATTCTCCAAACAGTATCCGAGGCCGGACTTCATCTTCCAGGATCACATCTGCTGCTCACACGCCAAGTGGTACCAAGTCGTGAGCGATCTCGAAGGTGGGATCCCGATGTTCTGCGTGGACGTCGCGACGGGGCCGGCGATCGAAGCCGACGGGGAGGGATTCCGCTACGTCGAGATGGCGCCTCATGCCGTCAACTACCTCGTCGGCCAGTGTTTGGACGCCATCGACTGGATGCAGCAGGTCACCGGGCGCGAGTACCACGACGAGCTGCTGCGCCGGGCGATCTACGACCACATGCGTTCGACCTCGGCGTGGGCGCGGATCTGCGAGCTGCAGCGAACCGTGCCGGCCCCGCTCGACGAGACGACGATGTATTCGCTCTACGTCCACGGCACCCTGGCCAAGGCCAGCCGCTGGTGCGCCGACTTTTACGAGGAGCTGCTCGAAGAGGTCCAGGAGCGCGTCACGCGAGGCATCGCAGCCGTCCCCAACGAGAAGGTGCGCGTCATCAGCGATACGCAGCCCCCGTGGGGATTCTTGAAGGTCTTCCGCTATCTCGAGCAGTACGGGTGCGTGTCGATCGGCTCGCTCTACACGTTCGGCCTGATCGGCCAGTGGGAGATCAAGGCGGACGGCTGCTGGGGTGCCCGTTCGTGTCCCGACGGCATCGAGGCGATTCCCGCCGAGCGC
The DNA here is from genome assembly GCA_020350085.1 of Acidobacteriota bacterium. Taxonomy (GTDB): domain Bacteria; phylum Acidobacteriota; class Polarisedimenticolia; order J045; family J045. Next base: position 2,186,774 of record CP070706.1, read on the forward strand.
GAGGCGATGCTGGCGGAGTACGTCAAGTACGAGATCAACACGCCCGAGTGGCAGCTCTTTTATCACCCGCGGCTCAAGTCGGCGATGATGATCAAGATGGCTCGCGACTGGAAGCTCGACGGCGTGATGCTGCACTACAACCGCGGTTGCGAGGGGCTGTCGGTCGGCATTGCGGAAAACCGGCTCGCGCTGCAGAAAGCCGGCTTTCCGGTGATGACCTTCGAAGGCAACATGGGCGACGAGCGCGAGTTCGACGAGGCCCGGGTCAGGGCCCGGTTCGATGCGTTCATGGAAACACTGGGCATGAAGAAACTATCCGCGTAAGAACAGGGAGGCGGAAAACA
>CP070706.1:2187217-2189777 GCA_020350085.1 Acidobacteriota bacterium
AACTCGGCGAAGTGCATGACGTCCTGGCCCTCATCTCCGACGAAGCCGAACGCCCAGGGGCCGATGGCGATCCCCCCCGCCAGGTAGCCCAGGACCGACCCGAGCCCGAGGCGCTTGGCGATCGGGACGGAGACCACGGCCGCGGCCAGGTAGACAAACGCCTGGTAGAAGAAACCGCCTTCACTCATGGTCAGGCCTGTAGCACTGCATCGAGGTTCAGGTTTAGATGCGGCTGGTTTGCGGCAGCCGCCTGATCGAGTGTGTCGTCCCGCAGCGCCTCGACGACCCGCCGGTAGTCGGCAGCATGCCGTGCGATCTCGTCGTTACTGATGGCGTGGGTGCCGTAGACGACGAACGGAGGCAGATAGGTCAGGCCGCAGAGCACCGCGGTCTGTTCGATCGGCGCCAGCAGCTCGCGCATCGTGTAACGATTGTGTCCGGTGCGACAGTAAGCCTCTTCGCTTCCCCCGGTGGTCGTGGCAGTCAGCAGCGTCTTGCCTCGCAGCGCCGTACCGCCGCGGCCGTAGGCCCAGCCGTGCTCGAGAACCAGGTCTTCCCACTGCTTGATCAGTGCGGGGGTGGAGTACCAGTACAGAGGATGCTGCATGACGATGACGTCGTGCTCGACGAGAAGCTGCTGCTCGCGCGCCACGTCGATGTCCAGATCCGGATACTGCTGATACAGATCGTTGAAGCTGACACCGCGAAGCGAGCGCACCGCATCGATCAAATGGCGGTTGACGCGCGATTTCTCCAGCGCGGGATGAGCGAACAGGATGAGCACTCTGCGGTTCGGCATCCGCACAGTATATGCCCCGGCTTGCCGACGTCTGCCGCGCTCCGATCAGGAGGGCGGCGGTCCGGTCTTTTCGATCAGCTTCTCGAGAGCCACTCGATCGAGCTCGAGCAGCTCGGCGATACGCTGGGGGGCGACCTCGGCGACGATGATGTGGCCCACCTCCTCGTGCACCTCGGCGTAGATGCCGTGGCTTTCCATCTTGCGCGCCTGGTAACGGTTGTCCTCCGTCGGCGTGACGTAATGCACGGAGACGATCTTGTAGCGGTGAATCAGGAACAGGTGGACCAGCGTCATCAGCCGCTTTTTGCGTAGCTCGGGTGAGAAGGTGTTCTGATCGCGCACGGACAGGATGTTGCGGCCGCGCCGGTCCTGAATGTTGGCGAACACCACGTTGGCCACCTTCTCACCGGCGCGGTTCGTGATGCTCAACTCGAGCAGCTCCGAGCCCGCGGTGTGGGGGCGCAGCTCGACGCCGAGCGGCTCGGGCAGGCCATTGTGCCGAGCCCAGATCTCGAGCCATTCGGCGAGCAGCTTGACCGGCACCTCGGTCTGGATCAGGTGCTGGAACTGGGTCGAGCCCTTGCCCATCGCCTTGGTCGTCGCCGTGCGTCCGGAAGACGCCATCAGCGCCGCATCCAGACGCGGGCCGCCAACGAGCGTCTGCGGCGTGCGATACGGCGATTCGACGAGCCGGAACTTCCGCTGCAAGCGCGCCAGCGCCAGCATCCCCTCCTGCTGCAGCGCGCCGGCGAACTCCTCGGCAGCGAGACCGTCGATCTGATGACCTCCGTAGGTGATGAAGTTGAACACGAAGCCGAGCTTGCCCAACTCCTCCGGGAAGCGCTTCATCTCCTGCTCGGTCATCCCCGTCGCGTCCCAGCTGAAGGACGGCGACAGATTGTAGGCCAGCATCTTGTCGGGGTACTCGGCGTGGATCGCGCGGGCGTACTTCTCGGCATCTGCGAGATCGGCCGTCTTGGTCTCCATCCACAGGATGTCGGCAAACGGTGCCACGGCGAGCGACCGCGCGATGGCGTAGTCGATCCCGCTTCGCACCTCGAAGTAACCTTCCGGCGTACGGGCTAGCTCCGGATCCCAGATGACGCGCACTCCCAGCGAGCGCGCTTTCTCGCGTGCGGCGTAGAGCGACGCCCGGCCAGCGAACGAGTGCCACTCTGCGGCGCTCATCGCCAGCCGCTCGCCTTCGCTGGTCAGAAACTCGATGACGTCGGCCACCGCCTCGGCGTAGGTCTTGAGCCCGGCCTCCGCCTGCCAGCGGTCGAGAAAGCGGTCGACGATCTTGTCCAGAATCGGGTCGATCGGCTGGTTGCCGTCGGCTCGAAACGCCGCGGCGTTCTGCTCGAGGATCGGCGTCACACCGGCACCGTCGAGCCAGGCCAGCGCTCGCCGGTACTCCTCTTCCGGCACCGCGAACAGCAGGTGACCACGGATCCCATCGATGCCCAGCTCGTTCAGGCGCCGGAGGATCGCCAGGAAGGTCGTCTTGTAGCTCGGCAGATCGATGTTGGTGGCGCCGAGGATGAACGGGTGATCGCGCTCGTCGCCATCGCTGTCGATGAAGGTCGCCGCTTCCGAGTCGGTGCGCGCGACGATGATGCCGGGCACCCGCATCACGTCGAGCTGAAAGCGAGCCGCGTTGAGCCGCGTGATCTGCTCGTGCTGAGCCACGAGCACCTTGCCGCCCTGGTGACCGCACTTCTTCACGCCCGGCTTCTGGTCCTCGATGTGATAGCCGGGAAT
>CP070706.1:2189877-2196842 GCA_020350085.1 Acidobacteriota bacterium
CACCCAGTCCTGGCGGGAATCCATCCAGACGAAGGCCTCGACCGACGGCTCGGTATAGGGAAAGAAGGCCGGCCGGAACTGCACGCGCTCGAAGCCAATCTTTCGGTAGAAGGTCAGCAGCAACGTGAGCAGCGCGCTGAAAGACGCCTGCTCGTCGATGACGATGCCGTCGACCTGATGAAACACCGGCAGGTGTTTGTAATCGATCGTCTCGCGTCGAAACACCGGCCCAATGCAGAACACCTTGCGCGGCGGACGCGGGTCGGCCGCCAACGAGCGGATCGTCGCCGCCGTGGTGTGCGTCCGCAGGACGCAGCGTTCGGCCATGCGCGCGTCCCAGCGGTAGCGCCAGCCGAGCGAGCCGGTCTCGCCGCCATCTTCGTGTGTGCGCCGCACCCGCTCGACGGTCTCCGGATCTGGCAGGGCGCAGCGTGCGGGTTGCGCGACGTAGAAGGTGTCCTGCATGTCGCGCGCCGGATGATCCTGGGGCTGGAACAGCGCGTCAAAGTCCCAAAAAGCCGACTCGACCCACGGGCTGGCGGTCTCCTCGAAGCCCATGTCCAGAAAGACGCGCCGTGTCTCGTCAAGAATACGACCGAAAGGATGGCGCTTGCCCGCGGCCGGCCGGCGACCAGGTAGCGTGATGTCGTAGGGACGAAACTCGACGTCCCGCCAGCGACCGGAGACGAGCAACTCCGTCGTCAGCTCGTTGAAGTCCCGGCGTACCTCGAGCCCTGCTCGGACCGCTTCGCGTCCCGCCGCGGTCAGTCGCGCGAAGCGGCGGCGGCGGCCGCGCGTGTCGATCACGTCCGCGCGCTTGCTCAAGAGCGCGCGCGCGCGCTCGATCGGCTGGCCAGCCTCGAGCAAGCGGGCGTGCGAAGCCGGGCCATGCTCGGCGAGCCAGCACACGACCTGCTCATCGGCGGCGAGCTCGGGCTCCGGATCAGCGAACGTGGCCGTGAGTGAGAGGTCGGCACCCTGTTTCACCGCCCATCCGCGTTGTGTGAGCCACTTCAGTGACTCGCCGATCTCCCGTCGATCGAGCCCGCTTCGTTCGGGGAGATCGCGCAGGCTCGCCCGTCCGCCGAGCTGAACCAGGGCGCGCGCGACACGGCGTTCGGGAAAGCCGCTCTCGGCCCAAGCGCTGCCCTTCGGACCGAGCCGATGCTCGTCCTCTGACCGCTCGTCGAGCTCGGCGAGACCCTGTTCGGCCAATACGGTCAGCGCACCAGCCACCGGGCTCTGATCGATGCCGAGACGGCGCGCCAGCTCGGGCACCTCGATGGCCGTTTCGACTCCGGCAAGCCGCTCGAGAACGCGTGCTTCGAGCTCGTGGAACCCTCGCGTCATGCCGTCCTCCGTCGGCCCCTCGCCAGTGACTCTTCAGGTTCATCTCAGAGCCCGGGGGTTCGAAGCCGGAATTCTACTGCACGCGGCGCGCCCGCGATTCGTATAATGATCTCCTCGCAGCGATCCGCAGACGGGAGGCTGGCCCGTGAGCCAACGCAAGAGGACTTCCCCGCCGTCCGGCACCCCGGTCGAGGTGATGATCGCGGGCCGGCGGTACCGTCTTCGCGGCTCGGATGCCGATCAGCTGCACCGGCTCGCGGCCCGGGTCGACGACACATTGAACGAGCTCGCGGGTGACGACGCACCACCGGACGATTTCAAGTTGGCCGTGCTCGCCGCCTTGAACCTCGCCGGCGATCACGAAGAGGACCGGACGCTGTGGCGCGAGCAGTTTTCGCAGCTGCGGCAGCGGGCCGGCGCGCTCGGCCAGCGGCTCGAGCGGATCGCTGCACGGCTCGCTGAGGCACGCCGATAACTGCTGGCGCCCCCGCGACTTGACCCCTCCCCGAGCACCCTCCATACTGCCTCCGATCGGCGCGCCTCCGGGAATGGGCTTTGCTGATTCCCGGATCGCGCTTGAGCCAACAGCTCCTTTACGGGAGCCTCGCCTCCGCCGGCAGTGCGCAGGCCCGGCCTCCGAGTCGGGAAGCCTAAACCGGCGGGAGGGCACCCACCTGGTTGACGAGGCATCAACCCCGCATCCGGGCGCGCCTGCCTGGAGGTGCTGCCGGTCGATTTCGATTCCTTTGGCCCGGATGATCGCGAACGAGACGACAGTGTCGAGACGAGTCGAGTGGAAAAGGGCGCGCACGGGCGCCGGCCGACGGCGGCCGCTCCGTGAAGCGCTCTTCATGATGTCGCGCGAAGCTCCGGGGTAGATCGATCGCGCGTCGATGATCACCCCGCTGCTCGCCGCTTTGTGCGCACTGCTGCTGCTGGTGTCGGCCACACTGGCCGTCGCAGTTGTCCGTCTGCGCAGCGGACACCGGCGCGCGCGACGAGAGCTCTCGCGATTGTCCGCCGAACTCGAGTCGCGCACGCGGGAGCGGGTCGCGCGGCAGGTACAGCGCGAACGCCAGCGGCTCGAACGCCAAGTCAAGCGCCGCCAGCGGGAGCTGGGACGCCAGGAGGCCGAGCTCGGCCGTCGTCGGTCGGCGCTCGCCGAGCGGCGGGTCAAGCTGGAGGAGCGCGCCGCGAAGCTCGACGGCCGCGCGGAAGAGCTCACCGAGCGTGCCGGAGAGCTCGAGGACCGCTCGCGGGCGCTCGAGAGTCGCGAGCATCTGCTCGAGCAATCCGAAGAAAGGCTGCGCGACAAGCTCGAAGAGATCGCCGGACTCACGACGGAGCAAGCCCGCTCTCGGCTGCTCGGAGAGATCGAAGAGGAGATCGAAAGCGACGTCGCACGCATGACGCACAAAGCCGATCGAGACGGGCGCGTGCGTGCCGACAAGATCGCCCGCGAGCTCGTGCTGCGCGCGATGAGCACACTACGCGGCAACGTCGCGACCGAAGGAACGGTCTCGGTCGTCAAGCTTCCCAGCGACGAGATGAAGGGCCGAATCATCGGCCGCGAGGGGCGCAACATTCGCGCCCTCGAGCTGGTGACGGGGGTCGATCTGCTCGTCGACGACACCCCGCGCGCGATCGTGCTCTCATCGTGGGATCCTCTGCGCCGCACGATCGCGGCACGGGCCCTCGAGAAGTTGGTCGAAGACGGACGCATCCACCCAGCACGGATCGAAGAAGTACTCGAGAAGACCCGCGAGGAGGTCGACGACGAGGCGCGCCAGCGCGGTGAGGACGCCTCGTTCCAGCTTGGAATCGCCGGTCTGCACGAGCGGCTCGTTCTGCTGCTCGGACGGCTGAGCTTCGTCACCGACCAAGGTCGCACCCTGCTCCAGCGCGCCGTCGAGGTCGGTCAGCTCGTCGGCGCCATCGCCGAGGAGCTGACGCTGGGGGGCGCCGCGCTGCGCCGGGCCGGGTTGTTGCATGAGATCGCCCGCGCCGAGGGCAAGCCGATGCTGGCTCATCCCGCGGTGGCCAGCGCCGATCTGGCGGCCCGCTACGGTGAGCCGTCGGAGGTCACCGAGCCGATCCGAGCACTGGCCCAACCTTCTGACGCCCCGCGTCGCTCCGATGCCGTGTTGCTGGTCACGGCACGCCGCCTCGTGCTCGCGCGGCCCGGTGCGCGCAATCAGAACCTCCAGCGCCACATGGACCGCCTGCACGAGGTCGAGAAGCTCGCCTGCCAGCGCGACGGGGTTGATCGCGCGCTCGCCGTGCGGGCTGGTAAGCAGCTGCGCGTGCACGTGCGCGCCGACCAGTGCTCGGACGACGAGGCGCAGCTGATGGCACGCGAGCTGGCCCGCGAGATCGAGAAGCGAATCGAGTTCCCTGGCACGCTGCGCGTGGTGGTTTTGCGAGAGACGCGGGCGATCAGCTACGCGGTGTGATCCGCGACCAGCGCGGCCCACGCCGCCGAGAGCTGCCTGATGATGACGATCGGCTCGCCAGGTTCCTCCGCGCCGGAACGAGACCAGCGACCCGGCTCGCGCTGGCGGCCGCTGACCGTCACAGAAATCAACGAAGTCAGCGATCAGCTGCTCGCGGAACATTTCGGACCGGCATGGGTCACAGGAGAGGTCTCGCGATTTCTGGCCCACCGCTCGGGGCATTGGTACTTCACGCTCAAAGACGATCGATCCGCCGTCAGTTGCGCCATGTTTCGCTCGCGCAACAGGGTGCTGCGTTTTGACGTCGAGGACGGGCTCGAGGTCCTGGCTCTCGCCGTGCCGGGCGTTTACGCGCCGCAGGGACGCTATCAACTGATCGTCGAGAGTCTCGAGCCGCGAGGACGCGGCGCGATGGCGCTCGCGCTCGAGCAGCTCAAGGCCCGCCTCGCCGCCGAGGGCCTGTTCGACAGCGCGCGCAAAAAGCCGCTGCCGCTGCTGCCGCGCCGGCTGGGCGTCGTGACGAGCCCCGACGGCGCCGCGATCCGCGACGTGCTGCGCGTGCTGCGGCGCCGCTTTTGCGGTGTTTGCGTGCTGCTCGCTCCGGTCCCGGTGCAGGGCAACGAGGCCGCGGAGGCGGTCGCCAGCGCGCTGGGCCAGCTCGACCGACGCGGACTGGACGTGCTGCTCGTCGTGCGCGGGGGCGGTGCGCGCGAGGACCTGCTCGCGTTCGACGACGAGCGCGTCGTGCGCGCGATCGCCGCGTGCCGCACGCCGGTCGTGACCGGCATCGGCCACGCGATCGACACCACGCTCGCGGATCTCGCGGCCGACGTCCCGGCGGCCACTCCCTCGGCCGCCGCAGAGCAGGTTGTGCGCGAGCGGGCCGAGCTGCTGCAGCGACTGGCGACGCTCAGGCGCACGCTCGTTCGCGCCGTGATTCACGAGCTGGCGCGCCGCAAAGGGCGCCTGCACGAGTTGCGCGGAGCCCGCGGCATGGGGCGCGTGCCGCTGAAGCTCCAGCGCGTGCGCCTTCATCTCGGCGAGTTAGTCCGCAGGCTCGAGCGCGCGGTGGGCGCGAGCTTGCGCGCGGCCCGGGAACGGTGGGCCGATCTCGCCGAGCGTCTGTCTCCAGCCGCGTGGAGCCGTCGGGTGGCCGAGCGGCGACGCGAGCTGGCCCGCATCGGCCATCGCTTGGCACGCGCGGTCGCCGCGCGGTTGCACGCGGCACGCCGCCATCTGGCCGCGCTCGCGGCGCGCCTCGAGGCGCTCTCACCGCTGGCGGTGCTCGAGCGGGGCTATGTCCTGGTCACTCGAGAAGTCCCGCGCGGGCTCGTCGTCGACGATCCTGCGAGACTCGCGGCAGGAGATGAGCTCTACCTGCGCTGGTCGCGCGGGGGCGCGCTGGCCGAGGTGCGACGCGTCGATCTCGATCAAACGCGCGCTCACCAGCGCGAGCAGAACCATCAGGAGAAACCAGCGGATGACGACTGAAAAGCGAAAGAAACCCGAGCAGCCCGCAGATCCGTCGGCCGCTTCTTTCGAGCAGTCGATCCAACGTCTCGAGCAGATCGTCTCCGCGCTCGAGCGCGGCGAGCTGAATCTCGACGAGAGCCTGAAGCTGTTCGAAGAAGGCGTCTCGCTCAGCCGCCGACTGGATAGCCGGTTGAGCGACGCGGAGATGAAAGTGGAGCAGCTTCTCGGCGACGAGACGGTGGGGTTCGACGTGCCGGACGCGTCGAAAGCCGAAGAGGAGGAAGATTGAGCGCCGCCGCCGAGCTCGAGCGCTGGCGCGAGACGATCGACCAGTGTCTCGAGCGGCTCTTCGCCGAGCTCGACGCGCCGTCGGCCGAGCTGGTGGACGCGATGCGCTACGCCGTCACCGGCGGGGGCAAGCGGCTCAGGCCGCTGATCGTGCTTGCCAGCTGTCGAGCTGTCGGTGGAACGCCCGAACGCGCCCTTCCCGCCGCGCTGGCGGTCGAGCTGTTGCACGGCTACAGCCTCGTTCACGACGATCTGCCAGCGATGGACGACGACGAGCTGCGGCGCGGCCGGCCGACGGTGCACGTCGTTTTCGGCGACGCGATCGCCGTGCTCGCGGGCGATGCGCTGCAATCGCTGGCGTTCGAAACGCTGTCCGGCATTGACAGCATCGCGCCCGTGGCGCTGCGCGAGCAGTTGAAAACGCTGGCGCGCGCGGCCGGCGTCTGCGGGATGGCGGGCGGTCAGGCGCTCGATCTCGCGGCCGCGTCAGAGCGCGCCAGCGCCGAGCAGGTGGCCCGCATCCACCGCCACAAGACCGGCGCGCTGATGGCGGCCAGCTATCGGCTCGGTGGCGCGTCCGCTGGGGCCGAGACGGCCGTCTGCGAGCGCCTCGAGCGCGTCGGCGAGCGGGTCGGGCTGGCGTTTCAGATCCAAGACGACATTCTCGATTGCACGGCCCCGACCTCGCGGCTCGGCAAGACGGCCGGCAAGGACGTTGCTGCAGGAAAAGCGACCTGGCCGGCGCTGGTCGGCATCGAGTCGGCGCGGCGGCAGGCGAGCGATCTTCTCAACGAGGCGCTGGCCGAGCTGGCCGTCTTCGGTGCCGATGCCGAGCCGCTGCGCGAGCTGACGCGGCGCGCGGTGGAGCGGGCGACGTGAGCGCTTCGCGCGCGGCACGCTCGGGAAGGCCGCAGGCCAAGCTGCGGCTCGATAGGGCCGTGCACGCGGCCGGGCTGGCCGCGAGTCGCGAAAAGGCGCCAGCGCTGATTCTCGCCGGCAGGATTCGAGTCGACGGCCAGCTGCGCGACAAGCCCGGTGCCACCGTGGCCGCCGACGCGACCATCACGCTGACCACCAGCGAGCGGCCGTACGTTTCGCGCGGCGGCGAAAAGCTGGCCGGTGTGCTCGCCCCTTTGGCTGTCGATCCTGGGGGTCTTGCCTGTCTCGATGTCGGATCGTCCACCGGCGGTTTCACCGACGTGCTGTTGAGGGCCGGTGCGGCGCGGGTGACGGCCGTCGATGTCGGACGCGGGCTGATCGACGCTTCCCTTCGTCGCGACCCGCGCGTCGAGCTGGTCGAGGGGGTCAATGCGCGCTACCTGCTTCCCGAGCAAGTCAGCCCGCCTTACGATCTGATCACCGTGGACGTGTCGTTCATCTCGCTGACGCTCGTATTGCCGC
>CP070706.1:2196942-2199605 GCA_020350085.1 Acidobacteriota bacterium
CGCACGGGCTAGGGATCCGCGTCCTCGGCGGCGCGGATGGCAGCCGTCTCGCTCACTGCGTCGTCGAGCGCGGCCGAGCCACGGGGGCGAGTCCGCTGGACAGCGGCGGGGGCCTGTATATCGAAGGGTCCAACCCCGACGTACGACACTGCACGATTCGGAACAACTTCGCCAAGCGCTCCGGCGGGGCGATTCATCTCGAGAATTCGAGCGCGACTCTCCGTGACAACGTGATCGTCGACAACACGGCTGGAGGCGGCGGCGGTTCCGCATCCGGCGGAGCGATCTCCATGCGCGACTCCGCCCCGACCTTGACCGGCAACACCGTTCGTGGAAACTCGGTGTCGGTCAGTGGTTCGTATACCACGCCGAGCGGACTGGGCGGGGCGATCTACTCACGAAGCTCCGACCCCTGGCTCGAGCGTAACGTGATCAGCGACAACGTCGTCTCCGGTCACCTGAACAGCGATGCCCGAGGGGGCGCGATGTACGTCTACTACGGTGACCCCGTACTGCTCAACAACACGTTCAGCGACAATCGAACGGAGAACGGATCGGGGGTCTACCAGACCTCGGAGGGCGGTGGTCTGTACATCTACTACGCGAGTCCCGTGCTGGTGAACACGATCTTGTGGAACAACGAACCGGAGGAGATCTGGATCAACGCGGGCAGCTCGCCTCAGGTCACGGCGATCACCTACTCGGATGTACGGGGTGGACGGACTGGGATCGTGTCGGACAATCCGGCGGCGATCGACTGGCTGGAGGGCAACATCGACGCGGACCCGCTGTTCGTCGATCCGGCAGCCGGCGAATACGCGCTTCAGGCCGGATCGCCCGCGATCGATGCCGGTGCCGCCTACTTCGAGCTAGGCGGCGAGATACTGCTGGATTTGAGCCCCGAGGATTATGTCGGCCCGGCGCCCGACATCGGCGCGCTGGAGTTCGGCTCGATCGGGGCTTCGCCACCGGCGGGTTCGCCGGGAGAGGCTTCGCGCATCTCGGCCGGCGCACAGCCGCTCGTCGTCAACGCATTCGACCCCGCGACCGGTGAGGTCTCGATCACCTTTGCGCCCGCCTGCGGGGCCACCGATCACGTCGCTTACAGCGGCGATCTCAGCAGTGTGGCGAGCCTCGATTGGAACGGGGCGACATGTGGCCTGGGCAATGACGGCGCGGCCACGGTGTTCGTTGGCGAAGGAAGCCGATTCTTCGTCGTCGTCGGCCACGACGACGCGGTGGAGGGCTCCTACGGCCGCACCAGCGCTGCGGCCGAACGGCCAGAAGCCGAGGCCCTCGCCACGTGCGACTTGCCGCAGCGGCTCGCCGACACGTGTGACTGACACTCAACGGCGTCAATGATTCCCTGTTCGGCTCGAGGACTTCGCTGCCGGGGCGCGTTCAGAGCGTTGATGAGATGGGTTCAGCATCGCCGTGAAGACGTCGCGAGTCGCCAAACGAGCACGGCTGCGCTCCAACGTCGCCGATGGGGCTTCGCTGAAATATCAGTCGGCGCGATCGGCTCAGGCCCCTGGAGTGTCTTTCAGAAAGAAACCGGTCGCCTTGCCGTCGAGCGGTCTCGATCTTTCCCACACCAGATTCATGTGCTTAAAGAAAGACTCTCGCGCCTTGTGCGCATGGAGAGGCAGCGCAATGACGGGATTGTGACGCGAAGGCTGATGCGCGGTGAACACGCTATGGAAAACCACGTCATCCACAATGATGCTGATTTCCGTCGGTGGTTCGTCGAACACGGCGATCCGGCACTGGTTGGCAAATCGTCGAAGCTGCTGGCGCGTCATTTCGATTCCGGCCGTCATCGTCCTGACAAACTCATCGGGAATGGTTCCGAGCTGCCTCGCTCTCGCCTCTGCAAACGGGCTGTTCGGATCCAGCAGCAGCAGACGAGCGTTTAGGGATGGCTGCGTCTCGAGTCTCGCGGCGAGCGCGTCGATGATCTTCGCATCCACCATCCAACAAAGATTCGTCGTGCACACGAGGACGAACTCTGACGCATCTGCGATCGCATCCACGATCGGCGCCAGCTCTCGGCCGCTGTGAATCGTGGCAAGATATTGGGAGATCCTTTCTCTTTTCGACGACCGCGAGGACGCCGCCGCGTATGTGCCGCGCCAGGCCTTCCGGAATACTTTCGAGATTCTCCCTGTCGTATCTGAAGCAGTAGCGGTCGGCGATGTCCGCGGGGAGAGTCGTCTCGGAATCAGCCATAACGATGACCGGCTTTCCGCTGGCGGTCGCGAGTCCGAGCTCGATCAGAACGTTCGCGTTCAGATCGTTCGCGTTGCGCCCGGAGATGTCGGCCAAGCCGAAATCGGATCGGTTGATATTCTCCGTGATGTGTCTCCGCAACCCCGGCAAGCCGAAATCGGTCTTGTCCGCGCGGAAGACTTCGATCCGGTCGGGCGTGATCAAATCAGCCGCCTGGCGAATCGATTCGAAGATCGTTTCAGAGTCGTCCGACCCAAAGGCCATCATGACGAAGCAGCGGTAGCTGGCCATGTCAACCTCTTCGGTATTCGATGGAGACGACGCCTGGCAGAACTCTAAGTCACCAGATTCGCTCGCCGCAACGGGTGTGCCGGCGCTCGCTCCACGACGCGTGGCGCGACCTGTGTCGATCATCGCATCTGTTGAACCAACTC
>CP070706.1:2199705-2213354 GCA_020350085.1 Acidobacteriota bacterium
CCACTGGGAAGAGGGTTTTCCGGTGCGGACTGCCTTCGGGTCCCCCGACCAGTATGTTGCCCGGGAGGTTCACTTCTACGCTGCGGATGACCCAGGGAAGCTCGAACAGCTCGTGCGCGAGCTGATGCCCGAGTGGGTACTGATGGCGCACACCTACCTGGCTCAGGATGTGTTGCCGCTGGTTGCGGTGGACTTCGAGGCCAACATCATCAGCGACTGCGTCGACTGCGAGATCGACGGAGGCGAGGTCGTATTCATCCGCCAGCCCTACGACGCGAAGTTCATCGCCCGCGTCGTCGATCGAGGGCCGGCACCACGCTTCGCTACGCTGCAGTCGGGTGCTTTCTCAGCGGACGACCTGCCGACCAGCCATTCGGGCTCCGTCACCCAACGCGCGGTGGAAATCGATGCCAGTCAGTTGCGGCGCAAAGTGATCGAGGTTCGTAGCGCCGGCGAGGGGACTGTTGACCTATCCGCGGCGGAGGTGATCGTCGCCGGCGGTCGCGGTATGCAGGACAAGGAGACGTTCGAGGCGCTCGTCGGCGGCCTGGCCAAAGCCCTCGATGCAGGAGTCGGCGCTTCGCGGCCCGTCGTCGATTCCGAGTGGCTTCCACACGAGCATCAGATCGGCTCCTCGGGTCAGCTCGTCGCCCCCAAGCTGTACTTCGCCCTCGGCATTTCCGGAGCGATCCAACACATGGTCGGAATGAGGGGCGCGCAGGTGAAGGTGGCCATCAACAAGGACAAGGACGCGCCGATCTTCAACGAGGCGACCTACGGCATCGTCGGTGACGTGACCGAGATCGTTCCGGAGCTGATCAAGGCGGTCGAGGAGGCCAAGCAGGAATGATTCGCCCCATCAGCCCAGAAGAGCTGGACCGCCTGGTTCAGGACGGACTGAAAGACCCCGAGGTCCCGACAGGGTGCGTCCGCATCTACGATGTCCGCGAGACGATCGACGCCTTCCGTGCCGGCCACGTCCCCGGTGCGCGGCACGTGCCAGTCGAGCAGGTGATGCGCTGGATTCCACAAAAGGCTTACCCGCACGAACTCGTCGTGCTCATCGACGGCGATGGGCGGGTCGGAGGGTCGGCGCGGCGAGTGGCCGCCAAGCTGGCCCATGCTTGGTTCCGGCGGCTGCGTTTTCTGACAGGCGGGATGAAGCAGTGGCTGGCCGACGGTCTTGCGATCGAGACCGGCGGCGCCGCGGGACGCGCTGGGGCGTCTGCCGAAGGCGAGCTGCTCGAGTCGCTGACATCGAAGGCCGTGCCGTGGACTGTGTCGAGCAAGCCGCTGCCACCCGACCCCAGCCGAGAGCTACCGATCGGCGGACTGCGCCGGGCCAAAGCAGGCTCCGAGAGCGCAGACTCGCGGAAAGGACCGTCCGGCTGATCTGGCGTCCGCTGATGCTGCGGTTTCGCACACCACCTCCCGAAGTCCGACTGGTCAACGCGTTCGAGGACTCGTTCGACGGTGCCGTCGCTGCGGCGCGGACGTGCTACTCGGCCAAAGGGATCGTCACGCCGGCAGAGGTGGCAGGCGATGCTCTCGAGTCCGTCGAGGAGCGCGACGAGGCGAAGCGTCGGCGCGACGCTCTGGCCAAGGACATCTTCCAGGCCGGTCACCACACGGTCTACCAGCACGCGCACTTTCAATTCGCGATCGATCGCGTCTCGCGCCATTCGTTGTGGGCGTTTTTCCACGCTCACCCGTTCTACAACTCCGAACAGGTCTCCCAGCGCTACGTAAAGGTCGCACGCGGCCAAGCGGTCGTTCCTGAGCTGGGCCCGCCGGCGCAGCAGATCTACGAGCAGACTCTCGAGCTGCAGCAGGACGCGTATTACGAGTTGACTCGCATGCTGGTGCCTGTGGCCCAGAAGATCTTCTTCGCCGTTTTTCCCGCCCGCCAGCGCCAGCCCGACAAGTGGCGGCGCGAGATCCGACGCAAGGCTCAGGAGGCGGCTCGCTACGTGCTACCCGTGGCCACCTGGGCCCGCCTCTACCACACTGTTTCGGCGTTGACGCTGCTGCGCTACCACCGGGCGGCTCGGCAATTCGACGTACCGACGGAGATCGGGCTGATCGTCGAGGCGATGATCGACCGAGTGCTGGCGAAAGACAGCTCTTACCGTCTCCTGATCGAAGCACCGCTTCCGCTGGATGTCAGCTGCGAAGCACGAACGTTCGAGCGCCTCGGCGGCGTGGTCGATCCACGCCGTGCAGAACGGTTCGCTCGAGAGTTCGACGCGCAGCTCGATGGTCGTGTCTCACGGCTCGTCGGTTATTCGAACCGCGCCGAGCAGATCGTGGCGCAGGCCGTGAGAGAGGTTCTCGGGTCGCCGCGAGCGACGCTCAGCGACGACGACGCGATCGCACTCGCCGCGGATCCGGCCTGCAATGTCGTTTACGGTGACGCGCTCAACCTGGCGACGGTCTCGAAGATCACTCGCGCGTTGCACCACGCGCAGTACACGTTCAGCCGCAAGGTCTCCCACACCGCCGATTCGCAAGATCAGCGCCACAGGATGACGCCGGCCAGCAGGCCGGTGCTATTGGCCCATCTTCAAGACGGCCCGGACGTGATTCTTCCCTCGCTCGTCGCCGCCGACGACGCGGCACGGCAGTTCTTTGCCGAGCGGATGGAAGCCACTTGGGATGCGATCACGCGCTTGCGTCGGCTCGATGTTCCCGACGAGGCCCTCGTCTATCTGCTGCCCAATGCGGTCGCGGTGCGAGCGACCGAATCAGCCGACTACAACGCGCTCAAGCACAAGCACGCCATGCGCTTGTGCTACAACGCACAAGAGGAAATCTGGCACTCCAGTCTCGACGAAGCGCTGCAGATTCGCGAGGTGCACCCGCGATTGGGCGCCTATCTCGAACCTCCATGCACGATCCGTCATCGAGCCGACAAGACACCGTACTGTCCGGAAGGCAAGCGCTACTGCGGCGTGCCGGTCTGGCGTCAGTTGCCCCAGGACTACATCCGGCGCATGTAGCAGCTCAGGGAACTCCGAGCGGTCGTATCAACCGGTGCGCCATGCCCGCGGCTGGTTCAGATCGCCGCCAGCGGCTCGCTCTTCGTCTGCCCTCGGGAACGAGATCTCGAGACGCGCCTCGCTGTGCTCGATCGTCTCGTGCAGCTCGGCGTGAACGCCGTAGTACTTGAGCTCGCGCACGGGCTCGAGCAGTCGGTGCGGAGCCAGTCGCCAACGATCGCGTGTCTGCCAATCGAGTCGGACGATCAGCCGTCCTTCGTCTTCGCTGCCCGAGACCCGCAAGGGGCCCGTGAGTCCTCCCGTGCGGACCAGTCGGTGCAGCAACTCGGACAGGGCTTGTGCCAGATCCCGGGCGTTGACGACGACCTGGTCTCTGTCGTGCAGCTCGTCGAGATCGAGCTGGAGCTCACCGCTGCGCAGGCTCTCCGGCGCACGGAGCCCGCACACTCTGCCGAGCAGGGGGATCAGTGCGGTGATCAGTTGCGGCCGCAGCTTGGCGCGCAGCGCCGCGATCGTCTCCAGCGCCTGTCCGGCCGACGTCGCCACCTCGTCGGGCAGGAAGCTGGGCGGCTCCCCGTCCTGACACACGGCGCCACCGAGCTGGCTCAACAGGACGGTCCTCGCGCTCGAGAGGCGATCGAGCAGCTCCGGCTGAAGAGCCAGTTGTCTTCCGGTCGACAGCACGTCATCCATGCGGTCGACCACGCCTCCGAGCACCGCAGAACACGCCCTCTTGAGACGATCGGCGACGCGTGGGCCGAGCAGGGCGTCGTCCGTCACGTTCAGGCACAACAGCCTCAGGTTTTCGAGCTCAGCACGGGCCCAGCCTTCGGCATCGAACTCGCCGCTGGCTTCCCAGAACACGCGCGTGGCGGCGGCCTGTCGAAAGGACGCTCGCTCCAGTGGCTCGTGGGTGCGCCGGCGGCGATGCCGTACAGATCGAGCGGCCGCCGCGGCCATCGCACCGAGCGCGAAGATCACCGCTCCGAGCGCCGGCCGGGTTGGGCTCGCGAACAACGCCAGGTACAACGCCAGCGTCAGCGACACGGCGATCAGCAGCAGCCAGATGCCGGTGAGTGCTCCGTCATCTTTGTGCCGGTGACGTGCGGACACCGTGATCGTCCCCCTGACAAACAAGTGGCCTTGCTCGGTTCTTTGCTTCCTACCGCGAGAGGCAAGATGGGTCAATAGAAAAGCATGCCGCTGGCTCACCGTCGCGAACATCCCGAACGCGACCGAGGCAATCCGATCAGCGACCTGTCCGCGGTCCGAGCCCGGCAGTGGACGTCGACCGAGGTGTGATCCACACAACAGGTCTCGTCGCCGACTCGTCGCTGGGTGGGAAATCAGCGACGATCTGCCCCCCATACGGAGAACGGATCTCCGGCGCGATGCTTCTCGTTCGCGTCGGGACGTTGCTTCGTGCCGTCTTTCGGCGTGCAAAAGCTCGCTGAGGTCTGCGCGGATCGCGCTCTCCCTTCGGCAGCAGTCGATCTTGGCGATGAGCTTCGAGAGGCGTCCTCGCAAACCAGAGACTCAGTCTGCCCGATCGACCGGTGATCCCGGTGAACCCCGTCTTCCACAACTGGCCGTCACCGTCCATCTTAGTCCCTGAGCATTCGCGGATTCGGATCGCGTGTTGCCGCCAGCGCTTCGAGAGCGTACAAAAACTGCGGACGTGTTCGCGCACAGGGCGGGGGAGGACCACCAGGGCCGCAGATGGCAGGCCCGGAAGAGGTGTTCCAAGGCTACCGTGCCATCCCTCGAGTCCCAGACACACCTTTAGAGAAGGGACCCTCGGTAACGTCCGCAAGTCTCCTCGAACCGAAGAGACAGGGATTTCCGCCCCGGGGGTTCTGAGTGGATGAGGCATCCGTCTCTCGTGGGGAGCGGCGTGCCGGGAGAAACCCTGTGACGCGACACCGGTCACCGGCTTCGTCTTGCCTCTTTTTCCTGTTCCTGTCCGCATTGTGGCTGTTGATGAGCCCATCGCTGGCCGTCGTCCCACCCACGGATCCGGACCGATCGATTCCGGCCCCGGCGGCCGAGGCGATCCGCGACGATCGCGCGGGAGCTTTCCGCCCGCTGTTTCCGCTTGCGGGAGTCGTGGGCGACAACGTCACGGCGCGCCGAACCGCAGGGCCGCTGGTGCTCACCCCGTTGACGGGATCGTTCTCGTATCCGGTCCTGCTGGGCAAGTTCGCCGACTCGGGGGCCGATCCGTACCCCGCGTCCGAACTGGCAGACGAGCTGTTTCTCCAGGGCTATAACGCGGGCGGGGCACCAGGGTCGCTCCGCGATTACTTCGACGAGGTTTCATATCTCGACTACACGATCGACGGCACCGTCCGGGGCTGGGCCACGGTCTCGCTCAACCAGTCCGACTACCTCGGTTCGGCTGGCTGTAACGGTCTGTGCTCGAGCACGACGAACTCGGCCGCTGGCTTTGCCAAGGAGCTGATCGAGCTCAACGACGCAGCGATCGACTTTTCCCAGTACGACAACGACGGACCGGACGGAACACCGAACTCTGGCGACGATGACGGCGTCGTGGACCTGCTCGTGCTCGTCCATGCGGCCGAGGGTGGCGAGTGTGGTGGCAGCGAAATCTGGTCGCACCTCGACAATTACTCGCGGACGTTCGGCAGCAGCTTTCAAACGGGCGATGCGGCGAGTGGCGGCGGCAACATCCTGATCGAGGACTACATCGTCGTTCCCGCATACGATTGCGACGGCACGACGCGGGTCTCGATCGGTGTGTTCGCACACCTTTTCGGCTTGCACCTCGGCTGGCCTCCACTGTGGGACCGTGATGGCTCCTCGCGAGGTGCTGGCGCGTGGGAGCTGATGGCGCACGGCCTATGGGGAGGCGACGGCAATTCCCCTCAGCGGCCGGTGCATCCGAGTGTTTACTGCAAAGCACTGGCCGGTTGGATCGACCCGAGCGTCGTTCAAGGCGACGAGATCGGCACATTCATCGCGGCGATCGAGGACGAGCCGTTTGCTCGGGAGTTCCGGCGTGCGCCGAGCTGCAGCCATGAGGAGTACTTCCTGCTCGAGGCGCGCCTCAAGCGCAAGTTCGACTTGAACCTGCCCGGCGAGGGACTGCTGATCTGGCACGCCGACGACTTGACGGAGACCTCCGACGACGAAGCGCGGCCGCGGCTGCATCTTCTGCCCGCCGATGCCGAGTACGGTTTGAACAACGACCAGGACGACGGCGATGACGCCGATCCGTGGCCTGGCAGCCTGTTCGAGTCTCTCTGGACGGACACGACCGATCCTTCGTCGAAGCGCCACGGAGGCCGGCCGAGTGGTGCGAGCATGACCGATGTCTCGCCTCCCGCCGACCCCATGCAGGCCGACTTGAGCCAGGAGACGGGACCGATCCCGCACGTTCTGAACGTGATGCCGGACGACGACAGTCCCGGAAACGGTGACGCCGACGGCGTGATCGATCCGTTCGAGACGGTGCGCCTCGATGTGGAGCTGTCGAACGAGGGCCAGGCCGTGGCGACGGCCGTCAGCGGGACACTGGCCCTCGACCCGCCGATCAGCGGCGTGAGCGTCGTTCAAGACAGCGCCGACTGGCCCGATCTCGATGCGTGCGGCGTCGGTGCTACAGGCGCCTTCGATATCTCTCTCGACGCCAGTGTCGCTTGTGAGACACAGCTCGACTTTCGACTCGATCTGTCCACGGGTCAAGGTCCGTTCACGAGGACGTTTAGCGAGCGGGTCGGGAGCTGGTTCACCGGCGCCGCCACCGAGCTGACCGCCAGCTCCGAGACCGCAGGAGAGCCACGCTCGAGCCGCGACGACACCGGTTTTGCGATCGTGTATCCCGAGCGGGTCTCCGGCTTCGACGTGGTGCGCATGACGAGACTCGACGCCGACGGCACGCCGCTCGGCACGACGGATGTCTCTTCGCCACTGACCGGCAACGGCAGCGACCCGGACGTCGATTGGAACGGAACCGAGTACGGCGTCGTGTGGGCGGACGATCGCGACGGGAACAGGGAGATCTACTTTGCTCGCGTCGACGCTGCGGGCACCCGTATCGGCACCGAGGTTCGCCTCACCAGCGACGCCGCCGACTCGCGGGCACCGCGCATCGAGTGGACTCCAACCGACAAGCGCTGGAGCATCGTTTTCGAGGACGAGCGGTTCGGTGATCCGGACGTGCTCTACGTCCGGGTGAACAGCGCGGGAAACAAAGTCGGGGGCGAGACGACCATCGCCGTCGGCGCCGGCAGACAGCAGTCGCCGGATCTCGCCTTCAGCGGCAACCGCTACGGCATCGTCTGGCAGGACGATGCGTCCGGCGAGTGGACGATCCGCTTCCGTTCGATGCTGACCGACGGTTTGACCGGCTCGACGCCGATCGATCTCGAGACCGCGCCTGGCGACTCGCTTCAGCCCGAGATCATCTGGCACTCCGGGACGGCGTTCTTCGCCACGGCTTACGTCGATTTCGCAGCGATCGGCCGCTCGTCGCTGAAGGTCGCCCGCATCAACGAGCTCGGCAGCTCGCTGCAGCCGATCAAGACGATCACCACCGAGCCGATCCGCGTCGACAGCCCGGACATCGACAACGACGGAACCTTGTACTTCATCAGCTGGGTGGACCACCGCGACGGAGCTCGATCGATTCGGATGTCGCGAACGGACGATCAGCTCAACGTCGAGATCAACGGCGTCGTCGCGGACGAGTCAGCACCGTACGCGCGCTTCGCCCCACTGACCGTCAGCGGCAACCGCATGATCGTCACGTGGTCCGAGCAGAAGGCGGCGAGTCCAGGCTTCGACGCCTTCGCGCGCGTTTCTTACGGCTTTTTCGACTGCGGCCGCGACGAAGACGGCGACGGCATCCTGACACAAAACGACAACTGCCCCGACGTTCCAAACGTCGATCAGCTCGACAGCGACGAGGATGGCTGGGGTGATGCCTGCGACTGCGCCGTAAACGACCCCACCATCAACCCGGGCGAACCCGAAATCGTCTGCGATACGATCGACAACGACTGCTCGGCCACGACGCCGGACACGCCCGATCAGGACAACGACACCTGGGACGTGTGCGATGTGACCGATCCGATCAACCCGGACGGCAAAGGAGTCGATTGCGACGACACGCGCGACGACATCTTTCCCGGCGCGATCGAAGCGTGCGACTCTGCCGACAACGACTGCGACGGAACGATCGACGGAGAAACGGGACCGCGCTACGTCGATTTGACCGGCTCGGACGCCGGCAACTTCTGCAACGACCCGGGAAGTCCGTGCGCAACGATCACGCATGCTGCGTTCATGGCGTGTCCCAACGAGACGGTCAACGTCGCCGAGGGAAGCTACGTCGAGGATGTCGTCATCGAGTCGCCCGTCGTCGTCGACGCGAGCGGCATCGCTGCGAACACGCGCGTGACGGGAAGTGGCAGCACCGACATCGTGACGATTCTTTCCGATGACGTGACGTGGGACGGGATCGAAGTCAGAAACACCGCGGGCCACGCCTGTGTGCGCATCGGCGATGCCGCTCACCCGGGCGTGCGGAACATCCGCGTGCAGGGCACCGTCATCAGCGACTGCACCATCGGTGTCGTGATCGACAGCATCGGGCCGTCACCCGGGGGCGACGGCGACAACGTCCGCATCCTGTCGAGCGTGATCGAGAATCACCGCGCGGACGGATCGACGAACGGCGGAACGGGCATCCTGCTAACGGGCGGCAACGGTGGCGCGACCATTGTCGGTGGCCGGGTGCGCTTCAACGACGGCGCCGGTGTGAGGATCGAGGCGCCACCAGAGGGCGCCACGAACGAATCGATCAGCATCGTCGGGGTGCAGCTCCACGACAACGGCCTCGATTCGTTGGCCGATAGCTTCGCGGCGGTGGAAGTTCACAGCGGCTCCAATATCCACCTCGAAGGCAACAGGATCTACAACCACATCGGTCCGGGAGCCGGCGACGACGGCCACGCCATCATCTGGGACGGCGTCGATGGTGGCAGCTTCTTCTGCAATCGGATCGAGGACAATGACGGCGGGCTGGAGTTCACCGGAGGCACGTCGAACGTCGCCGTGCTGCACAACCGTTTTACCGGTCAAGCAAACACCGCCGTTTCCGTCGGTCCCGACTCCGGCTCCGGCACACTCATCAACGAGAACGTCTTCTCCGGTAACGGCACCGGTCTCGATCATCAGGGACCGGCTACGCTCGATGCCCGACACAATTGGTGGGGCGCGGCCGACGGGCCCGGCCCGGTCGGCTCGGGCGATACGGTCAGTGGCGACGTCGACACGAGCAACTTCATCGACCGGAGCGAGGCTCCGGTGCTCGTTCGCCGCCCGACATTGTCCGGCTGGTCGGGAACGACGGCCTCGTGCCAGCCGACGATTCAGAACGGCATCGACCAGGCCGTTGCCGGTGATCTCGTGCTGATCGGTGAAGGGATCTACCAGCAGAAGATCACCGTCGACAAGTCGATCGACCTCGAGGGTATCTCGGGAGGCAGCGGCTGCTCGCCGACCGAGATCAACGGGCTCCAATCAGGTGGCTCGCACACTCCCGCCGTGATCGTCTCGGACGTCGCCGGCGTTAGCATGCGGTATCTGACGATTCGCTCGACGGCTCGCGGCCAGGCGTGCGGAACCAGCACCGGCGAGGAGATCGGCCTCGATCTTCGCAACGCGGACAGCTCGACGTTCAGCGATCTGTGCTTCAAGGAAAACGGCGTCAGCGAAATTCGCGTCTACGGCGACTCGGACGACAACACGTTCTCCCGACTGACGATCGACGGCATGATCCGCCGCGGCGACGGGACGGACGAGTGCGGACACCGCTCGCGCGAAGCCGTGCTCGTCGATGGCGGCCCAGCGTGCGAGGGTGGTCCCGGAGCAATCGCTGACAACAACGTCTTCACCGACCTCGAGATCAACTACGTCACACGTGGATTCTCGATTCAGCTCGCCGACGGCACTCAGATCATCGACAGCACGTTGACGTCCTCCCCGGCACCCGCCTGGGACGGCGGCACGGTGGCTCTCGGCGTCGAGATCGAGGCGGCCGACAACACGACGATCCTGCGCAACACGATCGGGAGCACGGAAGAGACCGATGGTATTCGCGTCCACGGCAAGCGTGCCGGCTCGTGCTTGACGGAGAAGACTGACAGTGCGGGAACGCTGATCGACGACAATCTGATTCGGCGTGCGTCGCAACGCGGCGTCCTGCTCGGGCGCGACGCGGGCGACCCGGGAGCGCCCGTCGACACGGAGCTGCGGTGCAACCGGATCCGCTTCAACGAGATCGGCGTGCTGACCCAGCACGTCGGGCCGACGACATCGCCGCAGAACCGGCTCAGCTTGAACGATATCACCAGCAACACGACGGGCGTTCAGAACACCGCCACCAACACGCTGCCGGCGCAGCGCAACTGGTGGGGCGATGCGAGCGGGCCGAGCGGAGGAGGTCCGGGATCAGGCGACAGCGTGGTCGGCGCCGTCAGCTTCGCGAACTGGCTGACGACGTCCGCCCGCGACGACGGTGATTCGGACGGTTACACGGAATGTCAGGGCGACTGCGACGACGAGGACAACGCGCTCAGTCCGGGCGCCGCGGAGCTCTGTGACGAGATCGACAACGACTGTGACGGCTCGATCGACGAGGACCTGACCCTCAATACCTACTACCGGGACAGTGACGGCGACGGCTTCGGAGACGTGTCGGACTTCGTCGAAGACTGTGCAGGAACGCCGCCGACCGGCTACGTGGCCAACGCCGACGATTGCGACGACACGAACGATCAAATCAACCCGAACGCCGCGGAGATCGCCTGCGACAACGTCGACCAGGACTGCTCCGGCTTCGGCAACGAAGCTCCGGACGCCGATGGTGACGGTTACGACCAGTGCGCACCGTCGGATCCGTTCGATGGAGACGGCCTTCCTGCCGACTGCAACGAGTCGAACGATCAGATCAACCCGGGCGCCGTGGAGATCGTTTGCGACAACGTCGATCAGGACTGCTCCGGCTTCGGCAACGAATCTCCGGACCAAGACAACGACAACTTCGACGTCTGTGATCCGACCGATCCTTACGACGCCGACGGGTTGCAGGCGGACTGCAACGATGCCGATTCAGAGATCAATCCGAACGGCGTCGAGGTGTGCAGCGACTCGGCCGACAACGACTGCAACGGCCAGGCCGACGGCGATGACGCGGCGTGCGGCGGACTGCTCGTGTCTGCCCTGCGCTTCGAGGCGGGTAGCAAGACGAGCCTGGCCTGGGACCCGGCGACGACCGCAAACGCTTACGCACTGTATCGCGGCGACATCGCACGAGAAGGATTCCGCGGCTACGACCATCTGTGCGAGGCCAGTGAGCTCGCTGGCACGGCCGCCGAGGATACCGATCGACCGGCGCTGGGCGAGGCTTTCTATTATCTCGCCACCGCACTCGCGATCGACGAGCCCGCGGGAACCTTCGATGCCGGCTCGTTCGGCAGCGCATCGAATGGCGACTGGCGTGCCGACTCGTCGACCGTCACGTGCGGGCCGCGCGTGTACGTCGATCCGGACGCCATCGGCGAAGGCACGGGGATGTCCTGGGCCGATGCTTACACGACCGTCAGCGCGGCGCTCGGCCATCGTACGGCTCGTGATCGGTCGCTCGAGGTGTGGGCCAAGGGCACGCTGTTCGACCCCGGAGTCAACCTGACGCGGTCGAATCGTCCTGGCGCGCGCTTCCTGGGTGGGTTCGCCGGAACGGAGACCGCTTCCTGGCAACGCGATCCGAGCGCTTTCCCGACCACGTGGCAGGGCTCGGGATCCTCTCATCTGCTGCGCTCGACGCATGCGGACGTTGTCTTCGACGGCATGTCGCTCGAAGCGGCGACCACGGCCGTCAGAGCGACTTCGGATGGCGACCTGGTGCAGCTCGTCGACGTCTCGGTCAGCCAGATCAGTCAGTATGCCGTCGATCAGACCGCCGACGGGGCCGGTGGCGGCGAGATCGTCGTGCTGAGCTCGGACGTCGACGCCTCGGGCCAGGGCGCCGTGCGAGCCGTGACCCATCTCGGCACGCTCTCGGGCCGCCTACGATCGCACACTTTCGCCGGCGGAAGCGACGCGGTCATCCGCCTCGAGGCGCGACCGACCGGCGCTGACGCCGACGTCCAGGTCGAGCTGTTCGGAAACCGCGTGGACGGAGGCCTGCACGGTCTCGTGCTCGGCACGCACGTCGACGATGTGGCACGAACCGCGCGGCACAATGCGTTCGTCGCCTCGAACCTGATTGCCGGGACCAGTGGCGATGCCGTACGCGTCGAGTCCAGCGGTACGTTCGCCGCGAGCGCCGACGCGGCGGCCGCGCTCGCCGAGCCGGTTCTCGTCGGCAATACCATCTCCGATGCGGCGGGAGCGGGCATCGTCGCCCAGGTAACGCGCTCGGACAGCACGGGAGACCCGAGTGTTCATCAGGTCCGCTCCGCACCCCAGGTTTGGAACAGCCTGCTGACGTTCCACTCCAGCAACGCGATCGAAGAGTCGGCCGACGACCCCGCGCTCGGTCTCGTCGCCGCTCCGATCGTCGCCGGCAACATGGTGTTCGGCAACGGCGGCGTGTACCTCGACGAAGGCAGCACACCGCTCGCGAGCGTCGCCGAGCTCAATGGACTCGCCGAAGCACGCGACAATGTCTCCGACGATCCTCGCTACCTGAATCGCGGAGCGAACGACTATCAGCTTCGCTCGAGCTCGCCGGCGATCGATCTCGGATTGCTGGACGCACCGCAAAGCTGGACGGAAGCGCTCGGAGAAGGGACCAGAGAGCGCGACGGCAACGCGGATGGTCTCGCCGTCGCCGACCTCGGCGCCTACGAGGCGCCGGAGCCGAGCCCCAACGAAGCCGACATCGAGCTGTCCAAGATCGACGATGTCGATCCCGCGCTGGCGGGAGGGCAGGTCGTCTACACGATCCGGGCCGAAAACAGAGGTCTTGCCGAGGCGGCGAACGTCGTGGTCACCGATACGCTTCCGCCGGAGCTGACGTTCGTTTCGACCAGCGGCTGCGCCGAAGATCCCAACGGCGTGCCGACCTGTACGCTGGGCTCGATTCCCGCGGGGAGCTTTGCCGAGTACACGCTGACGGCGAACCTCGCGAGTGACGTCGCGCACGACGCGGTTCTGGTCAATACCGCCGATGCAACGACGACCACGCCCGAATCGGACGCGCTCAACAACGCCGCCTCGGAGCAGACGAGCGTCGCCAACGCCGCGCTGGCTGCCACGAAGGGCTCGTTGGACGTCAATGGCGGCAATCTCGAGCCTGGTGACGAGATCGAGTACACCGTCAGCGTCGACAACGTCGGCGGTAAAGACGCCACCGGCGTTTCGATGAGCGACACGATACCGCTCAATACGACGCTCGTTGCCGGCTCGGCGTCCGCCTCGCAAGGCACCGTTACCGAAGGCAACCCACTGACCTGGGACGTCGGCACGCTCGCCACGGGCGGCGGCAGCGCCACGCTCACCTTCCGCGTGACGGTGGACGCCGGTGTGGCGGACGGCACCGATGTCGAGAACCAGGCCGAGTTCAGCTATGCCGAACGGCCGGCCGACCTCGTGCTGACCGATTCGACAGACCCGGACGAC
>CP070706.1:2213454-2229805 GCA_020350085.1 Acidobacteriota bacterium
AGATTCTGAACCTGCACGCGCAGCACGCCGTCTGGAGAGATGGTGCTGGCTGGAAACGGAATCACGTGATAGCGATCCATGACATCGCGCCGCCGAGCCAGGTAGAAGAAGGATCCTCCTGGCGCGGGCCGCTCGGGATCGATGATGTCGGGGCTGATCACGACGTCGGGATCGATCCCTGCCCGCAAGCAGATCACGTCGCCGAGATCGATCCCGCCGCCGGGCAGGGGGGCGAGCGAATCCACGTCACCGCGAATGACGTCGAAGACGAGCCCTTCGATGACGGCGGGGAGTGGATCCGAAAGAGACGCGCTCTCGCGCCGCGCCTCGTCGGTCCTCGTCGCGGTGTGCTGAGCCGGAGCGCTGGTGTCGAACGAAATGCGACTGCCCGTGCTCGCCGGTCTCACCACCAGGTCCAACACCGGAATCTGCTGTTTCAAGGGCGGATCGGCGTCGTCCAAGCGCACGGCGCCCTGAAACACCCGCGCCTGTGTCGACTCGTCGCCGAACAGCTCGGCCCACCCGGGCGCGAGATCGGGAATCTCGCCTTCGACGTGAACCGCGCTGGCGAGCGTGAGCACGGCGGGGGCGGTGGCCACGCCGGGCAGAAAGATCGCTCCCGTGCTGTTTCGCCACACGGCATTGCAGCTGATCAGGTGGCCCGATGCGGGGTCTGTCGTCGATGCCGGGCCGATCGTGATGCCGTAACCCTCGTTGCCGGAAATCGTGTTCCTCTCGATCAGGCTCTCGTGCGCACCGTCGATCAGCACGCCGTGCGAGCGGTGCCCGCGCGGCGGCTCGCCACCGATCTGATTGTCGACGATTGTCGCCTCACGAGCCGTCGGCGCGAGCAGGATGCCCGTCTCGGAGCACTGGATGATGTTGTCCCTCAGTTCGACGGCGCGCGCGTCGACGCGCACGGCCGGGCCGTCGAAGCCGATGCAAAGCTCGGCGTCGGTTCCCACGAGGCCGATCTCATTGTCGCTCACGCGGCTGCGTCCGGCGGCGACACCGAGTCGGATCCCGACACCAGGGCCCGAGAAACGGTTCGCCTCGATCACGACGGGACCGTCGGCGTCGATCGCTCGACCGGTTCCCCCACCGGGCCCTCCGAACGGGTCTGTTCCGAACCAGTTGCGGCGAATCACCGCCGCGGAAGAGGGCTCGACGCTCGAGGCCAAAGCTGCCTCGACGATGACGCCCGCGCCGTTGCCGACCAAGCGCGACAACACGATCTCGGACCGACTCGGCCCGCCGAGGCCTGTCGGCTCGGGTCTGATTCTGATCGCCGCACCGGCATTGGCGACGGCCGATGCGTCATCCCCGAACACGCAGCGGAAGATCGTGTTGTCCTGCGCACGCTCGCCGGCGATCAAGACCACTTCCTCGCCGCGGAAGCCGACGAACTGAAGCTCGCCGATCACGTTGCGCTCGGAGAGAATCGCGATCGCGCGCTCGATCTCGCCACCACCGTCGATCACGATTGCTTGGCTGGCGCTCGGTTGTGCGAACGATTCCCCGCCCAAGCCAGGCTCCGGCGCCGAGCCGATTCGTAGCACGCCTTCTCGGAGATCCGGCAGCGGCGCGACGAGCGCGATCGTGCCGCCATCGATGACGAACACGATGTGATCGGGCTCGCCGTTTCGCTCGGACGACTCGATCGCCCAGCGCAGGCTCCCCTCGGGAGCTGGGATCGCATCGATCGTGTCGGTGACGAGAAATGTCTCGCCCCGAGCCGGGAGCGCCGCCGCGAAAGCGAGCCACGCGCAGCTCGCCCACAGTGCTGCGAGCGAACAGCGCCGCGCACGGCGTCTCGCGTCAGCCTCGTCGTTACCGCCAGTATCACGCCCCGTGCCACACTCGAGTACTCGCTCGCCGTCATGATTCACTGCCTGCCAGTCACACGACATCGCCTATCCTCCCCGGAGACGAACGTCTTCTCGTGCTCGGATCCACAGCGCCTGCATCCCGACGCCATCGAACGTACCGGGAAGCGAGCCGATCGGGGCCGGTGAATGAGGCGGCGCGATTGCAGATGTGCAACGACCCGCTCGCGTCGATCTCGAGCGAGGCGAGCGGGTTTCAGATCTGGAAACGGGCCACCACATGCGATGCGCGAGCGGGCACAGTTCTTGCTGAACGCCGCTCGCGCGCGGGGCTGCTCGTCGGCCCGCAAGAGGCTCCGTGGCCGGGGGCCGTCGTGCTACGCTTATCGCACGGCGGTGGCGGGGCTGATTCGCCCGCGCGCCGGGGGACGGCTGGGGGCCGCACCGGACGGGAACGGATGTCCGATCTGTCCGTGCAGGTTCGCCGGCACGTCGGCCAGCATCTTCGCCGAACCCGACACGCGCTCGGCTGGACACTCGAGGACGTCACGACGCGCCTCGCCCACGACGGCGTTCGGCTGAGTCGCAGCACGCTCCATCGGATCGAAACCGGCCGCACCGTGCTCGCGCTCGAGACCGTCAGCGCGTTGTGTCGCGTGATGGGCGTTCCGTTCGGCTATCTCGAAGAGATCGTCCGTTCTGCGGCCGCGCAGCGCGAGATCGACCTGACCGGCTACCGCTTCGAAGAGCTGATTGCGCAGGGCCATGCCCTCGGGGCACGAGGTCGCGTGGCGCTCGCACTGCAGCACTTCGAAGCCGCTCACGACTGGGTGCTGCTCCAGGAGCAGCTCGATGATCGAGATGACTCGCTCGCCACGGCGCTGGTTCACATGGCGGATTGCCAGCGGCGGTTGCGCCACTTCGCCTTGAGCCAAGAAGCGGCGACGCGCGCTCTCAACCTCGACGGCTGCTCGCCCGAGAACCGGCTTCGTGCCGTGCTGCTGAACGTGAGCATCGGCTACATGACCCGCGATTTCTACCGCGCCGCGCTTTTCGCCGAGCATGCGGAACGAGAATTGCCGCACGCCAGCGAGCCGGTGCAGGCGTTCGGTTACTACGTCACAGGGAACCTGCACTACTTGCAGGAGCGTTACCGAGAGGCAATCGTCCGCTTCCGCCGCGCCGAGCGGCTCTACCGCCGGCTCGACGCACCGCTGCAGCTCTCCCGGCTGTATGTGACCATGGGCCACGCCCTCGCGCGAAGCGAGGACGGAAACGGCGGCGCGAGCCTGATTCACGACGGCTACCGGATGGCTCGCAAGAACCGCTTCCACGAAGTGGAGCTGTACGGGCTGCGGATCTTGGGCCTCGTCGACGCCGAACGGGACGATCCGGACTCCGCTCTGTTTCACTTCGAACACGCGGCTCGCCTCGCGCGAAGGCTAGGCCTGACGCACGAGCTGTTTCTCGCCTGGCACGGTATCTGGACGGTGTCGCGCCGCCATCAGGATCGCGATCGGGAGCGCCACGCGCGGCGCGCCCTCAAGCGGCTGCTCAAGAAGATCAACCCCGAGCTGAGGGAGGCCGAGCAGTTCGTCACCACCCTCGCTCTCGAAGACCGAGGATCGAAACCATGAAACCGCGCCTCATCAGGCGACACGTTCTGTGGCTCGGCTTGGCGGCCGTCTGGGCCGGCGCGCTGCCGGCGGGCTTCGCGGAGGTCTCCGCGGAGCGCCACGATCCCAACCATCCAGACGCGCGTGAGGATTCTTTCGCCGGCTTCGTGATGATCTCGGCCGGCGGCTCGGGCGACGATCCGACACCGTGGCCCTCGTGGCAACTCCAGCGTCAGACGCTCAATCGCAGACAAGTGCTCAATCTCAACGGTGATCTGAACGGCGACGGTCAGCCGGCGTTCGCACTGCATCCGGTCAGTGCGCTTGCGGACGTGATCTGGGCCTGGTTCGACGGCAACGACTACGAGATCGTGATCTCGCGCTGGACCGGCACCGAGTGGACCGCATGGCGGCAACTGACCGACAACGAGATCGACGATCTCGACCCGCGTGTGACGTTCGATAGGCAAGGCTCGCGGCGGATCGTCTGGTGGCGGCCCGCCCTCATCGACAGCGACGCGATCTGGTACTCCGAACAGCTCGACGTCGCGAGCGACCTCTGGTCGGAGCCCGAACGGATCACCCCCTATCCCGACACAGGTCAACGTCCCGACATCGCCGTGCACCAGAACGCGGACGAGATCGTGGCGTGGGCCGCCTACGAGGTCCTTCAGCCAGCCTCCGCGAGCCCGCGCCGCGTTCTCGTCGCCGAGCGCACGGCCTCGGGCTGGCTCAGCCAGCGAATCGGACCGAGCCCGACGGCCGATCTCGGTCCGGTCAACGGGGATCTCGCCGTGCGCCTCCACTCTCGCAACGGCAAGTTGTGGGTCGAGTGGATCGACGGTCAGGCCGCGATGGCCTACAGCGTCTACGAGCCGGCCGCTGCTTCGTGGTCTGATCCCTCCACGATCGATTACTCGGATGAGCGCCAGCTCGCAGGCAACGAAGAGATCGCCCGCGAGATGGCGCGCCAGCGGATCCGCCAACGCGTGCTGGCTGATGCCACCCCGGCGACCGATCCGGGCAGCTGATGGGCCGCTGGGTCGTCAGTCCGTCTCCGATGACGAGCCCGTCATCGCGGCGGGACGCACGTGCCGATCGAACTCGGCGGCCGTCAGCAGGCCGAGCGAGATGGCGGCTTGCTTGAGCGAGATTCCTTCAGCGTGGGCCTTCTTGGCGACTCTCGCGGCGTTGTCGTAACCGATGACGGGGTTGAGGGCCGTCACCAGCATCAGTGTGCGTTGCAGAAACTCGGCGATCCGCTCGCGGTTCGGCTCGATGCCGACGAGACAGCGGTCGGTAAACGAGCGGGTCGCGTCGGCGAGAAGGTGAACGCTCTCGAGTACGTTGTGGATGATCAGCGGCTTGAACACGTTCAGCTGCAGCTGACCGTTCATGCCACCGAGTCTGACCGCCGTGTCGTTGCCGATCACTTGGGCGCAGACCATCGTCAGCGCCTCGGCCTGAGTCGGGTTGACCTTCCCGGGCATGATCGACGAGCCTGGCTCATTGGCCGGCAGCAGCAGCTCGCCGAGACCGCATCGCGGGCCCGACCCGAGCAGCCGCACGTCGCTGGCGATCTTGAACAGTGCGACGGCGACCGTCGCCAGCGTGCCGGAAAGAGCCACCAGCGCATCGTGCGCGGCGAGCGCGGCGAACTTGTTCGGTGCGCTGAAAAACGGCAGGCCGGTCAGCTCGGCGATCTCGCGGGCGCAGCGCGCGGCGAACTCGGGTTGGGTGTTGAGCCCGGTTCCGACAGCCGTCCCACCCTGCGCCAGCGCATAGACCTCCGGCAGTGCGCCGCGCACTCGCTCGATGGCGAACGCGACCTGTGTTGCCCACGCGCCGAACTCTTGCCCCAGCGTGAGCGGTACGGCGTCCATCAGATGGGTGCGGCCGCACTTGACCACGTCGTTGAAATCACGGGCCTTCTGCTCGAGCACGTCGCGTGCGTGCTCGAGCGCCGGCAGGAGAGCCTGGTGCACTCGTTCGGCCGAGGCGACGTGCATCGCGGTCGGGAACGTGTCGTTCGAGCTTTGCGCCTTGTTGACATCGTCGTAAGGATGCACGGGCCTCTTGTTGCCGGGCTCGCTGCTGAGATCGCCGCCGAGCAGTTCGATCGCGCGGTTGGCGATCACTTCGTTGGCGTTCATGTTCGACTGCGTACCGGAGCCGGTCTGCCAGACGACGAGCGGGAAGTGATCGTCGAGCCGGCCCTCGATGACTTCCTCTGCGGCGCGCCGGATAGCGTCCGCCTTCACGGACTCGAGGGCGCCGAGCGCCTCGTTGACCGTCGCCGCGGCCTTCTTGATCAACCCCAGCGCACGGATCACGCTGCGCGGCATTTTCTGATCGCCGATCGGGAAGTTCTCCAGCGAGCGCTGCGTCTGGGCACCCCAGTAACGATCTGCCGGCACCTCGACTGTGCCGAGGCTGTCGGTCTCCACACGAAACTCTTGCCCCGCCATGCTCGTCCTCCTCGACAGACTCGGCTGTCGGCAACCGCGTGCAGCCAGACTCGCATTCTAGCCATCATCGTCTGAGAACCGCCCCGTACGGCACAGCTCGCTTGCGGTCGGCGCCCGGCACGGTCCAGACTGCCGAGAAGCGTTCAGCCGAGGGTTTCGCGATGCTGCGCACGCTGCGCTACATGACGGCCGGAGAGTCCCACGGTCCGATGTTGGTCGGCATCCTCGAGGGCATGCCCGCCGGATTGGCGCTCGCGGACGAAGACCTCTCGGCCCGACTGCGGCGCCGTCAGGGAGGCTACGGGCGCGGCCAGCGGATGCAGATCGAAACCGACGCGGCGCGCATCGTCGGCGGCACATGGAAAGGCAAAACGACCGGCGCGCCGCTGGCGATGCTGATCGAGAACCGCTCGAGCAAGCAGTGGCGCACCCGGATGCGCCGGACGGTGCCCCGCCCGGGCCACGCCGATCTCGCCGGCATGCTCAAGTACGGCTTCGACGACGCCAACCCGGTGATCGAGCGAGCCAGCGCCCGCGAGACGGCGATGCGGACGGCGCTCGGCGCGGCGGCCTGTCATCTGCTCGAACGGCTCGGCGTGCGCCTGACGGCACACGTCGTCGCCATCGGCGGCATCGAAGCGCCGCGGCTGCCGAGCGATTGGGGGCCGGCCGAGATCGAAGCCGCGCGTGACGCTTCCGAGGTGGCGTGCTGTGATCCGGTCACGTCCGCGGCGATGACGGCACGTATCGATGAGGCGCGTGCTCAACGCCAAAGCCTCGGCGGCCGCACGGAGCTGATCGTCTGGAACTTGCCGCCAGGTCTCGGCAGCTACGTGCACTGGGACCGGCGGCTCGATGCGCGGCTGGCAGCGATGCTGCTGTCGATCCCGTCAGCCAAGGCGATCGAGCTGGGCGACGCGATCAGCGGGAGCGCCGAACTGGGAGCCCAGGCGCAGGACGTCATCGCCCGCAAGGGGCGGGGGATCTTCCGTCCGACGAATCGCGCCGGAGGTCTCGAGGGAGGCGTCACCAACGGTCAGCCGTTGGTCGTTCGTGTGACGCACAAGCCGATCCCCACGCAGCGCAGGCCGCTGCCGACGGTCGATCTCGACGATGGCCAGCCGGTTGAAGGCCGCTACGTTCGGTCCGACGTGGCCATCGTTCCCGCGGCCGCGGTGATCGCCGAGGCGCTCGCTGGCATGGTCCTCGTCGATGCCGCGCTGGAGAAATTCGGCTCCGATCGGTTTGCCGAGCTCGAACGAGCTTGGCAGCGCTATCTCGAACAGCTCCCTCAGTGGGACGAAAGCAGGTCATGAACCGTACGGCGCGCGCCGCGGGTGACCTGATCCTCGCCGGTCCGATGGGGGCGGGAAAGACGTCGATCGGGCAGCTCGTCGCCGGCTGGCTGGATCGAGATTTCGTCGATTTGGACGCGCTGATCGTCGCGCGCGAGTCGAAGAGCATTCCCGAGCTGTTCGCAGACGGCGAGGAGGTTTTCCGCCGGGCCGAACGGGAAGCGCTGCGTTGGTGGCTCGAGCGCGGCGCGGACGCACCCGCCGAGTTGCTCGCGCTCGGCGGCGGCACGCTCGAAGATGCCGAGCTAGCCGAGTCGCTCGGCCGGCGCGGCACCATCGTTCATCTCGACGCCCCGGCCGACGCGCTCGCCGCACGATTGGATGAGCCAGGCCGAACCGTGCGACCGCTGCTCTCAGGGGCGAGCGACCCGGCCGTTCGGCTCTCCGAGCTGCGCCAGGCGCGGGCAGCCGGCTACGCTCGCGCCGCTGCTTTCAGCGTCGCGACGGAGGGTGTGTCCGTCACGCATGCGGGGGTGCGTCTGCTGCGCCGGCTCTACGACGCGACAGACGGCCCCTGGCGCACGAGGAGCGAACGGCTCGTTCCCGCGGATGCGAGCGTGACGATCGGGCGCGGCGCGATGCCGGAGCTGCCCACCTCGAGAGCCGTGCTGCTGATCGATGAAACGCTTCCCTGTGTGCAGCGCGAGTGGGTCGACGCGTACCTGGGCGCGAGCGCTCGCGGGGGCGTCGTGAGACTCACGAGAGCAGGTGGCGAGCCTGCCAAGTCGCCCGAGAGCCTGCTCGGTGCGTGGCGAGAGCTGCTCGAGGCCGGGATCGATGCGGCGACGCCGCTGTGGGTCGTCGGCGGAGGCAGCCTCAGCGATCTCGGAGGCCTGGTGGCGCACACGTTCAAGCGCGGGCTGCCGCTGACCGTGATCCCGACGACGCTCCTGGCACAGCTCGACGCGGCGCTCGGCGGCAAGAACGCCGTCAATCTCGACGGGGTGAAGAATGTGATCGGCACGATTCGGCTGCCGGAGCGGGTGCACCTCGATGCGTTGTACCTGCTGACGCTGCCCGATGCCGAGCTGCGCGCGGGACTGAGCGAGGCGGTCAAGAGCGCGCTCGTCGGAGATCCCGAGCTTCTGACGCAGATGCAGCGCTCGATCGAGGGGATCCGGGCGCGCCGGCTGACGGCGCTCGAGACGGTCACTCGGCGCGCGGCGCGCGTGAAGCAACGGATCGTCACGGAAGACCTCTACGATGTCGGCGAGCGCTGGCAGCTCAACTTCGGTCACACGTTCGGACACGCGCTCGAGGCCGTGGCGGCGACCCAGGGCGAGCCGATGGCCCACGGGGACGCTGTCGCGGTCGGGATGCTGTTCGCGGTGAGATTGTCGGCGCGGCTGCGCGCGCTGGAGGATTCCTCGCTCGAGAGCCGCCTGAGAGCTCTCTTGACCGAGCTCGGTCTGCCGACGGCACCTCCGCCGCCGCTCTTGGCCGACAAGGAGCGCCTGATGCGAGCCCTCAGTCACGACAAAAAACGGCGCACCGGCACCAACACGTTCATGCTGATCAGGAAGGCCGGCCGGCTGATCCCGGTCGAGGTCGGCACGACGGCGGTCGAACAAGTCGTGGAGTCTTTCCGATGAGAAAGCACGTCCTGCTGCTGCACGGGCCGAATCTCAATCGACTGGGTCGCCGCGATCCCGAGCATTACGGCAAGCTGACGCTCGCCGAATTGGAGCAGGCCGTGGCTGGTTGGGCCGACGAGAGGGGTTTCGAGCTGGAAGCCTTCCAGTCGAATCACGAAGGAGCGTTGATCGACGCGCTCCAGCAGGCCTCTGGGAGGGTGTGTGCAGCGATCGTCAATCTCGGCGCGCTGACCCACACCAGCTACGCGCTGCACGATGCTCTGTTGGACTTCGGCAAGCCGGTCGTCGAAGTGCACCTGTCCGCCATCAGCGAGCGTGAGTCGTGGCGTCGGGTCAGCGTCATTCGGCCCGCCTGCGTCGCCCACGTCGAGGGGCTCGGCATCGAGGGCTACAGAATCGCTCTCGACACGCTGGTCGTCGAGCTCTCTCGTCGAGAGGATCGAGAGGAGCACGAATGACAAAGCCGACAGCCGATTCGACCTCGATCAAGAGCGCGGCGTCGGCCGTGCTCGGATTCGTGAACGCACGGCCGGTAAGGCGCAAGCGTCGCAAGCGCGAACACCGCCCGGGCTTGGCTCCCGGGACGCTGATCGCGGAGCCGGGAGCGCCGCCGCCCAGCGTTTCTGTCATCGGCTACGGGCCCGAGGAGATGATCGAGCAGCCGATCGAGCAGCTCGACGATCTGGCCAAGCTGCGCGGGCGCTGGCCGGTGCTGTGGGTCAACGTCGTCGGCGTCGGCCACACGGACTCGATCGCGAGGATCGGTGAGCTGTTCGGCTTGCACCCGCTGGCGCTGGAAGATGTCGTCAACGCCCATCAGCGCGCGAAGGTGGACGTGTACCCGGACGTGCTGTTCGTCGTCGCCCACATCGTCGGCTGGGCGCAGGTGGGAACGTCCGTCGATGCGGAGCAGATCTCGTTGTTCGTCGGCAGAGACTTCGTACTCACTTTCCAGCACCACGAAGGGGACTGCTTCGAGAACGTGCGCGAGCGCGTGCGCAAGCCGCGCAAGCAGCTTCGCACGTCCGGCCCCGACTATCTGGCCTATGCCCTCCTCGATGCGATCGTCGATCACTACTTCCCGCTGTTCGAGAAGCTCGGGGATTGGCTGGAACGGCTCGAGGACGAAGTGCTCGAGAACCCGGATCGCGAGACCGTGGCGACGATCCGGCGCGTCAAGCGCCAGCAGCTCGAACTGAGGCGCACCGCATGGCCGCTCAGAGAAGCCGTCCACGCTTTGCTGCGCGAGGACGTACCGCTGATCTCGGCTGACACGCGCGTGTTCTTGCGCGATTGCTACGACCATACGCTGAGGGTGCTCGATCTTCAGGAGAGCTACCGCGAGCAGGTCGGCGGCTTGATGGATGCCTACCTGTCCACGGTCAGCCATCGCATGAACGAGGTCATGGCGCTGCTGACGATCGTTGCGACGATCTTCATCCCGCTCAGCTTCATCGCCGGCCTTTACGGCATGAACTTCGATCCGGCCGTATCGCCGTGGAACATGCCCGAGCTGGGCTGGTACTTCGGCTACCCATTGGCGCTCGGCCTGATGCTGGCGGTCGGTGGCGGCATGTTGATCTTCTTCCGCCGCCGCGGCTGGATCGGCAGCCCGCGAGCTCGCCGACGGCACACGGACAAGGACGCGTGACGCCACCGTTTGCGTCGTCGTTAGGAACGATGACGGCGAATGATCCGCGCCAGGGGAAGGAGAATCACGAGCGCCCCAACGAGCGCGATGCCCACGAGCCAGCTCTCCGGCACGCCGGCCGCTCCACTCACCCGCACGAACGCCCCGGCGAGCCCTCGCAGGCCCAGCATCAGTGACACGAGAACGGACAATCCGAGGGCCGCGTTGCCGAGCGCACCGCTGAGGTGGTCTCGGCCCATCAGCTCGCGATCGTTGACGGCGAGCATCAGAAACAGCGCCACGAACGGCAGCAGGAGGCCGTTGAGCGCCTGTGCCAGCACGATCACCGGCACCGGCTGGACGCCGGTGAGACCGAAGCCGAGACCGAAGCCGAGCACGCCGGCCCACACGCTGCGGTAGACCCTCCTGCCGCGAACGAGACCACCGACCGCCAGCGCCGCGGCCAGCGGTGCGGTCATCGCGGAGGACAGCCCGGCAGCGCCGAGTCCGAACGCGAACAGGCGGCCGCCCGCCGGCCCGATCTGACGCTCCAGCGATCGGGCGAGGGCTTCGAAGCTGTACGGCTCGCCGACAGCGGTGCCGGCGACGAGGATCGCGATCGAGATCAGCCCCCCGAGCGGGATCGCGACGGCGAGCCCGAAACGTGCATCGGACAAGCAGCGCCCGCGCGCCAGACCGGAGCCGAGAAACAGGTTGTAGGGCACGACGGTCGTTCCGATCAGGCCCAAGACCAGCGCGGACGAGCCGGCGGGCAGGCTCGGCCTGACGAGCCCCGCGGCCAGAGCGTCGAGGCCAGGTCGCACCGTCCACGCGCAGGCCGCGAACGCGACACCCATGGCGGCCACGACCAGCCCGAGCAGATGGGCCACGGCCCGCGGCGAGCCGAGGGCCAGCATCGTCGCGACGAACAGCCCGGCCCCGAGGGTCACCGTCGCCGCAGGCACGGACGCGACCAGTCCGACACCGGCGACGACGCCTAAGATGTTGCCCGCTTGGTAGGCGGCACAGCCGATGACGACGGCAGCGACCACCCCCGCCGGCAGCCAGCGCAAGCCCGACCGCCTGGCGATCGCCTCGCCCAGGGTCATTCCGGAGGCCACGGTGAGCCTGGCGGCGGCTTCCTGGAGCACGAAGCAGGCCGCGGTGCTGAACGCGAGCGCCCACAGCAGCGCCATGCCGTGCTGCGCTCCGGCCTTCGAGGCGGTGGTGACCGTGCCCGGCCCGATGAACGCGGCACTGATCGCCGACCACAGCAGCACGGAGAGCATCCGATTCACGGCCGGCAGTCTACAGCCTCGGGTCGATCCTCTCGGCCGGGTCGGGACCCGGCGTCGAGCGCCGCCGATGACACATATGTAGCGGTCCTCAATTACAAAGATGTAAGGGGCTTTTGCCCGACGGCGCCCGGAAAACGTTGCCCGCCGTCGAGAACCTTCGTAAACGTTTAACGAATGGAGCGGTAGCCCGGGGAGGAGGTCCGCCGGGTGCCGCGAGGGGACCGCGAGACACGAGGCGGCGTGCGCCGTCGTCTCGCGTCTGCGACGCGTCCACGAGGAGAGTCGATCGTTCAGCTTTTTGGGGCTCGGTGCGGGCGTCGCAAGCCGCGCGGGGGCTGCAGCGCCCGGGCTTCGATCGAACGAGGTCCGGCGGCCGAGACCCGGTGGAGCTAGCGGGAAAAGGAGCCAGGTCATGAAGAAGCTCGCTGTCACCGCCTTCGTTGCAGCGCTGGCGCTGTCGGTGGGGTGCGCGATCACGAACTATCCCGTGATCGTGGACTCCGGCGGCCCCTGGGGCGATCAGGTGATGGACTCGTACTACGACAAGGCCTACATCATTCCCACGAGTCAGGTGGCGACGTTCTGGGCCGACGGATCGGACGAGCTCTACACGCTGGTCACTCAGGACTGGAAGGGCGACCAGTCTCTTTACACGTACAACAACTTCGATCCGTCCTTGTCGGTGCTGTTCCTGGATCAGCGCTTCGGCTACTGCGATCCCACGCGTCAGACGAACTGCTGGATCATCAGGGCTTCGAACCCGGACCTGCCGGACCTCTATCCGATCGGTCCGACGGGGCAGGGATCCGGCGATCCGAGCCAAAGCGACGATCCTTTCGATTACGAGTTCGATGCGAGTTGCCCGGGAGCCCGGTCGCTGTCGTTGCTGATTTCCGACGAACTGCGCCTCGGTGAGTGCGGCAGTTCGTTGTTCGCGTCACAGGATCCGCAGGGCTTCGCGCGCGAGTTCGCGCAGCTCGAACCGACGACGATGTTCGGCTCGAAGGTTTACGCGCTGCCGCTGAACAGCTCCGTGGCCGAGATCAGGTTGACCGGTCCGAGTGGCGAAGCGGACGTGATGCCGATCTACGGCAGCTACAGGCTCTACATCGACGAGAAGCGGCGCACGATCTTCCAGCCGCAGCCGAGCATCCGGTATCAGACGCGCTGGCTGAACAATTGGCTGGAGGCGAACGGCTCGTTCGTCGATATCGACGTGACCTACGGCTCGCTCGAAGCGACGTGGAGAGCCAACGTCTCCACGCTCGGCAGATACGGGGACACGTACTGAATCTCGCTTGCTCTCCTCGGCTGGGGAGCGATGCGCGGCGGGCGCCTCCGAGCGGGGGCGCTGGCCTCATCGCTTCCCGGCCCTTTTTGTTTTCTCCAGACGAGCGTCATGGCTTCGCGCCGTAGCCACCACCACCCGGGGTTTCCAGGATCAGACGATCTCCCGCGGCCAGCTCGGCCCCGTCGATGGCGTCGAGTTCGACCGAGGCACCGCTCGCCCTGACGAGCCGTTGTCGGCCCGGCGCTCCGTCGCCGCCACCAGCGAGTCCGGCCGGTCCGCGCCGGCGATGCTGGGTCAGCAACGACAGCTCGAGCGGCTCGAGAAACGTCAGCTCGCGCACAATACCGTCCCCTCCGCGGCGACGCCCGCTGCCACCGGAGCCGCGCCGCACGGCGAAGCGCTCCAGGCGCACCGGGTAGCGGTGCTCGAGTAGCTCTGGATCGGTGATGCGCGTGTTGGTCATGTGCGTGTGCACGGCGCTCGCCCCGTCGAAGCCCTCGCCAGCGCCTCCGCCGCCGCCCACAGTCTCGTAGTAGCTCAAGCGCTGGTTGCCGAACAGCACGTTGTTCATCGTCCCTTGGCTCGAAGCGGCGAGCCCGAACGCGCGCACGAGCATGTTGGCCAGCCGCTGACTCGTTTCTACGTTTCCACCGACGACCGCGGGCGATTCGCCGGCATCGTCCGCGAACTCGGGGTTGAGCATCCCGCGCGGCAGCACGATCTCGACGGCTCGCATCAAGCCTTCGTTGAGCGGAAGCGGCTCGTCGACGAGCAGCCGCAGTACGTAGAGCACGACACTGCGCACGATCGCCGGCGTGGCATTGAGGTTTCCGGGATGCTCGGCGGAGGTTCCGGTGAAATCGACGATCGCCCGACTGGCCTCGATCGTCAAGCGCACCGCGAGCCGGCTGCCGTCGTCCAAGATCTCCTCGGCGCGAAACACGCCGTCGGGACGCGCCGCGAGCGCTTCGCGCAACCGCCGTTCGGCGCGCGCCTCGAGTGCTTCCATGTAGTGCGAGACGACATCGGCGCCTTCGCGCGCCGCCAGCTTCGCCAGTGCCGCGGCGCCACGGTGGCAGGCCGCCAGCGCGGCAGCGAGGTCCGAGAGGTTGTCTTCGAGGCGACGGGTGGGGTGGGGCGCCTCGGTGAGAAGCTGCCGCATCAGTTCCCAGCGCGCCTCGCCGCCGCGCACCAGGTGCGTGGGTGGAAGAACGACCCCCTCCTCGATCAAGCGCCGCGCGCGAGGCGGCATCGATCCGGGCGTCGTCCCGCCGATCTCGGCGTGGTGGGCGCGCGCGGCCGTGTAGCCGAGCAGCCGGCCGCCGCCGACGAACACTGGCGCCACCAAAGTCACGTCCGGCAGGTGTGATCCGCCGTAGCCGGGGTGGTTGGTCACCACGACGTCGCCCGGAGCCAGTTCGAGCGTTTCGCACACGCGCCGCACGCAAACCCCGAGCGAGCCGAGATGCACCGGGATGTGCGGTGCGTTGACGACCAACTCGCCCCGCGCGTTCAAGACGGCGCAAGAAAAGTCGCGTCGCTCCTTGACGTTGGTCGAGACGGCCGTGCGCTCGAGGGCCTGCCCCATTTCACGCGCGATCGTTTCGAGCCGGTGCGTGAACAACTCGACGCGGACGGCCTCGGGACGCGAGCCACGGGCGGTGTCGGAGGCTCGATCCCGGCAAACCAGCCGCAGCGACAGCTCTCCGTCGATTTCGCCGCACCAGCCCGGCTCGATATACGTCGTGCTGTGCCGCGCCGTGACCAGCGCCGGGCCGTCGATCCGGGCGCCGCTCGCCAGCCGCTCGCGCGTGAACACCGGTATGTCGACCCAACGTCCCGCGACGCGCGCGCGCTGACGTCCCTCGGCGCCCGGCCGATGCTCCGTGACCGCTCCCAGCGCGCGGGCTGGCGAGCGCGCCGGGCGCTGGCTGGCGACGACACGCAGCGAAACGAGCTCGACGGAACGTCGCTCGGGCTGGTGCCCGTAGACCTCGAAGAAACGGCGCGCGAAGCTCGCGGCGAGCGCTTGCGGGTCGGCGGCCTCGCTTGCGGCGATCTCGACCTCGAGCGCCGCGTCCTGGCCTTCGAAGCGCAGGCTGGCGAGCCGGCGGCGGATGACGATCTGCGAACGCGTGAATCCCTCGCGCGCCAACTCGTCGGTTGCTCGCTCGGCCAGCTCTTCCCACCAGCCCGCGAGCCGAGGGCGCGTCGTGTCGACGAGGGCGAGCACTTGCCGCTCGGCGAAGCGCTCGATCATCGCCTGCTCCATGCCGGCGGCGCTGAGCAGCCCCGCGTCGGCGGGGACGATGACGGTTCTCATGCCGAGGTGGCGCGCGATCGCCGTCGCGTGCTGGCCCCCGGCACCACCGAAAGCGACCAGCGTGTACTCCTCTGGTGCGTAGCCCCGGCGGATCGAGATGCCGCGGATCGCGTCGGCCATCTTCTCGTTGGCCAGCGCGATGAACCCCTCGAGCAACGCGTCGGCGTCGATCCGCTCGCCAGTGGCGCGCTCGACATCCGCTTTGACCGATTCCAGGGCGCGCTGACTGCACTGCCGATCGATCGGAATGCCGAAGCGATCCGGATCGAGCCGCCCGAGCAGCAGGTTGACATCGGTCAGCGTCAGCGGGCCGCCGGCGCCATAGCAGGCCGGTCCTGGAAGAGCGCCGGCGCTCTCGGGGCCGACGCGCAGCCCTGCGGCGTCGAACGTGCAGATCGATCCACCTCCCGCCGCCACCGTCTCGATCGCGAGCGCTGGGGCGACGAGCCGGGCGTCGCCGACGCGATGTTCGAAGACGTACTCGAAATCGCCGTCGTAGCGCGCGACGTCGGTGCTCGTGCCGCCCATGTCGAACGAGATCACGCGATTCTCGCCCGAGCGCCGCCCCGCCGCGGCCGCGCCGACCACACCGCCCGCCGGGCCGCTGAGCAGCATGTCCTTGGGCCGCGTGGCCGCTGCACGGATCAGCCCGCCCGCGCTGGTCATCACGTGCAGCCGGCCGCCTCCCAGCGCGCTGGAGATCCGCTCGAGATAGCCGCCGACGATGGCCGAGAGCGCGGCATCGACGACCGCGGTCTCCGCGCGCGGCAGGATCTTGATCGTCTGCGCCATGTCCGCGGAGCACGAAACGTGGCGAAAGCCGCGCTCGCGCAGCCAGCCGGCGAGCCGGCGTTCGTGATCGGGAAACCGGTCGGCATGCAGCAGTGCGACGGCCGCCGCTTCGATACCGCGGGCTCGCAGATCGGCCACCCGCGCGGCGATCGGCTCG
>CP070706.1:2229905-2232717 GCA_020350085.1 Acidobacteriota bacterium
AGCGGGTGACGTAGACGGTGACGGGATCGACGAGATTGTAACCGTCAACGGACCCAACGAGAGCCAATGGGCCTCTGTGCGTGTATTTGATCTCGACGGAGTGGTCCAATCGCACTTTACGGCCTACGGAGGCCCTGCGGGTGCAGGCGGCGGGTCCGTAACGGTGGCCAACATGGACCTGGACGAGGAGGAGGAGGACTGGGATCGCGAGGTCAAGGAGATCCGCAAGGCCGCGAAGCTGCTCAAGACGTTTCTCACGCAAAAGAAAGACCTGCCGCTGTTCGAGTTCAAGGCACAGGTCAAGCAGGACCCGATCCGCGAGCGCCACGTGCGTTGGTTCCTGCGCATCGTCGCGCTCGGCCTGCTGCAGCGTGGTGGATGGGGCGAGGACAAGAAGGTGCTGGACGGGGTCGCCGACCTTGCCGAGCGCGTCGCGGGGTTCGTCTCCGATCCGATCTCCCGCGATCCGGTCGAGCACGTCGGTGCGGGGCTGCCGCAGTTTCGGCGTGACGCGCTGCGTGACGGCTACTGCTTCATCCCCGACCTGTATATTTTGCGTGTGTTCTCGCATTGCCCGGCGCTGCTCGAGACGGAGCGCGGCCGCGCCATGATGAAGAAGATCTTCGATTACGTGCTGTCCGAGGAGTACCAAGACCTGGGGCCCGAACTCGGCGCCGTTCGCACGGTGCGAGGGCCGATACCTCGCGGCTGGGGCATCCAGCTGCGGCCGGTCGAGGAGTACGTCGAGGGAGGATGCCTCGAGGAGCTGTTGTACCTGCTCGAGCAGTTCGCTCGTCTCGGGCTGATCAATCGTTACCCGAGATTGATGGAATACGTCGAGTGGGTGCTCGAACAGCAGCAGAAGGACGGTCGCTGGGATCTGCCCGCGAAGTATTTCGGCGGCCGCCCGCTGCACGGATCGTGGCTCCGCATGGAGAAGGACTGGAAGAGTCCCAACCGGCGCGTCGCCGACGTCACCTTCCGTGCGATGGTCGTGCTGAAGTACCAGTGGGAGCGCCAGATCCGCATGCTCGAACGGGGAGTGGATGTCTACGGCCTCTGACCTGGGTC
Organism: Acidobacteriota bacterium; assembly: GCA_020350085.1. Lineage (GTDB taxonomy): Bacteria > Acidobacteriota > Polarisedimenticolia > J045 > J045. The sequence continues at coordinate 2,230,977 of CP070706.1, forward strand.
CGTCCTGCGAGCATCCGCTGCGGTTGCGCGCCACGCGCCGGCTGAGCCTCGAAGTGAGCATCGGAAACGTCGTGATCGGTGGGGATCGGCCGGTCGCCGTCCAATCGATGACCACCACGCGGACTCACGATGCGGCCGCGACGGCCGAGCAAGCGGCGCTGCTCGCGCGCGCGGGGTGCGACATCGTGCGCGTTACGGTGCCGTCCGGAGCCGATGCCGACGCGCTGGCCGAAATCCGTCGCCGGTTGCGTGCGGCGCAGCTCGACATACCGCTGGTGGCCGACATTCACTTCACGCCGAAGTTGGCGCTCAAGGTCGTCGAGCACGTCGACAAGGTGCGCATCAATCCGGGCAACTTTGCCGACCGCAAGAGCCTCCAGGGTAAGCCGTATGACGAGTCCGAGTGGTCCTCCGATGTCGAGCGGGCCTACGATCGCTTCGCGCCGCTGGTCGATCGCACACGCGAGCTCGGCGTGGCTCTTCGCATCGGTGTCAATCACGGCTCGCTCTCGGATCGTATGGTCTACCGCTACGGCGACAGCCCCGAGGGGATGGTCGAATCGGCTCTGGAGTACGTTCGGTTCGCGGCGGATCGTCACCACCACCAGCTCGTCGTTTCGATGAAAGCCTCGAACACGCAGGTAATGGTGTGCGCTTACAGGTTGCTGGTGACCCGACTCGACGCCGAGCTGCGGGCGTATCCCGTCCACCTCGGTGTGACCGAGGCCGGAGGCGGCGACGAGGGGCGCATGAAGTCGGCCACGGGAATCGCCACGCTGCTCGCCGACGGCATCGGCGACACGATCCGCGTGTCATTGACCGAGGACCCGCTGGCCGAGATTCCGGTGGCGAGAGAGCTGGTGCGCCTGTTCGCCGTCGCGCCGGTGGCGGACGCAGGCGCCGCGCCGGCCGCGATGGCGTCGGTGAGCGAGAGAAGAGATCCGTTGGCCCCGCGCCGACGTCGGGCGCATCGCCAGCCGGTTGGCTCGCTCGCGTGGGGCGGGGACGAACCGCCGCGGGTGGAGATCGTGCTCGGGGCGCGAGAGACGGCTCAGCTCGCGGAGCTTCTCGCGGCTCGTCCTGCCGTAGAGATGATCGATGTCGAGCTGACCGACCTCGATCAGATCGATTCGGCTCTAAACGTGCTCGACGGCGTGCCGGCGCAGGGGCGCGTACGCGGCGTGACGCTCAGGCCGCGACTCCTCGCCCGTCTCGATCGCGACACGCTCGCGCGGCTGGAAGCGCGCGTCGATCGGTTCGCGCTGTGGCTCACCGACGGCGACGATCTCGATGCGGTGATGTCCCGCGTGGCGAGGCGAGCGCCCGTCCTGTTCATCGTCGACATCGGGTGCGAGAGTCCGGAGAGAGCCGAGCCGCACGTCGTCCGGTTCGCCAAGCGGCTCGCCAGCGCGGATCGCGAACGGCGCTGCGCGGTGGCCGTGCGGGCGCAGGACAGCGGCGATCGGATCAGCTCCCACCGGCTGCTTGCCGCGGCGCTCGACGCCGCGGGCTGCAACGCGCCGATCGTATTGATCGACGATCCACCGCCCGGCGAGGATCCGCGGCTGGGATGCACCGGGCGCTTGGCCTCGCTGTTGATCGATGGCATCGGCGATGCGGTGCGGTTGGCGGCGCACGGTGAGGCGGCCACCCGCGCCGTGCTGGCACACGGCATACTGCAAGCCGCGCGGAGAAGACTGGAACGAGCCGAGTTCATCGCCTGTCCTTCCTGCGGGCGCAC
>CP070706.1:2232817-2236021 GCA_020350085.1 Acidobacteriota bacterium
ATTTACCGAACGGGATGGACTGATCGACGACACGATTCGCGCGCTCGCGATCGATGACGACATCGTCTGGCTAGCCACCGCGCACGGACTGACGCGATTCGACACCAGGCGCGGCGCGTTCGTGAGCTTCGACGCCAGCGAGGGGCTGCCGACGAGTGGCTTCAACGGAGGCGCCTCCTGCACGGGAAGCGGGCAGCTGTACTTCGGCAGCTCGCACGGGCTGCTCACGATTCCTCGGGGCCTGCCCGTCGCGTCCGCGCCCGCGGCCCCCACGGTGCTGCGCGCGGTGCGAACGCTCGAGGGCATGGCGTCCGCGGATCGCGCGCCGTGGGACCTCGAACGACTCGAGGTGGCCTACGGGGAGATCCTGTCGTTCGCCTTCGCCGTGCTCGACTACGGTGACCCTCGCAGGCACCGCTTCGCGTACCGTCTCACCGGACTGCGCGACGAGTGGATCGAGATCGATGAACGGCGCGAGGTCACCTTTACGGACCTCGATCCTGGTGAGTACACGCTGGAGGTCCGCGGCCGCAGTTCGCACGGCGTGTGGAGCGACGCGGCGACCTCGCTCAGTCTCGTCGTCGTCCCGCCGTTCTGGATGACGACCTGGTTTCGCGTGGCGGTGCTGACATCGCTCGTTCTCGCGGTTCTCGCCGCACACCGACGCCGGACATCCACGCTCGAGCGGCGCAACAGAGAACTGATGGCGCTCAAGAACCAGCGCGAGGCCGCGCTGGCCGAGATGCACGCCAGCCAAGAACAGCTCCACGAGACCTACGATCGATTGCGGCGTCTGACGAGACGCCTCGAGTTGGCGAAAGAGGACGAGCGCAAGCGGATCGCCCGCGAGCTGCACGACGAGATGGGCCAGGGCTTGACCGCCGCCAAGATCAACCTGCAGCTGCTTGCCGCGCTGCCCGGATCGGCGGAGACGAAGGATCGGGCGTCCGACACGATCGAGCTGGTCGATCGCATGATCCAGCACGTCCGCGCGCTGTCACTCGACCTCCGCCCCCCGCTGCTCGATGAGCTGGGCCTCAGCCCCGCGCTGCGCAGCTACCTCGAAGCGCAGGCGCAGCGGACCGGAATCGACATCGAGATCGCGGATAACGGCCTCCCGGGCGATTTGCCTGCGGAGGTCGGGATCACGGCCTTTCGGTTCGTGCAGGAGGCCGTCACGAACGTCATCCGACACGCGGAGGCTTCGCGTGTGGACGTCGACGTGATGCATGCGCAGGGGCGGCTCGAGTTGACCGTCCGCGACGATGGAAGCGGCTTCGACGTCGGACAGGCTCTCCATCGCGCCTCGAGTGGGCAGCATCTGGGCCTGTTGGGCATCCGCGAGCGCGTCGAGTCGCTCGGTGGTCAGCTCGAGATCGATTCCTCGCCGGGCAAGGGGACCTCGCTCGCCGTAAACATTCCCTGGAGGTGAGCGGTGAAAGTGCTGCTGGCCGACGATCATCATCTCGTGCGCGCCGGAATCCGGGTGCTGCTCGAGAAGATCGGCAGCGTGCAAATCGTCGCGGAGGCTGGCGACGGCCGAGAAGCGCTCGAGCTGATCGATCGGCACCGGCCGGACGTGGCGCTACTCGACATCACGATGCCTGGTCTCAACGGCCTGGAGGTCGCCGCGCGTACCGCGAAGACCTGCGAGAAAACGCGGATCATCATCTTGTCGATGCACGCCGACGAGGGCTACGTGGCCCAAGCGCTGCGCGCCGGGGTGGCTGGCTATCTGCTCAAGGACGCGGTGGCCACGGAGCTCGGTCTTGCGCTGACAGCTGTCGCACGCGGCGAGACCTACCTCAGCCCCGCCATCTCGAGCAAAGTCGTCGAGGGATTTCTGCGAGCCGGCGAGGAGAAGGCCGACCCCTTATCGGTACTGACGGCGCGCCAGCGCGAGATTCTGCAGCTGATCGCCGAAGGCCGTTCGACGAAGCAGATCGCCGCCGATCTGGACGTCAGCGTCAAGACGGTGGAGACGCATCGCGCGCAGCTGATGGAACGGCTCGATATCCACGACGTGGCCGGCTTGGTGCGCTTTGCCGTCCGCACCGGCCTCGTCGAACCTTAGCCCGGATTACTCATGAAGCCGCTTGTTCACTTCAGGGCGGGGAAGTGAGCCGATCTGCTCGACGAAGTCGTCGAGGATCGGCGCGAGCTTCTGAGTGAGCGCCGACTTGTCGATGCAGGCGTCCGCGCCTGCGATCTGGGCCTCTTCCCTCACGGCTTTGTAGTCGTAAAGGACCAGGATCACGACGAGGGGCGGCTCTGCGTGGCTCTTGATCTGGCGCGTCGCCTCGAAGCCGTCCATGTCCTCTAGCACGGCATCGACCAGCACGAGATCGACCTCGCTCCGCACGACAGCGGCCAGCGTCTCGCGTCCGGAGCTGGCGACGCGTACCGTGCCGACGCGCGGCTGGCGCTCCAGCCACGTCCGAGCGACCGCCTGGAAGTCACGGTTGGCGTCGGCGATCAGGACGCGGAGAGAGCTGCCGGAGGTATCCATCTCGCTGCCTGCGCCTCGCGCTCCCTCGGCGGGCGCACCATGCGCGTGCCACGGGCGCGCGATGGGCGCTGCTATCGGAAAGGAGGGAGGGCTGCGACATCGGGGACGCCTCGGCGTCCCCGATGTCTGCACACGTCACCGACGTCAGACGCCTCGCTCGACTACGGAAGGGTGACCTTAAAGGCTTCCCAGAGACCATCCGGGTTGCGGCCCGTACCGACGATGGTCTTGCCGTCGTTGGAAATGGCCGCCGTGTTCCACAGATCCCAGTTGGTGCAAGCCGGCATGATCGGGGAGCGCTCCGCGTCGCAGAGCATCGCTGCCGTGGCCGGATCCGTGTTCTCGCGCACGAAGTTCTGCAGCGCGTCGATCCCGTTCTGCGCTGTCCAGATGAAGGCCCACTGCTCGCCGAGCTGGAACAGCGTATCTTGACCGACCACCGTGCGGCCGTCGTCGCTGACGTCGCGCGCGAAGTGCTGGCCATCCACCGCGGCGCCGCGCAGGCCCTTGATCGTCCCGAGCGGCACCACGCCGGTCGCCTCGGACCAGAGCCACGGCTCGAACAGCGTGGCTGCCGGGTTGGTCGGATCGGTGTTGTCGCCGTAGTTGCCGCCCACGACGAAGCTGCCGTCCGAGCTGATACCGGTCGCCTCACCGACGAAGAACGGCGAGCCATCCGGCTCGTACCACATCGG
>CP070706.1:2236121-2244021 GCA_020350085.1 Acidobacteriota bacterium
GACGATGGTCTCGACGGCTGCGTACGGGTCAATATCACGTCTCGCAAGCTGATCGACGAGCTTCCGCCACCCATCTGCGCCGATCCCCTGCTCAACCGTTTGCTCCACCAGCCGCCGAGCGAGCAGATCACCGAGCCGGGCCTCGGCGCGGCGCCGCTGTCGCTCGAACCGCTGTTGGCCCGTCTCCGGTCGCGCCAGGTGGGTCGTCACGGCCTCGACCAGCTCCCCTATTCCCTCGGCACGAGTGGCGACAGTCTTGAGGATGGGGGGATGTTCGTGGCGGTTTTCGGCCAGGCTCAGCATCTGCCGCAGCTCGGACACGAGCCGATCGGCGCCCTGGCGATCGGCCTTGTTGATGACGAACAGGTCGGCGATCTCGAGGATGCCCGCTTTGATCGCCTGAATGTCGTCGCCCATCCCCGGCACCAGCACGACGAGCACGGCATCGGCCAAGCTGGCCACCTCGATCTCATCCTGCCCGACACCGACCGTCTCGATCAGAACCATGTCCCGGCCCGCAGCATCCATCAGATCGATCGCATCGCCCGTCGTCCGCGCCAGCCCGCCGAGGTGTCCGCGAGTCGCCAGCGAGCGGATGAAAACACCCTCGTCGGCGGCGTGGCGCATCATCCTCACGCGATCGCCCAAGATCGCTCCACCGGAAAACGCGCTCGACGGATCGACGGCGACGACACCGACGCTCATGCCCTGGGCGCGGAAGCTTTCGATCAGTCGATCGACGAGGCTGCTCTTGCCCGCGCCGGGAAAGCCGGTCACACCGACCGTCGTGGCGCGCCCGGTATGAGCGTACACGCGGCGTAACAAGCCGGCCGCGCCCGCGCCGGACTCGACGAGCGTGATCGCGCGCGCGAGCGCTCGCGTCCGCCCCTCGAGCAGCCGCTCGGCGAGCTGTTCTATCTCGCTCACCGTGGTCTCACCGTGACCGTGAGCCGCTCTGATCCAGTCGGCCGAGCAGCTGTAGCGCGACGACGAGTCGCTGAATCTCGGACGTGCCCTCCCCGATGGTCAGCAACTTGACGTCGCGCTAGTACTTCTCCACGGGGTAGTCCTTGACGAAGCCGTAGCCGCCGAAGACCTGCACGGCTTGTTCCGCCACGCGCACCGCCACTTCGCTGGCGAACAGCTTGGCCATCGCCGAGGCGGTCGTGACCGGCTTGCCCTCGTCGGCGAGTGTCGCCGCTCGATACGTCAGCAGGCGTGCCGCCTCCGTCTCGGTCGCCATGTCCGCGATCTTGAACTGGATCGCCTGAAAGGCACCGATCGGGCGGTCGAACTGCTCGCGCTCTCGGGCGTAGTCGATGGCGTGCCCAAGCGCCCCCGCGGCCGTTCCGACCGAGAGCGCCGCGATCGATATGCGCCCGCCGTCGAGAACTTTCATCGCCTGCTTGAAGCCTTCTCCTTCCCTTCCGACCAGAGCATCAGCGGGCACGCGGCAGTTCTGCAACACGACTTCGGAGGTGTCCGAAGCGCGCATGCCGAGCTTGTCTTCGTGCTTGCCCACCGTCAGTCCCGGTGTGCCCTTGTCGATGACGAACGACGAGATGCCGTGATGCTTTTTCGACGCATCCGTGCTCGCGAAGACGACGACCACGTCTCCCACCGCGGCATGCGTCGTGAACGTCTTGCTGCCGTTGAGCACCCACTCGTCGCCGTCGCGGACGGCTGTCGTGCGCGTGCCGCCCGCATCGGAGCCGGCCGTCGGCTCGGTCAGGCCCCACGCGCCGATCCAGCGACCGGTGGCCAGCTGCGGCAAGTAGCGCTGCTTTTGCTGCTCGCTGCCAAACAGCAACATGTGGCCGGTACACAGGCTGTTGTGTGCCGCCACGCTCAGGCCGATGGCCGGACAGACCTTGGCGATCTCCTCGATCACGCCGACGTACTCGACGTAGCCCAACCCGGCTCCGCCGTACGACTCGGGCACGAGCACGCCGAGAAATCCCAGCTCACCCGCCTGGCGCATCACGTCGACCGGGAAATGTGCGTCGCGATCCCATTCACGCACGTGCGGTCCGATCTCTTTTTGAGCAAACTCGGCGGCGGCCTGCCGGATCATTACTTGCTGATCGGTGAGTTCCATCTTCACGGGCTGTCCTCCCGCGGCGGCGCCTTGCCGGTCACAGCTCTCGCGCACCGGCGAGTCGGTCGCGAACGCGCCCTGCTTTTGCTCGGGAATGCCTCTGGTACCTTTCTGCTGCCAGCACCACCAGAGGGGGATCATACCTCCCCAGCGGCGCCGGGACCGGCAAAGGCCGCCCCAGTCTCGCGAAGATAATGTCCCTGGCTTGGGAAGTAAGTACGCGCCCCGACGGGCGGACGTGTCACAGCAGATCGACGAACAGCTCGTCCGCGAGCAGCCGGCCGCGTTCGGCGAGTTTCGCGCGAACGCCGTCGAACTCGACGAGTCCGCGGCGAGCACCGGCCGCCAGCACGTCACGCCGCCTGTCGACAGGCCGCTGGCCATGCCGGCGCGAGACCTCCGCGAGATCGACCCCCCTGTCGAGCCGCAGCCCGAAGACGATCGCCTCGCCGGCTCGGCGGTCAGCGTCGTATGGCTCGAACATCCGATGTGCCCCGTGAGCTTCGCCGGCGGTACCCGAGTTGGCGGCGTCGGCTCTCTCGAGTCCGTGCCCCGTCGAGGTGACGTAGTCCGACAAGCGGCGCGGATTCGTCCAGCGGGCTCCGTCGACGTAGCTCGCTGCCGACATGCCGAATCCGGCATATCCCTGATCGAGCCAGTACTTGAGGTTGTGCCGGCTCTCGCTTCCCGCTCGGGCGAAGTTGGAGATTTCGTAGCGCGCCAGGCCCGCTTGACGGAGCGTCGCCACCGTGTGCTCGTACGTCAACGCCGCGAGGTCGGGATCCGGCGCGGGCAGCCTCCCCTTCTCGATCGCGCGGACGAGCGGCGTGCGACTCGTGGTCTCGAGCGCGTAGCACGACACGTGGTCGAGACCGAGCTCGGTGGCGCCCGCCAGCTCGGCTCGCCAGCTCTCCAGCGTCTGCCCGGGCCGGCCGAAGATCAGGTCCGCGCCGAGCGATTCCACAGCGGCCGCGCGCGCATACTCGACAGCCCGCACACCGATCTCCACCGATCCGGGCCTGCCGAGCGCCTGGAGCCCTTCGTCTTCGAGCGCCTGCAGACCGATCGTGATCCGCGTCACTCCGGCGCCCAACCAGGCGTCGAGCTTTTCGGGGGTGACGTCTTCGGGATTGGCTTCGAGGCTGATCTCGGCTGCCGTCGTGACGTCGAACGCGTCGCGCACCGCACGGATCAGGCGCCGGCACTGCTGCGGATAGACGTGCGAGGGCGTGCCGCCGCCGAGGTAAATCGTGTCCACCGAGCGCGTGCCGAGCCGGCGGGAGGACGCTCGGATTTCCACCTCGAGCGCGTCGAAGTACTCGCCGATGCGTGCCGACCGTCCGGCGACGATGGCGAAGTCGCAGTAGGCGCAGCGCTGGGCGCAGAACGGCACGTGGAGATAGATCCCCAACAGCTCGTCGCGCGAGACCCGCTCTTTGTCCATGCAGCGAGCATAGCCCGCGCCGGCTCGTGGTCCTCGTGAGCTGCTGGTCCCTATATTCAACGATGTCCGTTCTTTTCTCGGGTATCGGGCATTGTCTGTGCTCAGCTGACCTCCGGAGGCGACGACCGGCGCTCATGAAGAAGAAGCTTGCCGCCTCGTTCATGCTGGTCGCCGCGGTCACGGGTTTTTCGGTACTGGCCACCCGTGAGCTCGAGCGCTGGCTGGGCGTTTGGGCGATCTTCTTCTCGGTCAGTGCGATCGTGCTGATCGGTCAGCTGGCGGCCTCGTGGCTCTCGCACCGGCTCTCGGCACGGCTCGCAGCGCTCGCTCGCGCGGCGCGTGTCATCGCCGACGGCGATCTGACGACCGCCGTCCCGCCTCCGCGCGAGGGGGCGCGAAGCGATGAGATCGACGATCTGACCCGCTCGTTTCAGCAGATGCGCGGCGCGTTGATCGGCGTCATCTCGGAGCTGAACGACACGGCCGCGCTGATCCACGATTCGGCACAGCGCCTGTCAGCGACCGCGCGCTCGTTGAGCAGCTTCACGGAGGGCCTGGCCGGCACCGCGGCTCGCTTGGCTCAGGGGGCGGAAACGACAGTGACCCGAATTCAAGAGGCCCACCGACTGACTCACGACGTCGCGTTGGGCGCGGAGACGATCGGCCAGGGAGCCGGCACGGCGCTGGCGGCGACGCGTCAGAGCGGCGAGCAAGCGCGACGCGGCCGCGAGCTCGCACGCCGCGCCGACGAGGAACTCGAGCACATCTCGCGACAAGTCGACCGCACCGCCACTGCTGTAGAAGGGTTTCGCGAGCAGGCGCTGTCGATCAACAAAGCCGTCGATCTGATCGCGACCATCGCGCAGCAGACACATCTCGTCGCTCTCAACGCCGCGCTCGAGGCCGCCCGTGCGGGAGAGCACGGTCAAGGCTTCGCCGTCGTCGCCGACGAGGTGCGACGGCTTGCCGATCGCGGGGCGCGCCTCGCCGAACAGATTTCGGGTCTGTCGCTGCAGATCAACAGCGGCTCGGGACTCGTGATCGAGACCATGCGCGAGACGACCGCGGCAGCATCACACGGCCGCGAGGTCGTCGCGGGGGCGAGCGATGCGCTGCGCGAGATCTCGGACCGCGTACTACAGCTCGTCGAACGCGTCGACGAGATCGCCACTTTGTCTCATCAGCAAGGTGAAGCGATTCAGCGGCTCGTACCGGCGATTGGCGAGATTACGAGCATCGCCCAGGAGGGCGCGGCAGGCACCGAGGAGACGTCGCGGGCGACGCGCCAGCAGAACGAGTCGATGGAGGCGATGGCCCACGCGGCCGTCGAGCTGGCTGGGGCCTCTGAACGGCTACGCGAGATCTGCTCGATCTTCCGTCTCACGGGCATGAGATGAGCCGTCCACGTTCGCCCGCGTGCCGGCGCTGGTGTTGTCTGCGCGGGACCCGCGAGCGGCTGCGTCTGCCGATCGAGATCGTCGACCGGGTCGAGACGGTCGGCGTGCTGGCGCCGGTACCGCGGGCACCGAGAGGCCTCGTAGGAGTGGCTGAGATCCGTGGCCGCGCGGTGACCGTCTTGGATCCCCGCTGGTTGGCCGGCAGCTCGCCGCTCGAGCGCGAGCCCCCCCCCGCGCCTGACGTGCGAGATTCGCTGCTGACGCTGGCACCCCCTTTCGAGCATCTGGCCCTGCTTTTGCCATCAGGTTGGACACAGCACGTCGAGACCGAGCCGTTCGCGGAGGAAACCGTCAGCGCCGCGTACGAGGCACCGGATGGCGCGCTGGATGCCAACCGTCTGATCGATCTTGTGGAGAGGTTGAGCGAACACGCGTGCGACGCCTGGACCCGGGTCGCGCCCGCTCGTCGTGTCGATGTCGAAGACTGACTCGAGAGTCGAGCTGTACCGCGTCTTCGTCGAGGACGCCGGCCGCCATCTCGCCGCCGCTCGAGGGCTGGTCGCCGACGACACGACCCCGTCGAGCGATCAGATCGCCGCGCTGTTTCGTCACTTGCACTCGGTTAAAGGCATGGCGCTGTCGCTCGGACTCGACCAACTGGCGCGCTCTGCCCACGAAGCCGAGGAGATCGTCGAGCGCGCTCGTTCGGGCTCGGCTTGCGCAGACGGCGAGTTCGTCCGCGTCGTGCGCGCCCGTCTGAGCGAGCTCGCCGCCGCCTACGAGCGGCTGGCCGCAGTTCCCGAGCAACCCTCTCGTCGAGGAGGCGAGCTGACGACAACCGGTCGCTGGATGGCGGACCTTCCGGCGGTGACCGTCGATCCGGCACGGCTCGATCGGTTATTGGACCTCACACTGCGGCTTTCCGCCGAGCACGATCGTCTCGAGCACCAGCTCGGCCCGCAAGAGCGGGACGTGGCCCTGTTTCGCGTGCGCGAAGCGCTGGCCGAAACGGTCTCCTCGTTGCGCTTCGACGTGCTGGAGCTTCGCTTGCTGCCCGTGCGTGCGTTGGTCCCGCTGCTTGAAGGCGCTCTGCGCCGCTGGGCCGGCCAGTGCGGCGTTCGCCTGGCTTTCGCCGCCCGCGGCGACGCCCTCCGGCTCGATCGCGCGATCCTCGAGCGGATGCTCGATCCTCTGGGACATCTGCTGCGCAATGCCGTCGTTCACGGCCTGGAATCGCCCGAGACCCGGGCAGCCGCGGGAAAGCCGGAGCGCGGCCGGGTGGAGCTCGAGATCCGGCGCGGTCAAGATCGACTTCTGTTCGAGGTCCGCGACGATGGTCGCGGCATCCGCTCCGACGAGGTGATCGGTCGCGCGCGGGAGCGCGCGCTGCTCGACGCAGACGAGTCGCTGGACGACGGCGAGTCCGAGCACCGTGCGCTGATGCTGCTGACACGTCCCGGGATGAGCAGTCAGAAGGTGGCTGACGCGTTGTCGGGCCGTGGGATCGGGCTGGCTGCCGTGCGCACGGAAATCGAGCGTCTCGGAGGTGAGCTGTGGCTCGAGAGCGAGCCGCAACGCGGTTTTCGTGCACGGATCGCGATTCCCGCGCGGTTGTCGGTGATGGAGGTGTTTCTCGTCATGGCCGGAGGCGAGCGATTCGCGCTGCCGCTGGCCGCCATCAGTCGGGTCGTGCCGCGCGACGAGCCGCGAGCCCCCCGCGATGGCGCCATCGAGCTCGATCTCGACGCATGCCTCGGGCTGCGTGCTGAGGCGCCCGCCTCGCGCGCAAAGTCCGGTGCCGCCCTTCCGTGCCAGCCTGCGGCCCTCGAGATCGACTCCGGCGGTCTGCGCGCGACCGTTCGCGTCGATGCGGTCGAGGAGCGGCGCGAGGTGATCGTTCGCCCGCTCGGACCCCCGCTCGACCGAGTCCCGCCGTGGATCGGCGCGGCGTTGCTCGCCGACGGCTCCCTCGCGCTCGTTTTGGATCCCCATCGATTGATTCGGACAGTCGCGAGAGAGGCTGCGACAATGAGCCGATGAGTCGGCCGCCCCGTTCTCGCTCACCCCTCGCCAAGCGTCACTTCGGCCAGCATTTTCTCGCTCACCCCGAGCAGGCGCGCTCGATCGTCGAGACCTTCGCGCCGGCAGCCGCGGACCGCATCGTCGAAATCGGCCCGGGCCGCGGCGCGCTGACGCTCGATCTGGCCGCGCGCGCCGGCCGCTTCGTCGCGCTCGAGATCGACGACGATCTGATCGCGGACCTGTCGCCGCGGCTCGAGAGCTTACCGCACGCCGAAGTGCGTGCTGGCGACGCGAAGAGTGTCGATTGGGACGCCCTCGCTGCCCAGCTCGGCGGTCCGCTGCGCATCATCGGCAATCTCCCCTACAACGTCGCTACACCGATCGTGCGCGGGCTGCTCGGCGCCACCAACGTCGTCGACGCGCTCGTCATGCTGCAGCTCGAGGTCGCCGACCGCCTGCTGGCCCGAGAGGGCTCGAAGGCGTACGGTCCGCTGTCGATCATCGCGGCGCTGCGCGCGAGAGGTCGACGGGTGAGGGTCCTCGCCCCGAGCTGCTTCCGCCCACGCCCCAAGGTGCACTCGGCCCTCGTGCAGCTGATCTTCATAGAGGCCCCTCCGCTCGCCGCCGAGCGCATCGGCTGGCTCGAGAGCTGGATTTTTCGAGGCTTTGCCCACCGACGCAAGACGGTCGGCAACAACCTCGCCCCCTGGCGGCCGCGCGTCGAGCGCTGGCTTGCCGAGCAAGGTCTTCCGATCGACGTGCGGGCCGAAGCGATCGCGCCGCCCGATTGGCTGCGTCTCGCCGAGTCGCTGGAGGGCAGATGAGCCGCTGCGGTGCGCTCGCTGAAGCCGTCGATCCCGATCGCGCACGGGACGACCTCGAGCCGGGTCTGGCGCGAAACGCCGCGCCACCCGCTGTGGCCCGTCAATCACGAGCACC
>CP070706.1:2244121-2249454 GCA_020350085.1 Acidobacteriota bacterium
GGTGAAAGGCGCAGGTGCTGGAACGGGCTGGGAAACCGACTGACCCGGCGCTTCTTCCGGACCGAGATCGAACCTCAGGTCCTCGGAGGAGCCGAGGGGCTCGGGCGAGGGCGGCTCGGTCGGTGCCGGGCTGATGTCAGAGCCTCGCTCGGCGGAGGGGCAGCCCGGCGCGGGGACGGTGTGAAGCGGCTGAGCGGCTCGCGGACTGACCGCCGCGGGCTGTGCGCTCTTGCTCGCGCCGTAGCGCTCGTTGAGCTTGATCAGGACCAGCTTGCAAATATGGCGCAGTGTTTCCTGAACGCCGACGCCGGTCGTCGCGATCGCCTCGTAGAACGGTGCGTTGTGCCGGTTGAGCTTGTCGCTGAGGATGTCGACGGAGAGCGCGCCCGGTAGATCTTGCTTGTTGAACTGCAGCACGTGGGGCAGCTCGACGAGCGCCATCCCGTGTGCCTGGAGGTTCTCCTCGAGGTTGCGGAATGCGTCGAGATTGGCCTCCAGCATGTTCTCCTGGCTGTCCGCAACGAAGACGATGCCGTCGGCGCCCTTGAGCACGAGCCGTCGCGTCTCGTTGTAGAACACCTGTCCGGGCACGGTATAGAGCTGCACTTTCGTTTTCATGCCCTGGATCTGACCGAGATCGATCGGCAGGAAGTCGAAGAACAGCGTGCGGTCGGTCTTGGTGGCGAGCGAGAGCATCTTGCCCCGCACCCCCTGAGGCATGTGCTCGTAGATGAACTGCAAGTTCGTCGTCTTGCCACACAACCCCGGACCGTAGTACACGATCTTCGTCGTCAGTTCGCGCGTCGAGTAGTTGAACACCGCCATGTCGAGATCTCTCCGACCGCTCCACGAGCGGGCTGCCCGCGGCATCGCGTAATTCGCCCACCAAACCTGCGGGGCAAACATAGAGTTCCGCCCCGGCCAGTGTCAAAAGGGATCGGCTCGCTCCGCGCTCCCTCGGACACCCGCGCCCATCCGCGTCGGCTCAGCCCCGCCGCGGCGGGGCGCGAAACTCGATCACGATCGGTGTCGGCCCGAGGGTGAACGTCTCCCGGAGCCGGTTCTCCAAGTATCGCTTGTAGGATCCGGTCACGCTGCGGGGATCACGACAGAACACGACGAACCGCGGCGGGAGCACGCCGATCTGGGTGATGTAAAACATCTTCGGGCCGGTCCCTCCGCGGGCTGCGCGCTCGGCGACCGCGCTCTGAAGGAAACGGTTCAGGTCCGCCGTCCCGAGCCGAACGTTTGCTGCCGCGACGACCTCGCGACAGACTTCGAGCACCCGCTCGACGCGCCGACCCTGCGCCGCGGAGATGATCAGACGAGGCGCATAGCGAGCGAACGCCAGGCGCCGTCGCACCGTCTCCTCGAGTTGCTTGACCCGTTGCTCCGGATCCTCGACGAGATCCCATTTGTTCAACGCCAGCACCAGCGGCCTACCGCTGCGGGAGATCTCGCCAGCGATGCCTACGTCCTGGCTGGTCAACCCCATCGTGGCGTCGACGACCAAGACCGCCACATGAGAGCGCTCGAGCCGGCGGCGCGTCAGCATCATGCCGATGCTCTCGTCGCGGCTCTCCGCGCGTGACGCGCGACGCAGCCCCGCCGTATCGACGAGGCGGTAACGCCGGCCATCGCGTTCCAGTAACACGTCGACGGCATCGCGGGTCGTGCCGGGAGTGGGGCTCACGGTCACTCTTTCCGATCGAGCAAGTCGGTTGACGAGTGAGGACTTACCGACGTTCGGACGACCAACGATGGCGATCAGCAGCTCTTGATCAGGATCCTGCATTTGCCCGGCTGTCGAGGCTTCGCCCTCGGCGCCCGCCTCCGTGTTTCCAGAAGGCAATCGGTCAAGCACGGCATCGAGCAGCGTGTCTATTCCCAGCCCGTGCTCAGCCGAGACCGGCAGCGGTTCGCCGAGACCCAAACGCCAGCCTTCTGCGGCGAGATCGTCGAGCTTTGCGGTGTCGAGCTTATTGACAGCGATTACGACCCGCGCTCCCGCTCCGCGCAGCTGCTCGGCGATCGCTTCGTCGAGTGGTGTGACGCCGGCACGACCATCGATGACCAGAATCACCACGTCGGCCTCGGACACCGCGCGGAGCGCTTGCTGGGTCACTGCCTGCAGCAGCTGCTCCTCGGCCCGCGGAACGAGCCCGCCCGTGTCCTCGAGTTGCACGGCGATGCCTCGCCACCGAACGAGGCGCTCGAGCCGATCGCGGGTCACACCCGGCCGGTCGAGCACGATCGCCTCTCGCCGGCCAACGAGCCGGTTGAACAGCGTCGACTTGCCGACGTTGGGCCGGCCGACGATCGCCACGCGCGGCGCTGAGGCGGTCCGCTGCTGCCCGCTGCTGGTTGGCATGCCGAGACTCTCTCACGGACCCGCAGTCCAGGGCGAGCCCGCGGAAGAGGCTTCCCGGCCGCCGTTGGCTTGGAGAAGCACGGGCATCCGGTCTAGACTCCGCTCTGCGGCGCGGAAGATGACCGCCCGTCAGGGTGGTCATCCGCGCCCTGGAGCGAGGTGGCGAAGCGGCAAGGCATTCACGACGCGCCGCGGCAGTCATCAGCCAGGCCCGAGCACGCCGGGGAGAAAGAGCGAGATGGTCAAGGCCGACATCGTCAATCGCGTGGCCGAAAACGCCAAGATCCGCAAGACGCAGGCCGTCGCCGCAGTGGATGCCTTGTTCGACGCGCTGCGCGATGCGATGGTGCGCGGTGAAAGGATCGAGTTCCGCGGGTTCGGCGTGTTCCAGGTCAAGCCGCGCAAGCGCGGCTTCGGTCGCAACCCACGCACCGGCCGCGAGGTGCGTATCCCTCCCGGCCGTACCGTTCGCTTCAAGCCCGGCAAGGACCTGCGCAACATCGAGCCGTGAGCGAATCGCCGGCTCGCCACGGCCCGCCGAGCGAGCCGTACGCGCCACCGCCCCCCACCCGGCATCGCGGTCTGAGTCGGCTCCATGTGTGGCTTGGCCTCAGCACGCTGGCCACAGTGTCGATTCATGGCGCGTTGATGGCGCCGGGCTCGAGCGCTCTCGGGCAGGCGCTCTACTCTGCTGATCCGCAAGGAATTCTGATCGGACTGCTACGCATTCCGTGGGACGGCCTGCCGTACGCGGGCACGCTGCTGGTCTTCTTCCTGGCCCACGAGATGGGGCACTATGTCGCATGTCGGCTCTATGGCGTTGCGTGCACGCTGCCGTACTTCATCCCGTCCCCTCCCTACCTCCTGTTCGGCACGTTTGGCGCCGTGATCCGCATTCGCGGAACGATCCCTCACCGACGCGCCCTGTTCGACATCGGTATCGCAGGTCCGCTCGCTGGGTTCGCCGTCGCTGTCCCGGTGCTCGCCTGGGGCTTGCTGCGCTCGCGTGTCGCCGACCCGACGCCACCCGGCGCGGTGGGCGCCTACGCGATCTACGGCGACTCGCTGCTGACCTTCGGGCTGACGGAGATGCTCCGGCCCGACGCGGCGGGACAGCAGCTTCTCGCGGACCCGGTCTTCGTCGCCGGCTGGCTCGGATTGCTGGCAACCGCGATGAATCTGATACCCGCGGGTCAGTTCGACGGGGGGCACATCATCTATGCTCTCACGCCGCGCTGGCATCGCGTCGTGTCGCTCTCGTCGGCTATGTTCCTGATCGCGCTCGTGGCCACGATCGCCCTGCGGCTTGGAGAGCCGTCGGCTTGGAGTGCGTGGGCGATCGTCGTGTTCGTGCTGGGCCGCCACCACCCGCCGCTGCCGAACGAACAGCCGGGCTTGGGCTTCACGCGCATCGTGCTGGCGATTCTCGCTCTCGGAATCCTCGCGCTGTGCTTCATGCCGAGCCCGATTCGTGTGGTTCAGTTCTGATTCAGTTCCGAGCCGATCCTTCGATACCGGGCTGGCTTTGACGCAAGCGGCCCGCCTCATCGAAGCAGATCGACATTGTTCGCGAGGCGTCCGTCGTCCAGGTGCGGATGTTGCGGGCTCGGAGCCGGCCGATGACGGCAGGATCCGGATGCCCGAAGCGATTGTCGATTCCGCAAGAGATCAACGCCCTGCTTGGTCGTAGCGCATCGAGGAAGGCTCCGCTGCTCGACGTGTCCGATCCGTGGTGGCCGGCCACCAGCAGATCGACGATCGGGAGGCGCCCCTCGCCTAGCAAGCGCCCTTCGACCGCGTGGCCGTTGTCGCCGGCGATCCAGACACTGAGATCGCCCGCGCGCAGCCACAGCGCCAGCGACGTGTCGTTTCCGGACTGATCGTCGCCGGACAACGGATTGAGGACCAGTCCGCGGATGCTTCCGGCCGAGAACCGCTCGCCCCGCGCGAGGCGTCGCACGGCAACACCGCGGGCGACGGCCTCGTCGAGCCAGACTCGCGCATCTGGATGCCTCAACACTGACGCCGGCACGCCGATCCAGTTCGGCGGTGTCGCCGCCAAGACGAGACGCGCCCCGCCGCTGTGATCACGATCAGCATGCGTGACGACGAGCGCTGCGAGTTGACGAATGCCTCGCCGCTGCAGCTCTGTCAGAACCGCCTCGCGAGCGCTCTGCACGCGATCATCGCCCGCGTCGATCAGGACAGCATGGCGCCCCGCGACGGCGAGAACCGCCTGGCCCTGGCCGACATCGATCGTGACCAGTGAGGCGCTCGTGGGGTCCGCTCTCGCTGTGCCGCGGGGGAAGATCGGCAGCAGCGATGAGGCGGTGACCAGAGCGGCAAAGCCAACCCGCCACCGCCGCTCCCGCGCCAGGAGCAGGCCCGCGAGGCCGATCTCGCAAACTCCGACCCAGACCGGACCGACCGGTCTCGCGAGCAGGCCCGAACCTGGCCAGCGTGCGACCGTCTCGATGGAGACGATCAGCAACGCGGCCAGCGCGCGGGACAGTCCACCGGCTGCGGAGACGAGCCACGCAGGACCACTCTCCGGTGCCAACACCGCGATCCATCCGCAAGCCAGCGTGGGGGCGAGAAAGGGCAGCAGCGGCCATGTGACAACAACTCCCCACGGCGCCAACCGGCCCGTCAGCACCACCAGCAGGGGCCACGTCGCGAGTCCTGGTGCCGCGACCAGGAGCAAGCGTCTCCACGCGCGCGCTGGCTGTGTCGCCGCCAGCACGAGGGCGCCGCTCGCGGAGACGGTCAGCGCGAACGACCAGCTCCGGGCCAAGGTCGGCTCGGCGACGAGGAGGAGAAACACCACGCTGCCGAGCGCTCCGGCACGGGGGCACCCGCGCCCGGCCAGCCGCGCACACTGCGCGAGCGCGATGGCCCCCCCGGCTCGTCGCACGGGGGCCGCCTCCGGAAGCAGCGCCACCGCCAGCGCGGCGGCGGAGAA
>CP070706.1:2249554-2252371 GCA_020350085.1 Acidobacteriota bacterium
CGAGCGATTGACGAAGAAAGTTGACGGTTTGCAGAAGAGCCGCTCGTAGACTTGACGCCGTGACGGCTGTGTCGATCGGGCCCGATGGGTGGCCGACCCGGCAGAGCTGCTCGGGCAAGGAGGGCTGATGGCCAAGAAGGACAGAGACGATCTAACGGCTGAGTTGAAGGAGTCGGCACACAAGATCTGGCTTGCCGGCCTCGGTGCGTGGTCGCTGGCGAAATCGCAGGGAACGCGCGGATTCAATCGGCTGGTCGAGCGCGGCCAGGAGCTCGAGGAGCGTGCCAAGCCGGCCTTCTCGCGACTGAAGGGACGAGCCGCCAAAGTGTCCGCGGAAGTCCGGGGCCGGGCCGAGGAGACCTGGGACACGATCGAGGGCTCGATCGAGTCACGCCTGAGTGGCGTGCTGCAGAAGCTCGGTGTGCCGGATCGGGACGTGATCGGTGCGCTGACGAAACGGGTGGACGCCTTGACCCGACGCATCGAGGCGATGGGGTCGAGCGCCTCCAAGAGCAGCCGGAAGAAGACGACGTCGAAGAAAGCCGCCAAGAAGAAAGTCGTGCGGAAAGCGGCGGCCAAGAAGATGGCGAAGAAGCGGGCCCGATCCACGAGCAAGAAGGCCCCTTCCCGAAGAGCGAAAAAAAGCACTCGCTAGCACTCCGGTCCGGCCCGAGGCGGGATCCGGCGTTGCGCGCGGCGCGGAGCGAGGATGCTCGATAGGTCGAAGAGTCGGCCCACGCGCATTGGTCTGGCACTCGCCGGTGGTGGACCGGAAGGGGCGATTTACGAAATCGGCGCGTTGCGGGCGCTGGAAGAGTCCATCGAAGGGCTCGATCTCAACGATCTCGAGATCTATGTCGGCGTGAGTGCTGGCTCGTTCATCGGTGCCTCGCTGGCGAACCAGATCACGTCGAAGCAGATGTGCCGCGCGATCGTGAGCCACGATCCCGGCATGCACCCCTTCACACCGCGCACGCTCTTTTCGCCCGCGCTCGGCGAGTGGGCCCGCTCTGCTCTCGGTGCCCCACGCCAGGCTTTGCGGGCCGTCTCACGATTGCTGGAAAGACCGGGCGATTCGACGGTGCTCGGTTCGCTGGCAACGCTCTCGCGCGCCCTTCCGGTTGGCCTGTTCGACAACGAGCCGATCCGGGCCTATCTCCACGATTCCTTCACCCGCCGCACGCGCACGGACGATTTCCGCTCGCTGATGCGCAAGCTGATCGTCGTCGCCGCCGACCTCGACTCCGGCGAGGCCGTCCGCTTCGGATCCCCGGGCCAGGACCACGTACCGATCTCGCTCGCGGTTCAGGCGAGTACGGCGCTGCCCGGCGTGTATCCGCCCGTTCTGATCGACGGCCGCTACTACGTCGACGGCGTGCTGCTCAAGACGCTTCACGCCTCCGTCGCCCTGGACGAAGGATTGGACCTGTTCATCGGCATCAACCCGATCGTGCCGGTCGACACGGTCCACACCGTCGAACACGGCATCATGCGCCGCGGAAAGTTGATCGACCGCGGCTTGCTGACCGTCCTCTCGCAGACTTTTCGCACGATGATCCATTCGCGCATGGTCGGCGGCTTCGCAACCTACGCCGCGAGGTATCCGGACACGAGCATTCTCCTGCTCGAACCGCGGCGCACCGATTATCGGATGTTCTTCACGAACATTTTCAGCTTCCGCTCGCGGCGTGACACCTGTGAGCACGCCTATCGCTCGACAAGAGACTATCTGCGCCAGCACCAAGAAAAGCTCGGCCCGATGCTGGCGAGCCACGGCCTGACGCTGCGCACGGACATGCTCAAAGACGAGCACCGCGATCTGTGGCGCGGCGTCGGACTCGACGGGCCCGCGAGCGCCGCCCCGGTCACCAGACGGCTCCACGACCTGCTCGACCGACTCGACGACCTGCTCGACGCACCCGAAGACGTTCGCGTCCTGTAGCGACAAGGCTTGCCTTGTCAGACCGGCGCGCAGCGCCGGATATTTATTTTAACGATTCCGCCCGTACTTCTCGTGGCTCGAGACCCAATCTAGCGACGAGATCGCGGCGGCAAGTGAGATCTCACCTGCCAGCACGACCGCGGCGACGATCTCGGCGAACTTGCGCACCTTGCCCTGGCCCCAGCAACCGAGCGCCTCGAGACACTCGCGCTGCGTCGGCAGCCCCGTCCCTCCCCCATGGGTCGCGACGATCAGCGACGGCAAGGTGATCGACAGATAGAAGTCCTTCTCGGGCGTCAATTCAGAGTACAGGATGCCGGCCGACGACTCGGCGACGTTGGCCACGTCCTGCCCGGTCGCGATGAACATCGCGGTGATCGCGTTCGGCGAATGCAAACCGTTGTTGTTGGCCCCCGAGAGCACGGCACCCATGGTACCGACGCCGTAGTGATACTGCAGCGCTTCGGGCTTGACGCGCAGATTCTCCATCAGCACGTCGCGCGGGATGATCGCCTCGGCCGTGACGCGCTTGCCACGGGTCCGCATGACATTGACGTGCGAGGCCTTCTTGTCGGTCGCCAAGTTGGATTCGAGGTAAAAGCGCCTGACCGTCGGATTGTGCTCGACAATCCAGCTGCATGCCGCAAAGGTGGCGCGGCCGACCATGTTCTGCCCCGCGGCGTCGCCGGTAGAGAAATTGAATCTGAGATACGCGAATTTGCTCGTCAGATACGTCTCGATGTAAAGCAGCCGGGCCACGCTCGAGGTAGCCTCTGCGGCCTCGCGAATCTCGCCGAGGTGTTCGTCGACCCAGTGCTTGAAATCGAGCGCCTCGCGCGCCGAATCGAACACGAACACCGGCGCGCGCTGCATGC
>CP070706.1:2252471-2255038 GCA_020350085.1 Acidobacteriota bacterium
ATATCCCCCAGCCACCGGGTAACGTGCCGCTGACGAGCGTCACCGTCACAGACACTCTCTGCAGCCCGATCAATCCACCGAGCGGCGACGCGAACGGCAACGGCGAGCCGGACTTGACCGAGACGTGGACCTTCACTTGCACCGAGCTTGTCCAAACGACGGGGACGTTCACACACGATGCTGTCGCTACCGGAGGCAGCAGCGTCGGATCGGTGAGATCGTCGGCATCGCTGACGATCCAGGTCCAGCAAGGCCTCGTCACCGTGCCGGACGTCCGCGGCTACACACTGTCCGCCGCCGAGTACGACTTGAAAGAGGCGAAGCTCTCTGCTGCAAAACCGATCTTTTACGAGAAGAGCGACGTTCCAGTGGGGCAGGTCGTACGGCAGGATCCACAGCCGGGAGCGCGCGTCGCGGCGGGAACGGCTGTCATGCTCTGGGTCTCCGAAGACGAGCCGCGACATCTTTTCATCGACCCACCGCGGACGACGATCTCCGTCGACGAGCAGGTCGTCTTCGAAGCGTTCTTGGTCACGAAAGACAGGGAGGTCGTGGAGCTGGATCCGACGAGAGTGCAGTGGACGCCCGGACCGTCGAACATCTTCCGCGGCACAGAAGCGGGCGAGTTCACCGTGACCGCGATGGCTCGCGGGGTTTCGGGCTCGGCGACGGTCATCGTCGAAGAAGAAGAACGAACGAGGTGGGACCGGCCGATCTCGAGTGCTGATGATCTGACGGCGAGAGTGCCCCCGCCGCCTCCCGACGCTTTCACCTGGTATGCCCTGTGCAACAGAGCCACGGGGGATGTCGTCTACGGAGAGACCACGGACCCGGTGCAGTACGACGTTCTGGCTGGACCCTTTCAGGGCCCTCGCGACGTGAGGCTCTGGATCGATCAGAACCTGCCGAGCTGGCGCTGCCCCGAGAGCGTCGCGGGGCCGGGCCGCTGGAACGTCTTGTGCGACAGGCGCAGCCAGAGCGTCCGGATCGGAACAGATGTCGATTTCACTCGCGACTGGTCGATGGCCAGCGGATTCGTCGGCGAGCCGGAGGCGCGGGCCTGGGTGCGAGCGAACTGCCCGAGCTGGGTCTGCGAAGAAGGAGGCGCGTGTGCGAGCGAGCCGCGTGCCGGAGGCAACTGGGCCGTCGTCTGCAGCAAAGACCACGGGGGAATGGGATTGACTCGCGATCCCGATCCCACCAAGTACTGGATCTTTACCGAAGGTCTGTTCAGCGAGAAGGATGCCCGGGCATGGGTCAACCTGCGCTGTCCGAGCTGGCGTTGCGATCGCGACGGGCAGTGCGTGCCGGGCGTGCGGCGCGATAGAGACCGTCCGCTCGAGCTGCCGCCCGATCTCGGCGACGATTGGTTCACGGACTGGGACCCGGTCGACGGCGACCAGCGGGATGGCGACCGACGCCGGCAGAAGCAGCCCGACCGCGAGGCGACCGACGACTCGCCCGGCGAGCGCCCCTCTTCCGAGCCGACATGGCAGCCGCCTTCGGAGGTCGACTGCAGCGCGCTTCGCGAGCAGTTCCAGAAGAGGACCGACGATCAGACCAACGAAGCCAAGCGGTTAAACTGCGAGAAGAACGGCTATTCGGGATGCGCGCTGGACGTGGCGGCGCCGTTTTTCCCATGGTGGCCGGCGCGGGTCTTCTCCGACGAGGCTTGCGCCCAGCCGGGATACGCGGGTTGCATGTCGGGGGCGTTTTCAGGCTACTTAGGCTGTCTCGATGGATGTAACAGTGGCTGGCGCAACGCTGGCCAAGACCTCCGCACCTGCCATCAGAAGTGCAACAAGCAGATCGAGCAGAGCGCGGCATCTTGTACCAAGAACTAATCTGACCTCGACCTCGCTCGCGTTATCAGGCGGTCTTGTAGCGACAAGGCTTGCCTTGTCAGACCTGCGCGCAGCGCCGGGTTTCTCTGGCGCTGCGCGCCAGTCTGACAGGGCAAGCCCTGTCGCTACACGGTGATCTTGCTGGCGAACCAGTTGTAGAGCACGGGCAGCACGATCAGCGTCAAGAGCGTCGATGTGACGACCCCGGAGACGACCACGACGGCGAGCGGGCGTTGCACTTCGGAGCCGACGCCGGAGGCCCAAATCATCGGCAGCAGGCCGAAGGCGGTGGTGGCGGCCGTCATCATCACGGGGCGCAGCCGCAGCTCGGCTCCGTGCAGGATCGCCTCGCGCCGGCTCATCCCTTCCTGCTCCAGGTTGCCGAAGAACTCGACCATCACCAGCCCGTTCAGGATGGCGACACCGAACAGTGCGATGAAACCGACCGAGGCCGACACGGACAGGTAGAGGCCCGACAGCTTGAGCCCGATCACTCCGCCGACGAGTGCGAGCGGGATGTTGGCCAAGATCAGCAGAACCGGCCGCGTGGTGCGAAAGTGCAGATACAGCAGAATGAAGATCAGGACCAGCGCCAGTGGGACCATCAGCTTCAGCCGAGCCATCGCGCGCTGCTGCTGCTCGAACTGGCCGCCCCACGTCGTGTAATAGCCCGTCGGCAGCGTCACCGACTCGTCGATCTCGCGTTGCGCTTGCGCGACGAAA
>CP070706.1:2255138-2258814 GCA_020350085.1 Acidobacteriota bacterium
ATGACGCATTGAAGATCGATATGATTCTCGGAGGCATCGGCATGACGTCTCACGTCCGCATCAACCGGCTCTAAGTCAGGCGAGTAGAGGTGTGGATGAAGCTGGAGCGCGACAATCCCGGCGGCAGCATCAAGGACCGTATCGCGCTTTCGATGATCGAAGACGCCGAGAAGCAAGGCATTCTTTCGCCCGAGACTGTGATCGTCGAGCCGACCTCCGGCAACACCGGCCTCGGCCTGGCGCTGGTCGCGGCCGTCAAGGGCTACCGGCTGATTCTCGTCATGCCCGAGTCGATGTCGATCGAGCGAAGGCGGTTGATGGCGACGTATGGAGCCGAGTTCGAGCTGACCCCTCGCGAGGGAGGGATGAAGGCCGCGATCGCTCGTGCGCAGGAGCTGATCGACGAGCTGCCCGAGGCGTGGATGCCGATGCAGTTCGATAATCCCGCCAACGTCCGCATTCACCGCGAGGCGACGGCTCGGGAGATTCTCGAGGACTTCCCCGAGGGCTTCGACGCGCTGGTCACGGGGGTCGGCACGGGAGGGCACATCACCGGCTGCGCCGAGGTGCTCAAGGAGCGTTTTCCGGCAATGAAGGTGTTTGCGGTCGAGCCCGCCGACTCGCCCGTGATCTCCGGCGGTGAGCCCGGCCCGCACCCATTGCAGGGGATCGGTGCGGGTTTCATCCCCGGCGTGCTCCGCACGGAGCTTCTCGACAGCGCCGTGCGGATCGACAAGAGCGAAGCGTTCGAGTTCGCCCGCCGCTGCGCCAAGGAAGAAGGAATCCTCGTCGGCATCTCGTCAGGTGCGTCGCTGGCTGCGGTGGCCAAGTTGCTCCCTGAGCTTCGCGAAGGTGCTCGCGTGCTGACCTTTTGTTACGACACGGGAGAACGCTACCTGTCCGTTGAAGACCTGTTCGTTTGAGCACGGCGCCGGCGAAGCGAGGCTAGCCGGCATGCCTCGAGACGTACACGGATCGGTCTTCAGTTAGCCGCCGATCCCCAAGCTCCCGGCGCCGGGCATGGGCCCGCTTGCCGTTACCGCCAGCTCACCCGTATGCTTCGGTATCCAAGCCAGGCACCCGCGAGCCGCCGCTCGAGCGGTGAGACTGGGCTTTCCGCCAGCTTTCTCGGCGGTGTGCTCGTGGGGGTCTTCTCTCTGCAATCTGTGGCCCGCCAGGAGTACGGGCGCTCACGCCGCGGCGCTGTGCATCGCAGTCTCCTGCCGGCTCGATTCACAAAGGAACGATGACCGTGGACTTCCGACTCTCCGAAGATCTCGAGATGCTGAGAGATGCGGTCCGCAGCTTTGCCGCCGAAAAGATCGCCCCTCACGCGGACGAGTGGGATCGCGAGCACTACTTCCCATACGAGGAGGCGATCAAGCCGATGGCAGAGCTGGGCTTTTTCGGCACCGTGATACCCGAGCAGTATGGCGGTGCCGACATGGGCTGGCTCGCATCGATGATCGTCACCGAGGAAATCGCCAGGGCTTGCAGCGCACTTCGCGTTCAGATCAATATGCAGACGCTCGGCTGCGCTTACACGATCTACAAGTATGGCGACGAAGCCCTGTGCAGGAAGTACATCCCCGGCCTGGTCAGCGCCGAGCTGATCGGCGCGTTCGCGATGACCGAGCCCGACGCCGGCTCTGACGTGATGGCGATGACCTCGATGGCCGAAGACAAGGGTGATCACTGGCTGATCACCGGTGCCAAGACCTGGATCTCCAACGCCGACGTTGCCGACGCCATCATCTACTACGCGTACACCGATCGAGAAGCGGGCTCGAAGGGAATCTCTGCGTTCGTCGTCGAGCCGAAGAATTTCAACGGCATCACGACCACCTCGCTGGACAAGCTCGGGTCTCACTCCTCGCCGACAGGAGAGATCATTCTGTCGAACACGCGAGTTCCGAAGGAGAACATCCTCGGCAAACCCGGTGACGGCACCCGGATCCTTTTTGGATCACTCAACCAGACGCGCCTCTCGGCGGCCGCCGGCGCTGTCGGCGTTGCCCAGGCTTGCCTCGACGAGGTCATCAAGTACGCCAACGAGCGCAAGCAGTTCGGCAAGTCGATCGGCGAGTTTCAGATGAACCAGGACATGATCGCGCAGATGTCGGTCGATATCGAAGCGTCGCGGCTGCTTGTCTACAGGGCCGCCGTTGCCAAGGACGAGGGTCGGATGAACAACGGGCTGGACGTGGCACAGGCGAAATACCTCGCCGGAGAAACGGCCGTCAAATGCGCTAATTATGCGATGAGGATCCTCGGCGCCTACGGCTACTCGACCGAGTATCCCGTTGCCCGGCTCTATCGTGATGCTCCGACGTATCCGATGGTCGAAGGATCGGCTAACATCTGTAAGTGGATCATCGCCTTGGATCAGCTCGGCATTCGAAAGGCCAACCGCTAGCTGCTCGCCGAGAGATTCAACGAGGAGACTATTCTGTCCGCTGGCAAACCCGGGGGAGGAGAGCCCTGTGCGTGAGGCCATGTTCGTTTTCGTCGCGGGACTGAGCGGCGTCTTCGTCGGCATGGCCGTGCTCTACCTGGCCATTCGCGTCGTCTCGCTGGTGACCGGCCGTCTGGCCGGGAAGGACCACAGCGATGCTTGAGAGGCTTCTCTCTCTCACGGGCGAGATGGGTCTCTTCCATCTCACGGGCGGGATGTTCGTGATGTGGGGGATCGGCCTCGTGCTGATCTACCTCGCGATCGCCAAGAAGTACGAGCCGCTCCTGCTGCTGCCGATCGGTTTCGGCATCTTAGTCGCGAACCTTCCCCTTGCCGGACTGATGGAACCCGGCGCCGGACTGCTGTGGCGCTTCTACCACTACGGCATTCAATGGGAGATCATTCCGCCGCTGATTTTCCTCGGCCTCGGGGCGCTGACCGACTTCAGGCCGCTGCTCGCGAACCCTCGATTGATCTTCCTCGGAGCAGGCGCGCAGGCGGGCGTCTACGTGACTTTTTTCGCGGCCCATGCTGCAGGACTGTCACTCGAGGAGGCCGCGAGCGTCGGCATCATCGGTGGCGCTGATGGTCCCACGACGATTTTCCTGACGGCCAAGCTCGCACCGCATCTTCTCGGCAGCTGCGCCGTCGCGGCCTACTCCTACATGGCGCTCGTTCCGATCATTCAGCCTCCGATCATGCGTCTGCTCACGACGCGCAACGAGCGGCGCATCAAAATGTCGAAGGGCCGAAAAGTCACTGCTCTCGAAGTGATGCTGTTTCCGGTCGTTTCCACAGTGGCGATCATCTTACTCGTTCCGGCGGCGGCTCCCTTGATTTCGATGTTCATGCTCGGCAATCTTTTTCGCGAATCGAAGGTCGTCGAGCGATTGACTCACGCCTCTCAAAACGAGCTGTTGAACATCGTGACGATTTTTCTTGGCCTTCCTATCGGCGCCACGATGAATGCCGAGACTTTCTTGAAACCCCGAGTCATTCTCATTTTCTTCTTGGGTCTGTTCGCCTTCGGCGTGAGCACGGCGACGGGCGTAGTGCTGGCCAAGATGATCAATCTTTTCGCCAAGACAAAGATCAATCCGCTGGTCGGCGCGGCAGGCGTTTCCGCCGTGCCAATGGCTGCCCGCGTCGTTCACAAGGTCGGCGCCGAGGCAGACAAGAAGAACTACTTGCTGATGTACGCGATGGGCCCGAACGTCGCCG
>CP070706.1:2258914-2262915 GCA_020350085.1 Acidobacteriota bacterium
ATCAGATCCCTCGGCTGGTCGCTGCGGCGCGTGATCGTGGCCGCCTCGAAACGAGGATCATAACGAAAGCTGGATCGTCCGAAAGCTTCGCTTGCTTCGATCCTGGGCTACGCTGGAACCGTCAGAGCACCAGACCCACCAGCGGCGACGGCCGTGGAACCCGACTCGATGAGCCTCGGCACGGCTCTGTGAGGGAGGGATCGATGATCATCCACATGCACGCGAGAAGCGTCTTGCCCGCCCTCCTTCTGCCGTTCGCGGTGTTAGCATCAATCGACAGCGAGGACTCCGCCATGACCACGCCGTCGCGCGAGACGATCAAGCTCCCGAGCCCCGAGCGACATGACGGCTCGATGAGCCTCGAGCAGGCCCTCTCCCGGCGTCGCTCCGTGCGCGAGTTCACGCGCCGAGCGCTGACCGACGAGCAGCTTTCGCAACTCTTATGGGCCGCTCAGGGCAGCACCCGGCGTGGCGAGTCCCGCACCGCACCATCGGCAGGTGCGCTCTATCCGCTCGAGGTCTACGTCGCGCTGCCCGAAGGCCTCTACCATTACGACGCCGATCGGAACCGGCTGGCCCGTCACGCAGAGGGTGACTTGCGACCCGAGATCTACCGCACCTCACTCGAGCAGGAAGCAATCCTCGACGCACCCGCCGTTTTCGTCGTCGTTGCGGTGTTCGAACGCACTGCCGCCAAGTACGGCCCGCGCGCGAAGCGCTACGTCTGGATGGAAGCCGGCCACGCCGGACAGAACCTGCTTCTGCAGGCGACGGCGCTGGGGCTCGGTGGCGTGCCGATCGGCGCGTTCTACGACGAGAAACTGCAGGACGCCCTCGCGCTGCCTGAGGATCACCGACCGCTGTACGTCATACCCGTCGGCAAACCGGCGCGCCCGTAAGCGACTCGTCTGTTCTCGCCGGTGTCGTCTCAGGCTGACTCGAACAAGGTCACGACGAACAGTCACCGCTCGATGGCATTCGATCGCGGTTTCGAGACGACCCCCCGTATCCGCCCGTTCCAGGCTGCGAACGAAATCGACCCAGATAGAAGAAGCCGTCACCCGGAAGAGGTAATGCGTCGTCTTCGTTTCCGCCGGCTGTGTCCGGGTCCAGCGAGTCGTTTTCGAGACAAACCACATCGCCTGCGTTTACCCCACTCGCGGTCTCCGAGAAAACGCCCAGCTCTCCTCGTACGAAATCGTACGCGTCGGCGGTGGGGTTGGCGGTCTCGAGAAACAGGCGTGTGGCCGTCTTGCCCTCGACCCTGAGACTGGCCGAGCTTCGCGTCGCTTCGAGGGTTCGTTGCATGTTGATCCGGCCCCAGCCGTGGTACTGGTCCCAGCCCGGCGTGTCTTCGATCGGGCGGCCGATCTGGTCCTCGGCACCCGAGTAGACCAGGTGCTTGGCCTCGTCCCGACCGACCGACGGATAGATCGTCTCGATCAGTCCTGCGAGACCCGAGACGTGTGGGCCGGCGAAGCTGTTGCCGTTGGCCGGGCTGTAGCCACCGCCCATCTGGGCGGTGAGGATCGCAACGGCCGGAGCGACCACATTAATCTGCGCGCCGTAGTTGCTGAACGACGCGCGTTGATCGAACTGGTCCGTACCTCCCGCGGCGATCACCTCGTCATAGGCGGCCGGGTAGTTGATCGCGGTCGAGTTCTTGTTCCCGGTACCGGAAGCCATCACGACACCCGCATCGTACGCATAGCTCACGCCCGCGTAGAGCGTGGCCGACGGGATCGGACCGCCGCCGCTTTGATTGATCACCCGGGCACCGTGGTCAGTCAACCAGACGTAGCCATCCGCCGAGCGAGCGTGACTGCCCTGCCCAAGCGCGTTGAACACCTTCGCTGGCATGATCGAGCAACGCCAACACGCGCCGGCGATGCCGACGGCGTTGTCCGTGTTCGCCGTCGCGACCGAGCTCGTGCGAGTGCCGTGGCCGTTGTCGTCCTCCGGGTCGTCGTCGTCGTTGACGAAGTCCCAGCCCGGTAGGATCTTGCCGGCGAGATCTTCGTGATCGGAGTCCACACCGCTGTCGTTCATGCCGATGATGACGCCCTCGCCGACGGTGAACTCCCACGCCTCGGGGGCGTCGACATCGGCATCCGACGGCTGGTCGAGATTCCACTGGTCCGAGAAGCGCGCATCGTCGGGGACCACCGCATCGAGCTG
Organism: Acidobacteriota bacterium; assembly: GCA_020350085.1. Classification (GTDB taxonomy): domain Bacteria; phylum Acidobacteriota; class Polarisedimenticolia; order J045; family J045. The sequence goes on from CP070706.1 coordinate 2,261,093, forward strand.
GATCAGGTAGTCGGGCTCGGCGTATTCGACACCCGGCAGCTTCGAGAAGCGTTTGATCAGCGCGGGAACCTCGCTGCCGGGCGGCACGAAGAACTTGTAGATCCGATCGAGTCCGTGCTGGCGATGCTTTTCGCGAAAGCGCGTCTGCCGAGTCGACTTGGGCAGCGCGCTCTCGATGCGCCAGACACCAGTCGCGTCGATCAGAGCATCGAGCTGAAGGTTCGTGGTCCTGAGCGGAAAGGAGTCGTCGGGTCCTCTGTCCGCCAGCGGTTCGGTCAGCCGAATGAGAAACCAAGACGTCTCGTACGGCGCGGACGCGCGAGGCGGCAGCTGCTCGATCGCGGGCGCCGCCCACGACGAGCACACAACGCACGCGATCGAGACGACCAGCCGCCGAATCGACGAGTCGGCGAGCACGATCTGACACCCCCCGGTTCCATCTCGCGGCCGCGTGCGTCTTCGCGCTGGCGGCGAGCCGCACGAGCTCGACGCCTCGCGACATGTCGGCCGGCGAGGAGGCCGCTGCGACGAACCGACGGCCTCGTTGCCGGCGGTTCGAGCTGCTTGTTAGAAGTTTACTACGAACGCGGTCGCCACCGGGGCAAACTCGTCATCAGCCAAGAGTAAGTTGCACGGATCGAGCGCTGAATCGTCGCCTCCGCGTCTTCCGCAATGGCCTGCAATCTTGTTACACTGCCGTGAGTCCCGTCCGCTCTCCGGTCGGATCGCGCCCGCCGCCGTCCGACGCGTCTCGCGACCTCGAACCGGCCGGCTGAAGAACGGATGTCGCCGCAGGGAGGTCGTTCCATGAACTCCGCGGATCAACGTCGTCATTCGTCCCCGCAACATCCACACAGCCTGTCCGTGGGCCGCCGTGGGCGTCGCCTGCGGCGCTGGCTGTTCTCGCAAACGCTGGCCGCCGGCGTGATGGCACTGATCTGGCTCATCGTGCGCACCGGCACCAAACCGAGCCGGTTCGTCTACCCGTGCCAGCAGGCCGCGTTCTCCGCGGCAACGCTCGCTTTCGGAGCGCCACTCGTCACGACCGTGCTCGCGATCAAGCGCCGCGCGCTGGAAGGGCTGTCGAGATCGCGCACCGTGGCGATCGCGGCCTCGGGTCTGATCGTCACGCTCGCGATCTGGGGCTGGGGCAACAGCACGCCGTCCCGAGCGTATCTGGGACCGACCCCGGATCAGCCAGATCAGTACCGAGCGCAGGTCTTCCACCGCGCGGGCGTCCCTCAGGACCCGTTCAGCGATCGTTTCCTCGGTCTCGATGACCTGCTCGCGACGATGGGATCCCAAGGCCTCAAGTTTCACCGCTCAGCCATAGCGTCGCTGACCGCTGGGCCTGACGGGATCATCAGTTCCGATGACACCGTGATCATCAAAATCAACTATCAGTGGTCCGAGCGAGGCGGCACCAACACCGACCTGCTTCGGGGGCTGATCGAACAGATCATCCGCCATCCAGATGAGTTCACCGGCGAGATCGTCGTCTGCGAGAACGCCCAGTTCGCCTCGACGGAGGCGTTCGACCGTTCGCGCAACAACGCGCAGGACATCAGCCAATCGCCCCACGACGTCGTCGTCGACTACCAATTGCGGGGGGTTCGCATCTCGCACTACGACTGGACGCTCGTGCGCTACAACAACGTCCAGGAGTTCATCACCGGTGATCTCGACGATGGTTACATCGTCTACACGTACGAGCCGGCTTTGTTCGGCAGACGCTCGTATCCGAAGTTCACGACCAGCTTTGGCACGCAGATCAGTCTGAGATTCGGGATCTGGAACCAGAGTGCCAGCACGTACGATCGCGA
>CP070706.1:2263015-2267679 GCA_020350085.1 Acidobacteriota bacterium
AATATCGTCGTCCGGCACGGCCGCGCGGCTCACCGAGGGCTTGCTCGACGCAGCTGCTGCTCAAAAGACGGGGGGCTCGGCTCGAAGCTCGACGGCGGCAGGACCAGCGCCCTGGCTCACGAGAGTCCCACGGTCGGTAATCCGGACATCGGAAGCGATTGCTGCCCGCCAGCGACCGCACGGAACGCTCGCGGAGCCGGTCGAGCTCCATCTCCGAGCTCCTTCGCCCGGCCGGAGGCAACTGCGATACAGTCTTGGACCTCGCATCGCTCACGAATGGTACAGGAGGAATGCTCATGCGCAGGCGCGTGCTCGGGGTCTGGCTGCTGGTTCTCGTGATGGCTCTTACGGCCCCGGCGGCCCAGGACGGTGAAGCGCACCTGATGCGCTACGCCGACGTCCACGACGGTTCGATCGTCTTCACTTACGAGGACGATCTGTGGTTGCTCGAGGCCGGCGAGCAGATTCCGCGCCGGCTGACGCGGCACGCGGGCTCCGAAGCGCTCGCCAAGTTCAGCCCCGACGGCTCGCGAATCGCGTTCACGGCGCAGTACGACGGCGGCGTCGACGTCTACGTGATGGATGCTCGCGGTGGCGTGCCGAGCCGGCTGACGTGGCATCCTTCGTCCGACCGCGTGCTCGGCTGGACGCCGGACGGCGCCAAGGTGCTGTTTCGCTCGAACAGGCTCTATCCCTATCGTGCCGAGGAGCTGTACGTGGTACCGGCTGGCGGAGGGGTGCCGAAACAGCTCGCCGTCGACCGGGCGGGGTTGGCGAGCCTGGCACCGGATGGCCAGCGCCTCGCCTACAACCGCATCAGCCGCGAGGAGCGCACGTGGAAGCGCCATCAGGGGGGCACCGCGCAGGACATCTGGATCGGCACGCTGGGCCGAGCCGACTTCCGGCCCGTCACGCGCTGGGAAGGGACCGACAACTACCCGATGTGGGTCGGCGAAAAGGTCTTCTTCACCTCCGACCGGAATCACGGCACTTTGAATCTGTTCAGCTACGACGTCGCGACCGGCTCGATCGAGCCCTTGACTGACTACCGCGACTACGACGTCAAGTACCCCTCCGACGGTCCAGGCCAGGTCGTGTTTCAGTACGGCGAGAGCCTGCATCTGCTCGACATCGCCTCGGGCGCGGTAAAAAGGGTTCCGATCCGGATGCACAGCGACCGGGTGCCGGTGCGGGCCGAATACGTCGAGGCCGGCCATCACGTCGATTCGTTTCGCCTTTCGCCGGACGGATCGACGATGCTGCTCGCCGATCGAGGTGAGCTTTTGCTGGTTCCGGTGAAAACGAAGGATGAGCCGGTTGGGGATGAGCCGGTCCATCTGACGCGCAGCTCCGGCAGCCGCGAAAAAGATGCTGTCTACGCACCCGACGGCACCAAGATTGCCTTCATCTCAGATGAGACAGGAGAAGAAGAAATCTGGCTGATCGATGTCGAAGGGCCGATGGACGAGGAGCACGCCCGACAGTTGACCAGCGGCGGTAGAGGATTCCGCATGCCGGCCGTCTGGTCACCCGATTCGGACCAACTGCTGTTCGCCGACAAGTTCATGCGGCTGCAGCTCGTCGATGTCTCGTCGGGAAGGATGACGGAGATCGATCGCGGCGAATACGACGACGGCTGGTATCGCTGGGGGATCCAGGACCACCAATTCTCTCCCGACGGCCGCTGGATCGCCTACACCAAGATGGAGCGCTCGCTCAACGAGTCGCTGTTTCTCTACGATACGGAGACAAACACGCGCCATCGCGTGACGGGACCCGAAACGACCGATTGGAGCCCGTCTTTCGACCCCAAGGGCCGCTACCTGTACTTCCTCTCGAGCCGCACTCTGCGGCCCACGATGGGCCAGATCGATCAGACCCACATCTTCCTCGACACCGTGAGGGCCTACCTCGTGCTGCTCGACGCGGAAGCGCCGTCCCCTTTCGGCCCGGCCAGCGCCGCCAACGAGAAAGACGACAAGCAAGAGAAAAAGGAAGAGTCGAACAACGAGGATCAGCCGATCGTCGTCGAGATCGATATCGACGGCATCGAGGAGCGCATCCTCGTCGCCGAGGGCCTCGAGGCGGGCAACTACTTTCGGCTCGAAGCGCTGGACGAGGGCTTTCTCGTCCTGCGTGATGCCGAGCCCGACTTTCTCAAGTACGAAGACCTCAGCGACGAGAGCTCCGAAAAGCTCGAGCTGGTCAAGTACGACCTCGACAAAGCATCCTCTGAGAAGCTGATCGACGGGATCAACAACTACCATCTTTCGGCTGATCGCAAGAAGCTCGTCTACCGTGCGGGGGATCTGTTCGGCGTCGTCGACGCGGGAGGCACGGCCAAGGTCGGCGACGGCAAGGTCGATCTCGAGAGCGTCACGTTCAAGATCCATCGCCTCGAAGAGTTTCTGCAGATCTTCGACGAGGCGTGGCGCGTGCAGCGCGACTGGTTCTACGACCCCAAGCTCCATGGCGTCGATTGGGACGAGATCAAGGTCAAGTATCGCCGCTTCGTGCCCGACTGCGGCAATCGGAGCGATCTGAACTACCTGATCGGTGAAATGATCGGCGAGCTCAACGCGGGGCACACGTATGTCGGCGGTGGCGATATCGATCGTTTCTCGGAGCGCGTTCCCGTCGGCCTGCTCGGCGCCGATCTGGAGTGGGCCGAAGGAGCCCCGTATCCGCGCATCGCGCACATCGTCCCGGGCGTGTCGTGGGATCCCGATCAGCGCTCGCCGCTGCGCGAGCCTGGCTGCGAGATCGCGGAAGGTGACTATCTCGTCGCCATCGACGGCCGGCACCTGGAAGCAGGCGACAATCCGCTGCGCTTTCTCGAGCAGAAAGTCGGAAAGTCGGTCGAGATCCGCTTCAGCCGCGATCGGAGCGGAAAGCAGACGGAGATCTGCAAGATCCGACCGATCGGCAGGGAAGCGGCGATCCGCTATCGCGAGTGGGTGGAAGATAACCGACGCTACGTCGAGAAACAAAGTGGCGGCAAGATCGCTTACATCCACCTTCCGGACATGATGCAGGACGGTCTGATCGAGTTCGCGCGCGCGTTCTACTCCAGCTACGGCAAGCAGGGTCTGATCATCGATGATCGGTACAACACGGGCGGCTTCGTCGGTGACATGATCATCGACCGGCTGGAGAGAAAGATCTGGGCGTTGACCAAGCCGCGCGAAGGGCGGCCGATCCCGATGCCCGAGCGCTGCTTTCATGGGCACTTCGCCGTGCTCGTCAATGCCGACACCGGATCCAACGGGGAGTACTTCGCCGAAGCGATCAAGATCAAAGCTCTGGCGCCGATCATCGGCGAGAGGACCTGGGGCGGTGCCGTCGGCATCGAGCCGCATCAGGATCTCGTCGATGGCGCGGTGACGACGCCGCCACAGTTCGCCCCGTACGGGCTCGGGCGCCGGTGGCTGATCGAAGGACGCGGCGTCGAGCCCGACATCCCGGTCGGCTTCCCACCGTCCGCGGCGCTCGCCGGTGAGGACCCGCAACTCGACAAGGCGATCGAGATCCTGCTGCAGAAGCTCGAGCAAGATCCGCGCGCTTACCCGGAGCCGCCCTCGTTCCCGGTCAAGAAGAAACCGTAGGCCTGGCCAACACCCTCCGAGGATTCACATTGGCTCGGTGAAAGCGGGTTGCCTCGCCGTCTGCTGCCTCGTCGCCCTCACGGCCGCGTGCTGGCTCGACGCGGCGGAGCGGCACTACTTCGCCGCCCTCGAGGGCGAGGAAGAAGGCTCGACGCGCCAGCAGCAGATCGCCCATCTCGACCGTGCGATCGAGCGGGCCCGTTGCGCACCGTGCCTCGACCCATTTCGCGACCGATCAGCGCTGGCATGTCTCGCTGAACCCGAGCAGGTAGGGTCAACGCGCTAACGCGGGTGCAGCCAGCTCGGCAGCAACGCGTGCGGATCGAGGGTGACGTCCGGGTCGTAGGAAACGTCGTTCTCCGACAAGAGCGACTGCAGCCGCCCTTCGGTAAATGCAGCGAAGACCTCAGTGCAACCGCCGACGAACTCGCCGCCAATGAACACCTGCGGCACCGTTCTGGAGGATGTGCGAGATTGCAGAGCCGCGCGGATCTTCCCACCCCAATCATCTTTCTGATACGCCGCGGAGTCGAGGTCAATCGATCGGTACGGGATACCGCACGCGGCGAACAGCTTGCGCACGGACCAGCAGAACTCGCACCACTCCAGGGCGAACATGACGACCGGATGATCCGGGTCGGCGATGGCCTCCGCGACGAACGCCTGCGCCTCGGGAGTGACCGGGATCACCGCGGAGAGGCTGGCTACTGCCGGGTCGGGAGCGACATCGAACCGATAATTCGGCGTCGACTGGGAGATCGCGTTTTCCTCGTCGGTCATCACCTCCGGGATGTCCTCGAAGAGCTGTGTCGTCAGGTAGCGCTCGCCCGTATCGGGGAGCATGCACAAGACGGTGCTCCCCTCCGGCGCTTGACGACAGATCTCGAGAGCACCCGCGAAGGTCGCCCCGCCGGAGATGCCGGTGAAGATTCCCTCGCGTCTGGCCAGCTCCCGGCTGAGTCGCACCGCCTCGCCACTGTTGATCGGCACGATCTGATCGATCAGCTCGAGGTTGACGGCATCTTCGGTCAGCTTCGGGATGAAGTCCGGCGACCAGCC
>CP070706.1:2267779-2273236 GCA_020350085.1 Acidobacteriota bacterium
CCTACGCCGACGCGATCGAGGCTCGCGACGCCGACGAAGGCACGGTTCTGTGGCGACGCGAGGGTCTCGACGCAGCGGGGCTGCAGACTGGCAGCGCCATCAGCTCGAAATGCGGGCCGGCCGTCGGTTGGGCCGGGCAATCCCCGGGCGACGGTCAGCCCGTGCTGGCGCTCGTCTGCCTCGAGAGCGGTGATGACCAGTTCCGCACTCCGCTCGAGCGCCCGCCGGTCGGGCCACCTCAACGCGTCCGCGGCGGTTGGGTCGTCCCACTCGAAGCCGGCCGGCTCGGCCGCTACGACGCCGACGGCCAGCCGCTGGGAGTGCAAACGCTGCCCGCGCCCATCTCCCCGCCGCTCGTGGAGCTGTTGGGGCTGAGCGCCGCGTGGATCGGTTCACCGACCCGTCTGCTTCCCCTCGGTCCGCATCGCCGGCGAGGTTTGCCGCGGGCCGTCGACCCGCAGACGGTGCTCGTCGATGGCGAGTGGGTGTTCGCGGCCGGCGACCGCGAGTTCGCCGCGTGGCGCTGCCGGCGCGGGAAAGGACGGCGGCTGCGTTGCCACCGTCAGTGGCGCCAACGGGTGGGCGCCTCCGTCACCGCCCCACCGATCTTGACCGAAGAGCTCGTTTTGGTCCCCTGCTGGGACACCTTCGTCTACGCCTTCCAGCGCCGCAGCGGACACCTCGTCTGGCGCGCGCGCGACAGCCACAGACTCAAGCGCGCGGGTTTGGTTTGGGATGAGTCCGTCGGCTTCGTGCCGGCGGCCAGCGCGCGGGTGCGTTTCGTGTGGATGGCCGATGGCCAAGCCGCCGCGAGCGTCCGCGGATCCGACGGCGAGGTGTTCTTGACGGGTGCCGCCCGCGACGGCAACCGGCTGCTCGTCCCGACACTGACGTTTCCCGCCGAAGAGTTCGTCCTGCGCGTCTGGGAGCTCGAGCTCGACCCGGATCGCGCCCCAAGCGCGGAGAGCGATCCGCAGGCCGACACATCGGACCAGGAACGCGGCGAGTCGCCACCTCCGCCCGAATGATGCGGGCGAGGAGACTGCGCGGTAGAGCGATGGCGGCCGCGCAGGCTCCTAGGACCCGGGAGCGGGCTCGCCGCGCAGCGCTGCGAGAAAACGCTCCTCGAGCAACCGGCAGAGCTCGTCGCCAGGCCGGCCAGCGTTTCCGCTCGGCAGGTGGGCCAGTGGAATGATCGCCTTCGCCATCGAGCGGTGCCCGCCGGCGCTGCCGAGATCGTCAAAGGCCGACTTGACGATCGCGCCGGCTTTCTGCACGAATCCGACGTTCCGCACGGACATGCTCAGCTCGTCTCCGACCACGCCCGAAACGACAGACCAGTCAACCCCTTCCACCTGAAGGCAGAAATCGGCCAGCTGCGGGATGATGTCCTCCCTGCTGACGGGACCGAGGTGGCTGAAAATGACGCGCTCCTCGATGCGTGCCCCGCGCAGCCCTTCAGCGAAGGCTTCGAGCGTCTCGGCAGGCAACGCCGGGCGCTCGATGCGCCGGACCCAGTTCAGATTCGCGCGGCGGAACAACCATGTGAACGCCTCGACGTCGGCCTCGGTGACCGGGCGATCGAGCATCATCGTGTCGGCACGAATCGCATACAGCAACGCGGTCGCCAACCGCTCGTTGACCTTGACGCCTTCCGCACGCAGGTACTCGGTGAAGATCGTGGCGGTCGCCCCGTACGAGTTGCGAACGTCCTTGAAGCGCACCTCGTAGGACGTCTGTACCGGATGGTGATCGATGACCGCGTCGACGCTCGGAAGCTCGGCACGCAGATGCGGCGGCTGCGTATCGACCATCACGATGCGGTCGAAGTTCGCAAGCGTCTCGTTGGTGACGAGCTGAACCTCTAGATCGAGCACGCGCAGCATCTGCTTGTTCTCGGGCCGTGTCACCCGGCCGAACGATCCCATCGGCATGCGGGCCCGCTTGCGACCCATCAGTGTTCGCAGCGCCAGCCCGCAGGCCAGCCCGTCCGGATCCGGATCGTCTTGAAGCAGCACGAGCACTCTGCGCGCATCGTCGAGAATCTCGCGCAATCGGCGCACCAGGATGCGGGCTCGGGCCAAGCGAACTTCGTGACGAAGCGTGGCCCGGAAACGGTCACCCACGGGAACGATATGGACCCACGGGTAGTCGGCAGGATCGAATGAGAGCCGCTCGCGCGGCACTTGAGAGAGGGCGACAACCGGAGTCTCCCCCCGCTCGCGCGTGATCGCCTCGAGCACGCCGCGCAGCCGCCGCTGATCACGCAACGAGACGACGAGCAGTTTCGCCGGGAGAATCTCTCGATACAAGCCGCGATCGCGCAGCTTGCCGCGCACCACCGTCGCGCCCTGCCGCTTGAGATAGCGTTCGACGGATTCGGACTCGACGGCGAACACGATCTCGTCGGCAGAGACGCCCAGCGCCTGCAGCATCAGCATCGCGTGAGTGCGGCTCTGACAGACGACGGCAAAGCGCATCCAGGTTCCTCTACCTCGCGGCGCGCAGCCATGCGAGTCCGGCGGCCAGCAGGGCACCCAGCCCGTCGGCGACCACGTCGGCAGCCGAGGGCGTGCGCCCGGGAACGAAACTCTGGTGCCACTCGTCGAGAACGCCCCAGAGCGTGCTCGCTGTGACGGCGAGCAGTGCTCGCGCTCGCAGCGACAGGTTCTGGATCCCGAAGGCGTACCACCACGCTACCGCCAGCAAACCGAACGCCGTGAAGTGGGCCAGCTTATCGCTCGAGCCGGGCAGCGACGGCGTCGAGGACTGGTGACTGGCCACGGCGATCATGATCATCAGCCCGACCGGAACAACCAAGCGCCAGCGACTCGCTGGCGGTGCTCCGCCTTCGTGCGCGGCCGGAACGGCGCGGCTCATCGCGCGGAACACTCAGCTGAACGGATACATCAGCAGGCCGAGCAGCAGCGCCCCGCCGGCCAATGCGGCCCACATCATCAACGCGTATCGCAGGCGGCGGCCGCGCCGAGCCACCAGGAACGCGAAGAAACTGCTGAGTATCGCGGCAAACAACAGCATGTGGCCGAGGTGGATCACCGACTTGCCCGCTCCGCGCAGCTCAGCACCGATGAGGCGGCCGCGTCCCGAGGCCCAGCCTGCCAGACGTCGCCCCATGCGCTGTCATCGGCGTTTCGCAAACCGGCGTTTCCTTGGCCCCGCCTAGCCCGGATCACTAAAGATGCCTGAGAGCGAACGCTTCATCGCAGCAACTGCGCGTCCACAGGAGCCGTCTCGACAGAGGGCTTCTTCGATCATCCAGCCCGGACGGGACGAGAGCCTGAATCGCCGCTGTCGATGTGCGCTCTCGCCTGTGAATCGATCTCGACGGTGATCGGATCGTTTCATCACGATCAGCTCTTCCGACCGATGGCCAGGTCCCAGGCATCGAGAATCAGCAGCAGGTTCATCAGTCCGGCTGCGATCAAGTAGGCACTACCGTAGGCGCTGAAGAGCCGGAACGATCGCTCACGACGGTGCTCCAAGGCCCGCGTGCGCGGCTCGCTCATGCGCGCCTGTGGACCGGCGCGGTAGATCGGCATGCCGTACAGACCGGTGCGCAGCAGCGGATCGACCGGACCCAGCGCGAGATTTCCGGCAGCCTGCAGGGTCGTCAGCACGGGAGCTCGGGCACCATCCACGACGGCCAGGTTTCCGTCACAGGCCAGCCCGAGTCCCACCGTCAGCAGCACGAGCGCGGCAAACACGAAGGCGCGATGACGGGCACCGACGTACCAGTGTCCTGCCCCGGGAAACAGCCACGCCAGTGCCATGGCGAGCAGCCCCCGGCGCCGGCGAATGGGATCGATCTGCGCGGCCTTGTCGGTCATCGTCAGCGCCACTGCTCCGCTGGCCTCGCCCGAACAGTGGGCGATCCAGCTCGTCTCACTCGCCGCCCTCGCTGCCTTCCTCGGGTTCGACTTCGATCGCCAACTCCACGTTCAGCTCGCCATACACGTGAACCGTCACGCGATGGGTTCCCATGCGCTTGATCGGTTCGTCGAGCCGCACATCTCGCCGATCAACGGCAATCCCCTGCGCGACGAGCGCCTCGGCAATCTCCGCCGAAGTCACCGAGCCGTAAAGCACGCCGGCTGCACCCACCCGGCGCTGGAAGCGCAGCACCTGAAGCTCCTGCAACCGCGCGGCAAGCGCGTCGGCATCCGAGCGAGCACGCGCCTGCTGCGCTTCGCGGGCCCGGCTCTCGATCTCGACCTGACGGCGAATGCCGGGGGTGATCCGATACGCCAAGCGCTTGGGGATGAGGTAGTTGCGAGCGAACCCCGCGGCCACGTCGACGATCTCGCCTCGGCGACCGAGATCAGGCACGTCATCTCGGAGAATCAGCTCCATCGTAGCCTCCCATCAGTCCGCGGTGAACGGCAGCAAGGCCAGCATCCGGGCGCGCTTGATCGCCAGACCGAGCTGCCTCTGGTGCTTGGCACACGTGCCTGAAGTGCGGCGGGGAAGAATCTTGGCCCGCTCGGGAATGTAGTTTTGCAGCGTCCTGAGGTCCTTGTAGTCGATCAAATCGACCTTCGACTCGCAGAACTTGCAGTACTTCTGTCTGCGAAAGAGAAAGCGTCGGCCGCGGCGCCGTCCGTCGTTCACTCTTTGTCCTCCTCAGCGTCGTCTGGGCCGGACTCGTCGTCGGAATCGTCCTCGTCCGCCTGTCGGTCGTCGTCGTCGTCGGACTCCTCGTCTTCCTCGTCCTCCGGTTCAGACTCGACGTCTTGCTCGTCTTCGGCAGCGTCCGCCATGGCGGCTCGCTCGGCGGCGCGGCGCAGGTGCTCGCGGCGTGCCTCCTCGAGCGCAGCCTTCTCCTCCGCCGTCGGGGGCTGCTCGTGATCGGCTCTGACGGAGAGGAAACGAATGAAGGCATCCGTCAGCTTGACCCGCCGCAGGACTTCCTTCTCGACGGCTGGATCGGCGTCGTAGAGCACCAGCGTGTAGTTGCCCTCGTTGAACCTGCGGACGGTGAAGGCGAGCTTGCGGCGGCCCCAGCGATCGACCTTGTGGACGACGCCACCGCCGTCGGCAATCATCTGCTCGATGTTGCTGATCTGCTGATCGAGCGACTCCTCGGGCACGGTCGGAGCGGCCACGAGGACCATCTCGTAACGTCTCATCCAATTCCCTCCTGGACAAAAGGCCCCGGAGCGGCCGGGGCGAGGGTTTGCTTTCGCCAAATTTCGACCGGCGGATGCTACCACCCGCCTTCGCCGGCCGCCATCGCCGCCCAGCGCGGCGTCGCATCACAACAACTCACAGCAACGGCGCGATCACGAGAGCCACGACGCTGATCAGCTTGATCAGAATATTGAGCGACGGGCCCGCGGTGTCCTTGAACGGGTCGCCGACCGTGTCGCCCACGACCGCCGCCTTGTGCGCGTACGACCCCTTGCCGCCCAGAGCGCCGCCCTCAATGTGCTTCTTCGC
>CP070706.1:2273336-2276045 GCA_020350085.1 Acidobacteriota bacterium
AGCAGGTGGGGACTGGGGCGACCGGCATCGGGCCAGAATCCCGTTCCCACCAGCCGTCGGTGCGAACCTGGATGCGGCTGCGCGGCTGGTCGCGGGGCGGCGAGGCGCCGCGGACAGCGCTCGATCGCGGTGTCCGGATCGACGCTGGTGGTCCCGGGCTCGCCTGGCTCGGTTCGGAGCCGGAGTTGGCGCCGTGGCTGGGCGCGGGCAGGGAGAGCTGGCTCGATTCGGCGTCCCGGGAGCAGGAGTTCTGGCAGATGCTCAACACCGCACCCGCAGCTGAGCTGGCCCCCGAGTATCGTGGCCCGCTGGTGCTGGCCAGGACGGCCGCCGCGTGGTGGACCCACGAGATGGCGCACGCGGCGCTCGAGGAGGCAGCGCCGCACCCAGCGGCTATCCCGGCCACCTCAGGAGCGCAGGTTGTCGATGATGCGACGCGGTGCACCTGGCCGGTCGCCTCGCCCGAAGACGACCTCGGCCGGTCAGCGCGAGCGATCGCGCTGTGGACCGCCGGTGAGAAGGGCGATCTGGGTCTCGTTCATCATCGACGAGCCTCGATTCGCGACCCGGCGCTACCCACACCGACCGCCACCTTCCTGCTCGCGCCGATCGAGGCGATGAGCACGTGGGCCGACCTGGCCGCGGGTCTGCCGGTTGCGCTGTCCGCGAGTGCTGGTCGTTTCGATCCCTTGCGGGGCGAGATCTTGTTGTGGTGCGATCAGCTCGCCGTCACCGACGCGCGAGGGCTTCGTCCCGTCTCCGGCTCGCGGTTGATCAGGGTCAACGCAGAGCAAGCCTGGCGCAGCCTGCGCATCGTGCGAGACGATGAACGTCAGGAGCCGAGCCATGCCGTTTGCACGCGACAAGGGCAGATGCATCCAGTCATGGTCGGCGCGCCGACGGTTGTACTCGACCCTGTTCGCCTCTGATGCGGCCGACCGGCGACCAGCACGGGAATCGCGAGCATCGCCTACCCTGGCCGTAGTCGGTCGGCACAACGGGCCAACTGACGAAACCGGACTCGAAAATGCGCCCTGACGGTGTGCAGTACACGAAGTCCTCGTGGGTCGATGAGCAGCTCGTTTGGCAGGGGAAGAGCAGGTCTGGACAGGGGTGCGAAGAGGGCTGCAGCCCCGGCGAGTGGCCCGTGGCGCAGGGCACCCTGGCACCGAGCCGCCCGGGGGGAGTCCACACGGGCGGCGGTTCGGCAGACGAGACCTTGATCGAGCAGCTCGAACGATCCCTGCGCGCCGCCGTAGAGCCCTTCTCGACCCCGTTTGGCGTTCGGTGGCGGCGCGCCGCCGTCTCCGAGCAGATCACTGGAGGGGGCCTCGATCGCGGGTGGCGAGCGCTGCGCCACGTCGTCACGGCAGAGGCTCTGATCGGGTTCGCCGCACAGAGGCCGCGCTGGTCACGCATCACGCTGCTTCGAGAGAGGGAGGCCGGCTGGCCTGACGGGTTTCTGGATGCCGTCGTTCGCGTGATGATTTCCGCGCGGGACGACCTGCCCGAGTGCGCCGGGCAGTCACTGCCGCGCAAGACGCTCTGGCTCGACGTGTTCGCCGTCGCGGATCTCGTGCGCGCCGCCTCCAGAACGTGGCTCCGCGGCGCGGTGCAGCTGGGCGATCGGGTCGCCTCGCCTGCCGTCGAGATCCTCGACCCGGGCTTCTTCTACCCGGCGGGCCTGGATGACCGTGACGCAGAGGGCCGTTCGGTACGGCCGCTCTCGGTGATTTCCCGCGGACGCTGGCGAGAAAGGCCTCGATCCATGCTCGACGAGCGGGAGGGTCGAGGCTGCTCGACGGGCTCGTCGGTGCGCCCCTCTTGGCGACAGCCGGCGGAGGCGCGTTGGCGCACGCTCGTTGTCCGAGCCGCTCGACGGGAGGACGTCACCCCACCACGGGACGCCGTGGTCGTGACTCGGGTGATCGTCGTGGGCGGGGAGACTCTCGGCGACGGCTTCGTGCTCGAGCGTGGCGAACCAGTGGCACGCTGGGGGCTGTCGAGGCTTCCCGCACCGGACTGGTGGCTGCAACACATCGCGGCTTTCTGCGGGCCTGCCGTGCCCGACGGCAACGGGTTTCCCGTCGTCGCACCTTCGGCGCTGATCGACGCTCACCCCCGCATCATCCAGTGAGCTGCGCCTCCCGCAGCCGAGAACGGGGGGAAAGACTTCCCCGGCTACAACGCGTTGCGGCAAACACCGCACCGTTGAGGGTTCACCTCACATCGGGTGGCGAGCTGCGAGGGGACGTGATACCACGCCGACATGTCCGCGCGTGGAGCGACCCATCGTCTGCTCGAGGCGAGCAGCCTCGCCGTTCGTCTCGGCGGACGCGACGTGTTGAGCGAGGTGAATCTTCGCGTTGCGGCGGGGGAGGTCGTGGCGGTCGCGGGACCGAACGGTGCGGGAAAGACGACGCTGCTGCGCGCTCTGGCCGGCGGCGTTCGCCCGTGGAGGGGACTCGTCCGGCTGCAAGGCGAGCTGGTCGAGAAGATGCCCCGGCCCCGGCTCGCCCGGCAGCTGGCCTACCTGCCGCAGGAGACCTGGACCGTGTTCGGCCTGCTCGTCGAAGACGTCGTGCGTCTGGGACTCTTTCCTCACGTCGGCATGCTTCGCACGCTGCGAGCCGAAGACTATCGTGCGGTGCGCGACGCGATGGACCAGGCCGATGTGGCTCATCTCGCGCGTCGCCCCGTCACGGAGCT
>CP070706.1:2276145-2286860 GCA_020350085.1 Acidobacteriota bacterium
GGCAACAGCCTTCCAGGAGACGACCCCCTCACTCTCTCGCAGCTCGAGACGTTCGCGAGAGACTTTCTGGATCGACACCAGGCACTGCTCGGCGAGTGGTCCGGGAAGATCGAGCTGGATGAGCAAGCGTCGGGTCGGCGGCGAAACGGCGTTTGGCAACTCGTTTTCCGCCAGACCGTCGACGGCGTTCGGGTCGAGAACGCTCGATTCGATTTTCACGTCAACGGCGGGAATCTCGTCGCCTTCGGTACTTCGCGCTGGGGTAGATTGACCACGGATGGACGGCCTGGCATCTCCCACGAGCAGGCGCGGGCACGCATCGAGGCCTACATCGGCTACGACGGTTCTGTCGAGCACGTCGAGGAGTCCCCACCAGAGCTGACGCTGTTGGCGGTCGATCCGCGACGCGGCGACTCTCCCGAAGCATGGAACGGCTCGCGCGGCGAGGGAATCGCGCACACGCTCGTTTGGCGCCTCTCCTTCCGCGTGCCCGGAGAGATCGCCCTCTGGACCGGAGAAGTCGATGCTCACACCGGCGAGATCGTGGCTTTCTACGACGCGGCGCACTACGCATCGGTGCGGGGCGGAGTATTTCCGATCTCGGCCGACGGCGATTGCGCGGGCGGAGGCTGCGATTTCCCGCTTCCTCTGCCGTTCGCGGATTACACCGAAGATGGCCAGAGCGAGCTGACGACGGACGATTTCGGCGCCTTTCAGTGCGTCAATTCCGGCTCGAGTTTCGAGACCAACCTGAGCGGGCCTTACGTCAACATCGACGAGACGTGCGGACCTGTCTCTGAAGTGGGCATCTGCAGTGATCCGCTCGATCTTGGGCTCAAAGCGGGAGAAAACTGTGAAGTCGCTCCGGGCCGCTCCGCAGGCAACACGGCGGCGGCGCGAACCGCGTTCTATCAGGTCAACCGTGCCGCCCAGGCCGCACGCGCTTACCTTCCCGAAAACTCGTGGCTCAACTCCCCGGTGACGACGAACACCAACGTCAACAACACCTGTAATGCGTCATGGGGCGGCGAGATCAACATGTTCCGGGCCGGAAACGGTTGCGGTAACACCGGCGAGAACCAGGGCGTGCTCGTTCACGAGTGGGGCCATGGATTCGACCAGAACGACGGCGGCGGATACGACAATACATCTGAAGCGTACGCCGACGTCGTCTCGATCTTTTGGTCGCGAGATGGCTGCATCGGCCCGGGTTTCTTCGTCGACGGGCGCACGTGCAGCGGCTACGGCGACACTTGTCAGAGCTGCACGGGCGTACGCGATCACGACTACGCGCGCCGCCAGTCGGGCAGCCCGGCGACGCCGGCAGTCTTCGTCGATCCGCGCTGCGGCAGCGGCGGGGGACCGTGCGGCCGCGAAACCCACTGCGAGGCGTACCCGATCGGCGAGGCGATCTTCGATCTGGCGGTCAACGATCTGCCCGCGATGGGACTCGATCCCGCCACGGCTTGGCAACACGCGGAGAAGCTTTGGTACGAGACGCGTACCGGTTCCGGGGGCGAGATCTACACCTGCTCGCTGCCGAACTCGGACAGCTGTAGCTCGTCGTCGTGGTACCAGCAGATGCGTGTGGCCGACGACGATGACGGGAATCTTGACAACGGGACGCCACACGCGGCGGCATTGTTTGCCGCCTTCGACCGGCACGGAATTGCCTGTGGCGCTGCCGAGGATCCGACGAATCAGAACTCCAGCAACTGTCCGGAGCTGTCGGCTCCTGTGCTCAGCGCGACCGCCGTCGGCACGGGAGTCGAGCTGAACTGGGCGGAAATCGCGAACGCTGCGTCGTATACGGTGCTGAGGGGCGATCTCGGCTGCGATCGGCAGCAGGTCATCATCGGTAGTGCCGAGGCTCCGGCAACGAGCTTCTTCGACGACTCCGTCGACGAGGATTTCATCGCTTACTACCGCGTGCGGCCGAACGCGGCCAACGCTGCCTGCAGCGGAGCCGTGTCGAACTGCGTCGCCATTCCCGAGTCGGCCAAGCTGGCCAACACGAAGCACCGGATCGTCGATACGGGCGCGCTCGGCAACGCCAGCGGACGGCTCGACCCGGGCGAGACGATTCAGCTTCCGGCTTCGCTGTACAACTACGGTGTTGCCGATGCGACGCTCGTGAGCGGGAGCCTGCGGCCACTCCAGCCCGATATGGTGCGGATCCTGGACGATGCAGCGGTCTGGCCCGATCTTCCCCAGAGCCAAGAGCAAGAGTCGCTCGATCCGCACTTTGAGCTTACCGTGCTGCCCGCGGCCCAGTGCGGCCAGACGATCTCGGTCGAGCTCGATTACGGGGCCCAGGACGTTCCCGTCAACACGAGCCCGATCGATCTCAGCATGGGCGTGTTCGATCGCGATTACCTCAACGACCAGGACGAGTCGATCCCGCACGTGACCGAGGAGCCCGTGATCTCGACGATGGTCGTCGACGACATACGGACGATCACCGAACTCGACGTATCGATCAGCATCAGCATCTTCCGTTCCACGGATCTCGTCGTCGACCTGACGTCTCCCTCAGGCACCACGGTTCGGCTGAAGAACCAGACGAGTGGCGGTACGAATACCCGCTACGATCGAGACAGGCAGCCGGACGGGCCCGGAACGATGGACGACTTCGTGGGCGAGCCGCTCGAGGGGACGTGGACCCTCGCGGTTTCGGACGTGGTTGGCGGGCCGACGCCGAACCCGGGCACGCTGCGCAGCTGGACGTTGCACGCCACCGTCGATCTGCCGTTCGAATGCACGGCGTTCGAGTGCGGTGAGCCGGTGCCGAGCGCGGTGCCGGGGCTGCTCGTCTTGAGCAAGGCGGGCGAGGATCTACAGCTCGACTGGGATCAGACGCCCGGCGCGTCCGGCTACCACGTGCTGGCCGACGAAGCGCCGACACTCAGCGGGCCGGATCTAGCCGGACGAACCGAAGCTGCCACCGAGTTGACCCTGCCGGGGGAGGCTGTAGGCCCGCCCGGCGTGACGTTTTACGACGTCCGTGCGGTCAACTCCTGCAATTGGGAAGGTCCGTAGACGCCCCGCTGCTGCGCCTTCTCGTCTGACCGATCGCCGCGGTGGCCCGGGCTCGCCGGCCGGCCCGCCGCGGCGTACTTCTTTGCTCCCGGATGTGGCAGAATCTGATCTCTCCCACGCGTTGGGTCCCGCGGAGCGCTGCCAGTTGCCCCACAACCTGCAGCCAGGCCGGCAGCCCGGCGCTGGTCCTTTTCGGCCCTCGCGAGGCCGCGACAACGGGCCAGAGGAACGCTCATGAGTCTCAGCCACATCGCTCGGTCCATCGGTGAGTCCGTCACGTTGAAGCTCAACGAGACGGCGGCCATGCTGCGAGAAAAAGGTGACCCCGTGATTCACCTCGGAGGGGGAGAGCCCAAGTCCAAGGCGCCTCTCGAGGCGCTCGTGACGGCGGCCGGTAAGCTCAACAGTGGCGAGATCAGGTACACCCCGGCCGACGGCATTCCTGCACTCAAGAGGGCCATCATTCGCTACACCGAGGAACACTACCAGCACTCCGTCGAGCCGGAGCATGTGATGGCCTCGGGCGGCGCCAAGCAGGCGATCATGGTCGCGCTGCAGGCGATTCTCGACCCTCAAGAAGAGGTCATCTTTCCGGCCCCCTACTGGGTCAGCTATCCCGAGATGGCGCGGTTGTGCGGAGCCGTGCCGGTGCCCGTCTATGCCGAGGACGGCAGCTTCTGCCCCCGCATTCAAGATGTCGAGCAGAGGGTCGGCTCTTACACCAAGGCCGTGATCATCAACAGTCCCAACAACCCCAGCGGTGCCGTCTACCCCGAGCAGTTCATCGCCGACATCGTCTCGTTTTGTGAAAGACGAGATCTGTACTTGATCATGAATGACATCTACCACCGACTCATCTTCGATGGCCGACATCCGATCAACCCATACGAGTATGCCATTGACAAGAGTGAGAACTCTAAGCTGATCGTGGTCAACGGCGTATCGAAGCAGTACGCGATGACGGGCTTTCGCATCGGCTGGGCCGTTGCCAACAAGAAACTGATCGAGGTGATGACCAACATTCAGAGCCATCAGACCTCTGGACCTTCGGCGCTGCTGCAGTGGGCTGCTGTCGGTGCGCTCGAGGGTATCCAGTCGGGCGTCGATAGTCTGCGTGTGACGCTGGAAAACAATCGCAACGTCCTGTTCGACCGCATGGCCTCCTTCGAAGGCATTAAGGTAACGAAACCTGGTGGGACCTTCTACTGTTTCGCCGACTTCAGCAACTACGACAGGGACTCGACGCGGCTCGCTCACTTCTTACTGGAGAAAGTGCAAGTCGTCACCGTGCCGGGCATCGATTTCGGCATGGACGGCCACCTTCGCATCAGCTACTGCGGTTCAGTCAAGGATGTCACAGCGGGTATCGAGCGAATCAAGTGGGCCCTCGATCCCAACGCACCCAATGAACTCTATATCGGCGAGCGTAAGCTCGTGAGGGACTGGGCATGAAGTACCTCGAATTCGACAGCCCGGCGACAAAGCAGGCGACAGAGCTGTCCAGCGATTACGGACTCGAGAACCACGGTCTCGTGCACCTGGACCGCGTGTTCTGGAACCTGACCACTCCTGCCCTGTATGAAGAAGCGGTCTTTCGCAACGAAGGCCACATCGTCTACGGCGGTCCGTTCGTCGTCAACACCGGAAAGCACACGGCCCGTGCCGCAGCGGACAAGTTCGTCGTACGAGAGGAGACGACCGAGAGCAAGATCTGGTGGGGCGAGTACAACCGGCCGTTCAGCGCGGAGAAATTCGACGCCTTATTGATGCGGATGCAAGCTTATCTGCAAGGCGAAGAGTTGTTTGTTCAAGACTGCTACGCGGGTGCCGACCCCTACTACCGCATGCCGGTGCGTATCATCACCGAGCTGGCATGGCACAGCTTGTTTGCTCGCAACATGTTCGTGTCAACCGAAACGCACGACGATCACCGGCGCCACGTTCCTGAGTTCACGGTCATCAGCGTGCCGTCGTTCAAGTGCGACCCACGAGTCGACGGCACTCGATCCGAGACGGCGATCATCATCAACTTCGCCAAGCGCCTGGCGCTGATCTGCAACTCGGCTTACGGTGGCGAGA
This sequence comes from Acidobacteriota bacterium, assembly GCA_020350085.1. Lineage (GTDB taxonomy): Bacteria > Acidobacteriota > Polarisedimenticolia > J045 > J045. The sequence continues at coordinate 2,281,264 of CP070706.1, forward strand.
TCAAGAAGACGGTTTTCACCGTGCTCAACTTCCTGTTGCCGCTCGAGGGCGTGATGGCGATGCATTGTTCCGCCAACGTCGGATCCGAAGGTGACGCCGCGATCTTCTTCGGACTCTCTGGCACCGGAAAGACGACGCTGTCGGCCGACCCGAAGCGGCGCTTGATCGGCGACGACGAGCACGGCTGGAGCGATGACGGCGTGTTCAACTTCGAGGGCGGCTGCTACGCCAAGGTCATCCGACTCTCGCCTGAAAACGAGCCGCAGATCTACGCTTGCACGAGGCGCTTCGGGACGATTCTGGAGAACGTGGTCTTCGACCCCACGACGCGCCGGATCGACCTCGACAGCGACATGATGACCGAGAATACGCGCTCGTCCTATCCGCTAGAGTTCATCCCCAACGTCATTCCGGAGAAGATGGTACGCACGCACCCCAGGAACATCGTTTTCCTCACCTGTGACGCCTCTGGAGTGATGCCTCCAATCGCTCGGCTGACCCCGAACCAGGCGATGTACCATTTCATCAGCGGGTATACCTCGAAGATCGCCGGCACGGAGATCGGCCTCGGTATCGAGCCTCAAATCACGTTCAGCGCCTGCTTCGGTGCTCCATTCATGGTGCACCATCCGTTCGAATACGCGCGCCTGCTCAGCGCGAAGATGGTCAAGCACGGCGTCGATTGCTGGCTGGTCAACACGGGCTGGACCGGCGGCCCGTTCGGCGTCGGCAAGCGCATCAGTATCCGGCACACGCGAGCATTGATCGATGCGGCGCTCGAAGGTCGGCTCGGCGACGTGCAGTATCGAGAGGACAAGCTGTTCGGCTTCCATGTGCCGACGAGCTGCCCGGACGTGCCGGCCGAAGTGCTCGATCCCGCGAGCAGCTGGGGCGACAAGAACGAGTACTGGCGCAAGTATGACGCGCTGGCAGCCCGATACATCGAGAACTTCAAGCTGTTTCGTCAGGGCTGTCCTGAGGAGGTCGCCGGGGCTGGACCCCGGCGATTGTGACGGTTCGCGCCTGTGGCGACAACGCTCGCCCGATCAGAACGCCCGTGGCGACAGGGCCTGACCTGTCAGACGCGCGCGCAGCGCGAGCCGTATCCGGCGCTGTGCGCCGGTCTGACAACGCAAGCGTTGTCGCTACAGAGAGAATGTCACTCGAACAACAACCGCCGTCCCCGCTCGTGAGAGTCGGCAAGCAGCAGCGCTCTGAGCTCGTCCCATCGCTCGGGCGGGTATGTTTTCCGCGACAGGAACAACCGCTGTTTGAGGGTGATCTTGCCCTCCGCCTCGCTGGCGTCGCTCGTGAACTCGCCGGCCCAATTCTCGAGCGCACGTGGCACGGGAATGTGGACGGGCTTCAAATCTCCAAAATCGAGATGAAGCTCGACGATCTGTTCGGTCATCGACGGCAGGTAGGCAGCTGAGCCTCGCTGCTGCTCGTACATCCTGACGGCAGAGTCCTCGAACAAGGATGAAACGGCGCCGGGGTCGCGGAACTCGAGAGCGATACGCTGCCGATCTTCGGGCTCTTCGATCGTGATCTCGACGCCGAATCCGGCCACCACACGCAACGGGGTGAAAGCGGCGAGATTGTACTCCAGCAGCTTGGCACCCTCGAACACGGCGTCCACGAACCGCTCCAGATACTCCCGCGATTCGCTGTCGAGCCCGACCATGTGCTCAAACGGGCAAAGCACGCCCGTCGCCGTCATCACGCCGGTACCGACCCACTTCTTCTGCTCCTCGTCCAGGCTCAGATCGAACCGCAACTCGAGCCGATCAGAGTCGTCGACCTCCCCGCTCGATCCGATGACTGGTGAGTCTCCCTGCCCGAGCGACCAGACGGGACGGCCGACGAACGCGGCGGGGCCAAACAGCAACTCGGCAGCTGCTGGGTCGAAGCCTGCTTTCCAGTACTCACCCTCGATTCTCAGCACAGGCCCCTCCGCCCAGTGCAGAGACGGTACTCCGGCAACCGGTGCTGCGTGACGTGGTCCCCACGTGGCAAGCTCCACGTCGAATCCCATCTCGCGGAAAAGCGCTGCCGCCAGCACCGCTCGATCGATCCGATCCGCGTAGGCGCTAGCCCAAGTTCTGGCTGCCGCGCGGGGCGAGGGCCACCAACCGATTTCGTGGTCGATCAACCGCGTCGATTCTGCGACGAACTCCGCGATCAGTCGGGCCTTTTCTGCCTCGGTGCGCGCCTCTTCGACATGTTCGGTGATCCTCTCGCGCAGCGGCTCGTCGACGCTCGCTGAAGCATTGAAGCGGTCTTCGAGGGCACGGCCGAGCGAGGGCCAGTCCTTCCACGTGCTCCACACCACGTGGGGCAGCTCACGAAGCGATCCACTCGTCGGTGGATCCGGGTGCGCGCCGACGGTCGTCATCTCGAACGTCAGCGTCTCGAGGTCCAAGTCTGCGACGCGTCCTCGCCGAGCCTCCGGAGTGTCGCCAAACACCTCATAATGCGGAAGCGACTGTTCGGGAAACTCGAGGACGAGTCGCGACACGACCGCTGGCTCCGCTCGGGAGAAGTTCCACACTCCTTCGATACCGGGTCGATAGGGCTTCGAGTCTTCGATCGTGTAGGCCGTCTCGACCACGCAGGGGAGCTCCACTCCGTCGTGCAACAGCATCATCTCACGCCGGTGGGCGTAGTCTGGCGCTCGATCGAGCGCGAAAGGTAGCGTCTCGACGCGTGCCGTCGGTCCGCTCTCGATCCAGCGCCGGTCAGCAGGACGCCAGGTACGTAGCGCCGTGACGACGAAGCGCTGGCGCGCACTGTCGTAGGGCACCCGCAGGTCGGCGTATCGCCTGACGGCGAGAGCCGTGTTGACGTAGACGATGCGGTGCACGGAACGCACGAGCCGGCCATCGTGGGTCCACGACTCGCGGGTCTCGTCGAGCAGGAACACGGCGTCCTCGGCAGAAACATCGAACGACTCTCGGGCTCGTTTCAGCAGCGTGCCGATGTCGTGCTCAGCCGTGATCGAATCGGGCTCGGCAACCGATGCCGATGGGCCGGCTGCCGCGAGCAGAATGAACGTCGCGAGAAGGCGCATGATCTCGCTCTTCATCGTCGATTCTCCTTCTGGGCCGCCTCGCCAGCGCGGAACACCGCTTGCGCCCAGTTTCTCGCCCCCTGCATCGCGGCGCGGAATCCCGCGTAGCCCGTCGGCGGTATCTGCCGCCGGCGCACCTCGGCGCGCGATCGAATCACGAGCGAACCGGCCTCGGCCTCGCCGCTGCCGCTGAAGAAGGCGTAGGTTTCATCGACGGTCCTCGATTCGGGAATCACGCTGGCCGTCAACCCGCGTGGGAGTCGGATGGTCTCGACGAGATCGACGAGCTGCGTGTAATACAGAAATACGTCTGTCTCGCGTTCCTCGGCCCAGTTCTGGGCACCGGCCGGAAAGAGCAACCCTTCTCCGAGCAGCACGGCCATCAACGGGCTCGTGAACTCCAGGCCGCCCTTCACTTTCATCGCGAACTCTGGAGCACGGTATCGAATCTCGACCCAGATATCCGCTGAAAAATCGTCCACCACGCCATGCGTGATACGCACGTCGTCGATTCGAGGGCACATCGGCTCGAGGATCTGTGCAAAGCGCTCCGTGAGCCGGCGCTGCGGCGTGCGGGTCAGCAGCCGGCGCAGGCGGCTGTCCACTGCACCACCACCTTCAAAGCGAATCTCGCCCTCGAGTGAACCGTCTGGCGAGAGCGTGGCGTCGTGACGGACCGTGAGAGGAGATTCTGCCGGTGGGCTGTAGGCAATCTGCTGCAGCGTTTCGCCTCCCGGTGAGCCGATCAGAAAGTGCTGCTCCGTTTCCAACTTGGACCATATGTCGTTGTTGTAAGGCACCCATGTCGGATCGTACATGACCCAGTCCTCACCGTCTTGTCGTGCGACGACGCAGTGATTGAACTGGTCTGCCGGCACTTCTTCGATGCGGCTTCCGGCCATCGTCATCGCCGCGAAGGCGGGTATGTCGGCGGCCCTCATCATCGTGACCAGCATGCCGGCGATGTCCTTGCAGACCCCGCTGCGCTGCTCGAAGATCATCGTCCCCGGGTGCAGCGTAAACCCCTCTCCCTTGCCCATCGTCTGTCCGCTGTAGCGGATGTTCTGCGCCACCCAGTGCAGCAGGGCCTCGGCTTTCTGCTCCTCGCTTCCACCTGCTACACCGGTCTCCTCGAGTATCTGTCGGACTTTGAGATCGATCTCTGGACTGGAGTCGAACTGTCCCTCGTTGACGTCGAAGAACCAGCGACTCTTCGCCTCCCAGCTCTCGACCGTGGCCAAGACGACCTTGGTCACGATGTCTGACGCCGCAGGTTGGCGCGGTTCGTGCGGCCGCGCTGGAAGGTCCACGCCCCACCAGGCATAGACATTCTCATCAGCCGTGTAGCTCGTGCTCGAGGAGAGCGCGCCTTGATACACCCGTGAGTGCAGGCGCTTAGCCGCAGGGAGGTAAACCTCGTAGCGCTTCTCGAGAGTCGGGACATCGGCCTGGAACAGGACGATGTCGAAGTACTCGCCCGGCATCGGCGGGATGAAGCGCTCATCGTCCGGCTCCCTGCCGCCACCAGACGCCGCTTCACCGGCCTGCTCGAGCAGCGCGTAGGTGAACCCCTTGCGATAGGTGCGCACCTCGATTCCATCGCCGACGCGCAGTCGCGGTAGCTGGAGCAGTTTGACGCGATCTCGCCAGTAAATGGCTGCTTGTGGCGCGGGAAGATCGACAACGTCGTCCACCGAAACGGTGATCTTCTCGCCATCACGAAGGATGTTGACCTCCCGGACATCGACCCAGCTGCTTTGCGGGTCGTAGCCCCATCGCATGACGGCCAGATCCCGGCAACCTCTCGGTGTCAGCACCTTCGACAGCTGGTAGCCTTCCGTCGTCGTCACGCCACGTTCGTCGATGCGATTCGTCGTGACATCGTGAACGATGACGTGGTCGAAACCGGGGTAGTCCTCTGCATCGCCCGCGGCCGCGAGCCGCGTCATCTCCGTCGGCGGTGGCTCGTCCCCTGGTGGAAGAACCGGCACCGACGTCGCCCGAGCACCGCTCGTGTCGAGCGAGAGCAACGCGAGCAGCATTGCGGCGATGACCCAGCATCGCCCACACGTTCCTGATTCTCTTCGCACGCCTTGCCTCCGCGGAGAGTCTGTGTTGATTAGTCGAGCTGCCCGATTTCGCTGACGACCTCGTCCAGGATGTCACACGACTTGACGAGCATCTTCATTCGATCGTGGTCCGGGTACAACGGCCGATCCTCGTCGAGGAATTCAACGTGCTTTCGAATCACTTGCCGAGCTCGCTGGACACCTTGGCCTTGCAGATGGTCCCGAAACTCGAGCGCTTGCGCTGCCGCCATGAACTCGATGCCGAGCACGCCGTAGGCGTTGTCGAGGATCTGGCCGTTCTTCAACGCCGTGTTCATCGACATCGACACGAAGTCTTCCTGGTCCGCGGCGGCAGGAATCGAGGCCACTGCGGCTGGATTGGAGAGAATACGCTGCTCGACGATCAGTGAATCGGCAGTGTACTGGCTCAGCATCATCCCGCTGAACATGCCGGCGCC
>CP070706.1:2286960-2289550 GCA_020350085.1 Acidobacteriota bacterium
CCGACGGTGCGCGTGCGTCTTGCCGTCACCGGGCCGGCGCGAGCGGGCTTCGACGAGATGCTGGAGCTGCACCGGCTCGTTTGCGGCGGTCAGGCCTCTCAGACGCTTCGCACGGTCGATGCCGCGCTGGCGGAGGAAACGCTAAGCCAGCGTCTTCCCGAATCGCTAGCTCGGGTCTTTCTGGCCACGCTCGCTCAGACCCGCGCCGAGCCGGAGCTGTTGACCCACATCGTCCGTCAGGCCGGTCCGATGGACGCCGAGACGGCCGATTGGATGTTCTCCGAAAATGGCCCGTCGAAATCGACGAGCTTTCGGCTGATTCTGATGCTTCTAGCCCAAGGGTTTTCACGGGACCCTCCGCGAAAAGTGGCGCGACGAGCGGAAGACGGCATTTACGAGCGCGACGGGTGGTGTTGTCAGGCTCCCGGGTGCAGCTCTCGGCAGCATCTCGAGGCGCATCACATTCGGTATCGCTCGCACGGCGGGGATGATGACGATGCGAACCGGCTGACGCTGTGTCGGTTTCATCATCAGCGGGGGGAGCATGGCGGCCTGCTGTCCGTGACGGGGCTCGCGCCGCTCGAGGTCACGTTCGTGTTGGGACGGAACGGACGGGGCGGGACGTATCGGAACGAGAAGCGGCTCAGCTGAATGTCTCTCGCAGTGTCGGCTTGTGAATCTTTCCGGTACCGGTTTTCGGGAGTACGTCGAGGAACGTCACCTGTTTGGGCACCTTGAAACCCGCGAGGTGCTGCTTGCAGAAAGCGATCAGCTCGGCGGCGCTGGCCTCGGCATCAGGTCGTAAGACGACGGCGGCGTGAACCGCCTCGCCCCAGCTCTCATCGGGAACCCCGATCACGGCACACTCGAGTACCGCGGGGTGCTCGTAGAGGACGTGCTCGACCTCGGTCGAGTAGACATTCTCGCCGCCGGTGATGATCGTGTCCTTTTTTCGATCGACGATGTTGACGAAGCCTTCGGCGTTGACGACGGCGAGATCGCCTGTGTACAGCCAGCCGTCGCGAAACGCCTCGGCCGTCTCCTCCGGCCGTCGCCAGTAACCCGGTGAGACGGTCTTGCCGCGCACGCGAATTTCGCCGACGGTCGTGTCATCGTGCGGCACCGGCTCGTTGCGATCGTCGACGATTTCGAGCTCGATCGTCTTGAACGGCCGGCCGGTGCGCGCGCGCAGACGAAGCTGCTCATCGGGGGGCCGTTGTCTCAACGATTCGTCGAGTCGGCTGAGCGTGAGATAGGGGCTCGTCTCGGTCATGCCGTAGGTCTGCACGTACTCACCGCCGAAGACTTCGATCACGCGACGGACCAGCTCCGGCGCGATCGGCGCACCGCCCGACATCACCAGCCGGAAGCTCGAGAGGTCGTAGTCGAGAACGCCCGGGTGCTTGACGAGCTGGTTGAGCATCGACGGGATCAGGTTCGTCACGCTGACACGCTCACGCGCCAACAGCGACAGCACCTCGAGCGGCTCGAAGCGCGGGGCGAACACATGCCGCCCCCCAACCCACGTGATCGCGAACGTGGCCCATGCGTCCGCCAGATGAAACATCGGCGCGACGTGAGCCCAGATATCGTCTTCGTTCAGCGTCAGCTCGTCCGCGGCGGCCACCGCGTGCTCGCAGACGTTTCGATGCGTGAGCATCACGCCTTTGGATCGGCCCGTCGTGCCGCTCGTGTAATACAGGTGCGCGAGATCGTCCACGCTGACAGCCGCGGGCTCGGGTGCGTCGGCCACGCCGCCCGCCGCGTCCGGATCGAGGCGGATCACCAGGCCGAACGGCGGTCCGGCGCGCGCGATGCCGTCTGCGCGCGCCACCAGCGGCGGGCCGGCGACGAGTCCGCTCACCCCCGCGTCGTACAGGATCTCCGTGATCTCGCCGTCCGTCAGACGGTGATTCAGCGGCACGAGCACCGCCCCCAGACGCGCCGCGGCGAAGTACATCGCGAGAAAGTCGGCCGAGTTGACATCGAGCACCGCGACGCGGTCTTGCCGTCCGATCCCCCGCTCGGCGAGCCGCGCGGCGAGCCCAGCAACTCGCTCGAGCAGCGATGCGTACGACCAGCGCCGCCTGCCATCGACCACCGCCAGCTTGCCCGGCCAGCGCGAGCGCGCCTGCTCCAAGATGTCGTGAATCGTCATCCGCGGCTGAGCACCTAGCGACCGAACGCGTGCCGGCCGATCTCGACCAACAGCCGGCGCGCTTCGGTTTCGCTCTGCCGCGGACGCAGGAGCCACCGTCTCAGCTCGCGCGGGCCGACGCGTTCGGATTCGATCGCATCCGCCACGCGGCCACCGAGCCACGCTCCCAGCATCCGGGCACCGCTCTCGGTGGCCACGTCCGCGCGCGCGTGCACCGGCCAGCCGCCGAGAACCAGTCCCGCTGCCAGCGGACGCACCGCCTGCCACGCGGCGCGCTGTGCGACGGCATTTCGGCGCGCGCGCCGGTCGAGCTCGGCGAGGCTCGGGCGCTCGCGGCCACGGTCGACACGATTCGCGAGTGCGAACGACAGCGCCTGTTCGGCCACCCGCGCGCTCCAGGTGCCTAGCGGCGCCCCGCGGCGAAGCGATGCC
>CP070706.1:2289650-2292375 GCA_020350085.1 Acidobacteriota bacterium
CGATGTTCCCGACCGCGCAAAGCAGCGCGACGATGAACCGCCACCGTCCCAACCACCGCGGGCGCCACGCCGGCCAGGTCCACCTGCGATCGCCGATTAGGGATTCGACCGCGAACAACAACAAGGCGATGGCCAGGGGAACCTGGAACCGGTCCTCGTAGCGTCGCTCGATCGTGCTCTTTAGCTCGCGGCGTTCGAGTGTAGCGATGTGATCCTGGAAGAGGTCGTCGAGTGCGAGCGAGCTCCCGCTCGCCCGGACATAGGCTCCCTCGGTTTTCTCCGCAATCGTCTGCAGGGTGGCCTCGTCGAGGCGGGACTTCACCACCTTGCCTGCTCGGTCCTTCAGAAACCCCTGTGCACCCGTCCGATCGGCAAGCGGGATGAGTTCACCCTCGACAGTGCCAATGCCCACGGTAAAGATCTTGATTTCGTGATCTGCCGCGCGCTCGGCCGCCGCGCTTGCGTCCCCTTCGTGATCCTCGCCGTCGGTGATGAGAATCAATGCCCCGTACTTTCCCTGCCGACCTTCGAAGGCCTCTACTCCGGCGTCGATCGCACGCTCGAGGGCTGTTCCGCCGCGAGGGATGATACCCACGTCCGCAGCCGCAAGGGACTGGGCGAATGCATCGTAGTCCAGCGTCAGCGGACACTGTAGGAACGCCGTTCCTGCGAATGCCACGAGTCCGACGCGGTCTCCCTCGAGCAGATGAAGGAGATCCAGGATCGCAAGCTTTGCGCGCGCGAGCCGGTTCGGCTTCACATCGACCGCCAGCATGCTCTTCGAGATGTCGAGCGCAACGATCAGGTCCACACCCTCCCGGCGCACCTCCTCCCACTGGAATCCCCAGCGCGGACCCGCGAGCGCGACTGCACACGCAGCGAGCGTCCCGAGGCGAAGCAGCTCCCGGGCAAACCGCCGGCGGTTATCGACGTCAGGTGCCAGCCGAGGCAGCAGCGCTGCCTCGGCAAACACGGCAAGCGCACGCTGTCGGCGACGATGCGCGTAGACAACGAGTGCACCGATGACCGGCAGGACAAAGAGGAACCACAGCACCCACGACTCCCGCCACAGTGTCACGGCAGCACCCGAAGCAACGTGCGGCTCAGCACGATTTCACTGCCCAAGAAGACGACCGCCGGGATGAGCAGCCACGGGTAGAGTTCGCGGTACTCGCGGTAGTGTAGACCGGCATGCGGGCTCTTCTCGAGCGTATCGATCTCGGCATAGATGTCCTCGAGGCTTTCCGTATCTGTCGCCCGGAAATATCGGCCCCCTGTTTCCTCGGCAATCTTTCGAAGTGCCGTCTCATCGATGTCGACCGGCATCGGCTGGTACACGCGGTTTCCAAAGATGTCCCTGGCAGGAAAGGGAGCGAGTCCCCGTGTGCCCGCACCGATCGTGTAGACACGATAACCGAGTGCCGTCGCTGCTTCCGCCGCCGTGAGGGGTCCAACCTTACCGGCATTGTTCTGACCGTCGGTGAGCAAAATCACGATCTTGCTCTTGGCATCCGAAGCCTCGAGGCGCCCCACTGCCGCTGCGAGCGCTGAGCCGACTGCGGTCCCGTCCTCGATCATGCCGATCTCGGCGCGCTCGAGGTTCGTTTGCAGCCATCCGTGATCGAGCGTCAGCGGACACTGCGTGTACGGGCGGGCCGCGAACAGAACGAGCCCGACTCGATCGCCACCCCCGCGCCCGGATATGAAATCGGCGACCACGGCTTTCACCGCCGCGAGACGGTTCGCCCGCTTGCCGTCGAGGGTGAAGTCTTCGGCGAGCATGCTGCTCGAGACATCCACCGCGAGCATGATGTCGATCCCTTCGGCAACCACACGGCTCGCCGCGATACCCCCTTGCGGGCGCGCGAGCGCGCCAATAAGGCAAATCGCCGCGCCGAGTCGAAGCGCCGGGATTGCCCAGCGCCATTTGGTCCGCCCACGCAAGCCTGGGCCTGCCGCCCCGATGAGCGCGCCCAGCACTGGGTACCGCAGTGCTGCATCGGGTGCAGTGCGCCGCAGGCTCACGACCAGCGGCACGAGCAGGAGGAGACCCAGAACCCACGGATCGTTAAGCCGCACGGCGCGCCTCCGTCGCCACGGACTCTAGACGAGTTTCGTTGACGAAGCGCCGGGCGGCCGCATACACCCGCTCCGCGTCTTCCAGACCCGGCACGTGGCGCGCGAACTTGACGAGATCGCACTCGGCGAGAAACTCGCCGAGAAGCTGCCGATGTGCGGGGCTCAGCGGCGACTCACGTTGCACCGCGTAGATGAACTCCTCGGTCGTCATCTCCGGGGCTCGCAGCCCGAAGCGCCGTTCGATGTAGGTGCGGACGATCGCGGAGAGCGCGACGTACCATTCCGCGCGCTCCTCCGGCTCAGCGAGCCGTTGGTGGCGAAGCCGCGCCAGGGCCTCGAGCGCCACGACGTCCGGAGGACGCGGCGGCGGAGGCGCTGATGGCGCGTTGATCCGCCGGAGCAGACGGGTGCCCACCAACACGAGGCCCCCGAGCACCACAAGCACCGCAAGCCCAATCAGCAGTGGCGTCCAATCGAATGGGACCGCAACCGGGCCTGCGATGTCACGGATATCCGTTGCATCAGGGTCTTGGTCGAGCAGACTGCTCACCCTGATGCTGACATCTTTTCCATCGACACGCCTCAGCTCCTCCCCCGCAGTTCGATACTGCACAGTGAGACCCGGGATAAAAAGAAGCCCAGGACG
>CP070706.1:2292475-2295911 GCA_020350085.1 Acidobacteriota bacterium
CCGAACCACGTGTTGCCGAGCAGATCGAGCAGCCGTGTCACCAGGCCCCGAGAAGCCGGCGCAGCCCCGGACGCGTGAGAGATCCCGTTACGAGTCATCTTCAACCCTCTCAACAATCTTCCCTACTGGCTTCCCTACTGGCTTGCCTACTGGCTTGCCTACTGGGCTCTACTGGGGAAGCGCGGCCGGCTCTGCACCGCTGAACGCCTGCACGCGCCCCTTGAATCCCTGTCCCACGAGCACGCGGCCTCGTGCGTCCAGCGCGAGATCGGCCGGGAAGTACAGGCGCCCCAGATTTCTGCCGATTCCGGAAGCCTCTCCGAGACAGCGATTGCCGTCAATTCGCCACAGCATCACCAGCATCCGCTGTCGATCCAGCATCAGCACACGGCCTTGCGCGTCCAGTGCCGCAGCGACGGGAAAGGCCGTCTCGCACGAGGTGCCGCCCTTGCGACCCACCCGACCTCGCGGTCGGCCGTCCAGGTCATACAGCCGCACCGAGCCCTCAGTAGGAAGTGGAACCAGGATCGTGTCCCGATACACGTCGACACGGGTGAGGAACATCTCCTGCGCCTCCTGCTCATCCAGGCCCTCTCCGAAATCGATCCAGCCGATGATCTGCCCGGATGGGTCGCTGATCCACAAGGCCAGATTCCCCTCGTCGAGCACATAGATCCTATCCCCCTCGGGTGAGAGGGCCACCGACACGAGCCACGCATTGTTGAGCTGCTTGTCGAGCTGCTCGATTTCTTCGGGAAGCTTCAGTTCGATCAGCTCGGGGTCCTGGCCGTCGAAGTCCAGTCGGACGAGTGCAGGCCGCTTTTCGACATACGCCAGCAGCAGAATGTGACCGTCAGGCCACGTGGCGATGTCGATCGGCGAGTTGAACAGCGCGCCTCCGCGAATCGCGAAGCGAAACACCCCTCTGCTGTCGAAGATGGCGATCCGCGGGACTCGCCGGTCGCCGACGAAGACCTCGCCAGCGTGCAGGTCGGCGTGCACGGTCAGCGGCTGCAGCAGAGGGTCGGTCGAGATCGGAATCTGAAGCTGTCGCTCGAAACGAAGCGACAGCTCGTCACCGATGGCGGGCGCTGAACAGGCGAGCCCCGCCATCGTCACCAGCGCCGCGAACGGCACGCGTCGGGCCAGCTGCCGAATCACGACGACGAGTCCTTGCGCGCGCGCAGGAACACTTGCACGCGGCCGTTGCCCTGGTCGGCGATCACGACGCGCCCGCCGGGCGTCAGTGCCAGCGCCGCAGGATGACGCAGCAGCCCCTCGTCCCAGCCTTCGCGCGAGCCGAAGCCGCTGAGAGCCCCAGCGGCATCCAGAACGACGACGCGTCCCGCGTGACGATCGACGACATACAGCTCGCCTCCCGTATCGACCGCGACGCTGACGGGCCAGGCTCTTTCGGGGGACATTCCCGGCACGTCGAACTCCTGCTCGATGGCCCCGTCCTCACCGACACGAACCACGCGAGCGAGCTGCGGAGAGGCGGCGTAGAGTGCGCCTCCGGGTGCCACGGTCAGCGCGTGCACCGGCCCCGCAAGTGGAATCTTGGCTCGCACGCTGCCCTTCGCGTCGAGGATCAGCACTTCAGAGCCAGCCTGATCGTGCACGGCGAGCGTTCCGTCTTTTCCGCCGGCCAGTGCGCCCGCAACGACGCCGCGAGGCAGCGGCACCGGGCGCTGAGCCCATCTGTCCGGATCGAACGAGATCAGCTCTCCGTGCCTCTCACCGCGCAGAGAAACGAAGTAGCGTCCGCCAGCGTAAGCGGCGCTGGCTGGCGATGCCGGCAGGGCAACCTTGCGTCGTCCAATCCACCCACCTGTATCGTTAGTGAACACGACGAGCTTGTCATCGTACGCATCGACGACGACGATCTCGTCCTCGGAGCGCATCGCGAGCGCCACCGGCCAGCGAAGACTCAACTCCTCCAGACCATAGATCGCTGATTCCCAAACGAGCAGCGTCTGCGCCGAGCCCTGAGCCCACGCCGGCGCAACGAGAAGCGAGACGAGAGCAGCGATCCCCAGCCCGCGAAGCATGATCATTCTCCTGCCAGGTTCTTGTGGCACGACACGCACAAGTCCCGCTCGCCGGAGCGATATAGGTACGAATCGTGCGGGGCGTCGTGGATGCCGTGGCACGACAGACAATCGATCGGCTGCCGATTGCGTGGGTCGGACGTCTCCTCGCCCATCGGATGGCTGACGGTGTGCTCGTGAGAGTGGCACTCGGAGCAATGCTGGACCGGCTCCGCGACCAGTAGCAGCGCTCTCTCGCCGCCGTGAGGCGCATGACAGGTCGTACAGTCGAGCCCCTCGCCGTGGCTATTGAAGCGCCCGGGCTCTTGCGAAGAAGAGCCACCCGGATCGTGGCACGAGCTGCAGAGCGTCTGCTCCGAGTCCAGCAGCAGGCTCGCCGCCTCGGCCGTGTGAGGATTGTGACAAGCCGCGCAATCGCCATCGGCGGGCGACACGTGCGGGAAGCGCGCATGCTGGACTTTGGCCACATCCTCTTCGTGGCACGAGGCGCACAGCTCGCGCGTGGCGAGCTTGGTGCGGAACGGTTCGCTCGCCCCGGGCAGCGCGTGACAGACGGTGCAGTCGCCAGCCTCGAACGGTGCGTGGAGGCTCGCTCGAAACAGCCCGGCTCGCGCCGAGGCATGCGGATCATGGCACTGCTGGCAGGCGGCCCGCTCGTCGGGAGAGTTGCTGTGGGCGGCGCGAAACGTCGCATCGACGGTGTGGCAGCTCGAGCAGACCTCGGTCGTCGATCCGCGGACCTGTCCTGCTCCATCGGATCCGTGTGGAACGTGGCATGCCTCGCAGCGGCCCTGGCTGAACGGGGTGTGCTGGACCGGCCTCGCTCCCCACTGGGCCGCGTCCGTGTGACAGCCGAAGCAGAGCTCCTTGCCCGACCTCTCGAGCAGTCCGGCGTGCTCGCCTCCGTGGGGTGTGTGACACCCGCCGCAGGTCCCCTCCGCGACCGGCTGGTGAACGTGCGACAACGCAGCCTGCTGCGCGATCTCTTCGTGACAGCCGTAGCAGACGGAGCCCGGCCGCTCGGAGAGTAGCTTCGAGAAACGCGAGACATGCGGGTTGTGGCAAGCGGTGCATTCGCCCGCGACCGCCGGCGCATGAGGAACGTTCGCCGATAGCTCAGCCGCAAGTTCGCTGTGGCACTCGAGGCAGACCTGCGACTGATCGATGTCGGCCGCACTCGCAAGACTTGCTGTAGAAGCCGAAAGGAAGACGGTCAGTGCGACGTGGAGCAACCCGAACTCTCGGCCCTCACGGTGGCGGCGGTTCACTGGGCACCTCCCGCTCCCGTATGCGATGCGCCGTGGCACGAGGAGCAGTCCCCTGCGGCAAACGGTGCATGCACCTCGGGAAGCAACAGCCCGGCCAGGGTCGAAGCGTGGGGATCG
>CP070706.1:2296011-2303516 GCA_020350085.1 Acidobacteriota bacterium
CAAGGAGCTGACGGCCGAGGCCGAACTTGGGAAGATCTACGTCGGGCGGGTCGTCCGCACGACGAACTTCGGTGCGTTCGTGGAGATTCTCCCGGGGGTGGAAGGACTTCTGCACATCTCCGAGATCGCAGAGCACCGCGTCCGCCAGACGACCGACGAGATCGAAGAAGGCGACGAAGTGCTGGTGAAGGTGATCGACATCGACGCCCAGGGACGGGTGCGCCTGTCCCGCCGCGCGGCGATGAAAGAACGCGCCGAGACGGCGCCCGCGGACTGACGCGCGGCCGCCTCGGCGCCGGCGGCAGACGCTATGGCGCGCAAGCTCGGAGAGTTACTCCTCGCCAAGGGCCTGGTCACTGAGCGACAGCTCCAAGAGGGGCTTCGCTCGCAACGAGCGTTCGGTGGCCCGATCGGCTCGAACCTCGTGCAACTCGGATTCATCGACGAGGACGTGCTCTCCGCCGCGCTTTCGGAGCTGCACGCGGTACCGGCCGTTGCCCGCGAGCAGCTGATGACGATCCCCACCGAGCTGCGGGGGGTCGTCTCGGGCGAGTTCGCACGCCGACACCGCCTGATACCGTTCCGCATCAGCGGAGGCGATCTACACGTCGCCGTCGACAACCCGACCGATGCGCAGGCGCTCGCCGAAGCGAGCCGCATCACCGGCTTGCGTATCCTGCCTCACGTGGCCCCGGCCGGTCTGCTGCGCGAGATGCTCGCGCGGCATTTCGGCTCGACCGATGCACCGGTCGCCGAGCCGGACCCGCCCGCTCGGCGTGCCGACGGTGGCCTGCTCCTGCGCGAGATCGGTCGGCAGCTGGCGCGTGCAGACACTCGTGACGCGATCCTCGAGCTGGCTTTGACGGCGATCGCCTCTTTGGCGCCGCGCGTGGCCGTACTCGTGGTTCGCGAGCAGGACGCGGTGCTGTGGAACGCGCGCGGTCTGGTCGGCGCGCGTCGAGGCCGCGCGGTGCCACTCGCGAGCGGATCGGTGCTGCGTGCCGCATGCGAGACGCCTGCCCTGTGGCCGATTCCCGTGGAGCCGACGCGAGCCAATGAGGAGCTCTACACCGCGCTCGGGTTCGCCCGGCCTTCCGAAGCGCTCGTCGTCCCGGTAAAGCTCAAAGAGAGAGTCGTGTTCGTCCTGTACGCCGAGGACGCCGTTTTGGACGAGCCTGCCGGCGTCGAGCTGTTGTCGTCTCTGTCGACAATGCTGGCCCTCTCGCTCGAGAGAGCGATCCTGAGGCAGAAGATCCTGCGCATGAGCGGCGCGGCGACCGGCGTGAGCCCGTAGAAATAGCGACCGTCCGGGCCGATCGACGCGCTCAGAGCAGCTCTGCTCGGTCCCCGAGCCGAATCTCGCGCCGCGCTTCGAGAACCTTGACCGTCGAGCCGCCGCCATTCGCGCTCAATACGACACCCTGCGCGACGACGAGCCGCACCTCGCTGACCTCGCTCTGGCGCCAAAACAGGATCCGGTCACCCGCGGTCAGTCCCGCGCGAGAGCCGAGATCGATCCCGACGATGTCGCCTGAGCCGGCCACGGTCGCCTCGGGTTCGGCCGTGACGACCACGTAACCGTTGACCTCACCGGCCTGCGGCGAGGAGAGCTCGACGAGCGGGATGCGCTCGATCATCGGTACCGGCATCTCGCGATACGGCTGGAGCACATCACCCACGGTGATCGCATCGCACGACAGCCCGATCTCCGCCGTCGCGGAGGTCTGCTGCACGGCGATGACGCGCAGCATGCCCATGCGCCGCACGTAGACCGCCACATGATGACCGGTCTGGGGGTGTTCCAGCCACCCCTCCGAGCGGATGATCGAGAACTCGTCGCCGGGCTCGATCCCCATGTCGCGGCCGGCGCTGAGGTAGACGATGTCACCGCTCGCATGGAGTTCCTTGTCCGGCTCCTCGCGTCCGATGATCACCAGCGGAGTCGGATCGAAGGTGTCGTACAGCTGCGCCAGACAGACCAGTTCCTGCTGCTCGGCAGCGGGCACGAGCAGCGGGCCGGTGGGTTGTTCGGGTGGTGCAGGAGTCGGCTCGGGCTTCACGGGCGCCTCGGGCGGCACCTCGGGCTCGGCTTCGACCATCTCGACGATCCCCTCCTCGCCGACGACGGTCGGTGCCGGCGGGACCACCAGAGGATCTCCCGGATAGATCCAGTGCGAGTAGGTGACGTACCGATTCGCGTCCCAGATCACGGGCCAGAGATACGGATCATCGTAGTAACGCTGGGAAAGATCCCAGAGCGTGTCCCCGCGCTCGATGACGTGCACCGCCGCCCCCTCCGGCGGCGTCGGCGGATCGTACGGCGTCCAGTGATCGACCTTGTACTCAAGGTTGGTCGGTGGCGGCACGTAGCCGCGCGTGCGCCCGTCATCTGTCGGCGTCGCAGCTTCCTGGGCCGAGATCGATGGGACCGGCGCCACCGTCAGCAGCAGCCACGCCGCGGCCCATCGCCAGCAGCGCTCGCGAACCTCCACCATGGGACCCTCCAGAAAGAAGCCCCGACCGTCACGGCCGGCGGCCTGCGGCGAATGTAGGTCTCCGATCCCCGAAACGGCAATCCGACGCCCCCCGAGGCCCGGCCGGCTCTCCCGCAGACGGGAGCCCGTCGCTCAGCCGAGGTGGACCGCCGTCAGCACCGTATCGCCGTAACGCCTCGACCAGATCGGCGGCACACCCGCCAACTCCGGGGGCTCGCGGTGGCGGTGCTCGAGCACCAGCAGGCTCCCCTCGCCGACCAACCCCGGCTCGGCCAGGGCGGCGACCCAGCGGCCGGTCCGCCGCTCACCGTAGGGCGGGTCCAGGAAGATGGTCGTGGGCACCCCCCGCACCAACCGCGGCGCGCCCCGCGCCAGCCACTGCTCGACCGGGCCCGCGTAGACGCTGAGCTCCCCCTCGCTGGTGTCGATCCCGAGCAGGCGGATGTTGCGCTCGATCACGCGCAGCGCCGCTCGAGCGTGCTCAACGAGGATCACCGGGCACGCCCCGCGCGAGAGTGCTTCCAGACCGACGGCGCCGGTTCCGGCGCAAAGATCAACGAACGGCCGACTCGCCACGGCCGGCCCGAGGATGTTGAACAGCGCCTCGCGCACCGGGTCTGCCGTGGGTCGCAGCCCACGCCGCGGCACGGGCGCCAGAACGCGCCCTTTGAATCTTCCGCTGACGATCCTCAATCGAGACTCGGATCCACGCGGAGCTTCTCGAGGTGACCCAGCGACACTCCGCCCCTCACGGCCATCTTCAGCGCCGCTCCGGCTCGGTCGGCGACGCTCGCCCGTCGCGCCGCGTGCCGAGCGTCACGCCAGCCTTCAGCGAGCGCGCCAGATCCAAGATCTCGACGACGGTTCCGTAGGGGACCTTCGTGTCGCCGCGCAGCAGGACTCGGCGCGTCTCGGCCTCGGATAGCAGCTGCTCGAGACGGCCGCGAGCCTGCTCCACCGAGGCGAACACCTGTCCGTCGATCGCGATCCGCCCGCTGGGGTCGATGCTGATCTCGATCGGTCCGGCCGGAGCGGCCGTCGCTGTCCCGGCCGATGGCAGCGTGATCGGTAAGCCCGTTCCCTCGCGAAACGTCGTCGAGACGGTGAAGAAGATGATCAGCAAGAAGACGACGTCGACGAGTGGCGACAGATCGATCGTCGGGCGTCTCGGACGACGGGCCATGAACTCCACGGCGTCAACCTCGAGCCACGGGCTGCTCGACATCGATCAGCGATTCGCTTCCGGTCGATGACGGCTGATCACCCGAGCTGCGTACGATCTGATGACAAGCGCGTTCGATGTCGACGACGAGCTGCTCGGCGCGGCTCGCGAGCAGGTTGTGAACGACCAAGGCCGGGATCGCGACGGTCAGCCCGAACGCCGTCGTCAGCAGCGCTTCGGCGATCCCGGCCGATAGCTCTTGGCCCTGGCCCGGCCCGGTTAGTGAGATCGTTCGAAACACCTTGATCATTCCGATCACGGTGCCGAGCAATCCGAGAAGCGGCGTCACCGAAGCCACGGTGCCGATGATCCCCAGGCCGCGCATGAGCTTGGGAGCCTCGCGCCTGCCGGCATCGGCGATCGCCTCGCGCACCGCGTCGAATCCTTGGCTCCACCACTCGAGTCCCGCGACGACGATGCGTGAGAAAGGTCCGCCGTCGTGCCGGCAGACCTCGCGCGCTTCGGCGATCTTTCCGCCGCGCACGAGCCGCAGCACCTGCCGCACCGTGGCCTCGGGAATCACGCGTGAGCGGCGAAGCATCCACAGCCGCTCG
The DNA here is from genome assembly GCA_020350085.1 of Acidobacteriota bacterium. Taxonomy (GTDB): domain Bacteria; phylum Acidobacteriota; class Polarisedimenticolia; order J045; family J045. The sequence goes on from CP070706.1 coordinate 2,300,283, forward strand.
AGCGCGACGGCCAGCGCCAGCACCGACGCCAGCAGGATCGGCCACATGACCAGCCCACCGCGCGTGAACAAAGACCACAGCTCGCTCATCGAGACCTCTTCTTCCGTCGCGAGAGCGTACGGCGTTTCCTGCGCTGGCGCGAGCCGGCGCCGCTGCTCTTGCGGCGAGCCGCGCCGCGCCGGACTCTCGGCGCGGGGCGCCGGAAACCGTCCAGCTCGTGGCGCGGCAGCGGCTGACCGAGAAGCCACTCGATTGCCGCCACCCGCTCCTGGTCCGCAGGACTGACCAGACTGATCGCGACGCCGTTTCTCGCCGCGCGTCCGGTCCGTCCGACGCGGTGGACATAGTCTTCGGCCGTCTGGGGCAGATCGTAGTTGACGACGATGTCGATGTCGGTGACGTCGAGTCCGCGCGCCGCCACGTCGGTCGCGACCATGACCGGGAACTCGCCGCGACGAAAGCATGCCAGGGCCCGCTCGCGGTTCGCCTGCGAAAGAAGACTCGACAAGCTGACGACCTCGTGACCGCTTCGTCGCAGCCGCGAGGCAACCTCGCTGGTCGCTTCCCGCGTCGCGGTGAAGATGAGCACCTTTTCTCCACGATGCGCTTGCAGCAGCCGCGCCAGCGCGCGCGGCTTGTCGGCCAGAACCAGCTCGTAGACCCGATGCTCGATCCCCTCGGCGACGATGTTCTGCTGTGAGACGCGCACGGTGACCGGCTCGTACAAGAACTGGTCGGCGAGCGCCGTGATCGCAGGCGGCATCGTGGCCGAAAAAAGCATCGTCTGGCGTGAAAGCGGCACGCGTGCGCAGATCGTTCGAACATCCTCGATGAAGCCCATGTCGAGCATCCGATCCGCTTCGTCGAGAACGAGCCAGCGGGTCCACCGAGGCCTCAACCACGCCGAACCGAGAAAGTCGATCAATCGGCCTGGCGTGCCGACGACGATGTCGGGCTCCTCGTCGAGCTGTGCGCGCTGACCGGCGAGACTGGTTCCACCGTAGACCACCGTCGCGCGCACGCCGAGCGAGGCTCCCAGGCGCTCGGCCACTCCGGCGACCTGCTGCGCGAGCTCTCGCGTGGGACAGACGACGATCGCCTGCACGCGGCCGCGCGGCTGCAGCTTGTTCAGAATCGGCACCAGAAACGCGAGCGTCTTACCGGTGCCGGTCTGGGCGACGCCGACGATGTCGCGACCTTCCAGCGACGGGGGAATGCAATCGCGCTGAACCGGGGTCGGGTGGACGAAGCCGCTTTCGTCGAGGGCTTGGAGCAGCGTGGGCTTGAGCGCGAAATCGGCGAACGTCATACCCGATCTTGTCGTCGAGTCGTTCAAAGTTGAATCGGGATCATAGCATCTACCCGCCAGCGCATCGACTCGACGCCGAGGACACACGTGCAGGCCGCCATGGGGTTAGAACTCCCCGCGCCAGCGCAGCAGCTCGAGCCGACGCTCGAGCTGCAGCGCATTGTCGAAACCGATCAGGAAACGGAACGTGATCCGTTCTTGGTCGCGTGGGAAATCTCGCGGCAGCGGTGGAATCACTGCTCGACGCAGAGCTGCCGCCGACGCGTCATCGAGGCTGCTCAACACCGACGGCTCGAGCACTTCGAGATCGACCGCCGAGCCGTCCCGGCGCAGCACGAAGCGGATGATGACCTCGCCTTCGAGCCTCGGCAACGAGCCGAGCTTCTGGTCGCGCTCGAAGCGTCGCACGCGCGCGTCGAGCTCGCGCAACCACGCCCGATAGACCGCGAAATAGAGCTTGATCGCGTAATCGGACCAATCGTAGTCACCGCTCTCGAAATCAATCTCCGGAGGAAACAGCCCGCCGTGAATCTCGACATCGAAATCGAGCGAGCTCCCCGGGCCCTCCGGCCGCTCGGGCTTGGCCGGTCGGATCGGCTCGGGCTCGACGCGCGAAGGCGGAGGCGGCGTCGCTTCCTGCGGCTCGCCGGGCGCGGGCGCCGACTCGTCGAACGGACTCTCCTCGGCCTCCGACCCGGGGGCTGGTTGCGCCTCGGCCGGCTCCGTCAGCGGCTCGGGAGGGAGTTCTGCGGCCCTTTCCCCGCTGGACGGATCGCGCCGCTCAGGCACTGGCGCCGCCGGCGGCTGCTCGATCGCTTCCACCGAGCGTGTCTCATCCGGTTGGCCCGGCCCTCCTCCCGGAGCGGGCGGCGCATGGATCTCCGCCTCCGGTCCGACGGGTCGGTCCGCACGGCGGTCCCCTTCCCCGCTCGAGTCAAACCCCAGCAAGCTCTCGTCGGCGGCGGGCTCCTCGGGCCTCTGCTCGGTCTCGGATGGGAGCGGATCGGTCTGTGGCGGCGGCGCGGGAGGCGGTGCCGGCTCGGGCAGTGGCTCGAACTCGAGCGGCACGAGCAACTCTGTTTCGTCCGCCAGCGGCGCCGGTGAACCGGTCCACGCGCTGGCCCCCAACAACAGCAGCGCGTGCACCAGCAAAGAGATCGCGATCGTGGTCGCGAAGCGGCGAGCGCTCGCGCGATTCGGTTCGGCCAGTTCGTCCAGATCGAGCGCCGCCTCCAGCGACCTCACGAGCGCGCTCCCCCGCCGAGCTGGGCCGCCAGAGCGTGAAACTCGCGCCGCCACGCTTGTACGGGTGCATCGGTCCAGCGCGGGTGCACTCGGTTCGTCAGCAGAACCGCCACCAGAGGCCGATCGGCGTCGATCCAGACCGAGGTCCCCGTGAATCCGACGTGACCATACGAGTGTGGGCCGAACGGCCCGGCCGGCGCTTGTTCAGCCGCGCCCGACTGGAAACCGAAGGTGCGGATGTCTGTCGGCGATCGGCCCAGCGGACGGCGGAACAGCTCCAGCTCCTGCGTGGTGAACAGCAGACCATCGGTGGCCAGTGCGGAACAGAGCCGGAACACCGCCGCCGCCGTCCCGAACAGGCCCGCGTTTCCGGCCGCTCCGCCGAGAAACAGGGCGTTGCCGTCATGCACGACACCGCGCAGCGGGCCCTCGAACAGCGGCTTGGAGGCCGGGTCGTCGCTCGAGCTCGTCATCGCCAGCGCAATGTCTCGCTCTCGCTGGCGACCGGTCTCCGTCGGCGCCGTGCGCTCGCGCAGCGTTCGCGGCACCGGCGCGTAGCGCAGCTCGCTGGCGGAGATTCCCAGCGGTCGGCGGATCCGCTCCGAAAACAACGCGCGTAGGCTGCGGCCGCTGATCCGTTCGAGTGCGATGCCGGCGAGAATCGGCCCGAGGCAGGAGTA
>CP070706.1:2303616-2308129 GCA_020350085.1 Acidobacteriota bacterium
CCTCGATGCTCGAAACGATGACGCCGTGACGCGGCTGCGCGAGAAGAAGCCGCGGCGCGAGAAGCCGCTCGCTCTAATGGCACGCGACCTCGATCAGCTCCGCACGCTGTGTGAGATCGACGAGCGAGAGCTCGCTCTGCTCGCCTCACCGCAAGCGCCGATCGTGCTGCTGCGGCGCCGGCCTGACGCCCCCGTCGCCGACGCCGTCGCGCCCGAGAATCCGTACCTCGGTGTCATGTTGCCTTACACGCCGCTTCATCATCTTCTGCTCCGGCGGATCGACTTCCCGGTGGTCGCGACGAGCGGGAATCTCAGCGACGAGCCGATCTGCATCGACGAGACAGAGGCTCTGGTGAGACTGCGGGGCGTCGCCGAGCGGTTCCTGATCCACGATCGTCCGATCGAGCGCCACGTCGATGACAGCGTTGCCTGGGTCTGGGCCGGGGAGCCACGAATCGTCCGCCGGGCACGCGGTTACGCCCCACGCCCGGTGCTGGTTCGCGCGGAGATCCCGACGGTCTTGGCCGTCGGAGGTCATCTCAAGAATGCCGTCGCGTTGTCGATGGGACGACAAGTGTTCGTCAGCCAACACATCGGTGACATGGAGACCGAGCAAGCGCTGGCGGCCTTCGAGCGTGTCACGGCCGATTTGATCCGGCTCTACGAGGCCGAGCCGGTCGCCGTGGCGCACGACATGCATCCAGATTACGCCACGACGAGATGGGCTCAGGCCGCTGTCCGCGGTGTAGTTGCGGACAGCACGGCGGCACTCGCTCGCGAAGCACTGCCGCGACTCGACGGTGCCCGGCTCGTTGCCGTGCAGCACCACCACGCTCATCTCGCCGCGTGCCTGGCAGAAAATGGCTGCGATGAGCCGGCGCTTGGGGTGACGTGGGACGGAACGGGCTACGGGCCGGATGGGACTGTTTGGGGCGGCGAGTTCCTGCTCGGCACCACATCGAGCTTTCGACGGGTCGGACACCTGCGTCCGTTTCGGCTGCCCGGGGCGGAGGCCGCGGTCCGCGAGCCGCGACGCTCGGCCGTCGCCGTGCTGTGGGAGCTCGGCGGTCGCGATGCGCTCGAGCGGGACGAGCCGTGCCCGCTCGAGGCGTTCGAGCCTGCGGCCCGTCAGCCGCTGCTGCGCATGTTGGAGGCAGGCTTCAACGCTCCCTGGACGACCAGCGCCGGACGGCTGTTCGACGCGGTGGCGGCGCTGCTCGGGCTGCACCAGACAACGACGTTCGAAGGTCAGGCCGCGATGGCGCTGGAGTTCGTGGCCAGCCCGTCGATCGGCGACGCGTATCCGATCGACGTGACGAGCTCTGGTGCGGGAGAAAAGGAGAAACTCATCGTGGACTGGCGGCCGCTGATCGAAGCACTGCTCGAGGACCGCCGCAAGAGCGAGCCGGCCAGCACCATCGCCGCTCGCTTCCACAACGCACTGTCCTGCACGATCATCGACGTGGCTCGCACGGTGGGGGTCGAAAAGGTGGCGCTCACCGGTGGGTGCTTCCAAAACCAGCGACTCATCGTGCGCACGGCGCGGGCCCTCGAGAAGGCGGGCTTTACGGCGCTCTTGCACCGTCAGATACCGCCCAACGACGGCGGGATCAGTCTCGGGCAGATCGCCGTGGCGGCGGCTCGACTGGCAGAGGGATAATGCCTGTTCTCGTTTCGGTAAGCTGTGACCGGACGCGGGAGGACGGGGAGATCCGGTGAAGTACGTCGATGAGTACCGCAGCCAGGCCGATGCCAGGCGCCTCGTCGCGGCGATCCGCCGCCGCGTCACCCGTGCGTGGACGCTGATGGAGATCTGCGGCGGTCAGACGCACACGATCATCAAAGCCGGCATCGATCGCATGCTCCCCGAGGAGCTGACCGTTGTGCACGGTCCGGGTTGTCCGGTGTGCGTGACGCCGCTCGAGCAAATCGACCGCGCGCTGGCGATCGCCGGCCGGCCCGAAGTGATCTTCACCTCGTTCGGCGACATGTTGAGAGTGCCGGGAACGGACGAGGACCTGCTCGGGATCAAGGCGCACGGGGGCGACGTGAGAATGGTCTACTCGCCCCTCGACGCGCTGAAGCTGGCGATCAAGCATCCGGATCGGGAAGTCGTCTTCTTCGCCGTCGGCTTCGAGACCACGGCTCCGGCCAATGCGATGGCGGTCTGGCGGGCCAAGCAGCAGGCGGTGAGCAACTTCTCCGTGCTGTCCGCACACGTGCTCGTTCCGCCGGCGATGGAGGAGATTCTCGGTTCGGCCCACAACCGCGTGCAGGGATTTCTCGCCGCGGGTCACGTCTGCACGGTGATGGGCTACCGCCAATACGAGCCGATCGCCGAGAAGTGGCAGGTTCCGATCGTGGTCACCGGCTTCGAACCGATCGACCTGCTTCATGGGCTGCTGATGACGGTTGACGCGCTCGAGAGCGGTCGCTCGGGCGTGGAGAACCAGTACTCTCGCTCGGTCAGCCGCGATGGAAATCGCCACGCGCGGGAGCTGATTGCGCGTGTGTTCGAGGTTTGCGACCGGCCGTGGCGCGGGATCGGCGTCATTCCGGCCAGTGGCCTGCGGCTGCGGCCCGAGCTGGCCGCCTTCGATGCCGAACGCCGTTTCGACGTCAGCCACGTCTCGACCCGCGAGTCGGAGCTGTGCATCGCGGGAGAGATTCTCCAGGGACTGAAAAGACCGAGCGACTGCTCGCAGTTTGGCACGGCTTGCACCCCGGAGCGCCCGCTCGGCGCACCGATGGTCTCCTCGGAGGGGGCGTGCGCGGCGTACTACCACTACGGGAGGCAAGCGTGAGCTCGGACGGGCGCGAAAAGCTTTCGAGCGGGGCACACTGTCCGATTCCGATCAGCGAGTACCCAACCGTGACGCTGGCCCACGGGGGCGGCGGGCGCATGACGCAGATGCTCATCGAGCGCTTCTTCCTGCGCTCGTTCGACAATCCCCAGCTCGAGCTTCTCCACGACGGCGCGATCGTCGATGTCGAGACGTTGAGACTGGCGTTCTCGACGGACTCGTTCGTGATCAGCCCACTGTTTTTTCCCGGCGGGGACATCGGCTCGTTGGCCATTCACGGCACGATCAACGACCTGGCCAGGTGCGGCGCAAAGCCGCTCGCTCTTTCCGCCGGTTTCATTCTCGAGGAAGGATTCGAAATGGCCAAGCTGTGGCGCATCACGCAGTCGATGCGCGCGGCCGCGCAGCAGGTCGGCGTACCGGTGATCACCGGTGATACCAAGGTCGTCGATCGGGGCAAGGGAGACGGTGTGTTCATCAACACGACGGGAATCGGGCTGGTGGCCGAGGGGGTGAGCATCTCACCCCGTGCGGCAAGGCCGGGAGACGTCGTGCTGGTCAACGGTTCGATCGGCGAGCACGGCATTGCGGTGATGTCCGTGCGCGAAGGGCTCGAGTTCGAAACAGCGCTCGAGAGCGACTCGGCGCCGCTGCACGATCTCGTCTCTGAGGTCATACGGGCGGTGGGAGGCGAGCTTCGCGTGCTGCGAGACCCGACCCGCGGCGGGCTGGCCAGTGCGCTCAACGAGATCGCGGCCCAGGCCGGCGTCGGCATTCGGTTGGACGAGACGAGCATTCCCGTCAAAGACGAGGTGCGCGGCGCGTGCGAAATTCTCGGCCTCGATCCGCTCTACGTCGCCAACGAAGGCAAGTGCCTGTTGATCGTCGCTCGATCCGCCGCCGAGCGGGCGCTCGAGACGATGCGTGCCCACCCTCACGGGCGCGAGGCAGCCGTCATCGGGCAGATCGTCGACGAGCACCCTGGGAAGGTCTTTCTGCGCAGTCGCATCGGCGGCACGCGGGTCGTCGATATGCTCAGTGGCGAGCAGCTCCCGCGCATCTGCTGAGCGCCGTTACAGCGGGATCGCGGCCAGCGGACATCGCGGCGATCTCATCTTGACCCGGCGGCGCGAATGACGCATGCTGCTCGTCTTCTGGATCGGTCTCGAATCACGTTGATCTGAGGGAGGACCCCACATCATGTCAGACAAGAAAGCCGACCTGGCCGGACCCGGGATTGGTGACTACAACGAGCTGGAGAAGGTGTTGCCGGACGATTACCGTTCGCCGCTCTCAGCCAAGGAAACGCAGCAGGCGCTGTTCGCCGCAAAGCAATACATCGAGGACAATCTGTGCCGAGAGTTGAATCTGATACCGGTGACGGTCCCGCTCATCGTCGATGTCGAGAGCGGCGTCAACGACTACCTCGACCGCGATGGATCGCGGACTCCGATTCAGTTCCACATCTCGAACGACCGCGGGAAGAACCCGATCGACGCTCAGGTGGTACAGGCCGCGACCAAATGGAAGCGAGTGGCGCTCAAGCAGTTCGGCATGGACGTCGGCGAGGGAATCATCACCGACATGCGAGCGGTGAGAAAAGATTACTTCCTCGATCATGATCACAGTGCCTACGTCGATCAATGGGACTGGGAAAAAGTCATCACGGCGGACCAGCGCAACCTCGACTACTTGACCGATACGATCAA
>CP070706.1:2308229-2317832 GCA_020350085.1 Acidobacteriota bacterium
CGCAGGCGGGAGCGCAGCGCTCGGTGAGCAGGGTGGCGGCACGTTCGCCGGTCAGGGCCAGGCCTTCGGCGACGGCGAGTGAGCGCACGGCGCTGCGGCCGCAGATCAGCCGCTCGGTGGCGTTGATCGCCTCGGCGCCGCTGCGGGCGATCCAGCGGCCTGGGGAGATGGCGGTGCTGGTGCTGCTCGGAGGACGTACCCCGGAAGCCGGGTTCTTCGTGCGGGTGGTGGTCCCGCGAGCCGGCTTCTTGCTTGTCATCGTTCCTCCTAGGGCGTGCGCGGCGGTGAATATTTAGGATAGCCGGGCTCGTGGTGGAGTGGGGACGGGGTTGGTTGTCTGGGTTTTTCTCGCGCTGCGCGCGAGTCTGACAGGGCAAGCCCTGTCGCTACGGGGTGCGATCTGGTGAGAGCAACCCCTGTGGGCGCGTTCAAACCAGGAAGCGGTCGATTTCGGCTTGGATGGCTTGGACGCGCTCGTCGGTTTCCATGGTCAGGCCCTGGGCGGTGGCGAAGTCGTAGCGCTCGGCATTCACGTTGCGGTGCAGCAGGCCGACCGGCACGGCGTCGGTGGCGGCGGCGATGTCCTTCGCGGCCGAGAGGTCCGCGGGGTCGTGCTCGAGCTGGTTCTTGAAGATCTTGCGCACGGTGTCGTCGGCGGGGATGCCGTCGGGGTGAACCAGCAGGCGGATCAAGGACGGGTCCTGCTGCAGGGGCTGCCAGACCATCGGGTTGTAGTGTGGGCAGCGCTGCAGAATCCGAATGAACGACAGGCCGGGGTGCGCGTGCGCCGCGCGGATCGTCGCCTCGACGTGCATCGGGTTCCAATCGATCGTCTGCGCGACGAACGAAGCGTTGGTGATCGCGAGCGTGACCGAGAGCGGATCGAGCGGGTTGAGCGGTGCGCCCATCGGGTGCGTATACGAGAAATCACCGCGCTTGGTTGTCGGCGAGGTCTGCATCTTGGTCAAGCTGTAGATGTTGTTGTCGAACAGCAGCACCGTCATCTTCATGTTGTAGCGGATGGCGTGGATCCAGTGCGCGGTGCCGATGGCGCAGTTGTCCCCGTCGCCCGTGACGACGAACACGTGAAGATCCGGCCGCCGACTCCTCACGCCGCAGGCGACCGGCAGCGGCCGGCCGTGCAGGCCATGGAAGCCGTAGGTCTTCATGTAGTGTGGCAGCCGGCTCGAGCAGCCGATGCCGGAGACGACGACGGTCTTCTCCGGCGGGAGCTGCTCGTCGCGCGCCAAGCGCTGCAGCGCGCTCAACACGGCGCTGTCACCGCAGCCGGGGCACCAGCGGGGGACATTACTTTGATAGTCGGCCAGCACGAACTGGCGAACGCGCGGCTCGAGATCCCAGTCTTTCTTCAGTCCGTACATCTCAGCTCTTCTCCGAGAAGCTCATTCGCAGCAGGTGATTCACAGGCCGAGCCGGCGCCTCAGCTCGGCTTCGATCTGTCCGGGCGGCAGCGGAATGCCCGGAACGCGCGACCAGCAATCGACCGGGGCCAACGTGCGGGCGCGCAGAACCCACGCGAGCTGCGCGTAGCGGCGCGTTTCCGGCACGGTGTAGGGGTCGTCCTCGTCGTCGCTGTAGTTGATCTCGACGGTCATGATGTTCTTGAAGCGCTTGAAGATCTCGTCCAAGCCCGGCTCGAGCGGCGAGAGGATCCTGAGGTGCAATGCCGAGACCTTGCCGCCGTCTTGCCGCACGCGATCGACGGCCTCCTCGATCGCCCCGCGGGTCGAGCCCCAGCCGACGACGAGCAGGTCGCCTTCCGGATCGCCGTACACCTTCGGCGGCTTGAGCGTGCGAAACAGCGTGTGCAGCTTGCGGCTGCGCATCTTCATCGCGCGCTGGTTGATTTCCGATTCATACGCGACTTTGCTGCGCTCGTCGTGCGCCAGGCCCGTCAGCACGTACATGCCGTTTCGCTGGCCCGGGATCGGGCGCTGCGACAGGCCCGTCGCGGGGTCCCACTGATACGGCGCGACGGTTGGGTCCCACTCGGACTGGTCGATCGGCGGCGCCAGCCAGTCCTCTTGGACTTCCGGTCGCGAGAACGGCGCTTGACCGGTGGCGAGATTGGCGTCGGTCAGCACGATCACCGGGCCGCGGAAGGTCTCCGCGAGCTTGCGAGCGGTGACGGTGAAGTGGAAGCACTCCTCGATCGTCGAAGGCGCCATGACGATCTTCGGCACGTCGCCCGGTGAGGCGAACAGCGCGGCCAGCAGCTCGCCCTGCTCGACGCGCGTCGGCAAGCCGGTCGAGGGCCCGCCGCGCTGGACGACGATGATCACGATCGGCAGCTCGGCCATCACGGCCAGCGCGATGAACTCGGTCTTGAGTGCGAAGCCGGGACCCGAGGTGACGGTGACCGGGGTCTTGCCGGCATAGGACGCGCCGAGCGCGAAGCCGATCGCGGAGATCTCGTCTTCGGCCTGATGGATCATGCCGCCCGACTTGTGGAACGCCGCCGCGAGGTAGTGCGAGACCGAGGTCGCCGGCGTGATCGGATACATCGAGCAGACCTCGATGCCCGCGGCCATGATGCCGAGCGCGGCGGCGCGGTTGCCGTTCATCACGACCTGCGGCTCGGCGGTCGGGCTGACCGGCACGCGAATCCGCAGTGGGATGTTTTCCCGGGCCCAGGCGTAGCCGGCATCGACCAGCGCGACGTTGGCGTCGATGATCTTCTGACCCTTGCGCTTGAACTTCTGCTCGATCTCTGCGTGCACATGCGACACATCACGCTCGTAGATCGCGCACAGCAGGCCGAGCACCCACATGTTCTTGCCGCGGCGCGGGTCGGGAACGATGCGCAGGCACTCCTGCTCCATCGGCACTTCGTGGATCTGGTAGCCGCGCTCGCGGAAATCCGCCAGTGCCTCGGCGTACTGCTCGCGCACCGCTTCGTCCGGATCGTCGGCCCACTTGCTCTCGATGAACAGCGTCGTTCCCGGCTTGAGCGCGTTGACGTCGATGCGACTGTAGAGCACCTGCTCGTTGAACGCGACGACGACGTCGGCGGCGTCACCCATGTTGGTGACGGCTTCGCGGCCGATGCGGATCCGGTTGCCGCTGGCGCCAGAGCGCGAGCGGTGCGGCGGCTCGATCTCGGCAGGGATGATCTCCACCGTCCAGACGCCATTTCCCATTTTGGCGCTGACGGTGCCGAACATCTGCCCGGCGGTTTGCGCACCTTCGCCGGAGTCGGAAACGATCTCGACGATGTGCTGGCTGACGATCTGGGTTTGGGGGGAAACAGCAGAGGCGGTATCAGGCGACTCATCGCCTCGGCTGAGGGCTTCAGGCTGGCTCATGGGTACAGCCGCTGCTCCCGATGTTGGGCAGGCCGTGGACTGAACGGGTTCAAGGGCACTGTGCCGTCTTCTTGGAGTAAAACCTCACGGGCGTTTTATATAAAGATGCGTTCTAGTCTAGGATCGTCACTACTTTGGGTCAAACGTCGCGGGTTCTTCCGCGATTTTTTACTTTTTTTCGACCCTCAGGCCGATCTGGCTGACGAGGCGGTCGAACTCGGCACCGGAGGCCGGCAGGCAGGGCAGCAGCCGGGCCTGGCGCTGGGTGATCCAGGGGTCGACAGCCGGGCCGGCCTCGGCGGCCGCAAGCCCTCCCTCGAACCCGAGCAGCTGGCGCCACTCGCTGAGCCAGTGGCGCTCGTAACCCGCGAGCGCGTCGATCGAGGTCTCGCCGCGGATCACATCGCTTATCAACCGCGACAGCTCGTCGGCCTCGCGAAAGCCGACGTTCATGCTCTGGGCACCGGCGGGGCCGGTCAGGTGCGCGGAATCGCCGACGAGCCACAACCTGTCCTTGCCGTAGCGGTCCGTGAGCTGGTGGTCGAAGCGCACGGCGACCGACCAGTGAACCTCGCCGATCCTGGCGCTGAACCACGGCGCGCGGGCCTGGATCAGCTCCGAGAGCGTCTCCTCGGCCAGCATCGGAAACGCGCGCCCGCCGAGCTGGACGGCAAGGCGGCCTTCGATCAGCCGGCCCCTCTCGGCCTGCTCGCCGGTGAGCTGGAAGCTCCAACGGGCCCGGCCCCCCGGCAGCGGCCACAGGACGTTGGTCGTCTCGTCGTCGAGAACGACGCGGACTTCGCCACCGAGGTCCTCCTCGCAGTCGAACTCGTAGACGGCGAACAGCGCCGGCTCCGAGGTGGTCTGGTACTCGGCGCCGAGCAGGCTGCGCACGATTGAGGTGTGCCCGTCGGCGCCGATGACGAAGCGCGCCTCGGTGTGGAACGTCTTGTCGATGACCCACTCGACGGTGGCCACGCTGTAGCCCACCGAGACCTGCTCGAGGCGGTCGATGTCGGCGGCGACGCGGTCTTTGCCGGGAATCAGGCGTGAGACGCGATGGTTCCACTGCACGGGGATCTTGCGCTGATCGAGATGGCGCTCGAGGATGCTCTCGAGGCTGCTTTGTGGCAGCACCAGCACGAACGGGTACGAGCTCGGCAGCTCGGAGAGTGACAGCTCGGCCTTGCGCTGCTTGTCTTGGTAAAAGGCGACTTTGTCGACGCGGTAGCCCTCTTTGAGCACTTCGTCGACGATCTCGAGCTTGTGCAGCAGCGAGAGCGAGAACGGGTGCAGAGCGAGCGCGTAGCTGCGACCCGCTGTCCGCCGCTCCTTGTCGACGATCTGCACGCCGACGCCGCGGTCGGCCAACAGCATCGCCGTCACCTGCCCCACCGGGCCGGCACCGACGACGAGCACATCCGTCTCCCGCTTGCGGAACATGGCTCAGCCTCCTGAGGCGACGAGTATACCGGCCGCGTGGAAGGGCTGAAGGGGGGCTGAACTGCCCGCGGACGAGGATCGGCGTCGGGCTTCAGGGAATCCGCGTCGCAAGCGCAGGCGGGTCAGCGCTGAGGAGGCGTGGTCCTCGGGGCGAAGTAGAACTTCTCCGTGACAAAGGCGGGGACGGGTTGGCCGGATTGGAGGGCGGGGGTGTAGCGGCGATGGAGCGCGGCTTGGGCGGCGGCGGCAGCCAAGTCCTCGCCGCGCGAGGGCGCGTCCACGACGATCGGTGCGTGCGGGACGCCGTGCTCGTCGACGATGACTCGGAGCGTGACCAGACCCGATCGGCGCGCGTGCCTTGCCGTGGCGGGCAGTGCGGCTTCGACTTGGCGGACGATTCGGGGCGGCTCGATGCCGCGCGCTCCGGAGACGACCGGGTCTCGCGCACCGAACCGAGCGAACGCGCTCGCGTCGAGCGCCGTGACGGCCAGCACGATCCACGCGGGTGGCGACGGGGCGCGCGCCGCCAGGGCGACGGTTCGCTCGCCGCGTGCGAGCAGTATCGCTTCGGCGAGCGCGCGGCGCGGGGCCGTCTTGCGCAGCACGAGGCTCAGCTCGTGCGAGGCCTCGTAGGAGCTGCCGGGTTTTTCGGAACCGTCGTCGATCAGGCGCGCGCGTAGCGAGAGCGACACGTTCTGCTCCTCGGCGGTGATCGTGCGCTCGAAGCGCGTGTGTCCGTCCCCATCGCCGCGAATCAAATAGCTCGCCACCGACTGGGCGTTCATCCCGCCGACCGCATCGGCAATCGCCGTCAGCTGCTCGTCTTCCCACCAGAGGCCCGCGATCGGGATCACGAACGGCGCGCGGCGTTTCGCCGGCGGGTCGGGGCCGGCCGGCGCCATCTCGTCGACCCGCACCACCCGCACGTGATAGGAAAACAGCTCGGCAGGGGTCTCACCCGCCGTCGAGGCAGATGATCCGGGAAACACGGTCACCATGGCAGCGGCGGCACATGCCAGCAGCATTCGCCGAGTTCTGCATGGCAGGTGGGCCTTAGACGAAATACACCCGGCTCGCGTACTGGCGCAGCATCCGCTGCGCGGTGAAGAACGATCCGTTGAGCGCGATGGCGTGGCGCATGACATCGATGAAGCCATCCCGGTCCTGGTAGTACAGCGGCACGATCGCCTGCTCGAGCTTGTCGAAAAGCGGCGCGGCGCTGCGACCCGCTTTGGTATTGTGCAGCCTGCCCGAGGGCTCGGCGATCGCCCAGCCCGTGACGCACTCGACGTGTCCCTTGGCCCACCAGCCTTCGAGCGCGCCCAGCGAGGGCACGCCGTTGAGAGCGGCCTTGATCCCGCCTTGGCCGGCCGCTTCGCCTCGCGGCGCCGGAACGTCGACCCAGACGTCGACTCCGGCCGTCACCGCCCTCGTCATCGTGATGCCGTACGGGCCGAGGTAGACCAGCGAGACGTCGGGCTCGAGGGCGGCGCGTACGCGTTCGATCCGCTCGATGAGCTGTGTTCCTTGCCGATCACGCGGCTGCGCCGCATCGCAGCAGACGATCTGCAGCGCGCCGATCTCGGCCGAGATCTGCTTGAGCCGCTCGACGTCGGCGAGCAGCAGGTCGAGCGATGCGGCACCGGTGAGCCGCTGCGCGAAGCCGAGTGTCAGGACGGCGGTGTTCAGCTCGACGGCGTGGGCGCGACTGACGCGGCGAGCCAGCGCCCGCTTGGCGCGCACGTGCGATTTCCAGATGTGGCGGCGCGGAATGGCGACCGCAGCCCTCAGGCTCGAGCTGTCCTCCCGCCAACCGGGCATGTGGTGATCGAACAGCTCCGCGAACGGCTCCGAGACCCAGCTCGCCGCGTGCACGCCGCCGGGGATCGCCGCGACGCTCTCGTCGGACAGTAGCCGTGCTTGGCTGCGCGGGCGCTGAGTGAGATCGACGCCGTTGACCGAGCGGCTGAGGCGCAGCGCCAGCAGCATCATGTTGAGCTCGTCTGCGGCCGGGGCGGGCTCGAGGATCGCCGCCGAAGACCCGATCGACGCGATCGCTTGCTGCAGAGCGCCGACGGTGAAGACGTCGCGCATGTCAACGAAGTCGCTAGCGCGGTGTTCGAAGACTCGCCCGACGAGATCGAGGGGATAGCTATCGGGCTGGCTCGTGCCGGCGGCGTGCAGGGTCAGCAGGCACTGCGCGCGCACCGCTTCGATGTCGTCGTTGTTGAACGAGACGCGTCCCGCTTCCCGCGCCTCATGATCGAGCAGCTCGAGCGTCAGCAGTGCGGCATCGGCCTCGTGGAGATGGTAGCGCTCGACGTCGTAGCCGAGAGCTTCGAGCATCCGCACGCCGCCGATCCCGAGCAGCACCTGCTGGCATAGCCGGTCGCGCTCGGAGCCGTCTTCGCTGCGGTGGAACGGATCGGTCAGCGCGCGATCGCGCGGGTCGTTATCGGGCAGGTCCGCGTCGAGAAACAGCACACTGACCGTCTGTCCGCTCGCGCCCGAGACGTCGTGCTTGAACGCGCGAATCTGGACGTCGCGGTTTTCGATCCTCACGCGGCAGCGCGCGGGCATCTGCTGGAAAAACTGCTCGTCGAGCGGCGGGACGGTCGGCTCGCGCGAGCGATCGCCGGCCAGCTCGGCGAAAGACGAACCGTGTTCTTCCACAAGCTCGTCGTCGGGCTGGTCCGCCTCGTCGAGCCGCTGCAAGCTCGATCCGCGCCGATGCAGCAGCGTCACCGCGACCAGCGGCAGCTCGAGATCGGCCGCAGCCCGGATCGCGTCGCCGGCCCGCACGCCGAGACCGCTGCTATAGGTCGGCATCCCCGGGTCGAGGGCGACTTCCATCGAGAAAAACGCGATCGATCTCCCGGCCATCGTGGTCTCAGGGTACCGCTTTTGGGCGGCTCATGTCTTTACGGGTCTAGCCCGGATTATTCATGAGCGCTCTCGGCCCGATCCTGCAGGGGTGCGCTTCGTCAGAGGTGGCTCGCGCCGAGGTTCTACGCCTGAGGCTCTGGATGCGCTCGCCCTGGCGAGTTCCGTCGAGCTGCGTCAGGCTTCGCTCTGATGAACCCGCACGATCTGCCTCGAGAAGATGCGAGGGGCCGCTGCTCTCTGTGCGGCCGCTCGGGACTCGTGCTCACGAAGCATCATCTGATCCCGCGCACACGGCACAAGAACCGGCGCAACAAGAAGCTGTTCGACCGGCGCGAGGTCCATGAAAGGCTCGCCTCGCTGTGCCGCCCTTGTCATCGGCACGTGCACGTCACCTTCGACGAGAAGCAGCTGGATCGCAGCTACAACACGATCGAAGCCCTCGCGGCCCATCCCGAGATCGAGCGCTTCGTCTCGTGGGTCCGCAAGCAGCCCCCTTCCTCACACATCCGCAGCCGGCGTGCCTCGCGGCGTGGGTGAGCTGCGCGCGTTCGAGGCGGCTTTCTCGCTCAGACGATCTGCCGGCGAGGGCAGTTGAAGGCGACCTATCTCAACTTGCCGGTGCTGGTCTCCGCTGAGAGCACCCAGTGATCGGGGTCGAGCTCGACTTTCTTCGGCCGCCGCGGCAGCTGCAGTCGGAAGGGTGCTTTCGGGCCGTGCGCGATGACGGTGGTATGAGCGATCGCGTCCCCGCCAAAGCCGAAGACGAGCGGCAGGGGCATCAGCCAATACTCTGGCGCGTCTTCCTGAAGCACGTGTCCCTCGACCACGACCGAGCCGTCTTTCTGGCCGACGAGCCGGTACTCCAGGCGATATGTCGGAAGATAGGTTTCGTACACCCACTGGCGGAAGAACCAATTCAGGTCTGGGAAACCGTAGCGCTCTCCCAGTGCCGATTCTGGGAATCGCTCGTTGGCGACCTGGATGAAACTCTCAGTCGTCGCCCAACCTCCTCGGTGCTGATCGACGAAGTCACTGAGCATGTCGAAGAAAGGCTGTCCTTCGCCGGAAGCCGGATCCGTAAAGAGAAAGTGCAGCATTCGCAACACGAGAGCGCCTTTGTGATAGGCGAGGTAGAAATAGGCCCCTGGGGTCTTGCGCGTGATTGATCGATTTCCAAGCACCAGCGGGGCGATCTCGTACATGCGCTGGGTGGAGCCTCTGGGGTGCACTTTGAGGCTGTCGCGCAGATATCGGATGAGTTCGCGCTCGGACTTCTTGCTGTCCCTGAGCCCGGTGTAGAGAACTCCCGAATACTCGGAGAACCCCTCGCTCAACCACTGGTCTCGATACGAGCGACAGCAGACGATGTTGCCCCACCATTGATGTGCCGCCTCGTGCGCGATGAAGGAGAAGGTGTACTTGCTCTCTCTGTCCGCCTTCGGCAACAGCAGTAGCGAGGCGAGCCCCTGACCGAACCGTCGCGGGTGGTAGACAGTACCGAGTCTCTCGTACGGGTACTTGCCAAACAGCCGCTGGAAGTAGTTGAGCGAGTTGATCATCTCCGCGGCAACGAAATCGCTCTTGACATACACCGTATCGTCGCCGAGGCCGAAGAACTCGACCGTAACGGGATCTTCTTTCTCGGGCCAAGGCTCGCGATGTGGTTCGAACGGCCCGACGGCGAAGCCGAAGCCATGCACGGCGTGCTCCATCCGCCAGCGCGTCATCCGATACTCCTTCGGCTGCTCTTCCCGCCCGCGCATCACGCGATAATCCTGCTGAGCGGAGTCGTCGAAAAGACCCGCCCTCTCCTCGACCTTCACGCCGCTGGCGACGATCTCGTGTCGCACGTCGTGCAGAAAGGTGACATCGAAGCTGGATCGGGCCAGACTCCCGTAATGCGGGTACCTCGAATGCGCCGAATGCGGGTAGAAGCTCGTGTCGATCC
>CP070706.1:2317932-2322079 GCA_020350085.1 Acidobacteriota bacterium
GCCGCGGGATGGCCAGCGGGCAGATGCGGCGTTTCGGCCGAAGGGTTCATGAATATTCCGGGCTAAGGGTCGGAGGACCGCCTCGAGCTATTCGGGCGCGGAGCCTGGCCCGAGCTCAGGCTAAGCCAGGAGCGCTCGTGGGTCGAGGGCCGGTCTCGACGGACCCGCTCCGTATCAGCCGCAGTGGGCGAGATGCTCGAGCAGGCGGCGCCGGTCGATCGGGCTGATCTCCACAGTTTTCATGGCGGCCTCGATCGTGCCATCCCGGCCCTTCGTTTGGTGGACGACCTTGCCTACAAACGTGACGGCTTGCTCCGAATCAGGCAGGTGGAGCCGCAGCTCGACGAGCGTGCCTCGTTCGACCGAGCAGTTGGTCGAGAACAGCACTCCCCCGTCGCTGACGGTAATCGTCTTCAACGCGAAGAGCTCTGAGGAGAGCGGGCGAAGACTTCCGGTGATCGATTTCCGAACTCGCCGGTAAGAACGCAGGCTCTTGCCGTAGAGCCAAACGCCGTTCTTACCGTCGGCTTTTGCCTGATAGAGCGCCTGATCGGCCCGCTGGATCAGCTCGCCGCCTGCCGAGGCATCGGCGGGAAACGTCGCCACACCAATGCTGACCGTGAGCGAGCCTCCTTCCGGTCGGGAGGGATGGACGATTCCCGCCCCCTCGACGAAGTTGCGCATCCGCTCGGCAACCTTTTGGGCGCCGGCTTTCGGCGTCGAGGGCAAGATGACCGCCAGTTCCTCGCCTCCGAATCGAGCAGCGATGTCGGTTGTGCGAAGAGACCCAGAAATCGCGTCCGCAATGCTCGTCAGTGCCGTGTGGCCGGCTTGATGCCCGCATGCGTCGTTGTAGCTCTTGAAGTCGTCCACGTCTACCATCAACAGTGACAAAGGGGCGTTGTGGCGCGCGTGGCGCTCGACTTCTCTATCGAGGGTCTCGCGAAAGAAGCGGTAGTTATAGAGCCCCGTCAGCTCATCGCGGTATACAGATGCGCGTGTTTCCTCGAGCAGACTGGACTCGATGATGCGTGGATCCTCAAAGTTGGGTGACACGTGCAGGAAGTAGCTGGCTAGCGCCACGCGCAAATCGACGGGCGCTTCGAGTCGCCGTTGCATGAAAGCGCGGTGTTGGGAGATGGCTTCCCAGTGCCTTCTCGCGTCCTCGACCTCGAACAACAGGTGCGAGACACGGTGAATCAGCTCCGAATAGACTGTATCGCCATACTGCCGGGCTAATCGCGCGAGCTGCTCGTCGAGATCCGGCGCCGACAGGTCGAGCCGCCACAAGCGGCTGTAAAGGCTCTCTCGACAATCGGCTGCGATCTCGTCACCGGATCGTGTCGGCACCGCAGAGACATCCTGGCCCCTCATGTACCGAGTCTCCTGACGACTGCCTCACGCTCTCGGGCACGTCGCGTGAGACCCCAGTGATGGTCTCCGGTAGGCGGTCGGGGCCGCGTCCGCCTGACCAACCCGACAAGAAAGCTAAGTCGCTCGCCGGTGATCGGCACGTGGAAAACCGGTGCTCCCACGCGGGACGGCTCGCCGGCGATCGGCGAGCGGCCATCGGCCCCCTGCCGATTCTCCTAAGTAGCTCCTTATCTTGCTCTTGAGCGCGCAGCCGCGAGCCGAATCTGATCGTTTTCGATGGAGTCCGTTCCTTCCGCCGCCGGAGGATTATCCGGATTATCACCGGATCGAGGCTGGCAAACGGCGAGCAGGGCGCGTTGACGCGGTATATAGGGGGCTGACCTTGGAGGTGATACGTGAGGTGCGACGGGCTTCGAGTTCAGGCTTCGACGATCGCGGCGCTCGCCGCGGGGCTGATGGCGATCGCGCTGCTGGCACCGCAGCTCTCCGTGGCCGCCCCCGCAGAAGGCTCGCTTCGGGTGAGCAAGGTGGGGTCGCTGATCCGGCTGACGTGGGAGGAAGGATCGCCCCCCTACATCATCTACCGCTCTCCTTTCGCTGACGATGTCGTCCGACCTGCCTGGCTCGTCGATGGCACACTCGAACTGTTCTACGAAGAACCGATCGACTTGGACCAACGGAAGATCATCTTCTACCAAGTCGATGTCCCTCTCGCCTGTTCGACTCTCGAAGACTGCGACAATCGCGACCCTTGCGACGGAACCGAGGTCTGCAATGCCGCCGAGTTTCGATGCGCGCCGGGTGCGCCGATATCGTGCAACGACGGCAGCGAGTGCACGATCGATTCTTGCGAAGAGTTCGTCGGCTGCGCTAGCGAACCGATCGACTGCGACGACGAAGATCCATGTACTCTCGATTCTTGCGTAACTCGGATCGGCTGCGTTCATGAGATCGATCCTGCAGCCGGAATCGGACAGCCCGCCGAATTGGCGGGGCGCTCGCTTACGGGCTTTCCGTTTTTTGATTTCAGTCTCTCGTTCAACGAAGGAAGAGATGTCGAGGTCGGTGTCGATCCGGCGGCGAATCCCTCCGTCGTCGACCAGACATGCGACGTCTATGTCGTCGAGGCGCGCTCCGCAGGGCAGTGGTGCAACGATCAGAGCCTCGTCGACATCAGAGGAACGCCGCAGGAAGTCAGCTTCGTCAGCGGTGACATTCAGACGAACACCTTCGTGCTGACCGACAGTGCGACGCTGAGCGGGGACGCAGGTTCGAGCATCGGCGTCGGATACGATGTCGCCATCGACTGTGACCGCGATGGGTTCCTGGATACCGGCGAGCTTGCCGACGGCCTCGCGGATCGGGCAGGCTTTTATGTGGTGCACGACTTCACGATGCGTGGGCCACTCGTCGTTTCACAGTTCGACGACATCGGCCCTGAGGCACCACACTGCAACGGCGGTGGCAACGACGACCTGCGCGTCTACTATCCGGCGGATCTCGACGATCCCGAGTTCACGGGCACGTTTCCGCTGGTCGTCATCAGCCACGGCAATGGCCACTGCTATGACTGGTACGATTTTCTCGGCGATCACATCGCTTCTTACGGCTACATCGTGATGTCCCATGACAACAACACGGTCCCCGGCATAGAGACCGCCTCGACGACGACTTTGGAGTTCACCGACAAGATCATCGGCCAGCAGGGGAGCCTGGGCGGGGGCGTGCTAAACGGCCATATCGACTCGACGCGCATCTCCTGGATCGGCCACAGCCGAGGTGGAGAGGGCGTCGCTCGGGCATTCGACCGGCTCGTAGACGAGGGCTACCCGTCCCAGAACTACGGAGCCGAAAACATCGCGGTGATCAGTAGCATCGCTCCCACCGACTTTCTCGGCCCTGACGAGTCGGATCCACACTCGGTCCCGTATCACCTGCTTTACGGCTCTGCCGACGGCGATGTCTGTGGTTGTCCGAACAACGCCGTCGCCCAGTCGTTTGGCCTCTACGAGCGAGCCTTCGGACCGCGGCAATCGACGTACGTGCACGGTGCGGACCACAACGATTTCAACTGCTGTGGCTTCAACGATTTCACCGGACCAGCCGAGACGGAGATCGGTCGTGCCGAGGCGCAACAGGTGCAGAAGGCGATCCAGCTGGCGCTGATCAAGCGTTTCGTCGATGCGGAGGTAGCCACGAAAGACTTCTTCTGGCGCCAGTGGGAAACACTGCGCCCGATCGGCGTCGATCCCGCCACGGTGGTCGTCAATGAGCTGCGCGAAGGGCCGGCGGAACGCGGGTTCGTCATTGACGATTTTCAGCAAGGGCCATCGCTCAGTGTCAGCAGCTCCGGTGGCGCAGTGCAAGCGACCGTCATGAACCTGTTCGAGGATCGACAACGCGAGACGGACTCTCAGTTCGAGTGGACCGGCTCGGAACCGATGAACGGCATGACTCGCGGCCGCTCTCAGGATGTGGGGCGCGGAGTCGTGTTCGACTACAGCGTCGGCCCGGATTCGATGCTCGAGTTCGAGATCGTCGAAGACGAGCGTGACTTTTCCGACGACGAGTTCCTGTCCTTCCGCGCCACGCAAGGAACACGCCATCCGGAGACGGTAGCCGTTTTGGAAGACCTCACCTTCAGCGTCACATTGATCGACGGGTCCGGCGGCGAGAGCTCGATCGACTTCGGCGTCTTCGGCGGCGGCATCGAAGAACCTTATCAGCGCGGGGGCTTCTGCTCGGGCGCCGGCTGGCAGAACGAGTTCGAGAC
>CP070706.1:2322179-2326024 GCA_020350085.1 Acidobacteriota bacterium
GCACGGCGAGGTGCGCTGCAGATCACGTCTCGGTGGATACCTACGCTACTACTACCGCGACGCTGCCTGAACATCGTCCCCAGTGTCGGCGTGGTTTCGGTCGCGGAGAATCGCTCCTGCTGTATCCCTTCTCGGGAGTGTCTACGTCCACCGGGTAGCTCGGAGAGGAAAAGCATCGCGGAGTCTTTTCCCGCCAACTCGTCCCGCGGCCGCGCGTGGGGGGTGGAGCCGTCGCCGCTGCGGATAACGGGGTCACGAATGGGCGCAAAGCGACTCGCGTGATTTTTCGGACACTACGCGACGGCGCCGGCCGACGGATCGTAACTTTGGAATAGAAAGACACATTCGAAATCGGCGGGCTGCAGCCCCTCGGTCTTGTACCACACTATTCCGAACGTGCGCCCGGTCCAGGCTACGAAGCGCTCGTGGGCGGCGGAGACATCCTCTTCCTCGTGCTGCTGCCGCTCGAAGACGGTCTGCTCACGAAACACCCGCGGCCGTTCACAGTCCCGAACGCAGTTCTCGTCAGTCGTTCCATCGGCGTCGTCGTCTCGACCGTCGCACAGCTCGGGCACAGCGGCCTCGCTCGAGACGAAACACGCGGCGAGAACGATCAGCGTGAGGAGCAGCACTTTGGCGATCGAGCTTGTCTCACACATGGTGTGTCTCCCCCACCGCCGGCTGCGGTCACTCGCAGGGCAGTGAAGGCTGCCGCTCGGTCCCGTCGGAGCCTCGCCCGAGCGATCCTGATCCGACCGCGTTCCGGCCGGCGACGACGTAGAACCACGCACTGCCCTGAGGCGGTGACAACTCGTCGCTCGCGTGTGAGTCCGGATGCGCCGCCACGAGACCCTCCCCGGCTGCTCCTCCCGCCAGCCCAGCCGTGTCTCCGCGATAAAGGTCAAAAACCTCCGAACCGCTTGCCCCGGCGTGCTCCCACTCGAGACGCGACCGACTCGTGAAGACCAGCGGCGTCAAGGAAACGCGAGGCGAAACCCCCGTGGGCGGGAAGAGCGTCTCCCCGGCGCACGGCTGCTCCGTGTCGATCGGCAGCGCTTCGGAGACGGCGTCGGTTTCTACGGCGACAAGTTCCGGGACCTGCCCCACGATTCCCGGGAACGGTTCGACAGAGATCTCCTCGACCAGCACGCCTTCCGCAGTGTCGCGCTGTATGAGACAGTCGCTAGCGATACGCCCGTCGAAGTCGGCGCGCATCACGAGCAGGTCGTCGTCACCCGCTGGCGGCACGAACGAGCGGCTGTGGCCGACGGCCGAGATTCCCCTCCCGCCGCCGGCGTGAACCGCCCGGGCCCACTCGCGAGACGCGCCGCCGTATCGCCGCTGCCACACCATGGTGCCATCTGCTGCCGACACCTTGACAATCCAGAGATCCGAAGCACCCCAGCCCTCCGCCAACTCACCGACAGCAACGATGTCGCCATCATCGGCCAGATCGACGGCCCGGAATCGGCCCGATCCGTTGGTGACGGCGGGCAGGTACTGCTGCCAGACGATGTTTCCTTGCGCGTCGAGCCTCACGATCCAGGCTTTCTGGGTAATGCTGTGGGTGCCGCGCAGGCGTCCGACCGCGATGAACCCCCCCGCCGGGAGCTCGACCACGCTATCGAAAGTCTCATCGCCAAGCAGTGAGTAAACGTACCACCACTCGACCTGGCCGAAAGAGTCCGTCTTGATCGCCAGGGCGTGGTCTCGGTAATCCGCTCCAAAGGTCGTTTGCCCGACCATGAGGAATCCGCCGTCTGCGGTCGGGATCATGTCAAGAAGCACGTCGAACTCGTCCGTCACACCGTACGTCTTCTCCCAGACGAGGCTTCCTTCGTCGTCGAACTCGAGGAGCCAGAAATCACCGTTCCCGACGGAGTCTGTCCTTCCTGCCACGAAGATCTGCCCGCTGGCTGACACTTGTACTGTCTCGAACCGATCGAATTCCGAGCCGCCGAGTGACGTCTGGCGCAGCACATCCCCGTGCGAGTCGACGCGGAGAATCCACGCGTCGCCGAACAGTTCTCCTACACGGTACGTATCTCCCACGAGGACGAATCCCTCCTTCGTCTCCTT
The DNA here is from genome assembly GCA_020350085.1 of Acidobacteriota bacterium. GTDB lineage: Bacteria > Acidobacteriota > Polarisedimenticolia > J045 > J045. The sequence goes on from CP070706.1 coordinate 2,324,259, forward strand.
CGCATCGCCGAGAAAACCATCGCCGTAAGCTCTCTGCCACATCGGAACGCCCGATGCATCGATCATCATGATCCAGCCGGTGTACGTCGGAACGGAAGCGAAGCCCACGCACAGAAGCCGGCCGTCGGCGACCTGTGCAGACCGGATACATTGGTCATCACCGCCGCTCACATCGACGAGCTGCATGAAAGTCTGACCGTTGGCGACGAGCCCCGAGCAGACGAGCAATATCGCGGCAATCCCCCACACCCGTTGCGGGGTGAGCGAATCAGATGTCTCGAGCGAGATCATCGCGTCACCTAAGGGATGCTGTGTGAGTCAAACGCGGCCGCAATCAAGTTCGCGTACTGTCCCACGAAGATCGCCTGGTCCGCATCGAGGACGTTCTGCCTGATATCCTCCCAGCAGAACTCATTGACGAGATTGGCGAGCACGAATAGGATCTTCGCGTCCCTGGCTCCATGGGCCGGATTCGCGGCCAGCATGGACGTGTATAAGTCCCAGAAGGCTCCTGAGAGCGGCCGACTCCTCTGATAATAATTGCCAGGGCTCGGGTGCTGCCAGTCCACCTCGATATCCCGCAGGCAATCTCCCGGGTATCTCCAGTCTTTCCCGATGCAAGACGTTCCGAGCGAAAGCGCCGCAAACGCATCGGCGATTCCCTCATCAAACGCAAACCCCCAGACCGGGGCACACCCCCTTGGGTTTTTATTCGTACGCGTGAAGAGATGCCCAAACTCATGCCGGATGATTGTTGAGATCGCGGCGTTGGCGGCACCGCAGTCTCCCCCTCTGCCGAGACCAATCTGGTTGTAATGGGGGTGATATAGAGCCCAGCAGGCAACCTCAGGGAGAATCGTTGACCCAATATTCGTATGTACTTCCAGTTTCTCCTGCGCACCAGGAAAGGCGTTCTCGCTGGGCATGGCCACCCAGTCTGAGACGACGCTCCGTATCCACTCGATCGAAGCTTGAGCGTGAACGTACGCGTTTCCTGCAGCAAGAGTCTCGGTGGATGTCGTCAGACCCAACTCAAAGTCGTACTGGAGCGACTGCTCGATGTCCCAGTCCGACTCAACGGTGTAGGCTGAACAGCTCTCACCGCACGATCGCGTTCCGGTGTTGGGGAGATCGCTCACGACGATCGCATCGGGCGAGATGAGATCTGCCACTAGCCTTCCCGTCACTGTCGGAACGAGAAGGCCGTAGCTCCCCATTTGGGTCGTCGTCGTGCTCCTCGGATCCTCGGTCGAAGACCAGAATGCCTGGATCAGAATGTTCGATCCCAATACTCGAACAGCAGTCTGCGGGTCGGGAACGCCGTTATCCGGCGCTGCCCACACCCTCACGGTGCCGCCCAGACTTGGCCATGGGTTGGCGGCGGGATGATCCTGGTCCGGACTGGGTGCGGGGGAGATTTCCTGGAACGAGAGCGCGCGCTCGACGCAGGGAGTCGGGCCCTCTATCGCGAGAGCAACTGGCGTGATGATCATGGAGAGAGAGATGCAGAGACTATGTGCGTTCATCTAGACCCCCCTTCGCATCGGACGAACTCTCCCGCCGGTTCAAGCGCCGGCCCAAGTGCCGATGCAACCTAACGTTACGCAGATGGCATCCGCTAGTCAATGCGCTTGCCGACCTGGCCCTTGGAGCGGCTCTTGGCTGTTCCAACACGGCGGGAAGCCCTCGGCGCGGCTGGCCTCGAGGCAGTCCGTGTGCTGCTCCGAAGGCTCGCATCAAGGGGACGCCAGGCGCACGGCTCCGCC
>CP070706.1:2326124-2328670 GCA_020350085.1 Acidobacteriota bacterium
CGCTCACGGCCCGGCGAGAACGCCTCGACCTACCGCTACAAGACCGCGATCACCGCCTGAAACAACCACCGAAAAACCGTGCCAAAACGCCGCCCTCCGCTCGATCGGATCGAGCACGCACCGTTGAGGGCTCACCTCAGAATCGGTGCGATACCGCTGGTTCTTCAATTCGCTCGATCTCGCGATCCCGCGCCAGATCGTGCTGATGCCGCTCAGTGGCGAGCGTCCGTGGACGGCCGTCTTCTACGGAAACGCCGGAGCAGCACCGATTCCGGGCGAGCTCGAGGATTACCGACGAGCCCTCGACAAGCTCGCCCTCGGCTTCGAGCTGCTCGCGCACAACGCCAGCTTGCGGGCGCTGTAACGCCCGCCCCGTCTGGGCGAAGAGGGCCCGGGAGCGGGATTTTCCCGGCGGACTTGACGCGGGCCGCCGGTCGAGCCGACGTTAGCGGCGAGAGGAATTGCGTATGGCTGTCTCGCGGTCATCTGAAGACCCCATGCCCCAGCCATCGGCACCCCCGGAGCCGGAGCTCGAACCCGCCCAGGTCCGTCTCGTCATGCAGCAGCTGCGGATGGAGCAGAACCTCCCGCTGGGCGTTCTCGGAGGGACGTCGGCAGCGCTGCTGGGCGCCGTGCTCTGGGCGGCGGCCACCGTGTTCAGCGGCTGGCAGATCGGCTGGATGGCCGTCGGCGTCGGCTTTCTCGTCGGCGTGTCCGTCAAAGCGCTCGGCAAGGGGATCGACAAGGCTTTTGGTGTCGCCGGGGCGGTGCTCTCGTTGATGGGTTGCCTGATGGGCAACCTGTTCGCCGTGTGCGGCTTTTTGTCCCGACAGCACGGGGTTCCGTTCATCGAGATCCTCCGCAGCCTCGACCTTTCCAACATCCAAGAGTTGATGATCGCGAGCTTCGGCCCGATGGATGTCGTGTTCTACGCGATCGCGGTCTACGAAGGATACAAGCTCTCTTTCCGCCAGTTGACTCGCGAGGAGCTCAGCCAGCGTATCTCGGGTGATCCGGTCATGATCTGACGCGCAGCCTTGGAACAGTCGGCTCGCAGCGTCTCACGACAACAGCGTGACCTGAACCATCTCGGGCGCATCGCTCTCGTCGCTGGCGACGACGAAGTAAGGTGCGAGCGAGGCGGGAACGAGCGCAGACTGACCACGGGCCAGGCTGCCCAGCAGCTGACCTTCAGCGCTCGAGATCTCGACGGACCCGTTGATCGCGTGCAGCGTGCGCACCCGTTCGGAAGTCGGCTCCTCGACGGGCGCGCCGAGACCCGGGCGTAGATGATCGACGGCGAACGCCGCGTTAACGACCGAGCGGAACATGCCCGGCCGGCCCCGCGTCGGTTGCGGTTCGACCACGAAGCCCGCGGGCTCCGAGCCGCGTTCGCTCATCGCGTCGAGCGCGCGATCGGTCTCCAGATCGCGCAGCGGAAAGCGGATGTTGTCCCAAGCCCGGTACGTGCGACAAGGAAGACGAATCTCGAGCAACAATATCTCGCGGCCCTCTGGATTGCCGAGAGCGTGAACCTCCGCCGACGGCAGGGCGCGTTGCGCGTCCTCGCGAGCAGCGGGAACGGCGTTGTAGATCACCTGGCCCGCGCGAACCGGAATCGCGTGCAGGAGATCGATGATCTCCCGCTGCAAACGCAAAAGCCGCGCCGCGCCGCTGGCGAGCTCGGCGTGCCCCGATTCGTCTCGCGCCCATCGCTCGACACCTCGTACGACGTCGCCGTCGGCGGCCCCACGCGACAGCGCTTCCGAGAACGCCGCGTGCAGATCGGCTTGATCGGTGTCGCGACGGAGTTGGCGCAGAAGATCCTCCTGGAGCTTTCTCCCCCGCTCGAGCCGCTGACCGAGCGCAGTGCGATCGACGTCGTGCCGCAGGCCGAGCCGCAGCGTTGCTCCTTCGTCGGCCTCGATGACGACGTACAGCTCGGGATATCCCGGCGGGTGCGTCTGCAACGACAGCAGCTCCTTGACTTCGAGCGTCTTAGGCAACAGCGGTATGCGCGCTCCATGCCGTGAGAAGTGATCGGCTCCGAGAATCGCAGGTCCCGCCGCCGCGAGCAGCTCGGGAAGCGGGATCTCGGAGCCATCCGCGAGCCTGGCGATGCTGGGGTGAGCCGCCGTTTCCGCGTCTTGATCGAAAGCCGCGATCTCGAACGCCTCGCCGAAGCGCTTGCCACCGCGCGCGGAAAGGCCTTTATAGGCGAGCAGGCGCTCGCCTCCCCACGGCCGCTCGACGAGATTGTCGTTGCGCATCGGGATCAATCGCGAGGCGACACGGGCCAGTGCCTCCGGATCAGATCGCCGGATGCGGGTCGCCAGGTTGTCGCTCGACGAGAACATCGATCCTCGCGTCTTCCCAAGCCGGATTATCCACGAACCATGGTCAGCAGAGGGATGGCCGGCGAGCGCAACGTGATCAACACGGCCTCGGGGGGGCAGCCGTAGCGGATCGGCAGCGCCACGGCGCCCAGCCCGCGGCTGACGACCAGCTCACTGATGCCGAGACAGAACCGTCCTTCATCGAGCCGA
>CP070706.1:2328770-2334117 GCA_020350085.1 Acidobacteriota bacterium
CTGCAGCACGCGCAGCAGCTTGACCTGCATCGCCGGCGGCATGTCGCAGATCTCGTCCAGAAACAACGTTCCTGATTCCGTCGCTTCGATCAGTCCGCGGCGCGCCCGCTCGGCTCCGGTGAACGCCCCTCGCTCGTGACCGAACAGCTCCGATTCGAGCAGCTCGGCCGGAATCGCTCCGCAATTGACGCCGACGAACGGCCGGTCGGCTCGCGGCGAGGCACCATGGATCGCGCGCGCCACGACCTCCTTTCCGGTCCCGGACTCGCCGGTGATCAGCACGGTGCTGTCGGTGGGCGCGATGCGCGCGACGATCTCGCGCACCTCACGCATCGCGGGTGAGCTGCCGATCAGCTCCGAGCCGAGCGAGAGCTGTGCGCGCAGACGCCGGTTCTCATCGGAGATCCGGCGCTGTCGCAGCGCGCGGCGCACGTGCAGGCGCATCTCCTCGACGTCGAACGGCTTTTCGAGATAGTTGACCGCGCCGTGGCGCATGGCTTCGATCGCGGTTTCCTTCGAGCCGTAAGCGGTGATCACGATCGCAGGCAGTTCCGGGCTGACGGCCGAGACGCGCCGCAGCAGCTCGACGCCGCTCATCTCCGGCATCGCGAGGTCGGTGATGAGCAGATCGAACGTGTCCTGCTCGAGCATCTCGAGCGCTCGCTGGGGTGAGCCGGTGCAGTGCACACGATGCTGCTCGGCCTGCATGGCCGCGCGCAGCATCTCGCGGATGCCGATCTCGTCGTCAACGATGAGTAGCTTCGCCATGGAGCCTCAGCCTCGGTGCACCGCCGCCAGTGCGAGCGCGAGAGCGCGATCCTGCCGTGCGTCGTCTTCCGTTTCCGAGATCGTCCCGGAATCCGATGCCGATCCCGTTTCGCACGGCTTGCTGGCCTGTACGGTCGGTAGCAGCACTCGTATCTGCGTTCCTTGCCCGAGCCTCGACACGACGTGTACGCGGCCGCCGTGATCCTCGACGATGCGATAGACGATCGCCGCCCCTAGCCCCGTGCCGTCGCGGAATCGGCTCTGGAACGGCTGAAAGTAGCGGCGGGCCGTCTCCTCGTCCATACCGTGGCCCTGGTCCTCGAACGCGACCATCACCTGCTCGGCACCGTATTGGCTGACTCGTATGCGCAGCAGCCCGCCTTCGGGCATCGACTTGAGCGCGTTGGAAGCGAGGTTCCAAAACAGCTGGCGCATGGCATCCGGATCGACCGCGGCGAGCGTTGATCCCGGATCGACGAGCACCTCGATGCTGTGGCGCTCTGCGAGCTGCGGGCTGTTGCCCAGCAAGTGTGCGAGCTGGCTCATCAGCTCGGCCAGATCCGTCGGTCGTGGGCGAAACGGCGTCGGTTTGGCGAATTCGAGAAAGTCTTTGATGATCCGGTCGAGTCGCCGCGACTCGTGCAGCACGATGTCGCGCAGCCGCTCGGCGTCTGCTCCCGCGCTCGTCGAGCCGAGCACCTGCACGCAGCCTGTGACCGCGGCGAGCGGGTTTCTCAGCTCGTGAGCCATGCCAGCGGCCATCTCGCCCAATGCGGCCATGCGCTCTTTGGTGCGCACCTGTTGTTCGAGCGACGCGAGTTCCGTCAGGTCCTGGAACACGATCAACCACCCGGCGTCGGAACCGGACGGGTCCCTGAGCTCCGAAGCGCTGAAACCGACCAGCAAGCGCGCACCATCGGACGCTCGCGTCCAGTGACGCTCGAAGCGGTACTTGCGGCCGGCACGGAGCTGTTTGCTGGCGCGCTCGAGAAAATCACCAGGCAAGCCGAACACCTCGGCCGCGGGAGATCCGACGAGGGTCCGCGGCTCCCGAGCGAGAATCTCGGTCCCGGCCTGATTGACGAACGTCACTCGCCCATCGAGATCGGTGGTCATCAGCCCGGTGTTGATCGACTCGACGATGACGGTGTGCAGCTCCTCGAGCGCCGCGAGGGCACCTTGGCGCTCGCGCAGCTCGCGATCGGTGCGATGCAGCAGGTCGGCGAGCTTGCCACCGAGCGCACCGAGCAGCAGGAAGCCGAGCAGATGGGAGACGCCGGCGTAGAGCGCGCGGCCCAACGGCAGCTCGGCCGCCGGCAAGACCCAGCTATCGCGGGTCAGGATCGTGACGTAGACCAGCCACGCCGCGCCGGCCGTGATCGTGCCTCCCCGCAGGCCGAGCAGCGCCGCGCTGACCATCACCGGCAGCGCGAACAGGAAAGACAGCGGGGAGAGACCGCCGCCCGTCGCCACGACGAATGCGGCAACGAGCACCGTATCGCCCGAGACTTGGACCACCGCCAGGCCGGGCCGCTCGCCAATCAACCTGTCGAGACTGGCGTAGAGCAGGATCGTCCCATACGCAGCAGCGGTCAGGAAATAGAGCGAGCGCAACGAGCTGTCCGTCGCGACAGCGACTTCGATCGTGAACACGGCGATCAGCAACGTCGTGACCGCGATCGTACGCGCGACGTTCAACAGCCGCAGATTGTGCCGCGAGTTCCTCATCGTCCGCCGCCGAGCTGCGCCGCCTTCCGCTCGCCATCCGGTCTACGGGTCGGCCCACTGCCTCGTCTAGCCCGAGCGCGCGCAGCGGGACCTCTTCGGTCCCGCTGCTTGCTCCCGCGCGAACGTACCCGGCCCTCGGCCGATCAGCCGATCTTGCTGATCAGGCTGAACATCGGCAGGTACATCGACACGACGATGCCGCCGATCACGGTACCGAGAATGACGATCATGACCGGCTCGAGCAGCGCCAGCAGGTTCTGCGTGGCCTCGTCGACCTCGTCCTCGTAGAAGTCCGCGATCTTGCTCAACATGGCGTCGAGCGCGCCCGTCTGCTCGCCGACACCGATCATCTGAACGACCATGTCGGGAAAGACTTTCGTCTCCCTGAGTGGCTCGGAGATGGTCTTTCCTTCCTCGACGCTCGAGCGAACCGATTGAATCGCATCTTCGATCACCGCGTTGCCCGCGGTTCGTGCCGTGATGTCGAGCCCGTCGAGAATGGGCACGCCGGACGATGTCAGCGTCGCGAGCGTGCGGCAGAAGCGAGCGACCGCGATCTTTCTCAGAAGCGTGCCGATCACGGGAATCTTCAGCATCAACGCGTCCAGCACTCGACGGCCCTTTTCCGTCCGGTGATACTGCTTCAAACCGACCACGCCGCCGATGATGCCGCCCACCATCAGCCACCACCACGCACGCAGGAAATCACTCAGAATGATCGTGATGCGCGTGGGCAGCGGTAGCGAGGCACCGAGTCCGGTGAACAGGTCGGCGAACACCGGGATGACGAACGTGAGGATGACCCACACGACCACGGCCGCGATGCAGATCACGGCGACCGGGTAGATCAGGGCGCCGCGCACGGCGCTCTTGAGCTTGACGATCTTTTCGATGTAGGTCGACAGCCGCTGCAGAATCGTGTCGAGGATTCCACCCGCTTCACCCGCCGCCACCATGTTGCAGTACAGATCGTCGAACACACGCGGGTGCTTGCGCAGCGCGTCGGCGAGCGTCGACCCGGATTCGACGTCCTGGCGCACCGTGGTCAGCACCTGCTGGAACATGCGATTCGGCGACTGGCTGGCGAGGATCTCCAAGCACTGGACGAGCGGCAGTCCGGCATCGATCATCACAGAGAACTGTCGAGTGAAGATCGCGATGTCCTTCTGTTTGACGCCGCTTCCGATCTTCGGCAGCTTGAACTCCTTGCCTTTTTCGGTGACCGACGAGACGACGATCCCCTGCCGGCGTAGCGACGCGACGGCTTCGTCGCGGCTCGCCGCTTCGAGTGTCCCCTCGCGCTGATCGCCGGTGCGCGAACGACCTTTGTAAACGAACGTCGCCATCTGGTCTCCTCCCGACCTAGCCCGGTCTGCTCACCGTCCGCTCGCACGCGGCCGCAGAGGGGCTGCGATAGGCTCGTCATGAATGGGCAGTCCGGGCCTCATCTACTTGCGCGGTCCCGTCGGCCGGCCGGCCGTCAGCGCCCCCACGCCTCGGTTGATCATTTCTTGCAGCTCATCGGGACTACTCGAAGCTTGGAGCGCCGTTTGCAGGGTGATGTGCCGGCGGAAGTACGACGTCGCCAGCGACTGGTTGAATGTCTGCATGCCGAAGCGGGCCTGTCCTGTCTGCATCATCGAATAGATCTGATGGATCTTGTCCTCACGGATCAGATTTCGAATGGCCGAGTTCGGCACGAGGATTTCGAGCGCCAATGCCCGCCCGCGGCCGCTCGCCCGGGGCAGCAACGCCTGACACATGATTCCCTCGAGAACGAGCGACAGCTGCGATCTGACCTGAGGCTGCTGGTTGGGCGGGAAGACATCGATGATGCGGTTGATCGTCTGCGCTGCCGAGTTCGTGTGCAGCGTGGCGAGCGTCAAGTGTCCCGTCTCGGCGATCTGCAGCGCACATTCGATCGTCGCCAAGTCCCGCATCTCACCGATCAGCACGACATCGGGATCCTGTCGAAGCGCCGAGCGGAGCGCGTTGCTGAACGATTTCGTATCCGAGCCGAGCTCACGCTGATTCACGACGCAGCGCTTGTGCGAGTGCAGATACTCGATAGGATCTTCGATCGTCACGATGTGCGCCTGGCGCTCGCGGTTGACCTTGTCGATGATGGCAGCCAGCGTCGTGCTCTTGCCTGAGCCGGTCGGCCCCGTGACGAGCACCAGCCCTCGCGGCCGTTCGGCCAGCGAGGCAACGATCTCGGGCAGCCCCAGCTCCTGGAAAGATTTGATCTCCCAAGGAATCGTGCGGAACGCAGCGGCAACGGCGCCGCGCTGATTGAACCCATTGCAGCGGAAGCGCGCCAGGCTCTTGATTCCGAACGAGAAATCGAGCTCCAGGTTCTCTTCGAAACGGTGCTTCTGCTCGTCTGTCATCACGGAGTAGACGAGCGATTTCGTCGCCGACGCGTTCAGCGGCGGCATCTGCAACGGCACGAGCAAGCCGTCAATGCGGATCTGCGGCGGGCTGTTCGTCGTGATGTGTAGATCCGTCGCACCTTGCTCGACCATCGTCTTGAGTAGCTGCTGCAATGAGACCGACACAGCGCCTCCTTAGAAAACCGTTTCACGCACGACCTCATCGATCGTGGTAACGCCAGCTTTGATCTTCTCCAAACCCGAGCGTCGTAGGGTGACCATCCCCTCCTCGACCGCGCGCCGCTTCAGCTCCAGCGCCGAGCAGCCGGTGAGGATCATCTCGCGCACCTCCTCGCTGATTTCCATCACCTCGAACAAGCCGACGCGGCCTTTGTAGCCGCTGTTGTTGCAGCTGCTGCAGCCGATGCCCTTCATCACCTCGACGGACTGCGCCTCTTCCGGCGTGAAGCCGATGTCGA
>CP070706.1:2334217-2339705 GCA_020350085.1 Acidobacteriota bacterium
ATGCCCTCGACGGCACGGACAAGGCGGCGCATCCCTACACGGTCGTCGAGCAAAACCTGGCGATCGCGCGGCTGCAACCCAGGGGAAGGCGCCGGCGACATCGTTGACGACGGCGAGCTCGACGCGAGGATCGTCGCGCAGCAGGCGGATCAGAGCACGCCCGATGCGCCCGGCGCCGTTCAGACCGACGCGCAGGGTCATGATCACTCCTCTTGATGCACGGACACGGCCAACACGTCGTAGCGGAGCGGCGCGCAGGCGGGCCCGCTCAACAGCATCGGCGTGGGAATCTCGGAGCGGTCAGGGTAGGAGCGGATGGGACGCGCTGTCAACGCGCGGACGGCGCAGGCTGACGGGGTACTTCCCCCTGCGCGGCAGGCCGAGGATCTCGATGGCCGCTTGCCGCTCGATCGGTTCCAAGCTGGCGATGACACGGTCGCTGCGACGAATCTTCTCCCGGCGTGCAACGGCGTGCGTCGCCTCGCGAATCCCGAGCCGCGCAATGCCGCGCGATCGCAAGTAAGCGCGCACCAGGGCAGGAAGCTCCGTGCGCGTGCCGATTTCCGCCACCGCCTCGACGAGCGCGGTGCGGAGCGGATAGCGCGGGTCCTCGAGCAGCCGGCGTAGGTCTTCCGTCGCCATGCGCGAGCCGTCGCGCGCCAACGCGAGGTGTGCCAGCTGGCGGACCTTGTCGAGCGGACCGGGCCCGTTCGACTCGGGACCGCAAGCGAGCCGCTCGATGAGGGTGGCCAGCCGCGCGGTGAGCTGTCGGCTGCCGGACTCCTGCACGACATCGACGAGCGTCTCGAGCGCGATCGGTTCCTCGAGCACGTCGAGGTACGGCCCCAAGCGCGAAAGCTGGCGCGGTGAGAGCTCTTTGAGCACGAGCGCCGCACGCCGCGCGTACTCGAGCGACTTCGCTCTGGCGAGCATCGCCTGCACGAGCGGCTCGATGATGTTTCCGCCCGCGCGAACGAGCAGCGTGACAGCCCGACGCCAAGTCGCCATCTTTCGCGAGCCCAGATCGTCGAGCAACTGTTCGAGCGCCCACGGCTCGAGCCGCGGCTTGACGGGCGATTCGAGCAGGCGCCGCGCTTTGCTCGAGACCGCCGCGTCCGGATCCTCGGCGAGACGTTTCAGCATCGCACGCACCGGCTCGGCATTGTCCTCGCCGGTCACCCATGCGAAGACATCCATCGCCGCCCCACGCACGCGGGCGGTCTCGCCCGGATCGCTCATCCGGTCGAGCAGCGGGCGCAGCGCTTCTTCGTGACCGGTGATGACCAGGCGGATCAGTGCGCGCACCGCTGTCAGGCGCACCTGCGATTGGCGCTCGCGCTGCAGCAATCGCGTCAGCGCGGCGGTGACGGCAGGGGAGCTGATGCGGGCCAACGCGCCGGCAGCGCGCGATCGGATTCGCGGCGAGGGGTCGTGCAGCAACGAGATCAGCGGCCCCGCGGTCCCCGGGCGAGAGAGCAGTGAAAGCAACGAGATCACGCGCAACCGCAACCGCTCCTCGTCGGCGTCGAGACTCGCCTGTAGCTCGGAAACGGCCGCATCGCCATGGGCGAGCAGTGCTTCCGCCGCGGCCTCCGCGACGGACGACTCGGGTGAGGCCAGGTCCTCCAGCCAATCCGAGATTCGGGTCCCCGAGTTTGGCGAAACCGCCATCACCGCTCCCCCGTGGTGACCTCCGCCGCCCGCCCGTCGGCACACCGCAGTGATCAGCTGGTGCACAAACGGCAACAAAATGACGGGACTTCGTCCCGCCCTCGTGGTTCACACCGCTGTACCAAGTCGAACTGTCCTTCTCCCTCGACCTTCCCTTGCGAGGAAGAAGCGGCAGCGTGGCAAAAGATCGAGACTCCCCGAGTGGATACCCACGGCTGCGTGGAGCGATTGTGACAAAGTGAAGGCGCGTCGGTCAAGCCGATGCGCGAGCTTTTTTGATCAACGGCGACGAACAACGGGACAGCACGAGCTGTAAGAGGTGTGCGCCAGGGACTTCAACTTTAGTCAGAGCAGTCGGTTGCCATCTTTGCCGCGCGGCATGAGATTAATCCTCAGCGATGCGCACCGATTCTCCGTCGCCAGTGTCGAAACCGCTCACGCTTCGGCTCGCCGGGCGGGTCGGGCGTGCGTTCGTGCTGCTCGCGATCGGGTGGACACTGTTGGGGTGCACCGAGCAACGCGCCAGCCACGATCTCGAGCGGACGTTGGCAGCGCGCCAGGAAGAACCTCTCGAAGAAGTCCGCGCCGATCTCGAGAGAGTTGTCAGGGACTGGCCTGGCACGAAAGCCGCTACGAAAGCGCAGCAAGAGCTACAATGGATTGATGATCTGCTCGCAGCTACCGTTCGCGGCCCGATGCTGCGCGCTTGGGACTCCGTTCGCGAAGTGGGAGAGGCAGCCGAACGGTTCAAGCTCGATCACCAACGATATCCGTCGAGCTTCAGCGAGCTGGTGCCGACCTACCTCCGCGGCGTCGTGCGCGATCCGTGGGGCCACCACGTACGCTACAGGCGCGCGGGGCACGGGTATCAGGTCGTTTGCTATGGCGAGGACGGTTTGCCCGGCGGCACCGGTACCAGCACCGATGTTCTCATCGAAAATGGTGAGCGCGTCCGTGTGGGGGCCGCGGGCTCGTACTGAAACGCGATCGCCGAGTCGCTTCGCTTCGCTTCTCGTTTCGCTTCTTGTCGTCTTGTCGCCCGCTTGCGCGAACGCCCAACGGGCCGAGGGCGCCGCACGAGCCGAGGGCACCGAGCGTGGCGCGCCGATCGCGTCGCGGCTCGAGAGCACCGCGCCGGGCTCCGAGCTGTTGCCGGCCGAGGGGCGGATGCTCGCTGTCACGCCGGCGGGTCGCTCGATCGTGCTCGAGGTCGCACGCACCGAAGCCAAGCGGGCGCAAGGACTGATGTTCCGCGACGAAGTGCCGGAGGGCACCGGAATGGTGTTCCTGTTCGAGCGGCCCGCGCGTCACTCGATCTGGATGTTCCAGTGCCGCACGCCGCTCGACATCGTCTGGCTCGACGAGACCAGCACCGTCGTGCATGTCGCGGAAGAAGTGCCCCCGTGCCGATCGCTTCCGTGCGCGAGCTACCGCCCGCCGACACCGGCCAGCATCGTCATCGAGGTCGGGCCGGGCCAAGCGCGGCCGCTCGGTCTGATGCCCGGCGAGCGCGTCCTGTTGCGCGATCTCGGCGATGGATGGGGCCGCTGATGGGCCCGACGCGGACGGCGCGCACGCCCGGCAAGATGCGAGCAGCGCGGAGGCGGCTCTCTGATGCCGCCGCCGCCGCACTGCTGGCGGCCGCCGCGCTGCCCGCGACGTCGCAGCCGCCGGGAGAATCGCCGCCGTCGCCCGACCCTCAGACGCCGGGACCGATCGTCCGTCGCGAGCCGGCCACCAAGCTGCTCGCGCTCGACATCATCTCGGACATTCCCGCGCGACTTGGTGGTGAGCTCGGCGAGCCGGATGTGACGGTCGAGCCGGTCGGCGAGGAGAGGCTCGGCGCCATCCGGCAACAGGCGACGGGGTGGATGACGGAGACGCTGGCCCCACTCGATGATCCCGCCTGCAGCTTCGTCCGCGAGGCGTTCGCGATCGGCTCGGCCGCCGAGATCGCGGCCCGCCTGTCTGCGGCGTTTCCCGGGCAACGCGCGCTGGCGTCAGCGCCCGGCGGCGAGCCGGTGCTCATTCCCGAGAAACTGCCGGTGCCCGACGACGAGGCGATGGAGTGGTTCGCATCGACCGGGCTGCTGCCGGCAGAAATCGCGCTCTCGGCCGAGTGGGCGCGAGCCGTGGCCGCGCGGCACAGCGGGCCGAGTCCACGCGACCGGCTGCTGCGTCACGCCCGCGCCGCGAGAATCGAGGGCGTCGCGCGTCTGGCGGCCTTGCTCGTGACACTGCGCCGAACGGGGATCGAGCCGCGCCAGCTCGGCGTCGAGTTGCTGCGCGCCGACAGGGATCGCGCGAGCTGGGATCGAGCGGCCCTGCTGGAAGCCGCTCGGACGCCGCTCGTCGGTGCGTTCGTGCGGGCGCTGCTCGAGGACGGCATGCGCTGGGCCACATACCAGTACGTCCGAGGCGGCATCCCGGGCCTGGTCGCCGCGCTCGAGCGTCCCGCCGTCGGTCCGGAGGATCTCCTGCGCCCCGGTCTTCGTCGCCGGCCCCTCGCGGCGCAGGCGGGAGGCTGCCGGCTGGGGCCGCGGCCGATGGCCGCACTGCTGATCGGTACCGACGACCCGGCGTGGATCGACACCGTCGAGGACGCCGTGCTGGTCGCTGGTGAGCCGCAGTGGTGGCGCGGCTGGCTGCAGCTCGAATCCGTCCACGCCGCCGAGAGTGCCGCGGCGGACATGCTGGCGGCCGGCTGCCGCGTCGATCTGCGCGAGGACCGGCTCGACGTGAGCTGCGCGCCGAGACGCTGAGGTCCTGCGCGCGGATACCGCAGCCGTCGATCGCGCCAGCACACACCTCGGCGCCAGCACCGGGGGGGGTTGGCGACCAAGGCCGAGGGGCATAACATGACGCCCTTTTCGGTCTTGCGAGCCGTCCACCGCAGACGATCGGACCGCTGGCTCGGGCCGAGTGCGTCGACGGGACCGAGGCGGAGACGATGCAAGCAGACATGCCGATCCTGACGATCCTGACGTTCTTGCCGCTCGCCGCTGCGGTGGTCATCGCGCTTTTCGTCCCGAAGAAGAAGGAGCGGGCAGCGCTGCACATCGCGACCTGGACCGCGCTCGCGAGCTTTCTGATCTCGCTGATCCCGTTGGCGGGCTACGATCGCGCCGACGGCGGGTTCCAGTTCATCGAGGCCCACAGCTGGATCCCGTCGTTCGGCGTGCAATACAAGCTCGGCGTGGACGGCGTCTCGCTGCTGCTGATCGTGCTGACCAACCTGCTGACGTTCATCTCGCTGCTCAGCTCGTGGACGTCGATCAAGGAAAGGATCAAGGAGTACTACGCGCTGTTCATGTTGCTGCAAGTCGGCATGGTCGGCACCTTCGCCGCGCTGGACGTGTTCCTGTTCTACATCTTCTGGGAAGTCATGCTGGTGCCGATGTACTTCATCATCGGCATTTGGGGCGGAAAAGACCGGCTCTACGCAGCGATGAAGTTCTTCCTCTACACGCTGCTGGGCTCGATCGTGATGCTTCTCGGCCTGATCCTGCTGTACTTCTTCGCGGGCGAGTCGATCGGCGAGTACACGTTCGACATCGAGCGGTGGCACGAGCTGGGTCCATACACCGCGAGCTGGTCGCTCGCGCCATGGGTCTTCTTGGCGTTGTTCGTCGGCTTTGCCGTCAAGGTGCCGATGTTCCCATTTCACACCTGGCTGCCCGACGCCCACGTCGAGGCACCGACGGCTGGCTCGGTGATCCTGGCTGGCGTGCTGCTGAAGATGGGGACCTACGGATTTGTGCGCTTCTCGCTGCCGCTGCTGCCTCAGGCCACCCTCGACGCTGTGCCGTGGATGGCC
>CP070706.1:2339805-2353118 GCA_020350085.1 Acidobacteriota bacterium
GTCATCCACCGCGACCTGAAGCCATCGAACATCATCGTCACGGGAGAGTCTGAACCTAGCGACGAGACGGCCGGCGCGGGAGGCTCGCTCCCACGCGTGGCCCTGCCGCTGGTGAAGATCCTCGATTTCGGTCTTGCCCGGATGACTGACGGCGACGTTTACGCGACGCAGGTCACCGAGATCGGCGTAATCAAGGGGACCCTGCCATACATGAGCCCGGACCAGGCACGTGGGAACCCGGAGGCGATCGATCTTCGCGCGGACGTCTACGCGCTCGGCGTGATCCTTTACGAGATGCTCTCCGGCAGCCGCCCCTACGACGTGACGAAGAAGTCCCTCGTCGAAGCAGTGCGCGTCATCTGCGAGCATCCTCCTTGACCGCTCCGCCGCTCGCTCGGTGGCATTCGGAGGCTGGATCCGGACGTCGAGACGATCGTCAGCAAGACGCTGGAAAAAGACGCCGACCGGCGCTACGCCAGTGCGGCGGCGCTGTCGGAAGATATCGCTCGTCACTTGACATCGCAGCCGATCCTGGCGCGGCGGTCGAGCGCCGTCTATCAGCTGCGGAAGTTTGCCGCGCGCAACCGCACGCTCGTTGGTGGCATGACGGCGACGTTTGTCGTCCTGGTGCTCGGCATCGTCGTCTCGACCGTCCTCGGGTTGCGGGAAGCGGCCGAGCGGCGGGCGGCGGAGCGGGCGAGAAACGACCTGCAGACCGTCGTCGATTTCCAGTCGCAGATGCTGCGCGGTATCGATCCGGCGCAGATGGGCCGGCGGCTGATCGAGGAGCTGAAGCAGCGGATGGCCGACGAGGCTCGCGCCAGCGGCCTGAGTGAGGAGAAGATCACGACGGAGATCGATGCGTTCGGCAGCTACCTGTCGCGGATCAGCCCGGCAGACTTGTCACTGAGCGTCATCGACGAGGACATTCTCAGCCAGGCCGTGCGATCGATCGAGCGACGCTTTGCTGATCAGCCGCTGATCGAAGCGCAGCTACGTTACTCGCTCGGTGAGACCTATCGCGAGCTCGGACTGCTGGAGCGGGCCGAGCCGCACGCCCTGCGCGCCAAGCAGATTCGCGAGCAGCAGCTCGGACGCGAGCACCTCGACACGCTGCGATCCGGGTACTCTCTCGCTTATCTCTACGAGCGGCAGGGGCGTCTACACGAGGCCGAGCAGCTGATTCGCGAGGTGTACGAGATCTCGCGCGAGCTATACGGTGACGAGCACGACATCACCCAGCAGGTGTTGAACCGCCTTGCTATCGTCTACGACCTGCAGCTGCGATTCGACGAAGCGGAGCAGGCCTACCGTCGGGTTTACGAGGCGCTGCGTCGCTCGTTGGGGGAAGACAGCCGCGAGACGATCTGGGCGCTGCACAACATCGGCTCGCTGCTGCGCCGCAGAGGCCGTGCGGACGAAGGAGAGCCGCTCCTGAGCCGAGCGCTCGCAGGTTTTCGACGCACCCTCGGCGACGGGCATCGAGACACTCTGTGGGCCATGGAGAGTCTCGCGTTCGCCTACCAGGAGCTGAGCCGCCTCGACGATGCGGAGCACATGGCGCGAGAAAGCCTGGAAGGGCGGCGGACGATACTCGGCGAGGATCACCACGAGACCCTCTCGTCGATGAACTTGCTCGCGGGGACTTTTCGCCAACAGGGCCGTCTCGAGGACGCACTGGCGCTTTACGGGGAGACCTTGCAACGGCAGGAGCGAACGCTCGGCGAGCAGCATTTCCGCGCCCTGGAGACGCTCCGCAGCTTCGCCGAGACGTTGGAGAACCGCGGAGAGTATGAAGAGGCCCGGACGGAGTACGAACGGCTGCTGGCACGACAGCGTCGAGTCTTTGGTGAGAATCATGAGCGCACGCTCGCGACGATCGATGCCCTGGCCGCTGTCCACCGCAGGCTCGGCCTCGAACGCGAGGCCGAGGAGATCATGCAGTCGAGGCGGGGCGCTCGGGAACCGAACCGACACTGAGGCGCAGACAGCGAAGGACTCTCACTGAGCAGGTTTCCTGCCGAGCTGCGCCCCATGACGCGCCGCCCCGATCAGCTGAGGACTCCGCTGATCCGGTCGCGTCGGTGCGGCGGTACGCTGCCCCGCGCGCTCGAAGCGCGCCTCGCGAACGTTTTGATCGTTGTGGTCGCCGGGTGCCTGACTCTTCTGTCGCGTCCGGCGGGGGGCGCCTGTGGACGCCGCTCAGCGCATGCCGTAGACGAAGCTCGGAAGCTCGGAAGAAGAACCACCAGAGAGGGGATGGTGAGGCCGTGCACACTCGGCACCACGAAACTGGCGACGAGACCACCGACTCCGAGCACGATCGCAAGCCGCGCGAGAACGCGTTGTGACAAGGTCCGCATGTTCGTCACCTCGGTGACGAGGAGATGACAATCAGGAAACTTCTCAATGTCTTTGATGTTAGCTCTTTCGTGACAAGAGCATCCCTTCAGGGAGCCGTCGGGCCTATTCGCTTTTTGTTCGCCAGAGACGATGTGCCGCCATGAGCCGTCGCGATCGCTGCCGGTATCGCTCGGCGGTCGTGGCGGATCAGAGAACCCATGCGTAGCCAAGCTTGATGAACAGCGTGCGGTCCGTGCGCGTGAGCGCGAAGTCCTGGTTTCCGATCGAGTTGTCGGAGTAACCGAGGAAGAACACGGTCTGTGGATTGACTTTGTAGGAAAACAACAACTGACTGAAGAGCTGTTCGGACTCCGGATCGCGCTCGTCCTCGTACAGCTCAACGTTGTACCGGTAGTCGACGTGCTGCAGGATCGCGCGCAAGAAAGTGCGGGCGGTGAACTGCCAGGCGGCTGTCAGCTGCCCGATGCGGGCCTCGTAAAGGCGGCCCTGGCCGACATCCAGCTTCTCGTACGTAAAATGTGGCTCGACCAGCAGATGCCGCCCCGCGCGGTACCAGAACCCGCCGTCGAGGTTTATCCGCTCGCCCGGTTGCGCATTGACGTAATCGATGCGATCTCCCCGAATCACGTTGATCCAAGCGTGCGAGTCTCCGTTCGGTTTCAGACAGAAATGAACGTACAGCTCGTCGAGGTCGTACTCGCGATCTCGGAAGCCCTCGCGCACCCGGCTCGGGCGTATGAATGCGTGGCTTTGCAGAAACCCTTCGTAGTTGAAGCGAGCGGCGTACTCCCGCTTGAGCAGGTTCCCCTCGTGGTCCTCGGCGTGGGCCACCATGCCGATCAGCAACAGCTTCGAATACCAGTCAGACTCGTCACCGGTCCACAGGTAGTCGGCGCCGGTCTCCACGCGCCGGATGTCGACTCGCGGCATGAAGCCGAGATCGGCCCGAAAGTCGCGTCCGATGTCCTGGGCCTGCGCCCAGTAAGACATCGTCCGGGTCTCGCGCGTGTAGAGCAGATCGAACGCCCAATCGTTGAACGCTCCCGTGGGTTGGGCGAATTCGGTGGCGACGTCGTTCGGATAGCGCGTGCTCGATCCCAAGACTTGAACGACGACGCGATCCTTCTCGGAGAAACGAAAATCGCCGTCCAAGCCGGCCAGACGGTTGTGATAGTCCGTCGCTTCGCGACTCGTTGCCAAGCCACCGAAGGTGTAACGGCTGCCGATATCGCGCTTGTAGCGCAGCACGGCAGACGTATTCGCCATGGCGAGCGACGTGCCCGTCGAGGACTGACTTCCCGGAAACAGGATATTGGTCCGCTCGTCCTCCACGACGTAAGCGCCGATGGTGTGCGCGCCTTCTTTCCCGGTCAGCTTCGCTCCCCAGTCGGGATTCCGGATCGTCCGCGTGTAGACTGCGTCCAGTGATGATTCGAAGAAGTCGGCGCCCTCCATGAAGAACGGCCGCTTCTCGGGGAAGAACAGCGCGAACGGCTCGTTGATGTCGAGCTGGCGTGCGTCGGCCTCGATCTGCGAGAAGTCAGGGTTCAGCGTTCCGGCGAGGGTCAGATTCTGCGTGACGCCCCAGCGCGCGGTCACGCCGAACTCCGCTTCGTCATCGGTCAGATCGTATGAGCCATCCGGAATGTCGGTTCGAATCTCAGTGCGGGCCGAGGTGAGCGTCGGCACGATCTCGATGTTCTTTCCGGGCGAGGCGCCCTCGAAGCCACGGATCTTGATCGCCTGGCAAAGGTAGCAGTTGTTGTTGCGATCGCGCGGAAAGGCGCCCATCTGGCGGAACACGCTGCGGGGATAACCTCGGATGGCGTCGAAGCCCCATACCTGGGGTCCTGGCGATCGTTGAAAACGAAGCGAGGAGAACGGCACCTTGATCTCCGCCGTCCAGCCCCAGTCGGTGATCCGCGCTGCCGAATCCCAGATGCCATCCCACACGGTGCTGCCGCTGGGCCACGTCTCGATCTCGTCCATCTGAACACCGGCGGGATTGACGAGAAGAAGGTAGTTTCGTCGTTCATCGTTGAACGTGTCGAGCACCACGCCCACCCAATCGTCAGCCCAAGCGTTGTCGCGGTCACTGAGATGAGCGCGGATTGCCCTCGGCTCCGGATCGTACGCGCGAAAGGCCGCAAAGAAGTGACTCGCATCGTGAAAGACCAAGACTTCTGTGCGCACGGGCGCCCGCGTGGTCTCCCCGGGGTTGATCTCGTAGCGAAGCTCCGCGCTCCAGGCATGCTGCCAAGCTTCCTCTTCCCGCACACCGTCGATCTCGATAGGCAGCTCGAGCCGCGGAATGGCGCCGAGTCGGTTCTCGTCATCCACTGCTAGTTCGGTGGAGTGGGCGGACGCCACGATCCAAACGCTGGACAGGACAGCCAAGCTCAGACTCGCGCCGCTGCGCACGCTCAATCCTTTCGGCTCTTTCGAATGGACGAGGCAGCTTCGGCAGGAGCACCGGCGTCGAGACGCCGAGTCCACCGGGAGACCGGATTCCAAGGGGAATCATCGGCCACGGACTCGCGTGCGCGCAAGTCGGCCAACCGCGGCTCTGACCGGCACCTCGGCACCGGGACCAACGTGTGACCGACGATGAACTCAACTCACGAAGCCACGATCAATCACTTACAGATCAGCGATTTTGGTAATCGACAATCGGCGTGCCGAGAAACCCGGAAAAACCGCTGGTAAGAGGCGAAAACGGATCTCATCCCGAGGGTGACGACTGGCTCGACCGCGGTCTTGGCGGCTTCTCGGCAAGCCGATTGGACTACGTCGAGCATGCGGACGAGAACCCCTCGGCAAGTACAGAGTACCGACACTGCGAAGCGTCGCACGACGGCCGTGCAAGAAGGCCACCAAGGCCTACCTGCACAACGGCTGCTTCAAGTCGCTGGTTGGAGCTCGAGTGCTGACCGGCTCCGGAGATCATGGAGAACGTCAACACCGACGAGATCGGCGATTGTGGCCTGACGAAGATTGAAGAGAAAGAGCTCGTCGCCCTCCTCGAGGCGCTCGACGACGATTCAGCACGGGATTGATCGCTGAACCCGTAGCGACAACGCTTGCGTTGTCAGACCGGCGCGCAGCGCCGGATGTCTCTCGCGCTGCGCGCGAGTCGGACAGGGCGAGCCCTGTCCCTACAGGGCGTCGTGGGGCGTCGTCAGACCGGCGCGCGGCGCCGGATGTTCCTCGCGCTGCGCGCGAGTCGGACAGGGCAAGCCCTGTCCCTACAGGATCATCGAGACTGTGCTGATGATGGGGGCGGGGGGGCTCAGGTCACGTCCCTGAGCGTCAGGCCTTGGCTCTTGAGGTAGGCCATCAGGCCTTTGCGCGTGATGGTGCGCAGGGTGCTCGCGGACAGGCGCACGCGGACCCAGCGGTTGAGCTCGGGGACGTAGCTTCGCGTGCGCTGGACGTTCGGCATCTGGCGCCGCTTGGTCTTGTTGTGCGCGTGGGAAACGTTGTAGCCCACCAGCGGCCGCTTCCCGCTCAGCTTGCATTTGAAAGCCATGATCGCTCCTGGATACTCCTCAGCGGGTCGCATTCGGCGTCGAATCCCGCTCTGGCGCCGACCCGCCGGCCGCCGCTCACGAGCCGGAAGTCTGCCCGGCGTGGCGCTTTTCCGCAACCCGACCCCCGCGGGAGTGTCTGCCGGGATTTCTGCCGGGTCCCCCGTCGGACTCCCTGCCAGACCGCACTCCCTGCCGGGCCAGCGCCCCGCGCCTCGCCCTGCCGGCGCCCGTGCCGTGATAGGCTCCCGCCCCATGAGCGAGACCATTTTCGCCAAGATCATCCGCGGCGAGATTCCCTGCCACCGCGTCTACGAGGACGAGCACCTGATCGCCTTCCTCGACATCTATCCGCTCAGCCGCGGCCACACGCTCATCGTGCCGAAAGAGCCCGCGACGACCCTCGACAGTCTCTCGGACGAGTCGGCGGCGGCGATCGGTCGGGTGCTGCCGCGAATCTGCCGCGCGGTGTTGGGGGCGACCGGCGCCCGGGCCTACAACGTGCTTCAGAACAACGGTCGCGAGGCGCACCAGGCGATCGTCCACGTTCACTTCCACGTGATCCCGAAGTACGCCGACGGCTCGGGGCTCGGCATCGGCTGGCCGGCGGGCAAACTGGACTCCGCAGAGGGAAAGGATCTGGCGCAGCGGATAGCCGCTGAGATCAACGGCGAGTGACTCGAGACGCCGGAGCGATCAGCGCGCCCGCTGGCCCAACACCAGGCTGTCCATCCACTCACCGCGCTGCAGCAACTCGATGCGTTCGAACCCGGCGGTGCCGAGATCTTCTCTCAGCTCCTCGAAACTGTAGGTTCCTCCGCCCTCGGTCGCGACCAGCATGTTGATCGCGAACAGCGCGCCTCCGACCGGCTGCGTGTGCGAGACGTCCATCAGCACATCGCGGATCACCAACAGTCCGCCCGGATAGAGCGCATCGCGGCACTTGACGAACAGCTCGCGGTTCTGCGAGCGGCTGTTTTGATGAACGATCGCCGACAGCAACGCGAGATCGTGACCGGCAGGCAGCGGGTCTTCGTAGAAATCACCGGCCACGAGACTGACCCGATCGAGAAGCTCACTGGCGGCGAGCCGCTCGCGCGCCATCTCGACGACTTGCGGCAGATCGAACAGCGTCACGCGGAGCGCCGGTGCCGCCTCGAGCAGCGCGATCGTGTACGTCCCCGAGCCACCGCCGATGTCGAGTGCGCGAGAAAAACGGCTCGCGTCGAGTCGGCCGACGATGCCGGCGGCCATCGCGCGCCCAATGACATGCATGGCTTGGATGAACGCGCGGCGCTCGACGTCCGTCAGCTCTCTTCCGGCGAGCGCCGTCGCCGGCTTTCCCGTGCGCACGCTCTCGACCAGCTGGTCCCAGCGGTGCGCGCAGGTGGCCTGATGGCGCAGCATCGCCAATACGCTCGTTTCGCCGCCGCTCGTGAGCAGCGGTCTCAGCTCGGCGGGCAGGGCGTAGCGCTCGAGGCTTTTGGTCAACACCCCCAGCGCGGCGAGGGCATCGAGCAGGATCGTGATCGCGCGGCGGTCGGCTCTCAACGCGTCCGCCAGCTGTTCCGCCGAGAGCGCCTGCTCGTCGAGCCGGTCGAAGAGCTCGAGCTCCGCTGCCGCGAGCAGAGGCTGGCTGAGCTGGTAAGAACGCGCTTGTTCGAGCAGCGCTTCGGCAGACCAGTCTCGCTTCATCCGCGGATTCTCCCGCTGATTCGGGGGGGGGCGCAACGGCAGGCCGGAGCGAGCCGAAGACTCACTACAGCGAGCGGGGGACGAAGATCTCGCTCACCGAGCGGTTGTAGTGGACTCTGTTGATGGTGCGGCTCAGCGTGTCGGCGAGCGGACGGATCGTCACGAAAGACAGCGACCGAACCGCCTCCGTTTGTGGCACGCTGTCGGTGACCACCATATCGTGCAGACGGAACGAATCGTGCAAGTGTCGCAGCCGCTCACAGGCATCGCCCACGCACAGGCTGTGTGAGACCCCGAGGTGCACTTCCTCGATACCCTTCTCATCGACGAGCTTGCGCACGAGAGCATCGATCGTCCCGCCGCTGCTGATCATGTCGTCGATGATGATGGCCACTCGCTTGCCGGTGAAATCGCCGATGATCTCGGTGATCTCGGCTTCCTCGGTCCGCGGCCGGAATTTCGATGCGATCGCGCAGCGCAAGCCGAGCGCGCGCCCGAAGCGCGTGACCAGCTTCGACGCACCGGCGTCGGGGGCGACGGCGATGACGTCTTCACGATTGCGGAAGCGGTGAAACTCGTCGATGAAAAAGCTCAGCGACTCGAGCACGTTGACCGGGATCGTGCCGTAAAAACCGCGAATCTGTGCCGAATGAGGGTTCCAGGTGATCAGCCGGTCGATCCCGGCCTCGATCGCCAGGTCCGCCATCAGCTTCGCCGTCGTCGGTTCCCGAAGAAACTTTGTCGGCTTGTCCTGCCGCGCGTAGGCGAGGTAGGGCAGCACGCCCGTGACGTGCGAGGCGCCGTGTTCACGAAACGCCCGCGCCGCGATCAGAAAAGTCATGTAGTGCCGATCGATGCCGAGCGGGGATCTCGGGTCGAACAGCGTTTGCAGCAGAAAGACGTCGCATCCGCCGACATGACAGTCGAGTCGCACGCGGGTTTCCGAATCCGTGAACGCGTCGTCGACACCGTCGAGATGAGCGACCTTCTGGTTGCTGCCAGCTTTCGCGAGTAGTCGCTGATACTGGCTGACGACAGCCTCGACCAAGAGGCTCGACGTGCGACAGCCGGCGATCAGCAGCGGCCCGCGCGGGGACTCCATCCCGCGGGTCTGCTCGCGGGCGAAGTTCTCCGGCGTGATGAACTCGTAGCGGCCCTCCAGCACCTCGCTCATCGCTTCCTCCGGCCACACGGTACACCAAAAGATAGCCCCGAGATCTGCCGAACGGTCGTGCGGGAAAGGCGGCGTTCCGAGCCGGCCCTTGCAGTCCGAGCCGATCAGGGCTCACATGTGCGGATGCTGCTCGCTGGGGAAGCCGCCTGCTTGAGCGCCGCCCTGTTCTGGGCGGTGTCGCTGGCGATGTTTCGCGGGCCGATCGGACGCCACGGCGCGCGGACGATCAATCTAGCCAAATGCCTGCTCGCCGCAGTGTTGCAGGGCCTGACCGTGCTGGCGCTGGGTCAGATGGATGGTCTTCTCATCGCCCCGGCGCGCAGCATCTGGCTGATCGCGGTTTCCGGCCTCGTCGGCCTGACGCTCGGAGATACGGCGCTTTTCGCCTCCGTCGCTCGAATCGGTGTGCATCGGGCGCTTTTGCTGCAGACCTTGGCCCCGGTCTTCACCGCCATCATCGCCGCGCTCTGGCTCGGGGAGCGGACCACGGGCCTGCAGGCCGTCGGGGCCGTGCTGATCTTGTCCGGCGTGGCGCTCGTGGTCGCCCCGCGGCGAGAGGTGCCGTTGTCGATGCCCGCCGACAGCAGCGGCGGGACCGCGCCCGTCGCGCTCAATCCGGGGCCACGATCGTGGGCGCTGGCCGGGAGCCTGCTGGGGGTCGTCGCGGCCTTCGGCCAGGGTTGTGGCCTCGTGCTGGCCAAAGTCGGGATGGAGCAGATGCCCGTCTTACCGGCCAGTTTTCTGCGGCTGACCACGGCTGCCTTGGGCCTCGCCATCGTCGGACTCGCCGCGGGACGACTGGCCAGCCTCGGCCGGTTGGCTCGGACGCGCCACGCCTACACGAGGGTCGTTCCCGCGACGCTGCTGGGAACGTACCTGGCGCTGTTTCTGATGATGGCTGGCATCGCGCTGGCGCCGGCCTCGATCGCCGCTGTCTTGCTGTCCATGTCGCCGGTGTTCAGTCTCGTTTTGGAGACCGTGGTGGATCGACGGCCACTGACCGTTCGCGGCGTCGGCGGTACGTTTCTCGCGCTCGCCGGCGTCGCCGTGCTGACGGGAGTCTGATTCGTCAACCGCTGAGCGCCAGGTCGGGTGAGGGGGTCGCCGGGGCTGACGGCAAATCCCTCTGCGGTTTCGCTTATCATGGGCGATGTCGTGACGCGAGTGGACCCGCGTCCGCAGAGGACGACGACAATGCCCAGCGATCTGATCCGGGTCGGGATCGGCGGGCTCTGGCTCGCGTGCGCGCTCGGTTCGAGCGACCCAGCGGCGAGTCAAGACTGGAAGGACGAAGCGAACGCGCGCATCGAGCAGATCCGCAAGCGCGACGTCGAGATCTACGTTGCCGACGAGTACGGTGCGCCGATCAGCGCGGCGCCGGTCGATGCGACGCAAACGCGCCACCACTTCGCCTTCGGCTCCGAGATCGGCTTTGCACTGGTCGAGAATCCGACCTATCGAGAATTCTTCTTCGACCACTTCGAATGGGCCGTTTTCGGCAACGAAACGAAGTGGTTCTACAACGAACCGATCCGGGACTTCGAGACGTACAGCCGAGCGGAGGCGATGTACGACCTGTGCGAGCAGCACGGCGTTCCCGTGCGCGGGCATTGTCTTTTCTGGGCCAAGGAGCGGTTCGTCCCGGGGTGGGCCCGAAATCTACCGGACGACGAGCTACGCGAGGAAGTCGACGAGCGGATCGACAGTGCGGTGACGCGCTTCAAAGATCGATTCCGGCACTGGGATGTCAATAATGAGATGCTCGACGGACATTTCTTCGAGCAACGCCTCGGACCGGAGATCCGGCCCCACATGTTCCAGCGCTCACACGACATCGATCCGTACTCCAAGCTGTTCGTCAACGACTACAGCATCATCGCCGGAAGCTCGAGTCGCACCAACAGCTACATCCAGCAGATCCGCGGTTTGATCGAAGCCGGCGCACCCATTCACGCGATCGGCGTGCAGGGTCATTTCTGGGGCGACACCGTCGATCCGGTGACGATCCTGGCGCGGTTGGATCAGCTATCGGTGCTGGATCTACCGATCTGGGTCACTGAGTACGATGCGGTCGACGCCGATGATCAGCGTCGTGCCGACAAGCTCGAGAACTGCTACCGTGCCGCGTTCAGCCATCGGTCCGTCGATGGGATTCTGATGTGGGGCTTTTGGGCCGGCGCCCACTGGCGGGGACCCGATGCGGCGATCGTCGATCTGGACTGGACGCTCAACGCGGCCGGCGAGCGCTACGAGGCACTGATCGACGAGTGGACCACTCATGAGCAGGGCGAGACTGACGCGGCGGGAAGATTCGTCTTTCGCGGCTTTCACGGCACTTATCAGATCAGCGTCGAGGCAGGAGAGCCTGAGCCGTTGCGGGCCGGGCTCGAGCTGTTTCCGGGCGAAGGGCCTGCCTCATTCCTGATCCCGCTCGTTCCGGGCAGTTGCTTTGCCGCGCGCGAGGTCGAGAACCTTCGGCTCGAGCACGATGCCGACTCTGGTCTGACGACCCTGCGGTGGAAGCCGATACCGGCTCGGCAGGACATGGCCAGCACCTATGACACGCTGCGCTCGACCGACGCCTCGAGCTTCGATGCCGGAGCGTTCTGCCTGGAAGCAGATGATGGCGCCGACGCCGCAGCATCCGACGCGGACGAGCCGTTTTCGGGTGCCGCCTTCTTCTATGCCGTGCGCGGCGCCTACGATTGCCCGCAAGGCGAAGGCCCGCTCGGCGCTCGTTCCGACGGCACCCCCCGCGACGCTCGAGCCTGCCCCTGAGCAGATGACGCCACTCTTTGCTGCGTCTCTTCATCCGCGCCGCCGTACCCTGCACCGAGCCCGGTCATTCCGATGTGGAGGCGGTGCGGGCGATACGCAAATCCTGGTGACGCGCAAGGAGCGCCGCCCGCCCCTCGTGCGAAGCGCGTGAATCGAAACGCAGCTCAGGTCCCGATCTGTTCTTCGCGAGCGTCCGCCGCAACGCGCTCACGACAGCGAGGCCATCAGGTTCTTGAAGCGGGGGTGGTCACGGACGGCGTCGAGATTGCTGTCGTGATCCACCCATTCCTTGTACGTGAAACCTCGCGCGAAGGCCTGCTCGAGTGCGTCGATGGCGGCCTCCGTTTCCCCCGCCATCGAGCGGATGCACGCGACGTTGTAGAGCAGCATCGGCTCGCCGGGCTCGAGGGCGAGTGCACGAGCCGCCCACTCCAGACCCCGTTCGCGATCGCCGAGAGCGACGAGTCCGTTCGCGCCCATGTACCAGGCGCGGGAGTCGTCGGGGTTGAGCTCCAAGCGAGCTTCGGCGACGCGAACCCCGCGGCGCCGGGCGGAGGTCGCATTCTCGGGCTCGCCGAGATCATCGTACACCTGCGCCATGAGCAGCAGCGCTTGGTAATCGTCAGCCCGCAGCTTGGCGGCTCGATCGTACAGCTGCGCTGCTCGCTGCAGCTTGCCCTGCGAGAAGCACATCCGTGCATAGAAGTAGAACGCTTCGAACAGCTGCTCATCGAGACGGATCGCCGCCTCGAACGCGTGCTCGGCCTCGTCGCAGCGGCCGTTGATCGACAAGGCCACCCCGCGTGACGCGTGGGCCTGCGCGGACGAGGGATCGAGTTCCAGCGCGCGGAGGCTCGCCTCGTCGGCTTTGCGGCTATGCGCCTCGTCTCGATCGGCGTTCACGTACAGGTATGCATGGCAGTCGGCGATGCCAGCGTAGGCCGACGCGAAGCCCGGATCGCGCTCGATCGCTTTGGAGAACATCTGCAGCGCAAACTCGATTCCTTGTCTGCGGTACTGGTAATAAAACTTCCTGCCGCGCAGATAGAAATCGTACGCGTGAACGTCACTCGTGGAAACGCAGCACAACGACCCCCGCTCATCGGAGCTGAGCGTCACCGAAAACGCGTCGGCAACGGAACGTGCGATCTCCTCCTGGATCGCAAAGATATCCTGCATCTCGCGATCGTAGCGCTCCGTCCACAAGTAGGCGCTGCGCTCCGCGTCGATCAACTCGACGATGATGCGAAGCCGATCACCGGCCTTGCGGACGCTTCCTCCCAAGAGCGTGCTGACGCCGAGTCGCCGGCCTATCTCACGAGAGTCGAGAGAAGATCCCTGAAACGAGAAGGAGGAAGTCTTCGGGGCCACCTCGAGTCCGCTGATCTTCGTCAGTGCGTTGATGATCTCCTCGGCGATTCCCTCACAAAAATAATCCTGGTCTTTCTCACGACTCGTGTCGGTGAACGGCAGGATGGCGATAGAAGCGGCCGGCTCGGATGCGACATCGGGAGATTCGCGCGGGAACTGCTCGAGCTCGCTCTTCAGCTCGAAGCCGTGTTGGAACCGTCTCTCGGGTTGCTTTTGCAGGCAGCGCCGTACGACGTGCCACAGCGGTCTTGGCAGCTGCTGAACGAGCGCAGTGATCGGGGTCGGCTCCTCTTTGAGGATGGCCGCGGCGAGCTCGGCTCCCGTCGCTCCCAGAAAAGGCCGACGTCCCGTGGCCAGCTCGTAGAGAATCACACCGAGCGAGAAGACGTCGGACCGAGGATCGA
>CP070706.1:2353218-2360192 GCA_020350085.1 Acidobacteriota bacterium
CAGGTATCCCTCCCACCCCGGACAGGAGCTGAGCGCCCGGCGTCAGCTGCCGCGCCGCTCGTGGCTGAGAGACGGCGAGGATCCTTCTGAGCGAAGCGAATCTTTTTTCCGGGATGTCGCGACGGCAGGTCACCATGAACGTCAGGAAGTGTCCCCTTACTGCGGCTATTGCTCTTGTTTGCCTGTCGGTGGCGGTCAGCCCGCCGGCTCTCTCGGCGCCCTCGGAAGCGCACCGCGGCGGCGGGCTGCTTCAAAATGCTGGACAGTTGCCGGAACCGGTCCGCTTCTACGCTCGCGGAGGACAGCTGGGCGTCTTTCTGACGGACTCAGCGATCGTGTTCGACCTCCGAGGGGTCGAACCGGGCACGGAGCCTTCTCCGGTCGCCTGTGCGGTCTGGATGCGGTTTGAGGGCACGCTCGCCGGCCCAGCGAGGCTCGCGGGGCGGGGGGAGCGCGCGACGCGCATCCACTCGTTCAAAGGGCGGGACACGACGCGCTGGGTCTGGTCGATACGAGCCTTCGACGAGGTCGCTTATTCGGGACTCTGGCCCGGTGTCGATCTCGTCTTGCGCAGCGAGAAGGACCGGCTGGTCTATCGGCTCGAGTCCGTGGTGGGTGGCGATCCGGGACGCGTTCGCTTCGCCTACGAAGGAGCCGATCGGATCGTCGAACGACCTGATGGCTCAGAGAGGATCGAGACTGCTGCGGGCACACTCGTGCACGTGCCGCCGGCGGATGGCCATGACGGGGTCATCTTTACCGAGCCGGCGGGATTTTTGCCGGCAGCGGTCGTGGACCCGTCTGCCCGCACGCCGTCCACCGACCAGGACGAGGTCCCGCCCGAGCTGGCTTGGAGCACGTACGTTAGCAGCGAGGAGTGGTTCTCCGACAACATCGCGCAGGCTATCGCGCTCGATAGCTCCGACGCACCGGTGATCGTCGGCAGGACGAACGACTTGCAGTTCCCGACGACACCCGGAGCCTACGACATCTCCCTGAGCGGCATGTATGACGTCTTTGTCGCCAAGCTCCTGGCCGACGGGAGCGATCTCGAGTGGGGAACGTACATCGGCGACATAAAGGACGAAGAGGCTGTCGCCGTTCGGCTCGACAGTGCGGACCGACCGGTTGTCGCTGGCATCACCGAGTCTGCGATTTTCCCGACCACGGTAGGGGCTTTCGATCGGGACCGCGACGGCTCGCAGGACGGGTTCGTGCTGCGCCTTTCGGCCGATGGCAGCATGCTCGAGTGGTCCACGTATCTCGGAGGCGACGGCGACGAACTGCTCGAGACGCTGATGTTGACGAGCGACGACCGCCCGGTCGTCGGCGGATCGACGGAATCGGCGACGTTCCCGACCACGCCCGGAGCGTATCAACAGACTCTTCGCGGCAGCGGCGATGCGTTCGTCACCGAGCTGCTGGCGGACGGCTCCGATCTGGCGTGGAGCACTTTGCTCGGCGGCGGCGCCAGCGAGAGCATCCGGGCCCTCGATCTCGGCCCGCTCGGGCGCGTGTATATCGGCGGCGACACGTACTCGGGCAACTTCCCGACGACGACCGGGGCGTACGACACCGGCTACGACGGCAGCGGCGACGCCTTCGTCGCCATCGTCGAAGGGGAAGGCTCGACGCTGACGTCCAGTACGTATCTCGGCGGAACCGGTCAGGATATCGTCCACGGTCTCGCGCTCAGCGACGAGGGCGAGCCGGTCGTGACGGGGATGACGAGATCAGCGGGATTCCCGACGACCGAGGGAGTGCTGGATCGCACGCTCGAGGGGCCGCGCGACGGCTTCGTCACCCGTTTGCTGGGCGACGCGAGCGGCCTCGTATGGAGCACGCTCATCGGCGGGACGAGCGGCGAGATACCGTACGACCTGGCACTCACACCCGACGGCCGACCCGTCATCACCGGCCTCGTCTTCTCGGCGGACTTCCCCACGACGGCGGACGGCTTCGACGTCACGCACAACGGCGGTGCCGATGCCTTCGTGGCAGGGCTCGACGAGCAGGGACGTTTCTTGATCTTCAGCACCTTCCTCGGCAGCACCGACTACGACGAGGCGTTGGCGGTGGCGCTCGATTCGGGCAACACACCGATCGTCGCGGGCGACACACGTTCGACGAACGGGTTTCCCACGACGCCGGGTGCGTTCATGCGCGAGGCCGGCCCGTTCGCCTACGACACGTTCGTCAGCAAGCTGCTGTTTTACACCGGCTGCCTGCAGGTACTCGGTGGTGTCGGTCCCGAGATCCACGTCGTCAACGCACTCAGCGGAACATGCCCGCCGCCGGATCCTCCGGGTCTCGAGCCGGGACAGCAGGTCGACGTGATCCAGGGCTTCGAGGAGCAGCTCGCGGGCTCGGACATCGGGGACGTGCGGTCAATCGCCTGCGCGCGTGAGGCCGACCTGTATCAGATCGAGCCGCGGCCGATGGACGGTGATGCGTTCTTCTACTTGGTGCGGTACACGCCAGGGGGAGACTACACGGAAGGCGCTGAGAGCGGCCTCGTCGGCGCTCGCCTGCCTCTGTCCGGGGATTGCCCGTAGCCGGTCAAGCGTAGCTGTGCAGTCCCACGATGACGAAGTTGACCGCGATCCAGTTGAACAGCATCACCGCACAGCCGACGATCGCGAGGATCGCCGTCCAGAACCCTTTGTCTTTCACCTTGAGCCGGATGTGCAAAAGCAGTAGGAACACGATCCAGGTATTGAGCGCGAAGACTTCCTTCGGATCCCAGCCCCAGGGGCGGCCCCACGACACGTCGGCCCACACCGCACCGAGCAGCGTGCCGACCCAGAGCGACAAGAAAGCCAGCTCGAGGAAGATCATCGTCGCACCGTCGAGGCTCGTCGCCAGGCCCGCGTTGCGATAGCCTCCGCGGGCGATCTTCCGGCCGAGGATGATCGACGCTGCCCCGCCGATGACGGCGTCGGAAGCACCAGCGTACATCGCTGCGCCGCCCCCGCCCGCGCGCAGCGACGCGACCAATCGGACCAACAGGTAGCCGACGGCCGTCACCGCGGCGAAAAAGATCAACGCATACGACGCAATGATGATGTTCGTGTGGATGTAGAGCCAGATCGTGCGATCGAGAACCGGCATCAACACGCCGATGTCGGAGTCGAGCCAGACCGGCATGAAATTTCCGAGCATCATCGCGAACATCGCGTACATCGAGGCCGCCAGTGCGGAGAGGTTCTTCACTGGCCAGCGGCGCAGCAGGTACTCGAGAACAAGGGCGACCAGACAGCCGAACCAAGCCGAAGAGATCACGGCCTCGAACATGTTCGCGTTCGGTATGCGGCCGGCGAGGTACCAGCGCAGCCCGAGCGAGAACGTGTGCAGCGCGAAAGCGATGACGAAGATGGTCAGGCCGAGGATTCGCGCCCAGCGGAAGCCGTAGGCGATCGCCATCAGAAGCGGCGCCAGCGCGAGAAAATACAGCAGCCACGTGCGGGTCAGCTTGTTGTTTCGGTAGTACCAGTGCTCCCAGCTCAGCCGGCCTCCTTCCGGATACAGCGCCGGCTCG
This sequence comes from Acidobacteriota bacterium, assembly GCA_020350085.1. Classification (GTDB taxonomy): domain Bacteria; phylum Acidobacteriota; class Polarisedimenticolia; order J045; family J045. The sequence goes on from CP070706.1 coordinate 2,356,757, forward strand.
ACCGAGGCGAAGGAGCTGGCCAGCGTGTTGAGGGCTTGGCTCGCGGCCGCCGCGTCCTGGAAGCGCCAGGCCTGGCTGAGATCCGTCCACGCTCTGGAGATCTGCATCGCGGCCTGAGGCTCGAGTGCGGTCGTCGCAGAACCGGTCTGGACCGCTGCATGCGCGGGGATGTCAGGCAGGCGGCCCGCGACATCCTCGATCGTCATCCACTCGTCGAGCGCGCCGCCGCCGGGCGGCGGCACCACGCGCCACATCGCCCGCAGCACACGGGCGTCGGCGATGGTGCGCGCAGTGCGCAGCTTGTCGACTTCTTTGCCCGTGCGCATGATGTCCTGCTCGAGCTGGCCGAGAACGTGGCGGACGACGGGGTGATCGAGAAACATCGGCGAGACGAGTCCCGTCTCGTCGATCCGCTCAAGCTCGGCGTCGCTGATGACCCCGCGGCGCTGTTGGGCGTCGGACTCACTGCGGACGGCTTGCGTCAGCTTCATGCGGAACGGCTTCTTGCGGATGTGGATCACGTTCGCGCTGGCGTAGTGCTCCGGCACGAGCATCATGTCGAGGTACAGCAGGACGGGGTCGATCGATCGTGCCGAACGTGAGCGATTGACCTGCTTGAGCCGCTCGCGCGCTAGAGAGTCGAAGGTCTTCAGCCGGCCGCCTTCCTGAACGGCAGTGACCCGAATCTGTTCTAGATCGACGCTCTCGGTAAACGGCTGGCCGACGGACAACTGCACCGCCGAGTCCGTCATCGCCAGCGGAACGATCACGAGCGCGATCAGGCACCCGACAAAACGAGTCAGAAGGCGCCGTCTGTCGTGCGTGTCTGTGCGGTGAGCCTGGCTGATCACGGCTGCCTCCCTGCGTTCGCCTCTACGGCGTGAGTGGGTGTCTCGATCGATGACTCGTCCCGTAGTGGTACGCTCGCGTCGTCGATGGCGCGACGTGCGGGATCCGGTGGTGCGCTACCTGCCGCTGCCGCGAGCCGCCGGCGGAGCAGAACCGGCTTGATGTAGAAAGCCCAGAACGTGCCGACGACGGTCATGATCCCACCCAGAAGCTGAATCAGAACACCGTGGCGGTTGCCCACCCCGAGGCCGGTGTAATTCATCCCGGCGTAGTTGCGTTCGGGATCCGGCGGATCCCAGGTGCTTTGAAAGAACCACCAGCCCTTGTAGGCCGTCGGTTGATTACTGCGCACTTCCCGCAGCTCGCCCCACCCTCCGTCTTCCCGAAAGCGGACGTGACTGATGAAGTCCCGCTCACGGTTGCCGCCTGGGTAGGTCTCCAGCGTGAACGTCTCGAGCGCCACCGGAGCCGGCAGCGGCACCGTCTCACGCGAGTAGAGCAGCTCGACCAGCCGGCCGTCTGTGAGTCGCAAGCGCGTCGGGAGGTAGCCCGCTCGTGACGAGTACGTGTAGTGGCTGTACTCGAGCCACAGGCGTCGCGAGAACTCCCCTTCGCTGATTTCGAGTTGAACGAGAGAAGACGAGGCCCCGGCCCTGATATCCCTTTGCGGAGGAGGGATGATCCGCGGCTTGCTGCTCAGCCGTGCCGTCTCGCTGACCGCCTCGATCGTGACCGTCATCCCGTCGGCCGGGAACACGACGGGCTGGCCGAGCGTCGCGGGCATGCTCACGACTTTTCCCGTCGGATCGGTAGTGATCGCGTGCAGGCCCACCGAACCGGCCACCAGCGTCAGTCCGGGGCGCGGCACGCTCGTCGCTTCGATCTCGATACGCTCGTCGATCAGCTTTTGCTGCCGGTGGCCCGATTCGTCGATGTCTTGAGAAAGCTCCACCTGGGGCCACACGACCGCGCGCAGAAAAGGCTCTCCCGAGCCGGTGATCCGCACGAGGACCATCGACGCGTCCCCCGGGGAAGCCCTTCCGGACAGCGTCCAGTGCGGGTAGACGTCGACGACTTGGATCGTGTAGGCCGTGCCGCGTATGGCCACGGGTCCCCCACGGGCGTCCGCGAGCGGCACCCGCTGCTCTCCGCGGCGGCCCGCCACTCGCACGGTGAGAGCGGCCGGTTCGGGATCGATTTTTCTCGAGAGTTCTTCCGGATCCTCGATCCAGTCGAAGTCGACGTCCAGCACCTGATTGCCGATCGGAACGTGGGTCGCATGAGAAGCGCTCGCCAGCAGCGTTCCACGCTCCGCGATCGAGCCGAGCACCACGGAGAAGCGCATCAGTGGATTGAACTCGTCACCACCGGGCTCCCACCGCTCTTCAAGCTGGGCCGCGGGCAGAAACCCGGTCACGCGGATGTCGACGTTTTCACCGAGTGGATGAGGATTCGTCGTCCACTGCGGCTTGAGATCGACTGGTCGTAGACTGTAGGGACCGTCCCCCTCGGAAACGATCACGTCGGCGGGAGAGGCCGCACGCTCGTGATAACGCGGCAGGCCTCTCAAGGGGCCTTCGGCCCACTGCTCGCTGCCCAGCTGCCTGACGTGAAGCGCCGGATGACCGTAGAGGAACATCCGGTCTTGCGGCTCGTATCGCAGCGAGATGTCGAGATCTTCGTCGACGAGCGACTTGCCGGCGACCTTGATGGCGCGGCCCTGGCCGGGTATGACGTCCTCCGTGTACTGCGGATAGCCGGCCAGCAGCTGGCGGATGAACGGCTGGCCGACGTCGCCGTGCCCCATCGGCTCGACCAGCAACTGCGCCGCATACGTCCGCTTGCCCGCGTCGGCGCCGGTCAACAGCTCGTAATCCGGGTTGAGCTCGGTCACTCGCACGCGATAGCTCTTCGTTCCATCGCCGGCAACGGCCATCGCCCTGTGATTGAGCGTCATCGCCACGGGCTCGCCGTTGCCTGCCTTGATCACGGCCTGCCTGCGATAGACGACGACGTCACCTTCTTTTTTTAAGCCGAAGTAGATCAGCGAGCCGAGCGCCAGAACGATGATGCCGGCGTGTGTGGTCCACACGCCGAGATTGGGCAACGTGAGCGGGATGCGCCGCAACGTCGAGATGATGAGCGAAAGGCACATCAGAGCGATCATCAGCGAGAATGGCCACCAGTTGAACCATTCGAGCTCGGTCTTCTCGAACGTCTGCCGGACGAACCAGCTGCCGAAAGGAGCCGTACCGGCCGAGCCGATCCAGCAGTAAACGAGAACGAGGGCCAGCATGGCGACACCGAACCACGTGTTGCCGAGCAGATCGAGCAGCCGTGTCACCAGGCCCCGAGAAGCCGGCGCAGCCCCGGACGCGTGAGGGATCCCGTTACGAGTCATCTTCAACCCTCTCAATATTCCCTACTGGCTTCCCTACTGGCTTCCCTACTGGGCTCTATTGGGGAAGCGCGGCCGGCTCTGCACCGCTGAACGCCTGCACGCGCCCTTTGAATCCCTGTCCCACGAGCACGCGGCCTCGTGCGTCCAGCGCGAGATCGGCCGGGAAGTACAGGCGCCCCAGATTTC
>CP070706.1:2360292-2363140 GCA_020350085.1 Acidobacteriota bacterium
ATCCCGGGGCCGGTGATCGGGTCCCGGGTGCGGACGACGAATCTGCCCTGGGAGATCGACGGGAATCGGCTCGAGCGCTCGCTCGGTTGTCCCGTGGTGTTGCTCAACGATCTCGAAGCGGCGGCTCACGGCGTGCTGACGCTGGGGCTGGAGGCCCTCGTACCGCTGCAGAGCGGTCAGCCGGACGCTGCAGGCCATCGCGCCGTCATCGCTGCCGGCACGGGTCTCGGCCAAGCGCTGCTCGTGCACAAGCCGAGCTCGTCGAGGGGCGGCGTCGGCGAGCTCGTCCCGACGGCTTCGGAGGGCGGTCACACCGACTTCGCGCCGAGGGACGAAGAGGAGATCGAGCTGTGGCGTTTTCTCAGGCAACGCCACGGACACGTCTCCTACGAGCGCATCGTCTCGGGACCGGGTCTCGTCGCGCTCTACGAGTTCTATGCCGCTCGGCTCGGCGAAGGCGAGCCGCCCTGGCGGCAGCAGACCGATCGGGCGCAGGCGATCACCGAAGCGGCAGCGCGAGGCGTGTCGAAGGCCGCGCACGAAGCCGTCGAGCGGTTCTGCAGCGTCTACGGCGCGGAGGCGGGCAATCTCGCGCTGAAGACGCTGGCTCGCGGCGGCGTCTACGTGGCCGGGGGCATCGCGCCGAAGATGCTGTCGTTTCTGCAGAGCGGCTCGTTCATCGCGGCTTTTCGCGACAAGGGGCGTTATCGAGATCTGATGGAGCAGATCCCCGTGCTCGTCGTCCTGGACGAGGCCGTGAACCTGCGCGGTGCGGCGCACGCCGCCGCCGGCCTTCGTTGACGCACAGCGGGTCGGTTCCAGCTTCTCGGAGGGATCGCGTGGAGGATGCTCGGTACTGGGGTCGCTGGTTGTGGGGCCTCATCGCGGCTCACTTGATCATCTGGGTTTCGATCGGCATCTGGACACAGCCCAACGGCACGCTCGACACGATCGAGATGATCATGTGGGGGCTCGATGGGCAGTGGGGCTACCACAAGCACCCACCTCTGGCAGGCTGGGCTGCTGCCGGCGCCTATCGTCTCAGCGGCGGAGCCGTCTGGGCAGCCGGCGCCGTCGGCCAGCTGGCGGTCGTGACCTGCCTGTGGGCCGCATGGCGCCTCGGTCGGGAAGTGCTGGCACCGAGGCTGGCGTTTGTCGGTGCGGCGCTGCTCGAGTGCTGCTACTTCTTCACTTTTCCTCGCGTGGAGATCAACAACCAGATCATGATGCGGGCGTTTTCCGCGCTGGCCGTCGTGACCATCTTCCTGGCGATGCGCCGCGGGCGGCTTTGGCGCTGGGCGCTCGGTGGTCTGTGGCTCGGGCTCGCGCTGCTCTCGCGCTACGACGCCGCACTGATCGGCGTATCGATCCTCGCGCTCTCGTTGAGTCACCCGCGAGCCCGAAGCCACTGGCGCGGTGCAGGGCCGTACGTGCTCGGGCTCGTGGCGATGATCGTGTTCAGCCCGCACCTGGCGTGGCTGGCGCAGAACGAGTTCGCCGCAGTCAGCTACGTCTTTGACCGCAGCGCGACCGAGGGCCGTCTGATCGATCATGTCGTGCACCCATTACGCTTTGCCGGATCGCAACTGCTGTCGTTGCTGCCGATGCTGTTCGTGGCGGCACCGCTGATCCATCTTTCCTGGCGCCCAGCGGTGCCGCGCGAGTCGCTGGCGCGCGCGTACCTGCTCACCGTGGTGCTGGGGCCGGCGGGATTCTCAACGCTCGTTTCGGTGCTGCTCGGAGTGAGGCTGAAGTCGATGTGGGGCGCCTCACTGTGGACCTTCGCCGGCGTGGCGCTGCTCCACACGCTCGCGCTGAGCGCCGAGCCATCCGCCTGGCGACGGCTGACTCGTAGGTGGGCGATCGTGGCCGGCCTGCTTGTTGCCCTCGCCGCAGGGCACAACACGATCGGTCCGTGGGTGCGGGGCAAAGGCTCACGCGTGCACTTTCCGGGCACGAGTTTGGCGCGAGAGGTCACGGCTGTGTGGCATCAACGGATCGAGGGTGATCTGCCGATCGTGGCCGGCCCCTGGTGGCTCGCAGCGAACGTCTCCCTCTACGCGGAGCGACCGATCGAGGTCTACGGCCTGTTGGACAGCAGAATCACGCCGCAACTGGACGATGAGCAGCTTCGAGGCCGCGGTGGAATCATCGTGTGGGATGCCGCCGATCCGGACGATCCGACGCCGCGCCTGCTGGCGGAACGTTTTCCGAGCGCCGCGCGTCTCGCACCGATCAGGCTGCCGCAACAGACGAGCGCGCCCGTTGCCTCCATCGAAGTGGGGCTCGCGCTCGTGTGGCCCCAACAACAGCACACCGCGGAGCAGCGCTCCGCGCGATCCGTGACCAGCGGTGGGGCAAAAGGCCTCTCGGGAATGGACGACGCCAGCCGCTAGCGCGGCCGACGATTACGACTCTTCGCCGTCTTCATCCGTGTCAGTCTTCAGCAGCGGATACTCGAGTCTCCACGGCGGGAGGTCCTTGCTCCCGCCCAAGAGAAAGTGATCGAACCAACGCATCATCCGCAGGTTGTAGTCGTATCGGGAGGCCGATTTCCGGTTGCCGTGACCTTCGCCTGGGTAGTAGACGAGGCGCACCGGCACGTCGCCTTTGTGTTTGAGCGCGCGGTACAGTTCGCGTGATTGCCCTGGATCGACGCGCCTGTCCTCTTTGCCGTGCATGATCAGCAGAGGAGTATGGGCTTTGCTGGCGTGCATCAAGGGGCTCCGATCGAGCAGCAGCTCGAGATCGTCATACATCGTCGTCAGCCAGTGCACGAGCTCCATCTCGCGCGGGATATCGGTCGTGCCGCTCTTCGAGATCTGATTCGAGATGCCGACGAACATCA
>CP070706.1:2363240-2367593 GCA_020350085.1 Acidobacteriota bacterium
CGCGATCGGTGTTTCGCTGTTGTATCGGGGACCCGTCGTCGAACAGGCTGAAGCGCTGTTTGCGGACAAAGGGCGAGCGGCGGCGCCGGCGCCGAGTCGGCAGCAAGTCTCCGCACCGAAGACCGAGAACGTATTGCTGCGAGAGAAAGGTGGTGAGCAGCCGTCGCTTCTCGCCGTCGATGAGCCTGCAGACTCGAGCGTCACTGACGAGAAGAAAATGGCTGCTCCGACCTTGGCGGACACCGCATCCGAACGGGGCCGAAGCGCCGATTGGGCCGACAAGTCGGCGATGGCGGAGAAGGCTTCGCCGGCAGAGCCGAAGTCCGATGCGGGCGGCGTGGACGACGGGAGCGATGTCGACGCGGCCCGAGCGGCGCGCGGTGTCGTCGTTGGACCGAGTGCAGCGGTGGGGGCGGACGTTTCCGAGCAACCGGTCGAAGCTCGAACTGACGAGTCTCTGCTCGCGCGAGAGGAGGAGCGCGCGCGTCGCGAGAGCGCGCCACTATCGCCTGGACCGGCGCCCGTACCGGCGCCCGCACCTTCGGACGAGACCGTGGTAGGCGGCGGCGTGGACGACGATCGGGAGGGCAGACTCGAGGGCGCGTTGGAGAAGAACCTGGACTACGAAGTGGCGGCGCGGCTCGCTCCGGGAGCGGCTGACCAAAAACGAGCACGGATCGTGACGCAAGAGGTGAAGGAGAAGGTGGAAGAGCAGGAGCGCGCCCGCGCTGCAGCGGCGCCAGCGCAAGGCGCATCCGGCCTCATGGCGCGTTCCGACGCAGAGTCGCGGGACGTGGAGGGTTTCATGCCCGTCAGCCCCGCACCGCCGACGTGCCGAGCGCTCCGGAAGATCCCCGCACCGCTTTCGATCCGCCCCGATGCGACCGCCGAGTTCTTCGAGCAGCTTTCGATATGGCCTACGCAGCTCGGGGTTCTGATCGAGCCGGATCCCGCCAAAGAACTGTTCACCCTGACCGTGACCCGTGCGCAGTGGCCACGATTGGCGGAGCAGCTGACTCGTCTCAGCCTCTCGCCTCCGCAAGCTGCCGAGCTGCCCGCGAAAGCCGATTGCGTGAGCGTGGACGTTCGGGCGGTGTCGATCCCTTGACGCTCGATCGGACAGTCTGACCGGAAGCCGGAAGACCTGACCGGCCGTACGTCACCGCGTGTAAAGTCAAGTTCCGCTCTTACAACAGTTGGTGTCTGGCATCGGACTTGCGTCAAGGCCCTTTCCACGCTCGCGCAACAAGGCTGCGGAGGGTGGGGAGGAGGGGTTGATGAGGCCTTGTCGCGCACTGGTCGCTCTGGTCTGTTCTGTCGTCTCACTGATCACTTTCACGACTCTCACGCCGGCTTCCCAGCTTGCGCCCGATCTGTTGAGCTGGCTCGATGACGGCTACCTGCTCGACGAGCGGGCGGCGTTGATCGTGCAGCTTCACGAGCCGCTGACTTCGAGCGAGCTCGCCTATTTGTTCGATGATCCGGGTTCAGTGACGGCGTTTCCGGCTCTCGGCATGCTGGCCGCCGAGCTGACGGCCCGCGAGCTGCCGCGCGTGGCGGCGCACCCGAAGGTCGCGGCGATCAGCTTGGATCGTCAGGCGCGCGCCGCAGGCTCGGCGAGTCGCCTGCAAGCGATCGCCGGCGCGCGCGAGGTGATCGAGGCGTTCGGATACCAAGGCCGTGGAGTCGGCATCGCCGTGTTGGATTCGGGACTGAGTCCTCATCCTGATCTGGCCGCTTCCGCCGCCGTGAGCTTCGTTCCCGACGAGCCCCCCGAAGACGGCTTCGGCCACGGCACTCACGTGGCTGGTGTGATCGCCGGCAGCGGACGAGCCTCCGTCGGGCTCGATCGCAGCGTGACCGGCATCGCTCCGGCAGCGGACCTCGTCTCCGTCAGGGTCCTCGACGATCAAGGGCTCGGGACTCTGTCGTGGACATTGGCTGGTATCGACTGGCTCCTTCGTCATCGGGAACAGCTCAACGTTCGCATCGTCAACATGAGCTTGGCCGCGGCCAGCTCGGAGTCGTACCGCACCGACCCACTGTGCCAGGCGACGCGCCGGCTTCACGACGCGGGAATCGTGACGATCGCCGCCGCCGGAAACCTCGGTCAGGACGAGGACGGCACGGCGGTGCACGGCGCGATCACCGCTCCCGGTAACTCTCCGTGGGTGATCACAGTCGGCGCTGCCAGCGACGCCGGGACCGAGCCTCGCCACGACGACCGCGTCGCCGCCTACTCCTCGCGGGGCCCGACCCGTTCGTTCGAGCCTGTGAGCGGGAGCTACGATCATCTGATCAAGCCGGATCTCGTGGCGCACGGTTCGCGCATCGTCTCGGCGCGCGCAGCAGGCAGCTTTCTGGCGCAAGACGACGCGGCCGCGCGAGAGGTGAGCCCTCCGCTCGAACTCAAGCCGTGGTACCTCAAGCTGCACGGCACGTCCGTGGCGACCGGAGTCGTGACCGGAATCGTCGCGCTGATGCTCGAAGCGAACCCCTCTCTCGATCCGTCATCGGTCAAGGCGCTGCTCGTTTACACCGCACAACCACTCGACGGAGCGACCGTTTTCGAGCAGGGCGCGGGGCTGCTCAACGCCGCGGGCGCCGTGCGCATGGCGCATGCCCTGCGCCGAGCGCCGCTCACGAGTGCCGTCCCCGGCGACGTGCTGCTCGCGCGCGAGGAGATGCCGGCCGCTCACTCGAAGATCGGCGGTGGGCACGTACCGTGGGCCGCGGGCCACGTCTCTCTGCCGGAGCCAGACGGTGAGCCGCGACGCGCCGGCGGCGTGCTGCTCGCTGATGATCTGTTGATCAGCGAGGACGGCGTGCTCTACAGCGAGGGCATCGTGTTCGCGGAAGACCGGTTGATCACCCACGGGATCGTCTTCGCTGAGCGCTCGGTTGTCGAGACACACGGTGTGATCTTCGCCGAACGCAGACTCGAATCGGCGAAGAACGGACTGTTCGACGCGTCGAGCGTGCCGCTCGGTCGAGCCATCGCGCTCGGGAACGCCAGCCTCGGCGACGCGAGCGGCTCTTTATACGTCGAGGACGCGCTGATCGTCGACGGAGTCTGTTACATGGACGGGATCATCTTCGCCGAGCGGCGTCTCGGCCGGGACGATCTCGAGTTTCTTGACGCGGAGGAATTGTCGCGCTCGAGTTCTTTCGCGCACGCAACGCTTCTCGACGCCAGCACAGTGGCCGCGTTCACCTCGCGCCAGAACGGCGCTCTCCGCGATGGGGAGCCGCGTTCCGACGAGTCACCCTGAGCAAATGTTGGAGAGAGCGGGCCCCTAACCCGGATCATTCATGAGCCCTTCGGGCTGAACGGCTCAACCACCGAAGAGCAGTTGCAGATACGCTCGGTAGTGTCGGAGCTGAGCCGCGAACACCCCGGGCCCGGAGATGCTGCGGGACATCACGAAGGCGCCTTCGAACACGACGGTCAGCATGTCGGCGAGGCTGTCCAGATCCGCTTCGGTTTTCGGGGGATGTTGCTCCGCGGCGGCGCGGAGTTTGCCTCCTAACACGCGTCGCCAACTCATCATCGCGTCGGCGATCACGCGGTGCGTTTCTTCGTCAAACAGTCCGCGCTCGTAGCAATAGGTCGCGAACAGGCAGCCCGGCTGAGGATTGGCGTCGAGCTGCTCGCCGACCTCGATCAGCAGGCCGACGAAGATCAGCACCTGCTGAAGCGGGTCGTCCGAAAGCTTCTCGGCTCGCTCCATGCTGGAGCGGAGGAACTGCTGGTCCGCCGCCGCGAAGCGCTCGATCAGCGCGCGCGCCAGCTCGTTCTTCGTCTTGAAGTGGTAGAAGAACGTGCCCTTCGTCATCCCGACCTTGTCGATGATCTGGTCTATCGAGGTCGCGGCGAAGCCCTGCCGATTGATCATCTCTTCGGCGGCGTCGAGGAGCCTCGCCCGGGTGGATGCGCCGGTCTTCGTTGCCATCGGCCCTCCCGTCTAGGAGATTATACCGATCGGTCGGTCGTATGCCAGGTGTCGCTTCGCGTATCGTGCTTCCACAAGAAGTCTTTATACGGCAAGCGCTTAAGGTAAGCTCGTCAAGATCAGCAGAAAAAGTCTTGACAGCTTACTGACTCCGCCATACAGTTCTTCTACCGACCGGACGGTATAATCAATCGGTCAGTGGAGGACCCGCCAATGCCCAGGATGTATTCCCCTGTCGTGCCAGGAGCGCCCCGCCGGAGCCTCGCCGCGTTGATCGCCGTGATCGGGACGATCGTCTGGACTCACGCCCTTGCCGGGATGCTACGCGCCCTGGCGGGGATTAGCGCGGAAGAGGTCGCACCGGCCGCGGTCAGCCTGACTCTCGCCGCCGTCGTCACCG
>CP070706.1:2367693-2370654 GCA_020350085.1 Acidobacteriota bacterium
CGCTGATCGAATGCTGCCGCCCGCCGAGTATCGCCGGCATGCACCAACCGGGAGGATCCACAGTGGTGGAACGATGGGACGCTGGTGAGGTCGGGTGTGGGCAACTCGTCTTCGGACTCAGCGTTCGACTAAACCGCATGCAGCCGGGCGCAATTCTCCGAGATCGGCTCGGCGCGCGAGCGGTACACCGCGCCCGAGAACACAACGACGCGGGCCGCAACGAGAGTCGCCGCCCGTCGACCCAACGGTATCCAGTTGCATTCCCCTTCGCGCAGGCGTCTCATCTGCTCATCTGTCAGAAAAGGTGCTCGGCGACGATCACCCGGACACGCTGATCTCGATTCTCAACATGGGCGGGCTGCTCCGGGATCAAGAGGAGTTCGAGCGAGCACGGGCGCTGCTTGCCCCGGCGGTCGAGGCCGTCCGGCGTGCGCTGCCCCGCAAGCATCCCGTGACCGGCGGGTCGATGTTTCAACACGGAGTCTGCTTGTCTGCCCTCGGTCGGCATGCCGAAGCCGAGCTCGAGTTGCTCGAGGCGCACGAGCTCCTCACCTCCGTGATCTCTACGAGGCCTGGGGCAAGATGGACAAGGCGGAGACGTGGCGCGCGAAGATCGAGAATCAAGCCGCGTAATTGCCGTTCCTGTGGCCGAGGAACTCGGACGACCTCGCTCGGAACGGAGCGCGAGAGACGGCGAGGCCGGCGATGACCGATCGGCTCATCTCGTGGCGCGTTTCCCAGCACGGGCTCGCTTCTCGCCAACGCCGGGCTACAATCCCGAGTCATGAGTGACCACGAGCCCCCGCATGCCTCGCGCCGACGGACTCCGAGCGGCACAGCCAGAGCGGCCCGCGCCGAGCCGGTGCGCGACAAGCCGGTCGTCATGGTGAGCAGCACCGTGCGCGATCTGCCGCAACATCGCGATCTCGTGCGCGAAGCGATTCTGGGACTCAATATGCAGCCGCTGATGATGGAGAATCTGCCGGCGAGCGACGAGGACGCGATCCGTGCCTCATTGGGCCTCGTCGATCAGGCCGATATCTACGTTGGCGTGTTCGGCCATCGTTATGGCTACATTCCGCGCGGCGAGGAGAAGTCGATCACCCACATGGAGTTCGAGCGGGCCGTCGAGCGAGGGCTCCCTCGACGAGTGTTTCTCATGTCCGACGAGCACCTCGTTCATGCGAAAGATGTCGAGCGTGGTCCTGCCGCCGAGAAGCTGGAAAGGCTCAAACAGGACATGGCTGAGCAGAGCGTCGTCAAGTGGTTCCACTCGAATCATCACCTCCAAGCGCTCGTCGTGCAGTCGCTCGCCGATTACCGCCTCGAGGAGTACCGGAGACTGCTCGGTGAACTGATCGTCGACGAGAAGACGGCGCGTGAAATGACGGCGACGAGCCGGATTCTGGCGCGCATGTACGCGCAGCAGGTCGCCGAGTGGTTCGCCGGTCGCTTCGGCGAGCTCGAAGAGATCGCGAATCAGCCGGCTTCGCATACCAACGATCCGCAAGTCCTCTCGCCGGCACTGTGGGACTTTGCGCGCAGATCGACGGCGTTCCCGGGCGGACTCTACGCTCTCGACGCCGGAGGTCGCGTTCTGTGCCACGCGATGCCAAGTAATCCGGAGCTGGACATCACCGGCTATGAGGCGGGCTTCAAGGAGTACTTCATCGAGTGCGCGTCGCGTCGCACTCCGATCGTCTGCAACAGTCAAGACTCGGCGGACCGGCCGCAGAAGATCCTCGTCGTCGCCGTTCCGCGCTTCGACGAGTCGGGCGAGTTCGTCGGCATTCTCGACGGTGTCATCGACATCGCCACGGCGCCGTTCACAGCGCTGGCCGAGAAGCTCGTCGATACCGTCGGCTTGACCTCAGGCGAAGACCGCAGGCCGCTGCTGCTGCTGATCGACACGCCGGGAGTCGTGCTCGGCGCCAGCGATCCGACGCTGATCTCCCGCAGCTACGGGGGAAACGAGTTCGTCGAAGCACTGCGGCACGGAGAGCGGGGCCTTGCGTCGGCGTACGGCGAGCTGTCAGACGTCGAGCGAACGCCGTTTCAGTCCGTTTGCATCTGGCCGCCGTCGCGGCACTGAGCGACGGGCAGAGGAAAGTTTCTGCACGGTTCGACGAGCCCGAGGAGACGGAAAGTGTCGCACGCGAGATCCACGGATCGCAGTGGGGAACGCCTCGAAGAGTGCCTGATCATCGGCTGCAACGGTGGCTTTGGCCGCATCTTTACGCACAAGCTGCGAGAAGCCGGGCTCGTCGTCCGCGGCATCGACCGGCAGCAACGCCCGCTCGAGCCGGAATCGCTCGCAAGCTACGTCAGGTCGTCGTTGCCCGAGACGAGCGGAGAGGCCGACGCGCAGATCAGCGCCACCCGCTGCCTGCTGCTCTGCGTTCCGGAGCATGTCGTCGTCGCCTCGCTGCCGAGGCTGCTCGACACGGTCCGAGAAGGCGCGTTGATCATAGATATCGCCTCGGTCAAGAGCCGCATCGCGCGAGCGCTCGAGCCGCGGCGCGACAAGGTCGCCTACCTCAGCATCCACCCGATGTTCGCACCGGCGGCCGATTTCGACGGGCGCCACTTGGTCATCATCGACCTCGGTCTAGCGAACGGCTTGCGAGACCACTTCCGCGAGCTGCTCTCGGGATGGAAGTCACGCACGAGCGAGATGAGCGCCGAGGAGCACGACCGGGCCACAGCCTACGTTCAGGCGGGCACGCACGCCGCCGTGCTGGCCTTCGCGACGATGTTCGCGCGCGGAGCGGTGAGCGTCGCACAGCTCGAGAAGCTCTCGACGAGTGTATCCCGGTCGCTGCTGTCGATGGCTGCCCGCATGGTCGGCACGAACGATCCCGATCTTTACTGGAGCATCCAGCACGAGAATCCGTTCGCGAGCGACGCGCGGGAGCAGCTCGCCGAGCAGGCGACCGCGTTCGCGCGGGAAATCGGCGGCGA
>CP070706.1:2370754-2374155 GCA_020350085.1 Acidobacteriota bacterium
AGCGAAAGGCACGAGAGACGGAGGCTGAGTTCAATCTCAACAGTAATGTATTCGGCCTGCGCAAGGAAGTCGCAGTGGAGTTGGCGCGCGACTATCACTCCGATTTGGTCGGCAAGCTGCGCCTTTCGGGCAATCGGCTGTCTTGGCCGGGACTGACGGTGCGTCTCGCCAAGGAGTTCGGCTTTTGTTACGGGGTCGAGCGGGCGATCGACTACGCGTACGAGACGCGCGTGAAGTTTCCCGATCGCCGCTTGTTTCTCACGAGCGAGATCATCCACAACCCGCGCGTCAACCTGCGGCTGCGGGAGATCGGTTTCGAGTTTCTCGACGGCTCGTACGATTCAAAGCTTTCCTGGAGCGACGTCACGCCCCGCGACGTCGTCTTGATTCCGGCATTCGGCGTGACGACCGAGGAGCTCGAGCGATTGGGGGCGATCGGGTGCCTGCTGGTGGACACGACGTGCGGGTCCGTGCTGAACGTGTGGCGCCGCGTCGAGCGCTGCGCGAGGGACGGTTACACCTGCATCATCCACGGCAAGTACGAGCATGAGGAGACGCGTGCCACGGCGAGTCGCGCCCTGCTTTATCCTCAGGGTCGTTACCTGATCGTGCGTGACCTCGAGGAAACCGAGTCGGTCGCGCGCTACATCGAGGGCCGCGGCCAGCGCGACGAGCTGCTCGCGCAGTTCGCGCGTGCGGTGTCGGCGGGCTTCGACCCCGACGCGCATCTGGCTCGCATCGGCATGGCCAACCAAACGACGATGCTCTCGTCCGAGTCGCTGGCCGTACAAGATAGAATCCGCCGCGCCCTCATCGTTCGCGAAGGAGAGTCCGGGCTCGACGAGTGCTTCCGCGCTTTCGACACGATCTGCTCGGCGACGCAAGATCGCCAGGATGCGGTCAACGAGATGATGCAGGATCCACCCGACGTCGTGATCATCATCGGCGGGTTCAACTCTTCCAATACGGGGCATCTGACGGAGATCTGCAGCGAGTATGCACCGACGTATCACGTGGAGAACGCCGAGGACGTGCTCGATGGCGCGCGCATCCGGCACCTGCCTGTGGGTGCCGCCGCCCCGGAGATCTGCGAAGGATGGCTCGCCGCCGGCGATGTGGAGATCGGCATCACGGCCGGGGCCTCGACGCCAGATCGCGAGATCGGGCGCATCGTCAGCCGTTTGCTCGAAATCCGCCATTTGCCGCCCGTCGAGATTTAGCCGTCTCGTGCCCAGCGTCTCCTCGGGGACTCATCAGCCGATCCTCCGCTGAGCCATGTTCGATGCCTTGTCCGCCTGCTGACGCGCCGTTTCGAGAGAGGCCTGCAACCGGTGCTCGATCCGGCCGCGCTCATCGGCGTTGCTCAGGCCCGGAAGATTGATCCGCACGTTGAGTGCGGCCGACTCCGCCGCCGCGCGCGCGCACCAGGCCGCGACGCCAGCGTCCGAAACGGCGGCTTCGAGACCGTGCTCGGCGATCTCGCTCGCGAGCTCGGCCACGTCCTTGGCGGCTTCGACCACGCTCAGTGGGACTTCGATCGCTCGTCTCGTGGCCTCGACGAGCGCCTGCTCGCGCTCGGCCTGCTGCTGGTCGGTCTTGCGCGGCATACGGCCTGCGGCGCGCATCCCCTCGAACGCGTCCGTATCCTCGTCGATCGCGCGCAGCAGCCGATCCTTGAGCTGCTGTGCGCGCAGGCCGAGCGCGGCCAGCTCGCTGCGCTCGGCCGCGTTGGCCCCGGCGTGCGTCAACGCAGCCACCATCGAGGCCAGCGCGGCCCCCAGGGCGCCGCAGACGGCTGCCACCGAGCCGCCGCCCGGCGCAGGACTCGAGCGCGACAGCTCGTCGGCGAACGCGGTCAGCGACGAAGCGCGCAGGCCATCTATTCGCTTCTGCAGTCGGTAATCGATGATGGTCTCCTGCGGGTCGAATCGCTTGACGTCGTCCAGACCCAAGCTGATGCGCGCCAGCTCGACCAGATCCGGTTCGGGCAGCCAGCCGACCCCGCCTTGCTGTTCGGCGTAGAAGCGTCCCGCCATCAGCATCGCTTCGAGCGGAACGAGACCGACGATCTCCGATCCCGTGACGCGCAATCCGCGCCGGCGCGCCTCTTCTCGGACCGCCTCGAAGACGACGTGTGGGGCGGTGACGTGATAGTCCGTCAAGTTGATCGACACCTGCGCGCGGCCGAACTCGGGGATGTACCAGCCGACCGCGCGCACGGCGTTGAAGCGTCCCGGCTGTCGCTGGCGTCGACCTTCATCGTCGCGAACGATCTTTCCGTCGGCGTCGCGCACGAAGCGGCCTTGCTCGCGGATGTCGAGCGCGATGTCGTGAGCCAGCTTTCGCGACGGCGTGTTGAGATCGACGTTGTAGGCGATCAGAAACGGACGCGCACCGACGATCGTGGCTCCCGATTCGGCCACGAAGCGCGTCGGTCCGAAGTCCGGCTTCCACTCGGGATCGGCCAGCTTGGCAGGCAGACCTTCGTACTCGCCCTTGCGCACCTCGGCTAAGGAGCGGCGTTCGTCACGTGCGGCCGCTCGCTCGTAGAGATAGATCGGGATGCCGAGCTCCTCACCGAGCCGCTGTCCGACGCGGCGGGCCAGCGCGACGCAATCGTCCATCGTCGCCCCGCCGCCGACGGGAACGAAAGGCACGACATCGACGGCCCCCATGCGTGCGTGGGCGCCTCGATGACGCCGCATGTCGATCTTCTTCGTCGCCGAGAGAACCAGGCGAAACGCCGCCTCGGCGATGCCGTCCTCCGAGCCGACGAACGTGAACACGGTGCGGTTCGTCTCCGCGCCCGGGTCCATGTCCAGCAGCTGGACCGCGTCGACGGAGCGAACCGCATCGGCGATCGCGGTCAAGACAGCTTCGTCCCGGCCCTCCGAGACGTTCGGCACGCACTCGATGATCTTCATCAGTCTTTCCTCGCCTCACACGTGAATCATTCCGTTGACGTCTTCAGGTTGGCGCGCGGCCAGCCCGTGCCCGCGCGACGTGCGATGGTCCGGACCCCCGCACGGCGTCACGCGCGGGGCGCCTCCAGCGCCGCGCGGATCAGCGCGACGGCCTCCACGGCCTTGAGTCCTTCTTCGAGCGGGATCGGCACGGGCTGGCCATCGCGAACGGCCCGTGCGAACTCGCTCAGCGCGAGCCGCACCGTCGGGACGGGCGCCGGCACCGGCAGATGCTGCTGTTCGTGGCCGCGAACCAGCTTGAGCTGTCGGTAAACGTGATCCGCGACGAGCTGACCATCGCGTCCAACAACCTCGATCCGCCCCGATCGGCTCGAGGTCGCGCGCGAGTTGTCCAGCGTGGCGAGAATCCCGCCCGGCTCGAGCTGTAGCACCGCGACGAACACGTCCTCGGCGCGCCTCGTCACCACGGAGCGACTC
>CP070706.1:2374255-2382168 GCA_020350085.1 Acidobacteriota bacterium
CACTGATCTTCATCGCGGGACCTCCCGGGAAGACGCGGTGAGCCCGGATTATTCATGAACCTTCGAGCAGAAACGTCGCGGATGCTTGCGGGATGGCCCGCACGGAGGGATTCGCCACTGAGGCGTGCCTGTATGGCACGCCGCAGGGAGACGATTCCCGAGTACGGGCCAGAGGGCTCGAAGAGCCCGGCCAGCGGGCAGATGCGGCGTTTCTGCCGAAGGGTTCATGACTAATCCGGGTTAGCGACTCTCAGCGCAGGGGGGTCTCCCCGCATTCGTTCAGCGTCGTGATCAGGTAAAAGTAACTGGCCGTTCCCTCAGCCGCTCCGGCGTCGGTGAACTGGATCCCCGGCTCTGTGGGGTCTTCGTCTGTCACGTTCTCGGCGTGCGGTGGACCCCACAACGCCGGGTCGGGCTGGGAGTCCCGGTACACATTCCAGGTCCAGGCTGGCTGGACCGGGTCGTCCCATGTCAGCGCCAAATCGGCCCCGGCCTTCGCGAGCAGAAGTCCACTCGGATCGGACGCTGCGTCGCACGACTCGACGATGGTCAGAAACTGATCGGCCGAGACGTTCGTCAGTTGCTGTTCGGACAACGTCGCGTTGGGCCAACGCACGCTGATCAAGTCGATGGTGGTTGCGGTGCCAAGACCGAAGTAAAGCCTCAACGGGCGCATCGGGCCTTCGTGACCATCACCGGCGTGGATCTCGCGCGTCTGAGTCACGCCGCCGGCGGTCAGTCGCACGCGAGCGCCGATGGCGCTTTTGTTGCTGAAACCGGGCGCGCCGACGCCTTCGAGCTTCACCGCGATCCAGTGATTGTCCGTGCCGACGTCGTTGCGATAGAGCCGCAGTCCCGTGTTCAGAGTGATCAGCAGGTCTTCGTCACCGTCGAGGTCGAAATCGACCGGCGTCACGTAGCCCGGTGACAAGCCGGCTTCGTTGATCTCCCACAGCCCCGACTCGATGGTCACCGGAGAGAACGTGTTATCCGCGGCCTGCTTGTACAGATACAGCCTCGGGTTGTCGTAGCCGCTCTCGGTGAAGATCACATCAGCGAGCATATCGCCGTCGAAATCGAACCAGCTCGCGAAGTGATCGCCATGGTGCGTCAGATCCGGATCTTCCGTAGCGCGTCCGCCGACGCGATCGAAGTCCCAACGAAACACCCCGTCGATGTTCGTCGCCACGGTCGAGTGCACACCGCTCGCGCCGTCTCCCTCGCCGTGCGTCATGATCTCGAAAAAGTCGATCTGGCCATCGTTGTCGTAGTCTCGCGGCATGGTACCGAACGATACCTTCTGACCCAGAATGCCGCGGTACTCGTCGTAGTTGGTCGTGTCCTGGACCTGAGTGAACGTGCCATCGCCGTTGTTGCGCCAATGCCGCGGCAGCGACCAGAATACCGTCCTGCTGTACGGTGGGGCGAACAGGTCCGTAAAGCCGTCGTCATTCCAGTCAAAGGCAGCCACGGCGTAAACGCAGGTAGGTTCGACGCCGAGTCCGGCGGTGGTCGTCACGTCGCTGAATCCACCGGCTCCGTCACCTTGGTAGAGATGATCGATGTTCATCGTGCTGTCCGGCTTGTACCAAGTGCCGATGAACAGATCGAGAAAGCCGTCGTTGTTGTAATCGACGAACGTGGCTGCCGGTGTGTTCCAGTTCGGCTCGAGGTGAAAGGACGAGTTGGGCGAGAGCGTGAAGTGGGCGCTGCCGTCATTGAGCAACAGATCGTTCGTTCCGAGCGCCAGATCGTAGCTGCGGTGCAGATAGACGTTGGTAAAGATGTCCAGGTCGCCGTCGTTGTCGACGTCGCCGAAGATCGCTGCGTCCGAGTGCCGGCCGTCGGGCGTCTGGTCTCGATTGGCACGGATGCCCGAGCCTGCGGTGTGATCGACGAACTTGCGGCTGAAAGGATCTCCCGGGTTGTCGCCGGGTTCGTTGAGATACAGAAACTGCTTGTCGAGCACGTCGCTGGTGCCGTGGTTCGGCTCGGTGTGAACCAGGATGTCGGGGTAACCGTCACCGTTGAGGTCCCCGACGGCAATGCGGAACGCCTGTATGCCGGTCAAGCCGACCTCGTCCGTGGCGTTACTGAAGTACGGAGGAGTCGCCTCGTCGGTCGTCTGAGCCTGAGCGA
The DNA here is from genome assembly GCA_020350085.1 of Acidobacteriota bacterium. Classification (GTDB taxonomy): domain Bacteria; phylum Acidobacteriota; class Polarisedimenticolia; order J045; family J045. The sequence continues at coordinate 2,376,395 of CP070706.1, forward strand.
GCGGGCCGGCGAGCACGAAAGCGGGCAGGACCAGCAGGCGGCGGAACGACATCACGACCCTCCTTTGCGCGGCCAGCCTTCGCTTGCGGCGGCGAGGCGACCGGCCTTGATATACGCGGATCGATCCACTTCGAACAAGATCTTTCGCGGCCATCGTATCGCCCAGCGAGCGCCCGGACTCGATCCGGGAGACCGTGGCTGTAGGCTACAATGAAGAGGTTGGTAAGTCGCCACGCGGTCGATCTCGAATCGGCCTGGCGGAGGGAATCATGCCGCATTTCGTGCTGATGACGCGACGGGCCCCTGAGTCGCTGTCCGACGCCCGCGGGCGGCGGGCGATGGGCAAGGAATGGTTGAACAAGGTCAAAGCCGCGTGCCCGGACGTCAAGTGGCTGGCCCACTACGCGTTGCTCGGCCCGTACGATTTCATGGACATCTACGAGGCGCCCGATGTCGAGACCGCTCATCGCGTCTCGATCATCTCCCGCGCCGAGGGGGCCCTCTCGGCAGAGAGCTGGCAGGCGTTACCGTACGAGAGCTTCCTCAAACAGCTCGAGAAGATCGTGCCTTGAGCGACGAAGCCTTCTCCTGCTGACGCGGACTCGGTCCTGCCAGCGACTCTCATGCGCAGTGGGCTGGTGCGCCCGGAATCGTCACGCTACCCGTCACGCTCGAGCGCGCGCCAGACACGGCGTGGGGCCGGTCGGGGACGGCCACCCAGGAAAACGAGCGAACACTCGCAGTCACCTTAGCCAATGTCTTGACAGCGAGAAAGTTAGCGAGACCGTCTTCGGCCGAATGATCGTGATTGTCCACCTGCTGGGGTGGTGGTACATTCCAAATTCGCTGCTTGTTTGATCCGCCGTCGTGGGCGGCGCGGATCACGCAGCGAAGAAGACGGCTCGTCGCGAGCGCGTCGGCGGCCGGCTGGGCTCCTGATGACTCGCGTGCTCTTGTTCGATGACGGTCGTCTGATAGCCGACCTCGGACGGACCTCGCTCGCCCGCTCCAACTGCGGGCTGCGACGGGTGGGTCCTCACGACGACATCGTCGCTTCTGCTCGCGAGTACGAACCGCAGCTGGTGATTCTCGATGAGGGTATCGCGTGTGACGAGGCACAACGCGCCTACGCGGGTCTGCGACACGAGCCGGTCACTGATCGAACGAAACTGATCTATGTCGGCATGCGGCGGCCGCCCGGATGGCGGGGAGATCCGGCGCTCGAGCGGCGGCTGCCGCCACTGGCCGGCCCCCGAGAGCTGGGATCGGCCGTGGAGAGCCTGATCGGTCTGCCGCCACGTCTCGCGGAGCGGCGGCCGCTCGGTCGGAGGGTGGAAGCCCGCTTCAGCGGGACGAGCCTCCGACTGCACTGTCGCGATCTGTCGCTCGCAGGCGCGTTCTTGCAGTTCGAGCGCCCGCCGGGCCGAGAAGATCTCGTCGAATTGCGCATGCCGGGACCCGAAGCGCTGACGATCTCGGCGCGGGTCGTGCGAGAGCAGTGGGACGAGGGCCGACCGGTCGGCTGCGGCGTCCAGTTCATGCTGGACGACATGCGAGCGATGGCCCGTTGGAGCCGGTGCGTTCGCCGGGCCGCCGAGCGGCGACGTGGCGCGAGCTGAGATGGACATCCCGAGGCAGGGACGCTGGGGGACGAGGCGATGAACGCAGCGAAGGACATTCTGCTTGTCGACGATGACCGGGAGATCCGCGACATGACCGCGCTGCTGCTCAGCGGCGACGGTCACTCGGTCAGAACGGCGGGCTCGGGTGAAGAAGCGCTGTACCTTGTTCATGAGCAGCTGCCAGGATTGGTCCTGCTCGACATCAACATGCCCGGGATGGACGGATGGGAGGTCTTGAGGCTGCTCAAGGAGGACGATGCGACGGCCGGTGTGCCGGTGGTGATGTTCTCGATTCGCTTCGAGTTGCGCGAGAAGCTGCACGCCATGCAGCGCGGGGCCGTCGACTACATTACCAAGCCGTTCGACACCGAGGGGTTGCTGCGGCGCGTCGAAGCGGTGCTGCAGCAGCCGGCAGGAGACGCTGCATGAGTGGAAAAGGCCGCGACGAGTTCCATCGCTTGCGCACGGCCTACCTCAAGCTGCGCACGGCGCTGAGGGATCCGACCAGCGGTCTTTACAGCTTCACGCTGCATTTCGATCAAATCCGCTCGATGGTTTCGGACAACGACCGCATCGGTGTGCTGTGGATCGGCCTCGGCGACCGCAAGCTCGTCGAGTCGGTCTACGGTTGGGAGGCTTACGATCAGCTCGTCCGCGCCGTGGCGCGCGAGCTGGAGGACACGGTCGGCGAACTGCTTCCCGCCGGCACGCTGATCTCCGTCGCCAGTGTCTACGCCGACGCGTTCACGCTGTTTATCCCGTGCGATCGCGATCAGCAGCCACTCGATGGGCTGGCGCTGGCGAGGCTCGCCAGCGAGGTGCGGGACAGCCTCGATGAGCATCTCGACCGGCACGCACACAACGGGCCATACATCGCCGGCGGTGTGCGGTGCGGCGCAGCGTTGTTGACCGACAATCCGTTTCATCGCTTCGAACGGCGCGTGCATCAGGCTCTCGATGAAGCACGAGATCTCGCCGAGCGTCCGCGGGAGTCCGAGCCGATCGTCTGGCTCTCGGAACTGCAGCGGCTGCTCAACGACAAACAACTGCACTGCCTGTTTCAGCCGATCGTCGATCTCGAGTCCGGCCGGACGATGGCGCTCGAGGCGTACGCACGCGGTCCGGAAGGCTCTCCGCTGCGGTTGCCACGGGTGATGTTCAGCCTCGGCCGGGATGCGGGCCTCGCGGGCATGTTGGATCGTGCCTGCCGTCACGAAGCGATCCGCGAGCTGGTCGGCGTGCCCTCCGGTCTGCTCGTTTTTCTCAACACGGCTGCCGAGAACTTGGTCGATCCGGATTGGCGCTCGAGTGAGCTTCACGCGGCTCTCGAGCGCGCCGGTCTCGACCCGAGCCAGGTTGTGCTCGAGGTCTCCGAGGAACAGATGACGGGTGAGCCGACGACGTACCGCGAGCGGTTGGCGCCGCTGCGTGCGGCCGGTTATCGGCTCTCGCTCGACGATGTCGGCTCTGGGCCCCGCTCGGTGCTGCTGGCGGAGACGCTCGCGCCGGAGTTCATCAAGTTCGACGTCACGATGGTGCGCGGGGCTGGTCAGCAAGCGCTGTTGCGAGAGCTGGTCAGATCGCTGTCACGGCTCGCTCGCCGAGCCGGCGCCACGCTGATTGCAGAGCGGGTCGAAACGCGCGAGGAGCTCGAAACACTCAAACGCTGCGGAGCACGCTGGGGTCAGGGCTACTTGCTGGGCGCCGAACGTCCGCTCGCCGCCCTGGTCGAGCGCCCGATCGGCGGGGAGACGCCGAGCCCATGATGAGCCCGTCGCTCTTCTCGATCTGTTCTGGAACGGCCCTGCCATCCCTGTTGGCTCAGAGCTGGCCGCTCATCGGCGAGCCGGTGGAGCTGCTGCCGGGGCTGGTCGTTGCGGGGCTGGGGCTGATCGTGCTGTTGATCGGCTACATCGCCGGGCGCCGCCGGCGGCCGCGCTCGCTCAAAGAGATCGAGCGTGCATTGCGTGCTGTCGCGCGCGGGGAATACGACGCGGTCCCGATCGTCGAGGCAGACGATCCGGCGGCACCGATCGCGGAGGCGACGATCGACCTCGCACAGGCGATCAAGGAGCGCGTCGAGAGGCTCGATGGTCGGGCGATGCTGCTCGGCGGGGCTTTTGACGAGCTGCCTGGCCGCGCGGTGGTCCTTCTCGACCGTGAACTGACCTTCAGCACCGCCAGCGATGGTCTGCGACGTTGGTTCGGCGGGCAGTTGCCCGTTCGTACGGGTAACGCTGCCGGGAGCCTGTTTACCGAGCAGAGCTGGAGCCAGTTTCTCGTCGGATTGACCGACCCGGAGCGACGACGCGAAGGGGTCACGGGAGAACTCGAGCTCGAACGCGGGGAAGGCTGCCCGCCGCTGAGGCTGCGCGCGGCCGCGGGCGAGTCGACCTATCCCACCGAAGGGATCGTGCTCTACCTCGAGGAGCAGCCGGCCGCAGTACCACCCGACGAGTCCGCCGAAGCGCCGGCGGCGGTCGCCGAGCGGCTGGAGCGCGTATTCGATGGGCTCGCCAACGGCGTGCTGATCGTGGCCGACGGCCGCGTCCTCAAAGCCAACTCCACGGCGCGGCGCTGGCTTGGAGATCAGGTTCGGGAGAGCTGGCTGCGCGATTTGGTCCCGGCCGAAGAGCTGCTGTTCGTTCTCGACCGCGTCCAGCGCGCTGCCGACGGGTTTGCAGGGGATTCCTTTCCGTGCCGACTCACCGCCGTCGGGGGAGCCGAGTCGCCGCGTGAGTTCGAGGCCAGCGCGATCCCGATCGGTTTTGGGGACCTTCCCGCGGCGGCGCTGACGCTCCGCGAAACCGGCGCGGACCGTGTCGTCGCCCGTCGTGCGCGGCTGCAACGCGCCCGGCTGCTGGCCGTCATGGACGCCGTCGCGGACGGGCTCGTCGTGCTCAGGGCGCCGAGCCCCACGGACGAGACGTGGCGCGTCTCGACGATGAATCAGCGCGCGCGCCAGCTGCTGCTGCCCCATCAGGTCGTCCGACTCGGACTTGCCGAGGAGCAGTTTTGGGCCGTGATCACGCCGCTGTTCGACGATCCGCATGAGCTGGTGCGATTCATCGGTGAGGCACAACAGCAGCCCGAGCGTGAGCACGCAGCGAGCTTCGATCTCGACGGATCGTCCCCGAGAACGGTCGAGCTCATCTTCCGGCCGGTGACGGGGCCCGGTGACGGGTTGGTGGGTCGCGTGCTCGTCGTGCGCGACATCACCCATCATCGGGACATCGAACGGCAGCTTCGCGCCGACGCCGAGGCGTTGGCGCACTCGCGCGAGTCGCTGCAGAAGGCCTACGAGCAGCTCGCCGACGCAAACAAGTCGCTGGCGCGCAAGGGAGTCGAGCTGAGCCGGCTCAATCAGGAGCTGCTCGAGCTAGATGCCTCTCGCGCCGAGCTGCTTTCGAACGTCGCACACGAGCTGCAAACTCCGCTCGTGTCGATTCGTGGCTACGCTCAGATGGTGCTCGAAGGACGGCTTGGTCGTGTCAACGACGAGCAACGGGAAGGACTGGGCAAGATCTTGCGCGGCGTGGACCGCATGAGCGAAATGATCGGCAACCTGCTCGCTCTGGCGCGCGCCGAGCAGATTCCCGAAGTGTCCGCCGAGGCCGTCGATCCGGGCCCGATCGTGACCGAAGTCATCGAGCGCCACAAGGATGCTGCCAATGCGCGGGGCATCGTGTTCGAGCGGGCGCCGATACCGCCGAACCTGTGGCTTCGCGCCGAGCGGAACGGGTTGTTTCAGGTCTTGGACAACCTCGTCGGCAACGCGGTCAAGTTCAATCGCACGCGCGGCCGCGTACGAGTTCGCCTCGCTGCGGGACCGAGTGGATTCGTCACGCTGGAGGTCTCGGACAACGGCCCCGGGATTCCCGCCGACGAACAGCGCCGCGTCTTCGATCGGTTCTACCGCGGGCGGGGCACCGAGAACATCCCCGGCTCGGGTATCGGCCTGGCCACCGTGCGCACGGTCGTCGAGCGCCACGGCGGCAGCGTGGAGCTCGAAAGCCGACCGGGCGAAGGGACCGTAGTGCGCGTTTCGTGGCCGCGTGCCCCGGAAAGCGGCAGCTCCTCGGAGACCCCTACGTCCGCGGCCGCGCAGTAAAGAGCAGAATCGACCCGGCCACCGGCGCCGAGAGCGAGTCC
>CP070706.1:2382268-2385886 GCA_020350085.1 Acidobacteriota bacterium
CGAGCTTCCACGGCGCTGCGAGCAACGCATGATCAGCGCGGTCTCGGCCGCGAGGTGAGAAGGAGGAGAGAGCATGAACTGGACCCGGACGATCGGAGCAGGCGTAGTCGGTGGCATCGTACTGTGGATCGCGGCGTTCGTGCTGCATGGCCTGGTGATGGGCAGCACGTACATGAAGTATCCAGAGGTGTTCACTCAAGAGGAGGCCAACCCACTCTGGTTCCTGCTCATCGAGATCCTGATCGCCATTCCGGCCGCGATCATCTTCGCGAAAACGCGCGGAAGCTGGTCCGCGGGGGTGCTCGGCGGCGTCATCTTCGGCTTCTGGATCGGCCTGTTCGGTTTCTTTCCCCAGTTCTTCAACCCGCTGGTGATCGAAGGGTTTCCTTACTATCTCGCGTGGTGCTGGGCCGGGATCAACATGATCCTCAGCTTGATTCTGGGCGCGGTGCTCGGCGGCATCATCAAGGCCTCTTGAGCTAGGATCGCGTGTCCCAAGGTCCCGCTCGGGTGAGTCCGGGACCTCGGCGGCATCTACCGCGTGACCATCGGCCGGTGAGTGCATCCTTGCGAGTGAAGGCCGGCTGAGGCGGACAGCTGCCGCCGGGGTGTCCGGCCCGGTCATCTTCTGCGAGGAGACCATCATGAGCATGGAACGCATCATCCGCGCGGTCGCCGGCACGTTCGTGCTGGGTAGCCTGGCGCTCGGCTGGTGGGTGCACCCTGGGTTCCTGCTGTTTACCGCATTCGTCGGGGCTAACCTGCTGCAGAGCGCGTTCACCGGATTCTGCCCGCTGGAGAGCATCCTCGAGCGCTCAGGTGTGGCAAGATCGGCCTCCTAGCTGAGCCCAAGACCGACAACAGTCAGTCGAGGCAGCCCGCAGCTCCAATCCGTCGCTACGCGCACCGGACTCCGAGCGCGTGCGGCGGGTCTTTCCACGCAAGGGCGGCGTTCATGCAGATCAACAGCCAGATGACGTCGGGTCGCATTCGGAAGGGCCGCCGACAGCTCGCGGGGGCGCTCGCGTGGCTCGCTCTGATACCGCTCGTCGGAGCCACAGCGAACGAAGCCGACGCGGTCCGCAAGCTGCAAGCGGCCGTCGAGCTGGCGTGGCAGCGCGGTCCCGATCTGGCGCTCGTTCGGTCGGAAATCGAGCAATCACGGGCGCTGGCCCGAAGCGAGCGGCGGGCGGGAGCTCCCTACGTCGAGTACCAAGAGGAAGGTATCGGCCCTTCGCTGGCCAACCGCCCGAACGCCGCGCGCTATCTCCGCTTCGGCTCGCCATTCAACGCGCCGTGGCAGCGCTCGGCCGGCCGGGCGCTCGAGGAGGGGACGATCAGCTGGGGGTCCGCCCATCGCCGTGCGGCGGCCCTCGAGATCGCCGTGGATGTGTCCGACGCCTGGCTGGAGGCTGCAGCACTGCAGGAGCGGGCTGCGATCCGCGAGCGGCGGCTCGAGCGGCTCGCACGGGCCGTGGCACTCCAGAGCAAGCGACTCGAGGTGGGAGAGGTCTCCGGTGCGGATCTGGTGCAGATCGAACTCGAGCGAGCGCGTGCGGAGCTGGCAGCCCGCTCCGCCCAGGCCGAACTCGAGGCGGTTCGCGCCCATCTCACGCGGTTGACCGGGGCCCCGGCTCCGGCACCCGCCCGGGGTGATCTGACGGCGCTGGCGGCGGTTTTGGAACCTCTTCCCGCGAGCGAGAGCTGGCTCGACGCGGCCGTTGACTCGAGCGCAGCCGTGGTGGCGGCGCTCCACGGCACAGAGCGCGAGCGGTGTGCGGCGCGGCTCGAGCGGGTCACGGCCGAGGGTCGGCCCGAGGCACAGCTGGAATGGGAAAAGATCCCTTACCTCGACGGCGCCGATGGTTTCGAGGCCATCGGCGTCGTGCTGCACTGGCCGCTGCCGATCGGAAAGGCGGTCCGAGCTCGCAGGGCCGCCGGACGAGCCCGCGTCCGCGCCGCAGAGCAGCGAGAGCAGCGCGTGCGCGCGCAGACACGGGCCGATCTGCAGGCGGCGGTGGCCGAGGCGAGGCAAGCGGCCGCGAGTCTCGAGCTACACAGCGCGATGATCGAGAAGCTGAACACGAGCGAGCACGTGCTGGCAGAACAGTTTCGTCTCGGGGCCTCCTCGTACCTCGAGTTTCTCGACGGATCGGCACGGTTGGACGAGGTCCGTCTGCTGCACGTCGACACGCTGAGATCGCTGCTCGGCGCACGGCTCGATCTGGCGGCGATCACGGGCGACCGAAACCTGTTCCCGTTGCCAGCGCAGGCTCCGGAGGTCACCCCATGAAGCGCGCGTGGCTGCTGTGGATGGTCCTGGTCCTGCCGGTGATTCAGGCCGACGAGGCGGTTCGCGTCGTCGAGCTCGACGCCGCGGCGGTCGCACGGGCAGGCATCGTCGTGCGCCCCGTCCTCGAGCGTACGTTCGGTGAGCAGATCCGCATAGTGGGCGAGATCGTCCGCAGCCCGGGAACGACGGTCACGCTGCGCGCGATTCTCCACAGCCGCATTCTCGAGGTGCTGGTCTCGCCAGGTGAGCGAGTCCGTGCCAACCAGTCGCTGGTGCTGCTCCACTCGCACGAGCTGCATCAGATGGAAGCCGAACTGATCACACTGGAAGAGAAGCGCAAGCTCCTCGAGAGCCGCCTCGAGGCCGGCCGGCAGCTTTACGCCATCGATGGCATCAGTCGCGTCGAGCTCGAGCAGCGCGAGCAGCAGCTGATGGCGACCAAGATCGAGATCGATCAGCGCCGCCACGAGCTGATCGATCTCGGCTACTCCGCTCAGCAAATCGAAGCTCTCCTGGCCAGGCGCGAGGCCGAAGGCCGGCTCATGCTGCGCGCGCCGGAGAGCGGCGTGATGCTGGAGCTGCTCGTCCAGCGCCACGATTGGGTGCAGGAGTTCTCACCGCTGCTCGTCGTGGGGGATCCGGCAGAGATCGAGTTGAGCGTGCAGATTCCGCCAGCCGAATCGAGCCGCGTCCGGCCCGGTGATACGGTGGAGTTCGTGCCGGTAGGCCAGCCGGAACTCGCGTCGCGAGCCCGCGTCGTCACGCGCGTGCCGACCGTCGATCCGACCACGCGCACGGTCGCGTTGCGTGCGCAGATCGTCGAGCGCGCTGACGGACTCTATCCTGGCTTGTTCGTCGAAGGCGTGCTCACGCACGGCAGCGCGCGGTCGTCAGCCTCGGTACCGGAGTCGGCCGTCACGCGTCTCGGAGAGCAGGACTACGTCTTCGTGCGGACCGGTGGGGGGCGTTTCGAAGCGCGGCCTGTCTCGCTGGGCCGCTTCAACGACACACGCTACGAAATCAAACAAGGTGTGGTCCCCGGCGAGCAGGTCGTCGTTCAAGGCGTGTTCGTGCTCAAGTCGGTGCTGATCACGGGACAAGGCGGGGAGTGAGCCGATGAGCCGCCTCGTCGAGCTCGCGATCGCGCACCGGCTCGTGGTCGTGCTTGTCGCAGCGCTGCTGGCCCTCGGTGGCTACCAGGCTTACCGTGCGTTGCCGATCGACGCCTTTCCCGACGTAACCAACATCCAGGTGACGGTCATCTCGCAGGCGGCAACGCTCTCACCGCTTGAGGTCGAGCAGCTCGTCACCTACCCGATCGAGCA
>CP070706.1:2385986-2393586 GCA_020350085.1 Acidobacteriota bacterium
CCGCATCCGTGCGGCCTTGCCGACCATCAACTGGCTGTGCGAGCACGACGCGCGCGTGCTGTGTGCGAGCCATCTGGGACGGCCCAAAGGGCAGCGACGCCCGGAGATGAGCCTGGCGCCGGTGGCGCGGCGGCTGTCCGCGCTGGTCGATCGCGACGTGCCGCTCGCGACCGACTGCATCGGCCCCGCCGTCGGCGACCTCGTCGCCGAGCTGCAGCCGGGGCAGATCGGCGCGCTCGAGAATCTGCGCTTCCACGCCGGCGAGACGGCGGGCGATCTCGATTTCGCCGCCGAGCTGGCCCGGCCTGTCGACGTGTTCGTCAACGACGCGTTCGGAGCCGCGCACCGCGCGCACGCTTCGGTCGTCGGCGTACCGCAGGTTCTCGGTGGAGGGGCGGCCGGCTTCTTGATGGACAAGGAGCTGAACGCGCTCGGCCGGCTGCTCGAATCACCCGAGCGGCCTTACGCAGCCATACTCGGCGGTGCGAAGGTCTCGGACAAGATTTCGCTGATCGAGAAGCTGCTCGAGCGTGTCGATCTGCTGCTGATCGGCGGAGCGATGGCCTACACATTCTTGGCGGCCCGGGGCGTGAGCGTGGGTAGCTCGCGGGTCGAGCAGGATCAGCTCGCGCTGGCCAACGAGCTGACGCGTCGGGCGGGCGAGCGCGGCGTCGACGTGTTGCTGCCGATCGACCACGTCACGGCCGAAGCGGTGGACGGCAAGCAGGTGTCCGCGCTCGCGAGAACGGACGGCGCCTCGATCGCAGGCGGTCTTCTCGGCGTCGATATCGGTGAGCAGACGCTCGCCGGCTGGAAGGCGCGGCTCGGCAGCGGGCTGCGTACGGTGCTGTGGAATGGACCGGTGGGGCTGTTCGAAGCCGCGGGCTGCGACCGCGGCACGCGCGAGCTGGCCGCTCACCTCGCGGGCCTGGGCGCCGCGTTCCGGGTGGTCGGCGGAGGTGACACGGCCGCTGCCGCCGCGCGCTTCGGGCTGGAAGGCTCGTTCAACCACGTCTCGACGGGTGGCGGCGCGGCGCTCGAGTTCTTGTCGGGAATCGAGCTTCCAGGCGTGGCTGCGCTCGAGCAGGTGCGACAATAGCAGGTGAGCGACGGAGAACGCGATGACACGCAGACCGCTGATCGTGGCGAACTGGAAGATGCACCACACGCGCACGGCCGCCGAGGACTGGTGCTCGAAATGGCACGAGCTGCGCGAGGACGAGCCGTGGCCCGAGAGGATCGAGATCGGTGTCGCGCCGGCCTTCACCGCGCTCAAGACGCTGCGCGCGCGCGGCCGCTCTCTGACGCTCGCGCTGGTTGGGCAGAACTGCCATCAAGAGCCCTTCGGGCCGTTTACCGGCGAGGTGTCTGCCGGGATGCTCGAGGACGCGGGTTGCGCGATGGTGATCGTGGGCCATATCGAGCGCCGGCAGCATTACGGTGAGACCGATCGTTTGATCGCTCAGAAGGTCAAGGCCGTGCGCGAGGCCGGCATGGTGCCGATCGTGTGTGTCGGCGAGAGCGAGAATCAGCGCGAGTCCGGTCGCACCGAGCCGATCATCGAAAGCCAGCTGCGCCACGCGCTCTCGCTGGTGAGTCTGGCGCGCGGCGCGGAGATCGTCGTCGCTTACGAGCCGGTGTGGGCGATCGGCACTGGGCGCGTCGCCCAACCCGAGCAGGCGGAAGCGGCGCAGGCGTTCTTGCGCGGCATTCTGGCGAGCATCACCAACCGCGACGTGGCGGGCGACGCGAGGATTCTCTACGGCGGGTCGGTCAACCCGGACAACGCGAGCGTGCTGGCCGAGCAGCCCCACGTCGATGGCTTTCTCGTCGGCGGCGCCAGCCTGGACGCCGGGACGTTCCACCGAATCGTCAAGGCGTTCGCGCCCCTGGTCGGGGACTGAGCGGGGTCGCAGTGGGGCCCGCACCGCGCGGCTTACCGGCAGCTGCGCAGAGCGCCTGCGGACCACGGTGGCGCGCAGAATGTGGATGGTATCGGCAGGGGCTTCCGGCCGTTTCGCCGTTTCGCCGTTTCGGTTGTGGAGCGGTCCGCGGGCGCTCGCCCCTTCCGGATCGGTCCCGACGGGGCTCGGCACCGCCCAGCGGAGAGCGCGAGACGCCCCGAGCGACCATCAACATTCTTCGCTCCACCATGCATTCGGACGGAAGTGGCTCTTGGAGCAGTGGTTTGCTGGGCCGGCTTCGGCCATGCTAGGGTGAGCGTTTTCCGGCCATTTTCGAGGCTCGGGAGGATTACGTGTACGCGGCAGTGCTGGTCATTCACGTGATCGTTTGCGTGTTCTTGATCCTGGTCGTGCTGTTGCAGACCGGGAAAGGGGGCGATATCGCCGCCGCCTTCGGTGGCAGCGGCTCGCAGGCCGTCTTCGGTCCGCGCGGCGCCAGCAACGTTCTTTCAAAGGCGACCACCTGGTCCGCCGTGATTTTCATGGTGACGTCGTTGGCCCTAGTGTTCTTGTCGCAGGGCGGGCGTCAGTCGGTCCTCGACGCGGCCCCCCAGGCCGGCGGACCCGCCGTGGAAGAGCCAGCCACTCCCGGTGCAGAAACGGACGCGGCTCCGAGCGGCGCGCAGCCCGGGCCGAGCCCCGAGCCCGCCGTCGGCGCGGCAGAGGATGCTGCCGGCGACGAGGCGGCGGCGGGATCGGAGGGCTCGCCGTCTGACGCGTCCGGTTCCTCCGGCGGGTCATAGACGTTTCCGTCCGCGACGGTTCAGGCGACGCGCAATCGAGGCGGCGGCGAACGAGTCAGAGCGTCGTTCCGCGCGCTCCAGCTATGGAAAGCGAGTTTGCGTGCGGTACAATGCGGCCGCTGGTGAAACCAGCGTCCGATCGGCTGCCGAAGTGGCGGAATTGGCAGACGCGCATGGTTGAGGGCCATGTGTCCTTCGGGACGTGCGAGTTCGAGTCTCGCCTTCGGCACCAATCTTCATCAGAGCCGCGAGAGTTCGCGCCCCTTGGCGGGGGCCACAATCTCGGCGGGCCACGAAATGGCTGCGGGGTGATCGGACGCGGTGGAGAAACGGCCGCTCACCCCTCCCTCCCGGAAAGAGCGTCCGGGAGAAGCTCCTCGGATTCGGCGAGCTGCACGGGGGTCGGCAGCCTCCACGCACCGAAGTCCTCGGCGCAGCGTCATCCCCAAAATCGGAAAGACCGGTGCTGTCTGGCCTTCTCTGGAGGGGCATACAGGCAGATACGGTGGCCGAGGCGGGCGGGCAATCATTCCTCCGCGACGGCGGCTTGATCGTTGCCCGAAAAGGACCGTAGATTCTCCGTCTCGTTCGTCGTTGCCCGTCGACGGGGAGCGGGTCATCAGCCATCACCATCCATCAGGGGGAGCGGAGCCACATGACCCCGAGTCCCAGTCGGTTCGATCTGCCGAGAATTCAGACCCTGGCACCAGTCGACTTGAAGCTTCCGGAGGACTTCTCGCGGCTTTCCGAGCTGGCCTACAATCTGTGGTGGTCCTGGACTCCTGAAGCGCGGATCTTCTTCTCGAGCATCAATCCGGGACTGTGGGCGCGCTACCGCAGTCCGATTCACCTGCTGCTCGAGACCGGCCCTCAGCAGTGGGAATCGTTGCGATCCTCGGAGGTGTTCCGCTCTTCCTACGAGCGGATCATGGGCGCCTTCGATCGCTACATGACCAAGCCCGAGCAATGGTGGTTCTCGCGCCAGCATCCGGACTACCACGCGGGAGCGTTCGCTTATCTGTCCACGGAGTACGGCATTCACGAGTGTCTCGGACTGTACTCGGGCGGTCTCGGCGTGCTCTCGGGAGATCACTGCAAGTCGGCTTCGGATCGGGGGCTGCCACTCGTAGCCGTGGGACTGCTTTATCGACGGGGATACTTCCGCCAGACGATCGATGCCGAGGGACGCCAGCAGCATTTCTATCCCGACTTCGATCTTTCGGTGCTACCGATGCAGCCGGTGCTGAGCCGCGATGGCCATCCGTTGATCATCTCCGTGCCGTTGCTCGACAGGACCGTCCGGCTGGCGGTGTACAAAGTCCAGGTGGGGCGCATTCCGCTGCTGCTGCTTGATTCGGACGTCAGTCAGAACGAGCCGCAGGACCGGCCGATCACCCACATCCTCTACGTGCGCGGCCGCGAGATGCGACTTTGCCAGGAGATGCTGCTCGGAGTAGGCGCCGTGCGAGCACTCCGCGCCCTCGAGATTCATCCGGCGGTCTGGCACCTGAACGAAGGGCACTCGGCGCTGATGGTCTTCGAGCTGATCCGAGAGGAACTCGGTCGCGGAGAGACGTTCCAACGGGCGATCGAGCGCATCAAGAAGAACCTCGTGTTCACGACACACACACCCGTTCCGGCGGGCAACGAGAGGTTCACGCCCAATCTGGCTCGTCTGTACCTCGGCAGCTGGGCCGTGCAGTTCGGCGTGCCCGTCTCGGATCTGATGGCGCTCGGCCGCGTGAAGCGCGACGACGAGAAGGAGTCGTTCAACTTGACGGCACTCGCGCTGCGCTGCTCGTCGTTCAGAAACGCCGTCAGCAAGAAACACGGTGAGGTCAGTCGCGACATGTGGCGCTCGTTATTCAAGAACGAGGACCCGCCGATCGCGTCGATCACTAACGGTGTGCACGTCGACTCTTTCCTCGGCTTGGAACTACGCGAGCTGTTCGAAAGGCGCGTCGGCATCGATTGGCAAGAGGATCTCGACGATCGAAAGCGGTGGGGACGACTCGACGAGCTGCTGCCGGACGATGAGCTGTGGGCGGCGCACAATGCGCAGAAGAGGCGCTTGATCCGCGTGTGCCGCGATCGGCTCCGGCGCATGTACGCACGCCACGGTGCCTCGCCACGAGAGCTGATGGCCGTGTCGAAGATTCTCGAACCCAGGGCGCTGACGATTGGATTCGGGCGCCGCTTCGCCACCTACAAGCGGGCGGGGCTGCTGTTCCGCGACGTGAAGCGCATCAAGAAGATTGTGCGCGATGAGGCGCGTCCCGTGCAGTTCGTGTTCGCCGGCAAGGCGCATCCTGCCGATCTCGAGGGCCAGTCGCTGATCACCGACCTGTTTCGCCACGCACAGTCGGAGGACTTCAAGGGGCGGGTCGTGTTTCTCGAGGACTACGACCTGCGCATCGGCCGCATTCTCGTCGAGGGCGTCGACGTGTGGCTCAACAACCCGCGCCGGCCGCTCGAGGCCTCGGGGACCTCGGGGCAGAAGGCCGCCGTCAACGGCGCGCTGAACCTCTCGGTGCTCGACGGCTGGTGGATCGAGGGCTACGCGCCCGAAGTCGGCTGGGCCATCGGCGGGCAAGAGGCCAGTCAAGACGAGGCGAAGCAGGACGAAGACGACGCTCAGGCTCTCTACCGGCTGCTCGAGGACGAGGTCGTGCCGTTGTACTACGAGCGCGACGCCGACGACTTGCCGCGAGAGTGGATTCGCCGCTCGAAGTGTGCGATCCGCAATCTTCTGCCGCGCTTTTGCGGCTCGCGGATGGTGCGTGAATACGCCGAGCGCGCCTACCTTCCGCTGACGGTGAACGATCGCGACTGATCCGCGCCCGCTTTCATCGCCAACCCGGATGTAGCGACAGGGCTTGCCCTGTCAGACCGGCGCGCAGCGCCGGAGAGAGCTCGCGCTGCGCGCGAGTCTGACAACGCAAGCGTTGTCGCTACGAGCGGGTCCTTCTTCTTCTCGTCGTGCGCCTCGAAGAGGCTCGGCGCTGCTGCTGATAGTGCTTGCTGCACAATCCGCGCGCGTAGTGTGGATTGCGGCAGCCCGACTTGGTGCAGTACTCGTGAATCGGCGGCCGGCCCGGACGACCCATGCCCGCTTTCTGCCGGCGTCGTCCCGTACCTGCACGCTCGAGTCGTGCCGCGAGAGCGTCCACCTTTCTTTCGAGCTGCCTGACACCCCGCTTGGTGAGCTTCAGCTCTTCCACCAGCGGCTCACCGAAACCCGAACGCCCGAGAAACTTTTCGACGATCTCCTCAACCGTGGATCTCAGAATCGATGCCAAATCTGGTTTTCTTTTTGCTCTGGCCATGACTTCTACCTTTTCCTGGCGGACCCCTTGTTAACATTATCATATTCCGACGGTCCCCGGCATCTGCAGCGGGCGCGGTTTTCCGATCGATTGCGGTGTCGCAACATTCTCCCAGCGATCTTACGAGCGTCGATGACCAGTTTTTTTCTTCGATCGCTGGTTAGGCGGACTGATCGTCACCAATCGCTGTACAGAGACTCATCGAGGGCGAAGTCGCTCGATGTGGAAAAGACGTCGTAGAGATTGTCGCAGCGGGAGTTGCGCTCGTCGGGCTCGTCGTCGTAGGCCCGGCAGTCCCACTCCGCTTCGCCGGTCATCGGGTCGACGGGGATCTTTCTGAGAAAGCGGATCAGCACGGGATCTTGGTCGAGCGCCGGCTTGACCTCGATGCCCTCGACCAACATCTCGAGATCCTTGGGATACATCTGCCAATCGAGGTCCCACGGCTCGATCATCCCTTGCGCCGCGTACTCGTGATATAGGTCGATCGCTGCGCGCATCGTGTGCAGCTTGCGCTTGAGCTCGATCTCCTTCATCCGCCGGTACTTGTTGTGCACGAGTGGCAGTGCGCCGAGCGCCAGCACGGCCATCAGTGCCAGCACCACGAGCATCTCGATGAAGGTCAGCCCGCGCTCGCGTCCGAGTAACAAGCGCGCGGGCCGATCCGGATGCGGGCGATCGAGCATCATCGTCGTTCCGGAACCTCCGGGAGCTCTCCTCGTCTATCTCTACGCGCCCGGGGCGAGCGGCGTCCAGTCTCGCCTTCCTTCACTTTCCACCGGGACCAGACCCTCTGCCAGAAGCTGCGGTGATCGGGACAGACGCCCGGAACGCGCTCTCGGGGGTAGAGCTCCGAGACGCGCTCCGGGCAGCGGCGGGTGGCGATCCCCCCGGTCTGAGGGTCGATCTCGACCCGCACCAAGCTCTCGGGCGGCTCCGGCAGCGAGCCGATCAGGCTCTCACCGGTCAGACGAATCAGCTCACGCAACACCGGCACGCCCGCGCGCGAGCCGGACAGGCGCGCCGGCCTGCCGTCGTCGCGACCGACCCAGACCACGGCGACGGCGTCGCCGGTCAGCAACGCGCACCAACCGTCCCGTCCGTTCTGGCTCGTGCCGGTCTTCGCGGCCACTCGACGGCCAGCGGTCAGCGGCGCGAGAGCCCGGGCCGTGCCCCGCTCGACGACTCCGGTCAGGGCGTCCAACACGAGGTGGGCCTCGTTCGCCGGGAGCGCGCGCTCGGGTGGGGCCACGCTGGTGAGCGGAATCTCCGCGCCCGCGGCGCTCGCCGCGCGAACCAGCCGCGGGCGTTGACGCTGGCCGCCCGCCGCCAGGCTGGCAAACGCCGCCGCCAGCTCCAGCGGCGTCACCTCCCCCGTACCGAGCGCCAGCGACGGCGTGGTCGGAAGCGTCGAGTCGATCCCGGCGCGGCGCGCCCAGCGCGCGACCGACTCGGCGCCGAGCTGCTGCCCGAGCCACGCGAACGGCACGTTGAGACTGTCCTCGAGCGCCGCGCGCAGCGTCACCTCGCCGCGGTAGCTGCCGTCGATGTTCTGCGGCCTCCAGCG
>CP070706.1:2393686-2398926 GCA_020350085.1 Acidobacteriota bacterium
CCGGCCGCGAACAGAAGTAGCGGCGTGAGGTATGCTGCCGCCAACAGCAGCGCGATCTCGAGCACACCGCTGCGCCGGCCGAGCAGAACGGGTAGCGTGCGCTTTCCCGCGCGCCGATCCGTCTCGTGATCGCGCACGTTGTTGACCGCGAGGATCGTCGTCGCCAGGGCCCCGATCGGAACCGACGCCACCCAGGCCACGGCCGGCACGAAGCCGGCGATGACGAACGCCGTACCGCACACCGCGACGAAGCCGAAGAAGAGAAACACGAACAGATCACCGAGGCCGTGATAGCCGAGCGGCAACGGTCCACCGGTGTAGGCCAAGCCCGAGGCGATGGAGATCAGGCCGATCGCCACCACCGGCCAGCCGGCGATGGCCGTCAAATACAGCCCCGCGAGTATCGCGATGCCGAAGGCGACCACCATCCCGCGTCGCACCTCGGCAGGTTTCATCAGCCCGGCCTGGGTGACCCGGAGCGGCCCGAGCCGGTCACCGGTGTCGGCGCCGCGCTCGAAGTCCTGGACGTCGTTGGCCAAGTTCGTGCCGATCTGGATCATCACCGCACCGAGTGCGGCTGCCAGGGCCGGACCCCAGCGCCACACGCTGGCCTGCGCCGCGGCGGCCGAGCCCACGATCACCGGCGCGAGGGCCGCCGGCAGCGTCTTGGGACGTGCCGCGAGCCACCAAAGCTTCCAGCGGCCGAGCGCCGCCGGCTGCGCCGCGCCGCGTGCAGGAGCCGAGGACATCGCTCAGGGGAACCGTTTGAACTTCGAAAAGTTCGGCTTGCGCTTTTCCAAGAAAGCACGCTTTCCTTCTTGCGCCTCCTCGGTGAGATAAAAGAGCAACGTCGCATCGCCGGCCAGCTGCTGCAGCCCGGCCTGCCCGTCGCAGTCGGCGTTGAAAGCCGCCTTGAGTAGTCGCAACGCCGTCGGGCTCAGCTCGAGGATGCGCCGGCACCAGGCGATCGTTTCGCCTTCGAGACGATCGAGCGGCACGACGGTGTTGACGAGCCCCATCGAAAGAGCCTGCTCGGCATTGTACTGGCGGCACAAAAACCAGATCTCGCGCGCCTTCTTCTGGCCCACGCAGCGAGCCAAGTACGATGCGCCGTAGCCGCCGTCGAAACTGCCCACGAGCGGACCGGTCTGGCCGAAGCGAGCATTGTCGGCAGCGATCGTCAGATCGCACACAAGATGCAGCACGTGTCCGCCGCCGATCGCATAGCCAGCGACCATCGCGATGACCGGCTTGGGCAGCGTGCGGATCTGACGCTGCAGGTCGAGCACGTTGAGCCGCGGCACGCCGTCCGCGCCCACGTACCCGCCGGCGGCGCGCACCGACTGGTCGCCGCCCGAGCAGAACGCTCGATCGCCGGCGCCGGTGAGAACGACGACGCCGGTCTTTTCGTCGTCGCGCGCGTCGTCGAAGGCGCGGCTGATCTCGCGAATGGTCAGCGGGCGGAACGCGTTGCGCACCCGCGGCCGGTTGATGGTGATCTTTGCGATCCCCTCGGCCTTCTCGTAGAGAATGTCTTCGAACTGGCCCGCCGGCTCCCAGTCGATGGCGCTCATCGTTGGCCCCACGATTCGTGACCGTGCTCGGTCGTGATCTCTGGTCTCGTTTCCGACTCGCCCGACCTCACGGCCCAGGGCACCGAGAGCCGGGGCCGAACACCGACGCAACACCGCCCACTCGCACGGGCGCGCGCGGCGTCCAGCAGCGAATTGTGCCTCACATCAGGCGCCGGCGTCAGGCTCGCTCGAGCGCCGCGAGCGCCTGGCCCACCGAGCGCCGCAGATGCTGGTGGAGCACGGCGGTGCGCTCGCCCGGCAGCGGGACGTGAACCAGCGTCGCCCCCGGCGCGGCGTAGGCTCGCGCGAGCGCGGCGCGCAACGAGTCGGCACCGGCAGCGCGAGCGTAGCGACAGCCGAACGCTTCGGCCAGCGCGGCGGGATCGAAGGCTTGGCGTGCGATGAAGTGCTCGCGAAACGGCGCGCTCAGATCGTCGCGCGCGCCGATCGGCAGCAGTTCGAACATCCGCCCGCCTCCGTTATCGAGAACGACGACGACGAGCGAATGCTCTGAGCCTGCCGAAAGCGCGAGCCCGCTCGCGTCATGCAGCAGCGTCAGATCGCCGATCAGCAGCGTGACGCTCGTGCCGGCGAGGCTCGCGGCGCCCGCCGCCGCCGAGATCAGCCCGTCGATGCCGCTCGCGCCGCGCTGGTGCACGACGCCTGCATGGACGAGGCCGCCGCGCGCGAACAAGTCCACCTCGCGCACCGGCAGGCTGTTGCCGAGAGCGAGCAGCGAGCCGGCCGGAAGCTGCTCGAGCACGGTGCGCACGGCGTGCGGCTCGCCGAACGGCTCGCCGGGTGCGTCCAGCGCGGTATCGACCGCTTCCCAAACGAGCTGCTCGGCGCGCGCGCAGCGCTCTCGCCACGTCTCGTCGAGCGACTCTCCGCTGATGCCGTCGTGCTCGAGCCGCTCGGCGACGCGCCCGAGGGTGGCGTCGACGTCCGCCTCCGAGATAGCGCGCGCGTGATGGAACGGATCGTGCCAGCCGCAGGGCGCGACGACGAAACGCTCCAGTGGCGGCTTGCTCGCCAGCCACTGCTGCCAGCCGCGACCGACCGGAGCGGATCCGATCTGCATGAGCAGGTCTGGTGGTTGCTGCGGTAGAAAAACGCCCGCCTGCAGCAGCCAGTCGGCGCCATCGAGACGAAGCCACGGCCCGCGCTGGCCGGTGAGTCTGAGCTGACTGACGGCTTCGGCGGCGACGACGAAGCCGCCGAGTCGGCAGACCCGTGCCAGCAGACCGCGCCGCCCGCGCGCGGCGAGCGGGGCCGGGCCGGCGACGATCATCGGCCGGCGCGCCTGGCGGATGGCATCGGAAAGCGCCTCGACCGCGCTGGGGTCGGGCTCTCGAAGCGCTCCCCAGGCGCGCAGCGGTCGGCCCGTCGTCGCTGGCGTCTCGGCGATGGCCTGCACCGCCGTCTCCTCTGGTGGCTCGAGCGGCTTTCGCATCCAGGCGTTCACGTGAACCGGGCCGGGCAGCGGGTCCCGCGTTCGCTGCACGATCAGTGCCGCCGTGCGCGCGAGCACGTCGCCGACCGAGGACCATGCGTCCTCGTCGACTGCGGGCGCCGCGCCGAGCTCGAAAAACGCGCGTGCGTGAGCGCCGTACAGCCGGCTCTGCTCGATCGTCTGCGCGGCGCCGCGGTGATGAAGCTCGGGCGGCCGGTCGGCGGTCAAGACGACGAGCGGATGCTGCGCATTCGACGCTTCGATCACGTCCGGGAAATAGTGCGCACCCGCCGTGCCCGACGTGCACAGCAGCATGCTCGGTCGTCCGCTCACGCGCACCTGACCGAGGGCGTAAAATCCCGCCGCGCGCTCGTCGACGATGGTCTTGCAGCGCAGGGCCGCGTGGGCCGCGGCGGCGAGCACCAGCGGTGCGGAGCGCGAGCCCGGGCTGATGATGACCTCGCGCACGCCGGCGCGCGCGAAGCCGTCGATCAGCCGCGCGGCCCAGGTCGATTGCGCGGACGCGCTCACGCGTGGATCCCGAGCGCGGTGAGCAGCGGCTGAAGCTTGACGAGCGTCTCGTCGTACTCCTCCTCGATGAGCGAACCCGAAACGAGTCCGGCGCCCGCGTAGAGCCAGCCGCGTTCGCGGCTGAACAGCCCGGAGCGCAGCGCCACGACGAACTCCCCGTTGCCGTCCGGTGCGAACCAGCCGAACGGAGCCGCGTACCAGCCCCGGGCGCAGTTTTCGTGGCGCGCGAGCCACTCCAGCGCGGCCGCACGCGGGTGCCCGCCGACGGCCGGCGTCGGGTGGAGCCGCTCGACGAGCTCGAGCGCGGTGAGCGGCTCGGCGAGCACGCCCTCGATGGGGGTCGAGAGATGGAGTACCTGCTCGAGCTCGAGCACGTTGGGGCGCGGTGCGATCGACAGCTCGCGCGTGACGTCCGCGAGCGCCACGCGGATCGCCTCGACGACCAGCGCGTGCTCGCGACAGTCCTTCTCGCTGGCCAGCAAGCGAACGGCACCGCTCTCACGCACCGCGCCGCGTGCGTCGCGCCGCGGAGCCGAACCGGCCAACGCCATGCTCGTCACACGCGCGGCGTGGCGCGAGACGAGTCGCTCCGGTGTCGCGCCGAGAAACGTGGCGCCATCGATCCGCAGTGCGAACAGCGTCGTTTCCGCCGAAGCTGCCGCAAGACGCGACAACAGACCGGCCGGTTCGAAGGGGCCATCGAAGGTCACGCCGTGGCGGCGCGCCAGCACGACTTTCTCCAGCCGCCGTGCGGCGATGTCGGCCAGCGCTTGCTCGACGTCGCGAGTCCAGCGGCTGCGCGCGCGCGCGTCACTCTCGGCGTGGTCTGCGGCCGGCGCCGGCGGGCACGGTGCGAGGGCACACCAGCGCGCGCCAAGGCGCCCGTAGTCGGCGACGAGCTCGGCGAGCTTCGCTCTGTCACCCGGCAGGCAGAGGCTGAGCGTCAGCGTCGCTCGCTCGGTCGATCGGCGGTAAAGCCAGCGCGGCAGAATGAACCGCCCGTCACCGAAACCGGTCCACGGATGCTCGTCGGCCACGCCGGGTGCGAACGCAAGACCGCCGTAAAAGCGAACCGGCGGCGGGTCGGTTCGGTCCAGGGCGAGCTCGAAGCTCTCGCCGAGAGCACGGACGGCGGCGCGGTCCAATGACGCCAGGCCGCGCTCTCGCGAGTCCAGCTCGAGCGAGATCGCCGCTCCGATGCCGGCGATCTTCTCGCTCCGCTCGGGTGCCCAGAGCAGGGCCGTCCCGCGCGGGGCGAGGCGCAGCCACTCTTCGACCGGCATGGCAGGCGCGGGCGTGTGGACTCGCAACGTGCCGCGCGCGTCGGGGTGCGTGGCGAGCCAGCTTTCCACCGCGCGACCGAGCCGTCTCGCGTCGAAGAAGCGCTCCGCGGCGCGCCCGGGCGAGCGGGTCGACGCACCCATCACGCGCTTCCTCGCGGCGAGCCGACGAACAGGTGACAGGCGCCGAGACTCAGCGCCCGCACCTCGAGCACGTCCAGGCCGGCGCGTCTCATCTGCTGCGCGAACAGCTCGGGAGCGGGAAACGATGCGATCGACTGCGCCAGATAGCGGTACTCCCGCGATCCGGACAACACGCCCCCTAGCGCCGGAACCACCCGCCGGATGTAAGCGCGGCCGAACGGAGCGAACCACCCGCGCTGCGGCTCGGTCAGCTCGAGC
>CP070706.1:2399026-2407314 GCA_020350085.1 Acidobacteriota bacterium
CGAATGCTCCCAACAAGCGATGGGAATCACCGGCTTTACGTTGCCGACGATGCATCGCTGGATCCGTTCGGAGCGCGGCTTGAAGGCGACGATGCACCCCTACCAGAACGGTCATTTTCTCGGCAGCGGCGAAGCCGCGTTCGTGCTCGAGGAAGCGGGCCTCAACGGACAGAGCCAGTACGAAGCTGTCAAGCGATTCCTCGCGTGATGCGAACGCCGTAACGACGACGCATGCGTTGGCAGCTCGCCTGCAACGGCGGCGCGTGCGTTGGCAGCTCGACTGTAGCGACAACGCTTGCGTTGTCAGACCGGCGCGCAGCGCCGGATGTTTCTCGCGCTACACGCGAGTCTGACAGGGCAAGCCCTGTCGCTACGCTGTCCTTGAGGGCCGGCGGGTCTGAATGATGCGGAAGCGGGGAGCTACGAACGCTTCATCGCAAAACGTGGCATTGCCCGCCGGATTCGCGCCGGTGACGTGATAGTCACTGAACGCTGCCGCCTGATTGACCCAAACCGGCCCGGTGAGATTACACGAGAGAGGTACGCCAGCGCTGAGGGCGGCGCTCTCAGCTTCGGCAAGGACCTCCTTGCGCGTGGCATAGACCGCCCACGTGATCGCCCCTCTTTCCCGGGCGAGCCTTTTCGCCAGTGCCAGGCTGTGCGCCGAGCCATGCGTTTCGATCACATAGATGATCGGCCCGAACATCTCCCTGGAAAACAGTGGCTCGTCTTCAGCCCTCACGCGCAGCATCAATGGCGAACGCACTCGCGCTCGCGGATATTTCTCGATACTCACCGACTCGGACGCACGTAGCAGCGCGCCCCCGTTGGCTCGCGCTTCCGTGATTCGGGCCAATGTCTTCTCGCTCTGAATGCAGCCGAGTACGTCAGCAGCACGAGATGGATCCTCGAGTAGCCGGTCAACGGCTTCGACCAGACTGTGTGCAACCTGTTCGAAGCCGATCCGCGCGCTGCCCGCCGCGATCCCCTCGCAAGGCACGAATATGTTCTGAACCTTCGTGCACATCTGTCCCGAGTAGAGTGAGATCGAGAAGGCAAGGTTGTCTGCCATCGCTCGGAGATCTTCAACGCTGTCGAGGATGACGGAATTGACGCCGGACTTCTCGGTGAAGAGCTGGACGTGCCGAGCGTTCTGCTCAAGCCATGTGCCGAAGTCAGAGCCACCAGTGAAGTCGATGATCGACAGTTCGGGTCGCGTGGCGAGCTGCTTCGTCACCGGCGCTTTGGGCTCGTCGACGACGAGAGTGACGACATTGGGGTCGAAGCCGCACTCACGGAACACCTCGCGTGCCGTCTCGACGGTGATCGCTAGCGGAAGCACTGCCGTCGGCGATGGTTTGACGACGACCGCGTTGCCCGTCACGAGGTTGGCGAATAAGCCCGGGTAGGCGTTCCAGGTCGGAAACGTCGAGCAGCCGATAACGAGAGACAGGCCGCGCGGCACGATGCGGTAGGTCTTCTCGAGCCGCACGACGTGCGTCTTGCTGATCTGCTTTTCCCAGCTCACTCGATCCGGGACGTGGGACATCAGCCGCCACGCATACGCTATCGCCTCGAGCCCGCGGTCCTGCGCGTGCGGTCCGCCGGCCTGAAACGCCATCGCGAACCCCTGCCCCGTCGTGTGCATGACGGCGTTGGCCATCTCGAAGCTGCGCCGGTTGAGCCGACTGAGGATCTCGAGGCAGATGCCGGTGCGCTCGTTCACTCCGGCTCTCGACCAACTACCGGTCGCCTGCTGCGCGGCCGGCAGCAGCACGTTGAGATCCATGCTCGGGTAGCTGATCCCCAGCGGAATGCCGTAGGGAGAGGTTTCGCTTCCGAGCCAACCCTCGCAGCCTGGCTGGTCGAGCTCGAAGCGCGACTCGAGGCGGCTTTCGAACGCTCGTGCCCCGTCGGCCTTGGCGGATTCGCCGTAGATCTTGCCGCTGGGGACCTCCGGAAAAGCACTCCAGTAGCCGCGCTCGTGGATCGCCGCGACGGCTTGCCGGAGCGTCTCGGCGTGTCTTTCGAATAGGTGACTAGACACTGGCTGTTCTCCTCGGCCGTACCGTATGCCGGCTCGTGAGAATCCACGAACGCATTATAGTGAGAGCTCGGTGGAGGTTCTCAGAGAGCCGTCCTGTTGGCCTCTGCCGCCATCCCTGTCACCAGAGACGGAGATCTCGATGTCTGATCGCCTCAGTCTCGCCTTTCACGGTGCGGCACGGACCGTCACCGGGTCCAAGTTTCTCCTCCGTGCTGGCGGGGAGAGAATCCTGATCGACGCCGGCTTGTTCCAGGGCTTGAAGGAGCTGAGACTGCTCAACTGGGACGAGCCGCGTTTCGAGCCGCGGTCGATCGATCACGTGCTCTTGACGCACACCCACATCGACCACATCGGCTACTTGCCTCGCTTGGTAAAACTCGGTCTTAGAGCTCCGGTGCACTGCACACTTGCTGCGCGGCAACTCGCCGAGCTGATGCTCATGGACTCGGCGAAGATTCAAGAAGAAGACGCGCGCTTCTCCAACAAGAAAGGATTCAGCCGCCACAAGCCCGCCTTGCCTCTTTACACCTCGAAGGACGCGCGCAGGGCGCTCAAGATGATTCGCAAGCAGCGCTATCAGCGCTGGGTTCCGCTGGACCGGTCGGGACGCCTTCGGGCCATGTTCCGCAATGCCGGCCACATTCTCGGATCGTCGTTCATCGAGATTCGCGTCCCGTCCCGCGGCCGAGAGCTGCGCATCGTCTTTAGCGGAGATGTCGGTCGTTTCGACATTCCTCTGCACGTCGACCCGCGTCCGCTGGTCGATTGCGACGTTCTCATAATCGAGTCGACTTACGGAGACCGGGAACACACGACAACCTCCGTACTCGAGCAGATTCGCGAGCCGTTCCGGCGCACGCTGTCCGAGGGCGGCACGGTATTGATTCCGGCGTTCGCCGTCGGACGCTCGCAGCAGATCACCTGGATTCTGCGGCTTCTGATGCGAGAAGAGAAGCTGCCGGAGGTGCCGATTCACATCGATAGTCCGATGGCGATCAACGCGACGCGCATCTACAGCCGCTTTCTCGACAAGCGCAATCTCGATCCTGAGGTGTACGAGGATGGGCGATTGCGGTTGTTTCCGGACAACGTCACGTTCCATCGTTCTGTTCAAGAGTCCAAACGCCTGAACGACATGCGCGGGCCGAGGATCATCATTTCCGCCAGTGGCATGCTGACGGGGGGGCGCGTGCTGCATCACCTGCAGCGCCTCGGACCGGACCGACGAAACCTGATCATGCTCGTGGGCTACCAAGCCGAAGGTACGCGTGCTCGCGACCTGCTTGAAGGACGAGACGAGATCAAGATGCACGGCCGATTCGTGCCCGTGCGTGCCACAGTCATCTCGGTTCAAGGCTTGTCCGGTCATGCCGATCGCAGCGAGCTGCTGCGGTGGGTCGGCAGCGCCTCGCGGCGCCCCAAGACGGCCTTCGTGGTGCACGGCGAGCCGGACTCCGCGGACTCCTTCGCGCGGGAGCTGCGCGAGCGTTTCGCCATCTCGGCGATCATCCCCAATCTCGGCGACGAATTCGACCTCGTGGAGCTGCTCGCTCGCCGCGGTGCGGCAAAGCGAGAATAGCTTCCCGGACGCCGCCTCTGAGACCGCCGGCGCAGCAAGGCCCCGCGAGGATCCCCGGGACGATGCCGCATCTCGCCGCGACGCCAGTCATGAGGCATAATCCGGCTCGTTAACCTTGTTTCGAGAGGCTCGATTCGCATGCCCGAAGACGGTTGCGGTGCCGTTCCGGCGCCCGACGGCGTCAGCGAAGAGGAAGGTGTCCCGGTGCGCCTCGACGAGATGGCACTCGACCACTGCGGCACCGTGGTCGAGGTCCAGGCGGCTACCGGTGAGCTCGAACAGCTCACGGTGCTGGGGGTGTGCGAGGGTCGACGGGTGATGCTCGTTCGTCGCGGCGACCCGATGATTCTCAAAGTGCTCGGTGCCCGGATCGGAGTTTCGCGACGACTCGCCCGCCGCGTATGGGTCACCGCCTGCCCTGCCGGCGTCGCCGACGCATCCTAGCCGAAGAGGACGCTCCGATCGCCACCTCGACCCGAACCGTCTCGACGCCGGACGCGCGCAGCAGCGCCGAGCCCTTGTGCGTGGCGGTCCTGGGGAATCCGAACGCCGGAAAGACCACGCTTTTTAATGCTCTGACGGGGCTTCGCGGCAAGACGGCGAACTTTCCCGGTACAACGATCGAGAAGCGCTCGGCCCGCACGAGGATCGGTGAACACGAGATCGAACTGATCGACCTTCCCGGACTCTACAGCCTGGTCTCTACCAACCCGGAAGAAGAAGTCGCCCGCGCCACGTTGATGGGTGAGCTGGCGGGCCAGAAGCGCCCCGAGCTGGTCCTGCTGCTTCTCGACGCGACCCACCTCGAGCGTAACCTGTACCTCGCCAGCCAAGTTCTGGAGCTGGGCCAGCCGACGCTCATCGCTCTCAACATGGTCGATCTCGCTCATCGCGAGGGGATCGATGTGGACGTCGAGCAGCTTTCGGAGGAACTCGGCTGTCCCGTCGTCCCGGTCGTCGCTCGCTCGGGCCGAGGCATCGGGCGACTGCGCGAGACGATTCGCGAGCTCGTCAGCGATCTCGATCGGGCGCCGCGTCCGACGGCTCCCGAGGCGCTGTGCGGCTGTACGGGCTGCCCGTTCAAGGCCCGCTACGACTGGGCGGAGCAAGTTGGCCAGCGCTGCAGCGGGCGGCGCTCTCTGACTTCCGGCGAGCAAACCGACAGGATCGACCGGGTGTTGACCCATCCGTTCGTCGGTGTGCTTGCTTTCTTCGGTGTGATGTTCGCCGTGTTCTCGATGATCTTCTGGATCGCGCAGTATCCGATGGGCTGGATCGAGCGCGGCTTCGCCATCGTCGGCGGGACGCTCAACAGCTGGCTGCCCGTAGGGGATCTGCGGAGCCTGGTCGTCGACGGCGTGATCGCCGGAGTGGGTGGTCTGCTCGTCTTCCTGCCCCAGATCTGCATTCTGTTCTTTTTTCTGTCGTTGCTCGAGGATACGGGCTACATGGCTCGCGCCGCGTTCGTGATGGACCGACTGATGCGGCGAGTCGGTCTTCCGGGTAAGGCGTTCGTCCCGATGCTGTCCGCACATGCGTGCGCCGTGCCCGGAATCATGGCTTCGCGCATCATAGATGATCGACGCGACCGGTTGGTGACGATTCTCGTTCTGCCGCTGTTGACCTGCTCGGCGCGCATTCCCGTCTACGCGATGCTTACGGCACTACTGTTTCCGCAGCGCCCGGCAGTGGCTGCGACGCTGTTCACGGGAGCTTATGCTCTGGGCATCGCTGCGGCCCTCAGTATGGCGTTCGTTTTCAAGCGATCGCTCTTGCCCGGGCCAACGCGACCGCTGGTCATCGAGCTACCCGGCTACAAGCTGCCCAGCCTGCGCACGGCCTTGTACGTGACTTACGAGCGGGCGTCAGTGTTCATCAGGAACGCGGGTTCGATCATCCTCGTGATGTCGATCGCACTGTGGGCGCTGGCTACTTACCCGAAGAGCCCGGCACCGGCGGAGGCGACCGCCCTGCTGGCACAGGCCCGTGAAGCCACTGTCGCCGGTCGCGGCCAGTTGGCCGCTGATCTCGAGACGCGCGCCGCAGCGATCTCCGACCAGCACCGACTGTCGCAGTCGATCGCCGGCCGCGTCGGACGTTTCATAGAGCCCGCCATACGCCCGCTCGGTTTCGACTGGCAGATCGGCGTCGGCATACTCAGCTCCTTCGCTGCGAGGGAAGTGATCGTCTCGACGCTGGCGATCGTCTATGGGGTCGGTGAGAGCGGCACCGAGTCACCCTCGCTGTATGCCACCTTGCGGGCGGCCACGAGGTCCGACGGCACGCCGGTGTTTACGACGGCGACGTCGATCAGCTTGCTCGTGTTTTACGTGCTTGCGATGCAGTGCGTCGCGACACTCGCGGTCACCAAGCGCGAGACGACCCGCTGGCGCTGGCCGCTATTCCAACTCGGCTACATGACAGTGCTCGCCTATATCGGCTCGTTGATCGTCTTTCAGACGTTGAACGCCGCTGGCTACAGTTAGCCGCGATGCCGTGTCAATCCGTCTCGCGGGTCGGCACGATCAGCACTGGCACTATCGCAGATCGGGCAACTCTCGCGGCGACGCTGCCGAGAGCCCACGGTGCGTGCCCTCCGTGACCGTGACTCGACATGATGATGACGTCGACCGCCGCGGACGCCGATCGCGCCAGGAGCGAATCGACGACCCATCCGCCCGGTAGCACCTCGCTCGTCACGTCCAGGTCATCGAGACCGAGGCGCTCCTGAACACCGGTGAAGTAGCTGCGCAACCATTCCAGGTATCTCTCCTCGAACTCGAGTAGCGGCATGCTGCTCGCACGAGCCATCTCCCCAAAGTCTGGCGCAACGTGGACCATCAGCAGCGCAGCAGCGAACGTCCGAGCCCACCGCGTTGCTGTCGCCAGTGAACGCTCGGCGAGCCGCGATCCGTCCAGCGCGACCATGATGCGACCGACCGTTTGCGGCACGGGCTCTGCCGCCGCCGGTACGAGCATGATCGGTCGCTTCGTGAAGTGAAGGACCTTCTCGGCGACACTGCCGAGCATCCAACGCCTCACTCCCCCTCGGCCATGCGTGGCCATGATGATCATCGAACCCGGATACTCCTCGGCAACGCCCGCAATCACTGCCGCCGGTGCGCCCAGACAGGTGCGCGTTTCGGCTCGAAGGCCGGAATCGGCCAACGATTCGGCGCGGTACTGCAGATAGCCCCTCGTGCGTTCTTGGGCTTTCTCGTCGAGCCGCTCGAGCGCTTGCTGGATCTCCGCGCCCGCAATTCCGATTTGGGTGTCAGAGAAGACGCTCTCGTAGCCACTGTCCGCATGCGGCACCGACAACAACACCACAGACGACTTCGAGCGCGACGCGTACTCGCGCGCGATCGGGATGGCGCGTTCAGAGAGTGCCGATCGGTCGAGCGGCAGGACGACTGTATCGATCTGACTGTTCATGGCAGCGACCCCTCCAGATCATTGTACGACCCACAGCTCGAACAGATGGCCGGGCGATCGGTGGAGTGACCGAAAAAGGACCAGCCGCTGGCTGTCTTAGCCCGGTTTATGCATGAAGCTTTGAGCAGAAACGCCGCAGATGCCTGCTGGATGGCGCGCACGTAGGGATTCGCGACTGCGGCGTGCCTGTAGGCACACCGGACGGAGACGAATCCCGAGTACGGGCCAGAGGGCCCGAAGGGCTCGGCCAGCGGGCAGATGCGACGTTTCGGCCAAAGGGCTCATGCATGATCCGGGTTAGCTCCGGGCGTAGAGGACGAAGCGTCCGATGCGAGTCGTCTCCTTGTAGTGCGTCTGCACGATGGATCGCAGCTCTGGGAAGCGCAGCATTTGCGTCAGGGAGTCCTCTGGCTCGAAACCGTTGCGGTCGTTCGTGCCGACCAAAATGTACGCAGGCGGATCGCGCTGCAGCCGTTCGATGAACCTCTCGCGGCGCTCGGAGAGCGTGCCAAAGCGTCGCGATAACGGAGAGTCCGTCAGCAATACGTGGTGGAATGGATAGCGGGTGACGGGTTGTCGACCGGATAAGGCGTAGATTCCAGGAGACAGTCCCCAGACCAAGACCCCATCGCCCGGAATCGTATTCTCGCGCAAGTAGGCGGCGATTCTTGCCTCCGCCAGAGGAGAGAATGGCCCGCTGTCGAAGCTCGCCAAGTATGCCTCGCGCGAAAGCTGCCCCCTGCGGTAGAGGAGATCCGGCTCGTAGCGCTCGTACCACGCGCGCGCGGACTGGGTGGCGAGCAGGGAGAGCGCCACCAGAGCCAGACCAGCAACGATTCGCTGCGCCGGTAGCCGATCGGCAAACGATTTAACGAGAGCAATGACACCGTACGCTGCGGCGAGCGCCAATCCGGGAACGATCAGCAGAAAGTGATAATCGGCAAGCTGCCGCTGCGCGTGCACCGCGGCCGTGGACAGCAGCACCCAGGGTATGAGCCAAGCGGCGAGCGCGAGTCTGCGGACGCCGAGAAGAACGATGCCGAACAACCCAGCCATGAGCAGCACGGGCACTGCGCCATAAAGCCGCCCGACGAGCTGCAAGAGCAAGCTTGCTGCGCTCTTGTCCGCAGCAATCAGGGATGCGTAGACGCGATTGTAGGCAAACGCCGCTTCCCAGAAGTCGGTTAGGGCTCCGTGGAGCCAGAACCACCCGAGCGCGGCGATCCA
>CP070706.1:2407414-2410509 GCA_020350085.1 Acidobacteriota bacterium
AGGTCGCGGTGGTAGCCGCTCGGCAGCTTGCCGGCTACTGCCATCGCCTGCACGAGGTAGCCTTCGAGAAGCGACGCCTTCGCGCGAGTGAGCTCGAAAACATCCGGGTTACGTTTGTGCGGCATGATCGACGAGCCCGTAGCCAGCGACTCGGGAAGCTGGAGAAAGCCGTACTCCTCGCTCGAGAAGAGAATCACGTCCCACGCGAACTTGCCGAGATCGTAGCCGACGCCCCAAAGCGCGCCGAGCACGACGACCTCGAGTTTTCCGCGTGACGATTGCACGGCGGTGACATTGCCGTGCACGCCCGCGAAGCCGAGCTTTCTGGCCACGCGCTCGCGATCGAGCGGTAGCGGCACTCCGTAACCGGCCGCGCTGCCCAGCGGCGAGCGGTCAACGAGCTGCCAGGCAGCTTCGAGCGGCACGAAATCGTCGAGGAGCGATTCGGCATAGCCCGCCGCCCACAAGCCGGCCGTCGATGGCATGGCACGCCTTCCGTGGGTATAGCCGGGCCAGATCACTTCGCGATGGCGCCCGGCCCAGCTCGCGAGCTGCTCGGCGACGTCGAGCAGAGCATCCGTCAGCTCCAGCAGCCGGTCCTTGAGAAACAGCCTCAAGTCAACCATGACCTGATCGTTTCGCGAGCGACCCGCGTGGACCTTCTCGCCGAGCTTTCCCAGCTTGTGGGTCAGGTACTTCTCGATCGCTGAGTGCACGTCCTCGTCGGTTTCGGTCACATCGAGCTTGCCAGCGCGCACCAGAGCGAGCGCCCGTCGCAGCGCGGCCTCGAGGCGGCTGTGTTCGACGGTGCTGAGAAGTCCGGCCGCGCGAAGCCCCTCGATGTGCCCCAGCGTGCCGACGATGTCCCAGGTCAGCAGTCTTCGATCCCAGCGCCGGTCGTCACCGACCGTGTACGCGTCCATTTGCTGCTCGAGCGTGCCGCCCCAGAGCGTTTCGGTCTTGCCAGCTTTCATGACAGGTACTCCGTCGCCACGGCCGCGTAAAGCTCGGCGGCGCGTCGTACTTCCTCGACAGCGATGCTCTCGTCCGCCGTGTGGGATAGCCGCGAGTCGCCCGGTCCCCACTTGACCGCGTCCACGCCATCGAGCCAGATCCAGTCCGAAGAGGTGGGGGAGCCGAATGGCGCCGCGTCGGGGACGATTCTCTCGATCGTGGAGAGCAGCCGAGAGCCCGCCGGCGTCTCGACCGGGCGCCGGTGATCGGAGATCACTTCTACGTCCGCACGGAGGGTCTTGCGAATTCGCTCGATGACCTCGGCATGCTCGTAGCACGGCACTGTCCGCACGTCGACGAAAGCTTCGGCGGACGCTGGAGTCATCGATCGCGATTCACCGGCACGGATCATCGTCGGTGTGATCGCCACTTGGCCGAGCACCCGGTGTCGCCGTTCGAGCCTCAACTCGGAGAGTCTGACCAGATCGGACGCGGCTCTCTCTATCGCCAGCTCAGGCCGTGGCTCGCGATCCACCGCCCAGCCGGCGTGCAGCTGCTCGCCACGCCACGTCAGGCGCAACACGATCAGACCTCTTTGAGCGATGCACGGTTCGAGGCGCGTGGGCTCGCCGATGATCGCCGCGTCGGGCGAGTACGAAAGGCGCTCGAGCGCCTGCGGCATCGAGGGTGCTCGCGTTTCCTCTCGATACGTACCGAGCACGACGAGTCGGCCGCGGCGCACGCCGCCCTGCGCGGCGAGCTCGGCCAGGGCAGCGCCCATGGCGGCGATCGAGCCTTTCGCGTCGACCGCACCGCGCCCGAACAGCCTCTCATCACGAACCAAGCCCGAGAACGGATCGACAGACCAATCGTCACCGACCGCCACCGTATCCAGATGCGAGGCCAGCAGGAGTGTCGGCCCCGCTTCCGCGGCCGCGAGCTCGATCCGAACCGCCGTCTCGTTGAGCTCGACCTGGAGCCCGTGCTCGCGGGCCCAGCTCGCGAGCACGCCTGCTGCCGGCCGTTCCTCGCCGGACGGACTCGGCGTGCGCACCAGCGCCGCCAGCAGCGGCACGGGGTCGATCGGCACCGCCTACTCCTCCGTCAGCTCGTGATCGCGGTAATCGCGCTTTTCGCGCCGTCCGACGATCATCGTCCCGCAACCAGCCCCCGTGAAAAGCTCGACCAGCAAAGCGTCGGCCGCACGACCGTCGATGATGTGCGTGCGGCGCACACCACCTCGGACCGCGCGCACACAAGCTTCGACCTTGGGTCGCATCCCGCCCCGAATCGCGCCCGATTCCAGCATCTCGGCCAGGTCGTCCGGATCGGCGTAGGCCACGATCGACGCCGAATCGTTGGCGTCACGCAGGATGCCCGGAACCGACGTCAGCACGAGCAGCTTCGCTGCGCCGATCGATGTGGCCAGCGAGACCGCCAGCGTGTCCGCGTTGATGTTGAGGGGTCGGCCGTCGTCGTCGGCCGCGAGCGAAGAGATCACCGGCACGAAATGCTGGCCGAGCAACGTGTCGAGCAGTCCCGCATCGACACCGATCACATCACCGACCTCGCCGAAGTCCACGCGGCGCACTCGCCCATCGTCGTCGCGCATCTGGACCTCTTCGCGACGCCGGGCCGTGATCAGTCCTCCGGCGATCCCGGACAGGCCGACTCCCCGCACGCCGTGTTTTCTCAGCGCGGAAAGAATGTCGACGTTGATCTGGCCCGCGTAGACCATCTTGCAGACTTCGAGCACGTCGGGTGAGGTCACGCGGCGGCCGCCGACCAGCTCGGGCTCGATTCCGAGCCGTTCCGACAAGCGCGTGGCCTGCGGGCCGCCGCCGTGGACGAGCACCAGCCGGATCGACAGCGATTCGAGCAGCGCGGCCTGCATGGCGATGCCGTCGAGCGTTTCCTGGCTGTCGACGATCTCGCCGCCGATCTTGATCACGAACGTCTGGCCGCGATAAAGCCGTGTGTAGTCGAGGGCGCCCTTGAGCGCATGAACAAGGTCGGTCATCTGTCTCTCCCGAGGTGCCGTCGCGCTGCAGCCGATCGGCGGCGCACCGATCTGACGGCGCGGGCGTCGTCGTCACGACGACGAGTCAGCGAGAAGCTCCAACAGCAACGCGCGCTGCACG
>CP070706.1:2410609-2417009 GCA_020350085.1 Acidobacteriota bacterium
AGACAGTACGTCACTCATCAGTCCAACGATGTCAGCCACGTCCTTGGTGCGGGTCTTCCCTTCCCCTCGGAGTGTCTCCGACCACAGCTCGGTGCCGTCGTGCGAGACGAGCGTCAGGCGAAGCTCGAGCAGCACGTGCTGCTCGTCGACGACGTCGATCTCCTCGAGCGTGAGCAGCTGTCCCTCGATGCGGGCGTCGTACGTGCGGTCGGATCGTGCGGGCTCGATGGTATCGACGCCCTGCAGTTGGCCGAGCTGTGTGGCGATCACGCGGGGCAGCATGCGACTCAGCGGAACGGCCCAGCGATGGTAGTCGTAGTAGCCGATCTCGTGCGCATCGCGTCCGATGCGATAGACGATCTTGCTCTGATCGTAGGGCGGCGCGACATCGATCGCATGGATACCGATCTCGAGTCCATCCTGCTTCGAAGATCCGCCGTGGAGCCTCTCCGACGGGGCCGACAGGACGTAGTAATGCGTCGGCGGCGCGCTGGCGCAGCCTGCGGCGAGAATCAGCGCCCAAACGACGATCAGCCATCGGCGCGATCTCATCGTTCAGTCCCCCGCGACGGGTCGCCGGGCTTTCTGTCGCGCGGATGGCGCACGCGGACCAGGCGATGTGGGCGTTCGCGGATCTGACTGGAGAACTCCTTGAGGTTGGCCGCGATGTCGCGCAGGTCGCGTAGCGTGGCCTCGAGTTCGCCGCTGTTGTCTCCGATGACGGACAGAGCCCCACCGGCAGAAGCGAAGCTCGCGCGGGCCTCGTCGAGCAGGCTGGAGAGCCGCTCGCCATCGGGGCCGAGCGCCCGGGACAGATCATCGACCACGGCGGTCATCTTGTCGGTCAGCTCCGGCAGCTCGCTCGTGCCGTCTTCTATGTCGGCGCTCAGCGAGTCCAAGCGCTCGAGTAGCGACCTGATCCTCGGGCCGGCATCGGCTGCCGTCGATTCGAGCTGAGCGAGCATGTTCGACACGCGGCGCGTGTTTTGCTCTGAGAGCAGCGTCTCGACGTTTTCAAGCAGTGGCTGTATCTCTTGCGTGACCCGATCGATCAGCGTCGTCGTCTTTTCCAGCACGGTGATCGCCCGCTTGGAGATCTCCCCCATCTCGCTCAGCGCATCGTCGATGCTGTGCGGCGTGCGCCCGCGGATCTCGCCTCCCGCGCTGAGCGCCGGAGCGCTCGGCGAGCCGGACTCGATCTGCAGGAACGGGGTTCCCATCAGTCCGATCGTCGCGATGCGCGCGGTGCTGTCTTCTCGCAACGCGACGTGCGGCGCCACGCTGACGCCCATCTCGACCGGCCATTCGGCACCGGGCCGCAGCACCACGCGCTGCACGCGACCGACCGTCACACCGGCCATGCGGACGCGATCGCCCGCCTTGACTCCCCCTGAGTCCTCGAGCAGCACCTTGTAGCTCACCTGCTGGCCGCGAAAGGTCGTGCCCGCGATCCACAGCGAGCCGACGACGAGAACGAGCACTGCCGCGATCACGAACACGCCGACTTTGACATCATCGAGCCTGCTGCTCTTCGCCATCGTCGCTACACCTCCAAATCGTCGAGAAACTTCTCGAACTTCTGGGCGCTGTCGCCCGCTTCCGGCGGCGCGCGATCGAGAAACCGGCGGACGATCGGGTCCTCGCTCTTTCGAATCACCTCCGGAGTGGCCGTGACGAGAAACTGGCCCTCGTGCATCAGTGCCATTCGATCGGCGATCTTGAACGCGCTCGCCAGCTCGTGGGTGACGACGACCAGCGTGGCATCGAACGCGCGCTTGAGCTGGACCAGCAGCCGATCGAGCCCGGCCGCGGTGACCGGATCGAGTCCCGCGGACGGCTCGTCGAAAAAGACGATCGACGGATCGAGCGCCAGCGCGCGAGCCAGCGCGGCACGCTTGATCATTCCACCGCTCAGCTCGGCGGGCCTGCGGTCCATGGCGTCTTCGAGCCCGACCATGCCGAGCTTGATGCGCGCGATGATGCGCCGCGTCGCCGGCGGCACGCGCGTGAACTCGGCGATCGGCAGCTCGATGTTCTCCGCCACGGTCATCGAGCCGAACAGCGCGCCGCCCTGAAACGCAACCCCGATTCGCCGGCGGAGCTGTTCGAGCTGCGACCAGCTGGCGGCGTAGGGATCGATGCCGTCGATGCTGACGCTCCCTTCATCGGGCGGCTCGAGTCCGATGATGCAGCGCAGAAGCGTGCTCTTGCCGCTTCCGCTGCCGCCGAGGATCACCATCGTCTCACCGCGCCGCACGCTCAGGTCCACTCCATCGAGCACAGGCTGCTCGTCGAAGGCCTTTCTTACCCCGCGGACCTCGACGGCGATGGCGTCGCGTTCCACCAGCCTCACCCTCGCAGATAAAACAGGGCCGTGACGAATAGATCCGCTCCGACGATCAGCGCGATCGACCGCACGACCGAGATCGTCGTCGAGCGGCCTACTTCCTCCGCTCCGCCGCGAGTGGCCAGGCCGCGCTGGCAGCAGATCAGCCCGATGATCAGCGCGAAGACGAACGCTTTGACGAGCCCGGTGTAGATGTCCTGCAGTGCGAGCGCCTCGACCGTCTTGGCCAGGTAACCGGCCACGCCCATCTCGAGAACCAGCGTCGCGACCGACATCCCGCCGGCGATGCCGATCAGATCGGCGAAGATCGTCAAGCACGGAAGCGAGATGGCAAGGGCGACCAGGCGCGGCACGACGAGAAACGAGATCGGCTCGAGCCCCATGACGGTCAGAGCATCGATCTCCTGCGAGACCTTCATCGTGCCCAGCTCGGCCGTCACCGCCGAGCCGAAGCGGCCGGTGACGATGATCGCCGTCAGCAGCGGTGCCAGCTCGCGCGTGATCGAGATCGCGACCAGGTCGGCGACGAGATCGACCGCGCCCATCTTGTTCAGCTGATACGCGGATTGGAGCGCCATGATCATGCCAGCGAGAAAGCAGATCAGCCCGACGAGCGGCAGCGAGCTGTGGCCGGCACGTACGATCTGCTCGATCGTCGAACGCAAGCGGACGCCGCGGCGCTGGAACGGACCTCTCAAGAACCGCGCCAGCGAGACGGTGGCCAGTCGCCACACGGCGCCGGTCTCAGCCAAAAAAGAAAGCGCGGCGCGGCCGGCGCGGGCTGAGATCGAAGCCAGCACGGCTCAGCCCGCCAGCCGGCGCCGCACTTCTTCGACGTCGGCGCAGCAATGGCCGAGAACTTCTTCGAAACCGGCGAGCCGGAAGAGCCGCAACACGGCTTCGCTGGCACGGCAAAACAGCACCTGCATGCCTCGCGCGCGACCGGCGAGAAACGCTTCGACGAGCACCGCGGCGCCGGAGGTGTCGATCGTCGCCACCTCGCCCAACTCGAGCACCAGCCGGCTCGTCGAGGCTTTCTCGACGAGACCGAGCAGATCGCGCCGCAGGTTCGGCACCTCTTCGAGCGTGACGCGACCCTCGATCCGAACGGACCACGCCTCGGCCGGCTCGGAAATCTTCGACGGCTCGATGATGTACGCCTCTGGGCCCACTCTGCCGCTCCTGCCCCGCTTCGCGGCGCAGCATAGCACGCGGCCAGCGTGTGACTGGCGACGAGTGCCGGATCGGGGAACGGGCGCGGCGCGGAGGTGCCAAACGGCCCCTGGTGGGCAACTCAGGCGTCTCGGGCGAGACGGCGGTCAGGCCCTCGCGCCGAGCGGACGATCGGCGCCAGCGATTGTATGCTCTGACTTCCCATCCCACTCAGGAGGCTTTCATGCGCGTGCTTGCGGTCGCCTTTTCGCTTGCCGTCGTCAGCCCGCTGCTGGCGGACGAGACGCACCCCTTTTCCGTGCACGACATGCTGGCGATGGACCGCATCTCCGACGCCCAGGTCTCACCCGACGGCCAGCTCGTCGTCTTCGTGCGGCGTACGACCGATCTCGAGGCCAACAAGGGCCGCACGGATCTGTGGCTCGTCGGCACCGACGGAGAAGGTCTCAGAAGGCTGACGTCCCATGAGGCGAGCGAGAGTAACCCGCGGTTTTCCCCCGACGCGGCGACGGTCTACTTCTTGTCGTCCCGATCGGGCTCGCCTCAGGTGTGGAAGATCCGCATCGACGGCGGCGAGGCAGAGCAGGTCTTCGACGAGCCGCTCGACGTGACGAGCCTCGCGCTCTCGCCCGACGGGACACGAATCGCCTACTCGATGGACGTCTTCGTCGATTGCGAAACGCCGCAGTGCACCCGCGATCGTCTCGACGAGAAGGCGAAGTCGAAGCGGACCGGGCTTGTCTACGAGCGGTTGTTCGTCCGTCATTGGGACTCGTGGAAGGACGGCCGGCGCTCGCATGTTTTCGTGCGCTCGCTGGAGGGCGGTGAAGGCACCGACGTGATGAAGGGTGTGGATGCCGACTGCCCGTCGAAGCCGTTCGGAGGGCCCGAGGAGTACACGTTCACGCCGGATGGCCGCGGGGTCGTCTTCACGGCGCGCGACGCCGGCCGTGAGGAAGCCTGGTCAACCGATTTCGATCTGTACGTCGTTCCCATCGATCTTTCGGCCCCGCCGCGCTGCCTGACGGAAGCGAACGAGGCGTGGGATACCCATCCCGTCTTCTCTCCCGACGGTCAGACGCTGGCCTATCTGGCGATGGAGCGAGCGGGCTACGAGTCGGATCGTCTGCGGATCGTCTTGCGCGGATGGGGCAGCGGCGAGACGCGCGTCGTGACCGAGGATTGGGACCGCTCGGCGCGCAGCATCGTGTTCTCGCCGGATGCGAGCACGATCTATACGCATGCCGACAATCTCGGCCAGCGCTCGTTGTTCGCGATCGACGTGGCGAGCGGCGAGGCGCGGACGATCGTCGAGCAAGGCACCGTGCGATCGATCGGGTGGGCCGACGGTCGGCTGATCGTTGGGCTCGATCATTTGAGATCGCCGGTCGAGCTCTACAGCGTGCAACTGGACGGCAGTGACTTTCGGTCGGTGACTCAGATCAACGGTGAGAAGCTGGCCGCGGCCCGGATGGGCGAGCCGGAGCAGTTCATCTTCCAAGGCTGGAACGACGAGGTGGTGTATGCATACGTCGTCAAGCCGGTCGATTTTGACCCGGCCCAGCGCTACCCGGTGGCGTTTCTGATCCATGGCGGCCCGCAAGGCTCGTTCGGCAACGATTTCCACTACCGATGGAACCCACAGGCGTATGCGGGTGCGGGCTACGCCGCGGTGATGGGCGATTTTCACGGCTCGACCGGCTACGGGCAGGCGTTCACCGACTCGATTCGGGACGATTGGGGCGGCAAGCCGCTGGTCGACCTGCAAGCGGGCCTCGCCGCGGCGCTCGAGCGTTACCCTTGGATGGACGGCAGCCGCGTGGCGGCGCTCGGCGCTTCCTTCGGCGGGTACATGATCAACTGGATTGCCGGACAGTGGCCGGATCGGTTCCGCTGCCTGGTTTCGCACGACGGCAACATCGACGAGCAGATGGCCTATTACGATACCGAGGAACTCTGGTTTCCCGAGTGGGAGCGCGGCGGTACACCGTGGGAAAACCCCGAGGCGTATCAGAAGCACAACCCGATCAACCATGTCGACAAGTGGCAAACGCCGATGCTGGTGGTACACGGTGCGCTGGACTACCGGGTCGTCGACACGCAAGGCATCTCGTCCTTCACGGCACTGCAACGGCGGGGCATCCCGAGCAAGCTGCTCTACTTCCCCGACGAGAACCACTGGGTGCTCAAGCCGCACAACAGCATCCAGTGGCACGAGACCGTGATCGGCTGGCTCGATCAATGGACACGCTGAGGTCATTCTGGTCGCGCGACACAGCAAGACGGGAACTCGACGTCTCGCCTGGCAAGCCCCGGCACGTCAGTTAGCCCCAATGAGACAACATCTTTTCGAGTCCAAACGCGGGAGAGTGCGCCAGCTGTGGTTTTTTCGGGGTTCGAAAGGCGACGCATACCTCATAGGTAGGGGAGTCTTGCGAAACCCCGAAAACGCCGCAGATGGCGTGCTCTCGTGCGAGCGAAGCGCTTTCGGCCGAAAAGGTATTGTCTCATTGGGGTTAGAATGCGGCGGTAGGTGACGAGGGAGCAGCGCGATGTGCCTTGGTGTACCCGGACAAATCATCGAGATTCAAGCCAGCGAGATCGGCATGCCGATGGGCAAGGTCAGCTTTGGCGGCATTCATAAAGAAGTCTGTCTGGCGTACGTGCCCGAGGCCGAGGTCGGCGATTACGTCATCGTTCACGTCGGCTTTGCGATCAGCAAGATCAACGAGACCGAGGCGCAGCAGGTTTTCGAGCTCCTGCGTGAGATGGGCGAGCTCGAGGAGCTCGACGCTCCGGATCCCTAGCGCTAGCGACAAGGCTCTCTGAAGACAGTGTAGCGACGGGGCTTGCCCTGTCAGACGCGCGCGCAGCGCGAGA
>CP070706.1:2417109-2420836 GCA_020350085.1 Acidobacteriota bacterium
CCCGCCCCGCCGCGCGGACGACGCCGACCGGATGTCCCGCGCGCGGAGCCGAGTGAATGTCGTAAAGGCCGACCCAGTCCCACTCGAGGCCCTTCGCGCCGTGAACCGTCAGCAGTGCGACGCGGTCTTCTTCTTCGGCCGCGGGCGTCTCGGCCTCGCGCTCGGTTTCGCTGTCGACGCGCTCACGCAGCCACGCGGCCAGCTCGGCAAATCCGAGCCCTCCCGCTTGCCAGAGAGCGCGCGCTTGATCGAGGAGCTTCGCGACGTTGCCGGCCGAGCGCCCCGAAGCGTCCACGTGCTCGAGAAGCAGCAGAAAGCCCGTCTCGCAAAGCACCTGCTCGAGCACCGCGGGCGGGGCCAGAGTGCGCGTGCGGCCGTGCCAGCGCCAGAGCCAGTCGAGGTGCTGGCCAACTTGCGGGACGCCCGCGGCCCGCGGGAAGGCCGGCCGCAGCTGACCTCCGAGTCGCTTGTGCTCGACGAGCTGACGGTCGCTGACACCGAGGAGCCGGCTGCGCAGCGCGGCGACCGCCCGCGTTTCGTCCCACGGATCGGCGATCGCGTCCATCACGCGGGCCAGCTCGGCAACCTCGACCCGGCGGAAGAAATCCTGCGATTTTTCTTGCCGGTACGGGATCTTCGCCAGCTCGAGCGCATGCTCGAGGTGATCGGTTCTGCCGGCGCCGGTGAACAGCACCGCCATCTTCCGCCACGGCGTGCCGTCTCGCTCGTGAGCCGCCGTCATCTCGCTCGCGAGCGCTTGCGCTTGCAGCTTGGCCAGCTCATCGGCCTTGAAGCGGTCGTCACCGCGATCGAGTGGAACGATGACGAGCGCAGGGTCCGCCGATCCCGCGACGCGCTCGCTCTGTTCGGGCCACAGGTCTTGCCAGCCGGCTTGCTCGGTGACCGCTGCCGATGCGGCGAAGATCTCGCTTCCGATCGCGTTGATGACGTCGAGCAGTCCCGCGCGCGAGCGGAAGTTGACTTGAATGTTCTCGAGGCGGCCGCCTTGGCGCAGCCGATCGACCTCGCGCTGATAGAGCCGCACGTCGGCGCGCCGGAAGCGATAGATCGACTGCTTCGGATCACCGACGTAGAACACCACGGGCCCGTCGGGATGCGTGGCCAATCGCATGACGATCGAGGCCTGCAGCGGATCCGTGTCTTGAAACTCGTCGACGAGAAGCGATCGGATCTCGTGGCACAGGCGCGAGACGACACGAGGATGCTCGGCCAGCAGCCGATCGGTCTCGAACAGCAGATCGGTCTGGCTGAGCGAGCCGCGATCCTTGCGCTTGTCGCGCGCCCAGCGGCGAAAAACGTCCAGCCCGCGCGCGGCGGCGGCCGCCAGCGGCGCCAGTCGCGCCGCGAGCAGCGCGCCGACCTCTTCGCCGCGCCAGCGGCGGACGGCCTCTCTGAGTTCTTCCAGCGCCTCGGCGTCGCGATAGTGGCGCCGGTTGCCGGAGTTGTCGCGCAGCCCCTCGATGCGCAGACGTGCTTTGGGACGATCCCAAAGGCTCTCGAGCCAGCGCGTGCGCGCCCGCGGTGGTAGCGACTCGAGCGCGTCGAGCCGCTGGACGAAGCCTTGCAGCCCGCTGACCAAGGCGTCCGTGGCGCCGCTCACCAGCAGCGTCCAGGCGTCCTCGGCGAGCCGCTGCGCGCGCTCGCAAAGCCGCTGCCAGAGCGTCTCGTCATCGATCGTCGCCTCGACGCTCGCCGGCGGGGCGAGATCGGGGTTTTCGACGAGCTGCGCAGCGAACGAGCGCAGGTCCTCGAGGCGCGGGTGCCAGACCAACAACTCGCGCAGCGGCGCCGCGTCGTCGGCCCGTTCGCTGTCCTGGCCGAACCGCTCGCCGATCCACTCGTCCCACAGCTCGTCGATCAGGGCCTGCTGGCGCTGGTCCTCGATCAGCTCGAAGTCGGGATCGAGTCCGGCCTCCAGCGGAAACTGGCGCAAGATCCGATGGCAAAAAGCATGAATCGTCGAGATCCGTGCCAACGGCAGTCCGCGGCGCGCGCGCTCGAGCAGCTCGCGCGCGGGATCGTTGCCGGCGATGCCCGCCTGGAGCCTCTGGCGGATCTTGCCGCGCAGCTCCGCCGCCGCCTTGCGTGTGAACGTGATCGCGGCCACCTGCTCGATCGTGTAGCGCTCGGCCTTCAGCCCTTCGATGATGCGCGAGACGAGCAGCGTCGTCTTGCCGGTCCCCGCGCCGGCCTCGACGGCCAGCGAGGTATCGTGCTCGCCGCGGGCGCGCTGGCGGGCACGCTCGTCACGAAGAGCGCCGCCGCTCACGGGTAGCCCTGCTCGAGGCTGCGATGAGCCACGTAGCGCGCGTCGGTGGACTTGATCCGCTCGAGGCGCACTCGGCCGGGACCGCACAGCGGCTTGAAATCGCAGCTGCGGCAGCGCTCGCCGCCGTCGGTCACGGCCAGCAGCTCGCCCGCATCGACCCGCGCGGCCAGCTCGCCGATGAGTCCTTGCAGATCGTGCTCGCGCGCGGCCAGCGTCGCGCGATCGACGCTCAACGCGTGTTGCCGCGCGCCGAGGCGGAGAAAGACGTAACGCACGCGCTCGATCGGCCGGCGATCGTCACGAAACGCGAGCCAGGCGTACAGCGGTAGCTGTAGCTGCCGGCCGCCGGCGAACAACCGCTTGTCTCCGGCCTTGGCCGTGTGGAAGGATCTTCCCTGCGACCATTTGTAGTCGGTGATCACGATACCGCCGGTCCCCTCGTCGACCCGATCGAGACGGCCGCGGATCTCGACGTTGGTCGCGCCGACCGACATCCGGCCGCAAAG
Source organism: Acidobacteriota bacterium (assembly GCA_020350085.1). Lineage (GTDB taxonomy): Bacteria > Acidobacteriota > Polarisedimenticolia > J045 > J045. The sequence continues at coordinate 2,419,906 of CP070706.1, forward strand.
CGACAGCTCGACATCGACGGGCCGGCAGGAAGTTTCTCCGAGCCGCGCCAGCTCCTCGGAAACGATCCGTGCCAGCTCATCGCGCATCTGCTGTGTTGCCGCGCGCCACAGCACTGGCAGTCCGCGCACACCCTCGCGCTGGAGGCGGCGGCGGTGCTTCTCGACGAGCGCTTCGAGCTGCCCGATCAGCTGGCCCCGTTCCGGCAGCTCGCCGGCCCGAAGGCCGAGCAGCGGACGGAACAGTTCCTCCAACACGGCGTGCGCCAAGCGGCCGAGATCTCTCGGATCGGGTGTCGGTTCGACACGCTCGTCGAGCGGCTGCAGTCCGAGTGCGTGGCGCAGCAAGAAGCGGAAGGGGCACGCCGCCAGATCTTGCAGCGACGTTGGGGTGAACGAGCTGGCCGTCACCGTGTGCCTGCCGACGATGCCGTCGTAGTCGCTCAAGGCGGCCCGGCGCCAGCGGTTCGTGTGGGCGGCGAGGGCTTGCTGGAAGCGATCGCTGCGCTCGAGATGCGCGAACAGCTCGGGGCGGCCGCTGGCCAGAGCCGCCAGATCGTATTCGTGCTCGTCGAGCAGCGGACGGTGCTCGACCAGTGCCGGCCGCGCGGCCGGCGAGCGCTCGACGCCTTGCGCTCCCGCGGGATCCTCGGCCGGGAGCACGGTGCCGGAGAGGCGTTCGATCTCCCGGGCGAGCGGCTCGCTCGGCTGACGGATGGCACCGGTCGACTCGTCGAGACGCGGCCACGACAGCGTCACGCGACGCCGTCCAGCCGCGAGCGCCAGCGTGAACAACAGGTCGATTTCCTGCGCGCGGTGCGAGGTCTGCTTGAGCGGCAGTCCCGTCGTGCTCTCGAGCCACCAGCGCGCGCGATCATCGAGCACGGGGTCCGGGTGGCCCGGCGCGCCGAGACGATCTTGAGCCAGACCGACG
>CP070706.1:2420936-2423649 GCA_020350085.1 Acidobacteriota bacterium
TAATAGGTACGACCTTTCGGATCTGACCGTTTGATAAAATGCTCGCCATAACGTGCCACGCTCATCGGAACCACGCGGACTCCCCGCGGTCTTTGCACGGCAGACGTCGGTATGTTCAAGTTGTACAGCTGCGGCTCGTCTCCCTTGCGCTGGATCCGCAGCGCGGCGAACGGCTCGGGGCTGCCGTCGCCCCGTTTGACGAGGCCGGTCACCGTGCCGGTGCCGGCGAGCCCGAGATCGACCTCGGCGCGATCGCCGTCGAAGGCGATCGACGCGAACCCCTCCGCCGCGTCGCGATCGGCCGGCGGAACGGTGGCGAGCAGGCGATGTGTTCCGGTCGGGACGTTTTCGAACAGGAAGCGGCCCTCGGCGTCGGTGACGAAGCGAGGCAACCGGTTGCTCGGTACGCCCGGCAGGAACAACGTCACCTGCGCTCCTGCCGAGGGCGTCAGGCCGTCGGCGCGCAGGACGCGTCCTTCGACCCGCCCCAGCTCGGGCACCTGAATGACGACCTCCAGCTCGACCTCTTCTCCCTCGAAGGTCAGCGACCCGCTCGCCGAGCCGGTGTAGGTCGTCGCGGGATCGACGGCCTGGACGGCCTGGATCGTGAAGTCCCCGGCCGAGACGACCGGGAAGCGGTACCGTCCGTCGACGCCACTGCTCGTGCAGTAGACGTCGCCGAACGCGCTCGCGACACGCAGCTGCAATTCGACGGCGCTCAGCGGCGCGTCATCGAGCGAGTCGACGACGTCGCCGAGGACGATCCCCTGCGGGATCTGATCGATGTCGAGTGTGACGGTCTGCCCGTCGGCGTCGAGCCGACCGTTCTCGCGGCCGCGCCGCCCGGTGACCGGATCGAACGCCTCGAGCGTGAACGCGCCGATGAGCACGCCCTCGAACAGAAAGCCGCCGTTCTCGTCCGTCGTCGCGAAAGCTTCGCGGCCGCCGGACTTCAACACGATCTGAGCGTTCGGAATGCCGGTCGTGCGGTCTCCGCGGAGGAAGCGGCCCTCGACGGCGCCGGCCGCGTTGGGGATCTCGACGAGAACGCTGACGTTCTGATCGACGAGGATGGTGCCGCTCGAAAATCCGGTCACGCCGCGCAACGGATCGTTCGCCTTGACGCTGACCCTTCCCTCGGTGAGCGCATCGGCCCCGTCGAAGACGAGGACCCCGCTCGCCGGTGTGCGCGCGGTGCGCTTTTCGGCGGGAAAGCCGCCCCGCGTGACGACGACTTCGGAGTCGGCCAGCGGCTCGCCGTTCGCGCCGACGACCTCGACGGTGAGCGCCCCGCGGCCGAGCAGCCGGATCGGGACCTCGGCCGTGCGGCCCGGCTCCACGGAGCCGTAGCTGCGGCCGATCAGCTCCTGAGTCGTGTCCTCCGCTGTCACGGAGAATCCGCCGGCAGGGGCCACCGGGAACTCGTAGCGCCCGTCGGTGCCGGTGACGAACTCCAGATCGGAGATCGTGCTCGACTCGAGGCGAACCAGGACCCCGGCAGCCGGCTTCACGCCATCGACCTGATAGACGGTGCCCTCGACCTTGCTCGTGCCGGAAAGCTGGAGCGTGACGTCGACGACATCTCGCGGTTCGGGGATCTCGCCGCCGGCTGCCATGATTTCCGGGCTGAAGGCGTTCGCCGCCTCGAGGGTGAACGGCCCGACGAAGACGTTCTCGAAGGAGAACCTGCCGCTCGCCGGATCGTTGTCGATGATGCGTGCCCGCTTGCGGGTGCCGAACCGAACCACGACGTTCTCGCACTGCGGCAGCTCGAGCGTCACGTCACCGACGGTGACGTTGGGCAGGCACGCCGGATTGTCTGCCGGCTTGATCTTGCCGATCTCGACGATCGTCTCGGTGAGCCCGACGCGCGCGCCGAGCGGCGTTTGGCCGTCGTCGTCGAACACCGTGCCGGTGACAGTCCCCTTGCCGCGGAACCACACGTCGGCGCGCAACACCTCGCGGTCGAAGCGCGGCTTGATCTTCTGCAGCTGACCGTCGGAGAAGTCGGCGCGGAAGGCGCTCAGCGTGTAGCCCCGCGGCAGGACCGGCACTGCTTCGAAGCGGTAAGCCCCGTTCTCGTCGGTCGTCGTCGCGAGACTGCGGCCTTCCTCCGTGAGCAGGAACACGCGGAGGCCCGCCAAGGGCGTCACCCCATCGGAGGCGAAGACCGTCCCGACGACCGTCGCCCCGGCCTCGAGAATGATGCGCACTTCGACCTCTTCGCCGGGGCGGGTGAGGTTGACCGAGACCGAGCCGTCGAGCTGGCGCTGTTGGTCGAGGGCGGTGATCGAACGCTGGCCGAGCGGGACCGCAGGAATGAGAAACGCACCGCTCGCGTCGCTGCGCACCAACTCGAAGCCGCCGGCGACGACGGCGTTCGCGACCGGGTTCAGCATCGCGTCGACGACCGTCCCGCGCACCGAAGCTGTCCCGCCGAAAAGCGTCAGGTTGGCCGTCGTCAGCTCGCCGCCGAGAATCGTCGTCTTCACCGTCGCGATCTCGAGCGTGCCCTGATCGATCGCTCGTACCGTGATCGGCCCGGCGGGAAGATCCTCGATCCGATAGCTTCCGGTCTGGTCGGTGAGCGCGACGCCGCCGCGATCGGTGGCCACCGGCACGGCGCGCGCCGGCGTCGTGCCGTCCGAGCGGAAGACCTGTCCCTGTAAGACACCTCGCTCGCGCTCGAGCTGCTCGATCGGGATCAGCGCGA
>CP070706.1:2423749-2431886 GCA_020350085.1 Acidobacteriota bacterium
GGCCTGATCTGGTTCCTGCGGCTGGGCATCGGCTTGTTTGCCTTTTTTGGCTACCCGTGCCGGGTGTGGCTACGGCCGGGGCGCCGCCGCGCCGCGCCGCTCGCGCCGCACGATGAGGCCCACTGGCCGCGACTCAGCGTCCTCGTCGCGGCGCGCAACGAGGAGCGGCACATCGAACGTCGGCTGGCCAATCTCTTGGCCCAGGACTACCCGGCCGACAAGCTCGAGGTGATCGTCGCTTCCGACGCCAGCGAAGACCGCACGGACGAGCGCGTGCTCGGTTTCGACGACGCGAGGGTGCGTCTCGTCCGCCAGCCGGAGCGTGCCGGCAAGACCGCGGCGATCAACCGCATCGCCCCGCTGGCCCGAGGCGAGATCCTCGTGCAGACCGACGCCAACGTGCTGTTCGCTCCTGGAGCGTTGCGCGGTCTGGCCGGGGCATTTCGCGCACGCGACGTCGGCGTGGCGATCGGCGAGGTGGTCTTCACCAACGCCGACGAGCCGCAGGTGGCTCACGGCGAGGGGCTGTATTGGCGTTTCGAGACGTGGACCAAACGCTGCGAGTCTGAGCGAGGGCTGTTGGCGGTGGCCAACGGAGGGATCTACGCGCTGCGACGCGAGCTGTGGCAGCCTCTTCCGTCTTACATTGCCGGCGACGCCGCCGAGCCGCTGCTCGCCGCCGCCCGGGGGTTGCACACGGTGATTGCCGACGGGGCGCTCGCTTGGGAGCGCGCCGCGGCCAGCCTCTCGGAAGAGTTCCAGCGCAAGGCGCGGATCATCGCGCAGCAGGTCGCTTGCGCGCGGTGGCTCGGGCTGCGCGCCTTACCGTGGCGCATCCGATGGTCGTACGTCTCGCACAAGCTGCTGCGCTACGGCGTGCCGTTTCTGGTCGCCGGCTCGCTCGCGAGCGGGCTCCTCGCCGCCGCGCTCGGGTTTGTCTGGGGCGCCATCCCCGTCGCGCTGGTTCTCGCGCCCGTCGTGTTGGCTCCGCTGGCCGGCCTGCCGTGGCCTCGCTCGCTCGCCCGGCCGTTCCAGCTCGCGGTCTACCTGCTGGTCATCAACGCGGCGGCCCTGAGCGGCGTCGTCCGCGGCTGGACGGGCCGCGCGAGCGCCGTCTGGGAGGTGCCGGCGAGCACGCGGGCGGGCTCGGATCGGCAGGAGGACTCCCCGGCCCACCGGGTGGGATAATCCGCTCTCGCGCTGCCGAGCGGAAGGAACCCTCCTGGTGCGCATGCGACGCTCAGCCCGAATGAGACAATATCTTTTCGGCCGAAAGTGCTTTTTTCTCGGACGAAACGAGTGATGCTGCTGCTCGTCTTTCTGCTCTCCGCGCTGATGGCGCTGGCGGTGGCCCCAACGAGTCGCCGGCTGGCCGTGCGCCTCGGCGCGGAGGATCACCCGACGCTCGCCCGCAAGGTGCACTTTCGAAAGACTCCGCGGCTGGGCGGTGTGGCGATCGCCGCGGGCACCGTCGTGGCCGTGCTCGTGGCCGTGCTGCTCGGCTCGGAAGGAGGCGAGCGGATCATCGAGTTTCCGCGCCCGGTGCTCGGTCTCGCGCTCGCGGGACTCGTCATCGGGGCCGTCGGTCTGATCGATGACGTGCTGGCGCTCTCGCCTTGGATTCAGCTCGGTGGGGAGCTGCTCGCGGCGTGGATCGCGTGGTCGGTCGGGTTCCGCATCGAAGTCATCGAACTCGGATTCGCGAGCTGGTCGCTCGGCCCGCTAGCTCTTCCCGTGACCTTGCTCTGGATGCTGGCGGCGATGAATGCATTGAACCTGATCGATGGTCTCGATGGGCTCGCAGCGACGATGGCGTTGCTGGCGCTGGTGCCGCTGGCGGTACAGGCGTTGTCTACGGCCGGACCCGTCGCGGGAATCGTCGCTGTCGCGCTCGCGGGCGCGGTGGCGGGCTTTCTGGTCCACAACGTCAACCCCGCGCATCAGTTCATGGGCTCCTCGGGCTCGTTGCTGCTCGGCTTGATCCTTTCGAGCCTCGCCATCGGCACGCTGCGCGGCCGCGTCGGGATGAACCCGGTGCTGCCTCTGCTGGCGCTCGGCGTTCCGTTGCTCGACACGGCGCTGGCGATCGCTCGGCGGACGCTTCGCGGCCAGAGCCCCCTGCGGGCCGACCGCGGGCATCTGCATCACCGGCTGTTGGACCGCGGCTTTAGCGGCGGACAGGCCGTGATCGTGCTCGCCGTCGTGCAGGGCGGCTTCTCTTTGCTCGCGACGGTGTCGTTGTGGTTGCCCGAGCGATGGGTCGCTCTGCCGCTGGTTCCCGCTGCCGGGCTCGCGGGCCTGGTTTGCGTGTGGCTGGGCTCGTCGAACCTCGTCAGGCGCAACGGCTGCGACATCGCGGAGCGGCCTGGATGACGCTGCCGCCGAGCGATCTGGACACACAAGCGCTCGCCGCGCTGGCGGGTGCGCTCCATCCCACCTCGCCGAGACCCGACGGCCTGTTTTCGCGAGAGTCGCCATCCTGGCAGCGGCTGCTCGCCGCGGCGCGCCAGCATCGCGTGGCGGGACTCATCTCCGTCGCGCTGACGCGAGCCGGCCGGCTCGAGAGCCTGCCCGAGACGGTGCGGCTCCAGCTTCGCCGCGACGTGCTGGCGGCGCAGCGCGAGTGCGCCATCCAGCGCCGAGCGTTGGCGGCGGCGGCGGCCGTGCTGAGCGCGGCCGGCATCCCCGTCATCGCGTTGAAGGGGGCCGCGCTTCAGCTGACGGTCTACGAGCAGCCGGGACTCAGGCCGATGTCCGACGTCGATCTGCTCGTGGCTCCCGATCGGCTCGACGACGCCGTCGAGGCGCTCGAGCGCGGCGGCTTCATCAAGCCCTCCGACGCCGACGTCGCGTTCTGGAAGAGCGCCTACTACAACTTGCCGCTGTCCGCGCCCGGCGAGCCGCCCGCCGTGATCGAGATCCACTGGTCGATCGCCCAGGAGGACCGTCACCGACCGGACGTCGCGGGGCTCTTCAGGCGGCGGCAGGTCGTCCGACTCGACATCCCCGAGCGGGGCGAGATCGGCGTGCTGTCGCCGTGCGATCTGCTCCTGCATCAGGCCCTGCTTCACTCCTATCACTTCTTCTAGCCGCGGTTGATCTGGATTAACGATCTCGCGCTGCTGCAAGCCCGGCCCGTCGATGTCGACGAGCTCATCGCGCGCGCGACCGCGTGGGGCGTGCGCGTGCCGCTGTCGCTGTCGCTGATCCAGATCGAAAGAACGTTTCCCGGTTTGGTGGGCCCCCGGCTCGCCTCGTGGGCCCGAGGCTTCAAGCGTGCCAGGTGGCTGATCGCGCGCTTCGGCCGTCCCGACGGCGCGTTGCTGTTCGATCGCTGGTGGCTGCGGCGCCGCCAACTGCTGCTCGGTTTGGCGATGCTCGACGGACCGGTGCAGGCGATCCGCGCGCTCGCGGGCTGGGCCGCCCGCGCGCGTCGCCACGGGGATGCCGCCGGATTGCGCCGCCCTGCACCGCACGCTGGAACGGGTTCCGAGCGGCTGTGATAGCATCGCGCGGAAGCTGTTCAGAGCGGCCCGCCCCGGGGATCTGTGGGGCTCACGATGGGTCGTCGAAGCCGATCGAGTCTCGTCGAGGACACCGAGGATGCGTGATCGAGCGAGCTTCCCGAGTGCGCGGCGGGGGCCTGAGTTCCGTCTCGTCGTGCTGGTCTTGCTCGTGAGCCTTCACGCCGCGTGTCAGGAGCCGGACCCATGGCAGCGACTCGCCACAGCGCGCGAGGCTTACGAGCTGAAGCTCCCGTTCGATTGGGTCGAGGCTCCCGCCCTCGAGGACGGACGCCCCCGTCAGGCGCTGCTGTCCGTGCTCATCATCGACCGTAGCCCGCGGTTGAAGCTGCCTTGTCTGACGATCGATGTCGTGTTCGTCGAAGGCGAGGACGAACGGTCCCGCGAGCTCGCGCGTCACGTGCACGAGCTCGACCTGACAGGGATCAATGAAGCCGGTGGTGCGTTGGAGGTCGTGGTCCGCGCGCCGATGCCGCCCGGTGAGATCACCGGCGTCGGAGTGACGCTTCACGACGTGCCGCTCGAGCAGCTCGCCACGCTGTGCGAGGCTGAGGCCGTGCGCCCCGCGGAGCCGTGAGCGTTTCCCTGCATCTGTCGCTGCCGGTGCACGCCGCAACGCGATGAGCCGTACCGACCGGGCGCCCGTGTTGTTCGTCGCCGGTGAGTCCTCGGGCGATCGGCATCTCGCGGGCCTGATTCGCGAGGCGCGCAAGCTCGATCGGACACTGCGGTTCGAGGGCGTCGGCGGGCGCCACGCCGCCGAGTCCGGCGCGCGCATTCTGCACGATGCTCACGAGCTTTCCGTGGTCGGCATCGCCGAGGTGCTCGAGCGCTTGCCGGCACTGCGGCGCGTGATGGCTGATCTCAAACGCCGGCTGCGGCAGCGCCGACCTTCGGCTTTGCTGCTCGTCGACTTTCCGGACTTCAATCTCCACCTGGCGCACACCGCCGCGCGAGCTGGCATCCCGGTGGTTTACTTCATCAGCCCCCAAGTCTGGGCCTGGCGGCAGCGTCGCGTGGCCGTCATCCGCCGCCGCGTCACGCGGATGATCGTGCTGTTTCCATTCGAGGCCGCCTTCTACGAGCAGCACGGGGTCCGGGTGACCTACGTCGGACACCCGCTCGCCGAGGCGCTCGCGGACCGAGTGCCGGCTGACGAGGCGCGCCGCCGACTCGGTCTCGAGGGGCGATCACACGTCTTCGGGCTGTTGCCTGGATCGCGCCGGGGTGAGGTGCGACGCCACGTCGGCCCGATGCTCGAGGTGGCTCGCCTCGTGCTCGAGCGCGAGCCGCGCGCCGCATTCGTCGTGCCGATCGCCGAGGGGCTCGAGCCCGACGAGATCGAGCGGCCTCTGATGGCCTCCGGTCTGCCTATCGTCGCTCAGCGCGACCTGTTCGCGCTGCTGATCGACGCGTGCGATGCCGCGCTGGTGGCCTCGGGCACCGCGACGCTGGAGGTCGCCCTGCGCGGTGTCCCGACGGTCGTCGTCTACAAGATGGCGCGCACGACGCATCGGCTGGTGCGATGGGTGGTGCGCGTGCCGCACGTCAGCCTGATCAACCTGATCGCGGAGCGCGCGCTGGTGCCCGAGCTGATCCAGGATGCTTTCACGCCGCCGCGCGCCGCCGATCAGCTGCTGGCGCTCGGACGGCCCGGCGAGCCGCGCGAGCGCTTCTTTTCGGGACTCGAGGACGTGCGCGGGCGACTCGGTGAGCCGGGGGCGTATCGCCGCGCTGCCGAGGCCGTCTTGGACGTGCTGGACGAAGCCGCCGCCGTGCGGGGAGAATCGCGAGCATGATCCGCAGCATGACGGGTTATGGCCGAGGGCACGCGAGCCACGGCGAGTGGGCGCTCGACGTGGAAGTCCGCTCGGTCAACGGCCGGCAGCTCGAGATCCGGTTCCGCATGCCGCAGGAGCTGTATCCGCTCGAGACCGCGCTGCGCGAGCGCGTTCAGGGCGCCGTCGCGCGCGGGCGGGTCGACGTGCTGGTTAGCTGGGATCGCGGGGCTGCTCCCACGTCGCGCTTCGCGCTCAACCGGTCCACGGCTCAGGCGATGCTCGAAGCCTGGCGTCAGCTCCAGCAAGAGTGGCAGCTTCCCGACGAGCCGCAGGCGGGTCTTCTCCTGCGTTTGCCGGGGGTCGTCGAACCCACAGCGCCGGATGATCTCGAGCTCGACACGCTCGCCCCGTTGGTCAGCGCGGCGCTCGAGGCCGCCCTGGTCGAGCACGGTCAGGTCAGAGCGCAGGAGGGGGCCAAGCTGGCCGACGATCTGAGGGCCCGCGTGTCCACGCTGCGTCGGCTGCTGGAGCAGATCCACGAGCGGGCGCGAACCAGTCCGCAGCGCATCGCCGAGGCGATGCGCGAGCGCGTGCGGCCGTTGCTCGACGATCTGCCGATCGACGAGCAGCGATTGGCCCAAGAAATCGCACTCGCTGCGCAGAAGTCCGACGCGACCGAGGAGATCGTCCGTCTCGCCGCGCACCTCGAGCGCATGGCGACACTGCTCGAGCCATCCTCTTCGGGCATCGGTCGTCGCGTCGAGTTCATCGTGCAAGAGCTGCGCCGGGAGATCACGACCACGGGAGCCAAGACCGTCGACGCCGATGCCGACGCTTGGGTGCTCGCGTTCAAGAGCGAGCTCGAGAAGATCCGCGAGCAGGCCTCCAACATCGAATGAGCACCCCGCCGGCCAGCGTGATCGTCGTCGCCGCTCCCTCAGGAGCCGGCAAGACGACACTCGTCCGACGATTGCTGGCCCACTTCGAGCAGCTCGTTTTCTCGGTCTCTTGGACCACGCGGCCACCACGCGCGGGAGAACGGGCCGGCATCGATTATCATTTCGCGGACCGTGCGAGCTTCAAGCGCATGATCGATGCAGGAGAGTTCCTCGAGTGGGCCGAGGTCCACGGCGCGCTCTACGGCACCGCGCGCCGTGACGTCGAGCAGCAGATCGCTCGCGGCGCGGACGTGCTGCTCGACATCGACGTTCAGGGGGCGGCCCAGATACGAGCATCGCGGCTTCCGGCGGTGTCGGTGTTCATCATGCCGCCGAGCCATGAGGTGCTCGCGAGGCGGCTGAGGGCCCGCGGCACCGACGACGAGCGTACGATCGACAAACGGCTCCGCAACGCCGCACGGGAGGTCGCCGAGTACATCCACTTCGACCACGTCGTCATCAACGACGAGCTGGAGCGAGCCTTCGACGAGCTGTGCGGGATCGTCCACGCGCAGCGCTCGCGTCTCGCCGTCCGAGAGGCGCTCGCCGCCCGCATCGTGGCGGGCTTCGCAGGCCAAGGGCAGGATGATCGCGGGAGGTGAACCGTGCCGCGGCCGAAAATACTTCTCGGAGTCACCGGCGGCATCGCGGCCTACAAGTCCGCCGAGCTCGTCCGCGAGCTGAGCAAGCGGGGCGCGGAGGTCAAGGTCGTGCTCACCGCACGGGCTCGCGCGTTCGTCAGCCCGCTGACGCTGGCCACGCTGTCCGCTCATCCGGTCTATGAAACCGAGTTCCCGACACCGCCCAGCCCCGAGATCGGCCACATCGAGCTCGCTCGATGGGCCGATACGATCGTCGTCGCTCCGGCGACCGCCAACACGCTGTCACGCTTCGCGCGTGGGCTTGCCGACGACCTGCTCTCGACGGTCTATCTCGCTTTCGACGGTCCCGTCGTCGTCGCACCGGCGATGAATCCACGCATGTGGGACCACGTCGAAACGCGCGAGACGATGGCCCGCCTCGCTCACCGCGGCGCGGTCGTCGTCGAGCCGGAAGAAGGGCTGATGGCCTGCGGCGAGGAGGGTGCCGGCCGGCTCGCCTCACTGCACAAAATCGCCGACGAAGCGATGGTGGCCGCGCGTCGATCGAACTCGATGGCAGGTCAGACGGCGCTCGTTACCGCAGGGCCTACTTACGAGCCGCTCGATCCGGTCCGCTTCGTCGGCAACCGTTCCTCGGGCAAGATGGGATACGCCGTCGCCGCGGCGGCGAGGGCTCGCGGCGCCGAGGTGATCCTGATCAGCGGGCCGACGGCCATCTCGCCGCCCTGGGGCGTCGAGCTGATCCAGATCGAAACGGCCGAGCAGATGCACGCCGCATGCCTGACGCACGCTGCGCGGGCGAGCCTGATCGTGATGTGCGCCGCCGTGGCCGATCATCGTCCCGCACAGCCGTCGCTGAACAAGATCGATCGGAAAGGTGCTGCATGGCGCCTCGAGCTGGTCGCCACGACGGACATCCTCTCCGATCTGGTTCGCGCGCGGCGGCCCTGGCAGTTCATCGTGGGCTTCGCCGCGGAGACGGGCGATGCTCTGGCACGCGGACGCGAGAAGCGCGCCCGCAAAGGCTGCGACCTGATCGTCATCAACGACGTCGCCGCAGAGGGCAGTGGGTTTGCGACGGACACGAACCAAGTCATCGTCGTCGATGCCGACGATGCCGCCGAGAGCTGGCCGTTGCTGGCCAAGCGCGAGGTCGCCGAGCGGTTGCTCGACCGGATCGAGCACGCGCGGAGCAGGACGAGCGCGTGAGCACGCACCGGGCACGGGGCGAAGCGCTGCGGTGGTTGCGTCTTTACCGTGATCTGGGGGTAGAGGAGAGGCCCGTGGCCAGA
>CP070706.1:2431986-2435300 GCA_020350085.1 Acidobacteriota bacterium
CGCCACACTCGTCGGCCAGAACCTCGGTGCCGGCAAGCCGGATCGGGCCGAGCGCGCCGTGTGGCTGACGAGCTACTACAACATGGCTTTTCTCGGCTCGGTCGGCGTCGTGTTCGTGCTGTTCGCGCCGGCTGTGGTCGGCTTTTTTACTAACGAGCCGGACGTGCTGCGTGCGGGCACCTACTGCCTGAGGATCGTCTCGGCTGGGTATCTCTTCTACGCCTTCGGCATGGTCGTCGTGCAGGCATTCAACGGCGCCGGAGACACCGTCACGCCGACGATCGTGAACTTTTTCTGCTTCTGGATGTTTCAGATCCCGTTCGCTTACATCGTCGCCCATCCGCTGGGCATCGGTGCGAACGGCGTGTACGTGGCGATCGCCGCCGCCGAGTCGTTGATGGCGGTCGTGGGGGGCATCATCTTTCGCCGCGGTCGCTGGAAGCAGCAGCAGATCTGAGCCGGATAGCCCGAATTATTCATGAGCTCTTCGACCCGGCAATGCCGAGCCGCTCCTTGAGCACCGAAACCTGCCGGCGGCTGACCAACGCACGCTCGCCGCTTGCCAGCTCGACGACGGTCGCCTCGTCCTGCTTCGTGATCGCGCGCACGAGGCTGAGGTTGACCAGCTCGCGGCGGTGGACCCGCAGGAAGCCGAGCTTGCCGAGACGTTCCTCGAGCGAGGTGATGCTGTTCTCGAGCAGGTACTCGCGGCCCTCGTGGCGAAACGCGGTGTAACCCTCGCGCGCCGTAAATCGTGCGATTTCGCGTGGGTCGAAGACGCGCAGCGTCTCGCCGCGACGGGCCGTGATCCGCGGCGGATCGCCGGCACCGAGCATCTGCTGCAGCAATCGCTCGAGCTCGCGGCGGTCCTGAGGTTGGTCGAGAAGGCGGGCTTTCTCGAGCGCTCTGCTGAGCCGATCGGCCTCGATCGGCTTGAGCAGATAGTCGATGGCCGACGCTTCGAAGGCGCGCACCGCGTACTCCTCGTAGGCGGTGGTAAAGATCACGTGCGGCATGTCGGGCGTCGTCAGCGCTAGCTCCAGCCCGTCGATGCCGGGCATGCGGATGTCGAGCAGCACGAGGTCCGGATCGAGCTCGCGGATCTTCTCGCGCGCCTCCTCGCCGTCCGCCGCCTCACCGACGACCGTCACGGTGTCGATCTTGTCGAGCAGGCGGATCAGCCGGTGGCGCGCCACGCGCTCGTCGTCGACGACCAGCACGTTCATGACGACGTCTCCTCGCGGCGCACCGGCAGCGTGAGCGCGACCCTAAACCCGCCCTGCGGCGCATCGCTCGTTGTCAGCGACGCGCCGTCACCGTAAACGAGGCGCAGCCGCTCGCGCAGCTCCGCGAGAGAACGGCCGGTGCCGCGGTGTGGCGATCCGCGCGATCCCGGTCCGTCGTCCGCGACCGTCAGTCGCAGCGTGTCGCGCGTGCTTCGAATCGCGACGCGCAGTGATCCCCCGCTCTTTCGGGGCACGATGCCGTGGAGCACCGCGTTCTCGACCAGCGGCTGCAGCACGAGCGGCGGGACGAGCACCGAGCTCACGGTATCGTCGGCATCGATTTCGACGCGCAGCCGGTCGCCAAAGCGGATCGTTTCGACCTCGAGATAGTCGCGCACGGCGCGTAGCTCCTCCTCGAGCTTGACCCACGTCGCCCGCGAGCCGGCCAGCGCGTAGCGGAACAGGCTCGAGAGCCGCTCGAGCATCCGCTCGGCAGCTTCCGGCTCGTCCTGAATCAGGCCGGCCACCGTGTTGAGGCTGTTGAACAGGAAGTGAGGGTTCGTGCGCGCCTGCAGCGCATCCAGCTGCGCACGCAGCGCCTGCTGATGAGCGCGCTCGGCGCGAAGCTCCGAAGCGCGGGCTTGGGCCTGCAACCCTTCGTACGCCAGGGCAAGCAGGACGATCACCGTGCAAACGACGAGGCCGATCTGGATGATGTCCGAGCGCTGGGACACCATTTCGGGAAAGCCGGTCAGCCTCAGCACCAGCAACGCGATCTCGGTACCGATGACGACCGACGGCACAATCATCAGGACGTGAATCGCCAGCACGCTCCAACGACCCGACCAGCGGCGTGCAAGAAACGAAAAGACCCAGCGGTACGCATTCGAGCAGCTCATGCCGATGGCGAGCGTGATGACGTAGTTGACGTAAAACAGCAGTGGCAACTGCGAAACCTCGATGCCGAACAGCGGGCGGAATACGCCGGTCAGCACCAGCGCTGCCGCGGCGCAAAACAGCAGATCGTAGGCCAGACCGCGCCGCCAAGTCCCGCCGCGAGCGCGGCCGGTCCGGCAGCTCGGATCGGCCGGAACGGCGGCGCTCTCGATGGGATCGGCGGGACCAACGGGCCCATCAGATCCAACGGGCCGTACCGGGATGTCCGCTTCGTGCGTCACTGACTGGCCTCTTCCGACGCCTCTTGCTGTTCACGCCTGCGCGCGATTTGCGCGAGCAGCTGCTCGCCGGCGGCGGGGTCGATCTCCGCCAAGCGCCGAGCCATCTCGGACGCTTTCTCGACCGAGCCGCCGGCGATCCGAGGGGCGTTCAAGTAGTAGCCGACGAGGCCATGGTACGGAGCTGGCCAGCTCGGATCCAATGCCTGCGCGCGCTCGAGGTGGCCGAGCATCTCGTACGCGTGGCGACGCCCCACGGCAGGATCCTTCTGGATCGCTGCACCGAGCGTCTGGGCCAGCGCCATGTGCGCGCGGGCATCGTCGGGAGGGGCAGCGGCGGCCTCGCGCGCTTTCGCGATCGCGGGCGGCGCGCCGTGTGATCTCTTCGCTCCATCGTCCTCGAGCGCTCCGCGCAGGCTTCCCGCCTGCTCGGGGCTGCGCGCGGCCTGTGCCGCGAGTGCTTCACGCAGCGCGGGGAGGTCCTCGTCGGGCACGCGGTGCAGTCGAAATCTCACGTGTGAGGCACCCCTGAGGTGTACGTCGAGATCGAGCTGGTCCGCCCGTTGCGTGATGTCGATGCTGAGGAACTCGGGGTCTTCCTGGTCAACGAACCGGCGCGTGCCTTCGACCAGCCCCGCGGGAACGAGCGTTCTCCGCTGCACGCCGAGGCCTTCGAGACTCGCCGCCTCGTCGAGGCGCCAGCGGCCGTGCTCGTCGGTCCACAGCCGCAGCTCGATCCAGGTCTCGCTGTGAAACGCCGACATCGCCCGCAGGCTGCCGTCGTCCTGACGCTCGAACAGCAGCGCAAACGGCATCGGCCCGAACGGTGTCTCGTTCTGCTCGCCGGCCCAGCCGCCCTCGAGCGCGCGGGCCCACTCGTCCATCTCTGGGCTGCCGCAGGCGGAAGACGCGC
>CP070706.1:2435400-2438049 GCA_020350085.1 Acidobacteriota bacterium
AAGGCCGGCTCGCAGGAGACGAGCACCTTGCGCACCCGGGAGGCGGGAGAGGCGGGATCCAATGGCACGTACACCCCTCCTGCCGCGAGCGTGCCGAGCATGCCGACGATCGCTTCGATCGACTTGTCCAGCCACAAGGCCACGCGATCCTGTGACCGAAGACCGCTGCTTTGCAGCACATGCGCCAGCTGCCAGCTGAGCTGCTGCAGCTCACCGTAGCTGATCGTGCGCTCGCCATCGACGACGGCGACCTCGTCGGGGCGTCGCTGTGCCTGCCTCTCGACGATTTCGTGCAGTCGTTGCGGATCCACGGCGCTTTCTCCCCGCCGGCGCCTCGCCAGCAAGCAAATCGTACTCGGGCAATATAGCTCGCGCAGCCCGTGGACGAAGTCGCCTGGCGCCCGCTTGCGTCGGGTCAGACCGAGCCGTGGAGCTGGTGGATCTCCTGCAGCGGCCGGTAGCCGAGTGCTCCGGACTGGCGCGTGCGGATCGCCTCGACTGCGGCCGCCGCTCCCGCCAGGGTCGTGATCAACGGAATCCGGCGCTGGAGCGCGGTGAACCGGATCGCCCGCTCGTCGTAATAAGTGGGCGCACCGAGCGGCGTGTTGACGACCAACTGGATCTCCCCGCTGATGATCTCGTCCACGACGTGGGGCCGGCCCTCGTTCACTTTGAACACGGTAGGAACGGCCAGACCCGCTTGCGCCAGCGCGGCCGCCGTGCCCGACGTGGCCACCAGCTCGAATCCGAGCTCGCTCAACGCCCGGGCCACCGGCAGAAGGTGCGGCTTGTCGCGATCGTGCACGGACAGGAAGACCGTACCACTGGTCGGCAGTTCGGTTCCCGATGCCGACATCGCTTTGAGCAGCGCCTCACCGAACGTCGTCCCCACGCCGATCACTTCGCCCGTCGATTTCATCTCCGGCCCGAGAATCGGATCCTCTCCGGGAAAACGGGCGAACGGCAACACGGGCTGTTTGACGAACACGGTCCCGTCATAGGACGGCTCGCCGATCTGTTGCTCAGCGAGGCTCTGGCCCAGCATGACTCGCGTCGCGATCTTGGCCAGCGGCAGTCCGGCCGCCTTTGAGACGAACGGCACGGTGCGCGAAGCGCGGGGGTTGACCTCCAGGACGTAGACTTCGCCTCGATGAACGGCGAACTGAATGTTGACCAGTCCCCGCACCTGGAGCGCGAGCGCCAACCGGCGAGTCACCGCACGAATCTGCTCCTCCGTGCGGCGGATCTCCTCGCTGACGACCGGAATGACGCAGCTCGAGTCGCCCGAGTGCACCCCTGCCTTTTCGATGTGCTCCATCACGGCGGCAACGATCACTTGCTCGCCATCACACAGCGCGTCGACGTCGAGCTCGGTGGCGTCCTCGAGATAACGATCGAGCAGCACCGGGTGCTCCGGAGACGCCGAGACGGCCTTTTCCATCATCGACTCGAGTGAGCCCTCGTCCCAGCAGATGAACATCGCCCGCCCACCGAGCACGTACGAAGGACGAACCAGCAGCGGATATCCGATCCGCTCTGCGATCTGCTTGGCTTCGCTGAGGCTTCGTGCCGTGCCCCATTCCGGCGCGCGAACATCCAGCTCGCGCAGCAGCGCGCCGAAGCGCTGGCGGTCTTCCGCCAGATCGATACTTTCTGGCGAAGTGCCGAGGATCGGCACGCCCGCGGCGAGCAGCGGCAACGCGAGCTGAAGCGGTGTTTGACCACCGAACTGGATGATCACGCCTTCGGGCCGCTCGGTCTCCACGATCTCCAGCACGTCCTCGAGCGTCAGCGGCTCGAAGTACAGTCGATCGGAGGTGTCATAGTCGGTGGAGACGGTCTCCGGATTGCAGTTGACCATGATCGATTCGACGCCCTCCTCACGTAGCGCGAACGAGGCGTGCTCACAGCAGTAGTCGAACTCGATGCCTTGTCCGATTCGATTGGGCCCCGAGCCGAGCACCATCACCTTCCGCCGTCCGGTCGGGAGTGACTCACACTCTGACTCGTACGTCGAGTAGAGGTAAGGCGTCTGCGCTTCGAATTCCGCCGCGCACGTGTCGACGCGCTTATACACTGGACGCAGCCCAGCGCTCACGCGCTCTCGCCGCAGCTCTGGCTCGGTCTTACCGACGAGTTCGGCCAGCTGTCGATCCGAAAAGCCCGATCGCTTCGCGCGCGCCAGTAGCTCTGCGGGCAGCGGTGCGCTGTGGAACGCGCGCAAGCGGCCCTCGAGATCGACGATGTCGGACATCTGACGGATGAACCACGGATCGACGTACGTCGCCGCGGCGATCTTCTCCACGTTCCAGCCGCTGAGCAGTGCCTGCTTGATGTAGAACAGGCGCTGCCAGTTGGGCGTCGTGAGCCGCTCGCGGAGCCGGACCGGATCGACGAGCTGACGGCCGTCGCCGCTCAGGCCGTAGCCGCCGGTCTCGAGGCTTCGCAGCGCTTTTTGTAGCGCCTCAGCGAAGGTTCTGCCGATCGCCATCACTTCGCCGACGGACTTCATCTGGGTGCCGAGATCGGGTGCCGTTTCCGGGAACTTCTCGAACGCCCAGCGCGGAATCTTGGTGACGACATAATCGATAGACGGTTCGAAGCTGGCCGGGGTCTTCTCCGTGATGTCGTTGGGGATCTCGTCGAGCG
>CP070706.1:2438149-2442827 GCA_020350085.1 Acidobacteriota bacterium
GCGCGGCGCGCTCGCGGCCGACGGCATCGTCGCGCTGAATGATCAGGACCCGCGTTCTCATGATCGGAGAACGTCAGCGCCGGTTCTCCGCTCGATCGGCCGGGACAGGCGCACGAGAAGCCCAGCCATGACGACGAACAGCCCCAACGCGGCGAGCGCATCGAACGGCTCGGGAAGCGACAGGCCGAAGCCCGGCGGTCGCGCGCCGAGGCCGACCGCGAGAGCCGCGATGCCGACACCGGTCAGCCCTTCGCCCGCGATCAGGCCCGAGCCGAACAAGATGCCCTGCTCCTGTCGCTCGTGGGCGTCTTCGTAGCGCCCGTTCCAGGTGTCGAGTCCCCACCGCAAGCAGCCGCCGAGAAAGACCGGCGTCATGGTCGAGAGCGGCAGGTAGACGCCGACGGCAAACGCCAGCGGCGGCACGCCGAGAAGCTGCGCCGTGACCGATAGAAACGCGCCGATGCCGACGAGGCCCCACGGAAGATCGGCGTTGAGCACGCCCTCGATCACCGTGCGTGCGAGCGTCGCCTGGGGAGCCGGAAACTCCTCGTTGCCGAAGCCGTAGCTGATGCCCAGCAGGAACACGACCGCCGCGATGGTCATCGCGTTGGCCAGCGCGGCCGTGATCTCCGCGATCTGCTGGCTGCGTGGTGTGGCACCGATCAGGAAACCGGTCTTGAGGTCTTGTGAAATGTCACCCGCGATCGAGGCGGCGACGCAAACCACGGTACCGATCGTGAGCACCGTCGCCTTGCCGAAATCGTCGGTCCAGCCGAGCGCGTAAAACAGCAGGCTCGAGCCGAGCAGAGTGACGATCGCCATCCCGGAGGTCGGGTTGGATGTCACGCCGACCAGCCCGACGATTCGCGACGAGACGGTCACGAACCGGAAGGCGAACACCGCCACGGCCACCGCCGCGACGAGCCGCAGCAAAAACGGTGCCCCCTGACCGATGCCGACCGGATTCAGCGCCAGCACGGCGATCACGAGACCGGTGCCGGCCAGCACACCGAGCATCGACAGGTCACGCTGCGTGCGTCGTGGAGCGACCTCGATTTTGGCCATCAACCCGCGCAGGCCGGCGCGCAGGGAGTCGAACATGATCGGCAGCGAGCGCGCGACGGCCAGAAGGCCGGCCATCGCGACGGCGCCGGCACCGATGTAGCGGATGTAGCGCGACCAGATCTCACTCGGCGACATCTGCGCGATCGGCTTGACCGTTTCCGGAAACAGCGGCTCGCTGAAGCCGGCGCCGAAATGGGCGATCGACGGGATCAGAACGAGCCAGGAGATCAGACCGCCGGCGACCATGATCGCGCCGACGCGATAGCCGAGGATGTAGCCGACCCCGAGCAGCGCCGGCATCGGCTCCATGACGAGCTCTGCTTTCGGCATCACCGGCAGCCTCATGGAGATCTCTTCGGGCCACAGCTTGCCGACACCGGCACCGAGCTTGTGCACCATGCCGACCAGCAGGCCGAGAATGACGTTGCGCGCGCGGGTACCGCCGGCGTCCGCCGCGATGAGCACCTTCGAAGACGCGGTTCCTTCGGGGTAGGGCAGCGCGTGGTGTTCCTTGACGATCAGAAACGGTCTGAGCGGGATCATGAACAGGATGCCGAGCAGACCGCCGCAGGCAGCGAGAAACGCCACCTGCACGATCCCGGTTCCCAACTCGGTGACGAGGCCCCACATGAACAACGCAGGGATGGTGAAGATCACCCCCGAGGCCAGCGACGAGGATGCCGAGCCAGCGGTCTGCCCGAGGTTGACGTCGAGCACGCTGGCCCGGCCGTAGATCGGCCGCAGCGCGGCGAGAAGCACGACCATGATCACCGCCAGCGGGATCGACGTGCTGATCGTAAGCCCGACCCTCAGGCCGATGTAGGCGTTGGCCGATCCGAGCACGGCGCCGGCCAAGATCCCGAGCAGGATGGGTGGCACGCGGAAGTCCGCCAGCGGCGTGTCGTCCGGTACGTAAGGCTCAATCAGGGGAGTTTCGTTCGTCTCGTCCGCCATGAATGCTCCGCTTTCGAAGCGGGTATCGTAACCCGGATTCGCTCTGGGGCGCGGCGTGTCGAGCGCCCCACGGGCACCCCTCTTTCGGAAGACGCGCATAATCGGAGCCGATGGCCGCCTGGAGACAGCTCGGCGCGTGGATCCTCAGCGCCAAACGCCACGCGACGACGATCAGCCCCGATCGCTCGTCGGTTTACAGCTTCGATCTCGAAGGCAGACCTCTGTCGTGGTTCGAGAACGATTGCACCTACAAGCGCTCGCTCGCTTCGCGGGTGCATGTGCGCGATCGGGCTGGCGGACGGCGCCGGCGCTGGACGTTGACCGGCGAGCAGGCGAGCGAGCGATTCGCCGCCGTGCTTGAGCGCACGGCCAAGACGCCGCGCGCCGCCCTCGACGAGGAGCTTCGAACCCGCCTCGAGGCGATTCTCGGCTGGACGCCGGAGCGTCTGCTCGAAGAAAGCAGGCGCTTCGAAGCCACCTACGAGCCGGTGAGCATCCTGCCACCGGATCAGTACCTGTCGGTCGTGTTGCAGGCCACGTTCGGCTGCTCGTGGAACCGCTGCACGTTTTGCAGCTTCTATCAGAACCGAGCGTTCCGAACGCGGACTCCGGCCGAGTTCCGAGCGCACACCGAGGCGGTGAACGACCTGCTCGGCCGTGCGCGCCACCTGCGCCCGCGGATCTTCCTGGCCGACGGCAACGCGCTGATGCTTTCCGAGACGCGGCTGCGAGAGCTGATGGACATCGCGTGCGAGGCGTTTCCCGATCGGCCGCTCGCGGGCTTCATCGACGTGTTCACCGGCGAGAAGAAATTGGCGGCCGGCTGGGCGGATCTGCGCGAGCGAGGACTCGAGCGGGTCTACGTCGGGTTGGAAACGGGGCACGATCCGCTGCTGGCGTGGATCAACAAGCCGGCGACTACGGAGCGGGCGCGCGAGTTCGTCTTCAGCCTCAAGGCAGCTCGCGTGCGCGTGTCGGTGATTCTGATGGCAGGTCTCGGCGGCCGGCGCTTCGCCGAGGGCCACGTTCGAGACAGCCTCGATCTCGTCTCACGCCTGCCGCTCGAGGACAAAGACATCGTCTATCTTTCGCCGTTCGTGCTCGACGAGCGATCGGCCTACGCCCAACGCGCCGTACAGGAACACATCACGCCGCTGGACGAGACCGAGCTGCAAGCCCAGCTCGAAACGCTGCGCGCCGGCTGTCGCGCCGCGCATCCACACGTCAGAGTCGCACCGTACGACATCCGGGAGTTCATCTACTGATTCGACGCGCTCGCGCTCACAACCTCAGACGCCAGAACTCCGCCGTATTGTGCCGGCGCAAACCCCTCATGGACCGGCCGCGCTGCTCCTCCAGGAAGCGGGGGCAGCCTCGGACCCGCTCGAATCCGAAGCGGCGCGGCAGCTGTTCGTAGAGCGAGATCGGTGGCCGGCGATACCGGATTTTCTTGACCAGGCATCCGGTGGTGTGTGTGTGGTACCAGATGCTCCGAATCCCGACGTCCTCTCTCAGAAACCACACCGCCGCTGTCAGCGTTGCCTCCGCCCAGATGCGGCGGTGCGGTGCCAACACGCTCTCGACGTACTCCTTGAGCGATTCCACCGTGCAGGAGGTATCCCACAGCAGGTTCTCCAGCCGCCTGCGGCGCGCCTTCGCGTCGGTCGGCGAGCAGATTGCCTCGACGTCGCTGACCGCTTCCCGGATCCAGTCGTTTTGGACCTCTTCGATCAGGGCCTCTCCGTGAGCGAGATCGAGGTCGATTCGCGACCAGGACATGGTACGACGCCCCTTCTCGCGAATCGGGTGCTGGCGGTTGACCCACGGGTCGGTGCGGCCCGGTCGAATCAGGCGGGAGTAAGCTCGATCGTGCTTGCTGGGGTAGTTGAGCTGCAGAACGAGGTTGTATCCGCGCCTCGACGTCTGGTACCAGGCGCAGTGCCCGCTTCGGTGGCCCCAGATGCCAAGCGTCAGCACGTAGCACTCCCGTTCGGCTGGCCAGACCGACCACAGGTCGCCGAGCTCCAGCGGTCGCCCGTTCTTTCTTCGCTCCAGGTCAGCGACGATCCGTTTACGGAACAGCCGGCCGAGCGATCCGCTTCGAAGTTCGGACAGACTCCGCCCGTCGTGCGCGGCCAGCGCGAGCAGCACCAGCGCGTAGCGGTCCTTGAAGTAGTGAAACAGCGCCCTGCGCGGGGCGATTCTCGCGAGAATCGCCTCCGCATCCCTGCGATCCATGTCGATTCCTCTCGCTCGTCAGTGAGACGAGAAGACGCCCTTTGGCGCGTCAACCGACGCGCCCCGACCCACGACAGTCGTCGGGGGTTTAGCTAAAGCTTTCTGGGAGGAATGCCCGACGCAGGGCAACAGGAGCGCAGAACGAGCCGCGCGACGTCCCGACGGGGGCTTCCTCGGGTCTTGTCGCGAGCATGGCACGTTCTCCTTCGTGTGAACCGGTGGGTAGCAACAGGCTTTAACACCGACCGTCATTTGTAGATCAAATGGAGCGATCTGTCAAAAAACGTAACCGGTAAATCCAACACCGAGACTCAAACCCGGATTATTCATGAACCTTTGAGCAGAAACGTCGCAGATGCCCATTGGATGGCCCGCACGTAGGGAGGGCCCCGCTTCGAGTTGGCCTGCCTGGAAGGCAGAC
>CP070706.1:2442927-2445721 GCA_020350085.1 Acidobacteriota bacterium
ATGGAGCCGCGTCAGGCTATTGCACGGATCCAGGCACGGCTCGGCAGCCGGGCGGTATTTCGGCAGCGAGATCTCCGTCGAAATGGAACAGAGCGAGCGTCTGGTTGTCGGCGTCAAACGGTCTTACCGGGACAAAAGAACCGTCATAGCGTCGTACCGAGCTGATGCGCAGTTCGTCGATTAGCGCGTCCGCCGGACGGTAACCCGTGTTCATTGAGCCAATTTGCACGGGAAAAGGCAGCGGTTTCATCTTCAGCGGTCGATCGTTCGGGTTCTTGGCGTTTCCCATGCAACGGTTCGACACGAGGCGCCCGTCGACATACAGCGCCATCGCAGTCTACCCGCCATCATCGAGTTTCCACTGAAGGGCGACGACATGCCACTGGCCGGCGCGCCAGTCGCGGATGCCCGCACTCACGGTGCGTGCTTCGTAGCTGCGGTTTGACAGAATTGCCGAGAGACTGCCTGAGGCGACGTGTGAGATCGTCAGCGAACTGTAATTGGAGAGATACAAGTGTTCCGGCCGAACGGGACCGATGTTCAACAACGTGTGCTCCAAGGTTCCGCGCGGCCCTGAGGAACGAGGCGCCACGTCCCAGCGAGGCTGGATCCAGAATTCGATCGTGCCTTCTTCGATGTTGAGCTTCGCCGGCTCCAGAGAGCTGAAATGAGCAGGCATCGCCAGGGCTCTCCCGTCGAGAGCCGCGGCGAACAGCCGATCCGCGGGTGGATCCGATCGTCGCGGGTTGCCGAAACGGCGCTGGAACGACCAGTTGCCTTCGCGGCTGGTGACCACGAAGGAACACGCCACGCCCGGCACTTCGGTCGGAATGCGAATTCGCAACGGCTGTCTCGGCGACCAGCGCAACTGAATCATGTCGGCGCTACCGAGGTCCGCCTGGCCCAATGGCCGAATACCGTCTGTATACTCGGCCGAAATCCTCACGTCATGAAGGTTCCGGTCGGTTTCCAGAAAGAACTCGCCGCCGAAATACGTTCCGGAACCATCTCCGGTCGTTTCGTGCCCGAAATCGACGGGACGCACGGTAGGCTCCACTTGTGGCTCGTGAGCCGCGACTTCCTCGCTACCGAAACGAAGCGTGGCGAACTTCCGGGGAGTATGAAACGTATCGCCATCCAGGAACACGACCGCATTCTGCTCGTGTTCACCCTTCGGTCGGTTGTGAACGATGTTTCGACACAGCAGGATACGAGCCGTCGAACCCTGTTCGAGGGGAATTCCCATATCCGATCGCGGGATGGCGAGTTCAACCGTCCAACGGTCCCGTCCGCGTGAGACTGCTGCTCGTGCGGCACTGTTCCAGCCGGTATCGTATTCGACCGCTCCTTCGGCGTTCTCTCCATTTCGGGCGTCGAAGACTGTGCTGCGTGAGTCGACAATCCAGTGGGTAAACGCGTGGGATCGCGATCCGGCCGCAACGAGTATTTCGATGCTGTCGCACAGACGGTGCTCGTCCGGGCCCGGCATCCCTGTCACGATCTCCGCGGGGTTCGGATCGAAGCACTCCATCGAGACATACAAGTGCTCGTCGTCGTAGGCGAGCCGTCCCGCGGTTTCCAGACTTTCCAGCCGCAGTCTTCGCCAGTCCAGGAAATGCTCGATGCGTGGAGCCGCGCTCCATACGGTTTCATCCAATCGTCCATCGACGGCGATTGGCTCAGTCGTCCGCACTGCCGCCAACTCCCGTTTGCGACAGTCGCGTTCGAACCAGCCGGGAATCGTGTGGGCTGCGATCAGCTCATCGCATCGCTCGGCCAGATCATCCACTTCTTGTCGCAGCTCAGCCGGCTCCAGCGTCGAAAGCAGACCGGCAGCCGAGGTCTTGCGCGTGGGTGAGGCCAAGCGTTGACGTTGCGGAATCCGTCTGTTCACCGCCGTCCATGCGGCCGTCGCCTGCTCGAGCGAGGCGCGAGCCTCCGTCAGCCGTCGTTGAGCTTCTGCGCGGTCGCCCTGCCGAATCGCTCGTCTCGCGGTCATGATCTTGGCGCGATGTGCGGCCAGGAGCTTCGCCGCGTGCGTCATCTGGTATAAGTTCAGGAAGTAGGCGTACTCGTCGCCCGACAGGACGGACGATCGCTGCTGGAGGTCCCACAGCTTTTCCAGGGATGCCACCGCGCGATCGGTCGCCTGAGCCTGCTGCTGCATGGCGCGTGCCGGATCCGTCAGCTTTACACGATCGATGACCTCATCCGGAAAACAGATGAAATGGTGGCTGATGTTTTCGGCAAAGGCCGGGGCAATCCAAGCCGCGGCCTCGTCACCGAACCAGAACCGACAGGCCCGCCGGGCAAACGCTCGCCGCCGATCGGAAACCTCGCCATCGGCCCCCCAATCGTGCCAGGCCGCTGAATCGAATTCCAATGTCCCGGGGCGATTCACGTTCCAAGCACATTCGACACCCAGTAGCTGTGACATTTCTCGCCACCCGTGTCCGGATACGTTGCCGAACAGGATGTCATCGTAGTCGGGGTAGTACAGGGATCGAGTCATCAACGGCGTGGTCAGGAAGTACGGCCGCCAACCTTTCCAGAAGGCGTACTCGTAGTACAGATAGAACGGTCGCCGGCCCCACGCTTGGCGCGCGAGATCCAGGTGTTCACGTTCGCTTTCACGGATGCAGATGGCAATATCGAGCGGCAGCAGGGAATCCAGCCGCTGGAGAAACACGGTCAGTTTCTCGCCTGTCCGCTCTGCCAAACGGCGGGCCGCCGCGCCTTGCCCCATTGTCGTGGAGGCGTCACGGTAGACGTATTCCGGATCAAGGTAGCGGCC
>CP070706.1:2445821-2450585 GCA_020350085.1 Acidobacteriota bacterium
CGCCATGCTGAACATCGCCCAGGCGTATCCGAAGCTCGAGCAGTGGAACAAAGTGCTCGAGTGGGGACAAAAGGCCGCCTCCTGCGATCCGAAGAGCTACCTGGCCTACAACCAGATCGCTTTCGCTCACAACAAGATGAAGCGCTGGGACGAGGCCGAGGCGGCGGCTCGCAAGGCCCTGCAGATTCAGGACAATCCGATCTCGCGCTCTCAGATCGATCTCGCGCAGAAGGGCCGCAACGCCGAGGCGACGAACCTCCAGGCGGAGCTGGACAAGGCTGCTTACGAGGCGGAAATCGAGAAGCAGCGCCTCGAGGAAGAGGAACGCCAGCGCCGACTCAAGGAGTGGGAGATCAAGACCGGCGAGGCGGGCAACGGGAACGAGAAGGCCGAGAAGACCGACTGACGGCCCGCCCCGAGGGTGAATAAAATGCGAAAACCCTCGTCTGCGAGGGGCTCGAAGGGTGCCCAGGCCGTGCCGCTCAGGCACGGCCTTCGTTTTCCGTCATCCGCTCGCCATCCCGCCCAAAATTGACACGCCGAGGCGTCGATTGTTAGCATCCCGACCTCGCCTGTAGCAGCCTCAGCGGGGGCTGCATCCGTTGTGCGGTGCTCGACGACGAACCGGCTGGGCGAGGGGCCGCCCCGACGGGCCACAGGCGCCTCGATCGGCGACAACCGTGCTCTCCGCGGTGGGCGCACGCGGCGACGAGAGGCGGGAGGCGTGCGTCATGAGTGAAAGCACTTGGGGCCTGCTCTTCCTGGTCGTGATCGCCATGCTGATGCCGGCGGGCATCATTTTTCTGTCTTGGGTCGCCGGACGTCCGCGTGGCGGCAAAAGCGCCACCGACCTGACGCCTTACGAGTGCGGCAAGAAGCCGTTCGAGTCGGCGCGGCAGCGCTTCTCGGTCAAGTTCTATCTGGTCGCGATGCTGTTCGTGATCTTCGACATCGAGGCCGTCTTTCTCTACCCGTGGGCGGTCGAATTGAAGAAGACCTCGAGTAGCGCTGGGACCACATTCATTCTGGTCGAGATGTTGGTCTTCCTCGGCATCGTCGTCGTCGGCTACGTCTACGTCTGGGGGCGCGGGGCCCTCGAGTGGGATCGATAACATGTCCGCCTTCGACAACTTCCCCGGCAATGCCGAGTTGTGGGAGCACGGTCCCGCGATCGAGCGAGCACGCCAGGAGTATCCCGAAGCCATCATCGACGTTCGCGAGTTCCGCCGTGAGAAGACCATGCTGGTTGACAGAAGGCATGTCTACGACGTTCTCGCGCTCTTGCGGGATGATCCGGACTGCGGATTCGACGTGCTGACCGATGTGACGGCCGTTCACTGGCCGCAGAGGGCGGAGCCGTTCGACGTCGTGCATCTTCTGTACTCGATGCCGAGAAACAGGCGTCTCAGGATCAAGTGCCATGCCGAAGCGGACCCGGTCGTGCCGAGCGTCGTGTCGCTGTGGCCGAGCGCGAACTGGCTGGAGCGCGAGTGTCACGACATGTACGGCATCGTGTTCGAGGGGCATCCGGATCTGAGAAGAATCCTGATGCCCGACGACTACGACGGGCATCCGCTGAGAAAAGACTTTCCACTGAAGCGTTGACGAGAGCTTTCGACGTTGCCCTTCGACCTGTCGGGGGTCACAGATCGCCTGAACGGCCACAGCCCGAGGGAGCCGAGTAGAGATGAGCGAGAGCGTGACTCCGCGGCGCAGCGACCCGGACGTCGACACGATCACCATCAACATGGGGCCCAGCCATCCGTCGACGCATGGCGTGCTGCGCCTCGTGCTCGACCTGGACGGCGAGATCGTCACCCGCTGCAAGGCCGATCTGGGCTACCTTCACCGTGGCTTCGAAAAGATCGGCGAGAACAAGACCTGGCAGCAGTTCGTCACCTGGACCGACCGGATGGACTACCTCGCGCCGGCGTCGAACAACATCGCCTACATGCTGGCTGTGGAAAAACTGCTCGGAATCGACGTTCCGCAGCGCTGCAAGGTCCTGCGCGTGATCTTGTGCGAGCTGTCGCGCATCTCCGCACATCTGCTGTGGCTCGGCACCCACGCGCTCGATCTCGGTGCCGCGACCGTGTTCTTCTACAGCTACCAGCAGCGTGAGCTGATGTACGACCTGTACGAGAAGCTGACCGGTGCTCGTCTCACGGTCTCGAGTCAACGCATCGGCGGCATGTCGCGCGACTGCCCCGAAGGGTGGCTGGACGAAGTGCGCGCGTTTCTCGAGCAGGTTGTCCCTGTGTTCGACGAGTGTGAGCGGCTGCTGACGCGTAACCGAATCTGGATCGGCCGTACCAAGGACGTCGGCGTATTGAGCAAGCACGACGCCATCGCGTTCGCTTGCTCAGGACCCGTGCTTCGAGCGTCGGGAGTCGAGTGGGACCTGCGCAAGGCTCAGCCGTACCTCGACTACGAGCATTACGAGTTCGAGATTCCGGTCGGGTCCGTTGGTGATGTCTACGACCGCTACCTGGTGCGCATCGAGGAGATGCGCCAGGCAGTGCGCATCTGCAATCAGGCGTTGGATCGAATCCCCGACGGACCGATACTCGCCGACGCGCCGAAGGTCGTTCTTCCCCCCAAGGGCAGAGTCCTCACATCGATGGAGGACCTGATTCATCACTTCATCATCTTGACGGAGGGGATCAAGCCACCAGAAGGCGAGGTGTACCACGCCATTGAGGCACCGAAGGGCGAGCTCGGTTTCTACGTCGTCAGCGACGGAGGTCCGACAGCATATCGCTGTCGGATTCGCCCCGGCGCGTTCGTCAATCTGCAGGTGATCGAGAAGATCGCTATCGGGCAGCTGGTGTCCGATGTGGTCGGCATCATCGGTAGCCTCGACCCCGTCATGGGCGAGGTGGACCGCTGAGCCAGCCGGAGGCTGCCAACGTGTACGGCGAGGATTTCGAACGAAAGGTCAACGAGATCGTGGCCAGCTACCCGCAGCCGCGTGGTGCGGTGATGCCGATCCTTCACCTCGTTCAGGAGAAGGCCGATTTCGTGCCGTTGGAGGCGGAGGTCTGGGTCGCGGACCGGCTCGGCCTGACGCCTTCGTTCGTCCACGGGATCGTCACTTTCTACACGATGTATCGTACGAGCCGCTGTGGGGACTACCTTCTGCAGCTCTGCACGACCGTGTCGTGCATGCTGCGCGGATGTGACAGCGTGCTCGATCACATCAAGAACAAGCTTCAGATAGAGGTCGGCGAGACGACGGCCGATGGCAAGTTCACGCTCGTGACGGTCGAGTGTCTCGGCTCTTGCGGTACGGCACCAGTGCTCCAGGTCAACGACGATTACTACGAAGACATGGACATCGAACGTACGGACAAGCTTCTCGATGCGCTCGGCCGCGGCCAGAGGCCGGAATTCGGCCCCGGTCCGGGACCACGGCGCGTCGTGGTCGAGTGAAGCGCTCGGAGAGGTCGAGCTGATGGACAAGGTCCTCACCCGTAACGTCGGCGTCGACAACTCGCAGACGATCGACGTCTATCGGTCGCGCGGCGGCTACGAGGCGCTGCGCAAGGCGTGCCGGATGGAGCCGGCCGCCATCATCGACGAAGTCAAGGCCTCGGGTCTGAGGGGGCGCGGTGGAGCCGGTTTCCCGTGCGGCGTGAAGTGGTCGTTCATGCCGAAGCAACCGTCGGCCGATCGGCCGCACTATCTCGTCTGCAACGCCGACGAATCCGAGCCCGGCACGTTCAAGGACCGGTTGATCATGGAGGAGGATCCGCACCTGCTGATCGAAGGGTGCATGATCTCCGCCCGAGCGATTCAAGCGAGCATCGCTTTCATCTACATTCGCGGTGAGTACGTGCACGCGGCTCGCGTTCTCGAACGAGCGGTGGCCGAGGCACGCGCGGGTGGGTTCGTCGGTCGGGACGTTCTGGGCAGCGGCTGGTCGTGCGAGATGATCGTCCATCGCGGAGCCGGAGCCTACATCTGTGGCGAGGAGACGGCTCTGATGGACTCGCTCGAGGGAGGGCGAGGCAACCCGCGCCTCAAGCCGCCGTTTCCAGCGCAGTACGGTGTTTACGGCATGCCGACGACCGTCAACAACGTCGAGACGCTCGCCTGCGTCCCGTTGATCCTCGAGCGTGGCTCGGACTGGTTCAAGTCGATCGGACCCAACGAGCGCAACACCGGCCCCAAGCTCTACTGCATGTCCGGGCACATCAAACGACCGGGCGTTTACGAAGCGCCGATGGGCGTCGAGCTGTCGCAGCTGATCGATCAGTACTGTGGTGGCATGCTCCACTCCGACAGGAAACTCAAGGCCTGCATTCCCGGCGGCTCATCGGTTCCCGTGCTCACCGCAGAAGAGTGCGAAGGGCTCAAGATGGACTTCGATTCGATCGCAGAACGAGGATCGATGTTGGGCTCGGCAGCCGTGATGATCATGGACGAGAGCACCGACATGGTGCTGGTGATGGAGCGCATCTCGCACTTCTACGCGCACGAGAGCTGCGGCCAGTGCACGCCCTGTCGCGAAGGCACTGGTTGGATCGAGAAAATCCTGAGACGGATGCGCTCCGGCGGCGGGCGCAAAGAGGATCTCGATCTCTTGGAGTCCGTCTCCGGGCACATGATGGGTACGACGATCTGTCCGCTGGCCGACGCGGCAGCGATGCCCTGCCAATCGTTCGTGAAGAAATTTCGTCATGAATTCGAGCATTATGTCCACCACGGCCGCAGCGTCTTGGTGGCGAGCTGACGAGGCTCGTCCGAGAGTCATGCCGGCCG
>CP070706.1:2450685-2459310 GCA_020350085.1 Acidobacteriota bacterium
GTCAGGAGGTCTCCGCTGGCAACCATTTCCGCCGCGACCATCGCGTAGCGCGCCTCGGTCGGATCGGCCAGAGGACGGCTGCCGAGCCACGCCAGCGCCCACGCCAGCATGAGCAGGCCGGCGGCGAGCCTCGTGAGAAAGCGGCTGGGCCACCGCGCCGTCACCGGCCGCGCCGCCGGCCTGCTCATGCTGGCGTACTGGATCTCGGCCGCCGGCCAGACGGTGTGGGGCCGTCATCCTTGGGGTGCCCGGCTCGGTGGGGGATTGCTGTTCGCCGTGTGGATCCTCGTGGCGGCGCGCCTGGGACGATGGGCTACCGGCCACCGAGCCGCAGGCACCTGGTCTGGCCTCGTGCTCGCAACTTCCTTGCTGCCCTACGTCGGCGCAAGCCTGCTGACCACCGACATCCTTGTGGCGACCCTCGATGGGGCCGGCGTGCTCGCCGCTGCTCATGCCCTGCTCGGCCAAAGGCGTCGCCGCCGAGCGCTGCTGTCGATGTGGGCGCTGCTGGGTCTCGCGTTTTTGGCCAAGGGGCCGGTCGCGCTGTTGCCGCTGGCCGGACTGGCCTGGGCCTGGCCGCAACGAAGTGACGCCCGCGCCGGCGAGAGCTGGTGCAGCGCGTCCGGACTGGTGTGCTTCTTGTTGATCGGTCTGGGGTGGTTCGCCGCCATGGCCGCGCGTGATCCGGCGCTGCTGCACGCTTACCTCGTCGACGAGACCCTCGCCCGGATCGCGTCGCCCGTTCACCGGCGCAACGGCCCGTGGTGGCTGCCGACGGCGATCCTCGTTGCCGGAAGCCTGCCGTGGATCTTCTGGATCGGACCTTGGCTCGGGCCTCGGGACGGTCCGCGGCGTGAGTCGAGACGCGAGCGTCGTCCGCGCCTGCGCTCAGGGCTCGGGAGGCTGCTGGTCGGCTGGATCGCCGCGGGCCTGGTCTTGTTTACGCTCAGCCGCAGCCGGCTGCCGCTCTACGTTCTGCCGCTCGGACTGCCGGTGGCCGTGCTGGCCGGGATCGTGGCGGAGCGCTCCTATCGACGACGAGGGTTCGCGCGCCTCGCTGTGCTGGTCTGCCTCGTTGCGTCCCTCGTGCTGTTGCCGCTGATCCGCATCAGGGGCGCATCCAGTCCGCACTATCAGCACTCGGACGCTCTCGCGCGCGAGATCCTCGCGAGCGAACCGAGCCCGCAGGTGCCGTTGCTGTTTCTCGAACCGCGGTTTCCGGCGGGTCTGGGATTCGTCCTGCGCCGGCCGATCGAGACGGTGGCCCTGTTGCCCGAAGAGCAAGCGCAGCCCTACTCGCTGAGCGTGAAGCAGCTGCGGGAACGGATCCGGCGGCACCCCCGAGGGCTGCTCGCCGTCGCTGCGGCCGACAGGTTGCCGAGGTTGGCGGCGGAGGGCCTCGTGTGTCGTGAGGCGCTCGCCGAACCGAAGAGCCGGCTCGTTCTGTGCCGCCTGTTCCCGCTTTCCCCGCCGCGTCATCCGACACCTATATTGGAGGGGAGGAGCCGCGGTGACCGAGACAGCGACAGCACCGGTTCAACCGGAGATCGGTGAGCCGCTCGCGGGCGGCTGGCGAGTCGAGCGCCTGCTCGGAGAGCACGAGCGCATCCTGGCGGTGCTCGCCCAGGGCGACGCCGGAGCGCGGGCGCTGTGCTTCGTTCTTCCTGCCGACAGTCCCGATCCGGAACTCGATGACACGGTGGCGGCCGGGTGGGGCTCGACACGGGTCGTGCTGCGCGATGAGCGATGGGGCCGCGTCGTCGTCGACGAGATCGGAGAGGGGCCTCTGCTGTGCGATCGACTCCAGCGTGGCTCGATTCCGCCGCAGGCCTGGATGGACGAGCTGAGACGACGCGTCAACGCGCAGCACCGCCGGGGAGCGCTGCACGGTCAGCTCAGACCGGAGCTGATCGCGATCAGCCCCGGAGGACCGCAGATCGGCGGCTGGGGGCTCGTGGCCGCCAGCGCGGAGGAACTCGAAGCGATCGACGCGACCGCGCTGGCGCAAATCGCCGGCGCTGCGGGAGAGGGCAGCGCCGAGCAGCGAGGTCCCGCCCTCAGGGCCGCGATCGTCTCCGACCATTTGCCGACACTGCGGCGCGCGATCGAGCAGCATCAGCTCAGCCAGGGTAGTGACGCGTGGCGTGGCTCGACGAGCGACAAGGACTTGGCGCGGGCGCTCGACGCGCTGACCCGCATCGAGCAGAAGGTCGCGACTCAGCTCGCGGAGGCTCGTCATCGCCTCGATGAGGGCGACCCCCTCGGTGCCGTGGCCGCATGCCGGGAGGCGATCCGGCTGGGAGCCGAGGACGAGGCCGAGCCGTTGCTGCGGCAGGCGCGGCGGCAGGCGCGGAGGATGCTCAACCGCCGGGGTCTGGCCGTCAGCGCGCGCGGATGGATCGTTGGCGCCGCGGCTCTCGTCGTGCTTGCCGCGTGCGGGTTCGCGCTCCTGGTGGCCGGTGGGCGCTCCAACGGCGAGCCGTCGCTCGAAAGCGTCGTCGCCCGGCACGCCGCCGCGGGTGGTCCGAGGGCTGC
Source organism: Acidobacteriota bacterium (assembly GCA_020350085.1). Taxonomy (GTDB): domain Bacteria; phylum Acidobacteriota; class Polarisedimenticolia; order J045; family J045. The sequence continues at coordinate 2,453,221 of CP070706.1, forward strand.
GGTGCGCGCGCTGTTGTCTCTATACGAGCGCGGCGAGCTTCCGCCATCGGGTCATGACTTGCTGTCCGAGCAGCTCCGCCAGCTCGCCTCGAGCGAGAGGCAGCGCCTCGTCGAGCTGCGCCGCGACGCCGTGGCTCAAGGAGCGCGCCCCCGTGCCGCGGATCCACTCGCCGAGCAGGCCCTCGACGAGATGGACGGTCTCGCCCGCGAGTTCCAGCCCTCTGGCCTGGCGGGAAGACTGACGCAGGCGTTGTCCCACGTCGATCGCGCGGCCTCGCTGTACCGCGCGTCGCTCGGGCTGTCGCCCGAGGAAGCGATGCGCGCCGTCGAGCAGCTGATTCTCGACGATCGCGTGTTCACGGAGCAGGAGTGAGCGGGTCGAGAGCCACGGTGGCCGCCCGATCGATCGGCCTGGCCGGGGTGCTGATCACCGCCTGTGGCCTCATGCCCGGCGGGCCCGCGATGGCGGGCTGGCTTCCCGGACGAGCTGCGGCTGACAAGGAATCGGTGCGGCCGCTGCGCGAAGCTGACCTCGCGGCCGCGATTGACGGGACTCGGTTGCCTCCCGGCTGGAAGGAAGCGGCCGACAGGCTGCCCCAGCGCTGCTCTGAAGACGAAGCGCTCGCCGCGTCGGACTGCGACGACGACATCCGCTGCGGCTGGCTGGCCGCACGCGCGCGGGCGATTCGGTCCTGGGAGGCGGGAAGCACGCCGCAGCGCGCCGCCTCGGCGGCGCGGCTGCACCGCGCGGCTCAAAGAATGCTCTCGGGCGGCCAGTGCGGGGGCAAGCGCGATCAACAACGATGGAGCGAGGATCGGCGCGCGGCGGTTGTCGACGACGCCCGCGCGCACCTCGGGCTGCTGGCGACCTCGCCCCACGGCTCGGGCCCACTGGTGACCGACCCAGGGGACCGTGCTGCGCTGGCCGGGCTCGTGGCCACGGTTCGCGCCTCCGGGCTCGGCGCCGTGGCGGAGCGAGCGCTCGTGCGCCGACGTCTGGACCTGCGCGCGGCATGGAAAAGGGCGTCGTGGCTCGACGGACAGCCCGTGATCTCGACGTTACGCGAAACGCTGCCCGAGCTGTGGCGGCCGGCAGGCGGGATTCCCCGAGGCTGCGGCGAGCGTTTGCTGGACGCGGGGCTCCTCGAAGATCAGTGGAGAGGTTTTCTCGTGCGGGAGGTCATCCCCCAAGCGCTGCGGTGCTTGGCGGCGAGCCTGCCGCGCGCGCTGGCGCGCCAGGGTCAGCCCGCCGTCGATCCTGACGGAGCGATCCGGCTGGCACAATCGCTCGCGGCCGAAGCGTCGGCCGATGCTGGCGGGCGGAGCTTCGGGAAGGATCCCCAAGTGCTCGAGAAGATCGAGCAGCTGGTCGCTTCGCTCGAGCCTCGCCCACAGCGTCTCGAGCCGCCGCCGACCAGAATGGCCGAGAAACAGCCCATCAGCTCCCGGAAGGCCGACACGCGGCCCGTGGCCGAGCCGTCACCAGCAGCCAAGCCGGGATCCGAGCCCGAGCGGCCCCCCGCGCGCGCCGCGGCGCGCGCCACGCCGACGGATCCGCCTGCGGCACGGGCCCCCCGCGGCGGCGCGCCGCGCGCGACAGAGGCCGCGCGAGAGGCCGCACAACCCGCACAAGGCGAGCTCTCGCGCATCGCGCGGTCGGCCTCCGTTTGGCTCGGTGAGCGCGAGCGGTGGGAGGCCCGGGCTCGCGCGGCGGGCGACGGCCCGCGGCGCGAGCGATGGCTCCAGAGCTTGTTCGTCGCCCTGCACCGGAGGGTCTGCGGCCCGCTCGAGCAGGCCGAACTCGAAGACGTCGAGGCGGCGCGCCGAATCCTCTCCCAGCTCGGCGCGAAGGCGCCGGTCGAGCGCTGCCGTGGCGGGGAGGGCTTGGAGGCGCTCACGGCTCTGCTCGAAGCCGCCGATGACCTCGACAAGCTCGGGGCTGCGGCGATGCTTCGCCGTGCGGCGAGACTGATCGCGCTCGACCGCCCGGTCGAAGCGCGCCTCGTGCTTCACGAAATGCCCGAGCGCATGCGAGGGGCGACGTGGTCGGTGCTCTACGCGTGGGCGGCTCGCAAGGAGGGCGATCCGGTGGCGGCGAACCGTGCTCTCGCCCGGGTCGACGGCGAGGTCATCGACCGCTGGCGCACCTCGGGCGTCGAGGAAGTGGCGCGGCTCGTCTCGCGCGCATGGGCGTCCTTGACCCCCTGAGCGCTGACGAATCGAGCCGTCAATCTTTCTTGGCTTTGAGCGGTGAGAGGGTGAGCGAGAGGTCGCGACCCGCCATCTGACGCGACTGATCCTCGACGACGCCGATGTCCTTGGTGGCTTCGATGACGCGATCGAGGACCATCTCGCCGATCTCGGGCCGCCGCATCTCCCGTTTGCGGTACATGATGGTCACGCGGACCTTGTGGCCCTCGCCGAGGAACTTGCGGACCTTGCCCGTCTTGGTGTCGAAGTCGTGATCGTCGATCGCGGGGCGATACTTGATCTGTTTGATTTCGACGTGATGCTGCTTTTTGCGAGCGGCCTGCGCCTTCTTCTGCTGCTCGTAGCGGAACCTCCCGTAGTCCATGATCTTGCACACGGGCGGTCGCGCGTCGGGGGCCACTTCGACCAGGTCGAGGCCGCGCTGGCGGGCCATCTGGCGCGCCTCCTCCGTGTCGATCACGCCGACTTGCTCGCCATTCTCGTCGATGACTCGGATGGGACTGATACGAATGTTCTCGTTGATGCGGACTTGTGGCTCGGAGCGGTCTTGAATGTAAGGTCTTCTCATCCGGGGTTCGTCGTCCTCCATGTTTCGCCAGGCTTGATGCAAAGGGATCGCGGCAAACGCGTGCCAGGCTCGCGGCAGCAGCCCCCTGGCGACACGAGCGCCGCGCGAGATCACACATCCTAGCATTGATTCCTGATTCGACTCAGGCCAGCACCGAAACCAGGGCGAACAGACGCACCACGGCCCAAGCGCCTGCGGCGCACGGCGGGACGGAGGCGGTCCCATCGCGTCTCGTCTGCGAGAATCCGTTTCCGGGAGCGGGCGGTGGCCCCGCTCGGATTCGGGAGGCCACACGATGAGCGAACGCATGATCTCCTTCGGGGCCGGCCCCGCGAGGTGGCCCGACGAGCTGATCGAACAGGCCGCCGAGGGCCTCCGCGTCAGGCCGAAATGGGGCCTGTCGGTGCTCGAGCTGAGCCACCGCGGTGCCGACTACACCGCGATCCACGGGCAGACGCTCGAGCGGGCGAGGGCGCTGCTCGGCGTGCCGGACAGCCACGAGATCCTGCTGCTGGCGGGCGGGGCGACGATGCAGTTCGCGATGGTCCCGCTCAACCTGCGCCACCGCGGCCAGGCGGCCAGCTATCTGATCACCGGCCGCTGGTCCGAGAAGGCGTACGATCACGCCGCGGCCAGCGGGGCTACCTCCGTTGCCGCCTCGGGCAGCCGGGATCAGTTCCGTCGCGTGCCCCCCGTCGCGCGCTGGCGCGTCGATCCCGATGCCGCGTACCTGCATGTCACCACCAACAACACGATTGTCGGCACGCGCGTCGCCGAGCTGCCCTCGGATCTGTCCGTGCCGTTGGTCGGCGATGCCAGCTCGGAGATCCTCGCTCGCGAGCTTCCGGTCGAACGCTTCGGAGTGCTCTACGCGGGCGCCCAGAAGTGCCTGGGGCCGGCCGGACTTGCTCTCGTCGTCGTGCGAAAGGACCTTCTCGGACGTTGTCCGCCAGAGGTTCCCGGACATCTGCGCTACGCGGAGCACGCCCGCGCGGGGTCGCGCTACAACACCCCGCCGACGGCGCTGATCTGGCTCATGGGCCTGATGCTCGAGTGGATCGAGCGGCAAGGCGGGCGTGCGGAGATGTTCCGGCGTACCCGACAGCGGGCCGAACGCGTTTACGGCGTGCTCGAGGCCCATCCCGACGTGTTCGAGCTGCACGCTGATCGAGACTGCCGCTCGTGGACCAACGTGGTGTTCCGGCTAACAGAGCGCGAGCAGGAGGCGGCGCTGATCGAGAAGGCGCGCCGCGAAGGGCTGGTCGGTCTCGCCGGGCACCGCTCGGTCGGAGGTTTGAGGGCATCGATGTACACCGGGATGCCGGTCTCTGCGGCCGAGCGGCTGGCGCAGTTTCTCGAGCGGGTCGCGGACGAGTTCGGCCGGCGCGGAAGCTGACGGGAACGGAAGGCAAGAACAGGCCTCATCTTGGCGGCCGCCAGCACCGGCGCGCGCTGCGGAGAGCTGGCCGGAAAGGGTATAGTCACGCTTGACGCGCGGTCCGTGCGGTCCGAAATCAGGCACGGGGCGCGTGCGCGTCTCGCATCGACCGACACCGGACGCACCGGGCCGACCGCCCCACCGCTGAACACGCGCGCCTCGCAACCGCTGCCCCGCCGTTCATGGCAGCGCCGTCGCGGTCGCTCGAGCGTGCCGTTGCAGGGGCCGGTGAACGGGCCAGATGAGATGTCGCCCCGTCGCGCCCCGCGGCTTCGCCAGCGGCGGCGAGCCGGTACCCAGGAGCTGAGAAAGTGGCACTGATCGACCGATACGAAGAAGTCAAGGCCCTGCTGGCCGCTGCGCGCGAGAAAGGTAGCGTGACTCAGGAGGAGCTCCAGGAAGTGTTGCCGGAGGAGCTGCTCGCGGACCCCGACGAAATGGACGAGCTGCTGGCGCTGCTGAAAGCCGAGGACGTCGAGCTGCTCGAGGCGGATTCTGATCCGGTGGCCGACGAGCCGGTGCGCGGTGAGGGGCTTCGTCGAAAAGAGGAGTCGATGCCGGCGGTGAGCGCGGAGCGGACCGATGATCCAGTCCGGCTCTACCTGCGCGAAATGGGTGCCGTTCCGCTTCTGACCAAGAAGGGCGAGGTCGAGATCGCCAAGCGGATCGAGGCCGGTGAGATGCGGGTCTTGCGCGGACTGTTTCGCAGCCGATTCGGCCGCGAGCAGTTGGAGGAGATCCCCGAACGGCTCAAGCGCCGGCCGAAGACGGTCGAGGAATTGTTCGACATCTCCGAAGACGCCGTGCAGGCAAAGGGGAAGAACCTCGCGCGCGAGCAGCTGATCCAGCGCAAGGTCAAGCTCGCCGTCAAGTCTCTCGGCGATACGCTCGCGCTGTTCGACCTGATCGACAAGCTGGAACGGCGGTTGGCTCGATTGAAGCCCGGTTCACCAGCGCACAAGAAGGCCGTCGTCGAGCTCGAAGAGCTCGAGGCGGGGCTAGGCCAGGGACTGTCTCGCCTGAGCCTGGCGCAGGCCTACGTCGACAGACTGGCCGGGGAGATCGGCGACGTTCAACGCAAGATGCAGTCTCACCGGCGAACGGTGCGAGATCTCACGCGCCGGCTGGAGAGAATGCGGGACAAGGCGGTCGCGCGCGATCTTCGCAGTAAGGTCAAGCAGGCGGAAGCCACCGTCCAGATGCTCGAGGCTGAGCTGAAGATGTCGGCCGACGAGCTCGCAGAGATCTCGCGCGAGATCGCCAGAGGACAGGCGGAGGCGCAGCAAGCCAAAAAGGACCTGATCGAGGCCAACCTGCGTTTGGTGGTCTCGATCGCGAAGAAGTACACGAATCGTGGGCTCAAGCTGCTCGATCTGATTCAGGAAGGCAACATCGGCTTGATGCGTGCGGTGGACAAGTTCGAGTACCAGCGAGGCTACAAGTTCTCTACCTACGCGACGTGGTGGATCCGTCAGGCCATCACACGAGCCATCGCCGATCAAGCGCGCACGATCCGCATTCCGGTACACATGATCGAGACGATCAACAAGCTGATCCGCACGGCCCGCGCTCTGGATGCGGAGCTGGGTCGCGAGCCGACTCCCGAAGAAATCGCCGAGCGGATGGGCGTCCCGGCGAGCAAGGTCAAGAAAGTGCTCAAGATGGCCCAGGAGTCAGCCGCCCATCAGACGCAACCCGGCTAGCTCGATGCCGGCCCACGCTCTGGCCGGCTGGGCCGGTGGCGAACCCGGATCATTCATGAGCCCTTCGGCCGAAACGCCGCATCCGCCCGCTGGCCGGGCTCTTCGAGCCCTGTGGCCCGTCCTCGGGATTCGTCTCCCTGCGGCGTGCCTACAGGCACGCCGCAGTCGCA
>CP070706.1:2459410-2467260 GCA_020350085.1 Acidobacteriota bacterium
CTCCAGCTTCGTGGAGGATGACCAGCGACTCCATCAGATTGCGCAGCTCCCGCACGTTGCCGGGCCACGGGGCCCATTTGAGCAGCTGCAACGCCTCGGGTGTCAACGTTGGCGGTGGACGGTCGTTTTCCTGCGCGAAACGGTTCAGAAACGTTGCCGCGAGCAGCGGAATGTCCTCGGCGCGCTCGCGCAGCGGTGGGATTCGCAGCGTGACGACAGCCAGACGGTAGTACAGGTCCTGACGGAATTCTCCGCGCTCGACCTGGTCCACGAGCTGCCTGTTCGTGGCGGCGAGCAGACGCACATCCACCTCGACTTGCTCGGTGCCGCCCACGCGCATGAACGTCTGTGTCTCGAGCGCCCGTAGCAGCTTGCTCTGCAGCGCGAGCGGCAGCTCGCCGATCTCATCCAAGAAGAGAGTGCCGCCGCTGGCCAACTCGAACTTTCCGGGCTTTCGCGCCTGCGCTCCGGTGAAAGCGCCGCGTTCGTGGCCGAACAGCTCCGATTCGAGGATTTCGGCCGGGATCGCCGCGCAATCTACCGGCAGGAACGTTTCGCGAGCGCGCGGCGAGTGGCGGTGAATGGCGCGAGCCACGAGCTCCTTGCCGGTACCCGACTCGCCGAGAATCAGCACCGAGGAACGGGCCGGAGAGACCTGATGGATCTTGCGAAAGAGATCGAGCATCCCGCGCGCGCGCCCGATCATCCCATCAAAGCTGCCCTGCTCGAGCAAGATCTGCTCGATCTCGCGGTACTCGCTCACTTCGCGAGCGAGCCGGACCTTCTCGACCAGGTTCGCCACTCTCGCTCGCAGCACCTCTAGGTTGACCGGCTTTTCGAGGTAGTCCTCGGCGCCGTACTTCATCGCGTCCACGGCCGTCTCGACGGAGCCGAACGCGGTGATCATCAGCACGCCGATGTCGGGGACCATCTCACGCGCCCGGCGCAGAACCTCGAGCCCATCGATGCCCGGCATCTTGAGATCGGTGACGACCAGCTCCACGTCCGGATGCTCGCGCACGAAGCCGAGCGCCTCGAGACCATCGCCGAACGCGTGGACCTCGTAGCCGACGCGCTCCAGGGCACGAGCCATGGCAGGGCGCCCGCCGGCGTCGTCGTCGATCAGCACGATTCGGCCCTTCGGCAGCTCGCTCATCAGTTGGCTCCTTCGCTCACAAGACGTCGTCGACGGACGCCTTACGTGCCTTCGCTCAGCAGCCGATCCAGATCGGCCTCTCCGAGCACCGGCACCCCGAGCTGCTCGGCTCGCTTCAGCTTGCTCCCGGGATGCTCGCCCGCGATCAAAAAGTCGGTCTTCGCGCTGACCGAGCCGGCGAGCCGGGCGCCGGCCTGTTCGAGCAAACGTTTCGCTTCGTCTCGCGTGTAATGCTCCAACGTGCCCGTAATCACCACGCGCTTTCCCGCGAGAGGACCCTGCGAGGTCTCCGAGCGTGGCTCTTCCATCACCAGCCCACACTCGGCGAGTTGGTCGATGAGACGACGGCCTGCATGGGAACGCAGGAAGCCGACCAGCGAGCTGGCCGTTTCGGGACCAATGTCGGGCAGCTCGGCGAGCCGCTCTGTCGCGTCCTTCTCATCAACGAGTTCCAACAGTGCGGGCATGGTTCCGAACTCGCGCGCCACGACGCGCGCGGCGCGATCGCCGACATGGCGGATACCGAGCGCGAACAGCACGCGGTGGAGCGGCTGGTGGCGACTGGCTTCTAGCTGCCGAATCAGTTTGTCGGCCGATTTCTCGCCCATCCGGTCTAGGGCGGCGACCGATTCTGCCTCGAGGCGGTACAGATCGGCGACGTCTTGCACCAACTCGTGATCGATCAGCTGCTCGATCAGCGCCGGACCGAGTCCTTCGATGTCCATCGCCGCGCGCCTCGCAAAGTGGCGTAACGATTCCTTCAGCCGCGCTGCACAGCTCGGGTTGATGCAGCGCACGGCAACTTCGCCTTCTTGCTTGACGACGGCCTCCTCGCACACGGGACACAGGTCTGGTGGACTCGGAGCGAGCGCGCCGCGAGGACGACGCGATGCAATCGGCCCGACGACTTTGGGAATGACGTCCCCGCCTTTCTCGACGATGACGGTGTCACCGATGCGGATGTCCTTTCGGGCAATCTCCTCGAAATTGTGCAGCGTGGCGCGCGAAACGGTCGTTCCGGCCAAGCGCGTCGGCTCCAGTTCCGCCACGGGCGTCAGCACGCCCGTTCGACCGACCTGCACGACGACGCGGAGCAGCCGGCTGGTCGCCTGTTCGGCAGGGAACTTGTAGGCCACCGCCCAGCGTGGTGCCTTGCTCGTCGCCCCGACCCGACGCTGCAGCTCGAGATCGTCGAGCTTGAGGACGACGCCGTCGATCTCGTACGGCAGCTCGTTACGCCGGCGACGCCACGTCTCGATGTAATCGACAACGGGCTCGATATCTGCGAAAACGGCGCGGTGCGGATTGGTCAGCAGTCCCAAGCTCTTGAGCGCATCCAGTCCGGCGGAGTGAGTTGCCGGAGTAGACCCGTCGACACTCACGGCCTGCCAGAAGTGCAATTCGAGCGGCCGGTCGGCCACCTGGCGCGGGTCGAGCAAACGCAACGTTCCTGCCGCTGCGTTGCGGGGATTGGCGAACAACGACTGTCCCTCCGCGGCGCGGCGTTCGTTGAGCGCCTCGAACGCCGCTTTGGGAAAGAACACTTCTCCCCTGGCCTCGACGTGTCGCAGCGGTTGGTTCAGTCGCAGCGGTAGCGAACGGATCGTCCGAGCCGTGGCGGTGATCTCCTCGCCGACGCGACCGTCGCCACGCGAGACGACCCGTGCCAGCCGGCCTTGCTCGTAGATCACGGAAACCGAGACGCCGTCGATCTTGTGCTCGGCCAACAAGCACACCGGCGAGGCTTCATCGAGCCGGGCCACCCGCTTGAGCCGCGCCAGCCACTCGTTCAGCTCCTTCGCGTCGTAAGCGTTGTCGAGCGAGAGCATCGGCTCGCTGTGCGCGACGACGGGAAGCTCGCCTCCGACGGGATGGCCGACGCGCTGGGTCGGCGAGTCGTCCGTGACGAGATCGGGATAGTCGCGTTCGATCTCCGCGAGCTGCTTCTCGAGCTCGTCGTACTCGGCGTCGGAGATCTCCGGCTCAGCGAGCACGTAGTAGAGATAGCGATGGCGCCATATCTCGTCGCGCAGGTCTCGTGCGCGACGCTCTGCTTGGGCACGATTCATCGCACCGCTCGAGATCGGTGTGCGCGGCTCAGAGCCTCCAGCGCCTCCTCGGCGCCTTCTGAAACTGCCGGCTGAAGGATCATGCGAAACGTGCTGCCGTGGCCGGGCTCGCTCTCCAGCTCGATGCGGCCGGCGTGCGTCTCGATCGCTCGCTGGGCGATCGGCAGGCCCAAGCCCGAGCCGGCAGGTTTTTGCGACCAAAAAACCTCGAAGATGCGCTCGCGATTCTCCTCCGCGACGCCCGGGCCCTGGTCGATGATCTCGACCCGTGCTTCTCCCTGTTCCGTGGCGCCCGTTCGAACCCATACTCGCTGACCGCGGGAGCTGACCTCGAGCGCGTTCTGCAAAATGTTGAGCAAAGCTTGTCGGATCTGACCACTGTCGACGCTCACGACCGGAGTGCCTTCCTCGTGCTCCACCTCGAGCTCGATCCCATGCTCGGCAAACTCCGGTCGCGAGAAACGAACCACATCGTCGACCAGCTCGGCCAATGCCACTTCCTCTCGTCGGGGGTTGGGGGGTCTGGCAAACGCGAGGAACTCCTTGACGAGACGTTCGAGACGCTGCACTTCTGCGCGAGAGGACCGCAACAGAGTCACCGTTTCATCGCCCAGCTGGCCGGAGACCAACTCCTCCTCGAGCAGCTGCAGATTGATGTCCATCGCATTGAGGGGGTTGCGGATCTCGTGGGCGAGGCCGGAGGCGAGCACCCCGAGGCTGGCGAGCTGATCGGCTCGCTGCGCTTCCGCCTCGAAGCGTCGCACGCGGTGCACCATGCGCAGCACGTACAGGAACGCGACGGCCAGCAGCAGCACGCTGATGGCACCTCCGAACAGCAGCTGCACAACGAGCGAACGGCGCTGCTTCTCGAACTCGGCCTCCAGCACACCGGGCGTGACCCCCAGCAAAAGCGTCCCCGCGTCGGCGCCCAGGGGAACCTGGAAAACGAGTTCAGAGCGGCGGCCCTGCATCGCGAACCAGCGTCCCGGCTCGTTCGGCATGCTCGCAGCGGGCGGTGAATCGGGGCTCGGCGGGGCGGCGCCCCCGAACGCCTGCCCACCGACCGCGCCAGCGTCCCGACCCCTCTGGCGCCGAGTGATCAACATCCCGTCCGGGGTGAGGACCTCGACGAAATCGATGATTCTCAGCCGCGCCGTGTAGGCGTCGATCATCTGACCCACAATCTGCTGCCGCTCGACGATCCTCAGATGGTCGATCGCTCCGCCCGGCGCCAGCTCCTCGCCCAGCTTCGCCCCGAGGTCTCGGCCGATGTTGTACGCTTCGCGGATCTTGCCGCGGACGGCCCGCTGGTCGAAATCGTGGAAGAACAGCCACGCGACGAGGGCCACGTCGGCCACGAACAGGGCGAGAAAGAGCATGACCGCCCTAACGAGGAGCCGCCTGACGAGCCTCTCTGGCTGACGCGAAGGCGTGGCTGGCATGGTGGCTGCGATGATCGAGGTCTCCACCCGGTCAGGGGTCGTCAGCGGCCCCGAGTGCTGGTCCAGATTCCGCTTGGAGTTTCCTCCTCGGGGGGTGGCCTGTCAATTAGACGTACCCTAAAGGGGACGAGCTGGAAACCATCGACGATGTCGAATCGGGAGCCTCTGCCGACAAAATGCGGTAATGTTAGCTATGGATGGAGAACCGCGGATGCTTGGCCGCCACAGCGCCGCTGCTGCATGTTTGCCGCACTGAGTGCTCTGCGTCGCGCTTGATGGGCCCTCCTCCTTGGTAAATAAAGTGGTGGAGGGAATCGATGCAGACAGCGGCCCGCAGGCGTCCCAAGCCTGCTCACGGATCCCGGGGGGTGAGCATGGCAGAACTCAAAGGTAGTCCGAAGCTTGGACAGTATCTGAGGGGCTTGCGCTCGGGGTATGGCTACTCGCTCCGTAAAGTCGAGGAGAAAGCGCGTCAGAACGGCGGGGAGATCGACAACTCGCAGCTGAGCCGCTACGAGAAAGGAATTTGTTACCCGTCTTTCGACAAGCTGCGCACCCTGGCCCGCATCTTCAACGTCTCGATTCAGACCTTCTCGGACGTCGTCGACCTCGAGGAGCTCGAGCTGAACTCTCCGGCGTCGAGCGACCCGGCCGAGCTGATGAAGGAGGGCGAGCGGGCGTGGGTCATCGGCGACTATGGCCGCGCTTACGTGCACTACCAAAAGGCGCGGCGGTTGCTCGAGCACGACGGCGAGCTGACACCCGACGGGGCGAGAGTGATCGCGAAGGCCCGGCTCTCCTCGGCGATCATCTTGTACATGATGCGCAAGATCAGCCTCGCCGAGTACGAGCTGCGCCAACTCCTCAGGCTGGAGGAGTTCCTCGACGAAGGCCTGATGGTGCGTGCGCTGCTGCATCTGAGCAACGTCCACGCCAGCTTTGGAGATTACTTGCTGGCCGAGATCGAGGCGTCGCGCTCGCTCGAGATCGCGGAGCGCAGCGGCGATCAGGCGCTGCAAGCGTACGCGCACCACGCCTTGGGACGCATCTTGCAGGATCGCACGTGTTACGAAGAGGCGCTCAAACACTGGCACGAGGCGCTGACCCGCTACAGAACGCTGGGCGACGACAAGGAGGCGCTCAAAGTAAAGCGCAACCTCGGTCTGCTCTACGGCGCACGCGGCCAGTTCAATGAAGGAGTGCGGCTACTGCTCGAAGCTCAAGAAGAGGCGCGCAAGCTCGGACACCGCTGGACCGTGGCATCGGCTGGGGCGTGTTTGGCCGAGCTTTATTATAGGCGCGGGGAATTCGACCAAGCCAGACATCACATGAATCAGTCGAACTCCATCGCGTCGAACGGCGAAGTGCAGTACGTCGATATTCTGTTCCTCAACGCCTTCTACCTGTGGAAGGTCGCCGAGGCGGAGTCCAGCTCCGCCGAAGCCAAAATCGCCCTCGGGCGGTTGAAATACCTCAGACCGCACCTCGAGCAGGAACTGCCCGAGGTGAGAGAGTTCGATCGTTATATTGAGAAAGGGGGTGCACAATGATGCGCCGCTCGATGACGCTCGCGTTGACACTCTTCCTCGCGGCATCGCTTCCCGCTCTCGCGTCTCTTCCCAGCGAGGCGGCTGGCCCCCTGAGCCTCGACTTGGTCCGGTTGGTCACTTCGGTATTGGTCGGGCACTGGCAGCCCGCCACGCCGGAGGCCGTGGCGAGCTACGATCCGAGGATTGATGGCCACTTTGGCACCAACACCATCGGCACCGAGACGGATACGGATCCCGGTCCCATCCAGGTCAGGCCGCCCGACAGGCGGAGTCCCGACGGTGGGGCCGAGGGGCCGGAGCCGTGGCCCGTGGGACGCGTCAAGAGATGGGATCCCTGATCGTCGGTGAGTTGGGGCTCGGCGTCGATCGAGCCTGAGGGTGAGCCTCGAAACGACCCCGGATGGCCGGGGTCGTTTTGCATTCTCTGCTCCGTCGGACGACTTGGCACCGATCAGAGCGGGAAAGTAAACAAAAAACGTAAGCCGAGGCATTGCGATTAGTGTGTGAAACCTCTTGACACCTTTCGCGCTATTTCGTAGATTCCGGGTGGGAAGTAGTGGTACGGAGTGGCACGAGGGGGAAATTTCAAGCGCTTTTTGGGCTCATGGACCTCCTTAAGCTGGGCCGCTCGGCGCACTCCGTGTCCTATGAGAACAGGCCAAGACGTCCGTCGGACGGGCCGCCGGAGTCACGATGCTGCGCGGACATGCCACCGCCCGGGTCGACTCGAAAGGACGGCTCAAGATCCCGGCCGAGTTCCTCGATAGCTTTCTCTCCCTCTGCGAAGAGCAACATCGAGTCTACATCACCTCGCGCGACGCGAAGATGGTTCTCGTCTATCCGCTCCCCGTTTGGCGCAGGCAGGAAAAGCGGCTCAGCACGCTGACGACGACCGACCCCGACCTGGAGCTGTACCGTCTGGCCGTCAGCTATTGGGGGCGCGAGTCATCCGTGGATCGGCAAGGACGGATTCTGATCCACCCGCGGCTGCGCGAGGCCACGTCGCTCGATGGAGTAGTCTCGGTCTTCGGCAAACAACACACGCTCGAGCTATGCGATCACCGGCTACTCCGGGACAGCCCGCCCGTGCTGACTCCGGAAAAACTCGCGGCTTTGACCCGCTTCGGCATCTGACCGCGTGTGCGTGGGAGCCCCCTTGATGGTCGATCGGCTGTCGCGGCACCGACCCGTGATGGTCTCGCCCGTGCTGGAGGCGCTGGCCCCCGCGCCGGGACGTCTGCTGCTGGACGCGACGGCGGGTGACGGTGGCCACCTCGAGGCCTGGCTCGACGCGTGCGGTCAGACCGGGCGTGCCATCGGCCTCGATCGCGATGCCAGCGCACTCGGGCGGGCCGAGCAGCGACTGGCCCGCTTCGGCGAACGGGTCTTACTGCGTCACGCAGATTACCGCGATGTGGCCGAGCTGCTCGACGAGCGGGAGCTGGCGCCTCCGGACGCCGTCTTGCTCGATCTCGGCATCGGATCGCATCAGCTCGACGACGCCTCACGCGGCTTTTCTTTTCGTCTCGACGGCCCGCTCGACATGCGATTCGACAGAGAGCAACCTGGCGTGACCGCGGCCGAGCTCCTGGCCCATGCCTCAGAGCCCGAGCTGACGCGCATTTTCCGTGAA
>CP070706.1:2467360-2471273 GCA_020350085.1 Acidobacteriota bacterium
CGCGCTGCTCGCGATCGCCCTGACGCTGGTCGGAGACAAGCGGGGCGCGTAAGTCGGGCTGACGATTCGAGTCTGAACAAGAGCGCCCTACTCGTATCAGCCTGTAGGGCTGTCACTCACTCTGATCCGGGCCGCGAGGGGCCCTTCCCCCGTCACCGGGTCACCGCCGTAAAGCGGTGGCGGGAACTTCTTCTCTGAGCCGTTGTCCAACAGCAGTGAGAACCCGCTGAAGGAGAACCGGCCATGAGATCATCCTCACTCTTTCCTCGACGCCGACCATTCGAGGATAAACCCGCCGTCCTCGATGCCCTTCGATCGCGTCGTCTCTCTTGGGTCCGTCCGTCGTCGCGCACTCCCTCCTGGAGATACGCGATCGCGAGCGGCGTCATTCTAGCGCTCGTTTGCCCGTCCGCCTCCGGATTAGCACTCCCGGCCTTCGATCAGGTCTTTCGTCAAATGATGAGCCAAGACGAGGACACGGACTTTACCTCGCTGAGAATGCTCTGGACGGACCAGCCGAACTACGATCCCTATATCCATCTCGATCCGACGTATGTCAGGCGGATGCGCGTGATGGAGCAGGCGCTCATGGATGGCGACTTCAAGCGAGCTGCCAAGACGTGCAGCCGTCACTATGATCGCTACTTTGTTGATCTCGGCTGGAACTTTTTCTGTTTGCACAGCTACTCTGGTCTCGATGATCAAGAGCGATTCGGTTTCCACGAATTCGTGTTCTCAGGACTTCTCCAATCGATCAAAGCCTCTGGAGACGGCAGATCAGCCGAGACAGCCTTCAAGGTCATCTCTCTGACGGAGGAGTACGGCGCGCTCAACGCACTGCGCATGACGGCTCGCAGGCAGTCGCTGATCACCATCGACGGTATCCCGTATGACAAGATGGAGGTCGTCGAGGAGGCTTCCGGTCAGACCGATGTGATCTATTTCAACATCATGCCGATCATGACCTGGCTCGACCAGCAGTTCGAAGGCTAGGGCGGACGCGGGGCGGGAGTTCCGGCAATGGATCTGAAGTAAGATCTCGTTCCACTTCGAACGGAGGGTCCACGATGCACCGTCGATTCGGCTTCCGCGTCTGTCTCGCTGCCGCCTGCCTGAGTAGTGTTCTGTTCCAGAGCTGTGCGCTCGCCGACTCAGCCGTGGAGAGTCCGCGGGAGCTAGCCTACCTCGCGAGCGAGCTGTCCGAGCAGCAGCTGGCTGAGCTCGCCGAGGTCGCTTCCAACGTGCGCATCGTCACTGGCCTCGACGAGAAAGAACGGTTGGCCCGGGCCGCCGAGTTCGATGGCGCCGATGCGCACCTGCTGAGCGAGGAGTTTTTGGCTGCCGCGACTCGGCTCCGCTGGGTGCAGGCCTGGAGCGCTGGCGTCGACCGCTACATGAAGTTGTCGCGTCTCGTGCAGAACGAGAGGATCGTGCTGACCAATATGAAAGGTGTGCATGGGCCGGTGATCGCTGAGCACGTGTTCGCCATGCTGCTGTCGATGACGCGCGACCTCGGCGCGTTCCACAAGATGCAGCAGGCATCGTCGTGGAATCGCAGGGCGTCGGACCGCATGACGGCAGTTGCCGACCGCTCGATGCTCGTCGTCGGCATGGGCGGCATCGGCAGCGAGATCGCGCGGCGCGCGCACGCCTTCGACATGAGGGTGCTGGCCACCGTCAGAACGAAGCGCCAGCCGCCCGATTACGTCGACGAGCTCGGTACGAATGACGATCTGGAGCGTTTCCTCGGTCAGGCCGACGTGGTGGTCGTCGCGCTGCCTCTGACGGACGAGACGCGAGGGCTTTTCGATGCGCGGCGATTCTCGCAGATCAAACAGGGCGCGTGGTTCATCAACGTCGGTCGCGGTGGCATCGTCGACACGAACGCGCTGCTCGCAGCTCTCGAATCGCGCCGGCTCGCCGGCGCGGGACTCGACGTGACCGACCCCGAACCGCTCCCTGAGGATCATCCGCTGTGGGCACGTGACGATGTCATCATCACGCCGCACGTTTCCGCCCGCGCCGAGCTCACCCTCGAACGGCGCTGGGCGGTGATTCGCGAAAACATGCGCCGATTCTCCGTAGGCGAGGAGTTCATCAACATCGTGGACAAGAAGCTCGGCTACTGAAGGCCGTATGGTGTGGCTGCTTCTTGCTGGTCGCGTTCACCGTCTCGTTACGCCTGTAGCGACAACGCTTGCGTTGTCAGACCGGCGCGCAGCGCCGGATATATCTCCTGCTTCGCCCGAGTCTGACAGGGCAAGACCTGTCGCTACGGGTGACGGGATGATTTGTCCCTTCGCTCTGACGGAGTCGAGGAGCTAGGACAGGCGGTTTTCGCAAAGTCATGTAAAAGGAGAAAGATCATGCGCAACGCGACATGGGCCTTGATCGGCGTGTCGGTACTGGGGTTCGTCCTCGCGGTGATTACCGCTCTCGCGGGACGGCCGCTTCTGTGGGTCCCAGCGGAAGCGTTCTCACGAGCATGCAGCAATCTGGCGCTGATCGCGATCGCCCTGACACTCGTCGGGAATAAGCGGACTGCGTGAAGCCCGATGATCGTCCTGTACGAGAGGGCGTGGAGCGCGTTAATCCGGCGAACCTGACTTCGGAGCGCTATTCGGTGTGCTGCCGCCCCCTCCGGCAGACGGGATTCGCCGATCCGATTCTCTGTGCAGGGGCACCTTCTCGTCTCTTTCATTAGCGGCTGCTTCACGCTTGAATGATTCCGGCCGACTGTTGATGGGGTCAGACCGCTATCGGTACTGAAAGCTCGCCTATACTGTTCGTTCGTCCCGCCTCATCTCAGCCTGGGGAGTGATTCGTCATGGCCCTCACACGCGACCTCGCGACCGCACCACAGTCCGAGACCGAGAGACGACGGGGCTTTGGGTGGAAGAAGGCCATTTGCGGCATCTGTCCCGCGGGCTGCTGGGTAGAAGTCGCTCTGGAGCAGGGAAAGCTGGCGGACATTCGGCAAGATAGCGGTCATCCCCTGGGCATGATCTGCCGGCGCGGCGAGCACGCACCCGAGATCGTCTATTCCGAGCACCGCCTGCGATACCCGATGAAGCGTGTCGGCCCCAAGGGGACCCACGAGTTCGAGCGTATCTGTTGGGACGAAGCTTACGATCTCGTCGTCGAGCGCCTCGAGCGAATGAAACGGGAGTCCGGGCCCGAGGCCGTCGCCATCTACACCGGCCGCGGTGCGTTCGAGTTGTCGTTGTGCGACATGTTCCAGCCGAAGGGGGTTGCGGTCTCTTCAGCATCGAACGTGCTGTTTCCATTCGGCTCACCCAACACGATGGGCGTGGGGGCGTTGTGTTACGTCTCGTTCGCCATGATCGCCCCTCACGTCACCATGGGTCGCATGTTGGTGAACATGTTCGCCGACATGGAGAACGCGGAGCTGCTCATCGTCTGGGGCGCCAACCCTGCAACGGATTCCCCTCCGCTCGACATGCAGCGGCTCGAAGCCGCTGCCAGACGGGGTGCTGACATCGTCGTCATCGACCCGCGCAACACGGAAACCGCCAAGCGCACCGGGGCTCAGTGGATCCCGATCCGACCCGGAACCGACGGCGCGCTCGCGCTGTCGATGATCGAGGTGATGCTGGACGAGGAGCTCTACGACGAGGACTTCGCAGACAACTGGACCGTCGGGTTCGACGAGCTCCGGAGCTATGTGCAGCATTTCCGACCGGAGGTGACGGAAAACATCACGGGAGTGCCAGCGGAGACGATCCGCCATTTGGCGCGACGCCTCGCGACAGCCACCGGCGCCTGTCCTGTGATGTACACGGGACTCGAGTACTCCAACAGCGGCATCCAGGCGATCCGTGCCGTATACACGCTGTTCGCGTTGGGCGGACAGTTGGACGTTCCGGGCGGTATCGGCCTGGCGATGTTGAAC
>CP070706.1:2471373-2477602 GCA_020350085.1 Acidobacteriota bacterium
CGTCCCGGCGCTGCACCCGCGGTTTCCCATCGCCGACGAACCGATTCCGACGCACACCAAACGCTACACGGACTGTGCGATGTCCGGGTCCGCATTCGAGGCGGCACAGCGGGCGTGTCAGGCTCTGGCGCTGACCGGCCTCGACCTCCTCGTACGGCCGGAACTGCTCGAGCGCGCGCGTGTGGCGCATGCTCGGCAGACCGCCGGAAAGCGCCGCCGCGAAGTGCCTCTCGTGGTCGAGATGCCCGGGTGCTGAACCGAGGCCGACCGATCGAACTCCCCGGCGCGCTACCTCGCGGGGCTCGGATCGCCGTCATCGCGCCGGGCTCGGTCGTGACGCGCTCGACAATGAAAGGTGGGCTCGCGCGGCTGCGAAGCTGGGGCTTCGAGCCGGTGGCCGGCCGCTACCTTTGGCGCCGGTCGGGAGACCTTGCCGGTCCCGATGCGCTGCGGGCTGCCGACCTGCGTTGGGCGCTGAGCGATCCCACCATCGACGCGGTGTGGTCCGCACGCGGCGGGTGGGGCACAGCACGTCTGCTGCCGGGACTCGAGCGCATCGTCCGTCGGCGCCGGCCGCGCTGGGTGATCGGGTTTTCGGATCTGACGGCGCTCCAGGTGACCCTCGTCGCGCACGGGTGGCCGAGCTGGTATGCACCGAGCGTCGTCGGGCTCGGGGACTCGACACGATTCGTCTCCCGGGACATCGAACGCATGTTGAGCGATCCGCTCTCCGAGCGCCTGTACCGACCCGGGCGGCGCCACGTTCTGGTGAGAGGACGAGCCCGCGGGCCGCTGGTCGGGGGCTGTCTGGCCGTGTTAGCAGCTCTGGCGGGTACTCGCTGGCAGCCGACTCTTCGCGGCGCGGTGCTATTTCTGGAAGAGGTCGGCGAGGCCCCATATCGCATCGACCGGATGCTGTGGCAGCTGCGCGCGAGCGGCATGCTCGATGGCGTCAAAGGCCTCGTCGTCGGCCAGCTGACACGCTGTCGGCCCGCGCCGAACCGACCTTCGCGCTCGTTGCGGGCGATTCTGCGCGAACACGCCGAGGCCCTTGGCGTGCCGGCCATGACGGGCCTGGTGGTGGGGCACGGTTCGAAGAGCCGGGCGCTACCGCTCGGCTACACGGCCGATCTCGACGCGCACCGCGGAGCCGTTAGCGTGCGTGCCCCGAGTACATGACCGTGAATCCAGAGACCATGGATCCGTGCCGCGTTGGCGAGAAGATCGTCCTGGAGGTGGCCTACGACGGAACGCCGTATGCGGGCTGGCAACTCCAGCCGGGTCAACCGACGGTGCAAGGAGTCCTCATCGACGCGTTGGCACAAATCCATGACACGGCTCCGGACAGCCTCCGAGTGACAGGGGCGGGTCGAACCGACGCGGGCGTGCACGCTCTGGGTCAGGTCGCCAGCTACACGAGTGCTACGCCGCGCTCGTTCGCGGCAGTTTCCCGCGGGCTCGAAGCCTTGTTGCCGGAGTCGATCCGCGTGCTGGCTGCCGGCAGCGGACCGGAAGCGTTCCACCCGCGCCGCGATGCGCTGCTCAAGCGCTATATCTACCGCATCGTTCACGGCCGTCCGCTACTCCCGTTCGAGGCGCCGTGGCGCTGGCACATCCGCGCCCCGCTCGACGTCGGGGCGATGGCAGCGGCGGCGCGAGCCCTCGCGGGACGGCATGACTTCGCCGCGTTCGCGGCCGCCGGGCGACCGACGCGATCGACGACGAGGACGCTGCACCGTCTCGACGCGGCCCGCGTCGGAGCCGGAGATGTGCGGATCGTCGCCGAGGCCGACGGGTTTCTGTACAAAATGGTCCGCAATCTCGTTGGACTGCTCGTCGACATCGGCCTCGGGAGACGCCCTGTCGACGACGCGCGCGACGTGCTGGCGGGCAGGGACCGCGGCGCGAGCGCGCCGACCGCGCCGGCCCGCGGGTTGTGCCTGAAACGAGTGGTGTATCCGGTGCCAATCGCCGCGCAGCTTCTCGGGGTAGGGCACGGGCCGCTCCCGAGATCGTGAAGAACGCTGACGCGGGTGTTACATTCCAGAACGAGCCGTGGATCGTGCAGGGGACCGATGAGGCCAGATCGAGAGCAAGAACAACATGCCGCCCCAGCCGCCGCAGCGGACAGCGCGGCGAAGGCGACAACGACGGCGGACGCGGCAACGAGCTTGATCGATCAGATCGACTTCGAGCGGCTCCCCCGGCACATCGCCATCATCATGGACGGCAACGGCCGCTGGGCCCGTCAGCGCCATCTACCGCGCATTGCCGGGCACCGAGCAGGCATCGCTGCCGTGCGGGAGGTGCTCGAGACGTCGGCGAGGTTGGGGATCGAAGTGCTGACGCTCTACGCGTTCAGCCGCGAAAACTGGTCACGTCCGGCGAGCGAGGTCAACGCGCTGATGCGCTTGCTGCGCGAGTACGTCGATGGCGAGTTGACCACGCTGTGCGAGAAGAACATCCGTTTTCGCACCATTGGGCGCATCAGCGATCTGCCAGCACCCGTGGTCGAGGGGCTGGCCCGGGCCGAGCGGGCTACGGCGGGCAACACGGGGATGACCTTCTTGATCGCCCTGAGCTACTCAGGTCGCTCTGAGATCGTCGATGCCGCCGTCGAGATCGCGCAACGGGTGCGCCGGGGCCAGCTCGACCCCGAAGCGATCGACGAAGATCTCGTCTCCTCGACGCTGAACACGGCGGGGCTACCCGACCCCGACTTGTTGATACGCAGCTCCGGCGAGCGGCGAATCAGCAACTTCCTGCTGTGGCAGATTGCTTACGCGGAGCTGTTCATCACGCCGGTGCTGTGGCCGGACTTCCGCCGCCAGCATCTGCTCGAGGCCATCGTCGATTTCCAGGCTCGGGAGCGTCGCTTCGGCGGCGTGCGCAATGCAGACCGCCGTTCGCGTGGCGCCGCGAAGCGTCATCTGCTCTCGTCGTGAGATCGTGAAGAGGCACATCACCGGGTTTGTCTTGGCGATTGTGGCCCTTGCCGGCATCAAGCTGGCACCGACCTGGGCGGTGATGCTCGTGATCGTAGTGGTCGCGCTCGGCTCCGTGCGTGAGATGGGCTCGTTGCTGGGCGGACTCGGCAAGCCGCCGTGGCCGATCGTCGCTCATCTCGGCACGCTGGCGGCGATGGCCTCGTTCGTTCCCGGCGGCCCACCGTTGTCAGCCGTGTTGCTCGCTCTGATCGTCATCGTCAGTGCGCGAGCGATCTTCTCTTCCGCTGGCGCCGCAACGTGCCTCGAACGAGCCATCGGTACGATCGTGCCCGCGCTGACGATCGGACTGCTGACGGGCCATCTGTGCGCCTTACTCTTGGCTCCCGGCGGAATCGAGCGTGGGCGAGACCTGATGGTCCTTACGCTGCTGGTGGTTTACGCGGCCGATACCGCGGCGTATTACGGCGGACGGGCCATGGGCCGGCACCGGCTCGCGCCGCGCATCTCACCGAAGAAAACCGTCGAAGGAGCCGTGTTCGGATTGATCGGCGCCGGGCTGACGTCTCTTCTGGCACCGGCGTGGTTTTTCCGCGCGCTCGCTTGGGAGCAGGCCGTGGCGCTGGGGCTGGCGATCGGGCTCGCCGGCATGCTCGGAGACCTATCTGAATCGCTGTTGAAGCGGGCCGCTGCCGTCAAGGACTCCGGCACGCTGCTGCCTGGGCACGGGGGCCTGCTCGATCGGATCGACAGCTTGCTGTTCGCGGCCCCCGTCGTTTACTGGTACCACCATTACTGGATGGCAGGCTGAGTTCCGCCACCAGGCGCGGCCCGCTCGAGGCGTCTCGTCCGCTCGAGCGGGCTAGAATGCGGCCCTCAGTCGCTTCGGGAGATGACTCGGTTGTCTAAGCGAATCGCTATTCTCGGCTCGACCGGCTCGATCGGGCGCAGCACGCTCGAGGTCGTCGCTCACCACGAGGAGAAGTTCGAGATCGTGGGCTTGGCTGCCGGCCGTGGTGTGCGGCGTTTGGCCGAGCAGGTGCAACGCTGGCGGCCGCGTCTGGTTTCCGTTGCCGACGAGACGGCGGCGCGCGAGCTGCGGGCGTTGCTCGGCGGCAACGCTCCGCCGATCCGGGTCGGCGACGACGGTGCGGTCGAGGTCGCGGTCGGCACCGGAGCCGAGATCGTCGTTGCCGCGGTGGTCGGTGCCGCGGGGCTGCTCCCGACGCTCGCGGCGGCGTCGGCCGGATTGACGGTCGCGTTGGCCAACAAGGAGGCGCTGGTCGTCGCTGGCGAGCTGATGGTGCGGGCCAGTCGCGAGTCGGGCGCAAGACTGCTTCCCGTTGACAGCGAGCATAATGCGATCCATCAGTGCGTCCGGGCAGGTCAGGCGCATGAGCTGTCCGAGATCATTCTCACTGCCTCGGGAGGACCGTTCCGCGGCTGGTCACGCGATCAACTCGAGCGCGTCAGCGTCGAGCAAGCGCTCGCGCACCCGACGTGGTCGATGGGGCCGAAGATCACCATCGATTCCGCCACGCTGATGAACAAAGGGCTCGAAGTGATCGAGGCCGCCTGGCTGTTTGGCCTCGGGCCACGATCGATCGAGGTCGTCATTCACCCACAGAGCGTCGTGCACAGCGTCGTGCGCTTTCGCGACGGCTCTTTGATCGCGCAGCTCGGCGCGGCCGACATGCGCCACCCAATTCAGTACGCCCTGAGCTATCCGCATCGGTGGAACAGTGCGACCGATCCGCTCGATCTGGTCCGGCAATCGAGCCTGACGTTCGAGGCGCCGGACCGGCGGCTGTTTCGCTGCCTCGATTTGGCCTACATGGCGCTGGCCGAGGGCGGCACGGCGCCGGCGGTGCTCAATGCAGCCGACGAGATCGCCGTGGCCGCGTTTCTCGACGGGCGCATCGGCTTTCTCGACATCCCGCGCGTGATCGAATCGGCTCTCGAAGCCGAGCCCGTGCAGCCCGTCGACGAGCTGGCCGACGTGCTGGAGGCCGACGCGCGCGCGCGCACTCAGGCCCGGGGACTGATCGAAAGGGAGCTGCAGCGACGATGAGCGCCTTTCTCAGCAGCCTGTTCGTCGTGCTCGCGTTCGTCGTCGTGCTCGGGCCACTGATCTTCATACACGAGGTCGGACATTTCCTCGGGGCCAAGCTGTTCCGCGTACGGGTCGAGGTGTTCTCGATCGGCTTCGGGCCTCGGCTGTTCGGATTCAAGCGCGGAGAGACCGACTACCGCATCGCGCCGATTCCGCTCGGCGGGTTCGTCAAGATGGCCGGAGAGTACTCGGAAGTGGCCGACAGCGACGATCCCGCGCTGCTGCACCGCAAGCCGCGCTGGCAGCGGTTGATCATCATGCTCGCGGGACCGGCAATGAACCTTTGCCTGGCCCTTGGGGTGTGGTGGGGCCTGTTCATGCACGGTGCCGAGGCGTTCGACCTTCCCGAGGGGCCGCCCGTCGTGCAGGCGTTCGCGCCGGATTCGCCAGGTGAGGCCGCCGGACTGCGCCCCGGTGACCGGCTGCTGGCGATTGGTGGCACCGAGATCGACTCGCTCGTGAGCTACCGGGAGGAAGTCCTATTCCGCCCGGGTCAGCGCGTCGAGTACCTCATCGAAAGGGAAGGCGAACGGGTCAAGCTGGGGGTCGACGTGGGCCAGACCGCGGAAGAAGGGGTGGGCTGGGACGGCGTCTACCCGCGCCTGCCGATCGCCATCATCGCCGTCAGCCCCGGAGGACCTGCCGAGCGAGGAGGTCTCGAAGGCGGCGATAAGGTGTTGGCGGTCGAGGGCCAGCTGCCGGAGGGCGTCAACGAGCTGATCGAGATCATCAAGAGCCACCCCGAGCAGCCGATCGTGTTCACGGTGGAGCGCGGTCCCGAGGCGGTCGACGTTCGCGTCGTCCCCGAGCGCGCCGAGGATGATACCGGCCGCATCCAAGCACACATCGGGCTTCCGACGAAATACGTTCAGCTCGGTCCCATCGCCGCGGCGCGCGAGGCCTGGCGCAAGCTCGGGCAACAGGCCGGTCTGATCTTCCGCACCCTCTCTGCACTGATCAAGCGTGAGCTGGGTGTCGGAACGCTGGCAGGCCCGCTCGAGATCGCGCGCATGTCGGGCGAGCAGGTCCGGCTCGGTGTCATGCCGCTGTTGGAGTGGATGGCGTTTCTCAGCGTTCAGCTCGGCGTGCTCAACTTGTTACCGATTCCGGTGCTCGACGGCGGTCAGATTCTGCTGCTGCTGGTCGAGGCGGTGCGCCGACGAGACCTTTC
>CP070706.1:2477702-2480854 GCA_020350085.1 Acidobacteriota bacterium
CTGATCATTCCGGCGATCTACATGGTCTGGAAAGGCGCCCGGCTCCGGCGCGAGATCCGGCTCGGAAAGAGCGTGCCGGCCGAAGTGACGGATGCCTCGCCCGCTTGATGAAAGCACTCAACGCCGCACAAACGGTGAAAGGAGACGTCTCATGCACAGAAACTCGCCTGCGGGCATCGTGATGATCGCTTTCCTGACGACGACACTGGCTGGAGTTGCCATCGCCGGTGAGACATCGGGACATCATCACGATCATCATCAACAACCTGCTAAGCGCACGATGTTTGCTGATCTCGCGCGCAGCTACGAGAGCATCCGACTCGCCCTCTTTGGAGATTCCCTCGAGGGGCTCTCCGACGAAGCCCGCTCGATCGAGCAGCGGACGGCGTCACTTCTGGCGGATTTCGATGCCGAGCGCGCAGGGGTCCCAGCCGCGAGTGCCCCGGAGTGCAAACCGCTGCTTCCGAAGATCGTGAAGGCTGCGAATCAGCTCGCCGGGGCGAGCACTCTCGCTGACGCTCGTGCAGCGTTCGGTGAGCTGTCGGAACCACTCATCCGGTATCGCGAGCTCACACGAGCACACCGACCGGTCGTCGCCTACTGCGCCATGGCGAAGAAATCCTGGCTGCAGCCAGAGGGCGAAATCGGCAATCCCTACTACGGGCAGCGGATGGCGCGATGCGGGGAGATCGTCTCGCGCTGAGCAGCATCCGAGAGGAGGTAACGATGGTCGTCGATCCGGTTTGCGGAATGAACGTGCAAGCACAGGGTCCTGCCGGCGAAGTGACCTTCGAGGGAAAGACGTACGCCTTCTGCTCGGTTGGATGCCGCCGGCGTTTC
This sequence comes from Acidobacteriota bacterium, assembly GCA_020350085.1. Classification (GTDB taxonomy): domain Bacteria; phylum Acidobacteriota; class Polarisedimenticolia; order J045; family J045. The sequence goes on from CP070706.1 coordinate 2,478,543, forward strand.
GAGGCTGATCCGGCGGCGTATCTGTCTTCCGATGGAGGCGCCAGCACGTACGAGGTCCGAAGCTTCCCAACGCCGGCGGCCGGCGTGCGAGGTGGGACCTACACCTGCCCGATGCACCCGGAGATCGTGCGCGACGGGCCAGGCGAGTGCCCGATCTGTGGAATGGCGCTCGAGCCGCGAGCCGTGTCCGTGGAGGACGTCGAAGAGGAAGACGACTCCGAGCTGCGAGCGATGACGCGCAGGTTTTGGCTCAGCGCGGCGCTGAGCGGTCCGCTCCTCGTGATCGCGATGGGCGAGATGATCCCGGTCGTGCGCTTCGACTGGCTCGCGCCACCCCGAGGGCTCGACCTGATCGAGCTCACGCTGGCGACGCCTGTCGTCTTGTGGGGCGCATGGCCGTTTTTCGTCCGCTTCTGGCGCTCGCTTTTTACGCTTCATCTGAACATGTTCACCCTGATCGGACTCGGCGTCGTCGTGGCGTACGTCTACAGCGTCGTCGCGGCGTTGTTGCCGGAGGTATTCCCGACCTCGTTCCGCGATGCACACGGACAAGTTCCCGTTTACTTCGAGGCCGCGGCCGTCATCACCACGCTGGTTCTCCTTGGTCAGGTGCTCGAGCTCAAGGCACGGAGCCGGACCTCGGCGGCCATCAAGGCGCTGCTCGGCCTTTCGCCGAAGACCGCGCGGCGCATCAGCGCCGACGGAAGCGAAGAAGACGTTCCGATCGCCGAGGTGCAGGTCGGGGACCGACTGCGCGTGCGCCCCGGCGAGAAGATCCCCGTCGATGGCAAGGTGACGGACGGTTCGAGCGCCGTCGATGAGGCGATGGTCACCGGTGAGCCGATTCCCGTCGTCAAGCAACGCGGTGATCGTGTCATCGGGGCGACCGTCAACGGCACTGGCGCGTTCGTCATGGAAGCCCAACGAGTTGGGGCCGACACCATGCTGGCGCAGATTGTGCGCATGGTCGCCGAAGCTCAGCGAACAAGGGCCCCGATACAGAAGCTCGCCGACATCGTCGCGTCCTACTTCGTGCCGGCGGTAGTCGCGGTTGCCGTCATCACCTTCGTCGCCTGGGCGATCTGGGGACCGGAACCGGCGATGGCCTACGCCCTGATCAACGCCGTCGCGGTGTTGATCATCGCTTGCCCGTGCGCGCTCGGGCTGGCGACGCCGATGTCGATCATGGTGGCGACGGGCAAGGGGGCCGGTGCCGGGGTGCTATTCAAGAACGCCGAGACGATCGAGCTGATGCGCCAGGTGAACACGATCGTCGTCGACAAGACGGGCACCCTGACCGAGGGCAAGCCGCAGCTCGTCACCGTCGAGGTGCTGAGCGATCTTTCCGATCACGAGCTGCTCGCGCTGGCGGCGGGCCTCGAGCGGCTCAGCGAACATCCCCTCGCCGAAGCGGTGGTCGCTGGCGCGCGCGAGCGCGGAGTCGAGCCGCTACCGGCTGAGGATTTCGACTCGATCACCGGCCAGGGGATCGTCGGACGTAGCGGCGATCGATCGGTCGCGATCGGTAACCGTGCCCTGATGGCGGGCCGTGCAACGCTTCCGGATCGCGCCGTGGAGCGGGCCGAGATGCTGCACGAGGAAGGGCAGACGGTGATGTTCGTCGCAGTGGACGGCTCCGTCGTCGGGCTTCTCGGTGTGGCGGACCCGATCAAGGACAGCACGCCTGCCGCGCTCGTTCAGCTTCGCGATCAGGGCCTCGAGATCGTGATGCTGACAGGCGACAGCCATGGCACCGCTGAAGCGGTCGCGCGCAGGCTCGGCATCGGCGAGATGGTGGCCGAGGTGCTTCCGGAACAAAAAGCAGACACCGTGGCGCGGCTGCAGAGAGAGGGCCGGATCGTGGCGATGGCGGGCGATGGCATCAACGATGCCCCGGCACTGGCGCGGGCCCACGTCGGGATTGCGATGGGGACCGGCACGGACGTCGCGATGGAATCGGCAGGCCTCACGCTGATGAAAGGCGATCTGCAGGCGATCGTGCGGGCGCGTCTTCTGAGTCGGGCAACAATGCGAAACATCCGCCAAAATCTGTTCTTCGCCTTTGCCTACAATGCTCTCGGCGTTCCGATCGCGGCCGGGATTCTGTATCCCGTGTCCGGATTGTTGCTCAACCCGATGATCGCCGCAGCCGCGATGAGTTTCAGCTCGGTATCGGTGATCGGCAACGCGCTCCGGCTGCGCAGTGTTCGTCTCGACGAAACGCACACGGGCTTGTAGCGACAGGGCTTGCCCGGTCAGACTCGCGTGTAGCGCGAGAAACATCCGGCGCTGCGCGCCGGTCTGACAACGCA
>CP070706.1:2480954-2484489 GCA_020350085.1 Acidobacteriota bacterium
GGACCGTGAGCGTGAAGGTGTCCGCGCTCGAGCGAGGGGCCGAGATCTGCTTGAAGGTGCCGCCCTCCAACTGGAAGATCCGGAACTCCGAGACCTTCTCCGGCCGGCTCGAGGCGAGCGTCACGACGTTCGGTCCGGTCTGAGCGGCCCAGAGATCTCCGGGCGGCGGCCCCGGCGCCGCGGCCCTTGCGCTCGGCGCGGCGAGGAAGACGAAGCCGACGGAAACGGCCAGCGTGAGGGCGTAGCCTCTCGCGCGCGAGGAAACGATCCGCGGAGCGCCCACGATCCACCTCCTTCGCGATCCCGCCATGATGGTCCAGCGAAACCCAATGTCTCCACAAGACCGCGAGATCCCCGTCCGCAACGATTACATTCTCACCCCGAATCGCTTCATCCTAGTGCGATTCGGGGGAGCGCGGGCGTCGGCGCGGGACGCGGCGAACGGGTGTCGCGCTCGCCGGAGGCGCCAGGCGCGGCGGGCGCTGCTGCAGGGTACACCTCCGTTGCCTTGCGCCCCGCTCAGTCGGGCGCCCGCCACTTCTCGGCTTGTTCTGGCTTACCCCACGCGTCGTAGAGCTCGGCCAGCGCCGCCCGGATCTGGAGCGTCCGCCCGTGCGTCGGGCCGAGCGCTTTCGCGAGCAGATCGTGGGCGTCTGACAAGGTCCGTTCCGCGGCGGCATAGTCCTTCAGCGCCGACTCGCAGCGGCCGAGATTCAGCAGGGCGACGCCGAGCATCCAGTGCTCGGGCGGCAGCGTCTTCCGAAACCCTTCGAGCGCCTCGCGGAACAGCGGCAGGGCCTCGCCCGCAGCGCCTCGCTGCAGCAGGAGCAGACCCAAGTTGCTGACCACGACGAGCGTGTCTTGGGCCTCCGCGCCGATCGTTTCGCGACGCAGCGCGATCACTCGGCGGTAAATGGGTTCGGCTTCCTCGAGGCGCCCGTCGTGGCGAAGGCTCTGCGCGAGATTGTTCATGTAACTGAGGGTCGCGGCGTGTCTTTCGCCCAACGTATTCTTCGCACGGCTCACGACCGTGCGCCGAAGGGCGATGGCCCGATCATCCTGGCCGAGATCCCCAAGTGTCCGCGCCAGCACGTCCAGTGTGATCAGAGTCTCGGGATGATCAGCCCCGTACAGCCGTTCCTTGCCCTTCACGACTTCTGCGAGAAGCTTCGCCGCCTCTTCTTGCCTTGACGAGGTTTCGAGCAGATCCGCCTCGATGCTCGACGCCATTAGAGCGAGATCGCTGTCCGCTCCAAGCGAGGCGGCGGCGCGTCCGGCGGCCTCGTGGGCCACGCGGAGGGCCTCGTCGATCTGACCGGCGTTTCCCAGCATGTCCGCAAGGCTGCACATCGATTCCAGGGTGTCGCGCACATCCGGGCCGAGGGTTCGTTCCTGCTCTCTGAGAACTGCCCGGATCTCGGCGATCGCTTCGTCCAACTCACCGCCCAATTGTTTGGCGAAGGCCAGCACGCTCCGCGTCACCAGCGTGTCGCGATGCGATTCTCCGAGCAGGGCCGACCGGCCCTCCCAGGCCCATTGGAGCAGCTCCCGCGCCCGGCCCACGTCTCCCGCTTGCAAGACAGTCGTCCCCAAATCGTGCAGCACCGAGAGGCTCTCAGGATCTCCCGGCTGGTTCAGCGAGCGGCGCAGCTCGCTGGCCCGCTCGAGTTCGCGCAGCGCCTCGGGATATCGGGCGAGGTGCGCATACGCTTTGCCCAGGACGCGCCGCACGAGAGACTCGCCGTCGATGTCCCCCGCGAAGGCCTGCGCGACGTTGGCCGCCGCTGGGTCGAGAACCTCGGCCACGGTGACGTCGTGTCCTCTGGCCAGCGCCGGGTCTACAGACCCGAACATCTCGATGACGAAGTCCAGCGCGGCGCGCGACTTCGCGGCCTCGGCCGCCGCCCTCCGCTCGTTGTCGGAGGCGACTTGACGGGCTGCCGACTCGGCGTTGCGGGCCTGCATAGCCGATCGTAAGCCGTACAACGCCGCGCCGAGCCCCACGATCAGCGCCGCCACGACCGTCACGCCGGCCGCGACGCCCACGCGGTGCCGGCGCACGAACTTGCGAAGCCGGTAGGCGGCGCTCGGCGGTGCCGCGCTCACGGCGTCGCCGTCGAGGTGACGGGTGATCTCCGTCGCCAGGCTCCCCGCGCTGTCGTAACGCCGCGCCGGGTCCTTTTCGAGGCATTTCATGACCACCCAGTCCAGTTCGCCGCGCAGCGCGGAGCGCAAGCGGTCAGGATCGAGACGGCGGTCGGCCGCCACGGCCGACCGCCTCGCCGCGTCGCGCGAAACCCGCGCGCTCGGCGCGGGGGGGTCGACCTCGCGGATCATGCGGTGCATCTCGCCGATACCCGCCTGCCGGAGCTCCTCGGAGCTGAATGGCGTCGATCCGGTCAGCAACGCGTAGAGCAGGACCCCAAGTGAATAGACATCCGAGCGCGTGTCAATATCGGCGGAGCCGGCGGCCTGCTCCGGACTCATGTACTCCAGCGTGCCGATGATCTGATGCTGCTCCGTGAGCAACGGGCGGTCGGTCAACGTGGCATAGGTCGCTTTGGCGATGCCGAAGTCGATCACCCTGGCCAGAGGGAGGTTGTCCTGCGTGCTCACCAGAACATTGCTCGGTTTGAGGTCCCGTTGGATGATCCCTTTGGTGTGGGCGTGCTGGACGGCGCGGCAGACTTGGGCGAACAGTTCGAGCCGCTGACGGATGCCCAGCCGGCGCTGATCGCAGTATTCGGTGATAGGGAGGCCGTCGACATACTCCATCACGAAGTACGGGCGGCCAGTCTCGGTCGCGCCTGCGTCGAGGACCTTGGCAATGTTGGGGTGGTCCATCAGGGCCAGGGTCTGTCGCTCGGCCTCGAAGCGCGCGATCACGCGCTGCGTGTCCATGCCCAGCTTGATGACTTTCAAGGCGACGTTGCGGCGCATCGGTTCGAGCTGCTCGGCGAGGAAGACGACCCCGAAACCTCCTTCGCCGAGAGACTCGAGAAGCTTGTAGCGCCCGATGCGCTCGCCGGCCTGCTCGCCGGCGCGTGCGGGTGTGGGTATGGTCGGAGGGGCGACGGGTTCCTGCAGCGACGAAGGAGCGGACGTGAAGGTGCCGTGCAGACCATCCCAAATACGGAGCAACTCCAGGACAACCTTCTCCACGCTGGCGTCGCCCTGACAGGATCGACGGACAAAGGCGGAGCGTTCCCGAAGATCGGCGATCCGTTGCGCCTGCTGGAAAATCGACTCGACTCGCGAAGACCCGTCGCTCATCGGACGCCCACCGTGAAGGACGCTTGATGGCGGATTGTAGCGCGCACGAGCGGCGGCGGGCCGGCTGCGGCGTCGCGGCTGGGGAAGTCTTCGCCGCCGGCTCGTGCTCGTGGGCTGCGCGTCTCAAGCCTGACCCACGATCGGCGGGTTGGCCGCTCCCCCCGCCGTACTTTCGTCTCTGTCGAGCTGAATCGTGACCCCGCTCAGGGCGTCGTTTTTAAGTTGTTGATATGGAATGACTTGGCTGGTGGAGGCGGCGGGA
>CP070706.1:2484589-2489269 GCA_020350085.1 Acidobacteriota bacterium
CGGTGCGCGAGGGGACGGTCTGGTTACCTATCGTGTTGGTCACGAGGTAGTCGAACTGGACTCGCGTGAACACCACGTCGTTGAAGTTGCTCAGAGTCGTTCCACGCAAGCGCGACTGGAAGTTGATCGTCTGCTCGATCGACCAGAAGGTGCCGGACTCATCACCGTCGACATCGACACAGGCGTTACGCGGCTCGACGCTGACGATCGAGATGATGTTCTCGGAGATGTCCGGATCATCGAGTGTCTCGTTGCAGCCCACGACGACGATGACGAACGCGCCGAGCAGGGCTGCCACGAAAATGAGAGGGAGTCTGCTGATGGCAAGCATCGCTATTCTCCGTTCGGCCGTCAGGAAGCCTTGATGATCCGCGGCGTGAGGAAGATCAACAGCTCGCGGTTACGCGTCTGCACGTTGCGCGAGCGGAACAGCCATCCGAGCCCCGGGATGTTGCGGAAGAACGGGACGCCGGTTTCACTCTTTCCCTCGTTGACGGTGAAGATGCCGCCGATCACCGTCGTGCCGCCGTCACCAATCAGCACCTTCGTTTGGGCCCGCTGTGTGTTGATCGCCGGGACTTCACCGACCGTGTTGACGAAATCGGGCGAGTTGTTCTCGACCTCGATCTCGAGAACGACCGTACCTTCGGCCGTAATCTGCGGGGTGCACTTGAGTCGCAGCGATGCTGCCACGAACCGGACGTCGATCTCCGTCGCCGTGGTGCTCACGACCGGGATCCGAACGCCCTGCTCGATCTCTGCAGGTTCATTGTTCTGAGTCGCGATCTTCGGCGAGGAAAGTCGCCGAGCGTAGCCTTCGGTCTCGAGCGCGTCGAGCGTGATGTCGAGCGTGAACGAGTCGAGCACGTTGCCGAACGAGAATCCCAGCGCCGAAGCGGCCGGGTTGCGCGGAAGATTCAGGTCGTAATCGATGCGCGCGCGATGCGGGAACTGCAGGTTCGTCTGCGTGCCGAGGGCGGGATCGGCGATGGCCGAAGTGCCCCAGGAGATTCCCAGGTCGTGAACGAAATCGCGCGAGACTTCGACGATGCGCGCTTCGATCATCACCTGCGGCGTCTCGGCATCGAGAGTCGTCAGCAGTCGGTCGATCGCCTCGACTCGTGCCGGGATGTCGCGGATGATGAGGGTATTGGTGCGATCGTCGACGATCACGCGGCCCTTGCCGCTGATGATCGCGTCGCGAACGACGTTCTCGACTTCTTGCGCCTTGGCGTAGGAGAGCGTACGGGTGATCGTCACCGGCGGGGCTTCCAGCTCTTTGGCCTCGCGCAGCGCCTTGCGCGCCGAAGCCTCGGCTGCCAGCTTGGAGATCGGTGCGATGCGGATGACGTTTCCCTCGAGCACCATGTCGAGGCCGTTGTTCTTCAGAATCAGATCGAGCGCCTGGTCCCACGGGACGTTGTCGACGACGATCGTCACGCGCCCGCTGACCGCTGGGTCGAGTACGAAGTTCAGGCCCGAGATCTCGTAGAACAAGCCGAACACCTGCTTGATGTCGGCGTCGACGAGATTGAGGCTGACCGGCCGGCCGCTGTAGACGCGCCGTACGTCCTCGATCGTCTTGCTCTCGGCCGACGGAAGCTGGATCACCGCCAGCTCCTCTGGCTCAGCACCATAGTCCACTTCGGTCGCTGCCGGCGCGGTGCTCGAGTCTGCCGCCGTGAGCTGGGCCGCCTGTTCGATCACGGCCTCGACTTCGCCGCGCGCCCACTCCTCTTCTTCGGCCTCCGGGGGCGTTCGCAGCGTCGCGATCTGCAGGAAGTCCGATTTGCTGATCGTCAGCGGCGCTTCCGTGTCGGGCTGCGTCTGGGTCATCCAGGGGTCTCCGCCCAGCTCTGGGGCCGGCCCTTCGACAGCAGCGGCCGGCTCGTACGCGTTCGGGCCGTCCCACCCGCCGTTCGCGGCAGCCGGCGCCAGCACGGCCGGCTCGGGTTCGGTCGCCACCTCGGCGAGGTTGACGGCCGCCGGCTCGAGGACCGGCTCCGCGGGGCCCGGGGATGCGTCGGGCGCGGACTCGAAGACCGCAGAGGCGGGTGTCGGCTCGGGCAGGTCGTCGAGCATGCCGTCGACCAGCTCGTCGATCAGCTTGTCGGGCTGGCTGCCCGGCTGGCCTTCGGACGGCTGAGAGGCATCCTCGCGCAGCGCCGCGGGCTGGGGCGCCACCGGCTCCGGACGAGCTTGCGAGACCTCCTCGACGCGCTGAATGCGCTGCGGTGTCAGCGTCACGCGCAAACCGCCAGGCTCCTGGGTGGCGGTCCAGGTGTAGTCCTCCGTCAGGTCGAAAACGACCCGCGCGAGAGCGTCGGGCTGCTCACGGTACTGACCGATTCGCACCGCGACGACCCCCTCGTCGGAGACTTCGATCCGGCGTCCCCTGGCGTCGGCGTCGGCTTCGATGCCCGGCAGATCGAACACCAGCCGCTGGGGCCCGGTCAGCTCGAAGACTTCGAACGGCACCGTGCCGTCCGCCGCGAAGCTCAGCTCGACGACACCGTCGGTGAAGGCCTGAACCACCCTCACGTCATCGAGATGTGTCGCCGCATCGAGCCCATCGGGGACCGGCTGGGAAGCGATCAACGGTGGCCGATCGTCGTACGGAATGGTGCTGCTCGCGAACGATGCACCGATGGTCATCGCCGCCAGAGCCGCCAGAAGCGTCATCTGAAGCCGCCAATCTGTGTTCCACGAGCTGTCGTGGAGTGGCTGCCGCGGCTGGCTACACCGGGCTGGGGTCGTCATGTGCCCTCCTCCATGAGAGACTCCGCGTCGTCCTCTTCCTGCTCCGGCCGCAGGCGTTTGACCACGTCCCTGTACGGCTTGATCCGTCGAGGATCTTCAACCTGCTGCCGGAAGACGACCGCGCCTCGTCCGCTGTCGATCGAGATCACGCGTCCGTCGTAGACGACATCGCCGACTCGGATGGTGTAGCCGCGGTTGTCGGAACCGCGAAACAGCGCCGCCGGGAGTCCGTCGACGTCCGTCACCACCCCTTTGAGGTCGATCTCCGAGATCAGCATTCCAGCGATGCCCTTGGGCCGCTTGCCTTCGGTACCGATCTTCTGCGTCTTGATCAGTGGCTCGAACGGATCGCGCCGTCCCGTCGGGTCGTAGCTGAAGTGCTGGCCCGTCAGCACGGACTCGGTGTCCCGCTCGATCTGCTCGAGCACTTGAGCGTCTTCTGTATTGCGGCTGTCGACCTGACCCGTTTCGGTCGGTACCGGGGTCGCAACAGCCGCGGCGTGCACGCCGCACAGCACGAGCAGCAGGCCGAAAGAGATCCACGCCGCTTGCCGCCGGTTCATGCGTCACCTCCGCTGGCGGAACCATCGTCGAGGTCGCGGAAGATGTAGGTCTTGGCGACGAAAGTGGCTTGGATCGTTGCCCGCCGATCACTGCCCCTGTTCGGTGTGACCCTCACGTCCTCGACGTTGATGATTCGCGCATACTTGCCGATCCGGTCGAAAAATAGACCGAGCTGGTGATAGCTCCCTACCACTTCCATGCGAATCGGCTGCTCGCGGAGAAACTCTTGCTCCGTGAGTGATTGTGGATTGAACACGCGCAGGTCGAGATTGGTCTGGTCAGCGAGGCTCTTGATCCACTTCAACAGATCGCCAATCTCGGGCTGCGTCGGCAGAATCTGTTTGAGATCGGCCAGCTTCAGCTCCAGATCCGAAATCTCGCGCTCGAGCTCTTCGAGCTTCGCTGCGGCGCGCCGCGCCCGGCGGATCTCTGCTTCTTTGGCCTCGAGCGTCTCTTCGAGCGAAGCCACCTTCTCCGCCTTTGCCTTCAGCTCCGTCGGCGTGAAATTGCTGCCGAACCACCAGACGAACAGCGCGATGATCGCCGCGCCGGTCACCTGGCCCCACCAAGGAAGACTCTTCAGGTTCATGATCAGCTCCTCGGTGACGCGCCGAGATTCTGCGCGAGGTCGGACGAGGTGTCCGAGTCTGTGTCCTCGGGCGTGGAGAACGAGCAGGAGAGTCGGAAGCTGACTCCCTCGGTCACGCGCTGGGTGTTGCCCAGAGTGACTTCGGAGAAGTAGGGCGAACCGGCGAGGTTGTTGTAGAAGTTGGAGACCGCGTTGTAGGTGGTCGCCTTGCCTTGCACCATCACCTTGCCGCCTCGCTCCTCGAGCCCTTCGAGCCACAAGAACGACGGAAGCTCACGGCTGACCTGATCGAGCAGGTGAACCGGCACCCTCTGGCGCCGCTTGAGCTGGGAGATCAGATCGACGCGCTTGCGTAGTGCGGCCTTCTTGGCCTTGTGCTCCTCGATGACTCGCAGCGCATCCTTGAGCTGTGCGAGTTCCTCGTCGGCTGCCTGTACCTCTTCTTTGAGTCGGGTGACTTGCTGGCTGAGCGCGAACGAGCGGTAGGCTACGAAGGCGATCGAGAGCACGATGACCGCGATGGCGGCAATGCTCCCGATGCTCTCGGTCGTGAGTTTCGCTGATCGCTCGGGTGCCGCCTTGCGGATTTCGAGCAGGTTGATGCGGATCATCGGTCACCCACCTTGCGCAGAGCGAGACCGACGGCCACCGCGCAGTCGGGCACGGCGTTCGCGAGGCGGTCTCCAAGCCGCGCTGGCATATTGATGTGGCGGAACGGATCGAGCTGATCGACCCGCGCCCCGAACTGCTCGGCGAGAACCTCGTGC
>CP070706.1:2489369-2498883 GCA_020350085.1 Acidobacteriota bacterium
ACTCCTGGCCGGGAAACGTCCGCGAGCTGCGCAACGTGATCGAGCGCGCGATGATTCTCGAGCGCGGGAATCGACTCGGCCCGGACGCGCTCGTTCTGGATCGCGTCGAACCCACTGTCGGGCCGGCCCAAGAGCCTGCCCTCGCACCTGCTCGCGTGGGGGCGGCGAGGCCGCGGTCGGCATCGCCGATCGCGCCGCTGGAACAGGTCGAACGCGATCTCGTGGCTCGCGCCATGGAGGCCACCGGCGGGAATCAAACGCGAGCCGCGGAGCTGCTGGGGATCACCCGGGATCAGCTGCGCTACCGGCTGCAGAAGCACCGTCTGCACGCAGCGGACAAAGACTGAGACGGAGTCTGCACGGCGCGCTGGCTGCCGACTCGACCTCCATCTCGCCCCGAGGGGACACCGCGAGGCGGTCCGTCGGCGGGTCTCCTCACACGGGGCTGTGGGGAATATCCCCCAAAAATTGGGGAAGGAGTGGGGAATATCACGCACTCGTGACATGAGCCACTCCGACGCCCGAGCGTGTCGTCGTCGGACGGGAGTGTCCGACCTGTCACGAAAGTGGAAAACTGCTACAAGTTCGCTGTTCATATTGTTTTTCAACTGTTTGCGCCTCGGGGAGGACACGGCGGGTCCGAGAGGAATGGCCAAAGGACCGAAAGCGCCCGTGAGCCGGTGAACGCGGAGGGTTCGGATCGCCTACCTGGCAAGGGTCTTGCTGCCAGTTCCACCTCCGGCGGCGCTCGGGCGCCGGGCGGCGGGAGCCGCAAGACGGGTTGCTGTCACCCGAGCGAGGGTAAGTTTATTTCGTGGGTATTTTTTCCTCGTCTGGGCGACCTCGACGGGGTATATTTCACCGACTTGGAGCTAACTAACCAGTTATTCCTTCCCCCCATTAAGGTCCTGCGGGCGTCCGAAGGTTTTTCGACCCAGACCGGCCAGCCACCCAGAGTCCGGGTCCGATGATGGGCCGGCTGAGCTACCAGGGACGGCACCAACGGGCGCTCGAAAGGGCCAGATACGCGAGACGGTCGATGCATCGACACAAACCTCTAGAGGGAGAACCAAGCATGCGGCATTCAGCGATGTTCCTAGGCGCGCTGTTCGTCGTCGCGATATCCCTCGGACTGCCGGCGCTGGCGTTCCATGATGACGGCGTTGCTCACTGCAACGGCTGCCATACCATGCACAACAGCCCCGACAATCCAGCAGATAGCGCTGACGGCAACTCGTTCCTACTCAAGCAGAGCACGTCCACGGACATGTGCCTCACGTGCCACGCCACACGGCTGGGCAATTCGTGGGGTGCGGCCCTGGACGCCCCCGGCACGCTGGTGGGTGGCGGCAACTTCATCTTCCTGACGGAAGACAACCTCAATGACGGCCACGCCGGCAGTCTCGAGGAGAACTGGATTCCCGGTCACCAGGCGGGCCACAGCATCATCTCGGACGATAGGACCCTCGCGCCCGACCCGGTCAACGAGTTCGGCCCGGGAGGCTCCTATCCCGCTGAGAACCTGACCTGCACCTCGTGCCACGACCCGCACGGGCAGGGTGCCCACTTCCGCCTGCTCTACGGCGACGATTTCCCGACGTCGAAGTCGAACGGATACTTCTTCGACTACACGGCCGCAGCACCCGACGCCGTCGAGTCCGGCTTCGGGCAGGAGACCAACGCGAACCACACCGCCTTCAGGGCCGGTATGAGCGAGTGGTGCGGCGCTTGCCACGGTGACTACCACAACACGGACTATCCCAACACGCTCAAACACCCGTCGGGTGAGGTGCTGGGTGCGATCATCGCCGCGAACTACAACAAGTACGAGGGCTCGGGTGACTACACCGGTCTGAAGGGCGATGCCTATCTCGCGATGGTACCGTTCGAAGATCCGGCCGCGGCGACGGACTCCACGGAGGGAGCCACGGGAACGACCTCGAAGGTGATGTGCCTCAGCTGTCATCGGGCGCACGCGTCGTCCGGACCGAACTCCGGCCGCTGGGACTTCAACCTCACCATCTGGGACGACGAGGGCGTCGAGTCCGGCTCGTACATAATCCCGAATCCGTACGACGCGACGGCCGGCGGCCACCAGCGCTCGCTGTGCAACAAGTGCCACGCCAAGGACCCCGTGCTGTAGTCAGTTCTTGAGCAGAGCGGTCGCATAGCGACTCGCGAGAGAAGAGAAGATGCCCGGGGCGGACGACGTCCCGGGCGTCTCATTGCAGGGGCCCGAGGCTGCTTTTCCTGTAAACTCGATCGGCCAGCCTCCCCGAAGGGGCGGATCGGAGAAAGGCGCATCGTGGCGCGAGGTGTCTCATCGCTCGTCGTGGTCTTGGCGGCGTTGGCGAACGGCTGGCCGGTGCTCGCCGTAGACTTCGGTGGGAGCGCCACCGTGTACCAGACCGAGACCTCACGCAACGACCAGGATACGGCCGATGTGCTCTATCAGGACTACGCGGTCCGGTTGCGTCAACCGATCTCGCCATGGCTGACGGCGCTCGCCTCGTATCACGCGAACTACTTTACTGCCGACGACGAACGAGGCGACGAGTTCGAGCGCACGAGCAAAGCTCCCTTCTTTCAGCTGTCGTACAATCGCCCGTATTTTACGGCGCAGATCGGATATCAGGAGCGCAAGAACCGAGGGACCAGCCTGGCCGACGTCTTGGACAGCGAGTCACTGTTCGGCTCGTTCGGATTCAGGCCGAGCAGGGGTCCCAGAATGACGCTGCAGGTGCGCGATTCGTCGAACGTGGCCGACGTCGCCGTCTTCGGCCGCGACGTCGATACGACGAATATCGACTTCGGCATCAGATATGCTGGGAGCAACTACTCGTTGCGCTACGGATTGTCAGACTTTTCGCTGCAGAACAACCTGACTGGCTTCGAGCTCGACCAGCAGAGACACTCCCTGCGAGCGACTTGGGACGAGAGCTATTACGACGAGCTGCTGAGCTTCTCTGCCGACTGGACGATGAGCCGCGTCGAAGAGGACACGCAGGCGCCGGCCGGCACTTTTCTTGCGGAGCCGGTGGAAGCGCGAGATGGTCTCGCAGCCGTCGATACGAGCCCCGAGGTCGCCGTGTTGGACCTCGTTCCGACGCTGGTCGACGGAGATACGGTCACTCCCGTCGTCCCGCCGATCGATATCGGTGGTGCTAATACGTTTCGCAACATCGGTCTTGACCTCGGCATTTCCCGCCCGATCACGCGTCTGGAGATCACCGTCGATCAGCCTTCGATGCCCACTCTCGAGTGGCAGGTCTATCGCAGTCCGGACAACTTCACATGGGAGCTGGTGGACGGGGTAACTTCCAGCTTCGATGTCGTGTTCCTGCGCTATACACTCGAGTTTCCCGAGACGACCGCTCGTTATTTCAAGGCGGTAAACGTTGCCGTCAACGCGGAGATCACCGTGGCGGTGACGGAAATACGCGCGCTCGTGGGTGTCGAAGAGCAAGAGTCTGGCGAACGGAAAGCGACGAGCTGGCGCGGAACGATCCAAGCGATCATCACGCCGAACGATCGTCTCGGTGCGACGCTGACGGTCGGTTACGCGGAAAACACCGGCACGACACAAGGTGTTCCTCTGCGGGACACGCGCGACATGAGCATACAAGGCCAGTTACGCTACCGCTTGACACCCACGGTTCGGCTCAACGCCCTCTACAGCATCTCGGACTACAAGCGCGAGCAGCAGCCGGTTCTGAAGCGTGAGGAGAGGCGCTCGAGTGCCACTTTGATCTGGGAGCCGCTCGAGACGTTCATCGCGCGCTTCTCGGTCGATTGGCGAGAAGAGACCGAGAACGGCGTCCGCCTGCGGCTATCCCAATCCGCGCGGGCACGATTCATCACGGATCTGCTCGACGATCTGGATATGGTCCACGAGCTGGTCTACTCGGAGGTCGAGGACCCGCTGTTCGGCTTCGACGTGCGGAGCGCCAAATGGACCGAGCGGCTCAATGCGAGACTGCTGCCCGGATGGACGCTTTCGGGCGGCTTCGCGATAACGCGGTTCGACGCGACGGGCGCGTTCGGGGTCACCAATCGCCGCACGGCCTTCCTGCGCACCTCGGCGGCCCTGACGCGCACGATCCAGGCCGGCGCCAGCTTCAACTACAGCACGGACGATGATCGCGATTCGCTAACCCAGCGCTACAATGTCGGCTGGACCCCCGGTCCTCGCCTGTCGGTCTCCGCATCTCACACCGAGACGGATTCTTCCACGGAGACGCAGATCGAATCGACCGGCGCCAGCCTCAGCTACCGCGTGAGTCGCTTCGTGCGGATATTTGCCGATGCTTCGCGGTCTGCGACGCGTCCCTTGGAAGCGGCGGCGACGACGGTGAAGAACATACGGGCTGGATTGGCGGTGGTGTTCTGAACATCTGGCCCGGAGCGAAGACGATGAAGATACAGATGACACTCCGATGGCTGCTCGCGGTCTTCGTCGTCGTATCGGCGGGGTGCGCGGGTGTCTCCAAAACCCGTTTCGTCAATCCGGACTTCAACTTTGGATTCGTTGAACGCGTCGCCGTGATCCCGTTCGAGAACCTGTCCAGCGACCGGCAGGCCGGTTTCAGAGCGACGCGCCTGATGATCACCGAGCTGCTCGCGACCCGCGCGATCGACGTCATCGAACCGGGGGAGGTCACCGCAGCGCTCAATCGACTGGCCGAGGGAACTTCTACGCCGGACACGGCGCAAGTCGTCGCACTCGGCAAGGCGCTCAACGTCGAGGCGGTTATCGTCGGAAGCGTCAATGCGGCCGACAGCACACGGTCGGGTAACGTCAGAATCCCCGTCGTCACGCTCGACGTGCACATGATCGAGACGCAGACGGGAGCCGCCGTGTGGGCCGTGACCGTTACGGAGAAAGGCGGAGGCCTCGGCGCACGTCTGCTCGGCACGGCTGGCGAAGCGCAGACGGAGACGCTGCGACGCTGCGTTCGTAAGGTGGTGCGCGCTTTAATCAGCTAGAATAAAAGACGAGATGAGACACGCGGTGGGCGATACACGACACGGCATCGTCGCGAACAACGGAAGACCGCTCTGGGTGAGCGTATCGCACGTTCTCGTCTGCCTTTCGCTTGCATCGGTGACGAGCGCTCTGGCAGTCCAGAATCAGCAGGAGAGGATCGTTCTACTTCCTGTCCTGGACAGGACAGGTGATCCGAGTGCGACAGCCACGCTGAGCTACGCGCTGCGGCATCAGCTGATTCGCCATCACGATGTGGCGGCGTCGAGCAAGATCCGCGACCTGTTGCGCGCACGAAGACTGCGCGATATCCGCGCCATCCCACCGCAGGTGCTCGAAGAGTTGGCCGAAGAACTCGACGCGGAGTGGTTCATGACGGCGGCGCTTCTCGAGGCGTCGCCGGGGCCACCGCCGATCGCGACCGTTTCGGCTCAGGTCATCGAGAAAGGAAAGAGCACTCTCGCGTGGGCCGGCTTCGAGTCGGCGACCGGTGTCGATGACAAGCGCTGGCTCGGTCTTGGAGGAGTCGAGGACCTCGAGCAGCTCCTGCTGGAGTTGGCCCGTCGGCTGATCACGGATTTCGAATCGCGCGTCGGAGCAGGGCGAACGGAAGCGCGCGCGGCTGACGACGTGTATCTTCGCCGTCCACTTTCCACGAGCGAGCTGGGCGTGGTCGCGGTCATCCCGTTCGACTCCGTGGCCGAGGTCGAGGCCACCGTCGGCGCCGACGCGGTCACCGAGCTGGCACAGGCGGTGCTTTTCCGGGAGGGATTCGAGCTCGCGTATTCTGGGACCGTCCACGATATTCTCATCCGCCGGGGTGAGTTCGATCGCGGCGAGATGGACGATGTCACCAGATCAGCCGTCCGCTCCGTCGCTGGCGCAGATTCGTTCTTCACCGGCACCGTCGAGAGCTACTTCTTCCGGCGGTCCTCGCCCGAGCCCGAGCCGGAGGTGGCCTTTCACGCCCGCATCCTCGAAGCGACCGAGGGTCAGATCCTCTGGATCGGCGGGCTCGAGCAGGCAGGTTGGGACCAGCGCGGTCTGTTCGGTCTGGGGCGCGTCTTTGCCCGCGGACGGCTGGCGGAGAACATGATGCACTCTCTCGTGGCCAGCTTCGCCAACGAGCGGCGGCGAGCCCGCCGAGGTAGCCCATGACAATCGTGCGCGGTGTCGAGCATCGTCTCGCGAGTTCTCCCGGCCTTCCTCTGTCCCTGGCATTCACGGTGATTGCGGCGTTGACACTGCTCGCTGCCGGCCCGCTGGTTGCCGATGTTCCGGTGACGACGAAACTCGACGAGCCTTCGGGCGAGGCGGTGAAGACTCCACCTCCCGACGAGCAGCCAGCGCGTCTCGTCGGTTCGGTCAACGGCGAGCCGATCACTTTGTCGCGACTCGAACAACGCCTCGAGGCGATGCACAGCGAAGTCCAGCAAGCGGAGCGCCGCGATTTCGACCCTGACAAGCTCTTGTTTCGCGTCGTCAACGACATGCTTCTGGCTCAGGAGGCCCGTGCCCTGGAAATGGAGCAAGAAGAGGAGATTCGCGCGCAAGTCGCGCGCCTGCGTGACGAGCTGATGGTCAAAGCGCTGAGCGCCGATGAGGTCGAGGGAAAAGCGACGGCGAGCGAAGACGAGACTCGCGCTGCCTTCCAGCAAGAGTACACACGATTCACCGTAAGGGTGCTGACCGTCGACGATCAACAGCAAGCGAAGGATCTTCGCGGGAGGATCGAAGGAGGCGAGCAGCTGGCGGATCTGGCCAAGAAGCTGTCCGTCGATCCGTACGCACCTCGTGGCGGCCTGCTCGAGTCGGTGGTCAGGCGTGATCTGGCCCCCGAAGTGGCGCAGTTGGTCGAGACCGCGCAGGCGGGGCAGCTGCTCGGCCCCGTTCTCACCGACCTCGGCTGGACGCTGATTCACATAGAGAAGATCGAAGACGCGGATCCGGAGCAGCTCGAATCGGTGCGACGGCAGATCGGTCAGCTCGTGGCGATGGAGAAGGCACGTGCTCTTCGCAAAGGCCTGGCCGAACGCGCGCGCAGCTCGCATCCGGTCGAGATCGTGCCGTCCGTCGTGGATCGACTCGTGCCGAAGCGCCTGCCAGATGGAAGACTGGCTCCCGAAATCGCAGACGAGAAGGCCGTGGCGGTTCGGGTCGGAGACGGCGGCATCTCGATCACCGCGGGCGAGTACGCGCGCGCGCTGCTCAAGCGCTGGAGCCGCGTGCGCGGGGAACAAGCCGCGCGCCGCGCCGCGCCTATCGTGCTCTCACGCATGATTGAAGACAAGCTGCTGCTGGCCGAGGCGCAGCAGCTCGGCTACGCCGAAAAACCGGCGATCATCGCGGCCCTCTCGGCATTCGAGGATCAGCTGCTCGTTCAAAAATACCTCGAGGAGGTTGTGGCCTCCGGGATCGAGATCGACCCGCAGTCGATGCGCGCCTACTACGAGCAGCACAAGGAGGCGTTTCGGCGGCCAGCCCGTCTGCATCTGGCCCAGGTCACGGTCGAGACCTCGGACCAGGCGGAAAAGATGCGCGAGCTGCTGGCCAATGGCGCGGACATCGCGTGGCTGGCCAAGGAGCACTCGATCGATCGTTTCGCAGGTAAAGGAGGCGATCGTGGCTGGATGGTGCCGGAGCCAGGAGTCGACGAGTTCAACGACTCGCTGATGACGGCGCAGCCCGGGGATGTGCTCCAGCCGCTCCGCGTACCGGGCAATTATGTCGTCATGCAGGTCACGGCTCGCGAGGAGCAGGGTGAGTACTCGTTCAACGAGGTCTCGGGCAACATTCGAAATGCGATGTTTTCGGAAGCCTTTCAGAAGAAGCTGGACGAGGTCATCACCAAGCTCCGCAGCCTTTCCGAGATTGAGATCGACGAAGAGGCGCTCACCGCGCTCGTGATCGGCGGGAGTGTTGACGAGAAAGCATCAGGAGAGAGCTCGAGTGCGCACGGCCATTGATCGTCGCCGATGCTGGATTGCTCCAAGCCTGTCACTGGCGCTGGCGTTCGCCTGTTTCACGCCGGTCGAGCCGGCTCTCGCACAGCTGAAGCGGGACCGCCGCTTCGACAAGGGCGCGAGCTGCTCCGAGTGCCACGAAGGCGTGGGAAAGAACCTCCGCGTTGCTCACGAGCCGCTGCGCAAGGGCGAGTGTGCGTCCTGTCACAAGCCGCACGGCCTCGTCGGCGCATTGCGGCTCCAAAAGGACGAGCCCGCATTGTGCCTCGATTGCCATGCGGAGCAACAAGCTGGCCTCGACGCGGCACACCGCCATCCCGGCTCCGAGCGCTGCTCGACCTGCCACGACCCTCACGGATCGAATCACGAGGCATTGTTGCCGCAACCGCAGCGTGCGTTGTGTCTAGATTGTCATGGCGGTGACGACTTCGAAGCTGCCGTCTCACATCAACCCCTCAGCGGTGACTGCACGACGTGTCACGCACCCCACGGAGCCAGCGAATCGTTCTTGCTCCGCCAGCCGGAGAAGGCGCTGTGCTCTTCGTGCCACAAAGGCGCGGACGAAGGGTTCGCGAGTCAGCACGCTGGGGTCGATCTCGGTGAGGCGACATGTGGGAGTTGTCACAAGCCCCACGCTGCCGCCAGCGCGGGGTTGCTGCCGGCGTCCGTTCATCCGGAGCTCGACTGCACGTACTGCCATCAGGATGGCGGCGCCAGTTCGCCCGCTGCCGGGGCCGGCGTGTGCCTCGATTGCCACGAGAAGCCGGTGCCGACGAGTGCGGGGAAGTTTCACCCGCCGGCGGCCGAGGGACAGTGCCTGGATTGCCACGCGCCGCACGTGTCCGATTTCGAGCCTCTTCTCGCCGACGCACAGGCGACTCTCTGCACGAGCTGCCACGGCGACGTCGGTACGAAGCTGGGGCAACCACATCGGCACGCGGTGGCGGAGGACTGCACGAGCTGTCATGCGGGACACACGAGCGAGCAGGCTCGGCTTCTCATCGCGGAGCCGCGCGCCGTTTGCATCGAGTGTCACGCGGATCCGATGGAAGAACAGGCCGCTGTGATGCACCCACCCGCCGCCGACGAGTGCATCGTCTGCCACGACCCCCACGGTGGCTCGCTGCCATCGCTGATGGTTCGGAATCAGGCCGATCTGTGCAGCGACTGCCACAGCGAGATCGGTGTTCGATCCGGCCTGCCGGTCATTCACGGACCCGTGCAGTCCGGCAAGTGCTCGTCGTGCCACATGCCCCACGCGGGGCCCGAGCAGCTGCTCAAAGAGACGGGAACGGCTCTGTGTCAGACCTGCCATTCGGCTACCCTCGCTCGGGCCGCCACGCTGACCCCTCACGCGCCGTTCGAGGATGGCTCGTGTGACCTGTGTCACGTGCCGCACGCGTCGGAATCGCCCGGCTTGCTGAGCGAACCGCCGGCCAGCCTGTGCGCCAACTGCCACGACGTCGAGACGGCGGCTCCGATGGGAGGCTCTGCGCATCCGCCGGTTGCCAGCGGGCAGTGCGTGGCCTGTCACCAGCCGCACGCGAGCGCCATCGATGCGTTTTTG
>CP070706.1:2498983-2505027 GCA_020350085.1 Acidobacteriota bacterium
CGCCGAGACTCGGTCGCCACGCCACCGACGCTGCCGGCTGGCTTCGCGAGCGGCTGCGCAGGCGGTGGCCACGGGGTACGCGCGGCAGCTCTCACACCCCCCCGAGGCTTCGCCGAAGGTCGACACCGAGACCTGCCGAGCCGACCGTCGAAGCGCCCCCCTCTCGGCCCGAGAGCGAGCTCGAGCCGCCTCTTCGCTCGACGACGCCGCGTCCCGCCCCTGAGGATCGGGATCGTCGCCGCTCCAGCCCCATGCCCGCCCGGGTGCGCCAGGCCAAGCTCCCCGTCCGGCTGCCAGCTCGTGAGCATTTCCAAACGCCGCCTCTCGAGCTGCTCGCGCCGACGCCGCCGGCCGAGCCGGTCAGCAGGAAGGATCTGCTGGCCACGGCGCGACTGATCGAGAGTCGCTGTGCCGAGTTCGCGGTGGAAGGCCGGGTGCTCGAGATTCACCCCGGACCGGTCGTCACGACGTTCGAGTTCCGCCCCGATGCCGGCATCAAGCTGAGCCGCATCACCGGGCTCGCCGACGATCTCGCGCTGGCGCTCGAGGCGGAGAACGTCCGCATCGACCGCATTCCCGGTCGCTCGGCGGTGGGCATCGAGGTGCCCACGGCCCGCCGCGAGCTGATCAGCTTTCGGGCCGTCGTCGAATCGCCCGTGTTTCAGAAGAGCTCCGAGCTGCTGACACTCGGTCTCGGCAAGACGCAGGACGGCGAGGTGTTCTGCACGTCTTTGGCCAAGATGCCGCATCTGCTCATCGCCGGGGCGACGGGCGCCGGCAAGAGCGTCGGTCTCAACGCGATCATCGGGTCGATTCTGTATCGCGCGCGCCCCGACGAGGTCAAGTTCATCCTCATCGACCCGAAGATGCTCGAGCTGGGAATCTACGATGGGATTCCTCACTTGCTCGTGCCGGTCGTCACCGACATGGCCCTGGCCGCGAATGCTCTCAGGTGGGCCGTGCGCGAGATGGAACGGCGCTACCGTCTGCTCGCCTCGTGCAATGTGCGGCACATCCATCAGTTCAACAAGCTGGTTCAGCGCGAGCCGGAGTACGTCATCCAGGCGATCGAGTCGATCCCGCACAAGGGCTCGCAGAAGTACGAAGCCAGCAAGCTGCCATTCGTCGTCATTGTCGTCGACGAAATGGCGGACCTGATGATGGTCACGCGGCAGGACACCGAGGAGGCGATCGCACGTCTGGCGCAGAAGGCGCGCGCGGTCGGTATCCACCTCGTCTTGGCGACGCAGCGGCCGTCGGTCGACATCCTCACCGGAACGATTAAGGCCAACTTCCCGGCGCGCATCGCCTATCGCGTGTTCTCCAAGATCGACTCGCGCACGATCCTCGACAGCTCGGGCGCAGAACGGCTCCTGGGTGCCGGCGACATGCTGCACCGCCAGCCTGCCAGCGCTCGCTTGCTGCGGATCCACGGAGCGTTTCTCTCGAGCGAGGAGTCGCTGCGGGTCGTCGCCTGGCTGAAGAAGCAGGCCAAAGCCGATTACGACCGATCGGTTCTCGAAGAGAGCACGAGCGACGTCGAGGGCGACGACGTCGGCTCGACCGGCGCATCGAACGATCCGATGTACGCCAAGGCCGTGCGCCTCGTCGTCGCCACCGGACAGGCGTCGACGTCATTCCTGCAGCGGCGGATGCGGTTGGGTTACTCGCGCGCGGCACGAATCATCGACGAGATGGAGGCGTGCGGCATCATCGGCCCCGCCGACGGCAGCAAGCCGCGGGAGGTTCTCGTCGGCCCCGAGTTTCTTGATCGCCTCGACGACGACGATACAGACCCCTGACGGCCGCACCGCTTCGTCGACCCGGCCCGTCGCCTCTCAGCCGATCTTCGACAGGCGCTCCAATGCGGCAGATGCCGCCGCTTGCTCGGCACGTTTCTTGGCGGACCCACTTCCCTGCCCCAGAACCTCCCCGTTGACGAGCACCTCGACGACGAACTCCCGCGCGTGGTCGGGTCCGAGCTGACGATGCAGGCGGTAGCGCGGCAGCGGCCAGCCGCGCGCCTGGACGAGTTCCTGGAGCTGCGTCTTGGGGTCGGCATTGCGGGCCACGACGGGCGGAAGCTGGTCGATGCGACGACCGAACAATCGGTTGATGAGTGAGCGCGTCGGCCGTATCCCGCCGTCGAGGAACACGGCGCCGATCACGGCCTCGAGCGTATCAGCCAGCAGTGAGGCTTTCTCGCGTCCGCCGCTGAGCTCCTCGCCTCGACCGAGCAGCATCACCTCGCCAAGACGGAGCTGGCGGGCCTCGCGGGCCAAGCTGCGCGTGTTGACGAGGCTGGCTCTCAGTCGCGTCATGCCGCCTTCATCGAGATCGGGGCGCCGGCGAACGATCCGCTCGGCAACGAGGAACCCCAACACGGCATCGCCCAAAAACTCCAGCGGTTCGTTGTGGTCCGTCTCGTCGGATTCATGCGCGAACGATCGGTGCACCAGCGCGCGCCGCAGCAGTGCGCGAGAGTCGAATCCGTATCCTAGAGCGTGCTCGAGGCGAGTAAGATCGTCGCCGGGCTCAGGCGTGTGACCCACGTGCGCTGCCCTCCGTCCGCTTCCCGGCGGCTCTATCGCGTGGGTCGCGATTCTAGCCCAGATCGGATGCCCGTCAGCCGGAATCGGCTGCGGTCGGCAGCTCGACGAAAAGAAACGGGCGGCTCGACAGAGCCGCCCGCATCACGTTCTTGCGTGCACGCTGAGAAAAGGCTCGCGGTGCCCCGAAGCGGAACCCACGACGACGGCCTGCGAACCTCTGCGTCCCGCGATATACCACACGCGGGTCAGGCCGTATCGAGAGCGTTAGCTCTGGATCGGGCCCGCTGAACAAGTCGCAGCATCGGCCTTGGTGCAGCCGACGGCGCGGGCCTCAACTTTCTCGGCGTAGATCACGCGAGGCTTCTCGTACGTCTTCTTCATCCTCATCCTCCCTCGAGGGTTCCCGGCTTCGCCGGGGTCAGGGTGGTATGTCGCCCGAGCCTGTCCGGATCAGGCCCGGAACGGCCGGTCGTGGGTTGCCGTCAGGTCACCTGTCTTTTACGCCGTCGTCCTCCAGTGCGCAACCCGTATCTTTGCCGCGGCAGCCCTGCGACTTCCGCAGTGCCGTCTTTCCCCCCTCGAGGCGCCGCTGGGCCTCGAGTCGCGTGAGGCCGGAAACTCGCGCGGCCTCGTAGAAAGCATAGGGATCACCCGTTTCCTTTTCCGCTACCGCCGGGCAGAAGGACGCGAAGGCAGCTTCCTCGTGCTTGACGAGGGTCGTTTGGGGGACTTCCTCGGCCACTTTGCGGACGTAGTCTAAGGTCTCGTTCGGGCCGCGCCACAGGGCGGCTAAATCATCGATGTCGAGTATGTTAGCCACCGGCCGGCGCCAGGCTACACAGGGAAAGATCTGGCCGTACGGATCTATCGTCAGGCCGACCCTTCCCGTCCCACAGTTTTGTTTCATTTTCGTTACAGGCCGCGGGTTCAGACCGCGTGCTCCGCGTCGGACCTGATCGACAAAAAACTCGACCATGAACTCGCGGTCAGCCGCCAACGAGAGCGGCGAGAGGTCCCCGTCGTCGGTGGGGGTGATGTTCGTGTCGAAGGTGACCCGGTACCCCAATCGTGCGCCGAGCTGTTCTATCTCCCGCAGTTGAGCCTGATTCAGGCGAGTGATCGGCGTTTTGAGCGTCACCTTCAGCCCCAAATCGGACAGGTGACCGAGGGCGATCAGCAGCTTGTCGAACGAGCCCCCGATTCCGGTCAGCCGGTCGTGGGTCGCGGCGTCGGCACCGTGGAGGCTGATCTCCGTGTCGAAGGGCGCGAGCGCGGCGTAGCGCTCCGCCGTCTCCCGATCGGCGAGCAGCACGCCATTGGTATAGGTCTTCAGCACCAGCGCGCGATCGCGAACGGCCTGCGCAATGTCGAAGTACTCGCGGTGGCACATCGGCTCGCCACCCGTCAGCGTGACCGTGAACACGCCCGCTGCCTGGAGCTTGTCGAGCGCTGCGATCCACTGCTCTCCACTGAGCTCCCGGAGTTGCTTCGGTGCGTTGTAACAGAACGAGCAAAGCAGATTGCACTTGTAGGTCAGCTCGAGCTGCGCGTTGAGCGGGCGAACCTCGTCGTAAGCACGCTCGATGAGGTCGGAAACGCGGACTGTTGACACGGCTATGTCTCTCCCCTCGGCCGGAGCTCGAGACCTACTACTGATCCGATGTCACGATCTGTGCGGCGCCCCTGTCACTCAGCTCGACGAGCAGCTCGCCTACGTCGTTAATGATCTCGCGCGACGAGGCGTCGTACTCCTCAGCCACCTGCGCGGCAATCTCAGCGATCGTCCGCACTCCGTCCAGCAGCTCGAACACCCGCGCGCCGACACCGTTGACGACGAGCTGCCAAGACTCGCGGGGCACGACGATCAATCCCTCCTCACCGAAGCGCGTGAATGAAACGTCTCGGTGGCGCCGGTAGACCAGCTCTCCGATATTCCTGCCGGTGTGCGCTTTATTCATCAAATCGCCTGCCATCGTTTGCCTCGGACCCGCGAAGTATACGGTCTGCCCCGCGGCACAACAACGAACGACCTCGGGGTAAGTTTGTCCGCCCACCTGAAATCGTCGTGCTGTTTCATAGCGTGCCACAACGCTTCACAGCGGGCCTGAAGGACGTTCCGTGCAGCCATGGGCGCGCGTGCGGACTCGAGGGCGGGGCTCCTAGATTGCAGGTATGCGGCGCCGCGACAGTGAAGCCCGGCGGACCGCCCTCGCGATCGGTCTGTCCGCCGCCATCGTCGCGCTGAGCTTCGTCACCTTCGGCCGCTGGCTGCTGCCGCGGCCGCGACGCTCGGCGCCGCCCGCCGTTTCCGTCACCACCTCCGCCAAGCCGGCCGATCCCGATGCGCCAGCCGTGGACGACTTCGAGCCGCTCGATCGCGTGACCGCCTTCGTCCGCGCGGAGCAGGGTGCGCGGATCGATGCTCCCGGCGGCATCGGACGGCTCGATATCCCCCCTGGCGCACTCCGGCATGACACCACGGTGTCGATCGTGCGCTACGCGACGAGTCATGAAGAGGCTATCACGCCGTACGCGACGGATCTGCTGCCCGACGGGCTCCGGCTTCGACGGCCGGTGCGGTTCGAGCTCGAGCTGCCGCTCGGCCTCGATCCCGAGCAGGCCGAGATCGCCGTCTACGAGCCTGGCTCGCAAAGCTGGCGCGCTGAGTACGATCAGCAGCCCGCGGATGACGGACACTCGCTCGCCGCGGAGCTGCATCACTTCTCCCTGCGCCGCATCCGCATCCGCCCGGGGCTGAACTTCCCCTATGACGCCTCGCGAGGTCGGGCCACGTTCTATCTCGAGTCCGACGCCGGTAATACGTACGAGCGCTACATCGAGAGCCGATGGAACGCCGTGCCGCGGCGTTCCGGTTCGTATCGCGATCTGATGCGCATCCACCGGGTCGGCCGCCACGAGCTGATTCTCTCGGGTAGGTTGCGCGCGGTGACCGCGGCTCGCCCGCGGCCAGAGGTGTTTCGCGATCATCGCCGCACCGTCGCGATGCCGCCGGGAGTCCCGCAGGCCAGGACGGGGTGGGTGCGGATCAGACGACTGAACCGTGCCGGCGACCCGACCGGCCACGAGGTGATCGCGCGGGTCAACGACTACGGTCCCGGACCGGCACCGCGTCGCGCGGGCGTGATCGTCGACATGAGCCGCGCGACGGCCGAGGCGCTCGGCCTCGTCTGGGGCCGCGACTTCGGTTTATCCGAGCGGGATCGGAACGTCGCGTGGATGAAGGTCGGCCCCCGGCCCGACGCGCGGCCACTTCGCTACATGCCGGTCCGCGTCGAGGCCTACGAGCCGCGCCCCCCTAGAGCTTTCTCGTGCCGGCTTCCCTAGGAGCCTGCGCGGTAGAACGCTCGCGGCTGCGGCAGCGTGGCTGAGGCCAGATTCTGTTCGGATTCTCGTCGAGTATTCCGAATACACTTGCTCGAATCCTTACAGAATCTGACTCTCATCCACACGGCCTCGCTCGCAATCGTTCTA
>CP070706.1:2505127-2510496 GCA_020350085.1 Acidobacteriota bacterium
AGGTCGGGGTGCGGATGTCGAAGCCCCCGACTATGTCGAAGCGCTGATCGATTACTACGAGCAAAACTTAGACGACGCTCTCGACAAGGCGCATTCCGCCGCGAGTCAAAAACTCTCGCTCTACGTGGCGCGAGCCTCGGAAGGCTCGATCTACTTGCGACGAGCGAACGAGCGCGGGCTGCAAGCCGAGTACGACCTCGCCCGGGCCGATTATCGTCGCGCCCAAAGGGCGTACGCGCAGGCGGCCGTGTACCAGATCGGCAGTGGAGCGGATCCGACCGAGAACCTGCTCGCCTCGATCGATTATTTCAGCCGCGTGCTCCGAGACCGGCCGAGCGATGTTCCGTGCGAGGGCTTGGGGCACGCCTACTCCAATCTTGCCATGTTCGATCAGCGCGAGGTACGGGACCCCAACGAGAACCTCGCGGCTGCAGCGGAGAACTTCCGAGCGGCGATCGAGATTCGACCGAATTACTGGCGCTACAACGATCTCGGCATCGTCTACAAGAACTGGGCCATGTTCCAGCACGAACGCGGGCAGGATCCGACACAGGACTTCGAGCGTCCGATCGACACCTACCGCGCCTCGTTGACGCTGCTTCCCGACTATCTCGCCGCCCACGCCAACCTCGGCGTCGTCCACTCCAAGCAAGCACTCTTCGAACGCGCGCAGGGCCGGGATCCGCAGCCCAGTCTCGAAGTGGCGATCGAGGCCTACGAGCGAGCCCTAGCCGTGGATCGGAACCATATGATCGTGCACTAAGACCTCGGGCGAGCCTACGCCGACCGCGCCGATCTGCTGCTCGACAGAGGCGAGAACTCAAGCGAGCTGCTCGATGCGGCTCGGCGGTCTTTCCGAAGAGCCATAGAGGTCAAGCCCGACTCGCCCTATGTGGCGTATTTCCTGGACGGTGAGGGTTCGGCTCTCAAGGCCCTCGCCGAGTATCAGCTCGGCATTGGAGAAGACCCCGACCAGAGCTTCGAAGCCGCAACGGCAGATTACGCTCGAGCGCTCGAGCGCAACCCGACCTACTTCTACTCGGAGGCGAATCTCGCGGTGCTTCACGCCATGCGTGCCGAATTCGAAGACGAGTCGGGTCGCGACCCCACGACGCGTGCGACGGCGTCACTGGTTGCGGCGCAGCGGGCCATCTCGATCAAGCCGGACATGTTCGTCGCCCACCTCGCGGCGGCCGGAGCGCAGCTGACGCTCGGGCGTCACGACCTGAGCCGCGACGTCGGCCCCATGCCGGCGATCGCCCGGGCCTGCTCGGCTCTCGATCGCTGCTTCGAAATCAACCCCACCAGCACCTCAGCGTTGGCCACCGAAGGCTTGCTGCTGAGTCTCGAAGCGCGGTGGCGCATGCGGAACGGCGAGGACCCCGCGCCGTGGTTCGAACAAGCTCGCGCAAAGCTCGGTGCCGCGCTGGATCAGAACTCGAGCTCAGAACCGGTCCTTTCACAACGAACACGCTTCCGGCCGTGACGTTCGACAACACGACGCAGACCAGCGTAACGATTACGAAGTCCGGCTCCGACTGGCCGTTTACCGTTGCCAGCGGTTCGGTGCCTGCGGGGCGCACGCTCACGCCGCAGTACAACAGCAGCGTGCCGGCAAACACTCACAGCTACACGGCGAGCGCACAGAATGCGTCTTCCGTTTCGGGAGACATCGACATCCAGGGATCGGAGACGCCGTAGCGAAGTCGCTCGTCAGATCGCGTGGGATGCGCACGAGTCCGCGCCACCGGTATCATCCGGTCGTCAGTCGCTCTGCGACACATCGAACGGGTTGTCGACGATGATCGATTCGGCGAATTTACTGATCGCCGGCTGCGGCGAGCTAGGAGCGCGGATCGGCTCAATTCTGAGCGCTGGCGGGATGCGTGTATGGGGGCTGCGTCGTCGTTCCGAACGACTGCATGGCAGTATCGAACCGATCGCGGCCGATCTTTCGCAGCCCGACACACTCGCGGATCTGCCGGCTCGTTTCGATCTCGTCGTCTACACGGCTGCAGCCGAGAGGTTCGACGACCCGGCCTACCGCAGAGCTTACGTCGACGGGATGCGTCACCTGCTCGATGCTCTCGAGCGACAACAGCAGCGCCCCGAGAAGCTGCTGTTCACATCGAGCAGCTCGGTCTACGCCCAGTCCGATGGCGTATGGGTCAATGAGGAATCCCCGACGCTTCCGACTCATTTCGCCGGCCTGCGGCTGCTCGAGGCAGAAGATCTGCTGGTGCGCCGCTTCGCCGGTGCGATCGTGCTGCGGCTCGCTGGCATCTATGGCCCGACGCGAACCCGGCTCATTCGACAGCTCGAAAGCGGTGAGGCCCGCTGCATCGAACGCCCGCCCGTTTACACGAACCGGATCCATCTCGATGACGCGGCCCGGCTCGCGGTGCATCTGCTCGGCATGACCGGGTCTGGAGGTGTCTATCTCGGCGTCGACCACGAACCCGCCGAGCAGTGTCGCGTGTTGAGATGGCTGGCCAAGCAGCTCGGCGTCGTACCCCCGCAGGTCGTCGATGAAGCCGCAGCCGGCGAGCGCGGCCTTCGCAGCAACAAGCGTTGCTCGAATCGCAAAGTCCTCGCAACCGGATTCCGCTTTCAGTTTCCGACGTATCGCGAGGGCTACGGCGCCATCATTCGCGAGATGCGTGGAGAGCACCCGAGTTGAGCCTATTCAGTCCCGAGCCGCGGTTCGACCTCGACGATCACGGTGCGCCGACTCCGGTCGGCGTGCTGCTGGCGAATTTGGGCACCCCGGATGCCCCCACTCCTGGCGCTCTCCGGCGCTACCTCAAGCAGTTCTTGTGGGATCCGCGGGTCGTCGAACAGCCGCGGATCAAGTGGTGGCTGATTCTCCACCTGTTCATCTTGACCACGCGCCCACGCAAGTCCGCCGCGCTGTACCGCAAGATCTGGACCGAAGCCGGCTCGCCGCTGATCGTCTTCAGCCACCGGCTCGCCGATGCCGTGTCGAAGCGTCTCTCGGAGAGGATCGACGCTCCGACGCGCCTGGCTCTCGGCATGCGCTATGGCCAGCCCTCGATCGCCCACGCACTGGCAGAACTGCGCCGTGCCGGATGCCGCCGATTGCTGTGCCTTCCTCTTTACCCGCAGTACTCGGCGACGACGACCGCATCGACTTTCGATGCTCTGTTCGCCGAGCTGTCCACTTGGCGTGCGATTCCGGAGTTACGTACTGTCCGCCAGTATCACGACGAGCCCGGTTACATCGACGCGTTGACGGCGTCGATTCGCGAGCTTTGGGATCGGGAGGGCGAGCCAGACAAGCTGCTGTTTTCTTTCCACGGGATTCCGCTGCGCTATTTCGAGGCCGGCGATCCGTATCCCTGCCAGTGCCGAGAGACGGCTCGGCTCGTTGCCGAGCGACTCGCGCTGGCGAGCGAGCGCTACCGGGTCAGCTTCCAGTCGATCTTCGGTCGCGAGAAATGGGTCGAGCCCGCCACCGACGCGATGCTCGTCTCGCTGGCGAGAGAAGGCACCCGGCGCGTTGATGTCCTTTGCCCCGGCTTCGCCGCGGACTGCCTCGAAACGCTCGAGGAAATCGATCAGCTCAATCGAGAGCTGTTCACGAGGGCCGGCGGAGAGCGCTTTCGCTACATACCCTGTCTCAACGACCGCCCGGACCACGCGGCCATGCTCGCCGGCCTGCTTGAGCAGCATCTCGGCGGCTGGGCCGTGAGCTCTTGAGCCGATGCCATGTCCGACAGCTCGCCAGGAGATCGATGTTTACATAGAAGTGATCGCTTTTTTCCGAGCGCTGACACTTGTGTGACACATCGGCGGCGGAATGGACTTACTAATCAGTAACACCATGAGCACTCTCGGACTGATTGGAGTTTCCGCCCGGCGCCACGGCGCCGACGCTCTGGCCGCCTTCACGCTCCCCCGCGAGCAGGCCGAGACCCGCATCCTCAACATGAAGAAAGAGTTGGGCGTCGAGGAGCTAGTCTACGTTGCCACCTGCAATCGCGTCGAAGTGGCTTTCCGAAGCGGCGATGATCGACCCTTGCCGAGCTTCCGCCCGTTGGTCTATCGCTCGCTGCGCGGTGAGGATCCGACCCCAGGCGAGGCCGAGCGCGGCCTGCGTATCTGGGGCGGCGAAGGCGCCGTGGAGCACGTCTTTCTCGTCGCCGCCGGCCTCGACTCGTCTCAGCTCGGCGAGCGGGAAATCCGCTCGCAGATCCGCGAGGCGCTCAAGCTGGCTCGCGGCATCGGCACGAGTGGACCGCTGCTCGACCATGTTTTCGACTCCGCACTGAAGGTCGCCGCGCGAATTCACGAGCGGATGCAGTCGCATGGACGTCACACGTCGCTAGGCGATCTCGCCGCCGATCACCTGATCGAGCGTCTGCGCGAAACGCCGGGTCGCGCGGCGTTGATCGGTGTCTCCCCGATGACGCGGCGCGCCGCGCGACGGCTGGCGGAGGAGGACCTGCCGTTTACGGTCGTCAACCGCACGCTGGCGCGGGCAGCCGAGCTGGCCGCTGAGTTCGCCCACTGCGGCGCCGAGGCCGCAGCACTCGATGCGTTCCGCGAGCGGCCCGTACCTGTCGAAGCGGTGCTGCTCGCGGTCGCGAGCCCCGAGCCGGTGCTCGGCCGGCCGGAGCTGGAGCGGCTGGCAGCGCGCGCGCCGAGTGGGCATTCTCCCCTGATCATAGACATGGGCATTCCGCCCAACGTCGATGTGGATGCGGCGCGGCACGTCGACGTGGATC
Organism: Acidobacteriota bacterium; assembly: GCA_020350085.1. GTDB lineage: Bacteria > Acidobacteriota > Polarisedimenticolia > J045 > J045. The sequence goes on from CP070706.1 coordinate 2,509,876, forward strand.
GGGTGGACATGAAACGGATCGCGGACGAGGCGGAGGCGAGCCGCAAGCTGTTGTTGATGGAGCTGGCGCCGGCAAGGATGCTCGTCGATCGTGGACTCGAGGATTTTCGGCGCTCCCTGGCCGAGCGATTCATGGCGCCAGTGATCGCCGGACTCAATCAGCGCTACCGGCAGACGGCCGAAAAAGGCGTTGAGCGACTGTTCAGCAAAGACCTGCGCCACATGGACCCACAGGTACGCGATGCGGTCGGTCGTTGGGCCGAGGTGCTCGCACGCCGTTTCGCTCACATTCCGACGAAGGGTCTGCGAACGCTCGCTTCGGAGCTTGGAGCCGAGGCGGTGCGGTTGTTTCTCGAAGGTGCGGATGCCTCCGAGCTGATGCCATCGCCGGACGCCGACGCCCGACAAATCGCCTGGAACCCGGACGACGATCTGGAGGTGTGACGATGTCCGACCGAGCCGCAGCTGAGCTGTTCGCACGCGCGAAGCGCGTGATCCCGGGCGGGGTCAACTCCCCGGTGCGCGCCTTCCGCGCGGTGGGCGGGTCGCCGTACTTCGTGCGCCAAGCGCGGGGGACGACGATCGAGGACGAATCTGGACGGAGCTACCTCGATTTCGTCGG
>CP070706.1:2510596-2518296 GCA_020350085.1 Acidobacteriota bacterium
GCCGAGAGCGCGGCATCTGGTACGGCTCCGAGACGCCGCACAGCGTGTTCGCAGAGGTGGCCTACTATCGGCTCGTGTTCCTCGAGGGTACCGAAGCTGACCTCTCGCCGCTGATGGTCGAGCTGTCACTGTTTCGCGTTTCGATCCGCACCGAGCACGGCATCGATCTGACGGCGCCACCGTTCGACGCTTGGCGTGAGGTGGTCTCTTCGAAGACCGATTACAGCGAGACGCAAGCGCTCGGCCACGCGATGAGAGACGACGGCGTCGAGGCGTTTCGTTATCCATCGGCCCGTGACGCGCGCGGTGGCGTCAACGTGGCCGTGTTCGCGGCGAGTGCGTTTGCCGAAAAGCGCCCGCGCGGCTTTCAGAGCTGGCTCTGCGTGGCGACGCGCGAGGCGGTCGAGTTCTCCGTCAAGGAGTTCGTGCGCCGCCGTCCGCATCGCTTCGAGCGCGCCGAGTTCGAAGTCGACGGCGAGTTGCCGGCGCCGGCGGTCTGACAACGTCCCAAGCCGTAGTGACAGGGCGCGCCCTGTCCGGCTCGCGCGCAGCGCGAGGCCGATCCTGCAGTCGCGTGTCCACAGCACCCTTTGCCCGTCGCACATGGTCGGGTCCGGCGCTGCGCGCCGGTCTGACAACGCCAGCGTTGTCGCTACGGGACGGTCGGGCAACGCGAGCGTGGTCGCTATGGGGGAGGAACAGACAGGCGATACAGGCGGTACTTGATGGCGGAGTAGACGGCGAGGAATCGCTGGACGTAGCGCACGGTCTCATCGTAGCTCGGGACGATGCCGAAGCGTCGCAAGATCGAGCGCGGGTTCTCCTCGCTCACGGCGCCGGGGCCTGCGTTGTAGGGCGCAGCGGCAGTCGAGGCCATGCCTTGATGGCGAGCGAGACTGCGGGCGACGTATTCGACGGCCTTGTTGACGGCGTCGTAGCTGATGCGGCCGTCGATCCGGCCGAGCGGTTTGCGTCCGCTCCAGAAGAAGTGATGCCTGTCGAACTGCTCGCGAAGGGATTCGACGTAGAGCGAACGCGCCGCGAGCGCAGCATCGGGACTGTCGGGAAGCGCCCTATACGCGGCGAGCAGCGCGAGGTCCTGCCGCCGCAGAGCTTCGTCGATGAGCTTCTCGACCCGCAGGGATGGAATCTTGTTCACTCGCCGGAACTCGGCGCGTTTCGCCGCACGCTCACGCCGGTGCTCTTCCTCGAGTCGGCGGTACTCGCTCCACAGGTCGAGCCGCGCCACGGGAGACAGGCCGTAGAGCTGAGCCGTCTCGGGCATGAACTGGGCGATGCCGACAGCGCCGGCGGGCGAGATTACCTTGGGATGAAAGCGCGATTCGTTGTAGAGCAGCGATAGGACCAAGATCGGATCGACGGGACGGATGCCGAGCTGCTGCTTGATCCCCGCGAACAGGTGCTCGATGACGAAGCGGAGGTGCTTGTCTAGAAACGGCAGGTCGCGCGGATTCTGATCCCAGAAAGACATCGTCATCCTGCGCGGGGTGTGCTCCTGGTAGAGAAACTCGAGCACTGCACGCTGCAACCGCTGGGCTGCACGGGGGGACAGATCGGGCACGTACTCGCCGTCGAGCCGGAACTCCAGCGGGTGCGCGGCGTGGATCTCGCTGCGGACGTAAGGCGTCCGGTCCTCGGCAGATAGCGACGCCGCCCCGCTCAGCAGCGCGAGGACACCGCCCGAAAGGCCCATACCGAGTACATCTCGCCGGTTTGGTGTCGTTCGGCTCACGAGACGAGGAGAATAGAACGCACAGCGGCGGCGACCAAATCGTAAGGCGCCCGGGCGGGGCAGGGGCCGTGGGGCTGAGCGGGAACTTTTCGCCGCCGCGGCTGTCAGATCCTTGTAGGGCCCCGAGGGCCCTCTGAGAGCTTGATCACAGCCTGAACGCGTGGAGATCAGACCAATGAAGACCAGCCGCAGCTCACTCGTCATGGCGGGCCTTTCTCCCCTCCTTCCGATCCTGTTTCTCGCCGGGTTGTCGCTCCCGGGGTGGCAGGGAGGATCAGGCTAAGCCAGCACCGGGCTCGAGCTCACGAACGTGACCTCCCTCGGCGTCGTTCTCGAGGCCGAGCCGCCGTCGGATAAGCCCGGACCATTCCATTTCGCGCTTTACGGACCGGGCGGGAAGCTGGCCACGCACGCCGGCCAGCATCGGGGCAGAACGTTCACGGTACGGCTCGATGCCGCGATCGACGAGGCGAAGACGCCGTTGTACGTCGTCGAGTGGCGTTACGGCGGGTCCAAGCCCCAGCGGCGCAGCCTGCACTTTCTCGCCCCGCTGCTCGAGACGATCGTTGTCGCCCCACGCGAGTTTCTCGCCGGGACCAGCTCCGTGGCGCGAGTGGTCGTTAAAGACCGTGCCGCCGGGACCCCCGTCGCCGGCGCCGTGATCCACGCAGCGCTGCGCACCGGGGAAGACGAGCGCGAGGTCTTTTCCGGCCGTACGGACCGCACGGGCGGCGCCGTGATCGAGCTTGCCTTTGACGGTGCCGCTGTCGGTGATCACCGACTGCTCGTTCGCGTGGCGTACCGGGGCCAGCGCGACGAGATCGATGAGCCCGTTCGCGTTCGCTCGGCGGCCAAGACGCTGCTCACGACCGACAAACCGCTCTACCAGCCGGGCCAGACGATTCACATGCGGGCGCTGACGCTGCTCGAGCCGCTCAAAAGGCCCGCCACCGGCACCGCCATCACGTTCGAGGTCGAAGACGCCAAAGGGAACAAAGTCTTCAAGTCGCCGCGCACGACGGACGATTTCGGCACGGCAAGCGCGGACTTCGTGCTCGCCGACGAGCTGAACGAGGGCGCCTACACGGTGCGCGCCATCGTCGCCGGAGAGCGGCGCGAGAAGACCGTCACCGTCGAGCGCTACGTGCTGCCGAAGTTTCGCATCGACTTTTCGACCGAGCGGCCTTTCTATCAGCCCGGTGAGCAGGTCCGCGGCGAGCTGCAGGTGGACTACTTCTTCGGCAAGCCGGTCGCCGGCGCCGGGGTAGAGATCGATGCATCGAAATTCGATGTCGCCTTCGAATCGTTTCAGAGAATCCAAGGCCAGACGGACGAACGCGGTCACTTCTCGTGGTCGCTGACGCTTCCCCAGCACTTCGTCGGCCAGCCGCTTCTCGACGGCAAGGCGTTCGCGAAGTTCGACGTCCGCGTGACCGACGCGGCGGACCATAAAGAGGAAATCGCCCGCAACGTGACGGTGACGTCGAGCCCCCTGCTCGTGGCGGCCGTTCCGGAGAGCGGCCGGCTCGTGCCGGGCTTGAGAAACCGCGTCTATGTCGTGACGACCTACGCCGACGGAACGCCTGCCGCGACGACGATCGAATGGCGCTTCGGTAAAGCTGGCGAATGGTCGCGAACGGACAGCGACGCAGCGGGCTTCGCGGAGCTGACGGTCGATGCCTCGCAATCGACGCCGCCCGATCTGGCGCTGCGCGTCGCCGACGCGCGCGGGCACAGCGCCGAGCGAACGATCTCGTTGGAGAGCGACGCTGTCACCGGCGAAGACCGCGTGCTGCTGCAGCTCGACCAGGCGCTCTACAGCGTCGGTGATGTGATCCGAGCCCGCGCGCGGACCACGCGCCCGGGCGGCACGGTCTACTTCGATCTGATCAAGAATGGCCAGGTCTACCGGACGTCCGCCGAAGAGCTCGCGTTTGGCGAAGCACGCTTCGAGTTTGCCGCCGATGCGGCTTCGGCTGGGACGCTGATGCTGAGCGCTTACTTGATCGGCCGTGACGGCGAGATCGTCCGCGATCAGCGGCTTCTCGTCGTCGAGCCGGCGAACGAGCTGTCGGTGCGTCTGCGGCCGGCACGGGCGAGCTACCGCCCCGGACACGAGGCGTCGATCGAGATCGAAACGACCGATGATCGCGGGCGCGCAGTGGCGGCGGCACTGGTTCTCTCGATCGTCGACGAAGCGGTGTATGCACTCCAAGAGATGCAGCCAGGCCTGGAGAAGATCTTCTTCTACCTCGAGCGCGAGCTGGCCAAGCCGCGCTATGAGATCCACGGTTGGGAGCTGGGGGAGATTGTCCGACCCGGTGGCGAGCCCGAAGCCGGCCCCGACCATCGTGATAAGGCGGCCCGCGTTCTGCTCGCCAGTGCCGAGGGAGCGGACCGAACGGTCGGGATCGCCGTCAATACGTTCGTCCGTGACGACAAGGCGGGCGAGTATCAACGCATCGCTGGCAAGGCGCTTGCCGACAACTATCGGGCGATCGCCGAAGCGATGAGGCGCTACGCCGAGAAGCTCGCCAAGCAGTCGAGACAACTTGAGAGCGGCTACACGCTCGACGAGCTCGTCGCCACCGGCCTGCTGGCTCGCGAGGAGCTTCGCGATCCGTGGGGCGGAGCTCTCAGCATGACAGACGGCCAGTGGTGCTCATCGTGCCGCAACTACCACTGGTTCGTGCTGGAGAGCAACGGACCGGATCGCGTCGCCGGCACCGCCGACGATGTCCGCTACGGCGGCGATGTCGACAATAAGGGGCGTCGCTTGCGCGATAGGGGGGTGATGGTGGCCGCGGAAGGAGCGGTGCTCGAGCGCGCGATGGCGATGGCGCCCGGAGCGATTCTCGACGAAGCCAATGCTGCGCCGGCCGAGACCGGCGCAGCCAAACCTCGAGTGCGGCGCTACTTCCCCGAGACGCTCTTCTGGCAGCCGGCGCTGATCACGGACGCAGACGGCCGCGCGCGCCTGAGCGTCCCGCTCGCCGACTCGATCACCACCTGGCGCATGACCGCGCTGGCCAACTCGCGTGAAGGGCTGCTCGGCTCGGCGACCGGTCCGTTGCGCGTGTTCCAAGACTTTTTCGTCGACATCGACTTTCCGCTGGCGCTCACGCAGAACGATCGCGTCTGGGTCCCCGTCGCCATCTACAACTACCTCCAACAGCCCCAGACCGTGCGGCTCGTCGTCGAGCCGGGCGCGTGGTTCGAGTTGGACGGACCGGCGGAAGCGTCGCTGACGATCGCCGCCGACGAGGTGCGCGGCTTCAAGTTTCCGATTCGTGTGAGGCGGATCGGCCATCATCGCTTCACCGTCAAGGCGTATGGCGGCGCCATGTCGGATGCCGTCGAGCGTAGCGTCGAAGTGCTGCCGGACGGCGAGAAGCACCTCGTTGCCGTCAACGGCCGGCTCGAGGGCACTCAGGAAGCGCGTTTCGAGATCCCAGCCGGCGCGATCGCCGGAGCTTCGCGCGCGTACCTCAAGGTCTATCCTGGTGTGCTGAGCCAGATCTCCGAAGGCCTGGACGAGATCCTGCGCATGCCGTTCGGCTGCTTCGAGCAGACCAGCTCTGCGACCTACCCCAATATACTCGTTCTCGATTACGTGAAAACGACGGGCGGCGTCTCGCCCGAGCTGCAGATGAAAGCCGAGGGGTTCATCAACGTCGGCTACCAGCGGCTGCTGTCGTTCGAGGTGGACGGCGGTGGATTCGAGTGGTTCGGCAACGCGCCCGCGCACAAGATCCTGACGGCTTACGGGTTGATGGAATTCCATGACATGAGCCAGGTGTTCACCGTCGATCCGGCGGTGATCTCGCGCACGCAGGGCTGGCTCGTCGGTCAGCAAGAGAAGGACGGCTCCTGGCGACCGAGCGCTGGCGGGATTCGCGAAGGAGCGATCGACCGCTTCACCGATGATCTGCTGCGCAATACGGCGTATATCACGCTGGCGTTGGTGACGAGCGGGTATCAGGGCGAGGCGTTGGCCAAGGCCGAGGCGTATCTCGTCGAGCATCTCGACGAGATCGAGGACACCTACACTCTCGCGCTGGCCGCGAACACGTTCGCGGCACTCGGGGGAGATCGGCCCGCTCTCGGGAGGCTGATCGAAAAGCTGCTCGCGCGCCGAATCGAACAGGACGATATCGTTTACTGGAAGGCTGATTCCGAGACGCCGACTCACGGCCGCGGCAACGTGGCGGACATCGAGGTCACCGGATGGGCCGTGATGGCGCTCGTTCGGGCACAGCAATCGCCCGCCATCGTCAGCCGCGCGATCAGCTATCTCGTCGGTCAGAAGGATGCCTTTGGCACCTGGCAGTCCACGCAGGCGACGATCGTCGCGCTCAAGGCGATGCTGATGGCCGAAAAGCAAGGCTCTCAGCCGGTCGAGGCGACCATCGTCGTGAACGTCAACGGAAAGCAAGCTGCCAGAGTGAGCGTGACCCCGCAAAACAGCGACGTCTTACAGCAGGTGGACCTCACGCCGTATCTGCAGGACGCCTTCAACGTCTGCCGACTCGATGTCCAGGGCGAGGGAGGTCTGTTCTATCAGATCTCCGCGAGCTACTGGACGCCGAGGCCGGATCAGATCCGGCATCGCGACGAGCCGCTCAAGATCGCCGTCGATTACGATCGCAAGGAGCTGGCGGCGAACGACACCCTGCACGCGACGGTCCGCGTGAGCAACGAGACGCCTGCCGGCATGAAGATGGTACTCGTCGATATCGGGGTGCCGCCCGGCTTTACGGTGCTGGCCGACCGGCTCGAGCAGCTCGTCGTCGATGACGTGATCGAGAAGTTCACGCTGACGGGCCGGCAGATCATCGTCTACATCGACGAGTTGTCGGCGCAGCAGACGATCGCCATCGATTACGACCTGCTGGCACGCTTTCCCGTCGAGGCGAAGACACCGCTGGCAAGCGCCTACCAGTACTACGATCCGGACGTCCGCGCCGACGCCCCAGTCTCGACGCTGACGATCCTGACGTAGCGCCGCCCACGGTGCGATCTGGGGTGCCCTCCGCGCGTCACGCTCGCGGGGGCGCCTCCAGCAAGTCGCGACCCGGTGTGGGGGTGCCGCGGGCTGAGGAACGCTTCTCGCAGCGACGACGAAGCAGCGCCCGCGTCTGATCAGTCCGACGGGTCGAGATCGGGCGCGCAGCCGATTACCTCTTACTGCCGAAACGTGCGTGTGCTGACCGCCCCGCTGCTTGCGAGAAGGCGGCGGAGCTACGCCGCTACGTCTCGCATGTGACGCGCGTCGACTGTGATCGGTCCCACGGAGCCACCTCAGTCGACGGTCAAGGTCTCGACGGCAGCGCGATGATCAGCGGAACATCGAAGGGATCTTTGCAGGCGACGTTGCCGTTTCCGAGCGTGAAGGTCTGTGCCAGAACACCGAGGGTGTCGTAGATCTCGACGCTCACGTTATCGCCATCGATTTGCCCGCAAACCGCGACGTTGATCACCTCGTTGGCGGCGAGGATGTCGACGTAGAGTGGACGATCGCCGTTGTCGATCAGGCTGCTGGTGAAGCCCTCCTCGTAAAGAGGCTGCTTCAGGCCGACCTGGAACGAGCCTTCCGCGCGCCCGTCACCGAGCGTTGCGGCCAGAAGGGCGAGCAACACCACCGAACGCCAGACGATGCGTCCACCGAGAAACCGATGCCGGAAGATGCGACGCAGCTGTCGAGTCATGCAGCCTCCTGCCAGATGGCCTCGCCGTCCCTGCCGTCCGGGTGGGAGAGGCAGTGCGAGTTCGGATGCGCAGCAACCCACGCGGTGTCGCGCCGCGCTCGTCGGTTCCCGTCACCGATCACGCTCGCGAAGCGGATGCTTTCGGATCGAGCTGCTCTCGTCCGAAGACAGCCCACCCTTCCAAGCAGCCTCGGGTCACGAGGGCAACGTGGGTTCCGGGTTCTCGGCGGGCAACGAAC
>CP070706.1:2518396-2523790 GCA_020350085.1 Acidobacteriota bacterium
CACGCCGCCGCGAGCGGCGGCGTGACGACAGTCCTCGAACTCGGGCTGTCGGCGAACGGGCCGCCCCCGCCGATCGAGAGCGCGCTTGACGCGCACCGCGCCCCACGGCGTGTCCACCGAGACAACGTCGCGATCCCACTCGGCCCGCGCCTGCCGGTGCATCCGCACGCCGAGCGTCGAGCTGTGCTCGAGCAGATCGCGGCTGAGCGAGTCCTCGTGCTCCGGATCGGTCAGCACGGTCAGCAGGAAGCCGGGGCGGCCCTTCTTCATCAGCACGCTCTGCACGAACGCATCACGAGCGCCGGCTTCGATCATCCGCTCGAGCAGCACCGGAACGTCCTGCGGCAGCATGTCGTCGATCGCGCACTGCAAAACGGACAGCACTCGCGAGAGCGCGCCCGCCTCGAGCGTGCCGAGCAGGCCTCGTACGACGTTCGCCGTTCGCGCGTCCTCGTAGGATCCGGCGCCGAAGCCCGTGCGTTCGGTGATCATCGCGGGAGGCGTCGAGAACGTCGTGACACCGCGCGCAGGATGGCGGCTCCCGTCGGGGTGACCAGCTCGCGAGCGACCGGCCCGCCGACGATCGGTACACCGATGAGCAGCTCCGCGGTGGCCGGCGCGGGCACCGGCAGCCGGCCGTGCGCGCTCGTGACCGTTCCGCCGCCAAGCGGAATCGGCACGGCGCAGCTGACCGTCTCCACGCCGAACTCGTCGAGCCCGAGGCAGGCCCCCGCGATGTCGATCAGCGCGTCGTCGCCCCCGGCTTCGTGCAGGTGCACGCTCTCGACCGGCCGGCCGTGGACCTTGGCCTCGGCGGCGAACAACCGCTCGATGGCGTCGCGGCTGCGCCCCGCCGCGCGTGGCGGGAGGTCGCCGCGAGCCACGACCTCGAGCATCTGTTCGAGCGTCCTCGAGTGGCCCGAGCGATCGACGTCGACCGCGACGCGCGCCGCGTCGATCGCCCCGTGCGTCGTGCGCGCGACGCGCACCGTCACCCCGGACAAGCCCAGCCGCTCGGGAAGGCGTTCGAGTACCGCTGGCGCGAGGCCCAGGTCGATGAGCAAAGCGAGCCACATGTCGCCGCTGATACCGGCGAACGGGTCCACGTGGAGATGGCGAGCCGAAGGGAAGACCATGCGTCCATCCGCGGGGAAGCTCACCCGCGGGGGGATCTTAACCCGGATTATTCATGAACCCCTCTGCCGAGGACGGGCTCGTCAGAAAAAGCCGAGCTCCAGCTTGGCCTCTTCGGACATCAGTGACGGGTTCCAGGGCGGATCCCACACCAGCTCGACGTGAGCGCTCGCGACGCCCGGAACGCCGGCGACCTTGCGCTCGACTTCTCCTGGCAGCGATCCGGCCACGGGACAGGCCGGCGACGTCAGCGTCATGCGAATCATGACCTGATGCGCGTCGTTGATGTCGATGTCGTAGATCAGCCCCAGCGAGTAGATGTTGACCGGGATTTCCGGATCGTAGACCGAGCACAGGGCGTCGACGATCTGCTGGCGCAGATCGGGCGAGGCGTCCTCGAGATTTGTCTCGCGCGGCTGGGTCTGCTCGCTCATCGCTTCGGCATCCTCTCTCACTCTGTCGAAACGGTCTTGGCCACGTCCTCGAGCGCTGCCCGGAGCGTATGCCAGGCGAGCGTGGCGCACTTGACGCGCACCGGAAACTCCCGCACGCCGGAGAACACCGCGAGCTTGTCCAGCTCGGCGGGGGGCAGAACCGGAGCGTCCCGACTGGTCAGCATGTCGTGAAACAAGTGGAACAGTCGATCGACCTCGGCGACGGAGCGGCCCTTGATCGCTTCCGTCATCATCGATGCCGAGGCGGTCGAGATGGCGCAACCCGAGCCTTCGAATCCGACATCGCGCACGAGATCGTCTTCGATGACGAGATAGACCGTAATGCGATCGCCGCACAGCGGATTGTGACCGTCCGCGCTGCGGTTAGCGCGATCGGGGTGGCACAGGTTCCGCGGCCGCTTGCTGTGATCGAGAATGACCTCTTGGTAGAGCTCTCTCAAGTCGCTCATCAGCCGAACACCTCCCGCACCCGCTGCAGGCCGGCCACCAACATGTCGATCTCCTCGCGCGTGTTGTAGAGCGCGAACGAGGCGCGCGTGGTCGCCGGCACCCCGAAACGATCCATCAGCGGCTGAGCGCAGTGGTGTCCCGCGCGAACGGCGATCCCCTCGCTGTCGAGCACCGTGGCTACGTCGTGCGGATGAACGCCGTCGATAGTCATCGAGATCACCGGGGCCTTGGCGCGGGCGGTGCCGACGATGCGCAGCCCGGAAACGCCGGACAAAGCCTCCGTCGCCTGCGCGAGCAGCGCCGATTCCCACGCCGCCACCCGCTCGAGTCCGAGCTGCTCGAGGTAATCGATCGCCGCCGCGAAGCCAACGGCGCCGGCGATGTTCGGTGTGCCGGCCTCGAAGCGGTGCGGTATGTCGTTGTAGATCGTCCGCTCGAACGTCACCGAACGGATCATTTCACCGCCGGCCTGGTAGGGTGGCATCGCCTCGAGCAGCTCGCCCCTGGCGTAGAGGGCCCCGATGCCGCTCGGTCCGTACATCTTGTGCGCCGAAAAGGCGAAAAAGTCGCACCCCAGCTCGCGCACGCTGACGCGCTGGTGTGCGACGGCCTGGGCGCCGTCGACGAGAACGGGAACACCTTGCGCGTGCGCCAGCCGGACGAGGTCCCGCACCGGGTTGATCGTGCCGAGCGCGTTCGACGTGTGGATCAACGCCACCAAAGCCGTGCGCGGGCCGAGCCGCCTCTCGAATGCTTCGAGATCGAGCTCCCCGTCGTCCGTGACCGGTACCACGCGCAGCTGCGCCCCGGTCTGCTCGCGGAGGATCTGCCACGGCACGATGTTCGCGTGGTGCTCCATCCCGCTGATCAGGATCTCCTCGCCGGACGACAGGCGGGGGCGCGCAAAAGACTGCGCGACGAGATTGATCGCCTCGGTGGCGCCGCGAACGAAGACGATCTCCCGCGCGTTTTCGGCGTCGACGAAAGCGCGTAGCCGCTCGCGAGCGTCTTCATAGGCCGACGTCGCGAGCTGGCTGAGGTGATGCACGCCGCGGTGCACGTTGGAGTACTCGGTTTCGTAAAAGCGCTTGATGCGCTCGATCACCTGGCGCGGTTTTTGTGTGCTGGCGGCATTGTCGAGATAGACGAGCCGCTTGTCGTGCACCAGGCGAGAGAGAATCGGAAAATCAGCCCGCACGCGCTCGACATCGTAGGGAACTCGATCGATGTCGTGGGCGGGAAGGCCGGCGGCTCTGTCGCTGGTACTCATTCGTCTGCCGTGCGGTCCTCGTCAGCCAGTCGGCCGGAGAAAGCCGCTTCGATGCCCTCGCGCAGCGGCTCGCAGCCGAGCTCGTCGAGCACTGCCGCGACGAAGGCGTGGATCAGCATCTCGCGCGCCTGCCGCGTGCCGATGCCGCGCGCGCGCAGGTAGAACATCGCGTCCGCGTCGAGCTGGCCGATCGTCGCCCCGTGCGTGCAGCGCACGTCGTCGGCGTAGATCTCGAGCTGCGGGCGCGAGTGAGCCAAAGCCCGATCCGAGAGCAGCAGATTGGCATTGGACTGCACGGCGTCGGTCTTCTGCGCCCCCTCGCGCACCACGATGCGGCCGTTGAACACCGAGCGGGCGCGGTCGGCGAGAACGCCTCGGTACAGCTCGTGGCTGGTGCAATGCGCCGCCGCGTGATCGAGAACCGTGTGGCTGTCGACGTGCTGCCGTTCGCCGATGACGTACAGACCGAACAAAGCCGCGTGCGCGCCCTCACCCGCGAGCTCGGCGCTCACGTCGTGGCGCGCTAGAGCGGCCCCGAAGTTGAAACTGAAGCTCCGAATCGTGCTGTCGCGTTGCTGATGGGCGCGGACGACGCCGATGTGGTAAGCGCGGTGCGAGTCGGACTGGATGCGGACGTGATCGATTCTCGCGGCCGGGCCGGCGACGAGCTCCGTCACGCCGTTCGAGAGGTAAGTCTTATCGGCTGCACCGGCGTGGATCTCGATCAGCGTCAGCTCGCTCTCGGCACCCGCCACGACGAGCGTGCGCGGGTGCACGGCGCGCGGCTGATCGGCTCCGGAGGCAAGGTGGACGATCTCGATCGGTCGCTCGAGCTTGACCGCTTCGGGAACGAGAATGACCGCGCCGTCGGCGAGAAACGCGGTGTTCAGCGCCGCGAAGCCGTGCTCGCTGCGGCCCGCCTGACGGGTCAGATGCGGCTCGATCGTCTCGGGATGGTCGCGGAGAATCTGCGCCAGCGAGCCCAGGACGACCTCGGGGGGAAGCCCGTCGAGCTCGGAGAGCTCGCGCACGAGCCTTCCTTCGACGAAAACCAGCCGTGGGCCGTCGGGGGCGGCGAGATTCACGAACGGCACGCTCCCGATCGTCGCGGCGCCGACCTCGCTCGGACCGTCGCCGGCCGGCTCGAACCGCGTCGTCGTGATCGGCTCGACGTTGGTCTGACGCCACTGCTCGTCGCGCGGCGAGGGGAAGCCCGTCTCTTCGAAGCTCTCGATCGCCTGCTGGCGCATGCGACGCAGCCACAGCGGCGCCGAGCGATCCAGCTCGCCGGCGAGCTGGCGGTAGCTCTGCAAAAAGCCGTCCCGGGCGGCAGCGGCGGGGCTCGTCGTGCTCATCACACCATCTCTTTCGCGCTGGCCGGCTCTCACGCGCTGGCCGGCGAGGTGTCTGCTGCAGCGTCTCGTGCAGCGTCCGCGGCGTGCTCCTCGATCCAGCGATAGCCCTTCTTCTCGAGCTCGACGGCGAGCTGCCTGTCACCGGAGCGGATGATTTTCCCGCCGGCGAGCACGTGAACGACATCGGGCACGATGTGATTGAGCAGCCGCTGGTAGTGCGTCACGATGACGATGGCCCGCTCGGGGCTGCGCATCGCGTTGACGCCTTCGGCGACCATCTGCAGTGCGTCGATGTCCAATCCGGAGTCGGTCTCGTCGAGCACGCACAGCGAAGGCTCCAGAACGGCCATTTGAAAGATCTCGTTGCGCTTCTTTTCACCGCCCGAAAACCCGGCGTTGACCGGCCGCTGCAGCAGGCTCTCATCGAGGTGCAGAATCTTCAGCTTCTCGCGCACGAGCTTGAGGAACTCCATCGCGTCGAGCTCCGACTCGCCGCGATGCTTGCGGACGGCATTGAGCGCTGCCTTGAGAAAGTACAGATTACCCACCCCGGGAACTTCCACCGGGTACTGGAACGCCATGAAGATCCCCTCGCGGGCTCGCTCTTCCGGCTCCAGCTCCAGCAGGTTCCTCCCGTTGTAGACGATCTCGCCGCGCGTGACCTCGAAAGCGTCGCGACCCGCGATGACCTGAGCCAGCGTGCTCTTGCCCGAGCCGTTCGGGCCCATGA
>CP070706.1:2523890-2526484 GCA_020350085.1 Acidobacteriota bacterium
CGCCCTCGGCGAGGCCCTCGATGGCCGCGTTCATCCCCGCCATCGCCGACGCGCAAGCGGCATCCACGATGTAGTTGGGGCCGTGGAAGTCGAAGACGGCTGCGACGCGGCCGGCGATGATGTTTGCCAGCTCGCCCGGCATCGAGTCTTCGGTGATTTCGGGAAACTTCTCAACGATGCGAGCGTGCAGCTCCCGACTGATGGCGGCGCGAGCCTCCGGGGGAAGCGCGGAGAACGACGGCACGCGCTCCAGCTCCGACGCGTACTCGGGGAAGTAAACCCTCAGCGCCGTCATGTAGTGCTGATCGCCCGCCATCGCGTTGCCGAGGATGACCGCTGTGCGCTCCGGATCGAGCGGCCGGTCGGGATAGCCGAAATCGGTCAGTGCCTCGCGCGCGCTGATCACGGCCCACTTTTGCGCGCGATCCATCGCGTCGCTGACGCGCGGCGGGATCGGCATGCGCCACTGCAGAGGTTCCCAGGCCCACTCGCGCACCCAGCCACCGATTCTCGAGTAGGTCTTGTCGGGCGCCTTCGGATCGGGGTCGTAGTACAGCTCGGGATCCCAGCGATCCGGCGGTACGTCCGAAATGCTGTAGCGGCCGCTCTTGATGTTGTCCCAAAACGCCGATGCTGTCGGGGCGTCGGGAAGCACGGCGCCGACACCAACAACGGCGATCGGTCTTTTCACCGTCTCTGGCATGACGGTTGCTCCATGGGAACTCCGGGTTGCGCCCGCGGGCGGGGCGAGCGTCGGAGCGGGGCAAGCCCCGCCCCCACGTCATTCGTAGAGGACATCGCGAACGGAGTTCATGTCGTCGATCAGTCCACGGTGTGCACGATGAATGGCTGCGAGGCCGAGTTGCTGTTCGAAAGCGGTGATCTCGGTGTCGGTGAACTCGCCCGAGCCGGCGCCGAGCGCGAGGCCTTGCTGGGCGATCTCGAGTGCGGCCCCACGCGCGAACACGCGACTCATCGCGGCGAGCGCGCTGGCCGAGAAACGGCGATCGGCCTTGGGATCGAGCCGAGCGCTCTTGGCGGCGAGCGCGCGCCGCGCGAGGCTCGCCGCACCCTCGGCGAAGGCGATCAGCCGGCCGAGTCGGAACAGGACGTGCTGGTTGCGCGTGAGTCGATTGACGCGCGCCGTCTCCATCACGCACGCCAGCGCCTGCAACGCCAGCGCGGCTCCGTTCGCGCCGGTTTCGGGGTGCTCCGTGTGCTGAGCGTGCACGGCCTCCGCCAGCTCGTGGTAGTAGCGGCCGCGCGTTTTGAGATGGTTCTGCCAGCGGTCGCGACCGATGGTCATTTCCATGATCTCGGACGTGCCCTCGTAAATCGTGGTGATGCGAACGTCGCGCTTGATCTTTTCCACCATGTACTCACGCGTGTAGCCGTATCCACCGAACGCCTGGATCGCCGCTTCCGCCGCATCGTTGCCGGCCTCGGTCGCCATGTACTTCGCGATCGCCCCGTCGGTGTTGAGCTCCTTCTCACCTTCGTCGAGTCGGCGGGCCGTCTCTTCGATCAGCGCGCGGCTGGCTTCGAGGCGCACGGCGTGCGGCACGATCAGCTTGTGGGTGAAGCCCTGCTTTTCGGACAGCGGGGCGCCACCTTGGATGCGTTCCTTCGAGTACGCGATCGCCCGCTCGAGCGCCTCCCAGCCAGCCCCGAGGCCGAACGCGGCCACCATCAGCCGCGTATAGCCGAACACCGCCTGAGCCTGGACGAGGCCTTGACCTTCTTGGCCACCGACGAGTCGATCCGCTTCGACGTGGACGTTCTGCAGCGACAGCGCTGCAGTGTTGCTCGCCCGAATACCATGCTTGTCCTCGGGCTTACCGTGGCTGAAGCCATCCACTCCTCTCTCGACGATGAACCAGCTCGGCCCATTCGGGGTCATGGCCAGGATGGTGTACACATCGGCATAGCCGCCGTTGCTGATCCATTGCTTCGATCCGCTGATCTTGTAGCCGACGACGGTGCCGTCCTGCTCGATGCGCTCGGCCTGCGTGCGCAAGGCGCCGAGGTCACTGCCTGCCTCCGGCTCGGTCGCTCCGTAGGCCATGAGCAATCCTTCGGTGGCGATGCGCGACATCCAGCGCTGTTTCGGCCCGGGCGTTCCTCCATCCGCGACCGGGTCCGCGCCGAGAAACGTCGCCAAAACACCCGTCGCGATACCGAGGTCTACACGGGCGAGCAGCTCGCAGACGCGGTAGATGTCCATCGCGCCGCCACCGACGCCTCCGTGTTGCTCCTCGACGCCGAGCAGCGAGATCCCCAACCCCTCACCACACATCTCTTTGACGATCTCGACGGGAAACTCGTCACGGGCGTCGAGCTCGAGCAGCTTCTCATCGGTCAGCTTGCTGCCGGCATACTCCCGGATCGACTCGAGAAACAGCTGCAGGCTCTCGACGTCCAGCCCAGCGGCCATCCTGCCCTCCCACGAGCATGCCGGTTAGCCATCGACGACGGATCGCGAGCAGTTCCCGGCGAATGCGCCGCCGGCGGGAAACCTCGACAGCCCGTCGGAAGGCCCCCCGGGTGACCCGTCTTTCCCGCGCAGTGGGCCGGATTCTAGCACGCCGCTCACA
>CP070706.1:2526584-2531148 GCA_020350085.1 Acidobacteriota bacterium
CGCCGATTTAAGCGAAGTCGGCCACACATCGATGGTGTGAAGCTGACGCTGATCGGAGGAGAACCGCTCTTACACCCTCGACGCTGCCGCGAGATCATCGCGAGCGTGAGGCAGACCACGCCCCAGCTCCGGGTGGATGCGACGACGAATCTCGCGGTGACGCTCGATCGCGAGCACCTGGCTCTCGTCTCCGAGCTGGACGAGCTCGTCGTTAGCCTCGACGGTCTCGAACCTCTTCACAACGCGCAGCGACGAGCTTATCGAGATTCGTTCAACCCGTTCGTTCGCACGTTGACGAATGTCTCCGCTCTCGTCGACGCAGGCTTTTCGGACAAGCTGTACGTCCAAGGTGCGATCCGTGACGAATACGCGCAGATCGAGCACTTTCAAGACTTTCAGCGTGAGCTGATGCGGATCGGTGTGCGCTACGACAGGATCGCGTTCGAGACGATTCATCCGAGCGAACACCAGCCGACTCCGCAGCAGAGCTACCTTGCTTGCCTGCGTGCTCCGAGACTTCGCGAGCAAGTGTGCTGCAAGTACCGTGGTGGGCATCATCTCGTCATCGGTCCCAACGGGGCGCTGTTCTCCGATTTCTACGACTGGGATGAGCTCGGACGGCTTACCGACGAGGTCGAGGCCCTGCAACAACGCTTCGATCAGCTCGTCGAGCGCATGCCGGCGCTTCGCGATCCGACATGCCGTGAATGCCCCGTGATAGGCTATTGCTGGGGCGGCTGCTCGAACGCCAGCCGGCTCGTAGGAGACAGGCCGAGTGCGTTCTGCGATCAACACGCCTTGACCGAGCGCATCGTCCAACTGGCCCGCGACGGGAATCTGGTCAGTTTGCCTCGCTCAGGGCGATGTCGCTGAGCTCTCGAGTCCCCGCCTCTTCAACCCGGTCCTTGGAAGAAATCGCTAGCTGCGCTAACGTGCTCACCTCAAGTGCGCTTAATTGGCGCAGGGAGCAGCCCATGGATCGCAAGAAGAGCATCGAGCTTCTCAACAAGGCGGTGGCCGACGAGCTTCATGCGGTGCACCAGTACATGTACTTTCATTTTCATCTGGACGATCTAGGCTTCGGCCCGCTCGCTACACTGTTCAAACAGACGGCGATCGAAGAGATGGTTCACATCGAACTGCTGGCGGAGAGGATTCTGTTCCTCAAGGGTGACGTCGAGATGGTGCCGAGCGCCGCGGTCGACAAAATTAACGAGCCGGAGAAGATGCTGATCAAAGCTGCTCAGATGGAGGAGCAAAGCGCCGCCGATTACAACGAGTCTGCGCTCGCCTGCAGCGCCAACGCCGATTCGGCCTCGAAGCAGATCTTCGAGAGACTCGTCGGTGATGAGGAACGGCACTTCGACCAGTACGACAAGCAGCTCGTCAACATCAAGCGCTTCGGTGGCGACTACCTTGCCCTGCAGTCGTTCGGCCGCAGTGAGTCAGGCGCTTCTGCTGCCCCAGGAGAGTAGCGCGCAGCATGATGTGATGCTCGACCGACGCGTGCGCATCTCGCTCTGGTCACTCGTGATTCGACCGTTCTGCTCGATGCGGAGGTGTTGCTTGAAATCTTGCTCACCCCTCGAGTCGTCAATCCTCCCGCTACACGGTGATGCATTGGTGCTGAGCTGTCTGGTTGCCGCGGGCTGTGTCTCGTTTCCCGACGGCGCCAGGGAGCTCTCGCGCACCGCGCTGGACCGCCAGTTGATTCTCCAGATCCGGACCGAGCCACGCTACCTCGGTTGTCTGAAGACCCCCGATAAGAAGTGCGAAGACAAATCGACGGCGACTTCCGTTCCAGCTCTCGATACGAGAGTGACCCTCGCTGATACCTTCAAACGATCTCGCGCCGAGGTGGCCGTTTCTGCCCGGCAGGCAGCCGTCGCTCTCAATCACGACGTCCAGTAGAAGTTCGTTCGGCTCTACAGCTTACTGCAGGGTAGTGATCCGAATTCCCTCGACAGGTTTTCAGTAAAGCGCGGTGACTCGGAGAGTCGTTTCGGTCTCGGGGAGTTCGAGGATTACTCAGAAACGGTCGAGGCCGCCACGCTGGCCGATGGCTGGGCTGCCCGCGCTACGATGGCCAAAGAAGACATTGTCGATCTCTCTGATGAAAAGCACCGACAGTGTGTTTTCATCACGAGATATCTTCGTGCTTACTTCCGGGATGGAAAGTTCTATGTGGCGACGCTCGACATGACATCGCTCAAGAACAATCTCATCGAAAAGCTCAAACAGCAGCTTTCCGTGCCGGACGGTAGTGTCGATTACGACAAGCTGGTCAGCGAGATCTTCTCCCAGTTCAACTTCGACGAGTCGGACGACCAGCCGATCTTCGGCAAGATCGGAACGACCGGCTTCGTCACCAGGGGTGGCAAGGACTTTCGAGGCCCAGTCGTGGAGGCGACGATCGATCCGATCGCCGATCGACCCGTCACGGTGTCCAAGCTCGACTATGTGGCTGTCGGTTCCGACCTGATCCGGGAAGTTCTTCACGCGATCTTCGACGCCAGCGACGGTATACCGGCCGTGAGCACCGCGATCGGCGTCGGTCTTCCCGAATCATATCGGCTTCGTGTCAATGTGGGGCAGGAAACGCACGTCGACGAGGAGGAGTTCCGAAAGGTGGAGGAGTGGGCTGGCACGGTCGAGGGGATCACCAGTGCCGCCGTGGGACGTCTCGTGCGCGGCGCTGGATGGGCGTCCCTCGACAACGAAGCCGTCGCTTCCATGATCGAGACCAGTGTCGGCGTCGCCGCTCGTAAGGCGGCCGAGAAGTTGATCTGGTGTCGATATGCGTGCGAGCTGGAAGATCTGTACGATACCGAGATGGCGAGAAAGGCAGGCGTAGACGACATCTCGCTTGCCGGAGGTAGGCAGATCGTCCTGAGAATCGCCGTCGATGGACCTCCGGCACCGCTGGCGAGCGAACGCGATCCGTGGCGCCCGCCGTCCACTCGCTGAAGTTTTGTGAAGATCCTCGAAGTGAAATCGTCAGGCGCGGTGGGTGCTGCCTGCGAGATACTCACGGATGCCAGCAAACGTGTCGCGCCAGCCCTTCTCGCATCCGGCGTAAAACGCGTCCGCTTCCTGTCCTGCTGGAAAACCCTGCTGAGAAACTCGGAGAACCGTGCCCTGCGCGTGAGCCGATATGGTGAACTCGGTGACGAAATCCGCGTCGAACGGGAGTGGGCCGCTCTTGGCTCTGTAGCGGTAGTCGCTCAGGATCAGCCGTCGAGGAGGATCAAACTCCCGAATCGTCGCCGCGGTGATGTAATCGGGATCGTCCTCGATTTCACCCCAGACGGCAGCCCAGATGCCATCCGGCTCCGGCGCCACGATCGCTCGAGCCGCCCCCCACCAGCAGCGAATCGCGCTCGGTGTGTGCAATAGCGCAAACAGCTGCTCTGGAGTCGTGGAAAAGACTTCTTCGTAGACCAGCGTCCGTGTCTTCACTGGCGTTCTCTCTGTCGGTTATCCGATCACTCCATCTTATGGGTGACCGACGTGTGGGACCTTCTGAAACAGACAGTACACCCAACTCTGCTCAATTCTCGCTGGTGTGATATGAGACTCCTGCAGCTCCTGCTCCAGTTGCCATCCGGGGCCGAGCTCACGACCGAGGGCATCGCCGTCGTAACGAACGACATCGAGGCCGGCGCAGCGGCTCGGACCTTCACGAGAGAACGCCGCGACGATCAAGTGTCCGCCCTGCTTGACAGATCTGCTCGCGACACGTGCGTAGGCCGCTCGATCCGCTGGCTCGGTGAGGAAGTGGAACGCGGCGCGATCATGCCACACGTCGTACTCGTCAGCGGGCAGAACGGCTTGCGTGACGTCAGCGGTCATCCAAGTGATCCCCACGGCCTGGCCTGCGAGCCGCTTCATTGAGATTTCGAGTGCACGGCTCGAACAGTCGAGTACGGAGATCTTCGAGTAGCCGAGCGCGACGAGATCGTCGACGAGCGTCGAGGCTCCCGCACCAACGTCGATGATCGAATCCGACGGGTCTGCTACGTCCCGGATCATCGCCAGCGAGCGGTCGAGGTGTGGCGCATACCAGCTCACTTGGTCGGGTGGCGCTTTCTCGTAACGGCCGTCCCAGTGCTTGCCGGACTGCATCGCTATCTCCCGACTCGCAGCGTGTGCCTCACAGATCAGTTCACTATCAATACTCCGCGCGAGAGGTAACGCGCTACCAGGTAGGCCGCTCGCCGAATGCGCCAAAGTGGCGCGCTTCGGGCGAGTCAGAATCAGAATAGGCTGGTCGGGTCTCGGACCGCTTTGATCTCGTTTTCTGGGCCGAACGGGCTGTTTAGATCCGACCCAGTCGTCGAGTAAAAGGTACGAGCCGATCGTCAAGCGATGTGAGGTGAGCCCCCAACGGTGCGGTGTTTGCCGCAACGCGTTGTCGCCGGGGACGTTTTGCTCCGCATTCTCGGATGCGGGAGGCGCTGCTGTCTCGGGCCCGGCGGGGGGACGGCTTTCGGGTTTTCCTTGATGCATGGCTCGGATGCGTCATCGGACCCGCCGCGACGTCGAGCGCTTGGTGCCGACCTTC
>CP070706.1:2531248-2537747 GCA_020350085.1 Acidobacteriota bacterium
GACGGTCTCTCCGACCTACGCCCGGCAGATCGTTTGGCCCGAACAGGGCCATGGTCTCGATCAACAGCTTCGCGCGCGCGGAGCGGACCTCTCGGGAATCCTCAACGGCCTGGATGTCGAGAAGTGGAACCCCGCACGAGATCCGCTGATACCCACCCGCTTCACGGCGGAAGATCTCGCGGGTAAGCGCGAGTGCAAGGCGGTTCTTCAGCGCGAGCTCGGCCTTCGCGAGCAGGCAGACCTTCCTCTCTTCGGCCTCGTCAGCCGAGTCGATCATCAAAAGGGAATCGATCTGGTCGGCGGCGTGGCGCCTTTCCTCGTCGAGCAGGGGGCTCAGCTGGTCGTGCTCGGAAGCGGCCAGCGGGCGCTGCTCGAGCCGCTGCAGTCCCTGGCGCGAGCTTGGCGTCAATCGGTCGCCGTCTCGGAAGGAGTCGACGATCAGCTCGCGCACCGGATCTACGCCGGATCAGACTTCTTCTTAATGCCGAGTCGGTTCGAGCCGTGCGGACTGGGCCAGATGATCGCTCTGCGCTACGGAACGATCCCTCTCGTTCATCGAACGGGCGGGCTGGCTGATACCGTCACCGACGTTGACGAGTCGCCCGACCGAGGTAACGGTCTGGTCTTCGACGTGCCGGACGCCGCTGGACTTCGGTGGGCGAGCGAGCGCGCTCTGACAATCTTTCGAGACGACAGGGGCCGGCTCGAGCCAATCCGACAGCGCGCAATGAGAGTCGACTTTTCTTGGGATCACTCTGCCTCTGCCTACGACCGCGTACTGTCACGTGCGGTGGCAGTGGAGCGGCGGCGGGTTTTGTCTTGACGAAGGCCACGAGCGGTGTCTCTGCTCGATTGACGATCCTGGCCGCAGCCGCTCTGTTCTCGACCGGTGGCGCCGCCATCAAAGCCTGTCAGCTGAACGCTTGGCAGGTGGCGTCTTTTCGCTCGGGAGTCGCTGCTGTGTTCCTCGTGCTTGCCTGGCGCGGCGTGACCGGATGGCGCGAGCGGCGCGTCTGGCTGGTCGGTCTGGCCTACGCGGCCACGATGGTGCTCTATGTAGTCGCCAACAAGCTGACCACCGCGGCCAACTCCATATTCCTTCAGTCGACGGCTCCGCTTTACGTGATGCTGATCGGGCCTTGGTTGATTGGAGAGACGATCCGGCGGCGCGACCTGCTGCTGTCGTTGCTGCTCGCCATCGGCCTCGCGACGTTTTTCGTCGGCGTCGAGCCGCCGCTCGCGACAGCCCCCGATCCTCGGCTCGGCAATCTGGTTGGAGCGGCCAGCGGTCTGACATGGGCGCTGACACTCATCGGCTTGCGGTGGCTGGGTCGCCAGCCCGGCGGTGAGGCTCATGGCGGCGGCGCGGTGATCGTCGGCAACCTGCTCGCGTGTTTGATCTGTCTGAGCGCGGCACTGCCGGTGGTATCAACACGCCCCCTCGACGCTGCACTGATCGGCTACCTCGGCGTAGGGCAGATCGGGCTGGCTTACGTCTTGCTGACCCGCGGGCTGGGTCGCGTGCCGGCGATCGAGGCTTCGCTTCTGCTGCTGTTGGAGCCGGTTCTCAACCCGCTCTGGAGCTGGATCGTGCATCATGAGCAGCCCGGTGGCTGGTCGCTGGCGGGTGGTGCGCTGATCTTGACCGCCACGCTGGCCCATGTGGCCGGCTCGTCTCGGGTGGCAAGTCGTCAGGACGGGGGCGGGAGGGGGGATGTGTCCTGTTCGAAGCCGGATTCGAGCGGACCGGGCCGTCCAAACAGGTAGCCCTGCCCGTAAGGGATGCCGAGCTGCTGGATCGTGAGCAGCTCGCTTTCCGTTTCGACTCCCTCGCCAATCACGCTCGCCCCGAGGTGATCTGCCACGGAATGCAGCGCTTTGAGCATCGCCTGGCGGGTCGGATCGGTGTCGATCGAGCGGACCAGAGACATATCGACCTTGATGAACTTGGGTGCCAGCTCCATGACCGCTTCGAGGCTGGCATAACCGGCGCCGGTATCGTCGAGGGCCATGCGGAAGCCGAGGCCTTTGTAGTAGTCGCGCGCTTGGCGAAACAGTGAGAAGTTGCCGATCGACTCGCGCTCCGAGATCTCGAAGACGAGATCTGCCGGCTTGAGCCGACAGCGATCGAGCTCCCGCTGCAGCGCCCCGCCACGAAACAGCGGGTCGTGGATCGCTGACGGCTAGCAGTTCAGAAACAGCTTGCGATCTGCCGGCAGACGACCCGCCGCCCGCCTGAGTGCCGAACGACGACAGAGGCAATCGAGCTCGCACACCAAACCGGTGCTCTCAGTCATCTTGAACAGCACCCCCGGCGAATAGCGACGAGCCACAAGACGAGGCCGAGGATCAGCGCCAGGTAGCCGGGCGGTGGGATCTCCAGCAGATCGTGGAGGCTCATCGGCATGCACACTCTTCGCGCTCGCCCGCCCCGTCGCTCCGCAAGCGGCAAAGGCGCCGCCGATCCGTCGGCACGACCCGGACAGCCACGAGAGCTTGCAGCCGATCTGTGGTCCGCCCGCACACAGATCAATGCCCGGCAGTGTCCGGTTTTGGCGAGGACGGTCTCGGAGAGGGGAGCGGTCACGGACACCGCGCCTCCGATGCCTGCCGTCTCTATTCGTCTCGTTTTCGCATAACTGGCGTTCCGTGACGGCACGCCATTGGGGTATAGTCCGGCCCGCCGACGGCTTCGAGTGCCCGGTGCGACATGCGAGGCCAAACACAGAGCCGTTCGTCCGGCTCCTGCTGCTCAACGGTGAGTCGCGGCCGGTCGTAGGAGATGGTTGATGAGCGCAGTCTCGCGCGGCACCTGGAAGTCGAACACCGGCTTCATCCTCGCCGCGGTCGGCGGCGCGGTCGGCCTTGGCAATCTCTGGGGCTTCTCCTACTCGGCATCGCAAGGCGGCGGCGCGGCGTTCGTCGTGCTGTACCTGTTCTTCGTGCTCTCCGTCGGGCTTCCCGTGCTCACCGCCGAGTTGGTGATCGGCCGCCACACCGGCCAGAGCCCGATCCGGGCCATGGGAGCGATCGCGTCTCGATGGAAGTGGCTCGGCGTCGTGTTCGTCGCCGTCGGCTTCGGGATCTTGTCGTTCTACTCGGTCATCATGGGCTGGACCGGCCGCATGCTGCTCGACTTCGCATTAGGCTGGGTTCCCTCGGACACGGGCACCTACTTCGGGCAGATCAGCGAGGGCGGGGACGCCGTCTTCGCTCATGCACTCGGCATGATCCTGACGATCCTGATCATCGCCGGCGGCGTGCAGCATGGGATCGAGCGGGTCGCCGTCGTGCTGATGCCGGTGCTCTTCTTGCTGCTGATCGGGCTCGCCATTTGGGCAGCGACCCTTTCGGGCGCCGGCGCCGGGTACGGCTTCTATTTGAAACCGGATTTCAGTGCCGTTTTTCGACAGCCGACCGTGACGGGAGCTGCCGGCCAAGCGTTTTTTTCCCTGTCTCTCGGCATGGGCGCGATGATCACCTACGCCTCCTACCTGGGTGGCAAGGGAAGCATCCCCGGGAAGGCGGTCGCTATCGCTGGCGCCGACACGCTGGTCGCCTTCGTCGGAGGGATGGTCACGTTCCCGATCATCTTCCACTTCGATCTGCTCGCCGATGTCAACGAGAGCACCATCGGAGCGTTGTTCATTGCTGTACCTCGGGGTTTCTTGGAGATGTCGTTTGCGGGCCGGCTCGTCGGGACCTTCTTCTTCTTGGCCCTTTACATCGCCGCGATCACATCGGCCATCTCCCTGCTCGAGGTCTGCACGTCCGCGTTCATCGACTCACTCGGGTGGGAACGCAAGAAGACCGCTTGGATCCTCGGTATCCTCATCGCCATCGCGGGCATGCCGAGTGCGCTGTCGACAGAGTGGGTCGGTTTCCTGTTCGCGCTGCTCGGCCAGGTGTTTCTCATCTTCGGCGGCTTGATGCTGGCACTGATCACCGGATACTTTTGGTCTGGCACGGCGCTCGAGGAGCTGCGCAGGGGGTTCGACAGCGCCGCGCTCGCGACGCTGTGGATCTGGCTGCTGCGGACGGTGGTGCCACTCGCCCTGTTGGTCGTACTCTATTTTTCGATCAGCCAGACGGTGATTCCAGCGGCGAAGGCGCTGTTCGGTGCTTCGAGCTGAGGCGCGCCGCTAGCGCGATCGAACGAGGCCCGTAGGAAGCTCGCGGCTCATCGTGAGAGGTGGGCCTGCTGGATCCGTCGTACGAAACTCGTCGTGCGACCACGTCAGTCTGTGAGGAGAAGACTCTCATGCGTTCATTTGCGCTCGGAAGCATGATTTTCGTCATCTTCATGCTTTTCGCACCCGCGCTCGCGGGAGAAGAGCAGCCCGGATCGTTGGCGCGGAACTATTACCTGACGCCGAAGGCCGGTCATGCCGCGGACTTGGAGGCGGGCTTCAAGAAGCAAGTCGCCTGGTACGAGACAAACGGCGACGAATGGGCCTGGCAAGTGTGGCAGTGGGAAACCGGAGACGCCATCAGCGACTACATCTTCCGCTCGCCGGGCCACCACTGGAAGGATCTCGACGTCCGCGCGGACTTCACCTCCAAGGCCCGAGCTCATTTCATGGAGGTCATCGGGCCTCACGTCGAGTCGATCAAAGCTTCGATCCACGAGGTTCTGCCGGACGTCTCGCATTGGCCCGACGACTACGGTGAGGTGCCGATGGTCGAGGTCTACTCGTTCCAGATTCACTACGGGATGGCAGAGCAGTTCCATCACGTGATGAATGAGATCCACGACGCGATCGTCGCTTCGGGGTGGCCCGTGACGTATTCCTGGTCCGCGATGGTCAGCGGAGGCGAGGTCGGAACTTACGCGCTGGTGCTCCCGCACAAGAGCTGGGCCGAGATGAAAGGGCCGGAAAAGCCGTTCTGGTCGATGATGGAAGAGACGCTCGGCCGGCAGGAAGCCGACGCGCTCAAGGACTCGCTGCGTGCTTGCGTGCGCGAGCAGCACGGAGCCATCGCGAGGTTCCGTCCCGACCTGAGCTCTACGCCCGGTAAGAAGTAGGCACCGACGGCCGGCCGCCGGCACCCGCGGGCCGGCCGGCCGGCCCGAAGGCCCCCTGGGCTCGGGGGTGAGGTGTGGCTGGTGCGGAGGGTGACGTGACGGTGCGACAGCTCCTAGTGTTGCTGCTCACGACGACGATGGTCTGTTTTGGTGCAGCGTCGTGCCGCTCTTTCCGCCCAAGTGGGAAGCCGAACATCCTGCTGATTACCGTCGATACGCTGCGCGCAGATCACCTGTCTTGCTACGGCTATCCGCGCAGAACTTCGCCGGCTGCCGATGCCCTCGCCGCACGAGGCGTGTTGTTCGTCAACGCGATGGCGCAGATCCCGGAGACGCTGCCCTCGATCGTGTCGATCATGACGGCGATGTATCCGATCGATCATGGCGTGCGCGAGAACGGTCGCGATCTCGGACCCCAAGCGGCTCTGCTCGCCGAAATCCTGCGGGGCAACGGCTATCGCACCGCCGGCTTCGTCAGCTGCTCTCTCCTGAGCGCGCGGCGGGGGATAGACCGGGGATTCCAGCATTACGATGAAACGGTTCCGGATCGCTTTCTGCTGTGGCCGCGCGGCCAGCGAACAGCGGAAAAGACGACAGACGCCGCAATCGCCTGGATCGATCAAAACGCGGGACGCGAACCGTTTTTCCTCTGGCTGCACTTCATCGACCCTCATTCGCTGTACTCGCCTCCTCCCCCCTTCGACGACGAGTTCCGCAACGAACCGTACAGTGGCATCGTTGACTCGAGTGCGAAGCAGTTCTTCCGGATCATCCGTGGCGAGCTTCGTATCGATTCCAAGGACAGGCAGTACCTCGTCGATCGCTACGACGGTGAGATCGCCTTCATGGAGTCGAACGTGAGTAGAGTTCTCGCCGCGCTCGAGCGTCAGAACCTGGGCGACACGCTGATCGTCTACACTGCGGACCACGGCGAGAGCCTCGGTGAGCACGACTACCTGTTCGATCACGGCGATTTTCTCTACGATGATCAGATCCGGGTGCCACTGATCTTCAGTCATCCTCGTCTCGAACAGAGCCTTCGTGTCGAGCATCAGGTCGAGACGGTCGATATCATGCCGACGATTCTCGATTTCTTTGGACTAGCTCCGAGGCCCGAATGGCGGGGCCGGAGCTTGCTGGCGCTCTTGGAAGGCCGTCCCGATACGCGGCCGCCCAGCTTCAGCTTTTCGGAATCGAGTCCGTGTTGGGAGGGCGGGGTGCGCCGCTGCGCTCCGATCGGCATCGAAGGGAAAATCTACTCGTTACGCAGCAACCAGTGGAAGCTGGTCTTCGACCCGACGAGCGGCCAGTCCGAGCTGTTTCGTCTCGCGGACGATCCGGCGGAGCTCACGAATCGTGTGACCGAAGAGCCGCTGGTGGCAGAGCTGATGCGACGGCATCTCACCGGTCTGCTGGAGGGAATGCCGGTTCGGGATCAACCGCCACTGAGCGAGGAAACGCTCGAGGAGCTGC
>CP070706.1:2537847-2540697 GCA_020350085.1 Acidobacteriota bacterium
ACCGCGCCCGGCGCGTGACGGCGATCGACGTTTCGAGCCCGCTCGGACCGGTGGCCGGCTACGAATACGACCACGACCCGCTCGATCGGCCGTTGGCGGAGCTGTGGACGCACGATGCGATCGGTGACAGAACGCGCGGGATCACGTACTCGTACGATTCTCTCTCGCGAGTGATCCGATCGACCGAAGCGGAGTTCGATCCGCTGCTGAACCCCGTCGGCCCGGTCGAGGACGAGCGGCTGTTCACGCTCGATCCCGAAGGAAACGAGCCGGAAACGCTCCGCGACGGGCAGGGCTTCTCGGCGACGCCGAACAACCTGGATCTTTACGACGAACCTCAGTCCGGTGGCACGAGCGTTGACGACGGACTCGGGGTCGATTTCCTCGATCCGGCCGCGAGCCCGGACCCCGACGGGCGCAACTTCGCGCACGATCTCGCCGGCAACCAGACTCTCGACAGCTCGTACGAGCGGTACTACGACGCGCTGGGGCGGCTCGTTCGCATCGCGCGCGTCTCCGACGGGCAGACCGTCGCGCGCTACGCGTACGACGCCGCCGGACGATTGACGCGCCGAACGCTGGTCGATCCTCTGGGGCCCGATCAGGAGCAGTACCTCTACTACGCTCACGCCACGCCGGTCGAAGAAGTCGACGAGACACTCACCACCGTCCGGCAGCTCGCGCCGACACCCGGCGGCGTGACGCTGTGGCAGCTCAGAGAGTTCTTTCCCGGCGCGCCGGCCGAGCACTTGCTTCGCGACGGGGCCGGGCAGGTCACGGGCCTGACCGACAGTGCTGGGAACGTGCTCGAGCGGATCACGTACCAGCCTGGCGGCGTACCGATCTTCCGCGATCCGACCAACCGCGTGAAGGTCGATGCCGTCGGCGCGCTATTGTCCGAGAGCGATTTTGGCGTCGAGGAGCTGCTGGCCGGAACCAGGTATCTGCCGGAAGCAGGCGCGCGCGCAGGAGTCCGCGTCGAGGATTGGGGCGGACTCCATGTCGGGCCGGGCGTGCTGCTCGACCCGAATCTGGGACGCAGCAGCGAGCCGCCGTTGGTCGATGGTGCGGCGCCGGTGCTCGTATCCAGCTTTGCCCAAGACGTCGACGGCAACGGGGGACTCGACGGGCAGGTGTTCTTCTTCTCCGAGCCGGTCGGCTTCCGCGGTGGCGGATCGGTCGGTGGGCGCGGCAGTCACGGGCGCTTCGCCGTCAGCAAGCGAGCCGCTCACAAAGCACGCCACCCACAAACGGGCCACGAGATCAACACCGCGTCGTTCACCGATGGCTATTCGGGCACCGGACGCGAGGTGCTTCTGGCCTCGGCCGGCTGCGGCAGCCCCCGCGCGAGCGGCGTCAACGAGAACAGCTACGAGATCCTCGAAGACGGTGCCGGCAAGTTCAAGATCGACATCCAAAACTTTCCGACCGCGAACTGCAACGTGCAGTCGATCACTATGGAAGATCTCGTCATCGACGAGCGCGAGATGACCACCGGCGCCGATTGGGACTACCGCGTCTACGGCCCGGGAGACGCCCACTACGGCTCGATTACCGTCGCGAGCCGCGGCCTCGAGACGAAGTCGTGTCTCACGTCGAGTCTGTTCGCCACCGTCGGCGGCCCTGCCCCGGCAAGCGAGTGTCTCGAAATAGCAGATGGCGGCGGCAGCGGCGGAGCAGGTGCTGGAGGCGGCGGAGCAGGTGGTGGTGGCGCTTACACCCCCGATGCCATGCACACGGTCCTCGGCTTCAAGGTCGAGATCACCGGCGCCGGTTCGGGCAGCGATCCCGACAGCGCTTGGGAAACCTGCTCCGGCGGATCCTTGAACATTGAAGTCGCGGACTCTTCGACCGGATCCGATCAGTTCCACACGACCACCCCCGGTCACAAGTACGTCGATTCACTGACCCTGCGGGGCCCGCTCACCTCCGGCCGCAAAGCGATGTGCGATTGGATCACCGCGACCGTGAAGGGAAAGCCGTGGAAGCGCACGCTCGTCGTCAAGGAGATCCTCAAAGACGGCTCCGACGGCAAGACGTTCACCTACCACGACTGCTTCCCGACCCGCTACGTCTTCCCAGCGCTCAGCGCCAGCGGCACCGGAAACCTCTACGAGGAAGTCGACATCAAGCCGATCCGCCTCGACATCCAGTAGCGGTCGTTGCCTACCCAAGGGCTGCGCCCGCAGCCGCAGACGGAGTCAGTCGGACGACCGAATGGCCTTCGTTTCTTGATACAGTTTCGGCCGAAGGGCTCGTGAACAATCCGGGCTAGGCGATCGCCAGTCCTTCGGCTGACGTCTGCCCGACGTGGGGCGAGAACGCCCCGACCTTTGGTCCGATTCTGAGGATGGTCGCCGGTTCGCCCTGGGCGCCGTGGCTGCGACGTGATCTGACACGCGGGACGAGAACACGACGGGTCGACAGAGGGCACCCTCCTGCGACGCTCGCCCGATCGTCATCCGTTCGTCATGCTCAGCGACCGTGCCACATCTCGTAGACCGAGATCAGGATCTCGATCGCGATCAACACCACGATGTACCACTCGACGCGGAGAGAGCGTTTCTCTTGCAGGAGGTCATGGATCGATTCGGATGTGCGGTAGAGTAGCTCCAGCTTTCGCTCGAGCGCCTCATCACGCTCGCTCAGGTCGTATTCCTCCTGCAGCCGATCGCACAGGCACTCGAGCTCGGGATCTTCCCAAGTGATCTCGGGTTTCTCCGTCACTTCCACGCGGCCGATCATCTTGTGCTGAACGAGCAGCACATCGCCCATCTGGCGTAGCAGCTCGCGAGCCTTGGACCGCGCCCACACGCGCCGACCCATGCGCGCGGCAAGCGGTTCGACCTG
>CP070706.1:2540797-2546039 GCA_020350085.1 Acidobacteriota bacterium
GCGGGCTCGCCATCACGCAGGAGCAGCACCGCCGGATTGCTGGCACCGATCACCGTCCGCCGGGCATCCGCGTCCAGCGCCGAGATCGCTTGCGCGTCGCGACGCACCAGCCACCAGCCAGCCTTCCCGTCGCCGTCGAACCACCACACGCGGCCCTCCCCGCTGGTCGCCAGAAGGACCTCGTCGCCGCGCGCGAGCAGGGCGTTGGGCGTCTCTCTCCCATCGCTCCAGACCTCGACCGCTGCGTCGGCGGGCGCGAGACGCACCACAGCACCCCCACCGCCGGGAAGTTCTCGCGAGGGTCGCGCCTTGGCCTTCTTCTCGTCGTCCTTCTCGTCGTTGCCTTTGTCGCCGGCGTTGGCCCGCACGTTGATGGTCATCGATCCCGGCGCGTCGTTCGGCTTGGCGCCGGGCTGACCGTTGGCGTCCGCTCGCGAGACAGAGCCGGCAAACGCGGCCCACAGCGCACCGTCTTCGGTTTCGACGACCGCGACGGTCTCGGGCCGCTCCGAGTCGTGCAGGACGAAGCCGCCGCCGCTCTCGTCGATCGCGACCAGCCAGCCGGAATCCGCCGTGCCGGCCAGCACCGAGCCGTCGCGCCGCACCGCGAGACAGCGCACGTGCGACTCCGAGCTGTCCCACATCATGCGCGCGCTGCCCGGACGGTCCGGATCAAGCTTCCAGACGGCACCGGGCAGGCCGGTCGCGACGAGCAACCCGCCGTCCGGCAACGCGGCCAACGCCCAGATATACTCCGCCTCGGGACGAAACAGCTCCTCGGCCCGCCCCTGAGCGACATCGATCTGAAACACCGCTCCACGAGGCCCCGTGGCGGCGTAAACCCGTCCGCGCCGATCGCGCTCGAGCGCGAACACGTCAGGTTCCTCGGTCAGGCCCGCGATGAGCTCGGGTGGCTTCGGCGCCCGCGCGTCCACGCTGTAGCGCCACAAACCGGAGCCCTCGCCGGTGGCCACCAGCGCGGACTCGCCCACGAGCAGCACGTCCCAAACGAGCGCGGTTTCCGGCCGCGCCAGCTCGGCGCTGCGAGCGCCCGGCACGAGCTGTCCCTCGGGCGAGAGCATCATGTCATCGAACGTGCCGGCCCGAAGCGCGATGCCCTCGCGGGTCCACACGCGCGTCGTTCCCGCGAGCGCCGCCGGGAAAGACAGCGTTGCCACGACGAAGAGCCATACCAGGGCGGGCCGCATTCGGATCATCGAGGAGACTCCGCGGGCAAGATGTCGATGAACGCCCTCGAGACTTTTTCGATCGCGCGGGTGAGCTCGACGGCTTCCGTGGCGATCGGCAACCAGCGAGCGCGGTACATCTCACCGCCGCCGGGTCGCGAGCGAACGAGTTGGTGGGCGCTGTTGGGAAGAGCCGGGTACTCGTGGCCGTCGCGCACGATCCCTTCCGCGGGCCGCACGAGCCGCACCTCGAGTCGTGAATTCGTCGGTTCTGCGCGCAACGCCGCGAGGTAGGCTGCGACATCCTTGGACGTGCGCCGACGGGCTTCTTCGAGCGAGCCGAGCTGACCGGCCAGCTCGCGTGCCGAGCCCGCGAACAACGCGTATCGCCCTGCGGTCGCGCGGGAGGGCACGCGTACGGTGAGCACCTCGCGCTGTCGCGTACCGCGGGGCCCCTCCAAATCGACGATGATGCGGACGAGCTCGCCCGGTCGCGCCACCAGCCGGTCCGGAAGCGCGCGCGTGAGCTTCCACGATCCGTCTGGCTCGACGCTGTCGATTTCGACTTCGATACGCTCGAGCGGGGGAAGCTCCACGGGCGCGCGCATCAGCTCGACGAGCCTACGCTGAAGGGCCTGACCGAGCGCAATCTCGGCGCTGCCGAGCGGCCCTCCGGGCGCCGCCGCGCTGACGCTGACCGGCTCCGTGGCGGCGAGGCTTATCTCGCCTCGCAGCAGGAGGGCTTCGTCACGCTCGTCGCCGACAGCCGCCAACAGCGATTGGCGCACGACGAGATCGGCCAGAATCGGCGTCAGGAACGCGTCGCGCAGCACGAAGAAGCGCTTTCTGACCTCCGGCTGGCCGGGCCGGCGCACGACGAGACTTACGCGGACCGCCTCCGGCGTGGAGCCGATTTCGGCCGCGATGGCGGTGAGTCGGTCCTGCGTCACCGTTCCGATCGGCTCGCCCACGTTGGCGATCTTGAACGAGTTCAGCTCCGAAGCGACCGTGTGGATCACCTCTGCGGGAGCGAGCGCGAGTTGCGTGCTGCCGCTCGAGAGGAACGGGTGGCCGAAGGCGAGCAAGCGATCGTTCTCGCGCCACGTCACCGTGCCGGTCGCCGCGATCTTCGTATCGCCCCAAACGAGCAGTGCGCTGACGGGGCTTCCCGGAGTCAACGCGTCTCGAGGCAGCTCCGAGAGCGCACTCGTTGGGCCACCCTCGGTCGGATCGGCCGCGACGCGGCCAGAAACGCTCTGCGGCGCATCGAGTCCCCCGATCGGAACCAACGACATACCGGCGCGAACGCCGAGCTGGCGCCACAGGTCGGCAAAATGCCGCTCGAGCGTCTCGGCCGACATTCCGCTCACCACGAGCGCCAGCGGAGCCCGCTGCAGTCCTGCCGCAACGACCGATTCTGGCGGTGCGCCGGCCGGCAGATGCTCCAAAGCGAGCATCGATTCGATCGGCGTGACGCCGCAGATCGGCTCCTTGGTCAGCGCGCCGATGCTGTAGGCGAGCGCGCCGACGAGGCGCCCTTCAACGTAGACCGGGCTTCCGGACATGCCGGCCGCCACGCCCGTCCAGCGACCGGTCTCGTCGGTCAAGCGACACAGGATCAGCGGCACTCCAGGCCCGATACCGGGCTCCAAACCGCCGAGAATCTCGAGCTCCAGCTCGATCGGCTCGCTCCCGCGGAGCGCGGTCCGCGTCGCGCCGCGCATCCCCGCGCGCAGCTGATCGACCGGCAAGTACGCGTCGCTGTCGGGCGTCGATGCCGTCTCGACGGCGGCACCGGCTCCGGGCGTCAGCGCGATCAGCGTGATCAGCGCCAGTGGAGCCCGCCCTCGGCCGAGCGCGGCCCGAAGCCAGCGAGAGGGCTGTTCGGTCAAAAAAAGTCTGTTTCGCATCGGTACAGCTCGTTCGCCTCGGAGCGGAATACGTGCTGGCAGAGCTGGCGATTATAGGGTCCGCGCCGGCCCCGCTCCTCTCGCGGATCCTCGCGACGCTTCGTCACGGTAGATCGTGGACCGTCTTGGTCCTCGTTGCCGCGGCCACTGTTCCGATGTGAGGCGCCTCGTCGAAGCGCTCGACTCGAGGACCTTTGACGCTCGCGCGGCGCGGGCCGATGTTGCCTTTAGATCGAACGGTCGGTCGAAAGGAGAGGTTCCATGAGGCACAAAAGCGCCTGGACGATACTGGCCCTGTTCGCAGGGCTGATCGTCAGTGGAGCGTCCACCTGCGAAGCAGCGTTACCGACCACGGCCGCGCCGGCTCCATCGAGCTGGCTCTCGGAGCTTCTCGTCAGCGCGCTCGACGCGCTGCCGGGCGCGCCTGCAGGCTTGCTGGGGAGCTGGCTTGCCGAGCTCGCCGAGAGTCAGGACCACGCGGGAGCCACGCCGGGCATGAACGGGGCTCCTCGTCTCGAACAGCCTCCACCGCAGGATCTGGGGTTGGTTCCCCCGGGTTCCGGCGGTGACGACCCCTCGGGACCTTGGCCTCGGGTGGATGGGGGGAACTAGCCCCTAAGGCCTCGTCTCGCGCTGTCTGCGGACGGCACGAGAGCAGCGGTCCGGGATCAGCTCGAGGGGGGTGAAGGCCCGGCCGCGGAAAACAGAGCCGACCTCCGCGCGCGCGAGGAGGCGCGAGCCGGTCATCTTCAGCGCGTCAACACCGCGCTGCGCCAAAGGCGAAGCCTCGTCACGCCGGATCCAGATGGCCACGAACGATGGATGAAGCCGTCCACCGCGGGCGAGAAGACGCTCGTGCTGACGACATCCACCCCCCTCGCCCCAAGCCGGAGAAGCGGTCTCGCGAGTGATCCGGGTTAAACTCCCGAGTGGTCCTGCATCCTGAGTGCGACGATTCTGACCTCTTCTCGGGCGCAGGTCGGTTAGCCGTTGGCCGAGTCTCCGACAAGAAGCCGTTACGAACTCGAGCGCCGATTGGGTTTCGGTCGCTTCGCCGAGGTCTTTCTCGCGCACGATCGCTGGACCGCTGCGCGCGTGGCTCTCAAGCGCGGTCGCCAGGCGGATTCCGCGGCAGCCTTCGCAGACGAGTTCGCCCGCGTCGCGCCGCTCGTGCATCCGGGCATCGCGCGGGCGCTCGACCTCGGCCGCGACGAGGCGACGAGCCGGCCGTTCATCGTCTTCGAGGCGATCGAAGGAACGGCCTCCGATCTCGCCTGTCGCCAGAGGCCGCCGGACGAGCTGTTGTCGTGGGCCGCGGGGGTGGCCGAGATCCTCGACTTCGTGCATCACAGTGGTTTGATCCACGGTGATCTCAAGCCCGAGCACGTCGTCATCGAGCCGGGCGGCACACCAAAGCTGATCGACTTCGGACTGGCGCGCCAGCCCGACGAACCGGGTGGTGGCTCACCGGCCACGGTCGCTCCGGAGATCCTCACCGGAGGCGATGCGGAGCCGCGCAGCGACCTGTTCAGCTTGGGCGCCACGCTTTTCTTCTGGCTCTACAAAGCGTTCCCTTTCGGCTCGAAGGTCGACGAGCGGCTGGCGCGGATCGACAAAGAGGTCGAGCTTCCAGACTCGCCGCGCATCGCGCGCGAGACCCGCTCGCTGCTGACCGAGATGTTGGCGCCGCTTCCGACGAGTCGACCAACGAGCGCGCGCGAGGTCGTGCAGCGTCTCGCCGAGCGCGGCGTGCCGCTTCCGGACGCGCGACTGGCAGATCCCGCGGCGCGCGCGCGCTCGGTGCCGATCGTCGGGCGCGATCGCGTGCTCGAGGCTCTGCAACTCGCCTGGTCGACGGCTCCCACCCCAACCGCGTTCCTCGCGTTGGTCGGGCCGGCGGGATCGGGCCGGACACGGATCGCGCAGGAGGTCGTCCAGCGCGCGCGGCTTGCCGGACGGCGCGCCGTGCTCGTGCCGTGCGCGCAGCAGGAGGCGCCGGGAGCGTTGCTGCTGAAGAGTCTGCGGGCCATGCGACGTGACGCCTCGTTTACCGCCGAGGGCAGCCCGCAGCTGGCCGTCGTCCTGCAGGCGATGGCCGAAGTCGGGCCGACCACGATTGTCCTCGACGATGCCGACGCACTCGCC
>CP070706.1:2546139-2549753 GCA_020350085.1 Acidobacteriota bacterium
ACCGTGGCGTACCCGGCTTGCAGAGCACCGAACATGAGCGCAGTGTTCATGACCGAACCCACGAATCCGCCGCCGCCGCCCATCACGAACTTGCCGTTCTAGTCATCCGGCAACAGCAGTTCGAAGTTCGTCTCGGTGCCGATCACGCCCGCCACCTTGCAGTGGGGCGCCGGCGCGGCCTCCTTGGCCGCCGAAGTCAATCTGACGTCCGGAAGCTCGGGAAACGACTCGAGTTCGCAGGCCGATCTTGCTGGTGACGTTGAGCCATCCGGACCTCCGCCGCAAGCTGCGAGCGATGCGGCAAGCATGGTCCACACCAACCGCGAGACGATTGCTTTCGGTTTCATCGTGGCGCCTCCGAACTGAAAGCAATGGAAAAAAGCCTGCGAAAGGCGTCGCTGCGGCCCGAGAAGTCGCAGGCTACGCAGATCATACGCGTAGACCGTGCGGCACTGAAGGCATCCAAGTGTCCTGCTATGTGCAGGTTCCAAGGATATCGATGGGCTGACTAGCGGATTGAAATCCGATGGTCAGCCTTGCTCGCAATAGAGCGGGCCGCACAAGCCTTTTTTTATAAATCACTTACGGTTGGTGGGCCCACCAGGACTCGAACCTGGGACCAACGGATTATGAGTCCGGTTTGAGACTCCTTCTTGGCGGCGTGGCGGGTCGTTCGGAGTGAGAGGACCCGTCGACGAGATGGCCGGCTTCGGAGGGCGAGGGCTGGCTTTCGCGCACGGCACGTCGCAGCGGCTCGAGCCGTCGGTCGTCGGGTCCGCCCGCGAGCCCGATCGTGCGGTAGCCCTGGAGCATGAGGTAGACGCGACCTTCGTCATCGACAACGTGAGCGTCGACGGTGCCGAGGGCGTTTGGCTCCACGACGGCATACAAGCGGCCGCTGGCTGATTCCGCTGAGCGAAGAGTCACGACGCGATCGACGTGCTGAGGAAGGCCCATCCGGCCGCTACTGCCGAGCTCCCACACTCCCGCCGTCTGGAAGCAAAGCTCGATCAAACGCGGCGCCATCAGCGTCGGCGCGGACTCGGGGAGATGATTCGGGGGCAGGCTGTCGGACATCAAGCCGACGATTTGCTTGCCGTTGCGCCACGCGCGCTCGAGCACGCGATACGCGGGACCGTGGAAGAAGATCTCGTAGATCTCGGCAGCGCTGGTGACGGCGCCTGGGGCGGCCGACGGCACGCCACGCCGCTTCGGCTCGGAAACGGGATCCGTCGCGAGCCGCACGCGCCCGGTGAAGTGACGGGTGACCTGAGGCTCGGGCTGGTTCGCGAGCTGGCGAACGCCGATCAGCTCGCACTGGGCGACGATGCTGGAGGCGTCCTTGCCGAACACGGCGCGCACGCACAGGCTCCGTGGCTCCTGACGGAAGAACTTGAACGGTGCCAGGAAATCCACATCTTCCACGGCAATCACGTGCCGATCTGGAAACGCGAGCCGCGCCAGTTCAGCGAACGCCTCGATACCCATCACACCGGGCAACACAGAGGTAGAGTCGATCTTGTGGTCGTCAAGGAACGGTTGGCGCCCTGGGTCGAGCTCTGTCTCTGCGATCAGATCGCCCGCGACCTCGATGCCGCGCAGCTCGCCGATCATCGGCGGACGGATCTGTCCGTGACCGCTGTTTGCGAAAACGGCATCCGCATCGAGGCCACCCGCAGCGTCGAACGGCTCGAGCAGCACGCCGAGCCGCTTGCCGATCACGACCTCGCGGGCCGGGGCGCCGGCCGTCAGCTCACGGCGGACGATCGGAATACCGGCCGCGGCCGGGAGCATGTCGATGCCGGCCTGCTCCATCATCTTGGGGATCGAGCCGCGCGTCGCCATGCCGATGTCGCCCCACGCCGTCCAATCGATCGCGAGACCGAGCGTCCCGGGCCGGCGCGAGGCGAGGTGAGAAACGCTCTTGCACAGGAGATCGTTCGCTGCGCTGTAGTCCGTCTGACCGGCATTCCCGAAACGGCCGGCCACGGAGCTGAAGACGACGGCGCTGCCGAGCGGCATCTCGCCGATCGCTCGGAGCAGATGGAACCAGCCCTCGCTCTTGACGTCGAAGACGAGCGCGAACTCCCCCGGCGTCTTGTCGGACAGAAAGTGACTGATCTCGATGCCCGCGGCGTGCAACAGCACATCGATGCGACCGTACCGCTCGCGCACCTCGTCGATGACGCGCGCGACGGCGTCCGCTTCGAGCAAGTTCACGCTGTGGTAGAAAACTTGCCCGCCAGCGGCCTCGACGGCGCGAATCGCCGACAGTGCCGCATGGCTCCGCTCGAGGGCGGCCAGCTCCTTGTCGACGCGCGCCGGCGTGGCGCGCTCGCCAGCCTGCTTGAGACGCTCGAAAATCTCGCGCTGGAGCCCCTCGCGATCGGTCGAAAAGCGCGCGAGGTCTTCGCTCTCTGGATCTGGCTCAGGCGTCAGATCGAGAAGATGGAACGTCCCACCCGAAGCGCTCGCGAGGTCGGCGGTGATCGCCGAGACGATGCTGCCGGCCGCTCCCGTGACGACGAACACGCTCTGCTTGTCGATCTGTAGTCCTTGCTGTCGTTCATCGAGAATCTGCTCTTCGAAACCGACCGCCCAGCGAAGCTCGTCGGCATAGCCAACCTCGACGATTCCGGGATCGGCGAGCGTCTCGTCGATCAAGCGCTCGGCCAGCGCTGCCGTGCGACGCGAGACCTCGAAGTCGACCGCTTTGACGAGAGCCGCGCTGCGCTCCCGCTTGTACGCCTTCGTGAAGCCGACGACGGCACCTCCCATCGGTGCGACGGCGCCCTGCTCGTCGTACCCGTGTCGCCCGCCAAGCCGTGTGGCACTGACCAGAAACGCTGGCTGACGATCGCTGGCCGCAGCGAGGGTGCGCATGGTCGTGTAGAGCAGCTTGACGCGCAGGCTCAATGCTTCGCGCCAACCATCGAGATCCATCTCCGTCAGCTCTGGTTCGACGTCCAGCGCTGCGAGCCAGTACACACCGTCGATCGGGCCTTCGTCGAGCCACGCCGAAAGCCGTGCCTCGAGCAGCTCGGCACTCGGCCGATCGTCGATCGACATCACCGCGACACCGCGGTTTTCGAGCCGCCGCACGAGCGCGTCGCCGACCCCGCCCCGATCGTGCATGACGATCACGCGCGAGCCGTGATTCAGTGCGACGCCGGTCGGTCGGCAAAGATCGACGGCGGGTCGCAGCATCGCCACAGGCACGCGGCGCGGGATCGCGCGCGCGGCATCGAGATCACCGGCGATGGCCGGACCGACCGGCTTCGGCGTTGCGGGCTCGACGGGAGCCTGACTGACGACCGAGGGCTCGCTCGCCGTCGCCGCATCGCTCTTTAGGTCGGGTCGCTTGTCGTAGACGAACTGCGTGACGTGGGCCAGCGTCGGGAAGTCGCGAAGCTGCAGATCGTCGTCGCGCTCGATGCCGTAGGCCTCACGCACCGCGGCGAACATCTCGGCCTGCTTGACCGTGTCGATGCCGAGATCGGCTTCGAGGTCGAGATCGAGGGCGAGCATGTCCTGCGGGTAGCCGGTCTTGTCGGCGACCAGCTGCAGGACCTTCTCCTCCACTGGATCCGGGCCTGCCGCAGCGGCCGGTGCCG
>CP070706.1:2549853-2552969 GCA_020350085.1 Acidobacteriota bacterium
CACGTCTTCTGCGCGACGGATGCCGAAGCCGGCGCAGACGGGACGCGGCGAGAGCGAACGCACCCGATCGAGATAATCGAGCCCCTCGTCGCAGATCCCGCGCTGCTGTCCCGTGACGCCAGTCATCAACACGGCGTAGACGAAGCCTTCGCTGGCCTCGGCCAGCCGCCGCAGGCGCGGCGGGGGCGTGACGGGCGTGACGAGCTGCACGAGACCCAAGCCCTCCCGACCGAACGCCCCACGAAGCGTGGCGGACTCCTCGTAAGGCAAGTCGGGAACGATGAGCGCGTCGATACCGGCCTCGCGCGCGCGGATCGCCCGTCGTTCGGGTCCGAACGCCAGCAGCGGATTGAGATAGCTCATCAGCACCAGCGGTGCGGCGGGACGCGGCACGAGCCGCGCCAGCTCGTCGAGGATCCACGCCAGCCCCACGCCGGAGCGCAGCGCGGCCCCGCTCGAGCGCTGGATCGTCACACCGTCAGCCATCGGGTCGCTGAACGGCACGCCGATTTCGACGACGTCGGCCGCCGTGGCGGTGCGCTGCAACAGCGGGCCGAAATCGTCGCGCCGAGGATATCCGGCGGTCAAGAACGCGATCAGCGCCGGGCCGGGACGCGCGTCGCGGATCGCGCGCTCGACGTGGGTTGCACCGGACTCACGGGCTGCCTGAGAGGCCGCGCCGCGATCGCGCCTCGCACGGCCGTCGGCGTTGGAGCTCATGATGCTGTCCGCGCGGCGAGTGCCGGCAGGTCCTTGTCGCCGCGGCCCGACAGTCCGATGAGCAATCGCGCGCCGGGCCGGAGGCGCGCCAGGTGCTGCGCCCCGGCCAGCGCGTGCGCGGTTTCGAGCGCTGGCAGGATCCCTTCGTAGCGGCAGCAGTCATCGAGCGCCGCGATCGCCTCGTCGTCGGAGACGGTCTCGTAGCCTACACTGCCGATCGCGTGCAGCAGCGCGTGCTCCGGTCCGACGCCCGGGTAGTCCAGTCCCGCGGACACGGAGTGCGTCTCGACGACTTGTCCGTCGTCGTCCTGGAGCAGCAGCGAGTAGCTGCCGTGGAGCACGCCCGGTCTTCCGTTGACGACGGTGGCGGCGTGCTGGCCGAGACCCTGTCCGCGGCCTCCGGCCTCGATGCCGATCAGTGCCACACCGCGGTCGGCGAGAAACGGATGAAACAGACCGATCGCGTTCGAGCCGCCGCCGACGCACGCGACGGCGGCATCGGGCAACGCGCCGGCTTGCGCGATCATCTGCTCGCGCGCTTCACGGCCGATCACCGACTGCAGCTCGCGGACGATCCAAGGATAGGGATGCGGCCCGACCGCGGAGCCGAGCAGGTAGTACGTCCCCGCCGGATCGGAGACCCAATCGCGTAACGCCTCGTTGATCGCCGATCGGAGCGTGCGGTCAGCGGTGGTGACCGACACGACCTCGGCTCCGAGGCGCCGCATGCGATCGACGTTGGGAGCTTGACGCTCGACATCGATCTGGCCCATGTAGACCGTGCACGGCAGTCCCACCCGCGCGCACGCGGCGGCGCTCGCCACACCGTGCTGGCCCGCTCCCGTTTCGGCGACGACGCGCCGCGCACCGAGGTGTCGCGCCAGCAGCGCTTGTCCGATCGCGTTGTTGATCTTGTGCGCGCCGGTGTGCGCGAGGTCCTCCCGCTTGAGCCACAGCTCCACGCCCCACAGCTCGCCGAGCCGAGCTGCTCGCGCGAGCGGTGTCGGCCGGCCCACCCAGCCCGCCAGCTGGGCCTCGAACTCGGCGCGAAACCGCGCGTCGGAGAGTCGCTGGCGCGCTCCGCGCTCGAGTCGATCGAGCGCCGTCACGAGCGTCTCGGGCACGTAGCGACCGCCGAACGGGCCGTAGCGGCCGTGTTCGTCCGGGTACTGCCCGGCGATCAGCGCCGCCAGCGTTTTCTCGCTGTCGAGCTGGTGCGGGAACGCAAGCGGCTTCACGGGAGTGTTCCTCCGGACAGGGACGCCTCCGCGCGGCGCACGGCGGCGACGAAGGCTCTGATCAGCTCGGGCTCTTTGCGACCGCGCGCCGACTCGACCCCGCTGCTGACGTCGACGGCGTGCGGGCGGCCGCGGCGAATCGCCTCGGCGACGTTCTCCGCCGTCAGGCCACCCGCGAGAACCAGCCGGATGCGGCTGGCGACGCGCGCGGCGACGTCCCAGTCGATGGTGCGCCCCACGCCGCTGTGGGGCCCTTCGAGCAGCGCCGCGGGCTGACCTCCCTCGTTCGCGCGCAAGAGAGTCTCGAGTTGACTGTCGAGCTGCGGGCCTGCGCGCAGCACAGGCAAGAATCTTTCCCGTGCTTCGGCTGGCAGCCGATCGCGATCCTGCAAATCGCACTGCACCCTGTCGGCGGGAAACGAGGCCAACACGGCTGCGAGTCGCTCTCGCGACGGCCGCCGGAACACGGCCACGCTGGCGACGAACGGCGGCAGCCCAGCCGCGAGTCGCGATGCTTGCGCTACGGTCACGGCGCGCGGCGAGTCGGCGAACACGAATCCGATCGCGTGGGCACCGGCCTGCACGGCCGCGTCGAGCGCTTCCGCGGTCGTCACGCCGCATATTTTCACGCGCACGCGCACGTTCCGTCCCTCCTCGCGCTCCTGGCTCGGCGCCCCGCCTCGATCATCGCGGCGAGCTCTCGTTCGGGCTCGACGGCTTTCATCAAGGCCGTGCCGACGAGCGCCAACTCGTAACCGAGTCCGGCCACCCGGGAGACACTCGCCGCGTCCGTCAGCGCGCTTTCGGCGACGCGAGCTGCCCCCGGCGGAAAATGCGGCAGCGCTTGCGCGAACCGTGTAGCGTCCGTCTCGAGACTCGCGAGATCGCGCGCGTTGTAGCCAACGAGCGTGCAAGGCAGCTTGTTGCCGCTTTCCACCCGGTGCCGAGCGCGCGCCAGCTCCTGTTTCGAGAACGCCTCCAAGACGACGAACAGATCCGCTTGCTCGGCGGCATCCAGCATCGCGTCCAGCGTTTCCTCGTCGAGAAGCCGCAGAATCAGAAGCACGCCGCCCGCGCCCGCCACGCGCGCCTCGTAAACCTGGTACGGATCGACGAGAAAGTCCTTGCGCAACACCGGAACGTCGGCCGCGGCCGCCG
>CP070706.1:2553069-2561274 GCA_020350085.1 Acidobacteriota bacterium
CGTGGGACATCTGTTTTTCGACGCTGCCCAGCGAGGGCGGCACGATCGCGTTCGTGACCCAGGGACGCTGGCTGACACTCGTAGACGTACCGACGCGCACGCAGCGGGGCCGACCGTGGAACGTCGCGACCCTTCTGGGCGTCGTCGACGCCGATCTTCGCGGTTGTGCCTCCGCCGGACCGCGAGAGTTTTTGGATCCCGCCAGCGGCCCCGTCTGGAAGACACTGCTTTATCTGACGGCGAATCTCCCGTCTGGCGAGGCACGCTTCGTCGTCCTCGACCAAGAGCAACTGCTGCTCGCCGGCGGCACCCCGCTGGTTGCCGATGACGTGCTGGCTGCCAGCGGCGAAGCGGTTGACGTGATGGTGATGGATGCCCCACTCGGCGAACGGTTCCAACGCGCCTGGTACACCGTGAGCGCTCCCGGCTCGATCGACACGGTTCAGGTCGCCACCGATGCGGAGCCTTCTTCCGGCTGGCAGGTGACGGAGAGGCAGTCTTCACCGCTGCCGACGGACCAGGGGCTCGAGCACCTCGAGCCCGGTCGCCCGCCGTGCCGCGAGCTCGCCGTCGTGCCGGAGTCGACGCTCGGCTTGCTGAAGAATGTCGAGACAGAAACGACGTGCCCACCCGGCGGAGACCAGGTCGCCGTTGCCGTGACGGGTCCCGGTCCGAACTCGTACACGGTGCTCTCGGTCAACGGAGCCACCCAGCAGCTCCACGTCATCAATCCCAACGACTGCACGGAGCGGACCCGCACGCTCGGCGCGAATCCGGTCTCGATCGCGACCCTCGGAACGTTGAACTGGCAGTCGGCGTTCGTCGCCAACCGGGACGACGATACGGTGACGCGCACCGACAACGACGGAGTGACGCAGACGATTCCGCTGACCACCGTCCCGCCCGGCGCGGAGTGTGTCAAGTGCCCTGTATCGGTTGGCGTCACGCTTCGGAGCGGTTGTGGTACCAACGAGCTGATGCTCGAGAAAGTCGACGCCGACAACGACGGACAGCGCGACGACATCCGCCTGAGCTTTTCAAAATCGCCCGTTTGTGGACCGGTTCTGATTGCCTGCGAGTGCCTCGACGATCCGTTGTGCGCGTGCCGTTGTGATTGCGGTGCCAACCCCGATCCCGACTGTTTTTGTCCCGGCCTTCTGGATATGAGCCTGGACGGCATCGGCGACACGCTGGCCCTGCAGCCGAACTGGCCGATCGGAGAGGTACCGTGGAAGGAGCTCGGTGATACCGCGGGCGGGGTCTTTGATCATCTCAACGCCGCCAACCCAGACGATAGCTGGGCCTACGGCGCCTTCGGCGAGTGAGCCTTCGCTGCTGGATCGCCGGAATCCTACTGCTGCCGTTCGTGGGCTGCAGCACAGGTCGCGACTCTGCCGATCCGGCGGATCGTCTCCTCGCTCTCGAGTCCTGTCCTCGCGGCGATGCTCCGTGGCGCGACGCCCGCGACGCGGCACGCACCAGCGAGGCGCTCGAGCAGGTAAGAGCCTCGGCGCAGCGACTCTCCGTATCGTGCGCTGAGCGTTGGGAGCCGTTGTGGCTCGAGGGCGAGGCGCTCAAGCGGCTTGGCCAAGCCGCGGACTCGCTGCCGGTGTTCGAGCGAGCGCTCGCACGGGCGCGCCGGCTCGAGGATCCGCTCGGCGTGGCCTGCGTGGCGGACCGGTTCGCGGGCCAGCTGCTGCGAACAGGCAGGCTGGATGACGCGCGCGAGCTGTACGCCGAGGCACTTCGCTCGGCGAAGGAAGTCCGCCGGCTCGATCTCGAGAGCTTCACTCGAAACAACTTCGCCGGACTGCTCGTTGATCAGGGCGAGCTGGCCGCCGCCATCGAGCATCTCGAGTTGGCCGCGGCGGGCCTGACGAAGCTCGGCCTCGAAGAAGCGGCCCGCGGACTGACGCTCAACAGAGCAACACTGCACATGTACCTGGGCGATGCTCTCGCGGCCGAGCAGGCTCTGTTGTCCGCGCATGAACTGGCGGTCCACGCTGAAGATCGCTGGACGATAGACGCGTCGGCCATCGCTCTCGGCTACCTCTTCCGCGCGCTCGAGCAGCCCCGAGAGGCGAGAGCTTGGGTCGAGCGCGTCGATCGCACCGATCCCGAGATGGCGATCAAAGCTGATCTCGGGCTGGGGCGTGTCGCGCTTCGTGAAGGAAGGCT
The DNA here is from genome assembly GCA_020350085.1 of Acidobacteriota bacterium. Taxonomy (GTDB): domain Bacteria; phylum Acidobacteriota; class Polarisedimenticolia; order J045; family J045. The sequence goes on from CP070706.1 coordinate 2,555,248, forward strand.
CGACGAGGCGATGGCGCTGCTCGAGCGGGCGACAGGAGCGGCGAAAGATGAACCGGTCGCCGGGCTGATCGCGGAGAGCTTCTGGGCCGAAGCTGAGATCCGTGCCGGTCGTCCGGACGAGGCGCGCGCGCGGCTCGAGCGAGTGATCGCCGAAAGCGACGTCCTCGGCGCAGCCAAGGCCGGTTGGATCGCTCACTGGCTGATGGGCAAGTGGGCGCTCGCCGAAGGTGATGCCGCAAGTGCCGTCACGTCGCTGACCGAAGCCGTACGTCGACTCGAGCAGCAAGGCGATGCCCTCGACCCCGCCGCCGAGGGTATGCGCTATCTGCGCGAGCGTTTCGATCCTTATGCCGATCTGGCCGTCGCCATTTTGTGCGCGGCCGAGGTAAGCCAGGAAGAGGCTGCGTTCGGGCGAGTCCTCGAGATCATGAGCCGGGTGCAGGGGCGCGCGTTGCGTCAGGAGTTTTCTCGAGAGCGAGATCTTCCAGCAGCACCATCGATCGACAGCGTTCGGCACGCGCTTCGGAGCGGCGAATGGGTGCTCAGCTACCTACTCGGTGACGATCACGGTGTCGTGCTCGCCATCGCCCGCGATCGGGTCGAAGCGCGTACCATGAAGGGACGGCGAGCGCTGATCGATCCTCTCCGCCGCTATCGACAGGCCTTGAGCCAGCCAGCGGCCACCTCGGCGTCGAGCTTGCATCCCACGTTTCCTCTCGACGCGTGGCGACTCGGCACGCAGCTCGGCGTCGCACTGCTCGGACCGCTGTCGGATCTGATCGATGGCGCCGAGCGGCTCTATATCGTTGCGGACCGCGAGCTGGCAACAGTTCCCTTTTCGGCGCTGGCTTGGCCGTCGTCCTCGATCGAGGCGGAGCGCGATGAGTGGCGCTTCGTGGGCGACGTCGTGGAAACGGCAACGCTTGCGTTAACAGGTCCTCCGCCCGTTTGGAGCGGCCCCCGAGCGCCGGTTCTACTGGCCGGTCAGCCGATCGCGATCGAAGATCCAGCATTTCCCGAGCTCGCCTGGGCTGCCTTCGAGCTCGATCGGTTACAGACGATTTGGTCTGCTGAGAAGACGACGCTACTCACGCGGGAGCAGTTCACGCTCGAGCAGTTGCACGAACTCGAGCCGCAGCGCTATCCCACGCTGCACTTCGCAACGCACGCTGTCGCCTCGACCCGCGACCCGCGCCGCTGCGGCGTCGTGCTCTCCGGCGGCGAGCGGCTCGGTCTCGACGAGATCTCTCGGTGGCACCTACCCCCGTCGCTGGTCATCCTCTCGGCCTGCCGTACGGGCGAAGGAGAGATCGTCCCGGGCGAAGGGATCGTCGGTCTGCGCTGGGCGTTCTTGCGCGCCGGCGCACGGGGCGTCGTCGCCAGTCACTGGACTGTGGACGATGTCGCCACCGCCAAGCTGATGATCGAGCTGCACGAGCGGCTTCAGCGCGGTGTGGATCCGATCCGTGCGCTGGCGCTCGCTAGCCGGCAGATCGCTGCTGAGAAAACCCACCCCGCGTTTTGGGCACCGTTCGTGATCGTCGTTCGCCCTGATCAACCAGCACGAGCATCGTAGCGCGCCGTATGCCGAAGCTGCCCCCGGTGTTTGTCGCACCGGTTCGCGGAACCTCGGATCTGAGCTCGTGTCCGACCCTCTTTTCGCCCTCGATTCGATCTGATTTCACCTATCGCCCGACCGGCACCAAGATGCTAACCCGGATTATTCATGAACCTTCGAGTAGAAACGTCGCAGATGCCTGATGGATGGCCCGCACGTAGGGATTCGCGACTGCGGCGTGCCTGAATGGCACGCCGCAGGGAGACGAATCCCGAGTACGGGCCACAGGGCTCGAAGAGCCCGCCCAGCGGGCAGATGCGACGATTATGCCGAAGGGCTCATGAATGATCCGGGCTAAGGGTCGCCGGCACGGTAGTTGCATCGTGTTCGCGGCGGGACTGAGCGAGGCACCGCTCCTCGCGCAGTTGAAGGTGTGCGGATGCACGAGAACGCAACACCGTCTCATCTGCAAGAGATGACATACGGGCCGATCGTCCTGCGGACCGCTCGGATGCGGCTTCCGCGGCATGTTCCAAGATGGAACATCAGCGCATTTCTGATCACGCCTGTCAGTTCTGGCCTCCGAACCGAGTTCAGTCAGATGAGTTTCAAATTCGTCGTTCATCGAGAACAAGCGTCAAGAGGTCGACATAGCTCGCGGCGCGCTCTTCAGTCGCACGAGCCAGGAGTGGACTGGTGCGCGATCGAGTCGGCAGTCGGTCTCGCCAACACTCCAGATACCGCGGTGACCCTGAGTTATCGGGGTTCATCATTCCACAGAGCGAAACTGCGCAATCGCGAAGAACTCAACGCTAGCGTGGCCAGCAAGCGGATACAGCTGCTCCTGAGAAGCCATCTGAAGGAGATCAGAACCGATGCCGTCGTGGTCGAAGTCAACGGTCAGTCGACGATTCTCCCGAACGACGATGTGCTCATCATGATCGGCGGCGATCCAACCAACAGATTTCTCACGAGTATTGGCATCAAGGTGGTCAGAAAGGACGTCCCGCTTCCCGATCTCGACGAGGCCGTCCTTGGTTAGCCCCCTGCACTGGACTCTGCTGCAGCTAACGGAGATCTCGGCCCTCGGGCCGATTCTAGCGCTGGCCGTCTGTCTCTTATCAGTCTCGCTCGCTCGCGGCCAGGTTTCACCCGGTGCGTTGTCACGAGCTCACGCGAGATTCGACAAGATGACGGCGTGCCTCGAATGTCACAGCACCGGCGGCGGATCGATCAACGAGAACTGTCTCAACTGCCACGAAGGCATCGCATGGGCCGTCGAGCGAGAGCGCGGCCTCCACGGTCAGGCCGAGCTTCCGGCGTGCACTCGCTGCCATACCGAGCACGCGGGGCGCGAGTTCACGATCATCGAGTGGAAGAAAGGCGCCCCAGAAGAGATCGATCATGCCCGGACTGGATGGCCGCTTCGAGGAAAACACGGTTCGACGAAATGCCGCGACTGCCACAAGCAGGAGTTTCAGATCTCACCCGTCATGGCGCTGCTCGAACGCCAGGACCGCGCGCTCTCTTGGTTCGGCCTCGAACAGGATTGTCTCAGCTGCCACAAGGATCCTCACGAAGGGCGACTGGGACGCTCGTGCACGGAGTGTCATGTCGAGGACGGCTGGAAGGTCGTCAAACATGAGAAGTTCGACCACCGAAAGACTCGCTATCCGCTCGAAGGCGGTCATCGAGGACTCGAGTGCCAGAAGTGCCACGACCCACAGACTGCGTGGGGCACGAAGCCGAGCTACGACAGCTGCAGCGCGTGCCATCGTGATCCGCACGCGGGCCGGGCGACGCGAGCTGGAGAATCGGTGGATTGTTCGAGTTGCCACAACGTGGAGCGGTTCAAGCCCTCGATCTATAGCGCGGCAGATCATCAGCGATCCCGGTATCCCCTCGAAGGACGGCATGCGAAGGTGAAGTGTGTCGCGTGTCACCCGAAGAACCCGGCGGGAGTTTCACTCGCGTCGCTCGGGAGCGCGGGCGTCCTGCTCCGTCCGCGTTTCAAAAGCTGCCGTGACTGCCACGAAGCCGCCCATCTCGGTCAACTCGCCCGGCGTCCGGACAAGGGTGCCTGCGAGTCGTGCCATCGCGTGGACGGTTTCAAGCCGAGCACATACACGGTCGAGAAGCACGCCGAGACACAATTCGCACTGCTCGGAAAGCACGCTGAGGTCGAGTGCAGTCAATGTCACGGTCCGGAGCGCAAGGGGCTTCCCCCCGTGCCGGGTGAACACTTCGTCGGCAAGGGTCGAGTGGCTTTGGCGCTGGGGCAGACATCCTGCGCCGCATGCCACATCGACCCACATGCGGGACGCTATTCACTCGATGGCCCGCGTCCCACCGAGAAAGGCTGTCTCGCCTGCCATGACCACAGTGCATTCCGCCCATCGCGGATCGATGTCGCAGCACACCAGACCTATAGCTTTCCCCTTCGTGGCGCCCATCTCGCCGTCCCCTGCCAGGCCTGTCACAAGGAGCTCGACCGTCCCACCGCGTCTGAGACGCTACTCATGGCGGTCTACGAGGTCTCTCCCCTTCGCTTTGACGCCGATCGCCGCCGATGTCGAGATTGCCACGAGACTCCTCACGGCGTGCAGTTCGAGCAGCGGGAAGACGGCGGTGCCTGCCAGAGCTGTCACGGCGAGAATTCGTTCCGTCCCGCGAACAGGTTTGACCACGATGACAAGTCGCGATTCCCGCTCAAGGGCGCACACCGACAGGTAAAGTGCGAGAAGTGTCATGCGTCCGTGAACGACGAGTCAGGTCGTGCAATGGTCGTCTATCGCCCGATTGCCAGCGAGTGTCGCCGCTGCCACGCCGCTGAGGACCTCGGTCCCCTCGCCCAAGACACAGACCGTGACGTGCCGTCGTCAACGATCAGCACCTCTCGCACGAGATCGCCGTCGCCGCATTCGCTGGGAGGCCATCATGATCCCAAAGGCTTCGAAACCGCTGATCAACGCGTTCGCGCCTTCATCCGATATAGGCGATGAGCGACTCGGGATGAGGACTTTGATCACGATCCGAGCACGGAACCTGCGCCGAGCTCGGCTCTTCGTTCTGCTGCTTGCGGGGACGCTCTGTTGCACGTGGTCTGCTGCTGAAGAGAACGAGCGCAAGAAGAGCCCTCACGGCAAGATCGAAGATGACTGCAGCCTTTGCCACAGTAACGAGGGCTGGATACCGGCGCGTGTGAGCGAGGACTTCAATCACGAGCGATTCTTCGCACTCGATGGCGCACACGTGCAGACCAACTGCCGAGCATGTCACACGAGCCTCGTCTTTTCTTCCGCGGAGCAGGACTGCAGTTCGTGCCATCAGGACGTCCATCAAGCTGAGATGGGAACGGACTGCTCACGGTGTCACAGCACGCAAAGCTTCATTGATCACTCCGAGATGCTCCGAAACCATGTCATCACGAGATTCCCGCTGACAGGCAGTCATGCGGCGCTCGATTGCGACGCGTGCCATAACAGAGAAGGCTCGGGCGCGATGGAATTCGTCAACGTGCCGACAGAATGCGTCGCTTGCCATCTCGACGATTATCTCCGGGCACGTGAGCCGGATCACGAGGGACTGGGATTTCCGAAGGACTGCAGCGAGTGTCACTCGTCGACGGAGTGGTCTTCGAGTCATCTCATCGGATCGGACTTCGATCACGATCGCACCGGCTTTCCCCTCACAGGCGCACATCGAGTCGTCGACTGCGCCGCTTGTCACGTCGGGGGTGTATTCGCAGGCACTGACTCTGACTGCATTTCGTGTCACAGGACAGACTTCGAAGCGACCACCGAACCTGATCATCTGGCGAGTGGGTTCGATACGAACTGCAGCCTGTGCCACACGACGACTTCCTGGCGAGGAGAGAACTTCGATCACTCGACCACGGCGTTTCCGCTGACGGGATCGCACCAAGCCGTGGACTGCACCGCTTGCCACGGGGATGGGGTTTTCGAGGGGAAAAGCACAGAGTGCGTCTCCTGCCATCGAACGGACTACGACGGCACCGCGGACCCGCCTCATGCCGCGGCGGGATTTGGAACCGACTGCACCTCTTGCCACACCACAGCGACCTGGTTTGGCGAAGGATTCGACCACAACACGACCGACTTCCCGCTCACCGGAGCGCATAGCGGCGTGACCTGCGAAGCCTGCCACGCCGACGCCGTCTTCGACGGCAAACCGACCGACTGCTACTCGTGTCACCAGACGGACTACGAGAACACGACCGATCCGAATCACATCGCCGCTGGCTACGGCACGAACTGCGAGGCGTGTCACGATACCACCACGTGGTTCGGTGCCACGTTCGATCACAATGCGACCGACTTCCCGCTCACTGGAGCGCACGCGGCCGCCGAGTGTAACGCCTGCCACAGCGACGGCGTGTACGACGGCAAGCCGACCGATTGCTACTCGTGTCACCAGACGAACTACGAAGCGACGACGAACCCGCACCA
>CP070706.1:2561374-2564066 GCA_020350085.1 Acidobacteriota bacterium
CCCGTACTTTCCGACTTTTGCCATCTCTTCTTCCCCCTTGATATTGGCTGCCCGGATCTGCCCGGGGCCGTTTCCCACAACTCAACCTTGACTAGCCGCTGTCCGGCTGGCGAATCCCGCCGCCGGTTTATATACGTTTGTCTCTCATCATGCGCTTCCAAAAAATGTCTTCGCCTTACTGCCGCCTGGTCGATCCTGTTAGAAGTTGGGGTCCAGCCCGTGGCTTCAACTCGTCGAAGGGCGGAGGCGCATCGCGCGGGCGATGGACGACTGGACGAAGCCTACGATTCTCCGTCCGAGATCGTTCCATCGATCGCACCGGCGACTACGAGTCTGGCATCGGGTGATCTCGTTCTCATCATGGGAGAGTTCGTCCGCGCACTAGGCATATTGAAGAAACTGATCAAGAGGTCCATGGCCGATATGCGATCGATCGCAACGGCCAGCGAGGCCTACAACGTCGACCACAACACGTATCCGACAAGCGACGCGCGCGACGCGCGCGTCGTCCTCGTCGAGGAACTGGAGTCGAATCTCGAGCCGCTCTACATCAGGACGTTCCCGACGCGAGACTCTTGGGGAAATCCTTTCTCGTATTGGTCCGACGACCAGAGTCACGTGATCGTCAGCCTCGGCGACGACGGTACCGAAAGGGTCGACTACGCGGCCGGGGACGATCCTCTCTCGGCGGTGGCGCAGGGTGAGACAGACACGCCGGGCGCGGAGATCGTTTTCTCCGACGGCAGCTTCGTTCGCTGGTCCGAGATCCTCTAGGCTGCCGTCCAACTCGCTGGCGCTCCGCCGGCGAAGCCTGCGTCGCAGGCCCGTCCTGGACATCGGCGCAGCCGCGATGCGGCACCGGGCGGATTCGCCGAGAGCGATCGGCACGCATCGGAGAATCTCGATCGGTTGCGATTCTTCTAACCTGGCGCCGGCACGAGACGGCGGCTATAAACCTGGAAATGTTCACTTGCGATTCGCCTCCATCGATCTGGACTTTCCGCCCGCCGTACCTTTTTGTTGACCGGTACCGCTCGTCGTCGATTCGATCCGTCATCGAGGAGTGACTCCATGCTCGTCCGCCGCTTCGCCAGCTTCGCGATCGCTGTGTCTGTCTCGCTTGCCGGGGCGTTGGCCGTCGATGTGCCACCGCAAGGCAGCCTCGATGACAAAGTCGTCCGCCCATCGTACTTACTCGATGCTCTGGTGGCGGCCGATGCGCGGCAGGCACCCTCGGCAGCGTTCGAGCGCTTCGTCGCGAGTGAGGGCGGTTCGTGGAACGGTCGTCTCGAGGCCTCGAGCGGGCGGGTGGGCTTGATCTGGGGCAGCGGCATCCCGCTGGTTCCGGGATCCGGCAACGGCCTCGAAGGCGGCGAAGCGGCTGTCGATCTCGCCCTGCTCGAGCAGCGAGTGCGCGCTCTGATCGGGCGCCACCCCGATCTGCTCGCTCCCGGCAGCGGCGAGCTGGAGCTCTCGCGTGCGCGCTCGACCGTTCTCGACGGTGGAAGGGTGGCGTTCGTCGACTTCGACTGGAGCGTCGGCGGGCGCAAGGTGCGCGGCGCGCGCGTCTTCGCCCGCATCAACAGCGGCAACGTGATCCAGCTCGGCACGCGACTCCTGGGAGGCAACCTGCAGCCGTTCGATCCGGTGTTGACCGCCGACGAGGCGATCGCGCGCATGTTCGAACACATCGGCGGCCGCAGCGAGGCAGACAGGCCGTTCGGGGAGCCGGAGCTGTTTTACGAGCCGCGCGAGACGGCTTCCACCATCGAGTACCGGCTGGTGTGGGAGGTCGCCTTCCATCGCGTCGGCGAGCCGCAGACCTGGACGGCGCGAGTGGACGCCGTCGGCGGCGAGGTGCTGGCGTTTTTCGACGCGAATCGCTACGGGCAGGTCACCGGCGGGATCTTTCCGCGGACCGTCGTCGACGAGGAGATCGTCGTCGGCATGCCGGAAGTCGCCGTGGACGGTGCCGGCGTGACAGACCGCAACGGCCTGTTCAGTTACGCGGGCGGCCGCGTGGCGACCGGTCTCGACGGTGCGCACTTTTCCACGAACTGCGAGGATGGCTGCACGGATCCCCCTCAAGCCAACGTCGAGACCGATCTGGGGCTCGGTTGGCTGCGGCTCGGTACGGGCGGCACGGACGGGACCGGCAACGGCCTGTCGACGCGGGCCGAGCGGCACACCTTCTTCCACCTGAACGCGATCCGCTCGCTGGCCAAGAAGTGGCTCGACGTCCCCTGGCTCGACTCGACCGTGCGCGCCAACGTCAACATCGCCGACACCTGCAACGCGTTTTGGAACGGCAGCGTCAACTTTTATCGTTCCGGCGGCGGCTGCAACAACACCGGCGAGATCGCCGACGTGATCTACCACGAGTGGGGTCACGGGATCGACGGCAATACGCTGGGGGGTGATTCAGCCACCGGCGAGGGTACGGGAGACGTGGCCTCGTTCTCGCTGACGCACGGCAGCGTGATCGGGCCTCACTTCCGCACGTCGGGCGGAGGGGTGCGAGACGTCAACAAGGACACGACATCCAAAGGTCTGATCACGCGCAGCAACGCATCGTCGAAGTGCCCGTCAGCCGGACTCGGCTGCGGCGGGCCGCTCGGGCTCGAGTGTCACTGCGAAGGCGAAATCTACGGGCAGACCGGCTGGGATCTGGCGCAGGCGCTGGTTGCCAAGC
>CP070706.1:2564166-2569191 GCA_020350085.1 Acidobacteriota bacterium
CAGCTCTCGGCAGCATCTCGAGGCGCATCACATTCGGTATCGCTCGCACGGCGGGGATGATGACGATGCGAACCGGCTGACGCTGTGTCGGTTTCATCATCAGCGGGGGGAGCATGGGGATTTGATGTCCGTCACGGGGCTCGCGCCGCTCGATGTGACGTTCGTGATGGGGCGGAACGGGCGGGGTGGGGTGTTTCTTAACGAGAGGCGGCGCTTCCCTTCGATGATCTGTTGTTAGTAGAATCTGGCTGACTTCAGTCGGTCTCTTTTGAATCGCCGGGGCACGCGTTTCGTTCTGAGCCGGGCGATCGGGCAGAGCGAGGGTCGTGCTCGGGCTCGTCTTCGAGGGAAGGAACCATGTCTAAGAAACGGATTCGATTGCCTTGGGCAATGCTGGGTGTCTTGTGTGCCGCGGTCGGCCTGGCGGCTGCCCCGGGCGAGCGCCATGAGTTGTTGGAGTGCGGTGAGTGGCCGAGCCCCTTTTCGGTGACAGGCTCCAGCGCCGATGGGACTGACAGTCTGGACAGCGTCGGCGCCTTCGCCGACATCCCTGCCGAAGAGATCTCGCTCGGGATGGATCTTCCCGCCTTGAGCGAAGACGCGGCCACGTCGGTGTTTGGTCTTGCCGACGAGCAGGTCGTAGCGATCATGCGGGAGGACTTCCGGATCGTCGCGCGCCACTCGAGCGACGGCGGGACGACTTTCGGCGCGGAGGTTGCCGTGGCCGGAGGGCCAGGCCAGCTCGAGCCGATCTACCACCGGGCCGCAGGATCCACCGATGGCTGGATCTACGTGGCCGCGGCGGTGATGGACCCTCTGGGCGGCATCGGGCTGCAGGTCATGCGAAGTGGCGACATGGGACAGAGCTGGTTTGATCCTGTCGACATCGTCCGGCACGGCGATCCGCTGCACGAGATCATCTGGGGCCGCGGGCAACTCTCTTTGGCGACCGGTTCGGCCGGTCGCATGGCCGTGATGTTCGCGAGCGATTACAACAGTGAGTTCTACGTCACGGCGAGCGCTGATCACGGCGAGACCTGGACGTCACCCGTTCGCGTCGATCCGGGGGCCGGAAGCGACGTCCGCAGCGCGGCCCGATGGCTCGACGTGACTATCGCCGGCGACGGATCGATACACGTGGCCTACATTCAGTCTCGAGTAGAGTCCAACAGCGTCTACTACGCGCGCTCGCTCGATGGTGGCGTCACGTTCGAGGCCGAGCGCCAGCTGACGACGGTGTCCTCACGCACCCCCGACATCGCGGTGACAACGGATGGCAGCATCCTCATCGCGTACTACGCCGGTGGGCAGGCGATCGAGGTCCAGCGCTCCATCGACAACGGCGTGACGTTCACGGCGATGGTGTTGCCCGACGCGAATGACTGTTACTACCTCTACCCCGTGCTGGCTCCGGCGACGAGCCTTTCGACCGTTTTGCTGGTCTCCCCCAGTTACGGCTGCCCGGAGGCAGGTTCCCGCGATGGCCCCCTGCGCCTATGGCGCTCTCTCGACAACGGCGCCAGCTTCACGGGTCCCACCGAGCTCGCGCAGCACGCTCATCGCGGCCTGACGGTCTCCGTGGCACGCACTCCGAGCGGCGCGTGGGCCGTGGCCTGGCTGGACACGAGCCATACCGACTATGCCTTCATGATGCGAGATGTACTGGTGCGCGTGTCACTCGACGGCGGTGCGACTTGGGGCACGACAGCCCAAGCCGGCGGTGGTCCACTCGGCAGCGGTGACAAGGATCTCCGCCCAGAAGGCATGACGACGTCGGGCGACGACGACATCGTCGTCTCGTTCACGGACGGACGAGAGGAACAGTCTTGCAGCAGCAACGTCTACCTCAACCGCTCAGCGGCTCACGGGCTCGCGTTCGGACCGGACTTGCGGATCGATGTTGGCGACGGTCAGATCAATGCCATGACGACCGAACCCGACGTGGCGACGGACGGCTCAGCCAACGTCTACGTCGCGTTTGGCGCCGTGGCGACGGGGCCGTACCCGGACATCTATCTGGCCAGGAGCGCCAACGGCGGCTACTCGTTCTCGGTGCCGCAGCGGGTGAGCACTTCGCAGCCTGGAACTCGCATCAACTTGCTGCCGCAGGTGCTCGCGCGTCCTGATGGTCACGTGTATCTGCTGTACCAAGCCGACGACCCGATCGGCGGAGTCCGGCAGATTTTGGTCAACCACTCTGCGGACTTCGGAACGAGTTGGAATCCAGCGGAGACCCTCGTCGGTCACACCGCCACTCACAGCGCGCCGTCCACGTCTGGCTCCTATTTCTACACTGACGATATCCAGTTCAAGCTCGGGGCCCCCGGAACGATCCACGTCGCCTGGCACGACGACGCGCACGTGTACGTGGCGACATCGGAGGATCACGGCACGTCCTTCACGACCACGGACGTCGACAACGAGGTTTCGAACGACTACTACGGGCCCGCGCTCTGCGTGCACAACGACCAGCTCGTCGTCGGCTTTCTCGCCTGGGACGACGTCCAGTCGGCGACTCTGCCCTTCGGCACCGTTAGCGAAGACGCCGGAGCGAACTGGTCGTCTCCCCTGCAACTCGGGGGCACGTACGCGTATTAGTGGTTCAGCATCTACTGCGGCGGCGGACCCAACGGTGAAGTGCTGGTTTCCTGGACCGAAAACTCGTCGCCCGTCCGCGTGTTCTTGAACCGCTGGAACGGGGAGGCCTGGGACGGCACCCAGGAGCTCCTCGGTCCCGCCAGTCCAGACCTCTACTGGGGTCGTCCGCTTTTTACCTCGGGATCTCGCGCCCTCGTCACGTACGAAGGAGACGGCGGCGTGTACGTCAGCCTGTCGGCCGACGGCGGCCAGACCTTCTACGGCTACCAGCGGCTCGACGCCGAGGCGCCGGTGCCGGAGGCTTACTCGAGCAACATCCGGCCGACTACCGATGGCCAGGGAAATGTCTGGGTCGTTTGGGACGATGGCAGCGCGGGCAGGCAGAACTCGCTCCCGATCCGTTACTCGCCATACGACGGCGAGTCCTTCAGGCCGGTCTACCGGCTCAACCGCAACGAGCCGCAGGGCGGCCGCACGACCATCGGATTCTGGATCGCGAACCCGATCGACACGCTGCCCGGCGCCGCTTTCGTCGGATTTCTCGCCGACCGGGCGAGCGACCTACCCGATGTTCGCCTGAATGCTTACGACACGGGAGATTTCGATCGCGATGCGGCCGGCATCGGGTCGGACTGTGACGATGCCGATCCGGGGGTCAAGGCCGTACCCGGGGAAATCTCCGGCCTGACGGTCACGCGCAGCGAGGGGACGATCACCGTCTCGTGGGATTCGCAAGCCGAGAGCGCGGGGCGCGATACCGTCTACGATCTTGCCGGAGGCGATCTTGCGAGCCTGATCGCCGACGCTGGCTTCGCGGCGGCGACGTGCCGCGCTGCAGGCCTGACGACGACGAGCTGGGATGACGACGACCCCCTGCCCTCACCAGGCAGCGGCGAGTACGACGTGATGCGTGCACGCAATGCGTGCGGGACCGGAACCTACGGCGACTCGACGCTGGTTCCCGATCCGCGGGACGATCTCGACGCGGCGAGCCCCTGCCCGTAGACGCGTTCAGAGCGCTAGCGATCGCACGCGTTCGAGAGATCCTGCGGGAGGTCACAGGCGCCGAAGCCGGAAGCTTCAGGGCGTTCAGCGGGGGCGGACGAGCGGCCATACGAGCCCTCGGCAGAAGCCGACTGGCCGACGATGACGAAAAAACGGCTTCCCGCGCCCGGGTTGAACGACGCGCTGCCCGAGGTTCCCAGGCCGCAGGCGACGTCGTCCCATGCGTATGAAGCGACCCCCGCGAGAGATCCGCTGTAGGCGGCGGTGTCTGCGGTGTCGCAGGCCGTGTCGAAGGTGATGCTGACCTGTCCCGAGCCGGGGTCGTAACCCGTGACGAGCAGCGGCGCGGCGCCGTTTTGCACCCACGACGGCTCGCCCGGGGTCGTGCTCGGCCCGCCGAGCGGCTGGCAGACGAAATCGTCGGCTTGGTGCAGCTCGAGTGTCCAAGCGTCGAGCGAGCCCCAGTCGAACGGGCCGTTGTCCACGACGTCGAGCGTCCACGTGCCGGCCGAGTTTTCCAGGTCGAAATCGCTCATCGCCCCCGGACCGTCTGCCGGCACGTCACGGTCGTAGTCGTCGTCGAGCCCGTCACGGCTCCAGCCGGTCTGGGCGTGCAGGCGCACCGTCGTGTTCGCCGGCGAGGTCAGATCGACGGTCAGATCGCCAGCGTAGGTATGGGTGATTAGCGGTTGGACGAAGACATCGACGAGCGTGAAGTTGTCCGGCACGTCGATCGTCGAGCGAATGCCGGTCGGATCGTAGTCCGGAATGTCTTGGGGAACATCGCTCGCAGTGTAATACACCGCTCCGCCGAAGTTCTCGCCGACTTCCAGTTCGAGATCGAGCGCGAAGCTACCCTGAGCGGTCGTCAGATCGAGCCGCAGAGGAACCCTCGTCCCACAGGCGATCTCGCTCGAGAACGCGAGCTCGAAGTGCGGATCGAGCGTCGCGCCGACCGCGCCGTCCGCGATGTCGGGGAAAGCCGCCGTGTCGTCGGTGACCGTGACGAGCGGGTTCGTCGTGCTCAGCACGCCGCTGACCGCGCTCGCCGTGCTCGTGCCGCGATTGCGCACGCTGACCGACAGCCGGATCGTCTCGCCCGGGTCAGCAAAGCCGCTGCTGTTGCCGATGCCGGGACCGTCGTGAACTTGCTGGCTCTCCCAGACCAGGTCCGGAGCAAACGAGCAGGCCGGCAGCAAGCCGGCGATCTCCGGGTAGATCAGGTCCATGCGCACGCCGTGATTGCCGGTGCGGCACTCGGTCGACGCCGTGTGATGCAGCGCGACGACACGGTGCGTCAGCGCGGAGATGATCGGTGACCCGCTGCTGCCGCCCTCGCTGTCGCAGAAGTAAGAGATGTTGTCCGACCCGAAGCTGTACGGCGCTTCCGAAACGCGGCAGACCCCTTCCGGCTCTCCGTCC
>CP070706.1:2569291-2575388 GCA_020350085.1 Acidobacteriota bacterium
CGGATCATCTCTGCCAGGTTCTTACTGTGGCTGGAGAACGTGGACAGACCGCCTTCGATCGATTGCTGATCACCGATGTCCGCGAGCACCATGGCGAAACGCGGCATCTGCGCCTCGTCGGCCGGCACGGGCAGCCCTGCGTGAGCCATCAGCGTCAGCAGGCCCATCGTCTTGAGGGCCACCGTCTTGCCGCCGGCGTTCGGCCCCGAGACGACGAGCACGTTGAGATCCCGAGCCAGATCGACATCGAGCGGCACGACCGAGGCTTCGCTGCCGGCCAGCATCCGCTCGAGCACGGGATGCCGTGCGCGCCGCATGCGTATTCCCCCGCCGCAGACGAGCTGCGGTCGGCACGCGTCGTGGATGTCCGCCCAGAGCGCGATCGCCTCGAGCAGGTCCAGCTCGCCGAGCACTCTCGAGGTCTGCTCCAGGTCTTCGCGATGCACGCGAAGCAGTGCCGTGTAACCGGCGAGGATCCGTTCGACCTCCTCCTGCTCCTCTTCCTTGAGGCGCACGAGCTGGTTGTTGATGTCGACTGTCTCGAGGGGCTCGACGAAGAGCGTCTTCTCGGTGGCGCTTCGCGCATGAACGATCCCCGGGAACCGCCGCGGGGTATCGACGCGAACCGGCAGCACGAAGCGGTTGTTTCGCAGCGTGATGAACTTGTCGCGCAGAACCGGCCCCGTCCACTCGGCCTCGAGCAACCGCTCCAAAATTCGCGTCAATCGCTCCGAGAGGTGGCGGATCTCGCGCCGAATCCGGCCTAGCTCCGGCGAGGCGTGATCCTCGACGTGACCGGCCGGCGTCACGTTGCCATCGATGGTCGCGAGAACGCCGTCCAGATCGGGAAATCGGGCCCACTCCGCTCCGAGGCGCGGGAAGCTGTCCGCGTCGAGCTTTCTCAGCGTGTGAGACGTCTCGCGCGCCATCGACATCAACGCGACGGTTTCGTAGACCTCGCTGGCCGATAACACGCGCCCGTGAACGCGCAGCGCGGCCCATATCGGCGCAGGATTCGGGATCGTCGTCAGCGGGAGCCGACCTTGCGCGCGCTCGAGCCGGCGCATCTCGTCGGCGCGGTCGTGGGCTTCGGCGAGCTGCTCAGCATCGCTCTCGGGCCTGAGAGCCGACACGAGCTCGTGGCCCATCGGAAGCCGAAGGTGGCCCGCGATCATCTCCAGGACCCGCGGCCACTCCAGCCGCTCGAGAACGTGCTCACCGACGATCATCCGACCGATCCTTTCCTTGTGGCCGCCGCAGGGGCTGCCTTTCTTCCCGATCGAGCTCCGCCAGCCTTCTCCGCGCGATCAGCAAGTACTGCACCCCCGAGCTGATGACGAGCGCGCCCGTGGACAGCGCGCCTACTTTCAGCAGTTCTCCGGGCAGCCCAACCCAGACATTTCCCAACAGGAAGGCTCCGCCGGTGCCCATCTCGAAACCGGTCGTCCACTTGCCGAGCCTCGACGGCGGGTAGTCGGTCACGTGGTAGGTCAGATAGATCCCTGCGGCTACGACCACGATGATCACGTCACGAGCCACCACCAGCAGGGCCAGCCAGGCCGGAACGTGCCACGTCAGCTCGAAGTCGGGAAACGGCCTCGGAGAGTCTGGCATGGCCATGATGACGTACGTCACCAGCATCATCAGCTTGTCCGCCGCGGGGTCCAAGAACCTCCCGAGAGCCGTCTGCTGACCCCAACGGCGCGCCGCGATGCCATCGAGCCGGTCGGTGATCGCCGCAGCCACGAACAGCCCCAGTGCGAGCAGCCTCTCGCCAGTGAGCAGTGCGAGCGCCAGAGCCGGCACCGCTGCCAAGCGCAGCAGTGTGAGCTGATTGGCTACGGTGAGCTGCTTGAGGAAGATCTCCAACCCGCGCATCGACCGCAATTGTACGAGAGGCGAGCCTGAAATGGCGCTCGAGGCCCCCGGAGAGCCACCGCCGCGTGGCTGCTGGATCCGCGCGGGTCCCGCTCCGCATGCCGGGCGGTTGGCCTGCACCACGCGGCAAACCTAGATTTGACCCGGCCGGAGTCCTGCGAGCCGCGGCGCGGCCGATCGCGGTCGGTCCGCGAGGACCCGCCGCAGCGGCTCTCGGACGCCGGTCCTCGATCCGGCAGCCTGTTGAGCAGCCCGGTATACAGCCGCTCGAGAGCGGTACAGGCGGAGGAAGCGTGAGTCAACCGGAGGTTCGCGAACCGCTGACGACGCCGCGGCTCGACGAGCTGCTGCGATTCGTGGTCCGGCAGGAAGCCTCGGACCTGCACCTCAAGCCGACGCGCCCGCCCCTGGTGCGGGTGAAGGGTCGGCTGCTCCCGATTCGGGCGCCGGCGTTTCAGCCAGACGCGCTGACGCAGTTGCTGCTGTCGATCCTCAACGACATTCAGAGAAAGAAGCTCGAGCAGAGTTTATGTGTGGAGTTCGGACATTCCGTCAGCGGACTGTCGCGCTTCCGTGCGACGGTCTTTTACCAGCGCGGCACGCTCGGCGCGGTGTTTCGTCGCGTGCCGTTCAAGTTTCCGTCGCTCGCCGAATGGGGCCTGCCCGACGTGATCTCCGAGCTGGCCGATCTGAATCAAGGGCTGGTGCTGATCACGGGTCCGACGGGCTCGGGCAAGTCCTCGACGCTGGCCGCGCTGATTCATCAAATCGTTCAGAAGCGTCTCGTGCATGTCGTTACGATCGAGGATCCGATCGAGTTCCTGTTGACCGACGGTGCCGGATTCATCACCCAGCGAGAGGTCGGAGCCGACACGCCGAGCTTCGGGGACGCGTTGCGCAATGCCCTGCGGCAAGACCCGGACGTGATCATGGTCGGCGAGAATCGTGACCTCGAGACGATGACGACGACGCTCACGGCTGCCGAGACGGGACATCTCGTGCTCACCACGCTGCACACCAACTCGGCAGCGCAGACGATCGACCGCATCATCGACATGTTTCCCGCCGAGCAGCAACGCCAGGTGCGCGAGCAGCTGGCCGAAGTCTTGCGTGCGGTCGTCAGCATGCAGCTCGTCGAGCGCGCCGACGGATCGAGCATGGTGGCTGCCGTCGAGATCCTGCGCGACTCGCCACGCGTGAGCAAGCTGGTCAAGGAGGGCACAATCGGCGAGCTGCGCGAAGAGATGGAAAAGTCGGTCACTTATCACAAGATGCAGACGATGAATCAGTCGCTCGCGGCGCTGGTCATCGCCGAGACAGTCTCCACGGAAACCGCGCTCACGGTCTCGAACAATCCCGGCGAGCTCGATCTGATGCTGCGCAAGTTCTTCTATGCCGGCCGCAATCCGGACGGTTACGGAGAGGATGCAACCATGCCTTCCGACGCCGACTACTCGCGGATTCACAAGCTGATGGAAATCGAGCGACTCTACGACGAGTCGCAAGAAACGCACCGCCAGGCGATCGAGGACAAGGAAGCGCGCATTCGGGCGCTCGAGCAGGATCTGCGCCAGCGGATCGAGAGCGAGCAGGATAGAGAAGAACGCCTGCGGCAAAGCGAGCAGGAAAGGGAACGTGCCAGCCGTGCGCTGGAGTCTCAGCGCGCCGAGTACGAGACGAAGATCGAGCGCCTACAAGCGAGGATCCGCGAACTCACAGCCGAGCCGACCCCGCCGTCCCGCAGCGGCCTGTTTCGACGTTCTTGACGCGCGTCGTTCACCTCGTGATTGCCCATCAGCCGCACGGGGCGCGGGCTGGCCCGTGCGGCGTTCGACAGCAAACGCCTCGCCGCGGCTAATCGCGCGCCGGGCCGATGGTCGCGACGGCGTGCTTGAAGACGAGGTGGTCTGCGCCACCGTGCTCGAGCACGACGGTGAAGCGCTCGAATCCTTTGATCTTGCCGACCAAACGCTTGCCGGACACGAGCCACACGGCGACGGTCACCCGTTCGTTTCGCAAGCGAGTCAGCATTGCGACCTGAAGGTCTTGCTGGCTCTCCGTCATAGCGCGGCATTATATCTCGGTTCTCGAGCGTGGCCGGCGATCCATCCCGTACCAAGCGAGCGCGAGCTGCTCGACCCTGCCGACGAGGCCCGGCTGCTCCGCATCGAACCAGACGACATCCGGCTCTTTGCGGAACCAAGTCAGTTGGCGCTTGGCGTAGCGACGCGTATTGCGCCGGATCTCCACGACCAGGTCAGCCAGCCCGGCCGCGTCGGAGCCTCGCTCCAGCCAGCGCCGCGTTTCGCGATAGCCGAGCGCCTTGAAGACCTGCGCCGCGTGCGGGAGCCTTCTTTGCTCGACGAGCCTGCGGACCTCCTCGACGAGACCAAGCCGCATGAAGCTGTCCACCCTGCGGTCGATGCGGGCGTAGAGTCTGTCGCGCGGCAGGTTGAGCCCGATTCGCAGCAGCGGGAAGCGGTCCGGTTCACGCCACGTGCGGTCCGCCAGCCCGGCGCGGCCCTCGAGCAATCGCACCTCGAGCGCCCTCACCAGTCGCTGCCGGTCCCGAGGGGTGATCCGTGCGGCGGAGGCGGGATCGAGACGCTGCAGGACGCGGTGGAGCAACTCGGTTCCGCGCCTTTCGGCCAGAGCCTCGAGCCGGCGCCGAGTCGCAGCGTCGCGAGGCGGCGCCGACGCGATTCCCTTGACCAGCCCGCGCAGGTAGAGCCCCGTTCCACCGACGATCACGGGCCAGAGACCGGCCCGCTGAGCGATTCGGAGCTGCTCCTCAGCGGCGCGCACCCAGCGGCCGAGATCCACGCGCTGCTCAGGCTCCACCCAGTCGATCAGCGCCCAGGGATGGCGGCGTTGCTCGTCTCGCGGCTTGCCGGTCGCCGCTTCGACGTGGCGGAACACCTGAACAGCATCGCAGGAAATCAGGTGGCAGTCTCGGCGGTCGGCCAGCGCCAGCGCCAGCGCCGTTTTTCCCGTCGCCGTGGGTCCGACGATCGCGATGGAAGCGGGCAGTCCGCACTCGTCGCGCGCGCGCTGGCACGGGGCCCCCTGACTCTCGCGGCTCATCAACCGACCTCGAGCAGCAAGCGCAGCGCGAGCCACAGCAGCGTCACTGTCGCGACCAGCACCAGACCGCGTTCCGCTTCGCGGGCAGCCCGCGAGGTTCGTGGGTCCCGCGCGTCGTGGTTCTGGCCGGAATCGTGGACGCCACCGGGTCCGCGGGGACCACGAGAGGAACTCGACACGGCTCAAGGCTCCTGCATACGCAGCATCTGCACGTCCGTGTAGTAGTGCTGCAAAATCTCGCGAAAGCTCGCCCCGCGGCCGGCCATGCCGAAAGCGCCGACTTGGCACAGCCCGACCCCGTGGCCCCATCCCCGTCCGTGGAAGAGCACCCGGCGGATCAGACCGTTCGGCTCGTGTTGCGCGTCGATCGTGAACAGCGTCTCCGGCAGGTCGAGCGCACGACGCAAACGGAATCCCTCGATCACCGCCCGGCCTCCCGTCCCCGTCACCTCGAGTGCGGCCACCCGCCCCGAGACTCCCCGCCGGCCGACGCTCAGGCCCGTGAGGGCGCCGACGGGGCTCACGGCATCGAGGCTTCGCTGCAGCTCCGCGCGAGAGCGCGCGCGGACCCAGCGGAAGCGGGCGCTGGAGCGGTCGTCGGCGACGCCCCCTCGCTCGCGAACCGCCAGCAGTACGAGAGCGCCGTCCGGGCGGGCGACTAACTCGACCCGATCGCCGCTCATCTACCCTATCCGTTCCCGTGCGTGCCAGCGACCCGCCGTCTCGGCGAGCAGATCGGGAGGCGGCTCGTCGACGCGCCAGGCTCTTTCGGTCCGTCCCGTACGAAGCATCAGCTTGCCGCTGCCCCCGCCTCGAACGACCCCAGACTGTAGTGGCAACAGCTCGTAGCGGTCGCCGATGCGCGACACCCAGTCCAGCAGCTCGCCCACGCGAACGGGATCTTCGGCTCGCAAGCGACCGTCCGGGTCGGGCACGAGCACGCCCGTAGCCATCAGCGCGGCGACGAGCGCTAGGTCCGCCGCAGGCAACTCATCCCGGTCGCGCGCCGAGACGATGCGTTCGACGGCATCGGCCGGCGCAAGCCCGTGCGCGTCGTCGGTCAGCTCCGCCAACCGGGCCAGCTGCCGCCAGACGTCGATCCGTCGCGTCTGTCGCAAGTCCGCGCGCGGGGCCG
>CP070706.1:2575488-2579860 GCA_020350085.1 Acidobacteriota bacterium
GCCCCGCCGAGTTGTTTCAGGCGATCTACACCGCGCTTCTCGGTCGGCCGTCCGGTCCTCGCGCAGGCTGGTTCTTGGCGTTTCTGGGGTGCGAGGTCGTGGCCGAGCGCTTCCGTCTCGCGTCCCGTGGCTGAATCGATCCATGGTGGCGCGCAGAATGTTGTTGAAATCGGCTGGATCTTCGGGCGTTTTTGGGTCGCGCTGGATGGACGGAGGCGGTTTCCGCTCAGCGGAGCGCGGGGTGGCCCCTGAAGGTCCCCGAGCGGGCCAGAGATAGGGACCCACATTCTCCGCGCCACCATGGAGTGGATTTCCACCGGCGGTGCTCCGCGGATCCACAGGCGAGCGCACAGATGTGGAAAAAACCCCGGGGGGTGCGGTGTCGCCAGGCCGCTCTCGCGCCGCCGTCGCGTTGCCGCCCCAAGGGCGTTCGTGAATAATCCCGGCCTGACGTCGGCCGGCGCGGAAAGGCGCCCTCGCCCGAGATCCTCTCATGCCTATCAGACCGCTCGAACGCGTTCGAAATATCGGGATCATCGCGCACATCGATGCGGGCAAGACCACTACGACGGAACGCTTTCTCTACTATGCCGGCTTGATCCACAAGATCGGGGAAGTCCATCGCGGCGAGGCCAGCATGGACTTCCTGGAGGAGGAGCGGGAGCGAGGCATCACCATCTCTGCCGCCGCGACGAGCTTCCTCTGGGACGAGCATCAGATCAATCTGATCGACACTCCGGGCCACGTCGACTTCACGGCCGAGGTCGAGCGCAGCGTGCGTGTGCTCGACGGGGCGGTGGTGGTTTTCTCGGGAGTCGAGGGTGTCGAGCCGCAAAGCGAGACCGTCTGGCACCAAGCCGACCGTTACAGGGTGCCGCGCCTCGCATTCATCAACAAGATGGACCGGGTGGGCGCCGATCACGAGCGCGTGCTGAGCGAGATCGGTCGTGATCTCGCGGCGAACGCGGCGTTCATCAATCTGCCGCATGGGACCGAGGATCGACTCGACGGGGTCATCGATCTGCTGACGATGCGCTGGCTCGTCTTCGACCCGCAAACGCGCGGGCGTGAGCTGGAGGCGCGAGAGATCCCCCGAGACTCGCTGCCGGCCGCTCGCGCGGCACGCGAGACACTCGTCGAGAAGGTCGCCGAGCAGGTCGAGGGCATCGCCGACAAGTTCCTCGCCGACGAGCCGGTCAGCGAGCGGGAGCTGCGCCCCGCGATTCGCGAGGCGACCCTCTCCGGCCGGTTGGTTCCCGTGCTCTGCGGCGCAGCGCTCAAGGACCTGGGAATCCGCCCGATACTCGACGCGGTCTGCGCTTATCTTCCAGCGCCGCTCGACCGGCCCGCAGCGCGGGGCGTGCACCCCGACACCGGTGAGCCGGAGCTGCGCGAGCCGGAGTTGAGGGCGCCGTTTTCCGCCCTCGTCTGCAAGGTGGTGGCCACGCCGAACACCGACGTGCACTGGCTGCGCGTTTACTCGGGGCGGCTCTCGCCGGACGAGCGCGCGTTCAACCCGCGCACGAAGACACGTCTTCGCCTGCGACGTCTCGTGCGCATCCTGGCCGATCGGACGGAGCCGGTGGAAAGCGCCGACACCGGCGACATCGTTGCCGCAACCGGGCTCAAGGACGTCGTCACCGGCGATACGCTCTGTGACCCGCAGCACCCGGTCACATTCGAGCAGATTCAGTTTCCCGAGACCGTCGTCTCGGTCGCCGTCGAGGCGCGCACGGCGGCTGACCGCGACAAGCTGCTCGAGGTCGTGGCCCGGCTCGTGCGCGAAGACCCCACCCTCCGCTACCACGTCAACGAGGAGACGGGCGAGCTGAGCTTCTCGGGCATGGGTGAGCTACACCTGCAGGTGCTGCAGCACAGGATGGAGCGCGATTTCCGCGTCAAGGCACGTTTCGGACGGCCCCGGGTCTCCTACCGCGAGACGATCTCCGCCGCGGCGCGCGGGGAGGGGATCTTCGACAAGAAGCTCGGCGAAATCAGCGTGTTCGCGAGAGCCGCAGTGCTCGTCGAGCCTCGCCCGCGCGAGGCCGGTGACCGGACGCTGGCACCGGTCGACGTCGAGCTGGCCGGTGCGGGCACGCTGCTTGCCGCTCAGATGCGCCGCGAAGCCGTCGAGGTGCTCCGCTCGGCCTGCGAGGCGGGCGGGAGCTTCGGATACCCTGTGATCGACGTCAAGGTCCGGCTAGAGAGCTTAGAGCTCGCGGACGCACCCGACCCGCTCGTGCCGCTCGGAGCGGCTCTTTCCCTCGCCGTGCGGCACGCCTTTCAAGAGGGATCGACCACGCTCCTCGAGCCGATCATGCGCTTCGAGGTGCGGGTTCCCGAGGACCATCTCGGGGCCGCCGTCAAGGACCTCGGCGCTCGCAGGGCGGAAATCCGAGATACGCGCCTGACCGGACAGATGGCGCTCGTGCGCGGATTCGTCCCGCTTGCCGAGATGTTCGGCTACTCGACGGATCTGCGCTCACTGACGCGGGGACGCGGCACCTTCACGCTGGAGCCGTTCGACTATCGCGCTGTGCCCGAGGGCGGCCAGGGCCCCCGGCTGTACTGAGCCCTGTTGGGCGGCCGGCTTTCCGCTGAGCTTGACCGGCGGGTCGGGCCGTCTTAGGAGACGGCCACAGACGGCTCTCGGCATGGGCGCCGGGCCGCGGGAGAAAACCATGAAGCTGATACTCGAGCCCCTTGCTAACCTGGGTGACGTGCGCGACGAGATCGCACGTCTCGTGCACGGCGAGCTCCGCGACGAGAGCTGCGTCGCGACGTGCGGGGGCGGGCAGGAATACGTGCCGCCCGTGGACATTCGCGAGCAGGCCGATGCGATCGTGCTGAAAGTCGATCTGCCGGGCGTGAACCCGGACGCCATCCAGCTGACCGTCGACAAGCAGCGGCTCGTGTTGGCGGGTCGAAGGAACGACGACGAGACCTCGGCAGACAGCAAGCCGCATCTCCGCGAGCGTCGTCACGGTAGCTTCCATCGCGAGTTCGTGCTTCCGGCGACGGTAGCCCCGGACCAGATCGACGCGCGCTTCGAATTCGGCGTGCTGACGGTGACCATTCCGAAGCTCCAGCGAGCCCGACCGCGTCGGATCACCGTGACGGCGTGATCGAGCCGCGTCCCAAAGCCCGTCCATGGCGGGCTCGTAGGGGGCGTGGCAGACTCGGGAAAAAGGCCAAGTGAGAACTCCGAACGATGATCCGCGCTGCTGACGAGCCAAACCGCCCGAGTCCACGCACCGAAGCGAGCGAAGTCCGCGGAAAGCGCAGAAAGAAGGAACTGATGAAGCCAGCGTCTTCAGCAGAGCGCTTCGGGGTTTTGCCCCTGCGCAACAGCGTGCTGTTTCCGCACGCCGTGATGCCGATCTCGGTCGGAAGACGCAAGACGTTGTCTTTGATCGAGAGCGCACTCGACAAGGACATGCCGATCGTGGTCGCGAGTCAGCACGACGCGTCGGTTGACGATCCCGACCCCGATGATCTGTATCAACACGGCACAGTGGCCCGTATCATCAAGGCGATTCGCGTCGGTGGCGGCAACATCAACCTGATCATCCAGGGCATCCAGCGTGTGCGTGTCGTCGAGATCGACCAGACCGAGCCGTACCTGGCCGGTCAGTTCTTGCGCCTGACCGAGAAAATCGAAGAGGGACTCGAGATCGAGGCGTTGGCCCGCAATCTCGTCATCCAGTTCCGCAAGCTGGTCGAGATTCACCCCAACCTCTCGGGAGACATCTCGGAGCTCTCGCTTCCGGAGGACGATCCCAATCGACTGGCCGATCTGGTTGCGTCCGTGCTGCCGATTCCGGTCAAGGACAAGATGGAGCTGTTGCCGATCGCGTCGCTCGAGGAACGACTGCGGCACATCACCCAGCGCGTCTCGCGCGAGATTCAGGTCACCGAGCTCGGCTCGCAGATTCAATCCCGCGTGATGGACGAGGTCGGAAAATCCCAGCGTCAGTTCTACCTGCGCGAGCAGATGAAGGCGATCCAACGCGAGTTGGGTGATGGTGACGATCGCACACGCGAGGTCGAAGAGTTTCGCAAGAAGATCGAAGAGGCCCAGTTGCCGGATGAAGCGCGCGAGGTCGCCGAGCGCGAAATCGATCGCCTGCAGTCGATGTCTCCGGCTTCGGCCGAATACACCGTGGCGCGGACCTACCTCGACTGGATGGTCAATCTACCTTGGAGCAAGACGACCGAGGACAAGATCGATCTCAACAAGTCGCGCGAGATCCTCGACGCCGATCACTACGATCTCGAGAAGGTCAAGGATCGGATTCTCGAATACCTCGCCGTGAGAAAGCGCAAGCCGGACCTGAAAGGTCCGATCCTGTGCTTCGTCGGCCCGCCGGGC
>CP070706.1:2579960-2586943 GCA_020350085.1 Acidobacteriota bacterium
GGAGCACCGGGGTACCTCACGGCGCGCCCCTCTCGCGGAACCGACCCCACGTCGGCAGCGGGCCGCGGGCCGAGCGTCGCGCTCGAGCCGGCCGCAGTGATCGAGGGCCTGGTGGTGGACGGCGACGGTCGTCCCGTCGCCGATGCGGACGTGTCGATCTCGATCAAGCGTCCCGACACCGGCGAGATCCGAATCACCATTGGCGAGCCGTCGCTGGCACCGAGCGATAGAACCGGAGCGGACGGACGCTTCCGGCTCAGTCCGGTCGATCCGGACAACAACTACGAGCTGCGTGTACGGGCGGCTGGCTTCGCCGTTGAAGAGCGGTTGATCTCCGGTCTGGCGCCTTACGAGACGCGAGATGGCGTGCGCGTCGTGCTTGAGACCGGGACGTCGGTCGTCGGCGTCGTTGTCACCGACGCTGAGGAGTTGCCCGTCGCCGACGCAGATGTGACGCTGACGCCGGCCGTGCCAGGCAGAATGCCGAGGATATCTACTCACGAAGCGGGCCCCAAGGTCCGCTTCGAGGCGATCACCGACGCCGACGGTGCTTTTGCCGTCGCCGACCTCGCCCCCGGACGCTACGACGTCGAGGTCTCGCGGCGCGGATTCGCCAAGCTGCTACAGCGAGCTGCCGACGTGCCCGAGGGCGTTGCTCAGGTCGATCTCGGCACGCTTCGTCTCGCACCCGGCGAGGTCGTGGAAGGATTCGTCGCGAATCCGCAGGGCGAACCCCTCGAAGGTGTGATGGTCTCCGTCTCGAAGCCGGGTGGGATGATGATCAGCATGCCCGGGATGGCGCGCGGCGAGCCGGATGCACGGACGGGGCCAGACGGCTGGTTCGTCGTCGATCGTCTTCAGGCGGGCGAGCAGATCAACCTGACCGTGGATCGGCCCGGCTACGTCGAACAGCGCCTCGGAGGAATCAAGCCGCCGCTCGATCAACCGCTCCATCTGGAGCTCGACCTGTCATCGACGCTCTCTGGGATCGTGCTGGATCCGGAGGGCGAGCCGCTCGCTGGCGCCGACGTGACGCTCGATCGCAGGGTCAGTGGCGGCTTCGGCGGCAACGTGATGGTCATGCTGCGGCGCGACAGCGAGACGACCGACAGCCAAGGACGGTTTGTGTTCGAGGATCTGGAGCCGGGCAAGGTGACTCTCGCGGCGGTCGCCCCCGGGTACCAGAAGGCCGAGCGCTCGGAGATCGAAGTTCCCGAAGGCGAGGATGTCGAGGGCATCGAGCTGCCGCTCGATGCCGGTGCGTTCATCGTCGGCCAGGTGCGGCTCTCCGATGGCCGACCCGCCGCGGGCGCTCGAGTGCGCGAGCTTCGCGAGGGGCAAGAACGCTTTGGTCTCGACAGCGTGACGGCCGACGGCGACGGCTTCTATCGGCTCGACGGCATCACGCCCGGGACGGTCAACATTGAGGCCAAGCACCAGGACGTGCTGCGCACCGTGCGCGAGATCGAGGCCCGCGCAGGAGCGAACGAGCTCGATCTCGTGTTCGAAGGGGGCATCGATGTCTCCGGCATCGTCGTTTCGACCGCGGGCGCTCCCGTGGCCGGGGCCTGGGTGCAGCTGGCGCCGGCAGGCCGGCCGTGGGGCGGGCCGGAGACGACCGCCGACGCGCGCGGCGCGTTCCGCATCGCCGGCGTTCGAGATGGCGACTACGTCGTGCGTGCTAGCGCTGACGGATTCGCGCCACTGGGCGACGACGTCCGGGTGCGCGTCGCCGGAGAGCCGTTGACGGACTTAGAGGTACGTCTCGACGAGGGCGGCACGATCAGCGGCTCGATCAGCGGGCTGGATGAGAGCGAGATGAGCAGTGTGGAGCTGTCGGCGGCGCAGATCGATGGCCTCGACTTTCGATCACCGATCGTCGATCGAACGGGGGAGTTTCGGATCGAGCGCGCCTCGCCGGGAACGTGGCGCCTCGTCGCACGACTCGGCGTGAGCGGCCGGCAGGCTTCGGGCCAGGTGGAGCTTGGCGGAAGCGGGGAGCAGGTGACCGTATCGCTCGAGTTCGGACGCGGGCTCGTGCTCTCGGGTCAGGTACTCAGAAACGAGCGTCCTCTCGCGGACCTGACGGTCTTCGCGCAAGGGACTGACGTCGCCCGTTCTGGCTGGGCGCGCACGGACGAGGGTGGTCGCTTCGCGATCGACGACCTCGAATCGGGAACGTATCGCCTCGAACTGAGAGACTGGGAGACGGGGCTGACACACATCGAGACGGTCGAAATGTCGGCGGACGTCGAGGTCGAGGTCGAGATTCCCACAGCCTCTGTCGCCGGACGCGTCGTCGATGCCAGCGACCGGCAGCCGCTCGCCGGAGCCCGCGTGCGGCTCGAGCCGCTCGGAGAGACGACGGGCGTCGCCATTCTCGATCAGGGCGCGACGACCGATCTCGACGGGCGCTTCCGCGTCGGCAACGTCACCGACGGAAGCTGGCGCGTCAGCGTCGGCAAGAAGGGTTTTGCCGCGAGAGCGACGACGGCAGTCGTTCAGAATGGCCGCAGTGTCGAAAACCTCGAGCTGGTCCTCGACCCGACCGAAGGTCTGACTCTCGAAGTGCGCATGGCAACAGGCGCAATTCCAGAGCAAGTGCGCCTCGCGGTGCTCGACGCGAGCGGCCGTGCGCTGATCAGCGGATCTCATGCGACCGGAGAAAACGGCCGCGTGAGGCTCTCGAGCGTGCCCGGTGGCTCGTGGCAGCTCGTCGTCGGAGCGCCAGGCTCGGCGAACGTCAACCTCGATGCCTCGGTGCCCGGAACGCTCCCGATCGTTCTTCCCGCGCCCGGAACGCTCGTCGTGAGCCTGCCCGAGTATGCCGGATCGAACGCGGTCGCCACCGTGACGCTGACCGACGAGCGCGGACGGGCTTTCCGAAGCCTGGGCTGGATGGGCTGGCTAACCGACGAGTGGCGCATGATCGACGGCCAGTTGGAGTTCCGCGCGCTGCCGCCGGGCTCTTGGACCGTGCGCGCCGTCGGACCCGACGGCGCCGTCTGGCAAGAGATGGCCCAGCTCAGCGAAGGCGCGAGCGCGACCGTCGTCCTCGAGTGACGATGATAACCGGCATCCGCTTTCGTCCGGCCGTGCCGTAGCGAAAGCGCTTGCGCTGTCAGAGCGGTGCACAGCACCGGAAACATCTCGCGCTGCGCGCGAGTCTGACAGGGCAAGCCCTGTCGCTACGGGGGCAGTCGAGAATGGTCGAGATCGTGTGGGCGCAGGACAGACTGGCGCTCGAGCAGGCGCGAGCGCTGTTCGAGGAGTACGCGGCCTCATTGTCGTTCGAACTCGACTTTCAGGACTTCGCCGAGGAGCTGGCAGAGTTTCCCGGTAAGTATGCGCCACCGGAAGGGCGGCTCCTCGTGGCGCGATCGGGAAGCGATGTTGCCGGTTGCGTTGCACTGAGGAAACTCGACGATCGGACGTGCGAGATGAAAAGGCTCTACGTTCGGCCTGCTCATCGTCGTCAGGATGTGGGTCGTGACTTGTGCGAAGCGCTCATCGAAGCCGCGAGAGAAATCGGCTACGAGAGGATGCGACTCGACACCGTGCCATCTATGACGGCCGCCCGCGCGCTGTACCGCTCGCTAGGTTTCGAAGAGATCGCCCCCTACTGCCACAACCCGATCGAGGGCGCCGTGTTTATGGAACTCGATCTCCGGGCTGACAACGGCGTGGAATGACGCCTCGGGCGGCCTGTGCATATTCGTCTTTTCTTCGCCCTCCCTTTCGGTCGGCGGACAGTTCTGCCAGACTTCCCGCTTGTTTGATTGTCCGGGCCACCGGATCGCGGTACCCAATGGAGGCCGGAGATGTTGGCGAGCAGGGGGGGGGTTCGGCTCGCCCTGGAAAGCTGAACGCGGCGCCCGAGACCTGTTCGAGGCGTGCTGAGGGAGGTTTTGATGTCTGCCAGGGACCTGAAGTCCGTTACCGAGACGTGCCCGTTCGCACGGGGTCTGCTCAGCGCACTCTTTCTCACCATGATTCTTCCTGGCGGTCTCGCACTGGCTGCCGACGTGACCAACCCAGCCGATGTGGAACAACTGCTCGTCACGCGCAGCGGGTCCGACGTGGTGCTCGACTGGACCGAGGTCACGACGGACGCCGCCGGGCAGGCCGAGACGATCGACTTCTACAACGTCTATCGAGGATTGCTGCCCGATTTCGTGCCGGACAAGACCGGCGGCACGAATCTGCTCGGCACCTCGACGACGAATCAGTTCACGGACCTCGGCGCCGCTGACGACGGGAACAACTACTTTTATCTGGTCTCCGCGGTCGATACCGCCGGCAACGAGTCGCGCACGAAGGCTCCGCAGATCACGACACCGCCGGTGCTGTCCGGATCGTTCTCGGACACGTCGATCGATCTGACATGGACCAATGCTCAGCCGGTCGATCAGGTTGTCAGCTACAAGGTGTTTTGGGGCAAGGGTCCCGGTCAGTACGAAGCGTCGGAGGACGTCGAGCTCGCGACCAGCTTCTCGTTGCCGACCCCGCTCGAGACGAACGTCTTCTGGTACAGCGCGGTCGTGGCGATCGATGGCAACGGCAATGACTCCGAGTTCTCGAACGAGCATGCCAACGTCGTCGAGGGACGGATCACGATCCGCGCCCACGACGAGTCGGAGCTCTGCTGGGGCGCGTCGAAGTGCCCGCCGAAAGAAGGTGAGATCCAGCGTGCCGACGGGTTTCAGATCATCGCCCCGGCCAGCTTGCCGCCGGCAGAGTGGATCGCCGAAGCGGGAGACGAGCTGCTGATCACCGTGACCTACACGATGGACTCGCGTCTTTGTTGCGACGCCAGCGAGTGCCCGCCGGGCGTCGTTCCCGACAAATGCGGCAACACCAACCCCGGCGGCTACAACCCGTGCGGTGATCCGTGGGACCGCACCGCGCACCTCGCGCTGGTTTTGGATGATTGCATTGCAGCGGGCGGCTCGTGCCTGACGAACAACAACCTCGAGCTGATGCGCTCGATCACGCCTTTCGGCACCGACGCACCGCCACCGGACGGGACTGGGGTCGTTCCGCCACGCGAGCTGACGCTCGACATCACTCCGTATGCCTCGCTGCTGACGGGCGAGCAGCACATCGTGGCGCACATCGGCCACTACGTGCAGAAGGGCTGGTGGGTGACGAGCGACTTCTACTTCAGCCGGCGTCCTGAGGAGGACTCGGCGAAGAATCCGGCCGACGGCATTCAGGTGCTGTTCTTCGGCGGCGCCAACCCTCCGACGGCGAACGTGGACATCCCGCCAGAGGCGATCGATGTCAAGACGCGGCTGTTCACGACCGGCCACGGCGGAAATCAGCGCTGTGATGGCGGCAGCGCCGATGGCGAGTCGTGTGACACCGGTTGTCCCGGCGGATCGTGCCAGAACTGCGACGAGTTTTGCCATCGGGTGAACCAGATCATCGTCGACGGTGTGCCGGTCTGGGAGCAGATTCCGTGGCGCGATGACTGCAGTCCGGGCGTCCCCTGGGCCTGCTGGGACTGGAACGCCTGCGGGCACGGTTCCTGCCTGTGGCCGCGCGCCGGCTGGTGCCCGGGATATATCGCCTGTCACCATGACGCCCCGTGCGACAATGACCTACCGATGACCGAGTACTTCGGGGCAGGAAGTCACACTGTCGACTACAACGTGCTGGTCATCAGCGGGAGCTGGTCCATCAGCCTCGTGCTTTACTGGTACGAATAGAACGACCGACCGAGCGCGCTCGGTCTCACCACCGTGTAGCGACAGGGCTTGCCCTGTCAGACTCGCGCGCAGCGCGAGAAATATCCGGCGCTGCGCGCCGCTACGGGCCCTCCCAGCCACAGCTGTTCGTCGCTCGCACGCGATAGGTCGTGAGGCCCACCGGCAACTCCTCGGCGCCGCCGATGTCGGTAAACTCCGTCTCGCCGGACGTGCGACCGGTCAGCAGAGGATCGCCCAAGGTGATCGTCGATGACTCAAGCACGTGATAACCCGCGGCGGCTACGGTGGCCTGCCAACTAAACTTGACATCTGAGCCGAGCCGCTCGAGCTCGAGACCGCTCGTCTCGCCCGGGACCGCGTCGCCGCACTCGAGGGCGTTGCAGTTCAGCGACGGCTCGCCGTTGACATGCAGCGTCCATCCATTGAGACGGCCGGCGGGGACCGACGTGTTCCGGTTGTCGCTGATCGAGAGAGTCCACTGCCCGAGCGCGGACTCGCCTACGAAATCACCCATGTCACCTGGTCCGTCCGGGAGTCGCTCACGATCGTAGCGCACGCGGAGATTCGCTTCGCCTGCGCGGCTGCGGTTGTGCAACGTCACCGTCGTTCCCTCGGGAGAGGTGAGCAACACGATCATCTCGCCGACGTTCCCGTGCGAGATATCGACCGTGACGTCGAGGTCGCGGAGCTCGGTGTCCTCCGTGACTTCGATCACCGAATCGACGGTTCCCAAAAAGTTCTTGGGAATGTCGAGAGTCGGGCCCGGGTAGTTGCTTCCTTTCACGCCGATCTCGACGCCGAACCGGTTCGGCTCGGCCTCGGTCTGATCGGAATACGTCGTAAGGCTCAGTCCGATCGACTCACCGCAGGGCGCGTCCGGCGAGACGACCATCTCGAAGTGCGGTGTGAGGGATTCGGCCAGCTCACCGGCCGACATGTCAGGCCATGCTGCGTAGCGCTCGGTGATCCGAAGCCACTCCGGCCGATCCGCGACCAGCTCACCGCGCACGCCGGTGAGGCTCTGGCCAGCGTTGTTGGATATCGTCACCGGAAGTGTGATCGTCTCACCGGGATCGAGCACGGCGTCGTCGTTCGCGAGTGGCACGGCATCGACGATGCGGTGGCTCTCATAGCGAAGCTGCGGACCGACTCCGGGACCGACTCCCCCGGTGGCCACCACCGCGTAGCCTTGCGGCCCGATCGGTACCGACGCGGCTTCGATCGTGATCGTGTAGTTTCCGGTGGCAGGCGCGGTGAACAGCACCTGCTCGA
>CP070706.1:2587043-2595895 GCA_020350085.1 Acidobacteriota bacterium
ACCGATGTCGGTGGCAACCGCGAGTGCTTGACCGGCCCGGACGGCCTGGTCGGCTCGCTGGTTCCCGCTGCCGACGCGGAGGCGCTCGCTGCGGCGATCGGGACGCTGCTCGCGGACCGCGCCGCCCGAGACAGGTTGGCCCTCCGCGCTGCCCGACGTGCCGAGCGCGTCTTTGGACTGGACCGTATGCTCGAGCAGACCGAGAATCTATACCTTCGTCTGCTGGAGAGGTCTCGATGACGAGTTCGATCGCAAGCACGCCAGCCGGCACGACCGCGAGCGCGATCTCCAGCGTGTCCGAGACGAGTCCGTTCGGCCGCATCGGGCGACTCACGGTCGAGCGCTCTGCCCTGCCGGCGCTGCGCGACGTGTGGCGCGAGCTGATCACCCGCGCGCGAACCCGAAACATCTTCGTCGATTGGGAGTTCATCTCGACGTGGTGGGACCACTTTCGCGGCGACCGTGCGGGTCGCGTCTACACCGTTCAGGACGAGCGCGGGCGGGTCGTCGCCATCGTTCCGCTGTACGTCGAGACGACACGATTGAGATTCGGGTGCGTGCGGGTGCTGAGAAACGTCGGCCACGGCGACGTGATCAATCCGGATTTTCTCGACGCGCTCGTCGTACCCGGCCTCGAGCCGATGGTGGCGCGGGCGCTCGCTCCGTATCTGATCGCCGATGCCGAGTGGGAGTACGCGCGCTGGTCGGATCTCGTCGACGACGGCTCGCTGGTGCGCATCGCACGCGAGCTCGACCGTGTCACGGAACTCGAGCTGCAGAAGGAGCAGCGGTCGCTGTGCCCATACGTGTCGTTGCCGCAGGAGTTCGATCAGTACCTCGCCACGTGCAGCTCGACGTTCCGCCACAAAATCCGCCAGCGCTCGCGCAAGATCGAACGAGACCTGAAGGTCTCGTGGCAGCGCGTCGGCGGCGACATCGGCGTCAGTACCGGGATCGCGCTGCTCACGCGCTTGCACCAGCAGCGCATGGAATCGACCGGGCGCGGAGGTAACTTCCGGAAAGGCCGTTATCGCGAGTTTCATCGCGAGCTGTCGGAGCGGCTTGCGCGAAGAGGAAAGCTCTTCTTTTGGGTGCTGTTCACCGAGGGCCAGCCGTTCGCCTCCGAGTACGGCTATCTCGACCGCGGGGTCTTCTACGGCTATCAGATGGGCTTCGATCCGCGCTACCGCAGCTGGTCGCCTGGCACGTACATGATGGCCGTGACGATGCGCAAGCTGATCGAGGAGGAAGGGGCGCACGAGATGAACTTCCTTCGTGGCACGGACGATTGGAAGTTCCGCTGGACCGACGAGGCGCGCCCCACGGTCAGCTTGACGCTGACGCGTCCCGGCTGGCGCTCGCACCTCGCGCGCTTGCGCGCCGGACTCAGCGGCCCGCCGGCGTTGGTGCTGCGCTTTCTGATCGGTCGCGACAGCTTCAACGAGTTGCGCTCGACGATGAGACGCTTCCGCCGCCAGCTGCGAAGATCTGTCTGATCCACCGCCGGACGTGAGGATGATGTCAGCCGCGGCGGCGTTGACAAACGCCCGTGCGTCGGCGAGGGTGCGCACATGCCATGGGTGATGACGTGGAGGCGACTGCGCGGGCTGCTGCTCTCGGGGCGTGCCGTGGTGCAGGGGCTGTCTGAGGAGAGCTGCGGTGACGACCCTTTGGTGCTGTTCGATCGTTGGTTTCGCGACGCCCGGCGCTCCGAGTGGTTGCTTCCCGAGGCGATGACGCTGGCGACGGCGACGGCGGACGGGGTGCCCGCTGCGCGTATGATGCTGCTCAAGCACGCCGATCAGCACGGGTTCGTTTTCTACACCAACTACGATAGCCGCAAGGGTCAGGAGCTGGTGGACAATCCACGCGCGGCGCTCGTTTTTCATTGGAAGGTACTGCAGAGGCAAGTGCGCGTCGAAGGCTCGGTGACGAGGCTGCGACACGACGAGTCGTACGCCTACTTTCGCACGCGGCCGCGCGGGAGCCGGATCGGTGCTTGGGCTTCGCCGCAGAGCGCGGTGATGGCAAGTCGCGACGAGCTCGAGCGGAGCTTCGCGGAGCACGAGTCTCGCTTCGCGGCGGCCGATGTGCCCCTGCCGCCGTTTTGGGGCGGCATGAGACTTCTGCCGGTGCGGATCGAGTTTTGGCAAGGAAGGCTCAATCGGCTTCACGACCGGATCGCTTTCACCCGCAAAGGTGATGGCTGGGGCCGTCAGCGCCTCGCCCCCTAACGGAGATCTCGTAACGACAGGGCTCGCCCTGTCAGACCGCCGTGCTTCGCCGGGAGTGCTCGCGGTGCGCGCGAGTCTGGCAGCGCGAGCGTCGTCGCTACGGGCGAAGGGTGGTTGTTGGTGGTGGCAGTGGGGAACGTCGGAGATGCGCGCGAAGCGGGCAAGGCCAGCGATGTGACCACGAGCGGGGATCGCGGTGGGGGGCGAGTACGCTGGATCCGAGCTAGTCTCTGCCGGCCATGTGTGCGAGCGGCAGACATCACGGCGAAAAGCGCGGTGCGGGGGCGATAAGGGCAGGGCTGTGTGTCGCCGCTCTCGCTGCAGTGGTGCTGCCTTCGCCGGGCGCGAGTGCTTCTCACCCCTCACGCGTCGATGCACCCCACGTCACCGTGAGTCTCGTCAGCGAGGTCAGCTCGGTGCAGCCGGGAACGCCGTTTGCGGTCGGACTTCGATTCGAGCTCGAGGACGACTGGCACGTCTACTGGAAAAACCCCGGTGATTCGGGGATGAAACCGGGCGTCGAGTGGACGCTACCCGCGGGATACTCCGCAGCAGCGCTGTCCTGGCCGGCGCCGGCACGAATCGCCATGGGACCGCTCGTCAACTTCGGCTACGAAGGCGACGTCCTGCTACCGGCCGAGATGAGGCCGGCCGCGCAGCCCTCACCGGGACCGAGCGTCAACATCCGAGCCGATGTCTCCTGGCTGGTCTGTAAGATCGACTGCGTACCCGGCTGGGCCACGCTCGGCTTGACATTGCCGCAGACCAACGGTGCCCCCGAGCTCGACGAGAGCGTGAGGCCGATCTTCGACAGCGCCCGAGACGCGCTCCCGTTGCCGCTCTCGTCCAGCCCGTGGCAGGTGAGCGCCGGTTTCGACGACAGCGCGATCGTCTTCGAGCTGCGCCCCGAGAGGCCCGGGCGCCGCGCGCAGCTCTCACGACTCGAGTTCTTTCCAGACCTGCACGGCCTGATCCACAACGCAGGCGAGCAACGCCTGGAGAGCTTGGGTGATCGCTGGCTGCTGCGCGTGCCGCGGCCGAGCGCGGGTGGACTGACACTCCCCGACAGGATCGACGGCGTGCTGGTCTCCGATCGCGGCTGGCGAGGGTCGGGGAGCGAGCGAGCGCTGCGCGTCGAGCTGGCGTGGCAGATCGACGTCGCGGCCCTCGATCGAAAACCGCGCCGGGAGTCTCTCGGCCCGTCGCTTTGGATCGCGTTGGTCGGTGCCTTCGTCGGCGGGCTGATTCTCAATCTGATGCCCTGTGTGCTGCCGATTCTGTCGATCAAAGTGCTGGGCTTCGTCGAGTCGGCCAAGAGCGACATGAACGGCAACCCGAAGCGCGCCTCAGCCGGAAAAAAGGCAGCGCTTCGTCATGCGCTGGTGTTCACGTTCGGTGTGCTCGCTTCTTTTTGGCTGCTCGCCGGCGGCCTTTTGGCTCTGCGCGCGGTCGGCCACGAGCTGGGCTGGGGCTTCCAGCTTCAATCGCCGTTCGTCGTCGTCGGATTGGCCGTTTTGTTTCTGCTGATGGCGCTGCATCTTTTCGGGGTCTTCGAATTCGGCACTCGTCTGGTCACTCTCGCCGGCAGGGCGAGCACGAGAAGCGGCCGCGGATCGACCGGCGCGTTCGCCAGCGGCGTGTTGGCGACGATCGTCGCGACGCCGTGCACGGCGCCCTTCATGGGTACCGCGCTCGGCTACGCGCTCGTCCAGCCGGCCGTGGTGGCACTGGTCGTTTTCACCGCGCTCGGAGCGGGAATGGCGGCGCCGTACGTGTTGCTGGCGGCCAATCCACGCCTGCTGAGGCGAGTGCCGAAGCCTGGACCGTGGATGGAGACCCTCAGACAGCTGCTCGGCTTCTTCATGTTGGCGAGTGTCGTGTGGCTTTTGTGGGTCTTCGGTCATCAGGCTGTTCCCGACGACGCGTCGGCGGGCAGCATCGACGTCATCGGGGAAATGACGCGCCTGGTGGCGGGGCTGCTGTTCGTGGCGCTCGGCGGCTGGGCGTGGGGACGAGCCGGCCGATCAGCATCCCGAGCGGTCCGCACGGCCGGCGCCACGGCGGCACTTGCCGCGCTCGTTTGCGGCATCGGCCTGCCATGGGCCGGCGTGAGATCGGGCGAAGCCGCCGAGCTGGATTGGCAGCGGTACGATCCGCAGCGGATTGCTGAGCTCGAAGCGCGCGGGGAAGCGTATTTCATCGATTTCACGGCGAGCTGGTGCCTGAGCTGCCAGGTCAACAAAGCGCTCGCCCTCGACAGAACAGCGGTCGCGCGAGCGTTCCGCAGGCGGCGTGTCACCCCCTTCATCGCCGACTGGACGAACCAGGACAGGACCATCGCCGCCGCTCTGGCGAGCTACGGGCGCTACAGCGTGCCCCTGTACGTGCTCCAGCCCGGGACGAGAGGCCGCGAGGCGATCATCTTGCCGAACCTGTTGACCGAAGGCATAGTCCTCGACGCTCTGAACGAGCTGCACAACCCGGACGGTCCCGGCTTCCGCTGACGTACCGTGACCGACCGCATCAAAACTCCGGAGAAAACCACCATGCATCGACTCTCATTCGGCAACCTGCCCTGCGTGCTGGCCCTCGGCCTGGGCCTCGGCTGCAGCCCCGCTCACGCACAGGTCTCCATCGGCGAGACGGCTCCCGGTTTCACGCTGACGGCCGCGGACGGCTCGAGTCACTCTCTCGAGGCCTACCGCGGAAAGATCGTCGTGTTGGAGTGGATCAACTTCGAGTGTCCGTTCGTGCAGAAGCACTACTCGTCCGGGGCGATGCAGCAGCTGCAGAGCCGATACACTGGTAAGGATGTGGTTTGGCTGATCATCAACTCGTCGGCGACGGGCAAGCAGGGCCATTACGAAGGCGATGAGCTCGCCGATCGCATCGCCAAAGCCAAGATCAACGCCGACGCGTACCTGCTCGACACGAAGGGCGAGGTGGGACGCCGCTACGGCGCGCGAACGACGCCGCACATGTACGTCATCGACGCGAAAGGTGTCCTCGTATATCAGGGTGCCATCGACAGCATCCGCTCGGCCCGTCCTGCCGACATCTCGAAGGCCGACAACTACGTCGCGTTGGCGCTCGACGCACTGCTAGCTGGCGAGGCGCTTCGAACGACCCAAACGGAGCCCTACGGCTGCTCTGTCAAGTATTGACATGGCGCGACGAGACCACGCCGAAAAGCAGCCCGCTGACGATCGGCGCGGTGAGAGACAAGGGTGGGGCGGCGCCGGGGGGATGGCGCCGCCCCTTTTCGTTCGCATCTCCCGAGCGAGCTGGGAGACCGAACATGGCGTTCCTTCGTCAGGCGATCAGTCGATGAAACATCCTCTGTTGTACGGTCTCGCGCAGCTTCACCTTGGCCTCGCATTCGAGCTGGCGGACGCGCTCGCGGGAAAGTCCGAGCAATCCCCCGATCGCCTCGAGCGTCATCTCGTCCTGGCCCAAGAATCCGAACCGCCGCATGAGAATGATGCGTTGGCGCTCGGGCAGCTCGGAGAGGGCATCACGCGTCAGCTGAATCATCTCTTGACGAAGCAGTTCCTCCTCGGCGTTAGCGGCCTCGCGATCCTTCATCCGCTCGGCAAGCCGCGTCTGCGCGTCGTCATCGACGAAATCGTCGATGGATAGCTCTCTGTAAAGCCATGGAAAGAACATCGATCCGCTCTCCTTGGGCGAAAACCTGCGTGACCATCTGATGTCTAAGACAATACACGAACAGACATCGGGAGTCAAGCAAAAACGACACGTCGCGATCGCGGGGCGATCACGGGGCGATCACGCCGTCCGAGCGTGATCTGGCCTGCGGCCATAGGAAGTTTTCGAAATGTGACACACGAAAAAAAACATATGAGAACAAAGGAGAAACGCGCCCCCGGGACGCGTCGGCCACGACGCGAAGCGACCCCAGCGCAAGGGCAGGTGCTGGTCTGCCGCTCCGGGACGAAGGGCCCCCTCGTGGCGAGCGCCCGTTTGACGCATGATGCGCCCTGAGGCGCTCCAGAGGAGTCCCTGAGCATGATCGACCGGTGGCGGCGGGCGACGGCATGGCTTCTGATGCTGGGAGGCCTGTGCGCCGGTCCGAGCGCGTCGGCGAAGGAAGTCTCGCCGCCATCTCATCCGGCTGATCCCCCTCTCCCGGCCCAACCGGTCCCGTCCGCTGAGCAGACGTCCGTCGAGGCCGCTCAGCAGGCAGATCCCCCGCTCGAGTCTCAGGCCGACGAGGCACCAGAAGACTCCGAACCGTCAGGCCCGTCGGAGCCGCAGCGCCGCGAGCAGCTCGAGCAAGCGGCGCAGCAGATTCAGTCGCTGCTCGACGGCGATCTTCTCGCCGACATCTCCCTTCCGGCGCTGTTCGCTGTTGATCTGCTCGACGAGCAGCCGGTGCGCGTGCGCGCGAGAGAACTCGGAGGGCAGCTCGCACGAGCAGATGTCAGCGATGCGGTTGGCGAAGACGAACTCACCGCGCTCGAGCGTCGTGTCGCTGAGGCGCGGCTGGCGTTTCTGTCGCTCGAGCCGAAAGAGCGTCGGCGCGTTGTGGAGGCCGAGCGGTCCCGCCGCGAGCTCGCCCGCGAAAGGCAGGCTGCCGAGAGCGCGGCCATACAGGCCGCGGACGAGAAGCGCGAGGCGGAGCAGCGCCACCGCGAGGCGATCGCGCAGGCTCGCCAGCAGACCGGCCCGCTGCTGGAGGAACTCTCTCGCGAGCTGGCGCGCGCCGAGGCGTTCCGGGCCGATCTCGCCCAACAGCGGGCGAGCCTGGCCGATACGCGCGCCAGTGCCGTCACGCAGGCGAGCGCTCAGCTCGAGGTTGCGCTGGAGCTCGAATCGAAGCTGCAGCAACTTCCGGTGGGAAACGAAGCGGTCGATGCCTTGCTGGGACTGATCCTGGAGCACTCTGATGAGGCCGCGAGAAAGCTCGAAGCGGCGCTCGCGGATTGGGAAGCCCCTTCGCGCCTCGACGCATTTCAAACGAGTGTCGAGATTAACCGTGTCGAGGATCCGGCCGCGAGCGACGCACACACGCGGCTGCGACGCACGATGGCCGAGATCGCCGCGACGGTGGGACTGCTTCGCCAACAGGAGCGCGATGCGCGCTGGGCGGAGCTGACGCGTCAGGCACGCTCGGCCGAACGATTCGCCTCGCTTCGTGAAAACGGCCTGTCGCGCTCGTCACGGTCCACCCGCTCGCGGCTGCTCGGCCTGACGCGCGAGGGCGTCGCGTTGCTGCAGCGCGAAGCGCGCGAGCTGTTGCTGAACGCTAAAATGTACCTACTCACTCGCTGGCGCGTGCTGCGGCAGCTCCCCGAGCAGGCACGAGATTTTTTCTCGCTCGGCAGCGCCACGCTGCTGCTGCTCAAGGCCGTCTTCGTGCT
Organism: Acidobacteriota bacterium; assembly: GCA_020350085.1. GTDB lineage: Bacteria > Acidobacteriota > Polarisedimenticolia > J045 > J045. Next base: position 2,594,659 of record CP070706.1, read on the forward strand.
GGGACTCGCCGTGGCCCTGGCGCGGCGACGATCGAGCATCGTCGGGGCGACCCGCCAGTGGCTCGCGGCCCGTGTCCAGAGCGTGGTCGCGATGCGCCGGGTGCGCACGCTGACGGCGATTCTCGACGCCGCTCTGCCGTGGCTCGTCTACCTCGTGGCGCTGTGGCTGTTGTGGCGCGTGGCTGATCCGATTCACGCATGGCCGGAATCGCGGCTGATCGTGCGCGTTTTGGCGTGGTATGGCAGCTACCGGCTCGTTTTGGGCCTGGCCCTGGCGATCGCCAGAGCCTTGTCTCGACGCTACCGTCTGGCCCAGCGGGCACATCGTCAGCCCGAGCTCACGCGCACGATGCGACTCTTGGCGCGCACCGCGCTGACGATCGGCATCGTGCTCGTGCTCACCGGAGCGCTCGTCGGGCGCGGCCACATCTACCATGCGATCGGTCGCCTGCTGTGGCTCGTGGCGATCATCGTCGCGCTGGTGTTGCTGCGCCGCTGGCGAGAGCCGATCACCGAGACCTACTTCAAGCTCTACCCCGCCGGCTTTCTTCGGGCGACGCTCGAGCGCTCGCGCGGGAGGTCGGTGCACACACTGGTGGCCGCAGCGGCCCTGATTCGTCTGGCCTCTCACGCGCTGCTCGTCGTTACCAAGGACTTTGCGCTTCGCTTCGATCAGGCACGAACGCTGTTCGCGGTCGTCTCCCGCCGGCGCATCGAGAGGCGTTCCGAAAGAGAAGACAAGGCTCCCGTTGACATCGAGCAGCTTCCCGAAGATCTGCGTCGAGCCCTCAGCGCTTCCGCAGAGCTTACGAGCGATATCAAGATCGATCACTTCCCGGGGGTCGATCAGCTCCGAGAGGTCGTCGAGGACTGGCGCGCGGGGCGCGGAACGGGAGATTTTCTGCTTATCGGAGAGCGGGGAATCGGCAAGTCGACTTGGCTGCGGTCGGTCCGGGCGGATGGTCTCGAGGTCAGTCACATCCCGCTGACTCGCCGTCCGCGAAACGCTGAGGGACTGATCTCGATGCTCGCGCCAGAGCTGCTGCCTGCGGACGCCGGTGAAGTCGGACTGCGCGACATCCGACGATATCTCGCCGAGCAGAGCGAGCCACGGATGATCGTGCTCGATGATTGTCATCACCTCGTGCTGGCGACCGTGGGCGGATACGAGATCATCGAGGCCGTGGCGGAACTGATCGAGGCCACCAACGAGAGGGTCTTCTGGCTCTGCTCGTTC
>CP070706.1:2595995-2600471 GCA_020350085.1 Acidobacteriota bacterium
GTGCGTGCGCTCAGCGGTGAGGTTTTCGCCACCGACGAAGTGTTCCGGCGGGTGCGGCTCGGAGCGCCTTTTCGGCAGGCTTACCGCGAGGTGGCCGAAGCCGTGCAGCGCGGCGAGGCGATACCCGAGATCGACGGCAAGCAGTTGCTGCGCTCGCGCCGATCGACCGGCGGGGCCGGAAAGCTCGGGCTCGCGAAGCTCGAACGACGCTTGGCCCGGCTGCGTGAGCGTAACGTGCGGCATCGAGAAGCATTCTCGCGGGCGCTCGCATCGCTGACGGGACGCGCCGATCTTCTGGGACGGGGAGCGGCTCGATGAGAAACGGTGCCCGCCGGCGCCAGCTGATTCTCTCGCTCGTCAAGCGTCAGCCGATACACACACAGGACGAGTTGGTCGAGGCACTGCGGCACGAGGGGCTCGAGGCCAGTCAGGCATCGGTCTCGCGTGACATCAGCGCTCTGGGCCTGTTCAAGGTCGACGGTCGCTATCGCGCTCCGCAGCGCGCCATGCGGCGGACGAGCCATCCGCTCGCGGCGCGGCTTCGCGATCACATGCTCTCCGCTGATTCCGCGGGGGCGCACCTCGTCGTCATCCGCACGCATCCCGGCGAGGCCGGTGCACTGGCGCTCGCGATCGACAATGCCTCGCTGCCCGGTGTCGTCGGCACCGTTGCTGGTGACGACACGATCTTCGCGGCGATGACCGACGCGCGAAGCTGCAAGAAGCTCTTGCGCCGCTTGCGAGATGGGGCCGGTGGCTGATCGGGTCGCTGATGACGTCTGCTGTTCTCGAAACCGTGAGTGAGTCGCGCGGAACATGAAGTCGCTGTGGTACCCGCTTTCGGCGCTCTTTCTGGACGATCCTCCCGCCTACGCGTCGGCGTTCGTGCTCGAGCGCATGTTGGCGGCCGGTGGCGAGATCTTGGCGGTCACCGGGTCAGCTGATGCTGTGCTATTCAGCCTCTGCGCATGAGCGCGAGCGCCGTCATCGTCATCCGTTGTCTCACTCTCCGGATGGAACGTGTCCTTTCTCGGGAAAGTGTCTGGCAAACCGGTGCTCGGCTGCACGATCGCAAGCCGCGCGGCTCGGGCTTTCAGGATATCAGGTTATGGTGGGTTGGTACGGAGTCGCGGCGACCGACCTGACAGACAAAATAATTTGCCAGGCGTCATCCAGCTTCCGGCACACCGTCGAAGAAGTCGATGACCCCGCTTTCGAGACAGTACTCGGCACCCACGACGAGGAGTCCGTCTTCCTCGATCAGCTGCCCGAGAACTCTTGACTCGTGCCGCAGACGACCCGCAGATTGGCGAATGTTCGCCCGAACGGCGTACCGGACGAAAGCGTCGCTATCGCGACGGAGTTTCGTCGCGAGCAGCGGTTCTACAGCGGGCCGAATGCGCTCAACGATAGACCACAGATTTTGCGATCGGATGGGCGCTGGCTGCTGCATCTGTTCCAGCGTAGCCACAACGGCTCCGCATCTCGTATGCCCCAGCACGACCACGAGCCGCGTTCCGAACTGTGTTGCAGCGAACTCGACGCTGCCGATCTGTGAAGCATCCACGATGTTCCCGGCGACGCGGATGACGAACAGATCGCCCAGGCCCTGGTCGAAGACGATCTCCGCGGGCACCCGAGAATCGGAGCATCCGAGAATGACGGCGAACGGCTTCTGGCCTGCAGCCAACGCGCTCAGGCGCGATCGACTCTCGTTTACGTTCTCGGCGCGGGGCGTCCCGGAGGCGAACCGGCGGTTTCCCTCTCGGAGTCGTTCGAGTGCTTCCTGCGCGCGATTCATCGGCGTTCCAATCGGATTTGCATCGGCTCCGTTCTGCTCGGCGGGACCCTTCGCACGAATCACCCGATGCGCCAGTTCCCTAGGTCCACCTCTGCCTCCGCCAACCGCCCAAGGAGCCGCGGAGAGCACCTTACTCTGCGAGCGGTCATTCGGCAGCAGAATCAACTACACCAAGGTTGCACCCTCGGCTAAGCCAGGTCGAGCCACTTCATCGATCTGCTCGAGAGTCTCGTCATTCAGACGGATCTCGGCCGCTCGCGCATTCTCATCGATTCGTTCCGGGCGGTGCGTTCCCGGAATGGGGAAGACATCGTCGCCTTGGTGTAACAGCCAAGCAAGGGCCAACTGCGCGGGTGTGACGTCGAGCTCGTTTGCGATGCGCATCAGCGGCGCAAAGCGGTCCCGATTCTTGGCCAGATTCTCTCCCGCATAGCGCGGGTTGTGCTGGCGAAAGTCGTCTTTGTCCAATACTCCCACGGTCCCGGTCAAGAGCCCGCTCCCCAGAGGAGACCAGCCGACCAGAGCGATCCCCAGCTCGCGCAACGTCGGGAGCAGATTCTTCTCGGCCTCACGACGCCAAAGGGAGTACTCGTACTGCACGGCCGTGATCGGATGGACCGCGTGGGCGCGCCTGACTTGTTCGACGGTGACGTTGCTCAGGCCGAGATAGCGTACCTGGCCTGAGCGAACGGCGTCCGCCATCGCGTCGACGGTCTCTTCAATCGGGGTCGCTGGATCCGGATAGTGCGCATACCACAGATCGATGACGTCAACGCCCAGACGCTCGAGGCTCGCAGCAAGTGCCTTTCGAACATAGGCCGGCTTGCCGTTGATCCTGAGCGAGAAACCCCATCCGGTCGGCAGGTCGGTGCCGGCTTCCTCGTCGTCAAAGACGATACCGAACTTCGTGGCGACGAAAGCCTGGTTTCGTCGACCCTCGATCGCGCGACCCACGAGAAGCTCGTTGTGACCGTTCCCATAGGCGTCAGCAGAGTCGATCATCGTCAGGCCCGCGTCGAGAGCGTGACGGATCGTTTCTATCGCTTGACCGTCATCGGAAGCACCGTGGTAGCCTTCGAGAACCATCGCGCCGTATCCGAGGCGGCCGACGCTCGGCCCGTCGTTTCCAAGAGGTTTGGTCTGGAGCATCTCGCAGCTCCCTTTTAGAAGATGTCCGTCGCCTGGTCAGTCCGGTGGTCGATGAGAACGGGCATGCTACCTTGTCGAGGTGAGAAGCGCTCGCTCGATCGCTGCCGGTCAGACGATCCCGATTCGGGGTGATGTTGAGGCGAATATCGAACAGCACGTTCGACTCGCTCACGTCGCAGCGCCAGAGCAGGCACAGGTTCTGGTCTTTCCCGAGCTATCTCTGGTCGGCTATGAGCTGGATCTCGCCGATGACCTGGCCTTCTCGCAGCACGATCCGCGTCTGGCCCCCCTCGTCGAGGTGGCCTCTCTCCATTCCATGATCCTCATCGTCGGGGCTCCCGTCAGGATAGGATCACGGCTCCACATCGGGGCGTTCATCGTCTGTCCAGACCGCACCGTAGAGGTCTACACGAAGCAACATCTCGGGGCCTTTTCCGCGAGCTCGAGATCAGATGGCATCGTGCCCCCAGCTGAGGCGACCGTCTTCGATGCCGGAAATCAGAACCCTCTGGTACGGTTCAGAGGCCACATCGCAGCGGTGGCTGTGTGCGCCGATACGAGCCGACCGTCGCATCCCCAGAAGGCGGCGGACCGGGGCGCCGGGACCTACCTCGCGAGCATGTTCATCATCCCATCTGACTTCGAGCAAGAGACCGCGAACCTCCGAGCCTACGCGGTTCGGCACTCCATGTCCGTCGTCTTGGCGAATTACGGTGGACCCTCTGGTGGCCTCGCTTCTGCCGGAGGAAGCTCGATCTGGTCCGAGGCGGGCGAGCTGCTGGCCCAGCTCGAGAAGAACGGCGCCGGCGTGACGGTCGCGATCGAAAGTCACGATGGCTGGCGTGCGAAAGCGATCGTGCTCGGCGGTCTCTAGCTGCCAATCAGCCTCGGTCAGGGCCACCATGCGACATGGCCACGATGAGCGAAGAGATCATCACAGCCGTTCTAACACGGAACTCACTCCCTATCGCTTCTGGCTCATAGCCACGGACGTGAATCTCTGAGAGCATGCTGTTGAACGGTATCGCCCCCTGCGAGACTCTTCTTGTCGTTCTTTCGTTGCGGCCCCGAGCTGACATGCGGCGCAAGCATGTCCCACTCGCTCGACGCCACGCAGTACAAACAAAAGTCGCCATGGTCGTAGATCGAACAGTTGATGGGCCCTCGCTTGTCCTCATGCGCGTAGGCTCCGACAAACGGCGTCTTGGTTGGCCTCACGGGTCTGGTGAGAACCCACGTGATGCCATCCGCACCGTTCTTGCCCGTGAGCAGACTATCGCGCTCCCACTCGTTCTGTTCGAGAAAGTCGATGCCAAAGAGCTTCAGCATGCTCAGCAGGAGGTGCACCGTACGCTGGAACCCCCCAGGCTTCTCGCCCGGCATCATCATCGGTCCGGAACCGATGCCGATATACTTTGTCACGCCGACAGCTTTCATGGCGGTCCAGACGTGCGGGAGGTTGTGCGTTTTCGGGCGCTTCTTTCGGTCGTCGCCGAGTGCCGAGATGACACCATCGCAGCCCGAAA
>CP070706.1:2600571-2603847 GCA_020350085.1 Acidobacteriota bacterium
AAGATCTCGCGGGCGGTCGTCCTCGAGTGCATGTCCGCGTTGGCTTCGTTTTCGAATTGGCGGCAGAGGTACCATCCGTGGGCCTCGGCGAGCTCGACCGCCTTCTCCAGCATGCCCGTCCCGCGCTGGGTCGCCGGAGTGAGCACGACCTTCGCTCCGAGAAAGCGCATGATCTTGCGCCGCTCGACACTGAAATTCTCGGCCATGGTGACGACCAACGGATAGCCCTTCGCGGCACAGACCATCGCCAGGCCGATTCCGGTGTTGCCGCTCGTCGCCTCGACGACGGTCTGTCCCGACCGCAAAGCACCACGACGCTCGGCATCTTCGATCACGCCGAGTGCGAGCCGATCCTTGATCGAGCCGAGCGGATTGAATGCTTCGCACTTGACGTAGAGTTTCACTCCGGGCGGTGCGAGACGCCGGATGCGCACGACGGGAGTGCGCCCGATCGTCTGGAGGATGCTCTCGTATCGCTGGGTCATAGATCGGCCTCTGGCTCCGGTTCGATCAAGGAGCTTCACCGTGGATGCTCGGTACGACACCAGTATCTACGAAGAAACCCGTAGCATCGCGCCGTCGAGTCGTCCTGATCCCGTGTGTCCTCGAGCGCGCGGCGAAGAAGCTGCCTTACATGTAAGAGTTGTCTCGCGGGGTGTGCTCTTTTTCTCCGACATGTCTTGACAGCTTGCTACAAATGTAACAGATTCTGCGACACTTGTAGCAGACGAGTGATGGCGGAGGTCGTGAGCGATGCAGCTCAGCGAGGCCGAGTGGAAGCTGATGAATGCGCTCTGGGACGAGGCGCCGGCGAGCGTGCGTGAGGTCCACGAGGCCGTCTGCGACGAGACCGGTTGGGCGTACTCGACCGTCAAGACGATGCTGACGCGGCTCGCGGAAAAGGGCGCCGTCGAGGTGGAGATGCGCGGCAACGCGGGCTGGTACACCCCGCGGATCAGCCGGCAGGAGGCCCGCCGCTCCGCGCTCCGCGGATTGCTCGATCGCGCCTTTGGCGGCACCTTCGGCTCGCTGATCCATCACCTGATCGACGACGAGAAGCTGACGAAAAAGGACCGCGAGACGCTCCGAGAGCTGCTCGAGAAGGAACACCCGCGGTGAGCGAGCTCCTGCGTCACGCGATCGCCTCGTGGTGGAGCGTCCTCCCTCCCCTCGTGCTGCAGGGCACGCTCCTGTTGCTGCTCGTCGCGTTGATCGATGCCGTGCTCCCGCGGCGCACGTGGCCCGAGCCGCGCGCCGGGCTATGGATCGTCGCGCTGGTCAGACTGCTCGTGCCGCCCGGCCTGCTCGATGCGCTGGCGACGATCCGCAACGCCGCACCAGTGCTCACGATCCCGCCCCCACCGGATCTGCTTCTTCCTCCGGCATCGGAGGGTCTCGTTCTCGCGCTGGTCGAGATCGCCTTCGGTGTGTGGGCCGTCGGCGCGGTCGCGATTCTCGGCCTCGGCGCTTGGCAGCATCGCCGCACGCTGCAACGGGTGGCGGAGAGCGCGAGCGACCGGCCGCCGCGCCGGGTGGCGGAGAGCCTGGAGCGTACTGCGAGGATGGTGGGGCTGCGGCGCGTCCCGAGCGTGCTGTGCAGCCCGGCGGTCCGCCTACCGCTCGTGGTCGGGATGGTTCGTCCGCGCGTGATTCTTCCCGACGGGTTCGCGGACGAGTTGCGCGACGCCGAGCTCGATCACGTGCTGCTCCACGAGCTGATGCATCTACGGCGCCGTGACCCGTGGCGCGCCGCAGCGGTCGCGCTCGTCACGGTTCTTTATTGGTTTCACCCGCTCGTCTGGCTGGCGAATCGTCGTCTGGCCGAGCTGCGAGAGCATCGCTGCGACGCCGCGGTCGCGCGGCGACTGGGCGACGAGGCTCCTGGCTACCGCCGCACGCTGCTCGTGCTTGCCGGGCGGCTCACGGGTGAGAGCGTGGCGGGCGGGCTCGGCCTTTTCGGGCGGCGTGCGCGCATCCTCGCGCGCTCGCATCTTCTCGAGCGCGTGCCGCGCGGCAGGGCCCGCCTGCGCCGCGGGGTGACGGCGCTGTCGTGCGCGCTGCTGTTCGTCGTCTTCGTCCCTTTGGCGCCGACAGCGGACGAGGCGGTCGCCGCGGTCGGCGTTCTTCTCGAGCGGCCAGAAGGATGCTTGCTGATGCGCATGGAGGTCTATCGCCAGCTCGCCAAGCAGCCGTCGGCTGCGCAGAGACTCGAGACGCCCGTGTCGTCAGACGGGGCCCGAAACAGCGAAAGCGAGGGAAAGCGACCATGAAAATGCAGATCCTGCTCGGCAAGGCGTCCGTGAACCTGCTCATCGGTTTGCTGATCGGCGTCGTGCCCGCCGTCGCCGACGAGCCGCCGCAGCCCGACACGATCGATGCAGATCGCAGAGATGATGGCCAAGGTGGAGAAGCTGACGAAGCCCGGCCCGCGTCACGCGTGGCTCGAGCGCTTCCTCGGTAGCTGGGACATCGAGCTGCGTGTGGCATTGCCTGGGGCGAAGCCGGACAAGGGCCAGGTCGCATTCTCGTGGCTGATTGAAGACCGCTGGCTGCAGATGCGAGGCTCGGGAACGATGATGGGCCTGCCGTCGGATACGTTCCTCGTGCTCGGCTACGACAACTTCAAGCAATCTACGTGTCGATGCAGGTGTCCTCGATGGACACTGCCATGCTGGTCGCCGAGGGCAACATCGACCCGAAGACCGGAGCATTACTGCTGTACGGCACGCTCGACGAGTACCTCACCGGGGAGCACGACAAGATGGTCAAGTACGTCTGGCGATTTCCGAGTGACGGCAAGATGATCCACGAGGTTCACGATCTTCCGATCGGTGAGACGAAGACGAAGGTCGTCGAGATCACCTTCACCCGGCAAAAGTCCGAACAAGGAACGGGATCATGACTCCGATCTCGGTCAGCTGCGACATCGCGGCGCCCGTCGAGCACGTCTTCGCACGCGCCGTAGACTTCGCCCACGCTGCCGAGCGGATCGAGGCGATCCTCGCCGTCGAGATGCTCTCCGAGGGGCCCGTTGGTGTCGGCACGCGCTTTCGTGAAACGCGCAAGATGTTTGGCAAGGAAGCGTCGGAGACGATGGAAGTCAGCACGTTCGAACCGCCGCGTCGTTACGTCCTGTCCGCCGAGAGTCATGGTGCCCGGTACAGGTCTACGTTTACTTTCGAGCCTACGGGGCACGGAACGCGCGTCACGAGGAGCTTCGAAGCGATCCCGCTGACCTTCTTCGCACGTCTGATGAGCTTCCTGATGAACCCGATG
>CP070706.1:2603947-2614748 GCA_020350085.1 Acidobacteriota bacterium
CGACTGCATCGGATCGACCCGCGGATCGTTCTCGCCGGTCATGAGCAACACGGCGGGATAAGCGGTCCCATCCTCGACACGATGATAGGGAGAGTAGGCGTACAGCGCCCGGAACTGCTCCGCGTTCTCGACCGTGCCGTACTCGGGAATGTTGAACTTTCCGTTGGGAGAGAGCTCGACCCGCAGCATGTCGTAGATGCCGACAACGGATACGGCGGCGCGGAAGGCACTCGGATGCTGGGTGATCATCGCGCCCATCAATAGCCCGCCGTTTGACCCGCCGAACAGTGCCAGTCGCTCCGGTCTCGTATAGCCGCGACCGACGACATGCTTCATGCAGGCGGCGAAGTCGTCGAAGACGTTCTGCTTCTTGGTCAACCGGCCTTGCTCGTGCCACGACTCACCGAACTCGCCGCCGCCACGCAGATTCGTGTCGACGAAAACGCCACCTTGCTCGACCCACACCGCGCGAATCGGGCTGAAGTACGGCACGCTGCTGACGCCGAAGCCACCATAGCCAGTCATCACGACCGGGTGAGTGGCGTCGAGCTCGATGTTCCTTTTGCGGATGATGTTGAGCGGGATTTTGGTCCCGTCCTTCGAGGTCGCCATCTCGCGTACGACCTCGACGTTGTCGAAACTGACGATCGAACGATTGACCAGCGGCGTCTTCTCGCTCCTTCCAGAAGCCGGGTCGAAGCGATAGTACGTCATCGGCTCGACGTAAGACGACGCGCCGAACAAGACGATCTCGCCGGCGAGCGGCACGATCTGGCCAGCGGCAGCAACGGCTGGCTGGGGCGGCTTTTGCTTCGGCACGCCGTCGTGATCGAAAACGCGGAACTCCGACGGGCCGCCGAGCTGGTATGTCAGATAGATTCGCGCGTCGGTCGCGACCATCGTGGGAGGCCCATAGAAATTGGTCACGATCGCGTCCGGCCCTTCGCTGATGATCTGCTGCGCGTCGGCGAGTGAACGCGCGTTGGAGGGCAATCGCAGCACGCGTCCACGCGGCGCGTTCTTGCGCGTGATCAGCAGCAGATCCCCGGACGGTGCAAACAGCGCCTGGATCACCTGATCGTCGTGTCCGGCGATCTGCGACCAACGACCGTCGCGCCCGCGCAAGTAAAAATCGAAGCGCCCGCTGTCGCCCTCCTGAACCGTGGCCAGCACCCGATCCGTCTTGGAGTCGGTCTGCAACCGAATCTCTGCGATTCGCGAAAACCCTCTGCCGAGCTCATAGCTATCGTCCGCCACGGGCGTGCCGACTTGGTGGAACCACGCCTGCTGAAAGAAGCTCATGTCCTCGGCGGGTCGCTCACCGTCGCTCGGGTAACGCGTGTAGTACAGGCCCTTGCCATCCGCGGTCCACGAGACGTCACCGCCGGCCGTTCCGCCCTGAACGCGCGGGATCACATCGTCGAGCTGCCGGCCCGTGTCGGTTTCGAACAGGTGGACGTCTCCGCTCTCCGTCCCGCGTGAAGAGAGCGAGACCGCGACCAGCGAGCCGTCGGGCGAGGGGACGTGCCAATCGATCGTCGTCGCGCCGCTCGGATCGATCTCGTTCGGGTCGACGATCACGCGCGCCGCTGCGACGGCGTCGGGCGAGGACATGACGATCAGCTGAGGTTGCTCGAGTGGCGGCTGAACGCGAATGGCAAACAGCCGACCCCCTCGTGCATCGAGCGCGTAGTACGCCGGCAGCCGAGCTTGCAGGATCTCGCTCACTCGGGCGCGAACGGCGTCGATTCCCGGCAGCGATGCGAGGATCTTACGGGCGTAGTTGTTCTGCCCGTCACTCCAAGCACGGACGCGTTGATCCGATCCGTCCTCGAGCCAGCGGTAGGGATCCTCGACGGTCACGTCATGATACGTATCCGTGACGGATTCGATGGGGGTGGTCGGCCGGTCGATTCCGATCGCGCTCGGTGAGGACGCTGTTTCGAGATAGGTCCCGCATCCTGCGAGCAGCAACATCGCGAAAAAGAGAGCCCAGCTCGCTGCGGTCGTAGAACGCATTGGCTTGTTTCCTCCTCGAGCCGCGCCGGCGGCTCTCGCTCGCATGGTACGCGATCGGCGCGCGTTGGGGCGAACGGATCCGAGAGGCACACACGGGCTCAGGCGGTGCGCGCGAGAGGACCTGGTCTAGACGTTCTTTCGGCCCCGGGCGACCGCCTTGCGCCAGCGATCGAGACGTTCGGCGACTTCGCGCTCGCGGCCCTGATCCGAAGGATCGTAGTATCGCTCGCCCGCGAGCTCGTCGGGCAGGTAATCGACCGCCGCGTGATGGCCGGGCTCGGCGTGGGGGTAGCGGTAGCCGCGGCCGCGGCCGAGCACTCTCGAGCTCGGCGCGCTGGCGTCCAGGAGCGGTGACGGGATCGCGAGGCTGCCTGTCTGGCGCACGCGCTCGGCAGCGTGATCGCGCGCCAAGATCACGCTGTTCGATTTCGGCGCCGTGGCGAGGTACAGAGCGGCTTCGGCAAGCGGAAGCGATCCTTCGGGTAGGCCGAGCCGCTCGAACGCCTGCGCCGCCGATACGGCGAGCGGTAACGCGTGGGGGTCGGCGAGACCGATGTCCTCGGCGGCGAAGATGATCATGCGCCGCGCGGCAAAGCGGGGGTCTTCTCCAGACTCGATCATGCGCATCAGGTAGTAGACCGCGGCGTCCGGATCCGAGCCGCGCATCGACTTGATGAACGCCGAGGCGAGGTCGTAGTGCACATCGCCCTGCCGGTCGGCGCGAAGCAGCCGTTGCTGCGCGGCCTGTCGCGCGTCGGCGGCATCGACGATCAACGGGGCTTTCAGCCCGCCTTCAGGCGCACGCGAGCGCGCGATCGACACGGCCAGCTCCAGGCTCGTCAGCGCGCGCCGCGCGTCTCCCTCGGCCTCCTCGGCGATGGCACGGACGATCTCTGGCACGACGCGTATCGGCAGCTGGCCCAGGCCACGCTCGCGGTCGCTCAGCGCGCGCTCGAGCAGCGCGACGATCTCGTCGGCCGCCAGCGGCTCGAGCACCAAGACGCGACAGCGCGAGACCAGCGGCGCGATCACCGTGTGCGCCGGGTTTTCCGTGGTGGCGCCGACGAGCGTGATCGTGCCGTCTTCGAGGTGCGGCAGCAGCGCGTCCTGCTGGCCCTTGTGAAAGCGGTGGATCTCGTCGATGAACAGCAGCGAACGCTGCCCAGCGGCTCGCAGGCGTCGCGCGCGCTCGACCATTTCGCGAACGTCCTTCACGCCCGAGCTGACCGCCGACAGCGAGAACAGCTCGGCGTCGAACGCGCGGGCCAGAAGCCGAGCCAGTGTGGTCTTCCCGCTCCCGGGCGGGCCCCAGAGAATCAGCGAAGAAAGCTGCCGGCCGTTGATCAGCCGGTGCAAAAAACCGTCCTCACCGACGAGGTGGCGTTGGCCAACGATCTCCGCGAGCGATCGCGGACGCATTCGCTCGGCGAGCGGCGCGTCGGGCAAAAGCGGCGGTCCAGGGAACAGTGATCCGGAGCTTCCCGTGCTCATCGCAAACGAGCGCCCATCTATTGCTGAGCGGCGCCGACGAGCTGGTTGACGTCGGCCACTTCGTGCGCCGCGCACCATTCGACGAGGCCGTCGACGAGCTTGGCGGCGATCGCGGGGTCGTTGTAGTTGGCGGTGCCGACCTGCACCGCGCGCGCTCCGGCCATCATGAACTCGACGACGTCTCGTGCGGCGACGATCCCACCGATGCCGATCACCGGCACGTCGACGGCCTGGCAGACCTGATAGACGGCCGCGATCGCCAACGGGCGGATCGCAGGACCGGACAGGCCTCCGTGACCGTGCGAGAGCACCGGACGGCGACGCTCGACGTCGATCACCATGCCGACGTAGGTGTTCACGAGCGAGACGGCGTCGGCGCCGCCGCTGACGGCCGCGCGCGCCGTCTCGGAGATGTCCGACACGTTGGGTGTCAGCTTAACCCACAACGCACGGCGCGTGCGCTGGCGCACGGCGTGGGTCACCTGCTCGATCGAGCGTGGTGAGCGGCCGATTTCGAGACCACCCTCCTCGACGTTGGGGCAGGACAGGTTCAACTCCAGCGCGGCGATGCCTTCTTCCGCCTCGAGCTGCTCGACGACGGTGACGTAATCATCGATCGAGTTGCCGAAGACGTTGACGATCAGCGCCGTGTCGCGCTCGCGCAGCGCGGGGAGCTTCTCCTGCACGAAACGCATCACGCCAATGTTCTGGAGGCCGATCGCGTTGAGCATGCCGGAGGGCGTTTCGATGATACGTGCTGGCGCGTTTCCGCTGCGCTCCTTGGGAGAGATCCCTTTCACGACGATGCCCCCGAGGCGGGCCAGATCCAAAAACGGTTCGAACTCGAGCCCATAGCCGAACGTGCCGCTGGCGGTCAACAGCGGGTTGCGCAGCACGAGGCCGCGCCCGAGATCGACCGCCGTGCGCACGGCCGGGCTCACAGAATCACCTCGCGCGCGTCGAAGACCGGCCCCTCCGTGCACACCCGCACGTACCGCTCGAACTCGCTGGCGGGGTGTCGCTGCTCGACGACGCAGCCGAGGCAGACGCCGAACCCGCACGCAATCGTCTCCTCGAGCGCGAGCTGGCAGAGCACTTCGCGAGCGAGGCAGATCTCGGCAACGGCTTTCAGCATCGGTTGCGGACCGCAGGCGAGCACGACCCGTCGCCGGTTGGGGTCGTCGTCGAGCTTTTCGGCGAGGGGCTCGGTGACCAGCGCGCGCCGTCCCTCAGAGCCGTCCTCCGTCGTCGTGATCACCTGGCAGCGCTCGCGAAACCAGCTGAGCAGGGTCAGGTCCTCGCGCGAGCGGCCGCCGAAGAACAAGCTCACGTGCTGCGCGCGCGGGCCGAGCTGCTGGAGAAGCAACGGAAACGGCGCGTTGCCGATCCCGCCCGCGACGAGCACGATCTCGGTCCGATCGTGCTCGGACTCGTCGGGCAGCCAGAAGCCGCGCCCGAGCGGGCCGAGCACGGACACGACGGCGCCCGCACGCAGGCGGCTGAACGCGCGTGTCGCCCGGCCGTAGACCTTGTAGAGAATCTCGAACGAGCACGGGGCGCGGCCCGGCTCGCTGGCGACGGTGCGCGCGACGGAGAACGGCCGTCTGATGAGCATTTCGCCGATGTCGGGAAGCCCCAGCATCACGAACTGTCCCGCGCATACCTGATTTGCCAGCTCGGGCCAAGCCACCTGCAGCAGGAAGTAGTCTTCGCCCAGCTCGCGCTGGCCGGCGACGGTGCAGTCTCTGTTCTCGGTCATCGGCGACGTCCGTGGCTTCGGATTATCGATCATGGCGCTCGGTCGCGGTAGCGGCTTGGCGGAGGGCGGCCGCACGGCGGTAGTCCTGCGGCACCATTCCGAAGCACCATAGGCGCATGCGCCTGCCTCGCGATCGCATCGGCTTGCGGCCCGCTCTGTGGTTGATCCTCGACGCGGCCGTCGTCGCCGCCGTCGCCGGTCCCACCCAGGCGCTACTGATGTTCCTGCTCAGTCCGGACCGGCCGCTGACGCTGCGCGACTTTCTCGCCACGCTGGCGGCATTGACGCCACAGATCGTACCGGTCTTCGTTCTCAGTGGACCGCTGCTGGTGTTGTTGGCGGCGGGACTGTCGGTCGGGCGCTTCACCCGTAGCGGCCCGTCGGTGCGCTACATGCTGCGCTTCGCCTTGCTCGACGTGTCGTTGCTGGCGGCCGCGGCGCTCTACCAATGGACGGCACTCTCGGCGCTGCTTCCGGAACCGGGGCGCATCGCCCTGGGGCTGATGGTCTCGTCCACCGCCATCACGGTGCTCGTTTTGCTCGTGCTCGTCGTCGCCGATCTGCGCTGGCCGGAGTCGATCGGTGCGCCGTGGCTGATCGCGATCGGACTGGCCTTGCTGCTGACGCTGGGTGTGGCTGCGAGTCTGCGCCGGGTTCGCTATCCCGAGCCGCGCGCGCTGGATCTTCCTGGCTTCGAGGCCCGCCGCGAGCTGTTGCTGCTCGAGATCCCAGCTCTGGACCCGAGGGACCTGAGCCGGGCGTTGGAGCGCGGGGAGCTCGCCGCGCTGGGCAGGCTCGCCGAGACAGCCGCGCGCGGGATCACGTCGAGCGAGTCGCTGTCGGATTCGTTGTCGCTTCACGCGACGCTCATGACGGGCAAGCCGCCGAGCCAGCATGGCCTGCTCAGCTCCGTACGCTACCGGCCGCTGTGGGACCGGCGCTCGTTCGCCGTGATGCCCCGCGGGCTGCTGCTGCGGCCGCTGTTGCTCACGCCGTTGTGGGAACGGATTCCCGTCGACTACCGCGCGCTGCGCACGACAGCGCTGCCCCACCTCGCTCGCGGCTTGAGCCTGCCGGTCCTGCTCGCCGCCGATCCGCTCGACTGGCCCGTCGCCAACGCGCGCTCATGGTTCGTGGCCCAGCGCCGCCTCGGACCGGGGGCCCGTATCGAGCCGCCTCACGGTGGTCCAGAGATCGTCTGCTCGGACCCCGGGGACCTTCGCGAGCGATACTTCGAGCCGCCGTCGCCGGAGCTGGAGCGCACGGCCTACCTCGGCGATCTGGTTCGACGCTCGCTCTCGGCCGATCGCTGCGCGCTGGCGATCGCTGAGCGCGGGCTCGAGGACGGCCGCTTTCCGTTGATTCACGTGCGGCTGTCCGGCTATGACCGCGTCGCGTATCGATTCGCGGGGTGGCGGCGCGGCTCACCCGCCCGCGGCGTCACGACGCGCGAGATGGCCGCTTACGGCCGGACGATGACGCGCTATCTGCGCGATCTCGACCAGGCCCTCGAGCCGATCGTCGAACGGGCCTTGAACGAGCGTTTGATCGTGGTCGTGGCACCGCACGGCGTCGCCGCGCGGCAGGACCCGGGCCGCGTGTTCGAGCAGCTGCTCGGGCTCGATCGGCCGACCGGAACGCACGCCGGCCCGCCTCCGGGAGTGCTGATGCTGGCCGGAGAGGGCATCGAGCCGGGTCGAGAGCTCTCCGCGCCGGTCTCGCTCGGCTCGGTACTGCCGACCGTGTTGTGGTCACTGGGGATGCCGGCGGCCGAGGACATGGGCGCCATCGTTTCCGATGCCTTCACGCCGGCGTACCGCTCGGCGAATCCGGTGATCAGCGTCCCGTCTTACGACGCGAGCATTCCTTAGCCCGGATTATTGATGATCCTTCGAGCAGAAACGTTGCCGCTGCTTGCCGGCTGGCCCGCAAGTAGGGAGGGCCCCGCTTGCGGCTTGGCCGGCTTCGCGCCGGCCAAACGGATGGCGCGACACTGCGGGGGGCAGTAGAGCCGCGGGAAGATGCCGAGCACGAGCCACAGGGCTCGAAGAGCCCGGTCAGCGGGCGGATGCGGCGTTTCGGCCGAAGGGCTGATGACGAATCCGAATCAGTGGCCCGGCCCCATTCTGAAGATCGGAGTACTTTTGCCCGGGCGCTGCCGGAGCCGCGCTCATCGCGATAGTCTTGACGCGCGCAAAGCTCGGTCGAGGAGAGCGAAGTGGGACCGTTGCTGCTCAAGAGAGCTCGCGTGCTCGATCCGGCGAGTCAGCTCGACGGGGTGCGCGACATCCTGATCGAGCAGGGGCGGATCCAGAGGCTCGCTCCAGAGCTCGACGCCACCGGGGCCCGCGTCGTCGATCTCGAAGGCTTGGTGTTGACGCCGGGCCTGATCGACATGCACGTCCACCTGCGCGAGCCGGGCCAAGAGGCGAAGGAAACGATCGCGAGTGGCTGCGCGGCCGCTGCCGCGGGCGGGTTCACCGCGGTGGCCGCGATGGCCAACACGGATCCCGTCAACGACTGCCGCGCGGTAACGGAGTTGATCGTCAACGAGGCGCAGCGGCAACGTTCGGTGCGCGTGTATCCCGTGGGCGCGGTGTCCGAGGGGCTGCGCGGAGAACGGCTTGCGGCGATCGACGAGATGGTCGCGGCGGGCGTCGTGGCGATCTCGGACGACGGCCGCCCCGTGATGAACGGCTCGCTGATGCGCCGCGCGCTCGAACAGGCGAGCCGTCACGGCATCCCGGTGCTCGTTCACGAGCAGGACGAGACGATCGTCGGCGAGGGTGTTGTTCACGAAGGCGAGGTTTCGGCGCGACTCCATATTCCAGGATGGCCGGCCGCTGGCGAGGACGCGATGATCGGTCGCGACCTGATGCTCGTCGAGGACATCGGCGGACGGCTTCACATCCAGCACCTGACGACCGCGCGGGGTGCCGCCCTGGTTCGCTGGGCCCGCGCGCGCGGCGTACGCGTGACGTGTGAGGCGACGCCGCACCACTTGACGCTGACCGACGAGGCGGTGGCCGGCCTAAACACCGATCTGAAGATGAACCCGCCGTTGCGTCCGGAAAGGGATCGACGCGGCCTGGTGGAGGCCCTCATCGACCGCACGATCGACGCCATCGCCACCGATCACGCGCCGCACCACCCGAACGAAAAGGCGGTCGAGTTCTGCTGCGCGCCGTTTGGGACGATCGGACTCGAGACCGCCGTTCCCGTGCTGATCGAGCGACTGGTACGCTCGGGCAGCGTTTCGCTGCTGCGGTTGGTCGAGCTGCTCAGTCTCGGCCCAGCGCGAGCTCTCGGCGTGGCGGGCGGCAGAGTCGCAATCGGCGCGCCCGCCGATCTGACGGTCCTCGATCTCGAGCGCGAGGGCACGATCGACGCCGAACGGTTTCGCAGCCTGTCGCGCAACACGGCGTTCCCGGGATGGCGCGCGGTCGGCTGGCCGGTGATGAGCCTCGTGGGCGGGCGCGTCGTTTACGACGCTCGCTGAACACCGCTCGGGAGCGGTCACGCAGCCGGGGTGCTAAGGTTAAGAAGGAGCCAGAGTTCGGCGTTCTCGCCGCCATCGGTTCAGAGCGAGAAAGAAGGGGACGACCCGTGCTTGGTTTCGATCTTTCGCGTCACCGGCTGACACTGGTCGCGCTCGCGACGTGGTGCGTTGGCACGGGCCTCGGTCTCGCCGCGCATGCCCAGCAAGAGCCCGCGCAAGTCGAAGAGCCCGCACAGGTCGAAGAGGCCGCGCCACTCGCAGCGCGGGTGCAACCACGCGAGTATCCCGAGCTCGTCGCGGTCGAGAAGATGATCCGCTACAAGGAGTGGGAGAAGGCCGAGCAGTGGCTCTACCAGTTCGTCAAGCAGAATCCCGATCACGCGGAGGCGCTGCGGCGGCTCGGCATCGTCGAGCTGCGCCGTGCTGGTGGTGACGTGGTCAGGGCCAGGCAGTACCTCGAACGCGCGCTCAAGCTAGAGCCTGATTACACCGTCGGCATCGTGCTGCTGAGCAAGGTGCACGAGGTTGAGAACGACCTCTCCGGTGCGGCAAAGCTCTACGACCGCGCGATCGAGCTCGGTCCGGGCCGACGTGATCCGATTCGGGCTGGTGCGGTGCACATCGCTCGATTCAGCCGCGCTCGTTTATATCAGGTGGCAGAACAGTATGATGAAGCACAGGAACTTTACGCACAGGTGTTGCGCAGCGAGCCGTTGAACGGCTATGCGTCCTACGAGCTGGGGTTGATCGCTCTCGAGCGTGACGACAAGAAGACGGCACGCGAGCTGCTGCTCAAGGCCGTCGATCAGCTCCAACGCTGGGCGCCCGCCGAGGCCTGGTTGTACAACCCTGGCCGCTACAGTTACATGCGAGAGAATGCGCACTTGCAGGTGGCCCGCATCATGCTCGATCAAGGCGAGGCAGGCGAAGCCAAGTCGCTGCTCGAGCCGCTGTGGCGGATGGTGCAAACCCGCAACAAGGCCAAAGGCCTCTCGAACAAGCCGACAGCGCCGCTGCAAGGCGAAGCGGATCTGACGTTCGAGGACGCCCCGTTCTACTACGGTGAGGCTCTCGCGGCGCTCGGCGACGGCAAGACGGCATCGAAGGTTTTCAAGGAGTTTTCGAAGATGCGCGTCGGCGATCTCGATCTGCGTCAGCGCGCACGCACGCGCGCGAGAGAAGTGCGTTGACGGCACGGAGCGAGCGGCGTGCTCGATTCCAGTCATTCCGCGGAGGCATGAGCATGAGTGCGGTCGTAAAGACCGAGCTGGCCGGTGTCGAGTTGGTGGCTCGCGGCAAGGTTCGTGACATCTACGCCCTGGACGGCACACTGCTGCTGGTATGCACGGACAGAATCTCGGCGTTCGACGTCGTTCTGCCCCAGCCGATTCCCGCCAAGGGCAAGGTGCTGCATCAGATCAGCAGCTTTTGGCTCGCCTGGAGCCGCTCGATCGTCGACAACCATCTGATCGCCGATCGCTTCGAGCAGTTTCCCGAGCGACTCGAGCCGTTCAAAGACCAGCTCGAGGGCCGCACGGCGTGGGTCCGACGGGCAGACATGTATTCCGTCGAGTGCGTCGCGCGCGGATACCTGGCCGGCTCGGGGTGGAAGGAATACCAAGCGAGCGGGTCGGTGTGCGGCATCAAGCTTCCCGAGGGTCTCGTCGAGTCGGAACGCTTGCCAGAGCCGATCTTCACGCCGGCGACGAAGGCGCAGACCGGTCACGACGTCAACATCTCGTTCGACGAGATGGTCGGCATCATCGGCGGGGAGGCGGCGGAGAAGCTGCGCGAGCTGACCCTCACCTTGTACACGCGTGCCTCCGAGTTCGCCGAGAAGCGCGGGATTCTGATTGCCGACACCAAGTTCGATTTCGGACTCGTCGATGGCCAGCTCGCACTGTGCGACGAAGCGCTGACTCCCGACTCGTCGCGATTTTGGCCCGAGGACGAGTACGCGCCAGGTCGCTCGCAGCCTTCGTTCGACAAGCAATACCTGCGGGACTTCCTCGATACACTCGGTTGGGACAAGC
>CP070706.1:2614848-2617503 GCA_020350085.1 Acidobacteriota bacterium
CGAAAACGCAAGCCCGGTGCCAGCCGCGCCGCGGTCGGGCTCACGCGGAATTAGCGGTGTCGCGGCCTCGCTGACTGCTCGGCGCGTCGGGCGGGGTGCCGCCCTCACTGGGCAGCGGGCGCCGGAAACCGGCGCTCGAACCCCGGCCTTATCGTCCGCGCGACGCCGCCTGGAGCCGCGTGAGGGCGCGCGCCAGCGCCGCGGCGGCCCGCGCGTAGTCAATCTCGTCCTGGGAACGCCCCGAGAGCCGGCGCTCCGCCCGCTCCCGAGCGCGCTCGGCGCGGGCTCGATCGATCTCCTCGGGCCGCTCGGCCGTGTCGGCGAGGATGATCACCTTGTCGTGACGGACCTCCGCGAAGCCTCCGGACACGGCGAGATAGTGCTCGTCCCGGCCAGTGCGGTACATCACCTCGCCGACCCCGAGCGTCGTCAGGAATGGCGCGTGCCCCGGGAGCACCCCGAAGTAGCCCTGGATCCCCGGCGCGACCACTTCGTCCGCGGTGTCCGACACCGCCAGGCGCGTCGGCGTGGCGATCTCGAGGGTCAGCCGGTCGGCCACTACGCGACCTCGCGCAGGCGCTTGGCTTTCTCCACGGCCTCTGCGATGTCGCCGACCATGTAGAACGCCTGCTCGGGAAGCTCATCGAACTCGCCGTTGACTACGCGCTCGAACGAGTCGATGGTGTCTTCCAGCTTCACGGAACGACCCTCCGTTCCGGTAAACTGCTCAGCAACGTGGAACGGCTGCGAGAGGAACTTCTCGATCCGGCGAGCCCGGTTGACGTAGATCTTGTCCTCCTCCGACAGCTCGTCCATCCCCAGGATGGCGATGATGTCCTGCAGGTCCTTGTAGCGCTGCAGGATCTCCTGCACCTGCGTCGCGACGGCGTAGTGCCGCTCGCCAACGTACTGTGGATCGAGAATGCGGCTGGTCGAATCGAGCGGATCGACCGCTGGGTAGATGCCCAACTCGACGATTCGGCGGGACAGCACCGTCGTGGAGTCCAAGTGCGAGAACGTCGCCGCCGGGCCGGGGTCCGTGAGATCGTCCGCGGGCACGTAGATCGCCTGCACCGATGTGATCGAGCCCTCACGCGTCGACGTGATCCGCTCCTGCAGTTCGCCGATGTCGGTGCCCAGTGTCGGCTGGTAACCCACCGCCGACGGCATCCGGCCCAGCAATGCCGACACCTCGTTGCCGGCCTGGATGAAGCGGTAGATGTTGTCGATGAAGACGAGAACGTCCTGCTTCTCGACGTCGCGGAAGTACTCGGCGACGGTGAGGCCGGTCAAACCGACGCGGAAGCGTGCCCCCGGCGGCTCGTTCATCTGTCCGTAGACCAGTGCCGCACTGCTCTTTTCGGGATCACCCGGCGTGATTACGCCGGCCTCGGTCATCTCGAGCCACAGGTCATTCCCCTCGCGCGTCCGCTCGCCCACACCGCAGAAGACCGATCGGCCGCCGTGTTCGGTGGCAATGCTGTGGATCAACTCCATGATCACCACGGTCTTGCCGACGCCGGCACCGCCGAACAGCCCGGTCTTGCCTCCCTTGACGTAGGGCGCCATGAGGTCGACGACTTTGATGCCCGTCTCGAAGATCTCGGTGGTCGGCGTGAGGTTCTCGAGCTTCACCGGCGGCCGGTGAATCGGCCAGCGTTCCTCCACCTCCAACGGTCCCTGCTCATCGACCGGTTCGCCGAGAACGTTCAGGATCCGGCCGAGCGGCGCGGTGCCCACCGGAGTCGTGATCGGGCCGCCCGTGTTGAAGACGGTCATACCGCGGACGATACCATCCGTCGAGTCCATCGCCACGGTGCGCACCTGGTTTCGCCCGATGTGCTGCTGAACCTCGCAAATCACGTCGATGGGAGTCTCGTGCTCCGGACCGCTCTTGATCCGAACCGCTGTGTAGATCTCCGGCAGCTTCTCCGGATCAAACCCGACATCGACGACGGGTCCGATGACCTGCACCACTCTCCCGATATTCTCTGCCATAGTCGTATCTGCTTTACGTTATTCCGATCGGCCGGCGGCCGGAGCATCGCTCCAGAGCGTCGCTAGCCTCTCAATGCCTCCGCGCCACCCGTAATCTCGGTCAGCTCCTGCGTGATTTGGGTTTGGCGCGCCTTGTTGTATTCCAGCGTCAACGTCCGCACCAGCTCGTCGGCGTTGTCGGTCGCGTTCTTCATCGCCGTCATCCGCGCCCCCTGCTCCGACGCCGCGCTCTCCACCAAGGCCCGATACGCGGCATTGCGAACATACAACGGCAGCACAACGGTCAGGATCTCCTCGCTGGACGGTT
Organism: Acidobacteriota bacterium; assembly: GCA_020350085.1. Taxonomy (GTDB): domain Bacteria; phylum Acidobacteriota; class Polarisedimenticolia; order J045; family J045. The sequence continues at coordinate 2,617,154 of CP070706.1, forward strand.
CGAAGATGTAGTTCGAGAGCCGCGCCGCTTCCCGATTTGCCGTCACCGGCAGGATCCGGGCGCACACCGGCGGCGTGGAGAGCGGGCTCTTGAACTGCGAGTAGATGATGTCAACGGCGTCGAGCTCTCCCGCCTCGAAGCGAGGGATGAACGGGTCGATGACCGAACGCGCGTCTTCCAACGACGGCCGATCCGAGATGTCCGTCCGCTGGCTCGCCATCGGCTCTTTTCTGAACCGGAAGTACGTTATAGCCTTCTTGCCGATGACGTGAAACTCGACCTCCACGCCTTCGCCACGCAGCTCGCCTAATTGCTGGCGAGCCTTACGAATCAGATTGACGTTGTAACCG
>CP070706.1:2617603-2620789 GCA_020350085.1 Acidobacteriota bacterium
CAGGACTGGGTGGAGATGGGAGGAGCCGGGGTATTTCGTCCCGAGGTGACCGAGCCGCTCGGTTGTCACGTGCCGGTGCTGGCGTGGGGGCTGGGCCTCGAGCGGCTGGGCATGTTTCGCTTCGGACTGAGCGACATTCGGGAGCTGTATCTGGCCCACTTGTCGTGGTTGACGGGGGTGGCCTCGTGCCGGTCGTAGGCTTCGCCATCGACGAGCTGTTCGAGCGGCTCGGCCAGCGACTCGACAACGATCAGCTCGAGCACGAGCTGCATCGTTTCGGTTGCTCGGTCGAAGGCTGGGCCACACTGGTGCGCTACCGCTGCCCGCGCTGCGATGCGTTGCTGGAATCGATCGAGGACGAACCGCCACCGGCCGCGTGTGATTCTTGCGGCGCCGATCTGGCCGACGAGGTGCGTCCTCCCGAGCGCGTCGGCGAGGCGCGCGTGCTGCGCATGGAGTTGCTCGCGGTGCGGCCGGATCTGTTCGACCCGCCTGGTTTGGCGCGTGCTCTTCGCGGCTTTCTGGGGTTCGAAACGGGCGCGCCGCGCTACGAGCTCGTCACCGGAAGCTACACCGTCGACGTCGATCCGGCGCTGCGCGGTCCCGAGATCTACCGGCCGCGTATCGCCTGTGCCGTGGTGCGAGGACTCAAGCTCGACGATGCGCGTCTGCGCTCGCTGATGAAGCTTCAGGAAAACATCCATTGGGCCCTCGGACGCGATCGCAAGCTGGCATCGATCGGCGTCTATGATCTCGGCACGCTCGAGGGGCCGGTGTTTCGCTACTGCGCCGTCGCGCGCGACGGCGTGCGATTCGTGCCGTTAGGCTTCGATCCGGCTGACGAAAACGCGGCGCTGACGCCGGATCAGATCCTGCGTGAGCATCCGAAGGGAACCGCGTTCGCCCGCTTGCTCGAGGGTTGCGCGAAAGTGCCGCTGCTCGTCGACAGTGAGAATCGGGTGTTGTCGATGCCGCCGATCATCAACAGTGAGGCGACGCGCGTCACGCTCGATACAAAGGACGTCTTCATCGACGTGACGGGACTGGAGGACCGGCAGGTCGTCAAGGCACTCAACATCGTCGTCACCAGCTTGCTCGAAGCGTGTCCCGAGGCGCACGCGGAATCGGTCACCGTGCGCTACGAGCGCGAAACGCGCACGAGCCCCGACCTGTCGGCGCAGCGCGTCAACGTCAACGCCCACGAAGCGGCTCGGCTGGTCGGTGTCGGTTGGACGCGGGATGAGCTGATCGAGCTGCTCGAGCGCATGCGTCATGACGCGCAGGCCCTGCACGAGGACGGCGCGTCCGTACAGGTCGAGGTGCCCGCGTGGAGGGCCGACATCCTGCACCCCCGCGATCTCGTCGAGGACGCCGCCATCGCGCACGGCTATGACCGGCTCCCGCAAGTCGAGCTCGGCTCGCCGACGGTCGCGAGCGCCCATCCGCGCCAGCTCCGTGCCGCGGGCGTGCGTGAGGTGCTGATCGGGCTCGGTTGTCTCGAGGTGTTCACTCTCGCCTTGACGAGCGAGAAGGACACCTACGAGAACTGCCGCCTGGCGAACGACGACACGCAGGTCAAGCTGGAGAACCCGATCTCGGTCGAGCAGACGATGCTGCGCATTTCGCTGCTTCCCGGCCTGTTCGAGACGCTGGCGGTCAACCTCGGCCATGCTTATCCGCAGCGGATCTTCGAGGTCGGGAGCGTGGCGTTGCACGCGCCGGCATCCGAAACCGGCGCCTGCGAGCGTCTGCACGCGGCCGTCGCGCTCGCCGGAGACGGACTCGGCTACGCCGACGCTCGGGCGCTGCTCGACGTCGTGCTGGACGAGTGCGGCGTGGATGCCGTCGCACGCGAGCTCAAGCCGTCGTCGGCAGGAGTCTTTCTCGCAGGCCGCGGTGCGAGCCTTTTCGTCGAGGGGCGATCTTGCGGCATGCTCGGGGAAGTCCACCCCGCCGTGCTCGAGAAGTACCGCATCATCCACCCGGTCGTCGTGGTGGAGATCGATCTCGATACGATCTCGGGCTAGCACCGGGTCGAGCGGGGAGCGACGGCGCCGGCAGGCTCGCGCGCGCATCTAGAGATGGCGTTTCATCCAGGCGATGATCGTGTTGGCGAGCTCGGGGTCGTGATCGAATAGCGCCGTGCCGCTGATGTGGCCCTTGTAGATGATCAGCCGGCAGTGCGGACTGGTCGCCTTGCGAAACAGGCTGAACGTTCTCTTGTACGATCGATCGTCTACACTCGTGACGAACAGCTGCGGAAACTGCTTCACGCCGAGAAACCACTCGAGGGTCAGGTGGTCGGTCTTTGGTCCACTGGACGAGAGAAACACGACGGTCGCGACCTCCGGCAAGGCCATCGCCAGCCGCATCGCCGGCGCGCTGCCGCAGCCGGCAGCGATGACGCCGATCGTCTCGGCATCGACCCTCGGTTGCTCGCGGAGAAACGCGACGGCCGCGCGCGCCATGGCGGCGCCGCGTCGGTCTCGTTGAGCGCGCTCGCTGCCAGACACTCGCTCGGATCCACCTTCATCGGTGACGGCGCCGCCAGAATCGTAGCGCAGCGCGTGAAAGCCGCCTTGGGCGAGAGCGTCGCCGAGCTGATCGAGCGATCCGTGATCGGGCTCGCAAGGATCGAGCAAGAGAATCGCTGGACCGCGTCCGGAGGCCTCGTACAGCCTGCCCTCCAGCGTGTGCCCGTCCTCGTCCTCGAACGAGACGTCGGTCCCGGACGAGAAGGCGAGTCCGGTCGACACCATGACGGTCAGAGCGAGCCACCAACGTCTTCGAAGCATTGCTGGGCCTCCTACCGCGGCGCTCTGCGAAGAGCGATAACCTACGTCAGGCGTGAGGACAGATTCAAACGCGCTGACGACGCCAAGCCGGATGTTTGATGAACCTGCGAGTATAAACGTCGCATCAGGCGTTTCTGATCGAGTACACGCACCAGCGCGCATCGACAGCACCGATGTGAACGGGCCAGCGCCGTTGAGCCTTGAGCCCCAAGCTGCGCGTCAGGGTGGGCTCACCCGACAACACCGCGAGCGTTCCGCCGCAGAGCTGCCCGCGGACCCACGTTCCCAGTGCCGACCAAGTCTCGGATACGTCGAGCGCGTGAAGGCGCCGTCCCCAGGGCGGGTTTGTCAAGGCCAGCCAAGCTCGAGCCGCTGCGGGAAGCGTCAACGA
>CP070706.1:2620889-2625302 GCA_020350085.1 Acidobacteriota bacterium
CAGGGGATCAGCGTGCAGCGCCTCGGCCGAGAGGCGTGGAGCCGGGAGCTGACGGCGTTGCAGCAGAAGCTGTTTGCGGCCTCGCCCTGGCTGGCGGCGATGGCGCGTTTGGCGTCCGGGCTCTCCGAGCCGAAGAAGGTCATTCCGCTGGCAGAGGATCCTGAGGAGGAGTGCCAGGCCCACTACTACAGCGGCGCGCGCTGCGTGACCGAGGGAAACTTCGATTGCGCGCGCGAGCATTTCCGCCTGGCGGCATCGAGTGGTGCCGAGTGCGTGGAGCAGGTGCTCGCCGCGGTCGAAGCCGAAGGATCGTTTCCGGAGCCTCTCGAGCACAGCAAGACCGACCGCAAGCAGCTGGCCAGGCAGGCCGCGCTGCTGCTCGAGAAGATCGCGCGCGATCAACATGCAGAGGCCGCGGATCTCGGCACACGAGCCCTCGAGCAGGCTCGGCGGGGCTGCTCTTCTGACGATCCGTTGCGGGTGTCGATTGCGAGTCATCTGGCGATGGCGCGGACTCTTCTCGGCGATTTCTCCGGCGCCAGGCCGCTGCTCGAGGACGCCCTGCAGGCGTCGATGGCCGCCGGCGGTTGCGTGGACGAGAGCGCCGCGGCGATGCTCAACAACTCCGGGTTCTACTGCCGCTGTGCCGGAGATCCAGAGACTGCCAAGGCGCTCTACCGCGAGGCGTCGCGCATTCTGACCATCCTGCAGCAGACGGAGACGGCGAATTTCGCGACGACGCTGACCAATCTCGCCTTCGTTCATGTCGTCAGTGATGAGCCCGAGGAGGCGCTCCCGCTTTATCGACAGGCGGCGAGCACGCGACGCGCGCTGTTCGGCGATCAGCATCCGGCGTACGCCGGCTGTTTGGTCGGCCTCGGACACGTTCTGCGACAGATCGGCGATCTCGAGCAGGCGCGCGAGACGCTGCAACGTTCCGTGCAGATCTACGAGCGCCACGCGGCGACCGATCGGCTCGTCTACGCCGGCGCTCTCGAGAACTTGGCAGCACTCGAGTATCTGCTCGCCGAGTACGACGGCGCCGCACGGCACTTCCGCGGCGCCGCCGAGGCGTACGAGCAGGTCGGCGGGCCGTGGCAGCCGGAGGTGGCCCATGCGACGAGCGGATTGGCCGCCGTCTACGCGGCCACGGGCCGTGAGCCGGCCGCGCTCGAGCTGATGTTGCGCGCGATCGAGCAAGAGGATCGCCTGATCGCCCAGGTGTTCGGGGTCAGCGACGAGAGCCGGCGGCTCTCTTTCCTTGAGGACGCCGCCGGCGTGAAGGACATGTTGCTTTCTCTCGTGACGAAGCGGCTCGCATCCTCCGAGCGGGCGATCCATGTCGCGGCCGACGTTGCCCTCAAGCGCAAAGCACTGGCGGCCGAAGCTGCGGCCTTTCAGCGGGATTTCTTGCTGTCGGGGCGCTACCCGCAGCTCGCTCCGAAGATCGACAGGCTGCGCGCGCTGCGGGAGAAGACCGTGCGCGCGATCTTCCGGGGTCCGGGAACCGAAGGGGTGGCCGCACATCGCGGGGCGATCGAAGCCTGGAACGCGGAACGACAGCGAATCGAGCTCGAGCTGGCGCGGGAGATCCCGTCCGCCGACCTGGCCGGCAGTCTGACCACCGTCGATGCGAGCGCCGTCGCGGGTGCCTTGACGCCTGGAAGCGTTCACATCGAGTTCATCGAGTACGAGCAACTCGACTTCGCGCAACGGGAGCCGGGCCAGGCGTGGTCCGGACGCGAGATCGTCGCGTTTGTCATTCCGGCGGGGAAAGACGAACGGATCAGCATGGTGGCGCTCGGCAGCGCAGAGAGGATCGACCAACGCGTCGCCTCGTTTCGTGCAGCGATCACCGGCTCGGGAACGCGGGCAAGTGGGCGTGATCTCGGTCTGGCGCCGCCAGCAACCGAAGACGACGTGCTGGCTGCGGGACAGAACCTCCGTGAAGCGGTGTTCGACCCGCTGCGCGAAGCTCTCCGCGGACGAGAGCGAATCGTGATCGCGCCGGACGGATCGCTGAGCCGACTGCCGTTCGAGGCTCTTCCGGACGAGACCGGCCAGCATCTCGTGGACCGGTTCGCCGTGAGCTACCTCGGCGCCGGCCGGGACGCACTGCGACTCGATCTCCCGCGAGCGGAGGCCGGTGCTGCCCTGGTGATGGCCGCCCCGGACTTCGATCTGGTCGAGTCGGGCGCTGGCGACGCCTCGGTGAGGCACGAGACACGCACGGCTGCACTGCTGCGGGCGGCGCGACGCTTCGAGCCGCTGCCCGGAACGCATCGTGAAGGCGAGCGAGTCGCGGCGGCTCTCGGGGTCGAGCCGCGCATGGCGGCGGCGGCCACAGAGGGGCAGCTCAAACGGGCTCGCTCGCCCCGAGTGCTTCACCTCGCCACGCACGGTTTCTTTCTCGAGGACCAGGCCATCCGACCGTTGGCCCTCGAGAGTTTCGAGCGCGGCATCGATGGAGCGTCGCGCATGGCGGCCAGATTCGAGAGCCCGCTGCTGCGCTCGGGACTGGCGTTCGCAGGAGCGAACGCGGCGCTCGAGGGGCGCGCGCTTCCCCAGGATGCCGAGGACGGTATCGTGACGAGCGAGGATGTCGTCGGCATCGATCTCAGCGGCACGCAGCTCGTCGTGCTCTCGGCCTGCGAGACCGGCCTCGGTGAGATTCGTACGGGTGAAGGTGTCATCGGCCTGAGGCGCGCGTTCGTCTTGGCGGGCGCGGCGACGCTGATCATGAGTCTTTGGAAGGTGCCGGACGAGCCAACGCAACGACTGATGGAGTACTTCTACAGCGCCCTCGTGGAAGGGTTTGGCCGCGCCGACGCGCTGCGCGAAGCGCAACGGCGTCTCAAGGAATCCCATCCACATCCGTTCTTCTGGGGAGCTTTCATCTGCCAAGGTGATCCTGGCCCGCTGCCGGTGTCTGCGGGTGGGCCGGTCGTCGTTGAGAAGGAGAGAGCATCATGAGCTGGCTGGGCAACGTGTTTCGGAGCAAGAGAGGGTCGCGACCGGCTTCGAGCGGAAGCTCTGAAGCGCGAGCCGAACTCATCGCCCAAGTGCAGTTCCAAGCCGCCCTGGAGCTCGCCCAGCGGGGAGATCGGCATGAGGCGATCGCGGCGTTTCGTCTCGCCGCAGCGGCGTTTCGCGAATGCGGTAAGCGCCGCGGAGAGGCGGTCTGCCTGCACGGTGAGGGCGCCCAGCATCTGCTCCGCGGCGAGACCGACCAGGCTGAGCAGTGCACGATCCGCTCCCTCGCCCTTCATCGCGCTTGCGGGGACGATGAGTTCATTGCGCCGGTGGTGGCCGATCTCGGTGCGATCGTGCGCCGAAAGGGAGATCTCCGGCAGGCGATCGAGTATTACACGGAGGCGCTGGAGCTGTACGAGCGCTTGAGTGACGACGCCGAGATCGAGCGTTGCCGGAAGAAGATTCGAAAGATCGAGCGCGACATCAAACTAACCCAGGTGTAGGAGGGGAAAGTGTTCCGAGATGAAGGAGCGAGCGAGCTGCACATGCCGGCTTTTCGAGCCGACTTGAGGAACACTCTCACTGCTGGAATCTTGACGAGCGAGCGGCGGGTAGGATCTGAGCTGGCTTTCCGCCCAGCGCGCGGGCCGGCAAAGCAGCGCCCCCGGGGAAGAGACCGAGCTGCAAGCCCAGCTCGAAGCGTTGCGCGCTGTCTGCCGCGTGTCCGCAGGTGATAGCCGCACCCGACTACGTCCGAGAGTTCACTGACTCATCCGACGAACCACACCCACGATCGCTAGCCCGGGCATATACTCGACGTGAGAGAGCCATGCTCGGTGTCCCGCCTCTCGCCTTGTTGCTGTTGGCGTGCCTTATCGCAGGCGTGCTGCTGCTGTTGTTGTGGCCGACTCGTAGGCGCTCGCAGGTGCTCGTCGAGGACGCGATCAAGCATCTTTATCACTGCGATTACGCGGGAACGCCTGCCACTCTGGCCAGCTTGTCGGGAGCGCTCGGGCTGAGCGGCGATCGAGCCGTGCGGCTGGCGAGCGAGCTCGAGCAGAGAGCGTTGGTTCGGGCGAGCGCGGGAGTCTACACGTTGACCGCTGACGGACGCCGCGAAGCGCTGCGTGTGATTCGTGTGCACCGATTGTGGGAGCGCTTCCTGTCCGAAGAGACCGGGCTCGATCCTTCGAAATGGCACGCTGCGGCCGAAAAGCGCGAGCATCGCATGACGCCCGCCGAAGCCGATGCGCTGTCGGCCCGCTTGGGCCACCCGGTGTTCGATCCGCACGGCGATCCAATCCCGACGGCCACCGGCGAGATCCCGCCCGCGCGCGGCCGTCCGCTGACCGACATCAACGTCGGGGAAGAAGTCGAGATCGTGCACGTCGAGGATGAGCCGCACGCGGTCTACTCACAGATCCTCGCTCAGCAGCTGCA
>CP070706.1:2625402-2629184 GCA_020350085.1 Acidobacteriota bacterium
CTACTGGGATTCCTCGACGACCCGTCCCGGCGGTGAGCCGCGGCTGGTCGATTGGTCGTTCGAGAAGGCGCCGCGGCGCGCGTATCGTACGCTCGACCCGTTGACCGGCGAGGAACGGCTGGTCCCGAGCCGGCCTCGAGGCGAGCAGCACGTCGAGGTCTCCGTGCCGCTCGATCGGCAACCACGGCTGATCATCGTCACGCGGCGACGCGTCTCACCGGAGATTCCAGTCGACGAGCAAATGGCCGAGGCTCGCGGCGAGCGGCGCATCACGGCCGAGCAGATCATCGCCGCCCATCAGCGCACGAGAGAGTTTCAGACCGAGCGGTTGCGCACCATTCGCCGTGAAGGCCGCATCAACTTCCGCCCGCGATACGGCCAAGCCACGGGCACCATCGACCTGACGATCGACGGCGAGTACTTCTGGGACAGCACGACCGGCGGCGAGTGGGTGATCAGGGACAAGTACATCGGCGGCGTCCGATTGAACTGGGACGAATTTCCCGAGATCCCGCTGCTTCGTTGGGAGCGCGTGATTCAGGCGCCGCTGGCGCTGGATCTGGACAAGCGCTACCGCTACGAGCTCGAGCAAAGCGAGCAGGTTGATGGGCGGGATTGTTGGCGTGTGCGCTTCGAGCCGCTCGAGAGTGACACGAGCGGCTCCCTGCAGCGGGGCCGGGCCTGGATCGACAAGCGCACGGCGGCGATGGTCAAGGTCAGCTACGTCCAGACAAACCTCGAGCCTCCGCTGATCAGCCGCGAGGAAACGCGGCTGTATCGGCCCTATGAGGGCCCGGACGGTACGGAGTACTGGGTTCTCGACGGCCTCGATGGACAGGTGATCCAGTCGGTGGCAGGTGCCAATCTCGTGGTGCTCCAGGAATGGTCGTTCGGCCCGCCCGAGATCAACGGGACGGAGTTCGGGCCGATCCGCGATCAGGCCTACGCTTCTCGCGCGCAGATGTTGCGAGACACCGAGGAAGGCTTCGTCTGGCTAGAGCGCACCGACAGCGGCGAGCGCGTCGCCAAGCGAGGCAAGACCAGGCAGTGGTTCGCAGTGGGCGGCCTGCTGAACGACGAGGGAGCCGACGAGCTGCTTCCGCTCGCGGGTGTCAATTACATCAACTTGGACACCTTCGGTAGAGGGATGCTGTTCAACTTGTTCTTCGCCGGCGCGTTGGCCAACGTCACTCTTTCCGATCCGACGTTTCTCGACAGCAAGCTCGACGTGGCACTCAACGTCAACGCGCTCGGCTACGCTGGCACGGACAAGACGTACGTGCGCGGTGAGGAGATCGTCAGCGAGCGCGTCAAACGGCGCGCGCAGACGATCTCTCTGACGGGCGGCTATCCACTAGGAGACTTCGTCAAGCTGCGCGGCGGTCTGAGTGCCGCCTACATCAACTACCACCGCGACGATGAGACCGGCGCGTTCGTCGTGCCGGAGGACCACACGGCCTACAGTGGTCGGCTCTCGTTGGCTTTCGATCGCGCGGGGTGGGGTCTCGAGGCCGGTAGCCGCTACACGCGTCGCTCGTCTTGGAGTCCCTGGGGACCCGAGTCCGCGCTCGTCAGCGGCGACGCGCTCGAGGACGCGGAGTCGTTTTCCGTCTGGTCGGTCGTGGCGCAGAAAACCTGGTTTCTGCCGTTTTTCCAGCAGATCGAGCTGTCAGCCGATTTTCGCGGCGGAAGCGATCTCGACCGCTTCTCGGCGTTCACCTTCGGCTTTCTCAGCGGAGATCGGCTGCGCGGCTTCGGAGGCTCGGGGATCCGCTACGATCGTGGCGTACTTGCCCAGCTCGATTACGAATTCAACGTTCGACAGATCGTTCAGCTCGAAGGAACGATCGAACACGCCCGCGTCGAGCCGCTCGGCGAGGACGAGATGACCTCGCACACCGGATTCGGCATCGCCGCCAACTTCCCCGGACCCAAGGAAACGCTGATCCGCTTTGATGTCGGCTATGCGCTAGCCAGCGATATCGAGGAGGTCGAAGGCGATCTCGAGTTTCTGCTCGTCGTCTTGAAGCTTTTCTGAATCGGCTCCGGAGTGGTTCTCATCGGCCCGCTGGCCGGGAGCTTCGACAATGAGAAATACCCGCCGCGTCCCTTTCGTGTGGCTCGCTTGGCTGGTCGGCTTGGCTTGCATCTTCGCCGCGAACGGGACCAGTCTTGCCGAGAGCTCGCCGGCGTTCGATCCGGCGCTGTACCAGGCACTGGAGTTTCGCAGCATCGGACCATATCGCGGCGGGCGGGTGACGGCCGTCACCGGTGTGTTCGGCGATCGCAAGACCGTCTACATGGGCTCGACGGGGGGCGGGGTCTGGAAATCGACCGATGCGGGACTCACGTGGGTCAACGTCTCCGACGCGGCGCTGCGCCGTGGATCGGTCGGCGCCATCGCCGTGGCGCCGTCCGACGCCAACGTCGTCTACGTCGGAACGGGTTCGGCTTGTCCTCGCGGCAACGTCTCGCCCGGTGACGGTGTCTACCGCTCGCGGGACGCAGGCAAGACGTGGTCTCACGTCGGACTCGAAGACGGGGGCCAGATCGGCCGCGTCCGCGTGCATCCGACTGATCCCGACCTCGTCTACGCCGCGGTGCTGGGGCACATCTTCGGCCCCAACGAGCAGCGCGGCGTCTTTCGCTCGAACGACGGCGGTGAGAGCTGGGACAGAGTGCTCTTCGTCGACGAGCGCACGGGAGCGATCGATATCGCGCTCGATCCGACGAACCCGCGTGTGCTGTACGCGGCCATGTGGCAGGTTGAGCGCAAGCCGTGGACGTTCACCAGCGGCGGTGCGGGCAGCGGGCTGTTCAAATCGAGCGACGGAGGGCAGAGCTGGGAGCGGTTGACCGGCGGACTCCCCGCAGCGCCTCTCGGACGGATCGGTGTCGCCGTCTCAGCAGCCGATCCCGAGCGCGTCTTCGCGCTCGTCGAGGCGGAGCAGGGCGGGTTGTTTCGCTCGGATGACGGCGGTGAGACGTTTCGGCGCGTCAGCGCCGATCGGAACCTGCGCCAGCGGGCCTGGTACTACACGCATGTGTACGCCGACCCGGCCGACTCGAATACCGTCTACGTGCTCAACGTCGGCTTGTGGCGCTCGCACGACGGCGGCGAGCATTTCGAACTCATCCGCGCGCCGCATGGCGATCACCACGATCTGTGGATTCACCCCGAAGATCCGCGCATCCTGATCAATGGCAACGATGGCGGCGCCAACGTCTCGATCAACGCTGGCGAGAGCTGGTCGACGCAGTCCAATCAGCCCACGGGAGAGTTCTATCGCGTCACGGTCGACCATCAGTTTCCGTACCGCGTCTACGGCGCGCAGCAGGACAACACGACCGTGTCGATTCCGAGCCGCACGAGCGGCTCGAGCATCACCCGTGAGCACTGGTACGCCGTCGCTGGCTGCGAGTGTGGACATATCGCCGTGGATCCTCGCGCTCCGAACGTGACTTACGGCGGATGCTACGGCGGAAGAATCGACCGCTACGATCACGCCACGAGGCAGAGACGAGACATCAGCTCCTACCCGCAGCTCGCCATCGGCCAGGCGGCGCGCGATCTGCGCTACCGCTTCCAATGGAACGCCCCGATTCGTCTCTCGCCTCACGATCCGCGCGTGCTCTATCACTGCTCGCAGTACGTGCACCGGTCCACGGACGAAGGCACGAGCTGGAAGCTGATCAGCCCCGATCTGTCCCACGACGACGGCCGCAAGCAGGACTTCGCCGGCGGACCGATCACGCGTGACAACACGGGCGTCGAGGTCTAC
>CP070706.1:2629284-2635448 GCA_020350085.1 Acidobacteriota bacterium
GACGCGCTCGAGGCCGGTCTCGCCGAGAAGCAGGCGCAGTGGCGTCGCCGGCGGCAGCTCGCGTGGCTCGGCGCGAAGCGCTCCGTAGCCCGCCTCGCGCATCTCGTCCTTTTCGCGGCGGACGATCTGCTCCGGTACGCCGTAGCTGGCGAGGACGCGGCCGGCCAGCTCGAGCGACGTCTCGAACTCTTCCGGGACGATCTCGTCGGCGCCGAGTTGCTCCAGCATCTCGACCTCACGCAGCCAGCGCGTGCGCACGATGATCCGCAGCCGCGGGTTGGCCGCACGCGCTAAGGCGACGATGCGGCGGCTGCCGGCTGCGTCGGCGATGGCGATCACGAGCGCGCGGGCGCGTGTCACCCCGGCCCGACGCAGGACGGCGTCTCGTCCGGCATCGCCGAGGATGACCCGCCGGCCTTCCTCGCGCAGGCTTCTCGCCGTGGCCGGGTTCAGCTCGACGATGACGTGTTCGAGCTCGAGCAGCTCCAGCACACGACAGACGTTGCGCCCGTTGATGCCGAAACCGACGACGATGACATGATCGCGCAGCGCGCCTGCCGAAGCCGGCTCAGCAGGCTCCCCCTCCCTTCCGACCGCGCGAGCGAAGAATCCGACGCTGGCGAGGCTCGTGCCGAGAAGCGGTGCGATGACCATCGTCGGCACGGCGGCGGAGAGAAACAGTGTCAGGCCCTCGTCGGTCAGCACACCGGAATGACGTGCCGTCTGGGCCACGACGAACGAAAACTCGCCGACGTGCGCGAGCCCGATCCCTGCGAGCGCAGCACCGCGCAGGCTCCGCATCCACGGCCAGGAGAGCCCGCCGGCGATCAGCGCCTTGACGCCGACGATCGCCAGCCCCAGCGCGAGCAGCGCGAGCCCTTCGCTGCGCCACATCGTCGGCGAGACGAGCATCCCGATCGAGACGAAGAACATCCCGTTGAAAGCATCGCGGACCGGCTCGATCTCGGACAGGATGTGCTCGGCCAGATCCGACTCCGAGACGACCATGCCTGCGAGAAAGGCGCCGAGCGCCATCGATAGGCCGAACTCGGCGACGGCCAGCGCCGTACCGAAGGCGACGAGCAGCGTCGTCAGCGTAAACACCTCGCGGCTGCCGGTGCGCAGGACGAGATTCGCGAGCCAAGGAAAGACGATCCGCCCGAGCACGACGACGCCAGCGAGCACGGCGAGCGACTTGCCGAGCTGCAGCGTCAGAGCACCGCCTCCGCCGTAAGACGCGGAGTCCGCCGCCGCGCCGGCGACGCCGACGAGCAGCGGTACGGTGGCCAACATCGGCACTGCAGCGAGATCCTGGAACACGAGCACCCCGACCATGAAGCGACCGTGCGGCGAGGCCGTCTCGCCACGGTCTTCGAGCACGCGCAACGCGAGACCGGTCGAGCTGAGCGCGATCAGGTAGCCCCACAGAATCGCCTGCGGCAGGGGAAGGTCGAAGGCGCGAGCGATGCCGATCGCGAGCCCACCGGTGAGCAGCACTTGGGCCGCGCCTGCGCCGAGGACGATTCCTTTCATGAGCCACAGATCGCGCAGCGACAGGTGGAGGCCGACGGTGAAAAGCAGCAGCACCACCCCGACCTCGGCGAGCAGCTCGATCGGCTCCGTTTCGGAAACGAGCCCGAAAACCTCAGGCCCGGCGAGCAATCCGGCCAGGATGAAGCCGACCATCACCGGCAGCCGTATCCGGTGAAACAGCCAGGCGACCGCCACCGACAGCGCCAGGACGAGCACCAGCTCGAGCAGCACGTGGTGGGTCATGGCTCTCTCCTCATGCTGGCGCGGTCAGCCCGATCGCGGACCGCCCGGGGTCCGGCAAGCACATGATGTTGCACGAGCAACGGCGCACGTGCGAGCCTTTCGCGCCTGATCGACGGAGAGCCCACGAAAGCGAGGCCGCGATCTCGATGAGCCCCGGCGAAAACAGCCCCGCCCTGCCGCGCCAGCCGATCGACCGCATCGTCGAGCCGATCCAACGCTTTTTGCACGTCGAAGCGGCGAGCGGAGTAGTCTTGCTCGCCTGCGCGATGGTGGCGCTCGTTCTCGCCAACTCGGGCTGGGCCGACGGCTATCTCGGATTCTGGAAGCTCGAGGTCGGCTTCAAGATCGGCACGTTCGAAATGATCCACTCGCTCAAGCACTGGATCAACGACGGCCTGATGGCGATCTTCTTCTTCGTTGTCGGTCTCGAAGTCAAGCGCGAGATGGTCCTCGGCGAGCTGCGCGACCCGAAGCGTGCGGCGCTACCGCTCGCCGCGGCGATCGGCGGCATGCTCGTGCCCGCGCTGGTCTACCTCGCGCTGCAGTCCGGCCAGCCCGGCATGCGCGGCTGGGGCATCCCGATGGCGACGGACATCGCGTTCGTCGTCGGCTGCATGGCCGTGCTCGGCTCGCGCGTGCCGCGCGTGTTCCGCGTGCTGCTGCTCTCGCTCGCGATCGTCGATGACATCGGTGCGATCCTCGTGATCGCCATCGGCTACACCGCGTCGCTGAACGCGACCGCGCTACTGCTCGCCTTTGTCGGCATCGCGATCGTTTTCTTCCTGGGCAGCATCGGCGTGCGCAGCTTCGCGGTCTACACCGGCCTCGGTGCGCTGATCTGGCTCGGGTTTCACGAGTCGGGCGTGCACGCGACGATCGCCGGCGTGATCCTCGGGCTGATGACGCCGGTGAAGAGCTACCTGCCGACGCACCTCTTCGGACAATTACTGGGGCGGGCTCACGACCTGCTCCACGGAGGCGGCTGGGACTCGATGTCGCACCGCGCCAACCGGCTGCGGCAGCTGCAGTGGGCGACGCGCGAGACCGTCTCCCCGCTCGAGTACCTCGAGACGCTGCTTCACCCTTGGGTCGGTTTTCTGATCATGCCGGTCTTCGCGCTGGCCAACGCCGGTGTTCCGCTGAAGCTCGCCGAGTTCGCCGACCCGGTCGCAACAGCCGTGATGGCCGGGCTCGTCGTCGGCAAGCCGCTCGGCGTGATGGTGCTGAGCTTCATCGTCGTCAAGCTCATCCTCAAGGAGCTACCTGAAGGGCTGAGCTGGGGCGTGATGCTCGCCGGCGGCTTCTTGTCCGGCATCGGCTTCACGATGGCGCTGTTCATCGCAGGACTCGCGCTCGAGGGAGAGCTCTTGAACGCGGCCAAGATCGGCATCATCGGCGGCTCGCTGCTCTCGGCGATCGTCGGGATGACGCTGCTGGTGATCCTGCTACCGAAAACGCCTTCCGATCGCATTTAAGATAGTCGGCCTCGGCGCTGAAACCGAAACGAGCCCCGTTGAACGTCCGGATGCGTTCATAAACTCGCGGACAGATGCGAATAAAGAATTGCCAGTTGCCGGTCCGCAGGAGTATCACCTCCACAGGCGGATCGGAGACCCGCGCGTGCTATCCCACGCTTCGGAAGCGCCCGATGAGTCCCTTTTTGACCGGTGGCCTCCGAGGTGGATCCGAGCGTCGGAGGCTTCCGAAATCATCCGTGCCGGATGTCGTCACGCGAGCTATTGGACGACAAATCTACAGTCAGGCAATGAAGACATCGCGGAAAAGGAGTCTCAGGTGAAACCGATCATTGGATTCATGATCGCTGCGCTGTTGCTGCCAGTTCTGGCGCAGGCCGCAGCCGTCGAAGTCGAGATCACGGGATACGTGGAGTACAATCAAATCCGTTCGGGTCAACTTTCCGTCGTCAGCCCGAACGATCCGGTCACCATGTACTTTCAGGTCGACTCGGGCAACTTTCTCGACAGCTCCACCTTCCCGACCCGCGGTTACGGGGTCATCCACGAGACGTACTCGTACACCCTCGGGCCGGTGACCGTGGGTCTTCAGGATCCCTATCCCGCGGGGCGCGTTCCCTACTTCGTGATCCGCAACAACGACCCACAGGTCGACGGCTTCTTCATGTCGGACAACAACGTCGACTGGCCCTTCCCGCCGCCGCCACTCGACGAGCCCGGCCGATTCGGCCCGTTCGGCGGCAACTTCGAAGTCGGTTACACAGGCGACACGCTGCAGTCCTTGGATATTCTCGACGCGTTGGGAACGTACGATTATGACGGTCTGACCAATTTCTATTTCGTGATCAGTGATGGCCCCTTCGACGCCATGGGACTGATCTTCCAACAGATGACCATCAGACTTGTTCCCGTCGAGGTGGCGGACGACGTCAAGCCAGGCTCCTGCCCGAACCCGGTCAACGTGACCAGCCGCGGTACCCTGCCCGTCGCGATTCTCGGCACGGCTGATCTCGACGTCACGACGATCGATCCGGACTCGATCCGGCTGGCCGGTGTCCCAGCTCTTAGTTCTAGCTTCTAGGTCGTCGCCTCACCTTTCGAGCCATACATCGGCAAGCAGGACTGCGAGCAGGACTGCCACGAGTGGGGACCTGACGGTCGGATGGATCTGACGCTCAAGTTCGACACCCAGGCGATCAGCGAGGCGATTGGCGAGGTCATGAATCGCGAGTGCGTCGTGCTGACTCTCACCGGTAACTTTAAGGAAGAGTACCTCGGTGGGCCGATCGTGGGTGAAGACGTCATCATCTACTTGAATCCTGGCACTTCTCGACCGACCCCAGTATCTGCCGGTGATCTCGGCGATCGACTCGAGAACCTCGTCCCGCTGACGGTCAACACCCCTTAGCCGTCTCGGGACATACGCCGGGGCGGAGCGCGACCCCTCATCGGCACAGGGACGTGAGAGATGCCGGGGAGCCCACCGCCCCAGCATCTTTCATCTGGCGTCGCTGCCGCGCTGGCTACGCAGCGTCGATCCGCTGACTCCGAAGGCCAGTCGATCAGTCGTCGACGAGAAAATACTCGATCGTCGTCACGACGCGGATCTTCTTGAACTCGGGCGAAAAAGGATCGCGATCCTCGATAACGAAGTAGCCCTGCTGAGCCTTCCGTATGGCTCCGACCCGACTGCCGCTGTCTTCGGCAAACTGCTCCGCCGCGCGGCGGGCATCACGCGTGGCCTCGGCAATCATCTCCGGTTTGATCTTTTCGAGATCCGTGTACAGATACTGGGTGTTGTACTCGTAGCTGCGAATCAGCGCGACGCCCTGTTTGACCAGCTCCCCCGAGCGCTCCATCGCCGTGCGCACCGCGTCGATCCTGCTCGTGCGTAAGGTGACCGTTGCCTCGGCCACGTAGCGTTCCAGCTGCCGGCCCTGCTGGTAGAGTCCCATCGCCTCGCGATCGGTGATGCGAGGCATCGAGAGACTCACCTCTTCCTTTCGAAAGGTATCGCCGAGGAAGGAGTGGATCTTGCCGGCATTCTCGTCGACGGCCCGCTGCAATGCCGCGAGATCGTCCGCCGTGACCGTGAAGACGATCGGCCACAGGGCCAGATTGGCCGGGACCTCGCGCTCCGCCAGCCCTTTGACTGTCACGAAGCGATCCGACGAGCGTCCCCGCCGGAATCCCTCGCCCACGAAGTAACCACCGATGGCAAACCCCAAAGCGACGAGAACACCGAGGACTGCCGCCGGGGCGATCGATCGTTCCTGCATCCAGAACTCCTCGTGAAAGACATGACGCGCCAGAGTGCCCGAAACATCTATACCACGCCGGCTGACACCAACGCACCGACGAGCGAACAGCATCGAGACGCTCGCACGCGATGCACGACGCGTGCTAAAAGGATCGCCGTCGAGGACGTGTCCCGCGAGGCGGGAGGAAGGAGGCTACTGATGCGGGTGAGACTTGGAACGTCTCTTTCGCCACTTACTCGTAAGCTCGTCGCACTGCTGTTCGTCGCCGCCCTGACCACGGGCGGCACGCTGGCCCAAGAATGGTCCCCGGCACAGAAAGATGTCTGGAAGAGCGTCGAGACCTATTGGGAGCTGGGAGGCAAGCGCGACACCGAGGGGATGCTGAGCTATTTCCACGAGGACTACCTCGGATGGAGCAACACGGCCGCCCTACCGAGCGGCAAGAAAGAAGTCCGCAAGTGGATCTCCCACGAGTTCGCGACGACGAAGGAGATTCATCACACGATCCAGCCGGTGGGGATCAAGATCCACGGCGACATCGCCATCGTGCACTACTACTTCGCCACGCTGGAGACCAACGCCAAAGACGAGGAGAAGGTCAACCGCGGCCGTTGGACGGACATTCTCAAGAAGATGGGAGATCGTTGGGTGC
>CP070706.1:2635548-2642447 GCA_020350085.1 Acidobacteriota bacterium
AGATCTCGGTGCCGGTACGCTCTTGAATCGAGCGGATCACCTTGCCGCCGGGGCCGATCACCTCTCGGATCTTGTCCTTCGGCACGAAGATCGTCAGGATGCGCGGGGCGTAGCGCGAGAAGTCATCGCGCGGTTCCGGCAACGCGCGGTTCATCATCTCCAGCAGCTCGAGACGTGCGCGGCGGGCCTGAGTCAGCGCCTGCTCCATGATCTTGCGCGTGATCCCCCCGATCTTGATGTCCATCTGCAGCGCGGTGATGCCGTCTCGGGTGCCCGTGACCTTGAAGTCCATGTCACCGTGATGGTCCTCGGCTCCCGCGATGTCCGTGAGCACCGCGAGGCGCTCCTCCTTCTTGACCAGGCCCATCGCGATGCCTGCGACCGCCTTGGTGACCGGCACGCCGGAGTCCATCAGCGCCAGCGAGCCTCCGCAGACGGAGGCCATCGAAGACGACCCGTTCGACTCGAGAAGGTCCGAGACGTCCCGGATCGTGTACGGAATCGAGTCCTCCCCCGTTATGACGGGCCGAAGGGCTCGCTCCGCGAGAGCGCCGTGGCCGATCTCTCGCCGGCCCGGGCCGCGAAGGAAGCGGACCTCGCCGACGGAGAAGGGCGGGAAGTTGTAGTGCAACATGAATCGCTTCTCGCCTTCGAACTCCAGCCACTCGATGCGCTGCGTATCCGACGACGTGCCCAGAGTCGTCGTCACGAGCGCCTGCGTCTCTCCGCGCGTGAACAGCGCCGAGCCGTGCGTGCGGGGCAGCGTGCCGACCTGGCACGTCACTTTGCGGATCTCGTCGAAGCGGCGCCCATCGAGCCGCCGGCCGTTGTCGATCAGATAATCGTGCAGAATCTCGTCCTGCAGCGCGAAGAAAGCCTCTCTGACCCAAAACGCCTGCTCCGCGTCGTCCTCCGGGATCTCCGCCAATCGCTGCTCGAGCAGCGCGTCGACGCGGGCATAGGACAGCAGCTTGCCCTGGATCTGCATCGCCTCGAGCAATGGCTGGCGCAGCTTCTCGCGCGTTTCGGCGAGCACGTGTTCGGGAATCTCCCTTGGCTTGAACTCCCGTTTGGGCTGGCCCAGCTCTTCCGCCCAGCGGCGCTGGGCGGCGATGACGGGTCGTACCGCTTCCTGGCCCGCGAACAGCGCCCCGATGACCTCCTCCTCGCTGGCCTCGTTCGCGCCGGCCTCGACCATTACGATCGCTTCGTCTCGGGCGGCGACGATCAGATCCAGCCTGCTATCGCTCAGCTGCGAGTTGAGCGGGTTGATCACGTAATCGCCGTCGATCAACCCG
This sequence comes from Acidobacteriota bacterium, assembly GCA_020350085.1. Lineage (GTDB taxonomy): Bacteria > Acidobacteriota > Polarisedimenticolia > J045 > J045. The sequence goes on from CP070706.1 coordinate 2,636,847, forward strand.
ACGCGCACGGCGGCGATCGGGTGAGGGAAGGGAATGTCGGACAAGTTGAGAGCAAACGACGCGCCTGTCAGCGCCAGCACGTCGGGGTTGTTCTCCTTGTCCGCCGAAAGCACCATCGCGATGACCTGCGTTTCGAAGTTCCACCCCGTGGGGAACAGAGGTCGGAGCGGCCGATCGATCAACCGGCTGCTCAGCGTTTCCTTCTCGTTGGGTCGACCTTCGCGCTTGAAGAAGCCTCCAGGCACCTTCCCGGCCGCATACATCGCTTCGCGGTAGTCCACGGTCAGAGGCAAGAACGGCACTTCGCGCGGAGACTTGGACGCCGTCGCGGCCACGAGCACGACACTGTCACCCTGGCGGACCGTCACGGAGCCGCCGGCCTGACGGGCCATCTCGCCGGTCTCTACGACGAGCGGTCGCCCGCCGAGATCGATTTCTAAGCGGTGTTCAGACACAACACTCTCCTCGTGCGAAGCTCAGAGCTCCGCGTGAACGTGCTGCGTCGGAGTGACCGGAAGCGGGCCCACCCCCTGGATGAGTGGGCTGTGTAGCCAACGTCGCAGACATCGAACGTGTCATCACAGCCACCGCCGAACGCGTGGGCTGATACTCATCGATCGTCTGTGCCGTTGGCTACGCAGTCCATTCATCAGGCTGGGTCCGCCCGCATGGACCGATCACGTGCCGGCGCAGCGGTTGAAATCTTCAAGAGCGAGCCGCGGGCGATCTCGCATCGCCAGCCGCTGCGCTCGCTACCGACGAATGCCGAGCTTGTCGATCAGCCGGCGGTATCCGTCGATATCCTTCCTGCGCAAGTAGTTCAGCAAACGCCGCCGTTGCCCCACGAGCTTGAGCAATCCGAGCCGCGTGTGGTGGTCCTTCTTGTGAGTCTGCAGATGCGCCGTCAGGTAACTGATGCGGTTCGTCAGCAGGGCGATCTGGACTTCCGCCGAGCCGGTGTCGGTCTCGTGCACCCGATGGGAGCTGATGATCTCCTGCTTGCTCTTCGATTCCAAAGCCAACGTCGTACTCCTCGGTCCCGCTCGTCGTGGGCAGCTCTCGGACGAGGCCGACGGCGAGGCAACCCTCACGGGTCCCACGGTTCGGAACGACCAAACCGTCGAAATACTCGAGCCACAATACTCTCGGCGCAACGGCGCGGGGCCAAAGCCGAGCGGCGACCATAGCACCGCCGGAGCCCAGAGGCAATCCAGGCCATCGAGCAAGGGGCGGCAGCCCGCAGGATGGTCGGGAGTTGGCGACGACTAGCTGGCGACGGGACTCCCCGCTGGGCTTCCGACCGGTAGCACGACGCGCGGGCGCAGTCGGCGATCGAGGTCCAAATCTCCGATGCCGGCCAGCCTGCTCGAGCCGAGCACCCGCACCTCGGCCGGCAGTTCGATGTCGGGCCTCAGCCGGTCCGCGGCCAGCTCGACCACGCGACCGCAGCGAAAGGCAGCCTCTTGCCGCTCCTCGAGCTGCACGGCGGCGAGCTGCAGAGGGATCCGCTCGAGCGGCTGCAGAGCCGCGAGCATCGCGGCGCGTTCGGCGGAGGGTGAGATCGCCTCGCGAACGCGCACGGGGCCGACCGCAGTGCGGCGCAGTTGCTCGAGATGCGCCCCCGTGCCGAGCAACCGGCCGAGATCACGCGCCAAAGCCCTGAGATATGTCCCGCTGCTCACTCGCGCGGCGAAGGCGAGGCGTCCGTCGCGGCCGGGGACGAGTCGCAGCCTGTGAACGGTCACCAGCACGGGAGCCAGCGCCGGGGCGTAGCCGCGGCGTGCCAGGCGATGGGCCGCTATCCCGCCGAGCTTCTTTGCCGAGTAGACCGGAGGGGTCTGCCAGTAGCGCCCGCTCAGGCGGCGGCACGCCTGCTCGAGCACGGCCGCAGGCGGCACCGGCGGGCGCGCGGCGCTGCCCGAGAGTTGTTCGCGATCGCCCGTCGCCGTCTCTTCGCCGAGGGCGATGACGCCGACGTAGCTCTTGGGCCAGCGGTGAAGGAATCGGACGAGTCGTGTCGCCGGTCCGACGAGACACGGCAGCAGGCCCGTCGCCAGCGGGTCGAGAGTCCCTGCGTGACCCACGCGCCGCTTGCCCAGCGTGCGGCGAACCCGTGCCACGACGTCGTGACTGGTCATTCCCGCCGGCTTGTCGATCGCCAGCAGCCCGCACACGCCGGCGTCCTCGCTCATCCGAAAAACTCCCGCACCGTCTCCTCGATACCTCCGTGAGCCAGCTCCTCCGCATCCTCGACGATGCGATCGAAAAGCTGATCGAGTGGTGCTCGTCGAGAGGCTACCGAGACGAACGCCAGCTTGGCGCGCTGGTGAAGGTCCTGGTGGTCGACCTCGGCCAGCGCCACGTTGTGTCGATGACGCGAACGATCCCGGATAGCACGGATCACGCGGCGCTTTTCTTTGAGAGACGTGCAACCGTGCAGAAAGATCTCTAAGACGAGAAGTCCGACACGCACTGCAGGTCCTCGGGCGGCCAGGGCCGCGCTCTTGCCTTCGGCCCCGCGACGATGGGCGGGGCTCAGGTCGTTGCGCTCGGCTCGAGCGACTCGCGCCTGATCATCTCCACGGCGAACACTTCGAACTCATCGCCGGGCTTGATGTCCTGGTAACGTTCCAGACCGATGCCGCACTCGAAGCCGGCACGAACCTCCCGGGCATCTTCTTTGAAGCGCCTGAGCGAGCCGACGCGCCCCTCGTGGATGACGACGTTATCTCTCAGCAGGCGGACCTGCGCGTCGCGCCGCACCAAACCGTCGACGACATAGCAACCCGCGACCGTTCCCACCTTCGGCACGCGGAACGTCTCTCTGACCTCCGCTCGACCGAGGTAGACTTCCTTCTCGACCGGCGAGAGCTTGGCAAGCATCGCCTGCTCAATCTCTTCGGCGACTTTGTAGATCACGGTATGGAGCCGGATGTCGACGCCCTCGCGGCGTGCGAGCTCTGCCGCGCTGCGCTCCGGGCGCACGTTGAAGCCGACGACGATCGCACGGCTGGCAGACGCCAGCAAGATGTCGGTCTCAGAAATCGCCCCCGTGCCCGCATGGATCACTTTGACGACGACCTCTCCGGTCGAGAGGTCGGTCAGCGAGCGATCGAGCACCTCGACCGATCCCTGAACGTCGGCCTTGAGCACGATCGGCAGCTCGCTCACCTCTCCTTCGCGAATCTGCTCGAACAGCTTCTCGACCGTCGGAAGCTGCATGCGGCGCGCCTGTTCCTCGTCGCGCTGCTTCTGTTGGCGATAGAGCGTGATCTGGCGCGCCTTCTGCTCGTCGGGAAAGACCTGCAGCGTATCGCCGGCCTGCGGCACGTCCTCGAGCCCCATCACGACCACCGGCGTTGCGGGGTCGGCGTGCTCCAAGCGCCGGTCTCGCTCGTCCACGAGTGCGCGCACACGACCCATCGTCGCGCCGACGACGAAGACATCGCCGATTCTCAGGGTGCCGTTTTGCACCAGCACGGTCGCGATCGGACCACGAGCCTTGTCGAGCTTTGCCTCCAAGACGGTACCCGTCGCGGGTCGACTCGCGTTCGATTTCAGCTCTTCCAGCTCGGCGACGAGCAGGATCATGCCCAGCAGATCGTCAATGCCCTGTTGAGTCTTTGCCGAAACCGGACAGGACACGACGCTGCCGCCGAACTGCTCGACCATCACGTCGCGCTCGGCCAACTGCTGGAGCACGCGTTCGGGGTTTGCGCCCGGCTTGTCGATTTTGTTAACCGCGACAACCAACGGCACGCCGGCGGCGCGCGCGTGGTGTATCGCCTCGATCGTCTGCGGCATGACACCATCGTCCGCAGCCACGACGAGAACGACGATGTCGGTCACCTGAGCGCCGCGGGCGCGCATCAGAGTGAACGCTTCGTGGCCCGGCGTGTCGAGGAAGACGATCTGCTTTTCGGTCCCCTCGTGCACGTGTCGAACCTTGTACGCTCCGATGTGCTGCGTGATGCCGCCAGCCTCGCGCTCGGCAACTCGGGTCGCGCGGATCGCGTCGAGCAAGCTGGTCTTTCCGTGGTCGACGTGACCCATCATCGTCACGACCGGCGAGCGCGGCCTGAGATCTTCGGGCGTGTCGGCGGGCACGCCGGCAGCGGTGGCCTCCGAGACCGCTTCCTCTTCCATGCTCACCGTCTCGGCCGTGCCACCGAAGGCCTCGACAACCCAGCGCGCCGTGTTTTCGTCGAGCGCGTGGTTGATCGTGGCCATCAGGCTCTTCTCGAGGAACAGCCGCTTGATCACGTCTTTCGCCTTGCGGTCCATCCGCTCGGCGAGGTCCTTGATCGTGATGCCTTCGGAGATCTTGATCATGCCGACCGGCGTTTCGGGAACAGCCTGAGCGCCGGCGGGCGCCTCGACGCGGCGCTCCTGGTCGTCCTGTCGCCTCTTGGCGGCCCGACGGGCCGCACGGCCGGACTTGGGCCGCTCCGCGGCTGGCGGCGCGGCCGGACGGCCCGGAACGGCGCGGCCCGCGGCTGGGCGGCCGGGGCGGGCCGGAGCTAGCCGCCGGCCGAGCAACTGGGCTCGCTCTTTGGCGGTGGTCGGCGGTGGAGCGACGACGGCCTTGCCGAGGCGCGAGCCGCGCGCCGCGGCGTCCTCCCGGACCGGGCGGGTCGCTTCGGCCGGTTGTGGCTTAGAGTTGGCGACGGTGGCCGGCGCAGGCGGGCCCGCGGCGGCGGCCGGCTGCGGCGAAGCCACGCTCGGAGCGGGGCTCGGGCGCGGGGTCTCGACCGGCTCGGCGGGCTTGGCGGCGACCTCTCGCCGCTTGGTCCCTTCTGCGGCGAGCCGCTGATCGGCGCGCCGAGCCGCGGCTCGGCTCAGCGCGGCGCGGCGCGCGGCTTCCTTGCGATCCTGCTCGCGGCGAGCCGCTTCCGCGGCAGCTCGCTCGCGCTCCTCGCGCTCAGCCAGAGCCCGTCGGATGGCCTCTTCCTTCGATCGGCGAGCCGTCGTGGGCTTGGGCTTGAATAGCTCGCGGAGCTCCGCGACGATCTCGTCGCCGACCGATGCGAGATTGGACTTGACGGGCGTACCCATATCGTCCAGGGCATCGAGGATCTCCTGGCTGCTCACGTTGAGCTCTTTGGCCAGCTGGAAAATCCGCACGTCTACGACTCCTTGGCGTCCGCCTCTTCGACAGCTTCTACTTCGGCAGCGTCGTTTTCGGATCGCTCGTCAGCGGGCGATTCCATCGAGTCTGCGATCTCGCCGTCCGGGCCCGTCGCTTTCTCGAGGTCCTCAGCCTGCCCGGCGCCCTCGAAGCTCTCGAGGCTTTCGGAGGATTCGTCGTCGGGGTACTGCGTGACGTCGCCGGAATCCACCGGCTCGTCGTCCGCTGTGGCCAGCAGCCCGTGCACGTCGATCTCTTCGGCCTCGGCCTGCTCGCGTGCTGCGGCGAGCTCCTCGGCGAGGCGCCGAGCTTCCTCTTCCTCCTCTCTGACGACGGGAAGCAAGGTCTCGGCCTGATCGTGGATGTGCAGCGCGAGGTCCACATCGATGCCTTCAACGCGGGTCAGATCCTCGAGATCCGCGTTGATCACTTGATCGAGATAGCGGAAGCCGGCCTCGATCAGGTCGAGCACG
>CP070706.1:2642547-2659805 GCA_020350085.1 Acidobacteriota bacterium
ATCCTTCGGGCCGACTCCGGCGTCCTGCATCGCTTGTCGGCAGGGCGCGAGCGTCCTCTCGACGAGGTCAGCGACGAGGGCCTCGAGCTTCGCCCGCGTCAGCGTCAGGACCAGATGCTTCGGCCCGCTCGCGTCCGCTGTGATGAAAGGCAGGTTGATCTCCGTCTGGAGCGTGGTCGACAGCTCGCACTTGGCCTTCTCGGCGGCTTCCTTGAGCCGCTGCAGAGCCATACGGTCCTTTCGGAGGTCTATCCCGTGCTCCTTCTTGAATTCGTCGCCGATCCAGTCGATCACGCACTGGTCGAAATCGTCACCACCCAGGTGAGTGTCGCCGTTCGTCGCCTTGACCTCGAAGACCCCTTCGCCGATCTCCAGGATCGAGATGTCGAACGTCCCGCCGCCGAAATCGAAGACGGCGATCTTCTCGGTCGCTTTCTTGTCGAGCCCGTAGGCCAGCGATGCGGCGGTCGGCTCGTTGACCAGACGCTCCACCTTGAGACCGGCGATCTGCCCGGCATCCTTGGTCGCCTGGCGCTGAGCGTCGTTGAAGTAGGCGGGCACGGTGATCACCGCGCGCTCCACCTCGTGACCGAGGTAGTCCTCGGCGTCCTTCTTCAGCTTCTGCAGCACCATGGCTGCGATTTCGGGCGGTGAGTAGAGGTTCCCGTCGATCTTGAAGCGTGCGTCGCCGTTCGGCGCCTCGATGACTTCGTAGGGGACGCGAGCAGCTTCGGCGGTGACCTCGCCGAACTTGCGGCCCGTGAAGCGCTTGGTGGAAAACACGGTTCGCGTCGGATTGGTCACGGCCTGGCGCTTCGCAACCTGTCCGACGAGCCGCTCTTCCTTGTCAGTGAACGCCACGACGGAGGGGGTCGTCCGCCCTCCTTCCGCGTTCTGAATGACCGTCGGCTTTTCGCCTTCCATCACGGCGACGACCGAGTTTGTCGTGCCGAGGTCGATCCCAATGATCTTGCCCATGAAAGAAGTCCTCCCGGCGGCTGCGAGCCGCGGGAGTCACCTAAGATCGGCGAGTAGGATCGTCAAGCGCCCGTTAAGCGCCCGTTAAGCGCCCCTCGGGCGCTCGACGGGGCCGACGGCGAGCCGCGCGCCGGCTCAGGCCGCTCCCAGCGGCGGAAGTCACGCTCGCGAGCCTGCGGCGGCCGATCAGAGGTCGAGGCTCGCTCAGCGACGCGGTAGCCGGTCGGGCTGACCTCGTAACGGTACGGTCGGCCCCAGGGATCCACGATCAGCGAGCGCGGGATCAGCTCACGCTGGACCAGCTGCTCGAGCCGGCTTGGCCAGGTCCCGCGATCGAGGTAGTACAGCCGCAGCGCCTGCTCGAGCCGGTTGAGCCGGGCGCTACTGATCGTGGTCCGCAGCCGGTCGAGACCGGCCGTTTCGGCCAACCACGACGAGGGCGCCGCCGTTCCGGGCAGCGCGAGCGGCGCGTTGCCCGGTGAGACCGCCCGCCACAGCACCTGGAGCGCCGAGGCAGCGCCGAGCACGACGAGCAAGGCCAGCACCACGCCAGCCAGCCGCGCGACGGCCTCCGATCCCATCAGCCGCGGTGTGCGTCGCGAGACGCGCTCGCGGTGCTCCGGCACCGGCTCGAGCAGGTTCAGCTCGACCAGTCGTGCCATCGTCTTGAAGGCCTCGAACGAGCCCAGCTCCGAAAGGTCGGCCACCTCGCTCGCCGGGCGCTGACCATCGACCCAGCGCAGAACCGCGTGCTCGCCGGCGCTGAGTCTGGGCGTCTGGGACTTGTCCGCTTCGCCCAACGGGTCGCGCGGGATCAGTCCGAAGTCGATGTCCTGCTCGTAAATCGACCCTTCGGCCTCGGGCGATTGCCCGGCACTGGCCAGCATCTGCGCCGCCTCGGCCGTCTGTCGCAGAACGACCTCGCGCGAGGGCAGCACGCGCTCGATCATCGGCCACTCGTCGATCATCCGGGCACCTTCCATCAGCAGGTGCTCTGCGGGGATCGGGTTGATGAACTCGCGGTCCCACTCGACGAGCCGGTCGGGGCGGAAATCGTAATCTCCGCTGCGCCAGCGAAGCGTGTCGAACACGGTTTCGGTCATTTGCAGCTCGAGCTGGCGGCGGATCGCCTCCGGATCGACCCAGCCCTGCTCGACCAACACGTGACCGAGACGGCGCAATGTCTCCTTCTGGATCCGCAGCGCCTCGTCCAACCTCGCCTCCGTCAGACGACCGACCTTGACGAGCAAGCTCCCGAGCCGGTGCTCTGCGGTGCGGGTAGACGATTCCGCCGCCACCACCCTGCCGTTGTCGAAGCCGATGACGACGCGCTGATCCTCGCGCTCGAGGATCAGACTGCCGCTCTTTCGCTGCAGGCCGATCAGCTGCAGGATGTCGGTCAGCGAAAAGTCGCCGAGTGTGCCTCGCAGAGCCATGAGGCTAGCCCCCCGGCCGCCGCGCCACGGCGCGCGGGCGGAAGCGCGGAAGCTGGGCCGTGACCCAAAACAGCGCTGCCAGGATCCAGTACAGCACCCCGGGCGGCCACGGGGTGACGGGACTCGGACCGGGCAGCAGACGCTCCGGCAGCAAGGAGCCTGCCAGCAGCGTGCCCCACACGAGCGCCATCAGAGCCCCGAACCAGACCCGGCCCTCGTGTACGAGGGCCAGCCCGGGCCACAGCAGATGCGTCCAGGCGCGGCCTCGGCTCAACCGGCGAAAGTAGCGATCGACGCGGCGCGCTTGCGTCTCGCGCGCTTCGGGCGCGAGGCCCTCGCGCCGCGTCAGCAGATGGTTGCACGGCGTGCAGGTCTCGGACGCGGAGTCGCCCGCGCAGCGCCGGCAGTACCCGCGACCGCAGGTCGTGCAGCGCTGGCCATCGAATCCGCTCACCCGCACCCGCAACACGGCCGCGGTGATCAGCGCGAGCAGCGCCCCGATCGTCAGCGCGTTGGCCGGCCTGAGAGCGGCCCGAAATCCAGGAGCGACCTCTTCCGCCACGACGCGCCAGGCCACCTCTCGCACCTGGACCTCGGGATCTGCGATGCCGTCCTCGGGAACCGACCGTTCCAGATCATCCAGGCGACTCGCCGCCTGCTCCCGAGCCTGGCGCAACAACTGCTCGGCCTCCTCGAAGTCGAACGCCGCCAGCCGCACTCGCGCCAGATTGAACATCGCGATCAGGTTGTCGGGCTCGATCTCGAGCGCCTCGCGGTACCGCGCCCCGGCCGGCTCCTTTTTGTCGACGCGGAAGAAGACGTTGCCCAGCATGACCCGCAGCCGCGCATCGGACGGGGCCAAGTCGATCGCCTCTCGAAACAGCGCCACGGCACGCTCGGGATAGCGCGAGGCGACCATCCGCGCCTGCAGCAGCTTCCACAGCGGCTCGTCAGGGTGCTGCTCGCTGAGCTCCTGCAAGCGGAGGATCAGATCTGGTCTGAACGATCCTTCTGCCGCGTCCACGGCCACTCGCGCCCGCGGCGAGGCGGCCGCGTTGGCCAGCGCCCAGAGAGCGCCCGCAGCCGGCGTCGCGAGCGCGATGACGAGCAACCAGGCGTAAAGCAGTCGACGCGGCGGCTTGTCGAGCACGGGCACGAGCATCACCGGCAGGATCAGCAGCGCCCACGGCCCGATCACCACGAGTCCCACCGGCGCCAGCAACGCCGCCCAGCCCGCGGTCGCACGCCACCGCGGGTGCCAATGCGCCGGGAGCCTCTCCTCGACGGCATGCGCCCAGGCCGGCCCGTGGCGCAGCAGCAGCGCGATCAGGGCCAAGATCCCGGTCACCAGCGACGAGATCAGCGCGCAGAAGCCGAGGTTGACGAGATCAACGTAGCGGGACCAAAACGCACCCCACCGCGCCAGAAGCGCACGGCCGCTGAGCCGCATGACCTCGCTCAGCGCGCTGCCGGCCGCAAGACGTGCGCGCGCCTCGAGCCACCAGGCCGCGGCTTGGTATCCGTCGAGTTCGTGTCCAAGTCGATAGGACTCCACCGCTGCACTGAGGTTGCCGGCTTTCTCTGCTCTCCAGCCTTCGAGCACGGCCGCGTCGGCCATCGTCGGCAGTCGTTCGATCCCCTCGTCACGAAGAAACTCGCGTAGCTCCAGAGCCGCGCGAGCGGCGCCGGCGCGGTCTCCCTGCTCGAGCAGCTGCTTGCGTTGATTCCACCGCCCCTCGACCTGCTCCAGAATCACGCGCGCGACGACATCGCCCGCGTCGGCACCCACGCTCGGACGAGCGAGCTGGAGCGCGGATGTGACCTGCGCTGCCGCGCCACCGATCGTGGCCAGCACGCCGATCAGGAGGCCGACGGTGGCCCCGCACGCGGCGTCCACCGCGAAGATCCTGTTCCTTCGTCGGATGCTCATCTACGCTCGCGCCGTCGCTGGACCTCGACATACTGCATCTTGAGCTCGAAAAGCGCCTCGTCCAGAAGGCGGGTCTCCTGGTCCGTCCGGTTGCCCTCGGTTCGCTCTCGCAGCAGCTCCAAGATCTCGATCGCCCCGCTCGCCGTCGGCAGGCTGACAGCAGCCTCGCCGGTTTCTGGGTGCGGGACGATGCCGAGTCCGTTCAGACCCATCAGCAGGAACGGGCGCACGAGATCGGCAAAACCGATCGGCAGCGGGGGCTCCTTCGACTCGTCGTGGCCGCGCAGCACGCCCCCGCCGGGCAGCTCGACGTCGCCAGAGGTATGGTCCGGGTCATCGCTCGAACTGGGGACCGGGCCATCGGGTCGGCGCGTATCGCCCGTCTGAGGATCGAACCTGCGTCGATCCTCGACCCGAAATCCCTCTCCGGCAGACGACGCCCCGTCTTCTTTACGCTGCTTATCGTTGTCGCTCATCGGGCTGCGCTCCGCGAGATCCCGCCCGGATCGGTGCGAATGTAGGTTCTGCGGCAGAATAGCATCCACGCGGAAGTACGATCCAGATCGTCGCGGCGGTTCGCGAACGTCTGCGAAGCTGCTTCCTGCACACGCTTTCTTGCCACACGCGCCGGAGCCAGAAGATGCACGTCGTCGATCGCTTGGTCCAGCTGATGGCACGCCTGCGAGCGCCGGACGGCTGCGCCTGGGACCGGGAGCAGACGCCTCAGACGCTGCGCAGCTTCTTGCTCGAAGAAGCCTACGAGCTGGCCGAAGCGATCGATCGCGACGACTGGCCGGCACTTCGCGAAGAACTGGGCGACCTGCTGCTTCAAATCGTTTTCCTCTCGCAGATCGCCAGCGAACGAGATGCGTTCTGCTTCGCCGATGTCGCACAGGGGCTCGCCGACAAGCTCGTACGGCGACACCCTCATGTGTTTGGCGACGTCGAGGCACAAACGGCCCGCGAGGCTTGGCAGCAATGGGAGCAGGTCAAGAGGCTCGAGAACGAGTCCGTCGCATCCGACGGGTTCCGATCGCGTCTAGGCGGGATTCCACGCGCCCTGCCGGCGCTGCTCAAAGCGCACCGGCTCGCCGACAAGGCCGCGCGCGCAGGAATTCGATGGCCCTCCGCGAGGGCGTTGCTCGGCAAGATCCGCGACGAAATCGACGAGCTCGAGCGGGCGTTCGAAGACGAGCAGCAGCCTCGACGACGGGAAGAGGAGCTGGGAGACCTCTTGTTCGCCGCCGCGAGCTTTGCGCGCCATGTCGGCATCGACCCCGAAGCGGCGCTGCAGGCCGCCAACGCGAAGTTCGCGCGTCGCTTCGTCGAAGTCGAGCGCGCGGCCGGTCGGCCTCTGGAGACGTTCGACGCCGAGCAGCTCGACCGGCTGTGGCAGGCCGCCAAGCGCGTCCCCGCCGATCCGACGCGTCCCGACGAGTAACCGCGAGCCCCGACGAGAGAACATCTCGGGCAGGCCGAACGCGGCAAAGAGCGGCATCCTCGGCTGAGAAGGGATGCGTCTGATCGGGTCGAGCGTCAAAGCACCTGCGTGAACCGACCGATGCGGCGGAAGCGCTCGTAGCGGTCGGCGACAAGCTCGTCCGGCCCGAGCCGAGAGAGCTCGCGCAGCTGGCGCTCGACGTGATCCCCCACCGCCTTGATGGCCGCTTCGGGATCGGAGTGGGCTCCCCCGGGGGGCTCGGCGATGACCTCGTCGATGACGTCCAGGTCGGCCAAATCTCTCGCGGTCAGCCGAAGCGCTTGCGCGCACTCGGGCGCCTTCGCCGCGTCGCGCCAGAGGATCGACGCACAGCCCTCGGGGCTGATCACCGAGTAGACCGCGAACTCGAGCATGATGACGCGGTTGCCGACGCCGATCGCGAGCGCTCCGCCCGAGCCCCCCTCACCGGTGACGGTCACGATGATCGGCACCGTCAGCCGGGCCATCTCGCGCAGGTTGAACGCGATCGCCTCGGCCTGGCCGCGCTCCTCGGCGTCGATGCCCGGGTAGGCGCCGGGGGTGTCGATGAAACTCAAAACGGGCCGGGAGAACTTTTCCGCCAGTTGCATCACCCGCAGCGCCTTGCGATATCCCTCCGGGCGCGGCATGCCGAAGTTGCGTTCGATCTTCTCGCGCGTGTGTCGGCCCTTCTGGTGGCCCACGATCGCCACCGGCCGTCCGCGGAACTCGGCAAACCCGGACACGATCGCTTTGTCGTCCGCGAAGCGTCGATCACCATGCAGCTCGACGAACTCGCGTGTCAGACCCGCGATGTAGTCCAGGGCGTAGGGCCGGCGCGAGTGACGCGCAACCTGCGTCTTCTGCCAGGCATCGAGCTTGCTGTAGATCTGCCGCCGCATCCGGGCCAGCTTCGCTCGCAGGCGCTCGATGTCCGGCCGCAGCGACGGGTCGCCGAGAGCGGCGAGTTCCTCGATCTTCTGCTCCAGATCGAGGATCGGCTTTTCGAACTCACACTCGACCACCAACTCGCCTCCTCTTCGCCTGGCCGGCGCCCCAGTAGGATAGCGCCGATCCCTTGCGCCGGGCGCGCGCTCAAGCGCGCGGGTGATGCCGATCGTAGAGCTGGCGGAGTCGTTCCCGCGCGACGTGCGTGTAGATCTCGGTCGTCGAGACATCGCGATGGCCGAGCAACGTCTGCACGGTGCGTAGGTCCGCGCCGTGCTCGACGAGGTGCGTCGCGAACGAGTGGCGCACGACGTGGGGCGAGACCCGGTCTGCGGGGATGCCGGCGCTGCGTGCCAGACGGCGCAGATTGGACCAGAACCCCTGCCGCGTCAGCGGCCTGCCGCGAGTTCCGGGAAACAGGACATCCCCCGCAGGTCGCAGTCGCTGGCGGCCGGACTCGATGTACTCGCGCAGCACCTCGAGCGCCCGTCTTCCGACCGGCGTCACCCGCTCGCGCTGGCCCTTGCCGACCACGCGCACGAGCCCGCGCCGTAGATCGAGCTGGCCGAGGCGCAGGCTGACCAGCTCGCTGACTCGCATTCCGGTCGCGTAGAGCAGCTCCAACATCGCGAGGTCGCGCTGGCCTCGCGCTGTGCGACGGTCGGGCGAGTCGAGCAGCGCTTCGATCTGTTGCTCGCTCAGCACGCGCGGTAACGGACGGCGCTGTTTGGGCGCAGCCACGCGCTCGAGCGGGTCGTCCCCACGCGAGCCCTCCTCGCGGAGAAACCGCACGAAGGCCCTCAACGTCGATAGCCGCCGCGATCGGGTTGCCGACGACAGCCCGGCTGCGCGGGAGGCGCGAAGCCAGCCCTCGACGGCGTTCTGATCGGCATCATCGATCTTCGGTCCGCGGCGGCAATGAAGGTGGCGCGCCAGGTCCTGGAGATCTCGCCGGTAGGCGTCCGCCGTACGCTGCGACAGGCCGCGCACCGACAACAGGTACGCGACGAAGCGCGCGATCGCCTCCGCGTCCTCGCAACGAACGCTCATCCGCCGCTCAGCGTGCGCGCCGCAGGCCCGTCGAGCAGGAACGTCACCGGTCCGTCGTTGACGAGCTGCACTGCCATCCTCGCACCAAAGCGACCCTGCTCGACGCGGGCACCTTGCTCGCGCAGCGTCGCCACGAAATGCTCATACAGGGGTATGGCCAGCTCAGGCTCGGCGGCGCCGTCGAAGGAGGGCCGGCGGCCCTTGCGCGTACGAGCTGCCAGCGTGAACTGGGAAACGACGAGCAGCTCCCCGTCCACTTCGATGACCGTTCGGCCCCACAGCGGCCCCTCTGGGCCTGGAAACAGCTTGAGCGACACCACCCGGCGCGCGTACCACGTGGCGAGCGCCTCCGTGTCCTCCTTTTCGACGCCGAGAAAGACGAGCAATCCGTGATCGATGGCGCCGACGATCTCGTCGTCGATGCGCACCGCGGCACTCCGAACCCGCTGCACCAGGACCTTCACCGCAGATCGTCCCTTCGATCGGTTCTGTGCGTCCTCGCCGTATGGAGCCGCGTCAAGCTCGTCGCTTCCGGTAGCCCGGAGAACCTGACGACCACAGCCACGACGAGCAGCCCGACGACGATCTGGAGCGCCAGGATGACGGCGGCCGCCAACCAGCCATCTGCCGGCCACAGCCACGATAGGCCCCGCCCCGTCGCGACCGTCGCCGCCGCCATCAGCACGCTCGAGACGATCGCCATCGCGGCGGCACGAGCAAGCTGCTGTCCGACCAAACGACCTCCCAGCTGGCGCAGCCGGCGCGCCGTCCATGCCGCGTTGAGCCAGGCCGCGACACCTGTGGCCAGCGCGAGCCCAGGGTATCCCAGCGGCCAGATCAGCAGGAAGTTCAGCCCGATCTTGGCCAGGACGACGGCCGCCGAGATGCGCACCGGTGTCCAGGGGTCGCCGAGTGCGTAGAACGTCGGTACGAACACCTTGACCAGGGCGTAGCCGGGCAGGCCGACGGCATACAGCGCGAGCACGATCGCCGTCGCCTGCGTGGCCTCGGGCGTGAACTGTCCGTGCTCGTAGATGACCCTTACGATTGGGCGGCCGAGAACGATCAACGCCGTGGCCGCGGGAACTGTCAGAAGCAGCGTCAGACGGATCGATGTTGCCAGCGTTCGGCGAAACCGATCTCGATCCCCGCGTGCCAGATCGCGCGCGACGCCCGCGAGGTTAGCGGTCGAGATCGCCACACCGAAAAGGCCGATCGGGAGCATCCACAGCCGTATGGCAAAAAACAGGTACGAGACCGGTCCCTGACCGTAGTAAGAAGCCAGCTGGTTGTCGACCACGACGTTGAGATAGGTCGCCGCGACACCGAAGGCCGCTGGGCCCAGCCGCACCAGAATCTGCCTCACGGCGGGGTCGGACAAGTCGAGCACCCAGCGATGGCGGTAGCCGTCGCGCCATACCCCGGGCGACTGAACGGCGAGCTGCAGCAAGCCTCCGAGCACCGCCCCGACGGCCAATCCGGTCACCGACGGCCATCCGTTGCGCTCGAGCCACGGGGCCAGCAGCCATCCCCCGCTGAGCACGCCCACGTTGAACAAGGCCGGTGCGAGTGCCGGCACGAAAAACCGCCCGCGAACGTTCCCGATGCCCATCAGCACGGCAGCGATCGAAACCGTCACCAGAAACGGCGACATGACACGCGCCAGCATCGCCGTCAGCAGCAGCTTGTCTTCGGCGAAACCCGACGCGACCGACAGCGCGTAGAAGCGAGCAAAGACGATCACCGTCAAAGCAAACATCCCGGTGACCACTAGCAGACCGTTGATCACCGAGCTCGCCAGGCGGAACGCGCGCTGCCGACCGTCCTTTTCGAGCACCCTCGAGAACACCGGCACGAACGCTGCCGACAGCGCCCCCTCGGCCAGCAGGTCGCGCAGCAGGTTCGGGATCTTGAACGCCGCGATGAACGCGTCCGTGGCGGGCCGCGGAAACAGAGCGGCGATCGTCATCTCGCGAGCCAGGCCCAGCACGCGACTCATTCCGGTGGCCACGGACACCGCACCCGCCGCACGGGCGATGCTCGGCTCGCGGCTCATCGCGCCCGCCGCGGGCATGATTCCCGCAACGGCAAGGCGTCTGCCGCTTTCGGTTGACCCCGTCGCGAGCGTGTGCGAGTCTCCCCGAGGGTCGATTCGGACGTCGTTTTGTCGCGCAGCCGGCCTGC
Organism: Acidobacteriota bacterium; assembly: GCA_020350085.1. Classification (GTDB taxonomy): domain Bacteria; phylum Acidobacteriota; class Polarisedimenticolia; order J045; family J045. The sequence continues at coordinate 2,652,533 of CP070706.1, forward strand.
CACTCGGACCATGCGATCCGCTCGAACTGCTCGGCCAAGTGCGGCTGAGTGGGCCGACCGAGTTGACGAGGCAGCTGACCGGGCTGACCGAACCGTCCACGTTGATGCACCAGTCTGGGAGAGACGCACGATGGGCTCACTCGCGAAAGTCATCATTGTAGGGAACCTTGGCCGCGACGCGGAACTGCGGTACACGCCGTCGGGGACGCCGCTGCTGGAGTTTTCCGTCGCCACGAACGACCGGTGGACTGACAAGGGCGGCAATCAGCAAGAGCACACTCAGTGGTTCCGGGTCACGCTGTGGGGTCGGCAGGCGGAGTCGCTCAAGCCCTACCTCCAGCGTGGTAAGCAAGTCTATGTCGACGGAACGCTGCGGGCGCGCGAGTACACTGATCGCGAGGGCCAACGCCGAACGAGCCTCGACGTGAAAGCCATGAGCCTGCAACTGCTCGGCGGTCGGGACGCGCCCGGGCAGGAGTCCGGGGGCGGCGTCCCCGATGAGCTGCAAAGCGACGATCAACAGTTCTCCGACGACGACATCCCCTTCTAAGCCGATACCCGTCCGCCCGCTGCCCAGAGTGCCCGCTGGCCCCAGCGCCGTCGCCGCCGTGCGCGGCGAGAGGCGGGCCGCTGCGAGTCCCCGTTGTTTCGGTTTGCCGGCCTCGGGGCGCCGGAGTATAAGTGCCGGTATGCTGCGCGAAGGGTTGCGGATGGGCCATCGGGTGCTGCCAGTGCGTCGTCGGGTGCCAAGGGCTCGCGTCCGCTGGGCCTCGTTCTTGGCCCTTTCGTGGCTGCTCTGCGCTCCGACCGTGCTCGCCTTCAGCGGCGAACGGCCTGCGGCGCCGCGAGACGGGCAGGTGGTCGGTTCGTCTGTTCACTTCTACATCGAAGCCAAAGGTGATCCCGAGCTGGAAGAGTTCTACCGCATCGAAATCGCTACCGACAAGGAGTTCGAGCCCGATCAGATCGTCGTGGTGTTCGACATGCGCAAGCTGCGCACGGGCTGGTCGATCGGCTCTCTCGGGTCCGTGCGGGACGTTCCCGAACGCTACATTCCGCAGGATTTCGAGGGCATTCATTACCGGGCGGGTGAGCGGCTGCGCTCCGGCTCGTATTACTGGCGCGCGCTCAAGGCCGTCGGCAGCGGCGATTGGACGAGGATCGGAGGGATCGAGAAATTCGTCATCGACACGGCCCCGCCGGCAGCCGTGGACTCGCTGCGCATGAAGCGCAACGAGGACGGCGAGATCGAGTTCGATTGGCGACCGGTCCCGTTCGACGTTAATGGTGAGTACGAGACCGTCGCGGGCTATCGGATCTATCGCTACACGCGGCGGCTCAAGCGGTACCCTCCGGCGACGAAGTTCCTCGTCGCGGAAACCGATCTGACATCGTTTCGACTTCCGTTCGCGGCCGAGTCGAGCGGCGACATCGTCTACTACCGCGTGCAGGCCGTGGACGAAGTCGGCAATGAGATCGGACGGCCCCTGCCGCGAGCGATCGGTTCGTTCGAGGTGGCGTTCAATCCGCCGAATCTCGATCTGCTGACGGATCCGGAGTATCGCCGCCAGATGGACGAAGAATAGACCCATAACGTACCGACAACGCTCGCGTTGTCAGACCAGTGCGAAGCACCGGCTTCTGCTCGCGCTGCGCGCGAGTCCGACAGGGCAAGCCCTGTCGCTACATGTGTTAGTCGAGTCTGGCCAAGGCTTCGCGCGCGGCCGCCGCTGTGGGGGAGTCCTTGTAAAGATCGACGATCTCTTGCCACGCGGTGCGCGCCGCCGCAACGTCCCCCTTCGCTTCGAGCGTGCGCGCCTGGCCCTCGAGCGCGAGCTGGCGCGGGTATCGTTCGTCACCGTCGAGCAGCGCGGCCCACACCGCCGCCGCCTCGTCGTACCGGCCCAGCTGCTCGAGGGCGCGCGCGTGAGCGGCCTGAACCAGCGTACCCATCGTCGGGTCCTGGGCCAGCTCGTTCGAGGCACGCCCGAGCAGTTCGGCAGCAGCTTCCGGCTGGCCCGCTTCGATCAGCGCGATACCGCGGAGCGCTCGTGCCAGACTTCCCTGTTTACCGCTCGCGCTGGCCAACTCAGCCAGACGCTCGGAGGCCGCTTCAGCCCGAGCCCGGGCAGACGTGTAACGCGGCCGGTACAAGTCATCCGGCTTCGCATCCGCCTCTTGCTCGACGATCGGAGCGCTCAGCGCGGCGAGTCCGCGCGCCAGCTCTCTACCTCGTTCGGCCTTCGACGTCGAAGACCACGCCGTGAAGCCCCAGCCCACCAAGACGACGACCACGATCGCCGCCACACCGATGATGATTGGGCGCGGGTTGTCGACCAGTTGCTGCACGACTCGCATCGTGCCGTCGACGAACTCGTCGTGTTTCAACTGATGACGCTTGCTACGGTCCATCGGGCATCTCCACCGGCTGACGGGTTCGCCAGCCGGCCTGAAAATAGCACCCAGCTGGCCGGCGCGACACCCGCGAGACCACCCACGCAATTGAAAAGGTAGGCCCGGCAGGACTCGAACCTGCGACCTTCGGTTTAGGAAACCGCTGCGCTGTCCACCTGAGCTACGGGCCCGGCCACATCGTCAGGCTGACTGAGTCTAGCGCATCGCCGCGCGCGCCGACCCGCCCCTTGCCATGTCCCACGCATCCGGCACCCGTACCACCCCGTCAGCGCTCGCGGGGAAGCTCGGGATGACCCGGGTCCAAAGCGCGCACGCGCTGCCACGCGGCGCCTGCTTCATCGCTCTCCCCTGCGGCCTCGAGTGCGCGGGCGAGCACGAGCCAACCACTGGCCACTTCGGCGTACCGATCGAGCGCCGCGCGCAGCATCTCGGTTGCAGCGTGTGGCTCGCTCGAATCACGCAGCGTCTGCTCGAGCGCACCGGCGACTTGCTTCGGTGCGGGCACCCGCTGTCCATATCGCAGGTACAGCTCGAGCGCTTCGCTCGTGCGCCCGCGGCGGCGAGCCAGACCGGCCAGGCTCCACAGTACCGGTGCTTCGGCGTGAGGGTCCTTTTCAGCCAGTCGCAGCGCTTCGCGCAGGATGCGCTCTGCAGCCGCTTCGTCGCCGAGGGCGAGTCGCGCATCCGCCAGCCGGCACCTGACCATGACATTCTTCGGATCCGCGTTTGCCAGCTCGGTCAGTTGCCGCGCGGCCGGACCGAACTGCCCGCGACCCATCAGCACCGACGCCACCTGGAGCCGTTGCTGCACGCGAATCATGTCCTTCGGGTCCGGTCGCTGCCGTTCGGAGTCGCCCTGGACCTGTGGCATGCCGCCCTGTAAGTACCCGAGACCCTGCAAGCGAGCCAGCTCCTGCTCGCTCAGCTCGCGCGGGGAGCGGCTCACCTCGCTGGCGAACGCAACCTCGAGTGCCTCCCGGAGCTCCACGGCGTGATCGGGCCTCTCGTCAATCTGATTTGCCGACTCGGCCGGGTCGATGTCGAGGTCGTACAGTTCCGGCTGTGGCGCATCGATGTACTTCCAATCCGCGGTTCGAACGGCACGCAGGGGCGACCAGCCGTACTCGAGCAGCGGCATCTGACTTTCCGCAAAAACGGTGCCGGGAGCGGCCGGAGTCAGGCCGCGTGCCGCGGGCCAGAGACTTCTCCCGTCGGCGTCGTCGTTCGCCTGTAGGCCCATGGCGTCGAGGATCGTCGCGAACACGTCGACCAAGCCGACGACACCGGAAACGCGCCGATTCGCTGGCAGCGATGCGCGATGGTGCATGATCAGCGGCACCTGGAGTGTCGAGTCGTACAAGAACACTCCGTGGCTCAGCTCGCCGTGATCCATCAGCCCTTCGCCGTGGTCGGCGGTGATGATCACCAACGTGTCGTCGAACAGCTCTTCGGCACTCAATCGATCGATCAAGCGTCCCAGCTGAGCGTCGACGTAGGCGATCTCACCACGGTAAGCGGCAAGCGCTTCGTCCGCGTCACCCCGCACCGGCCCCTCGTCAAAATACTCCTCGGGCGGTTCGTAGGGTGCGTGAGGATCGTAATAGTGCACGAACAGCAAGAAAGGCCGCTGCGGGTCCTCGCGCTGCGCCAGCCACGAGATGGCGGCGTCGGTCACATCCTTGGCGGGACGGGTCGGTTCCGTGTACCCGAACTGAGCCCCGAGCGGAATCGCGTCGTCGTAGCTGTCGAAACCCTGACTGAGTCCCGACGACGAGATCAACGGGTAGCCCGCGACCACCGCTGCCGTGTCCATCCCCAGCTCGGACAATCGTTCGGCGAGCGTCGCGTACTGCTCGTCGAGTCGGAACAGGCCGTTGTGACGCACGCCGAGTCTCCAGGGATAAAGGCCCGTGAGCAGCGTGGCGTGCGAGGGCAGCGTGATCGGCGTCGGTGCGATCGCGGCCTCGAACCGTACACCGCTCGCGGCCAACTCATCGATGCGGCCGGTTCGTGCTTTTTCGTCGCCGTAGCAGCCGAGATAGTCGGCGCGCAGCGTGTCGATGCTGACCAGCAGCACGTGCCGCGGTGGTGGCCCCGCCGGCGTCCGCCACGGCGCGCAGGCCGCCAAGACCTGCAGGCCGACAAGTCCGAGCACGATTCGGCTCACGGCGGACCTGTACGGCCAGCTCGAACATGGCGCGCGCGTGGGCCGCCGATCAGCGTCGGATCTGGAATCCACTCAACCCCTCGGCACCGCAAGGTGCTTGCTCGACCCTCTCGACGCGCGCGTAGCGCGATCCGCGTGAGAGGTCGAAGGCGAACTCGGAGAGCTGCTGCTCGTTGCCTTCGGCGTGCGCCTCCACCGCGCCTTCTGCCGTATGTCGCACCCAGCCGGCCAGACCGAGGGCCTCGGCACAGGTCTTGGCAAAGGACCGGTACCCAACCTTTCGGAGCTTGCCGTGGACAAGAAATCGCCGCGCTTGCTTCACCGCACCGCTCCCGCGTGCCGGACCTCATCGATGTCACACTCGCGCATCGAGAACAAGACAGGCTAGCAAGGAAAACTCGAAACCGCCCAGAAGATCTGCCGGGGCCGCGCACGGTCAGCCAGGTGTTGGGCAGCGCGCAGGCGGCACGCGAGGCCTGCTGACAGCGCCGTCGCTGCGCCCCCAGGTCCGTCGGCGGTTCTGGCCTGCCCGCGGAGCTTCGCGCATCCCGAAGACCGGGTGGTCCTCTCAGAGGATCCGCTGACCGAGCGCCGAGGCGACCAGTTCGACGGCAATGGTGGCGGTACGGTTCTTCTCGTCGAACATCGGGTTGATCTCGACGACGTCGAGCGATGCGATCCGGCCGTCGTCGGCGAGGATCTCCATGAGCAGGTGCGCCTCGCGATAGGTCAGGCCGCCGGGTACCGGCGTGCCGACCCCGGGAGCCGTCATCGGATCGAGGCAGTCCATGTCGAGGCTGACGTGCAACCTCTCGCGATGGCTCAGCCGCATGAGCGCTTCTCGAATGCAATCGCCAACGCCACGCTCGTCGATCTCGCGCATCGTGTAAACGCCGACCCCGAGTCGCTTGAGAAAGTCCTTCTCCCCCGGGTCGACGTCGCGTGGGCCGACGAGGATCACGTCCGTCGAGCCGAGCTTGGCTCCGCTGCGCCCGAGGTGGACCAGTTCGGGGGCTCCTTGGCCCAGCAGTGCCGCAAGCGGCATGCCGTGGATGTTGCCGCTCGGAGAGCTCGCGGGTGAGTTGCAGTCCGCGTGAGCGTCGATCCACAGCACGCCAGCGGGTTCGATCGAGGTCACGCCGCCGATCGTGCCGATCGCTATCGAGTGGTCGCCGCCGAGAAAAAGCGGCACGTCGCCGGCACCGATCGCTTCGTTGGCCGACTCGTAGACCAGCTCGCAGGTATTCACGATCGCGGGCAGGCAGACCAGGCCACCTTTGTCGTGCACGGTGTCGCGCACGGCGACATCGACATTTCCGGCGTCCTCGACTTCGTAGCCGAGCCGGAGCAAGCGCCGGCGCAAGCCAGCGTAACGCATCGCGCTCGGCCCCATGTCCACGCCGCGCAGCTTCTGGCCCAGGTCTTGTGGGACACCGATGATTCGCACGCGCGAGTTCTTCATGGATCAGTTCCCTCTCCGAGATGCCGTCGAGCCGAAGGCCGGTCCCGGCTGGGGACGGCCGGGACCCGCTTGTATACCGCGGCGCTGCCCCTGTTGGCACCCCTCATCTTGTGCAGCGTCTTCCCGTCATCCGAGAGAAGCCCGGGCCGGGAAATCCCGGCCGGTCACGCTCGATCGTTGCGCCAGGTTTAGTCGTCGTCGGGGCTGCGAGCAGGACGTGGGAATCCTCACTTTGTGAGGTGATCCCTCAAGTGCGGTGTTTGCCGCAACGCGTTGTCGTCGGGGAAGCTTTGCACTGCGTTCTCGGATGCGGGAGGCGCGGCCGTCTCGGGCGCGGCGGGGGGACGGCGTTCAGGTTTTCCTCGATACATGGCTCGGATGCGTCATCGGACCCGCCGCGACGTCGAGCGCTTGGTGCCGACCTTCTGTCCGCACCCGGAGTGTCCCCACCACACGCTGAGCGAGACCGATGCGGAAACCTACCGCTTCCAGCGCCGGGGCCTGCGCCAGATCGCGCGCTCACCGGGCGCGCCTACGAGACTCATCAGGCGAGCCGCAGAGAGCTGTTTCTTGTCATGTGAGGGCGATGAGACGACGAATGGTCGGGGCGCCCGGATTTGAACCGGGGACCCCTTGCTCCCGAAGCAAGTGCGCTACCAGGCTGCGCTACGCCCCGACCTGTCGAGGAGGGCGGAAATCTAGCTGCCCCCGCTTCGGCTGTCAACGCAGGACGGGACCCGCCCGAGGCATGCGGCGTCCCCCACTCGGCTCTAGCGTCAGTGAGCCAGCAGCTTGATGACCCAGAACCCGGCCACGAGCAGCACGAAGAAGGCGAGCGTCAGCCAGCCCAGGTAGCGATCGATCAGCGGTCGAACCTTGGGGCCGAACCAGCGCAGCAATCCGGCGACGAGGAAGAACCGGGCGCTGCGCGAGATGGCCGAAGCGATCACGAAAATCACGAAGTTGATGTGCGCCACACCGCCCGCGATCGTGAACACCTTGTACGGGATCGGCGTGAACCCGGCTCCGAAGACGATCCAGAAGTTCCACCGATCGTACAGCGCCGAAACCCGGGCGTAGACTTCGGGAGTGAACCCCGGCACCCACGAGTAGAAGAACTCGGCGACGACCTCCCACAGGCCCCAGCCGATCAGATAGCCCGTGATGCCGCCTGCGATCGAGGCCAGCGAGCAGACCATCGCGGCGCGCAGCCAGACGGCCGGGCGCGC
>CP070706.1:2659905-2670771 GCA_020350085.1 Acidobacteriota bacterium
GATTCTCGTCGGAGGAGCGGGGCGTCATTCAGGGACTGGTCACGTTCTTTTTGTACCTGTTTCCAGCCGTGTTCGGAGCACTCGCCGATCGGTACGGCTTTCGGACGATGTTTCTCGCCTCGACTCTGGTGATGGGGCCCGCCTACCTACTGCTCAGCCTGCCGCGCACGTTCTTGGGATTCTTTGCCGTCTACCTGCTGGTCGCCGTTGGGCACGGGATGTTCAAACCCGTGGTCATCAGCACGGTCGCCAAGACCACCGACGAGCGAACCGGCACGATGGGCTTCGGCATCTTCTACATGATGGTCAACATCGGCGGGTTTCTCGGTCCGCTCCTCGCCGGTGTCGTGCGGGGCTGGAGCTGGAGTTACGTCTTCTACGCGTCAGCAGTGTGGATTCTGCTGGTCAACCTGACCTGTTTCCTCTTTTATAAAGAACCACCACGGGATGCGGAGGCAGAGAGTCAGCGCACGCTTCGCTCCGTGTTCTCGGGAATGATTCATGTCGTCGGCAACGTACGCTTCTTCATTCTGATCAGCGGGCTGCTGCTGGTCATGGTGCTCGGATCGAAGTGGATCGCGGCCGGCTCGATGTTTCAGCTGGCTGGTTTGTGGTTGGGAATCAATCTCGCTTACGACGTGATCCTACGGCTGGCAAGATGCGGCACCCACAGTCCGTGGCCGCTGCAACCGATGCGCGTCGGGGAAACACGCTACCTGGTCTTCTTGCTCTTGATGGCCGGTTTTTGGGTGTCGTTCAATCAAGTTTTCATGACGCTTCCGGAGTACATTCGTGACTACGTCGACACGCGCGATCTCGTCGGCGCACTCGGACCGGCTGCAGGTTTCGTCACGGGGATCGCCGAGCAGCTCGGTGCGGATACGTCCGGCTGGTCGAAGGCGGTGCTCGAAAACGGTCAGGTCAAGCCGGAGCATCTGATCAATCTCAATGCGCTGGGGATCATCTTCTTTCAGTTGTTGATCTCGTATCTGGCGCGCAAGCTCAAGCCGTTCACGACCATCATCTCAGGGGTGATGATCACGGTCGTGAGCTTCTTGATCTACCTGCTCGGCGCCGGTGGCTGGGTCATCGTGAGCGGCATTCTGATCTTTTCGGTGGGTGAGATGCTGGCGAGTCCGAAATCGAAAGAGTATGCCGGCCGGATCGCGCCACCGGACAAGGTCGGCATGTACATGGGCTATTTCTACTGGTGCGTAGCTCTCGGGAACCTGTTCGGCGGTCTGCTCTCCGGCGTGGCGTACCAGAAGCTCGGTCCCAACGGACTCGATCGGCCAGGCCTGATGTGGGTCTTCTTTGCCGCCCTCGCCTTGGTGACGGCCGTGCTCTTGGGCATCTACGACCGCCTCGTCCGCACAAAATGAACGTAACGATCTAGGACCCGCCGCACCGACAGGGCGTCCCCTCTCGGATCGCCTGTGCCGACAGGCTTGCCCTCTCAGATCGCCTGTAGCGACAGGGCTTGCCCTGTCAGACTCGCGCGCAGCGCGAGATGTGTCCGGCGCTGTGCGCCGGTCTGACAAGGCAAGCCTCGTCGCTACACGTGTGTGCGGCCGACAGGAAAGCGCTGTCGGCCGGTCGCTGTTGGGCCGTGTCAGACTCGCGTGCAGCGCGAGATCTGTCCGGCGCTGCGCGCCGGTCTGACAACGCGAGCGTTGTCGCTACAAGGCGCCTTGGGATGCGAGCGTTGTCGGAACAGTCGTGCTCTTCTTTCTGCGATTGCCAGGTGTACGACAACCGGTGCGGGCGCTCGATCTCTCCATCAAAGTACGCTCGTACAAGCGGATTGTCTGATGCGGCTGTGAACGATGGGGGTGGGCGGCCGGCCGTCAATCTGCCGCGGCGGGGCCGGTCGTCTCAGCCGCCTCCGGATGGAGCCGCACGACGGCGTCGATCCAGGGCTCGTGACGGGCGCCCCAGCTCGCGCTCACCTCGTAGCGCGGCGGCCCTTCGAGCGGCATCGCCAGCGAAGGATACGACGGCAGCTCGTCCGCCTCGGTGTCGCGCTCTTCTTCGAAGATCTGATCGAAAAAGCCGCGGTGGCGATGCGAGACGTGAATATGCCCCACGAGCAGGTGGTTCACCTGCCCCTCGAGCCAGCGCTCGGCCAGCTCGCCGGCCTCATCGGAGCGCGTCCTGACCCGCAGGCCGACCGATGCCGGCACGATGATCTTCCGCGCGCGATCCGGATGTCGCTGACGAAGCTCGGACGCGTCAGGGCCGGCATCGACGGCGAAAAGCCGTGACGCGCGAGCCATTAATTGCTCATGGTTTTTCGTCACGCGCTCGATCGTTTCAGGCTCGGTCTGCTTGCGCTCGAGCTCTTCGAGATTCTCCCGGTGATCTTGCTCCTGCTGCTCGCGCCAAGCCTTCCAGGCCTCCCCGTCGTACTCGAGCACGACGTACGCGCGGCGATCCAACACGTCCCGGTACGCGCGCGGCGGTTCCTCGTCGTCGATATCGCTGACATCGACGCTCACATCGAAACCCACCGCGGCCAGCTTGTCCCGATCGAACCAACCGCGCTGTTCTTCTCTTGCCGAAAAACGGTTCCACTCGATCCTCAGGTGGAGTGAGGTGTTCTCGCGCCCGCCGAGAAAAAGAGGCAGCTCGCGTTCCGTGAGGGTCACCGTGGCGTCCGCCTCGGCCCGATTTGCCTGCACGCCGATCAGCGCGACCACATTCGCCACGAGAACGACGAGAACCGCCACGCCGATGCCGATCCACGCTTTCATGAGGAGATCCTCGCAAGCCGGCTACGCAGCAGCTTGATGATCAAGAGCGCGCCGAGCGCGGCAATGCCGAAGATCAAGAAAAACAGGTACTTCGGCATCCAGTCCCACCACCAGTCGAAAAACTTGACATAGAGAAAGACGAAGAAGAACGCGCCGCCGAGATTGATGACCTCGTTCCAGCGCTTCCACAGTCCGACGCCGATCGCCGCGCCGGCCAATACGAGCCCCATGACCTGATACAGCTCCTCGATCGTGTCCGGATCGAGCCGCGTCAGACAGCTTCCCTCACCCCAAAAGCCGAGCACCAGCAGCGCGATGAACATCACCAATCCGCCAAAGAGCCGATACACGGGCGCAAACGAGGCGCGTCCGCCGTCTGGTCTGACCAGCCGCATCGCGAGCGGTGCGACGAACGCTGCCGCACCCGCGACCGCTGCGTACTCAGGAAGTCGCCAAAACGGATCGCTCCAGAGCGATCCTTGAAGAGAACCCGCCTTGGCCACCGCGAATGCCATCAGTAACAACAGCCCTGCCGCCAGCGGCACGCGCAGTGAGTAGCTGTAGGCGAGGATGATCCCGAGCGTACCCCACGCGAGAAGCGCGTTTTCCGTCGGCTCGACGTTGAACACGTAGCCCACGACGGAAAGGTTCAAGACGAAGCAGGCCAACGCGATCAGCGCCGTGAGTCCCGCCAGATATCCCGATCGCTCGAGCCGTGCGAAGACCTCCGTCAAAGCCAGAGCGATCAGCGTGCCGACGATCGGCAGGCCGACCTGCATCGGCGTCGTCAGCGTGCCCCAGATCCTGTAGAAGAAAAACCAGACGCTCGCACAAAGCGCCACGGCGCCGAGAAACGATGCCAGGCGCATGCCCCAGGACATGCGCTTCTGTGCGTCGCTGGTATCGATGTCGAAGTGGCGCGCCATCTCCTCGAGAAGCCGTGCGTGGTACGCCTGCACCTCGCCCTGCTGCTCGGCGCCGAGCTTCAGAACACCGTCCTTCTCGAGTTGCCCCAGCTCCTCCCGAAACGCGCGGATGCGGTCGGCACGAGCTTGGGCGTCCTGCTGGCGTTGAAAACGAGAAGCACTCGTCGGTTTTTGGGGCGCGTCGGACACGTCGCCTCCCTCAATAAGAGAATCTCTCGCGAGCTCGAGAGCCGACATCAACCGTGACGGAACGGATCCTCAGCACGAAGAACGCCGCGCAGCCCGCCAGCGCGCCGAGAACGTGCGCCATCGGCGCTGGTGGGCCTCCGAGGGCGACGGTATCGGCGAACACCGTCTGTCCCGTGACGGCTTCAGAACCGATCTTCGCGAGATCGAGAGCGATGCAGAGGGCGTAAAGGCCGGCCATCAGTCGATCGCCTCGGGCGAGCTCGATGCGTGCCGCAGCGAGCGCCCCGCAGACCCATACGGCATTGAGAATCCCAGACAGCCCGCAGTATTGCTCCAACGGACCATAGACTACCACCTCCGGCCCGAGCGCCCGCCGCAGACCGACGCTGCGAAGAGAGCGTCAGCGTTATACCACCCTGCGCGAGCTATGCCCTCGATGATGGTCCTTCGTTCACGCCACCCGTCGACGCGACCATCAACGCCCTGTAGCGACAACGCTTGCGTTGTCAGACCGGCGCGCAGCGCCGGACATATCTCGCGCTGCGCGCGAGTCTGACAGGGCAAGCCCTGTCCCTACACTGTCGTGCTATGGGGGACCTTCATCGGCTCCCGAGGGACCGCAGGCGGAATACACCTGATAGAAGAGCAGCGGCTCGCCGTCAACCTGGCCATCGCCATCGACACACGTCGTCGTGCCGGCCGGGGCGAAACACTCGAGGGAACCTCGCGCACCGGGGACATCGGGCAGATGCGGCCCGGGCGGAAGCACGTCGTCGATCGACGTCACCGAGTTGACGTGATACTCGAGGGCACGGAGATCCTCGTTCCAGCTCACGGCCACGCCGTTGATGCCATCTTTGGCCAGCGTCACGCCCTCGATCTCGCGCAGCCACCTCACCTCACACCCCTCCCCGTACGGATTGAAGTCGAACCGCACCTCGAACACTTTCGGCCACAACTTGCCGGTCAAAAAGAAGTGCTCCGTGGCAGGGTCGAACGCGATTCCGTTCAGAACGTCCGCCTGGGCGGCTTCTTCTGGCGTGAGCAAGCCGGACGCATCGATCTCGGTCAGCACCGTTCCCGTATCGGCCTCGATGCGCATGATCGTGTCCGTCAACCACACGTTGGCGTAGACCAGATCGCCGACGCACTCTAGCTCATTGAGCCTGATGACGGGAACCCCGTCCTTTCTCACCGTGACCTGACCGAGAATCGCGAACGTGTCCGGATCGCGGAAGAACAGCGTCGAGCTGCCGTTGCTCATGACCAGCCGCTCGCCGTCGAAGCACAGCCCCCAGCCCTCGCCGGCATATTTGAAAGTGCCCGTCTCGGCAAAGGTCTCGATCTCGTACTCGTACGCGATGTTCTCCTGCCAGGTGAGCTGGATCAGCCGATCATCGACGCGAGCGAGCCCCTCCCCGAAAACGGAAGGGCTCAGCTCGTGGAGCATCAGCACGACGCCCGTCGCCGGCTCCACCTGGCGCAGCGTCGATTCGCCGTAAAGCCCCGTGCTCTCGTAGAAAGAGTCGTTGTGCAGCAGCAGACCCTGCGTAAAGGCGTCCGTGTCGTGGGGAAAGAACCCCAGCACCTCGGGTGTCGCTTGCTCGACGCCGAAGGCGGTGCTCATCAATACGAGCGCCGCGGCCCAGGGCATCGCCACTGACCGTTTCGCTGCGTGAGATATCACGTCAAGCCTTCTCGCGAACCGATTCACAGCGTGGAGTCTATAGGATGCTCGCGCGGTCCGCCGACATCGAGCGTGATCGTTCCAATCGCCGCTTCGGCGAACGCCACGATCATGGATTGCCTCGTGCGCCCCCGGCTCTCATGACGCGCGCCTTCCAGTTGACGGTGAGCGAGCCGTAGGTCACGTCGAGGTCAATGAAACTCCCGTGGGCTTCGACCCAGTTCGCCAGTCAGCGCGCTTGGTACTTTATGCTCGGTTGGGGCTCGACGATCGCCCGCAGCTGCTCGTCGATGTACAGCGTGTAGCTGCCATAGATCGGCATCAGTTCCGATGCACCGGTGCTGCTCGTCACGCGAATCTCGGCCACATCTTTGTTCAGAGGCACCGCGTAGACTCTCCGACAGCGAAAGGTGGCCGGCTCGAGCCTGGCGAACTCGCGCATCAGATCTTGAGGGCTGGGCCACAGGCCGCTGCCGCACTCACCGAATCGGGTGCGGTAGGAGATGAGCACGCCGAACCCGAAGGATCGTGATCCCTGGCAGGTGTAGTCAGGGATGTAGTCGAATGGATCGTCAAACGGGCTCGGCGGGCCGGACTGAGCCGTCGGAGCGATCGGATGGGCGTCCGAAAGGTTCGGATTCCACGCTTTGACAACCACACAGTTGGTCTGGCGCGCCGGATCGCAGTAGCCACCTTTCTGGTCGAGGAACACCAGCGACGACGTCGGGTCGAAGTTGTTGTAAGTATAAAGGTGCTGGTCACCCTTCCAGTCCTGGGAAACGAGTGTGTACAGCTCATCGGAGCCGTCGGCCCAAAGGACGGCCGATGAACCTTCCGGAATGATGTAGGCCATGTCGTAGTACGAGTCCATGCGCTGCTCACCCCACGGACCAGCGCTGTCCGTGATCACGGGGTAGTTGCTGATCGCACACCCCAGCGAAACGATCATCAACACAAAGTGGGCGACGTAAATGGATCTCATGGAATGGCTCCTTCTCTGCGCGAGCAAAGCATGACAGCGTGACTTTGCTCGCGTGTCCCCATCCGCATCACGAACAGTGCGCCTCAGCGAGCGACATCCGTCGGCAGCGCGAGGTAGAGTCCCGGGCCTTCTGGCCCGTCGCCGACCCAGGAAACGACGAAGCGATCGAGGCGCCGGTCGACATCGAGCGCGGCCTGACGCACCTCGCGCCCGCCGAGATCGGCTTCGAGATCGATCGGGCCGTCGAGGACGGTGCCCTCGCTATCGAGCTCATAGAAGACCCAGCCGGCGTCCTCGGCGTTTCTGTCGGCCTCGTACAGAACGCCGACGCGATCGAGCGTCGCGGTCATCGTGAGCACTGAGGCATCCGGAAAGCGGTCGGCGGGCGCCAGCAGGTCGAGAGGCGTCGGGTCAGCGACCTGCTCTTGCTCTGCAAACCGCTTCGTGAGCGACAACGAGCGCGCGCCACAACCCGAGCTGAAGACGATCAGCTCCTCGAGCCCGAGCGATGCGACGGCGACATGGTGAGGGCATTCGTCAACGGGTACGACCTGCACACTCGCGCCGAACGGTACGCCGTTGCGGTCGATGTCGCGCACGTAGAGTCCGCTGCTCTGATCGATCCACGCCGAAAAGAACGCCTGCCCGATGGGCGCGACGGGCACCTGCAACACGTCGCCAATCAGCAGATTCGCGAGCCCAGAAATGCGCTTCGGAGCGATCCGCCGCCAGACATCTCTCGGCACCCCGTCATCGGTAACAGGCCGTACCCACGCGAAAGGATTGGGGAAGATCGACCCGTACGTGACGACTGTCGAGCCGGAGCGATGGTGAGCCGCGCGCGCGCCGAACGGGCTATGCGCCTCGAGGTCCTCAACCAGCCCTGTCGGTCTGCCGGAATGATCGAGCGGTCGGGCGAGGACCGCGTATACTTGGTCCTCGCTGACCAGCAAGAACCCTTCCTCGACGGCGAGAAGCTCATTGTGCCGGATCTTCGCGAAAGGGCGCGGTCCTTCGATGACGATCGGCTCGCCGAGCGGGTGCAGCCCAAGGTCGACCATCTGTAGCCGAAACTCGTCGAAGTAGGCGAGCGCCAGGTAACCGGCGTCACTCACGACAGCGGACGGAGCGCTGCCGCCGAGCCCGGTCGGAGCCGCGATGACGCGACGCGCCTGGCCCAGGGCAACGGATATCGCGCTGAAAGCGAGAAGCACGATGAGAAGCGGTCGCGCGTTAAGCAGCCTGATCCGGAGCATCGTTCCTCCCTGCCATAGGAAGAAAGTACGCCGATGCGCTGTCGGAGAAAACGCGATCAGTCCGTGGCGGTCGTTGGGATCGGCTGGCCGTCAGCGTCGAGACAGGACGCGAGCTCGTCTTCCCGGACCCAGCTCGTGGCATAGGGAGAGGCCACTTTCTTGACCTCGAACCAAGTAGCACCATCGATCAGTGCGCCACTCACGATCCGCACGCGCTCGCCCGTTGCCATGGCGGGGGCCTCTTCCTTCTGCAAACCGATAGTGGTCTGAACGTCACGGGCATCGAGCGGTTGAACGCGCCTGCAGCTCGGACTGTGAGGATCGGACCAGCCAGGGGACACGTGCAGCGACAAGTCATCCTCCGTGACGTCGATCTCCCACACCGCTCCGGGATGTTCTTCGTCGAGACGACGGCACAGATCGAAGAGCTTGCCGACACCGGCGTCCACGCGTCTCCAGCAGATGCCGTTGATGTCGATACCGGAAGAGAGCGCTGCCTCGTCGGCCTCGGCCACCTCGGAGAGCCAATCCATGGCCTCTTCGCTGTCTTCAGCCAGTGCGCCGAGCGCGGCGCCGATCGCTCTCTCGTCACCCATAGCGAAGAGAACGCGCAACGCAAATTCGGCGACCGACTCGTCCGGATCAGCGACCGATGACGCAATCATCGAGACCGCTTCGGTCGTTCCGATCACTCCCAACCCGTGAAGCGTCAGCTTCCTCACCTGAGCCGACGACGAGCTGAGCTCGCGCTCGAGAATCGGAACCGCTTCTCGGCCCATCCACTGTGCCAGGACGAGCGCCGGATGATCATCGGCGAGCGGCTCGTGCTCGTCGAGATACGCGAGCAGAGGCTCGAGACTGCGGCGGTCCCGACGCTCGATCAACGCCGTCGCCGCAGCCGTCCGCACGTCGCGCACGGGATCGTCGAGCGCCTCATGGAGGACCTCGAGTGAGTCCTCGTCTTTCCTGTCAGCAAGACGAGCCAGAATCGCCGCACTGGCCCACCAGTACGGTTCGTTTGCGACGAGGTCTGTAGATCGTTCCTCGAGCTCGGGTGTGAGCTCGTCTTCTAGAGTCTGCACGGCACGAAGGCGAAGTGTCGGATCGGGGTGTTCGAGGTAGCTCGCCAGTTCCCGTCGATCGATTTCATCACCGACCCGGGTAAGCAGTGCAAAGAGTTGGCTGCGCACCCGCGAGTGATTCTCCTCCAGAAATCACCGATGCACGTCAGCCACGAGCATCGCCAGTTGATGGGCGCTCAGGCGGCCCCACGCGAGAAGGAATCTGGCGTATTCGAGCTGCTCTGTCAGGACGAGCGCGGCCTGCAGCCGGTCTTCGAAATCGGTCGATTGTTTCGTATCGAGCGCTGCCTGCACCGCGTCGAGATCAGGCGGTGCGGGGACGTAGAGACAAGCGGAGTTGGGTGGGACCGCCGCTGCAAGAAAGAACAGCCCCAGTGCTGCAAGGTGGACAGCAGTGCGCGCGTCCATGAGGATGCCCCTTTCCGTCGGTGCATTCTTACCGTAGACGGAAAGCCCCTCCGAACGCCCGCTTCGGCCGACGATCGAGCGTCTCCGACGCCGCAGCCGACCGCGGACCGGCTGTCACCGAAATCGTTGCGCATCTGCAGCATCAACTCCCCCGTAGCGACAACGCTTGCGTTGTCAGACCGGTGCGCAGCACCGGGAATATCTCGCGCTGCGCGCGAGTCTGACAGGGCAAGCCCTGTCGCTACAGGCGGCTCAGTTGGGGCGCGGCGTAACGCGGAGGCCGTCGACGATGCTGTCGCCGGGGTGGAGGATGACCTGGTCGCCCTCCTCGAGGCCGCTGATGACCTCGGCGACGAGACCGCCTTGGCGGCCGATCTCGACCCGGCGCAGGCGCGCTTTGCCGTTTTCGACGGCGAACACGGCCCACTCGTCGGCGTCACGAAAGAGGCTGCCGGTCGGGACCTGCAGTACGTCGTCCCCCTCCCACAGCACGATGCGCAGCTCCACCCGAAAACCATCGGCGAGCCCCGGGCGGGATTCCGGCGGATCGACGAAATCGATCACGACGTTCACCCTCTGCTCCTCGACCCCGAGAGCCGAGATCTTCATGAAGCCTGACGGCTCGACGCGCCGTACGCGTCCTTCGAGCGATCTCTCCCCGCCCCACTCCTCGATCAGCACACGGTCCCCCGGCCGGATCTTGACCGCATCCGCCGACAGATAATCGGCGACGATCTCGATCTCCTCCGGTTTTCCCACTTCGATCAGCGGCTCTCCCGCCGCGACGACCGCCTCGCTCTCTCGCAAGCGGCGCAGGACCACGCCGTCGATCGGCGATCGGAGAGAGATCGGTCCTCCCACCACTCCCTGACCCGGATTGGCGCTCGACGCGGAGCCCTCGAGCAGCCGCGCGCGGGCCACTTCGAGCTGATGGCGGGCGGCCTGCGCGGAGAATTCCGCGGCCTCGAGAGCTTCCGCTCGGCTGCGCGCCTCGAGCTCCGCCGACTCGAGCTGCTCATCCGAAACGATCTTCTCTTCGGCCAGGCGCCGGAAACGCTCGACCTCGGACTCGGCAAACTCGAGCTCGGCGGCAGCACGGTCCCGATCCGCCCGCGCGCGTTCGAGACTCGCTCGCGCGGCTCGGACACCAGCCTCGGCCTCAGCGCGGCTGCGCGCATCGAGCAACGTCGGCGTCTGCGGTTGAAAGATCGCGAGCACGGTCTTGTCCGCCTCGACCGGATCGCCCGGTTCGAGCTCGATCCGCAACACCCGGCCCGCAAGCGGTGCCGAGACGACGAAACGATCGCGCACGCGCGTCTCGCCTTCTTCGTCGAGCGTCACCCGCAACGGCGCTCGCCCCACGGTCGCGATGTCGGCTGGCTCCGGGCGCGGCCAGAAGGCCCAGGCCAGCAGCAGAACGAGCAAGGCTCCGCCCACGATCCACGTCAGCTTGCGCTTGTCTTTCCACTTCATGATCTCGTGCTCCCTCACTCACGCGACTTGATGACCGCGACCAGATCCAAGCGGTCGAGACGACGCCTCACCGCGAGACCCGAAAGCGCCGACACCGCGGCAACCGCCAC
>CP070706.1:2670871-2681547 GCA_020350085.1 Acidobacteriota bacterium
GGTATCCGGGCGAGACCATCTCCGTGTCGATCGGCCAGGGGCCGTTGATGGTCACGCCGATCCAGATGGCGACGCTGGCCGCGGCGATCGCCAACGGTGGTGAGCTCGTCACGCCGCACCTCGATGCGGGAACGGTCGTCTCGTCGGAGCCGATCGGTCTCTCGCCCACGACGTTGGCGCGGATCACGCAAGCGATGGTCGATGTCGTCAACTCGGATCGTGGCACGGCGCGGCGCGCTCGCGTGGCGGGTCACATGCTGGCGGGCAAGACCGGCACGGCCCAGGTCGTTGCGCTCGATGCCGAGACGGATCCTGGCGATCACTCGTGGTTCGTCGGCTTCGGGCCGGTGCCGAGACCGCAGCTCGCGTGGGCGGTGATCGTCGAACACGGCGGCCACGGCGGCGAGGCCGCGGCACCCTTGGTGGGCGAGGTGATGGAGCGCTACCTCAAGAGACGGGGCGTCGAGCCGAGAGAACCGCTGCGCGTCGAGGCTGCCCGCACGGCGCTGACTCGCCGACACGACGCGCCTCGGTGAAAAGGCGGACGGGAGTGGCCCCATGCGGTGGCTGACCGACGAGACGATGGACCTGACGACCCTGGCGCACCTCGTCGTGCTCGGGCTGATCGGGGTCGTCGCCGTCGCCTCGGCGACGAGTGCGCGCGCCGACTCGGTGGCCGGTGCGCCGGCAGCCAAGCAGCTGCTCTACCTCGCGCTCGGCGTGGCCGTGTTTCTCGTCGTGCAGCGGATCGGCTATCGCGACTGGGCCGATGTCTGGCTGTTGCTCTACAGTGCGGGGCTCGTGCTGTTGATCTTGCTGTTGCTCGTCGCGCGCCCGATCGGCGGCGCGCGCTCTTGGTTCGAGCTGGGTCCGCTGCGGTTGCAGCCGTCCGAGCCGATGAAGGCCATCGTCTGCTTGGCGGTGGCCGCGTTTCTCGGCTCGGCGACGGGAAAGCTCGACTTTCCGCGGTTGATCAAGCTCGGCCTGTTGATCGGAATTCCGACGCTGCTCGTCGCGCTGCAGCCTGATTTGGGCACCGCGCTGACCTTCATCCCGCTGTTTCTCGCGGCGGCCTGGCTCGCCGGCATCCGCGCGCGTGTCATGGTGACGCTCGCGGTGATCGCGGCTCTCGCGGCTCCCGTGGCTTGGTTCGTCGCGCTCAAGCCGTACCAGAAGGAAAGGATCCTGACGGTTCTCGATCCAGAGCGCGATCCGGCGGGCACGGGCTATCAGGTGCTGCAATCTCGCATCGCGGTCGGATCGGGTGGCGCCTTCGGCAAGGGCCTGTTCCGCGGCAGCCAGTCGAGGCTCGATTTCTTGCCAGCACGTGAGACCGACTTCGTGTTGGCGGTCATTGCCGAGGAAACCGGCTTCGCGGGGGTGCTCGTCGTACTGGGAGTGTATCTATCGCTGCTGTGGCGCACGCTGATCGCGGCGAGCATGTCACAAGACCATCTCGGCACCTTCTTGTGCGTCGGTGTCGCTAGTCTGTGGGCTGGGCAGGTGTTCATCAACGCCGGCATGGTCACGGGAGTGCTGCCGACGATCGGCGTGCCGCTGCCGGTTCTGTCTTACGGAGGCTCGTCGGTGTTGGCGACGTTTCTCGCGTTCGGACTCGTCAGCTCGGTGCGCTCGCAGCGGCTCGTCAACGTCTGAGCCGTCGGTCGCGCCCCCGTCGAAAGCATGAGTCATCTCGCTGCGCGCGTCGCCCTCGAATCGTCGCTGACGGCGCACGGATTGCCGTACCCCCTCGGCGTGCGCACGGCGCTCAGCATGGAGCGGATCGTGCGCGAGCAGGGTGCCCACCCCCGTAGCATCGGCGTCATCGACGGTGCTCCGGTCGTCGGTCTCAGCCCTTCACAGATCCGTCGCCTCGGCCGGCGGCGCGGTGTTGCCAAGGTCGGGATCCGCAATCTGCCGGTCGTGCTCGCCCGCGCTGCAGACGGCGGTACGACCGTGGCCGCGACCGCGCATCTCGCGGCGCGGGCCGGCATCCCGGTCATGGTCACCGGAGGGATCGGCGGTGTGCACCGCTCGGGCCTCACCGGGCCGCTCGGAGACGTCAGCGCCGACCTCGAAACGCTCGCCCACGAGCCGATCGTCGTCGTCTGCTCCGGTGCCAAGGCGATTCTGGACTTGCCCGCGACGATCGAGCGGCTCGAGTCACTGGGAGTGACGGTCGTCGGTTTTGGCACCGATGAGTTTCCGGCGTTCTACTCGCGCTCGAGCGGGCTTGCTGTCGATGATCGCTGCGAGACGGCACAGGACGTGGCTGAGATCTTCGCCGCTCGACGCCGGCAGGATCTTCGCGGCGGCGTCATCGTCGCGGTGCCGATTCCGAGGCAGCACGAGATTCGGCGCGACGAGATCGAGCCGGCGATTGAACGAGCCCTCGAAGACGCCGCGCGCGCGAATGTTCGCGCGGCAGCACTAACGCCTTTTCTTCTCTCGCGGCTCGCGCAACTGACGGCAGGCCGAGCACTGGACGCCAACGTCGCCTTGCTCGAGAACAACGCCGCCGTCGCCGGACGCATCGGGCTCGCGATCGCCGCCCACGAGTAACTCGGTAGCGACGGGGCTTGCCCTGTCGGACTGGCGCTGAGCGCCAGCCATATCCGGCGCTGCGCACCGGCCCGACAAGGGAAGCCTTGTCGTTACACTATGAGTCACGGGCAATTCGTCAGACGTGTCAGACGATTTCGATCCGTGCCGGGCCCTCGAGAACCTCGCCGATGAGCGACGCTTGGTGGCCAGATTGGAGCAGCTCGTCGAGCAACGCGGATGCGCGCGCGTCAGGCACGGCAATCAGCAGACCGCCCGAGGTCTGGGGGTCAAACAACAGCTTCCACTGCGGGTCGTCGAGGCCCTTCAGATCGTCGATCGCCTCGAGCGCGAAACGACGGTTTTCGCGCGTTCCGGCCGTCGACACGCCCGCCTCGACCATCGCAAAGAAAGGCTCATAGACGCGCAGCTCGTCGAAGGCGATCCGTAGCCTCACCCGCGAAGCCCGGGCGATTTCGAGCGAGTGGCCGGCGATGCCGAAGCCGGTGACGTCTGTTGCGGCGCGGCACCCATGGTGGAGCGCCAACCTGGCGGCAACGTCGTTCAGGCGCGTCATCTCGTCGAGCGCCGGGCGCAGGCGGGTCTCGTCCAGCCGGCCCGCGCGGTAGGCATTGATCAGCACGCCCGTGCCGAGCGGCTTGGTCAGAATCAGGCGCTCTCCGGCGCGAGCGGCCGCATTGACGAGCAGTCGTGACGGGTCGGCCTCGCCGATGACCGCCAGGCCGAATTTGAGCTCTTTGTCCTTGATCGAGTGCCCGCCGAGAAGCGCGGCACCGGCGTCCGCGAGCGCTTCGGCGGCACCCCGCAAGATCTCGGTCAGTACCTCGCTCGGTGCCGAGCCTTCCGGAAAGCAACAGACGTTGAGCGCGAACAGCGGCTTGGCTCCCATCGCGTAGACGTCGGAGAGCGAGTTGGTGGCAGCGATGCGTCCGAACAGAAGCGGATCGTCACAAAGCGGCGTGATGATGTCGACGGTGGCCACGAGCGCCCGCTCATCGAACAGGAACACGCCCGCGTCGTCGGCCGTTCCCGGCCCGACGATCACGCGTTCATCCTGCGGCAGCACGCCGGCGATCGGAGCAAGCAGCTGAGCCAGGTCCCCTGGCCCGAGCTTGCCCGCTCACCCACCGGTCTTCGAGCAGGACGTCAGGCGGAATTCAGGTGGCAGAGCGT
Organism: Acidobacteriota bacterium; assembly: GCA_020350085.1. GTDB lineage: Bacteria > Acidobacteriota > Polarisedimenticolia > J045 > J045. The sequence continues at coordinate 2,674,607 of CP070706.1, forward strand.
TCATGCGCGACATCATAACCCCGGTTCGTTCATGAAACCTCGTCCTGGCGGCCGCTGCGCGTCGGCAGCAACAGCTCGACAGAGGGCTTCATCAAGATCCGGGTTTAGCGCGAGCGGCGACCCATCGACGACGAGTTCCTCGGACGTGCCACTGAGGCACGGCCGCATCGTGCGATCAACCGCTTTCGTAGCGCTTCGAGATGTGGGGGATCAAGTAGTCGTTGAATGCGCGGGAGAGATCGTATTTCGGATTCAGCCCCCAGTCTGCGCGAGCGGCGCTGTCGTCGACGGCCTGTGGCCAAGAATCGACAATCGCCTGGCGTTTGTGATCGGGCTTGAACGAAATCTCGGCTCCCGGGAACGCGTGCAGGACCAATTGACGAATCGCTTGGGCACTGGGATTGAACGCGCTGATGTTGTAAACGAGCTGACTGAGATTCTCGTGTGGCGCTCGCGCCAATTCCAAGATGGCCGCGACGGCATCCGGCATAGCCATGAACGGGATGCGCGTGTCGGGCCGGACGAAGCACGAGTAGGGCTCGCTCTGCGACGCGGCGTGGATCATCTCGGACGCGTAGTCGCTCGTGCCGCCCGAGGGGACGGTGAAAGCACTTATCAATCCTGGAAAGCGAATCGCGCGAAAATCGACCCTTCCGGACGGCTGCTCGGCGTCGAGCTGTTTGTAAAAGCGGGCGTAATAACGGCCGAGATGCTCACAGTAGAGCTTGTTGCAGCCGTACATGGTGATCGGTCGCGTCGCCTCGTTCTCGCGGATCGGTGTCCCGTCGTCCGCATCCGGATCGACGCCGTACGCGGCGATCGAGCTGGGATAGAAGAACAGCACTTGACGGCCGTGGCTGCGACCCTGGGCCTGTGCGAACTCCAGCAGGTTCAGCGTGCCTTCTACGTTGACCTGATGGGCGGTGACCGGCGTGAATTCGGCACGCGTCGAGAGCAGAGCTGCGAGGTGGAACACCTGATCGACCGCGAACTCGGCGAGGATGTTCTCGAGCAGGCTCTTGTCGAGAATCGAGCCCGTGAAGGCGCGCATGACGCGACGTTCGAGCTGTTTGTCGAGCGGCTTCAAGTCGACGGTGACGATCGCACTCTGGTCTTCGCTCGCGAGTTGGTAGATCAGAGCGTGACCGATCTCACCGGCGGCGCCCGTAACCAAGACGACTGGCTTGCGCATGGTTTTCTCTCTGGTAACTGCGAAGGCAGAGGGCAAGATGAAAGGAGCACACCGCCGCTGTCAAGCGCCCCACGGGTTCGCGCCGGGCCCACCCGGCCCGGGCGCGGTCTCCTGGCGCTCCCCGCAGCGGCGGCGGCTTGAGCCATGCCAAAATGATGGATAGTCTTGGCGTTTTCCGTTCCCGGGGGCGGTCTAGTTCTTCGGAGGGGTTTGGTGAACCGCAGTCGACTCGAGCACGGACACCGCACAATCTCGTGGCGAGAGCCCGCGCGCAGCCGCGCGCTCGATCGCCTGCTGACCCGCGTCGAAAAGCCGACCCGCTACATCGGGGGCGAGTGGAACGCGATCCATAAGGACCCCACGGCGGTCGAGACGTCGATCGTCCTCGCATTCCCGGACATCTACGAGATCGGCATGTCGCATCTCGGCTACCGGATCCTCTACGCGATGCTCAACGCGCTCGACGGCGTCGCCGCCGAACGAGCGTTCATGCCCTGGTCCGACATGTTGGCGCTCTTGCGTAAGCACGAGCTCCCACTGGTCAGTCTGGAATCGCGCCGGCCACTGGCCGAGTTCGATCTTGTCGGCTTCTCGATGCAATACGAGCTGACAATCACCAACGTGCTGGCGATGCTCGAGCAAGGGGGTATCGCGCTGACCAGCGAAGAGCGTGGCGAGGACGATCCGCTGGTGCTGGCCGGGGGGCCCGTCATTTTCAACCCCGAGCCGTTCGCGCCGTTCTTCGACCTGGTGCTCGTAGGCGATGCCGAGCAAGCACTCCCGGAGATGGTCCGGTTGTACGCGCAGCTGAAGCGCGACGGCGCGACGCGGGGCGAGGTCATTCGACAGGTCGCGTGCAGCATCGGCGGGTGGTACGCTCCGGCGCTCTACGACGTCGAACCCGAGCCCGAGCTCGGCATGTTGATTCCCCAGCCGCGCGAGGGCCTCCCGCATCCTGTCAAGCGTGCCGTCGTCTACGATCTCGACCGCTATCCGTTTCCCGAGCAGATCATCGTGCCGCACGCCGAAATCGTTCACGACCGCGTCTCGTTCGAGCTGATGCGCGGTTGCCCGGTCGGCTGCCGCTTCTGTCAGGCAGGCTATGTCTATCGCCCCACGCGGGAACGAGAGCCGTCCCACGTATTCCACGGCGTCAAACGCTCACTCGATGCGACGGGCTATGACGAGTTCTCGCTCTCGTCACTCAACACGGGCGAGTACGGTGCGATCGAGCCCTTGCTGACGGCGCTGATGGACGAGATGGATCCGCGCCGAATTTCCGTCAGCCTTAGCTCGATGCACGCGACGACGATCACGGAGACGCTCGCCGAGCAGGTCAAGCGGGTCCGCAAGTCGGGCTTTACGATCGCCCCCGAGGCTGGATCGCAACGCTTGCGCGACGTGATCAACAAGAATCTGAACGAGGAGCAGATTCTGGAGGCCACCCGGCTCGCGTTTGGCGCCGGATGGCAGCTGATGAAGCTATACTTCATGATCGGATTGCCGACGGAAACCGACCAGGACATCGACGCGATCGTCGAGCTGACCAGCAAGATAGCCCGTCAAGGACGTGAGATCGGTGGTCGGCGCGTGCGCGTCACGCTGTCCGCTTCGACGTTCGTACCGAAGCCGTTCACGCCGTTTCAGTGGTTCGGCATGCAGCCCGAATCGGACTTTTCCGCCAAGCAACAGTGGATCCGCAGCCGGCTGCCGAGAAGCGTGCAGTTTCGCCATCATGACCAGAGCGGCTCGTGGCTCGAGGGAGTGCTGTCACGCGCCGACCGCAGCTTGGCACCGGCGATCATCGACGCGTACCGCCGCGGCGCGGTGCTCGATGGCTGGACGGAACACCTCGATATCAAGGCATGGCGAGCGGCGTTCGAGGCGCGGGGGATCGATGCCGAGGCTTGGGCCACGAGACCGATTCCGATCGGCACCAGCTTGCCGTGGGAAGGGGTCGATCCGCTCGTGAGCCGCAAGTGGCTCGAGCGGGAGTATCACAACGCCCTCAGCGGCAGGACCGTGATCGCCTGCGGCGCGGAGAGCTGCACGGGGTGCGCGCCGTTCGCCGGCGAGTGTGTTAGAGGTATCGTTGCCGCGCACAAGTGGGAAGATTTCGTACCGGCTGGATCCCCGCACCCTGTGCCACAAGCTTCACTCGCTACGCCGTCGCAGCAAACGGGGCGTGATACCGTGCCCGACGCCCAGCACCCTCCGGGCACGACCGCGGTGCCACCGACCTACCGCTATAGGGCCCAGTTCGTGAAGCAGCGACGAAGCCGCTTTCTGGGCCACCTCGACCTGGTGCGGGCGTTGAGTCAGTCGCTCAGGCGCGCCGGGATCCAGGTCGTTTACAGCGCCGGTTTCAAGCCGCGACCGAAGCTATCGCTCTCACCGGCGCTTGCGCTCGGCATCGCCTCTCGTTGCGAGTTCGTCGATTTCGAGACCCACGAGCGGCTCGACACCGAGCGCTTTGCGACGAGAATCAACGGCAAGCTGCCCGAGGGGCTGGAAGTCACGGCGATCGTGCCGATACGCCGCCCGACGCCGGCACTGCAGGAAGCGATCACGAGAGCGCGCTACGAGGCGAAGCTGGAGCAGGTGGGGGCGGGCGCGCTCGAGCAGGCCGTAGCGGCGTTTCTGGCACGGGAACGGGTCGAGGTCGATCGCGTGCGCAAGAACAAGATCAAGACCATTGACATTCGCCCGCACGTCGAGAGGCTCGTCGTGAACGCCGAGGGAGCGTTGGAGTTCACGCTGGTGATGGGGGCTGAAGGAGCGCCGCGGCCTTCCGAACTGCTGGACGTACTCGTCGGAGAGCGGGGCCGCGACTCGGAAATCGAACGCGTCGGGCTTTTTGCCGAGATCGCAGGGCGCTTCGTCTCGCCGCTGCTCGCCGGCCGTCTCGCACACACAGCCTGAGAGGTTCAGCGCGTGCCGGACGTACCAAACGCCAACGCGGAGCCGGAAGCGGCGTCATCGGCAGCCGGGGGGCCAGCGGCTGCGGGCCGAGCGGCTCGCACGATCGTGATCACGCGCGATCTGGGCGAGATCTGGATCGCGCTCATCGAGCGCAACCGCCCGGTCGAGCTGATCTTGCGTCCTGCAGACAGCCCGCGATTTCTCGGCCGGATCGTCAAGGGAACCGTCACACGCACCGTTCCGGGCGTTTCCGCACACTTCGTCGACATCGGCATCGAACGCGACGCGTTCACGATGGTGCGCGCGCTGCCCTCGGACTCGAACAACGCGCGCCCGTACAAACCCGGAGACGAGGTCGTCGTTCAGATCGTCCGAGAGCCGGAGCGTGGCAAGGGGCCCCGAGCGTCGATGGAGATCACTCTGCCCGGTTGGGCTCTGGTGCTCATGCCGTTTTCGGAGCATCGAGGAGTGAGCCGGCGGATCGCGGACGACGGCGAGCGGGAGCGCTTACGAGAGATCCTGGAGCGGCTCGAGCCGCGCCAGTACGGAATCATCGCTCGCACCGCGGCGGCGGGTGCCACCTCAGATCGGCTGGCCGACGAATACGTCGAGCTGCTCGCGCGCTGGCGCGCGATCGAGAAGCGGGCCAGCGAGCTTCGCGCGCCGGCAGTGCTCGAGGAAGAACCCGGGCCGGTTCTGGGGTTCGTCCGCGATCATCTGGCCTCTGGCGTCACAGAGATCGTCACGGACGACGAGCCGGCGTTCACGGCGCTCAGCGCGGCGCTGCCACGATCGATCGACGGTGTCGTGCCGGCACTCACACGTTACGGAGGTCCGCTTCCCGCCGTCGAGGCGTTTCGGCTCGACACCGCGCTCGACGAGGCTCTCGGCCGCGAGGTGCGGCTTCGTGGCGGTGGACGGCTGGTCATCGAGCAGACCGAGGCTCTCGTATCCATCGACGTCAATTCGGCGCAGGATATCGGCGCTGCGGACCTGGAGCAGACGGCGCTTCGAACGAATCTGGCCGCCGTGACGGAAATCGCGCGCCAGCTGCGGATGCGTGAGCTCGGCGGGCTGATCGTCGTCGACTTCATCGATCTGAGCAACCCATCGAACCGTGGTGCCATCGAGCGCTCGCTGCGTCGGGCACTTGCTGACGACCGTGCCAAGACTCACACGCTGCCGCTAACGGAGTTCTTCCTGGCCCAGATCACCCGCCAGCAGCGTCGCGCCCCGCTGGCCCACCGTGTTACGGAGCCCTGCACCCTGTGCGGAGAAGGCTACCGGCTCCGTCCTCGAGCCGAGGCACGTCGTTTGCTGCGAGAGCTGCGCCGCGTCGCACGCTACAGCCCGAAGGCTCGTTTCGAGGTCAGTGCTCCCGCGAACGTCCGCGATGCCGCGGGGGAGATCCTCGCTTCTTGGGGCTGCGACTCGCACATGCCGGACTCGGAGCAAATCGTGTGGAAGCCGGGAGACACGGCGGTCCGCGTCGTAGGCCAATAATGTAACGACAACGCCTGCGTTGCCCGACCGGCGCGCAGAGCCGGATGTTTCTAGCGCTGCGCGCCAGTCTGACAGGGCAAGCCCTGTCGCTACGATGTCGTCAAGTATTCGTGCATCGAGTGGGCGGCCAGCTTGGCCTGGCCCATGGCGCTGATCACCGTGGCCGCACCAGAAACCACATCGCCGCCGGCGAACACGCCGGGGATCGACGTGGCCATCGTTTCTTCGTCGACCTCGATCGTCCCCCAACGGGTCGTGGTGATCTCGGGCGAGGTCTGCGGAATCAAAGGGTTCGGCTTGTTGCCGATCGAGACGACGACCGTGTCTGCCTTGATGACGAACTCGCTGCCTTCGATCGGGATCGGCCTGCGGCGGCCGGAATCGTCGGGCTCGCCGAGCTCCATCTGGATGCATTCCATGCCGATGACGCGATTAGCGTCATCGGCGAGAATGCGCACCGGGTTGGTCAGCAGATGCATCTCCACGCCTTCTTCCTCGGCGTGGTGGACTTCCTCGGCACGCGCCGGCATCTGCTCACGGGCCCGTCGGTAGACGATGGTGGACTTGGCCCCCATCCGCAGCGCGCAACGCGCGGAGTCCATTGCCACGTTCCCGCCACCGACGGTGATGACGTGTTGCGCCCGTATCGGCGATGTCGAGTGGCGGGGAAAGTCGTAAGCCTTCATCAGATTCACGCGCGTGAGGAACTCGTTGGCCGAGTAGACACCGACGGCGTTTTCACCAGGCACGCCGAGAAACATCGGTAGACCTGCTCCCGCGCCGACAAACACGGCGTCGAAGCCTTCTTCCTCGAGCAGGTCGGCGACGGTTTCCGTCTTGCCGATCACATAGTCGGTGAGGATCTCGACGCCAATCCGGCGCAGCACGTCGATCTCGTACTGGACGATCTCCTTTGGAAGGCGAAACTCGGGGATCCCGTACATCAGCACGCCACCTGGCAGATGCAGCGCCTCGAACATGACCACCTTGTGGCCGAGTCGGGCCAGATCGCCGGCCACGGTGATGCCTGCGGGCCCGCTGCCGATGATGGCGACCTTCTTGCCGGTCGGAGGCGCGATCTGCGGGTTGGGCTCGGAGCCGCGCACCCTGACGTAGTCGGCAACGAATCGCTCGAGGCGTCCGATCGCGACCGGATCGAACTTCTTGCCGAGCACGCACTCGGCCTCGCACTGGGTTTCCTGCGGGCAGACGCGGCCGCAGACGGCCGGCAGGGCCGTCTGCTCCTTGAGCTTGGCTGCAGCGGCCTCGAACTGTCCCTCCGCAATCAGACTCACGAAACCGGGAATGTCGATGTTGACCGGGC
>CP070706.1:2681647-2709023 GCA_020350085.1 Acidobacteriota bacterium
CGAGGAGGAGACGATCGAGGCGATGGGCGGCGCCGGCGTGCAGGCGATGAAGTTCCGCGGCGGCATGCCGCTTCTGGGCATGACCCGGGTCTTCGGCCTGTACCGCATGGCGAACTCGATGGCGCTGCTGGACGCTCACATTCGTGGCGTCGGCCCGGACGAAGCGAGAGGTGCACGCGGGTTCGACAACTACTCCTGGCACACCGACCTGCCGCCGGGCCATCCGATGGTCACAGGTCAGCAAACCGTCGATTTCGATCTCAACGCCGTCGAGCTGGCCAAGACGGTCGTGGTGTGGGGCATGAACTGGGTCACGACGAAGATGCCCGACGCCCACTGGCTGACGGAGGCGCGGCTGAAAGGGACCCGCATCGTCGTCATCGCCTGCGAATACTCCTCGACTTCGACCAAGGCCGACGACGCGATCGTCGTGCGCCCCGGAACGACGCCGGCGCTCGCGCTGGGCCTGTGCCACGTCATCCTGCGTGACAAGCTCTACGACGCGGATTACGTCCGGAGGTGGACCGATCTGCCGATTCTGGTGCGCATGGACACGCTCAAGTACCTGCGTGCCGAAGACGTGTTCGGCGACGGCCCTGCAGCGCTGAGCAATCAGACGCGCGTCGTCAAGCCATCAGACAAGACGACGCCCCCCGGAGCTCACCGCGAGCAGCTCATCCCAGAGGCGTTGCGCAACGAGTGGGGCGACTACGTCTGGTGGGACACACAGACGAAGGCGCCCATACGGCTGACGCGGGACGAGGTCGGCAAGCAGTCCAAGATCGGCACCCCACTGCTCGAGGGATCCATAGTTGTTCAGCTGCACGACGGCCAATCGGTAACCTGCCGGCCGGTGTTCGATCTCGTCAAGGACTACGCCGCGCACTTCGATCCTCAAACCGTGGAGGAGATCACCTGGGCTCCCGCCTCGGCGCTCGAGTCGCTGGCCAAGGAGCTGGCGAAACATCCGGGCCAAACGCTGTTCGCGGTCGGCATGGGACCGAACCAATTCTTCAACAACGACAACAAGGATCGCGACATCTTCCTACTCGCCGCGCTGACGGGCAACGTCGGCAGAATCAGCGGCAACGTCGGCTCGTACGCCGGCAACTACAGAGTGGCGTTGTTCAACGGCGTGCCGCAGTACATCAACGAAGATCCGTTCCAGCTCCAGCTCGATCCGTCCGAGCCAGCCCGGGTCAGGCAGTACTGGAAACCGGAATCGGCGCACTACTACAACCACGAAGATCATCCGCTGCGCGTCGGCAACAGGCTGCTGACGGGCCAAGGACACATGCCCGCACCGACCAAATCGCTCTGGTTTGCGAACGCCAACTCGATCCTCGGCAACGTCAAGTGGCACTACAACACCGTCGTCAACGTGCTGCCGAGGATCGAGATGATCGCCGTGCAGGAGTGGTGGTGGTCCACCTCGTGTGAGTGGGCCGACGTGGTCTTTGCCGTCGACTCGTGGTCCGAGCTGAAGCATCCCGACATGTGCTGCTCGGTAACCAACCCGTTCCTGACGATGTTTCCCCGCACACCTTTGGAGCGCATGTTCGACACCATCGGCGATATCGAGGTGCTCGCACTCGTGGGCAAGAAGCTGGCCGAGCAAGTCGGGGACGAGCGGTTTGCCGATGCGTGGAAGCTGGTCACGGCGGACCGAACCGACGCCTACTTGCAGCGGATTCTGGATCACTCGTCCAATTCGAAAGGCTACCAGGCATTAGCGCTCGAGCAGAAGGCGAAGCAGGGTATTCCGGCCTTGATGGTGAACCGCACTTACCCCAAGAGCGTCGGCTACGAGCAGGTGGCCGACTCGCGCCCGTGGTACACGAAATCAGGCCGCCTGGAATTTTACCGCGAGGAAGACGAGTTCATCGAGGCTGGAGAGAATCTTCCGGTGCACCGCGAGCCGGTCGATTCGACGTTTTACGAGCCGAACGTCATCGTCTCTGCCGCTCACGAGGCACTCCGCCCGGCTGGGCCGAGTGCGTACGGAGTCGATGAAGCGGACATGTCGGGCGAGGTGCGCCAGGGTCGCAACGTCGTCAAGACGTGGGCGGAGCTGAAGAAGTCTCAGCACCCTTTGGCTAAGGATGGCTACCGCTTCGTGTTCCACACGCCGAAGTACCGGCACGGCGCGCACACGATGCCGATCGATACAGACCTGGTGGCGATGCTTTTCGGCCCGTTCGGAGACGTCTACCGGCACGATAGGCGCGCGCCGTACGTTGCGGAAGGCTACGTCGACATCCATCCGTCGGATGCCCGCGAGCTCGGCATCGAGGACGGCGATTACGTCTGGATCGATTCGGATCCCGAGGACCGTCCTTTTCGGGGCTGGCAGAAGAACAAGCGCGATTACGAGTTTTCGCGCCTCCTTTGCCGGGCTCGATACTACCCCGGCACGCCCCGCGGCGTGACGCGCATGTGGTTCAACATGTACGGTGCGACGCCGGGATCGGTAACCGGGCAGAAGAGTCGGGAAGACGGTCTGGCGAAAAACCCCGCCACGAATTACCAAGCGATGTTCCGCAGCGGCTCGCATCAGTCGGCAACCCGCGGCTGGTTGAAGCCGACGTGGATGACGGACTCGCTCGTCAGAAAGGGGCTGTTCGGTCAGGCGATCGGCAAGGGGTTCCTGCCGGACGTGCACTGCCCGACAGGCGCGCCACGCGAAGCGATCGTAAAGATCTCGAAGGCCGAGCCAGGAGGACTCGATGGCGAGGGTCTGTGGCGCCCCGCGGCACTCGGCCTGCGACCCGGCTACGAGAACAAGAAGATGAAGACCTATCTGGAAGGCGGCTATGTCGGCGGTGACGATCGTGAGGGAGGAGAAGGCTGATGGCACGCGTGTACAACTGGCAGATTCGGCGTGAGATGTCCTACTGGTACGGCGAGTCGAGACCAGCGCGCCAGTTCGCCGCCGTGTTCGACATCAACAAGTGCATCGCGTGCCAGACCTGCACGCTGGCCTGCAAGACGACCTGGACGTCGGGCAAGGGCCAGGAGTACATGCTCTGGAACAACGTGGAGAGCAAGCCGTACGGCTTCTATCCGCTCGGTTGGGACGTCAACCTTCTCGACAAGCTGGGTCCGCAGAGGTGGTCGGGTGGGCGTTTCGAGGGCCGCACGTTGTTCGAGGCCGCCGAGGCCGGTGAGCGCGTGCTCGGCTGGAGGCCGGAGGAGATCGATTACGCCAACCCGAACGTGGGCGAGGACGACTGCGCGGGGGCGATCGAAAACGGCGCTCACCTGCAAGTGCCGCACATGGCATGGTTTTACTACCTGGCGCGAATCTGCAACCACTGCACATATCCGGGCTGTCTCGCGTCCTGCCCGCGCGGCTCGATCTACAAGCGGCCCGAGGACGGCATCGTGCTCGTGGATCAGGGCCGCTGTCGCGGCTATCAGGAATGTGTCAAAGCCTGCCCCTACAAGAAAGTGTTCTTCAATCCGATGACGGGCACCTCGGAAAAATGCATCGCCTGCTTTCCCAAGCTCGAAACAGGGCTCCAGCCGCAGTGCTTTGTCAATTGTATCGGCAAGATCCGCATGGCAGGGTGGGTCTCGAGGCCGAGCGAGGCGCGCGAAGACAATCCGATCGATTATCTCGTTCACGTTCGCAAGCTCGCGCTCCCGCTGTTTCCTCAATGGGGGCTCGAGCCCAACGTCTACTACATCCCGCCGATTCACGCGCCGCGACGCTACCTCGAGCAGATGTTCGGCCCGGGCGTCGAGCAAGCGATCGACACCTATCGGAAGGCACACCGAGATAAGGATCTGGCGGGCTTGCTCGAGTTGTTCGGCTCGACGGAGAAGGTCGTGCCGCGCTGGAAGAGGAAAGGAGAGTTGATCTTCGGTCAGGACGAGAAAGGGCGAGAGATCGTTCGCGTGCCGATGACCGAACCGGTCGTGATTCGCTCTCGGTTCGATGTCGCTCACGGCGTTGTGCGCACGAACTGCCCATGAGGGGGTTGCCATGAACGCGGTCTTGATTCGCTGCGGTGTTGTCGCTTTGCTGTTGCTGTTCGCGGCATCTTGCGGCGGCCCACCCGGCGCGCCGCCGAGCGAGGTGATCGTCGCTCGCACGGCGGACCTTCCCCAGGGTCCGGCAGACGCCGCGTGGCGTCACGCGCCGGTCTACCGCGCGGAGTTGCTCCTGCAAGACATGGTCGAACCGCGGCTGATCGAAGCCTCTACCTCGCTCGTCAGCGTGCGCGCCATGACCGATGGATCCGAGATCGCGTTTCAGCTCGACTGGAAGGACGACACTCGAGATGATCTGCCGTCGCCGGGAAGATTCTCCGACGCGTGCGCCGTGCAGCTGCCTGTCGGGATCTCCGCCGACGTACCCGCGCCGCAGATGGGAGAACCAGGCCGAGCGGTCGAGATCAGCTTCTGGCGGGCAACGTGGCAGGCGAGTCTCGACGGCCGTCCGGACGACATCAGGGCGATCCATCCCGGAGCCACGGTCGATCACTACCCGTTCGAAGCGGCGGGCTTGGAGCCGGGGTCCAAGGATCGAGCCGCGATGCGAGCGCGATACTCTCCGGCTCGTGCGCTGGGCAACGTGATGGAAGGGCCGCGCGAGCGGGCCGTGGAAGATCTGCTCGCCGAGGGTCCTGGGTCGCTGACTCGCGCTGAATCGCAGCGGTCGGATGGGAGCGGGCGCCGCAGCGACGACGGCTGGCAGGTGATGATTCGTCGCCCGCTGTCGGAGGCGCTCACGGCGAACGGACGTGGTCAGATTGCCTTTGCGGTTTGGCAAGGAGCCGCCGGCGAGGTCGGAGCGCGCAAGATGCGCACCGGCTGGGTTCCGATCGCGATCGAGGAGGGATCATGAGCGCGACGACGGCCGAGTTGAACGATGCGAGAGCGCTCGTCGGCGAGGCTCTGGCGTGGAGGCTGATGGGATTACTGCTCGAGCGACCCCGCAACGGCTGGAAAGAGCAGCTTCTCGCGCTGGCGCGAGAGACGCGGGACCCACAGCTTCGCGAAGCCGCGCAGCATGCCGAGAAAGCTGACGAACCGGCTTACTTGAGGGTGCTAGGGCCCGGGGGCACGGTTTCCCCACGCGAGGTAGGCCATCGACCGTATCATGATCCTGGTCAGATTCTGGCCGACATTCGCGCGTTCTATGAAGCGTTCGGTTTTCGTCCGCGTGCCGAGGACCCGATCGATCACGTTGCCGTCGAGGCGGGCTTCGTCGGCTATCTGTACCTGAAGCTGGCCTACGCGACCGAGAACTCTCTCAGCGAGCAGTCCGAGACCACCCGGCGCGGTATCGACGCCTTTGCGCGAGCGCACCTCGGCGGCTTCGCAGCCCCCTTCGCCAGCCGGATCGCCGCATCACCCGTTGTTCATCTCGCGCGCACCGCTCGGGCCGTCTCCGATCGGCTCGCGCAGCGAGGACTGCTCTCGAAAGAGCCGTCGCGGCCGGGCCATCGCATCGCACGGGAAAAGCCGGCGAGGGCGTGCAGGGGGTGTGAGTTTCTCGAAGACGAGACGTGAGCCCGTACGCCAGCGCACATCGTTCTCCGCCATCGGCGTTCATCGAGCCGTTCAGGCGCGTCTCGCTCGCCGGACCGCATCTTTGAGCCGCTGGATGTGGCCGCGGCCGAGTCCCTTCACCTCGCAGCCGAGCTCGAGGTAGCGGTGGATCTTCTCGTCGCCCAGGATTCCGAAGCAGTCGATCACCGCCAATGGGCCGCCGGCCGACGAGACGACCTCTTCCGGGTCGAGCGCGAGGTACGGCTCGTGCGGGACGGCGAGGATCAGCGCCTCGACCCCGCCAAGCGCCTCGCCGAAGTCCTTCCGCACGCGCAGGCCCGGCAGCTCGTCCTGGTTGCGGAAAAACCGCGCCAGCGAGCGGCCGGGGGTCGGATAGACATCCTGCTTTTCGAATTCGTACCAGTGCTCGACGTAAGGGTCGTGAACACTCATCTCGGCGCCCATCTCGGTCAACCGCCGCACGACCAGCTCCGAGCCGCTGTATCGCGTATCGCCGACGTCCTGGCGATAGCTCGCGCCGCACAGCAGCACCCGCGCACCGGCGATGTAGCGGCCCATGTTGCGCAGCGCGTCGCGCGTCAGCTCGGCCACGTGCAGGGCCCGCGTGTCGTTGATGTCGATCGCAGCGGTCGTGATGCGGAAGATGTCGTCCTCAAAGCCGAGGATGTGCCGGTAGGCCCACCAGCCGAGACCGCCGTCCTTTGGCAGGCAGTAGCCCCCGATACCAGGTCCCGGAAAGATGATATTGCTGTGCGTCGGGCGTACCTTGATCGCCTGGATCACTTTGATCAGATCGACGCCGTTGCGCTCGGCAAATCGGCTCCACTCGTCGAGGAAGGCGAGCAACGTCGCGCGAAAGGAGTTCTCCACGATCTTGGTCGTCTCGGATTCGATCGGACGGTCCATGACGGTCAGCGGGAACTCGTCGGTGTTCAAGACTTCGTTGAGAAAGCGGACCACGCGCTCGCGCGCCGGCTCATTGCAGCCCGAGCAGACGCGCCAGAAGTCGCGGATCGAGGCGACATACTCGCGGCCCGGCATCACGCGCTCGAAGCTGTGCGCCAGAAGTGGCGGCGAGTCGATGCCGCGAGCCTGAAACGCCTTCTTCATGATCGGATACGCGACGAACTCGGTCGTTCCCGGCGCCACCGTCGTTTCGATCATCACCAGGCACTGTGCCGGGACCTTCTCTCCGATCGTGCGCATCGTGGCTTCCAGCGCGTTCATCTCGACCTCGCCGGAGCGCAGGTTACCGAGGTCGTTCTTGAGAAAATCGCACTGCACATCGACGACAACGCAATCTGCCAGCTTGAGGCAATCGCTGTTGTGGGTCGCGATCAGCGTCTTCTTCTCCAGCACACAGCGTTCGATCATCGGATCCACGGCCGGGTCTTCCGCTTTGACGGGCGATTGGCCCCGATTCAGCAGCGGAATCTTCCAATAGCTGCGTGGGCTGGGGCGCTGACAGCCGATGACGAACTTGGACGGCTTGCCGGTCTTGGGATCGACCGTGTCAGCGATGATCGCCGCCATCACCGCGCCGACGAAGCCGACACCCATCACGACGACGACCTCCTGGCCGCGCTGGCGGGCGGCGTCGGCGAGCGCCGTCACCCGTGCGAGCTCGGCGTCGTCATCTTCGAGCCGGGGAAGGGGAAACGACTCACCCGCAGGACTGACCGACTGCTCCGTCATGAATCCTCCCTCTATCGCCGGCGTCGGGCGCCGCGACCCTGTGCATGTACACGAATCGGCCGCCAATTTCCAGCGGGTATCGTCGCGAGCCGTTCCGATTTGCCTCGCCCGCGAAAGAGGGGTCAGACTGGGCCCGATGCCAGAGAATCATCGACTGCTCGTCGTCGGGATGCTTTCGTTCGCTATCTTCGCGAGCGGAGCTCGATCCGAGTGCCCGCGTGCGGACGAGATTCTCGCCTCGCTGACACAGATCGACCGCAGCCAGACCGCGCGCGTCGAGCTGTTCTCTGACGGGATTTCGGCACAGATGTACGCCAAGGCCGCAGCGACGCCGGGTCGGCCTTTCGCGCGTCGGCGCGGAAGCCGGTTCGCCGGCGTGATCGTCGTCGGACTTCCGGTGGAGCCACTGTGGAAGGCCGTCTCCGACGAGGAGCACTTCGACGAAGACAATGGCTACTTACCGCTCGCCGTCTCGAGGCTGATCGATGGCGAGCCGCGGGCCGTACGACGCACGTTGCTGCAGAGCTTCAACAAGTGGGGCATAGGTCGCTGGTGGGTCGCCGAGGCACGGTCGAACGCAGAGCTGTTCGAGCGCTCGGGCGGAAAGCTGTGGGAGGTCCGCTGGCGAGAACAGACCGATCGCTACGACGCATCGCAGCCGCCCCTCCGCGAGCTAGCGGAGCGCTTCAAAAAGCTGCCACTCAATCGGGGTGCTTGGCTGCTGGTTCCCGTGGCCTCGGACTGCACGATCGTCGAGTACGTCGGTCACCAGGAACCCGGCGGTTTCATCGGGATGATGCAGTGGCTGCTGGCCAAGCGCGAGGTGCGCCGCGCCATGCGCGGCATGGTCGCGTTGGCCACGGAACACATCCCTGCCGTTCACGGGGAGGATCGCTTCTTACGTCCCGACGGATCAGCTCTCGATTGATGAGCGGGTAAGGGGTTTCGCAGCACCATGGAGCTGAAGTAGACTGACATCGAGGGTGTCTCGAATCGAGCATCTGGGAATTTGCTAACGGCGACATCTTCGGAGTGCCTTCACGAGAAGGAGACGAGAAATGGGTCTGTTCGGAGGCGATAAGAACGTGGTGCCGGCGACGTTGGAGAGCTTCAAGGACGGTCTCGTGGGGCTCGGCTTCGACGTGCAGCAGAAGGACGAGACCACGCTCATGGCCAAGCACCAGACGTACTTCAACGTCGTTCTGCGTTTGTCATCCAATCGCAAGGAAGCACTGTTTCTGAGCTATTTCGGTGTGCAGCCGAGCGTGCAGCGCATGGAGCTTCTGGAAGCGATCAACAGCTGCAATCAGTCCGTGACCGTATCCACGTTTTCGATCGACAAGGATGGTGATGTCGTCATGTCGCGCTGCCTGCCGTGCCACAACGGCTACACGGTATCGCAGTTCGAGTACGTGATCGAAGAGAGCATGCGAGAGATCGCCGTCGCCGCCGCGAAGCACCTCAAAGAGTACCTGAAGTAGACGCGTCGCTTGGGACGCCGAGCCTGCAGCGATCGAAGAGGCGATACGAAACATCTCGGGCCGGGCCGAATCGAGGCCCGGCCCGCGTTCCATGCTGAGCAGTCTGCGGCAAGCTGCCGCGCCGATCAATTGTCGACTTCCCACTCGGTGTCGTTATCGAAGCTCAGAGCGGTGGGCACGGCTTCGACCGTCGTGCTGTTGCCGGCCGCGTCGGTTGCGGTGACGCGGAGAACGAGGCTCGGGCCCTCGATTTCGAGCACGCCGTCTTCGCGTTCGCAGCCGCACTCCTCGTCATCGTTTTCGAACTCGATCAGATCGCCGCTCGTGACGTCGAACGTGCTGCAGCCAGAAGCCACGAGCACCGCGTCGTGCGTCAAGCTGGGATCACATTGGAGTACGAGCGCGGCCGTGCCGTCCCCGTCGAGGTCTTGGGTCAGTACAGCGCCGTCCCATAGGATCTCGAAGTCTGGGTCGGCGGCCGGATTGTTCTGGCACACGTTGGTGAGCGGATCCGGGCTGCAGGTCACGTTCGGATCCCGAGCAGCCTCGTCGACCCGATAGACCCGGGCGCGAAGCGGCGTGCCGGGAATGTCGATGTGCAGCCGGTCGTCGATGGGTGGGTCCTCACCCCCCTGGGGGCCGACCGCCTCCAACTCGCCGAGAGCGAGCGCCAAGCCGGATCCGGTCTGCCGATAGAACTCGATCAGCGGCGTGCCGAATCCGCTGCTGGCCAACGCTGCGACGGACAACGAGAAGAACATGATCCCGATCAGGAGTGCTTGAGCATATGCTTCATTCTCAACTCCTCCCAACAGATTCGCGATGACTGCTGCTTTCCTCGGCGCTCCGATGTTGCCCGCTGCCGCCCCGACGGGCGCAGCTCCGCAGATCTGTGTGCCGTACGCTTACGGCACTTTTCCGTTCGCGCAGTGACAAAAGAAGAGTGGTTGTTGCGAGATCATTCGCTCGCGTTCGCATGCGATCGGCTCGCTCGGAGGCCATGCTGTTCGAGACTGTTGGTGATGCGCGCGTTCCGAACGACGCGCGCGGCGGGCTAGTCCATTCCCGCTCTCTTGGCGGCGCCCTCGCGGGTGGCGCGCGCTTCGAGGGCTCGGCGCACGGCCGCGGCGAGATCGTCTCGTCCGTAGGGCTTGGTCAGCAACGCATCGATGCCGAGCGCTTCGGTCTGCTCGGGGTCGATCTTGTGGCTGAAGCCCGTGCACAGGACCACCGGAAGATCCGGCCGGACTCGGTGGATGGCCGCGATGAGCTCGTCGCCCGTCATCCCGGGCATCGTCTGATCGGTGACGACGAGGTCGAATCCATCGGGCTCGCTGCGAAGCCGACGAAGCGCGTCGGAGCTGCTGTCGACGGCGGTGACGCGGTAGCCCATTCCCTCAAGCATCAGTCTGCCCAGCCGGGCGAGCCCCGGCTCGTCGTCGACGAGAAGCACGCTCTCCGTTCCGGCGTGAGCCGGAGCAGGCTGCTCGCTGAGAGTGCTGAGCGTAGCCGTCGCATCGCGCGGAGCCACCGGCAACAAGACCTCGATCGTCGTTCCTTCACCGAGCACGCTTCGCACCGCGAGAGCGCCGCCGTGCGAGCTGACGATGCCGTGCACGACGGCAAGTCCCATCCCCGTACCCTCTCCCGTCTGCCGGGTGGTGAAGAACGGATCGAAGATCTTGTCGATGTGCTCGCGCGGAATGCCGCTTCCGGTGTCCCGCACGCTCAGCCGCACGTACTCACCGGCCTCGAGCGGAGTTTCGGTGGCCAGGGCGATCTGATCGGCTCGGATTTCATCGAGGCGAACCTCGAGCAGACCGCCACTCTCGCGCATCGAACGCTCGGCATTCGCGCACAGGTTCATCACGACCTGGTAAACCTGAGTCGCATCAACCGCGACCAGGCTCTGACTGGCCGCGGTCGAGGCGATCAGCTCGATCGAAGCAGGCAGTGTCGCTCGCAACAGCTTGAGCGCGTCCTCGACGATCGGGCCCAGCGACACCAGTTCGCGCTTGGCTGGCCGTGGCCGGCTGAAGGCCAGGATCTGGCGCACGAGATCGCGTGCGCGTCGGGTGGCGACGAGAACTTCGTCGAGCTGAGAAGCGGCGTCGGCGTCCAGGCCGTGCTGGTCGCGCACGAGCTCGACGTACCCCATGATCGCCGTCAGGATGTTGTTGAAATCATGTGCGATGCCGCCTGCCAATCGGCCCACCGCTTCCATCTTCTGCTTCTGGCGGACCTCCTGTTCCAGTCGCTCGCGCTCCGTGATCTGATCGTGCAGCGCGCGGTTGGCCTGCTCGAGGTCTGCGCTGCGGGCCGTCAGCTCGTCGAAGCTCTTGCGCAGGCTGGCCGACATCGACCGCGTGTTGCTCACCAGCGCGCGCATCTCCGAGGTGCCGCCCGAAGGCCACGCGGGCTCGCCATGCTCTCGCATGCGCCGAGGCAAGTCTCTCGTGATGGCGGCGAGCCGAGCGATGGGTCGGGTCAGCCAGCGGCTGACGATGGCCGCCACCAGCAGCGCGCCGACGGCGAACGCCAGCGTGATCGCGAGCGCCCGCAGGTAGGTCTTCGTCAGCTGGGTCTGCAGCGGAGCGATCGGAGCCTCGACGACGAGCTTCCAGGGAACGTCGTCGGCAACCGGTGATTCGCGCACATAGAACGAGTCCCGCCAGCGGACTATCGCTGGAACCTCGGGATCGCTCGCCACCCAGCGGTACGTCTCGCCCCGGCGATCTTGCTCGAAGCCGTCGACACGATGGCGAAACTCCCGCTGCGGAGCCAGTGCGGGGTCCGTGCTGGCGATCACCAGGCCGTGGCGGTCGAGCAAGCTGATCCGCTCGGCGGCGCCATGCTTGTGGCTGCGCAACATGTTCGCCATCAGTCTGAGATCGAGAGCACCGATTGCGAAACCGCGGAACGCCCCGCCGTCGACGATCGGTGCGGCCACGGTGGCGATCGGCGTAAAAACGCCGCCGCGTCCCATGAAGACGTCCGACATGACGGGCTGCAAGGTCTGCTTGAGCTGCTTGTAGTAGTCGCGGTCGGAGAAGTTCAGGCCGATCGTCGACTCGCCCCGCTCATTGACCGGAGGTGAGAAGGTGATCGTGGTCGCGCCGGCATCGGCGACGTACATGGCGTGAAAATCGGGAAACGCTCGCTGAATCAGCGCCGTGTCGTGCTGAAGCTCGGCCGAGCGCGCGACGCCGCGCGCCTGGGCCTGGCGGGCGAGCGACGCGACGGCGTGGCGGTGTTGTTCGAGCCACTTGCCGACGCTCTGGGCGATGTCGACCGTGCACGACTCCAGCTCTGCGCGCAGTATCGCCTCCAGCTCGGTCCTCTGCGACCGGCCGTGAACGGCGACCAGCAACAGCGCGGGGAGCACGACGAACGCGACGGTCAAATCGAAAAGCGTCTCCTGCAGCGAGACCCGCGGAATCGCTTTGGGGCGCTGCAGCCAGGGTCCCAGCGGCAGATAGTGAATCAACAAGCTGGCCAGCAGGGCGTTGGCGATGCCGTTGAGCCCTTCCTTGAGGGCGACCAGCGTGCCAGTGGTCACGCCCAGGTCCATCAGCACCGTGTAGCAGACCCACACCAGCGGCATGCCGAGAAACAACCAGAAGGCGCCGTCAGACAGCAAGAGACTGATTCGAGGAGTTCGCAGCAGCAGCCCGACCACGAGTGCTTCGAGGGTGAACACCAGCAAGCCGTACGGGTGGTCCCACAGAAGTACCGTGTAGCTGCCGGCCAACGCTGCGGCGAGCACCCCCCAGATCAGGCCGTAGAGGCGCAGGACAATCAAGACCGCGATCGAGCCGAACAGCACGTCCACTCGGTAAAACAGCGTCAGATGGTTGACGTTGCCCAGGATCGCGGCCGCGATGAGCGCAAAGAGAACGAGCAGGGGCAAAGGACCCCGCGCCGAAGCGAGACGCGATTGCCGACCCGTCGGGAGCACCCTCGCTCCCCCCTTCGCCCCCTCCAACGCCGGGGCGAGCATCCTTCCGCGATCATCATAATGCCGATTTGTCCGCGCGTGTCGACGGGTGCCTGGCAGCGATGCGAGACGACCCCCGACGGCCGGGCGCCTCGCTCGAGAAGGCGAAAGTCCGGCCGCACCGAAAGTCGGCGTATGCTCTACGCCTTTCGCGCCCTGCAACGAAGTCGCTCGTCGATACCGCGCGTTGCTGCTCGCCGGTGGGGCTGCGCGCGCGAAGCGAGGAGGGTCGTTGGTGCACAGGCTGTTCGAACGGCTCGCCATCTGGCTCGTCGTTTGCCTCGTTGCGGCGATCGTGCGCGCCGACTGCGAGATTCCAGCGTCCATCACCGGGACTGAGGCCCAACACGCCTATGCTTTGGGCCGTCTCTCCGCGCGGCTGGAGGGGCTCGATGCCTCCGTCGAGGAGCTCACGATCGAAAACAAACGCCTGCTGCGTGTGGTGATCAGGCTGCGCGATATGGATCAACGCCCGCTCGTCGTCGGGGCGCTCAGGCCAGAGTGTCCCGAAGCCGAGCTGGTGCTCAAGGGACGCGAGCGAGATCAGCGGCAACAGGACACGCGCTGGAGAAGCTGGGTGCGATGGCTGCGACCGCGCGAGGGAGCCCCCAGCGTGCTCCTTCCCGACGGCGTCTTGTTCCAGCCGCCGCTCGCCGACCAGAAGCAACCCCGCTTTCACGTGACCTACCAGCGATACGAGACGGAGTTCGGCCGCTTCAACGTCGGCTCGGTCGGCTTTGGTGAGAATCTCGGCCTCGTCCGCTGGCCGGCGCAGCGCGTCGGGGACGGCTGGCAGCTCGGCATCAACGGAGCCGTGTTCGCCATCTTCAATCTGGACGCCGAGTCGCTCGACCTGCTCAACGCAGATTACTTCATCGGCTTTCCACTCGAGTTTCGCTCGGGCGCCACCTCGGCGCGTCTTCGTGTGTTTCATCTCTCTTCCCATCTCGGCGACGAGTTCTTGCTCAACCCGCAGCCGGGCCCACCCGTGGAGCGGATCAACTTGAGCTACGAGGCGCTCGAGGGGCTCGCCTCCTGGGAGCGGCGCGGCTTCCGCGTTTATGGCGGCGGCGTGCGGATCTTCTCCTCCGACACGCCTCTCGCCCGGTGGCGCGGACAGCTCGGTCTCGAGTACCGAAGCCGCCACCTCGGCGACAACCGCCTCCGGGTGCTTGCCGGAGCGGACATCCAGTCCTGGCAGGAGACCGACTGGGACGTGGACGTGAGCCTCAAGGCCGGTCTGCTGATTCCCAACCCCCGCCGCTTGAGCCGCTCGATCCAGCTGCTGATCGAGTACTACGACGGCCACGCGCCGCACGGGCAGTTCTATCCGCTCGAGGTGCGGTACTTCGGCTGGGGAGTCGCCTTCGCGCTCTGATCAGAGCTGACGATCTCCGGTCTCGCGAGGTCTCTGGCAAGAGCGAGGCGGCGGCGATGTGGGCGCTGACGTGTCGCATTGCATAAACTCTCTTACAGGCCACGACGAGCGATTGAGGCGCACACGAGCCATGCGATTTTGCCTGACAGGACGCAAGGTGCCGCAGCGACGCCGAGCTTGGCAGCAGCAAGGGCGAGCGGGGCTGGTCTTCCTGGCCGCGTTGTGCTGCGCTGGCTGTCTGGTGGTGGCGGTCGGGCACCGGGTGGAGATCGGCCAGCATCGGCTGCGCGTCCACGTCGCCGGTGAGGGATCGCCGGCCGTCGTGATGGAGGCCGGCCTGGGTGAGACCTTGGAGACCTGGAGCAGGGTCTGGCCCGAGGTCGCGAGATTCACTCGCGTGTGCGTCTACGACCGGGCCGGGTTGGGACGCAGCGATCCCGGCCCGCGCCCGCGCTCGAGCGAGCGGATCGTCGAGGAACTGCGCCTGCTGCTGGCCCGCAAGCAGGTGCAGCCGCCGTACGTTTTGGTGGGCCACTCGTTCGGCGGGCTGATCGTGCGCCTGTTCGCCGGCCAACACCCTGCCGAAGTGGCCGGACTCGTGCTGATCGACCCGACGCCCCTCGACTTTCCGTTCCTGGAGGGCCAGCTGCTCGATGCTCGTGCCCGCGCGAGGCGCGATACGGTGCTGGGGCTCGCTCCGCAAGCCGCGCGGGAGGAGGCCAGAGGGATCCGCTTGAGCGCCGAACAGGTGCGTCATGCCGGCTCCGTACCCGATGTTCCGATCGTGGTGCTCTCCTCGGCGCGCCCCGAAGAACCGCCTGCTTTCCGCGCTGCGTGGCGGCGGATGCAGCAGGAGCTGGTCGGCCGGATCGAGGCGGACGAGCACGAGATCGTCGAGGATGCCGGCCACTACCTGCAGGTCGACGTTCCGCATCGCGTCGTCGATGCGATTCAGAGGGTCGTCACGCGCGCCCGCGACAGAGCGCTCGAGGATTGATCTGGGCTAGGAGCCTGCGCGGTAGAAGGCTCGCGGCTGCGGCAGCGTGGCGGAGGCCAGATTCTGTTCGGATTCTCGTCGAGTATTCCGCATACACTTGCTCGAATCCTCACAGAATCTGACTCTGATCCACACGGCCTCGCTCGCAATCGTTCTACCGTACAGACTCCTAGTCTGCTCGGCTTCGGAGGCTCCGCTGCAGCTCGGCTTTGAAGGCAGGGTTGACCGTCACCCCTAGCGATTCTGCCTTTTCAACGCACGACTGAGCCTCTTTCAGGCGCTGAGCCTGCCAATACGCCACGGCGAGGTTGTTGTAGACGGGAGCGAAGTCGGGGTCCTTCTCGACACATTGCTCCCAGGCAGCGGTCGCGTCTTCGACGCGCTGGAGCCGGCTCAGGGCGTTGCCGATGTAAAAGAAGATCTTTCCCGGAACCTCGCGAGCCTCGGCCTCGCTGGGGGGGTCGGTGTTTTGCAGGCGCTGGATCTCAGTTTCTAACTGGGTGATGCGCTGTTGGGTGCGAAAGTCCGATGTCGCGCCCGACGCAGACGGCCGTTGCGTACGCAGGCTCGAGAGCGCAGCCTGCAGCTCCCGTATCTTGTCTTGGGAGTCGTAGTAATCCTTGGCTTTTTGATTGTACAGTGCGTCGCCCATGACGATGTAGCCATCACGAGCGCGCTCGAACGCGGCCAGCGCATCGGCGAATTCCTGTTCCCGCATGGCGATGTGACCGAGCCCGACGTGCGCGTCGGCGAAATCGACGACGGCGTCGAGCGCTTTCCCGTAATACTTCCGGGCACGTTCGAGATTCCCGGCTTCGAGCGCCTTGTCACCCTTGGCCGTGTGTGCGGCGGCCTGACGCAGTTTGCTCGGGGAAACGTCGGAAGCGGCCCAGCTCGACCACGTACTCGACAGCGAACAGGACAACACGGCCAAAGCTGCGAGCGGCGCGAGGTGTCTCATGGCGCTCTCCACGCGGCGGATCACTGCGAATATACCTCGGCCGTCCGGTCTCAGGTAGTCTCGACAGGGCCGCTCGATCGGCCGGATCGCGCTTCCGCCCGTACAATGCCCCCGTGAACGCCATCGCCATCCGCGGCCGGGGGCTGGTCAAGAGATTCGACGACGTCATCGCCGTCGACGGGCTGGACCTCGAGGTCCGCAGCGGGGAGTGCTTCGGCCTGCTCGGCCCCAACGGTGCCGGCAAGACGACCACCGTCGAAATGCTCGAAGGCCTCCAGAGCCCGACCGCAGGCGAGATCGAGATTCTGGGCCGGCGGTGGGATCGCCAGGCGACGCGCCTGCGCCAGAGGCTCGGCATCCAGCTGCAGCAGTCGGAGTTTCAGGACAAGCTGACCGTGCTCGAGACCGTGCGTCTGTTTCGCAGCTTCTATGAACGCGGCTGGTCCGCCGAGCAGGCGATTCAGACGGTGAGCCTGCAAGAGAAGGCTCGGGCTTACGTCCGCAAGTTGTCCGGCGGGCAGAAGCAGCGGCTCTCGCTCGCGTGCGCCTTGGTCGGCGAGCCGGAGATCCTGTTTCTCGACGAGCCAACGACGGGTCTCGACCCTCAATCGCGGCTTCGTATCTGGGACGTCGTCGCCGCGTTTCGGCAGCGCGGCGGCACGGTGCTGCTGACAACGCACTACATGGAGGAGGCCGAGCGGCTGTGCGACCGAGTGGCGATCATCGATCGCGGCAAGGTGATCGCGCTCGGCTCGCCGGCGGAGCTGATCGGCTCGCTGCGCGCGGATCACGTCGTCGAGTTGGAGCTGGAGAGCCCTCTCGCTCCCGAGACGCTGGCAGTGCTCGACGAGGTACTGGCGGTCGGAGAGGAGAACGGCACGCTGCGGTTGACGGTTCGGCACCCGCACCGAGCGGTTCCGCTGCTTCTCGGCGAGCTCGAGCGCCGGGGGGCAAAGCTGACGCGGCTCGCGACGCATCACGCGACACTCGAGGACGTGTTCGTCGAGCTGACCGGTCGGCATCTCAGAGACTCGTGATTACACGCTCGTGACGAATCACGACGGGGAACGACGATGAGCCGTTGGGTCGGTGCGCCACTCGTTCAGCTCTCGCTCGCCAAGACGCGCGAGCTGATTCGCGAGCCGGAAGCGATCTTCTGGGTGTTCATCTTTCCCGTGTTGTTGGCCCTGTCGCTGGGGATCGCCTTCCGCGCCAGCGGCCCGGAGGAGCTTCCGATCGGTGTCGAGCAGGCGACGGGAGCGGACTGGATCGTCGCGACGCTCGGCGAGGCACCGGCGCTGCGTGCCGAGCTCATGACGCCCGAGACGGCGCGTGAGAAGCTCCGCACCGGGGCCGTGGCTCTCGTCGTCCGGCCCGGCACGCCGTGGACCTACTGGTACGACCCGACCCGGCCGGACAGCCGCCTGGCGCGCCTGGCCGTCGACGATGCGCTGCAGAGGGCCGCCGGAAGAACGGATCCGCACGCCGTGGCCACCGAGGAGCTGACGGAGAAGGGCTCGCGCTACATCGACTTTCTGATCCCCGGGCTTCTCGGTATGAACCTGATGGGCACCGGCATGTGGGGCATCGGGTTCAGCATCGTCAACGCCCGGCAGAAGCGGCTTCTCAAAGGCAAGGTCGCCACCCCGATGCGCCGTTCCCACTATCTACTCTCGCAGATGGCCGGACGGATGATCTTTTTGCTGCTCGAGGTGGGCGTTCTGGTCGGCTTTGCCGTGTGGGTCTTCGACGTGCCGGTGCGCGGGGCGTGGCTGACGCTCGCGGCGCTGTGTCTGGGAGGGGCGCTGACGTTTGCGGGGCTGGGGCTGCTCGTGGCGGCCAGGCCGCAGACGATCGAGGGCGTCTCGGGGCTGATGAACTTCGTCATGCTGCCGATGTGGATCTGCTCGGGGACTTTCTTCTCGACGGCACGCTTCCCGGACTTCATGCAGCCGGCCATACAAGCGCTGCCGCTGACGGCGGTCAACGACGCGCTGCGGGGCGTGATGGTCGAGGGGGCGAGCGTGATCCAGCTTTGGGACGAGCTTGCGATCGCCGGGTTCTGGGCCGTCGCCTGCTTCGCCGCCGCCATGTGGCTGTTTCGCTGGAGCTGACGGGCGGCATCGACTTGCCCACCGGGGCGGGTGGCACGACCTTTCCCTCTCGTCACCCGAACGCCACACGTGGCTGCGAGGCTGAATCGGGTGCAGAATCCTGGCCGCGAGGGGAAGGCGATGGGCGGATCCAAGACATCCAGCGACACGCAGGGCAATGTGCGGGGCGAGATGCCGGCCGTGGACAGCGAGAAGTTGGCGGACGAGCTGCGCAACTTCGAAGAGATCGTGCGCACCATTCTGCCCTCACCCGGCGAGGTCCCGCATCTTCCGGGCGTGGACATCGCCGGCAGCTCTCTACCGCTGTCCGGGACGACGGGTGGTGATCACATCATCTACGTCGATTTCAACAGGCGCTTCGATCTCGATGCGCGCATTCGCAAGGCCCAGGCCGCTGGATCGCGAGACGTCGTGCGTGCCCTCGAGGAGAACCGTCGCCGATCGGGCATCTTGCTGGCTGATGTCTCGGGACATCGGGCGACCGACGCCCTGGTTGCGGCGATGCTGCATCAGGCCTTTCTGCTCGGCTCGTACTACGAGCTCGAGATCTCCGGGGAGATCACCACGCGGCTGCTCGAGTACATCAAGAAGCGCTTCTACGAGACGACCAACATCAAGAAGTTCTTCACGCTGCTTTACGGAGAGATCTCCCGTGAGGGTCGGTTTCGATTCGTCTCGGCAGCCAGTCCGCCCCCGCTCATCTTCTCCCGCGAGCACCAGCGCATGTACTCGCTCGACAGCCGGCTGGCGATCTCACAGGCTCCGGTCGGCTTCTTCCCCTCGGAAGACGATCCCGACAAGGCGCGCTTGTCGAACGAAGAAGATGCTGCCTCGCGCTTCTCGATCAACGAGATTCAGCTTCTTTCTGAGGGTGACGCGTTGTTGATCTACACAGACGGTCTCGCGGACCATGACGAGGGCCGGTTCTTCACCCACGAGCTCGAGCCGATCCTCATCGCTGCTCTCGCAGAGCCGGCTGCCGAGATCGCCGAACGGGTCGCTGCGGCCGTCCGAAGCGCTGGCGAGCAGCAGGACGACATCACTTTCGTCATCATCAAGCGCACGTCTGACTGAGCGATATCGCTCGGCAGGTGTGCGCTTGTTCTCGCCCGTCCCGTCGATCGGCGTATGTTCTCGAAGCCTGGCGGTGGCACGCCGGGGCTATACTCTCGATTCGGCCGCGCCGGGCGGCCGGCTCGGAGAGAGTGATGCTCATCCGTACTCGTCGCCATGGGCTGAGAGCGGTTCTCACGACACTGCCGGCGCTGGTCGCACTCGCTGCGTTGGGGCCGACGCCGCTGCTCGCGGCCGGCCGCGGGGAGCCAGGACCGTTGCTGACCGCAAAGGTCGAGCTCGTCGATGAAGACCGCGAGATCGCGCTGCTGAGTCAACTCGATATCGACATCGATGCGGTCTTCGACGGCTGGGCGAGGGTGTTTCTCATCGCCGAGGAGCTGGACAAGCTGCGATCGCTCGGCTTTGTCGTGACCGTCTCGGAGGGCGAACTGCCGGGGCCCGGGCCGGTTGAACCCTCGTCGGCCGGCGCTCTGGACGTCCCGGCTGAGTATCACACGTATGCGACGCTGACGGCGGACCTGCAACAGATCGCCGCCGATCATGCCGAGATCACCGAGCTGATCAGCCTCGGTACCAGCGTGCAAGGCCGCGAGCTGTGGATGATGCTCATCACGGACGAGCCGCACCTCGAGCAGGACGAGCCTGCCGTGGTGTACATTGCCGCGATGCACGGCGACGAGGTCGTCGGCAAGGAGCTGTGCTTCAACCTCATTGATCATTTGACGGACAACTACGGCAGCGACTCCCGCGTGACCGAGCTCGTCAACTCGACGGAGATCTGGATCATGCCGTCGATGAATCCGGACGGCACGGCGATGAGTCAGCGCTACAACGCCAACTCTTACGATCTCAATCGCGACTTTCCCGATCAGTTCGTCGACCCGGTCAACACGCCTGAGGGCCGTCAACCGGAAACGGCAGCGGTGATGATGTGGGCAGCCGCCAATACAGTCAGCCTGGGAGGAAGTTACCACGGCGGTACGCTCGTGGTGAACTATCCATTCGACAACAACGAGAGCGGATCACCCGTCTACAGTCCGACTTCGGACGACGACCTGTTCGTCTCCGTCTCACGCACCTACGCCGACAACAATCCGCCGCTGTCGACGAGCAACAGCCATCCGTCCTACGACGGCGGGATCTGCAACGGAGCGGACTGGTACACGATCCACGGAGGCATTCAAGACTGGAGCTATGTGTGGCACGGTGGGCCCCTGGTGACGCTCGAGATCAGCAATACCAAGTGGCCGGCACCGAGCACGCTACCCGGCTTTTGGGACGACAATCTCGAGTCGATGCTCTCCTACATGGAGCGCGTGCACGAGGGCCTGCGCGGCACCGTCATCGACGCCGTCAGCGGCAGCCCGCTGGCGGCGCGCGTATCCGTTGAGGGGAATCCCATCCCGAGCACCACCGACCCGGAAGTGGGCGACTATCATCGTCCGCTGATGCCCGGGCGCTACGCGCTGGAGGTGGCCGCAGCCGGCTATTCGTCCGCATTGATCGACGAGGTGATCGTGGGCAGCGGACCGGCCGCGCGTTACGACGTCGCGCTCGAGCCGCTGGCTACCGAGCTGCAGCCGGTCGATGCCTGCGCTGACGTGGGCGAGGAGTGTAGTCCATGGCTGCAGGCCGGGGAGACGGCGGATCTGCGGGTCACGCTGCGCAATCTAGGCCTCGATGCCACGAGCGTGAGCGGCCGGCTCGAGCCGACGGGATGGCTCGCTGACGTCGTGCGAGCCGAGGCGAGCTATCCCGACATTCCCGCTGGGCAACAGGGCGAGTCGATCGCGCCACATCACGGCGTGTCGGTCTCGGCCGATGCACCCGAAGGTCACAAGCTGGGCTTCTTCGTCCACGGCAGCTCCGAGCAGGGGACGGACACCTCCGAGCCTTTCTTCGTTCCCATCGGCGAGCCGAGCTGCGTCGAGCTGTTCTCCGCCGACGTGCCGAAGTCGATTCTCGATCGGACGACGACCGAGAGCAGTCTCGACGTCCTCGACGAGCTCGAGCTGACCGGGCTCGAGGTGTCCGTGGACATCACGCACCCTTACCGTGGAGACCTGCGCGTCGAGCTCGTCACGCCGGCCGAAAGTGCGGTCACGCTCCACGGGCGCTCGGGAGGTTCCGCCGACGACATCGTCGGCACTTACGGGGTCGATCTCGCGCCGTTCGAGCCGCTTTCCCGCGCCCACGGCGAATCGTCGCTCGGGCCGTGGCGGCTCCGGATCCGGGACGGTGTGCCGTCGAACGCGGGCACACTCAACTCGTGGAGCTTGCGCTTGTGTGGCCGGCCGTTCGAGGCCATCCCTCCGGAGATGCGCCTGCGAAGCGTCTCGCGCTCTGAAGCGGCCGTGCAGCTGGAGTGGTGGCGCTATCCGGGACTGATCGGCTATCGGGTGTACCGCTCGAGCGACGCGTCCGCGTCGTCAGCCTTCGATGACGTCACCGCGGAGGACGATGACCCGACCGATACGCGGTTTCTCGATGCCTCGTCCGGCCCGATCCTGTACTGGCTCATTACTGGAGTCAGCTCACGCGGTGAGGGGCCCTGGGGACATTTCGGGCGATAGCGACCGCGTGACGCAGTCTCTCAGTCCGAGACGATCTCGATCTCGTCGAGCTCGTTGGGTACGAGACAGAGGAACTCGAAAGGCGCCTCTACGACCTCGTAGGAATGTTTCGTACCGGCGGGGATGAACAGCACGTCGCTCGCTCCGACCTCGTAGATCCGATCGCCGATGCGGATACGGGCGCGGCCGCGAAGCACGTACTGCTCATGCTCGACGGTGTTCGTGTGCAGCGGCATGCCGCCGCCGGGTCCCATCACGAAGCGGCGCATGAAAAAATGCGGCGCTCCATCCGTCGGGCCGAGCAGCAGCTGCATTCGGGTCGCGCAGCCCGCGGTGACGCTCTGACGCTCGACCGCATCGGCGTTCTTGACGACCTCCGGCGTACGGCGTTTTTCGTCGGCCGAGTCGATCATCTGCAGCCTCCTGACGGATGCATAGGGTCCACCTCAGACGGGGCGATCGGTCCGCTCACGGGCAGGCGTTCGTGCCCTGGGGATCACGCCGTGCGGTGCCGTCACTGCCCTTGCCGAGCGGGCCCTGACCGGCCGCGTTGTGGGCCGCGATGAGCAGGCCGTGATCGTCCGGCAGCGTGGCGACGACGGCGCTCGTCCCGCTGCCGAGCCCTGTCTCGCAAACCGGGTCGAGTGGCGCGCTGAGATCCGTCCGGTACAAAGAGTAGCGATCGGCGGACCCGCCCGTCACCGGCACCGACCAGGCCAGCTCAAAGCCGTCGGGATGCGGCGAGACCGTCAACGGCGCTCCCGGGCCCGATGGATCGGAGACTTCGCCCGGCACGGCGAGCGGCCCGTTGCAGCTGTAGCTCGTGGACTCGACCACGACGTCGTCGATGTACCAGCCCTCGTCCGAAACCGAGCTGTCGGTGGCGAAGCGCCAGCGCAGCTCGAGATCCGCACCGGCGAGCGACGAGAGGTCGGCTTCGACCTGTTGCCAGCCGCCAGAGTCACCCGACCACGCCTCGCGACCGCCGAGTGGCGAGCTGAAGCTGGTGCTGATCGTGCTGGTGTAGCCGCCGCGCACGATCAACGCGCCAGCGTCGAGCCAAGAGGCACCGTCGGTGCTGTACTCCAGCACGCCGCCGTCGTAATTGTTTTCGGCGTTGATACGGTGGCGGAACAGCAATCGCGACCGCTCGGCCAGCGCTGGCAGCGCCGGCATGACGAGCACCGCATCGCTGACCGTCGAGATGTCCTCGACGAACCAGCTGTGCGACGGACTAAAGCTGTCGGCCGTCGTCTGCAGCCACGCGTTGCTCCCGCTGAGCGTCTGCTCGGTCCAGCCGTTGACGCCAGCTTCCATCTCGTCACGAAACTGCTCGTCGACGTTGGCCGTGCCGGTCGGTAGCTCGAAGTCCGATGCCCAGCTGCCGGGATCTTCTGCCGCGAAGGTATCCAGGTGAAAAGCGAGCGGCTCCCCGCAGGGGTGCTCGCTGGCGAGCGCGACCGTGAAGTGCGGGGCCAGCGAGCGTCTGGTCGAAGCCTCGGGGATGTCCGGCCAGTCTGCGCCGGGATCGGTGATCGTCACGCCGACAGTCGTCGAGCTGAGACTCCCGCTGACGGCGGTCGCCCCGAGGGTGCCGGCGTTCTCGAGATCGACCTCGAGCACGAACGTCTCGCCTGGATCGACGATGCCGTCGGCATTGCCGGCGCCGTCGTCCACGGCGCTGCCGGCGTAGCTCAGGCGCGGCTGAGGAACGCGGCACGTCGCCGCGTCGATGCCGTCCTGCACGACGATGCCGCTTCCGTCCGGATCGAGCCAGTCGCTCAGGCGCGTGGCGGCGGTTCCGCCGCCGGTCCACGAGACGTCGAGCTTGCCGTACTCGTCCCAGGTGATGCTCGTGCAGGAGGCGGTGCCGCCGTGGAGCTGGCCAACGATGCGATGGTCTTGGTCGAAAAGTGGCGAGCCTGATGAGCCCCGCTCGGTCGTGCCTTGCTCCCACTCGGTGACGCGCCAATGGTCCGGCCCATAGTTCTGACCGTTGACGAGCGGGTCTTCGTTGAACGAGATCTTCTTCTCGTCGTTGCTCGGATGATGGATGGCCCACGACTCGGTGCCCGCGCCCGTCGAGCGGGTCCAGCCGTTGTAGAACACAGCGAACGCCTCGGGGGGTTCGGTGTCCATCTCGAGCAGCGTGAAATCGCTCGCGCCGTAGGTCGCGCGCACGACGGAGCCGGAGACGGTCTGGTCGGTCGGCGGCGTGCCGGCGTTGCACTGCGGCCTC
The DNA here is from genome assembly GCA_020350085.1 of Acidobacteriota bacterium. Taxonomy (GTDB): domain Bacteria; phylum Acidobacteriota; class Polarisedimenticolia; order J045; family J045. The sequence goes on from CP070706.1 coordinate 2,705,680, forward strand.
TCGAAATTGAACTGGAAGACGGTGCTCGCCGCGGTGCTCGCGCCGCTGACGCAGTGATTGGCGGTCAGCACGAAGTTTCGGCAGTCCTTTTCGGCCGTCGCGATCAGCGAGCCCGAGCAATAGCCGCTGCCGCCGCTGAGCAGGTTGACGACGCCGCGCTTTTCGTCCTGCCAAGCATCACCCAGCGGGCAGTTGACGTCGATGTTGCACGAGCCGGCGTCCGTTTCCCCCTCGAGCTTGCTGGTCCCTCCGATATCACCCCACGGCTTGTAGCCGTGCGAGACCGTGCCGAGATGAATGTTGGGAAGCTGCTCGCCGAGCGACGCGGGCCAGTGAAGCTCGACGATCAGGCTTTCGCCCTCGATGGGCGGCAGCCACAACTGGCCGTGCGCGCGCACGTCCGCAGCGGTGAACGGACCGAGGACGTGTGAGCCGTTCTGATCGTACACGTACAACGCGCCGCCCGGCTGAAGACGAAACGTACCGAAGCCGAGCACGATCCACAGCGCGTCGCGCGAGACGATCTGCTGGCGCCACACGCGTGAGCCGTCGGACAGGATCTCCCAGCTCCCCGTGCGATCCGGGCTGATGTCGGCCTTCATCGGATGGCCGACGCGGTAGGGCAGGTCCTTGCCGCGGTGTCGCTCGTCTTCGGCCAACAGCCCCTCGAGGTCCACCGGCGGCATGACGAGGACCTCGATCGGCCGCCCGCGGGAGGGCCCTCCTGCGTGGGACGTGGTCGGCTCGCCCGACGAAGCCGAGCCGGCCAGTCCGAGTCGCGAAGCGAATAGGAGACAAAAGCATAGATATGAAAAAAATTGTGCGCTTCGCATCCGGCTCGTCGTTCTCCATCCCATGCTGACGGGGCTCCTGAGCGGATCGAATCCCGTCCGGTGCGGCCGCGGTGCGGCGCCAGTGTAGCAGCCAGCCCGCAGCCTCCGAACGCCCAGGGCGGGGGCGGCGCGAGGCGGAGCGAAGCCCGCCCGGCTCAAGGCGCTGGCTGCGATGGCTGCTGGTAGAATGCCGCGTCTCGCGTTGAGGGGGGAGGCGGGGCAGGCGGAGGTGATTTCGATGGCGTACACGTACGAGGAGCTGAGCAAGAAGACCGTCGCTCAGCTGCGAACGATTGCCGAGGGTCTCGATCACGATGCCGTGCGCGGCTTCAGCACGATGCACAAGGAACACCTGCTGCCGGCCCTGTGTGAGGCGCTCGGGATCGAAGCGCACATGCACCACGAGGTTGTCGGCATCAACAAGGCCGAGGTCAAAGCTCAGATTCGCCAACTCAGGAAAGAGCGCGATGCGGCGCTCGTGGATCACGATCACGCGCGCTTAAAGAGGATCCGCCGCCGGATTCACCGGCTCAAGCGAAAGATCCACAGAGCCACGGTCTGAGCCTGAATCGACTCAGTCCAGAGCCCGGGCGGGAGCCATGCTCATGAGAGTTGCGGCTCGGCCCCGTCATCGAGAGCCGCACCGCGGCCGCGAATCCGGCACGCCTCGGGGTAGGCGAAGATCGGAATGAAGCTGCTCTCCTGGTGTCGGGCCTGCATCTCGCGCCAAAACGCGCCGGTGAAGATTTCGCCGTGCGCATCGCGCAGCGTGCGGACGAGTTCTTCCGGTAGCCCGACGAACGAGGCAAACTCCTCCGGGAACACATCGCGCTCATCGACGAAGAACCACGCCTCGCCTCGCATCTCGTCCTCCGCGTGGCGCGCCGGGGGAAGCTCCCGGAAATGGCAGTCGGTCACGAAGCACAGCTCGTCGTAGTCGTAGAAGATGACCCTGGCATGACGTGTGACGCCGAAGTTCTTCAGCAGCAGATCCCCCGGAAAGATGTTCGATGACGCCAGGTCCTTGATCGCCTGGCCGTAGTCGATGACGGCCCGCCGGGCATCCGCTGGACTCGCCTGCTTGAGGTATAGGTTCAGGGGCGCGACGCGGCGTTCCGTGTACAGATGCCGGATCACCACGCGGTCGTCTTCGAGGCTGACCGTCTCGCCGGCGAGGGTCAGCAGCTTCTCGAGCAGCTCGTCGGAGAAGCGCCCTCTGTCGAACTCCAGCCACTCGAACTCTTGTGCATCGACGAGCCGGCCCGCACGGTCGTGGCGGAAGACCAGCTGATAGCGCTCGAGCACGTCCTCGCGCACGGACGTCTTGGGGTAGGAAAAGCGATCGCGAATGACCTTGAAGACCAGGTCATGAGAAGGCATCGTGAAAACGACCATCACCAGGCCGGGATCTCCAGGGGCGACGATGAACTGGTCGTCAGACCGGCGAAGGTGCCCGAGCAGATTGCGGTAGATCATCGTCTTTCCGTGCTTGTTGTAACCGATCGAGATGTAGAGCTCGGCGATCGGCTTTTTCGGCATGATCTGCTGGAGAAACTCGACGATCTCGCGCGGTCGCTCGTGATCGACCAAAAAGTAAGAGCGCGTGAAGCTGAATACGATACTGACCTCGTCCTCGGCCGACAGCACGGCGTCGACGACGACGCCCCCCTCGAGGCACAGAAACGGGATGGCCAGAGGAAGCTGCTGATCTCCGCGGACAACACGGCCGATGATGTACGCGCCGAAGCCGCGATAAAACAGCGGCGCGAGCACCTCGATCCGATCGAAATCGGGCGTCGCCCAACGGCGCCGGCAAGCGTTCTCGATCTCGCGGGTGATCAACCAGCTCGTCGCCTCGAGATCGACGAAGTGCGACCCGAGCGGCGAGCGCACGAGGATTTCTCGCACCAGCTGCGATGTGGGTCCCTGCTGGCGATGGTGAGTGCGGACGACGGGGCGCCGGGACGTCTTTGCCACTGGCTCGCAGTCCAGTCGCACGAACTCGATCTCGGCATCGACCCCGACCGTGGAGAAGATCCGACGGGTGACCGAGTTGAAGAACGTCTCGGCCAGCTCGATGTCGTCGAGATCGACCAGCGTCTGACCGTAGGCCAGCTTGAGCCGTGCCCAGAGCGACCGTTCGGTGATGCGCCCAGCCAGCCGAACGCCGAGTTCGCCGACCGCATGCGAGACGGCGTTCGCGTAGACGTCGAGTCGATCGACGACGTCGGCTCGCAGGCCTTGCCAATCACGATTGACGAAGCGGGAGAATGCCCGGCGCGTGACGCTGCGAAACTCGCGCTGGTACTCGTCGAAGGCGCCGAGCACGCAGGCTGCGCAGTCGTCAACCAGGCGATCGATGCTGTGCTGTTCGCTCACGACCGCCCCGGCAAGCTCGCCGCTCGGGGAGCTAGTGCGCGGTGAACAGCCCTTGACCACACGGCCGCGCGCTGCTCACATGTTGTCGATCAGTGCCGTGGCGAACTCGCTGCACTTGACCTCTCGAGCTTG
>CP070706.1:2709123-2720286 GCA_020350085.1 Acidobacteriota bacterium
AGCGCTCGACGTCGCGGCGGGTCCGATGACGCATCCGAGCCATGCATCAAGGAAAACCCGAAAGCCGTCCCCCCGCCGGGCCCGAGACAGCAACGCCTCCCGCATCCGAGAATGCGGAGCAAAACTTCCTCGGCGACAACGCGTTGCGGCAAACACCGCACCGTTCAGGGATCACCTCACTCTCACCGGGGGACCGCGGCGATGGCGTAAAATCAGGCCACGCGTCCCCCTGGCGACGCAGCGGAGGTGTGCGTTGGCCCAGAACAGCGACGGTCCGCGAAGACTCGAGGCCGTTCAACTCGCGTGGAGCTGTCCCGAGACGTGGCTTCCTTTCGACTCGACGGAGGAGCTGAGCGATTGTGAGATCGCCTACGGTCAGCCGCGGGCGGTGGATGCGATCCGTCTCGCGGCGCGGCTGCGCGCGCGCGGCTACAATGTCTTCGTCGCCGGCCCGCCGGGAACCGGCAAGACGACGACGGTCCGCCGCGTGCTCGAAGGCGTGCGGCAAGATGGGCCGCCGCCCGATGATCTTTGCTACGTCCATAACTTCGACGATCCGCGATCTCCGAGATTGCTGCGAGTTCCTGCGGGCAGCGGTGCTAAGCTCAGGCAAGGCCTGGAAAGCGCCGTGCAACGATTCCGCGAGGGGCTCGATTCCCTCCGTTCGTCGCGACAGCACCGGGAGCGTCGCCAGCGCGTCGCGCGCGGTTACCAGCAGCAGCAAAGCCAGCTGATCCAAGCATTTCAATCGAGCGTCGAGGACGAGGGCTTTGCCCTGGTCGAGGTCAGTCTCGGCCAGTTCACGCGCCACGAGCTGGCGCCCGTCGTCGAGGGCAACCCGGTCGCCATGCAGGAGCTGGACGGTCGGGTCAGCGCCGGCGAGATTCGCGCCGAACAAGCGGAGCAGTTTCGCAAGCAACACCCTGCGCTGGCGGCGCGGTTGTCCGAGACGACGTCTCAGCTGGCCGCGTTCGGCCGCCAGCTGCAGAAGGCGGTCGAGGCGGTCGATCGAGACGCCGCGCGCCCGGTCGTCGACGATGCCGTCGCGCTCATAGGTGAGGCAGCTGGGGTGGTGCCGGGCGAGCGTGAACAGCTCGATCGCTATCTGGAGCAGGTGCAGTGTTTTCTGCTCGAGTTGTTCCCGAGCCTCTACGCTCAACCCGAGTCGGTCGGACCCGCGGATGGCGAGAGCTCTTCTGCATCACCGCTCGATCTACTGAGGATCAATGTCATCGTCGATCGCAGCGAAGAATCGGGTCGTCCGATCGTCGACGAGCCGAATCCCACGCCGGCGCGTTTGTGCGGCGTTGTCGAGGCCCAGCGCATGCCGGATGGCAGCGCGCGCGCCGATCTCGACGGCATACGCGCGGGCGCTCTGGAGCGTGCGGACGGCGGCTACCTGATCCTGCACGCCCGCGAGCTTCTGAGCGAAGAGAGCGCGTGGCCCGTGCTGCGCCGCACGATGTTGAGCGGCAGCGTGTCGAAGCTTCCGGCGAACCCTCTCGATGGTCCACCGCTACTGCGGCCCGAGCCGACCGATCTGGACGTGACCGTGGTGTTGATCGGAACGATCGGCACGGCCGATGCGTTGGCGAGGACCGACGAGGAGTTCGGCAAGCTGTTCAAGGTCAGTGCGTTTTTTGATGACCACGTGCCACTTTCCGAAGCGATGGTTTTTTCCTACGCCTGCTTCCTGGCACGGGTCATCAAGGAAGAGAAGCTGCTTCACGTCGATCGAGGCGGCGTCGGCCGCTTGATGGAGTACATGGTCCGTTGGGCCGGCCATCAGCGGCGGCTTTCTACCCGCTATCGTCACATGCTCGATCTGACGCGCGAGGCGGGCTGGTTTGCGCAGGAAGAAGGACGCTCCGTCGTCGAGCGCACCCACGTCGAGCGAGCGTTGACCGCTCGAAGGGCACGCGAGGCGTTCTTGTCCGAGCGGATCCTCGACGCCGTTCGTGACGACAAGCTACAGCTCGAGGTCGATGGCGCGCGCAGTGGGCAGGTCAACGGGCTTGCCGTCGTCGAGACCAGTCTCGAGAGGCTCGGCTATCCGGTGCGAATCACCGCCACAACAGCGGTCGGACAGGAAGGGATCATCGACGTCGAGCGCGAGGCTGAGCTGTCGGGAGAGATTCACACGAAGGCGTCGCTCATCCTGGCGGGCTATCTGCGCTCGCAGTTTGCCACCCGTCTTCCGTTAGCGATCACCGCGAGCATCTGCTTCGAGCAGTCTTACGGTGGCGTCGAAGGCGATTCCGCATCTTCTGCAGAACTGGCGGCTCTGCTTTCGGCGTTGGCGGAGCACCCGCTGCGTCAGGATCTGGCCGTGACCGGTGCCATCGACCAGCACGGTCAGGTGCTCGCCGTGGGGGGGATCAACGAGAAAGTCGAAGGATTTTGGCGCATCTGCAGCGAGCGAGGACTGACCGGACGACAAGGCGTGATCATTCCCGTCTCGTGCATCACCAGCCTGCAGCTCGAGCCGAGGCTGGTCGAGGATGTCCGGGCCGAGCGGTTTCACGTCTACGCCATCCGCCGAGTGTCGGGAATGATGGAGCTTCTCACCGGCCTTCCGTTCGGCGAGCCGGGAGCCGATGGCCAGTGGCCTGAAGGGTCGCTGGGAAGAAGGATCGCCGGACGATTGGCGGCGATGTCAGAGACGCTGCGCCGCTTCGGCCACCGGCCCGTTTGAATCGAGTGCGCACGACTCACCTTCTGCGACACCGCCGTGGACGAGCGATCCTGCTCGTTGTCCTGGCGCTGCTCGTCTCGCACAACATCGACCTGGCACCCCGCGTGCCGTTGAGCGCCGGTGACGAGATCGAGCTGCGAGGTCAGTACGAGTGGAACGACAAGGGCGGCCTGATCCACTGGACACATCACGACCCGGACGGCCGCCGGCCGGGGGGCTGGATTCGTCACCGCTTACGGACGTACCGTTGATGGGGACGCGACGGGCCTTTCAGGACCTGATCTTCGGGGCTCGTCCGGGGGTCAGGTTCCGAGGCTGACGATCTTCGCCGGTAGCGGGTCGAAGACGATGCTCCCGATCAGATCGCCTTTCGAGTCCTCGGCCAACGGATCGCTCGGACCCGGCGGCGCGCCCGCGAACCTCAGCTCCGTCTCGCCCCCGCGCAGCGCCCGCATCTCGAAGGTGACGATCGTCTCCGCGCCGGCGCCGACGCCGTTTCCGGATCCGCCATTGGTTTTGGTGACGCCGACGACGATCCGGTCACCGTTCTGAGCCACTTGTACGCTCGTGCCTTGTCCGCCACTCGGCACCAGCGCCGAGCCGAGCAGCTCGGATCCCGTGACGAGCTCGGCCAGCAGAGGATTGCTCAACACGAGATCGAACGAGAAGGAGTAGATGTCGCTGCTCGTCGTTTGTCCCTGGATCATGACCTCGATGATCACCGTCTCGTCGTCGAGCGGCTCACCGCGAAGGAAGACGAGGTTGGCGGTCGGAGCCGTCGTGCTGGCCAGGAAATCCGTGACGGGTGGCAGCACGGTGATCGGGATCACCGGGTCCTTGGTCTTGCAACCCACCGCCAAGACGGTCCAAACCAGCAAGCTGACCGCCAGCAGGACGCAGCAAGACCTCATCGCACGTAACCGAGACCGGTGTGTATCGATCTTCTTCATAGCGCAGCAACCTCACCGTGCGCCGGACGGCCCGTCTCGGCGGCTCAGGGCTCGGACGCGAAGCCACCGAAGACAGCGGCGAGCAGGGAAAGATCGTCTCCGTCGATCAGCCCGTTGCGATCGAAATCGACCGTCGCATCGTAGCGTGTCTCGCCCGCTGCGCTGCCGAAGGCGCGGCCCAAACGCGCCAGATCACGGCCGTCCACGCGTCCCGACCGATCGGCATCCATCAGAGTCTCGTCCATCTCACAGGCATCGCCCAGTCCGTCGAGATCGAAATCCTGCTGGAGCGAGTTGGCCACCGACGCGCAGTTGTCGATTCCATTGGCGATCCCGTCGGCGTCGCAATCGCTGTCCTCGGGAAAGACGCAGCCATCGACCGCCCACAGCTCTAGGCCCGATTCTCCATCCTGCGCGACGAGGAATGCGAACCTCGAAGTCGCCGGCAACAGCGAAGGGCTGGAGGACTCGGCGCCGGAGGCGATGTCCCCGACGAGTTGGGTGGTCGGCTCACTGCCTTGGGTCACCCACAGCTCGACTCCGTGCGTCCCGTCGTCTGCGGCGAAGAAGGCGCGCTCGAGAGCGAGCACGAACACGGCATCATCGGCGATCGAGCCGTCGCGGCCGGCGCGGATATCGAAGACGAGCTCGGTACCGGCCGGGGTGCCGTCGCTGATCCACGGCTCGCGCCCGCTCGCGCCATCGTCTGCCACGAACAAGAGCTGACCGTCGAAATCGATCAGCTTGTCCGGATCCGACGAGCCGGCGGGGGAGATGTCGGCCACGAGCTGTGTCCCCGCACTGGTCCCGTCGGTCTTCCACAGCTCGCGCCCGAACGTCTCGTCAGTCGCGACGAAAAACAGCGTGCCGCCGCTGACGACCAGCTGCTCGGGATCCGAGGATGCCGCGCCGTTCGCCAGATCGGCGACGAGCACCGCGCCCGCGTCGGCATCGGTTCGCCACAGCTCGCGTCCGCTCGCGCCATCGTCCGCGGCGAAGTACAGCGTCTCGCCCACGACGAGCAGCGGCTCTGGCAGCGAGCCTTCCGGCCCAGGAAAGATGTCGCGCACCAGCACCGTACCGGCCTGACTGCCATCGCTTTTCCACAACTCCGGGCCGCTCGCCCCATCGTCGGCCACGAAGTACAGCGTCTCGCCGACGGATCGCAGCCGACGAGGCGAAGAGGAGTCAGCTCCTAGCGCGAGATCGGCGACGAGCAGTGTTCCTTGCTCGGTTCCATCGCTCTTCCACAGCTCGCGTCCGCTCACGCCGTCGTCAGCGGCGAAGAACAGCACGCCGTCTGCCGGCGTCAGCTGGTCGGGATCGGAGGACAGCTCCTCCTCGGCGATGTCGGCCACGAGCAACGCCGCCCCAGCTGCGTTGATCCGCCACAGCTCGCGCCCAGCAACCCCGTCATCGGCCGTGAAGAACAGCGATTCGTCCGAGGGTGTCAGATGCCGCGGCTCCGAGCCCAGCGCCCCCAAGAGGATGTCTCGCACCAGAGACGTCTCGCCGTCCTCCCCGCTGCGGCGCCACAGCTCGCGGCCGGCGGCCGCATCCTCGGCCACGAAGTACAGCGCCTCGGCGAAGCCGGTCAGCTGCTCTGGATGCGAAGACGCAGAACCGCCGAAGACGTCTTGAACGAGGAGGGTTCGGCCCGAAGACCCATCGCTTTGCCACAGCTCGCGGCCGTGCGTGCCGTCGTCGGCGGAGAAAAACAGAAGGTCTTGTTCTACTAGCGCTTGCTCCGGGGAAGAGCTGGTCTCGGGTGCGAGATTGGCCACCAGCGAAGTGGTTTCACCATCGGTTTGCCACAGCTCGCGGCCGAGCAGGCCGTCGTCAGCGCTGAACAGCAGCACCCCGTCCAGAAGGATGCCGGGCCTGGGGTTCGATCCGGGCGTTCCCTCGTTGATGTCGGCGACGAGCACCGTTCCCGCCTCGGTGCCGTCCGTCTTCCAGAGCTCGATGCCGTCGTCGCCGTCAGAGGCCGAAAAGAGCAGATCGCCACCGAGCTCGGTCAGCGTCACGATGCTGCTTCCGAGCCTGCCCGGCCGGAGGTCCGTGACCAGCGCAGTCCCGGCCTCGGTGCCGTCCGAGCTCCACAGCTCCGAGCCGTTGACGCCGTCGTCCGCGACGAACAACAGCCGGTCACCGAACGCCCTCAGGCCCGTGGGAAGTGCGTCTGCGGTCAGCTCCCGAATGTCTTTGACGATCTCGGTGCCTTCGGCCGTGCCGTCGCTTCTCCACAGCTCGCTGCCCGATTCGGAAGTGAACGCACGGAAGAACAACGTCTCACCCAGCAACGTCAGCTCTGCCGGTGACGAGCCGATCTCGTCGGGCATGATGTCCTCGACGAGCAGTGTCCCGTCGGTCGTGCCATCCGTCTTCCAAAGCTCTCTACCGATGTCGTCCTGGGTTGCGGTGAAAAAGACAGCGTCTCCCGCGACCAGAAAGTTGCCGGGAAAAGAGCTCAGAATCTCCACGTTGATGTTCTTGACGAGGACCGTGCCGTTGCCGGTGCCGTCGCTCGCCCACAGCTCGCGGCCATTGACGTTATCGGTGGCCGCAAACAGGAACATGTCGTTAAAGCGGTGCAGCGACTTGACGCTCGATCCCGGCTCGCCTGGATTGATGTCCTTGACGAGCGTGGTGCCCGTGGTGGTGCCGTCGGTTTTCCACAGCTCGTCGCCGATCACGCCGTCGCTCGCGGCGAAGAACAGCTCACCTGCCAGCTCGGCCAGCAGCACCGGATCCGATGAGTCGGCCTCGGGTGCGATGTCCGCGAGCAATACCGTTCCGTCGCGCGTGCCGTCGCTTCGCCACAGCTCGCGGCCGTGCGTCCCGTCTTCCGCACTGAAGAGTAATGAGTCGCCGAGAGCGGTCAGTTCGCTCGGATCCGCCCCGACGACCCCAGCGGTGATGTCGCGGACCAGGACCGTGCCCGCCTCGGTACCATCGGTCCGCCACAGCTCGCGCCCATGCAGCCCGTCCGTCGCCGTGAAGAATAGCGTTGTCCCCACCGTCGTCAGCTGCTGCGGCCCAGACGAGCCAGACCCGGGGAAGATATCCTCGACGAGGCTCGTTCCGAGCTCGGTGCCGTCGGTTTGCCATAGCTCGGTGCCGTGGATCGGATCCGTGGCGACGAAGTACGCCATCGACCCGATGACGACGAAGCTCTGGGGGTTGGCGCTGGCGGGAGGGCCGTCGGTCGTCGTTCTGATGTCCTTGACCAGTGAAGGGGACTGCTGCGCGAGAGCCGGTGAAGCCAGCGCCAGCACGAGCAGCAGACGGGCCGGCCAGCGCACGCCGTACCCCCTGCTCTCCGAGTCCATCGAGCGGCAATGGCGAATCCGACTCATGCAGGTCGTGTTCTCGACAGGGAGCATGCCGCGTCTTCCGCGCGAATCGTGAGGGCGAGCGGGACGATGAGCAACCTCTCCTGTGCGACGCGCAGGCTCGCGCTCGAGCGCCTGACTCTAGCGCGGGCGGGTCGGCGTCCGCAACACGACCCCTCGCCGAGCCGCGCGAGATAGCGGCCAGCGGAAGTAGAATCCCGCACGACGGCCGTGACTGAGACCGGGGGTGGCGGGACGCGCGGCGCCCGGAGCCCGGGAGCGATGGCAACGAATCAGCAGGAGTCTGATGCCGTGGGGCTGTGCCCGGGATGTCGCCACGTGCAGAAGATCGACACCCGGCGCGGCTCGCGGTTTTATCGATGTCGGCTCGCGAGCTCCGATCCACGATTCGCACGCTACCCGCGCTTGCCGGTGACCGACTGTAGCGGTTTCGAGCGCTGTGCGGACGAGTTCGACGAAGCCTCCGGTCACGACGAATGAGGGGGCCGATCAGTCAGCGAGGTTGCTCGCGAGCTGCAGCGCGTCGTCGCGAACCGACTGGCGCCGGTCCTCCGGCAAGGGGATCAGTCCGATGTCGGCGAGATAGCCCTCGGGGCCCGCGGCACGTTCACCGGTGAACTCGTCGACGAACTCGCGGATGCCAGGTATCACGTCCGCGTGTGCCTTTTTGACGTAGAAGAACAGCGGGCGCGAGACGGGATAGCTCTGGGCCGCAATGTTGTCGAATGTCGGCTCGACGCCGTCGACGAGGCTGGCCTGGATCTTGTCGCGATTCTGATCCAGGAAGCTGAACCCGAAGATACCGACCGCGTCGCGATTGGCGTCCAGCTTCTGCACGATCAGGTTGTCGTTTTCGCCGGCTTCGACATACGCGCCGTCTTCACGGATCGCGTGGCAGATGCTCTGAAAGCGCTGCTTGTCCGTTTTGCGCAGCTCGGCGATCCACGGCCACGACCTGCAGCCCGCTTCCATCGCCAGCTCGACGAACGCGTCCCGGGTCCCGGATGTCGGCGGCGGGCCGAGCACTTCGATCCGAGCTGTCGGCAGCGAGGGATCGATCTGATTCCATGTCTCGTACGAGTTGGTCTCCGTTTGGCCATCGTCCTTGGGAACGTCTCGGGCGAGCGCCAGGAAGATCTGCCGACGCGTAAGATTGAGCTGCGGCGCCTTCTTCGAGTTGGCTATCACGATGCCGTCATAGCCGATCTGGATCTCGGTGATCTCGTCGACGCCATGGCTGGCGCACATCTCCACCTCGGACGTCTTGATCTTGCGGGATGAGTTGGTGATGTCGGGGTGCTGGACGCCGATGCCATTACAAAACAGCTTCAACCCGCCGCCCGACCCAGTGCTCTCGATGACCGGCGTCTTGAAACCGGTCGTCTTGCCGAACATCTCCGCGACCTTGGTCGCAAACGGATATACGGTGGACGAGCCGACGATTCGAATCTGATCGCGCTGTCCGGACGCCGCTCTCATGCCGGGGATCGCCGTGGGTTGCTCCGAGCCGTCGTCCGCCGGCTGTTGACAGCCGGCGAGCCACGACGTCGCGACGAGACAAGCTGCCAGAAATATGTTCGTTCTCATCTCTCAGAGCCTCCGCTCACACGGAGCCTGCGCGGTCGTGCCCGCCCCGATCAGGGCTAAGTTGCCTCATCCATTGCAATGGAGGCGTGGCCGCATCGAGGGGGCCGCTTCGTGCGGGATCACGCGACGATGATAGCAAAAGAGATCGGCGTCATTCGCCCTCGACGAGGACGGAGCACTCCCGACGCGGCCGAGATCGCTAACGAGCCGAGCGCGCGAGGATCCTGTCGACGAGGGCCTTGATCCGCTCGGCTCGCGAGGGCGTGCGAGCCGCGATGCCCGTGCGACGCTGAGCGGCCATCTCTCTCGCACGAGGCCGCCGGGTCAGCTCGCTTCGTGGCGGCTCTCCGCCGAGCGTCGATAGCGAGTCAAACTCGACGAACTCGCGACCGGGCTGGCCGGGATCCAGGAGCCGCGCCGGCCCGAGATCGAGCTCGGTGGCTCTCGCGCTGGCCCGATCTGGACTCGGATCCAGCCGGCCTGCGTTGAGTCCGATCCGCCCGGGTTCCAGCTCCAAGGCTCCGAGCACGAGAGCATCGCGGGCCAGATCGGGCGGCCCGGAGGGGTCGATCAACAGCTCGCTGATCGATAGCGGCTCGATCACCACGGCGTCGTTCTGTGCCAGCGAAGGCATCAGAACGCAGACGGTCACGATGAGACAGCCCAAGAGATAGATCGGCTTCATGACGTACCCCAAAAGTCTTGTGCGCTTCACTCTCGACCGGGTGCCACCGAAAGCAGCCGCGCTTGGCCTGCTTTGCCCAAACCGATGAGCGAGAACAGTTCGCTGAAAGCGTACGGAGAGCGGGCAGCAGCGGCAACGCGTTCCTGCACGGGGCTCGCCCTGTCGGGCAGCTGACGTTTCAGCCGGCGGTTCGGCGGCGACGGCGCGCGGCGACCTCGGGCGCTTCGCGAATGCAGGTGCCGAGGATCCCGAGCGATTGGACGAACGCCTTGAAACCGGTTTTCTCCAGCTCCGCGGGGTGGTCTCCGACCGAGGCAAAGCCGCGCTCGTCCGGGTTGAGACGCTCCCAACTGCGAAACAGCCGACCCCACTCGCTGTCGAGCGCGCGGCGCATCGAGGACTTGCCTTTGAGCGGGTACCACAGGCTGTCGTGATAAATCACGCTGGCGACGTAGGCCCAGGGTGCCAAAAACGTCTTCAAGGACCACTCGATCGGCTTTTTCAGCGGCCCCCAGTAGATCTTGTGCTGCATGCGCGAGGCGAAGGTCATCTTCTTGAATGGCCCGTCGAAGTGCCAGTTCTCGCCGGCAGCGTCCTGATCACCGACGATCTCGATCTCGCGCGGATCCCCGCAGCCGAGCTTCATCTCGTGAGCGAGGCGGATGAACTCGATCGAAAGCGGATCGAATCCCATCAGCTTGGCCGCGACCGCATCGATCGCGACCTGATCCGAACTCGCCAGCAGCACGTTCTTGACGTGCGGCACCATGCAGCGCGGCCCGGGTCCGTCGCCGGCAAAGGTGCCGTCCATCACGGCGAACACACCGCGGTGGATCTTCTTTTGAATCATCAGCAGATCGACGAGCGTCTGGTGAATGACGGGGTGCGTCCAATGACGGTGCTCGTTGAGCAACCCGCCGAAGGCGTTCTTCATCGCGCCTGTGGTCGTGGTGAATACGTGCGTCTTGATCGTGGGCAGGTGGATGATGTTCTCGCCGATGAACCGTTTCGGGATGAAAAAACCCTTCCGGTAGACGTCGTTCAGACACAGGAAGCGATCGGCTAGCTCGCCGACGGCGTCACGGACGTGAATCCACTCCTCTCCCTCGTAGAGATGGATGTTTCTCAGCCCGTGCGCTTCGATCACGTTGACCTGCTTGTTCTCTCTCTCTCCGAGGTGTGCATCGATGACGACGGTGCGGTTGTGACAGCCGTGTATCAGCGCGGGATCGTAGCCGTCCGCCTTCATCGCTCGAATCACTCCCTCGAGCTGCCAAGGTGTCGTCGAGCTGGACGGGAAGAAGAAATGCCACGAGATGTTGATCTTGAGCGCGGTGTCCGCGTCTTTGGCCACCACCTGTTGGTAGTCGGCGAGATTCATCAGCCGGTGGTAGTCCTCGAGGACCGTTCGCGGCGTCGTCTTCAGTATCGCGACCTTGCTCTGGCTCATGGTTCCCCGCTGCGCGTCGTCGGCAGCCACGGCGTCGTCGTCCGACGGCGTGCGAGAGTATGATTCCCGCGCTCAGCGCTGTCGAACTAGAAGCCGGACACGCTCTTCTGACCCCGGCGCAACTGGCGCACGTAGACCTCCGTCTCAATCTTCGCGCAGATGTCGCCTTCGGCATCGACGGCGTCGGTCACGAATCGGCGCACGAAACGGCCATCTCGATCGAGCGCCGTGCAGGCCTGCTCGATATCCTCATCCGAGAGCGCGTAATCGAGCATCAGGTCGCTGGCGGCCGGCTTGTAATAGCGGATCGAGGCTTGCCGCAGCCAGACCTGCACCGGCCGGCCAAGTCGGCCGAGCACCTGCCAGTAGAGCACCGCGTGGTACGGATCGCCGGCCGAGAAGATCGCGCCGCCGAAGATCGTGCCGTTGAGGTTGCGATT
>CP070706.1:2720386-2728737 GCA_020350085.1 Acidobacteriota bacterium
GCAGCAGCGAGAACGAATGGTCGAGCGGCGCGGCTCCGGCCGCGTGTTCGACGTCGAGGTCACGCCGGTCTTCGCCGAGGACGAAAGCGAGCCGAGCGGAGCCGTAGCGCTGTTCATGGACGTGACCCGTCTCGAGCGGCTCGAATCCGTCAGGCAGCAGTTCATCGCCAACGTGTCTCACGAGCTCCGCACACCGCTGACGGCGATCAAGGCCTACGTCGAGACGGCCGAGGAAGAGCTCGACGCTTCCGGGACCGTCTCACGCCGGTTTCTCGAAAAGATCGACGCTCACGCAACGCGGATGACGGCGCTGATCGACGATCTGATCGATCTGTCGAGAATCGAAACCGGTGCGATCCAGCTCGAGCCGACAAGGGTGAGGCTGGCCGAGTCTGCGCGACAGGTTCTCTCCCAGCTCGAACCACGCCACCGGCTCGGGGAAGGGGGCCGCGACGTGAGCGTGTCGATCGAGATCGAACCAACGCTCGAGGTCGTCGCGGACCCACTCCGACTCGAGCAGATCCTCTCGAACCTGATCGACAATGCGATCAAGTTCAATCGGCCTGGCGGCAACGTGACGATTCGGGCCGAACAGCAGCCCGACCGCACGATGATCATCGTCGAGGATGAAGGGGAGGGGATTCTGTCCGAGGACCTCGAGAAGATCTTCCACCGCTTCTACCAGGTCGATCCGGCACGCTCGCCCGAAAGACGAGGAACGGGGCTAGGTCTGTCGATCGTCAAGCACCTGACGCAGCTTCACGGGGGCAGCGTGCGGTGCGAGTCCGAGCTCGGTCGCGGGGCGAAATTCATCGTCGAGCTGCCGCCGAGAGCGAGTGTGGCGAGAACGGCTCGTCAGGCGATCGTCAACGGAACAGGCAGCAGATGAGCGACCAGCCGGCGGATCTCGACTGCATCGAGCGCGGTGCCGACAAACCGAGCGCGTCGATCATCTGGTTGCACGGGCTCGGTGCCGACGGGTACGACTTCGTCCCCATCGTAGAGGAACTCGGCCTTCCCGAATCGCTCGCGATTCGCTTTGTATTCCCGCACGCCGATCGCCGGCCGGTGACCCTCAACCAGGGCATGGTCATGCGTGCCTGGTACGACATCCGCTCGCTATCGCTCGAGGACCGCTCCCACGACGAGCGCGGCATCCTGCGCTCGGCCGCGCAGGTGAAGGCCCTGATCGATCGCGAGTGCGCGCGAGGCGTGGCCTCGGAGCGGATCGTGGTGGCCGGCTTCTCGCAAGGGGGAGCGTTGGCGCTGCATACGGCGCTGCGTTATCGCCAGCGGCTCGCCGGGCTGATCGGTCTGTCGTGCTACGTGGTGCTCGCCGGGTCTCTCGAGCGGGAGGCGGCCGAGGTGAACGCCGGCTTGCCGGTCTTCCTCGGCCACGGCACGTTCGATCCGATCGTACCGGTCGGGGCCGGCGAGCTGACGCGTAATCTTCTCACCGAGCGCGGGCATCGCGTCGAGTGGCACACCTACCCGGTGCCGCACGGCGTTCACCCTGACGAGATCGCCGCCGTCGGTCGCTGGCTGAGGACGGTTCTGTGAGCTTCGGTGAGTGGCGGGAGCGACGGGACTCGAACCCGCGACCTCAGGCTTGACAGGCCTGCGTGCTAACCAACTGCACCACGCCCCCGCACGGGAGTGCAGGACGGAGCCACTCGGCTACTTTGGTGGGCGGCACCGGGCTCGAACCAGTGACCCCCTGCGTGTAAGGCAGGTGCTCTTCCAGCTGAGCTAGCCGCCCGCGAAGCCCAGAGGTTACGGCTCGCCCTCGTTCCCGTCAAGCTTTTGCCCCCCGCCGCCGGTGTCGTCGTCCTCGCCCAGCAACCGGCGAAGGTGTCGCAGAACCAGCCCGTGATGGGTTCCGGCCCAGTAGACACGTGCGCACGCCGGACAGCGCGAAAAGCGGCGCTGCGTTCTCAGAACATAGGGCGGCACGCGGCCTTGCAGCAGCTCGCGCGCGACGGGCTCGACGATCTCGTTGCAGGAGCTGCAGCGCCGGAACGGCCGCAGCCGCTCGGGCTCGATCCGGAACGCGTCCAGCACTTGCCGCAGCTGCTCGGCGAGCCGGTCCGAGTCGATCAGCAGACCCTCGCTGGCCGCGCGCCGTGCCAGCGATCCCAGCAGCTCGTGATCCCTCGTCAGCACGACGCGCTCCTCACGCACGGCGAGGCGCACAATCGTGCGATCGTCCCAGCGGTTGTCGTAACGGACATCGAGGCCGATGAGACGCAACCAGCGCGCCAGGCGCCCGAGCATGACGTCAGCGATGAACCGCGGCCCGTCGAGCGGGTCGGACGGGATCGTCGATGGGTTGCCGTCGGTCAGCGTCATGACCTCCCGCGACGACACGACCGATTGTCCTCGACGGGTGTTCTCGATGCCAGCGCGAGGTGGGGCTGGCGAACAATCTCGTACAGAATGCGGCACAGCTCCCCATCGCGCTTGACGGCGTCGCGCAACGAAGAGGAGATCGCCTTGGAGATCTCGGCCAAAGAGATCCTCGCCATCGGCATCGATCTGATGGACACGCTGATCTACGACCCGTTCCGCGAGGCGGTCACCGACGCCACGGGGCTCTCGCTGGCGGACTTGGCTCCGCTGAGGAATCGTGACGCTTGGCACGCGTTCGAGCTCGACCAGATCGACGAGCAGGGCTACGCGGCCGAGTTCTTCAAGCCCGAGGTCGGGCGCCGTCTGGACGTCGCGCGTCTGAAGGCCCGACTGCGTGAAGGCTATCACTTTCTCGACGGCATGGAGTCGCTGCTCGCGGAGCTTTCCGAGCGGCGGGCGGTTCACATCCTGTCGAACTACTCTCGCTGGTACGAACACCTGCGCGAGCGATTCGCTCTCGATCGCTTCGTGACGGCCCATCACCCGTCCTGGCAGCTCGGTGTGCGCAAGCCGGCCCGCGAGTACTTCGAGCGCGTGCTCGAGCGCATCGAGGTCCGCCCCAGTGCGCTGCTGTTCATCGATGATCGGCAGCAGAATGTCGATGGGGCGAGGAAGGTCGGAATCCCCGCGCTGCTGTTTCGCGGCGGTGCCGTGCTGCGGCGCGAGCTGGCCCCTTTGTTGAATTGAACGTGGCGCCTTTTTTGGCGCCGTCGCTCTCGAGGGGCAATAATCTCCCTCGAGGCTGGTGGACATGCTGCTACCTAATCGTTCCGTTGGGCTGTGGATGGCGTGTCTCGTCGGCATCGGAATGTTGCTTCTCGGCGGATGCCGGCAGATCCCCGCTCAAGAGGGTCACGAAGCACCGACCGTTGACGGACAGCGCGTCGTGTTTCACGTGGAGGGTATGTCGTGCGAGCGCTGCGAGAAGGCCGTGCGCACGGCGATTGCAGACCTCGACGGGGTGATCCGCGTGGACACGTCGCTTCCCTCTCGACGCGCCTTCGTCGAGTTCGATCCGGCGCGGCTTCGTCCGGAGACGATCGCGGCCAAGCTCTCCCGTCTCGGCTACGATCCGGTCTGCGAGACGCCCGAGCTGCGGACCGCGTCTCACTGAGGCGGCCGGCCGTTCTTCTTCTCTTCTCTTTCGCTTTTGTTTGGTGCAACCCATCAGCCGATCACCACACGTGCGGAGCCCTGATCGGCTGACCGCCCGTCGTCCAAACTCAGGCAGACTCAGGCAAACTCAGGCAGACTCAGGCAGACTGAGGCCGCTCCGCGGCCCGCTCGTCGCGGCCGGCCTGGAGGAGAGAGGGTCCGATGACGACGAGTTCAGCCCGTTTGCAGGCCGGCGGTTCGGTCGATCTCGATCCGTTGCGCCTGATCGACGTCGATCACGCCCGGTTTTATGTCGGCAATGCGAAGCAGGCCGCTTATTTCTACGCCTCGTGCTTCGGCTTCCAAGTCGAACAGTACGCGGACCTGACGACCGGGAGCAGGGACGAGGCCTCTTACCTGTTGACGCAGGGCAACATCCGCCTGCTGCTGACGACCGGCCTCGGCAAGGAACATCCTGCCGCCGACGAAGTGAAGCGCTTCGGTGACGGCGTGAAGGACGTCGCCTTCTGCGTGCAGGACGCCGCGGCGGCTCATCGAAAAGCGCTGGAGGGTGGCGCCGAGTCTGCTTACGAGCCGCTCGAGTTGGCCGACGACCGGGGACGCGTCGTTCTCGCCGGCATCAGGACCTACGGGCGCATGATTCACAGCTTCGTCAGCCGCGAGGGTGGCTATGCCATCGACGAGCTCAAGCGCGGCGGACCTTTCCTGCCCCGATTCGAGCGGGTCGGCTCGTTCGCCCTCAACGATTACAACCGCGAGCATCCCTGCGGTCTGAAATACATCGATCATTGTGTCGGCAACGTCGAGCTGGGCCGGATGGATCACTGGGTTCGCTGGTACGAGCACGTGCTCGGCTTCAAGCTGTTCAAGCACTTCGACGACAAAGACATCTCGACCGAGTACAGCGCGCTGATGTCGAAGGTGATGGACTCCGGCTTCGGTGTGATCAAGATGCCGATCAACGAGCCAGCGGAAGGCAAGCGCAAGAGTCAGATCGCAGAGTACCTCGAGTGGCACGATATGACACCGGGACTCCAGCATCTGGCGCTGAGAACCGACGACGAGCTGGCGAGCGTTGCCGAGCTGAGGCGCCGCGGCGTCGACTTCTTGCGCGTCCCGGACGAGTACTACGAGAACGTGTGGGATCGTGTCGGGGAGATTGCCGAGGATCGCGATCTGATCAAGAAGCTCGGCATCCTGGTCGATCGAGACGACAGGGGCTATCTGCTGCAGCTGTTCACCAAGCCGTTGCAGGATCGGCCGACGTTGTTTTTCGAGATCATCTGCCGTCGCGGTAGTGAATCGTTCGGCAAGGGCAACTTCAAGGCACTGTTCGAAGCCCTCGAGCTCGAGCAGGCGCGGCGCGGAAACCTGTAACGACCGTCCGCGGTTCAGACTCTTCGTCATGCCGACGATCGATGCTTCCGGGTACGCGCCACCGCTCGTGCTATCCAACGGGCATGTGCATACCGTGTACGCCGTTTTTCGCCGGCAGGTGGGCCTCGAGCATTATCGCCGAGAGCGGATTGACACCCCGGATGAGGACTTTCTCGACCTGGATTGGCTCAAGAATGGAGCGTCGCGACTGGCCGTGCTGTCCCACGGGCTCGAAGGCAGCTCGCATCAAGCCTACGTGCTCGGCATGGCTCGTGCGTTGACTCGCCGCGGTTGGGACGTTCTCGCATGGAACTATCGCGGCTGCAGCGGTTCGCCCAACCGCAAGCTCGGCTCGTACCACAGCGGGGCGACGGGGGATCTCGATCTGGTCGTGCGCCACGCCCTCGAGCGGCACCGGTACCGGCGCGTCGCGCTCGTCGGCTTCAGTCTCGGCGGGAACCTGACGCTCAAGTACGTCGGCGAGCGCGGGGATCAGCTCGATTCTCGCGTCGTTTCGGCGGTCGCGTTTTCCGTTCCGTGCGATCTCGCCGGCGGCGTGAAGGTGATGGAGCGGCCTTCGCGACGGATCTACATGGTCTACTTCCTGCGCTCGCTGCGCGCGAAGATCCGCGCCAAGATGCGCCTGCAGCCGGGCGAGATCGACGATCGCGGTTTCGGCAAGCTCAGGACGTTTCGCGACTTCGACAGCCGCTACACCGCTCCGCTTCACGGCTTTCGCGATGCAGACGATTACTATCGACGTGCGAGCAGTCGGCAATATTTGGCGGCGATCCGCGTACGGACCTTGCTCGTCAACGCTGGCGATGACCCGTTTCTTTCTCCTTCCTGCTACCCGCGAGAGGAGGCGGGCTCCAATCCGAATTTCTTTCTGGAGGTCCCGCCGCGCGGGGGGCACGTCGGATTCGTGGCGTTCAACCGGCAGCGAGAGTATTGGTCGGAGATGCGTGCTGCGGCGTTCCTGGATTCGATGTCATAGCGACAGGGCGTGCCCTGTCGGAGCGGTGCGCAGCGCCGGATGTTTCTCGTGCTGCGCGCGAGTCTGACAACGCAAGCGTTGTCGCTACAGGGTCGAATCGTAGTGGATGGGCAGGTACTCGGGGAACCACATCGCGTCCGTGACGCGATCCTCCAGGTTCTCGAGCATCGACTCTTCGGCGAGCTCCTGCTGCACGGCCCGGCGAATCACGGCACACGCCACCGAGTGAGAGATCTCACGGATGTGCACCAGTCGCGGGAACACGGCGACCTCCGCCAGATCGGGCGGACTGACGTGCTGAGCGAGGGCCTTTGCCGCGTCGAGGAACATCTCATCGCTGATCCGGCGCACCTTCCCGACCCAAGCACCGAGCCCGACTCCCGGAAAGACGAAGCAGTTGTTGCACTGCCCGATGCGGAACGTCTTTCCATCCAGGTTGACCGGTGCGAACGGGCTACCCGTGGCGATGATCGCCCTGCCATCGGTCCAGCGCAGCAGCTGCTCGGGCGTTCCCTCTGAGCGTGATGTCGGGTTGGACAGCGGGAAGATCAGCGGCCGCTCGTTGAGCTTCGCCATCGCTGTCGCGATCTGCTCGTCGAAGATGCCGGGGGTCCCCGAAACACCGAGTAGAACCGTCGGTTTGGCGCTGAGAATCACTTCCTCGAGCGTGATCTGCTCGGAGTTGATCGCGCGGTAAGTCGGGATCTCGTCCGCAGGCCGGGCGTAGCTGGCCTTAAACGCAGGCAAGTTTTCGCGCGCGGTCGTCACGAGCCCCCGGCTGTCGGTGGTCCAGATGCGTGCTCGAGCTTCATCACGCGACAGCCCGTCCTCGACCATCGCGGCGACGATCAGATCAGAAATGCCTTGGGCCGACGCGCCGGCGCCGGCGATCACGACACGTTGGTCGCGCAGCTTTTCTCCCGTGATGCGCGCGCTGGCGTACAGTCCGCCCATGACGACACTCGCCGTTCCCTGGATGTCGTCGTTGAACGAGCAGATGCGGTTGCGGAACCGGTTGAGCTGCGTGATCGCGTTTTCTTTGAGAAAGTCCTCCCACTGCAGCAGCACGTGCGGGTAGACCGAGTTGACCGCCTCGACGAACAGGTCGATGAAGCTCTGATAGTCTTCTCCTCGGACCCTCTTTTGGCGCAGGCCGAGATAGAGCGAATCGTTCAGGCGCTCATCGTTGTCGGTGCCCACGTCGAGCGTGATCGGCAGCGTGGTCTCGGGTGGGACGCCGGCACACAGCGTGTAAAGACAGAGCTTCCCGATCGGAATCCCCATCCCGCCCGCACCTTGATCCCCGAGACCGAGGATGCGTTCGCCGTCGGTGACGACGATCACCGACGGCTCCTCAGCATGGTAGTTGGCCAGCAGTTGGGCGATGTTGTGCCGCTGCGTGTACGGCACGTAGATCCCACGCGCACGGCGGTAGATGTGCGAGAACTTCTGGGACGCTTCTCCAACCACCGGCGTGTAGACGATCGGCATCATCTCGTCGATGTGCTCGTGAACGAGGCGGAAAAAGAGCGTCTCGTTTCGGTCGTGCAGGCTGACCAAGTAGATGAACTTTTCGAGATCGGTTTCTTTCTCGCGGTAGTTCTCGTAGGTGCGCTCGAGCTGTTGCTCGATCGTGCTGGTGATCGCCGGGACCAGTCCGTGCAGCCCCAACTCGGTCTTCTCTTGCTCTGAGAAGGCCGTTCCCTTGTTGGTGAACGGATTGAGCAGCAGCGGACGGCCGCGCCGGTTCGTGGCGATATATCTCTCGCCGGTCTTGGGATCCCTCTTCACATGCCAGGCCATGACGTACCTCTCCCGTGCAGCGTCTTCTGGATGGCTAGGTCGTTACGCCTTGAACACCTTGGATAAGACGTGCCAGGACTAACTGAATCGACGCGACCCTAATCCTGGCGCCGTGCCCGGACGAGACATCATCGTCCTTTGCGCGACGTTTTTCCACCCCCACAACGACCCGCTGCGGCGCCATTCCCCCGCCGAAAGCGCCATCCGGAACTCGAGCGGCGATTCACACGTTAGTGTCATATGAGACGGCCTCCGAGCACACTCATCTACGACAGCCGGCGATGGAGGTTCCGATCGTGCAGGTGCGCAGCGAAACCGGAGCGACAGACGAGGTCGGCGAGCTTCTGATCGTCAAGCTGCGCTACAAAGAGCCGGAGGGTCAGACGACTTCAAGTTCGCCAGCTCCGTGGCCCTGTTCGGCATGATCCTGCGCGAGTCGGCTCACACCGGCGCGGGGACGCTTGCCGACGTGGAGCGGCTCGCGCAAGAGGGGGCCGGCCGTGACGAGCATGGCTATCGCGGCGAGTTTCTCCAGCTCGTTCACCGCGCCCGTCATTTGTGGCGACAGGGCTTGCCCTGTCCCCCTCGCGCGCAGTGCGAGGATTAGCCGGCGCTGCGCGCCGGTCTGACAGGGCAAGCCCTGTCGCTA
>CP070706.1:2728837-2746380 GCA_020350085.1 Acidobacteriota bacterium
CCGTTCGGCACGCCGCGGTAGACCTTGTAGGCGTCGACCGGATGCTCGGTCGAAGAGGAGAGATCTTCCCACGACCACGAGCTTGTCCCGAGCAGGAACGGCGTGCTCGCACCGGGTGCAGAAACGATCAGATCGCTGAAAAGCGGCAGGATTTTCAGGACCTGACCGCTGCGATCGACGATGAACAACTCGCCCAGGCCGTTTTTTCCGAAGCTCGTCAGTCCGTTGACGAGTTGTCCGCCGGGGTCGAGCTGCGTCGTCCAGTCCGTCTGCTCCGTCGGAACGCCTGCTACGACGCGGAAGCTGTTGATGAAAGCGGAGCAGTAATCGCCGTAGAAATAAGTGCCTCTCAAGCTCGGCATGCGGCAGCCGCGGTAGACGAACCCGCCGGTCACCGAGCAGCCGTTGGCGTGACCGTACTCGACGAGCGGGTCCGTCAGGCCTGGATCGTTGCATGCGGGCGAGCTTCCGCAGGTCACGGCCGAAGGGTTGCAGTTGTTTGCGTTGCTGGGGTCGAAGCAGTGATCTCCCTCCATCTGTCGCCAGCCGTAGTTCGCACCGGGCGCATCGACGGCCGGCAGGTAGTTGATCTCTTCCCAGCAGTTCTGGCCGACGTCGGCCACGTAAAAATCGCCGTTCGCCGGATCGATGTCCGATCGCCACGGGTTTCTCACGCCGTACGCGTAAATCTCGTCGCAGTCACCACCCAGACCGTCGCTGAGAGGATTTCCGGACGGAACGAGATAGCCACCGTCCGGGTCACAATCGGGTGCGGTCGCGTTTGGATCGACACCTCGCACGTCGATCCGCGCGATCTTCCCCAGCAGCGTGCCGGTGTTCTGCCCGTTGCCGCACGTCCCATGATTGTCGTTCGAGCCGCCACCGTCGCCGGCAAAAACGTATAAGAAACCGTCGGTCCCGAACAGCAGTTGACCGCCATTGTGGTTGGTCGCGAACGCATCCTGAGCGAAGACCAACAGTTGCTCCTCGCTGAGAGGATCGGCGACGTCTGGGTCGCTCGAGACAGCGAAGCGCGAGACGACAGTCCGGAAGGAACCGAACGAGCCCGCGGTGTAATTCACGTAGAACTCTCCCGTGGTCCCGTAGTCGGGATCGAACGCCAGTCCGAGCAGTCCCTGCTCGTTCCCGTTCCGGACGATACGGCCGCTGATATCGAGAAACAGCGACGTGACGCCCGGAGCATCGCCGCGCCTGTGGATGCGAATGAAGCCGTCCTGCTCCACGATGAAGATCCGATCGTTGTCTCCCGAAGGAGCCGCGACGAGAAGCGGATCTCCGAGCAGCCCATCGACCACCGTGACTGTCTCGAGACCCGTCTGTGAGATTGGCGCGACACCGTCGCAAACGTCCTGGGCGGGAATCGAAACCGAGGCGCCCAAGACGACGGCGAGAGGGATGAGCCAGACAGCGAGACGGTGAGTAGCAGCACGCATCATGAACACCTCGCGGCGCAGCCTCTCCGGGGGAGCATCCGTCTTAAGAGGCCAGCACAGATAATTAGAAGACGGCACGGTATACGTTGCGGGACGGAGTTTCGCCAGTCCGCGGCAGAACACGCATCTTCTCGGCTACTTCACGCGGCGGTACAGAAACAATTAATACGAACAACAGAGAACACCGTGCGCTGGCTGGAAGAGTGGATCGCGGCTATTCTCGAAGAGCTTCGCGGTTGAGGGGGAACGGCACACGCCGGAATCGCCGGAGCCGAGGGGACGCCCCCACCTGTCCCTGGCCTAACGAAATAAATTTGAAGCCTTCGCCGTGCAGCGAGCCGGCTGGTGGCGCGCAGGAGACCGATGAGCAATCAACCAGACCTCGTCCCCATCCGAGCCCCAAAGCAAACTCGCCCCACGGTTCAGCGCTCGCCGCTGAGCCGCCTGATCGACGCCGTCGGCAGCATCTCGTTCGGCGTCACGATGATGGTCTTGATCCTCGCCTACTGCTGGATCGGTTCGGCCGGCTTCACGCCCCTGACCGACTGGTTCGTACGGCAATCGTTCGAGAAGACCGAGATGGAGTGGTTCAACTGGTGGCCGTTTCACGTGCTGCTGATTCTGTTCTCCATCTCGTTGATCTTGGTCACGTGGCGGCGGATTCGCTTCAACCGCTTCAACCTCGGCGTGTGGACGGTCCACAGCGGCATCCTCGTGCTGATCCTCGGCGCCGTCGTCTACTTCGGTACCAAGGTCGAGGGAGACATGGCGGTCTACCGCCGCCAAGCGATTCTGCGCTCGGGCGGCGCGGAGGCGCGACTGTTACTGCGTCCCGGGGAAAGCACGTCCCTGAGCGCCGGCTCGCGCCGTTATGAGATCAGCGTCTCCACGCTCAATCCCGGCTACGAGCTGTTGACGGGTGAGGATCAAGGCAAACAGACGTTCGCCGCTCAGTTGCTGGTCAGGCCGTTTGAAGATGGCGAGCCGCAACGACCGTTCATCAGGCAGCTGCTGGCGGGATACCCGAAATACACCGAGGACGTGCTGCCCGGGCAGGGTCGCGCGGTCAAGCTTGTCGGCCAGCCGCTCGTCGATCAGCAGCTCGAAGCCGAACTCGCCTACGCGCCGAGCGATCGCATCTTCTTGCGCGAGAGCATGGCGCTTCACGTCCGCGAAGAGGGCGCCACGGAATGGACCGAGCTGCCCCTCAAAGGCCTGCCGCGCTACCACGAGTACGTATCCGAAGGTCGGGACGTGATGGTGATGCCGGGAGAAACGCTCGACCGGCTGCGCCGCTTGAATCTCGAGCCGCGCGTCAAGCACGATACCGAGCCGTTCGACGACTCTCTGCGCTTCCGAGTGACCGGCTTCTTACCGTTCGCGCGCTCGGCTTCGGTCTGGCGGCCGGGCGGTCAGGCGTTCAACCCCTACGCAAAGCTGAGCATCAGAATCGGCGAGGAAATGATCAGCCGAGAGCTTCTCGCCAACGACCCCGAGAACAGTTCGTTCAGTCTGGGCGACGACCTGCTGACGGTTGGCTTCGAGTGGGTGACGGACCCATCCAAGCTGGAGGATTACCTGAGGCCGAAGCAGCCTCGCGTGCGGGTCGAGATCGCCTCGCGCACGACGGAATATCCGCTCGCGCAGGTGATGGAAGCCGAAGTGGCAGTGGAGGGCACGGATTACCGCTTGAAGGGGATCGAGCTCTATCCGCGCTGGAACCTCGCGAGCACGGGCGAGACGGCGTCCATGGCGCTGATCGAGGTCGCTGGCCCGCGCGGCACGTTCCGAAGAGCCGTTCTCGCCCCGTTCACGGAGTTGTCCCAGGACATCGGCGAGCAGGGGATGCAGCACGGCGGGTTGATCGACGAGAACATCCGCATCGAGCTGATCGACGTGCCCGAGACGGGCTTGCTCGTCATTGGAGGGCCGGTCGGACTGCACGGCCTGTTGACGAGCGCAGGCGGTGAGGTGATCCATCGGGCGCTCGTGACGGGTCAACCAGCCAGCTTCGTCGGCGGCAGCCTAGAGCTGACCGTCGAGACCATCAGTGAAACCGCACGCCGCGAGCGAATTCCCGTCATCGTACCCAAGCGCGAGCGCGACATGAAAGCCGGTCCTTCTTACTCGATGGTTCAGGTCGAGGTGACTCGAGGAGAATGGAGCGAGCGCCACTGGGTCGAATACAGCCATTACGCTCATCCGAGCATCATCGGCTTTTTCCCGCAGCCGGTCACTCTTCCAGATGGTCGACGCATCGAGCTGCTCTACTCGCGAGAGACGCGCGAGATGCCGACAGCCGTCGCGCTGGAAGCGTTCCGGCTCGAGACATACCCGGGGCAAATGCGTGAGCGCGACTACATCAGCCTCGTGCGCTTTCGGCAGGACGATGGCTGGTCTGGAGTCGAGGAGATCCGCAGCAACCAGCCGACCTCTCATGATGGCTGGTGGTTCTTTCAAAGCACTTGGGATCCCCCTCGTCCCCAGCTCGGGCACGCCGGTTTGAACTACACCGGTCTCGGTGTCGGGAACCGAAACGGCGTCTTGATCATGCTGCTCGGCTCCGCAATGACCGTGCTGGGAACTCTTTACGCGTTCTATCTCAAGCCGGTGCTGATCAAGAGGCACCGCGATGCCGCGCGGCGAAGCGAGCCGCTGGCAAGCCCGACCGAAGAGGAAAGACCGGCCGCTGCTGCCCTCGGTTCGAAGGGGGCCGTTGCTCGCATGGGAGAGTCGTCATGAGAACCTCTCGCGTGGTCGTTCGTGCGATCATTCCTACTGCTCTCGCGGTGCTGACGCTTTCAGCCGTGCCCAGCGGTCATCTGTTCGCCGAAGACTCCTGGGAGCTGTCGGTCGGCCGCTCCTTTGCACAACAGGTCGATCTCGACAGCATCCGCGTCGTCGCGGTTCAGGATGGCGGGCGCGTGAAGACATTCGACTCGCTGGCTCGCGAGCGGCTCAAGTACGTGTGGGGAGCACGTATGCTTCGCGAAACCGATCCCGTGCTGCTGTATCTCGACATGATGCTGATTCCGCAGCACTATGCCGGCCGTCCGGTGATCGAGATCCACAAGCCTGCCGTGCGCCACAAGATCGTGCAGATGATTCGAAGCGAGACCGCGGCTGCCGAACGCCATGGTGTCATCACAGAGCCCGAGCTGGATCGGATTGCCGAGACGGGACGCGTGTCGCTGATGTTCCTCGATCATCCGGTCGTGCAAGCGGTGCTCCAGCAGCTCGAGCGCGACTTGATGGGCGTGGGCAAGGAAATTGACAAGCTCTCGGGCGCTCGGACGCTCGCCGATTCGCGGACGCTGCGCGCCATGCTGACTGCTGTCGCTCCGCCCGGGGGAAGCGAGCTCGATCCTTGGCTTCCGATCGACCGCGTCGCGTCCGGCGGCATGCCGAAGGACCAGGTGCACGCCGGTCTGCGAGCCGAGGCCTCCGGTGTGCCGGGCATCGATTCTGCTCTGGCACGGACCATCGCCGGCGCGTGGGATCAGCTCGAACAGGCGTGGCGGTTTCAAGATGCACCGGCGGCCAACGCGGCCCTGAGCCAGCTCGCGGAGTCGCTGCCCCTCGTTGAGCCGGCGCTCTATCCTTCGTCCTCGCGCCTCGGGTGGGAGCACTGGTACTACAGCCGCAACAAGCTGACTCGCACCTGGATACTCTATTTCTTGGCCGTCCCGTTCTTGCTGATGGCCGTTGTTTACGGCTTTCGCTGGGCGCGGATCACGGGACTGAGCCTGTTCGTGATCGCCGCCGCGCTGCACACGCTCGCCATCGGGCTGCGCTGGTATCTCGCGGGGCGCATTCCCAACGCCAACATGTTCGAGGCGATTACGGCCTCTGCGTGGCTCGGTGTCGTCGTGGCGCTGGTGATGGAGATCGTTCTGCGCCGTTGGCCCGTCAAGAATCTACCGGCTCTCGCTGCTTCACTGACGGCGATGATCGCTCTGATGGTGCACAACTTCTTCCCGATTCGGCTCAGCAGCGATATCACGACGGTTGCCCCGCTGCTCGACCGCACGGTCTGGCTCTACATCCATACCAACATGATCATCGCGTCCTACGCGCTGATCTTCTGTGCAGCGATCACGGCGGGCTTCTACTTGATCGTCTGGGCCGCACACTCGCTCGTTGCCTCGCCGAAGCTCGCGACGATCTGGACCGGCGGCGGTGCTGAAGCTCTTGCCGGTGGCGGTGCGGCATCGATCATTCTCGGTCGCGGTCTCGAGCCTGGCGAGGCCCGAAACAGCGGACTGGCGCGCACGCTCGACGGCGCGACGATGATCTTCCTCGAGCTGGCGTTCGTGACACTGTGGGCCGGCACGATCCTCGGGGCGGTGTGGGCCGATGTCTCCTGGGGCCGTCCCTGGGGCTGGGATCCGAAAGAGGTCTTCGCGCTCAACACGTGGCTCGTCTTTCTCGTGCTGTTGCACGTTCGTCTGAAGGTCAAAGAGAAAGGCTTCTGGACGGCCGTTCTCGCCGTCGTCGGCTGTCTGGTGATGCTGTTTAATTGGATTGCCGTCAACTTCGTGATCGTGGGATTACACAGCTACGCCTAAGCCAATAATGTACGGACAGGGACTTCCCTGTCCGGCCCGCGCGGAACGTAAGAAGTAGGCGGCGCTGCGCGCCGGTCTGACAACGCTGCACGACGTCCGAGCGAGCTTGCTCGGGCGCTCAACCGTGTAGCGACAGGGCTTGCCCTGTCAGACTCGCGCGCAGCGCGAGTTCTATCCGGCGCTGCGCGCCGTTCTGACAACGCAAGCGTTGTCGCCGCAGGGGGCGAGCGAGGGACAGAGCCGCGTGGGTCGATCGTCGTTGGGCGAGCACAGTGACAGCGCACGCGCTCGTTTCACGGCGTTGCCGACAACTCCGCCCAGGACCGGATCCACTCGGTCGTCACGCTCTTGGGTCGTTCGAGCGGAAGTGCGAGGGCACGGTCCCAAACGAGTGAGCTGAGTGTGCCGAGCGCTCGCGAGACGCCGAAAAGCACCGGAAAGAACTCGTGCTCGACGAGACCGTAGTGCACGAGCAGCACTCCCGAGTGCGCATCCACGTTCGGCCACGGGTTCTTGGCTTTGCCCTGCTGGCGCAGGATCTCGGGCACGATTTCGTAGAGCATGGCGACGATCTGGACCAGCTCGTCGTCGGCCATGTGCCGTTGAGCGAAGTCCCGCTGCGCGAGGTAGCGCGGGTCGGTCTGGCGCAAGACGGCGTGCCCATAGCCGGGTATGACGCGGCCCGAAGAGAGCGTCTCCCAACAATATTTCTTCACTTGATCGCGCGTCAGCGTCCCGCCGCCGAGAGCCTCGCGCATCTGACGGATCCAGCGTAAGACTTCCTGATTGGCCAAGCCGTGAAGGGGCCCCGCCAGGCCGTTGATACCGGAGGCGAGGGCGCGGTACGGGTCCGATAAGCTGGACCCGACCAGGTGCACCGCATGCGCGCTGACGTTGCCGCCTTCGTGATCGCTGTGCAAAACGAGGTAAAGACGCATCAGCTCCGCGAATTCGGGGCTGCTGAATCCGAGCATGTGGGCAAAATTCCCACTCCAACACAAACGTGCCGGCCCGGGTGGGAGATGATCGCCGTCGCGGTACGTGCGCCGGTAGACGTAGGCTGCGACGTGCGGAAGGTTGGCGATCAGATTCATCGCGTCTTCGAGCGCGGGATCCCAAAGATCGCTCTTCGCGATTCCCTCCGTATATCGCCGTACCATCAGTGACGCCGGCTGAAGAGCGAGGATGCCGATGGCGAACTGCGTCATCGGATGAGTCGAAATCGGCAGCGCGTCGAGGGTTCTCTTGACGTACTCGGGGAGTCCTTCGCGACGCCGCCATTCGCGCCGAATAGCGTCGGCATCCTCGGCGGATGGCAAATCGCCCGTCAGCAGCAGGTAGAACAGACCCTCCGGCAGCGGCTCTTCGCCGCCAGATGCCTTGGGAAGCTGCTCGCGAAGCTGCGGAATGCTGCGGCCGCGAAAGCGGATGCCCTCCTCGGGATCGAGTGCCGAGGTTTCAGTGACGAGACCTTTGACGCCGCGCAATCCGCCATAGAGCTGGCGTACGCTCACCTCGGAAATCGTCTTCTCGCCGTGTGACTCCAGCACGGATCGCAGCTCTTCGCGCGCCGGCGCGATCTTTGCCGCGATTGTCTCTTTCAGCGACGCCATCTATCTGCTCCTCGGCTCCAAAGAGCCGCTCCCGTACCATCGAGCGGGCGCGACTCTAATACAGCAACTTGCACGTTGCCACGGGGCGGCTATCGCCGGTATTCTCGAAGCCGCTGAGCCGTCAACAGCTCTCTCAGTCGTTCGACGAGAAATCTCGTGTCGATGCCCGGCACGAGTTCGACCAGTGCTCCGACAAACTCCCGGTGCGGCCGGTTGCGACGGTAGTCCGGCTCGCGGGGCGGATGTGCGAGGTATCGCTCCATCAAATCGACGCGCGGCTCGATCAGCAGCGTCGTCGAGTAGTAGAGAAGGTCCTTGCGCCGAAAGATGCACGCACCACCGATCTTGCGCTCGCCCACCGCCAGGTCCGAGACGCCCCTTCGTACCACTCCAGCTACACCTGCCGTATTCAGCGAACATGCGATCCAGCCCGAGAGATGCTCGAAGTGCTGTTGAATCGCACCGAGACCTTCGACCGGCAAGACGACGGTAACGAGCAGGTTGCCCGGGTCGAGCACCACGGCGCAGCCGCCTCCGCGTCGTCGCAGCAAGGCAACTCGGTCGTCAAGGCACGCTTCGACATGAAGCTCGCGGCGGGGCTCGGAGCCCCGGCCGAGCACGACCATCGCGCGCTCGGGCCGCGCCAAGCGCACGCGGGCCTCGCCGCTCCGAGAAACCGCCTCCAGCAAATCGTCGTCGGCATCGTAGCTACCGATGGCTGGCAGCTCAGTCATCGAGCGGCCTTTCTTCGGGGTGCTCAGGAGCGGCGCTGACTCTTCGATACGGCAACGTGCACGGCAGACCCGGCGGCGACCTCGCCTGCTTCCATGATCGCCTCGGAGAGCGTGGGATGAGGGTGGATCGAAGCTGTCAGATCTTCCAGTGTCGCCCCCATCTCGATCGCCAACGTGCCCTCGGCGATCAGCTCGGATGCGTGTGGAGCGACGATGCCGACGCCGAGCAGTAGGTCCGACTGTTCATCGGCGATGACCTTGACGAGCCCGTCGGTTCGCCCGATCGTGCGGGCGCGCCCCAACGCCGTCAACGGGAAGCGTCCGATCTTGACTCGCCGGCCTTCCTGTTTCGCCTCGGCCTCGGTCAAGCCGGTCCAGGCCAGCTCGGGTTCGACGAAAACGACCGCCGGAATCGCTCGGTTGTCGAAAGCGGCCGGCTCGCCTGCGATCGTCTCTGCAGCGACTTTGCCCTGGCGGCTCGCCTTGTGGGCGAGCATCGGTCCGGGTGTGACATCGCCGATGGCATGGATGTGCGGTGCGCGGGTGCGGCAACCGTCATCGATTTCGATCAACCGCTTGTCATCGAGAGCGACGCCAGCCTTGTCGAGGCCGAGATCGTCCGTGTTTGGCACGCGGCCGACGGCCATCAGCACGCGGTCCGCCTCGAGCTCGAGTGCGTCGCCTCCACGCTTGACGCTGACCACGAAACCGTCGCCTCGGCGCTCGACGGCCGTGACTTTGGTGTCGACGAGAAGCTGCTCGAATCTCTTCTTACAGCGCTTGTGCACGACACGAACCAGGTCGGGATCGGCGCCCGTGAGGATCTGTGGCAGCAGCTCGACGAGCGTGACCGCTGAGCCTAGGCCGGCATAGACGAGTCCAAGCTCTAGACCGATGTAACCGCCGCCGATAACGAGCAGCCGCGCGGGAATCTCGGGCAAGGTGAGCGCGTCGGTCGAGCTCCAGACACCAGCATCTTCGGCCATCGGTAGGCTCGCCACGCGCGAGCCCGTCGCCACGATCGCGTGCTTGAACTCGACACCAGCCACATCCGAGTGCTCGAGTGCCAGCGAGTGGGCCCCGTCGAATCTCGCCCGGCCCCGCACGACCTCGACACCGCGGTTTTTCAGTAATGCGGCCGTTCCCTGCGAAAGCTTGTCCAGCACGGACTGCTTGAAAGCGCGCAACTTGTCGGCATCGATCGAGGCCTTGCCGAAGTTGAGCCCCATCTGCTTGGCATCTGCGGCGAGCTGCAACGTTTCGACCGCGTGAATCAGCGTCTTCGAGGGGATGCAACCTTCGAGCAGGCAGACTCCGCCGATCGCTTCGCGTTGCTCGACGAGCAACACTTCCTTGCCGAGATCGGCAGCCCGAAGCGCAGCTACGTACCCTCCGGGTCCTCCACCGATGACGACGACCTCGGTTTCCTGCTTGAGACTACCCATCACCATGGTTGCACCTCCCCGAGAGGGCGGCTGGCCCACATGGCCCAGAAATCAGCCGGATCGCGTCCGTGCTACCCCTTCATCGCCAACAGCCAGTCGAGAGGATCGGACAAGCGACGGACGAGCGCGCTCATGAAGCGTGCCGAGTCGGCACCGTCGGCGACGCGGTGGTCGAACGCCAGTGTCAGCGGGAGAATGGTCCGCGCGACAATCTGTCCGTCACGTACGACGGGCTGCGGTTTCGCCCGCCCCATACCCAGAATCGCGACCTCCGGGTAATTGATCGTCGGAACGAGACGTGTACCGCCGAGCGGCCCGATATTGGTGATCGTGAAGGTTGAGCCCTGAAGATCCTTGACCTCGATCTTTCCATCGCGCGCCTTGACGGCCAGCTCGTAGATCTCTGCCGAGATCTCGATGATGCTCTTCTTGTCGGCGTCGCGCACGACCGGCACGATCAGTCCACGGGGCGTGTCAGCGGCAAAGCCGATGTTGTAAAACTGCTTGTAGATGATTTCCTCGCGCTGCGGGTCGAGGCTTGCGTTGAACATCCGATGTTCTTTCAAGCACTCGGTGATCGCTTTGACCACGAACGGCAGCAACGACAGTCGTCGCTCATCCGTTCGCCGTTCACGTCGGCGAAATACCTCGAGCTCGGTGACGTCCGCGTCGTCCATCAGCGCCACGTGAGGCACGACGATCATCGACGTCGCCAACTTGCGCGCGACCTTGCGCCGAATGGATCGCACCGGCTTGGTTTCGATCGCACCGTACTGGCTGAAGTCCGGCATCGGCTCGAGCTCGAAAAACGGAATCCCGCTCGGTGCGGCACCGGTGCCGGCGGACTCGTCGTCGGGCGCCACGGCCGTTACGGGCTCGAGGCCGCCGGCCGCAAACCGCTGCACGTCTTCGCGCGTGACCCGCCCCGCGGGGCCGCTTCCGGGAATCTGAGCGATGTCGAGTCCCAGCTCGCGTGCGAGTCGGCGCGTCGCCGGAGCTGCAGGGACTGGTCCGCGGCGAGGACCGGCAGGCGCTGCCGGCTGCGGTGGCACCATCGCGGCGGGGGCCGGCGCGGCCTCTGAATCGGCAGGTGCGCTCTCGCGCTGCGCTACGGCCGGCGGCGCGGCTGCTGGTGCAGCGCTTGCGGCTCCATCACCGGTCTCGATTCTCGCGATCACCTCTCCGACGGTCAGCGTGTCTCCGGCGCTGCCCACGAGCTCGAGGACTTTCCCGCCCACCGGAGACGGAATCGTCACCGCCGCCTTGTCGGTTTCGACGTCCACCAGCGGAGCGTCCTCGTCGATGACTTGGCCGATCTCGACGTGCCACGTCAACAGCTCACCCTCATGGATCCCTTCGCCGAGATCTGGCAGCTTGAATTCGAACACGGTGGCCTCCTCCGTCATCAGAAGTCGAGAGTCTGCTCGATGCCGCGCTGAATCAGACGCGGGCTGGGAAAGTAGGGTGTCTCGCGACTGAAGTACGGTGTGACGACGTCGTAGCCGGTGACTCTCTTGACGGGCGCCTCGAGATACAACAGCGCCTTGTCGTTGATCTGTGCCACGATCTCCGAAGAGATACTGACGAATCGCGGCGCTTCCTGGACGATCACGCAGCGGCCGGTCTTCTTCACGGATCCGATGATCGTCGAAACGTCCATCGGAGAAATGCTGAGCAGATCGATCACTTCGATGCTCGCGCCACGCTGGCTCGCGACGAGGGACGCGGCGTCGAGCGTCATCCGCATCATCGCACCCCAGGACACGATCGTCAGGTCGGTTCCTTCCTGCACGATCTGCGCCTTGCCCAGCGGCATCACCTCCTCTTGCTCGGGAACATGCTCGCGAAACGCCCGATAAGAGCGCTTCGGCTCCATGAACACGACGGCGTCCGGATCGCGGATCGCCGCGACGAGCAGCGCGCGCGCATTTCGCGGGCCCGAGGGGATGACGACCTTCGCACCGGGCAGGTGTGCATAGAGGGCCTCGCGCGATTCCGAGTGATGCTCCAGAGCGCGAACACCCCCGCCGTAGGGCATCCTGACCACGAGCGGGCAGGTGTAGGTGCCCATCGTGCGCGTACGAAATCGGGTCGCATGGCCCTCGAACTGTCCCATCATCAGGTACGAAAAGCCGGAGAACTGCATCTCACACACTGGACGCAAGCCCGCGAGCGCCATTCCGATCGAGGTGCCGAGGATGCCGGACTCCGCCAGCGGCGTGTCGATCACGCGCGACTCGCCAAACGCTTCAGATAGGCCCGCGGTGACTCGAAAAACTCCTTCGTTGACGCCGACGTCCTGACCGAGCACCAGAACGCTCTCGTCTCTGCTCATCTCCTGATGCAGCGCGAGGTTTATCGCCTGCACCATCGTCATCTTAGGCATCGGCGTCCTCGTTTTCGTCGTTCAGGCGGTGAAGGAACTCGGCCCGCTGCTCTTCGATCAACTCGTGAGCGATGCCTCGCACCAGATCGAAGATGATGTCGGGCTTGACGTCGATGGGGGTCTCGTACTCTTTGACCTGGTCATCGATGTACTGCTTTACCTCGACCCGCAGCTGCTCTTCCTTCTGCGCGTTCCATAACCGCTTGCTGCCGAGGTACTTGCGGAATCGAACGAGCGGGTCTCGTCGCTCCCACTGATCGACCTCGCCTTCCGCGCGATACTTGCTCGGGTCGTCCGCTGTCGTATGCATCATCAGCCGGTACGTGATCGCTTCGATGAACGTCGGTCCATCGCCGGCACGAGCACGATCGAGCGCTTCCTTCGCCGCACGATACATCGCCAACGCGTCGTTGCCATCGACCTGTAGGACTGGCATTCCGTACGCCAATCCCTTCTGCGCGATCGATTCTGAGACGGTTTGTTTATTGAGTGGAGTTGAGATCGCCCACTGGTTGTTCTGGCAGATGAACACGACGGGC
Source organism: Acidobacteriota bacterium (assembly GCA_020350085.1). Lineage (GTDB taxonomy): Bacteria > Acidobacteriota > Polarisedimenticolia > J045 > J045. The sequence continues at coordinate 2,741,577 of CP070706.1, forward strand.
GCTTTCCAGACGGCGGCAAAGTTCATGCCCTCGTGGAAATCGCCTTCCGATGTCGCACCATCACCGAAGAAAGTCAGCACCGCAGTGTCCTTTTCCCCACGGTGGCGAACCGCATAGCCCAACCCGGCGGCATGCGGGATCTGCGAGCCAACGATCACCGCGATTGGCAGCGTCCTGTCCACGCCGGGGAAGACGTTTCCTTCCTCCCAGCCGCCCCAGAAGCGCAACACACGGTTGAAGGGAACGCCGCGCATGAGCAGGGCGCCGAGCTCGCGAAATGCGGGCACCAGCCAATCTGCTTTGCCCAGTGCCAGCAGCGGCCCGCAAGCGGCAGCTTCCTGGCCAGTCGAAGGACTGAACGTGCCGAGCCGGCCCTGGCGCTGCAATCGCAGCATGCGCTGATCCGCCTCTCTTGCCAGCACCATTCCGCGATAGAGCTCGAGCAGCTGATCGCGAGACAGATCGGGCTCGAGCTGCTTGTCGACGCGACCGTCCTCATCCAAGACTTGCAGAAACGAGACCTTGAACTCGTGCTTGTCTCTGATCGGCATCGCGATCCTCTTTTCCCGACACGACGAACGCCCGCTCACCACTCCACCCACCCCGCCTCTCGGTCAGGCGAGCGGAGCTGCGGCCGCTAGAAACCGATCGACCACAATGAGCCCGGGCGGTTCTTCAGCCCGCCGGGATTATGCCTGAAAGCGCGCGGCGCCGGATGCGCAGCGATGGCGTGCGCGAAATCAGTGCCGGTCAGCTCGGAGTCCGAGGCTCTCAGCGGCCAGCCGCGGCTTATCTGGGGTTCAGTTGGCCTTGGCCTCGCCGCGAGCCAGCTCGTCGTCGATCACCTTGACGAACTCCTCGAGTGGCTGCGCACCATTGAGGAAGCGTCCGTTGACGAAGAACGCCGGCGTTCCGGACACGCCGAGTCGCCGTCCTTCCTCGATGTCGCCAGCGACCTCGGCGGCTCGACGACCCGACTCGACACACTCCTTGAACGGCTCCATGTCGAGTCCGAGCTCCTCCGCGTAGCTGTAGAGCTCATCGATCCCCAAGCCCTTCTCACCGGAAAACAGCTTGCCATGGTAGGCCCAGAATTGGCCTTGTTCCTCGGCACAGCCCGCCGCCTCATGAGCTTTCTGGGCGTCCCGATGAAAGTCGAGCGGGAAGTCGCGGAAGACGATCCTCACCTTGTCACCGTACTTCTCGCGCACCTTCACCATCGTGTCCTCGGCGCGACGGCAGTACGGGCACTGGAAATCGGAGAATTCGACGATCGTCACCGGCGCTTCGACGGGACCGATCGCGGGGTTGTCTTTCGTGGAAACCTCGACGCGCGGCGGCTCGAGCAGGACGACGACCTTGGTCTCCTGCTTCAACTCGCCAATGGTGGCCTCGTACAACTGCTGGCGCTGCAGGTTCTTCAGATGCTCGGCAATGCGCTCTCGCACCTGCTCGAGCGTCTGTCCCCGAAGACGGCTCTTGTTCTCGTCGTAGAAGCTCTGAATCTGCTCATCGGTCGGATCGGCGAGCTTCTCCTCGATGCGGGTGAAAACGTACTCGTCGAGGGTCTTTCCCTGCTTCGCCGCGGCGGATTCGAGCAGCGATTCCTCGACGAGCCGATTGAGGTAGTCGTTGAGAATCTCGTACTCCTGCTGCCGCAGCTTGGTCAGCGCGTCGGCGGCCTTCTCGACCAGTTCGGCGCGGGTGACGGACGTCTCGCCAATCTTCGCGACGATTTCGGTGTCCTGCTTCTGAGTCGTGTCCGCGGCGTCCGCTGAGGGGACACACGAAGCTGTCACAACGAGCATCGACAGGATCGTGATCACGAAAGAAAAACGAAAATTCAAAGGCATCACTCACTCTCCTCAGCAGCATCGGCCGCCGTACCGGCGTCGCCTCACGACGCCACGGCCGCCGGGCATCGGCCACCGTGCGACGAGGCTAATGCCGCCCTGCTCGCCCGGCAAGCTCTCCCGCCCGCCGGCCCCGGTGCGCGCCTCACCGACTCGCGCCCACCGCGTCCCCGGGCGGCACTCTGCCGCCCTGTGCGTTGGCGGGCAAAGTCCGTACACTCCTGGCCGGGCGCTCATGCCGTACGGAATCAGAACGCGGATAATAGAGCGACGGCGGGCAGGGACGGTCCAAAGTCCAAGGAGCTGTTAGCCGATGCCAGAATCGCCCATCAATCGGTCCCCCGCGCAGCTGGCTCCCGGCTTCGTCGTGGCGATGCCTCAGCTCCTCGACCCGAACTTTCGTCGCACCGTGGTCCTGCTGCTTCGCGCCAGCGAAGCGGGCTCGTTCGGTCTGGTCATCAATCGCCCGAGCTCGATATCGATGGACCGATTCTGCGAGGAGCAGGAGCTGCCGTATGAAGGGCCGGCGGAAACGCCGGTCATGATCGGCGGGCCGGTCGAGGCCGACTCGCATCTTCTCGTGCTTCATGGTGACGAGCCCGTGTTCGAGACAGGGAGCGATCGCGAGCTCGAAATCGCGGAAGGGATCCGCCTGATCACAGCCCGAGATGGCCTGGCGCGGCTGGCCTCGCGTCGCACCGAGCGGATGCGCTGCTACATTGGATACGCCGGCTGGGGACCGGGACAGATCGAAAACGAGCTCGAAGAAGGAGCCTGGGTGCCATTGGCCGCCGACGCGAAGCTGGTTTTCGACCAGCCCGCAGAGGACGTTTGGGTTCGCGCGCTGACCCAAGCCGGCATCGATCCGATCGCGTTGGTCCCGGGCAAAGAACTCAACTAAGCGCAACAGAAAAGGCGGTAAGACGGCCGAGCCCCATCCGGCGCCATGAGCGGTGTCCGCGCGTCTCGCAGGGCAGCTTTTGTTGATGCCTGCCGCCGTCCTTCGTACCTTCGCAAGACCGGTCATGGTCGAAAGCGAGCCGAGGAGCGTGGGACAAGTGCCGCTTCCCGACAGCAAGAACCTCCTGCGTGCCGCTCTCTGGGTCGCGGCCGGGCTGCTGTCGGCCGCGCTCGTGGCGCTCGACGCGTCGTCGCTCGTCGCCGATCCGTGGCCCGCCAATACGCACTGGAAGCCTGTCGTCATCGAGCTCGAGCTCCCCGCCTCGCGACCGTCGCAGATCGAGCAGCGCCGGGAGATCGCGCTCTCGACCGCTCAACCTGTCCTGTCTTTCTTGAGCGCGGCGCAGCGGAACGGGGAGGCGCGTCGCATCCGCCTGCTGTGGGTTAACCACACGGTCTCGGCGGAGGTCGACGAGAGTCTGCTGATCGAGCTGAGCGAGTTGAACGGTGTTCGAGGCGTGCGTCCCGACACGCCGCTCGACCGCGGCCCCATGGATGGCAACATCTCCGGGCCCAACCCGGAAGCGCCTGTCGCTCCAGCGCTCGAGAAGATGAACGTCGACGATGTCTGGGTGCGCGGTTTCACCGGCAAGGGGATTGTGCTCGCGCTGATCGACACCGGCGTCGATTGGACCCACCCAGATCTCGCGGATCACATCTGGGTCAACGACGGCGAGATCGATGGGGACGGCACGGACAACGACGCCAACGGTTACGTGGACGACGTGCGCGGCTGGGACTTCCTCGGCAACGATCCCGACCCCGACGACGATGACGGGCGCGGCACGAAGCTAGCCGGTCTCGCGGTCGGCGACGGCACGGCGGGCAATCAGACGGGGGCCGCGCCCGACGCCGAGCTGATGATTCTCAAGCGCGGGGCCACGGAAAGCTCACTCTGGGCAGCGATTCAGTACGCCATCGACAACGGCGCCGACCTGATCGTCCAAGGTATGACGATCCCCTGGAGCAACGACCCCCGCCCGGACTACCCCGAGTGGCGGCTGACGGCCGAATCGACACTTGCTGCGGGCTTGCTGCACGTAAGCGCAGGGGGCGACAGCGCGGGCTCGCAAGGGCAAAATCCCGTGCCGTACAACGTCGACGCGCCAGCCAACTGCCCTCCGCCCTTCCTTCACCCGGGACAGGACCCGGTCGGTGGCCTGTCGGCCGTTCTCGCGCTGGCCAACATCGCGGTGACCACCGACAGCGTCGCTCCAGACAGCTCGCGAGGACCGGCGGAGTGGACCGATATCCAAGGACTCCGAGATCCGACGTACCCGTATCCGATGCCTCTCGAGTTCCAGGACTACCCCTATGAGCCGGGCGTCACTGGCGGTCTGCTCAAACCCGACCTCGGCGCGTACGGCAACGGCTCGTTGTCCACCGAAATCGGAGGCAGCTATGCGCTGGCCGGAGGGACCGCCGCCGCCGCCGCGCATGCCGGTGGCATCGTGGCGCTGCTGCTCGAAGCCAGTCCCGCCGCGAGTCCCGCTGATCTGACGGAAGCGCTGATCAGCTCGGCTGCCGATCTCGGAGCGCCGGGGTGGGACACGCAGCACGGGGCCGGACTCATCGACGCCCTCGCAGCCCTCGATCTGCTGCCCACGGCGTGTGTCGGACAAGGCGGGGACGTCGATGGGGACGGCGTCTGCGGCGATGTCGACAACTGCCCGCTCGAGCCGAATCCCGACCAGCTCGACAACGAGCCGGACGGGACAGGAGATGTCTGCGACCCGGACGATGACAACGACGGCGTCGAGGATCCGTTGGACAACTGTCCCTTCGATGCCAACTCCGGCCAGGAGGACAACGAGCCGGACGGGACGGGGGACGTTTGCGATCCGGACGACGACAACGACGGCGTCGAGGATCCGACGGACAACTGCCCGCTGCTGCCGAACGCGGACCAGGCGGACAGCGACGAGGACGGGCTCGGCAACGTGTGCGATGTCTGTCCGCTCGATGCGGCCAACGACGCCGACGGCGACACG
>CP070706.1:2746480-2754786 GCA_020350085.1 Acidobacteriota bacterium
AGAAGCGGCAGGGCACTCCGGAGACTGACAACCGAAGCGGCGCACGAGAAGCAGGCGGGGGGACGGATCTCGTTGCGCGCATGGAGCTGCGTCCGCTTCCGGTGCGGCGCTGGTTAGAGAGAAACGGATCGCGTGAAACCCCGCCTTAGCGCGAGTCGTCTTCGCGATCGATGTCCTCGAGCAGGTCGTTGATCTGCTGCGCGAGCTCGTCGGCCTGGTCGTGACGGCCGGCGGCCTCGGCGCGCTCGAGCTCGATCGTCAGCCGCTCGATCTCCCTTTGCAAGGCGCGGAGGTGGTCCTCTTGCCAGTGCGCCGAGCGTTCCTCATCCAGCTCGCGTCGCCTCAACTCCAGCTCGACGGCGAGATCGCGAGCCTCGTCGTGACGGCCCGCGTGCTCGAGCATCTCGATCTGCGCGCGGATGCGGTCGAGATCCCGTGCGGTCATCCGCCGCTCGAGCGCTCGCTGTCGCTCGCGGGCCTCGCGCTCCAAGAGTTTCAGGCGGATCTCGCTGTCGCGGGCTTGGCGATGGAACTCCTGGGCACGCACCGCGTCTTCACGCGCGGCGTTTCGTTCCGCTTCGAGCATCGCGCGGCGCATGTCCTCTTTTTCAGCCCTGACTGCGCGCTCGACCTCCCTCTCGAGCTGCATTCGCTGGTTCTCGATTTCCATCTGCTCGCGAAGCCAGGCCTGCTCGCGGCGCAGCTGTTCGGCTGGCTCCATCTCGCCCGCGGCCTGCCGTGCGATGGCTTCTTCCTCCAGCCGCTCAATCTGCATCTTTTGATGCTGCTGACGCAGGCCCATCTCGAGCTGGCGCTGGGTCGTGCGCACCTCTTGCAGCTCCTTCTCCAGCTGCTGGGCCCGCTCCTCGAGCGCCAGCATGCTCTCGCGGATCTCGGCCTCGCGCGCCGCGAGCTGCTGCTCCTCTTTATCGCGTTCTTTGGCGGAGCGATCGGGATCACGCTCGGCCCAGGTCGGGAAGACCAGCAGTAAAGCGCCCGCGGCGAGGGCGACGGCGACTCGTTGCGGTCCGGTGAGGTTCTTCGCCATGCGGCAATTGATGATCATGGTCAACCTCTCTTCCAGGATGCGGGCCCCGCCGACACCGCTCGCGAGCGAGGGCAGTCCGCGGCGGGCACTGGCGAGGAATTCGACTGTCTTGACGAGCGCTTCGGCGTACTCGCGTGCTTGGTGGGGAAGCGTCTTCAGGACCAGGGCGTCACAGCACTGCTCCTCGACGCGGCGCAGTCGAGCGCGGGCCCACCACACGACCGGATGCCACCAGAACAGACTTGCTGCGAGCAGCTCGAGCCAACGCACCCAGTGATCGCGCCGCCGGACGTGGGCCAGCTCGTGGGCAAGCAGCGTGTCCCGCTCGCCGGGACGCAGACGCGCGAGCAGCGGCGCCGGAAACAGCAGTTCGAGCCCGCCGAGGCTCGGACGCAGCATCGGTGAGACGTCGGACGGCACGAGCCGGATGCGCGGGCAGCGCTTGAGCCCCAGGCGCCCGGCCAGGCGAGCGGCGGCCGCGGGCATCTCTGGTGGCGGTTCGGTGGTGTGCGCCAGGCACCGCGCGAAGCGGCGCATGCGCACGGCGGCGAGCAGCAGCACGCTGGCCGCACCGGCGGCCCAGATCACGGCCAACGTCAGTCCGAGCGTGCGAGCGAACGACACAGACGTGGGCGCGGGCGACGCCGCCACGATCGCCGTCGCGGCGCCGGGGGCCTCGATCGGCAACGACTCCAAAGGTGGTACTGCCCGTTGCTCGAGTGTCTCTTCGGCCCACGGAAGGATGGCTCGAGGCAGGACGGCCACCTCGAGCAGCGGCGGCGAGAGCAGTTCGAGCAACACCAGGATCCACAGCAAGTGGACCAAACCCGGGCGTTTCAGGTAGCGGCCGGCGAGTGCGGCGGCGAGCGCCAGCAGAACCGCGGCGCAGGCGTTGACGGCGATCCATGCGCAGAGGCTGTCCATCGACCCGATCAACTCCCCCGTTCGCTGCGGCCTTGACGCTTGACGAGCTCGCGCAACGCGGCCAGCTCCTTCGGCGTCAGCTCGGCCGAGTCAACCAGCTGTGTCAGCACCGGCGTCAGCGAGCCGTCGCAGAGACGATCGGCCGTTTCGCGCAGACGACGCGCGATCAGCTCACTCCGATCGACGGTGGCGCGGTAAACATTGATGCGGGCCCGTTGGCGACGCGAGACGCAAGACTTGGCTTCCAACCGTTCGAGCAGCTTCTGCACCGTGGCGTAGTGCGCCGGCCCACCGTCGGGGTAGAGACGATCCGTCAGCTGGCGGATCGTGGTCGGCCCCAGCTCCCAGAGGGCCTTGAGAACGTCCAGCTCGGCGTCGGTCGCGTTCCTGTGGACTCGTCTCATGCTCAGCCTCAGTCAACCTGTCTGAGGAAAGGCTAAGACAGATTGTCTGAGATGTCAAGAAAATCTTCGGAGACGGCAGGCCGATCCGCGGCGAGGGTCCGGGCCATCAGCGCCCGCAACCCTCGTTCCCGACCCGGGAGGCTGCCCCGCGATTCCCCTACAGGGGCCGGTGGGCCCTGGCAAGATGAGTCTTCACAGCATGTCTCTGGCCACAACCTACGTGTGCACGTATTATGTGCACCATGGGGAAACGGATGAACATCACCCTCTCCGCGGACGAGGACCTGCTGCGGCGCGCCCGCGCTGTGGCGCGCAGCATGGGCAAGAGCCTCAACCAGGTGATTCGCGAGTACCTCGAGCAACTGACGCAAAGCGGCGCGGCCCGCGACGAACTCATCGCCGAGCTTCGTTCTCTCTCGTTAGAGAGTGGCGGACGCTCTAAGGGCTGGACCTTCGACCGGGACGAGCTGCATGAGCGCTCGTAGTTTTCTCGACACCAACGTGCTCGTTTACACGGATGATGCGGACGCACCCGCCAAGCGCGCCGTCGCGCTCGACCTGATCGAGCAGTCGCTGCGTGATCGAGTCGGCGTGATCTCGACTCAGGTGCTGCAAGAGTACTTCGTCGCCGCTACGCGCAAGCTCGGCGTCAACGCGGTCACTGCGCGGCGCAAGATCGAGCTGCTGTCCCGGTTGGACCTCGTGCCGATCGGACTGGCGGAAATCCTCGCCGCGGTCGATCTTCATCGGCTGCATGAGATCTCGTTCTGGGACGCTCTGATCGTTCGAGCGGCTTTGGAGTCTGGCTGTCAGGTTCTCTTCAGCGAGGACCTTCAACATGGCCGGCGGTTCGACGCGCTCGAGGTCGTCGACCCGTTTCGCTAGCCGGGAATTCTCGCGAAGCCAGAGGGTAGAGTCATGGCCGGCGCGTCATTCGAGTAGCGACGGCCATCCACAGTCTTGCTGCTTCGAGTCGTCTCCGTCAGGGCAGCACGGAGCACAATCCGGTGATCCCGCAGTTACCCGAGCAGCACTCCCCGTCGGCGTCACAGCGGGAGCCGACAGCTCGGCAGTCACGGCACGTCCCCAACGAGCAGATGCCGCTCTGGCACGTGCTGTTCTCGATGCACGCGCTGCCGTTCGGGCAACGGCCGCAGTCTGAACGACACTCGAACAGCCCGTTGTCACCACCGCACACTTCGGCTCCGTCGCAGAAGCCGTCACCGCAGACCGCCTCGCACAGTCCCGCCCGGCAGTTCTTGCTGCGACACGCGCGATCGGTACTGCAAGGTCGCAAGGCAGGCTGCGAGTAGAGCCCCGTGCAGAAACCGAAGTTGCAGACCCCGGTGAGGCAGTCCGAATCGAACAGGCACCCGGCGTCGCAGTCGGCAGGCTGGAACTCCGCGTCCGGAGAGACGCAGAGGTTGGCGATGCAGATGCCGGTATCGCAATCGATGCGATTCTCGCAGGCCTCGCCGAGCTTGCAGAGCCCGCAATTTTGCAGACACGCGTCTGGGCCTCTAAGTCCACACGTCTCGCCGGTGTCGCAGGTCCCGTTGCCGCACGTGTCCTCGGGCCCCGGTGTGGCCGTGGAGAGGCCGAGGTAATCGTCGAAGCCCTCCTGAGCCTCCGATGTTCTGACGGCGATCAGTTGCGGACTGACGAGAGGCAGCGGGATGCCTTCGGGCTGCACGAGGTCGGGCACACGCTTGTCGAACTCTGCGATCACGCCGTCGATGACGGCATCGAAGGGAGATTGATCGACGAACGGGATGTCGTCGCCGAGATCGACCCCGACCTGGCACACGGCTCCGGCGCGTCGCTCGAGCCTCTGAGCGCCGAGCACTTCTAAGTTGAGTATCGACTCGCCGTCGCCGTTTTCGAGCAGTACGTCGGTCGCGAAGTTGAGATCGAGACAGGTCCCGGCGAACAGGCAATCGCCCGTCGGATCGGCGCCGGTTTCCGTACAGTCCGACGCGGCGGGAAGCGCACCGTCGATGCCGTCGGATTGACGGTCGACCACGACCGCGATACCGAGGTCGTTGAGGCGGATGTGCGACTCGACGCGGTTCGGCGTCGTGATCGGGTTGCCCTGAAGGTCGACATCGTCACGAATCCAGAACGAGGGTGGCACATCGGTGCGAGCGCAGTACAGAAGCGGCATGTCAGCCGAGATATTCCGCAGCGGCGTGTTGCGGGAGCTTGCCTTTTCCGCACCGACGAAATCGAACGGACTGATGGGGATCTTCCGGCAGTCATCACCTTGTACGCCGTGACAGGTCCCCTGGTCCACGGGTGTTGCCAGCGCTTCGCAGTCGCCGCCCTGAATTCCGACGCAGATACCGGATCCCGCTCCCGATGGGCCGACGTTGCAGTCCGGCAGGAACTCACCGACGGTTCTCGGTCCCGCCACCCTCACGGTCGAGCTCGATGGGGTGGACCTGCGGGAGGGCCGTGATCACCTCCGTGACGGCCCCGCGGGACGCGGAGACGGCGCGGCCCAAAGGCTCGATCATCTCCAAACATGGAACATTGGAGCAGTAGGCCTGGGCCGCGTGGGATCCGTCATCGGCGGTGACCCTCAACACGACGAGTTCGGCCATCGCGTCGTGGGGCAGACCCGACGAGGGGAGCGGGCGATGATCGGGAGGCACGCCGAGGAACACCTCGGCACCGTTTTCGACGGGCACGGTTTCGAGAATCTCGCCGCTCTCGTCCAGCGCGAGCAGCTCCGCGATCACCTTCGCCCCCGGGTTGGCGCCGGAGACTTCGTATTCGACATGGTACTGGCCTGTGCAGTTCCTACCCGGTCGTTCGGAAACCGCGGACAGCGCCCAGCGAACCGCGGGCAACGCTGAGCGACACTGGGAATCGTCGAGATCGACGAGACCGTCGGCGTCGTTGTCCTTGCCGTCTCGGCAGGTCAGTCCAGCAGGTCCCTCCCGGGCCGGCAGGGTGCTGGCTGCCTCGCACGTGACCTCCGCGTCAGGTTCTGCGTTTGTCGGCACGGCGACCGCCATCAGCAGCAGACTCATCGCGACGCATGTGGCCAAGTAGCCGTGATGACGATCAGAAACAGTCCTTTCATGACGGATAAAGTGCATCACCCCTCCCCTTCGGCGGAGATGGCTGGCGCGGACGAGCCGCACCTGCCATCGGTTTCTCGATCACCGGGACGACGGGTACGGCTCGAGAGGGCCGCTCTTGGAGTCCGAGCCCGCTCACTCGGCCGAACCGGTGTGCCGTCCTGCTTCGACAGAGGAGTGCGTCTCTCCCGGTACGCGTACGGAGGCGAACGCTGCGCTCCGATCTCACGGAAGGGGCCTGCTTACTCCCCTGCGCGGCTCGATTACACGGCGTTCGAGTCGGTTCGGGATGTCTTTTTTCGGCTCTTTGTGACGAGAATCGAGAGTCGATCAAGGACAAGCACCGCTTTGACACTTATCGATGAGTGTCGGTTCTCGTTCCTGAATCGGATCCCGTTCCGGCAACGACCGCGCGCAAGACGGCTCAGTTCGGCACGCGCTCTCCAGCGTTACCCACGAGAGCCACGGCCTCCCGAACGAGATTCTCGAGGGCGCCCTTCCCCTGATTCTGGTTGACGGTGGCTGCGATGGTGAGTTCGAGTTGGGGGACGTACATAGCGACGGTGCCCCAAAAGCCGCTGTGGCGGAACGTGGTGTGGCCGTCGAGTTCGACCATCCACAGCCCCATGCGGTAAGCGCCGGGCGGTAGGGCCGAATCCGAAGCGTCTGGCAGGGGTTGGGTGCCCTCGATCGTGGTGAGCATCGCATCGGCGGTGGCCCGGTTTTCGTAGACCCCGCCGCTGAACAGGGCGCGGAAAAAGCGGGCCATGTCGCCGACCGTCGCCACGAGGCCGCCGCCGCCGTAAAGATCGAACGCAGGATCGAAGTCCGTGGTGTCGAGATCGCCGTAGAACTGGTGCGCGCGGTCGGGGATGCTCTCGGGGGGTGGTTCGAGGGTTTCCCACCAGGTCGAGTCGAGGCCCAGCTGCTCGAAACCGACGAGCTCGCGAACGGCCTGCGGCATCGATTGCCCGGTGGCCTGCTCGAGCACTTCGCCGAGCAGCACGTAGCCGGTGTCGCAGTAGCTGTAGATCTCGCCGGGCGAGCCGTGGGGATCGCCCCAAGCGATGGCCGCTTGGAGCTGTTCGGCGCGGGTCCAGCGGTGGGTCGGCTCGGCGAGGATCGCTTCGGCGTAGGCGTCGGGCGAGGTGTGATCGAACAAACCGCTGGTGTGGGTCAGCAGATGGCGGATGGTCATCGCTCGAGTGTCGTAGCCGTCGCTCCGCAGCAGCTCGACGAACTCCTCCGGGAGATGGTCCGCGATCGGGTCATCGAGCCCGAGCAGACCTTTCTCCGCCGCGCGGAGAATGGCGGCGGCGATGAAGGTCTTGGAGTTGCTCGCGATGCGGACCGGGTGCTCGGGCGTCATCGGCGTGCCGGTTTCGGGATCGGCGAGCCCGGCAGCACCTTCCCAGTTGAGATCGAGAGCCGGGGTGTCGACGTGGAGGGCGGCGCCGGGAATGGCTTCGTTGTCCGTGACGACGGCTTCGACGAGCGACTGCAGGGCGGCTTCGATTTCGGGCGCGACCGCGGGCGGCGCCGCGGCTTGCTGACACGCCGCGGTGAGAGCGCTGAAGGTGATGACGACGGCGAGCCGGAGGCTGCGGATCGGCATGGGTGTCTCCGGCGCAAGGGTAATCGGGTGCGCTTGCCTCTTTCCACCGGCCAGGCCGCGGGCGACTCGACACTCCTGGAACATGGCCTATGCTGAGGCATGTGAGCCGTGCTCGAGTGGAGCGTGATGCAAAGAAAGGACGGGACGATGGCGAAAGCAGTCAATATCGAACGATGCTTCGAGAAGTTCAGCGATACGTATTCCCCGAAGATCATCGGGGAGCTCAACGGGCAGCACGTCAAGCTGGCGCGGGTGGAGGGGGACAAGTGCCCGTGGCACACACACGAGAACGAGGACGAGCTGTTTTACGTGCTGGACGGTGTGTTGGATGTGCAGATGAGGGACGAGACGGTGCGAGTCGCACCGGGGGAGTTCTACATCGTAGCGCTGGGCAAGGAGCACCGCGTCGTTCCTCACGGCCACGTCAAGCTGATGCTGTTCGAGCCGGCGGGGATCGCTCACACCGGGACCGTGCAGGCCGAGATCACCAAGGATCAGTACGAGTGGCTCGATCTCTCGGAGGAGTGAAACGGGCGGCGGCTTGCGGCGGGCGTGCGGGGGGACGCGTCTCCCGCTAGCGGGAAATCGCGGTGGATCGCGGCCGGCGTTCGTGCATGATGGCGTGAGGCTGGGCGCTGAAGCGAGCAGGTGTTCGCTGCGTCGAGAAAGTGCAAAAAAGTCGTCGATTTATGAATTCATCGTTACCGACTCCATTCTTCGTGTTATACTAACAACATCCCGACAACATCATCATTTCTCTCAACAAGTGTGACGACGAAAGCGTGACGACGATGCGCTGCGCTGGCGAAGTGTTCCGCGAGGCTGAGTCGATATCCGCCGATGTATCGCGTGAGAACGATGCGTCAAGCGTGAACGCGAGTGGCGCGCCGCGGAAAGATCGGGTTGCGAAGTTCTCCTCGCTCTACCCGCGCGAGGCGGACCTGCTGGCGCTCGCGGTGCGCGGACTGCTCGATCGGGCGACGGTGCCGCTCGCGCGCGCGACGGCGACGTTCTCCGACGGCTACGGCTGGCACGAGGCGGGCTACGCGCGGCAGTCGGACTCTACGAGGTAGTGCTTCGGGCGCTCGTCGCGGTGGCTGAGGGAACTCGCCTGGATCGGCCGGTCGATCGCGTTGTGGCCTCGGGTCGGCGCGGCGCTCTGTGGCGACGACGGACAGCCGCCGCTCGGTCAGGAAGCGGCCTACCACATCGCGCGCGTCGCGGACGAG
>CP070706.1:2754886-2766501 GCA_020350085.1 Acidobacteriota bacterium
ATCCAGGGCGAGTCCGGCACAGGCAAGGAGCTCGCGGCGCGCGCACTTCACGAGCATTCCTCGCGGGCAGCAAGCGCTTTTCTGGGCGAGAACTGCGCAGCGATCCCGGCGACGTTGCTGGAAAGCACCCTGTTCGGCTACGTCAGAGGCGCCTTCACCGGCGCTGATACGGATCAGAAGGGACTGTTCGAGCTTGCCGACGGTGGAACGCTAGCGCTCGACGAGATCGGCGACATGAGTCCCGAGCTGCAGGCGAAGCTGCTGCGCGTGCTGCAAGAGGGTGAGTTTCGCCCGATCGGCAGTGAACGAACCGCTCGTGTCGATGTCCGCGTGATCGGCTCGACGCATCAGGATCTCGGCCAACTCGTGCGGGAGGGAAGATTCCGCCAGGATCTTTTCTTTCGGCTCAACGGCATCACGATCCAGTTGCCGCCACTGCGCGAGCGCAAGGAAGACATTCCGCTGCTGTTTCAGCACTTCCTCGAGCGTGAATGTGTTGCGCACGGCCGAACGACGCCGGGGGTGGAGCCGATCGTGCTTCGGGCGCTCATGGCTCACGATTGGCCGGGAAACGTGCGGGAGCTGGAAAACGCCGTGCGCCGGCTGTTGCTGTTCGTCGAGGGTGAATCGATCGGTCGGCGCGAGATGGAAGCCGATCCAGAGCTCGCTCGCTTTCTTTCCAGCACGTCGCGGTCGGTCAGCGAACCCGACTCCGGTCCGAGATCGCTCGCGGCGGAACCCGCCGACGAGCCCGAGCGGATTCGCGCGGCGCTCGCGGCCACCCACGGACACCGCGGGCAGGCCGCGGCTCTGCTCGGCATCAGCCGGGCGACCCTCTATCGACGACTCGACAAGTACGGGATCGAACCGAGGCGCTGAACAAGATGCCGGTCGGTTTCTGGCGAGCGATCCCCGACGATGTCCGCAGCCGCTGGCGGGCCTGGCGCCGACGACGCGCCGAGCGGCGGCTCGCATCTCGCCGGCTCGACGAGCTGTTCTCAACGCGTCCGGATCTGCTTCGCTGCGGCAGGCTGCGTACCGAGCACCGTCACAGGGTCAACATTCTCGAGATCGATGCCGACGAAAGCGGAGAGGTGCAGCGCATCTTGTTCGGCATCATCCGTCACCCCAAGGCCCACCCGCTCGCCGTTCGCGGTGAGGAGGTACTCGAGCTACTCGAGTACCGGCCCGTCGATCAGCGCCTGTCCGTCGCCGGCTCGCGCAACCTGACCCGACAGCGCCGCCGGGATCAAGGGTAATCCGGACTCAAGGAGCGCACATCTGCGGGCTGCGCGCGCTGCATCAGCTCACCGACCCGCGTTTCCACCTCGCGCGCGATCCGACGCCGAAACAGCGCGGCCGTCGCGTGGCCTCCCGGAAGCTCCACGTACCGCTCGGGGTGCAGTCGCTCGAGCGGCTCGCGCAGACTCTCGCGCGGCTCGATCGTGTCGTGTCGTGCACTGATCCACGTCAACGAGCGCGTGTCGATCCGATGCGCCCAGCGCGCGAGGTGGATCGCCCGCGTCACGCGGAGAAACGATGAGCGGGTAAACCCCGCTTGCCGCAAACGCACCCGTAGCTCCGGCGTTGTGAAGCTGCGCAACACGCCCCGTCCGTAGTTGTTGGTCACGCACACGGCCACCGTCGGCAGCGCCGGCCCGAGCATGTGCGAAAGCAGCGTACCGTACCCGCCCAAGCTGTAGCCGAGCACCACAGTACTGGCAAAGCCGTGATCGCGTGCCAGCAAGCGCAGGCACGCGGCATGGTCTGCTTGCCACTGACGAAGTGCCTCGAGCAGATGACGAGGATTGGGATTGACCATCCCTTCGCCAGGTCCGAAGCCGCGGCGACGGCGCATCATGTGGTGCGAGGCGATCATGACGGCGACGCGGAACCGCCGCGACAACGGGCGCAGCAGGTAATCGACCGCACGCCAGCCGTCGAGGTAGATCCAGTGATGAAACAGCACGCCCACGGGCGGCACACCCGCCGGCGCCGGATAAACCCTCAGCGCGACGCGGTCGACGGCTGGGTCGCCGATGGGACTCGGTGACGGGAAACGGATCAGCTGGCCCTCATGCGAGACTACGGAAGGATCCGGAGCTTCGACACGGCCAGGGTCGAGAAACTCCGGAAAGCGCTCGTTGATCTGCTTGAGACGGCGCACATACTCGTCGTCCAGGGGACCACCCTCGCCAAGGTCGAAGTACTCCCGAGCATCACGGAATCGACCGACACCGTTCCAGCGGCTGGCGCGAAAGCGCGCCGTCTCCAGCAGATGGAGGATCAAGTCCGCCGTCGTCATGGCCCGTTCCCAACGCGGGGCCAGCCCGGTCCAGCACCCGCGCCGGCCGCCGCCACACCCCGAGCATGTACGGGCAACCGGCTCAGCGGGCCAGCGCCGCCCCCACCGCGCGGCACGCGCGGCAGAGCGGACGGCGCGTCCGCGGATCCCGACGAACAACCGCGGATCAGTCTTCGAGGACTTCGGAGAGCCAGCTCTCGATGGCGGCCGTGAACTGCCGGGGCCGATCGATGAATGGCCAGTGCCCCGACTCTGTCACGAGGGCACAGCGCACGCCCGCCCGCGCGAGCAGCTCGCGGCTCCGCTCGGAGACCCCACGCGGTACGCCGGCGACGAAGAGCGCAGGCAGCCGGAGTGCGGCCAGGCGGTCGGCAAGGCGCTCGTCAAGCGACAGTGCCACCAGCTCTCGAGCGTGTGCGTGATAGCTCACCGGGTCGGCGAGCCGCAGGCTGACGTAGTAGCCGCGCAACGCTTCGTCCCGCGCGCCGTCGCGGTAGACCTGCTCCTTTAGGGACTCGAAGCCCCTGGCCCGGAAGCTCTCTGCACTCGCCCGCGCCGCGGGCTCGCTGAACGAGCAGTCGTCGATCGACTTGTTGCCGTCGATGTCGATGAGTGCGAGCACGAGCTGCGGGTGGCGCTCGGCCAACAGCAGCGCGATGACGCCCCCCATCGAGTGACCAACGAGAACCGACGGCGGCTCGCCACGTCGCACCAGCCAGCCGGCCAGCCGATCCGCCGTCTCGGTCAACGTCGCGGGTATCTCGGGCCACGCGCTGCGCCCGTAGCCGGGAAGATCGGCAACGAGGTGCCGCGTTGCCGCCAGCTCGGCGTCAGTGACGATCTGCTCGAAGCACAAGCCGGACTCGCCGAGGCCGTGGATCCAGACCAGCGTTGCCCGAGCCTCTGCTGCGGCGGCTCGCTCTCGAACGAACATCCCGGCCTCGATGCTGTGTCGCGTGATGCTCACCCAGGCCCCGACTCCGTCCTCTTAGCCCGGATTATTCATGAACCATCGAGTCGAAACGTCGTAGATGCCTGCTGGCTGGCCGGCACGTAGGGATTCGCAACTGCGGCGTGCCTGTAGGCACGCCTCAGGGAGGGCCCCGCTTCCGGCCTGGCCGGCGGTACGCCGGCCAAACGGATTGCTCGACAGTCCAGCGGACTGTCGAGCCGCGGGAAGATCCCGAGTACGGGCCAGAGGGCCCGAAGAGCCCGGCCAGCGGGCAGATGCGGCGTTTCGGCCGAAGGGCTCATGAATAATCCGGGTTAGTAATGCTCGCCCGCGTACTTCTTCTCGCCTGCCTCGATCGATACGGGCAAGATGTTCTGGCGCGGTGGCAGTGGACAAGTGGCGAACGCCGTGAAGGCACATGGTGGGTTGTACGCTCGATTGAAGTCCAGAATGACGCGGGCATCGCGCTCGCGATCGGCATACAGGAACCGGCCGGCGGCGTACGTCTGCTCGCCAGCCGTCTGATCCTTGAAGATGAAGAACAGCTTCTCGTCATCGGGGCGGCTGACGACCGGCTCGAGCCGGAGCGACCGGCCGCCGAGTTCGAACTCAGCGTATCCGGGAACGAGCATCTTCTCGCTCGTGCCGAGAACCGTCGGTATTTCTATCTCTCGCAGCGGGGCGTACGCGATGAAGCGCGCATCGATGCGATACGCCGGATCGATCGGGAAGTAATCCAGGCCGCGGAAGTTCGCGCGCGCGGCGCTGTGCGGGTTTTTGACGCGCACACCGAAGCGCCCGGCGCGCCGAATGATATGGAAGCGCAGTGAGCCGAGCTGCACGATGTCCGGCTGCCCGTGCTCGTCCGTGCGCAGCTCTCGCGCGGCGGTCACAGGCTCGCCGCCGACGGTCAGATCTGCGGCCGAACCGGGCCGTAGCTCGACACGCTCGCCGTCGAAAAGAAGGCTTCCCGCCGCTGCTGCGGCGTCCGTCTCCGGCAAGCGGATGTCATCTAGCTCGCCGCTGCCGAACGAGCGCTCGCCGGGCTCGAGCCAGTGCAGGCCCACGACCGACAACCAGCCGTGCTCCGCCTCGAGTCGTCTGCGCCGCTCGGCGCGCCAAGTCTCGATCTCGGCTTCGTAGGCGGCACGCGACGGCTCGAGCGACGCTTCCCGGGCCGAATCGCCCACGGTCGGCGCCTCTCGTTCACCGCCGCAACGCGTACAGCCGGCCACGAGCGCGACGAGGCAGAAGCTCGCGAGGAGGGCCCGCAAACGGGTCAGCTCAGTTTGTCCGGTCATCGCCGTCCTCCCGTGCTGTCGGCGCCGGCCTGAGCACCAGGGTGTGCTGGCGTGCGCCGGGCAGCAGCGGTGTCGGTTCGCCGCGGACCCAGGCATCGTGGCCCGCTCGATAGAAGGGCGAGAGCGGATGCCCGCTCTGGCCACACGGCATGTGCAGCACGCCGCGTCGCTCCTTGCCAGGTGAGACGACCATCCGCGCAGAAGCGCCCACCGAGGGAGCCTGCACCCGCGGCATGTGCGCATCTCCTGGCAGCGGCTCGCGCGGCATGTCCAGCCATAGCGAGGCCAATGGGAGCGCGCGGCTGAGCGGGTGCTGAATGCGCGCCATGTTGCGCTCGCCCCAGCTGCGCGAAGCGAGCCGTGTCCCATCGCGCGTGAAGTACTCGATCAGCCGATCAACGACGGCGTGGCCGAGATCGTCCCAGCTCTCGTACGACGGTGCAAGCAGATGACGCGGTCGCTCGGTCAGCACGCTCCACACGGGCCCTTCCGCTTGGGGAAACAGGCCGAGATAGTCGAAGTCCGGATCGGCCCGCCGGCACGGTGCCACCAGCGGCGTGAGAGTCTCTTCGGCCATGAACAGGCGAAAGGCGCGCACCAGGCGATAGCCAACCGACTCGACCGATGCGCGCGCACCCCAGTTGTCGACCAAACGATGAAGTTCGGCGCGTGTCGGATCCCGCGCGGGGTGACGAGCGTCGAGCTCGAGCTGGGTGAGCAGCAGCTCGCGCCAGCGCCGGAGAAACAGTGCGCGGTCGTCGAGCTGAATCGACAGCATGTCCCGCTCGCTGACTCGCTCGAGACCGCGCAGGCCGTCGCGGATCTGCGAGGCACGCGCTCCGAGGGCGTATCCGCCGTCACCCAGCAGCGAAAGCGATGGACCGTCGACGACGCGTGCGTTCGCCGTCCAAAGTCTGCCCTCTGGAGGATCGACGATTCGCGGGTACTCCTCCGCCTTGAGGTAGCCGTCCCAGCGGCACGAGCCATCGGCCCAAGCCGACGGGCGTGATCCGTCGCAACCGACGCGGCGCGGAATCGGCCCGGCGATCGTCCACCCGATGCGCCCGCTGGCATCGGCGACGATCAGGTTCTGGGCGGGGATACCAGCGCTCGCCGCGACGGTGAGCGCCTCGTCGAGGCTGCTCGCGGTTTCCAGACCGGAGAGTCCGAGATTGACGCCTGCCGGATCGTGTGCGACCCAGCGCAGCGCCACCGGGGGCGTACCGTCCTTGCCCCGCACGAGGGGCCCCCAGAGCGTCCACGAGTAGCTCGCGGTGATCGGATCGCCGCCCGCGACCTCGATCCGCTCTTCGAACGTCTCGTAGCCGAGCGGTCCATCCGGCGTGAGATAGCTTGTCTGCGGATCGGACGCGCTCGGCTCCAAGGGCACGATGTCGAGCCAATCACCGTACGAATTCGTGAAGCCCCAAGCGATCTCGCCGTTGCTGCCCGCGACGATCAGTGGCACACCGGGAAGACTCAGTCCCACGGCGAAGCGGTTTCGCGCTTCATCCTGCTGTCTCACCCCCGCGCCTGCGCTCTGCTCGGCCCATTCGATGTAGGCGCGAAACCAGGTGTTCGGCACGGCGATGTCGAGATGCATGTCGTTGGCCAAAATCGCACCCCCGTGCGCGCTGTGCGCGCCATCGACCGCCCAACAGTTGCTGCCCTCGGATCGATGCTCCCACTCGGCGAGAATCGGATCCCGCCGGGCAACCTCGCGCTGCGGCCGAGCGCCCCTGACATCGATCACATCCCGTCCCGGGATCGACGGCGTCGCGATCGCGCCGCCGTTCAGGGGCGCGTCCCACGGCGTGCCAGCGGCGCTCAGAAAGCTCGCCAGCGGCGCCGGCAGCGTGTCGAACATCAGCTCGAGCGCTCGCTCGCGCCGCGCGTGCTCGTCTTGCAGCAGCAGGTACATCGCATAGACGACCAGCAGACTATCTTCAGCTCTCCACGCCGCCGGACGCTGGCGCAGCAGCAAGTACTCGAACGGCGGCTCCCCCAGGCCGGCCAGTCCTGCGTTGACGCCGTCGGCGTACGCCTCCAGCAGCGCGCGCTCTCGCCCGCTCGCAGCCTCGAGCGCTCTTTTCGCTAGCGGGCGGAATCGGTGTCGGCGCACGGCTCGATCAGCCGGGAGGGCCGCTCGGCCGAACAAGGCGGCCAACTCGCCGGCCGCGCGTCGCCGCGAAAGATCCATCTGGAAGAATCGCTCTTGTGCGTGGACGAAGCCGAGCGCCCGCGCCACGTCGGCTCGCGAGCGGCCGCGGATCGTCGGCACACCGAGGGCGTCGCGCTCGATGACGACGGGTGCGCTCAGACCATGGACCAGATGCTCACCGTCCAGTGGGGGGAGGCTGCCTCGCAGCCGGGCGTGCAGCCAGATCGTCGCACCGCCCGCCGCCATCAGCGTCACGGCCAGCACGACGGCCAGAACCGCGACCAGCGCTCGAAGCGGCCGGCGGAGCGGGCGAGGCGACGAGCGGCTCGGACCGTGACCGGGCGGCTGATCCAAGAGAAGTCTCCTCGACGGCGCGCGCTGCCGTACGGCGGCGGCTAGAATAACGGCTGCGAGTGGTTGTCTTCCCCTCATCTCCGGCGCCTCGAGCGCTGGCTGGCTGACGAGGAGGCGCCGTCATTATGTCGCTCAGGCAGCAGATCCTCGACGACCTCAAGCACGCGATGAAGGCTCGTGACCAGGCGCGCACCGCCACGCTGCGGATGCTCAAGGCGAAAATGACTGAGGCCGAAGTAGCCCAGCGCGCCAAGCGGGGGCTCGACTACCAGCTCGACGACGCCGGTGTGACCCAAGTCTTGTCGTCGTACGCCAAACAGCGTCGGGAATCGATCGCCAGCTACGAGCAGGGCGGACGCGACGATCTCGTTCGGCGCGAACAGCTCGAACTCGAGATCGTCGAGAGCTATCTTCCCCGCCAGCTCGACGAAGAGGAGTTGCGAGCGCGCGTGCGAGAGATCATCGCCTCGCTCGGCGCCAGCTCACCGTCGGATCTTGGCACCGTGATGCGGCGGGCGATGGAGGAGCTCCGAGGTCGAGCCGACGGCAAGGCGGTCAATCAGATCGTCCGAGAGTTGCTCGCCGCTGAATAGACCGTTGCCGCCAAAGGCCACCTCGTCGGAATGTCCGTCGCGACGACGCTTGCGTTGTCAGACCGGCCCGCTGCGCGCGAGCACCACAGGGCTGGCCCTGTCGCCACATCGAAACGCGGGCCATGTCACGAGAATTGCCGCAGCTTCTCGTGGTGGCTGGCACGATGGAACCGCCGCAGCTGCTCGATTCTCTCGGGCAAGTTCTTCGGCCGCAGGCGACGCACGAATCGCACGGCAAGACGGGTCGCGTCACGATATCTCGCGCCGAGCTCGGCGTCGTCCTGTTCGTAGTCACCCTTGTGGAACAGATGATGTTCGATGAACAACCGCT
The DNA here is from genome assembly GCA_020350085.1 of Acidobacteriota bacterium. Taxonomy (GTDB): domain Bacteria; phylum Acidobacteriota; class Polarisedimenticolia; order J045; family J045. The sequence goes on from CP070706.1 coordinate 2,762,884, forward strand.
CCACCGTCGTCAGCTGAGATCGCTTCGTCAACCGGCCGACGAAATGACTCAGCACCAGGTACTTCGTCACCCCGGCGTGCCACTCCAACTCCAGCAACGACAGCTCGGGTCCATCGCTCCGGGCTCGATCGGCAAAGGTAAGCAGGTGATCGACCTCCTCGACCAGGGTGGCGAAGGCATCGATGTTCTCGTCACCGAGCACTCGGCGGGGATCGTTCTGCTCGAGGTGTGTGACCATCGCGTTGGGCAGGTAGATGGCTGCGGCCCATCCGTCATGTCGCGGCAGCTCGCGCAGCAGCAACCTCGCGCCAGCTCCCGAGTGTTCGACCCGTTGGCGCACGGGCCGACCCTCCGTGACCAGGAGATGGCCTCGATCACCCACGACGAAGCGGCCGAGCGGCATCAGGCCGGAATCGAAGCCATAGGTTCTCTCGATCAATTGCGCGATGTGATCGATCAACGGCATCTGGGGCAGCTGGGCATCGTTCATCGGTCGAGACCTTCGCGGACGAACACGATCTCACCGTCGCGCTCCTCGACGAGAATGCGCCGATACGGCACGCGCGCGCGCGCGCGGACGAGGATTTCGCGATCCAGCTGCTCGAAGTCGATTGCCGTGTCCGTCAGCTTGAGCTCCCGCAGCCGCTCGAGTAGATCATCTTGGTCTGGCCCGGCGGCCTCTGCGTCCCGCCTGAGCAGCTTGCCGATCTCGACGTTGCAGCGACGCTGGAGCATCGACGCCAGCCGCCGCGCGCCGTACTCGTGCGAGTAGCCGCGCTCGAGCAGCATGTCTTCCGCTCGCGGGGAGAGCGAGACCTCGATACCGTGAACCTCGTCATAGCGCTCGGCAATCTTGCGGAACTCGAGACGCAGGATACGCCGGGCCGACTCGCGCGGCAGATGTCGAAATCGCACGATTTTCAATCGATTGGTGAATTCCGGCGACAAGGCTCGCCTCAGCACGCGACTCAACTCCGAGTCGTAGGCCGCGGTCGCGTCGCGCTCGTCGCCGAAGCCGATCGGCTTCGCACTCGTCGATCGATCCTTGTAACCGATGTTCGAGGTAAAGAACAGCAGCGTACCTGCGAAGCTCAGCTCGTTGCCTTGAGCATCCGTCGTCGTGCCGCGATCCATGACGGACAGAAAGAAGCGCCTCAGCTGAGGATGCGCCTTCTCCACCTCGTCAACGAGGATGAGCGAAAGCGGCGCACGGACGGCTCGCTTGTGGAACTCCGTCAACAGTCCAGGCTCGTCCGACCGGATAAACCCGCGCGTGGCACCGCGCAGCTCGTTGATGTCGGCCGGGTAGGTGTAGTTCGGACCCTCGATCATCAACAACGGCACCTCGAGTTGCCACTGCACCTCGAGCGATTGCACGAGCGTTTCCACGAGATAGTTCTTTCCCACGCCGGTCGGCCCGACGAGAAAGTAGCTCGCCGGCCGCGTCAGGTTCTGTGTGCCCACCGCGTACAGCGCAAAGTCGTCGCAGAGCGTCTCGATCGCTTCGTCCTGGTCGATGACGATCTGAGACAGCCTGCAGCGCAGCTGCTCGAGGTCGAGCCTCGAGAAGAGCAGCAGCCGCTCGTAGGCCGACAAGAGCTGCTCGCGGGGTAAGCGCTGCGCCGCGAATCGCGGAACGTGCCTGCCGTGCGGCCTTCGGTCTGCTCGACGCGCCGCGTCGGGCCGCTCCGGCGACGGCGTTGGCTCGGCAGCCGGATCCGATCGCCCGGCAGCTATGCCCCGCGGATCACCAGACCGGGTCCCCGGCTCCGTTCGTGTCGGAAGCACGAGTCCTTCTCGGTCCTTCGGGCTGTCACTCGCCTCTTGCTTTTCGTCCCCGGCCTCGCGGAGCATCTTGGCGTACAGATCGAAGCGCTCGGCACAACGGCGCAGAAACCCGATCTCGTCTTCGATGCGCATCGGGCGTCCGAGACGATTGGAAACGAAGTGCTCGCGCAGCCGGGCGTCGTCGGCCAGCATGTCGAGCACGTCGGCCGCCAGGACGTAGGCCTTCGGGCCGAGGTCGTCGAGCGGAACCCCATGGATCTGGCTGCGGCCACTGATCGCGACGTCGAACAGAGCCTGATCGCCGACCTGGCGTACGCGGTCCGGCATGCGGCGTAGCCGCTCCATTATCAATGGCAGGTCACCCGCCACGGGCAGGCGGAACCAGGGAGCCGCGAGCAGCGCCGCGAGGCGCCGCGGATTACTGCCAAGCACGGCTCGAAGCCGATCGTCCGTGTAGACGTCCTCGAGCAGTGCCGAGCAGCGAGTGACGACACCGACGAGGTGCTCCATCTCGCGCTGCTCGACCGACTCCAGGCCGAGCCGCTTCGCGGCTCGAGCCAGACGACCGACGAGGTTTTCGGCGTCGAACGGAACGATCGGTGCGCGGTGCGAGCTCATGCGCTGCGTCCTGGGGACGGCTCGGCCGCTGCGAGCCGTCCCCCTCAAAGTAATAGCTACCGGCCAGGCGGCGCGCCGCTTTGCCCTGCCCGTCCGCGCCGGTCCGTCCCGGATCCTGCCGGCTGGTTCCCCTCGACTCTTTTCTCCACTCGGCCGCCGGCGCCCGATCTAAAGCCCGCCCATGAATCTTCGCTCGTCGCTTGACACCCTCGCGGGGCGATCTTATTGTCAGCACTCGTCGGAGGTGAGTGCTAACAGCTCACCCCGAGCATTTGACCTAACACACTGACAATAAACTATTTAGGCCAGGAGGAACGAGTATGAAGATCAGGCCTTTGCACGACCGGGTGCTCGTCAAGCGGATCGAGGAGTCCGCGAAGACCAAGGGCGGAATCATCATCCCGGATACCGCGAAAGAGAAGCCCCAGGAGGGCGAGGTCATCGCCGTCGGAACGGGCAAGCGAGACGATCAGGGCAAGGTGCACCCGCTCGAGGTCAAGAAGGGTGACCGCATCCTGTTCGGCAAGTACTCGGGCACCGAGGTGAAGCTCGAAGGGACCGAGTACGTCATCATCCGCGAGGACGAGATTCTCGGCATCGTCGGCTAATGCCCCCCGTGGCGAGATGCGGACACTGGCTCTCAAGACGGATTCCCTAGCAAGCGATGGCCCGGCGCGACGACGCGTCCACGGCCTGTAAGGAGTGTCGACTCATGGCTGCCAAAGCTGTTCATTACGCGGACGACTGCCGCCAAGCACTGCTGCGCGGCGTCAACAAGCTGGCCAATGCGGTGAAGGTGACTCTTGGACCGCGCGGTCGCAACGTGCTCATTGAAAAGAAGTTCGGCTCCCCGCTCTCGACCAAGGACGGCGTGACCGTCGCTAAGGAGCTCGAGCTGGACGACCAGTGGGAAAACATAGGTTGTCAGATGGTTCGCGAGGTCTCCTCGAAGACCTCGGACGTGGCCGGCGACGGCACGACGACCGCGACCGTGCTGGCGCAGGCGCTGTTCCGCGAAGGCGTCAAAGCGGTGACCGCTGGCGCGAACCCGATGGATCTCAAGCGCGGCATCGAGAAGGCGACCGAGCACGCCGTCGGAGCGATCCAGAAGCTCTCCCGTCCCGTCGCCGGCAAGGCTATCGCGCAGGTCGGCAGCATCTCCGCCAACAGCGACATGATGGTCGGCAAGATCATCGCCGAGGCGATGGACAA
>CP070706.1:2766601-2776766 GCA_020350085.1 Acidobacteriota bacterium
CGCCGTGGGGGGCCTCGCCCGAGAGCAGGACGGCGCCCGCCTGCCCACGCGGATCGCTGCAAAGCGTCACCCGGCCTCGGGGCTGATCCGCGCTCAAACGGGTGCGGGCGAGGACGACGCCCCTCGCGTTGTGCACCTGCACACGTTGGCCCCCGTCGATGCCCCGCACCTGAGCATCTTCGGGGCTGAGCACAGCCTCCGGGAGGTCGGAGGGGGTGCGATGAGCGCTCCAGCGCCGGCGGGCGACGAGGTGAAGAGGGTAGCTCCGATACAGCGCCGGCGCGGCGAGGGGGCTTTCCGCCGGCTCGCGATACTCGACGCGTCCGGCATCGGCTGCCGATCCCGCGGGGGAAGCGGCTCGGGAATCGCGAGACGACGACGCCGGCACCGCTGCGGCAGCGTCCCTGGAGAAAAGCTCCTGCAGCGCCGCCAGATCCTCCGGGAACCACTCCAGCGGCCAGCCCCGTCGCGAGGCCAGACCGCGCCACAGCTCGCCCGCCGTGCGCACCCGCCCGGGCGCGCGCACCGCCGCCTGCGCCCAGCGCAGCCCGCTCGGATCGTGCAGCGCCGTGGCGTCGGTCTGCTCCAGAAAGCCCGCGATCGGGACCAACAAGTCGGCGAGCTGGGCCAGTTCGTTGGAAGGACCGGACTCCTCGGCGAGCACGGCGACGAAGCGCGCGCGCTCCAGATGTTGGGCAAGCCGCGACCACCCGGGCCAGTCCACGAACGGATCCCCTCCCTCGATCAGGATCACGTCGCGACGCGGGTCGCGGGCGTCGAGCCCTGAAAGAAAGCTGGCGAGGCTCGACGCGCCATCGCGGCCCTCACCGGGAGGTGCCGGCGGGATCGAGCTCGGGTCGCGCGCCAGAGCCGGCCCGACGACGCGCGCCTCGCACAGCCGAGCCAGCCACGAGAGGGCCACGATCAGCTCGCGGGCGGGCGCGTACGAGGCTGCTCCATCACCGATCACCAGCTGCACGGAGGGCGCTTCCGCCAGGCGCTGGGCGACTCGCTGAAGCATGCCGAGATCCAGCTCGCACAGCTCCGCCGCCCGCCCCAGCGTCCACGGTGACCAGGGAGCCTCGTATCCCGCGGCCGGCAACCGTCTCACCCGCGAGGGCGCCGCTGCGAGGATCGACCCGATCAGCGCCAGGGCCAGCGGGGTGTCCGTTCCCGGACGGGGCGTCAACCGCCAGCGGCTCCTGGCCGACAGCTCGCTGGCATCCGGCTCGATCAGGAGCAGCTCCCCGCCCGCCTCGGCGTGCTCTCGGACCCGGCGTTGGACGCTGAACGGCTGCGCGTCCGGATCGAAAGACCAAGCCAGCACCAGATCTGTCCTCGAGGTCGCAGTGACTGTCTCCGGCGAGACGCGTTCGTCAGGCGCGAGGTGCGCGGCGAGCAGCTCGGCGATGAGCTGTCGAGGGTCGGTCCGGCGCACCATGGTCAGCCGCCCGCCGATCAGCGCCCCGGCTCGGCGCGGATAGATCTCGCGGAGCCGGGGCCTTCGTGCAGGCGCCAGCCAGACGATCTGAGAAGCTTCAGCGCCGTTGCCGCCGACTTCCCGAGCCAGACGATCGAGCGCCTCTTCCCACGGCGCGGCAACGAGCCCGTTCTTGCCGCAGCCGCCGCGGCGGCCCGCGGCGGGCCTCATCGGCTCAAGCCACCTCTCGGGTGCGCAACGCCGACTCGCCGCGGCCTGGCACGCGGGACAGGGCGCGGCGCCGTCGTCGGTCTCGAGCCCGACCACGCTCGCCTGCGCGACGAGGGCCCACAGCCGACACTCTGCGAGGCAGCGGTTGGCGGGCAGCGCGATGACGCGATCCATTGTCAGGGGAACCTCTCCCGACCATCCCGGGCCGCGGCGAAACGATGCCGCAGGCGGCGCGGCGTCTTTCGGATCACAGACCGAGCAGATCGTTGATGTGCGTGACCAACGTGTCGATGTCCTGGGGCTTCGTCAGGAACATGTCCGCGCCCGAAAGCACTGAGCGCTCGGGGTTCCCGTCGAGCGGGTAACCGGTCAGGATGATGATTTTCGTCTGCGTCGAGCCGGCCATCCGTCGCATGCGCTCGCAGATGTCGAAGCCGCCCATGCCGGGCATGACTACATCGAGGATCACGACGTGCGGGCGGAACTTGGCAAAGCGGTATCCCGCTTCGAAGGCGTCGGCGGCGATCGCGACCTCCAGGCCGGAGCGAATCATCAAGGCCTGGGCCAAGGTCTCGCGAACATCGACATCGTCATCGACGAGCAGCACTCGCGCAGGATCCTCCCCATGACCTGGCATTGGTCCTCCGCACATTACCAACAGTGTTCGGGATTGTACGGCGACCTCGCCTTCGAGGCCATCCCTAGGCGTCGGCGACGAGGATGGAGCCGCTCGCGAGCCACCATCTGCCAGATGGTGAGCGGATCAGACGAGATGGCCGAAGCGACGCCTCTTGGTCTCCAGGTAGGCCCTGTTGTGCGGGTTCGGCGGGAAGCGCATCGGAATCCGGCCGCGGACGCCGATGCCAGCCCGCTCCAGCCCCTCGATCTTCTCCGGATTGTTCGTCATCAACCGCACCGACCGGACCCCCAGGGCCCGCAGCATTGCGGCCGCGTCGTCGTAGCTTCTGAGGTCCTCGGCAAAGCCCAACGCGCGGTTGGCCTCCGCCGTGTCCAGCCCGCGATCCTGCAGCGCATAAGCCTTGATCTTGTTCGCGAGGCCGATCCCGCGCCCCTCCTGGCGCAGGTAGAGCAACACACCGCGCGGCTCCTGGGCTAACCTCCGCAGGGCGGCTTCGAGCTGGTCGCGACAATCACAGCGCAAAGAGCCCAACGCGTCACCCGTCAGACATTCGGAGTGCAAGCGCGTCGGCACATCATCGGCTCCGTGCAGATCGCCGCGCACGAGCGCCAGCGGCGCTTGTTCTGACGCGTGCTGCGGCGAGCCTGCCCGCCGCTTGAAGCTGACGAGCTGGTAGCTGCCGTAACGCGAGGGAAACAGGGCGCGGGTGTCGACCTCGAACGCCGATGCAGGCGCGCCGCTTTCGTCGTGCTTGCCAGATATGTTGGACATCGACCCCTTAGCTGCTCCCCTCGCCATAATCCCGCCAGCGGGAATCGCGATCGAGCCGACGGGCTGCTCGGCTCCGTTATACCGGAAAGCCGGCGCTCGAGCCGCCATCGACCGCGATCACCGCGCCGGTGACGAACGACAGCTCCGGCGCCAACAATCGCACGATCACGTCGGCCACCTCGTCGGGCTCGGCGACGCGGCCGAGCGGATGAACGCGAGCTAGCCGCTGCAGCCGCTGCTCGCCATCGACGCCATCGCCGCGGTCGGCGAGCAACATGTCCGTGCGCACGGCTCCGGGACAGGCAGCGTTGACGCGTATGCCTTCCGCCGCGTGATCGAGCGCCATCGCCCGCGTCAGATTGATCAGGGCAGCCTTGGCCGCACAGTACGCCGCCGCCCCGCGCAGCCCGACGAGGCCGAGGTTGCTCGCCACGTTGACGATCGCCGGCTGTTGCCCGCGACGGAGCCACGCCAGCGCCGCCCGCGACACGAGGAACGCGCCCGTGACGTGCACGGCGAACAGTCGCTGCCACTCACCGATCGAGGTGGTCTCGATCGTCCCATAGCTGGCATGACCGGCATTGTTGACCAGTCCCTCGAGCCCGCCCCACTCGCGCCCGAACGATTCGATGACGGGAACGATCTGCTCTTCATCGGCCACGTCCGCCGGCAGCGCGATCCCGCGTCCCCCCGCCTGGGCACAGCTTTCAGCCGTTTGCTCGAGCGGCTTTCGGCGCCGGCCCACGAGCCCGATACGGCCGCCCCGAGCCGCAAGCTTGATCGCCACCGCGCGTCCGATGCCGCTGCCGGCACCGGTGACGAGATAGCGCCGCGGTGCGTGGGGTCGGAGTGGGGAACGAGAGTTTGCGGTCACGGGACGCTTGGGGGGTGACTCTGTCTGTGGCGATGGAGCGGGAAACGGGACTCGAACCCGCGACCCCGACCTTGGCAAGGTCGTGCTCTACCAACTGAGCTATTCCCGCCCGTCAACAGCGGATCACGGACGCCGGAATGACGGCAAGATTGCGGATTCTATCCGTGCCCTGCAAAGGCGTCAAGGATGCCGCGTTGCCGCGCCGTCCGTTCGAGCCGCGTCGCCATCCTCGTCCGTCACGGCGGGCTCGGAAGCCAACACGTCGCCGGCTTGACGCCACAGTGCGAGCACCACCGCCAGCAGCACCGGGCCGAGCACGAGGCCCATCAGACCGAAGGTCGCTAGACCACCGAGCACACCGAAGAAAACCAGAATGAACGGGATCCGCGACGGACCGGAGATGAACAACGGGCGCAAGAAGTTATCGATCAGCGAGACGAACAAGAAGCTCCACGCCGTCAACACCAGCGCCTTGCCCCACGCCCCGGCGAAAGCGAGCATCAGGATCAGTGGGACGAAAACCAGCCCGACGCCAAACGGAATGACGGCCAGCAATCCGGTCAGCACGCCGAGCAGTACCGGCGCCTGCAGTCCGACGAGCCAGTAGCCGATCATCGAGACGAGGCCTTGGGCCGCGGCGGTCATCAACCAGCCGTAAAAGACGGCGCTGACCGTCTCGCGAACGGCTTGGATCAGTGCCAGGCCACGCTCGCCGCCGACGCGCTCGACGAGGAGGCGCACTTCCGCGAGCAGCGCGTCCCCGTCGCGATAGACGAAAAACAGCGTAAACACCGTCAGCATCAAGTTGATGACCTGATGCAACAGGTTGCGGCCGAGCTTGACGACTTCCTGTACGCGACCCGCGGCGCCTCTAAGCCATTCCTCCCGCGCCTCCGCATCGGTGAAGCGGAAGAACCAGTCCCGCAACAGCTCTTCGGCGAGCGGGATCTGACCGATCCACTGCGGCAGCTCCAGCTCGCCCGTGCTGGCCCATTTTCTCAGCTGAGCGACACCCGGCTCGAGCTCTTGTACCAGGGCCAAGGACAGCAGCCCGGTCGGCACCAGCACCAGCAGCAGCAGCAGCGTGGTCATCGCGAGGGCGGCCACGTTGTGTCGCATGCCGATCCGGCGGCGAAGCCGCCGATAGAGCGGCCAGGTCGCCGTGCCCAGAATCAGCGCCCAGACGATCGGCGTCGCGAAGGGCGAGAGAACGCTCAGCACGCCGATGAGAACGGCCGCCAGGGCCGCCAGGCCGAGCAGCATCCGCAGTGCTTCGACACGCATGGCGCGATGCTAGCCGCTTTCTCGAGCCCCGCGCGACCACCCCCAGGCGCGTCAGGACAGGAGCGTGACGATCTTCCCGACGGGCCGGCCCGTCAGGGTCGTGATCGCGGGAAGGTAGCGCTGGCGCAACGGCTCGAGCGCTTCCGGCGCCAGCTCGAGCAGCTGCGCGACGACACCGAGCGCGGCCGCGGTGCGCGCGCGTCGATCATCACCGTCGGCAATCTTTAACAGCGCGCCGCGAGGCCCCGCGTCCGTGCGCGCCGCGATCGCGTAGACGCCCTCGGCACCGCTCTTGGTCAACAACCTGCCAGGCCACGCCTCCATCAGGTCGGTCTCGAGCCGCCCCTCGCCCGCCATCATGCGCGGGTGGCCCGTCGCGGCGCTCCACACCCGAGCCAGCGGCCCGTCGTCAGCTGCGGCGAGAGCTGCGTACGCGCGGGCGGCGGCCTCGGCCGGCAGCACGAACGACGGAGCCCCACAGCCATCGGTCACCGTCGCGATGTTCTGCTCATCGACGCCGGCCGCGACAGCGAGCAGCTTGTGGATGGCGCGCTGCCAAGGATGAGACGGATGAAGATAGGTCTCGATCGGCTGACCGAGAAAGATCGCCCCCGCGAGCATGGCGGCATGTTTACCGGAGCAGTTGTTCTGCAACACCGTGGCGCCCTTGTGACGGCTCAGCGTGCGGGCGGCGCGATCGAACGGCGGATGGATGCCACACTTGAGCATCCGAGCGTCGACCTCGCTCTTTTCCATCAGCGAGCGGACCACCTGAACGTGCTCCGGTGCTCCTCCGTGCGAGCCGATCGCGACCGCCAGCTCACGATCCGTCAGGCCGAGCGCGTCGGCGGCACCACCGGCGATCAGCTGCGCGGCTTGAAACGGCTTGCCCGCGGAGCGCAGGATCACGTGCTGGCGGGGATCGCCCCACACCCGGTGGTTCAGACCGCTCGCATCCGCGACGACGACGATGCCCCGATGCAGCGATTCGAGCTGCCCGTCGCGCCGCACCTCGACCAGCGGGACGCAGTCGCTCACGCTCCGGCCTCTGCACTGAGCTCTTGGCCGAGGCGCTGCAGCTCGTCGAAGTGCCGTTCCAGCGCCGGGAGGAACTGATCGGCGCGATCCAGTGTGCCGATCTGATGGCGCAGGCGCCGACCGTTCGGCAGTCCGCGCGTGTACTTGCCCGTGAACGTGCGCAGCTTGTGGAGCGCGGTTCGCTGATCGTACTCGCGAACGATCCAGCGAAAGTGCGTTCGGATCAGATCGAGCCGCTCACCGAGCGTCGGCGGGTCGGGTGGAGATCCGGCCAGCAGCGATGCGGTGCGACGGAAGATCCACGGATCGGCCAGCACGCCGCGGCCGATCATCACGCCGTCACAGCCGGTTTGTTGCAGCATGCGCACCGCATCGTGCGGGCTCGCGACGTCACCGTTGCCGATTACCGGGATTCGCAACGACTGCTTGAGCCATCGGCTCTGCTCCCAGTCGGCGCGACCGGTGTACATCTGCTTGGCCGTCCTGCCGTGCAGCGTGACGGCATCGACACCCAAGTCCTCGCAGATCTTGCCGAGCTCGAGGTAGTTGACCGGCTGGGCTCCCCGGCCGAGGCCGAGGCGGAACTTGACCGTCAAGGGAATGGTCAGCTGCCTCCGGCAAGCCTCGATGATGCGGCGCGCACGGTCGAGATCACCCATCAGCGACGCTCCTGCGCAGCCCTTGAGAACTTTGTTTGCAGGACAGCCCATGTTGATGTCGCAGACATCAGCGCCGAGCTCGTCAACGATCGCCGCGCAGTCGGCCATTCGCTGCGCGTCGCGACCGTAGATCTGAATCGCCAGCGGTCGCTCCTCGTCGGAGAAGGCCAACTTGTCGAGCTCCGGCCTCACGCCTCTAGTGATCGCCTCGGAGGAGATGAACTCCATCGATACCAGCCCGACGCCTCCCACGCGACGTACGAGCAGTCTGAAGTGGCGATCGCAGATGCCCGCCATCGGCGCGAGCGCCAGAGGCGGGTCGATGCACAGCCGCCCGATCATCAACGGCTTCGGTCGATCGACGTTCTGGATCATCGACATGAGCGCGCGCTCGTCCAGGTTCATGCATCATCTGGTTTAGCGAACGACGAGGAGGCCTCAGGTCAGCTCCTGAGCTGCAGCAGCCCGACCGCCGCGATGACCAGCGCGTGGCGTATCTCGCCGTTGCGGACCAAACCCTCTAGCTCGCTGAGCGGACGCAGGATGACTTCGATCTGCTCCCATCCGTCCGGGTTGGGAGCCCCTTCGCGCCGCGCCCCCGGGGCGAGAAAACAGTAGCAGGTGTTGTTCTGGATCGCCGGGTTCGGCTGGACGGCGCCGAGCAGTCGGGCGCCACTCGCCGCGTACCCCGTCTCCTCGCGCAGCTCGCGCAGCGCTGCGCTCTCGGGCGACTCGCCTGGGTCCACCATGCCACCAGGGATCTCGAGCGTGACCTCGTCGACGCCGTGGCGGAACTGTCGCACGAGCACCACGTGCTCGTCCTCGGTCACCGCGATCACGTTGACCCAGTCCGGTGCGCGAAGAACGACGTAATCGCGCTCTCGACCATCGGGCTCGAACCGATAGCGGTCGTGGAAAACATCGAAAATGCGATGGTCCGAGACGTGCTTGCTCGTGATTTTGGTCCAGCTCTTGTCGGGCATGAGCTCCTGCCGGAAAGCACGGTGTGGCCGTGATGGCGCCAGCCGAACCGTGCGGTCAGTACAGTCCAGGATGCACGAGGTGCAGCACTCCGACCCATACGTACGGTGCCACGTGGTCGAAGATGCGCCAGGCCACCAGCAGGCCGATCAGCCCCGCGAACGGCATGCTGCGGATCGCATCCATCACGCGGACGACTCCGGCGCCGCCGAAACCCTCGAGTACCGCCGAGCCGTCGAGCGGAGGAAGTGGAACCAGGTTGAACACACCCAACAAGGCGTTCAGCAGCGCCAGAATACTGAGAAAGCGCGTCAGAGCGACGACCAGCGCGTCGCTCGCCAGCGGCGTCACGAGCCGTTCGAACGTCGCTTCTTCCGGAGGCGCACCGACGCCCGCAACGACGAGCAGACGGATCGCGACGATGGCCAGCGCCGCGAGCAGGAAGTTGGCCACCGGGCCAGCCGCGGCCATCAAGCCGGCGCGGCGCGGGTGGCGATGAGCCCAGAGCGGATCGTATGGCGCCGACGCCCAGCCGATCATCCAACCGGCCATCGCGTAGCAGACCAAGGGCACGACGATCATTCCGAACGGCTCGCGCCGCATGTGAGGCAGCGGGTTGAGCGTCACTTGGCCGGCTTGATAGGCGGTTGGGTCTCCGCCCCAGCGCGCGACGAGGGCGTGGGCCGCTTCGTGGCACGTCGCGGACAGCACGAACGCGACCAGCCACAGCGCGAGCCCGACGATGTCGAACGGCACGTCCACTTTTTCCTCGGGAGCGATTATCGACGACGATGCTGGCCGCCGCGACGCAGAACGGCTCGCGGCGGCCGGACGTGCCTGAGCACCGCGGCTCAGTAGCTGTAAAAGCCGCGCCCCGTCTTGCGTCCCAGCCAGCCTGCATCGACGTGCTTGATTAGAAGCGGGCACGGGCGGTACTTCGGGTCGCCGAGCCCCTCGTGCAGCACGCGCAAGATCGCCAGGCAGGTGTCGAGGCCGATGAAATCGGCCAGCTGCAGCGGTCCCATCGGGTGGTTCATGCCGAGCTTCATCACGGTATCGACCTCTTCGACACCGGCCACGCCCTCGTAGACGGCATAGATCGCCTCGTTGATCATCGGCATCAGCACGCGGTTGGCGACGAAGCCGGGGTAGTCCTGCACCTCGACCGGAGTCTTGCCCAGCTTCTCGGCCAACCCACGTGTCAGCTCGTATGTCTCGTCACTTGTCGCCAGACCACGGATGAGCTCGACGAGCTTCATCACGGGCACGGGGTTCATGAAGTGCATGCCGATGAAACGCTCGGGCCGGGACGTCACCGCCGCCAGGCGCGTGATCGGCAACGACGACGTGTTCGTTGCCAGCACGACATCGTCGCGGGTGATCCGGTCCAGCTCGGCGAACGTCGCTTTCTTCGTGTCGAACTGCTCGATGATCGCCTCGACGACGAAGTCCGCCCGCTCGATGGCTCCCAGCTCGGTCGTCCCGACGACGCGCGAAAGCACCTGCTGCTTGTCGTCTGGCGTCATTTTTCCCTTGTCGACGCCCCGCTGCAGGTTCTTGTCGATCGTGGCCAGACCGCGGTCGACGAACTTCTGCTCGACGTCGTGCATGATGACCGACATGCCGGCCTGCGCGAAGACGTGCGCGATGCCGTTTCCCATCTGACCGGCGCCGACGACGCCGATCGTCTTCAGTGTGTCGATGTTCATCTGACTCTCTCCTTGCATGATCCGCGGTCAGCGAGCGGCGTTCGGCCGGCACGACCAGAAGGCTGCCCCCGCCGCGAGCAGGTAGATCAGGCCGCCGAGCATCGCCGCGCGCAGACGAGCCTGCCCGACGACCTCCGGCCCGAGCAGGCTGGCGCTGGCGATGACGAGCGTGGTCGCGCACCAGATGGCGAACAGCCAGGCCGCCGCCCGGCCGCCGGCAGAAAGCCGCCAGGCCGCCAGCACGCCGAGCCCGACCACGACGAGCGCCCGAGCGATCGGGATCCATGCGCCGACGGCGGCGGCGAGCGCCAGCGCCGCGACGAGCAGCGTGGCGATTACCAGCAGCATTCTGACGGCGGTCCGCAGGTCCGGTGTCATGATCGGCAGCTTAACGAACGGGACCTAGGAGCCTGCGCGGTAGAACGCTCGCGGCTGCGGCTGCGTGGCTGAGGCCAGATTCTGTTCGGATTCTCGTCGAGTATTCCGAATACACTTGCTCGAATCCTTACAGAATCTGACTCTCATCCACACGGCCTCGCTCGCAATCGTTCTACCGCA
>CP070706.1:2776866-2784656 GCA_020350085.1 Acidobacteriota bacterium
ACCTACCGCTACAAGACCGCGATCGCCGCCTGAAACAACCACCGAAAAACCGTGCCAACAAGCCGCCCGCCGCTCGATCGGATCGAGCACGCACCGTTGAGGGCTCACCTCAGACAGGCTGCGCAGCAGGACCTACCAGGGGGATACGGGGGGGCGCTGACTCTTAGACGGGGACGGTTGGGCTCAGGCGGCTTACGTTCTGCAACGTGGCACTTCAGCTGCGAAGCACCCGATGTGAGAACGGTCGGCCCGGAGGATCGGTGCACTCGCTGACGCCTGCCATTGCCATCCAGCTGAATGCAGCGCTTCGCCCGCGCATCCAGGGCGGAAGTTGGGAAGATGGCTCGTTGACCAACTCAGACGTTTACGCGTAGACCAAGGCCGCGATATGCTCGATTCGGGCGTGCGCGCCGAGACGTGGTGCGAAACACATGAAGACGACGGGTGGCTCCCGAGAGCCCGGCTCGCCGAAAGGGGATCGCGATGTCGAGAATCTTTTCGCTGTGGTTGACTTTGCTGATCGCCCTGCTGGTGCCCGCCTGCTCGCGGACGAGCGATGAACAGCAGCCGGCGAATCAAGAGGTGACACCTTCACAGCTGCCAGCTCCGATTCAGCTGGCCGACGCCGAAAAGCCGCCCGTGCCCGACGCTTCGACCGACCAAGAGACGGCTGAAGAACCGGTGCCGGCAGCTCCATCCGCGCCCGCTGCCGCGGCGCCGGATACTCCTGTTGCTGAGCCGGTTATGAAAGCCGAGCCGACGGCCGCTCGGGAGCCGAGCCCGCCGGTGCCCAAGGTCGAACCAGCGGCGGTCAAAGTGCCCTCTGAGCGGGTCTCGGTCGAGCCATCAAAGTCGGGACTGACCAGAATAGGATCCGAAAAGTGCGGCATGTGCCACAAGGTTCAGCTCAAGTCGTGGGCTGAAACGGCTCATGCCAAACTTGCCCATCCGCTCGAGTGCGAGAGCTGTCATGGGCCGGGCAGCGAGTACAAGAAAATGTCCATCATGAAGGATCCCGAGCTCGCCAAGCAGGCCGGCCTGATCATGCCGGGCAAGGAGTTCTGCGTTGTCTGCCACGTCGCTGGCTGGAGCGATGACCTGCTGACGCAGGTACATGCTCACAAAGGTGACGCATAGGGGGCTCATCTCATGAAGCTGGATGACGTGCTGATTTCGAAGGCCATCATCGAGCGCTTCAGTGCCAAGCTCGTCGATTGTCTCGAGTCGGACGTCGCCGTGGTCGGCGGGGGACCTGCCGGACTCGTCGCCGCGTACTACCTGGCCCGAGCCGGCAAACGCGTCATTCTCATCGAGCGAAAGACGGCTGTCGGTGGCGGCATGTGGGGCGGCGGGATGATGTTCAACCAGATCGTCGTCCAGCAGTACGGCAAAGCGATACTTGACGATTTCGACGTCCGGACTGAGCCGTTCGCGGAAGGCTACTACACAGCCGATTCGATCGAAGCTGTGTCCACGATCTGCTCGAAGGCCGTAAAGGCAGGAGCCCGCGTCTTCAACCTGATAAGCGTCGAGGACGTGATGCTCAGTGAGGGCAGAGTCACTGGGCTCGTGCTGAACTGGAGCGCCGTGATGACGGCAGGGCTGCACGTCGATCCGCTGACGATCCGCACTGGATTCGTCATCGATGCGACAGGGCATCCCGCCGAGGTAGCAACGCTCATCGAGAGAAAGAGCGGCGAGAAGCTCGACACGCCCACCGGTGTCGTCATTGGCGAGCGGCCGATGTGCGCGGAGGCGGGCGAGCGCGCGACGGTCGAGAACACGCGTGAGTTCTTCCCTGGCGTCTTCGCGGCCGGGATGAGCTGCAACGCGATTTTCGGCGGCCCCCGGATGGGTCCCGTGTTCGGCGGCATGCTGATGAGCGGCAAGAAAGTCGCCGAGCTGATCATGCAGCGCGCTTAGCCCGGGCGCGAATCTCCAGAGTTGCGCTCGCGACGGCGTCCCGCTATCAGTGGTGCCACAAAACGGGACGCGTCCCGCTGCAGAGCCGTGAAGTTGAACAAACCTCGAGGTGTGGAGTGAAGATTCTCAGAGACTGGCCGGCCCGAGCGGCACTATTGCTGCTGCTCGCTCACGGAGCGCTCGTCGGGTGCCACGAAGCTGCCCGGCCGAGATCCGTCGTGCTGATTACTCTGGACACGCTACGTCGAGATCACGTCTCCTGCTTCGAGCCGAACTCACCCGTCGCCACCCCACATCTAGACCAGCTCGCGGCGAGAGGGGCCCGCGTGACGCGAGCCTGGGCCAGTGTACCGTTGACGACCCCCTCGCACGCATCGATCCTGACCGGCCTCTACCCGCCAGGAACCGGCGTGAGAAACAATGCGCAGTTCCGCTTGCCCGAGGACGTCACCACGCTCGCCGAGCAGCTCGCGGGCGAGGGGTATTCCACGGCGGCTTTCGTCGCGTCCTTCACCGCATCGCGCGAGTTCGGTCTTTCGCAGGGGTTCGAGGTTTATGACGACGACATGGGCCGCGACCCCTCGGGGGCTCGGATGACACAGCGACCAGGTGGCGAGGTCGTCTCGCGTGTCGAGTCCTGGCTTCGCGCCGGCCCCGACGAGCCTTTCTTCCTTTGGGTCCACCTGTTCGATCCGCACTCACCGTACCGCCCGCCGAAAGAATACGCCCTCGCTCACCCGGACGATCTCTATCGTGGCGAGGTGGCCTATACCGATGCGCTGGTCGGCCGGGTGCTCGACGAACTCGAAAAGACCAGGGCTGGCGAGAGCGCGATCGTCGCCGTTGTCTCCGATCACGGAGAGGGGCTCGGCACCCACGGCGAGCCGGAGCATGGCCTGCTCGTTTACGAAGAGACGATCGCGGTCCCCTTCATCGTGACCGCCCCCGGACTCCTGCCGGCCAACCTCACGATCGACGAACCGGCGAGCACGGTCGATCTCGTGCCGACGATCCTCGACCTTCTCGATCTCGAGCCGGTCGAGCCTCTCGACGGCGTGAGTCTCGTGTCGATCAGCGCAGAGACAGCGCGAGACGTCTACGCTGAGAGCTTGCTGCCGGCCGAGGAATACGGTTGGTCCGCGCTCTATGCGCTGCGACACGGCGACGACAAGTACATCCATTCGACGGTGCCGGAGCTGTACGATCTTGCGTCCGACCCGAAGGAGAGCGTCAATCGGGCGCTCAAAGAGCCGGATCGTGTTGCGGAGCTGAGGTCCCGCCTCGAACTCGTGTACGACACGATCGTTGACGAGCGCCGGCTTGCGAGTGCGATCGGAGCCGCCGGCGGAACCGATGAGGAAACGATCGCGCGACTCGAGTCGCTGGGCTACGTCGCCGGCGGGGGCGCTGGCTCGGCGTCGGCACGATCAGGGCTCGACACAGAAGGGCGCTCGCCGCGCGAGGCGATGGTCGATCTGATGCGTCTGAATCGGGCGATCGCGCTGCTACGCCAACAGCAAGAGGACGCCGCGATTCGCATCTTGAACAGTCTGCGCCAAACCGACCGCGGGAATCCGAGAGTGCTCCTCAATCTGGCGCGTGCCCAGCTTCAGGCGGGAGACGAGCAGCTTGCCGAGAACAGTTATCGTCAGCTCGTCACGCAACATCCCGTCTTCTATCTCGGTTATCGAGAGCTGAGTGATCTGTTGGAGAAACATCAACGGCCGCTCGAGTCACGCGATCTTTGGTTGCGGCTCCAAGAAGAGGTCCCTGGTTTCGTCGGCCTGGAAGCGCGACTGGCTCAGGCCGAGCTGGCCGCAGGCCTCGCGAGCAGCGCCTCGGCTCGGCTTGAGCTGTACGTCGCGGAGCGATCCGATGACGCAGAGGGCTGGGCGCTGCTTGGTGATGCACGGGCGAAACTAGACTCGAGCGCGTCCGCACTCGCCGCATATCGCCGAGCGCTCGAGTTGAGGCCTACCGAGCGCCGAGCCGTCGACGGGGCGCTCGCGCTACTCGACAAAGCGGACCGAGACGCTGCTGACGCACTCCTGCGACAGCTTATCGAGCGCGCTCCAGACGATCGGTATCTACAACAACTGAGCGGTCGTCGCGGATCCTGAGGCCACTCGGAGAAACGAGGAATGGGTCGATGCCAAGCACGGCTGATTTCAAGAAACACCTGCGCTTGCTGATTGATGGAGATCCGTATGCCATCGTCGAGCACACGCTTCAATCACCCTCCGCACGTGGCTCCGCCACACTCGTTCGGACACGGCTACGGCATCTACTGACAGGTCAACTCATCGAAAAGACATTCAAGGCCGGGGAGTCATTCGATTCGCCGGATCTGAGCTATCGTCCGGCGCAGTTTCTTTACAGCGACGGCGATGCATTGCATTTCATGGACGAGCAGAGCTACGAGCAGTTTTCACTTGCCGCCGAGGGTCTTCCGGACGTCGTTCCGTGGCTCGTGGAAGGCCTGACGGTGCGCGCAGTGCATTTCCGCGGTGCCGTCGCAACGGTAGAGCTACCTTCGACGATGGAGGTCGAGATCACAGAGACCGAGCCAGCCGTGCGCGGGAATACGGTCTCAGGAAAGGTGACCAAGCGCGCCATCGTCGCCAACGGCGCCGAAATCCAGGTGCCGCTCTACCTGGAGGCAGCCGAGCGCATCGAAGTTGATCCGCGTGAGGGCCGCTTCATTCGTCGCTCTTCTAACTAAAGCGACTGGGATCCGACGAGTCACGACAGCAGCTCGATCAGCTCCGCCAGCGAATCGACGAAGAAGTCCGCAGCGGCGATCTTTTCGGGCGGCGTGTGGCTCGTCGCCAGCGCCACGCACCGTGCCCCCGCCCCACGCGCTGCAACCACGCCGTGTTCGGAGTCCTCCACGATCAGCAGTGAGGCCGCGTCGATGCCCAGACGCCGGACTGCGAGCAGATAGATCTCCGGGTCGGGCTTTCGCCGTGCGACATCGTCCTTGGTCAGCACAATCTCGAAGAAACGATCGATTTCGAAACGCTCCAAACAGCGCCTGGCATGCCCACGGCCCGCGCTGGTCGCCAGCGCAAGGCGAAATCCGCGCTGGCACAACCAAGGGAGGACCTTCTCCACGCCGTCTCGGGCGCGCGCGTCCCGGCTCCAGAGCCGAATGTAGGTTTCGTTTTGGCGGGCGCGAATCTGCCGCTCCACGTCGCTCGAGAGTCCGAAACGCGCGGCGAGGAGCGGCACGTAATCGTCCGGATGACGGCCGACGATCGAGGTCCGATCCGAGGCCGCCAGCGCGCAGCCGCTGCTCGAGAACGCTTCGTACGCTGCTCGCACGTTGATGGCCTCCGTATCGACGAGAACACCGTCGAGATCGAAGGCCACGGCGCTGACGCTGAAGCAGAGCCGTTGTCCAGAATCGTGTGTCACCATGCCGCTTTCTTAGGCCATCCATCGACGGGGGTCAACATCGATTGGAACGGCGAAGCAGCCAAAGGTACGATGCTCCGGGCTCGTTCACGGGAGACAGACTATGCGCTTCGCGACCAAGGCGATCCACGCCGGCCAGGGACCCGATTTGCGAACGGGAGCGGTTAACGTCCCGATCTATCTCAGCACGACGTTCAAGCAGGATGGCGTCGGTCAGTTTCGGGAGGGTTACGAGTACTCGCGAACGGGAAACCCTTCCCGCGCCTCGCTCGAAGCCACGCTCGCAGCGCTCGAGGGGGGTGAGTACGGTCTGTGTTTTGCGTCGGGCTCGGCAGCCACCTCGGCCGTCATCGATCTACTGCGACCCGGAGACGAAGTAATCTCGACGATCGACGTCTACGGAGGCACGTATCGGATGTTTCGTCAGGTGTACGCGAAGTACGGCATCCAGTTTCACTTCGCCGACAGTGCCGACCCGGCCAAGCTGCTCGAGCGGGCCAGCTCGCGGACTCGCATGCTATGGATCGAGACCCCGACAAACCCGATGCTCAACGTGCACGACATCACCTTGCTGAGCCGTCGGCGTCCCGAAGGAGCACTGCTCGTGGTCGACAATACCTTTGCGACGCCTTTCCTGCAGCGGCCGCTCGAGCTGGGCGCTGACATCGTCGTGCACAGCGTGACGAAGTACCTCGGTGGACATAGCGATGTCGTTGGTGGCGCATTGGTGACCTCGAATCCGGAAGTGCACGAGCGCTGCCAGTTCTATCAAAACGCCGTCGGTGGCGTGCCTTCACCGTTCGATTGCTACCTGGTTCAGCGCGGAATGAAGACTCTCGAGGTCCGGATGAAACGGCATCAGGAGAATGCAGCCGCGGTCGCTCGGTACCTGGTCGAGCATCCGAGGGTTGGTCGCGTGTTCTATCCGGGGCTTCCAGACCACCCGGGCCACGAGATCGCAGGGCGCCAGATGACCGGCTACTCGGGAATGGTCTCGTTCACTCTGGCAGGTGGGCGGTCGGCAGTGGATCGGTTCTTCGGGAGGCTCGAGATATTCACCCTCGCCGAGAGCCTCGGCGGCGTCGAATCACTGACCTGTCACCCGTTCACGATGACACACGGAGCGATTCCGGCGGAGGAGAAGCTCAAGATCGGCATCACGGAAGACCTCGTGCGGCTTTCGCTCGGGATCGAGGCCGTCGAAGACCTGCTGGAGGACCTCGATCGTGCTTTGACTTAGCTGGCACTCACTCGTGGCGGCGCGTCTTCGCCGGAAGTGGTAACCTGCTCTCCCCGTGGGATGTCCTGTTACGGCTCATCCGGAGGGTATGAGGATGAAGATCAGCGCGCGAGAGCTGGGGAAGATCCAGGTCCTGGATTGCGACGGACCGATGCGGACGGGTGATTCGGGCCCCTCGCTGAGGGAGATGGTCCACGAGTTGCTCGAGCAGGGGCATCGTAAGTTCCTGCTCAATATGGCCAAGGTCCCATGGCTCGACAGCGGCGGCATCGGAGAGGTCGTCGCCTCCGGGGTGAGTGTCCGCAAAGCAGAAGGTGAGCTCAAATTGCTGCTCAGCTCCCGTGCACGCGACATCTTCACGACGGCCCAACTGGCACAGGTTCTAGACATTCACGATAGCGAGGAGTCCGCCGTAGCGAGCTTCGTCATCTAGCCCATCTCGTCTGATCCAACTCATGAAACGTCGAATCCGAGGCTCTTGACCGCGTGGCGCAGCCTCTCTGCGTCGAGGGCACGGCCACGAACATAGGCGGCCCCGCCCACGAGATCGACTTCGACTTGATCCACACCCTCGCAACTGCTCAGCGCGCGCTCCACCGATTGCGCGCAGTGGCTGCAGGTCATTCCGGAGACCGGCAGTCGAAAGGCGTCTTGGGCCGTGTCCGCTTGCGGCCGGGCACTCGAACGGTAGGATCGCCAAAGCGCGAAAGTCAGTACACCCGACAGAGCCACGGCGAAGGCGAGTCGAAATGGCCCCAGATGACGGCCATGCAGTGACACAGCGCCCATCGCCGCGGATCTTCCGTCGAGAAGTAGGTCAAGCAACAATCCGGCACCGAGTGACGTCAGTGCCACCGTCGTCAGGTAGATCAGGGTCGTGCGACGACCGAGCACCCGCCAGAGAGTGGTGATCGTTGCTGCGTTCGTTGCCGGTCCGGTCATCAAGAAGACAAGTGCAGCACCTGGGGCAATGCCTTTGGTCATCAATGCTGCCGCCACCGGTACCGATCCGGTCGCGCAGACGTAAACCGGCACGCCGACGGCCATCATCACCACCATCGAAAGCAGACCGTGTCCCAGCCATGCGGAGAAGAAGTCCTCTGGAACGGACGCATCGATCGCTGCGGCAATCAGCAGGCCAAGCAGCAGGGATCGAACGATGTCCTGGGGAAGTTGGACGAAACCGTAGCTGAGTGCTTTCACGAGCCGG
>CP070706.1:2784756-2793876 GCA_020350085.1 Acidobacteriota bacterium
CGGGCAGGCGCGAAGGTCCGTGACAGGAACCTTCTTCCGGAGCCGTGATCCCTCCGGCCGATCCCCCTAGGGCTGTGAGGCTGGTGGCGACGATCACCGCTGTACAAACTGACCCTGAGACTCTCATGAGAGTCCTCCCTTCGAACCCCTCTGCTGGACGAGAGATTCTGTGCCACGAATCTCCATCGGAAGGCTCCCCGCGTCAACCGCGACGCGGCGGACGGTCCCCCTCATAGATGAACAACACCGCCACGCGTCGATCCGGACGCTCGGCGAGGGCGCCGAGACCGCCACACGGCACACGCAGGGGCTGATTCGTACACGAGCTGCCGCCAGGGCGCGAGACCGGACCCTGTCGCACAAGTTCGGCCTCGCACCTGTTGCGACGACGTCTCGGCGGGCTGAAGAACCCCGCGTTACGTTCGCGAGGGAAACCGCTTGACGTACACGTCACGCTGCGGGAACGGAATCTGGATCTTCTCCTCGGCGAAACGCTTGTAGATGGTCGTGTTGAGCGCGTCAAGCACCGAGCCGCGCAGAACCGGCTCCTCCACCCAGCAAAGCAATTCGAGATCGAGGCTGGACGCGCCGAAGCTGCGAAAGCGGGCTCGAGGCTCAGGATCCGAAGCGACCTCCGAGTGTTTCAGGGCGATGTCGAGCAGCACGCTCTTCACGTGATCGATGTCGGAGCCGTAGGCGACGCCGACCGGGACGCGCAGGCGCTGTTTTTGCCACGGCCCGCCGCTCTCGTTGATGATCTTCGCGTTCGCGATCACGGCGTTGGGGATCGTCACCTCGATGTCGTCGCGCGTGAGCAAGCGCGTGCTGCGAAGGCCCACTTGCGTCACCTGACCGCGCTCTCCCGTGTCGAGCACAATGAAGTCACCGACCTTGTAAGGAGCGTCGGCCAGAATGAACAGACCAGAGAACAGATTCGCCAACGTGTCCTTCGCCGCAAAGCCGAGCGCGATGCCGACGATCCCGGCCGAGGCGAGCCATGCCGTCACGTCGATGTTCCAAGAGAGGAACAAGAAGTACACGGCACCGCCGGCGATGACGACGGTTGCGAGGTTGCTGAACAGCGGCACGGTGCGCGCCTGTAGCAGCTGCGACTCGCCGGCACGCAGGCTAAGAGCCTCGAGCAACACGCGCGTCAGACGCACGGCCAGCACCGACCAGATGATGACGACGAGCGATTTCAGAATGCCGATCGTCAGCCACTCCGGAGTCGCGGGCAACTCGAGTCGCAGAGTGGCCAGGCCAAGACCTGCGAGAACGACGGTCTGAAACAGCGGCTTGTGCAGCAACGACAGCAGCCGATCATCGATCTCGGTCTTGGTGTGTGCCGTCAGACGGCGCAGCAGGTCGGAGATGGTCCAACCGACGAGCTTTGCCGCGATCAACGCGATGACGACAATCAGCAGCGCTTGGGCATAGCGGTTCGGTCCGACCCACGTGAGCCACTCTTGAAAAGATGCAGGCCATTCAGGCACCGTTTTCCTCCTGGCACGCCGTCAATCGTGCCATCGACGTCGCCAAGGACTCGGCCAGCCCGTCCGTCGGCCCTCAGTAGGCGCAACGTCAGCGCCTCTGACGGGCGAACGTGCCAGGCATGAGCCGCTCGCGCTAGACTCTGCCCGCCCCGCGGGATCCATGCAAGAGACGGAGAGTTCTCGATGGCAGGTTGCCAAATGACGATCACCTCACGAGTTGCGACGATGGTCATCGCCGTGGTGCCGGTGGCCGGCCTTCCGGTCTTTGGTGCGGAGCCGCCGACGATGGCTCGAGCGCAGATCCATCACGAGCTGAGCGTGAGCCTCGACCCGCACGCGCATCGGATAGAGGTCGAAGATCTGCTGACGCTGCCGGCATCTTGGCTGCAGCCGCGCGACGGGAACCCACCCGCGGACATTCGTTTCGTCCTGCACGGGGGACTGTCGGTCGCTTCAGGAGCGACGTCAGGCGGCCTGATCGAGCTGCTGGACGGTCCGGTCGATCGGGCGCGCTTCGGCATCAACGAGGACCAACCAGGACCGTCGAGCGTGCCGCTGAGGGAATATCGTCTCCAGCCCGTTTCTTCGACGAACGAGCAGAGCGCAGCCACCGTTCGCATCGTCTATTCGGGCCAGATCTACCACCCGCTCGTCAGCGAGGCCGAGGAGTACGCTCGAAGCTTCTCGCGCACGCCGGGACTCATCGCGGAAGAAGGGGTGGTCCTGTCGGGCAGCTCGTTCTGGCTGCCGAGCTTTGGCGAGGCGCTGGTCAGCTTTCGCTTATCGGTCACGCTGCCATCCTCCTGGGATGCCGTCAGCCAAGGCCGGCGCCTCGAACACCAAGTCGCCGGCGCGCACCGGACGGTCACCTGGGACTCACCCGAGCCGATGGACGAGGTATATCTGATCGCCGCCGAGTTCTCGGAGTACGCGCGCCGTGCGGGCGACGTCAGTGCGCAGGTTTACCTTCGCGCACCGGATCCGAGCCTCGCCGGCAAGTATCTCGAGGCCACGGTGCAGTACATCGAGATGTACGAACGGCTGATCGGTCCGTATCCGTACGCAAAGTTCGCGTTGGTGGAAAACTTCTGGGACACCGGCTACGGGATGCCCTCTTTCACGCTGCTCGGTCCGAGAATCATCCGCTTTCCGTTCATCCTTCACTCGTCGTACCCGCACGAGATCCTTCACAACTGGTGGGGTAACTCGGTTTTCGTCGACTATCCGTCCGGGAACTGGTGCGAGGGTTTGACGGCCTACCTGGCCGACCACCTGATCAAGGAAGGCCAGGCGGCTGGCGCGGGTTACCGGCGTGACGCGCTCAACAAGTACCGCAGCTACGTCCGCGGAGAACGCGACTTCCCGTTGACCGAGTTTCGGTCGCGCCACTCCTCGGCGACCGAGGCGGTCGGTTACGGCAAGTCGATGATGATGTGGCACATGCTCCGCCGGCGCGTCGGCGACGAGAGCTTCGCTGGCGGGCTGCGCCGCTTCTATCGCGACCATCGCTTCGAGCGCGCCAGCTTTGCCGATCTCGAGCAGGCTTTCTCGGCCGCCGCGGGAGCGGATCTCGGCCCGTTTTTCGCGCAGTGGACCGAGCGTACCGGTGCCCCCGCACTGCGCCTCGGTGCGGTGACGAGCACGCCGGCCGAGAAGGGCGGCGCCACGCTGAAGCTCGAAGTGCAGCAAACGCAGCCCGAAGAGCCCTACCGGATCGAGGTACCGATCGCGGTCAGCGTGCGCGGAGAAGACGTCGCACGCCTGGCCCTGCTGCCCCTCGAAGCACGCTCAGCCACGCTCGAGCTGACATTGCCCGCGCCGCCGACGCGCGTCGACGTCGATCCCGAATTCGATCTGTTTCGGCGGGTCGATCCCCTCGAGATCCCCCCGTCGCTGGCCCAGCTGTTCGGCGCGGAGCGCGTGAGCCTGGTCCTGCCGCAGGAAGATCGCGAGGTACCCCCCGAAGCATGGCGCGTGATGGCGGAAACGTGGGCCGAGAGCGGGGCGGGCACCGTCGAGATCGTCGGTGAGGCCGAACTCGACGCGCTGCCTGCGGATCGTGCGGTATGGGTGCTCGGCAGCGAGAATCGCTGGTCACGAAGCGTGCGCGATATCGCCGCGCCGCTCGATGCCGGTGTCGATGATCAGACCGTTCGTCTCGGCAGCACACAGGTTCCGCGGAAAGAGTCGAGCTTCGTGTTCGTCGTGCGCCATCCAGCCGATCCCGAGCTTGCCATCGGTTGGATCGGCGCCGATCTGGCCGAAGCGCTGCCGGGTCTGGCGCGCAAGCTTCCGCACTACGGCAAGTACTCTTACTTGGCATTCTCCGGTGACGAGCCCACGAACACCGCCAAGGGCCAGTGGCCCGCCCTCGATTCGCCCATGGTCTGGCGCGCGGATGCAGGTGTGGGCGAGCTCGCCGCACTGCCGCCGCGCGAGCCGCTCGCCAAGCGGGCGCCGGTGTTCGAATCAGTCAGGTTGGAACAGCGGGTAGGTATGCTGTCTTCGGCATCTTTCGAGGGACGCGGGGTGGGTACGGCCGGTCTCGATCGCGCGGCCGAGCTGATCGCGGACCTCTTCGAGCGAGCCGGCCTCGAGCCGGGTGGCGACGACGGATCGTATTTCCAGAGCTGGGACGAGCCGGACGGCCCCTTCGGCGCGCCCGTCACGCTGCGCAACGTGATCGGGGTGATCCCGGGCACCAGCGGCGAATGGTCGGGTCAGTCCGTCGTGCTGGGCGCGCACTACGATCATCTCGGCCGCGGTTGGCCGAGCGTGCGTCAGCAAGAGAAGGGAAAGATCCATCCCGGTGCGGACGACAACGCATCCGGTGTCGCGGTGCTGCTCGAGCTGGCGGATGTGTTGGGTCGCGATCTAAAGCCTCCGCGCAGCATCGTCTTCGTCGCCTTCAGCGCCGAGGAGTGGGACTTGCGCGGCTCGAGACATTACGTCGAGGCGATGGATAAATGGCCGGTGAGCGAGGCGATCGCGATGATCAACCTCGACACCGTCGGCCGGCTGCACGGACAGAAGATAAAGGTCTTCGGTACGGCGAGCGCCAGCGAGTGGCCGCACATCGTGCGGGGCATCGGTTTCACGACCGGCGTACAGGCGGAGTCGGTCGCCGACGATCTCGGCGGCAGCGATCAGAAGAGCTTCCACGAGGCGGGCGTGCCGGCGGTGCAGATCTTCTCCGGCGGGCACGAGGACTATCACCGCTCGTCCGACACCGCCGACAAGATCGACGCCGAAGGGCTGGTGGATGTGGCGACGTTCGTTCGCGAAGCGCTGGTTTATCTCAGCGAGCGCGAACGGCCACTCTCGTCGGCACTGACGGGCTCCGACGTGGCCGCCGCCGGGACCGGACCCGCCGCTTCGGGCGAGCGCCGCGTCAGCCTCGGCACGCTGCCGGACTTCACGTTCGCCGGACCGGGCGTGAAAATCGAGCGGGTCATGCCCGACACACCGGCCGCAAAAGCCGGGCTCGCGGCCGGCGACCTGATCCTGGCGATCGACGGCCAGCAGATCGGCGACGTTCGCGCCTACTCCGAAGTGCTCAAGAGCAAGCAGCCGGGTCAGACGATACGGATCCAGCTGTCTCGCAAGGGTGAGCTGCTGACCCTGGAGGCCACTCTGGTCGCCCGCTGATGCGGCCCGTGGTTCGGTTTTATCGCGCCAGTGCGACGACCCACTTGTCGGGATCGATGTAGAGGCGCGCGGCCTCGCGAGCTTGCTCGGGCGTGACGGATTTGAGCTTCTCGAGAAACTCGAGCGCACCTTCGGTCGGCCGATCGAACAGAAGGTCCATGCCGTCGTAGTAAGCCTGGTTGATACTCGTCAAGCGCCGCATCAGCAGACGCCCGTTCCGTGCGGCGACGATCTTCTCGATCTCCTCAAGAGGGATTGGTCCCTCTCGTACCTCGCGTGCGAGGCGACGAATCTCTGCCTCGGCTCGCTCCACGTTGTCCGGTGCAGTTCCCATCGCGACGTGGAGCAGCATCCTCTGCCCGCCGAGTTCCCCGAGTGAGGAGCCGATCGAATAGGCGAGGCCCTGAGTCTCTCTCAAGTCGAGCTGCAGTCGATCCGAGAGCAGCAGATTAGCGACAGCGAGAGCCGCGCGGTGCTCTTCGGCGACCTCGATCACGGCGCCGAGCCTCAGCGAGCTCTGTCGCTGGCCAAGCTCGCGCTCCGCGCGCGACGGCTCCACCGTGGCCGGGGGCGGCGCGACGAGCGCGGTCTTCTCCGGCGCGCCCGCAGCATCGCCAGCGGCAACCCAACCTCCTCCTGGACCTGCTCCACCGAACAGCTGCTCAGCCCGCTCCAGAAGTGCCTCCGCCGAGCGGCCGGCCCGAATGGTCAGGATCAGATTGCCCGGTGCGAACAGTTTTCGATGCATCTCCACGAGCTGGCTTCGAGAGACATCGTCGAGGGATCCTTCGCGTCCGACCACCGGGCGGGAGAGAGGATGTTTCGGGGCGACGAGATCGTAAAACAGCGTCTGCGACACGCCGTTACTTCTTTCTGCTGCACGCCGCGCCAGGTCCGCCATTTCCGCCGTCGTGCGGGCGATGTCCTCGGGATCGAAGCGAGGTGTCTGCACGATTTCCGCCAGCAGGCCGAGCGCTTGAGTGGCCCGCTCGGTGCGAGCCTCGAGCCTCGCGAACGAGAAAAGCGGCGAGGTTTGGTAGTCGTCGAACGGAATGAACGGAATGTCGTAGAGCTTGAGCTTCGCGCCGATGGCTCGCAACGATTGGCGCAATCCTTGCGCGTCTCGTGCCAGGCTGCCCCGGATCAGCAGCCGATGGACGAGGTCCGCCAGCCCTGCGAGCTCGGCCGGCTCGAGAGCGGAACGATTGCGCGCGAGCAGGTGCGCAGCCATCATCCCCGCGCCCGGCTCCGCGCGTACCGACACCGTCAGCCCATTGTCGAGAACGCGGATCAGCTCGCGCTCTCGGTCCTCACGATCCTCGGCGGCTTGCGTCGGCGTCATCTCGATCGAGCCGATCATCTGATCTTGCTGTTCCGGTCCCGAGATACTGACCAGGCCGCGGGGCGAGCCCAAATAGCGCTCCGCCACGCGCGTGATCGCGTCGACGCCGACGGAGTCTGCGAGAGTCGCCTCGCTGGAGAGCTGCTCGGCGCTCGCGTGCAGCAGCCGCGGTGCGCGGAACATCGCGTAGTAGTGAACCTGCTCCTCGAGAGACGCCTCTTCAGTCAGCTTCGACTCACGCAGCACGCGCAGCGCCTCCGGGTCGATTCCTTCGCTCGCGAACGCACGCGCCGCGCTCAGCGCATCGCCGAGGACCTGTGCGGCGGGGGCTTCCCCGGTCAGCGCAGCCGAGAGCATCAGCACGCCTGAGCCGCCCGTCGTGTCGTGGCTGAGCGAGAAGTCGTACACGGTCGGCTGATCGCCGCCCTTGAGCGCTCGGCCGACAGGAGAAGCATCACCGTCTGCCGCCAGTTCGACGAGCAGGCCGAACGCTACGGCATCCGGATGCCCCTCGCCCGGGGCGGCGAAGGCCGCGCGCAGATAAGTCCGACCGGCCTCGAGACGCTGATGGAAAACCGGCAGCGGTGAGTCCAACGGCATCTTCGGCGACGGCAGTGACACGTCCGGCTCGACCGTTTGTTGATCTTTCCGCGCGGCGCCGAATCGGCGGCGAATCGACTCCAGCGCCGCTTGCGGTTCGAAATCACCGGCGAGAAACAACACCATGCGGCGCGGGACGTAACGCTCGCGGTAGTACGCGAGCACCGTCTCGCGCGTCAGGCCGCGAATCGACTCGACCGTGCCCAGCACGGGGCGCGCGTAGGGCGAGCCTTCATACAGTCGGGAGTCGAAGAACCGGTTGGCGAGATACTCGGGATTCGTGGCGTCGCGGCCCATCTCCTCGAGCACGATCCCTTTTTCCTTCTCGAACTTGTCGGGCGGCAGCGTCGAGTGCAGCAGCATGTCGGCCTGAATCTCCAGCGCAAGGTCGAGATGTTCGGAAGGGCTCAAGAAGAGATAGAGCGTGTGGTCCGCTCGCGTCGTCGCGTTGTTGTAAGCGCCGATGCGATCGACGTCGGCATAGAGCTGCTCCTGCGTGCGCGATTCCGTGCCGTTGAACAGCAGGTGCTCGAGGAAGTGGGACGCCCCCGAGGCTCCCTCGGGCTCCCAGGCCACGCCCGCTCTCACCAGGACCGCGGAGCAGACGACCGGATTGGCGCGCACGGGCCTCATCACGACTCTGAGGCCGTTGCTCAACACGTGCTCGGAGAACGGGCTGGCCGTCTGGGCGGCGAGGCAGGGGCTCACGATGAGAGCCGCGGCCACAGCGGGCCTCGAAAGACGAATCAACGAGCCGAAGGTCGAAGCGATCGTCATGAGAGCGTCCTTTGCACGGCGGGCCAACGAAGTCACTCGTCAGCGACAAAAGCGACGGTCGCGAAGGCAGCGACAGTAGCGACCCTTCATTCTGCCGCGATTGGCCACTGTTTTCACGCGGGGATCGAAGTGAGCCCCACCTGTCCAACCCGAGAGCTCGCGTGACGATGGGATCAGGTCCGATCGGCGCGTTCGTGGGATCGATTGCCGCGCGCAGCATCCGGCTCGCGAATCTGCTCCCTCTCGTCTGCTCTCGGTGCAGCCTGCTGTCTCGCGGGAAGAAAGATGGTGACTTCGGTCCCTTCGCCCGGCTTGCTGGAGACCATCACCCGACCGGATTGCCGCTCGACGATATCCTTGACGACGTAGAGTCCTAAACCCGTTCCTTGACTCTTCGTCGTAAAGAACGGAGTGAATATTTGCTCGAGGACTTCCGGCGTCATGCCGCATCCCGTATCGGCGATGGTGATGCTCACCGCGTCCTGCTCGGCGAGCCAGCGCGTGCGAACCGTCAGCGTCCCGTGGCCTTCAATCGCCTGTAAGCCGTTGAGAAGGACGTTGAGGAGCGCCTGCGTAGTGAGCTGCCGGTCGATCAGGATCAGCCGATCGGGTGGCTCCAAGTCCAGGACGATCTCCACGCCACGGCGCTTCGCTTGCTCGGCCACGAGGAGTCGGGTGCTCTCGATCAGCTGCTCGAGGCTGCTGGGCGATTTCTGCGGCGCGCTGGGACGGGCGAAGCCCAGCAGCCGGCTGGTCGTTCGTCCGAGTCGGTCAACTTCCTTTAGGATCTGCTGCAGCACGTCCGTGTAGGAGCTGTCGCGGATCTCCGGTACGACGACCTCCAACGCCGCCCTGATGCCGGCGAGTGGGTTATTGATCTCGTGCGCGAGCGTCGAGGCCATCTGCCCGACGGCAGCGAGCTTCTCGGCCTGGATCATCTGAGACTGGGTGTCTCGGATCCTGTTCATCGCGAGCACCAGCTGCTCGTTGACCGCCTCGAGCTCCCTGCGGGCTTGCTGCAGCGATTCAGTCCGCTCCTCGACGCGTCTTTCGAGCGTCCGGTTCCACTGCTCGATCTCCTCACGCGATTGCCTGAGCCGCTGAACCATGAGATTGAAAGAGGCGGCCAGCTCACCGATCTCGTCCCGACTGGTCACGCCGACCTGGAGGTCCAACCGGCCGCCGGCGATCTCGCGACTCGCGGCCGATAACTCTTCCATCGGTTTGGTGATTCTTCGTATCAATGACAGATACAGAAGA
>CP070706.1:2793976-2809837 GCA_020350085.1 Acidobacteriota bacterium
CTGATCCTCGACGACGACATGACGCTCAGACCGGACGCGCTCGTCGGGCACGTCGCTGCCCACACCAGGCGGGCTCGCGCCATCATCGGTCGCATCGAGCCCGACCCGAACACTTTCCACGGTCCGTTCGGGGCTTTCCTCGCCGACGAGGAGCTCGCACGCCATGCGCGGCTGGCGGCGTCGGCCGAGAACGTGGCGTTCACCGACTGCCTGACCGGTCATTTCTCCATCCGGCGTGACCTGTTGCGGGCTGTGGGCGGCTATCAGGCGCGGTTTTCGCGCTACGGCTTCGAGGACATCGAGCTGGCCTGGCGATTGATCCACCGAGGCATCCGATTGGCCTACCGCGAGCGACTCGTCGCCGTGCATCGCAGCCCGCATGCGAACTTCACCACGGTTTGCCGCCGCCACCGGGAGGTCGGCGCCATGGCCGTGACCTTCGCCAGCGCTCACCAGGACGAGGCAGTGCGGGCGTTCCTTCGTCTCGACGGCATGCGTGGCCGGCGCGAGCCGACGCCGTTCCGGCGCGCGATGAGCGCGGCACACACCACGGTGCGCTCCTTGCCGCGCGGCCCACGTGAGGTGCTGCTCGCCGCGGCACGGGCGGCAGTGGCCGTACTCGAGCGGATCGGGCCCCGGCGTTTTCGCCACGCCGCCTACCACATCGTTCGTGACATGCATTACGCGGCCGGCATCGCCGAGGCACGCCGCTGAGGCAGCGCCG
Source organism: Acidobacteriota bacterium (assembly GCA_020350085.1). Lineage (GTDB taxonomy): Bacteria > Acidobacteriota > Polarisedimenticolia > J045 > J045. The sequence continues at coordinate 2,794,701 of CP070706.1, forward strand.
GCTCCCGAGACTCACAAGCGACCATCGGCCCGCGAACGGGCCGTCACGAGCGCTGGCGGCTCGCCAGCATGATCCCCGCGAGCACCAACGGCGTGCCCACGAGAGTGCGCGTCTGCAGCGGCTCGCCCAAGAATGCCGCGCCGAAACCGAGCGCGGTCAGCGGCGTCAAGTAGGCAATCATGGCCAGCCGCGATGCAGGCATCTTCGCCAGTAGCCAGTAGTAAAGCGTGAACGTGACGGCGGAGCCGAAGACGGCAAGGTACAACAGCGCGCCGACAGAGACCGCATCGAAGACCACCGGCCGGCCGCGCTCTGCAACGATCGCCAACGCTCCCATCACGCCGGCGCCGATCCCCATCGGCACCGCCGCCAACGACAAGGGGTGAACGCCGTGCCCCCAACGCTTGACGGCGACGTTGGCGATCGCGGCGGCGAGCGGCGAGAGCAGCATGATCAGCGCCGCGCGGCGCACGGGGGCTCCGCCGAGAGCGGTCAGATCCTCCGAGTAGATCACCGCGATGCCGACGAAACCGATCAGCACTCCCACCGCGGCCATCGTGCCGAGCCGCTCGCCGGGCAGCGCCACGTGTGCCATCAAGGCGACGAACAGTGTGAACGTCGAAAACAACACCGCCGCTAAGCCAGACGGGATCCACTGTTCGCACCAGTACACGACGCCATAGGAAACCACGTAGCTCAGCAGACCGTTGACGATCCACAGCCAACGTTCTCGCGCCGAGCGGCCGAAGCGCACCCCCATCGGCACGGCCGCGAGAAAAAGGACCGCGGCCGCGATCGCGAAGCGCAGGCTGACTCCCGTCATCGGCGGGATGCCGGAAAGTCCGATCCGTATCGCAGCCCACGTCGTTCCCCAAATCAGCGTCAGCACGGCAAACACAGCCGCTTGAATTCCGCTACCGGCGGGCCGCTCCATCGATCTCTCGAGGCGTCGTCGGTGACGACTACGTCGCTCGCTCGCTCGTCGCGGCCGCATCGACGATCCGGCGCAGGCTACGCCCGGCGAGCCACTGCTCGGCCAGCGAACGCCGCTCGTCGATGATCGCGACGTAGAGTCGGTCGCCCGGCCTGATGCGAGTCCGATCATCGACCGGTTGCCATCGGCGCGCGCGGCCGACCAGCAGCGGCAATGCCGGCGCGCGCGGGTCGTGTAGAGGCGCTTTCTGCTCGGATGCGCCCTCGCCGGAGGCCTCGACAGTCTTCGCCGAGCGTTCCCACAGCTCGACCGTCGCCTGGTCGCGGTCGAAGGCTTGCACCCACATCGCGAGCTTCTGCGGACCCGCGAACAGCACGCGCGCATCGAGGGCTTCGACCATGCGGGCGTTGATGCTGCCATGACCGAAGCGGATCGCGACGAACACGCGCGGAAGCGCCGTTTCCTCGCGCACCTTGTCAGCAAACATCAAGTTGACCTCGTCATTGGGCGTCACGGCGAGACACCCCGCACGCGAGTCGACGTCCGCTCTGATCAGCGTGCGCTCCTCGAGCGCGTTGCCGAAGACGATGCGGAATCCCTCGTCTTGGGCCGTATGCGTCACCTCGGGGTTCGCATCGATCAGCAGCACTTCTTCGCCCTGCTCGCGAAACGAACGCGCCAGCGCGCGACCCAATCCGTTGGCACCCAGGATGGCCCAGCCTCGCCGGACGGGACGTCGCAGCCCGAGGATGTGAGCGACGGCCGACCCGGTCAGACCCTGCACCAGAACGGTCACCGCAATGACCAAAAACACCAAAGCGCGCAACGACTCGCCGCCGGAGATGCCGTGATCAGCGAGTGTCTCGGCAAACAACGACGCCACGGCCGCCGCGACGATTCCGCGCGGGGCGAGCCACGAAATGAATCCCCGCTCACGCCACGAAAGCTCGGACCCGAGCGTGCTCGCCGCGACGTTCAGCGGTCGGACCAACAGCATCAACACCCCGACAGTCGCCAGGCCTTGCCAGCTCAGCGCCAACACGTCATCCAGCCTGACGTCGGCGGCCAACAACACGAACAGCATGCCGATGAACATCACCGTCAGCTGCTCTTTGAACTCCATCAGGTCCTTGGTCACCCGCGTCTGCACGTTGCCGACGACCATCCCGGCGACGGTGGCGGTCGCGATTCCGCTTTCTGCCAGCAGATGCTCGCTCAACTGAAACAGGGCCAGCACGAGCGAGAGGGTGAACACGTTCTCGAGTCCTTCGGGAACGAGCCGGCGCGCGCGCAGCAGCAACACGATCACGCCGCCGCCGATGACTCCCAACGCGACACCGACACCCAGGCGTGTCACTGCCGACAGCATTCCGCTCGCCAACGACGCGCCCGAGGGGCTGAGCGCCACCTCGAGCGCGACGAGCGCTACGATCGCGCCGATCGGGTCGATGAGCACACCTTCGGCTTCGAGTACGGTGGCGACCTGATGCCGGACGCGAATTCTTCTCAGCAGTGGCGTGATGACCGTGGGCCCGGTGACGATCACCAACGTGCCGAAAAGTATCGATAATCGCCAGTCCCAGCCCATCAGCACCCGCGCAGCCAGCGCCCCGCCGACGGCCGTGATGATCGCCCCCCAGGTGATCAGCCGGCGGATCGTGTGCGCCTCGCGGCGCAAGCGCCCGAGGCTGAGGTTCATGCCTCCTTCGAACAGGATCACCGCAACGGCGAAGCCGACCAGCATCGGCAGCGCCGATCCGAGCGATGGCGAGTTCACGACGCCGAGCAGGTCCGGCCCCAACGCCACGCCAGTCCCGAGCAGCAGGACGATGCCCGGCAGGCGCAGATGGCGCGCCAACGACTGGGCGATCATCCCGGCGGCCAACGCCGCGGCGAGCGTGAGCGCCGGGTCAGCCGCGTGGGATTCGATCATGAGACGGACGTTCCGCCTGATCTGCGCCAGACAGCGCCGCGAATCGGCAGCGAAGACGGCGCGCCGCCCGTAGGCGGGAAGGATGCGTCAAGCCCGCCTCTTCGTTCGGGTCGCGGGCGCTCGGAGAGCTTCATCATTGGTACGCGCTACGCTCTTCGCTCGCTCGGCGCATCGGAGCCGCCGGCGAGGCCGGCCTGCTTGCCCGCCTCCGCGGAGCTCTCGGCACGGCGGGACAAAACGGAAAGCGCGGCCTGCACGTTGTGGCCCCAGTTCTGGCTCTTGAGCGCCTCGTCGAGCAGCTTGTCGGCCGCTTCGCCACGGAGCTTTCTCGCCGCCACCAGCGCCTGGAGTGCGGCGTAGTACCCGGGGCCGTCATCGTCGGCCTTGTGCTTCGTCCAGACCTCGCTGACAACCGGCAGCAGCGACTGGTCAGCTCTGGCGGCGAGGCCCGTCATCGCTTGCTGGCATACCTGCGCGTCCTCGTCGGCCACCAATCGGGAGAGTAGGGGCGTGACGTCCACCGCGTCCGGCGCCGCTGACAGCCGCTTGGCGAGCAGGAAACGCAGCTCGGTCCGCTCGTCCGCGAGCGCCTGCTCGAGGCCGCTTTGGACCCCATCATCGAGCACACCGAGATCCACCAACGCCAGGCAAGCCTCCGCGCGGACCAGCGGATCGTCCGTGCCGGCGAACTCGCGCAGCTCCGTCACCGCCCTCTCGCCACCGAGATCTCCGAGCGCTCTCACGACCGCGAGCACGTTCTCCTTGTAGCGCGCGTAGCGCTGGATGGCCGCCACATCGACGGAGGGCTCGCCGGCCTCACCGAGCGCTTCGATCACGGGAGCCCTGCGCTCGGCACGCTGCGCTTGAAGCGCCGCACGCAGGGCTCGCTGTGCGCGTTCACCCCCGTGTTCGCCGAGAACGATCGCCGCCGCCGAAGCGAGTGCGGGGTTCTTCTTCGTCACGTCTCTCTCGGCTTCTGGCACGCAGGCTTCGGAACCGATCTTGGCCAACGCGGAGCAGATCTCGACATCCAGCACCTCCTCTGCATCACGGACGGCCGACTCGAGTATCGACCGGCCCTCGGAACGTCCCATCTTGGCCAACGCCCGCGCGGCGACCCGCTGCACGAGCGGGTTCGCGTCCTCGAGCAGCGGCAGCAGGAGCGGCGCCGCGTCCGGATCGCTCCAACGCTCGAGAGCGTGCGCCGCTTCGACCTTGAGCTGGAAAGAGGGCGAGGCGAGCGATTGCTCGATCCGCTGCCGGCCTTCGGCCAGGCCCGGATAGTCACCGATGAGCGACAAGGTCAGCACTTGGAGGCTAGGCCCTCCGTTCCACGCGTCATCGAGGCTCTTGCGCGCCTGCTGCACGAGGGGGGAGTCCGACGGAGCGCAGCTCGACGCGGCGAGGATCGTGAACAGCACCAGCGCGGCCATCCGGCCCGCGCAGCCGAACTCGACGGCCTCGCGTGTGGTCTCTCTCACGGTCGTTCCTCCTCTTGCGAGCGATACTCCGCCGCAGGGGTTCGTCAGACGTAACGGGTGTCGTCCGGCACCGTACCGAGCGCCACTCCGGCGAGCAGATACAGCGTCTTGGCGGCCACAAAGCCATCCCAGAAGTCGGGCCCGATCTCGACCAGATCGGCCCCGACGATATGCCGGCCCGACCGACCGACCGCTCCCAGCAAGTACGCCAGCTGCTGCCAGCTGAGCCCGCCCGGCACCGGCGTGCCCGTCCCGGGACAGAGGAATGGCTCCAGACCATCCACGTCGACGCTCAGCCAGATGCGGTCCGGCAGCGCCTCTAGGATATCTCCGACCAGCTCAGCAAAGCAGCGCCCCTCGAGCAGCGCGTGCGCGAGCTGCTGATCGGTGAACCACTTCACTCGCGCGCCGTTCTGCGCGGCGTACTGCGTCTCTTCCGGACAGACATCGCGCAGCGCCACCTGAACCAAGCGCGTGACGGCTTCGATCTCGAGTGCACGCCGCATGACGCAGGCGTGAGAGCTCGTCCAACCCTCGTACGCGGCGCGCAAATCGGCATGCGCATCGATCTGCAGAATGCCCATCTGTCCCGCCCGCTGCGCTGCTGCCGCGAACGCACCCGCGCTGATTCCGTGCTCTCCGCCGATGACGAACGGGATTCGCTCGCGATCGATCAGCCGCGCCACGGTGTCTTCGACCCAGCCGCGCACCGCGGTCGAATGACGATCGACCTCGGTGCGCGCCTGCGCGTCACCCCTTCTGGCCTTCGCGGCGGCCCGCCGCGCGGCGTCGGAGTGTTGGCGAATCGCGTGCAACTCGGGCAGCGAGCCGATGCCGGCGATCCACGGCTCTCCAGCCCACGGATCGGCGAGATCGATCTGAGACGAAGCCTCGATCAGGGCTCGCGGGCCGTCCACCGTGCCGCCTGCTCCCGAGACGGTGCCCTCGAAGGGCACGGGAACGGCCACGATGCGGCACTCCTCGAGCGGCAAGCCCAGCCCGAACAGGCTGCCTGCCCCATCGTTCGAGGCGTTGGGATCGATCGCGCGGGGCGCCCGAGGCCGTCCTTCGGGCAGCTGAGCAGGCGGGATCATGGCGCACGCCCCGAGCCGCGCGAGGGAATGATCAACCGGTCGCCAGCCTGAACAGGAGGGCCCTGCTCCAGCTCGAGGAGCAATCGTGGCCTGCCAGCGCCGTCGGCATCGCCGCGGCTGTCGACGACTCGCAACACGCGGCCGCGCCGCAGTCCGTGTCCGTGCCCCGAGCTGATCGCCACGCGATCACCGACCGCCAGCTGAACGAAACGATCGATGCGGATCTCGGCCTGCTCTCGGCGCTCGATCGCCTCGAGCACAGCCGCCGGGACCTCCAGCTGCGAACCCCAGCTCTCGAAACGGGCTCGTCCCTGGCGCGGAATGCGCAGGAACCGGCGACCGGATCGCCAGTCGGGCAGCACGTACAGCTGGTGCAGGCTCGCGTCTTGCCCGCGGATCTCGAGACTCATTTCCACGTGCAGATGGCCGATCACCGCAGCATCGTAGCCGCGAGAGAGCACACGCCGGCCGTAGCGCTCGAGCCGCTCGCGCGTGATCGAGGTCTTGTGACGCAGATTCTGATGCCGCAACGCGCGCTCGATCCTGTCCGCGATACGCAGGCCCAGTCGCGATGGCAACACGCCGAACGCGCCGAGCACGAGTCGCGAGCGGGTGGCCCAGCGAAACACCCGATCGCGCCGATCGTCGGGCGCGAGCCGGTTGCCGTGAGCGAGCAGCCAGCGTGCCCCGGCCCAAGGTGCTGCCGATACGCGGTCCGCCACCTCGTCGAAGGCCCGGCGCTGCCAGCTCTGGGCACCGAACTCTCGATTCCCCTCGACGAACACGACGTGAACACCCGCGCTCCGCAACGCGACACATGTCTCGAGCACGCGGCGGTGGTGCTCGAGCGTGAACTTCTCCGCACCGAGCCACAGCGAGAAGATGTCCCCCAACAGCACCAATACGGCGGTATCGACCGCTCGCTCGGCGAGAAAGGCGCAGAACGGGCCGAGCTCGGCGTCGCCGGCGCCGAGGTGAGCGTCCGCCACCGCGATCAGATCGCCGTCTCGGGCCGCGTTCACGGTTGCTCCCCTCGTGCGCTTTCGTCCTCGGCGAGCCCCTCGTAGAACGCGGTGCGGAACCGCTCGAACCGCTGCTCGACGATCGCTCGGCGCATCTTCCGCATCAACTCCAGGTAGTACCACAAGTTGTGCACCGTGCCGGCGCGAGCCCCGAGCATCTCCCCGCTGGTGTACAGGTGCCGCAGATAGCCGCGCGACAAGCGCCGGCACACGGGACAGCCGCAATCTGCATCGAGCGGCTCGGGATCGTCGCGGTAGCGCGCGTTGCGGATGTTGATCGTGCCTCCGGGGGTGAAAAGCTGTGCCGTGCGCCCGTGCCGCGTCGGCAGCACGCAGTCGAACATGTCGAAGCCGGACGCGACGGCCTCGACCAGGTCCTGCGGCCGACCGATCCCCATCACGTAGCGCGGGCATTCGGCGGGAAAAGAAGGTCCCCACTGCTCGATGACGCGTCGCATCTGCTCGCGGCTCTCTCCTACCGACACGCCACCCAGTGCGTAACCGTCGAGCTCGTGGACCACGGTGCGCTCGAGGCTCTCCTGCCGCAGGTCCGCGAACACGCCGCCCTGGACGATGCCGAGCAGTGCTGCCGACGCGTCGGTGCGCGCCGCGACGTTTCGCGGCAGCCAACTCAGAGTGCGCCGCATCGCATCGTCTGCGGCCCGCCGATCCGTCGGCTTCCCGGTGCAGTCGTCGAGCGGCATCATGATGTCCGAGCCGAGCATTTCCTGGATGCGAATCGACTGCTCCGGCGTGAGCCGGCGCCGGGTGCCCTCGACGTGATCGGAGAACGTCACGCCGTCGTCGTCGACGCGGCAGCGCTGCGCGAGCGAGAAGACTTGATAGCCACCCGAGTCGGTCAGAATCGGGCCGTCCCAGCCGCAGAATCGGTGAAGACCGCCCAGATCTCGAATCACCTGCTCGCCGGGCCGAACGTGCAAGTGATACGTGTTGGCGAGAACGATCTCGGCGCCGAGCTGACGGACTTCGTCCGGCATCAAGCCCTTCACCGCGCCTTGCGTGCCCACGGGCATGAACGCCGGCGTGAGGACCGTGCCGCGCCGGGTCGTCAGCCGGCCCGCGCGAGCGTGGCGATCGCGCGCGAGGATCTCCCACAAGAGCGGACGGCCGCTCGGGCGAGTCTGGATCGGAGCGTCGCTCATCAGCGCACCAGCATCGCGTCACCGTAGGAATAGAAGCGGTAGCTGCGCTCGATCGCCTCGCGGTAAGCGTCCAGCACCCGCTCGCGGCCCGCAAAGCTGGCCACGAGCATCAGCAGTGTGGAGCGCGGCAGATGAAAATTGGTCAGCAGCATATCGACAAAGCGGAACTGATGCCCGTGCGGCTCGGGAGCGATGAACAGGCGCGTCACGCCCGCACCTGACTGCGGGCCGCCGTCGGGCGCCGGGGCTCTCGATTCGAGTGCCCGAACGACCGTGGTGCCGACCGCGATGATCCGGCCACCGGCGGCGCGGGTGCGAGCGATCGCGTGGGAACATGTGGCGGAGACCGAGAACCGCTCGGCGTGCAGCTCGATCTGCTCCGTGCGCCGCACGTGAACCGGCAGAAAGGTCCCCGCCCCCACGTGAAGCGTGAGCGCCGTGATATCGATCTGCCGCGCTTGCAGCCGGTCGATCAGCTCGGGCGTGAAATGAAGACCGGCCGTAGGGGCGGCCACCGCGCCGGCGTGCCGCGCGAAGACGGTTTGATACCGCTGTCGATCCGTCTCGAGCCGGGAGTCGCCCTCGTGCCGGCGGATATAGGGCGGCAGCGGAGCCCGCCCGTGTTGCTCGAGCAGCAGCTCGATGGGGCCCGGCCCGGCGAGGCGCACGCGAGCCCGCCCCTGCTCGTCCGGACCGTCCAACAGCGTGGCCGTATAGCCGTCCGGCAAAACCAGTGATTGGCCGCGGGGCGGGATCCGGCTCGCGCTCACCAGAGAAGACCACGTTCGCGCTTCGCCCGGACCGGCCTCGAGCAGCTCGAGCAGCAGCAGTTCGACCCGTCCACCGCTCGGCTTGAGAGCGATCAACCGCGCCATCAGAACGCGTGTGTCGTTGACGACGAGTAGATCCCCGGGAGCGAGCAGCTCGGGCAGGTCGTACACGTGGAGATGCTCGCAGCGGTTCGAGCCGCGATCGAGCAGCATCAGCCGGGCCGCATCGCGCGGTTCGACCGCCTGCTGGGCGATCAGCTTTCGCGGTAGCTCGTAATCGAACAGCGATACGTCCACGTTGCTAGAGCACCTGGCCGATGATCGTGCGGGCGATCAAGAGGGTCATGGCGGCGACGATCGTGCCATACACGACGGCGTTCGCGGGCGCGAGCATGATGGCTGCTCTCGTTGCCAAGGGCTGGCGGCACACCGAGCGGCGAGCAAGGCGCAGCGGTGATCGGCCCCGGCTCATTCAGCGTACGCCAGCGGATCGCTGGCTCCCGCGAGACGAAACGCCTCCCGTCGCAGCCAGCACGATTCGCAGCGACCGCACGCGAGGTCCGTTGACCGGTAGCAGGACCAGGTCAGCTGCAGCGGCGCATCGAGCGCGAGACCGCGGCGAACGATCTCGGCTTTGCTCAACGCGACCAGCGGGGCTTCGATGCGCAATCGCTGACCCTCCCGTGCACCGAGCCGCACGGCCCGTTCGAAGGCGCCGAAGAAGGCGGCGCGGCAGTCCGGGTATCCGGAGCTGTCCTGCTCGACGGCGCCGATCCACACCGAGCTCGCGCCGATCACCTCGGCCCAGGAAACGCCCGCCGCCAGCAGATGCGCATTGCGAAACGGCACGTAGGTGATCGGTATTTCTCGGCCCGGCGGTCCGTGCGGTAGCTCGAGAGTCGCATCGGTCAGCGCTGATCCTCCAAGTTCGGCGAGAAAGCCGAGATCGATCACGCACCGCCGCTCGGCCGGCACTCCCAGGGCGTCGGCAATCTCTTCGAAGGCGCGCCGCTCCCGCGCTGCCGTGCGTTGCCCGTACGTCGCGTGCAGCAACGCGAGCTCGTGCGCGCGAGCCGCCATGGCTGCCGTGACGCAGGAGTCGAGTCCACCGGACACGAGCACGATCGCTCGCTGACGCGCTCTCATCAGATGCCTCGGTCGCGCCCGGGCCACAGCAGCTTGTGCAGCTGGAACTGCAAGCGCGCGCGGAGCCGATCGCTGAGCATCCAGCCCGCCAGCGTCGCCGCATCGAGGCCGCCCTCGACGTCGTGCTCCCGATTGACGTCGTGAACGTCCTCGGCGATGTGAGCGTCTTGCACGGGGCTCAGCCAGATCTCTCCGGCAAAGGAGGTCAGCGGCCCTTGTATCCATCGGCGCGCCGCCTCGTAGTCTGCGCGATCGGCGACGACCATCTTGACCTCGTCGTGCGGCCTGAGACGCGCCAGATTGGCCGCGTCGAACCGATCCGCCATACCCGACCCCGGGAGCTTGATATCGAGAATGCAGCTCGCTCGCGCGGGCAGAACCGAGATGTCCTGATCCCCCCCGGTCTCGACGACGACGTCGAGTTCTTCGTCGACCGCCAGCCGCCGAACCAGCGGCACGACCGACGGCTGAAGCAGCGGCTCGCCTCCCGTCACGCACACGCGAGGCACGCCGCATTGCAGGATCTCGACGCGGGTCTGCTCGAGGCTGGTCCAGCGGCCCTCGAAAAAGGCCCACTCGGTGTCGCACCAGCGACACCGTAGCGCACAGCCGGTCAGCCGTACGAACACCGTCGGCCAGCCGCTGCGCCGCCCTTCACCCTGCAGCGAGACGAACAGCTCGGCGAGGCGCAGCCTGCGATCTCGGGCCTCACTCCAGGGCTCGGCGAGACGCGCACGGCGCGCTCGTCCCGTCGTGCGGTCAGCTCTCGTGCGGGGCGCCTTCATCGAGCGCTCCGGTCAGAGGGTCGGTGCGGCGCCGCGCGGCGTGGGTCACTCGCCGCGCGCGAGCGGGCTGCCTCGCGCCAACGCGTCGCCTCGGCCGCGCTCGGTGCACGGCGGCGCCCGACCAGTCGGCGAAGCACGGCCAAGTTTTGCTCGTCCTCGAATCCTGTTTCGGTCTTTGGCGTCTCGAGCGACGCCGGGAGCCCGTCGAAACGCTTCTCGTTCATCAGCCGCATGAACGCGGCCCAAGGAATCGCGCCGAAACCGATGTGCGCGTGTCGATCGACGCGAGATCCGAGCGTCGTCTTCGAGTCGTTGACGTGCCAGGCCTTGAGCCTTTCCGCCCCGACGATCGCATCGAAATCCTCCCACGCGCGCTCCCAACCGTCCCGTGTCCCGATGTCGTAACCGGCGGCGTACAGGTGCGCCGTGTCCAAACAGACCCCCACGCGATCGGGCGCGTCGATGCGGTCGAGAATCGCCCTCAATTGCTCGAAGCGGTAGCCCAAGTTGCTTCCCTGCCCGGCCGTGTTCTCGAGCAGGATCATCACGCTCCCCGCGGGCCGCGAGCGGTGCACGTCGTCGATGCCGCGCGCGATGTTGTCGAGCCCGATGCTCTCGCCCGCTCCGACATGGGAACCGGGGTGCATCACCAAATACGGGATGCCCAGCTGTTGGCAACGGTCGAACTCGACCAGCAGCGCTCCGACCGACTTCTTCCATAATGCACCATCGCTGGAGCCCACATTGATCAAATAGGAATCGTGCGCGAGTACCGGTTGGAGCGCGGCCGCTTCGACCTGCTCGCGGAATCGCGAGACCTCGTCGGCCGGCAGTGAACGAGCGGCCCACTGGTTGCTCGACTTGGTGAACACCTGCAACGCCTCGCAGCCACACCGGACCGCGCGCTCGACGGCTCGGTCGAGTCCCCCGGCGATCGACATGTGCGCTCCGAGCCTCGGCGGCATGCGCAAGCTCCCCCCGCATTATCGACCGAGAGTGGCGTGCGCGAAAAAAGTGCGCCGCGGCCCGATCAGCGGCGGCGGCTCGGGCTGGCGGGACCGACGGGCTCGTCGGGCTCCACCATCTCCACGAGCGCGACCTCCTCGAGGACCGCGCGACGGAGCCAGCCTTCTATCGGGGACAGCGCATCATCCCCGCGCCCGCTTCCAGGCGGAACGAACGCCGCAAGCTGCTCCATCTCGGCCTTGGTCAAAAACGCTCCCGTAGCTGCCAACGGGCCGCCTCGCTGCAGCGCCCGGTCGATCAGCGCGAGCGGCACACACGCCGGCGGCGGCGCATCCGCACCGAACGTACCGCTGCGCTCGAGCAACTCGCGAATTGGCCTGGCCCAGTGGGAGAGCGTCGGCAGCGGCGCCGCGGGAAGTGACCGGCGGCGGCGGCGTACTAGCGCGCGCACCAAGCCCGCCAACGCCGAGCCGGCCACACTGCGATGACCCAGGCTCACGAGCGAACATTCATCTTCAACGCGGCAGCCGCGGCCGGCAAGACAGCGCGACGGGCTCAGGCCGATCGACTCGTGGAGGGCCACGCAGGCGGCTGCAGGAAACGCGGCGAGTTCTCGGGCGGCGTCGTCGACCTCGAGATGCTCGCGCTCGGCCAGCCGCAGCAGTCTTCGTTTTCGCCCGCCGCCGATCGCCTTGGTGAGTGCATCCAGCATCTCGCTCCAGACGGCGCCGTCGATCGGAACGAGCTCGGGCGCAACGGCGTTCACGACGCGCTCCCACCGAGCCGCTCGCGCAGCGACGCCGCCAGGCCGCCGAACCCCCCGTTGGACATCAGCACGATGCGATCGCCGGCGAGCCGCTCGGCGAGCAGCCGCGCGAGAATCTCCGCCGGCTCGCAGGGACCGTGGGCGTCGGTGCCCCGCTCGCGCAGCCGGGCGGCCAACGCGGCCACGTCGAGCCGCTGTTCGACGCTGAAGCGCTCGGGCCGATCGACCGGTCCGATGAAAACGCGATCGGCCCCGGCGAGCGCTCGTTCGAGCCGGCTCGCGATCAACGAGCGCACCATCGTGTTCGAGCGCGGCTCCACGCAGGCGATCAGACGCCCACCGGTGGGCACCTGCGCCCGCAGCGTCGCGAGCGTGTGCGCGATCGCGGTCGGGTGGTGCGCGAAATCGTCGTAGACGATCACCCCGTCGCGCGCCGTCACGAGCTCCAGTCGACGGCGCGGAGGCCGGAACCGCGACAGCAGCGGAACCGCCGTCTCGAGCGCGAGTCCCGCCGCGCGCGCCGCCGCCAACGCAGCGAGCGCGTTCTTCGCGTTGTGCGGCCCGGGCAGTGCCAGCTGCGCCTCGGCGACCGGACGGCCGCGATCGAGCACGACGAACCGCTGCCCGCCGGCATCGTCCCGGCGCTCTCGAACGCTCAGATCCAGCTTCTCTTCGAGCCCGACGCGCACGACCCTGGCGGGCGCGTTCTCGGACAGCCGGCGAGCGATCTCATCCTCGCCGTCGACGACCAGCGTGCCGCTGGCCGGAACCAGTCGCACGAACAGCGCGAACGCCCGCTCGACGGCGGCGAGATCACGGTAAATGTCGGCGTGGTCGAACTCGACCCCGCCCAGCACGGCGATCCGAGGCCAGTAGTGGAGGAACTTCGGCCCCTTGTCGAAAAAGGCCGTGTCGTACTCGTCGCCCTCCACGATCAGATCGTCGCCGCCCGCCAGACGGGCACCGCTGGCGAAGTTGCCCGGCAGGCCACCGATGACGAACGACGGCTCGCGTCCGGCCGCATCGTGCAGCGCGGCCAACATTGAGGCCGTCGTCGTCTTTCCGTGCGTCCCGGCCACGACACTGACCCTGCGGCCCGGGACCAACAAGCGCTCGATCAGCTCTGCCATCGAACACAGCGGCATGCCGCGATCGAGCGCCAGCTCGAGCTCCGGGTTGCCGCGTGAGATCGCGTTGCCGACGACGACGAGTTCCGGCGCCGGATCGAGATGCGAGCCATCGAACGGCGTGGCGACGGCGATCCCGGCTGCAGCGAGCGCGTCTGACGCCGGCGGATAGACCGCGCGGTCGGAACCGCGAACGCGGGCGCCGCGCGACGAGAGCAGAACGGCCATCGCCGACATGGCGACGCCGCCGATGCCGATGAAGTACACGTTCGACGGCCACGATGCCGGCCAGCGCCCCATGTCAGTCTTCCTGCCGCGTCATGGAGTCAGACCTCGATCGGCGGCTGGCCGAACCATCCCCGCCGATACATCCGACGGGCCAGCTGGATCCGGGAACGACCGATGAGGGCGCGCACCCGCGCCTCCCGGATCCGCCGGCGAAGCTCCGGCAGTGCCGATTCCATCGCGTCACGGCCCAGACCGATCGCCGGCCGCGCGGTGATGAAGTTCAACCAGTTCACGTGCTGGACGCGGGGCCGCACCATCACGTCGCAGAGAACCTTGCGCGCATGGCGCAGGTTCCACTCCGTGACCTGATTCGCGCGCGTGATGATCTCGAGTCCGCGTTTCATGTTCGGAGCCGAGGCCAGCTCGGTCGAGACGTCGACACCGACGATGACGTCGACCGGCATCGACAGTAGCGCGCGCGCGGGGATCTTGTCGACGAGCGCTCCGTCGGAGAGCAACCTGCCGTCCCAGACTTGGGGCGGCATCACCCCCGGCACCGCTCCCGACGCCGAGACCGCTTGCCGCAGCGATCCGCGCCGGAAGACGATCGACTCTCCGCTGAGCAAATCCGCAGCGACGGCCGCGAACGGCACGCGCAGATCTTCAATCGCCACGTCCGGCAGCAGATGCTCGATGTTGTGGCGGTAGCTTTCTTGCGACACGAACGACTGATTGAGAAACGTTCGGCTGTAGAAGACTCCCTGCCGCATCGCCCGGGCGATCATCGCAGCCCAGCCGCTGGGCTGACCGAGCTTCGCCTTGCTCAGATACTCGAGCTCCGCTTTACGGTAATCCGGCGAGGTGACGAACGCCTGCGTTTTGTCGATCGCCGCTTCTGCCGTCCCCGTCGTGGCCCAGATGCCGCCGATCAAAGCCCCGATGCTCGTCCCGGCGACGCAAGCCGGGCGCAGCCCCGCCTCCTCCAGCACCTCCAAAACGCCGAGATGCGCAAGTCCACGTGCCGCACCGCCCCCGAGCGCGAGGCCGATCGAGGGCGTTCGCAACCAGGCCATCAGAACGTCCACCGCACGTGGCGATGCACCGCGCTGGAGTCGATCCACGCGAGACGTGCGACCTTGATCGGCTCGTCTCCGGCCGCGAGCGCTTCGGGCCGCGCATAGCCGATCCGCAGCATCAGTTGCTCGAGAATGTCGATCTCGTGCGTGCGGCCCTCGCCGAGCACGATTGCGTGCACGGTGCCGAGCGGATCGCCGAGCAGGTACACCGTCGTGAACGGCGGCAGCGTGCCGTAGTTGATCTCTCCGTAACCGAGGTTGAGTCGGATCACCAGTTCGGGCTGGTTTCCATCCCCTTCGCGCGAGACGCTCTCCCAGAACGCCCCGGCACCGAGCATCGTCGCCCTCACGACGAGGTAGCCGTGTGGGTCGGGCTCGAAAGCCCCGGCGTCGCGCTCGGCTTCGTAGCGGTCGAGCAGCGCGTCGAGCTGCGCGCTCCAAGCATCGAACACCGGACCCTCACGCTCGAGCGGTGCGGAGTCATCGAATCGGGCCAGCCTCTCGTAGTCACGCTGTTGCACGGCGTCGAACCAGCCCGAGGCGACCCGCTCGAGCTCCCGGATCGACGTCTCGGAGCAACCGGAAAGCGCCACCACGGTGCATACCGTCAGCGCAAGACGGGAGATCGAACTCGTTGCGGCCGCGT
>CP070706.1:2809937-2820714 GCA_020350085.1 Acidobacteriota bacterium
TTCTCTGCGGGCTTTCGGCGGCAAGCTTTCGAACGGTTCGAGAATCAGGACCGCCTTCTTCCTCGACACCTCCGTTTTCCAGGTGCCGGCGACAAAGCCATCGACGAGCATGGTCGGGAGGATGCGGAGGTTGGGCAGGCAGATCTTCGAACGGTACTCGTCAGGGACGACTCGGGTGCGATCATCGTGCCCCAGCACGAGGTTGTCGTACTCGGGCAGCAGGCGAGCCGGCGCGGGTGTGCGTGCGGCCGGCCGCGGCGCCCTCGGAAGATCGAACAGCTCGCGACCCCGCTCGTCTTCGAACACCCGAAGCTTTGCGCCCAGCTCGTCGAGCACTTCGCGGAGACCGGTAAGGCCGGACCAGGCCTGAACGTCGGCAGCCGAGGCCGGACCGAACGCGGCGAGGTAGCGCAGGACGAGCCCTCGCGGCTTTTCCTCGGCCGCGGCGATCGGCTTGCCGAGCCACGACTCGGCGGGCGTGAACTTCGCCGTCCCGGGGTAGCCCCAGGTCGTTTCCTCGGGAACCTGCACCAGGGGAAGATGCAGTCGCACGGCGTAACCCATCGCCCTCTCGTCGCCCTTCGGATCGAGCTGGGAGAGTTCTGCGCGCAGGTGCTCGAACGTCTGCGGCGCCCGCTCGAGATGCCTGCGTGCCGCCTTCACGAGGGCCTGGACGTCGAGCCCGTCGGCGCGACGACGCAGCGCTGAATGCATCGCGCGCGTCAGCGCCGGCTGAATCGATGCACGCAGGCTCACGTAGTCTTTCGCGCTCATGATGTGCAGCGTCGCGCGCATCATCGTTGCCCGCACGACCTTGCGGCGTTGAATCATTCGCGTGAGCTGGTCGGCGTGAAAGTCTCGGACGCGAGACCACAGCCCGACGAACGGAGGTCGCGCCAGCTGCGCCTGCAATCCGACGAGCCGCTCGATCGCGCGGAGCGGCGTCCTCGCCTCGCGCGCGAGCAGCATCTGTCGCGCCAGCGTCGCGCGGTTGAGCTGCCCGAGGGTCAGAGTCTTTGCCGGCATTTGCGAGTCGTCTCTGAATCGACTCCAATCATCGACAGAGGACCGTGCCGGCGAGCCAGCTCTCGCACAGTTCAGCGCGGCGCCGCTTGAAACTCACGCGATCCGTGGTCTCGCGGCCTGCGGCGTCACGAGCCGAGCCGCGAACGACGACATCTTGTTCGGGGCCTTGCGCTGACACCTCGAGGAGAGAGTCGACATCATCGAATACGGCTCGTTCTACCAGCCGGGTCGACGACGGCACGAGCCCGGCGTCCCCCAGATCGCTCGGATTCGCGCCGTAGCTCTCGCTCGCATCGAGTCCGATCTCCGCGATCGGCGGCAGACTCACACCGCCCGCAGCTTGAATCCGCGCGAACCGCACACGCGCCGAGGACTCGTCGGCCCCCAAAAGAACGGCGAACGTCTCTCGCGAGTCCGGATCGAGGTAGAAACGGATCTCCTCGCGATCGGTCTGGCGAAACGCCGCGTTCGGGATCGCGTTCAGAGATTGCAACTCGACGAGCTGGCTCGTCCGTGGGCTCGCATCGCAATCGTCAAAGGACGATGAGGTCACGCGCCACGTCTCGACGGAAATCGGAAGATGCGATTCATCGACGATCGGCGTCACGTTGAGCAGCAGAAGCGGCGGCGCCGCATCCGTCAGAAGAGCCGTCGGTCGCATCGGATCGTACACGAGCTGTCGCCCGGAGAGCGTGAGCTGAAAGCCCCCTGCGAAATCGACGCGCCCGTCCTCGCTCAGGTCCTCTTCAGCGGATGTCCCGTCCGCATACCACGACCTGCCCATCGAGACCTCGAATTGGCCGGTTCCGTCACCAGACCAGAAACTGGCCATCCCGGCGTCGTCGACCAGATCCAGTCGTCCGTCGCCATCGAAGTCCGCCAGGCGCCGGGCCACCTGCCGCTCGAGCACGCCGCGCCAGATCACCCGGAACTCACCCCCACCGATGCCGCGAAGGGTGCGGATCGTCGTCTCAGCACCATCCGAGAGCTGAAAGACGAGATCCGCGATGCCGTCGTCGTCGAGATCGGCCCGCAGCAGCGGTCGGCTGTCGCGCTCCACGCCCGACCACGAGAAAAACGTCCGCGGCTCGCCGAAGGTGCCGTCGCCTCTCGATCGGCGCCACGTCAGCTGCTCTTCCCCGCCGCCAGCGACGGGCTCGCACTCCACGACGAGATCTTCCCTGTTGTCGCCATCGATGTCGATGAAGTCGATCAGATCCGATCGCTGACATCCCTCGTTCGGGAAGAAAGTCTCCTCTGCCGACGTCCAATCGCGGCTCCCCGTGAAAACCGTCCAGTGCTCGCTACCGACGTTTCCGACGAGATCGGGGCTCGAGTTCCCATCGATGTCCGCGAGAGTGATGGACCAGAACGCTCGAGGGACGACCTCGATCACGTAATCCTCGAACGTGCCGTTCTCGCGCACGTAGGAAACCCACACGGCCCGCGGCACCTGACCGGGAACGTCATCGTAGATATCGTGCATGACGTCGATCCGGCCGTTGAGATCGAAGTCCTCGTAGAACGTGCTCCGGAACGATCGGCCGGCGGGCTCGTCGATCTCGTCAAACAGCGTGAAGTTCCCCTGACCGTCTCCGAGGCGGATCTGGCGTGTCTTGCTCGCTCCGCTCTCGAGCGTCATCAGGTCCTCGATACCGTCGCCGTTGAAATCATCTCTCGCGACGATAGTCAGCTCGGAAAGCGGCCACGGTCCGTATCGATCCGGCTCGGCGAGCCCGCCGCCGGGCTCGCCGCGAAGAACCGCCAACCCTCTCGAGGAGGGCCGCGGCAACACGATCCCGTCCCGCAGCCCGTCGCCGTCGACATCGCGCACGTCGATCAGCCGCGCCGCCGTGGTGCCCTGCTGCTCGAACGACGGCCGCTGGCGAGCCTGATTGCGAAGCACGAGAAATCCGGAGTCCGCGCGCGGCGGCGGGAAGGACGCGCTGTCGCTGTTGGGTGACCACGAGGACGCGTACGGGAAAGAGACCACGAAGTCTTCGAGGTCATCGTCGTCCACGGGCATCACATCGAAGAAACGACCTCGCAGAGGAAGAGTCTGCGACCAGACGAGCCCGAACCGCGAGCTTGCCGGAACGTACTCGAGCGCGTGCAGCACACCCACCCACGGGACGAATCGGTCGCGAAGCTCGACGAAGACGATCTCGGAGCCAGGCCTGTCCCGATCGAGCTCGACGGGGGTCAGCGGACTGCCGTCGAGGTCAAATGGAAGAAACTGGCTCCTCTCGCTCATCAGCGGACTGATCGGATCCCCTTCGACCCACGCCAGGATGTTTCTCGGGAAACGAATGCCGCTCAGAACGTCATCGTCGCCATCACCATCGATGTCCGCCGACACCAGAGACCACATGGCGCCGATGCTGGCGGCCGGGGTGCTCGTCCACGTCGCGTCGTCACCGAGCTCGTAGATGAACAGCTGGTCCAACTCGTCGAGCGACACCGCGAGCTCGTCGCGGCCGTCACCGTTGAAGTCACCGGTGGTGAACGTCGACGAGAACGTGGTCTCGAGCGAGGGACCCGCCGAGTACGAGCCGTCCGCTGCCGCGAGAAACACGTCGAACACTTGAGGCTTGGGATTCGTGCTCGAAAAGCGCGCTCGGCGCCAGAAAACGATGTCGAGCAGGCCGTCACCGTTCAGATCGCCGGTGCGAAACGAGACCGCGTCGTGACCGGTGTCGTACTCCGGAGCGCGGGCCAGCTCGACCGATGCCAGCTCGGCCTGCTCACCGACGATCACACGCCGCACCGACGCACCGACAGAACCTCCGAGACCTCTTCGCTGAGGACTTTCAGGCACGAGCAGCAGCAGGTCCTTCTCGCCGTCGCCATCGATGTCGGCGCGCTGAGTCTCGAGAACCGTCAGGTCGGCAAGCTGGATCTTCTGGCTGTATTGCGGATACTCACGCGTACAGGACGCAGACTCGGCCTGGCCGGCGAGCGTCGCGAGGCCTGCGGACCAGCAGAACACACCCAGAGACAACGCCACCTGCGTGTATCGATGCGAGGCCACGGTCAATCCCCCTTTCGAGCCCGTCCCTCTCGGGAAGTACTCCGCAAGTGTACGGCGACGAGCGGCTAGCGTCCGACGTCGGATGAGTGGTCCCCGAGGGCTCTCGATATTTCGCGACTGTTCTCACTGGTTCGCCCGCCCTCCCAGTGTTTCCCGCGAGACTCGGGTCCTGACCCCCTCTCCTGGTCGGGGCCGGCGCGTCGACGTGCGAGCTTCCTTTGGCGTGGAAGGCGCGGACGAAATGGATGCGGTCTTGGGCGCAGGGATACGGCCGCGTCGCTCGCTAGCTCTTCTTCTCGGTGCCGGTCGTTCCGCCATATCGCGGCAGGTGATCGTCGATCGTCCACCACGGCGCACGGTGATCGACGTAGACGTGCGCCTGCGGCGGGCGGTCGATCGCGTCCTCGATCGTCGCGAGCGCGACGTGGACCTCACCTGACCAACGGGGACTCTGGTACAGCAACGTCGTGCCGCATCGGCCGCAGAAGCTGCGCGTCGCGCCGGTGTCGGTCTCGAATCGCCGCAGCTCGTCGGCACCCTCGAGCAATTTGAACTGCTCGTCGCGGAACCCGGCCCAGGTCACGAACGCCGCACCGTGGGCTCTGCGGCAGTTGTCGCAGTGGCAGTGCGCACAGAAACGGCTGGGCAGCGTGACGCGGAATCGCACCGCGCCGCAGTAGCAGCCTCCGTCGGCGGTCTTGGCGTCATCGCTCATCACTCGAGACTCTCTCACCTCGAGACGAGGTCCTGTTCGCATCTTTGGTCCCAGTCTAGCCCGGATTATGCACGAAACCTCGCAGCGAAGGCGTGCAGACGTCATCACGTCGCGTTCACGCCACCTGCAGGCGTTTGTCGAGAACGAAACTGAGCGGCAGGCTCTCCATCGATCGAGAGACGATCGATCACGAGCAGGGGTGAGCTTCGGTCGCTCTCGTCGATTGCTGGCGTTGCCGAAGCTGCCCTCTCCGGTCGCGTTCGCTCCGGTCACCAGAAAGTGCTTCCCGGCCCCGTCGCGAGCTAGAAGCCGAGCCGGCCGTCGTGGATGCAAAAGTGGTAGCCGCGCAGGAAATCCGGTGTAGCCTCACGTTTATCGAGGATCACTTGGAGTCCCGTGGCAGCAGTCCTGACCCAGCCCCCGAGCAATCTTCGAGATAGTCGACCTCGTCGTGATCTGGATCGACCGCGGATTCAGCGCTGCCACCGAAGCACAGTGAGCCTCCGTCCGTGCCCGGAATGGAGGAGGGAGTGCCGGAATCCGCTGCGTCGTTGGCGATCGCACCGCCGATGTCCTGCGCCGTGCTTCCGGCTGTCTCGTCGAAGCCCCACCAGCTCGTCATCTGAGCGGTCGGCGAGACGCACTGCCGCTACTCGATCGCTCCGATCTCGCAGTCCGTTCCTTGTCTCTAGAAGTCGAGCTGATCGTCGGAGGCGCACAGAGTGCTTTCGCCGGCGTCGGTCCCGGTGTTTCCGAACTCCGGGCGATGATGCTCGCCGCCCGCCTTGCCGGTCGTGAGCAGAAGGCTGAGGTCCGGAAGGGTCGTCACCGACTGGTCGCCGGTGGTCAGCGGAAGGCTCTCTGCCCCGAACGAGGCGAGCTGACCGCCGCGGAGCGTGAGCCGAACGAGGGTCAAGTTTCCGGTCGGCCTGACGAGAAACAGCCGAAAGTCCGGCGCGGCGGCTGCCTCTGCCTCGAGGATGGCGTCGACCAGGCTGCAGTCCGCGTGCAGACACCATCGTATCCCGGTGAGGTCGTGGTGACGGTGAAGGTCGCCGCCAGCGCGCCGGCTGGCCATACGGCCAAGAGCGACAGCGCGATCGAACCGATCGATTTCATGCCCCTTCCCTCCTGACTCTTCTGGGTCGTAACGAGTCTTTCTGGACCATGGGAACCCGACTCGCGCATGACGAGGGAGTAGAAGAAACTCGCCAGAAGGCCAGAAGGAAGGATTGATGCCGAGCAGCCACGTCGCATGCTGCGATGCAGGTCCCGCGACTAACTGCTTGTTAAGTTCCTGGTGGCGCATGTATCCGTAGGAGCAGATGAGTGTCTGAACCCCTGCACCTCGAGTTCGCCGGAGGCAGAACAGCGTCGAAGAAGTCATCCTCTTGTAGACTCGCTTCGCGCCGCACAGACAGAGAGATCGGCAGATTGACCATTCAGCCCGGACAGCGACTTCTCCACTACCGTCTGATCGACAAGATCGGTGAGGGCGGAATGGGGGAGGTCTGGCGCGCCAGCGACGAGACGCTCGGCCGCGACGTGGCCATCAAGATCCTGCCCACTGCGCTGGCCGCTGAGGGGGATCGGCTGGCGCGGTTCGAACGCGAGGCGCGGACGCTGGCCACGCTGAATCATCCCAACATCGCAGCGATCTATGGCCTGCATGAAGCGGACGGTGTGCACTTCCTCGTGATGGAGCTCGTGCACGGGGAGGACCTCGCCGAGCGCTTGAAGCGCGGCCCGCTCGAGTCTCCGAGCGCGCTCGAGGTCGCCGACCAGCTTGCGGCGGCGCTCGAGTACGCGCACGAGCAGGGCGTGATCCACCGCGATCTCAAGCCGGCCAACGTCAAGCGCGCGCCGGACGGCACGATCAAGGTGCTCGACTTCGGTCTGGCCAAGGCGATCGCGCCGGAGGCGGCATCGGGTGAGCCGCACAGTCTGTCGGCCTCGCCGACGGCGACCTCGGCCGGGACGATGGCCGGCACGATCCTCGGCACGGCGGCGTACATGAGCCCGGAGCAGGCGCGCGGCAGGCCGGTCGATCGCCGCTCGGACGTCTGGGCCTTTGGCTGCCTGTTGTACGAGATGCTGACCGGCCGCGCGGCCTTCGAGGGTGAGACGGTCACCGACATCCTCGCGTCGGTCGTCCGCTCGGAGCCGGAGTGGTCGCGCGTGCCCGCGGCTGTCCCGCAAGGCGTCGTGGCGGTGTTGCGGCGCTGCCTGCGCAAGGATGCGCGCGAGCGCCTGCGCGACATGGGCGACGCGCGGCTGTTGATCAAGGAGGCCGCGGCTTCTGGTCCCGCCGGAATCGATGCGTCTGCCGTCGAGACATCCTCGCCCGCCTACTCGTCGAACGATTTCGGCGGTGCCGGCGGCCCCGCGCACGCTGAGAGTGGGCCGGGACGGGTGCACGCGTCACTCCCGGATGCAGCTCGGTCAAGGCCCACCCACCCGGGCGCGGCATCGACAACGACCTCCCGCAGCCTGCGCGGCGGGCTGTTAACGACCGCCCTCGCCGCCGCGCTGATTCTCGGCGGACTTCTCGGCGCGGTCGGTGCCGCCAAGCTGCTCGATCGCAAACCCGTCCAGCAGTCTCTCCCGAGCACGCGCTTCACGATCGTGCACCCGGCAAGCGCCCGTGCCAGCATCGCGAGCCCCGTGGCCTCGCCCGATGGTCGCTTCATCGTTTATGTCGCCCGCGAGGACAACGTCTCGCGGCTGTGGTTGCGCGAGCTGGCCGAGGCGAGTCCGCGTCCGCTCGCCGGGACCGAGGGTGCCAGCCTGCCATTCATTTCGCCCGACTCGCGCTGGATCGGCTTCTTTGCCGAAAATCGCCTGCGCAAGGTGGCCGTCTCCGGCGGCACGCCGATCGACGTTTGCGACGCGACGTCGAACCCTGGCGCCGCGTGGGGACCGGACGACACGATCGTCTTCTCGCTCGGCTGGACTGGCGGCCTGCTCGAGGTGGCGGCCGACGGCGGGGAGTCGCGCCCGCTGACCTCCCTCGACGACGAGATCGGCGGCACCGGGCACTGGTGGCCGGAGTTTCTGCCGGGTGGGCGCGCGCTGCTGTTCACCGTTTTCCCCGAAGAGGGAACGCTCAACCGCGGGCGCATCGCGCTGCTCGACCTCGACACTGGTAAGAGCCGCGTCGTCGGCGACGGCGCGCAGGCGCTCTATCTGCCGACGGGGCACATCCTGTACCACCGCGCCGGCATCTACGAGCTGGCGCCGTTCGACGCCGGGCGCGGCGAGATCGACGGAGCGCCGGTCCAGGTGTTCGAGGATGCGCCGCCCATCGACCCGGCGGGGACGACGATCCGTTACCTCTCCGTCTCGCCGGCGGGGGTGCTGGCCTGGATTGCACGGGACGACGCGCTCGCGGCCGCGCCGCGGAGCTGGTTCATGATCGACAGGGCGGGGCACCTCGAGCGGGCACGCGTCCCGCCCGAGGCGTTGAGCCACATATCGTTCTCACCGGACGGCGGGCGCGTGCTCGCGACACACATCGTCGCCGGGGACTACGACGTCTTCATGCACGAGCTCGCCACGGGCGCCTCGACGCGACTCACGCGCGAGTCGATCAACAACAACGCGCGCTGGCATCCGGACGGCCGGCAGGTCGCTTTCGACACGATCCGGCTCGGGACGTACGACGTCTTCACCACGCGGCTCGACGAGGCGAGCCCACCCGCGCCGCTCGTCACGCTGCCGGGCGACGTCTTCGGAGGCGTGTTCTCGGCGGATGGTCGGCTGATGGCGGTGCAGGTTTCCAGCAAGGAGACCGGCGAGGACGTCCACCTGCTCCATCTGGAAACGGGCGCGCTGAGCGAGCTCGTCGCCACAGATTCTGACGAGGAGGACCCCGCGATCTCCCCCGACGGCCGGCTCGTCGCCTTTGTCTCCGATCGGTCGGGCGTGCCCGAGATCTACGTCGTGCCGGTCTCGGGCCCCGCTGCTCCCGTGCAGATCTCGCGCGCCGGTGGAAACGACCCGCAGTGGTCGCGCGACGGCGCGTGGCTCGCGTACAACGATTCGCGTGAGGTGCGGACGGCCGCCGTCAGGCTCGAGGCCGGCCGCGTCTCGTCCCAGTCTCCGCGTCCCTTCGTCACCGAAGGAGCGAGCGCAGAGTTCGCGAGCCGCTTCACCGGCGAGTTCGCCGTCGCAACCAACGGCCAGCACGTCCTCGTCGCGCTCTACGACACGCCGATCCACGCGGAGGTCCAGGTGGCTGTCGGGCCGCTCGGGGTCAGATCGGAGCGCGTGCCGGGGAAAGATTCGGCCCTCCGGCTGGATTGAGCAGGACGGCATGGCGGCATAGATCGATAGCGAGCGTTCGTTCGTCGAGTGACGTCATGCGCCATCGATCCCCGGGTCCCGCTCGACCCCCGGATGGAACGCTTCGATCAGGACCACGCCTCCGCCATGCACCATCGCATCGTCGCCCTACTCGCTCGCGGCGCCGTGGGCAAGCCCTCTCCTGCCAGAAGATCACACGCACGCGCTATCGGTCGTACGCGAGGGGCCTCCCATGAACGCCGAGTGCGTCCCGTCACGCCTTCGAGGCTCTCTCGAACAGGTCTTCTGACCGTGACGCTCTCTTTCGTCAGCTTGGTCCCGCATCGAACGAGTTCGAGTCCGCCGCGGCGGACATCGCCTGCTGTTGACCCGGAGCAACCCCTCTGGTGCCGGCTCGAGGTCGACCCGCTAGACTGCATTCGTGAGTCGACGCAGGATCGATGTGTTCGTACTGCAGCTCGACGGGACGCTGGCCCGCGAAGGAACCTTGTTTCCTCACGTCGATGCCGCTCTCGAGACCTTCGGTCGCTTCGGGACGCACGGCGGTGAGAGGCCGAAGATCGGCCTAGTCCACGATTCCGGGACCCTGGATGAAGACGCTTCGGCTGGTGAGATCCGCGAAGAGTTGAAAGCCTTGGGGCTCGCGCGGTTTTTCAGGCGCCCCTCGAAGCAGGTCGTCGTCTCGGGATCCCGACTGCCGGACAGAGAAGCGTTCGCGGACTGGCTTGGTGGTCTCGGAGGGGATTTCGATCGTGCGTTGTTGCTGACCGGCCAGCGCTCCTGCGTACGCCGTTGTGGGCGCTACGGCATGGCCGCGCTGCGCTTCGCGCGCTCTTCCCGGGCCGAGCGAGACTTCGGCGACTGGAGTGAGGCGCCGCTCGTGGTCGCATGGCGCTTTTTCCCCGAAGATCAGGCCAATGTGAAGATGGCGCTGCAGTTGTTCCTGGAGGTTCGACACGGGGCGGAGCTGGTCTCGTTCGATCCCCCGACGCCGACCGGTCCGCTCACGCTCGTTGCCAAGACTTGGCAGCCGCTGACGAGTAAGCGGCTCGGGAAGCTCTCAGGCGTTCACGTGCGGCTGCCCGTGCAGATGCGCCTCGAGATGCAGGGGACGCCGCGCGCCGTCATTTCGGCTCCCGATCACGACGCACTCGAGGACGTCGAACAGTTCGTCTGCGCTCTCCGCGAGCACGGTGTCATTCAGGAGGTCAAAGGGAACGGGCGCCTTTCGCCTTCCGTCACGCACGTCGTCGAGGAGGACTCCTCCGGCCGGCGCTTGCTCGTTCGCCGCCGATTCTCCTCCCGATGACGAAGTCTCAACACGGCGGCCGACAAGCGTAACGCACTCGCGTCAGCACCTTCTTGTCCCCGAGCTTGCGCACGACGTGTGTCGGCCGTGCCGGTACCGACGCTGGGGCGCGCGCTCCACGATACGCCTTCGTTCCGAAGCCGATGCGATCGTGTTCGACGAGCATGCTGACGAAGGCGCTCACCTCGTCGACGGTCACGCCGACGTCGGGCAGGGCACCCAAGACGGCGGCGCGCTGGCCGGAGCGGCCGAGCAGAACCGGTTCGGCCGCGACCGCCACCACTCCCGCGAGTCGTTCGTCGATGTCGGCCAGCGACACCACCCTCTGGTGCACAGCTTTGACGACGGGTTTGCCGGCGACCGAGACACGCTTGACGGTCAACAACGCGTC
>CP070706.1:2820814-2842983 GCA_020350085.1 Acidobacteriota bacterium
GCCATACGTGTCAGCAAGCCGGGATCGCCTCTCGACAAGCAGGCGATTTACCGCCGCACTTTCGTCTTTCGCTGATCGTTCCGAGATTCTCCGCCCCTCGATGTAACGCCTCCGCCCGACCTCGGACTTAAGTGCCGAAAAGGAGGCATGACGATGGGCACGACGCAGCGAAACCACTGGCTGACAAACGCAGCGCTCGCCGGCTTGCTGCTGGCCATTTCAGGGATGGGCGCCGAGGCCTCCGGCGGCCGAATCCCGATCTACCAGCTTCCGATCACGATCGGCGAGCCGGGGGCGTACTACCTCTCGCGTGACGTGACGCACACCGGTGGCGGTGAATCGATCATCATTCAGGCCAGCGACGTCACGATCGATTTCGACGGTCATACGTTGACCAAAGAAAACGCCGGCAACTACGCCATCGCAAGCGACGGTGACTACACCAACATCACCATCAGAAACGGCAAGCTGGTCGGCGGCAACATCGGCATTCGCTTGCGCAACACCGTCGGCGATGCGTTCGCCGTGCGCATCGAAGACATGATCATCGAAGCGGCGCTCAACGAAGGTATCTACGTCCAAGGACACAGCTTGGTCGGCTCATCGCAGGTGTATATCGAGCGCAACATCATCCACGACACCGGAGACGACGGCGTGAGCCTGCGTTACATATGGGGCGGCCGCGTGAGCGACAACGTGATCCAAGGTGCCGGCGACGCGGTGGGCGCTCACGGCATCTACATGAGCAGCTGTCGGGGAGTCACGATCGCTCGTAATACTGTCTCTCACTGTGGCGACGATGCCATCCGGGCCTGGTACAGCTGGTACTGCGCTTTCGACTGGAATCACATGACCTACAACAACGGCTACGGCCTGAACCTCTTCGACGGCGACCGGCACGTTTTCTCGAACAACCGCGCGTACGGTAACGGGAGCGGCGGCTTCACGATTCCCGGTGCCGAAGGTCACGTCAACGCTGGTGGCAACTACCCGTCCCCATAACGAGAAATCGCCGCACGAGAAGGGGATCAGTTGATGCGATATGCGCCGACGGAGGGCAAGAACATGACCCGCTTACTGTTGAATGCCAGCGTCTCGCTCATCGTGCTGACCAATATGCCGGCCGCTGCAAGCGAGCTGACGCTCAGCGTCGACGTGCCGAGTGATCTGGGAAGAACCACGTATCTCGCCAACCAGACGTTCACGGCGGCCGGCGGTAGTTACGCACTGCACTTTGACGGGCCAGCCGAAGGCCTCGACGCGGCGCTGAGTATTGGTGCGCTCGCCCGGCGGGAGGACGGCGGTATCCTGTTTACCAGCGACGTGCCTTTCGACGTGGCGGGACAGACGTTCACTCCGCGCGATGTCGTGCTGTTCGACGGTGCGGACTACGCTCTCTACCTGTCTGGGGACGATCTCAGACTCTCTGGGCGCGCTCGCATCGATGCTCTGTCACGCACGGACAATGGAGCTCTGGCTATCTCGTTCGAGCAGCCGGAGACGGTGGGTGGTGTCACGTATACGCCAGCCGATGTTGCGCGCATTGATGCGGGGACGCTGAGCTTGCACTTTGACGCAGGCGCAAACGGCATTCCCGTTGACGCGAATGTGGTCGGCTACGACGAGACTTCGTCGGGTGAGCGCTACTTTGTCTTCGACGCACCGGTATCGATCGGTGCGTCGACGTTCTTGCCGGGCCAGGTCGTGCGCTTCGACGGCGCGGACTACGGTGTGTTCTTCGAGGACCCCGACTTTCCGCAAGCGGCCGCCGCCTCGGCGCTGTCGCTGCCGGGATCTCCTGGTGAGACGACGGGACTTCTCGTCAGCAAGCAAGTGGCTCAGCTCCAGCTGGCCTGGGATCCTGCCTGCAGCAGTGAGTCGAGCGACTACGGTGTTTTCGAGGGGACGATCGGCGATTTCGCGAGCCATCTTCCCGTCGTCTGTAGCACCGGGGGCGCTACCCAGCAGGTCGTCGATCCGGGGGCCGGTCAGCGCTTCTATCTCGTCGTAGCGAACAACGCGATGTTCGAGGGATCGCACGGAACTGACTCGAGCGGGAAGCAGCGCGCCCCCTCGGCCGATCCGTGCCGGACGCAGCAAAACGTGCGGGCGTGTCCGTGACCGCGCGTCTCGAGCAGCCGGCCGCGCTCGCCCCTGTTCCGCGTCGCGAGCCGCCTGAAATCTCTGTATGATTTCAGCTTGTCTCTCGGTAAGTCAGCCGTGATCGGCAACGGATCGCGTCCCATCGGACGAGTTCGAAGCGATCGTGTCGAGAGGTTTTTCAGCGGTTCGGACGAGAGAGTCAAGGGAGGAGGGTCATGGCCAAGCCGATTCCGGACGGGTTTCGCACCGTCACACCGCATCTGATCGTCGCGGGGGGAAAGGACGCGATCGAGTTCTACAAGAACGCTTTTGGTGCCGAGGAAGTGATGCGCATGCCGATGCCCGACGGCAGCGACATCATGCACGCCGAGATTCGCATCGGTGATTCGCTGGTGATGCTCGGGACCGAGGCGCCTCAGTGGGGTGTCCGCGGGCCGAAGTCGCTGGGCGGGTCGTCGGTGACCGTGCACCTCTACGTCAACGACGTCGATGCCGTGGTCGCTCGTGCCGTCGAGGCGGGCGCCGAGGTGATGATGCCGGTCCGCGACGTTTTCTGGGGTGATCGTTACGCCAAGCTCAAGGACCCGTTCGGTCACGAGTGGTCGGTCGCGACCCACACTCGCGACATGACGCCCGAGGAAACTGCCCGCGAGGCGGAAGCGTTCTTTGCGAGCATGGGCAAAGAGGGTTGTCAGCAGGACGAGTAGACGCTGACTCTCGCATGCGCAGCCTTCTCGTGCGTGCGCTCACAAGCCGCGCATCCACTCAGGCTTGAGGGGGAGCTTTCCAGCGAGCGCCTCGTCGAGCACCCCAAGCAGGCGTTGACGGTCGCGGGGCAGTCGCCCTCCGAGCGGTACGTAGTTCGAGGCGTGATTCGTGCGAAAGATGGCATCCGTCGGCCGGGCCAGATCGACGAAGGTCCGCAGTTCGCCGAGCAGGCCCTCAATCGTGGGCAGCGTGAACCGGCCGCGCTGTTCGAGTCGCGCGATCGGTGTCTCGGGGATCACCGTGAGCGTCAGCAGCGAGAGGAATCGGGGATCCATCTCGCTCGCAAGCCGTGCCGAGGCACGCGCGTGCTCGGCGCTGCGCTCGAGGCCACCGGCCCCGAGAAGGAAGATCACGGAAAGCGTCATGCCGGCGTCACGGGCCCGGCGCGCGGCCTCGACGTGCTCGCCCGCCGTGGCTCCTTTGGCAATTCTCTTGAGCGTCACGTCGTCGCCGGACTCGGGCCCGATGTAGAGCAAGCTCAGTCCGAGCCGGCGCAGGCGTCGGAGCTCGTCGGGCGTTTTCTCGAGCAAGTTCATCGCCGTGGCATACGTGCTGACGCGTCGGAGCGCCGGAAACGAGTGGCGGCAAGCCTCCAGAATCGGCTCCCAGTGACCGAGTCCCATCGCCAAGGCGTCGCCGTCGGCCACGAACACCTTTTCGATGCGCTCTCCCGCGGTATCTCGCGCAATACGGACCTCGTCCAGCGACTCCTCGAGGCTGCGGACGCGGAACGTCTTGTCGCGATACATGGCGCAGTACGTGCAGTGGTTCCACGAGCAACCGATAGTGGCCTGCAGAATGAATGCGTCAGCTTCGCTCGGCGGCCTGTAGATGCTTCCTTCGTAACGCATTCTGTAACTCCGCGCGAGGCGGACTACGTGCCGACGGATTACCGTCTCCGCCCGTTGTGCGAGTAGAGTATATCGGCCGGATCGAAGCGAGGGGTTAGGATCAGCCCTCGCAAGCATCGAAGCTGAACCGGTTCGGGAGGCCTCATGGCGTCGAAATCGGTTGGCCAGTCGTACAAACGATTTGACGGTGAGACGAGCTACGATGCCATCGTCATCGGCTCCGGCATCGGCGGTCTCGCTTGTGCGCTGCTGCTGGCCAAGTACGGTCGCAAAAAGGTGATCGTTCTCGAGCGCCACTACACCGCGGGAGGCTTCACTCACACGTTCAAGCGACCGGACTACGAATGGGACGTGGGCGTCCACTACATCGGTGACGTCGGCGACGGGTCATCCGCGACGCGCCGCATGTTCGACGAGCTGTCGGGTGGACGGCTCGAGTGGGCGCCGATGCCCCGCGTCTACGACCGCATCATTCTCGGCCAGAACGCGTTCGATTTGGTCGCCGGAAAAGAGGCTCTTCGCGAGCAGCTGGAGAGCTCCTTTCCCCGGGAATCGTCCGCCATCGGCCGGTACTTCGAGCGGGTCCGCGAGCTGACGCGCAGCGCAAACGGCTATTTCGCCGAAAAGGCCGTTCCAGCACCGATCGCCTGGCTCGCCGGAGGGCTGATGCGCCGCCGCTTCATGCGCCTTGCGTCTCGCACGACGCGGGACGTACTCGAAGAGTTGACCGACGATCAGCGGCTCATTGCCGTGCTCACCGGGCAGTTCGGCGATTACGGACTTCCGCCGGGCCAAAGCAGCTTCGCGATCCATGCGATGGTCGCCCACCATTACTTTGGCGGCGGCTTCTATCCCGTGGGTGGAAGTGCCGAGATCGCGGCGGAGGTCGGCCATGAGATCGAGCAGCGCGGCGGGTCGATCCTGATCAGCGCCGAGGTGAAGCGCATCGTGGTCGAGGGTACGAACGCTGTCGGTGTCGAGATGATCGACGGTCGGGTTCTGAGGGCACCGATCGTCGTCAGCGACGCGGGCGCGGCCAACACTCTCGATCGCCTGCTCGGTCAGATCGGAGAACCGCTCGAGCATCTGCGCCGGCAAGTCAAATCGATCGGGCCGGCCGCGTCGCACCTGTGCCTGTATCTCGGATGCCGCGACTCCGACGAGGAGCTCGGCACCCAGGGGACCAATCTCTGGATCTACCCCGACGAGAAGCACGACGAGAACGTCGCCCGTTTTCTCCGTGATCCGAACGCGCCGCTTCCACTGGCGTACATCTCGTTTCCGTCCCGCAAAGATCCGAGCTTCCAGGAGCGCTATCCGGGCCGCAGCACGATCGAGATCCTCACGCTCGCTTCTTATGACTGGTTTGCCGCTTGGGAAAATGAATCGTGGCACAAGCGTGGGGAGGCGTACGAGACGCTCAAGAGGCAGTTTACGCAGCGCTTGCTAGACATCCTGTTCGAACACGTACCGCAAGTTGAGGGAAAGATCGATCACTGTGAGCTGTCCACGCCGCTGTCGACGCGCACCTTCACGAGCTACGCCAAAGGGGAGATTTACGGATTGAATCACACGCCCGAGCGCTTTCGTGCGCGGTCTCTCAGGCCGAGAACGCCGATCCGGGGGCTGTATCTGACGGGCCAGGACATCTGCACGTGTGGCGTGGCCGGGGCGATGTTCGGTGGCGCGCTGACCGCCTCATCCGTGCTCGGCCGCAATCTGATGAGTCGCATCGTCGGCAGCTGAGTCGAAGCTCAGGGTCCCGGGACATCGATTCGCTCGCCGGTTTGAGGATCGAAGACGGCGTTGTCGATGAAGTCTTCGACGGACCAAGGTGGACTGCCGCCCTTCAAGTGACGCTCGAACCAGTCCAGGTGCGCGGTGTAGTAGAGCGCCATCTCGTACCAACTCGGCCAGTGGCCGGAGTCAGGCATCACGATCAGCCGCGAGGGCACACCGCGCCGCCTCAGCGCCGTGAAGGTCATCAGCCCCTGGGTGTAGGCAATCCGGTAGTCCCGCTCTCCCGTGATCACCAGCGTGGGCGTCGCGAATTCGGTCACGAACTGGGCCGGATTCCAGCGCTGGTAGTCGTCCGAGTTCCACGGCGTGCCGCGAAGATCCCACTCCGGGAACCAAAGCTCCTCGGTCGTGTAGTAAAAAGAGCTCAGATCGAAGATCCCCATCATCGATGCGATCGCTTTGAAGCGCTGCGTGTTGCCCAAGAACCAGTTCATCATGTAGCCGCCGTACGACCAGCCCATGGCGCCCATCCGCTGCGCGTCGACATACGGCAGCTTCTCGAGGTGATCCGTGACGAGCATTAGATCTTCGAACACGCGCCCACCCCAGTCACCGGAGATCGCCTCGGTAAACGGTTGCCCGTAGCCGGTCGAGCCGTGTGGGTTGGGAAACGCGACGATGTAGCCGGCCCCGGGGTAGACTTGCCAATCGCCGCGAAAGGCGTCTGTCCATTGATACTGCGGCCCGCCGTGCACGTTGAGGATCAGTGGGTAGCGCCGGCTCGGATCGAAGTTGTGCGGTTTGACCAAGAAGACATCGATCTTTCGACCCTCGCTTCCTTGGACCCACAAGCGTTCGGCCGGGCGAATGTCGACCTCGTCCTCGAGCGCTCGATTGTGCTCGGTCAGACGCTGCGGCGGCCGCGCGCCCGAAAGATCGAGCTTCCACAGCTCGCGCGGCGCACCGACCGCGCGGCGGACGGCATACGCGTCTTGGCCGTCCTCGCTGAGCGTGAACTCGTCGATCTGGGCGAAGGCGGCGAGCGGACGTGGCTTTCCACCGGCTAGAGCGATCTCGTACAGCGGAGTCTGACCGCCGACCTGCGCGAGGAAGACGATGCTCTTGCTGTCGCGGCGCCAAGCGAAGTCCGTAACCCAGTTGTCGAACGCCTCGAGCATGTCTCGATGCTCGCCGGTGTTGCGATCGTAGAGCGTCAGTCGGACGAGATCCGATTCGTAGCGGGGTTGCTTCTGACGGAGGTACGCGATGAAGCGCCCGTCGGGCGAGTAGACGGGGTGGCCGTCCCAAGCCGGATTGCCTGCCGTGATGTTTCGAACAGAGGACGCCGAAGCATTTGCAGGAGCCTCTTCCGTTGGCTCGAGCGGAACGACCCACAGATCCGAGTTGGTCGAGTACGCGAGCGTCTCGACCGGATCCGGGTTGCGGGTGAAGCAGAGCTCCTTGCCATCGGGGGAGAAAGCGAAGCCGTCCCCGCCACCGACGCTGAAGACGGGCGCCGAGCGCTCGCCCGGCGTCACGTCGCGCAGCTCGCCCGTCTCGACCGAAACCAGCATCACATGGCTGACCTTGCCGTCCGACCAGGCGTTCCAATGACGGTACAAGAGCTCATCGGCGAGGTGGGCCTTCAGTGGACCGTTGGCCCGGCGCTCATCTCGCTGCGTGTTGCAGGCGTCATCCGCCCCGCACCTCGGATAGATCTCGCTGACGAAGGCGATGAAGCGTCCATCCGGCGAGAAAACCGGATCCGAGGCCCCCGTGAACAGGCTCGTCAACGGCCGCGCTTCGCCACCTGCCGTCGGCAGCAACCAGATCTGCGGTGCCGCTTGCTCGCCGCGCTGCGCGACGAAGGCGATCTGCTCGCCGCTGGGTGAGATGGCGGGGGAGGACTCGGAGATCTCCTCGGTCCAGGTCAGCCGCTGCGGTGCGCCGCCGTCGATCGTGAGCCGATAGAGGTCGGTCTGGCTCTTGCCGCGCGGCAGGTCGTAGCTGCGCAGCGTGTAGACGATGCTCCTTCCGTCGGGAGCGAGCTGAACGCCGTTCGGATCGTGCAGCCGGTACAGGTCCTCGATCGTGAACGGACGCTTCTCGCCGTCTGGGTCCGCCGCCTGGGAAGCCGTGAGGGCGATGACGATGCAGGCGGACACAGTAAAAACGACCCGGCCGATCCGGCGCGCGGGCTGACGCTTCATGGTGGCAAGCTCCTTATCCGGGTTAACGGGTTAAGTCTCGTCTCCCAAGCAAAGACCCATCTCCCGCGCCGTCAGGATCGTATCGCAGTCGAGCGGCACCGATTTCATGCGTCGCGTGGCGTCCCCGAGCGGCACGGCACGCACCGTCGGCGGGTCGAGCGCCACCATCACCGAGAAAGTCTGCTCGGCCACCATGCGCACCGCTGCGGCACCGAAGCGAAGTGCGATCAGCCGGTCGCGGGCTGTCGGCTCGCCACCACGCTGCAGATGCCCGAGCACGACCGTGCGCGTCTCTTTGCCCGTCTCGACCGCAATCTGCGCGGCGAGCTGCTCGCCGATGCCGCCCAGCCGGACCTCGCCGCCGACCGGCTTGTCGCCTCGCGTCGTCAGCACACCCCCTTCGGGCTTGGCGCCCTCGGCGACGACCACCAAGCTGAAGTGACGACCGCGTGCCTCGCGCTGCATGATCTTGCGGCAGATCGTCTCGAGCTTGAATGGAATCTCGGGAATCAGCACCGCGTCGGCCCCGCCTGAGATGCCGGCGTGTAGCGCGATCCAGCCGGCATACCGTCCCATGACCTCGACGACGAACACGCGCTCGTGCGCTTCCGCCGTCGAGTGCAGCCGATCGATCGCCTCGGAGGCCACCGTGACGGCGGTGTCGAATCCGAACGTCACGACCGTTCCTTCGAGGTCGTTGTCAATCGTCTTCGGCACGCCGACGATGGGGATCCCCTTTTCCGTCAAACGGTGCGCGATGCGCATCGAGCCGTCGCCACCGACGGCGATCAGGGCGTCGAGTCCCAGCCGCCGGAAGTTGGCCATGATCTCGTCGGAGCGATCGAAGGTCGCGATGTTGCCGTCGGGCATCTTCATCGGATACTCGAACGGGTCGCCTTTGTTGGCGGTGCCGATGATGGTTCCGCCCAGGTGGGCGATCCCGCGAACAGACTCGCGGCCGAGCGGGACGAGCTGACTCGTGTCGAGCAGTCCGAGATATCCCTTGCGGATGCCGGTCACCTCCCAGCCGCGGCCGAGAGCGCTGAGAACCACGGCGCGGAGGACGGCATTGAGGCCGGGAGCGTCGCCACCTCCGGTGCTGACGGCGATGCTTTTGATCTTTGGGGCCATCGGCTCTAGCTCTCCTGAGGCGTCGATGTGTAGGCGACGACAAGCGAAAGCGCGACCGGAAGCAGCGGTTCGACTGGCACGGCACTCTCCGGGGGCGCCATCTTCGGCCAGAGGGCGACGAGCGTCAACGCGGGCCCTCGCAAGCCACCGGGTAGAGCCCCACCTTTTCACGGCGTATCCTACGGCCCGGCCCTACGGCCAGCAGCGAGAAGGAGCGCAACGTGGCGAGCCACAAGGGAACCATCGCGATTCTGACCGGTGGCGGAGACGTCCCGGGCTTGAACCCCGCCATCCGAGCCATCACCGTGCGCTCTTTGCGAGAGGGGTACCGTGTGGTCGGCATCCGGCGCGGTTGGGCTGGTCTGATCGACATGACCCGCGATCAGGACGCCGACAACTCGGACCACGTGATCGTGCTGACCGAGGATATCGTCAATCGTGTCGGCCGTACCGGTGGAACGTTCCTCCACACGTCGCGTACACGCCCGAGCCACCTTCCGCTCGATTTGGTACCGCCTCATCTGAAGGATCAGTACACGGACAAGATCAACGATCTGACGGCGGAGGTAGTGAAAAACCTCGATCATCTCGGTGTCGACATCCTGATTCCGATCGGCGGCGATGATACCCTCAGCTTCGGTCAGCGCCTTCACGCCGAGGGCGTGAAGGTCATTGCGATTCCCAAGACGATGGACAACGACGTGCCGGGCACGGACTACTGCATCGGATTCAGCACCTGCGTGACGCGCACGATCGAGCTGACGCACGAGCTGCGCACGACAGCCGGTTCTCACGAGCGGTTCCTCGTCATCGAGGTCTTCGGACGCTACGCCGGCTACACGGCGCTGCTGCCGACGATGGCGGGCGCGGCCGATCGCTGTGTGATTCCCGAGCACCGCTTCAGCATCGAACGGCTCGCCGAGCTGCTCGTCGAAGACCGCAACCGGCACCCGAGCCGCTACGCCGTCGTGCTCGTTTCCGAGGGAGCGCGGATGGTTGGGCAGGAAGAGATGATCTACGAGGGCGTGGAAGCCGATCAGTACGGGCACCGTAAGTTGGGGGGCCTCGGCGACGTCGTCTCGGATGTGCTGAAGAAGCTCTCCCCCAATTACAACAACGGCCGCAAGATCAACGTCGTCAACCAGCGATTGAGCTATCTCGTACGCTGCGGCAATCCTGACGCGCTCGATTCGATCGTGCCGATGGCATTCGGTAACCTCGCGGTCGATCTCATCCTGGAAGAGAACTTCGGCCGCTTGGTCAATCTGAGAAACGGCGTCTACGACAGTGTGCCGATCGACGTCATCGTGGGCCGCAAGAAAGTGATCGATGTGGCCAAGTACTACAACACGGAGCGCCTGCGTCCGCGCTACGAGAGATTCCACCGCATGCCGCAGTTCATCATGACGAGTGACGTCTGATCACGGAATTCGCATTGAGGTGAGTGTGTCCGCGGCGGTTCGATTCGTCGTCTCCGCCTTGTCCGCACTATCCCGGCCGCCGAGATTGTCGAGGCAAGCGTTCCGGCGAGAGGGAAACACCGTTGCCGAGATCGGGGGGCCGGAGAGCGGATGCTTCGGTCCTTGTTGTGCCGACCCAGCTGCGTGCCGCTTCAGCTGTCGATCGGGCTGCTGGGGCTTGTTGGCTTGACCTCATCGGACCCGTGCCAGGCCGCCGACGAGGTGGTGTTCGTCAACCGGACGGACCTCGTCGGAGGGCCGCAGCCAGATGTGGCTGGCGATCCAGGCCTGTTGCTCGTCGTGACCCGCCCGGATGGCGAGACGCTGCAGCTGCTCGTGGGGCCGGGGTGCGAGGAGATCGTGGCGGGCGACGTCATCGACCTGCACTTCGCAGGCCACCGGCCACGCCCCGACTCGTCGACGATCTCGCTCGACGCCTCGCGACGATGTCCGGTGCTCAGCGTCATGACCGTACGTATCGTTCGCGCTCCGGCGAGTGCGCAAGATGAATGGTCACCGGCAAATGCTGAGACCGTCGGCCTCAGCGCGCTGCAGCGAGGCCTCGCCATCGTCGGCTACGACGTGGGTCTGAACGGGGCGCAAGACAGGGATGGGCTGATCCAGGCGTTCGCGCGCTATCGTGCGGATCGCGGCCACGACGCCGATGGCAAAGCGGTGCACTTTTCCCTGTGGGCACTCGCTCTCGAGGTGCTGATCGAAAAGCCTCGAGATCCCGAGGCGCGCCAGGTGGCGGAGACATTGCTCGCCGCAGCGGAAGATCCGCGACCGTCTCGCTGAATCCAGCTCGGCGGAGATCTGTGATGTGCCTACTCGAGGGCGCGGAGTGTGCGCGCAGGCCGGCTGACGGTATGCTGTCGCGACTCAGGGCTTGAGGGGAGAGGACACGCTTCGATGAAGAAGATCACCGTCATCGGATCTGGCAATGCGTTTCACGACGACGGCCGCGCTCACGCGTGCCTGCTGCTCGAGCACTCGGGCGGGCGCCGCGTGCTGATCGACGCGGGAGCGACGGCGCTTCACGGCCTGCGCCGCAAGAACATCGCTCTCGAGTCGATCGACGGTGTGGTGCTGACGCACTTTCACGGCGATCACTACCTGGGGCTTCCGTTTCTGCTGCTCCACGCCAATTTCGTCGAGCACCGCGAGCGGCCGTTCGTCATCGCCGGCCCGCCGGGCGTCGAAGCGCGCTGCCGGTCGTTGATCGAGCTGGCCTACGAGGACGTCGATTATTCGTTCGAGATCCAGTTCATCGAAGCGAGTGCCCCGTTATCGCTCCATGGCTTCGAGATCACTCCGATGCCCGTAACTCACAGCGCTGAGAGTACCGGTTACCGCATCGAGGGTCCTGCCAAGAGAACCATCGCCGTATCGGGTGACGCGATACTCGATGATCGCCTGTGGAAGCTGATCGACGGCGTCGAGCTGTCGATCATCGAGCTCGGACTGCTCGAGCAGCGCGACCCACCGCTGGCCCACATCGCCGTCGACGAGCTGCTCGACCAGCGCGAGCGTCTGCACGAGCAGCGAATCGTCTTCGTGCACCTCGACGATGCCACAGCGCGCGCCGTCCGCGAACACCGCCTCGGCGAGGCCGCAACCGATGGCATGGAGATCAGTCTGTAGAGCGTCGTTCGCTCAGCAAAATCGCCTCTCGTTGAGAAACACCCCGCCCCGCCCGTTCCGTCCCATCTCGAACGTCACATCGAGCGGCGCCCGCCCCGTCACGGACAGCAGGCCGCCATGCTCCCCCCGCTGATGATGAAACCGACACAGCGTCAGCCGGTTCGCATCGTCATCATCCCCGCCGTGCGAGCGATACCGAATGTGATGCGCCTCGAGATGCTGCCGAGAGCTGCACCCGGGAGCCTGACAACACCACCCGTCGCGCTCGTAAATGCCGTCTTCCGCTCGTCGCACCACTTTTCGCGGAGGGTCCCACGAAAACCCTTGGGCTAGAAGCATCAGAATCAGCCGAAAGCTCGTCGATTTCGACGGGCCATTTTCGGAGAACATCCAATCGGCCGTCTCGGCGTCCATCGGACCGGCCTGACGGGCGATGTGGGTCACCAGTTCCGGCTCGGCGCGAGCCTGATCGAGCGTGGCCAGAAAGTCCCGAGCCAGCGATTCGGGAAGACGCAGGCTCAGCGTTTCCTCCGCCAGCGCAGCATCGACCGTGCGAAGCGTCTGACAGGCGGCCTCGACGAGCCGTGCCACGGTCATCCCGTACGAGCGGCTCTGGCCGCGGCGCCAGGCCTCGTCGCTGAGCGGGCGAGGGGGCTTGCGCGTGGCCGGGCTGCGGAGCTCCCGCCTGGTCAACCACTTGTACTGGCGCGCTTCGGCCTTGAGCCGCTTGATCGTCGTCGTCTCGGCGTGGGCGACCCACTCCCGCTCGACCTGTTCGGAGATGTCCCTTCCGCGAAACGCCCGCAGCACGACGAGCGTCGCCTGAGGAGAGATCTGCCCGCAGGCGTACGCTTCGCGCAGCAGCGGGTAGTGCCGCAGCGCGCGGGCGAGAAACGCCCGTTCCCTCGCCGTACTCGCCGACATGCCGAGCCGCTGCTCGGCGTAGTGCTCGATGCCGGCAAAGCCCAGCCGCAGAAAGCCGCGCTGCTCGCCGAGCACCGCCAGCAGCTCGCCGAGCAGCCGCTCGGCCCGACCCACGAGCTGGAGCAGCGCGACGATCTCGTGCTCGGCCTCGGCGGCATTGCCGCGGCCGGCCCTGACGAACAGCCCCGCCGCCTCGAAGACCAGCTCGCGCAGATGGCGAAGATCGAGCAGCTCGTCGCTCCACGAGAGGGCTTTCCAGGTCTCGTTTTCGGATAGCTCCGCTGCCGAGCGCGGCAGGTCCTTCCCGTCGTCGAACGCGCGGGCGAGCGTCTTTTCTCGCTCTTGTTGCGAACGGCGGGGGGCCTCAGGTCCGCGACGTCGCTGCCGATGACAGCCTCGAGATCGGGCGCCTCGAGATCGGGTGGGTCTTTCCCGGCCAGCGCCTCGGCGACGAGCGCCTCGATGAACGAGGTGACCGAGGCCTGACCGCCGCAAACGAGCCGGTGCAGCTCGAGCATCTCGTCGAAGCCCGCCCGCGCCGGAGTGGTGACGGCAAGACGCACGCGGACTGTCGGCTCGTCGTCTTCGATGTCGACGACGCGCGACGTGGAGCCCGCCGCATCGGTCTTCGAGATTGACTCCGTATCTGTTTCCGCATCGGGCGGACTCTTTCGCCCGTCTTCCATCGCCTGCTTCACGTCCTGCTTGAGCGGGCGGATCTTCGTCTTCCGCGCGTGGCGGATCCAGGCCTCGATCGTCGTCTCGTCCGCGACGCGTGCGATGTGGTAGGCCGCTTCCTGACCGAGCGGCGGCTGTCCATCGTCGCCACAGAGCGCCGCGCCGAGCCGAGGCCACAGCGCGATCGACCGTCCGATCCAGGCGAGATCCCTCAGCCACCGCGACGAGCGTCCGAAGCACTCCCTCGTGGAGTCCGACTGCCGCGCGTAGCCCGCCTCGTGCCAGCCGAAGCCGTCGGAGAACGTCGCCGCCGCGCGCGCGAGAGGCACCGTCACCCGATCGAGCAGCCCGCGCACCGCGAGCGCCAGCAGGTCGGCTTCCCGAGGGCTGAGCGCGAAGAGCTCGACTCGTTCCTTGTGCGGGTACGCGCACGCCGGACCCACACCCTTCGCCGCCGCAGACCTCGACTCGGACTCGTAGACTACGCCCTCAGCGAGTTGCATTGTCCTGTCATCTACTGGGAATCGGGCTAACGGTTTGGGACGTTGTTATTCTAACATAGAGTTGTTGGTCCGCCATCAAAAACACATATATTCGAGACGTTTTTCTCACTGTCGCAACGCAATTTCTTACCTCAGCGTTGAAGCTTCGGCCAGCCATCGGAGCGTCGGCCTCTACGCCAGCGACATCATTCCACGGTCAGCTCGCAGAA
Source organism: Acidobacteriota bacterium (assembly GCA_020350085.1). Classification (GTDB taxonomy): domain Bacteria; phylum Acidobacteriota; class Polarisedimenticolia; order J045; family J045. The sequence continues at coordinate 2,835,036 of CP070706.1, forward strand.
GAGGCTCGAGCCATCGATTTCCCGGAGATGCCACCGGACCGGAAGGCCAGAGACGAGCGAGATGAACCGCTCCGGACTGATCGTGGACGCGCGGAAGCCGTCCGTGCAGACGATGACCCCGCCTCCCGTAGCCTGCTCATCGATCGACCCCAGCAGGCCACGATCGGCCTGGAGCCGGAACCACTCGAGCCGATGGCGCCAGAACCGCTCGGAATAGCTGGAAAGAAGCACGCTCCCGCTCGGGCGAGTCACCCGGACAGCCTCCTCGATCACGGCTCGCGGCTCCACGTGAAACGCCGAGAGCCCGTTCTGGAGGCACAGGACGACATCGAACGAGGCTCTGCAAAGAGCCAGGTGGCTCGCGTCCATCAGCAGCAGCCTGCAGCCCGAATGTTCTCCGAGTATCTCGTGGGCCAGCCGCAGACTCGCGGCCGAGGTGTCGATACCGACGAGCCGCGCGGTGCGATCTTGCAGTCGTTCGAGAATCCTTCCGTATCCACAGCCCAGTTCCAAGACGCAGTCTGTGGGGCGGATCGCTCGCGCAGCGTGCCGAATCTCTTCGTCGAGATACTGCCGAACGCGAGGCGGCGCGATCTCGTAGCAGCCGCGGAGGCGTTCGGCGCTGAGTCGCTCGGTATAATACCCGGGCATTAGCGACGTTCTCTCCTCGTTCGGCGGACTCTGTTCAGCCCCTGAGATTCGTAGAGAGCCTACCAGCTGCAGGACGAACATCGACAGGTCCAAGCGAGCGCTTCATGGTGGTCATATCCAGACTCAGCGGAGGACGCGGCCGGCCCGCCATCTGAGCTCGATGAAAGAACTCGTCCTCAGAGCGGCGTTCACCGCCACGCTGCCGCTGCTACCGATAGCGCTCCTTCAGGGCCGCCGTGTCCGGGCGCGCTTGGCACCAGCGCGTCCGGCAGCCGGGCCCACGTCCGGGACGGTTCCTGGTGCTGGACCGACCCTCTCGCTCGTCATATTCGGTGAGTCCACGGTCGCGGGAGTCGGTGCGCCCACGCATACCGAAGCTCTCAGCGGACGGCTCGCGGCGGCTCTGGCCGCTCGTACCGGCCGCGGGGTGGCGTGGCGTGCCGTGGGGCGCTCCGGTGCGACGGCCGCAGAGGCCCGGTGGGCGCTCACCGACGAGCTGGTCGGATCCGAAGCAACTGTGGCCGTGGTCGTGTTCGGCGTCAATGACGTCGTTCGCCTGACGAGATCGTGGCGGTGGACAGCCGATCTCGCCGACGTGGTGACGCTGCTGCGCCAACACCTCGGCGCGATCCCGGTCGTTCTCGCTGGCGTTCCGCCGATCGGACACTTCCCCGCTCTCCCGCAGCCGCTTCGTGCGATGCTCGGCCTGCGCGGCAGGCTGCTCTGCCTCCGCGCCGCGAAGTGGGCGGACAGAATGAGTAACATCGTGCACGTCCCGACGACGTTCGAAGAACTCGGCCTCGTGTCTACCGATCGGGGCAACTTCACCGACGATGGGATCCATCCTTCGGTGAAAGCGTACGCCGCGTGGGGTGCCCGTTTGGCGAGAGAGATCGAACAGCTCCTGCACCGCGGCTGACTCCCCGACGCTGATGCGCGAGCTTCGCTCGGACTGAGACCCCTTCTCACCGCGCCTTTGGAACGTCGCTCCGTTGTCAGTAGGCGTCGTTCCTCGTACCTTCATCATCAATGAGAGGTTGGGATTCCGCATGGAAAGTCGCACCATGCCGTCTGTCGTGCGCCTGTTTCTCGTAGGCAGCATCACCGTCGCTTTGGCGCTGTCGGCGCCGGGCATCGTCGCCGAGACGCGAGTACGGGAGATCATCGACTCCAGCGGTGACGGATCAGGCCATACCCTGCAGAACGCCCACGGGATCTGCGAGGATCATCTCGGCAATGTGTACGTCGCAGGAGCCTGGTCGAATAACGTGTTCAAGATCACGCCGAGCGGGACCATCACCGAGATCCTCGGCCCGGCTGGCGACGGGGCGGGACACACCGTGTTGCGCCCCCGCGGGATCGCCGTCGACGCATGGGGCAACGTCTACGTCGCTAGCGCGAGCAGCCACTACGTTTTTCAAATCACGCCCGGAGGCGATATCTCTGTGATCCTCGACTCCTCCGGCGACGGCCAGGGGCATTGGGGGAATGGTCCGTGGGCTGTGGCGGTGGATGCCTCTCGCAACGTGTATGTAGGTTGTGTCACCTATCACTACGTATTCAAGATCACCCCCTTGGGTGTCGTCACCGTGATCGCGGATCAGTCCGGTGACGGTTCCGGAAACAGTCTCTACAGCCCGCGCGGAATCGCTGTCGATGCTTGGGGGAATGTCTTCGTGGGCGGTGCCAACTCCGACAACGTGTTCAGAATCTCTCCTGAGAACGAAATCTCAGTGATCCTCGACGCCACGGGCGACGGTCAGGGACACATCCTCGAGTTGCCAGAGGGTGTCGTGGTGGACGGTACAGGCAACGTCTACGTGGCGGGCAAGGAGAGTGACAACGCGTTCAAGATCACGCCAGGCGGCGACGTCACGCAGATCATCGACGCGAGTGGCGACGGACAAGGAAACTTGCTGGACCGGCCGTGGGGGATCGCTTGTGACAGTCTGGGGTACGTCGCCGTCAGCGGCCAAGGGTCGCACAACGCCTTCCGCATCACACCAGAGGGTAGCATCACCCAGATCATCGATCACTCCGGCGACGGCCAGGGCCACCTGTTCAGCAATCCCCTGGAGTTCAGCGTGTTCGTCTCGGAGAACGATCACCTCTACGCCGCGGGCGATTCGACCCACAACGCCTTCGAGATCCAGCCCTGTGAGGGAGGCGACGCCGATACGGACGGCGTTCCGGACACCTGCGACAACTGTCCACACGTCGCCAACTCCGACCAAGCCAACGACGACTCCGACCCCGCCGGCAACGCGTGCGACTGCGATGACGTCGACAGCACCATCTATCCGGGCGCCCCTGAAATCAACGACGGGCGGGACAATCAGTGCCCGGGCGACTCGGGCTACGATCTCATCGACGAGACCTCGGGCCAATCGGGCTTCCGCCATCCGAGCGACAAGACCGAGTACTGCTGGGATCCGCAGGAAGGAGCGACGCACTACGAGGCGAGAAGATCCTCGTCGCCGCACTTCACGCAGCCCTGCACCGGAGACACCGTGACCGGCACGTGCTGGGTCGATTCCGAAACGCCTTTAGCAGAAGAGATCTTCTACTATCTCAATCGCCCGTCGGCGCCTCTCGCTGGAAGCTGGGGCCGGGACTCGTCCGGTTCCGAGCGCAGCAGCGTCTGTCCATAAGCCGCTGGCGCCGAGTTTCCGGACCTCAGCCAACAGTCCCCCACCCCGCCCGCTTTTGCTGTCCCCTCGCCGCATCGGTGGTGTTGAGAGGAGTGAGGAAAGAGACCAAGTCGAGGAGGCTCGCCCCCCTCGGCAAAGGCGGCGGAGATGTTCAAGTCGAGAGAGTACTGTGTAGGGGGGATCGTCTGTGCGCTCGCGGCTTGCACGTCCACGCTCGTTCTCAGTGACGAAGACTCGAGCAGGTGCGACCCGGTCGGCGTGAACGTCAGCGGGAGCGTCGGGAATTCGCGGTGGATCACCTCGATCACGCCCCTCGGGCCGTCGCGCGAGACGTCCATGTTCAACTCCGAGGGGTTCTTCCCTGACGAAACTGCGAACCACACTCACTACGTGGGCTATTTGGTTCGGACGGGACCGATGAGTTTCGAGTGGAATCAGGTCGCCTACTGGTTCGGCACGGGCTAGTGGTCAACGATCGTGCTGTTCGGGACGATCGAGTGCCACGACGAGGGCTCGATGACGGTCACGGCTTACTCCGAACCCTACTGGCCCTCCGAAGACCCGGTTAACGGAGCACCGAACGAATGCTCGGGACCGGGCGTCGGGACGATCACGCCGGATATGTGGCTCACGGCGAGGCAGCCGTGCCCGCTGGGCTCTTAGGACCGCTCGAGAGCAAGACCCACACGCGAGAACCACCCGCGGCTCGAAGAATGATAGAGTCGTGACGTCGAGCAATCGAAGGGGTCGATTCGGTCGGCACGAACCGTGACGACGTCACGCTCCGTGTGATCGATCGCGCGGGCTGATCAGCACGGCGCCTGTGCACGCTGGTGCTGCGCGCACGCGTGAGGGAGGAATCCCACCATGACCGCGATCACCGTCCTCGCTTTTTTGGCCACCATTCCCACACCGCCGAGCGACGTGGTACGCACTGTCGATCTTCTCACCGCAGACATCGAGACCACGATCCTCGGTGCTGGACCCGCGGACTGTTTGTCCGGTAGCCAGTCGGGCACGTTCGAGCCGGGCATGCTCACCGTCGGCGACTTCAACGGCGATGGTGTGGACGATCTGCTCGTAACGGCGCACGGAGCCGATGGCCCGGGCAATCTGCGACGCGGCGCGGGCGAAGCGTACGTCGTCTTCGGCCGGGCAGGCTCGAGCCTTCCCGCATCGATCGACCTCGCCGAGGACGGCGCGGACGTCACGTTTCTCGGCCGCAAGGGCGCCCTCGTGTACGGGCAGAACATGGGACGAGCCGTCGCCGCCGGGGACCTCGACGGGGACGGCCTCGACGACATCGTCCTGGGGGCGATGTTCTCCATGGGACCCGCCGACAGCCGTCCGGGCGCCGGTGAAGTCAACATCGTGTTCGGAAGCCCCTCGCTGACTGGCACCTACGACTTCGAGCTCGGTCAGTACGACACGATCGTCTACGGCGATGTCGGCGATGCGCTCGGCAGCGGCGTCGCGGTGGGCGACGTGAACGGTGACGGCACGGCAGATCTGGTCGTTGGCGCTCACAACGACGACGACGGTCCAGACGGTGTCCGGTTCAACGCGGGTTCGATTCACGTTCTGCTCGGCGGGCCGAACGCGTGGCCGCGCGTGATCGACCTCGCCGACACCGCGGCCGATACCACGATCTACGGCCTGGAGCCGCACGCCGCGCTTGCCGATTCGAGTCACATCGGGATGGCCCTGGCCGTGGGTGACGTGGACGGTGACGGGCGAGACGACATCTTGACGGCCAGCAGCTGCAAGAGCGGACCGGACGGCACACGCTTCAGCTCCGGAGCGGCCTGGCTCGTCCTGTCCAAGAACCTCGCGCCCGTCCTCGACTTCGAGCTGGGCGAGTACGATCTGGCCGTGTACGGCGCCGACGCGCGCGACTTTCTCGCGATCCCCGCCGTAGGCGACGTCAACCGCGACGGCCGCGCGGAGATCCTGCTCGGAGCGAGCTGGGCTTCCGGTCCGGACAACGAGAGGAGGTTCTGCGGCGAGGTCTACGTTCTCTACGGCCGTGCGTTTTTCGAGGACGAGGTCTGGGACCTCGCGGACAAGTCCGCCGACATCACGATCTACGGCCGCCGCGGTGGATCGGGGCTCGCTCATGCCGCGGTCGCGGAGGTGCTCGACGACGGCCATCCGCTCGAGGGAGCGGACCTGTTGCTCGGCGCCAAGTCCGCTGACGGGCCCGGCAACGAGCGTAGGAACGCCGGCGAAGTGTACGTCTTGCGCGGTCTCGGGTTGATCTCCGACACGCCGATCGAGATCGATCTGATGACGACCCCGGCCTCGGTCACGGTCTTCGGCCGCGACGAGCGGGACGGGTTGCATCTCGCCGTCGGGGCCGATCTCGACGGGGACGGCGATCTCGAGCTGGTGCTCGGCGCACCGAGCGGTGATCTTCCGGACAATTCCCGCACCGACGCGGGCGAGGTCTACGTGCTCGAGGCTTACTGACACGGCGAAGCAAACTGGCCTTTCTCTGATCTCGCGCGACGCTGATCTACGCCCGTGCGGCGCGGACAGTTGATCGCGTCCGATTCCGAACAGTCGCCGTTCGGACCCGAACACTCGCGCGGGCGCCCGCCCCCGATAAACCGCTGCGGTTCAACACGTTGACTCCTGGCACCCGCCTTGCTCTCCGCAAGCCCGAGGAAACGCGATGGACCCGATGGACCGCAGCATCGACCCGACCGTCAGAAGATGGCGCAGGATCCGCCGGCTGATCGTCCCGTCCGCGGCGATCGCGGCCGCGTTGGTGATCTTGGTGCTGGCCATCGGCTGGCTGCGCCCGTCGGTGCGGCGTGACCGGGTGCGCACAGCGAAGGTCGAACGCGGCGATGTCAGCGCCACGCTCGACGCATCGGGGTTGGTCGTGCCCGGCTTCGAGCAGATCCTCACCGCGCCGCTCGCCACGCGCATCGTCCGGATCCTCGAAACCCAAGGGGCTGAGGTGCAAGCGGGCGAGCCGATCGTGCTGCTCGACGACCGGGACGCGCATCGCGACGTGGCCCGCCTCGAAGAGCAGATCGCGCTGAAGCGAAACGCGCAGCGTCAGACTCGGCTGGAGCTGGACCGCACCCGCAACGAGCTCAAGGCGAAGCGGGCTGTCAAGGCTCTGGAGCTGGAATCGTACCGTTACGAGCTGAAGCGCAATCACGAGATGTTCGGCGAAGGGCTGACCCACGAGGACTCCGTCCGCCGATCCGAAACCGACGTTGCGCGGGCCAGCATCGAGCTGGAGCACGTCGATGCGCTGCTCGCCAGCGCGGAGGAAGACCTGGCCGCCCGAGCCGAGCAGCTGGCTCTCGAGATCTCAATCCTCGAGAAGGATCTCGAGCGCGCGAGAGAACGGCTGGCGAGCACCTCCGTCACGGCCGAACGCGCGGGCATCGTCACGTGGGTCGTTGCCAACGAGGGCGCGGCCGTGGCCGAGGGCGAGCCGGTGGCCCGGGTGGCTGATCTGAGCACGTACCGGGTTGACGCCACCGTTTCGGACGTCCTCGCCCGCCGCCTGACGATTGGCCTGCCGGCCGTCGTGCGCAGTGGTGACACACGACTGACCGGCCGTGTGCAGAAGATCCTGCCCACGGTGCAAAACGGCATCGTCACCTTCGAAGTGCACCTCGACGAACCAGGGCACGCGATCTTGCGGCCGAATCTTCGCGTGGACGTTCACGCCGTCACGCAGCAGCGCACCGGCGCGCTGTGCTTGCGCCGAGGTCCGTTGCTCAACTTCGATGGCCGCGACTGCGTCTTCGTCGTGCGCGGCGACCGCGCCGTACGCACGCCGGTCACGATCGGGCTTTCCAATTTCGAGTTGTACGAGATCACGGACGGACTTGCGGAGGGTGACGAGGTCATCATCTCGGACATGTCCGACTACCGTAATGCCAAGGAGGTCATGCTGCGATGAACACTCACCTCGCTCCGCCCACGAATGGGAAGAATGGAGGAGTTGCGGTTCGCCTCGAAGCCGTGGATAAGGTCTACCGCACGGAGAAGATCGAAACGGTCGCGCTGAGCCATGTCAACTTGCAGATCGCCGCGGGCGAGTTTCTGGCCGTCATGGGTCCGTCAGGCTCGGGTAAGAGCACTCTTCTGAACGTCTTGGGCCTGCTCGACGCACCGAGTGCGGGCCAGGTAATCTTTGACGACGCGGCCGTGAGCGACGCGAGCGATCGACAACTCGCTACGCTGCGCAACCGGGAGATCGGCTTCATCTTTCAGAGCTTTCATCTGATCGCCGACCTGAACGCGCTGGACAACGTACAGATCCCGCTCCTCTATCGCGGTCTCTCCCATCGTGAGCGGCGTGCGCGAGCCGAGCGCGCGCTGGAACGCGTGGGCCTGAAGGCGCGCATGCACCACTACCCGACCCAGCTTTCCGGCGGGCAGCAGCAACGCGTGGCCATCGCTCGCGCGATCGTCGGGTCCCCGCGCCTGCTGCTGGCCGACGAGCCCACGGGGAATCTCGACAGCAAGATGGGCGAGGATGTGATGCAGATCCTCGAGGAGTACAACGGGGAATCGGGCGTGACGGTGGTGATGGTGACCCACGACCAGCGCCTGGCGGACCGCACGCAGCGGACCGTGCGCCTGTTCGACGGCCGGCAGGTGCAGTGATGCTGCTG
>CP070706.1:2843083-2853013 GCA_020350085.1 Acidobacteriota bacterium
CTGGGGCGGCGTGAGCGGCTCGATTTCGAGCGTCACTCCCGGACGCTCGAGAACGATGGCCCGCTCGTCGCGGCTCGGCTGGCCGTGAGCATCGGCGACGCGGAGCACGTAGGGACCTGTCGGTGGTGCGGCGCAGCCTGCCAACCCCGCCAGCAGCAGCCAACTCCCTCGCCGGCGCGCGAGGGCCACTCTGCGGCCGGTCTCGGCGATTTGCTGAGGCATCTCTCCTCCTCGTCGGGGGGCACGATTATCGGCCAACACGCCTTCCGCCGGCTCCTCCGCTCTCGCCGGCGATGCTGGGGCGCCGCGCTGCCGACCGTGCGCGTCGGGCGCTTTGGTCGGTACAATCGACGTTTGCGCTTCGTCCGGTGTGTTGCGGTGGATTGGCGAGAGGGAGTATTTCGTGTCCGTCGATGCGATCGTGGTCCGCGGCGCTTCCGAGCACAACCTGAAGAGTATCGACGTCGAAATCCCGCGTCACAAGCTCGTCGTCATCACCGGTGTGTCGGGCTCGGGAAAATCGTCGCTGGCCTTCGACACGATCTACGCTGAAGGCCAGCGCCGCTACGTCGAATCGCTGTCGGCCTATGCTCGGCAGTTTCTCGAGCTGATGCAAAAGCCCGAGGTCGAGTCGATCGAAGGGCTCTCACCGGCGATTTCGATCGAGCAGAAGACGACCTCGCGCAATCCCCGCTCGACGGTCGGCACCGTCACGGAAATCTACGATTACATGCGGCTGCTATTTGCGCGCGTGGGGCGGCCGCACTGCCCGAGCTGCGGCCGGCCGATCGAGCGACAGACGGTGCAGCAGATCGTCGACGCGATGCTGTCGCTTCCCGCGGGCAGCCGGCTGCAGGTGCTGGCGCCGGTGGTGCGCGGACGCAAGGGGCACTATCGCAAGGATCTCGAGCGCTACGCGGCGCAAGGCTTCGTGCGTGCCCGCGTGGACGGCCAGCTCGTCGATTTGGATCAACCGCCGCAGCTGGACAAGAGGAAGCCGCACACGATCGAGATCGTCGTCGACCGGGCCATCGTGCGCGAAGACATCCGCACGCGGCTGACCGACTCCGTGGAGACGGCGCTCAAGCTGACCGACGGATTGGTGGGTGTGCTGCTCGCCGGCGGCGAGGAGAGGCTGTACTCGGAGCGCTACGCCTGCAACGAGTGCGGCACGACGCTCGTCGAGCTGGCACCGCGTGCCTTCTCGTTTAACTCACCCTACGGAGCGTGTCAGACTTGCGGCGGGCTCGGTGTGCATCGCGAGTTCGATCCGGAAAAGATCGTCTCCGATCCGGACGCGCCTCTCGGCGCGGGTGGCGTGGCCGTCTGGTCTGGCCACGAAGCCTCCTATATGCGCGAGATGATCGCTGCGGTGCTACGTGCTCACCAGCTGCCCTCGACGACCGTCTGGAGAGACATCCCGCTGCGCGTTCAGCGCGTGCTGATGTACGGCTCGGGAAAGCGCGAGTACGAGTTCGTCTTTCGTGGGGATCGGTCGCGATATGCGTTTCGCAAGCCGTTCGAGGGAATCGTCCCGCGCCTCGAGCGCAAGCTGCGGGAGACCGCCTCCGAGAGCGCGCGCGAGGAGCTCGAAGCGTTCATGTCCAGCTCACCGTGTCCCGACTGCGAAGGAGCGCGGCTGCGTCCCGAGGTGCTGGCCGTCAAGATCGCCGGGCTCAACATCGCAGAGCTGACCCGTTTGACCGTCTCGCTGGCACGGGAGTTCTTCGAGTCGCTCGCTCTCGAACCGCGAGACGAGCAGATCGCCCGCTTGATTCTGAAAGAGATCCGCGAGCGTCTCGTCTTTCTCGAGAACGTCGGACTCGGCTACCTGACGCTCGATCGCTCCGCGGCAACGCTCTCCGGTGGCGAGGGCCAACGCATTCGGCTGGCGACTCAGATCGGCTCGCGTCTGACGGGAGTGCTGTACGTGCTCGACGAGCCTTCGATCGGTTTGCATCAACGCGACAACCGCCGGCTGCTCGACACGCTGAGGTCGATGCGCGATCTGGGCAACACGGTGATCGTCGTCGAGCACGACGAGGAGACGATTCGTTCGGCAGACCACGTCCTGGATCTCGGGCCCGGTGCCGGGGAGCTGGGTGGAGAGCTGGTCGTTTCGGGAACGCCCGATGACATCACCGGCGCGCCGCGGTCGATCACCGGACAGTACCTTTGCGGAAAGCGTCGCATCGAAGTGCCGAAGAGCCGCTTGGCGCCCGCCGATCACTGGCTCGTCGTGCGCGGCGCGTGCCAGCACAACCTGCAGGGAATCGACGCTCGCTTTCCGGTCGGGCTCTTCACCTGCGTGACCGGCGTGTCCGGCTCCGGCAAGTCGACGCTGGTCAACCACACGCTGTATCCGGCCAGCCTGCGCCATCTGGGTCAGGCAGCCGACCGCCCGGGACGGCACGACGCGATCGAAGGGCTCGAGCACTACGACAAGGTCGTCGACATCGATCAATCACCGATCGGACGCACGCCGCGTAGCAACCCGGCGACCTACGTCGGTCTTTTTGCTCCGATCCGCGAGCTGTTCGCGAGGGTGCCCGAGGCGCGCGCGCGCGGCTACAAACCCGGTCGTTTCTCGTTCAACGTCAAGCGCGGCCGCTGCGAGACCTGCGAAGGCTGCGGCGTGATTCGGATCGAGATGCACTTTCTGCCCGACGTGTTCGTCACCTGCGAGGACTGTGGCGGGCACCGTTACAATCGCGAGACGCTCGAGATTCTGTGGAAGGGCCGCTCGATTGCGGACGTGCTCGAGATGACCGCTGATCAGGCGCTCGATTTCTTCGCCAACGTGCCGCAGGTCGAGCGCAAGCTGCGAACGTTGTGCGAGGTCGGCCTCGGCTACATCCGGCTCGGCCAGCAGGCCACGACGCTCTCCGGCGGCGAGGCGCAGCGGGTCAAGCTGGCCAAAGAGCTCTCGCGCCGCAGCAGCGGCCGCACACTGTACCTGCTCGATGAGCCGACGACGGGACTGCACTTCGACGACGTGCGCAAGCTGCTCGAGGTGCTGCTCAGGTTGCGCGACGAAGGCAACACCGTCGTCGTCATCGAGCACCACCTCGATGTCATCAAGACCGCCGACTGGATCATCGATCTCGGCCCGGAAGGCGGCGCCGAGGGCGGCCGCATCGTCGCCGAAGGACCGCCAGAGATGGTCGCCGAGTGTGCCGCATCGTGGACCGGAGGCTACTTGCGCGAGTGGTTGCAGCCGGCGCGAAGGGGTACGTGAGCCGCACCTTTGGCCGCTGGGAGGGCGAGCGCCCGGGCGAGACGGGCTCGGCGACTAAGCTCCATCCGCGCTCGATAAGACGCGCGCTCCAGATGCCGACGATCGCTTATCCTACGGGCACAGCGTCTCGTTGCCGAAAGGAGGTGTCGGCGGGCCTCGCCGACCTCGAGATCGGCGGCACGATCCTAATTTCTCCTCCGGGTGCCGCATGGGAAGCGATCGCGACGTGGCGGGTTCGTTCACCGACGCGCGGAGATGGCTCGTCGTCCGTTCAAGCTCAGCCTGGCCACAAGTGCGGCGGTTCTGAGCGCCGCGCTGCTGGTCTCGACGGTCTGCGGCTCGGAGTTTAGGTGGCACACCGAGTTCGGGCCGGCCGCTCAGATCGCTCATCGAACCGGCCACTTGATCCTCATCGAGCAGACCGCCAGCAACTGCCCTCACTGCGAGATCTTGCACGACTGGTGGCGCGAGCCCGAGATCGCGGCATTGCTCGAGGGGTTCGTACTGGTTCGCCGGACCTCCGACTCGCCATACGAGTCTGCCGTTGGCGAGTATCGCTCTGCTCCGGCGGAGCCGTGGATTCTCGTCAATGACACGCATGGCGGATTCTTGGCGATCCTGGCGCCGTTTCCATACCCGCCGTTCGAGATCGCCCTCGGCGGAGCTCCCACGAGCGACATCTTGCTGAACTTTCTGAGTGACCTGCCGAAAGACGCCTCGAGGGCGTACGCGCTGCTCGAGCGTTTTGACGAGAATGCGGACGATCCCAAGCTCGATCTTGAGCTGGGCCACGAGTACCGTCGTCTCGGTTTTTTCCATCGCAGCAGCTTTTTCCTCGAGCGCGCTGCGAAAGCTGCAGGAACGGTGCACGCCGAGATGACCGCGGTCAAGGCGCGCACCACGCTGGCGTTCGACTTTCTCGAGCCGAGACAGGCGGGCAAGGCCGAAGACCTTCTCTCGAAGTGCCTCAAGCGGCAGCTCGAAAGCGAGGAGCGGAAGCGACAGCTTTTCGGCATGGTGATGGTGAAGCTTCGACAGGACCAACGCCGGGCCGCGAGGCGATACCTCCGCAGGTTGAGAGACGAGTTTACCGACGTAGATTTCCTCGAGCTGGCGGAAGAGCCGATCCCACCCGTGCGCGAGGGCTCGGATCCTCTCGATCTCGTCGCGTGTTCTCCCGAAGAAGAGCGCTTCGAGGGCGCGTGACTGGGGGCCCGCACGATCGACGAGCGGCGTTTCGGACCGCTGCCCGATGTAAGAGTGCGCTGCAAGTGGGGCGGCTCCGGCGAAGAGGTGCACCCGCTCGGACGCGGGGCGATGATCGTCACAATCGGTTCCGGCTGCCGCTACGTCGAGCTGAACGCACATGGCCGGCAAGTGAGCGTCGAGTTGATCGACGCGCAGATGGAGCCGCTGCTGCTCCGCGAGGGGGGTGCCGAGCCGATCAAGAAAGTGACAGGAAGCTGGCTCCGGATCCACGTTCATCCAGAGCAGGAATGCCCTTCGACGTCGAATGTCACAATCAACCGCACCCAGCCGTGATCGGCTCGTGCCTCACAACGACGAGTGGGCCCCGTCGCACATCGGCTCTTTGCCGGTTTGCTTGCACTGGCACAGCGCCACGCGGCGCTTGTCGCTGATTTCGAGCTTCATCGGCGTGAACGATGTTCCCGCGTGCGAGCCGTCGCAAAACGGCTGCTGGCTCGAGCGACCGCAGCGGCACCAGAAGTAAGTTCCCGGGTCGAGCTCGATCACGGCCGGCCGGCGCTCGGCGATCTTCGGCTTGTCCATTCCGATCCTCCTCTTCGCGTAGCTCGTTGCGGTCTTGCTCAACGCGGTCCGTCGGCCGACGCGGTATCGTCCGCGGCCGTCTCAGCGCCCCTCGCGCCGCGCAGCTTGTCGAACGCCTGGCGCACTTTCTCGGCCCCACGCTGTCCCGCGGACCGCGAGGCCTGCGTGAACGCGCGCGCCATGTCCGGCGCCAGCTGCTCGCCGACCATCGCCGAGAGCCGGCGCGCCATCTCGCGCCACATGACCGGCGACCACGGCTTGATACCGACGCGGCGGCTTCTCAAGCTCCGGCAGCGCAGCACGGCCGCATCGCCGAGCCGCACCGTGAGCAGACCGTTCGTCAGACCCTGCCCGACGGGGCCTGCCAGCCGCGCGGTCCACGAGCCGAACATCTCACCCGCGACCTCGCTCACGCTTTCCGCGAGTCTGTCGACGACGCCGGCGGTGGCCGCCACGGCGAGCACGTCGTGCGCGATCCGCGCGCTGCCCCAGATCCCCGGCCGGCCGTAGTAGAGCTTCGCCAGGCGTGCCATCAGCTCGAGGTTTCTCAGCAGCGTGATCAGCACGTCGAGCAGAGCCGACGGATTGACGGCGGTGATGACGGCGACCTGCGAAGCGGACTGCCAGACTTCCTGGCGTGCCTTGCGATCGAGCGGCTCGAGCAGGCGATCGATCTCCGCTTCGAGCTCGGCGACGACCCGGGGCGCATGCGCTTCGACGCCGAGCCGGTCGACCTTCTCCAGCACCGCCGGCACCTTCTGTCGCGAGCTCTGCTCGAGCGCGAGGTTTTGCTGCTGGCGCTCGAGGTAACGACGAACGAATCGGCGGTATGTCTTCAGGTCGTCTGCAGACCAGCTCTCGAGCGCGCTCGGCAGCTCGGGCGGCACGATGACGCGCGGCACCCGCCACCAGCGCCACGCCGTCCAGCCGGCAAAGCCGACGACTCCGCTCGCGAGCAGCCCGCTGACGATCCGGGCGAGCCACGGGTGCACGCGCGCTAACAGCTCGTGCAGGTGCACCCACTCGAGCAGCAAGACGCCCGTGACCACGAGCAGGGCGATGAAGACCGCGCGCCGGGCCCAAACCCAGGCGCGGCGCAGCAGCCGAGAGACGTTTTCGAGCGAATCGAGGCCAGCCTTCACCCGGTCAGAATAGCGGCCCGTCGTCCGCGGCGCTCTGGTCGGCGGAGATCAGTCGTGCGGTGAGGGACGGAAGCTGCGCCCGCCGCGCCGCAGCGGATTGATCTCGCCGGTCGCCGCATGCTCGCTGGCCGCCTGCATCACGTCCTCGAGGGCTTCCTTGGCCCCCGCGGCCATGCCGAAGATGAGGCCCTTCACCGGTCGCCGGCCGCTTGGGTCGAACTCGTACAAGTTCCACCGCACGCAAGTGCCGTGGCGGCCGAGACTCCTGTAGGCGAACAGCTGGTAGGTGTTGGCTCCGACCTCGAACGTCGCCTCGACGGCGGAATCGTCCAGTTCCCGGAGCACTCGATCGAGCTGACCCACGTTCGCGCCTCCACCGCCTCACCCCTGAGCGAAAGCTAGTGCCAGGATCGCCACCCGAGCCACCTGCCATCTCGCTCGGGGGCGATCGATAATGAGCCCCGTGACCACTTTGTTGACGAGTCCGCTCGGATGGGCCTGGTTGATCGGCATCGTAGCGATCATGTGGCGTCTGATCGTGTTCGGGCGTGACCGGCGACGGGACCGCTCAGGCCGCCCCGCATCGATGTGGCCGTGGGTTCTCGCGTGGCTGATCACCATGCTCGCGGCCAGCCCGTTCGCGGCCGATCAGCTCGCGGGCCGGCTGGAGCGGCTCGGCCGCGACTGGCCCCCCCCGCCGGCGTGGGCCCGCCGCGGTTCACCCGAGGCGATCGTCGTGTTCTCGGGTGGGCTGGCGGGCCGGCCGGTCGCGGGCGCACCGCTCGGCCAGGCCAGCACGGAGCGCCTGCATACGGCGCTCAGAGCCGCCGCCCGCTGGCCGCAGGCCGTCGTCTTGGTCAGCGGTGGCTCGCGCAGCGGTCAGCCGGTCTCCGCCGGCTCGCGCATCGTCGAGGACGCGCTCGCGCTGGGGCTCGAGCCCGAGCGCGTGATTCCCGAGCACGCATCGCGCAACACGCGCGAGAACGCGTTGCGATCCGTCGAGCTGCTCCGCGAGCAGGGCATCTCCCGCGCCGTGCTCGTGACCTCCATCGAACACATGCCGCGAGCTCGCAGTGCGATGGCGAGAGCCGGCATGCTCGTCGCCGCCGAGCCCGTGCCGCCCCCGGTGCGAGGCGGCTTTCGCTGGGCCCACCTCGCTCCGGATATCGGTGCGTTGCGGCGCACGACGTCAGCTCTGCACGAGTGGCTCGGCCTGACGTACTACTGGATGCGAGGCTGGTTGGCGACGCAGCCGGAAGAGCCGCTTGCGGCCGGAAGAGCCGATTAGACCTTGCTGCCCATCCGCTCGTGCAGCTTCTCGTCCCAACCCTCGGTCAGCACGCGGTAGATGAGACCGCCGCCTGCTCGAAGCCGCTGGTAGGCCGCCTTCAGGTCCAGAAGCAGCGTGATGCGGCGCGAAGACGAGTTCAACTCGCCCACCTCGTGCGTGGCGACGGGCTGGAAGCCCATGATCCGCGTGTGGAAACGGTACGGACTGTGCGGGTCGTCCTCGAAGACATCGGTGATGTAGTGCGTGAAGCCGCGGCTGACAGTCTCGCTGCTGGCGGCCCGCATCAGCGTCGCGACGACGACGACGTACTTGCGGAACTCGGGCAGCACCGCGAAGCGCCCGATCTCCGCGATCCGATGCTGGCTGAGAAACTCCTCGACGTCGATCCCGGCGACGGTCAGCTTCATTTCGTAATGCCGGTACAGCTCCAGCGGTGGATCGTAGAGAACCCGCAGGATGCCGACGGGACGCTCATCGACCTCGACGAGGAACCACGACACATCGTCGCGCTCGAGGTCGTCCGCAGGCAGCTGCGTCGCCTCGTCGTCGACCCACCGCTTTTCCTCGCGATACGTGGCGCGCAGCACCTCGAGGCCCCTCGCCCGCCCAGCCTCATCGACGATCTTCAGGGCGCGGACGCGGTCTCTCAAGCCCATCGGAGTCATCTCCTCGCACCGCGGCGCGAGGCCGCACCGCCGACCACACGAAACATCATGCCACGACAGGCTCGATCCGCCGAGTGGGTGCGGGCCACCAGGTCTCGCGGCTCGCCGGCCTCATGGCGCCACCACCGCCGCAAACGGTGGGCTGACCGCAGCCTCAGAGTAAGGCAGCCCCGCGTTGTCCCACAGGGTGTAGGACGGAATCTGGAAGTCGACCAGGCCCGGTTCGAGTGCATCGAAGCTGAGCGTCAGATACGTCCCCAGCGCCGATGATCCGAGAGCATCGGGCTGATCCTGATAGTAGTCGACCTCGACCAGGCCTGGTTGGGACGCGTCGAGCTCCAGCACCGTCGAGGTCGGCTCGAGTGAAACTCCCATCAGCTCGAGCGGACCACCGCGCACCGCGCCGGCAAAGCGCACGACGCGCGGGTTGTAACGCACACGCAGCTCGAGCCGCGCGAGGTTACAGGGATTCGAAGGGCCGAACTCCACGATGATGGTCGAGCCCGGCAAAACGGCATCGGGAAACGCACGGGCGAACAGCTCTGGGTTTGGCGGCCACGCGATCTCGATATCGTCGGACGCTCCGTTCGGATGGATCGCCGTCACCGTCACGGACGCGCCCGTCGCCGTTCTGGGCGCGCGCACGAAGGTCACCGCCTGGCCGAGATTGTTCGTCGCCACGGTTTGTTGGTCGAGCGAGCCCCGGTCCGAGCTGAACTGCACCTGGATGCCCTCGACCAGCGATCCGTCGGCACCGAACGCCGTCGCCACGATCGTGGCTCTGCCGGTGCCCGTCAGCGGATCGGGACAGATGCTCGCCGGGGTCGCGCCGACGACGAGTTTCTGCGCGTCGAGAGGCGGGGTCTCCACGTCATCGCAACCGACGGCGAGCGCCGCGACCAGCATCCAAGCGAGCATCAGTACCCGCTTGGCCGACGGCCCGTGCGCCCAGAGGGGAACGTCGCGCGGTGAGCGCGAGCTTGTGCAGCCGTTTGTCAAGAAGGTCTCTCTGAAAGCCGTTCTCGCCAGCGCGTGCCGCCGATAGCCAATGAGCAGGAAAGGATTCTCTCCGCGCCCCGCGGGCCTCGCAACCGGCGGCCAGCCCAGCGTGGCAGGCGCGCTCGGACCCGCGCGCAGAGGGGTGGACTCAGCTCGACAGGTCGCCGTTGGAGGCGCGGTGGCGAAGACGGCCCAGCCAGCGATTGATCGGGTGGCTCCGATCCAGGAACCAGATGACCGGCGTCCGGCGGAGACCGAGCCAGCGACGCAACTGCAGCAGCTCCGGATCGTCAGGCGAGAGCGCGAGTCCACGCTGCACGGAGGCGAGCGCACGATGACGCATCTCGCCCTCGATCTCCAGCCTCGCCAGCAGCTCGTAAACGCGCGGCTCCCAAAACGCGATGCGCGTGGCGGATCGACACAGCTCTACACCGTCGCGCCAGCGGCTGCCGACCGTGCCGACCAGATAGCCGTACCACGCCGAGACCACTGCGGCGTGGGGCGGCGCGCCCGGGATGTCTTCCGTCATGCGCCAGGCGGCTTCGGCCAGAGCCAGCGCTTCTTTCGGCCGCCCGGCGCGATAAGCACCCAAGGCACGATCCAGCGTGGTAAAGCACGGATGATCCGCCATGGCTACCTCGCGACAAATCGCTCAGTAGCAATGTAGAGATCGTTTCGCCGCACCGGCGAGACCGATTACCGAAACAGCCGTTGCGAATTCGTCACCGGAATCGCCGCCGAAGCAACAACTCGCGAGGGACCGAAACGGACCGAAGAGACTCGCGACAGATCGGGCTGGTCGAA
>CP070706.1:2853113-2863114 GCA_020350085.1 Acidobacteriota bacterium
CCGAAAAGTCGAAGTTGAGAACGTACCCGAAGATCGGCGCGGAGATCTTGGAAGAGGTCGGCTTCCCCTACCCGGTCGTACCGATCGTCCGGCACCATGCGGAGCAATGGAACGGCGGAGGCATGCCGGACGGGCTGTCGGGCACCGAGATCCCTCTGGGGGCGAGGATTCTCGCCGTGGCGGACAGCGTCGACGCGATGCTCTATCCGCGCCCGTACCACGAGGCACGCTCGCGTGAGGATGTCATCGACCAACTGCGGCGCGATGCGGGCCGGCGTCTCGATCCGCAGCTCGTCGAGGTCTTCATCGAGCATCTCGACGAGCTGATCGACCGCGCCCGCGCAGCGGACCACCCGCGCTCGAGCGGTGTCGAGCAGATCGCTCGAGTCCAACGCGACTATGCCCTCGAGCTGTTTGCGGGACAGCAGGCGGATCACGCGCTGGATCATATCGCTGCGGTGCGGCGCGAGGCGATGGCGATCCACGAGTTCGCTCGCGACCTCGGGCGGAGCCTCGGGATCGAGCAGACGCTGTCGAACATTCTCGAGAAGCTCGAGAACCTGGTCAGCTTCGATACGGGGGTGATCTACCTGCACGATGGGGCCCAGGCGCTGCTGCGCGCGGCGTTCGTACACGGTCGAGCTGCCGACAAGCTCAAAGGCAAAGTCCTCATGCAGGGCGAAGGCGTGACCGGCTGGGCCGTCGACAACGGGCGAACGCTGGTCAACGTGCTGGCGAAGCCGGATTTTTGCGGTCCGCGCGCTGATATCGGCCGCTCGTTTCGCTCCGCCATGGTCGTCCCGCTGGTGATCGAAGGGCGCTCCTTCGGGGCGCTGACGTTCTACGACCGCCGCGAGAAACACTTCAGCTTGGAAGACGAGCGCATTCTCGAGCTGATCGCTCCCGAGGCCGCCGCGGCGATCTACAATGCGCGGGCCTACGAGACGAGCAAAGCAAGCGCGATGACGGATTCGCTGACCGGTCTGCCGAACCTGCGATTCCTGTTCGCGCAGCTCGAAAAGGAAGTGCTCCGCGCGCGGCGCTTCCGCAGGCCGTTCGGCGTGGCCGTGTTCGATCTCGATCGTTTCAAGGCGGTCAACGACACCTACGGTCATCAAGTCGGCGACGAGGTGCTGCGCGCCGTCGGGCACTTTCTCCAAGACCAGTTGCGAGCTGCGGACACGATCTGTCGGTGGGGCGGTGACGAGTTCGTCGCGCTGCTTCCTGACGCCGACCCGCAGCTGATCGAATCCGCCGTCTCACGCGTGCAGCAGCGAATCGAGCAGCGGCCGATCCCGACCTCGATCGGCCAGCACGTGAGGATCGGCATCAGCGTTGGCTGGGCCGTGTTCCCCGATGACGGCTCCGACTTCGAAGAGCTGATGCGCAGGGCCGACCAGCGCATGTATCAGGACAAGGCGCAGCGGCATGATATGGGCCTGGGCGATCCCGTGCTGGCGCTCACCGAAAGCCCCTCGGAATCGGATTAGCCCGAGAGACGGCCTTCGCGCGCCGCCTCGAGCACCTTGACGAACGCGTCGACCACGTCGGACATCTGCTCCGGGCCCGCGAGCAGCACGTCTTGCTTGATCCAGATCGTCGAGGCGCAGAGCCGCTCGCAGACGGGCAGGCTGTAGTCGTTGAACGGAATCGGGAACAGCTCGTTCCAGATCCCGCCGGCCGGCGTCCGCCGGTCGGCGAACCAGTCGAAGAAGTCCTGCTTGTACAGCGGCACCGTGTAGCCCGGATGGGCCGGGATGCCCTCCGCCTGCAGCGCTTGAACGATCCGCATCTTGTCGAGCGAGAACTGCTCCTGGTCGAGGCGCACCATCAAGATGTGGCACGCGTGGGCCGTGACGCGCTCGTCGCGATCGGGCATCAACACGCCCGGCACTCCGGCGAGGTCCCGCTCCAAAATGGCCATCGCCGCCTGGCGACGCGCCTGCTGCTCGGGCAGCCGCGCGAGCCCGTTGAGAAGCAGCGCGGCCTGCAGCTCGGTGAGCCGATAGTTCATGCCGGCGTACGCGTGGTCGTACCAAGCACCACCGAGACGGCGCCCGCAATTGTGATACGACCACGCGCGCTGGAACAGGTCCTCGTCGTTGGTGAGGATCATGCCCCCCTCGCCGGCGGTCAGATTCTTGCTGGACTGGAAGCTGAAAGTTCCGGCGTCGCCGATGGCTCCGACCGGAGTCGCGTTCCACGAGGCCAGCCACGCTTGGGCAGCGTCCTCGACAACCTTCAAGCCGCGGCGCCGCGCGATGTCGTTGATCCGGTCCATGTCTGCCGGCCGGCCCCCGATGTGCACCGGCATGATCGCGCTCGTTCGATCCGTCAGCGCCGCTTCGATCTGATTCGGGTCGATGTTGTGCGTGCCCGGCTCGACATCGACGAACACGGGAATCGCATCCACGGCGAGAATCGACAGCGCCGTCGCCATGAACGTGTAGGGAGTGGTGATCACATGATCGCCCGGCTCGATCCCCGCAGCGATCAGCGCGATCTGCAGCGCGATGGTTCCATTACAGCAGGCGACGCCGAAGCGGGCGTCGTGCAGGCCCGCGAACTGACACTCGAGCTCGGGCACGCGCTCGCCGCCGACGCCCCACTTGCCGGAGCGCAGCGCCTCAACCAGCACGCGCTCGTCGGAGTCGTCCCACACGGGCCACGCGGGCCAGGATGCGCTCCTGACGGGATGGCCTCCCTCGATGGCTAGCTTCCCGCTCGTCGATTTCATCGGTCCTCCTGAGACTCGTCGCGGCAGATCCGGCTCCCGGTCGAGCCTGCTCCCACAGCCACGCAGTAGGGCATCATGGCTTCGAGCACCGCGACAGGCAAACCCATGAGGCAGGAGGTACCGATGAGCTCCGGTCCGAGATTCGCAGACCTGGTCGACGCCCACGCTCATCTGGCCGATCCGGCGTTCGACCAGGATCGAGCGGCGGTGCTCGAGCGTGCGAGCGCCGTCGGCGTGCGCCGGATCGTGACGGTCGGCGAGACGCCGGAGGATGCACAGCGAATACTCCAGCTCGCCGCGCACCACCGTGAGATCGCTCCCGCGATCGGCCTGTACCCGACGCACCTCGAGCGCGAGAAGCTCGATCAGATCCTCGCGCTGATCCGTAAGCATCAGCATCGACTGATCGGCGTCGGCGAGATCGGTCTCGACCGCTGGGTCGTCGACGACGAGCGCGCGCGTGCGGTGCAGCGCGAGATGTTCCTCGAGCAGGTGCGGTTGGCGATCGAGCTCGACCTACCGGTCAACGTGCACAGCCGCAGCGCGGGACGCTACGCCGTCGCCGCACTCGTGGAGGCGGGTGCGCGCCGGGTCCTGTTGCACGCCTTCGACGGCCGCGCGTCGGCCGCCGAGCCGGCCCTGCAGGCCGGCTACTTCTTTTCCGTGCCGCCTTCGATCGTCCGCTCGCGCCAAAAGCAGAAGCTCGTCCGCGCCCTGCCACTCGATCGCCTCCTGCTCGAGACCGACAGCCCCGTGCTCGGGGCCGACCCCCGGCAGCGCAACGAGCCGAGCCAGCTCGTCGTGGCGCTGGACGCGATCGCCGAGATCAAGCGGCTGCCTCGAGACACGGTGGCGCGTGCGACGACTGAAAACGCGGTACGGTTGTTTGGAGAACGAGTGCTCATCCGCTGAGTCGTTGGCCGGCGGCGGAACCCGTGGAATCGGGCTCTTACGCAACGAGCGGTCGATTTGACCCGGACCGTCTCGGGCTGTTCTGATAGCCCTCAATCGAGCCACGGGGGAGATCGGGAGTTCGCCATGAGCTCGCGTCGATCGGAGCAGGAGCGGGCCGTCTCGGCCACCTGTCTGGTGGTGTTCGCTGCCTTTCTGCTGGCGATGATGCTGTGGAACACGATTTGGTACACGATTCCCACACGCTACACGCTGCACGCCGAGTTTCTCGAAAGAGCGAACGCGCCCCACGTGATGGGGATGTTTCTGGCCTACCTCGTGATCAGCGCCGTCGGCTTCGTGGGCGTGCTGGGCCTCGTGCAGACGTACGGCTCTGGTGTCGGCCTGATCGCCGACGTCGTGAGGCTGAGCGGACTCGCGTTTTTCGTGACGAACTACTGGCTCTGGGCCGCGGTGTTCGTGGTGCAGCATCGCATCACGCTGCTGACCGACCGGCCCAGCAACCCACCGGAGTGGTTGCTGCAGGTCTTTGACGCGTCGAGTTCACTGTGGGCCTTGCCGAGCTGGGGAGCGATCACTCCTAGCATCCTGTTCTATCTCGGCTGTGCTTGGTTGCTGCTGCGAAGCTCTCGACTGCTGCCGCGGATCGCTGCGGCCGTGTTCGCGCTGCTCGCCGTCTCTCAGCTGCTGGTGCTGGTGTACGCGGGACTCCGGGGCCTGCAGTTTTACAACTTGGGCGGGTTCACGTTCGCGTACATCAACGATCTGCTCTACACGGGCGGGCAGGTGGTGGGATACCTGTTCGCGGGTGCGGCGATGCTGACGGAGCGGGGGATATTTTCTCGGACGGCGATGTCGCGGACTGCGAGCCGTGGCGGGACCCGCATCGGCCCCCCCACCGGCCGCGAGTGACTCGTCGCGCGCCCGATGAAGGGATCGCGCCAGCGATGGGAAGAGACCAGCGCATGCGACAGGCGCTCGAGCTGCTGCTCACAGAGCTGCGCACGCGTATCGACCGGCATCCGTGGGCGCACCTGATCGCCGACCGCAACGAGCGCGTCGCGCTCGAGCTGGCGCTGCCGCTGACGGACCACGAAGGTCAGATGCTGCAGGCGGTCGCCAAGATCGACCGCGAGCTTCAGCAGGCTCTCGAGAGCATTCTCGCGCATCGCGCCGCGTTCCAGCCGGGCAAGGTGTTTTGCCTGCGCTGCGGGCGTGCCGACTGCGGGCACGGCGCTCCGGTGGACGCTCGGCACGTCTTCACCGGCTTAAGCCCCACGGGACAGCCCCGCTTCGCCGATCTCGGGCAGTGGCTGCTCGAGCGCCAGGACCCGCGCGTGGACCAGCTCTACGACGAGTCGGCGCCGCCATTAGCCTGTGTGGTCAGCGCCGAGGAGCTGACCGGATCGTTGCTGCCGAGCTTCCGCGACGGGGCTACGGGGTTTCGACTGCACGGAGAGGTCGTCGCCGGCTGGTTTCGACTGCCCGATCCTCGCGGGCGCCCTTCGGCGCTGGCGGTCTCACTGCCGATCATCTCCTCGCAACCGCGCGGCTCGCGGCGCCGGTTCGGGCTGAACGTGCTCGGTGCGGGGCCGGCTGGCGAGTCGCTCGAGCATCTTTACGACCGGCTCGGCGCCATCCCGTGGACTGGGCCGGTGCGTTGGGCGCAGTCGGTACTCGATCAGATCGAGCGCAGCTCCGGACGGCGCCGGGGCAGCGGTCCGCTTCCCCAGCGCCGGATCGAAGGACTTCTCGGCGGGCTGGCCCGCCGTCTGCAACGCGGCGAGCGGGCCAGGCAGCGGCGCACGGTCCACGCGCAGCAGCGCCACATTGAGGGGGATCGGCCGACGCGCATGGCCTTGGCAGACCTGGCGCGGGCCGGCGAAGAGGATCTGCTGTTCGACCGCCGCCGCAAAACGCTGATCGTGCTGGGCGAGCGCGGCCGGGCCCACGTGTTCAGCCCCGCCGGCCGGCTGGTGACATCCGTGCGCTACGCGCCCGCGGCAATCGAGCGCAAGCGCCAGCTCGGCATCTGGCTGAAGGCCAGCCCTCGGCAGGTCGAGGTCCTGCGCCGCACGCTCGCCGCCGACTGACCGGCCGCGCGTTTGCTGCGGTGAGCTTGCCGGACTGTGCCGGACTAGTCCCGAGCCAGCCGAGGGTCCATATTGGTCTGTGCGCGGGGTCTGTACTCGCCCCGGGCGTCGTATGGCGTGGCCGTCGAGTCCCGGCGGCCGCGGCTGAGTGCGGAGGAAACGAATCATGACCTCGATCCGAGACGTCCCGCGGGGAGAGAGCCGCTCCGGCGCCGACAAGGTGCGGCCTGCCGGACAAACGCCTGAGCCTGCCGGACGTTCGGCCCTGACATCGTCGATTCCCAAGGACTTCGAGCCGAAGCGGACCGGACTGCGCGTCGCCGGCGGCAGCTTCGTCATCGATCGGTCGGGACATGTGCTGGCGTTCGACAGGATCATGGAGCGCCTGACCGGGTGGAACACGATCGACGTCGTGGGCCGGCACAAAGACCTGGGGTTCTACGAGGCTCCGGACGAGCGCGGGGTGCGCCGCTACCGGGCCTGCCCGCTGTTCGAAGGACGTCTGCCGGAAGTCTCGCGGACGATGACGACCACGATTCAGATCAATGGCAAGGACGGCAACCAGTACGAAGCCGAGGTGCTCATCTCTCCCGTCGGAGCCCAGGGTGAGCGCTTCGCGGTGGAGCTCAAACGGCTCGTCTCGCGCATTGCTCCGGCCGTTTCCAGCCCGCAGGACACGAGCCGTGACGAGGTCACGCGCCTGCCGAGCGCCGCGGTCTTCAACGAGCGGTTGCGCGAGACGCTGACTCGCGCGCGGTTCTCCGGACAGCCGCTGTCGCTGCTGGTGGTCGATGTGGACGGTTTTTCCCAGCTGCGTCGCGACATCGGTGAGGAGCCTGCGCGAGATACTTTGTGTCGCGTCGGCGGCATCCTGCGTGCGCTCGTACGTCAGGTCGACATCGTCTCGCGCCTACAGCGCAACAAGTTCGGCGTGCTTCTCGAAGGAGCCGGGCGCGGTGACGCGAGGCACATCGGCGGGCGCATCCGCTCGACGATCGAGAAGTTCGCCTTCGCGCGACCCGACAACGACGGGGAGCTGCGCGTGACGGTCAGCATCGGCGCCGCGTGCTACCCAGCCGATGGCGAAGACGCCGATGAGCTGCTGCGGCGGGCGGATGATGCGCTGTTCGAAGCGCGCCGTCTCGGCTCCAACCGCGTGTGGTGCTATGTTCGCCGACCCCGCATTCCACTCAGAACGCCTGTTTTCTTCGACGGGCCGGCGGCGCAGATGCTCGGCATGAGCCGCGATCTGTCGAATTCCGGCCTGTTCGTGGAAACGGCAGATGAGCTGCCGGAAGGGATGCGCGTCGGGCTGACCTTTCAGCTTCCGGATGAAGCGGAGCCGGTTCACTTCGTCGGACGCGTGGCGCGCGCGGTGCCGGCCGGTGACGCAAGAGCGGTGACGCCGGGTCTGGGCATCGAGTTCGAGCGCTACGGCGACGGAGGCCGGCGCCGGATCGAGCACTTCATCCACAAGGCCTGGTCTGCTCAGACGTAGCGCACCGTGGGGTCTGGGCGCTACAAGCGGCGTTGGCGGCGCTTGGCCCATCCGCGGCGCGCAGCCTCCGAGCGGCGCCGGCGCTGTGCTGCGAACTTCTCGATGTGGCGCTCCAGCTCATCGAGCGTGCGGAACTCCAGATCGTGCCGCTCGTCCTGCGCGAAGTAATCGCAGAGCGGGTCGTCGGAGGGCGGCTGCTCGGGCATGCCGTAATCGCGGCAGATCTTCGGGCGGCGCTCGTAGATCAGACATTCGTTGTTCGGGCCGAGGTAGCGACAAGCCTCGTCGACCTGCAGGTGCCACTCGCCGTCCTCGACCCAAATCCAGCTCTTTCCGTGGATCAGGTACCACTTGAGCGCTTCGAAGTCCTCGAGCGTCTCCGGCGTCTCGATCTCGAGCGCGTAGTACCGGCAGCACAAGGCCGCGCAGTCGTGACACGGTGGGCCCTCGGCGCCCTGTGTGCCCTTTAGGGTAACGGGAGCGATCGGACGCGCGTGCGGTAACGGCCGGGTCATGCTCATCGCGGTATTCTCAACGTCGCTGAGCGCCGTTTCAATGCCTCACGCGGCTGTGGAGAGTCCGCGTCGTCCCGTGAGATCACGGGAAAACGATCTGTCCTTCGACGACGGTGGTGCTCACAGGGGTCGTGAGGATGTCTACCGGCGGGAGCTCGAACAAATCGCGGGCGAACACCGTCACATCGCACCACGCCCCGGGGACCAGCCGCCCTCGTGCGTTCTCCTCTCGCGCGGCATGAGCGGCGCCGTGGCTGAACGCCTCGATCGCCTCGCCGAGAGTGAGACGCTCGGTGGCCGACCAGCCTTTGGGAGGCTGGCCCCGACTGTCTTGGCGGGTGACGGCGGCATACAAGCCCGATCGAGGATCGGCAGACTCTACGGGAAAATCAGATCCGAACGCGAGCCTCGCGCCGGCAGCGAGCAGCGAGCGCCA
Source organism: Acidobacteriota bacterium (assembly GCA_020350085.1). Classification (GTDB taxonomy): domain Bacteria; phylum Acidobacteriota; class Polarisedimenticolia; order J045; family J045. Next base: position 2,861,305 of record CP070706.1, read on the forward strand.
GGCGTAGGCTCCGGCAAGCCGTTCGATCCCGACGCGGTCGCCAGCCCAAGGCATGTCCGAGGTCGCGTGCGCCGGCTGCATCGACGCGATCGCCCCGACGGCCGCCAATCGCGGGATGTCACTCGGGCTGAGAATCTGCGCGTGTTCGAGTCGAGGGCGCAGCTCGCGGAACGTCTCGTGCGCGCGGGCGGTCTTCTCATACGCGTCGAGCACGGCCCGGTTGGCGGCGTCGCCGATGGCATGGATCGCCGGCTGCAGGCCCGCGGCCGCGAGCCGGTCGATCCGCTCGGCAAGCTGCTCGGGCGGGGTGATCCAGAGCCCTCGCGTCTCGGGTGCGTCGCGATACGGGGCGAGCAGTCGCGCGCCGCGGCTGCCGAGCGCTCCGTCGGCGTAGATCTTGACGCCGGCAAGCAACAGTCTTCCGCTGCGCTGCGGGCCGTCTTGCTCCAGCTCGTCGCGCAGAGGATCCTGCTCGTCGGCGTAGGCGACGACGCGCAGCGGGAAGTGTCCCCGTGCCGCCAGCCGCGTGAGCGCCGTCCACGTACGCTCGTCCATGCCCATGTCGTGCACACCCGTCAGACCGAGCGCCGCCAGGGCTCGCCCGGCCTGCTCGAGCGCCTGGTCCAACATTTCGTCGGTCGGCTCCGGGATGAGCTGCGTGACGAGCTCCATCGCGTTGTCGATCAGGATCCCGGTCGGCCTTCCCGTCGCGTCGCGATGGATCGCACCGCCGGGCGGGTCGGCTGTTCGCTCGTCGATGCCGGCGCGGGTCAGCGCCGTGCGGTTGACCCACAGCGCGTGTCCGTCGACGCGCCGCAGCGCGGCTGGCCGGCCGGCCGCGGCACGCTCGAGCTGATCGGCGTCGGGCCAGCGCGGCGTCGGCCAATCGTTCTGATCCCAGCCGCGGCCGAGCAGCCACGGATCGTCCGGATGCTCGCGCGCAAAGCTCTCGACGCGAGAGAGCGTGTCCTCGAGCGATGCGGAACCGACGAGCTGCGCCTGGCGGCTGGCGAGACCGAAGCCGAGCAGGTGGGCGTGGGCATCGACGAGTCCCGGGATCGCCAGTTCGCCTGGCAGCTGGTGCACTCGAGCGCCAACGGCCACGCGCGCCATGCGACCCTGATCGACGACCTCGACGATGCGGCCGCGCTCGACGAGCAGGCCGTCGGCCCACGCGCGCTCGGGATCACCCGTCCAGAAGCGCGGTCCGGTGAACAGCACGCGCTTGACTGCGGACCGGCTCTCGGACGATCCGCCGCAACCGGCGACGGCGAACATCGCGGCAGCGAGAAAGATCGACGTGATGCGAGCGTGTCCCATGCTGGCCTCCGTCTCCTCCGGCGCGAGGCCGACTCGGCCGCGTCGCGCTTCACGATGGCCCGCTGGGCCGGCCCGAGCAAGTCGCTCAGCACGTCCGCTCGTGCGGCGGGTGTTTGCTGGCGCTACTCTGCGGGTGATGAAAGCGGTCTTGTTCGATGTCGATGGCACGCTCGTCAAGCTGCGAGGGGCGGGTCGCGCAGCCCTGATCGCCGCGATCGCCGAGCTTTTCGGGCTCGAGCAGGAACGCGTGCAAGCCGAGGTGGCCCGCATCGATTTTCGCGGCGCCACCGATCGGCGGATCGTCGGCACGCTGATGGAGCTGCTGCAGCTCGACGGCGATGCGCGAGTCCATCACGTCTTCGAGCGTTACGTGCTGCGGCTGCAGCAGACGGTCCACGAGCGCGGCGGCGAGCTGCTCCCCGGAGTGGACGGCTTGGTGCGCTTGCTCGAGCAGAGGGCGGACGTGATCGTCGGCCTGCTGACCGGCAAC
>CP070706.1:2863214-2871399 GCA_020350085.1 Acidobacteriota bacterium
AAGAACGTCAGCACGAGACCCGCAGCCAGAGCGCCGCCGACCGCACGGGGAAGGCCGAATCGGCGGGGCAGGGCCGGCAACCGGCGACCGGTCGGGGGGGCTTCGCGCCGGCGCGCGGGGTGGTGCTCGAACGGGTGTTCACTGAGCCGGGATGCGACCCTTTCGAGCAAGTGGAATGGGAGCGCCGCACGGCGAGCATCGCGACGCACACGGGCCAGGTGGTGTTCGAGCAGCACGATGTCGAGGTGCCGCGCGCGTGGTCGCAGACGGCGACCAACATCGTGGCCCAGAAGTACTTTCGCGGTACCCTCGGTACCCCCGAGCGCGAGAACTCCGTCAGGCAGCTCATCGGCCGCGTGGCCAACGCCATCGCCCGTTGGGGCGAGGAGGGTGGCTACTTCGCCAGCGAGGCGGATCGCGAGACGTTTCGTGCCGAGCTCACACACCTGCTCGTGCAGCAGAAGATGGCCTTCAACTCGCCCGTGTGGTTCAACTGCGGCATCGAACCGCAGCCGCAAGTCTCGGCCTGCTTCATCAACAGCGTCGAGGACTCGATGTCGTCGATTCTCGATCTCGCCAAGACCGAGGGCATGCTGTTCAAGTTCGGCTCTGGGACGGGCAGCAACCTGTCGGTGATCCGCTCATCGCGAGAGAAGCTCGCCGGTGGCGGCACCGCATCGGGCCCGGTCTCTTTCATGAGGGGCTACGACGCGTTTGCCGGCGTGATCAAGTCGGGGGGCAAAACCCGGCGCGCTGCCAAGATGGTGATTCTCAACGCGGATCACCCGGACATCGTCGACTTCGTCGAGAGCAAGGCACGCGAGGAGCGTAAGGCGCACGCTCTGATCGAGGCGGGTTACGACTCGGCTTTCAACGTGGCCGGGGGCGCGTACGACTCCGTGTTCTTTCAGAACGCGAATCACTCCGTGCGCGTCACCGACGAGTTCATGCTCGCGGTGACCGAGGACCGCCAGTGGACGACGCGCGCCGTGACCAGTGGCGAAGTGATGGACTCGATGCGAGCGCGCGAGCTGTTTCACCGCATCGCGCAGGCTGCGTGGGAGTGCGGTGACCCGGGCTTTCAGTTCGACACCACGATCAACACGTGGAACCCCTGCAAGCGGACGGGTCGGATCAACGCATCGAACCCTTGCTCCGAGTACATGTTTCTCGACGACACGGCGTGCAATCTCGCCTCGCTGAACCTGATGAAGTTCGCGCGCACGGACGGTAGCTTCGATGTCGACCGCTTCCGTCACGCGGTGAAGATCACGCTGCTCGCGCAGGAGATTCTCGTCGATAACGCGAGCTACCCGACGCCGAGGATCACGGAGAACTCCTACACATACCGGCCGCTGGGGCTCGGCTTTGCGAACCTCGGCGCGTTGCTGATGGCTTGTGGTGTGCCTTACGACTCGGACGCTGGGCGAGCGATCGCGGCGGCGATAACGGCTGCCATGTGTGGCGCGGCGTACGAGACCTCGGCGATGATCGCGAAGGAACACGGTGGGCCGTTCGCCGCTTACGAAGAGAACGCCGAGCCGTTCCTCGAGGTGATCGCGCGTCACCGGTCTCACGCCGAAGCGTTGCCCGAAGATTTGGTCCCCCAAGAGCTGCTGCGCGCTGCGCGAGAGGCGTGGCGTCGCGCCGAGACGCTCGGCCGCGAGCACGGATTCCGCAACGCACAAACGACGGTGCTTGCACCGACCGGCACGATCGCGTTCATGATGGATTGCGATACCACCGGCATCGAGCCGGATCTGGCGCTGACGAAATACAAGCGGCTCGTCGGCGGCGGCATGATCAAGATCGTCAACAACACCGTGCCCGTGGCGCTGCGGCGGCTCGGTTACGATGTCGAGACGATTCAGCAGATTCTCGACTACATCGACGAGCACGAGACGATCGAGGGCGCCCCGCAGCTGAAGAAGGACCACCTGCCGGTTTTCGACTGCTCGTTCCGCGCCGCGAGCGGCACGCGTTCGATTCACTGGATGGGCCATCTGCGAATGATGGCTGCCGTGCAACCGTTCTTATCGGGAGCGATCAGCAAGACCGTCAACATGCCGGAAGATTCCAGTGTCGAGGACGTGGAGAAAGCGTATCTCGAGGCTTGGCGGCTCGGGCTCAAAGCGATCGCGATCTACCGCGACGGCTGCAAGCGCACGCAGCCGCTGACGACGAGCAGCCGCGAGGAGGGTGCCCAGGTCGCGCTCGACGGTGTGCGGCCGCTGCGCCAGCGCCTCCCCGACGAGCGCCAGTCGATCACGCACAAGTTCTCGATCGCTGGCCACGAGGGATACTTGACCGTCGGACTGTACCCGGACACCGGCCAGCCGGGAGAGATCTTCGTGGTGATGGCGAAGCAGGGCTCGGTCGTGTCGGGTCTGATGGACGCCTTCGCCACCGCTATTTCGCTCGCGCTGCAATACGGTGTGCCGCTCGAGGTGTTGGTCAAGAAATTCAGCCATGTGCGGTTCGAGCCGTCGGGATACACCAACAATCGCGAGATCCCGATCGCCAAGTCGATCATCGATTACATCGCTCGCTGGCTGGGCAAGAAGTTCCTCGAGCACGAGATCGACAGCTCCCAGGCGGCTGACCTCGAGTCGCCATTCAGCGACTCGAGCGTGTTGCAGGAGGCGAGCACGTCAGCCAGTGTCGAGCAGCGCGAGGAAGCGGTCTTCATGGCCTCGGCCGACGCGCCGCCGTGTCACGAGTGCGGCACGATCATGGTGCGCAACGGCGCGTGCTACGCCTGCGTGAACTGCGGCGCGACGTCTGGCTGCTCCTGAACCGAGGACTCTGGGGCGCACGCGGCCTGATGCGCGCTGCGCGCGCTCTTCTCGCCGATGACGATTTCGTCATCAGGCGTTCCGAATTGGTCCTCCACCGAGGACGCCGCAGCGCTGCAAAACAAAGTGCGGAAGACGGTTTTGGCGTCGGCAAATCAGCTAACTGCATGTCGGTCAGAGACTTCGCGAAGTGACCCGCTGATCCGTCGTCTCCTGGCCCGCAGCTTGCAAACCCTCGAGCTTGCCAGGACGGACGGGAGACCGTGGGGGCCGGGATGGGCCCGGAACTCTCGCGGGTCGGGCTCTCCCGTCCGCCCGACCCTCTTTTCTCACCCCCAGCCAACAAGGCCGCGACCGCTCCGTCATAGAGCGCTCGTGGCTTGTCTGATCTCGGGTCGGCCGCAGCAGACACCGCTATCGCGAGAGCGAGACGAACAGATCTTGGATGGCGCGCCCTTACCGCCGCGCGGCAACCGAGGCAGCAGACGCGGTCCCCTGAGCCGCCGTGCGAACCACGGCCCCGAGCGTCACCGTGAGCATGCGCCCCACGGACGTGGCCTTGATCCGGTGCGGCGTGCGTGCCGGAACGACCGTCGAGAGCAGGCCATCCTTCGAAAGCTTAATCACTTCGTCGCCGACCATGACCTCGAACGTGCCTTCCACCGCCACCAAGACCTGCGGGACGCTGTGCGCGTGGGTCGAGAACGACGCGTCCGGTGTCTTGGCCTTCAGGACCGAGACCTGATAGGTCCGGTCGCTCGAGGTGCTCAGGTGTCGCAGACTGAAGTCTGGTGACTCGAACTGGTCTTTACGCGCTTCGATGAACGGCTGACTGAACTCCTCGGTCGGTGTCAGGTCGTCGAAGATCGAGTTGAAGAAATGCCGAATGTCCTCGGATGCCCGCGCCCTGTAGGCGGAAAACAGAAGTTCGCGCCGCGAGAGTCCCAGCGCGTCGGCCAGACGAAGCACGACACCGTCGCCGGGTATCTTTCCGTCGTTCTCGATCTGGACGATGTAAGGCTGCGTGACACCGACTTTCTCGGCGAGCTGCTTCTTATTTAGACCGTGCTTCTCGCGGTGGAGACGAACGATCTCTGCGAAAGTCATGGCCTCGTCCCTTCTACCCGAACCCGGCCGCCTGGAGGTATCGAAGGCGCCGAGCCGAATCAGTAAGCTGACACAAACAAGTTTGCCCAAAATATCCAGTAAGGTCAAGCCGGCTTGGCGAGAAGGGTAAGCCGCGGTACGCCCCGCGGCGTGACCCGCGCCTTGGCGCGTCGATCCGCCCCAACAACGGCGGCCCATCGCGGTTAAGCGACGTGCACACCGGGGTCAGGGACCCCTCGCCAGGCCTGAGGACCTCTCCGGGCTAATCGAGAAGGGCTCGGATCAAGACGAATCCGGCGAGCCCAGAGACGATCAACGCCAGCCCCAGGGAACGCAGAGAGCGATCCGAGCGGCTCGAGATCCAGGCCAGCACTTCCCGCGCCGATGCCGGCGACGCGAAGTAGGGCAGCCCTTCGAGCACGAGCATCAGCGCCAACGCCGACAAAAAGAGCTTCATCGATATCGACACCTTCCGTCCCTGAGCGGCTGGTCGCGGGGGCGCACCCCCTCGCCGGCTGGCGAACCATCGTTTCTGGCCACGCGCCGGGCGCTGTGACGGCCGGAACTTCTCGCCGTCATCGACGGTGGGTGTATACTCCGCCGCGTTTGTCCCGCAGGCGATCCGCGTGATGCCTGCTTCCCGGATGGTACAGATGGCAAACCTGGCTGTCATCGGCGGGCAATGGGGCGACGAGGGCAAAGGCAAGATCGTCGATCTCTTAGCCCCCCGTTTCGCGATCGTCGCTCGCTATCAGGGTGGGCCCAATGCGGGTCACACCGTCGTCTTCAACGGTCAGACTCACGCGCTGCACCACATCCCGTCGGGCATCTTCCACGCCGGCGTCCGGTCGGTCATCGGCCCGGGGGCCTTGATCGACCCCGAGAGCCTCAACGAGGAGCTCGAGGGGTTGACGCGGGCCGGCGTTCCCTACGCCGAGAGGCTGACGATCTCGGAACGAGCGCACGTGATCCTGCCCCTGCATCGGGTGCTGGACGCAGCGATCGAGAGACGACTCGGTGACGACGCGATCGGCACGACGAGACGAGGTATCGGCCCGGCATACGCGGCACGCGCGCACCGATGGGGCCTGCGGCTGGTCGAATTGGGTGACGCGGACGCGGTGGCCACGAGCGTCGAGCGAGTCCTGCGCACCGGCATCGGTGACTTGCTTGAAGAGGCCGGCGAGCCCGCGCCCACAGGCGAGAATGTCGTCGACTGGGCCGCCCATTGGTGGAATCGACTCGAGCCTCTCTGCGGTGACGTGAGCGGCCTGCTTCAGGATGCATCGGATCGTGGCGAGCCGATTCTGTTCGAGGGCGCGCAGGGGACATTGCTCGACATCGACCACGGCACGTATCCGTTCGTGACGTCATCGAGCACGACCGCGGGAGGCATTCCGGCCGGAGTAGGACTACCCCCACGATCCGTCGATCGTGTCCTCGGCGTCATGAAGGCGTATCAAACGCGCGTCGGAGCGGGTCCGTTTCCCACGGAGGACGAGGGGCCGCTCGGCGAGCGGCTACGGCGCGTGGGCCACGAGTTCGGCACGACGACCGGCCGGCCGCGCCGCTGCGGATGGTTCGACGCCGTCGCCGCGCGCTACGCCGTGCGGCTCAACGGCATCGACGCTCTGGCGGTGACGAAGTTCGACGTGCTGTCCGGCGTGGATCCACTTCGCATCGCGGTGGGCTACGTGATCGACGGTGAGCGGGTCGATCGTCCACCGGCTGCGGCCTCGGCCATGGCACGAGCCCTTCCGGTGTTCGAGGAGTTGGCCGGTTGGAACGAGCCGATCGGTGAACTCCGCCGACTCGAAGATCTGCCGCGCACCGCCCGCGCCTATCTCGACCGCATGGCCGAGCTGAGCGGCTGTCCGATCGGTGTCGTCTCCGTCGGTGCCGACAGGCGATGCACGATCATCGTCGAGGGCGGGCTGCTCGAGCGCTTCGATGCGCACGCGTGACGCGATGGCACCACTGACCAGCCGTGAGGCCCGGTGTATAGTCCGAGAGGGCCGTTAGCTCAGTTGGTAGAGCAGCTGACTTTTAATCAGCGGGTCACAGGTTCGAGTCCTGTACGGCTCACCTCGCCGCGAGGCGCGCCGTGGCCAACAGTTCGTTGACACGTCTCGCGCGAGCGGGCTAGCATCACCCCCATTTCACCGATCCCCTGACCATGGCAGCTTCCTGGTCCGCGGGTCTTTCCCGGCGTGTCGTCGTCTGCGCCGGCGGAGGGTCGCGATGGCATTCGAAGGTGCGTCGAAAGTCTGGATCAACGGACGTCTCGTCCCGTGGCAAGAGGCGACGATTCACGTCTGCTCGCACGTCGTGCATTACGGCTCGTCGGTTTTCGAAGGCGCGCGCTGCTACAAGACGACGCGTGGTGCCGCCATCTTTCGCCACCGCGAGCATGTTCGCCGGCTGCTCGACTCGGCAAAGATCTACCGCATGGAGCCGTCCTACAGCGAGCAGCAGCTGTCCGAGGCGGTGATCGAGACGATTCGCGCGAATCAGCTCGAGGCGTGCTACATCCGGCCCGTCATCTACCGTGGCTTCGGGACGCTGGGAGTCAATCCGAGCGCGAGCCCCATAGACACGGCCATTGCGGTGTGGAAATGGGGAGCTTATCTCGGTGCCGAGGCACTCGAGCAGGGGGTCGACGTCACGGTCTCGACCTGGTCGCGCATGGCGCCTAACACTTTCCCGGCGATGGCCAAAAGCGGCGCGAACTATATGAACGCCCAACTGATCAACGTCGAAGCGCGCGAACGCGGTTTCATCGAGGGGATCGCACTGTCGACCGAGGGGTACGTCAGTGAGGGCTCGGGCGAGAACGTGTTCGTCTGGTGGCGCGGTAAGCTGCTGACTCCTCCCGTGTCCGCGTCGATCCTTCCGGGCATCACGCGCGATACGGTGATCACCCTCGCCCGAGAGTTGGGCTACACGGTCGACGAGACGAACATTCCGCGCGAGATGCTCTACGTTGCCGACGAGGTGTTCTTCACCGGCTCAGCTGCCGAGGTGACTCCGATTCGGTCGATCGATCGGGTGAAGATCGGCGAGGGCCGTCGCGGGGAGGTCACCGAGAAGATCCAGCGCGCGTTTTTCGCCGTCGTCAACGGTGAGGACGACAATCATCAAGACTGGTTGACGCCCGTTTACAGCTAGCGCGAAGCTCACCGAAGGCCCAAGGCTTCGCCGCCGATGCCCCGAAGCACGAGAGCGCTCGTTCAGAGTCAATCGCGTCGCGCGTCGCCGAGCGCCCGCAGCTCGGCCGCGAGCTCGCCTCGGGCAGTCCCTCGCGTGACGATGCGGGCACCGAGCGATCTGAGCTGACGCGATCCCCACGGGCTCGTCTCGGCAGCCGACACGACGAGCACGTCACGCGGAAGCGCCGGACGCAAGCGCAGCAGATCGTCTAGCTGAGAGCGATCGTCGTCGTCGACATCGACGACGACGGCGATCGGTGGCTCTCCTTGCGCGAGCAGAACCTCGGCCCGAGGCGAATCCGGGGCACGCCGCGGTGAGAAGCCGGCGAGCCGAATCTCCTGCTCGAGCGAGGCGGCCCTGAGGCTGTCGCGCGTCACGAGCAATATCCAAGCAGGCATCGGATCCTCCAAGATCGACCGGTCCTGTTCGCTCTCGAGCCGCGCCGGCGGACCCGCCTCGTCGCCGTCTGCCCCGCCGGGCGAGGGCGACGAAGCTTGCCCCTCATTCGTCGCGAAGCCTACATTGCCGATCGGGGGCAGCCAAGAGGTATTCCGCACCGTGCACATCAACGATCTGCTCAAATCGGCCGTCGACCGGGGCGCATCCGATCTGCACCTGAAGGTCGGCTCGCACCCGGTGATCCGCGTGGACGGCAGGCTGATGTCTCTCACGCAGCACGCGCGACTGATGCAGGAAGACACGATTACGATGGCGTTCTCGATCATGAGCGCCCGCCAGAAGCAGAAGTTCAAGGAGAACTTCGAGATCGACATGGCGTACTCGATTCCCGGGCTGGGCCGTTTCCGCGTAAACGTCTTTCAGCAACGCGGCACGGTCGGTCTGGTCCTGCGCGTCATCCCGGTCAAGATCAAGGCTGTTCGCGAGCTGATGCTGCCTCCCGTGATTGAGACCATTGCCAACGAGCGACGTGGACTGGTGCTCGTGACCGGAGCGACTGGCTCGGGAAAGTCGACCACGCTCGCTGCGATGATCGATTACATCAACAGCACGCGCAGCGATCACATCATGACGATCGAAGATCCGATCGAGTACCTGCATCGCGACAAGAAATC
>CP070706.1:2871499-2887885 GCA_020350085.1 Acidobacteriota bacterium
TTGTCGATCCGCACGCGCGCCAGGTAGTGGCGCTGGCCGGCCGGCGCGGGTTGCTCGCTGAGCACGAGACGGATCCTCGAGCGGGGACGCTCCTCGGCGCCGGTGCCGCTCGTGAGATGAAACACCACCACCAGCAGCGGGTAGAGCGCGAGCAGGCCCGTCAGCAGGACCAGCCGCAAAACCGCGCGGCGCAGCGCAGCATCCTGGCCCGGCCGGCCTGGCCGGTCGGGCCCTTGGGGCTGGTTGGGAGCTGGACTGCCGATGGCTCCTCCCGACAGGCACGCGTTCGGCCGACATCATGCCAGCAGGCTTCGATCTCGTCCGGAAAATGCTAGAGTATGACGTCCCGCGCACGAAGAGGGGGTCGCCGCGCGGGTGTCGATTTCGAATACTGCGAAGCGGACGAGAACTGAGGAGCAGCTCATGCCTATCACGCTCGGCTTGATGGGTTTCGGGCGGATCGGACGCAACGTTTTCCGCATCCTGCATCGCTCGGAGCGCTTCCGGATCGGCGCCATCAGCGACATCGCCGATCCCGAAGCGCTGACCTACCTGCTGCGCTACGACACGATCCTGGGCCGTTTCCCGGACCAGGTGACGTTCAAAGAGGGCCATCTGTATACGTGGGGTCGCGAGATCCCCGTCGTGCAAGGCCGAGATCCCGGCGACGTACGCTGGTCCGATTACGGCGTCGATTACGTCATCGAGGCGACCGGCCGCCAGCGCCGGCGCGCCGAGAGCGAGCGCCACTTGGAAATGGGCGCTCGCCGGGTCGTGCTGTGCGCGCCTCCCGCCGAGCCCTCGGACGTGACGATCGTCTACGGCATCAACCAGGACCGGCTTCGACCGAACCACCGCATCATCAGCAACGCGTCCTCGACCGCACACTGCGCGGCGCCAGTGCTGCGCGTGCTCGACAACGCGTTCGGCATCCAGCGGGCGCACCTCAGCTCCGTGCATGCGTTCACTGGCGGGCAGCGGCTCGCCGACGTGCCGAGTGACGAGCTGCGGCTCTCCCGCGCGGCGGGTGAGAACATCGTCCCCTCGAGCACCAATGCCGTGGCGGTGATCGAGGAAGTGCTGCCGGAGATGCAGGGCCGGCTCGCCGCCGCCGCGCTGCGGGTGCCGGTGGCGAACGGGTCGATCGTCGACATGACGATCTGGTTCGAAAAGCCGGTCACGGTCAATCGGATCAACGAGGTCATGCGAACGGCCGCTTCGGGGCCGTATCTGGGCATCCTCGAGTACAACGAGGACCCGATCGTCTCGAGCGACGTGGCCCACAGCAGCTACTCGTCGACGTTCGACGCCCAGGCGACGATGGTGCTCGAGGGCTCGTTGGCCAAGGTCATCGCCTGGTTCGACAACAGCTGGGGCTACTCGCACCGGGTCGTTCAGCTGGTGGATCATCTAGCGCAGCGCGACGGGCTGAGCGGGGAGGAGTCGCGATGAAGCTCAGAGTCGGCATCAACGGCTTCGGCCGGATCGGCCGCGGCGTGCTGCGCGTGATGTCGCGCCGCGAGGAGATCATGGAGGTCGTTGCGATCAACGACCTCTACTCCGCCGAGCAGCTGGCCTATCTGCTCGCCTACGACACGGTGATGGGACCGATCCATCGACCGATCTCCCACGAGCGCGACGCGCTGATCGTCGATGGGCACCGGATCCAGCTGTTTTCCGAGCGCGAGCCGGGACGGATTCCCTGGGGAGAGGTGGGGGCCGATCTGATCGTCGAGGCGACGGGAGTGTTTCGCCACCGAGAGAAGATCGAGCCGCACCTCGCGGCCGGTGCGAAGCGGGTCATTCTCACGGTGCCGCCGAAAGACGAGGTCGATGCGATCGTCGTGCTCGGCGTCAACGATCACGTGCTCGCGCCCGAACACCGGATCGTCTCGAACGCCTCGTGCACGACCAACTGTCTCGCCCCCGTGGTCAAGGCGATCGACGATGTGATCGGCTTCGAGCGCGGGCTGATCACGACGGTTCATGCGTACACCAACGATCAGCGGCTGGCCGACGTGCCGCACAAGGATTTCCGCCGGGCCCGTGCGGCGACGCAGAACCTAATTCCGACGACGACCGGGGCGGCACGCGCCGTGGGCAAAGTGCTGCCGCATCTGAAGGGCAGGCTCGACGGGCGCGCGGTGCGCGTGCCGGTGGCGGATGGCTCGGTGGTCGATCTGCTCGCCGAGTTCAAGCGCGAGACGGACGTCGAGGAGATCAACGCGGCCGTGCTCCAGGCGGCCGAGGGCCCGATGAAGAGCGTGCTGGAGTACACCGAGGCACCGCTCGTTTCCTCCGACATCATCTTGAATCCGCACAGCTCGATCTTCGATGCGCGGGCCACGCAGCGTGTCGGCGCGCGGCAAGCGCGCCTGCTCGCCTGGTACGACAACGAGTGGGGCTATTCGAACCGCGTCGTCGATCTCTCCGTGCGGCTGGCGGAGATGATGCAATAACTCGCTCCGCACGACGGACAGGCTTCGTTATACTGAGCCGCTCGGTGTGAGCGACAGGAGGCGAGCATGGACTTCGTGGGTGCCCTTCGCAGGGGCTGGGAGATCATCCAGCTCAAGGTCGAAACGGTCAGACAGGTCGCTGAGGACCAAAACGCTTTCCTGCCGGCGCTGGTGATTCTCGCCATCGCGGGCGCTCTCGGCGGGATCGGCCAGCTCAACCCGCTGGTGATCGTTGCCGGAGCCATCCTGCAACCGATCGTGATGTTCGTCGTGGTCGGCATCTTCCATCTGCTCGCCCTGGTTTTCGGCGGAAAGGGCGGCTACTTGCCGCTATACAACGTGCTCGGTCACGGCAACGGATTGCTCGGATGGGTTGGTGTCGTGCCGTTCGTCGGCCCGTTTCTGGCATTCATCGCGGGGCTGTGGGGCATCGCCATCGCCATCGTTTCGGTGCGCGAGGTGCATCGGCTCTCGACCGGACAGGCCGTCGTCGTGGTGCTGATTCCGGTCGTGTTGATCATCGTGTGCTGCGTGGCGGCGACGGTGATGTTCAGCGCGGCGCTCATCGGCATGATCTCGTCACAGCAGTAGCCTCTCCAGGTTGACCGGCGCGCACGCCGGGCCGATCTTCCCCGCGGAGGGAAGGTCGGCATGCGTGTCGTCACACTCGGCTCCGGCCGTTCGGGCACCGGGAAGACGTTCGTGGCAGCGAATCTTGGCGTCGCGCTGGCACGCCGAGGTCTGCGCACCTGCCTGGTCGATCTCGATCTGTCGTCGGCCGATCTTCACCTTCTCGTCGGCGTGTTCAGACCGGTTCGCGGCCTGCTCGATCTGCTCCGCGGCGGTGCGGCGACACTCGAGGAGGTGATGCTGCCGGTCGGGAACAGCGGGCTGTTGCACCTGATCCCAGGCGCCGGCGAGACCGTTCGCGGGCTCGATTCCGAGGAGGTCAACGGCCTGATCGAGGACATCGCGGCTCTTCCCGTCGATATCGCCATCGTCGATCTGACCTCCGGGGTCGCCCAGCACACGCTCGATCTGTTCGCCACCGGCAACCCGGCGTGGGTGGTCGCCTCCGCCGATCCGGCCTCGGTGCGCGATGCGCTGCGCTACCTCAGGCTCTCGCGGCTGCGCCGCACGGCGCGGGGCTCCGTCTCACTCGCACCGCGGCAGCCGAAGGTCTACACCTCGCTCGACGATCTCGTGCACGACATGAACGCGATCCGGCTGGCGGACGGCGGCTCAGCGCGCTCCTTTCAGCCGGCCGTCGTGCTCAACCGTTGCGGGGCGGACCTCGAGCCTTCCGCGGACGAGCTGATGAAGCTACTCGAAGAGGAAGCGGGCGCGGCCGAGCAGGTGCCGCTGGTGGCGCAGGTGCCTGAGGATCCGAGCGTGGAACGAGCGCTCGCCTCGCTGATTCCGGTGCTCGAGTACAGCCCGGGCTGCGCCGCCGCGCGCGCCATCGACGAGCTGGCGGACAAGATCACGGGTGACGCGCTCGCCGAGACGACCGACGTTTCGGGCAAGATCCACGAGCCGATCCTCGGCTGAGCCCACTCCGCCGTCCGTGCCGGCCCGCCGGCTGGTCCCGGCCCCCGTGTCGGTACAATGAGCCCCCAGATCTGGACGTCTCCGGGCGGCTCCCGTGGCTCCGGAGGGGTGGCCGAGTGGTTTAAGGCAGCGGTCTTGAAAACCGCCGTGGGGTCACACCCACCGTGGGTTCGAATCCCACCCCCTCCGCCACAGCTGTCGAGCCGCTGCGGTGGCTCGGCAGTTCAAGCCCCGGAGTTGCCGGCCGAAAAGTGCCTTCGGCGGCCGCTGGTGCTCGCCGAGGAACGCTCCGTGTCCGCGACTCCCGAACCGTTTTTCGAAATCGCGCTCTTAGAATTGCAGCCGGACACGACGCTGACGTTCGATCTGTACCTGCGGCACCCCGGCCGAGACCCGGTTCTGTTTCGCACGCAGGAGCTGACTTTCACCAGCGCGCATCGCGAGCGGCTGCTGCAGGCAGGAAGCACGGTACTGCTCGCGCCGATCGAACAGCGCGGCGACTACGAGCGCTACCGCGAGCAGCACGCTTCGGGCGGCTCACCCGATCGGGCCGAGAGGCCGGTCTCCGAGCCGCCGGCGGACTCGCTGGCCGATCGCGAGATCGACCTGCGCGTTCTCGATCGCTCGCGCCCGCTCGTTCATCGCTGCTTGGAGCTGATCTACGCTTCCGATCGGCTGCTGCGCGCGGTGCTGGCCGACCTTTCCCGCCCCCGTGTCAAAGAGCGCGTGCATCAGGTGGCGGACACGACGGCGCGCCTGCTGCTTCGCGAGCCGGAGGCCTACGTCCGGATCGTCGAGGCACTGCAGATCGACTTCGAGACCTACAGCCACTCGTCCCATACGGCGCTGTACTCGATCGCGCTCGCGCGCCGGAGCGGCATCGATTCGCCGCACGATCTGACCGCGATCGGCAGAGCGGCGCTGCTGCACGACGTCGGCGACTCGGGCGTTCATGCGGAGCGGTGGCACACTGGCTCGTCGTTTCGCGGTTCGGACTGGCAGCAGGTGGAGGCGCATGTCGAGCGCGGAGCGGCGCTGTTGCGCCAGCACGGACTCGACGATCCGCTCACGATCGAGGTCTGCCTGACGCACCACGAGCGCTGCGACGGCTCAGGTCACCCGCGCGGGCTGACCGAGGCTCAGATCGCACCAGCAGCGCGCATCGTGATGATCGCGGACGTCTTCGACGCGATGACCTCCGCATATCCCGCGCGCGCGCCTCTGAGCGGGTTCCAGGCGCTGTGGAAGATGAAATACGAGATGGCGGGCCAGTTCGACGGCCGACTCGTCGATCGGTTCGTCGGCGCGATGCTCGACGCGAGCCCGGAACCGCCCGTCGCGGCGAAGATGTCCGCGGCTCATCCGGGACGGGTTCTCTGAGCGAGCGCCGCATCCCACGTTGCACGCCGTGACCCGCGCCCGGCGCTCCCAGCCTGCCTCTCGGCCCCGGGGACCGTAGAATCTCTTCGCTGTGCCCGGCCGCCCGGCCTGGCGGGCCGAAGGGAGCTGTCCATGGACTCTCGTGCAATTCTCTTAGCTGCCGCGATTGCGTCCCCCGCGCTGCTCGCCGCTTCCGCGCTTGGTGCCGCACCGGGCGCGCCGACCAGTGCGGCCGCGCCCGCAGCCCAGGCCCCCAAGCTCGTTGTCGAGCAGAACGCGCTCGATCTCGGCACCGTGGCCGAGGGCCAGGAAGTGGTCGGCACGTTCGTGCTCAAGAACGAAGGCCAAGCCGAACTGAGAATCATCCGCGCCAAACCGAGCTGAGGCTGCTCGGTGGCCGAGTACGACTCGGCCATCCCGCCCGGAGGGTCGGGAACCGTCATCGCGAAGGTGCGCACCCGGGGCCGCCAGGGTCGCCAATCCAAAACGGTCCGCGTGGAGACCAACGATCCGACCACGCCGTTCGTGACGCTCAGGCTCACGTTCGTCTCGCAGCCGGCCATCGACGTCCTGCCCACGCGCACGGTCACCTTTGCCGGCTTCGCCGGCCAGAAGCACGAGGTCACGCTGCTGCTCCGGCGCGCGGACGGCGAGCCGCTGCAGGTGCTGGAGGCGAGCTCCACGAGACCGAACGTCAGCGTCGTGGCCGAGCCGGTCGGCGCCGTCGAGCCGCCGATCGTCACCACTGGCCGGCGTGTTCCGCCGGCGCGGCCCGGAGACTGGCGCTTGCGGGTCAACGTGGAAGGAACCGAGCCGCGCAGCGAGGCCGGCAAGCTGATCGTGCGGACCAACCATCCACAGCAGCCCGAGCTGACGCTGCCGCTGCGGATTCAGCTGCGAGGCCTGGTCGAGACGCAGCCGCGATCGGTCCGCCTGCGCCAGCGCACGGGCGAGCGGCCGGTCAGCTCGCAGCTGGTCGTGCGTCACAACAACCACCGACCGTTTCAGATCGAGCGGGTGGAGTTCGAGGGCGAGCTGCCGCGGCTCGAGGCCGAGATCCCGCAGCAGGAACCGACACCGGTGCATCGACTCGAGATCCGACTCCAGGACGACGCGCCGCCGTCGGGCAGCTATCAGGGACGTCTGATCGTGCACACGAACCTGCGTCGCGTGCCGCAGCTCGAGGTGCCGGTGACGGTGCGCGTGGACGCGGCTGCCGCCGCGCCGTCGAGCCCCGCGGCTGCGTCTGCGACGCCGAACGCGGTCGACAAACCCGCACCCGCGACGAAAAAAGCGCACGGGACGATCAAAAAGTAGCGCGCCACGCTGACTGGAGCGCCGGCGCGACTATATGATTGCTCTAGGCTGCTGACGAGAGGCCCGACCGGTCCCAGAGGTCGCATCGGGAACGCGAGCGCCTGCGACGATTCTCGCGAGAGCCGGCCCCGCCCGTTCTGGCGCCCGAGAGTCGAGGCAGCATCACACGGAGAAGGTGGTGGAGAGACTGTCCGTTCTCGTCCTGGCGACGGTGATGCTCGTCGGCCTTGCTCTCGCGGGCAAGCGTCCGACGAGCATTCCCGAAGATCCGCGCGACGTGCCACGAGAGGCACAGTTGACCCTGACCCGCACGAAAACCGATCTTGACGGGGACGGTCGCCCCGAAGGCCTCGTGCTCGTGAACGCGTTGACCGGAGAGCACGCTCCGGACCGCGCTTCGGAGGTCATCTTCGGTATCACCGCACCGGAGAGCGATGGCGACCGCGGGGATTTGCTGTGGGTGCGCCACGCGATGAAGCAGACCGGACGCCCGGCCCACGACGGCGAGATGTCGGCTCTGGATCTCGATGGCGACGGGGTCTCGGAGCTGATTCTGACCTGGGACCGCTCGTTGTCGGCCGAGCGGGTCGAGCGTTGGGCCGAGATCTACACCCTCGAGCTCGTGGAAAACCCGCGCAAGGTCTGGGAAGGCTTCTGGGAGCGCGACTCGCGCCGCGATCCGCAGACGCCTGCTGCCGAGCGCGAGTGGATGCGCCGCGAGATCGATTACGCAGCCACGCGGCGCGCCGCGGGCCTCGGCATCGTGTTCCTGTCGACCCACGGCATGATTGCCGGCCAGCCGCTCGATCCGCCGCGGCTCGTTCCCGATCGCGTCGACGTCGCGTTGCGAGACATCTCCGCGCGCTGAAGATCGCGCCGCTAGTGCTGGGGGCGCAGGGGGCGTTGTTCTGCAGCGTCGCGGCTCCGGCGGATACCGAACAGAAATACGAGCTGCGCGCGCCGAACGGCGTGGCCGGCGGGTACTACGTCACCGTCGAGCCGCAGGGAGCCGGCCGCTGGCGGATCGAAGCGGATTGGACCGGCCGCTCGGTCGCTGGGCTGTGGCTGTTCGATGCGAGCGGGAACGTGCTGACGAAACGCGTCGGAGCGTCGCCCCAATGGATCGTTCTCGATGTCGCCGGCTCGACCCGATTCCACGTCCGGTTCCGCACGACGACGAGCCGCGGCGAGCTCGCCGGAACGCTCACCGTGAAGCAGGCCGGCTCCGAGGACGGGCAGGATGAACTCGCCGACGAGCGCGCGCCTTCCGAGGCCCCGGCGGGTTGTGTCGATCAGCGGGTCAGCCAGCCGTCCGACGCTCGGGTCGTGCAGGCGCTGGCCGACTCGGCGAGCGTTTCCCCAGCCTCGCAGGCGTGGGTCGAGGCTTGGATCGACAGAGTGCGCTCGGAGCTGTCTCCGGAACTCGACACCGAGCTTCGACGCGATCGCCTCGACGAGCTGTGGGCTCAGAGCGGATCCCAGCGAGCACCCGACGAGAAAGTACACGCCACGTGGCGACGGCTGTTGGCCGCCGTGGAGAACCTCGTGCGCCGCGAGTCCCTCGCCCACGAGCCGGAGCCGTGGCGCGAGCGCTACCGCGGCCTGTTCGCGTCGCTGGCGTGCGTGAGCCCAACCACCGCCTCACCGCTTCCCGTCGATGGTGGCGCGGAGAATGTTGGTCCGTGAGACCTGAGCCGATGAGCCGTTCGGGGATCTCCGGAGGCCACCCCGCGCTCTGCTGAGCGGAAACCGCCTCCACCGGTCCGGCGTGACCAAAAAACGCCGCAAGATCCAGCTGGTTTTACAACATTCGGCGCGCCACCACGTGGATTATGATGCGCGGCATGGGTGACGAAGCGCGGAGCTTGGCCGAGAGCGTGCTGGTTCGAGATCGCGCGGCACGCGAAGCGGCCGTGGCCGCCCACCAGCAGGCTCTGCACCGCTTCCCTGAGCTGGCCTTCGAGGAGCACCGCACGGCGGACTACGTCGAGCAGGCGCTGCGCTCGCTCGGTCTCGAGCCGAAGCGCGGGGTCGTCGGCACCGGGCTGATCGTGGAGCTACCGGCGGCGGGAACGGGTCCCACGGTGCTGGTGCGCGCCGACATGGACGGGCTGCCGATCGAAGAGCACGCGGGCCACGATCCGCGCTCGGAGCATGCGGGCCGGATGCACGCGTGTGGCCACGACGGGCACATGGCGATCGTGCTCGGCATCGCCCACGCGGTGTGCCGCAGCGGGCTGGAGCAAGCACTGCCCGGCCGCTTGCTGCTGCTGTTTCAGCCGGCCGAGGAGGGAGGTGCGGCCTCGCCGAGCGGGGCGCAGCGGATCGTCGCGTCGGGACTTCTCGATCAGGAGCGCGTGGATTACGTGCTCGGTCTACACCTGTGGAGCTACCTGCCGCTGGGCCAGGTGATCATTCCGGACGGCACGGTGATGGCTTCTTCGGACGAGTTCCGCATCGTGCTGCGCGGAGGCGGTGGTCATGCCGCGGTGCCGCACCAGGCGAGCGACGTGGTGCTCGCGGCCTCGGAGCTGGTCGTCACGCTGCAGTCGATCGTCGCGCGCGAGGTCGATCCCGTGCGTCCGGCCGTGGTCTCTGTCGGAACGCTGCACGCCGGAACGGCTCCCAACGTGTTGCCCGAGCGTGCCGAGTTGACGGGAACGTTGCGCGCGCCGGACGCGCCGACGCGCGAGCTGCTGCGCCGGCGCGTGGCGGAGATCGCGCGTGCGGTGGCGGGCACGCGCGGGTTGACGGTCGACGTCGAGCTGGGCCTCGGATATCCGCCGACGGTCAACGACGCACAGGTCGCGGCGCGCGTGCGTGACGCGGTGCGGCCGGTCTTCGGGGAGGGCGTCTTGTCCGGCCCGCCGACGATGGCGAGCGAGGATTTCGCCTGCTACCTCGAACAGCGCCCGGGAGCGTTCTGTCTGCTCGGGATGCAAGATCCCGCCGCGGGTGCGATCCACGCGCATCACTCGCCGCAGTTCGTGATCGCGCCGCGCGCGCTGCCGCTCGGCGTCGAGCTGCTGCTGAGGGGCGCGCTGGCGCTGATCGAGCCTGGTGCGGGCCCGATCGAGGGCGATGCCCGTGAGCGCTGAGGGCCGCCGCGCGACGGGGGTCGAGGATCGCGTCGCACTCGTCACCGCGGCCAGCTCCGGCATCGGTCTGGCGTCAGCGCGCGCGCTCGCGAGGGCGGGGGGACGGGTCGCCATCCTCTCGCGCGACGAGAGGCGGCTGGCACACGCGCGCGAGCAGGTTCGCGGGACCAGCGGAGCCGACGTGGTGACGATCGCCGGCGACCTCGACGAGCCCGTGACCGCACGGCGCGCACTGCACGCGGCCGCCGAGACGCTCGGGCCGGTCGAGATCGTGGTGGCCAACGTCGGCGGCCCGCCGCCCGGCACCTTCGATGACCTCGACGACGCCGCTTGGGACCGGGCGGTGCGGGGCGTCTTGCTCGCCGCGGTGCGCCTCACGCGCGAAGCGCTCTCGTCGATGAGACAGCGACGCTATGGCCGGATCGTGCACGTGCTGTCGGTGACGGTGCGCACGCCGATCATCGGGCTGACGACGAGCAATGCGCTGCGGCCGGCGGTCGCGGGTTTGATCGCCGATCTCGCGCGGGAGAATGCGCCGCACGGCATCACGGTCAACGGCGTCTGCCCCGGCTACACGCGCACCCCGCGCATCGAGCAGCTCGGAGCGCAGGCCCCAGCCCGCCTGCGCGCGCTCGAAGCGGAGATCCCTGCGGGGCGTCTCGCGGATCCGGACGAGATCGCCGCCGCGGTGCTGTTTCTGGCCAGCGAGCAGGCGAGCTACGTCAACGGCGTGATGCTCCCCGTCGATGGAGCGCTGACGGCGCGTCCGCAGTAGAGATCGTCACGAACGCCTCAGTCCGGAAACTCGACCGATTGGACGGCGTCGCGGCAAACGAAGATCCGCACGTTGTTGTCCGCGGTGTCCGAAGGAAAGAGCGTGAAGCCGGTCGCGCCTTGAACGTAATCGGGCGACGTGCCGAAGATGACCTCTCCGTCGATGAACGTCACGACGCAACGCCGGCCGCGAGACGGGGCGGTTCCGAAGCCGGGCGGCGGATCGTATTCGCGATTGCCGAGATAGTCCTTGACGTAAAACAGCGCCTTGAGCTGCTCGACGCGCAGCCCGATCGGCACGCCTCCGCCTTCGGTTGGAAGAATGTGGAATCTCTCGCGGCCCGGGTCGAAGTCGTGGGTGATCCCCTTCAGGATGCGACCATCGAGAGTGTGCGCGACGACCTTGTGTTCCACGATCGTGCTCCTTGCCGGCGCCGGCCGGGTCTCGGCGGGGCCCATCATCCGCCGTGCCGATCTTCTCTCATCGGCGCATCTTCAGCGGCCGCTGGGTCCGGCTGCTCGCTTCCCCTTGTGGGCTGGTGATCGTATCAACCACTGGCCGGCCGCACGAGCCTCGTCGGTGCGGGCCGGTCGTGGAGGATCGATCGATGAACCGCAGCCAGCTCACCGAGCGGCTCGCCGCGCGTGCCGGGCTCAGTCTGCCGGAATCGCGGCGCGTGCTGCAGGTGCTGTTCTCGACGGTTCCGGGCGAGGGGCTGATCGTCGATGCGCTCGATCGCGGCGAGCGGGTCATGGTGTCCGGCTTCGGCACGTTTTTCGCGAGCGAGCGCGGCGAACGCCGCGTGATCGACCCGCGCGACGGCACGCCGCGCGTGGTGCCTTCGATGCGCGTCGCGCGCTTCCGGCCCGGCCTCGCGCTGAGGGACCGCCTGCGTTGAGAAGTCCGTCGGCAGAAAAGACGCGGCGGGAAGCGGGGCCTGTCGTCGGTCCGCTTCCCGCCGCTGCGCCACGCGGGAATGAAGCTGAGGAGGAGAGAGGTCTCGTCTAATCGTCTCCGCTGATGATGCTGTCGGCCCAGACGACGCCGTCGGCCCAGACGACGCCGTCGGCCCACACGACGCCATCGGCCCACAGCACGCCGTCGGCCCACAGCACACCGTCGGCCCACAGCACGCCGTCGGGCATCAAGTAGCCATCGGCCCACAGCACGCCGTCGGCCCAGACGACACCGTCGGCCCAGACGACACCGTCGGCCCAGACGACGCCGTCGGCCCACAGCACGCCGTCGGGCCCCAGCCGGCCGGCTTCATCGAGAAGATCGATCGGTCCAAACGCCGCGTCCGCCCACAGCACGCCGTCGGCAAGGACGAGGCCGTCACCGCTCACCGCGCCGTCAGCCCAGACGACGCCGTCCGCGTAGAGCACCCCATCGGTCCACAGCACGCCCTCAGTGCCGGGCTGACCATCGCCCCAGCGGATCCCGGCGACCTTGTACATCGTCTCGCCGAAGTACCAGCCCTCGACGTAAACCACCCGATACTCGAACGGGATCGTCTCTTCGGCGATCACGTTGGTCAGCGGCCCATCGTGCAGTCGCAGGCCCGGGGTCGCGACGTCACCATCGCCGAGCAGACCGGGTTGGGCGACGATCTGCGCGGCGAACGAGCTTGCCGCGAGGGCGTTGACCAAGCCGGCTCCCTGCTCGAGCAGACCGAAGTCGGCGAGCCGCTGCGAGGTCGACATCAGCACGGCCTTGACGGCCGAAGGTGTCAGATCGGGCCGCGCTTCGAGCATCAGCGCCGCGATGCCCGAAACGAGCGGAGCGGCCATCGACGTGCCCGACATCTCCATGTAGTCCGTGCCGAGCACCAGCTCGGGGTGCTGGGCCGCCAGCAGCGAGCCGGGCGACAGCGTCGAGAGCAGGCGATTGCCGGCGGCGACCAGGTCGGGCTTCATCAGGTGATCGTAGCGGCGCTCGTCGTCTGACATCGTGCCGTCGCCGTCGCTGTCGGTCTCGCGATACGAGCGCGTCGGTCCCCGAGACGAGAAGGTCGTCACGCCGTCGTCGGAGCGCTCGTCGGTCTGAAACGTGTTGGCCGCGCCGACGGTGATCACCCTCGGTGAGTTGGCCGGCGAGGTGATGCCGCCGTAGATCTTCGTGCCTTCGGCGTCCTTGCCGAAGTTGCCCGCCGAGGTGACGACGACGATGCCCGCATCGACGAGCGCACCGACCGCCTGACACAGCGGATCGGTCTCATGGGACTCGTACGGTGCCGCGCCGATCGACAAGTTGACGACGCGGATCGAATAGCGCTGCGCGTTGGCCAGCACCCAATCGAGCGCGGCCAGCAGACTGTCGAGCTGCCCGCCGCCTTGCTCGTCCAGCACGCGCACGTCGATCAGCTCGGCCCCCGGCGCGATGCCGGTCAGCGGCCGGCGGTACGCGAGCGAGCCGCTGCCGTTTCCGGCGATCAATCCCGCCACGTGCGTGCCGTGACCGTAAGGATCGTGCTGGACGGCGGGCACGGCGTGGCTGAAATCGACGTGCATCCGAACGCGAGTGCCGTGGGCCGCCGCGAGGTCCGGGTGCTCGTAGATGCCGGAGTCGATCACCGCGATCGTCACGCCCTCACCGCTCAGGCCGGCGTGTTCGTACAGAGCCGAAACGCCCGAAGTCTCGCGCACGTGGCTATCGGAGCGCTCGAGCCCGTCGAGTGCCATGGCGATCGGATCGTGGCCCCCGCTGCCGTCCACGTTGAACGTTGCCGTGCCGAACAGCTCTCGATTGGGCACCACGTACTGGACGTCGTCGGAGAGCAGCAACTCCTCGAGCGCGAGCTGGTGCTCGGCTCCGCTCAGCTCGAACACGGCGAGCCCAAAGCTGGCGTGGTCCGCGAGCAGCTGCGCTCGCGACACGCCGTCGAGCGCCGCCGGCGGCTTGCCGGGCTTCGTCCGCACGATCACCCGCAGCGCCGCTTGTTCCGAGGCGGTCGATGCGGCGACGGCAGCCTGCAGATCGGGCGCGGAGCGCTCCATCATGGCGGCTCGAGCCCGCGCGGCGGCGGCGGGTGATACGCCTGAGCCACCCATCAGCTCGACGGCAGAACTCGGTAGGCCCCAGATCGACGCCAGCATCGCGATCGGGACGACGAGGCGGATGAAGCGTGAGGTTCGCCACATGGCAGGCTCCTTAGGAGCTGTTCCGTTCAGCGCACTCCCCACGGCGTGGTAAAGCAAGCCGAGTGCCAGCGCCAAATCACCGAAAAACCGGCGCTTTGCGGGTGTCGGCCTCCGGGGATCGGCCAGTTCGACCGGACGGGTCTGGCCGATCCCGCGCCAGGCTGTCGCGCGGCGGGGCCAGCGCGGCGTTCGTCGCCGTACGGACAATCCGGGTTATCGTGAACGGCGATGACCGCATCACCGCGTGTCGAGTCAGAGAGTCGCCCGCGCCTGAGCGTCGCGGTGATCACGCACAACGAAGCCGGACGCTTGCCGGCTCTGATCGACAGTGTGCGCGCGCTGGCCGGTGAGATCGTCATCGTCGACAGCGGTTCGACCGACGGCACGACCGAGATCGCTCGCCAGTCGGGCGCCCGCGTCGTCGTCACCGACTGGCCGGGGTTTGCGCGCCAGAAGCAGCGCGCGCTCGAGCTTTGCCGGGGCGATTGGATCTTCTCGCTCGACGCCGATGAGCGACCGGACGAGCAGCTCCGGCGCGCGCTGGCCGCGCTGCCGGACCCGCACGAGTCTCCGTATGGTGGCTTCGCCGTCGATCGGCTGACGTCGTATCACGGTCGCTACATGCGCCACGTCTGGTCGCCGGATTGGATCGTCCGTGTCGTCAGGCGCGGTGCGGGGCGCTTCAACGACGCGCTCGTGCACGAGCGGCTGGAGGTGGACGGTCCGGTCGGTCGGCTGCCGGGAAAGCTGCTGCACGATTCTTTTCGCGATCTCGACGATCACCTGCGACGGACGATCCACTACGCGCGCTTGTCGGCCGAGCAGATGCACCGCAGGGGCCGCCGCTTCCGCGCCTACCAGCTGATCGTGCGGCCGCTGGCTGCGTTCGGGCAGCGATACGTGCTCAAGCGCGGTTTTCTCGACGGGCTTGCCGGACTGGTCGTTTCGGGGGTGATCGCAGCGGGCACGTTTTTCAAGTACGCGTTTCTCGCGGAGCTGCAGCGCACGCCGCGGGACGAGCGAAACGCAGGGGCTCGGCAGCGGTCACCGTCTGCGGAGCGGGGTTGAGATGCGAGGGCGCCACACCGCCACCGGCAAGCAGCGGCGCGCGCTTCGGGCGTCCATCCATCACGAGCGCGCCGTCGTGCAGATCGGCAAGGCGGGTCTCGACGAAGGCGTCCGCTCATCGGCCGACGACGCGCTGGCGGCGCGCGAGACGATCAAAGTCGCCGTCGGCCGTTCTTGCCCGCTGGCCCCCAAGCAGGCGCTCGAGCAGCTCGCCGCAGCGCTCGATGCCGAGCTCGTCGGCGTGATCGGACGCACGGGCATCCTGTATCGCCCGCGGCCTGCCCGCGGTCCCGGCGATGAAGAGCAAGGGGGCTGATAGCCTTGCGGCGGCGGGGGCGGGACAGGGGCGTCAGCCGAACAGCGAGGGCTGGCGCTGGGGGGGAGGCTCGACGTCGGCGCCGTCGGCAGGTTCGTAGCCGAGCCGCTGGGTGTGCAGCTCGAACATGCGGTGGATCATCTCCCAGCGCGGTCCCTCCCCGCGCATCCGGTGCCCGAAGCGGGAGTCGTTGAGCCGCCCTCCGCGCAGCTCGCGAATAGCCGCGAGCACCTTCTTCGCTCTGAGGGGCAACGCTTCTTCGAGCCGCTCGGTGAACACGGCCGCGACTTCGCTCGTCAGCCGCACGAGCGTCATGAAGGCGCGCTCGGCGCCGGCCTCGCGCGCGCGAGCCAGGATCTCGGGCATGTCGCTGTCGTTCAGGCCGGGAATGACCGGCGCCAGCGACACGCCGAGCGGGATCCCGGCATCGCGCAGCAGCCGCAGCGTTTCGAGTCGTTGGGACGGCTTGCTTGCCGACGGCTCGATCAAGCGCGCCAGCGCGTCGTCAGCGAACGGGATGCTGATGTAAACGCGGGCCAGCCCTTTGCGCGCCAGCCGCGCCAGCACGTCCGCATCGCGGCGGACGAGCGAGCCCTTGGTGATGACGCCCACGGGGTTCTCGCGTTCCAAGCACATCTCGAGACAGCCGCGCGTGAGCCTGTAGCAGGCCTCGAGCGGTTGGTACGGGTCCGTATTTCCCGACAACAGAATCGGCTCGCGCTGCCAACTCGGTCGGCCGAGCTCGGCGCGGAGCCGCTCGACGGCGTTGACCTTGACGACGATGCGCCGCTCGAAGTCGGTGCCGGCGCCGAGGCCGAGGTACTGGTGCGAGCGCCGCGCGTAGCAGTACGCGCAGGCGTGATAGCAGCCGCGGTACGGATTCGCGCTCCAGCGCAGTGCGAGGTCGGGACTCTCGTTATGAACCAGCAGTGAGCGCGCCCGCTCTTCGTAGACTTCGAGCGCGGCCGCGGGCGGCTCGCCGAGATACTCGACGTGCTGCGAGCTCCAGGGGTTGGGCGGATTGGCGATCGGTCGTGGCATCTCTCGTCAGCCCGTCATGATCGCACGGCCGCCGCGGAGCCGTTCGGGTAAGCTTCGGCGTCCCGGCCGTGCAGCCCCGCAGGAGCGTCGATCGAGGGCTTCACGAACGACTCGGGTCAAGGAGATGATGTGCGGCTCCCGCGCGAGTCGGCTCACATTCTCGGACCGGTCGTGCAGGCGGCCTCGATCAGGCTCGCGCAGCTGGGCTATGCCGCCACGCGCGACCCGCTGTTTTTCGATC
>CP070706.1:2887985-2900409 GCA_020350085.1 Acidobacteriota bacterium
CGTCGGACTGACCTCGCTCGAGGCGCTGCTGCTGCTCTTCGGCGGCATGCCGTGGCTGGAGGCGATCGATCATTCGCTGACGACGCTGGCGACGGGAGGGTTCTCGCCGCGCAACGCGTCGATCGGCGCCTACGACAGTGCCTATCTGCGCGGCGTGATCATGTTCTTCATGCTCTGTGCCGGGACGAACTTCGTGCTGCATTTCAGGCTGCTGCGGGGTCGATGGCGCGACGTGGCGCGCGACGGCGAGCTGCGCTGGTTCCTTTCGCTGCTGCTCTTGTTTGCGGCGCCGATCGCTCTCGTGCTGATCGGGGCGGGTCAGACGCTGGGCTCCTCGGTCGAGGACGCTCTCTTCACGGTCATCTCGCTGGTCACGACGACAGGCTACGGCACGGTCGATTTCGAGCAATGGCCGATCGTGCTGCATGGACTGCTGATCCCGCTGCTGATTTTTGGCGGCATGGCCGGCTCGACCGGTGGCGGAGTCAAGACTCTCCGCACTCTGATCGCGTTTCGCGCGATCAGGATGAGCTTCCGCCAGATGCTGCACCCCCACGCGCTGACGCCGGTGACGTACCGCGGCCAGCGAGTGCCGTTCGACGTGCTTGACGGGATCTGGGGTTTCTTCGCGGTCTACTTCCTCATCGCTCTGATCGGGATGCTGGTGATCAACGTGGCGGGTGCCGACCTCGTCACGGCGTGGAGCGCGTCGCTGACGGCGATCGGCAACGTCGGACCGGGACTCGGCGACGTCGGCCCGTCCGACAACTTCGGCTGGCTGCCAGGCTACGCGAAGTGGGCGCTGACGGCGCTGATGCTCTGCGGTCGGCTCGAGGTCTACACCGTTGTCCTGCTGCTGCTTCCGGGCTTCTGGCGGCGCTGATCTGTTTTCGCCTCACTTTCGCACTCCGTGATCCCTCTTAGCGAATCTGCGACGGGGGAAGTAAAACAGCAGCGGGTCGGGTGTTCGCTGAGAGGAGGCTTCGGGCGATGGAGCCGATGAAAGTTCGTCATCTGCGCGCGAGGGGCTCACGAGTGCTCCGGGGGATGCGGTGGGGCTTGGTGACCAGTCTGGGTCTGTTGCCCGCTTCGGCTGCTTGGGCCGCGGACGATGCCGTCGACCGTGCGTTGATGGTCACCTATATCCATGGCATCACCGAACAGATCGCCCAGCATGAGATCGGGCCCGCGGGTGTCGAGCGCCTCGTCAGCTTGCTAGCCACCCCGGAGTTTCCGCGTCGCGACAACGTGCTCGGGTTTCTCGCTCACCTCGGCGGGCCGCAGGCGCGTGCGGCGATCATGGCGTTTCTCGACGATCCACCGGGGGACGTTCGTCTACCTGAGGAAGATCGCGCGCTGCTGCTCGCGCCGCAGGTGCTGGGAAAGATCGCGGCGCGTGGTGACGAAGAGGCGCTCTCGCTGTTGTTGGAAATGACGGCCCCGGGATCGGACGGTGGTGTTCTCGCTCGCACGGCGCGGCGCGGTGATGAACCGGATCAACTCCGAGCCGATCTGTTGGAGATGGCCTTGAGAGGTCTCGCCTTCAGTGGTGCCCCCAAGGCCCGCGATCGGCTGATCGACATCGCCTACGAGAGAATGACGCCGCAGGCCGCGGGCCGTGATCTCTTTCGCGCCGCGCGCGAGAGCCTCGAGCTTTGGGACGAGCTGTTCGACGAAGCTCAACGTTCTGAAGAGGCTTTGGGAACGTCACCCGATGACCCTTCCCTTCCCGATTGGGGCGTGATCGATCCTGGCACGGGTGCCGTCGGCCCTGCTGAGATCGACGCGTTCGACACCAACTCGCGTGTGCACCGCTCCGGGCTGACGTACGCGAATCACGTCGACTTGTCGAACAAGATGACCAATGCGAGACTCGATGACGTCCTCGACAACGCGTCACTGCGCGCCGGCCGTGCCGACTACGGCGGCGATGTGTCTTGCTGCATCACGGTGACGCGAGCGAGTAACGCGCGCACTTTCGGCAGCCCGGGTGACGGGCGTGACTCACTGGATACCAGCTCGGAAACGACCTCGGTTTTGAACGATTCCACAGCGCGCGTCAAAGTGGTGCGCGCCATCAACCACTGCGGCGGGCCGGGATTCAACATCATCGGCTGCGCCTGGACCCCAGGCAACGGTATCGCGGTGGTCCGTTTGGGAGGCCTGAGCAGCGAGGCGATCACCTGGATTCACGAGTACGGGCACAACACCGGCCTGGGTCACGTCTCAGACAGCCGGCGGATCATGCACGGGACGAACTTCGGCACGAACAACGGTCTGGCACAGTACGAATGCAACTCGTATCACTCTCCGTCGTTCTCTGCCGGAATCACGCCAACGGACATCGGTGCATGTACCGACACTGACGGTGACGAGGTCCACGGCCTGATCGACAACTGCCCGACGACACCGAACAGTGATCAAACGGACGGAGATTCTGATGACGTCGGAACGGCGTGCGACAACTGTGCCTCCGACTCGAACCCGGATCAGGCCGACTTCGATACGGATGGCGACGGCGACGTGTGCGATCCCGACGACGACAACGATGGCGTCGCTGATGGGCAGGATTGCGCGCCCTTCAACGGCTCCGTCTCGCAGGTGGCCGGCCGCGCGTCGAACGTCTCCTGGGCCGAAGGCAGCAACGTGCGGATCACATGGACGCCCGATGGCCAGAGTGAGGTCTCGAACGTGTACCGCGGTACGCTCCATCCAGGATTCAACGACGATGCCGCGTGCGAGGCAAGCGCTCTGACGAACGACTTCTACGACGATCCGGACGAGCCGTTGCCGAACAGGGGCCTGCACTACGTCGTCACTGGCGAGAATGTGTGCGGAGAGTCAGACGCTGGCGAGGACAGCAACGAGACCCCTCGTATACCTCCCCCGTGCCCCTGACTGCCGCGACAGGGCCTGCCCGGCCAAACCCTTGTGGCGACAGGGCTTGCCCTGTCAGGCCGTTGCGCAGCACCGAATACTTCTCACGCCGCGCGCGAGTCTGACAGGACTACTAGACACCCGGCCGAGAGGCTCTTTTCTGTCGGTCGACCGACCGTGTGGCCACGAGGCTCGCGTTGGCCGGCCGGCGCGCAGCACCGGATGCTTCACGCGCTAGGCGCGAGACTGACAGGACCACCCCTGTCGCGACAGGCTGTCCGCCGGATGGCGAGGAGATGCTCCCCATGCGCATCGCGCTCATCCAACAACATGCCACCGACAACAAGCAAGAAAACGTACGTCGCGGGCTGGCAGCGCTTGAGCAGGCGGCCTCGCGAG
Organism: Acidobacteriota bacterium; assembly: GCA_020350085.1. Taxonomy (GTDB): domain Bacteria; phylum Acidobacteriota; class Polarisedimenticolia; order J045; family J045. The sequence continues at coordinate 2,891,262 of CP070706.1, forward strand.
GGGCCCGTCTGGTCTGCTTTGCAGAGCTGGCGTTCGAACCGTTCTATCCGCAACGCCCCGCGGCGCAAAGCACGAGTGCACTCGCCGAGCCGATACCGGGACCGACGACCGAAGCGTTCTCCCGAGCCGCGAAGCGGCTCGGCATCGTCGTCGTGATCAATCTTTACGAAGAAGATCGCGGGCGCCGCTTCGACTGCTCACCTGTGATCGACGCTGGCGGCGAGATCCTCGGCAAGACGCGAATGGTCCACATCACGGACTATGAGGGTTTCCACGAGCGAGACTATTACGAACCGGGCGACTCCGGAGCACCCGTCTACGAGACCGCCGTCGGGCGCGTCGGTGTGGCGATCTGCTATGACCGGCACTACCCCGAGTACATGCGTGCGCTCGCGCTTGGCGGCGCGGAGCTGGTCATCGTCCCGCAGGCGGGCACCGTCGACGAGTGGCCCGAGGGACTCTACGAGGCTGAAATGCGCGTGGCAGCGTTTCAGAATGGGTATTTCGTCGCTCTCTGCAATCGGGTAGGAAGGGAACCACGCCTGGAGTTTGCCGGTGAGTCGTTTGTCTGCGCGCCTGATGGGCGCCTCGTGGCGCGTGCCGACCGCGGGATGGAACGGATTCTGCTCGCCAACATCGACCTTGGTGCGGTTGCTTCGTCGCACGCGCGCCGCCTGTTTCTGCGGGATCGCCGTCCTGAACTCTACCCAGCGTGGATCGGTCCAGGAAATCGCGCGGGCTGAGCCGGATTCTCCTGTTGCGGCCTCACCCTCCTGATAGGTAAAGTTTCGACTTCCCATGCGCTGCGCGGGCGACTCGGACGACGTACGCCGTATCTCGCCTGCATCTCGCCCGAATCTCGCTCGAGGAGCTCAGATCATGCTGAATCGGCGCCACCCCTCACTGGCAGCGCTCGCCGCGCTGTTGATCGTCGCCGCAGTGCTATCGGCGGGCTGCGGCAAGCAGGAACACCATCCTGGCGAGCCCGCGGAGACGACCGACGCTCGAGAGTCCCTTCCACGAAGCTACGATCCGGAGCCCCAAGAGAAGCACTTCTCCGAGCTGAGTATGCTGACCGACGGCGGGGACAACGCCGAGGCTTACTTTTCGTTCGACAGCTCGCGGCTGGTGTTCCAGACGACGCGACCTCCGTATGAATGCGATCAGATCATGATTCTCGATCCGCCAACCGCGGAGCTGCGGCTTGTCTCGACGGGGCTGGGCCGAACGACTTGCGGTTATTTCCTGCCTGGTGATCGGGAGATCGTCTACTCCTCGACGCATCTGGGTGACACGGCCTGCCCTCCGCCAGCCGATCGCAGCCGAGGCTACGCATGGGCGGTGTACGACTCCTACGAGGTCTTTCGCGCGAGTGTCGATGACCCGACGCAGCCGGTCCAGCTGACCGATTCACACGGCTACGACGCTGAGGCGACGGTTTCGCCGTTGGGAGACCGCATCGTTTTCACCTCCACACGTGATGGAGATCTCGATATCTACTCGATGAACCTCGACGGAAGCGACGTGACGCGGTTGACAGACGAACTCGGCTACGATGGCGGTCCTTTCTTTTCGCCCGACGGAAAGAAGATCGTCTATCGTGCCCGTCATCCGTCCGATCCGGAAGAGGTGAAGGAGTACGAGTCTCTTCTCGCCGAGGGCCTCGTCAGACCCAATATGTTGGATGTCTGGGTCATGAACGCGGACGGCTCTGGCAAGCGCCAGGTGACGGATTTGCCCGGGGCATCGTTCGCGCCGTTCTTTCACCCCTCGGGCGAGAAGATCATCTTCTCGTCGAATCACCACGATCCCAATCGGCGAGAGTTCGATCTCTTCATGGTCGGACTCGACGGCGAAGGGCTCGAGCAGATCACGTACAGCGAAGGATTCGACGGATTCCCGATGTTTTCTCCGAATGGCGAGTGGTTCGTTTTCTGCTCCAACCGTCACAACAGCAAGCCGCGAGAGACGAACGTGTTTCTCACGCGCTGGCGCGATTCGGATTGATCTCGACACGAGAGAGGCGGGATGATGCGATGCAGACCTACCCCCGTCCAACCGACTGAGCGAGGGGCCCTCCTCGCGACTGGCTTCGGAACGGCCGTCGCGATGTGGGCCGTCGGCTATGTGTGCCGCATGCCGCCAGCGCTGATCCCGAGCCCGATCGTGCTGATGCTGATGCTGATCGTGATGCTGGCCGGAGGATTCGTCCTCGGCCGCTACGGGCATCAGGGCCCCTGGGCCGGGGCATGCTCAGGAACGCTGACCGCTGCGCTCAATCTGCTCATCTTGGGGAGCCTGCTCGCGGACCGCGAGCAAGCGTCGGGCGCGGTCGGACTCGCGGCGTGGGTGTTCGGAGCGCTGCTGCTCGGAGCTGTCTGCGGGGCACTGGGCGCGTGGCTGGGTCGCCAAATGCCAACGTCACGCGTCGCGCCGTTTGACTGGACCGGCGCGTTCGCTGGCGTGGCAGCAGCGGCGACGTTCTTACTGCTGATCGCCGGCGGTCTGGTGACGAGCCACGACGCCGGTCTGGCTGTGCCCGACTGGCCGAACTCGTTTGGCTACGGCATGTTTCTGTACCCGCTTTCACGGATGAGCGGGGGGATCTACTTCGAGCATGCCCATCGGCTGTTCGGCACGCTCGTCGGCCTGAACACGCTGGCGTTGGGTGCCTTGCTGTGGAGCACGGACCGCCGGAGTTCGATTCGCAGCCTGGCAGCGCTTGCCGGCCTGCTCGTGATCGTGCAGGGCGTGATGGGTGGACTCCGAGTGACCGGGGGCTTCACGCTCAGCAGCTCACCGGAGGAACTGGCGCCGAACCTGGCTCTCGCGATCGTACACGGCGTGACGGGACAGCTGTTCTTCGCCCTGATGGTGGTGCTGGCGGTCGCCAGCTCGCGGAACTGGCGCCGAGCGAGCAGCCCGGTGCACGCGGCGTCGGCGGGAATCGATCGAGCGCTCTCGGTGTCGTTCGTCGCTGTGCTGTGCTTGCAGCTCGTGCTCGGCGCGCTGCTGAGGCATCGCGGGGTCGGCGTGCTGGCTCACATCACGGCCGCGGCGATCGTGGCGGTGATGGCCGTGGCACTCGGTGCGCGCGTGTGGGGTCTGTACCCGTCGCAGCGAGCACTCGGCCGGCTCGCGTTGCTGCTGCTGGGACTGATCGGCGTTCAGCTGGTGCTCGGATTCGTTGCTCTCGCCGTGACCCAGGTGCGGTCGGTCGACGTTCCAGCACCATGGTACGAAGTGCTGATCGCCACCGGACACCAGGCGACGGGCGCGCTGCTGCTCGCGGTCGGCGCCGCGCTCGCCTTGTGGTGCCATCGGCTCTTGAAGCCGGTGCGCGAGGCCTTACGAACCGAGCCACTGGCCGGCCGCGCCGTCTGACTCGCCGTGGGTGACAAAGAGCCCGCTCGACGCGCTCGCACGCGCCGTTGCGAGCTTATCGTTGATTCCACCCGGGGCTATCCCGGTCGGTTCACGCTCAGGAGAAAGCCATGGCACACTCGGGGATCGAAGTCGGCAAGAAGGCACCCGCGTTCACGCTCGTCGACCAGGATGGACAAAAGGTTAAGCTGTCTGATTTCAAGGACCGCTGGGTCGTGCTCTACTTCTACCCCAAGGACGACACGCCCGGGTGCACCAAGGAAGCCTGTGAGTTTTCCGATGGCATCCGCCAGTTCGAAAAGCTCGATGCGGTCATTCTGGGCTGCAGCCCCGACTCGCCGGAGAGCCACAAGAAGTTCATCCGTAAGTACGGGCTGCGGCTGATTCTGCTGAGCGACCCCGGCCGCGGCGCGATGGAGAAATACGGCGCCTTCGGCGAGAAGAAGATGTACGGCAAGACCGTACGGGGCGTGATCCGCTCGACGGTCATCGTCGATCCGTCCGGAAAGGTAGCCCACCATTGGACCAACGTCCGCGCCGCGGGACACGCCGAGAAAGTACGGGACAAGCTGCGCGAGCTGCTGTCGAGCTGACTGCCGGCGTACCGTCGCGGACGCCGCTCATTTCGGGCAGCAGTCAGCCGACGGCGAGCGGCTTGTGCTTGCTCTCGAGCTCGTCTTCGAGATCGACCATCATCGTAGCCAGCACGACGTCTCCCAGACCGAGGGCATCTATCGCCGGCTCCTGAACCAGCGGGAGTTCAGGGTCCGGCTCCGGATGAAAGCCGAGCTTGCGAGCGACGAGATTCGCCCCCTGCACACACAGCAGGAGTGCGTCCTCGTCGCCTCCGATCGGCTCCTCGTACTAACGAGAGATCTGGGCGAGACTTCCGGGAAGCTTTCACGCGAGCAACGCTTCTTCTCCGAGCTCCGCCTTGATGAAGCCGCTTCTCTGCGATGTCAGCACCCGAAAGCACTTTGACTCGCGAGACGACGCGAAGAGCAAAGTCGGCGGTGAGATCCGTCAAATGAAGCAGAACGCCATCGAGCCGTACTCGGACCCGAATCTGGTCTTTTTGCGGCTCGATGTGCAGATCACTTGCCCCTAGCTCGATCGCGCGAGACAGCAAGTAGTCGACGACCTGGACCGCCTCTTCAACGGTTTCCTCCTGATCGTCGAGAGCCTCGAGCTCGCGGTATTGAAGCGCAAGATCCGCGTCGCTCGATGATCCGGCCTTGCCAGCGCTGATGCGCTCGAGAGTACGCAGAACCTCTTGGCTTCGCTCCCGCGTGCAGCAGGCGATCTCCAGCGGCATGCCGAATATGCGCTCCAGCTCGGCGGCGTGCTGCCGCTCGAGCGGATCGGCCATCATGACGAGCAGCTTGCCCTCAGAAAAACGGACCGGTAGCACGGCCAGCCGGAGCAGGTACTCGAATGATGTGCGGCTGAGTAGAGTGGCCTCTATGGCACCGATTTCCGGTTCGACGTAGTCGATCTCTTTCTGCGCGCAACGCGCGCGTAGAAAGTGCTCCTCGGTAATCAGTCCGCTATCGACGAGCACCATCCAATCGGTCGTATTCGGCGAGGCCTGCCGAGCTTTCCGATAGCTGTCAAGCTCCTGTTGCCCGAGGCGGCCGTCCTCGCGCAAGATCTCGATCAGACTCATCTTCGCTCGACGCTCGCGAACGGCGTGCTCGTAGAGTTCTTGCGAGAGCTCACCCAACTCAACCAGCACCTCGCCCAGCGGCTTGGGGGTCTGCATGCGTTTCTTCACACGGCGCGCACGATCCAGGGAAGCCGCAGTGAGTCCCGTGTAGGCGAGCAGCGCGGCCTCTTCGGAGTCGCTCAGGCCCAACACTTCGCCGATGGCGTCGATGATCGCTCAATCATCGCTGCCGGCGAGGACCGCTTTACCCCTGCTCACGCCACTGCTGTCGGTGGTTGCGCGGCTCGCCTCCGCCTGCGGGGGCGTGCCCACAAACGCGAGCAGCGGAATGTCGGGAAACAACCGGCCGAGCTGCCCGATCGTCTCCCCGCTGTCCGCACCGCCGCGCAGATCCGTCACGATCAGGTTGATCGGCCTCGGTTCCGAGGATCTCGGCCGCGGCCTGTTTGTCCGCTGCGGAGCGAAGCGCCCACTCCACCGCGGCAGGCAGCTTCTCGCTCGGCGTGTTCAGCAAATTTGAGCTGTCCCCGAGCACCAGAAGGGCTCGTGTTTGGGTCGGATTAGCGACGCTCGTCGGCACCCGCTCCGCTCCTGGAGCACCGGCAGCTGCGACCTCCCGCTCCACACGTGGCCACATACCGGCCCGGTCACGAGGAACGGCCCCAAGCCCCTTTGGCGTCGATTCGGCCCCGGAGGGGCGAACTTGAGCCGCGATCGAGGCCCCTCAGCCGTCGCGCTCGAGGGCGCCGATCGGCATCCTCGGTACCCCCGGGGGATCTCGGGAGCCAGAACGGGCTCGATGCGGGCCCTGCCGTCGCCCGCTGCCCACTGGACGCCGTCTGCCCGCCGCTCGATGCGGATCAGGTAGCGGCGGTTCTTGTCGCCGCCGTGGCGGAACACCCCTAGCCGCACGCCTGGGGAGGGCGGGCTCTCGAGCAGCAGCTCGAGGGGCGCGAGCCGCCCGGCGACGGCATCGGCGCGACAGTAAGCGATCAGCACGCTCTGCGGGTTCGGCCCCGCGACCTCGGCCGTGTTCCCGGCCTCGTCGCGCCGAATGTCGGTCAGCTCGGGCATCTCGATCCCGGCCCGAGGATCGGTGGAACCCTCCGCGGACGAGCGCAGGAGACCGCTGGCGAGGATCGCCAGAGCGAGCGCCCCGGCCGCGGCGCCGATGAGCAAGGTTTTCGTCTCCGGCCGGTCGATCGCCTCCTCGTCCGGATGTGTCTCGGAGCGGGTCGGCTCCGATGTCGTCGGCTTGAGCAGCATCGCTGCCTGGAAGCTCAGCTCTCCGGTGGTCACCTCGAGCGCGAGATCGATCGGAAGCCTGTGTCGGGAAGCGAGTTGCTCGACCCGGAGCGTGGCATCCGACCGCCGGGGCGCCATGGACCCGGCACGGCGGGATGGTGGTCCGCGCGTCGTGGGCACCTGCGTTTCGGCGCTGGGGCCTCTGCCTGGCTCAGCCCGAGTCGGGACGCCAGGCTGATTATCGAGCAGGGCGGCAGCTTCCGTTGCTTGCGGCCGCGCTCCGGAAAGTCGCTCATCGGGTGGGGTGGGTCCGCCGCATTGCACTTGCTCGAGTGTCATCAGACCTGGCAGGACGGAGTTCGCGCTGGGAAGGTCGATGCTGTTCTGCTCGGCGAACTCGAGCGCGCCTCTGTGGTTTTCCCGCGGATCGGAACTCGGTTCCGCCGCGACGACGGAATCTCTCCCGCACGCGTCGCAGGACAACACGGCTCCCGCGACGACCGTCTTGCTGTCGTGCCACTGGCTGGCGCGGCACCGCGGACAGCGGACGTGCATGAACTCCTCGCATGGCGGCGAGCCGCGAGAATTCACCGACAGGCTGGGGCCGCTCTCGAGCCGGCGCAACGCTCGGCGGGAGCACCGCCTGCCCCTCGCGTTGTCCGCCGGTCCGGCCCGCTGGTGCTACCATCGGCCCGTGCCGGCTGGTCACTTTTTACCGGAACTGTTCACTTTTTTCGTCGAGCTGGCTGCCCACAACAGCCGAGATTGGTTCCAGCAGCACAAAGCCCGCTATGAGACGGTCGTTCGCGACCCCTTGCTGGCCTTTATCGAGGAGTTCGGCCCGCGATTGGCGGCAGTCAGCCGGCACTTTCGCGCCGCCCCGCGTCCCGTGGGCGGCTCGCTGTTTCGGATCCAGCGGGAAACGCGCTTTTCGCGTGACAAGTCACCCTTCAAGACACACGCCGGCATTCAGTTCCGGCATGCGAGCGCCAGCCGCGACGTTCACGCCCCTGGCTTCTACATCCATCTCGCACCGGGCCAGGTGTTCGTCGCACGTGGCATCTGGCGCCCGAACCGCGAGGCACTGGCGGCGATTCGTGAGGCACTCGTGGCCAAGCCCGCGGTCTGGCGGCGCGTACGGCGGACTCTCGACGGGCGAGGCTTCCGGCTCAGCGGCGAGTCGCTGAAAACCGTTCCGCGGGCCTTTGACCGGGAACATCCGTTCGCCGAAGATCTCAAGCGAAAGGACCTCGTGACGGTGAGGGAGGCCTCCGAGAGTGATGCTTGCCGGCCCGGTTTCATCGACCGGGTCGCGGATGCGTTCGAGGAGATGTCGCCGCTGGCAAGCTTCGTCACGCGTGCTGTCGGCTTGCCCTGGTGATCAAACTACGGAGTCAGTCGAACTACGTGCGTGCCCTGCTCTGGCTCGAGTTCGGCGGTTTGTTCTTCGGACTGCCGGTCGTCTATCTGCTGCGCCCGCGACCGATACCAGCCATTCCCGTCTTGTTGATCATCTTCGTGCTCTGCATCGTGCTGCTCATCAGAGACCCTGCGTTCGAGCGACGCTCACTTTTCCGCACGCGTCAGCTCGCCGCCACGCTGCGAGACATGCTGCCGCGCATGGTCGTGGTGACGGTGCTGCTTGTTGGCATTCTTCTCTCGTGGCAGCCGCAACGATTGTTCGACTTTCCGCGCCGCGCCCCGCTGCTGTGGGCCGCGGTGATGGTCGGCTACCCGCTGCTGAGCGTGTTCCCGCAGGAAGTCATCTTCCGCGCGTTCCTGTTCCACCGTTACCGCAGTCTGTTCTCCGATCGCCGGTATCTCGTCGCGGCCAGCGCGGTCGCGTTCGGATTCATGCACATCGTGTTCGAGAACTGGGTGGCAGTCGCCCTCACGCTGGCCGGCGGCGCGTTGTTTGCATCGACCTATCGTCGCACGCGGTCCTTGCTTCCCGTCTGTGTCGAGCATGCTGTCTACGGCTGCCTGATCTTCACTCTGGGTTGGGGTCGGTTGTTTTACCTCGGTGCGCTGGAACGCTGAGCTATCCCTCGACTTGGCAGCGGTCGCGTGATCGGGCAGGATCTTCGACATGCGCCCGAGAAATGCGCCGAAATCGTACAGGGGGCGGCATCTGGAGCTGCTTTGCGGCCTGCTCGTCGTTCTGCTGTGCGGGGCCGCTCGATCGCCTCGCATCGTCTACGACGGCGAGTTCGGCGGTTATCTTCCGATATTCGGAGGCATCGAGCGGCCGGATCTCGTAGCCGACGAGGAGACAGGCCGCGTCCCGATCACGCAGCGAACAGCCTCGCAGCGCGCCCGGCGTGCTCTGAAGCGCGCGCCCTCAGAGATCGTGCACGGGCAGCGGCTGGTCGCCGTCGATCCTTCGAGGCTGCGCGGCTCGGAGAAACCCTCGCGTTCGTGGCTTCGGCGACAGGGCGTGAGGACCTCCCTCGAGCTTCGCGGCCCTGCGGGTGAGCCGGTCGCCGGAGCGCGCGTCTTCCGCTATCACGATCCGTCTTTTTATCCCGTCAACGAAGACCAGCAGGGTGCCCGTCTCTACGCGAGCTACCGCTTCTTGCCTCATCCCTTTCCGGCGTTTATCGCGCTCCGGCTGGTTCTTCTGCACGAGGAGAGCTGGCGTGACGCTTACATGGTTCCCGTCTCTGCGATCGGCCCCGACATCAGTGCCGAGATGAATCCGTGGTCACGCGACGAGCATCCGTTGCCGACGCTGCCGATCGAGTATGTCGGCCGCACGGACGGCAGCGGGCGTCTGCGAGTCCTGTCCGGAGTGTTCAATCTGCGCGACCGGAGGAAGTTCCGCTCGGCGCTCGTTCCGCGAGCGCTGCGCAT
>CP070706.1:2900509-2908708 GCA_020350085.1 Acidobacteriota bacterium
AGCTGGGGTCTGTTCTCGACCGACTTCGCCGACTTGGACGGCGACGGTGACCTAGACATCGGCTCGATGGGATTCGGCGCCTCGGACGGGCTTCAGGTCTATCTCAATCAAGGCGACGGGTCCTGGAAACGCAGCTTCGGTTTCATCGGCGGCAACTCGGATCACGTGTTCGTTTTTGGTGATGTGAACAACGACGGACACGCTGACATCGCCACGGCCAAGCAGGAGGGAACCGTCTGGCTGGGTGACGGCGAAGGATTCTTCACCGTGGCCGACGGGAACCTGCCCGAGCTACCGGCATTCGGCACCCGTGACGGACCCAGTCTCGGAGACGTGGACCACGACGGGCGTGACGACCTCGCGTTCTGCAGCGAGGAGGCAAACGCCGAGGTCTGGTTGTCTCGTGGGGATGGGACCTGGGAAGACGTATCGGCGACGATACCTCAAACGGGCCAGTGCCAGCACACGCAGCTGCACGATATGAACGGTGACGGTCATCTCGACGCGGTTACGTTCGGCAGCGGGAACGTCTACGTCTACGGGGGCGACGGACACGGCCAGAGCTGGTCGACGTTGGCGCACTTCACGACGCCGGACTCACCGGGTAGTAGCCGTTGTTTTCGCGTGGGTGGCGACGTGGATCACAACGGCCGAGCCGACATGGTGCTCGTCAATACGAAACAGCTGAGTCTGTTCGACACGCGCAACATCAAGCACGCCTACCGTGAAGCCAGCATGGCGCAAGAGCTGTCGATTCGCATCGTTCAGCCGGGCGCAGGAAGGCGCCTGCACGCCGGATCGGCCGCTTTCATCGACTGGGCTGCCGAGGTGCCGCTCGGCTCGACCGCGACGGTGAGCCTCGAGCTATCGACGAGCGGTCCGGCCGGTTCGTGGATGCCGATCGCCACCAGCGTGCCGAACAGCGGCCGACACCAATGGATCGTACCAGCCGCATTCTCCGACGCGTGTCATCTGCGCCTGACCCTGGATACCGGCAGCTCGCAAGCGAGTGTCGTGAGCCCGAGCCGATTCGAGATCGCTCGCCGGCCCGACCCCCTGTCACTTCGGATCAGCGCGGCCGGCGAGCTGTCCTGGGACGACGCCCTCGACCGCGTCAGGTTCAACCTGTATCGCGGCGACTGGCAGCAGTTTCTGCAGACGGGCATGTACACGCAGGCCCCCGACTCTGTGCCGGATGCGGCGCGCTGGTGCGACCTGGAAGAAACGACGCAAGCTGATCCGCTCGCTCCGCCAGCGGGTCTGCTCGTTTACTATCTCGTCACGGGCTATCGCGAGATGGAGGACGGACAGCAGCCCGGCGTGCCGGTTCCGATGGCTGAGGGGGTGCTCGGTCAGCGAACCGACGCCGTCACCCGAGCCAACGCCCATCCCTGTCCTCCACGTCCTTTGCCGCCGTAGGCGACCTCGTCCCGACTCGTCGTCTTCGCCGAACCAGCGCCTGGGCCGACCGCTTCGTCTCACCCGCATCATTCATGAAGCCCGCTGCTGCGGCAGCTGTGCGGCCTCGCTGAGAGCTCTCATGAACGACCCGGGGTTACGCCTCGGCGATCGTGATCGCGATCTCGGGCGGTCGCGCGAGGTGCTTCTTGACCGCGCACTGCTCCGCGGCGCGCACGACGGCGCTGCGGTACTTGTCCGGGAAATCGTCCGGCAGGTCGAACTCCAGCTCGACCCGCTCGATCATCCGGGTCGCGGGGTCCATCGTCATTCGCTGTCGGATACGGAGCTGGTCGGTCGGCAATCCCCGGCGATGGCAAAAGCGGGCGACGTAGATACCGGCGCACGTGCCGATCGAGGCCAGGAACAGCTCGAAAGGAGAGGGCGCAGCGCCGTGCTGGTCGGTGGCGATCACGCGACCATCGGCCACCGCTTCGACCCTGTCGTCGCCGGGGAACACGATCTCCATCAACATCGTCGCCTCCTCGTCTCGTTGTCGACGGAAGAGATGCGATCGGGATCCGATCGTCACAGCAGGTCACATCGGGTCGCCCTGCCCCTTGTCCCCCCCCCCCCCGCCCCGGCAGGAACGAGCAGGCTGCCCAAGTTTCGTCAGCGAGTTAGCTGAGGATCTCGCCGGCCGCGGCCGAGTCCCCTGCCTCCCCCTTTGCGCCCCGCTGCTCGAGGCCCTGATGTCGAGCGAGCGTCTACCGATGCTTCGACATCGGATACCATGGGGTTTTTCCCAGCCAGCCACGCGGAGATCTCGAGATGCCGATGCCGATCATCGAGCCGTTCCGCATCAAGATGGTCGAGCCGATCCGCATGACCACCCGGCAAGAACGCGAGCGTATCCTCGATCAAGCAGGCGGCAATCTCTTCTTCGTCCACTCTCGCGACGTTCTGATCGACCTGCTCACAGACAGCGGTACATCCGCCATGAGCGCCGAGCAGTGGGCCGGGATGATGCGCGGTGACGAGGCCTACGCGTGCAGTCAAAGCTACTACAGCTTTCGCGACACGGTTCGAGACATCTTCGGTTTCAAGCACGTGATCCCAACTCATCAGGGACGGGCTGCGGAGCGAATTTTATTTGCCACGATGTGCGATTCCGGGCACGTCGTCCCGAACAACACGCACTTCGACACCACGCGCGCCAACATCGAGTATCGTGGTGCCCAGGCGATCGACTTACCGATTCCGGAGACGCTGCACCCCGGGAAACATCATCCGTTCAAGGGGAACCTCGACACGAACGGCTTGCGCGAGCTGATCACCCGCGTCGGAGCCAGGACGATTCCGCTCGGTATGGTCACCGTGACGAATAACTCTGGTGGCGGGCAACCCGTGTCGATGGCAAACGTGAGCGAAACGCGCGACATACTCGCTCAGCACAGTATCCCTTTCTATCTCGATGCATGTCGCTTTGCGGAGAACGCCTACTTCATCAAGAGACGAGAGCCGGGATACGCTGAGAAGTCCGTACGAGACATCGCGCGCGAGATGTTCTCGCTTGCCGACGGCTGCACCATGTCGGCCAAGAAAGATGGCCTGGCCAATATTGGCGGATTCCTGTGTACGAACGACGACCGTTTGGCCCAGCAAGAGCGCGATCTGCTGATTTTGACGGAAGGTTTTCCGACATATGGCGGTCTGGCGGGCCGTGACCTCGAGGCGATCGCGACCGGTCTCCAAGAAGTCCTCCACGAGGACTATCTCGAGTACCGGATTGCATCGATCAGGTATCTCGGGAACGGTCTGCTCGGAGCGGACGTCCCGATCGTCCAACCACCCGGCGGGCACGCGGTCTACATCGATGCGCGAGCGCTGCTGCCTCACATTCCACAGAATCAGTACCCCGGACAGGCTCTCGTCATCGAGCTGTTCCTGGAGGCCGGGATCCGTGCGGTCGAGATCGGCTCGGTGATGTTCGGCAAGAAGGACCGGGAAACGGGCGCGGAGATCCCGGCGCGGCTCGAGCTCGTCCGCTTGGCCGTCCCGCGTCGCGTCTACACTCAGAGTCACATCGACTACGTTCTCGAGGCGATCCTCTCCGTTGCCAGACGACGGGATCGAATTCGCGGTGTCAAGATCGTCGAGGAAGCACCGTTTTTGAGGCACTTCACCGCCAAGTTCGCCCGCTGTGATTGAGGGTATTCACGAGGAGTCCGTATTGGCTGTGCAAGGAGATCACAACGAGGAAGCGATCAGCTCGCAGTTTCTCAGTCAGGGGAGGAGACGATGTCAGCAACGATCCGTCGCGTCGATTACTACTCGGCGATGGTCCACGATAGGCCTGGCGAAGCGTATTGGATGCTCTCGCAGCTCACGGCCGCGCGTGTCAACCTTCTCGCTTTCACCGCAATTCCATTCGGTCCTGGCCAGATGCAGGTGCTGCTGTTTCCGGAGCACGTCGATGAGATGGCGCGTGCCATCGAAGAGCATGGGTTGACGCTCACGGGCCCCCAGCACGCGATCCTGATCCAAGGCGACGATCGGCTCGGTGCGCTGAGAGAGTTGCACGGGACCCTCGCCGATGCCGACATCAACGTCTATCAATCGAGCGGCATCACCGATGGTAAGGGCGGGTTCGCGTATCTGATCTACGTCGCTCCCGAGGACGTCGAGAGAGCAACGCGGGCGCTCGGAGTCTGAGCCTTGGCGTCCGCCCCTCCGAGGGGGGGCGAGCGGGAAGACTGGCGAAATCGGCCGCCGGCCGCGAACATTGACACACACCGACCCCCGAGCTCTCCTGCCAAGCCTCGCCTTCCACGTGGAGAGCTGCCGCGGGGCCGCCGACGGAGCGATGAGAATGCACGACGAGACTCAGCAGCTCGAGGCCTTTCAGGCCCGCATCGATGCCGGGGAGAAGATCGAGCCCAAGGACTGGATGCCCGACAATTACCGCAGGCAATTGATCCGGATGATCTCGCAGCATGCGCACTCGGAGGTCGTCGGCATGCTTCCCGAAGGCAACTGGATCACTCGCGCGCCGAGTTTGCGCCGAAAGATGATCTTGTTGGCGAAAGTGCAGGACGAAGCGGGACACGGCCTCTACCTCTACAGCGCTGCCGAGACGCTGGGAATCGACCGCGCGGAGCTGATCGAGCAGCTGCTGACGGGCAAAGCCAAGTACTCCAACATCTTCAACTACCCGACGTTGACCTGGGCCGACATCGGCATGATCGGCTGGCTCGTGGACGGTGCCGCGATCGTCAATCAAACAATGCTGGCGAAATGCCACTTCGGGCCTTACAGCCGGGCGATGATTCGCATTTGCAAAGAGGAAAACTTCCACAACAAGCAGGGCTACGAGCTCGTGGCCACGCTGGCTCGCGGGACGCCCCAGCAGCGCCGCATGGCGCAGGAGTCGCTCAATCGGTGGTGGTGGCCGACGCTGATGATGTTCGGCCCGCCGGACGACCAGTCGCCAAACAGCGCTCAGCTGATGCGCTGGAAGATCAAGCTGCAGTCCAATGACGAGCTGAGGCAGCGCTTCGTCGATCGCACGGTGGCAGAGGCCAAGGCGATCGACCTCGAGATCCCGGACCCGGATTTGCGTTTCAACGAGCAGACCGGCCACTGGGAACACGGGCCGATCGACTGGGACGAGTTTTGGAGAGTGATCCGCGGCGACGGGCCGTACAACCACGAGCGGATTCGCGTGCGCCGCGAGGCACACGAACGCGGAGCGTGGGTGCGCGAGGCCGCCGAGGCCTACGCGCTCAAACGACGCGAAAAAGCGGCGAGCGCTGCCGGCTGAGATAGGGAGAGAGATGGCCGACGAACAGCGGCAAGACACCGAGTTGACGCTCTACGAGGTGTTCGTTCAGGAAAAGACGGGTGAGCCGCACGTTCATGCCGGCAGCCTTCATGCGGCCGATCAAGAGATGGCGCTACAGAACGCGCGCGACGTGTACGCACGGCGCGGTCCGGTGGCGAGCATGTGGGTCGTGCCGGCGACATCGATCACCGCCACTTCGCCGAGTGACGCCGGCCCCTTCTTCGATCCTGCGGAGGACAAAGTCTACCGTCATCCACAGTTCTACCGCGTTCCACGAGCAGCCCGTCAACAGGCGAAGAAGGTGACATCGTGATCGAGACAGCGGCACTCGACGCTCAGATGCGCGCTGATCTCGTCGAGTACTTGCTCCGGCTGGCCGACGACCGCGTGGTCTTGGGACATCGGTTGTCGGAGTGGTGCGGTCATGGACCTATTCTCGAAGAGGACATCGCGCTGACGAACATCGCGCTCGACTTCCTGGGCCAGGCCAACCATCTACTGGAGCTAGCGGGAGAGTTGGAAGGCGAAGGCCGCAGCGCCGATGATCTCGTTTATTCCAGGGACGAAATCGACTACCGCAACTGCCTTCTCACGGAGCAACCCAACGGAGATTTCGCGGCAACCATCGCCAGGCAGTTGTTCTTCGACGTGTACGATTTCTTGCTATCTGAGCAACTTGCGGCGAGTGAATTCGAGCCGCTCGCAGGTCTCGGCGGCAAGATGCACAAGGAGGCGCAGTACCACGTTCGCCACAGCCGCGAATGGATGCTGCGTCTCGGTGATGGCACGTCGGAAAGCCATCGACGAGCACAGGCAGCGGTCGACGCATTGTGGACCTACACGGCCGAGCTGTTTGACGGCGACGAGGTCGACGCTCGGCTCAGTCAGGCGCGGATAGCTGCCGATCTAGAGTCGCTCGAGACGCGGTGGCAAGAGCTGATCGGGACGGTGCTCAGGGAGGCCACTCTCGGCATATCGGACGAGCAACAGTATCAGCGGCGAGGCGGGCGTCGCGGGCACCATACCGAGCACCTCGGCCACATGCTCGCCGAGATGCAGATCCTCGCGCGGTCAAATCCGGGCGCGAAGTGGTAAATCGGGCGATGACCCCCACCAGAGAGCAGATACTCGAGATCGTCAGCCAGGTGATGGATCCTGAAGTCCCCGTCATCAGTGTCGTTGACCTCGGCATCGTCCGCGATGTGCGCATCTCGGAGGGCGATGTCGAGATCGATATCACACCGACCTACTCGGGATGCCCTGCGATGCAGACGATCGAGGGTGAGATCATCGAGGCTTTGAAGCAGCATGGCTTCGAGTCCGTGACGATCAAAACGGTCTTCTCACCACCGTGGACGACCGAGTGGATGTCCCAAGAAGCGCGTCGCAAGCTGAAAGCCTACGGGATCGCGCCTCCCGGAAAGCGGATCGACAATGAACCGTTCGGCCCGCGCGCGGATCTGTCATCGATCGCCTGCCCATTTTGCGAGAGCGCCGATACGAGACTGACCAGCGAGTTCGGCTCGACGGCCTGCAAGTCGCTGCATTTCTGCAACGGCTGCCAACAGCCGTTCGAGCATTTCAAGTGCCACTAACTAACAGTGTAGCGACAGGGCTTGCCCTGTCAGACTGGCGCGAAGCGCCAGCAATATCCGGTGCTGCGCACCGGTCTGACAACGCAAGCGTTGTCGCTACAGGTCTTTTAGCGACTCGAGCAGTGTGATCACAGCGTCGACTCCGACCAAGACTCGAGTACCTCGACGAAGCGGCTCAAAAAGACGTTGGCCGTGAATCCGTCGAGCGCGCGGTGATCGATCGTCAGCGTCACGTAAACCATCGGCTTGATGGCGATCGCGTCAATTCCGTCCTGCTCCACGACAACGGGCCGCTTCTGCAGTTTACCGACCCCTAAGATCGCCGACTGCGGCTGATTGATGATCGGCGTCGCGAGAAGACTGCCACTGACACCGTGGTTGGTGATCGTGAACGTACCACCGTCGAGGTCGCGCTGCTCGAGTCGGCCCGCGCGCGCCTTGCGGGCCAGATCTTCCAACTTGCGCGCGATGCCGACGAGGTCGAGCGACTGCGCGCCGTGAAGCACGGGCACCAAGAGGCCCTCGCGCTCGATGGCGGTCGCGACACCTATGTTGTAGTCGGCGAACAGCTCGAGGTGGTCCTCGTGCCAGCGGCTGTTGGCTTGGGGGACTTGCTGGAGTGCTTTGACAGACGCCGCGACGAAGTAGGCCGTCAACGTCAACCGCGCTCCGATCCGTCCAGCATCATCCTTGTGCCGATCTCGGTGGGCCAGCACACGAGAAAGATCCGCTTCGAACACGGCCGTCACGTGCGGGGCAGTCCGAAGAGCGCTCTCGACCATATGCCGTGCGATCGCCCGCCGCATCGGAGAGTGCGGCACCTTGCTGCCGGGAACCAGAGAGCTCGCCGTACGCGGCGCTGGCGCGGCAGACGGCGAGCGCGGCCGGTCGAGGTGAGTGAGCACGTCCCGGTGCGTGATTCTGCCGCGACGTCCGCTCCCGAGGATCGCCGCCGGATCGATGCCGTGCTCTTTGATCAGGCGGCGTACAGCGGGACTGAGCCGCAACTCTCGGCCAGACCGAGGCGAGTCGGCAGGCTGCGCGACTGATGCGGCGGGTGACATGAAATCGGTCGCAGCAAGGCCGACATCCGTGCTCTGCACGGCTTCCTCTTCGATCCGGCCGACGATGGCTCCAGGCTCGACTTCTTCGTTTTCCTTCTTGATGATCTCCCGCAGCGTCCCCGACACCGGCGCAGGAAGCTCGACGGTGACCTTGTCCGTCGACAGCTCGAGCAACGGCTCGTGCATGCTGACGACCTCGCCCGGTTGCTTGAACCACGCTCCAACGACCGAGCGCGTACCCTCTTGTTGCTCACGGGGCACGACGACGTCGATCAGCTTCCCCATCGGCTCATCCTCA
>CP070706.1:2908808-2919355 GCA_020350085.1 Acidobacteriota bacterium
ACGACCGTCCAGCCTGCTCCGGCCCTGAGAGCGACCTCCAGAGCACCGACGTTGAACCTTCCTTTGTAAAGGACGTTGTCGAGCTCGCCGTAACCGCTGCTCCACAGCGAGGGGGACGCCCCTTCGGGTCCGTAGTCGACCAAAACGCGGGGCGTGAATCCACCGTCGGAGCCGTAGGAGAACTCACCGACCAGGACACCGTCGATGCGATCCCCGTACGACTCGTCCACGGCGTCGCCGTCGGAAAACGGCAGATCGAACGTCAGCACGCTGGCCGTCGATTCGTGAGCAGACAAGCAGAACAGGACTGTCAGGAGCGACAAGACAAACCGAGTGCGCGTCACCATGCCGAGACCCCCTCGCAGCCGGAGGCGGTCTCGTGTCCGCATGAAGTTTATCGCGTCGACCCCATTCTCATGGGGTGTCTGACGCGACCCTTCTGACCCAGGACCGGACCGGCCTTACCCGACTTCGAGCGGAGCTTACGACGAACAGCGCAGTTCGTCCCGCAACTTCTTCATTTCGCTCGTTTTACAAGCTCGTAAGTTTGTCGGTCGCGGGGCGTGCGCTACGGACCCTCCTCGCCGCAGGCGTTGGCACCGCTGACCAGATAGAACCAGCTGTGCGCGGTCGCGCCCTCACCGAGATCGTCGAAGTACAGCTCGCCCGTCTCGTCGAGCTGGCCGAAGCTATCCGGCTGCGGCGCGTCGGAGCGATAGACCCGATAGCTCGCCGCGCCGAGAGCGTTCGGCCACTCGAGACGAACGTGAGCGCCGCCGACGAGCCGGACGGCGAGATCGTGCACTTCTTCGGGACTCGGCTGCGAGATCTGATCCGCGCCGGCGGCGATGACGGGGTTGGCGTCCATCAGGCCGCCGTTGTTCGGACCCACACCGCACGACTCGCCGTTTTCCGCTCTCACCCGATAGAACACGACCAACCCGCCGGTCGGAGCCGTCGGGTCGTCGTAGCTCAGCCCCGCGATGCCGCTCGCGATCAGATTGTCCACTGAGGGCTCGAAATCCGGGCTCGTGTCGCGGTACATGGCGTAGGTTCCCGCTCCGCCAGAGCCCCATGCGACCGCTTCGTCCCACTCGATGGTGATACCGGTCGGCGCACAGGCGTCTTTGTCACGAATGTCGGTGATCCCGGCAAACGAGGGCGCCCAGCTGCAGTCGCTGCAGGGGGCGTAGTCCGGCAGGGATCCATCTTTGAAGATGACGTCGTCGACGTTCCAGCCCGAGTACTCGTTCGTGCTGTTGGACTGCTGCCGGAACTCGAGATGCACGGCGGGCTGCCCGTCGACGTTTCCAGCGAGGTCCCACTCCATCAGCTGGAACTCCGCGTCGGAAACGTTCGCATCATCGCTGCGGTACAGTGGGTACCCCGGCCCGGCAAACAGCCACAGCGACGCCTCGTCGCTCGCTTCCGTGTTCAAACGACGATGTAGGATCAGCTTGGTGTTGACCCACGTCGTGGCGTCCAGTACGGGCGAGCGAGCGCTCTCGTCGATGCCGCTCTCGTAATCGCCCGCGGCAGCGCCCTGGCCGCTGAGGTCGTGTCCCAGCACCGAGACGTTGTTGTAGGCCGACGCTGGATCCGCTCGGCCGCTCGAGCCTCCCAGTCCCAGAGGCTCACCCACCTCCCACTCGCCGTCGAGCTCCCAACCCGCGGCCCCCGTTTCGAAATTATCCCGCCAGTAAAGACCCGGGATGTCGTACGTCAGAAACGCAAACGGCTGGCCGTTATCGTCGAGCACCGTCGTGTTGCCGAACCGGTCGGAGCTGCTGACCCGGAAGTAGACCTCGCCGCAGAAGTCGAACTGATTGAGCGTCCGCCCGTGAGTCGTCACCAGAGCGCCGGCCGAGCTGACCTCGCCGAGCGCGGGTGTCGTGCCCCACTCCAACACCGTATCTGCCGCTTCTTCCGTGCTCCAGCGGATTGTCGCGCGGGCGTTGGTGATCGACTCGACGCGCAGCGAACGGATCACCGGACCCACGCAGTCGATCTCCGCGGTGTCGAACGAGACGGCTGTCCCACCGGTCCCGTCGTCGGCGTCTTCGTAGCTGACGGTCACGATGTCGCCGTTTGCGACCTGCACGACGCCATCGGACACCGGCTCGCCCGAGGAAGTCGCGATGGAACCGGTGAACTTTGACGTGTTCGGCCCCGTCTCCGTGACGGTCACTTCCTCGGCCTGCGTTTCGGTCGTGCTCGTCACGAGCAGCGTCTGCGTTTCCACGGCTTCGGGATCTCGGTTGAGGTCGAGATCGACGACGCTGAACGAGACTGTGTCCGAGCACGAGTAGTCCGGATCATCGATCGTCACCTGCCCCGCGTGGCACGGCTGCGGTCCCTCGCCGAAGTCTCCCAGCGTCTCGAAGTGGAAGTACACGCCCGCGTTGTCGTCGAGTGCCGTGTTACCCGCGAGGTCGCTCGATTGGACCTCGTAGTAGTACACCGTGCACTCGGCGAGCCCGTTGAGCTGCACCTGATGTGACGTGACGAGCTCCGAGCGGCTCGACGATTCCGTCGGCGGGATCGTCTCGCCCCAGACGACGACGCTGTCCGATGGCTCGTCAGTACTCCAGTCGATCCGCGCACTGCTGACGGTGACGTTCGATTCCGTGACCCCCGAGATCAACGGGAACACGCAGTCCGACGCTGCGGAGTGGCTGCGCAAGATGTTCTGCAGACCCTCGCCGTCGTCGGCATCGAGGTATTCGACAAAAAGGGCGTCGTCGTGAGTGGTCGAAACAAGCCCATCTCCGCTGGTTGCGGCCTCGGAGCTACTCATGATCTCCCCGGCATACACGCCCGAACCGGCTTCCGTCTCGTTCAACACGACCGTTTCGGGCACCATCTCCGTATCCGACCAGACGCTGACCTCTACGCTCGAAGCGCCCGCGTTGGCATCGACCACCTGAAGTGTGATCGCATGGCTGCAGCCGTACACCGGCTGCATGAAGCGGACCTTGCCAGCGAAACGCCGAGGTGTCAGCTCGAGACAGTTCGAGACGCGGCCGATGCAGGCGTCGTTCGTCCCGAGCGCCTGCACGCGGTAGTAGACTGGCACCTCGTTGGCGAGCTCGTCGTCGATCAGAGACGTCGATGACGAGTCGACCTCGCCGATAATCAGCTGACCCCGATCACAGCCGAGGTTGTTGCGATAGACGAGATAGCTGCCCGCGTTGGACACGCCGGTCCAGCTCAGCTCGGCGCTGCCGTTGACCGCTGAGCCGCTCAGGCTCGGCGCCGCGATCGCCGGGCAGGCGCCGCTGTTTTGGTGCTCCGGATCGGACGCACTGCCGCAGGCGATGTCGTGCCGGGCAAAGGCGGCGAAGATCGCCGCGGCATGAGGCGTACCGTTACTCAAGTTGCCGTCGTCGTCGTCCGCGAGGCGCATGCGGTGAAACCAACTTCCGCTACCGCAGCTATCCGAATCTGGCAGCGAGCAGTTGTAGATGTCGCCGCCCGAGCCATCACGGGACAGATACCAGAGCCGCTCTGCGATCTGCCACGCACTGTCGGCGTCGATGCCCATCGCCGGAAGATCGCGTGTCGCGAGATCGAAAACCGACTCGCTCGGTACGTGGCTTTCGCAGTGGACTTGCTTGCCGCACGGGCCCGATCCGCTATCGCAGTAGACGTCGTTGAACCCGGAAGGCGTCGCCGGAGTGTGGGCCGCGCGCTTGTCCCAGTCCATCTCGCGCACGCCCGTGCAATCGAGGCAGGCATCACCAAAACCGCTGCAGTTGACACCGGGCCGGAACCCGCGGCCGATGCACGATTCGTGCGAGTTGAAAATCGCCGCCACGTCCGCGTACGACTCCGAGGAGTTATCGTAGCCGCCGCCGTCGTACTGGTCCATGCCGTGCGCCCACTCGTGGACCATCACGCCAGAGATCTCGCCTGTGTTCGCACAGCCGCCGCCCGACTTGTAGAAGTTGACGGACCCGTTCCAGTAGGCGTTGCAGGTGCTGTTGATGTTGATGTTGTCGGTCAGCCGCTGCGTGAGCCAGGTGTTGTCCGGCAAGTAGGCCCGCGCCACCTGCTTAGCGAAATCGAGGTGGTAGTACGACGTCCGCGCCGCGCGCGTGTTGCCGGCCGACGCGCCGGGAGCGACGTTGCAGTCGGTCGCCGGACTGACGCCGAGATCGAGCGGCTGATCGCAGTAGACCGACTCGCTGATGGCGCCGCAGTTGTCGTTGACGCGGACGTACTGGCCGACGAGATTCGTATTCACATCGGCGAAGAAGCTGCTGCAACCGTATCGGCCCTGGTCTCCAGCGTATCCGTCCGGCGCGCCGTCCTCGCTGAAGTCGGCGTAAGGAATCGGAAAGCCCGCGATCTCGCAGCCGTCGTTGCCGCAGTCACCATCGTTGGTGATCGGGAACACGCCGCCCCTGATCGTCTCGTAGCGTGTGTCGTCGAACAGCGCGACGACTTGCCCGCTGTCGGCGTCCACCTCGGCGACCCACGTGGGCGCTTCGCCGGGAGCGCGAAGCGCGAAGCGCCAGACGAGCTGGTGCTCGTAGCCCTCACCGAGCGGGCCATCCCAAGTCGCGCCGCGAGCGCGACGCGGATCGACCGGCACCAGGCGCAGCTCGCCCGGATTCAGCTCGACGAACGGCTCGGAAGCCTCGAGATCGAGATAGTCGTCGAGCGCAGCGCGAGCCTGCTCGCGAGAGAGAGCCGGATCCGTGCTGCGCCGGACCGGCGCCCAACGATAAGTACCGAAAGCCACCAGGTTGCCGTGCGCGACATGGAAGTCGTAGCGTGCCCCCTGCACGGCGACACCTTCGACGATCTGGCGGAAAGCGACGCGCCAAACCTCGCCGGTCTGGCCCGACGCCTCGAGATCGAGCTCTATCTGGCCGTCCCAGTAACCGAGAAGGTGCGGGTGACGCTCGACGAAACGGCGCGCCAGGTCGGCGAGTTCTTCTATCGTTGCCGGCTGGGACGGCGTGAGATCGTTCCCACCGCCAGCCGTCCAGGCGATGCCGCTTCCATGGGCCAGGCTCGGAAGCCCCGATCGAGCATCGAGCCAGACCGACCAGCCGCCCCCGTAGGCCACCCTCTGCGAGGCGATGAACTGCTCCCATCCGGCGCGCAGCGGATGACCTTCCGGCAGAGAGTCCCATTCGCGCGCCTTGAGCCCGATGACGGCACCGGGCTCGGGAATCGTCAGGGCGTCGAAACGGCTCGTCGGCCGCGGCTGCTCGAAGGCGAGCGAGGGCGCGCCGAGCAGCAGCGTCAGCAGCAACGCAAAGACACAGGCATGGATAGACTCGCGACGGGACGTCATGACGCTCTCCTCCTCGGCACTCGCGGCACTCTCGGGGGCGGCGGGCGTCGAAGAGGCTCGGAGCGTCTGGCCACTCGGCCGGAACGACCTGACGCGGCGCTCGTCGCAGCCGCCGTCGATGCAAAACCAGCTCGTGAGCAGCCGAGCGCTGCAGGCCCAGTATCCCCTTTCTCAGCGCTCGGGCTAACAAACTGTTAATACGCTAAACCATAGCAGGAGACAACGGGTTCTGGGCTGGATCCATAAGTCATTGCAAACAAATCATTTGCTGTCTCGCTCGGATGAAGACGCGCTGGTCCCACACGGCCCGCGCGCCGTCTCACCGGCACAAATGCTCCGCTCTTCAGTACTTTCCGAGGAGCTTCATGATCCACTTGTGGATCGAGTGATACGTGAAGCCGGGTGTGACGTACATGACCGCACAGGTGCCCGCACGGACGCTGATTCCCTCGCGCTTCGCCAGCGCAAGCGCTTCCGGGGTGTCCGTCCCCATGTGAATCCAGACGTCGCGGATGCCGGCCTCGGCCGCTTTCGCCACCCACTCGGCCGTTTCCTCTTTCGGCAGCTCGAACACGACCGCGTCCACCGGCGCGGGGAGCAGCTCGAGACGCGAGTATGTTGGGTCGCCCTCGATCTCGTCGATGGACGGATCGACGGCGAAGACCACTTTCCCGAGCTTCTTGAGGCCGCGGTAGGTCAGGCGCGGGAAGTTTCGCTTCGCATGGTGACCGACCACGGCGAACGAGCGGCGGTCCCAGAACGTTTCGTAGGTCGAAGCCATCGATCGGACCCCTCTCTGTGAACTCGAACCAAGTCCGACCCGGATTCTAAGCCAATCCTGGGCGGTGTATAGTCGGACCATGCGCCTGCCGAGCATCGCCCTCGTCGCGGTCTGCGCTCTGGCCTGCAGCCCTCCCTCCGCCGATCTGGCACGGGACGGCTTGCTGAAGGTGGAGCCGACACTTCCGGAGAAGGTCGTTTGGGATGAGCCCGTCGAGGGCGCGTTTTCTCGCGTCGGGCCGATCTTCGTCTCGGGCCAGCCCAGCGAGGAAGCGCTGCGGCGCCTCGCTCGGGAAGGGGTCACCGTGGTGGTCAACGTCCGCACGTCCGAGGAGATGGCCGATCGCGAGCGCGTTGCATTCGACGAGCAAGCGTTGCTCGCCGAGCTCGGCATCGACTACGAGCACATTCCGCTCGGTGGGGATGAGTTCCCGTACACGCCCGAGGCCGTGGATGCCTTCGCTCAGGCGCTCGCACGCCACGAGCATGGCGCCCTCTTGCACTGCGCCAGCGGCCGTCGCGTCAGCCACTTGTGGACCGCGTATCTCGTGCGCTATCACGGCTTGTCGCTCGAGGACGCCATGGCGCACGGCGAGGTGATCAACCTCGGTACTTTCCCCTTGGACGGTCTTCTCGGCGGGATCGAGTACTCGCTGAAGAATTGACTCCGATGAGCCGGACGGAGCACTTCCGAAAGCTCGAGCGGATGTACTTGTCGGCTCCGACCAACGAGTACTACATGCCGAAGATCCGCATCGATCAAGGACGTGCCGAGATCGAGATTCCGATCGAGCCCAAGCACTTCCACGCCGGAGGGGCGGTTCACGGCTCCGTCTACTTCAAAGCGCTCGACGATTCGGCATTCTTCGCGGCGAACTCGTTCGTCGAGGACGTCTTCGTCCTCACGGTCAGCTTCAACGTCCATTTCACGCGACCCGTCTCGGAGGGCGTCATCAAGGCCACTGGCCGGATCGTGCATCGATCGCGCCGGCTGATGGTCGCGGAATCGCGTCTCCTCAACGGTCTCAAGCAAGAGATCGCCCGCGGCACCGGCACCTTCATGAGAAGCCGCATCCCGCTGACGCCAGACATCGGTTATCGATGAAGTCGCGGCGGGGCAGCGCACTTTTCGTCGTGCTGTGCATCGTGCGATCCTGCCGGCGGGATGCCAAGATCACTCGTAGTGCTTGAATCGCGGCCAGACCTCTCTGAAGGAGACCTTCTGGCCGCGCACGATCCAGATCGGTGATTCGTCTCGCCACGGCATGCACCATTCGCAATCGTGCACGCGAAACAGCTCGACCCGCTCGAAGAGTTGCTCGAGTGTCTGTTGTCGGAAGCCGACGACGACGCCCGCTTCGACCGAATCGTCCGGAGGTCCCCATAGAAAGTAGTTGTTCTGCGAGGCGTGAACCGGTGGCCGATGGCTGCCGAAAAACTCGATCGCGCCGGCCTGACCGTAGCTGGGGGCCAAAATGAACATCCGCAGGCGCCGCGAGGGATCGGCGGCGACGACCGCCTCGCGCACATCTTCGGCCAGCTCCTGCCAGCCGAAGCGGTCGGCGAGCCACTGCGGCAAGGCTGCGCCCTTGCCCTCTCCCTGCTCGATCTGGGGGACCACGCCGGTGGCGGCCCCATACGCGGCGGTCACCTGCGGCGGGAGCAAGGGCACTCCGAGTGGCAGGAAGGCGGCACCACCCACGAGCAGCGCGGCAGGTAACGCCGCGTAGAGCCAGCGCCAATAAGCGTGCCGCGCGAACTGCTCGAGCAGCACGCCGCCGCCGGCAAACAGGATCGTGTAAGCGGGACTGATCCGATCCGGCCGGCTCTTCTGGGCGAGGAGCATCAGCACGAGCAGGGTCATGAACAGCCAACCCAAGTGGCGGTAGTGCCGGCCGTTTTCGGATACGAGCAAGAAGATCAGTCCGGCGAGCCAGACCGGGAGTGCCGCTGGGTTCATGAACAGCACCTGCTGCGCGAGCACCTCGAACGGCGGCGTGGGCACATTCTTGTACAGGTCGGCGTTGCGGTAGAACTCCAAAGACGGCCAGCCGTTGTCGATCTGCCACGCGATGTTCGGCAGCAGCAGCAGCAGGGCCAGACCCAGCCCGATCCACAGCCAACGGTGGGCCAGATGGCGTCGTGCCCGCGTCAGCACCAGCCCGACCGCCAATCCCAACGCCAACAGGACGACCGTGTGCTTGTTCTCGAGACCGAGACCCGCCACCGCTCCGAAGGCGAGCCACAGACGGGGCTCGTCGCGTCGCTCGATCTCGACCAGGAGTAAAAAGCACGCTGCCCAGATCAACAGCGACAGGGCGTTCATCGAGTAGAAACTGAACATGACGTGGTAGATCGAACCGACCATCGCCGCGCCGGTGGCGATGGCCTGACCGAAGGCGCCAGCGCCGAGACGGCGGGCGAGCAGCCCCGTGGTCAAGACGAGCAGTCCCCCGCACGCGGCCGGAACGACTCGTAAGGCCGGCAGCGAGTCGCCGAGCACGAACCGGACCAGCCGCAGAAGGACGATCGAAAGGGGCGGGTGATCCACGTAGCCGAGCGCGAGTCGCTTGGAGCACGCGATGTAGTAAAGCTCGTCGATGAAATGGCCATATGGCCCGAAGAAGCTCGGGATCCATTCCAGTAGGAAGTACGCGAGCGCAAGCCCCGACAAGACCAGTGTGGCGCGCCGCGTTCTTTGCTCGTTCGTGTCAGGTCCCATCGTCAGCCCAACACGCGCGCTCTTCGGTACTCGCTGCGCGTGCAAGCCTCGGAGCGGCATCACGACCGATCGGGGCTCGGATAGCGAAACGGGACGCCCGCGTGCTCGGTCAACCTCGCACGACGCGTCCCGCTTCGGTCTGCTCGAACCTTTTGTGGAGTCTGCTCCGCGCTAGTTGCAGTCTCCTTGCTCCGGCACCCTGGGTTTCGCCGCGCTCTCCGTGCCGTGTGCGCTGGTCGTTCCGTCGACATACTCGACGTACTCAACGACGTAGACGAACGCTTCGCCCGGCTGCGGAACGACGGAGTCCTCGTTGCCGTTGGTGTTCTCATCGACGGAGCCGGATTCGATACACGTGACCGTTCCGAGAGAGTACGTCTGCCCGACGGTCCCGATATCGCTCAAGCGCGACCGGACGACGTTGTAGGACGCGGCACCGGCCACCGGATCCCAACGCACCGCCGTCCCGTTCGCGTTCTCCTCGAGCGCGAGTTTCACAGGCTCGACGACCCCGCCACGATCGATCGGCACATGGATCGTCGACTCGTTGATCGTCTCGTTACCGGCCTCGTCCGAAGCGGCATAGGTCACGGTGTAGGTCCGGCCGCTGCCCTCGGACGTGCGCTCCGCTCGCAGTTCGAAATCGAAGTCCGCCGTGCCAGCCGCGGCCCCCTGGATATCACCGGTTGTCTCGCCGTCAGCCTCACCCGGAGCATCCTCTGGCTCGCCGCTCGTGACGGCATTGAGAACGACCGTCGACGTGCCACAGGCATCGGCACTGCTCACATCCGCGTGAATCGCGACCAGCCGGTGATTCGGCGGCCACATCAGATCGGGAACCTCGACAGTAAGCGACGGCGGTGTCATGTCCGCGACCGTGGCCTCGCAGAAAACGAACGTCGTATCGTCGGACGCATCGACGCACTCGACAGGAACGTTCTCCGTTCCCAGCCCGCGCGGGCCGCCCGGATCGCAGGTGAGAGTGACTTCGCCGCCATCCGGATCGCTGCAGGAAGCCACTTGGTTGCAGGCGATCTCAGCCGTGCACGCATCATCCGAAGCCGCCACCGTCGGCCTGAGGCATGTGATGATGGCGGCGACCCGGCAGTCCTCGTTGCAGCCATCGTTCTCGTCCGTGTTGGCATCGTCGCATTGCTCGCCGGGCCCCACCTCTCCGTCGCCACACTTGACCGCGAGAGTGTAGACCCCGAGTTCTCTGACCTCGTCCAACGACACCGGCAATGGATGGTACTCGTTGGCCAGCCACAACGAGAGCTGATCCGTCTGATTGGGGCTGCCGGGCAAACCGCTCTCCCCGCCGGGAATGACCTGTTGCACGACGGGGCCGTCCGGCGCCAGCGTCGCGACGAACCGTCGCGCGGGCCCACTGTCGAACATGAAATCGTCCAGACCGTCGGCGCGCGCACTGTGTGACGACGCGTCCACGGCGCCCATTCCCCCAGCGCGAGAGATGCCCCGCAGGTCGGGCGAGAGGTTCTCCGGCGACCCCGGAGCCGGGATGCTGAACGGGCCACCCAGGAAATGCCCGAAGACGATCCTGTGCAGCTTGCCCCAGCGGTAGTCCGACAGCTCAGTCGAATTCTCAAATGCAGGCGCGAACTCATCCGATGCGAGCAAGTCCAGTCCGTTCTGCAGGCTCTCGAGCAGACTCACGTCTCGTGCCACGTCCTGATCGGCCACCCCCGGCACATTGAAGAAGTTGATCAGCGACGCACC
>CP070706.1:2919455-2930562 GCA_020350085.1 Acidobacteriota bacterium
CGCATCCTCGGTACGCTATTCGACGGCAACTTCGAGGGTCTTGCCTCCGACATCGCCTACGACGCGTCACAAGATCGGGGCATCGCCGCAGACGTGCGGATGATCATGCACTTGATGCTGCTGGTCTACGAAGCGAACGAACTGATCGAGGAGCTGGGGTTCTAATCGCTATGTGACGAGGCGGTCGTCAGCCTGCCAGCCGATGGCGGATCATCCCGGCGTACTTGTTGATCGGGTGGGACCGGCTGAGAAAGGCGAATACCGGAGGACGGCGTTTTCCGAGCGCCACCAACAGCTCTGACGCCGCTGGGTGGCTGGCGTTGAGCGCGGCGGCCGTCTGGGCCGCCTCGATGGCCAGATCACGGCGATTGGCCCGCAAGTAGACCCGGGCCAGGTTTACGTACAGCTCTGGGTCCATGGGTCTCACACGAACCGCCTCCTCGCACAGCCGGCGGCCACGCAGCACGTCACCGCGCAGGTGGGCCACCGTCAACCCGTAAAACGAGCGCAGGCTGGCCAGGAACGAAAGCTGCGGTTGGTGCACCGAGCAAGCGAGCGCTTGCTCGAGAGGCTCGAGCGCCTGCGCGTAGCACTCTGCACGAGCCAACTCGGCGCCGCGACGGTACCACCGCTCGGCGGGAGTCATGTGCTGCGGCGGTCGTTTGCTTTTCCCGAACACTTCCGGAGACCTCCGAGATCGAATCTGGCGTCTGGCGCGGCGGCTGACAAGCCACTGGTTGGGGCGGCAGTACCGACCCGCGCGAGGGGCCTCAGGGCGCGCGCGGGAAGGCTGCGCTGGCCCGGTCCACCTCCTGACAGGCCCGGCGGACCCTGTCCGCGTCGACACCTTCGAAGGTCACCAGAACATGTCCCTCGGCCGGGTAGGAGCCGATCTCGACATCCGGAAAATTCCCCAGCGCGGCCTCGAGGATCGGCGCCAGCTCAGCCTCTCCGGCGATCAGCGACAGGCTCGAGCGGTGCAGAGGGCTCTGGCGGAAGGACTCCTTGATGACGGCGAACTTGCGCTGGAGGATCCACGGCACACCGGGAAGGATCAGCGTGTTCTCGACGCGGATCGTAGGCCACGAGCGATCGTCTCGCCCCTCGAGCACCGCCCCGCGCGGCACGAGCGCCATCCTGAGATGCGGCGCTGATGTCTCGGATCCGAAGCGGAGCCGAATCAAATCTTCGAGTCGAGGGTGAGTCTCGAGTGCAACGCCAAAGGCGCGCGCCACGCCTTCGACAGTGACGTCGTCATGAGTCGGGCCGATGCCTCCCGTCGTGAACAACCAGGAGTGCGCCCGCGCGAGCTCGCCGACCGCGATGGCGATTTCCTCGACCGAGTCGCGAATGAACCAGGCGCGGCGAACCGGCATCCCCAGCTCCCACAGCTCTCGAGCGAGGAACTGCAGGTTCTCGTCGCGCACCCTCCCCGACAATAACTCGTTGCCGATCAGCAGAATCGCAGCGTCAGCGCGTTCGCTCACGAAATTAAAGCTAGACCACGACCGTGGTCTCGAAAAGCGAGAAGTATCGGGGACGGCGCCGCTGGCTCACCCGCGACGACACTCCAGTCCCAGATCTTCCAAGAGACGATCGAGCAGGGGCGACCCGAAGATCGGATCGCCCCATCCCAGAGCGTCAGATCAGCCGACCATGAAGTCGTGAGCGCGCACGGTCTTCCGACCGTTCGCCGCTGCACGGCTCGCCGCCTGCTGGATGTACCAGTGCACCACCCCGTTGAGCGATTCCACCGCGTCGGAGGCGACGTTCACGTCGTGATTGCGGAGAGCCTGCTTGACCTTGCTGGTCACCATCAGCATCTCGAACGACGGAGCCTTCTTCGAACGGGCCTTGGTCTTCGCACGCCGTTTGCCCGCCTTCTTCTTAGTTCTCTTGGCCATCTGTTTTGCTCCCTCCTAGTGAAAAACGGCTCCAAATAGCCGTTTTCTGCAAAGGCCGCTTGATAGGTAGCATTGAAAACAAGCCGAATCAACCCGAAAAACGCGTTTTTTTGCACTTTTTTGGCCAAAAACAGCAAGAATCCGCGGTGTGTGTACCGCCAAGAGTGCAACGTATCGGCGCGAGAAGTTGATTGAGAGTAGGCTTGCGCGCATGCCTCGCCCGAGCGGCGCACTCACGATCGACGGCGGCGCACCCACCGCTCAGCGGCTACTGCTCGTTGCTCTGCTGGCGGTGGTTCCCTACCTGTTGCTGCCCCAGAGTCCGCTGCTGCTCGACGCGCTGCGCACGATCAGCGACAACCCGGCGGTCACGAAAGAGCCACTCGGAAGCTTGTTTCTCGTCGATTTCTGGGGCGTACCGCTCGACGCGCCGCACGCCACGGGCTCGTATCGACCCCTGGTCAGCCTCTCCTGGGCGTTGCAGGTGCGCGCGTTCGGTCCGTCGCCGCGAGTGCTCCATTTGACTGACATGGGCCTCCACGCGTTGGGCGCGGTGCTGGTGACCCTGCTGATCGCGCGTTGGGCGCGCAGCTCGCGGTGGGCAGTGACGGCTGGAGCCTTGTTTGCCGTCCACCCGGTGCTGAGCGAAGCGGTGAGTTCCATCGTCGGGCGGGCCGATCTGATGGCCTCGCTCGCCTTGTTCGGAGCACTGCTGATTCACACTCGCGCACCAGCGGGCACCACGCGGTGGCTTCCCGCCATCGCCACCGTCGCGCTGCTCGCGATCGCGCTGCTTTGCAAGGAGTACGCCGTCGCTTTCCCGTTTCTTCTGGTCATCGTCGAT
Source organism: Acidobacteriota bacterium (assembly GCA_020350085.1). Taxonomy (GTDB): domain Bacteria; phylum Acidobacteriota; class Polarisedimenticolia; order J045; family J045. The sequence goes on from CP070706.1 coordinate 2,922,204, forward strand.
GTCGCGCTCGCCAAGGGCGGTAGAGGACGGCCCCCGCGCGAGCAGGTGGCGGTTTGGGTGGGCAGTTTCGTCGTCCTCAGCGCCTACCTTGCCTTTCGATGGATGATGATCGGTGCCGTTGGCAGCGTGCCGATGCTCGGAGAGGGGGACCATCCCCTGGTCGGCCAACCGCTGAGCGTTCGATGGGCGACCGCACTGTGGATGTTCGTCCACGCGGCGCGGCTGATGGTGCTGCCGATCGGCCTGAGCGCGTTCCACCAAGGCTACGGAGCGCTGTCGATCGCCTCGAGCCTGGCTGACCCTCGCGCTCTCGCTGGAGCGGCGCTGCTGGCGGCACTCGCCGGGTGCGGGCTCTTCGCTCTGAGGAATCAGCGAGATCCGGTGCCGGCGATCGCCGCGTCGCTGTTCTTCTTCCCGCTGGCTCCCTCTCTCAACACCGTGAGCATCGCCGGGGTGTTGCTCGCCGAGCGCTACTTCTATGTCCCGATGGCCGGTGTGGCGCTGCTCGTCAGCTGGTTGCTGACGCGCCTGGTCACGTCGCAGAAGATCGCGCGCGTGGCCGTCTGGAGCGTCGTCGGGATCGCCGTGCTGCTCACGGCGCTGACCGTCGATCGAGTTGCCGACTGGCGCTCGTCGGAGTCGCTCGTCCGAGCCACGCTGGCCTGGTACCCGAACTCGGCCGTGGGCTGGCAGATTCTGGGTCACCGGCTCGGCCTCGACGGCCAGGACGGCGAGGCGGCGGAGGCGTTCGAGCAATCTCTCGCCGTCAATGACCGCAGCCCGAAGGTGTGGCGCAACTATGCCGTGGCTCTGCTGCGGCTGGGACGCTATCGGGAAGCGGCGGACGCCTTCCGCCGGTGCCTGCAGCTCTCACCTCCGGATCTCGCTCCCTTGTGGCGCGGGCTCGGCGCGGCCGAGCTGGAGGCCGGCGACATCGGGGCGGCGGTCGCCGCCTTGAGGCGTGCCCACGAGCTGGCGCCCGAAGACGGCCGGGCTTCGATGTTGCTGGCCCGAGCATTGTTGCGCGAGGCTCAGCGCCACACCCTGGCTGGCGAGACGCAGGACGCCGTGGCTCTCGTCGAGGAGGCCGCCGCACTCGAGGCTTTGCCGCCCGAGGGCTGGTTCTTGGCCGGACTGGTGCTCGTGCGCGCTGGAGAGCAGGATAAGGGGGCCGTTCTCGTCGATCGGGCCCTCTCCGAGGACCCTGAGCTGCTGCGCAAGAAGCATCGTGCCGCCCTGGAGCTGAACGAGAAGGGGCGGTACGACGAGGCGGCAGAGCAGTACCGAGAGATCGTCACCGCACGTCCGGACCACTGGCCGAGCTGGTTCAACCTGGGTCGCTCCCTGCTGTTGGCAGGACGTTCAGCAGAGGCGATCGCGCCGCTCGAGGCGGGTCTCGAGCTGCGAGACGATGCAGGGGCACGCGAGCTGCTGGCTCGAGCCCGAGCCGAAAGCCGACACGAGCGGTCAGAGCCGCAGTGACGAGACCGCCGGGAGGGACAACGTGAGACAAATCTTCGTGATCTCGATGGTGACGCTGCTCGCGATGACGACAGCGATGTCTGGCCCGCAGGCAAAGGGTCAACGGCAAACGGACGGCCTGGAGGGTGAGACGCTCTCGATGAGGTCAGAGATCAAAGTGACCGATGCCCTCAAGCAAGCGGCGCTGATCCAGCCCGTCGCTTTGCACCGGCTGAAAGAATCGGTTCCCGAGCGCATCGGCAAGTTCACCCGCAGCAAACTCGACGGCACGCGCTCTCAGGCCGGCCCCGCGGCGCTGACCCAAGCCGACGCGCAGTTCGTCGATGATCAGCAGCGCCTGCTGCAGCTGTCCTTGATTGATCCAGGAGGCATCCCACCGCTCGGCAAGAGCTTCCTGCCCCAGCTCGAAGCTGGCGTCCGCGAGTCTTTCTCTCGCGGTTACCATGAGGGCGTTTCCATCGAGGGCTTTCCGGCCACGCTCGAGAAGCTCGACGCTGGTCAGAGTCAGACGCTCCAGATCATGGCCGGCCCGAGGCTTCGTGTGACCCTCACCGGCTACGGCGTCGAGGCTGCCGAGCTGGTCGAGCTGGCCGGCACACTCGACCTCGCGGCCCTCGCCGCGCTGGCGCCTGAGACGCCTCCGGAGATCGATCTCGGGGCGAAGCAGTAGGCCGCTCGAGCCCGCTCGACGACGCGAGCCGGTAAAAAGGGGAGGACGTGATGAAAACGAAGACCTTCCTGTCTATCGCGGTAAGCAGCCTCGTGGCGTTGTGGGCGGTGATCGGAATTCCCGCATCGGCGCAGGAGCCCGCGAACGCCGACGAGATGCGAGAGGCGATGCAGCAGTTGGCCGAACAGATGCAGGCGATGCAACAGCAGCCGGGGGCTGCGGAGCCGGTCGATTTCCGCAAGCTGAAAGAGTTCCTACCGGAGCAGCTCCTCGGTCTGCCCCGGGCCGAGTCCGACGCGCGCAAGAACGAGGCGATGGGCATCGCGACAGCCACCGCCTCGGCAACCTACCGAGACGAAGGCGACGCAGACCACCGGATCGACGTGAAGATCACCGATACCGGAACCATGGGTGGGTACGCCACGATGGCGCAGCACGGGCTGGCGATGGATTTCGAGGAAGAGAGCGCGACGTCCTTCCATCGGTCGGTGACCGTCAGCGGCATCCGTGGCCGAGAGTCCTGGGACGGCGAGAGCGGCGAGAGCGAGCTGACCCTCTTGATCCAGCGGCTCGTGATCGAGATCCTCGCAGAAGGCTTCGGCGAGGGGGCGTCGGTCGAGGCCGCGAAGCAACTGCCTCTCGAGAAGGCCAAAGCACTCCTCGAATGATGCTTCTGCGGCGGGCGGGGTCGTCGCCCCCCGCCGGTTCCGCGACCTCTTCACCGACTCCGCGATCGCCGCTGCCGGGTCGCCACCGGGCATTGCGCCCGATCTGCCGACGGGGCTTCCGCATCCTCGAGAGCGGGTACTGCAAGCTCGATCGAGGAGGTCTCACGCGCGCGAGACGGTTCGAGCCCGCGGCGGTTGACGGTTCGCTGTCTTGTCGCGCTCGGCCGAGTCGGTGTGGATCCGGCCCAGGAGCGACCAGCACCCGACCATGGATAGAATCGGCCGTGGCACAGGAGGGCTCATGCCGCGGTTGACCAGAATCTATACCCGACACGGGGACGACGGCTCGACGGCGCTCGGAACGGGCGAGCGCGTGATGAAGGATGACCCGCAGGTCGAGGCTTACGGCACCGTGGACGAGCTGAACGCGGCGATCGGCATCGCGCTCGCGCTCGGTGCCTGCCCGCCGGTCGCCGAGGAGCTGACTCGCATCCAAAGCGAGCTTTTCAATCTCGGCGGCGACCTGTGCCTGCTCGGCGGCACGCCGGCCGCAGGCGCGCACTCCTGCCTGATCGGGCCGGACCATGTCCAGAGACTCGAGCGCAGTTGCGATCGGCTGAACGAAGACCTCGGCTCTCTCGACAACTTCATACTGCCGACAGGAACGAAGCTCGCTGCTGCGCTGCATCTCGCACGAACGATCTGTCGTCGTGCCGAGCGGCGCGTCATCAGCCTAGACCGGCAACAGGAGGTCTCTGCCGAGGCGATCCGCTATCTCAATCGTCTGTCCGACCTGCTGTTCATCATGGCGCGCTACGAGAACCACAGCGCAGGAATCCCGGACGTGCTCTGGGACCGGTGCGTGTGACTCGTCTGCAAATCGCGCTGATCCTAGCCGTGCTGCCTGCGGGCTGCGCGTTGCAGACGGAGGGGCAGAAAGAAGCATCCACCGAACGCCGGATCGCCGACGCGACGAACGCTTTCCCGCAGCGCATCTGCTCGGTCAGCCTGGCTGGTGACGAGCTACTGTCGCTGCTCGTCGATCCCGAGCGGATCGTCTGCCTGTCGGCATTCGCGGACGAGGCGGAGATCAGCAACGCCGCCGGCCAGTTCCCGTCGCAGATCCCTCGTCTTACGGCACGCATCGAGCCCGTGCTGTCGCAAGCTCCGGACTTCGTCCTCGCCGCGCAGTGGAACGATCGCGGTTTTCTCGACCTGCTCGGTCGCGCCGGCATCCACGCGGAGATTCTCGAGGAGGTTCACGAGTTCGACGGTATTCGGGACCAGCTCATCGAGCTCGGTCGCAAGCTCGGTGTCAGCGATCGTGCCAGCGAGCAGGTGTCGGCCTTCGACCGAAAGCTCGAAGCGCTCGACCGCGCGCTCGCCGGGCTCACGGGGTACAGACCGAGCGTCCTCGCCTTCTCGCATCTCGTCGTCTCTGGAGAGAGAACCACCGTCAACGCTCTGATCCGCCGGGCCGGCGGCACCAACGCCGCCGCGGCCCTCGGCGTCGTCGGACACCGCAAGTTGTCACTCGAGCAGCTGCTCGCGCTCGATCCGGACGTGCTGTTGCTCGGCTTCGATCCGCGAGAATCGCTCGAGGCGCTGCTCGCAGCCCATCCGCACCTCGCGACCACACGAGCCGCTCGCGAGGGACGGGTGATCGTGCTCGCTCCCCGGTACCTGACCACAGTCACGCCGTTTCTCGCCGACGGGGCATGGGAGCTCGCGCGCACGCTGCACCCAGAGCGGTTCGACGCCGTCTCGCGGAAGCCCCCGGAAGATTCCTCATCGTGACGCGGGAAGGTCGGGTCGCGGAGCGCCTCGGCGTGCTGCTCGTCGCGCTCGGAGTGGTTTTGGTGCTGGTGGCGCTGCTCGCCGTCCTGCTGGGCGGCGCGCGCAGTGTCGGGCCGGCCGACGCGTGGCGGGTGTTGATCGGCAGCTCTCCCGAACGGGCACCCGAGCATGTCGTCCGCGTGCTGGTGTTCGACGTTCGATTGCCGCGCGTCACGCTGCTGGCGCTTGCCGGCGCGGCGCTCGCCATCGCCGGAGCCGCGCTGCAGGCCTGCCTTCAAAACCCGCTCGCCGATCCCGGACTGCTCGGCCTGTCCGGAGGCGCGTCGTTGGGGGCTGTCGTCGCCTACGGCAGCGGGGCCGCGTTGGCCTGGCCGCTTTCGGTGCCGCTGGCGGCCTTCCTCGGTGCGCTGGCTGCCATCGCGCTGGTGTACGTCATCGCGCATGCTGCCGGCCGGCCGACGACCGGGATCCTGCTGCTGACCGGAGTGGCCGTCGGCAGCCTGTCCTCGGCACTCGTCTCGGTGCTGCTGATGGCCGCCGGACACCACCGCGTGCACGAGATCGTCGCTTGGTTGCTAGGTTCAGCCGAAGGTCGGACGTGGCTTCACGTGCGCCTGGCCTTGGGCCCCGTGCTGATCGGCGGCGTACTGCTCTTGTCACTGAGACGACTGATCGACGCGCTCGCGCTCGGCGAGGAGCAGGCACTCGGACTCGGTGTCGATCTCGTGCGCGGTCGGGCACTGCTGCTCGCCACGGTGGCCCTGACCGCCGGTGGGGCGGTCAGCGTCGTCGGCCCGATCGGGTTCGTCGGGTTGATGGTTCCGCACATGGTTCGCACGGTCTCAGGATCCGCCGCCCGCGAGCTACTGCCGGCCGCCGCCCTGGCCGGCGGAGCGTTTCTGGTGATCTGCGACCTGCTCGCGCGCGTCGTGTCGGTGACGGTCGACGTGCCGGTCGGCGTCGTCACCGCGCTGGCCGGGGTGCCGTTCTTTCTGGTCTTGCTGCACCGAGCTCGGCTGCGCAGCTGATCACCCGCCTGCACGAGCTTGGCGGCGAGCGAGCGGCGCGGGCGAGCGGCACACGCGGGCTATCATTCTAGGCAAAGCATCTGCCGATCAGTGGAGGCGAGCTGATGTCGTGGCGCTTGCCGATCTGTTTTCTCCCGCTCGCTCTCGTGGCGACGTGTCCGCTGCTTGGCGAGAGTTCCGGGCTCCCGGATGAGTACATCTCCGAGTCTCTTCCGAACGGCCTGCGCGTCAGCATCCTGCCGGATGCAGCTCACCCCGTCGTGGCGACCCAGCTGTGGTATCGCGTCGGCTCGGCCAACGAGTCGGCCTCGAGCCGCGGGTTCGCTCACCTTTTCGAACACTTGATGTTCGGAGGAACGACACAGTACGACAAGGACGCGTACGCGCAGTACCACCACCGCTTCGGAGGTTACGAGAACGCGTATACGAGTTTCGACGAGACGGTCTACGTCTCCCAGATCGCTCCCGAGCACCACGACGAGGTGCTGGCGATGGAAGCCGATCGGATGGTCAACTTACTGCTCAGCGATCAGAACCTGGACAACGAGAAGCGAATCGTCGCCGAGGAGCTGCGACTGCGAACGAAGAACGATCCGTTCAGCCGCGTGATGGTGGCGACGCTGAAGGCCGTGCTGGGAGATCATCCTTACGCGCACACACCGGTCGGCACGCTCGAGGACATCGCCGTGGCGAGCCTAGAGCACAGCCGTGAGTTCTATGCCGACTACTACAGGCCGCGCAACGCTCACTTGGTGATCGTCGGTCCCATCAACGGCGCGGACACGCTGGCTGCCGTTGAGAGGTACTTTGGGGAACTTCCTGCAGAGGAGATCACGCCCCACAACGTGGTGCCGGTGATCGACGTCGATCTACCGGCGATCGTCGAGCTCGAGGAGGATTTGCCCCCCGTCGAGACGGTCCTCGTCGCCTATCCGCTCCCTCCGGCCGACTCCGAGGATCGCTGGGCCCTTCTGCTGCTCAGGCAGCTTCTCGGGGGCGGAGCTGTGGATCCGCTGGAGGAGATTCTGGTCAAGCGCCGCGAGAAGGCGCTCTATGCAGGAGTCGAGTGGCAAGAGATGCGCCGAGGCGGCGCGCTGATATTCACGGCTGCGTTTCTTCCCCATCGCCGCCAGAAGAGAGAATTCGGCTACGTCGATGAAGCCATCAGCGAGCTGGCCGAGTTCGGTTGGCTAACCGATGACAGCCTTGCCGCGGCCAAGCGCCAGCTCATTCGCCGGGAGAATCGTCGCGTCTACTTCGCCGCCTCGCGTGCTGACGCGATCGGGCGGGCGGCTTGGTGGTACGGCGATGAGCGGCTCGCCTTCACGGCAGCCAACGAGATCGCTAATGTCAGGCTCGATGAGGTCTCGCACGCGTTCGAGCGCTACGTCTCGTCCGCGGAACCAGTCCGGGTCTACATCGAGCCGGAGCGGGTGCCGCTGTGGGTGCGCCTGTTCGGCTGGCTCTACCCGCTGTTCCATTGAGGAGGCCCGTTCGATGTCTGGCTGGCTGATCGCATCGGCATCGCTGCTGGCCGCGGCTGCAAGTGTCGCGCTCGCCGGGGAGCCGGTGCAGAGCTGGCCGCTAGACGAAACGACCGAGGTCGCGCTCGTGGAGGACCGTCGCGCCGCCCTCGTCGACGTCATCTTGCAGTTTCCCGTCGGAAGTTGGTCGCCGTGGGCGATGGCCCACGGCGCGAAGGAAGCGTTCGAGATTCAGAGCTACGATCCGGCGAGCCGCCTGCGCGCCCGCGCCGACGAGCTCGCCGCGGATCTCGTGCTTTCCATGGGGCCGTTCACGTCGAGCCTCAGAGCTTCTTGCCGCAAACAGGATCTTCCCGCCGTGCTCGAACTGATCCGCGACGTGCTGTCCAACGCCGATTTCGACCGCAAGGAGATCCTTCGTTGGAATCAGAGCCGTCGCATTCGATGGCGATCCAGGCTCAAAGAGCCGCGCTTCGTATCCGCTCGAGCGACAGCTCGCCGGCTGTACCGCTCCGGGGATCCACGAAGGATCGCTTACGAGAAGCCGCACAAGCTCTTGACGAACGTCGATCGTCTCGTCCATGTCCGCAACGCGATCATCCGCCTGCCGGGAAGAATCATCGGCTTCGCCGGGGACCTGACGAGAGTTGAAGCGCGGCGGTTGTCGGTGGGATTGCTGCCGGCCGCGATGGCCGCTTCGGCCGAGGTACCGTCGGAACTCGAACCGCGCTTCGAGCCCGTCACCCCGGCGAGCGAGCTGACGGACGGAGACACCGTCAGGATGGGCCGCATCGCACAGGTGTTCTTGCGCTTGGGAAGACCCGAGTCGTTGACGTACGCGGATCGGGACTACCCGGCCTTTCTCATTGCGGACCACGTCCTCGGAGGGCACTTCTTCTCGCGGCTCTACGTCGCTTTGCGCCATGAGCAGGGCGACACGTACGGAACGTCGACGATCGATACGGGAGACGTCTACAGCGAGCCCTATGCGTTGTTCACTTTTACCAACCCCGACAACTCACGCGCAGCCGCCAACAAGCTGCGCGAAGTCTTGCGCGTGCTTCACGAAGGCGGGATTACTGAACAGGAGCGTCTCGAGGCAGCCGGCTTTCTTCGTGGCCGCCGCGCATTTTCCCGACAGCACCCCGCTCAGACGCTGCGCCGCCATCTCTGGGAGCGTCGCCACGGGTTTCCCCCCGGCTTCTTCGACGAATTGACCGAGACTGCCGC
>CP070706.1:2930662-2943897 GCA_020350085.1 Acidobacteriota bacterium
AACCTGATCGTGCAGAAGCTCGACGCGAATCCGAGTGCGCTCGGCATCTTCGGCTTCAGCTTTCTCGATCAGAACCGCGACAAGATGCAGGGCAGCCTCGTGGACGGCATCGAGCCCTCGTTCGAGAACATTGCCGCTCAGCGCTACCCGGTCTCGCGCCCCCTGTTCTTCTATGTGAAGAATGCTCATGCCAACGTGATTCCGGGGATGGCGGAGTTCATCAAGGAGTTCACCAGCGACCGCGCCTGGGGTCCGGACGGTTATCTGGCCGACATCGGCCTGATCCCGATGCCGGATTCCGAGCGCCAGCGCGTTCGCCAGGACGCCGTCGCGCTCGCCAAGAATCTGGATTGACGCGTGTTGATCGAACGCCGGTAGCCGCCCTGCGGCTGCCGGCGATGTTGTACACTGCTGTCCCGTCGGTCCGGAGGCATCCGCGGCAACCATGTCTCTGTTCGTCTTGCTCGCCATCGTGCTGGTCATATCCGTCCTCGGCTACAGGACCGGGCGCGCTCACGCTGTCGCGACAGCAGGCGGCGACGCGCGAAACCTGCACTCGCTGCCAGGCTATTACGGCATCTACGTCGCACTATGGTGCTTCGTTCCAGCGATGCTGTTCGCCGGGGCGTGGCTGGCGGTCGAGCCCTCGGCAGTGGAGAGACTGGTCATCAGCGGCCTTCCGTCCGAGCTCCGCCAGCTACCGGAGGACCAGCTGGGCTTGCTTCTCAACGACGTCAAGAACCTCGCTAGCGGGAACGTCGTCAGCCGCGAGGTCGATCCGCTGCTCGAGCAGGCGGCCGCCCGATATCGAAGCCTACGGCTGACCGGCTTCGCGAGCCTCGGCCTGCTGGTGATTCTTCTGGCCGTCGGCGGGCTCGTGCTCGCGCGACGTCGGATTCACCCCCACCTGCCGGCCATCTACAAGGTCGAGGGAACGGTCAAAACGGCCCTGTTGATCGCATCGACTCTCGCCGTGTTCACCACCGTCGGCATCGTTCTGTCGCTCCTGCTCGAAGCGCTGCGATTCTTCAACCGCGTTCCTCTGACCGAGTTTTTGTTCGGTTTGGAGTGGTCTCCGCAAACGGCTCTAAGAGAAGATCAGGTCGGCAGCTCCGGCACGTTTGGTGCGATACCGCTGTTCACGGGAACGCTGCTGATCTCGCTGATCGCGATGCTCGTTGCCGTGCCTGTCGGTCTGTTCTCGGCGATTTACCTGTCCGAGTACGCCGGCAGTCGCGCTCGCACCGTGCTCAAGCCGCTGCTAGAGATCCTGGCGGGCATTCCCACGGTCGTTTACGGCTTCTTCGCAGCACTCACCGTGGCTCCCGCGATCCGGCGGCTTGGCGAGAGCCTCGGGCTCGATGTCGCCTCGGAGAGCGCACTCGCGGCAGGCTGTGTGATGGGCATCATGATCATTCCTTTCGTGTCTTCCTTGTCGGATGACGTGATTCGCGCCGTGCCGCAAGGACTTCGCGAAGCCTCCCTCGGCCTCGGTTCGACGAAGGCCGAGACGATCAGAAAGGTCGTCTTCCCGGCGGCACTCCCCGGCATCATCGGCGGTATCCTGCTCGCGTTTTCCCGCGCTATCGGTGAGACGATGATCGTCGTCATGGCAGCCGGTCTGGCTGCGAACTTGACCGCGAACCCTCTCGAGGCGGTGACAACGGTCACGGTGCAGATCGTCACGCTGCTCGTCGGTGACCAAGAGTTCGACAGCGCGAAGACGCTGGCCGCGTTCGCGCTCGGGCTGATGCTGTTCGTCGTCACGCTGGTTTTCAACGTCATCGCACTGCATGTCGTGCGCAAGTATCGGGAGATGTACGAGTGAGCGCCGTCTCCGCCACCTCGAAGCTCATCGCGAACGAGACCATGGCTCGGCGTCTTTCGCGGCGACGGGCTGCAGATCGGCGCTTTCGCTGGTACTGCATCAGCGCCGTCGGATTTGCTCTGGCATCCCTCGTGCTCCTGTTCGTAGATATCATCGGTAAGGGCTATACAGCTTTCTATCAGCACGAGGTACGACTCGAAGTCTTCTTAGATCCCGACGTGATCGATCCGTCGGGCACACGGGACACAGAGCAGCTGTCCGGAGCAGACTACGCTCTCCTGTGGCGCCGTCCTCTTCAGCAGCTGTTCCCAGACGCGGACACGCGCAGCGCGAGGCGCGAGCTGTACCGTCTGATCAGCGATGGGGCCTCCTTCGAGCTGCGCGAGATGGTCCTCGAGGATCCTTCGCTGATCGGAACGACCCAGACCGTATTGCTTCCGGCTGCCGATGACTTCGGTCAACTGCTCAAGGGGCATGTCAAACGCGGCGTGCCTGAAAGTGACCGCCCGATCTCGGATCAGCAGCTCGAATGGATCGACCAGCTGAGTGCCGCAGGTGCAGTGAGCACCGTCTTCAACACTCGATTCTTCTTCAGCGGAGATTCGCGAAGTCCCGAGCTGGCCGGCATCTTGGCCGCACTTGTCGGCTCACTGTACACGATGCTCGTCACGCTCGTTTTGGCCTTTCCGCTGGCCGTCGCGACCGCGGTCTACCTCGAGGAGTTCGCACCGAAAGGCAGATGGTGGATCGACTTCATCGAAGTCAACATCAACAACCTCGCCGCGGTGCCCTCGATCGTTTTCGGGCTCTTGGGGCTCGCGGTCCTTCTCAATCTTTTTGGATTGCCGCGTTCGGCTGCGCTCGTCGGGGGGCTCGTCCTCGCCCTCATGACGCTGCCGACCATCATCATCGCCGCCCGCGCCGCCATCACCTCCGTTCCCCCGTCGATTCGCGAAGCCGCACTCGGCTTGGGCGCCACGAGAATGCAGGTGATCCAGCATCATGTGCTGCCGGTCGCGATGCCGGGCATTCTTACCGGAACGATTATCGGCATGGCACGCGCGCTGGGAGAGACGGCTCCGCTGCTGATGATCGGCATGGTTGCGTTCATCGTCGACGTTCCGTCAACGCCGATGGACCCCGCGACCGCGCTGCCGGTGCAGGTCTTTCTGTGGGCGGACAGCCCCGAGCGTGGGTTCGTCGAGAAGACCTCTGCTGCGATACTGGTTTTGCTCGCGTTCTTGCTCGCGATGAATGCGCTCGCGATCTTTCTCAGGCAGCGATGGGAAAGAACCTGGTGACGAGAACTCTGCGCTGATTGCTAGCCGCTCGAGGATACTGAATCGATCATGCCAGAGAGATGCTGCACAGTACTGTTTCTGTGTACGGGCAACTCGGCCCGCAGTCTCATGGCCGAGTGCGCTCTCAACAGGCTCGGCAAGGGTCGTTTCCAGGCCTTCAGCGCCGGCTCTCATCCGATGCCGGCACCACATCCGATGACGCTGGAGGTTCTGCAATCGTTGGGCTACGACACGTCGGGATTGAGAAGTAAGAGCTGGGAGGAATTCTCTCGAGCGGACAGTCCAGAGCTGGACTTCGTTCTCACTGTCTGTGACAAGGCGCGCGGCGAGGCGTGCCCCGTTTGGCCCGGCACCCCGATCACGGCCCACTGGGGAGTGGAGGACCCGGCCGCGATCGTCGGCCCGAGATACGAACAACAGCGCATGTTCCGCAGGATCTATTCGGAGCTCGAGCACCGCGTCCGGCTTCTGACGAGTTTTCGGCCGCAAACCCTCGACCGGCTCGCGCTCCAGAGGCGAGTCGAGCAGATCGGCAGGCTATCCGGGACGGACACGGTTTCTTCGTGAGGGCCCCCGCGAATCCGATCGCACGTGAATGAATTCGCTTCATGGGGCTCAAGTTTCGCGGAAAACGGCCGAAGAGACGTCCGAGAGCCCACGAGTGCGAAGATGACAAGCCTCGATCCGATCCAGACCGCGACCCTCGACCTCCGCTATCAGGTCCATCGCCTGGCCGAGACCGCCGAGCGTCTCGCGCGAGAAGCACCGACCGGACACCTCGCTGGCGATCTCGTCGATCTGCATGTCGGCCGCCAGGCCGTGCACGCCAATGTCGCCGTGCTTCGCACCGCCGACGAGATGGTCGGCACCCTGCTCGACGTGCTGGCGTAGCCGTTCACCGTTGCACCCGACCCCAACGCCTCTTCCCGTGGCGACAGGGCTTGCCCTGTCTGACTGGCGCGAAGCGCGAGACAGATCCGGCGCTGCGCGCCGATCTGACAACGCAAGCGTTGTCGCTACAATTTCGTCCGGATGGAGATTGACCGGTCGTTACATGTCGATTCTTAAGCCCATCTCGCGCAGCAACTCGTGGGCTCGGTCGACGTATTGCATCACCCACAACACATAGCGGACGTCGACGTGGATCGCGCGAACGATCCTCGTGTCGAAATCCCAGTCGGCGTTGATCGATTCGTAGTTGCCATCGAATAGCAACCCGACGAGCTCCGCCTTGGAGTTGAGCGTCGGAGATCCCGAATTCCCGCCCGTCGAATCGAGAGTCGACAAGAAGTTCACCGGCACGGATCCCAGCGATCTTTCCTCGTACGGTCCGAACTCACCGGTCGCGATCGCGTCGAGAAGTAGCCGTGGCGAGTCGAATGGTTCTTCTCCAGAATTCTTCTGCACGATTCCTCGAAGAGTCGTGAAGGGCGCATAGACCACCGCGTCTCGCGGTGAATAGCCTGCGACCTTCCCCACGGTGACTCTCAACGTGCCGTTGGCATCTGCGTAGACGGGCAACCCCTGGCTGCGTCGCTGAGCGATCAGCGCCTCCATATATCGCGATCGCGCCCACTGGAACTCACCAGCAAGCCGCTTCTCCCGCTCTTCGAGAGCGATGTCACTGTCGAAAAGATGGACGGCCAGTTTGATGAACGGATCGTCGCTCTGCTCGAAGGCTACTGCGTCCTTGTCCAGCCACGCGAGCCTCGCTCTCTGATCGCCGAGTCGAGTCTTCGAGTACATTTCGTCGAGCTGCATATCGAGGTTATCTCGTTCGATCTTCGTCCCTTCAATCCCGAACCATGCGTCGAACGCTGTTACGTGCTGAGCAGTATCGATCGCCGAGTAGCGGAGAATTGCGTGCCGCAACAGCGCTCGATCGACGTCTGGATCGAATCTCCGATCGAGGCGAACCATCCGCTCTCGAATGCGAAGCTCATCCCGCTTCTGATAACCGGGCTCGCGCTGCTCATCGGGCTTTTGGCGTTCACGGCTGAGCCGATAGAGCGTTCTGGCCGTTGACAGCATCGCCGGCCGGCGTGCCATCCCGTAGTAGAGTTCGCGTTCTCGAAAACTCTCGTACTCATCGACGAGTTGCTCGAGCCGCTCGAGAATCGCGCCGTGTTCCGACCTGCCCTGCGGGGCGACCTCGATCCACGCGAGGAGCTCTTGCTCGCGCTTCTTCTTGCGTTGGAGCACGTCGCTCTTGGCGAATCCGTCGAGCATTCCCTGATAGTTCTTCGATGCGTTATTCAGCCCTTCGACCATCCCAGCATACTTGATGGCCGTCTCGGGTCGTCCTGTGGTGGCCGTCTGGACGACGTCGATCCGATCATCGAATGCGCGCTTGAGCGTGGGATAGTACCAAGCGATTCTCTGCTCGAGTTCGCGAGCAAGTCGATAGCGGTGCGTTCGTCCAGGATAGCCCGCTGCCATGACGAAGTCGCCGGTTTTCAGTCCTTCAGTCGATACCTCGAGGAAGTGCTTAGGACGGAATGGTACGTTCTGCTCGGCATAATCTGCCGGCTTGCCATCGGGACCAACGTAGGCGCGATAAAACGAGAAATCTCCGGTGTGGCGAGGCCACATCCAGTTGTCGACGTCGCCGCCGAAGTTGCCGATCGAGCCGGCTGGAGCGTACACGAGACGACCATCGCGGATTTCGAGCTGCTTGATCAGCTTGAAGAAAAGCCCGCCGTGGAAGCTCGAGACGCGGCAGCGGTAACCGTTCTCCTGCTCGCATTCTGCGACCAAAGCCTTCTCGCGATCATCGATTCGCTGATAACGTTCGCGTCCACTGAGTGTTTCATCGAGCCCTTCCAAGATAGTGTCGGTGACGTCGTCTGAGCTCACGGTCACGAAGACCCGACTTCCCGGCCCGGCTGGCAGCTCGGCGGACTTATCCGTCGCAAGAAATCCTCTCTGGAGCAGATTATTCTCCTCAGTCGAGTTGTACTGGATCGACCCGTGGGCGCAATGATGATTCGTGATCACGAGCCCTTCTGGCGAGACGAACGACGCCGTACAGCCCCCTAGGCTGATCACGGCGTTCATCGGGTGTGCCGTGAGATCATCGAGTTGTGCCGGATCGACCTCTAACCCGAGAGCCCGGAGCTGGTCAGCGAGCTGGGGCAGCTGATCCGGCGCCCACATGCCTTCGCCGGCGAGTGCCGTCGTTGTCGTGATGGCCAGAGCGAAGAGTACGAGCTGTTTCATGATCTTCATCCTCTCGGTGGGCTTCCCGTGAAGTGAAGGAGTGAGATCTTACGGGCCGACACGGCGCGATACAATCCTGAGGCGTCCTCCATGGGCACCGAAGTCGATCAGCGGCGCGGTTGCCGCTTCAGGCGGTGCGCTTTACGAGTCGGTGTGACGCGTTTACCCTGTGTTTGCTGCAAGCCGACAAGAGTGGCGAGGCGATTCCGAGATGAGTCGCAACCCGAAGCGCTTTGTTTCCAGGGCAAGACCAGAGCCGCGTCTTCGCGACACGGTGTGGCAAGACATCCGCGAAGGCGACGTCCCGCGCGCTTTGCGTCGGGACTTCAGGGACATTCAACGATTCTATCTCGATGACGAGCGTCGTCACGAGCTGGCGCGGATGCGCCCGCTCAAGCGCCTTTTCGTTCGAGTCTTCTGGCTGCTGAAGGCGTCGCTCTTGAAGCTGTCTCCCGCCCGCCGGCTGCTCGTTCTCGCTGCTCTCGCTTTCCTCGTCCTCGGTGAAACGAGGTTTCAGTGGGGAGAATTCTCTTTCTCGTCCGACCTCGGTCCATGGAGCGCCGTGATTCTGCTGTTCGTGTTGATGCTCGAGCTCAAGGACAAGCTGCTGGCACGCGACGAGATCGAGATCGCGCGACAAGTACAGCTCGCACTCTTGCCTCACGAGGCGCCTCGACTAGACGGCTGGTCGATTCATCTCTTTACACGTCCTGCAAACGACGTCGGCGGCGATCTCGTCGATGCGATCAGACTGGCCCCCGATCAGCTGGCGTTGATCCTGGGAGACGTTGCCGGCAAGGGCCTCGGCGCTGCGCTGCTCGCTGCAAAGCTGCAGGCCACGCTCAGAGCCCTGGCTCCCGGGCATCGATCCCTCGACGCGCTCGGCCAGCAGCTCAACCGAATCATGACTCGCGATGGACTGCCGAACCGCTTCTCGACTCTTTTCTATCTCGAGATCGCTGCGGAGGGTGACGAAGTCCGCTACCTCAATGCGGGACATTGTCCACCGTTCGTGGTCCGCGGCAGCCGCGTCGATCTCTTGAAGCCGGCATCACTTCCGCTCGGCATCGACGCCGAAGAGCACTTCGCCGAGGGCCGACTCTCGCTCGCTCCCGGCGAGGCGCTCGTCGCGTACTCGGACGGCGTGACGGAGGCTCGCAACGCCGCGGACGAGATGTTCGGGGAAAGGCGCATCGAGCGCGCCCTCGAGCGGCTTCGCGGTCGTGGCGTCTCCGAGATCGGCGCGAGGCTCGTCCGTGCGGTCGACGACTTCGTTGCCGACGAGCGGCGAGACGACGATCTGTCCTTGGTGATTGTCGCCCGTGCGCCCGCTGGCCGACCTTCGTCAGATTGAGCTCCGATGATCCAGACGTCGAACGGTCACCCAACTGATGCTCGAGCGGTGCGGGCTATCCGTCGAGGTCGACCAACACGGGAGCGTGATCGGACGGCGTGAGGCCATCTCTTTTCTTGCGGTAATCGCGGTCGATTTCGACGTCTCGTACGCGCTTCATGATCGGTGCCGAGCCGAGCACCACGTCGATGCGGAGCCCCTGCTTGCGATGAAACGCCCCACCGCGGTAGTCCCACCAGCTGAAAGCTCTCTTGTCCGGATGTCGTTCGCGGAACAGATCGCGCAGCCCCCCATCGATCAACCGGCGATAGCGCTCACGCTCCTCGTCCGTGTGGAAGATCGTCCCGCTCAGCGCCTCCTCGTTCCAGCTATCGAGCGGCCCCGGGCAGATGTTGAAATCGCCACACAGAATCGCGGGCCGGGACGGCTCGTGCGTCCGCTCCAGATGCGCCGCGAGCGCATCGAACCACGCGAGCTTTCGCGGGAAATCCTCGTGCCCCACGTTCTTCCCGTTGGGAGCGTATACGGTCGTGAACGAGATCCCTGAAACCGTCGCCGTCAGCAGCCGAGCGCCGAACTCTTCCTGACCAGGCAGTCCTCTCTGCGTGACCTCGATCGGAGCGCGGCTCAGGATCGCGATGCCGTTCCACGCTTTCTGCCCGTGGCTTGCCGCGCGGTACCCGAGAGCTGCGAAAGCGTCGTGAGGAAACAGATCGTCGGTCATCGTGTGCTCTTGAAGACCGACCAGGTCGGGTTTACGGCTCTCGATCCAGCTCAGCAAGAAATCGAGTCGCGCGCGCAGGCCGTTGAGGTTCCAGGTCGCTACCCTCATGAGGGTAGGCTATCTCATCCCCGCCCCGTTGACGATCTCTGACCGCTCGGTTCGATGTGGACCAAGACATCGCGAACGGTGTGTACTTCGGCGAGGATGCGGTCTTTGACACGGTGCGCGATCTCGTGCCCCGCCGCCACGGTCAACTCCGGATCTACCTCGACGTGAATGTCTACGAAGTGCTCCAGGCCAGATTTCCGCACCCACAGCGTTTCGATCTCCCGTACCTCCCCCACCGAGCTCGCAGCCGCTTGGACGCGGGCGACGAGCGCCTCGTCGGCATGCTCATCCATTAACTCGCTGGCGCCGCGTCGGAACAGCTGCACACCGGAGAACAAGATCGCCCCGACGACGATCAGGGCCGCCGTCTCGTCGGCCCACAGGTATTGCGGGCCCCCGACGCGCACCGTCAGAAGGCCGACGAGAACGGCCAGTGAGCAGAGCGCATCACTGCGATGGTCCCAGGCATTGGCGATCAGGGCTCGCGATCCCGTCCGCCGGCCGACACGGATCTTGTACCAATAAAGGCTCTCCTTGATGACGACGTTGACGGCTGCGATCGAAACCGCCCAGATCGGCGGGAGCGGATGCTCGGTTCTGAAATGCTCGATCGCATGCCAGCCAACGACCAAGGCAGAAATGATCAGCAACAGCGCCACGTTCGACGCCGCGACGGCCTCGGCACGCGTGTGGCCGTAGGGATGTTCCGCGTCGGCCGGTCGCTGAGCGACGCGCAAGGCGAACAGAACGACGATGGACGTCACCGAATCGCCCAGCGAGTTGACCGAGTCCGCGATGAGGGCGTAGGCCTGAGTCAGCAGTCCTGCGATCAGCTTGACCACACCGAGCAGCAAATTGACGAGCAGGCCGATCCATGCCGCCCGCGAGGCATCGCGATAGAGCTTTCTTCTGGCGGTCGGGCGCGGCACGGTCAGTTCTCACGCCGTACCGGCTCGTGGATCACTGCCGACCGCCGCGACGCTCCCTCTCTCATTCGGCTGAGGCTGCTGCGCCGTGCATCCGTGCGATCCTCGGCGGGACACTCTCACGGCGATCCGTGAGGCCCGTTGCTGCCGTCAGTGCCTTCGCTGACGACTTGCCAAAACAGTCCCTCGTCTGCCGAGACGAGTGTCGTCGCCTCGGTTTCGGCGACGGGGCGGCGAACAATCCACGGCCACTGAGCGCCGTGCTTGCCAGCATAAACCCGGTAGCGACGGTGACACGGATCAACCGTCGGATCCCACGTTAGTCGAACCTCCGCCCCCTGCACGCGCTCGAGCGTGAGCCGCGACACGTGCTCAGTGGGCCGGCAGCCGATGAGCGATCCCGGATCGACGACCGACAACTCGAGGTGCGACGGCGCTGACGCGTGGTGTTGGATCCTGTTGGTAGCGACTTCTTGGTGCGTGTGCTGGTGGAACGGCTCGCCCGTCTGCGGGTTGATTTCGAATCGCGGATAGTTCGACGACGCCAGCGCCACGCGAATCCTATGGCCAGCGGGAAACGTGATCGACGTGTCCCAGAGCTTCACTTCGAACTGGTAGACCACACCGGAGCCGAGCAGGTCCTCTTCCCGCAACGAGACGCGATGCCGGCCCACGAGGATCAGATCGGTGACCAACATCGCCCGGCCATCCGGATAAACGTCCTCCAGCTTGACCACCCAGTCCGTGTCCGGCCGGTCAGACGACGCGTAGAGCACGAAGCGGATCGGTCCAGAAGCTTCGATCGGCTCGCTCAGCGGTGCCGTTTGCCAGACCAGAACGTCAGCGCGGATGTCGTCAACCGGCCGTTGATCGAACGGGCCGACTCCGATGTCCTCGTAGAGATTGTTGCCGCCGCGTGTCGGCACGGGATTCGCCGGATCGGACAAGAAGCTCGACTCGCCGCCTTCGGAAGGCGGAGGGGAATCCGTCAACACCCCACCCGGCTGCAAGTAGAACGGAGTCGGTGTCGCCGGGGGAGGCCAGCTGTCGGACGTGCGCCAGAAGTTGCCCGGCGCAGTCGAGGCTTCCGGGAGCCCCGGCCCCATCACGTAGGCTCGCGCGGGTGGCTCGTCCATGATCCCGGTCTCGTTCCCCTTCATCCAGAAGTCGTACCAGCGGATGATCGCTTGTTCGTAGTCGAGCAGCAGACTCTGCGTCGGATACCAAAGCTCGCCCTGAAACGGGCTGACGTAAAGGCCATGCACCCACGGTCCGATGATCAGCTTCTGGTTGCGTCGCGCGCCCGGACCACCTCGCTCGTGGAGTATGCGAAAAGCATCCAGCGTTCCCTGCGTGAAGATATCGTACCAGCCGCCGATGTGAAGGATCGGAATGACGACCTGGTTTGCACGCAGGAGCAGGTTCCTGTCGTCCCAGTACGCGTCCTCGTTCGGATGCGCGAAGTACTCGTCCAGCTTGTGCGACGATCCTTGATTGGCGAGCCAGGTCTCCACGAGATGCTTGCGGAACTCACCACCGGGATAGGCCATGTCTTGATAGGGATTTCCGGAAGCGATCTCGGCTACGGCGCAGACCAGGCTCGGTGGCGCCGCGCCGGCAACGAGGTACTGAGTGATACCGTGTGCCGATCCGCCAAAAGTGCCGACCCTGCCGTTGCACCATCCCTGAGCGGCGATCCACTCAACCGTATCGTAACCGTCTTGATTCTCGAGCCAGCCGTCGTCGTCGAAGACGTCGTCGATGCCGTCCGAGTCGTTGCGGCCGCGCGTGTTTTGAATGACGACCGCATAGTCGCCGAGGATCAAACGGCGCGGCGGATCACCACGACCGTACGGCGTCCGATTCAGCAGCGTGGGCCAGGACATCCCCGAACGGCGCGACGGCAGCCAGACGTCCGTGGCCAGCTCCGTGATCCCATCGCGCATCGTGATGCGTTCGGCCCGCTTGCTGCTGGCCACCTCGAGGTCGATTCCCGTCGCTGGTCCCGTGGTCAGATCGAGCGTGACGACGCCGGGCTCGCCGACGTCCTCGCGCCACGGCGCCATCCCACGCGTATCGATCGACGGGTACAGCTCGTTGAACACCGTGTGGTGGTGGGTGAACACGAACAGCCGATCCATGCCGGGCAGCGACTCGTCGAGATCGAGCCGATAGAACCCGCTCGCATCGGTCTCGGCGGTCCACTCCACCGGAATCGGGTCATCGAGCTCGAGACCGGCCGTCACGCTGTCTCGGGTCACACCCACGGTGACGGCCTCGAGCGGCAGGCCGGTCTCCTCGGAACTGACGGTGCCGGACAGCTCCGTCAGTGCGATCCCGGGTGAAATAGCGATCGCAGCACCGATGAGGATCGTTCCCAACCCGGCGCCGCACCGGACAGGGTCGAACATCACATTCCCCTCCATCTGGTGGGGTGAGTATACGAGGCTTGCTTGCTGGCGCGTCTGAGCTCGCATGACGGAAGCTGGCTCGAGCTCCGGGAAACGCCGGCGGGTCCACAAACCTTTCGCAAAGATCGAGTAAGGACGCCGCCGGCGTCTCGCTCCCGCGATCCGGGTCTCGTCCCAACAGGAGAAGATCAACTTCATCCCCCGAGTGCGGCGACTACAACGTCGCCTGGCCCAACGAGGCCTCGATCGACATGGCCCACGTGGTCCGCGGCTCCGTGAGTCTGTACCGGAACACGGGAGCCGTTCCGGGCGTGAGTGCGCTGCGCTTGGACAAGCTTGGACGAGGACGAGCAGTCGGCATCGCTTCTCGACGGGGAGGACGTCGTCGGTCAGAACGTCGATGGGTACGACATCTACCGATCGAGCCAGGCCGAAGATGTTGGCGCGACCCGGACGGAGGCTGAGCTCGAGCCGCTCCTGCTGGCGACGGTCGTAGCCTCCGAGCACCGGGACCCCGACACGGCAGCCGTGGGCGAGTGCCTGTTCTACTGCGTCAGGACGCGCAGCAATCGAGGCGGCATCCCTCACCGTGACGGACGGTGACGACCGGCTCGCGGCTGACCCTTCACCCGAGCGGCCCTCGAGCGTATATCCTTGTGCCCTGATTTCGGCTGGAGGTCTCGTCATGGATTGGGGAATGCAGAACCGTCTCAGTCGCATCTTGAAGCCCGACACGGGCCGCACGGTGATGCTGGCCATCGACCACGGCTACTTTCTGGGTCCGACCTCGGGCCTCGAAAAACCCGGCGAGACGATCGCGCCGCTGCTCCCGTATGCCGACTCGCTGATGCTGACCCGCGGTGTGCTGCGCCAGTGCGTGCCGCCTGAGTCGAACGTGCCGATCGTCCTGAGGATGTCGGGTGGAACGAGCATCCTGCGCGAGCTATCGCGAGAGGGGCTGACGGTGGCGCTCGACGACGCCGTGCGACTGAACGTCTCGGCCATCACACTGTCGATCTTCGTGGGCGCCGAAGGGGAACGCACAACGCTTCTCAATCTCGCCAAGTTGGTCGATGAGGGTCAAAAGTACGGCTTACCCGTGCTGGCAGTGACGGCCGTCGGCAAGGAGATGACCCGCGACGCGCGCTATCTGGGCCTCGCGAGTCGTATCGCCGCCGAGATCGGCGCCCACATGGTCAAGACGTACTACTGCGAAGGGTTCGAAGAGGTCGTCCGCCATACGCCGGTACCGATCGTCATCGCCGGTGGCAAGAAGATCAGCGAAAAGGACGCCGTTCAGCTCGCCCACGACGCGATTCAGGCTGGCGCCTCGGGCGTGGACATGGGACGTAACATCTTCCAGT
>CP070706.1:2943997-2950366 GCA_020350085.1 Acidobacteriota bacterium
ATGTCATGTTCGCCACGGCAAGCACCGCCGCGAAGAAACAGGCTCTGTCCCGACGAAATCCGCCGCGATGCCGCGACCGGACCCCGCTCAAGGGCAGCTCGCCGTGTTCAGCTGCGTAACGACGCCGCACAGCCCCCCCGCGCCGGCGGGACGCGCGCGGCCAACGCTGTCGAAGCCGTGAGCGCCTTCCCGAGACGCGGCGTCCACACCGGCGATCATCCAAAAGGCGTTGTTCGCAGGGGCAGGAAACGACGCCTGACCGCTGGTTCCGAGCCCGCACTCGGCGCCGGTGTAGGCGTAATCTCCCACCTGCTCGAGCGGGCCATAGAACAAGTTGTAGTCATCCTCGGGGCAGGTGACCGCATCCCAGGTCACATCGATGTTGACGCCGTTGCTGACGGCCGTGCTCTGGGTTCCTGCGACCGTATCGCCGTCGGGAACCGGTTTCGGCGCATCGACTTCGATCAGAAATGCCCCTTCGAGACCCCCTTCGAGAGTCGCCTCGAAGATGACGTACTGGCCGTCGTCGCTGATGGCGAACGTCTCGGCAATGTTACCGATCCCCTGCACGAGAAGACCGTCGATCAGCGTCACGCCTTCCTGCACCAGCAGAAGATCGTTGAGAAACAGGCCCGTATCCAGCCCGGTGTCGGGATCGTTCCAGTCGCCATACCACAAGACGTTGCCGTAATCGTCGATCGCGACGGGCCCTGATGAACTGCCAAACGACGTGAACTGGAAGCCGCTGATCGCCGGCAGGCTCTGTCCTTCGCGAATCAACTCGCGCCCGTCGGCAACGATCATCTCGTCGTCGGCCGTGGTCCCATCGAGATTCGCCTTGAACACGACCTGAGAAACGTTGTTCATGTTCATCGCGCGACTCGAGAGAAGCTCGTAGTTGCGTCCAGCGACGGGAGAGGGGCTTCCCTCCTGGGCGATCAGCCGATCGTCGACGTAAATCACGCCGTCGGTTGCCGTCGAGCCGTCGAGATCCGCGAAGAACAGCGATTGGCCGAGCTCATTGATGTCGTTTTGGTGCGTGCTCGTGCCGAGCTCGACGACGAGTTCCGTCTGCCCGGCGAGCAGATCACCCTCCTTGACGATCGCCGATTCCCCGAGCAAGGCCCCCGCTGGGCCGAGGTCGAGCTTCACCAGCGCGCGCTCGAGAGTTCCCCCGATCGTCGGATCGTCAACGCTGGCCAGAGTCACCATGTCGTTTGTGTCGTTCAACTTGGCGTCGAAAAAGCCCAAGTACACCGTGCCGGCGCCGAACTCCGGAGCGATGGAAGTGTCTCCCTCCTGAATCACCAGATCGAAGTTGTAGTAGATGCCTGAGTCCTGATTGCTCGGCGGCCCGGTCAGAAACAGATTCCAACCGACGTCGAGGTTGACGTTCATGCTGATGCCGTCGAAGGTGTTTAAAGAAGAGCCGACCGGGCTCGGCAAAGGATCGCCCTCGCGGGCAAACAGCGAGCCGTTGCGTAAGACGACAGAGTCGCGGTCGGTGTCGGGGTTGTCGGTGTCGGCCTCGACGATCCAATCGCCGTTGTTGGTGACGCCGACATTGCTGATCGACGTCACGAGTCCGACGTCCGTTACAGTGTCGCCTTCCAGAACGAGCTTGGAGATCGGAAACGGCGACTGTGCCAGCGCCGGTGCACTCGTGATCAGTGCAGCGGCGGCGATGAGCAGGAGCTGAGTCCGTTCGCGCATGGCCCACCTCTTCTTCTCAGAGGAGAGCGCGCTGCGCAGCCGGTTCTCGCGCGGAGAGAGAGCCGAGCTCAGGCGCGGTGGCTCCCCTCGCTGTCCGCCCGAAACGTACCCACTCTCGCTGGCAAAACCAACCTCTTTCGGTGCGATGCCGGGCGCATCCACCACAGTTGATCAATCTTGTTGATTCTCTTTCGGCGATTTCCGCCAGCAGCTGGACCGCTGGTGTTCGTGGAGCGCCGCGCGGCTGCTATGATCGGGCCTTTCCAAGTGCGAGGCTATGCCATGAACAGCGTCGTCACGGCTATTCTCGGCGGTGGGCGCGGCGAGCGGCTGTGGCCGCTAACGCGCTCCCGAGCAAAGCCTGCCGTACCCGTAGCCGGTAAGTTTCGGCTGATCGACATCCCGATCAGCAACAGCTTGCGCGCAGGCATCGACAGGATCTTCGTTCTGACGCAGTTCAACAGTGCCAGCCTCCATCGGCACATCGCGCAGACGTATCGCTTCGACACCTTCAGCAAAGGCTTCGTCAACATCCTTGCCGCGGAGCAGAGCCTCGAGAGCCGAGATTGGTATCAGGGCACGGCCGATGCGGTGAGGAAGACGCTGCGCCGGCTTCTCGATGGACAGCCAGAGGAGATCCTGATCCTCTCCGGAGACCAGCTCTACAAGATGGACCTCGAGAGGTGCATCGAGACGCATCGTGAACGCGACGCTGACATCACGATTGCAGTCAAGCCGGTCTCGAGTGCGGAAGCCAAGAGCCTCGGCATTCTGCGAATGGATGGCTCCGGCCGACTCGTCGAGTTCGTCGAGAAGCCCCAGGACGAAGACGTCATCGACGGACTGGCGCTCGATCAGCACACGATCGACGTGCTAGGGCTAGAGGCGTCGCCCGGCTCGCTGCTGGCGAGCATGGGCATCTACGTGTTCAGACCTCGCGTTCTCGAGCAGCTTCTCGTCGGCACCACCACCACCGACTTCGGTAAAGAAGTCATTCCTTCTTCGCTGAAGCGCCACGCGGTCTACGGTTTCTTACACCACGGGTACTGGAGAGATATCGGTACGATCAAGGGCTTTCACGACGCCAATCTCGAGCTGACCCATCCACTACCCGCTTTCGATCTGTACGACCCGGACTTTCCGATCTACACACACCCGCGCTTCTTGCCGGGCTGCAAGATCAGCTCGTGCTCGATCACGAACTCGATCGTCTGCGGCGGGAGCATCCTCTCGGGCTCTCGCGTGACGAACTCGATCGTCGGCATCCGGATGGTCGTGCGTGAGGGGTGTGTTCTCGAGGAAGCGGTGCTGCTGGGCGCCACGGGGCTCGAGCGCGGCGCGGCCGAGCCGGCCCGGACGCCGATGGGACTGGGGCGGAACTGCCTCGTGCGGCGAGCGATCATCGATCTCGACGCCCGCATCGGCGACGACGTGCGGCTCGTCAACGAGTCGGGACGGCAGCACGCCGACGCGGACAACTACTGCATCCGGGACGGCATCGTCGTGGTCCCACGGGGCGCAGAGATACCTTCCGGGACCATCGTGTAAGCCAGCCATTGTCCGGGACAGCAACTTGACAAGCGAAGATTCTGAGGTGCCTTCAGTCAGTCGTTTGACTTGACACCCTCTCATCTTGGGCTATTCTCGGACGTCAAACAAACGTTTGAATGAGGAGGGACAGCGTCTTGACCGCCAAGGAGACTTCCCAGCGCATCCTGGATGTCGCCGAGCAACTGTTCGCCGAGCACGGCTTCGACGCGACGTCTCTGAGAGCGATCACCAAGGAGGCCGGCGTCAACCTCGCCGCGGTGCACTACCACTTCGGGTCGAAAGAGGCGCTGGTCGAACAGGTCTTCGCGCGCCGGCTGGGACCGCTCAATCGCCGGCGGCTCGAGCTGCTCGATCGAGCCGAGGCGGAAGCCGGTGGAACCCCTTGCGTGGAGACGATTCTGGAGTGTTTTTACGCACCGGCTCTCCGAACGTTCACGCGTCCGGAGTCCGGGCACGGCCACTTCATGCGGTTGTTCGGTCGCACCTTCACCGAACCCAACGAACAGATGAGAAACATGTTCGTCGAGCAATTCGGCGAGGTCGTCCGCCGGTTCAGCGCCGCCCTTTCGCGGGCGCTTCCCCATCTGCCTGCGGAGCACCTCTGGTGGCGCATGCATTTCATGGTCGGCGCCATGGCCCATTCACTTTCTTGTCCGCACGGTCTGCGGTTTCTCTCGGGCGGCCGTTGCGATCCGGACAATCACGAGGAAGCGCTCCGCCAGCTGATCGCGTTCGTTCGCGCGGGCCTGCGGGCGCCCGTGCTGGCCAGGCAGGTGACATCGTGACGCGTACCTCGTTGCTGTTGGCCAGCGCGCTCCTTGCCGCCGGTTGCGTGACCACACCGCAGAGAAGCGTCTCCGATCTCGACGTGGAGATCCCCGACCGCTGGAGCTCCGGCGATCCGCTCGAAGGAGACATGACGTCGGGATGGCTGCGGAGCTTCGGCCAGCCCGAGCTCGAAACGGTGATTGCCGAGGCGTTGGCAAACAACCACGACCTCCGCGCGGCTGCCGCGCGCGTCGAGGCCGCTGAGGCCCAGCTCCGTATCGTGGGCGCCGACCGCTTGCCGAGCGTCTCCGCTGGCTTTTCAGGTCAGCGTCAGCGTCAGGTCATCATCGGCTTGCCGTTCGGGGTGTTGTCGCCGACTTCGAGCCGGCTTGGCACGTCGATCGACATCAGCTGGGAAGCCGATCTGTGGGGTCGGATCCGCGCGGGGCGCGAGGCAGCCGTAGCCGACGCCCAGGTCGCCGCGGCCAACCTGGCGGCAGCACGCCTTTCGCTTGCGACCCGGGTGGCTCGCTCTTGGTTTGCGGTGGCCGAGGCGCTGCGACAGGTGGAGCTCGCCGAACAGACGGTCGAGACCTTCCGCCGCTCGACCGAAAGCGTGCGCGCGCGCTACGACGCGGGCTTGCGGCCGGCGCTCGACTTGCGATTATCCCGCTCTCAGCTCGCCGGCGCCGAAGCGTTGTTGGCCCGTCGTCTCGAAGGGCTCGAGCGCACGCTCAGACAGCTCGAGCTGCTCGTCGGTCGTTACCCGGAAGGATCCATCGAGATGACAAGCGGGCTACCACCGGTCCCGCCGGCGCTTCCCGCTGGCTTACCCGCGCAGCTGATCGCGCGCAGGCCCGACGTCGTCGCCGCGGAACGCCAGCTCGCGGCAGCGGATGCGAGACAGGTCGCCGCGCGAGCGGCGCTCTACCCTTCGCTGCGGCTGACGGCCAGCGGCGGCACCGCTTCGGACGAGCTGGGCGACTTGCTCGACGGTGACTTTCGCGTCTGGAGTCTCGTGGCGGGCCTGACCCAACCTCTCTTTCAAGGAGGAAAACTGCGCGCGGGTGTCGACCTCGCCGCGGCGAACAGCGAGGCCGCGCTCGCGTCGTTCGCACAGGTCGTGCTGGCAGCCTTCACCGAGGTCGAGACGGCGCTCGCAGTGGACGATCTACTGCGCCAGCGCCAAGAAGCGCTCGAGACGGCGGTGTCGGAGTCTTTGGCCGCTCAGCAGCTCGCCGAAGAGCAATATCGCGCCGGCCTCGTTGACGTGCTTTCCGTTCTGGACGCGCAGCGCCGTGCGCTCGATGCACAGAGCACTTACCTCGACGTCCGCCGTGCGCGGCTCGACAACCGGCTCGATCTCCTGCTCGCGCTCGGCGGTGACTTCGAAAACGGCTCGGCCGCTCAGACACCCCCACTCGTGATCTCGACCGCGGAGGTACCCCACTCATGAAACGCCCACTTTTGATGGTCACACTGACGGTCTTGATCATCGGACTCGGCCTGATCGGCGCCTTTGCCATGATCGCCGGCCGCCCGGCTGTCGAGACGCGCGCTCCGATCGCGGTGCCCCCGTTGATCCGCGCTCTCGAGGTGCAGCCAGAGACTCTGGAACTAACGGTCAAGACGCAAGGGACGGTCGCGCCGCGCACGTCGACCAGCCTGGTACCCGAAGTCTCCGGCCGCGTCGTTCGCGTCGCCCCATCGTTTGCCGCCGGCGGGTTTTTCAAGCCAGGCGATATCCTGGTCGAGATCGAGTCGCACGACTACGAGTGGGCCGTGACGCGGGCGCGGGCGAGTGTCGCGCAGGCCGAACTGCGCTTGGCCCAAGAAGAAGCGGCGGCCGCGGTGGCGCGGCGCGAGTGGGAACAGATCGGCGAAGGCGACGGGACACCCCTGGCGCTGCGAGATCTTCAGGTCAGCGAGGCGCGCGCGGCCTTGGAGGCCGCCCGAGCCGTGCTCGAACAGGCCAGGCGGGATCTCGACCGCACGAAGATCCGGGCACCATTCCCTGGTCGAGTGCTCGAAAAAAGCGTCGATGTCGGCCAATACGTGACGCGAGGCACATCTCTCGCTCGCGTCTACTCCGTCGACGTCGCCGAAGTGCGGCTGCCGATCCCAGATGATCAATTGGCCTATGTCCAACTGCCCTTGAGCTATCGCGGTACCGCCGGACGTAGTGCCGCGAGACCACCTGTGAGGATCGAGGCGACGTTCGGCGGCGAGCGCCATCGCTGGAACGGTCGCATCGTGCGCACGGAGGGCGAAATCGATCCGCGCACACGCATGGTCTACGCCATCGCTCAGGTCGAAGATCCGTACGCACGCGGCGAG
>CP070706.1:2950466-2954699 GCA_020350085.1 Acidobacteriota bacterium
CTGCGGCGGGAAGCTACGGGCACTCGTCCCGCAACGCGAACGGCTCGAGGACCTGTTCCTGCGCGAGCTGCGCGGTGATTCGCCTCGGACCGCCGATCCGCGCGCCGATCGGGAGCCGGTGTCGTGAGCCGCATCGCAGCCATCGCCCTCGCGACGCTCTCGGAAGCGATCCGCCACCGGATTCTCTACTTGCTGCTGATCTTCGCGCTGGTGTTGATCATCTTCTCGCGCGTGCTCTCGCTGCTGACCGTCGGCGAGGACGTAAAGATCGTCAAGGACATCGGCCTGACCGCGATCAACCTGTTCGGCCTGATGATCGCGCTGTTCGTCGGAGTCGGCATCTTGTTTCGCGAGATGGAACGGCGCACCGTGCAGACGACGCTGGCAACGCCCGTGGCGCGCTGGGAGTACGTGCTGGGCAAGTTCTCGGGGCTGGCCGCGGCGATCACCGTCAACACGGCGCTGATGGCGGTCACACTGTTCGGGCTGCTCGTCTGGCGCGAGGCGTTCTCGCCGTCGATGATCGTCGCCGTCTACAGCTTGTGGATCGAGCTGGTGTTCATCACGGCGGCGGCGGTGTTTTTCGCATCGTTCTCGACGCCGATCTTTACCGCCTTGTTCACGGCGGCGACATGGGTCGTCGGCCACCTGGCCTGGTCGCTGTTGCTGCTCGAGGAGAGACTTCCGGAGGGCATCGCGCGCGGGCTCGTGCGCGCGGTCTATCTCATGCTGCCCGATCTCGAGTACGGCGACGTGCGATCGCTCGCCGTGCACGGTCTGCCGATCCCGTTCGAGCGCGTCGCGCTCGCGAGCGTGTACGAGCTCGGCTATGCGGCGCTGCTGCTGATGGTTGCCTGCCTCGCCTTCCGGCGGAGGGACCTGGTGTGAAGCTTCGCGGCGCCGCGCTGGTCCTGCTCGCGATCGGGCTGATCGCGACCGTCGGCATCGCGCGGGCGCGCCTCGAGCAGCGCGATCCGGATCGCTTGGCCGCCGGGCTGCTCTATCTGCCTCAGGGTCCGTACCTGCGCGCGTTGGCCGTCGGTCAGGAAGAGACGCTCGCGGACCTGCTTTACATCTGGGCCATCCAGTACTACTCGAGCTACGACGATCTGAGCCGCTACGACTTCCTGGAGCAGGTTTTTCATGGGGCGATCACCGAGCTCGACCCTCGCTTCGACGAGGCGTACCTGGTCGGCGCGCTGATCATGTCGATCGAAGCGCGCGATCCCGCGATGGCCCTGCGCTTGTACGACAAGGGCCTCGAGCTGATACCGGACAACTGGGAGCTCGCGTACTGGGCCGGTTGGGAGTGCTACTTCACGGGCGATTACCGGGCGGCACGCCGCTACTGGCAGCAAGGCGCCGAGCGGCCTGGCGCGCCGCCGGAGCTCGGCCGTCATGCGGCCCGCATGCTCGAGCGCGTCGGCGATCTCAGCGCGGCGCGTGAGGAGTATTGGAGCATGGCCGAGACAGCCGAAGACGAGGCGACGCGGGTGCTGGCGCTCGCTTGGCTCGAGCGGCTCGATACGGAGCTCGCGCTGCGCGCTTTCGAGCAGGCGATCGAGAGCTATCGGCGACAACACGGCCACTGCCCCGAGAGCCTGATTGCTCTCGAGCGAGAGGGGCTCGTCGAGCTGCCTCGGCACGAGAGCGGCGCGGCGCTGTTCCGCTTCGATGCGGACAACTGCCGCGCGCTTCCCGCACCGGGCAGGTCGATCGAGGGGGCGCGTTGAGCACGGGGACGGTCTTCAGCGCCGAGACGGTGTGGACGGCATACCGGCTGTTCGCCCTGGCGCTGTTCGGCGCGACGATCGGCTCGTTTCTGAACGTCTGTGCCTACCGCATCCCGCTCGGGCGCAGCATCGTCCGACCAGGATCGGCCTGCACCGCCTGCGGCACGCTGATCCGCTGGCAGCACAACATTCCGGTCTTCTCGTGGCTTTATCTCAGAGGCCGTTGTGCGAGCTGCCGCACGCGCATCTCGGCGCGCTATCCGCTGGTCGAGGCCGGAAACGCCCTGCTGTGGGTGCTCGTCGGCTGGCGCTTCGGGCCGACGATCGGCGCCCTGGTCCTGCTACCGTTCGTCTCGGCGATGATCGTGTTGTTTTTGACCGACCTCGATCATCAGTTGTTGCCCGATCGGATCACGCTACCTCTGGCGGTGGCGGGACTCGTCGTGGCGCCGTGGAACGCGAGGCTCGATCTCGGACCGTGGCTGTTCGGTTCCGGCACGCCGCTCGGCCGCTTGGTAGCAGCGCTCGTCGGCGCGGTGATCGGCTACGGCGTGTTCTTCACGCTCGCGCTCGCGTGGCGCGTGCTGTTCGATCGCGAGGCACTCGGCGGCGGAGACCTCAAGATGATGCTCGGCGTGGGGGCTTTTCTCGGCGCCCACGGCGTGCTGCTGACGATCTTCCTCGCCTCGTTGATCGGCACCCTGCTGAGCCTGCCCGCGCTCTTATCGGGTCGCTGGCGCATGACCCACGTGCTGCCGTTCGGCTGCTTTCTCGCACCCGCAGCCGTGGTCGCGATGTTCTACGCGCCCGAAATCATTCGCTGGTATCTCGGCCTTCTCGTCTGGCCGGTCTGAATAACTGCTCTGGTCGAGACCGCCAGCTTCGTCTATCACAGCGACAGCACCTGTCTCAGAATCGCTTCTTCCGTTCGAAGGGCGGGTGCGAGACTCTCGCAAGCCCGCTGAACCAGCTCACGGGATCTTTGCTTCGAGCTGCCCTGCCGCATCAGCCCCGTCGCGAGCAGATCCAGGTCCGGCGCTTGCGCGTCTGCATCTGCAGACTTCGCGGCGTTTGCCTCGAGAGCCTCGCGCGGAAAGTCTGCATTCGCGGACTCGAGTCTGAGCACCGGGAGCCGATCGGCCACGGAACCAGTCTCGCGAATTCGCGCTGTCAGCGTCTCGCCGCGCGTCGACCAGCGAAGCTTCTCGCCCGCGCGGCCCTCGACCGCCAGCAGTCCGGCGTGGATCAGCGCGTGGCAGGTGGAACAGACGGCGACCTAGTTGGTCAGAACCGTCTCGCCGCCCTCGCTGAGAAACACGATGTGGTGGCAGTGATCGGCCAGATGAGAGCAGCGCGGGTTGGCGCAGTGGCCGGACTCGCGCAGCATGATCTTACGGCGCATCGAGGGCGGGGTGGGGCGGCGCCGAACCGCGGCCTTTTCGTCGGGCGAGATCGTCTCCACATGGGCGTCCCCTCCGATCCGCTCGACCTCCTCGCGCTCCACCTCGACCATCTCTTCGGTCGTGTGCAGACCCGTCCGCCGACACTCGGGACAGGCGTGATAGACCAGCGCGTACTGGCTCGAGATGTCCGCGGGCGCATCGCGCTCGAGATGCTTCGGTCCTCACTCGATCAGTCGCTCGCAGCCGAGCCGGATCTTCTCCATCTCCGAGCGGGAAAAGCGCAGCACCCACCGCTCGTCCAAGTTCGGCAAACCGAAGCGATCCTCGCGCGGCCGATCACGGCTGTTCCGACGAGCATCGCGCACCTCGGCCAGCGTCTGCTCGAGCGTGTGCTCGGCGGCAAAGCGGAGCCACAGCTCCTCGGTCTGCTCTGAGGCGACCCGCGTGATCGCCTTGACGACCGACCAGCCCAGCCGCCCCTCGGCGAACGCCTCGCGGATCCGCGTCAGCTGCTGAAGCGCCCGCGCCACGCGGATCGATTCCAGCGTCTCGCTGCGCCGCAGCTGAAAGTGAGCCTCGGCGTGGGCGGTGATGCTGGGATGTCCCAGATCGTGAAAGAGCCGAGTGTCGGCGAGAACGCGCAGCTCGTCGCAAAGCGACAGCCGGCCGCGATTCCCGATCCGGAACGACTCGATCGCCAGCTCGTGGAGCTTCGATGCGGACAGCGTGGCGACACTCTGCTCAGACGACGTGGTGGATGACATCGGACACCTCGCGCTCGGGCCGGTCTGGTGCCGGCCTGTCTGTGAGATGAGAAGAGTGGAGTGGGGTCCGGGCGTCCCGTCAACTATAAATGTTATTCTATCATAGAAAGTGGTCTTACGTCACTCAAACGTTCAACAAAAACGCTTCCTTAGCGCGCATTTCTCGCACCTGGGAAAGAGATCCGTAACGAGAAAGGTGTCGCGATCAGGCTACGAGAGATCGGCGCGCCACGACGACACCTTCAGCAGCGAGAGCGTGGCCGCCCATGTAGCGGCTGCGACGCGACACGTCGCCCACATGAGCGCATCATAATGTCAACGGCAGGCTCGCGT
>CP070706.1:2954799-2960193 GCA_020350085.1 Acidobacteriota bacterium
GAAAGTGAGCCACGACGAAATAGGTGTCGTGGACGTGGATGTCGATCGACATCGTTGCGAGAAACAGCCCCGTCAATCCACCGATCAAGAACAGCCACAAGAACGACAGAAAATAGAGCATCGGGGTGTCGAAGTGGATCGACCCCTTGTACATCGTCGCCACCCAGTTGAACGCCTTGATCGCCGAAGGGATCGCCACTGCGAAAGTCAAGAAGCTGAACACCGTCGAGGCTAGATTCGATTGGCCCGAGGTGAACATGTGATGGCCCCATACCAGAAAGCCGATGATCGCGATCGCCACGCTGCTGTAAGCGATGAACTTGTAACCGAAAATGTGCTTGCGGCTGAACGTAGATACCAGCTCGCTCGCGACCCCCATCGCTGGCAGCACCATGATGTAGACCGCCGGATGTGAATAGAACCAGAAAAAGTGCTGGAATAACACCGGGTCGCCGCCCAGAGCCGGGTCGAAGATGCCGATGCCCATGATCCGCTCGAGACCGAGCAGCAGCAGCGTGATCCCGAGCACGGGCGTCGCTAACACCTGGATGATGCTCGTCGCGTAGAGCCCCCACAAGAACAGCGGCATCTGGAACCATCCCATGCCGGCGGGTCGCATCTTGTGGATCGTGACGATGAAGTTCAGCCCCGTAAAGATCGAACTGAAGCCGAGGATGAAAACGCCGAAAACGACCGTCGTCACGCTGCTCGCCGTCGAGGTGCTGTAGGGCGTGTAGAACGTCCAGCCCGTGTCGAGTCCACTCATGAACATCGCACCAACGAGAAACAGCGATCCGAACACGTACAACCAGAAGCTCCCCAAGTTCAGCCGCGGAAACGCCACATCCTTCGCACCGAGCATGATCGGGAGCACGAAGTTGCCCAGTGCAGCGGGGATGACGGGGATCAGGAACATGAAGATCATGATCGCCCCGTGCAGGGTGAACATCTGATTGTAGGTGTCGGCCTCGATGACCGTCTTTTCTGGCGTCAGCAGCTCCGTCCGCACGACCATCGCGAAGATGCCGCCGACGAGAAAGGCGGTCAGCGTCGCGACGAGGTACATCACGCCGATACGCTTGTGATCGAGCGTGAACAGCCACGAGAGGACACCGCGCGAGGATGTCAGGTAGTTGTCCTCGTGCGCGTCCGGAGCCGGTACCGGCCGAGTAAGGCTTGCGTCGATCGTCGTCATGATCTCACTCGCTGGTCTTCATCGAAGGGTCTTCAGGTACGCGATGATCGCGGTGATTTCCTCGTCCTTGAGCCGCCCTTGATACGTCGGCATCACGGGGTCGTAGCCAGCGACGATCTTCGCCTGGGGGTAGAGGATCGACTCGCGCAGATAATTCTCGTCTGCGACGATCGGCGTGCCGTCGGACATTTGCCCCTGTCTTTCGTAAATGCCGAGGAAAGTCGGTCCGATCCCCGCCTTGCCGTCCACCGAATGGCACTGCGTGCAGCCTCTCTTTTGGTAGAGCACCTGACCCGCCTCCGCCGGCGGGAGGGAACCGACGATGTCGCTCGCCTTTTCGAGCCAGGTCTCGAACTCGCCCGGCGCGTGAACGTAAACCGTGGCCAGCATGTCCGAGTGACTGGTGCCGCAATACTCGGTGCAAAACAGCTGGTACTCGCCAGGCATCGTCGCAACGAACGTCACCTTGTTGTAGCGGCCGGGAACGGCATCCCTCTTGATGCGAAAGGCCGGTACGTAGACGCTGTGGATCACGTCGGTCGAGGTGAGTGTGAGAGTGACTTCCCGATCGACCGGAATGTGCAGTTCGTTATCGATGTAACCGTTCGGATACTGGAAGTTCCATGCCCACTTCTGCCCTTCCACCAGAATCTCGTAGGCGTTCGACGAAGAGACGAACATGTCCATGTAGCCGCGGAAGCCGCACCAGAACATCATCACGAGCAGCAGCGCCGGCAGGATGCTCCATGTCAACTCGAGACCCGTGTTGTGTGACGGGCTGGGTTCCACCTCGTGGCCGGCTCGCGCGCGATAGCGAAACATGAACCAGATCGTCAACGCGACGAGAATTACGAAGAAGAACAGCGAAACGCCGAACACGAAATAGAATGTGAAGTCGACGCTGCTGGCCACGCGGGACGCCGGCTCGGGCATGAACAGCGTTTTGTCCGCAGTTGCGATCACGATATGCCTCATCCGCGCGAATTGCTCACGCCTGCTCGTTCGTCCGCGTGCGTCACCGCGCCGGCCCCTCGGTCGGGCGGCGGCGCAAGCCGCGCTCGCGAAGCCAGAAGGTCGCGAGAAAGAGCCCGAGAGCGACGACTGTCAGACCGCCCCCTGCGCGGAGCAAGTTCATCACGGCCACGGTGTAGCGCCCCTCGGCTGCGTCGTAGTGAAAACAGAACAAGACGACTCGATCCAGCGGAGAGCCGATCTTCCCCTCGGCTGCCTCGATCAACGACAGTTTGACCGTCGAGGGATCGAACCGCACACCGTACAGGTAACGTGTCAGCTTGCCGCGAGGCGATGCGACGAAAATGACGGCCTGATGTGCGTACTCGCCGCGCTCCTCGATCCAGCGATAGCCGAAGCCGACCGCATCGGCGAGCGCGCGGATGTCGGCTTCGCGTCCGGTCAGAAAGTGCCAGCCGGCCGCGGACTCGGCGCGACCGTACTCTTCGACGTAGGACTGCTTCTTCAGCGCGGCAAGGCTCGGTGTTTCTAGCGGATTGATGCTCACCGAGACGACATCGAACTGCTCGCCCACCGTCCAGCTCAGCTCCCCGAGGCTCTGCACGAGGCCGCTGTGGACCAGGCCGCAGAGCATCGGGCACTTATAGTAGCCGAGCACGAGAATCACGGGACGCTCTCCGGCGAAGTACTGGCCGAGCCGCACGCCGCGACCGGTCTCGTCGACGAACTCCAGATCGAGAGGGAGCCACTCGCCGGCTCGCTCGGTGACGCTGACGCCTTCCAGCTGCTGGGGAAGATCGCGCACGACCTGACACGCGGCGGGAGGCGCCACGAGCATTGGCAAGATCACGACCAACACCGAGAGCGCTCGGAGGGCTGAGCGGCGGCGAGAGTCGACGTTCACGGCTCGCGGATCTCTACGGCGAAGGACCACACGCGTCTTACTCACCAGTTTCGCCAGCAGAGTTATCCTGGGCCTCGGCCGCGAGACGCTCCATGGCGCGCTCGATCGGGATCGCGACCACACCGGCCTGAGCATCGACGAGCCTGTAGCTGTGGATCTGCTGCTGCTGGCGGGCGCGAAGCAGCATCAGCTCCTGATACGCCGGCTGGACGACCCTCTGCTCGAGCTCGCGGTGCTCGTAGGCGTAGAAGTAGACCTGCACGAGCAGAATCAGCAGCACGACGACAACGGCACCTATCGCGCCGAAGAAGGCGGTGGACAGTGTGTCGGGATCGCCGTGACCTTGCACCCGATGACCTCTCAGAGATTCTGCAGCCCGATCGACTCGTCCAGACGCGGATCCCGCAGCGGGATCAAGGCCGCCTTACCGAGCTGCCAGCCCGCGAACGCGACCAGCAAGCCGCCAAGACCCACGAGCAAAGCGAGATCCACGAAGCTGAGCGGCACCGCCTGCTGGCTGAACTCGGGCATCGCCAGCCAGTAGATGTCGATCCAATGCATCACCAGTATCCAAGCGGCCATGATCACCAAAATCCCCTTTCGTCGCTTCGGCACCCGAGAGAGCAGAGCGAGAAAGGGAACCACGAAATGGCCGAGAATCAGGATATTGCTTACTGTCAGCCACTGGCCAGTTTGTCTTCTCAGATACCAGCCCGTTTCCTCGGGAATGTCCGCGTACCAGATCAGCATGTACTGGGAAAACGCGATGTAGGCCCAAAACACGGTGAAGCCGAACATGAACTTGCCGATGTCGTGATAGTGCTCGACGTGCACGGAGCGACTGAGCCGGCCGGAGCGCTGGATCAGCGTGAGCATGATCGCCAGCAGCGAGAAAAAGCCCAGTAGTCCGCCGGCGAAGTAGTAGACCCCGAAGATGGTGCTGAACCAGTGCGGGTCGAGCGACATCAGCAAGTCGAACGCGGCAAACGTCAACGTCAGCGCGAACAGCAGTACTCCGTGCGTGCTGTGGCGCTCCATGCGCCGCGTCAG
Source organism: Acidobacteriota bacterium (assembly GCA_020350085.1). Lineage (GTDB taxonomy): Bacteria > Acidobacteriota > Polarisedimenticolia > J045 > J045. The sequence continues at coordinate 2,958,921 of CP070706.1, forward strand.
GCGCGGATCACCGCTTTCGTCTTGCTGGCGCGACAGCAGCCAAAAGTAGCTCGAGTAAGCGATCCACACGACGAAGTAGAACACCCAGCGGATGACGAAGAACGTCGGATTGAGATACGGAGTTTTGTGTGCGATCAACTCGTCGCTGGCAATCGCTTCGGCGTGGGTCCACTCGAACAGGTCGTGCATGCCGAAGACGATCGGCACAAACAGCAACGCGAGCAGCGCCAGGGTCGTGGAAACACCTTCCGCGACGCGCCGGACGGCGACGCTCCAACCGGCCTTGGTCACGTGCTGGATCAGCACGAAGAACAGCGCGCCGAGCGCGAGGCTGAGGAAGTAGGCGTAGTTGACGAGGTAACCCTGATAAAAACGCGACATGCCTCCGCCGCCGGCAATGGCGATTCCGATGCCACCAGCAAACCCCAAGACTCCTGCAGCGATGCCGAAGCGCACGAGCTTCGAGCCAGCGCCGTCGAGTTGCTGGTTCTCCTGCTCGAGCCTGACGGAGGTCATCGTTTTCGTTCTCCTAGCGTAGGCTCGGTCGAATCTCGGCCGGGACGTCTTCGATCGTCGCGGCCTGGCTGCGTTGCAGCGCTCTCACATAGGCCACGATCGCCCAGCGATCGGATACCGAAATCTGACGCCCGTAACCGGGCATGTTGCGGATGCCGTTCGTGATCGTGTTGAACAGATGGCCGTCTTCTCGCCCGCGGACGAGTTCGGTGTGGAGCGAGCTCGGTGGGACCCACTGGGGCTCTTCGAGCTGTTCGGCGCGCTTGGAGACCATGCCGTCACCATAGCCGCTCAACCCGTGACAGGGCGTGCAGTAGATGTCGAACCGCTCCTGACCGCGTTTCAGCAGTTGCTCGTCGAGAACGATCCCATCCGGAAGCATCGCGATCCACTCCTCGCCGATCCGGCCGTCCACCACGCCTGGCGTCACTTGCAGCTCGCCGCGTGCCACCGTGCCCGCGACCGGCGGGCGCATGGCGCGACCGTCGGCAAACAGCGAATTCGGTGCCTGCGGCTTGTACTTCGGCTGATCGTCCATATCGAAAAACAAGTGCAGAGGAGGCTTCTCAGAAACGGCGTAGCGTGCCTTGGCCACCATCGCGAGCGGCACCCACGACAAAGCCAACAGGAACGCCATGGCGAACTTGACCCAGCGAGGAATGCGGGCGCTAGCGCTCATCATCGACCTCGCCGATGTCGGCAACCTCGCCCACTCGCGTGACGTCCGCGACTTGCTCGGTTTCTTCGAACTCTTCGA
>CP070706.1:2960293-2964200 GCA_020350085.1 Acidobacteriota bacterium
CCCTATTCAGCTATTCGATGATCAAGCTGCTCACGGAGACCGGCGGCGTGCAGCAGTCGGCGTTGCTGGACGCGCTGGTACCGTTACCGGCGACTACCGTGCTGCCGTTGCTCGCCATGCTGGTCCTGATGACCGCGTTCTTCGAAGAGGCCGCGTTTCGCGGCTACATGCAGGTGCAGCTGGAGGACCGCTACCGCCCGGCCGTGGCCATCTTCCTCACCGCGCTCCTGTTTGCGGCGGTTCATTTCCCAGCCCCTGGCCAGCTGCCGCTGTTCGTGTTCGGTTCGCTGGGGTGGGGCGTGCTCACCTACCTGTCGCGAACGATCCTCCCAGCTATCGTCATGCACGGCGTTGTCGACGGCGTGATGTTCCTCTGGGTCTGGAAGAGTCCAGACGCGTTCAGGGCCCTTCTCGAGCACAACGTGCTCCTGACTGGGATCAGCGATCTGTTCGTGACCTGGGTGACTGTCGCCATCATCGGCACAGCGAGCACGATCTTCGCACTGTTCATGCTCGCGAAAGCGCAACGAGTCCTCGCCCACCGCCAACAACCTGGCGGCCCCGCAGCGGACCGGGCGTAGGGAAGCGCGAAACGGAGTGGGCCAGCGCTTGGACGTTTTCGGCCGGAAGTGTCCACATGTGTGTTTGCTTGCGCTGACGTCAGCGGGAGCCGCGCGGCACGTCCACCGTGAAGACGCGGGAAGTTCCTTCGATAAAAGGGGTTGAGGGGGAAGAAGCTGGCGGACCTCCTGCCCAGCCATCGCGGTCGAGCAGCCGAAGCAGTCACGGGAAGGATTCTCGACGCCGGTGGTTGAGACCTATGGGCTGACTGCCGTGATGTACGATGCTTTGCATGCACCATGTACACATCACCCGTTCGGCGGAGCTCGCGATCGTCACGCTCGACCGGGGGAGGGTCAACGCCCTCAACGGTCCCACCGTCCGCGAGCTGAGCGACTGTTTCGACCGACTCGAGAAGGATGACTCGGTGCGCGGGCTCGTCCTCACGGGAGCCGGAAAGTTCTTCTCGTTCGGCTTCGACATTCCCGAGTTCCTCGGCTTCACGAAAGAGGCGTTCGTCGACTATCTGACGAGCTTCACCGGCTTCTACACGCAGGTGTTCGTGTTTCCCAAACCGGTCGTCGCGGCGGTGAATGGACATGCCATCGCGGGGGGGTGCATGATCGCGACGGCCTGCGACGCTCGGGTCATGGCGTCGGGAGGAGGCAAGATCTCTCTCAATGAGATCACCTTCGGGGCGTCGGTCTTCGCCGGGTGCGTCGCGATGCTGAAGCACTGGGTCGGAAATCGAAATGCCGAGAAGATCCTCTACTCCGGCGAGATGTACGAGGCGGAGGAGGCTCGGCGTCTCGGCCTCGTGGAGGAGGTCGCTCTCCCGGAAGAGCTGATGGCTCGCGCCGAAGAACGAGCCCGCCGCCTGGCCGGCGGGGACGCTGTCGCGTTCGCCAGCATCAAGAGACTGGTCCGCGGGCCGATCGCCGATGAGATGCGGCGGCGGGAAGCGGACTCCGTCAGGGAGTTCGCGGACATCTGGTACTCCGAGGCGACGTGGAAGCGTCTGGAGAAGATCGAGATCCGGCAGCGATGAGGATCTGGGGGTGAACCCTCCGGGTCCATCCCCTGGATCGGCGTGATCCTCCCGGCCGTGACGATACGAGCCGGAACCGAGTGATGAGAGAAGAAGTGTAGCGACCGACTATTCTGTCCGCTGCGCCACCTCGAAATTGCGTGACACGCCACCCGTTTCTTTCATGAGACCAATTGCCGCTACCCCTTCCCGCACGTTCTCCGCGACACTGTCGGCGGCGAATTCCTCGAGGAAGCGCCGGTGGTCGGCGATGTACGTCTCGAGCATCGCCGCGTGGCCGCCCTCCGTCTCGAGCCGGCCGGTCAGGGTCGCCAGTCGGGCGTCGATCCAGCGCGAGCGGTCGTCGCTTGTCGAAAGACCACGGTCGCTCTCCAGACGCAGGATTTCGGTTCTCAGTCTTTCACGTTCGGCTCGTGACAGGTCGCGCTCGTGGATCAACTCGCTGAGATTGGCAGCCAGACGGCGCTCGGCACGGTTCTTGTCGAACGGAGAATCCAGCTCGCCGGCGGCCAAGCGGTAACGAAGCGTCCAGCCGTCGATCGCCATCGCCACGTCGCTGTCCCGCGCATCGAGAATCTCGGTCCGTCGCTCGAGCTCGTTCAGCCGCGCGTGCAACGCGTCGGCGCGCGCCTCGGGTGGGCCTTCATCGAGCGCGGCGCGCAAGGCCGAACGCGCCTCCTCGATCTCGCTCTCGACCTGGCGTCGCTCTTCAGCCAGTGTCGCTCGCAGGCGTTCCAATTCCGCGACGCGCTCAGTCAGATCCTCTTTGGTCACCTGCAGACCCCGGCGTTTGTCCTCGGCCGAGTGGGTGAGACGTTCGACTTGGTCCACGGCGATCGCGAAGTCCGTCCTGGCGTTGCGCAGCTGGAAGCGGGCGAGGCGCACCCGTTCGTTGGCTACGCGCACAGCGTCGCGGCTCGCCGAGCCGTCGGCGAAACGCCGGCGCGTGTCGTCCAGAACGCGTGTCGCCTGATCGAGCGTGCGCTCGGCTGAGCCGACAGCGTCCTCGAGCGTCAGGCGCCGCGCCGAGACCGTTTGCAGGCGCTCGAGCGTGCGGTCGAGGTCGCGCAAGGAAAATGGTGGATCGAGCGCAGGCAGCGGCTCGGGGTTTGCCCATTCGTCGAGCAAACGCTCCGCGCGCTCCAGTTCGTCGAGTGGCTCCCGCAGCAACGAGCCTCGTTCATTGCTCTGGACGGCCGCAAGTATTTCCTCGATCTCGTTGCGCGCAGCGGCGATGGTCTCGCGGTCGAAGACGCCGGAGATTGGCCGTGGCTCCTGCCGTCTCCCTTCCCGGGAAATCTGGGGAACAACGGCGGAAGCAGCAGTCGCGACGAGCAGCAGCGCGGCACCGAGACACACCGGGCGGAAAGATCTCATCATCGATGCCCCTGTCTGTTGTTTGTTTCATTCTTTCACTACGGGAAGTCCGAGCCCCCAGAGAGCACCGGCAATGGAAGCGCCCGCAAGCACGAGGATCAGCATCACCGGAGACAGAAAGCTCAGGGCGGCGATGACACCGCCCCCGACGAGTAGGATCACCCCGATCACCGTGTTGCTCACCGCCACGTAGTCGGTGCGCTTGTTTCCGCCGGCCATGTCCACGAGGTAGGTCTTGCGGCCCAGCCGGATTCCGGAGTGCGCGACGCCGAGCAAGAGAAACGCGGCCGGGTAGACCCAGGTCGGCACGTCACCGCTCAGCATTCGCTCGACCGAGAAGATCGCGATTCCCAGCACGCCGGTGGACGTCGCGGCGAGAAGCAGTACCGAGCGACTGGAACGGTCCGCCAGTTTGCCCCACGTGGGTGCGCTCAAACTCGACGCCAGCCCACCGGCAAGAATGATCAGACCGAGCACCGACGCCGACCCGCCGGACGAGCGCTGGGCCAGGGCGACGTAGTACGGTGCCGTCAGGGCGGAGCTGATCAGCAGCGCACGGGTGACGACGAATCTGCGAAAGGGACGGTCTCGAGCGAGCAGCCCCAGGCTCTTCATGGCCACCACCGCGGCATTGCCGCCGCCGCCGGTCTCTCCCGGCTCCTCCGATATCGAGCCGTACACGAGTGCGGCGATCCACCAAAGCACGGCGGCGCCGAACAGTAGCGCGGCGTAGATTGCGGCGTCGGCGGGACGTCCCGTGTAGATCCCGAACCCCACGAGAACCACGATCACGCCGGAAAGTCCGGCGGCGATCCCGCTGACCCGACCGCGGCGGGTCTGGGGACTGGTCTTTCCCAGCACGTACTTCGACGACACCGAGCACAGGCCTCGCGCCAGGCTGAACATCACGACCGCTGCCAG
>CP070706.1:2964300-2968196 GCA_020350085.1 Acidobacteriota bacterium
CAGCAACCATCTGCGACGTTTCTGCTCGAAGGTTCATGAATAATCCGGGCTAACCGCGTCTTCCCGGGAGGTTCCGCGATGAAGATCAGTGGAAACGATAGCGGCGGCGGCATCCGGCTCGCGGTTCTGGCCGCAGCAGCGTGGCTGACCATCGCTCCGGCGTTTGGGCAGCTCGTGCACCAGGTGACCGACTTCAAGACGGCCGTCTCAGGACCCGGCAGCCTCGATGATGCCGGAACATGGGTCTTTGCCGGCGCGTCGGCCGACCCGCTTGGCGTCAACCCGGATCATGCCTTTCAGGTGCTCCGATTCGACGCCGCGACGGGCAACCCGGTGGCTCTCACCAGCACCGAGGACGGGACCTCGCCGCTGGTCTCGGTCAGCGACGACGGTCAATGGATCGCGTTCAGCTCGCTGTCTGATCCGACCGGGCAGAATCACGACCAGAGCGTGGAGCTGTTCGTGGCCCGCGGCGACGGCTCGGACATCGCGCAGCTGACAGACGATCCGCGCGTCAACGCCGGGACCGTCTCGCTACTGATGATCGCCGGCGGCGGCGCTCGCGTGGCCTTCGTCGCCAACACCGATCCCCTGGGTACCAACCCGGACCAGCGCGAGGAGCTGTTCGTCACCGATCGCGACGGAACGAACCTGCGGCAGCTCACCACTGCGACGAGCGGCTCGATCGGTGCGCTCTCGATCAGCGACGACGGAGCGCGGATCGCCTTCGAGCACACCGGCGACCTGACCGGAGCCAACCCCGATCAGGGCAGCGAGATCTTCTCCATCAACGCTGACGGAACGGGACTCGTGCAGCTGACCAGCTCTGCTGTGCCCTACGAGTCGAGCTCTCCGTCACTGTCCGGCAACGGCCAGCGACTCGCCTTCCAGTCGGACGCGGACCTGACGGGCGGCAATGCCGTTCACCAAGACGAGATCTTCGTCATCGATTGGGGCGGGACGGGGCTCAGGCAGCTGACCACGACGCAGGTCGCACTCGGGATCACGGGAGACCCGGCCTCGCAGTTCCCCTCGATCACGGATGATGGCGAGACCATCGTCTACCACTCGAATCACGGCACGTTTTTTTCGAATCTCGACGGCAATTTCGAGATCTTTCGTATCCGCGCCGACGGCAGCGCTCGTACGGCGCTGACGAACACGTTCCTGACCGCCGGAAGCGTGCTGCCGGTCGTATCCGGCGGTGGGGGCCGGATCGCCTACTACGGCATCGACGACGAAGTCCGCCTGCGCGTCATGGACGGTGACGGCAACGGCGACCGGGCGCTGTTGACATTCCAGCTGATTCTCAACGGGCAGCCGGATCTCACCGCCGACGGGACGCGGATCGTGTTCGTGCAGACGACGAGCCTGCTCGGCGGAGGGCAAGTGTGGCGCGTCGAGGCCGACGGCAGCGACGTCACGCAAGTGACCAACCTCGGCTCGGGCAGTCCAGGCGGAGTTTCGATCGCGGCCGATCGGCAGACGATCGTCTTCTCGGCCGACAGCAACCCGGCCGGCGCGTCCAACTCGGACCTGTCAGAGGAGATCTTCGTCATCCATGCCGACGGGACCGGGCTGACCCAGCTCACGAGCGGACCGTCGGGAACCAGCTCCGAGCATCCGGTCATCGCGGACGACGGCAGCGTGATCGTGTTCGATTCGGATGCCGACCTGACCGGGACCAATGCGGACGGCTCGCGCGAGATCTTCCGCGTCGATGCTGATGGCGCGAACCTCCAGCAACTGACGAGCGCTCCTGCCGGGCCGAGCTCGCGTCTTCCACGCGTCGATGCCACGGGAAGCTGGGTCGCGTTCGAGTCGAGCGCCGATCTCGACGGGGGCAACCCGGACGGCAGCTTCGAGATCTACCGCATGCGGATCGACGGCACGGGGCTCGAGCGGCTGACCGGCGATCCGAGCATAGCCTCCCGCGGGCCTGATATCTCGGGCGACGGACAGCGCGTCGCTTTCCGCTCGAGCGCCGATCCTCTCGGCCAGAATCCCGAACTCAACAGCGAGATCTTCGTTTACGATGCCGCCAGCTCGTCGCTGGTGCAGCTCACCTCGACGACGACCGGTTCTTCGTCCGGCGCGCGGCTGAGCGGAGACGGCCAGTGGGTCTTCTTCAGCTCCGACGCGCCGTTCTTCGAGCAGGATCCCGACGATCCAGCCGACGTGTACCGCGTGCCGGCCGCCGGCGGAGATGTCGCGCGCGTCGGGGCGCTGCGATTGGGGGCGCTCGGCGGACTGGGCCCGGTCTCACTCGGCGGCTCGGCAGGGCTGGCCGTCAGCGACGACGCCACCCGGGCCGTCTTCGGCGGGATCGGCAACTTCACCGATCACAACCGCGATCTTCTGAGCGAGCTGTGGCTCGCCGATCGGAACGCACAGCCCGACCTCGCGGTCAGCCGGGAGAGTCCGACGGTTCTGAGCTGGGTTCCGGAGTCCGGCCCGCTGCGCTACGACGCCGTGCGGGGCGATGTCGCTGCCTTGGGCCAAGGTCCGGGAGAGACGGTCGATCTGGGCGCCGTGATCTGCCTCGAGGACGACTCGCCCGACAGCGACACCACCGGCTTCGGCGACCCGCCGGACCCCGTGCCCGGCCAGGCGTTCTTTTTCGTGTACCGAGGTTCGCAGGGCCTCGACGACGGGCCCGGCCGCTATGGCCCGTCGAGCGACGGCCTGGAGCGTCAGCCCGCCTCGGGAGACTGCACGCCCTGACCCGAATCGCTGCTGCCACTTCCTCGCGAGCGCCTGGAGTTCCCGCGGTCGGCTCAGCGGGCCGACGGCGGCGAATCCTCCGAACGGCTGAGCGGTTCGCTAGACCACGTCAGCGCGAACACGAGCGTGTCGTCCGGGCCGATCTCCTCGTCGCTGCGCTCGAGTGGCACGGCGACGGCGTGGTCGCTCTCTTCGATACGAAAGCCGACGGCGTCGACGAAATGCCCCTCGGAGAGCACGAGGCGGTAGCGCTCGAGATCATCGACCAGCGCCATCAGCACAGTGTCTTCGCTGCCCGATTCGCCGTCGCTTTCGAGCTCGCTTTGGGGACCGATCGTGATCACCAGCCGGCCGCCACCCGACCACTTCTCGAGGCGGACCGCTCCGGGTAACCCTGTCCGGGCCAGAAACTGCTCGAGCGCACCGTCCACCGGACCGAGGTCCGCTGAGCTCCAGACGACGTAAGGTCTGCTCGAGCGCAGCAGCCGCGTGTCCACGAAGTGAGCGCCGAGCGCCTCGAGAGCGAGCGCGACGGGGTGCTCGCCCGCCGCGATCTCGTCGAGGTAGCGGGCTTCCTCCTCACCGCGTGCCGGCAGGTCGGCGTCGTCCGAGCGGATCTCCTGCTCGATCACCGTCCACGTCAGCCAGCCGTCCGGACTCAGCACGAGCGTGTGCTGTGAGCGACTCAGCCGGCAGCCGCCGGAGACCAGCAGAAGCGTCAGGACCAGGATGGAAACGCTGAACCTTTTCAACATGGTGTCCTCCGCGAGGCGCCGGGCGTCCGGCCCTCACTGTTTAGAGACGGCATCCCGGCCCGATTCGAACGAAGCCCGCAGCGGCTTGCTTTACCGGGCGGCGAACTGCGTGCAGACTGAGCGCCGATGAACCGCGCGCAGACGGTCGATCTTCTGAGCCGCGCGAGGGACGGCTCCAAAGAGGCCCTCGACGAGATCTTCTCGCGATACGCTGGCCGGCTGCTGGCGATCATTCGCCTCCGGATGGGGAGCGACCTCAGACAGCGCATCGAGTCGCGAGACATCTTGCAGGCGACACTGCTCCGATCGTTCGAGCGCTTCGACCAGTTCGCGGCCTCCGACACGAGCTCGCTGATGGGCTGGCTCGCACGCATCGCTCAACACGAGATCGGCGATCAGCGTGACTTCCACCACCGC
>CP070706.1:2968296-2977604 GCA_020350085.1 Acidobacteriota bacterium
CGAGTCGCTGTATGCGCAGGCCTCCTCACTAAATCTCGGATCCGGCGCGCGAGGCTCGAAGGCCTCGGGCCAGACTGACTTCTTTGACGACGAGGCGAACGTACGAGACTCGGGGTTTTCCTACGCCAACCATGTCGATCACAACTCTCCGATGACCGACGAGCGGCTTGACGAAGCACTCCACTTCGGCTCGCTGCGCGCCGGCCGGTCCGACTTCGGCGGAGACTACGCCTGCTGCGTCACCTACAGCCGGGCCAACGACGAGAGGACGTTCGGCCAGCCGGGTGACGGGCTCGACATCGTCGATCCAGGTGAGGGAGGAACGGTCATGAACGACCGCACGGCGCGATTCAAAGTCGTGCGTGTGATCAACGATTGCGGCGGCGCAGGTGTGATCGGCTGCGCCTGGGTCGGCGGCTGGGGAATCATGGTCGTGCGGCTCGGCTCCGCGAGTGACGAGGGTGCCCTGTGGGTGCACGAGTACGGCCACAACGCGGGACTGTGTCACGATGGCGATCCGCGTTTCATCATGAACGGGACACTTTGGGGCGGGGGCTTCAACAACGGCCTGTACGAGTACCAGTGCAAGCAGTTCCGCTTCCCCGCCGGCGGATCGGAGATGATCCCCGAAATCACGGGGCCCTGCACGGATGGTGACGGCGATGAGGTCCAGGACGGCATCGACAATCGCCCGAGTGCGGCCAACGCCGACCAAGCCGACTTCGACACAGACCGCGTTGGCGATCTTTGTGATGCGGACGACGACAACGACGGCATCGACGACGGCGCCGATTGCCGGCCGTTCAATGCGTCGATCTGGAGCGAGCCGATGCCGGCGAGCGACGTCTCTTGGAATACGAAGACGGAGTTGGCTTGGACGTCCGACTCCCAAGCAACGACTTCGAACGTCTACCGCGGCACGCTCGGTCCGGAGTTCCACGGCGACTCGGCTTGCGACAACGCGGACGTCTCCGGCGACGTCTCGGAGCAACCCGAGGAGCCGCCCCTCGGTGAGGGATTCCACTACCTGGTCAGCGGCGAGAACGAGTGTGGCGAATCGGGGCTCGGCAGCGACAGCAAAGGCGACCCCTGGGCGTTCGAGGCTTGTCCCTAGAATCGAACCAACTCGCCGAGATGGACAGCACGGTCAGGCGCGACGAAGCGCTCTAGGGCCTCCGAGCACGCGCGCCGGCAGCATCACCAGCGCGCGGAACAGCGCGAGCACACCCGAAACGGCGATGCCGAGCACGCGAAACGGCAGCAGCAATAACCACACGATCGGGTACAGCACGAGCGCCAATAGCGCGACGGGCCAGCAGAGCACGAGCAGCAGGCACCACAGCAGGAACTTGAGGAACATGCGCGCCTCCTGCTGTTCATTGTGCACGGCCCCGTGATGGCGCGCACGGCCTCGCCGGGTCGGTCGATGAGCGGTCGCTGTCCCTGGACGAGTGGGGAGACTCGAGCGAGCTGGCACTCGTGGCTCGCGCGGAGGACATCGCGGAGCCGAACGCGCTGTCGATCCGGGTCCCGGTGCGGCTCGCAGATGAGCGTCCGCCGAGCCGGAGTATTTCGTGACGGGCGAGGCTCGGCGGCCTAGAGTGGGCCTCATGGTGGCCGAATCGAACGAGCCGGTCCTGGACCAGGATGCCCTGCGAGAGATCGTCGCGGGAACGGCCAGCGAAACCGGCGAGGCTTTCTTCGATGAGTTGGTCAAACACCTGGCCCGGGCGATGGGCACGAAATGTGCCTGGGTCACTGAGTGGCTCGAAGACAAGCGCCGGTTGCGTGCGCTTTCGTTCTGGGTCGAGGATCGCTATTTCGGCGATTACGAGTACGACATCGTCCACACGCCGTGCGAGCCAGTCATCAACGATCGAAAGCTGATTCACGTTCCGGATCGGGTGCTCGAGCTCTACGCCGGTGATCCCGATCTTCGGCCGCTCGGTGCGGTGAGCTACATGGGCGTGCCGCTGTTCGATACTGACGGCAGCATTCTCGGACATCTAGCGGTTCTGCACACGGATCCCTTGCCCGAGAACCCGCGTGTAACGGGGGTCTTCAACATCTTCGCCGCTCGCGCGGCTGCAGAGCTGCGTCGTGTGCGACGTGATCGCGACCTTCGCGAGCGCGAGCAGAAGCTCCGCCGTCTGATCGAGAGCGCCATGGACGGCATCGTCGAGCTCGATGACCAACTCGTGATCACGAACATGAACCGAGCCGGCGAAAAGATGTTCGGCTGTGCCGCCTCCGAGACAACTGGACGGCCTTTCGGCGGTTTCCTCACGAGCACATCGCGAGGCAAGCTGAGCTACCTCACGGCCGCGCTCGAGCGCCAGCCGGAAGAGCGGCAGTCACTGTGGATTCCCGACGGTCTCAAGGTGGTGCGAGCGGACGGTACGGGCTTTACGGGCGAAGCCACGATCTCGCGTTTCGAGCTGGCAGGCCGAGCTTTCTTCACGCTCATCCTGCGTGATGTCGACGAGCGACTCCAGGCGGAGGCTCGTATTCGGTCCTTGATGAGCGAGACGGCCTATCTCCGCGCCGAGATCGAGGCGATGCATGGCTTCGACGACATCATCGGTGAGAGTGAATCGCTGCGTCGCGCGCTCTCCGACGTCGACAAAGTGTCGGCCTCAGACACGACCGTGCTCATCGCGGGTGAGACCGGCACGGGCAAGGAGCTGATCGCGCGAGCCATTCACCAACGCAGTCCTCGCGCCGGGAAGCCGCTCATCAAAGTCAATTGTGCGGCGATTGCCGCCACGCTGCAGGAGAGCGAGTTTTTTGGCCACGAAAAAGGCGCGTTCACTGGCGCCACGCAGCGCCGCGACGGCCGCTTCAAGCTTTCCGACGGCGGCACGATTTTCCTCGACGAAGTGGGCGAGATGCCGCTCGAGCTGCAAGCGAAGCTGTTGCGCGTGCTGCAGGAAGGCGAGTTCGAGCCGGTGGGCAGCTCCCGTACCGAGCGCGTGGACGTGCGGCTGATCGCGGCTACGAATCGTGATCTCGAACAGATGGTGAAAGAGGGCACGTTCCGCCGGGACCTCCTGTATCGGCTGAACGTCTTTCCCGTGCACGTGCCACCGCTCAGGGAACGCGGCGCCGACGTCGTGTTGCTCGCCGAGGCATTCGCACGCTCCTTCGCGAAGAACAGGGGAGTCAGCGTTTCACCTCTGACGGCGGACGACAAAGCGCGGCTCAGGCGTTACGACTGGCCGGGAAACGTCCGAGAGCTGCAAAACGTGATCGAGCGGGCGTTGATCACGTCGAAGGACGGCCGCTCACTCAATCTCTCCCGTGCACTGCCGGAGTCCACGACGCACGCGTCGGATGAGAGACTCGGCGCGAGCACGACGAGATCGGACGGTCCGGGGCGAGTCCTGACAGCCACCGAGATGCAGGCGCTCGAGCGGGACAATATCGAACGTGCGCTCGCCGTTGCGGGGGGAAAGATCTCCGGCACCGGCGGCGCCGCCGAACTGCTCGGCCTCCATCCGAACACGCTCTCTTCCCGCATGAAAACTCTCGGCCTGAAGCGACCGCAGCGAGGCTGAGTGCACACGAGATCTCGGGGTTTTTTTACGAAATCTCGTGAATCACGAAGTTCCGGGATGCCCGCTCAGTCACTGACATTCTCATAAATCTCTGTTTGGTTTGGCCTTAACACCAAAGTCGGCCGTTGGCACGCTCCTTGGATTAGCAGCCTTTCGAAGCGCGCATGGGGCGCGCCAGGACGAAACCGGAAACCGAGGAGACAAAGCCATGAAAACCCAGCAAGCAGCGAGGATGATCAACGGCCTCAACACGACCCAGATGTTCGAGACGCTCGATGCGATCAAGAACGATCCCACGCGGGCACGATTCCAGTTCCGCGCGAGCAACCGCTGGATCTCAGGCGGCGAGAACCGCTCGACGATCCAGGGCTTCTACGGGGCGGGGCGTGAGGATGACTCCCGCGAGGTGCCGTTCGAGTTCACCAATGGCGAGCCCCCTGTGCTGCTCGGGACGAACGAGGGCGCCAACCCGGTGGAGTTCTTGCTGCACGCGCTCGCTGGATGCGTCACGACGACGACCGTCCTCCACGCCGCCGCGCGCGGGATCCGCATCGAAGAGATCTCGACCGAGCTCGAGGGCGAGATGGACCTGCAGGGACTGCTCGCGCTGGACGAGTCGGCGAACGTCGGCTACGAGCAGATCCGCATGAAGATGCACATCAAGGCGGACTGCAGCGATGAGCAGCTCGACGAGCTTCTCGAGTTCGCGCGCGACCACTCGCCCGTGTGTAGCACGGTCTGCCGACCTGTCCCGGTCACCCTGGAGTGGGTCAAGCACTGAGCTCGGCTGCACGGGCAACAAGACAACGGACTCCTGCGGTGCGCATGACAGCGGCCGCGGGAGTCTTCTCCTTTCTCGTCCATCGTGCCTCGAGCACCATCCACGGGATCGGCGCTGAGATGTACCGGGACCCGGAGCGCCGGGTCGCTACGACACCCCGTCGACCGATCCTCCGGGCGAGCATGGCTACACCGTCGACATCTCGTGCTCGATTGGTGGTGATCAGTGCGATGACACGTCGAACGTCGCCGACGTGTCGATCGTCAAAGCACCGGAGAAGGTCAGCGGTCTGAGCGTCGAGAAGATCAACATCGGAACCGAGCTCCAGTTCTTCTGGACGGACGTCGCCGGAGCCGATGTCTGCGCGCTGTTCTCCGCTCTCGATCCGAGCGGACCGTTCGATACGGAGCAAGCTATCGCAGCGTCCGGCGCGGAGGGCCTGTCGATCCCGACGCCAGCCGACGACGCTGTGTTCTACCTCGTCGGTGGCCGCAATCCGACCTGCGACGACGGGCCGCTTCGGTGACCGATCGCGCGGGGTCGAAGGGCCGTCTCGTCCTGCTCACGGACCGGTTCGATCTGGCCCTGATGGTATGCGCTTGCTAGACTCGCGCCTCGCCTCGGGTGGGAAGAACTTCCGTGTTTCCCGCATCACCCGAGATGGCGCTGGAGGCTGCAGTGAGCAACGAGACCCGCAAAAGCGAAGAAGAGTGGTTCTTGAAGAACTAGCGGCAGCTGCTCGAGGCCGCGCAGCAAGCACGCGAGGCGCGCGAGAAGGAGCGCGCGGCGCGAGAAACGGAAGAGCAGCGCCAGCGGCTGCGGGAGCTACACTGGATGAAGTGCCCGAAATGTGGGCATGACATGGCCATCGAGGACCTGTCCGGTATCGAGATCGACCGCTGCACCTTTTGTGAGGGGATCTACATGGATGCGGGTGAGCTCGAAGAACTCTTCCAGCGCAAGGTGGAAGAGCGCCGCGGCATCCTCAAGAGAATGCTCGGTATCTGAGGGACTCCGGGCCGCTCTCAGCGGTGTCGATCGTCTTTTCGTGCCTCGTTTCGGCCGCTCTCTCCACTTCTCTGTTCGAGTGCGAGCAAAAAACCAAGCGGGGCGGCCGGTGAAGGCCGCCCCGCGGGGAGTCGATGTCGTCAAGCGTGAGTGCGGGCGCGCTCGATCAGAACCTGTCGAGGTTGGCGGCGATGCCGTCCGGGCGCACCCGAACCGGAACACTCGCCGACAGCGAGTTCCAGCTCAGGTTCGCCGTCAGGACATCACCGTTCTCAGCGACGAAGTTCTGCATCCAGCGCAGCTCGTGGCGCACGTTCGGCGTGATCGGCACCACGGCTTGCAGTCTTTCCGTGAGGAACATCGTGATGTTGCCGTAAATCGGCAGCTCACCGATCACGTCACCCGCCGCGAAGCTGATGCTCGTGGTGCCGGCATTGATCGGCACGACGTAGGCAACACCACCACGCCAGGTGGTCGTGGCCAGCTCGGAGAACTCCATGGCCAGCCCCTGCTTGTCCGCGAACAGGTCACCGCACTCCATGTTGCGGGCGCCGTAGGACACGAGCAGCGACAGCGAGCGAGCGCCGAGGCAGTCCGTGAAGAAGTTGTAATCGAAGATGTCATCCGGGCCGTTGGCCGGATTCCAGGCATCGACGACCACGCACGTCTCGAAGCGCCAGTCGCAGTAGGTCTGGTCAACGAAAATCACCGACTGCGTCGGGTCGAAGTTGTTCTTGGTGTAGAGCTTCTGGTCACCGTACTGGTTCTGGAAAACCAACCAGACCAGCTCGTCCGACCCATCACTCCACAGTGTGGCGATCTGGCTGGTGGGCATCACGAACGCCCGATGACCCGTACGGATCACGCCAGAGAAATCACCCCTGTCGTCAGTAATGACCGGGTAGTTGGTCAGCGCGCAGCCCATCGTCAGCGCGACGATCGTGATCAGCGCGGTGTAAACGAGCAGCTTCCTCATGGTCTATGCTCCTTTTCCGTCCAGAGTTTGTCGAAACGCCGAATCACAGACGGCTCAGCGCGTTGTCGACGCTCCAGATCTGGGCCTTCCAGTTAGCCTCGAGTGAGCCGTAGGTCAGGTCGATGTCGACGAAAGACCCATTGGCCTCGAGCCAGTTGTTGATCCAGCGCGCCTGGTACTTCCAGCTAGCCACCGGCTGGAGGATCAGCCGGAAGTCGTCGTCCAGGTACATCTGGGTGTTGCCGTAGAGCGGCATCAGGTCGGACTGACCTTCAGAGCTCGTCAGACGCACCTCGGCCACCGCGCTGTTCATCGGAAGCGCATAGACCTTCTTGCCGTTGAAAGTGGTCGGCTCGAGCAGCGCGAACTCACGCATCAAGTCCTGCGGGCTCTCCCAAACACCGCTGCCGCACTCACCAATGCGGAAGCCGTACGAAACGAGCAGCGAGAGCGAACGCGCGCCCGGGCAGCTCGTGTCGAACGTGTAGTCGAACGGATCGTCGGACGGGCTGGGGTTGCCAGACTGACCGGTCGGAGACGTCGGATACGCATCCGGCAGATCCGGGTTCTGCGCGACGACGACGGCGCAGTTGGTCTGCCGCGTCGGATCGCAGTAACCACCGTCCTGATCGAGGAAGATCACGCTCGATGTCGGATCGAAGTTGTTGTACGTGTACAGCGTCTGGTCACCCGCCCAGTCCTGGGTCACCAGCGTGTAAAGCAGATCTGATCCATCGGACCAGAGTGTGGCAATCTGTCCCGAAGGGATGATGTACGCCTTGTCGTAGTACGAGTCCATAACGGCATCGCCCCACGGACCGGCGCTGTCTGTGATCACCGGGTAATTGGTGATCGCACACCCCATCGAGAGGGCCACGGCCGCGATGAACGCGGTGTAAATGACCTTCTTCATATGAATGGCTCCTTTTCCGTATCGGTACTGCTCTGGCTCTGACTGTTTCCTACCAACCGGTTTTTTTCCGACCGTACTTTCTCGCCTGACTCGACTCGCCGACACCCTTTCTGAACACTCGTTGACAACTCACGCTCACAAACCGGACTCGCAGGTGTTCGGATCTGCGGTCCGGAAGATGATCACGGCTATCCTTACTTGTCTACGGTCGCGGGCCGGTCGAGCAGGCCGCCTGCCCCTCTCCCGATCCGGTTGGGAACGAACGCGGTTGGGACGGAGTGTCAAGAGAAAAAAACCGGCGCTCAACCGGCGGTAAGGCTTAATCTGTGAGGGGTTTCTTTGCTTACGAACGGGTTAGATTGATCGAGTTCGCCAACCGCTCTCAGGGCCGATTGGTGATCATCACGCTGCCGTCCTGGAACCTGACCAGCCGTGCCTCGGCCGGTGCGTCACCGGCCGTTCCGCTGAGGCGACCCCTCAGGCCCGCGCGGCGGAGCACGTAGGCCACGAAACGACGCGTTTCGGGGTAGGGTGGCACGCCGCCGTGGCGGTCCACGGCGCCTTCGCCAGCGTTGTAGGCCGCCAGCGCCTGCTCCAGGCTGCCGTCGTAGCGCTCGAGCAACCAGGCCAGATAGCGGCCCGCGCCTTCGAGATTCTCCTCCGGATCGGCTCGATCCTCGACGCCGAAACGACGGGCCGTTCCCGGCATGAGCTGGCCGAGTCCGACGGCGCCGGCGCGGGAGATCGCCTCCGGGTTGCGGGCCGATTCCACTTCGACCAGTGCGGCGAGCAGCCGCGCGTCGAGGCCGTGGCGCGCGGCGACGCGCTCGATCAGTCGCTGGTACGGCTTGCCCAGTGAGGCGGGGACGCGCGCCTCGGCCGGCATCCACACGGCCAGCACCAGCAGGGCGGTGAGAAGCCGGTTTCCGGCGGCGAGATCGAGGGCGCGGCGCAGTCGAAGGCTCACACAGGGATAGATAGGTGCTGTTGCCCGCCGGTCCAGCTCCGACGCTCAGCCCGCCAGCAGCTTGCGAACGGCTTCGGGCGCGGCGGCCAGCGCGCTGGCCAGCTTGTCGGGGTGTCTTCCGCCCGCCTCGGCAAGATCGGCTCGCCCCCCGCCCCCGCCACCGACGATCGACCCCAGCGAGCGGACCAGTGCTCGCGCGTCGACGCGCGCCGCGACGGCACGTCCCACGGCGACGAGCAGGGCGGCCTTGCCCTCTTCTCTGGCCCCGAGCACGATCACGGCGCTCGGGTTCTTCTGCCGCAAGCTGTCGGCCAGATCCCGCCGCTGACCGCGATTCAGCTCATCGACCTCGCGAGTCAGCACGCTCACGCCATCGACGGCGGTCTCCTGCTGCTGGGCCGAGACGGCGCCGTGGGCGAGTCGCATCCGCAGCTGTTCGTTCTCTTTTTGCAGTTTTTTTAGCGTCTCCAGTTTGCGCTCGAGCCCCTCTCCCAGCTCGGATCTCGCGACCCCGAGTGCGCGAGAGGCATCAGAAAGCGCGCCGCGCTCGCGCCGGACGAGATGCATCGCCTCAGGCCCAGTCACCGCCTCCACACGGCGCACCCCTGCGGCCACACCGCGTTCGGCCACGATCAGCAGAGGCCCGATCTCCCCGGTGCGACCGACGTGCGTCCCTCCGCACAGCTCCAGGCTGAACTCGCCGATGCTCACGACGCGGACCCGCTCACCGTAGCGGTCGCCGAAGAACGCCCTCGCCCCGGCTGCCAGCGCCGCATCGAGGTCCATCTCGCGCGTTTCGACGGGCAGGTCTCCGATCGCGACCTCGTTCGCCAGGCTCTCGATCTCGTCCTGGGCGGCAGACGAGATCGCTTCGAAATGGCTGAAGTCGAAACGCAGCCGGTCCGGAGCCACGAGCGAGCCGGCTTGCCGGACGTGCGTTCCGAGCACCTGCCGCAAAGCGGCGTGGACGAGATGCGTTGCCGTGTGATGGCGCCGCGCACCCGCACGTCGTTCGGCATCGACTTCGGCGACGACGATCTGGCCGGCCTCGAGCGCGTCCTGGTCGACGCGCACGCGATGGAGAGTCACGCCCTCGACGGGCGAGT
>CP070706.1:2977704-2981403 GCA_020350085.1 Acidobacteriota bacterium
CAGACGGCATCGGTGCCCGTAAGCCTTTATTAAAAAGGCGCTTACGATTCTTGGCCGTCGAGTGCTTGACAGGGGGGGGGCCGGGGTGTAAAAAAACGAATGTCCGTTTTTTATCTGGAGCAGCGAGATGCCCAAAATCTCCAAAGCCCACGCTGAGGCGCGCCGAAAGCAGATTCTCGAAGCAGCCTGCCGGTGCTTTTCGCGCAAAGGGGTCCATCGCACGACCGTTCGCGACATTTGTGAAGAGGCCGGACTGAGCGCGGGCGCCGTGTACGGCTATTTCAAGAGCAAGCCCCAGATCATCGAGGCGATGGCGGAGTTGGGACGGCGCAATACCCGGGGATTTCTGGAGTCGGTCCAGATCGCTGACGAACCACTGCAATCGCTGGCGCAGATGCTCGCCGCAGCGATGAAGTACTTGAACTCAAAGGAGGCTCGAGAGAGTACGCGTTTGGACGTGCGATTCTGGGGAGAGGGGCTACACGAGCCGCGAATCCGAGATCTTTTTCAGCAGGCGTTCACGAACCTCACCGAGCCGTTCGCCGATATGGTGCGCGCCGCCCAGCAAAAAGGGCAGATCGCGGCACACGTCGATCCAGAAGCAGCCGCTCGTGTCTTCGCCGCACTCGGTCTCGGCTTCACCGTGCAGAAGGCGCTGGATCCTGACGCAGACCTCTCCAGCTGGTCCCAGGTGATCGCTTCGCTGCTGAACGGCTCATTCAGTGTGGAAAGGAACGAAGCATGAGCGTGGCACGGCAAAGCGCCTCACAACACGCCTCACAGCCCCACTCCCTGGCTGGTGCCGGCACGCTGAGCGTTCGCGAGCTGAGCAAGCGCTATCCGGGCGGCCTGCTCGCCAACGACGGCATCACGCTGGAGATCCGAAGCGGGGAGGTCTTCGGGCTCCTGGGCCCGAACGGAGCCGGAAAGACGACGCTGGTCAAGCAGATTATCGGCCTGCTCCGGCCGACGTCCGGTCAGATCTCGCTCGACGGTTACGACCTGGTGCGCGACCCGGCACAGGCGCGCCAGCTCGTGACCTACCTGCCGCAGTCCTCGCTGCCGATCGACTCGCTCACGCTGCGCCAGGTCGTCGGGCTCGTTGGAAGGATCCGCGGCGGCGACCGCGCGATGGTGCACCGTCGCGCCACCGAGATGATCGAAGCGCTCGAACTCGTCCCCTGGGCCGACTCGCTCGGCATCAAGCTCTCCGGCGGCGTCAAGAGACTCGTTGGCTTCGTGATGGCCAGCGTGTGGCCGGCTTCGTTGGTGATTCTCGACGAACCGACCAACGACGTGGACCCGTTGCGAAGACGCCTGCTCTGGCAGCAGATTCGCCGGCTAGGGCGGCAGGGCGTTTCCGTACTGCTCGTGACGCACAACGTGCTCGAGGCCGAGCAGTCGGTCGATCGGCTGGCCGTGATCGACGAGGGCCGCATCATCGCGCAGGGAACGCCGTCGTCGCTCAAGGCCCCTGACCGTCGCTGCCTTCGTCTACGGGTCAATCTGATCCCGGGAGTCGAAAAGCCTGAGATACCGCAGATCTGTCGCCACCACACGCTCGTCGGCCGCCGGCTGCACCTATTGATCGACGAGACCGATGCCGGCGACGCCATCCAGTGGGCGCGGGCGTCGATCGAGCACGGCATCGCCGAGGAGTACGCACTGGGAGCGGCGACGCTCGAAGATGTCTATATCCGCCTCATCGGTCGTGATGACGCACTCGAGATGATGGTGGATCGAAGAGGTGACGCATGAGCAGCTCGGCTATCGAGATGTCGACCAGCTCGCTGGGACCGATGATGAAGCGCCGCGGCCTCGTTCACTGGCTTCGGAGCTACGCGCTGCTGGTCGAGTGGGAGGCGCGCAGCCTGCGCCTGCTGCTGCCCCTCGCCATCGTTGCGCAGATCCTGCTCGGCGCGGGCCTGGCCATCGGTTTCGGATTCCTGATGGGGGAGATACCTACCATCGAGGCGCAATTTCTCGCCACCGGCGTCACGGTGATTTCGATGATCACCGTCGGCTTGGTGTTGGTGCCGCAGATCGTTTCCCAACGTAAGTACGCCGGCATCTACGACTACATGTGGTCGCTGCCTGTCCCGCGCACGAGCTCCGTCGCCGCGAGCTTGACCGTCAACTCATTCATTGCTTTGCCTGGCATGGTGCTGGCACTCCTGGTCGCGTCATGGCGCTTCGACCTCTCGCTCCAGATCAGCCCGCTCGTCGTTCCAGCGGCACTGCTCACGCTGGTCAGCGCGGCTTCGGTGGGCTTTGCCCTGGCGCATGCGATCTCGAATCCGCTTTTGACCAATCTGGTCACGAACGTGCTCCTGTTCGTCATCCTGCTCTACTCGCCGATCAACTTCCCGCCCGATCGCCTGCCGGGCTGGCTGGCGAGCCTGCACCACGGCCTGCCGTTCCAACACGCCGCGAACGTGATGCGCGCCGGGTTGACCGAGGGCCTCGCGACGCATGCGGGCGAGTCGTTCGCCATTCTCGCCGGATGGGCTGCGGCAGCGTGGATCATCACCGCGTGGGTCGTCGGACGCCGTCCCTAGACAGATGTAGCGACAGGGCTTGCCCTGTCCGACTCGCGCGCAGCGCGAGCAACATCATCCCCTGAGCGCCCGTCTGACAACGCCCAGCGTTGTCGGTTCATTCTCAGTGATGGTCGAGAATGGCGGCCGCGAGCGGGGCAGCCAAGCTCGCGACCTTGCTCGGTCCAATGCTCATTTCCTCGAATGGCGTGAACGGGTCGGCGAGAAGCGCCCGACTGAACTCGATGCAGATCGCTCGGCCGGGGTAAGCGACGCTGTGATGATACGCCGTGGTCGTCGGGTGAAGCTTGTACGTCACGGACTCGGTCACATCGATGCCGATCTGCGCGAACCGTTCGCGCAGCGCGGTGACGAGCCCCGCGGGTGCGAGCGGCACGCCGTCGACCGCTTCACCGATGACGTCGATCTCCGGCCGGTCCGGCCAGCTCTCGTAACGATCCGGCTCGTAAGCGCGCTGCAGTGCGGCGACAATGCCGTCATCGACGCGATCGATCTGGACCGATTTTGGCGCGTAGGTGTGCAACATGACGGCCAGGCCACCCCGGCCGCAGACCCACTCATACGCTCGCTCGGCGACGTCCTGATACGAGCGATGGAGCGCGCGTAACGTCGCGATGTCCTCATCGTCTCTCACGTACTCCGGGATGGCCAGGGTGAGATCGCCGCGCGGCTCATCGCCCTCGAGTCTTCGGTTGCAGTCCACGAACGTGCGGGGCAGCAGCGAACGGACGATCAGCACCGAGCGCGGCCGGCCGTCGCTCGAATGGTCGGACGGATTCGCGAGCCGCTTGGCCGTCTGTTCCGCCAGCTCCGGCGCGCCGACATCGGTGTTGACGTAGAAGAACAGTCTCAGGTCCTCGGGTAGATCGCCGCAGAGACGGGCGCGGATGTTGTCGAACTGCCGGCCGCTCGTCGCTCCGTGCGGCAGCTCGAAGAGCAGGTCGGGAGCACGCGTCTTGCCGCCCGGCGACGTGACGAGCGACACGTCGCACACATCGGCGATCGACACGAATGTGTCCGGCAGCTTCACAGATCCCTCACGCGGACGATCGAAAAGGGTCTCGGAGGACACCGAAGCGCCATTCTAGCCCGGATTATTCATGAACCTTCGAGCAGAAACGTTGCAGATGGCTGCTGGATG
>CP070706.1:2981503-3005101 GCA_020350085.1 Acidobacteriota bacterium
GGAGGCGTCGTCTCCGGCCAGGCTCGATATCTCGGCGGACGCTAGCAGCAACCGATCGGCGCGCGGCATGACGGCCCGGGCGACCGCGAGATGCTCGAGCGCTACCGTGTGCTGTCCCTTGCCGGCGAGTGCTCGGGCTAGCTGCAAACGGGCGTCCGGATCGCTCCCGTCGATCGCAACGGCAGCACGCAGCAGGTCTTCGGCGGTATCGAGCCGCCGCGCTTCGGTCATCCGTCGTCCGAGGTTGGTGTAATCGCGTACCCAGCCCGCAGACGGCGGGCCGAGCCACAGCGGCCAGCAGAGCGCTGCAGCAAGCGCGAACGCTGCGCCCATCCCGATCAGCCGGCGGCGCGCTCGAGCGTGTCCCAACTCCGAGATGTGCGCCAGCAGATAGCCGGCCGGCACGATCAGCCTCGGCACCAGCGGCAGCCGGTAGCGGGCATTGACGAAGAACAGCAGGCCGACGGCCGCGTAACCAGCGATCCACGAGATGCAGAAGATCGCGGCTCGCCGCTCGTCGCGGCCGGCTCGCCACAACAGGAGCGTCAACCCCGCCACGCCGAGCGGGAAGACGATCGCATACTGCACGAACGGCAGGCGCAGCGGCCAGACTTCTCGCTGTACGAAGTGGTAGCAGACGTTGTTTCTGAGCTCGCGACGGTTGACGAGTGCGAGCGCCTTGACACCGATGCGCGCCAGTCCATCGACGGGGCCCTCGAGCATCGATGTCCAGGTTCGACGAAGCCACCAGCGGCTCGATGCGACCGGATCGGCGGCGATTTCGTCCGGAACGCTCTCGACGAGCTGCTCCCATCTCAAGCCGACCGGAACGGCGTCGATTCCGCTCGCACCCGGACCGTTGCCGACGAAAAAGTTGATCCCCGCGTTGGTGGAGAACGGCACGGCAGCCCCGGTCAAGCGGTAGTTGCGTGCGGTCGACACGGCCACGATGGCGAGGACGCCGGCCGCGACGGCGAGCAGCGGCATGACGCTGCGCTCCTTTCGCTCGCGCGTGGCGATCCCGTACGACGAGAGGAGCACCAAGCCCGCGGCCGGCAGCACGTCCGGCCGCACGGCGGCGGACGCTCCGATCATCAGTCCCGCAGCGAGCCAGCGCAGGATCCTGTGCTCGGCGCGGCCGTCGAGGATCAGCACCAACGCGCACGCGTTGAGTGCGAGGCTCAGCGCGGGTGTCAGCAGCTGGGATTCGAAAAACACGTACGGCGCGTAGAGCGCGCTGAGGAGCCCCGCCGCCCGTCCGGCGCGAGGTCCGAGCAGCCGCGCGCCGATCACGGCGGTCAGTACCGCCAAGCCGGCACCGAGCAGATACTGCGCGAGCTGGACGCTGGCTGGGCTGCGCCCGAAGACGAGATAGACCAGCGCCACGAAGTACGGATAACCGGCCGGCTTGAAGGCGTCATCGGCGCCGGTTCCGAGCAGATCCCCGCCGAGAATGCGCGCGGCCCACTCGTCGTGGAACTCGGCGTCGATCAACGGCGTCGCGAGCAGAGGGTGGCGTCCGAGGAACTGATGGCACAGCACTCGATAAGCGAGCGCTACGGCGAAAATGCCGATCAACCACACCCAGCCGACCGACGACGCGCGCGACGCGCCTGCCGGCGCCGGCCGAGACGCTCGTTTCTTGCGGGCCATCAGTCTCCAGACTCAGGCGTCGTTCCGCGACTCCACGCCGCGGAAAAACGGGCCCCGAGAGCATAGAACAGGACCATCGGCAGCACACCGCGGCGTCACCGACCGGCCACCTCGCGCAGAACCTCGAACGTGGCCCTTGCAGCGCGCTCCCAGCGAAACTGGGCGGCACGTTCGAGGCCGCGTTGGCGGAGCGTCTCGACGGCCGCGTCGCTGTCGAGCAGCTCGCGAAACGCAGCTGACACTTCGTCGAGAGTCGGGTTCTCGACCCACACCGCGGCGTCGCCGAGAACCTCCGGCAAGCTCGCGCACCGCAGCGCGATCACCGGTGTGCCGACGCTCATCGCCTCCAGCGCGGGAAGTCCAAAGCCTTCGTAAGAGGAGAGGTAGGCCAGAGCGCGCGCGCCCGCAATCAGCGGCCGGAGCAATGGCTCGGGAACCCACTGTCGGCGTCTGACGCGGCCTGAGAGTCCGAGCTCGTCGATGGCCGCGTCGAGATCGGGCGACGGCTGCATGGTGGGCCCGGCGATCACCAGGGCGAGGTCCTCGTGATCGGGGCAGACACGAGCGAATGACTCGAGAAGCAGGAACGGGTTGCGCCGTTCGTGCACGGCACCGAGATGGAGCAGGTACGCTCCCGTATGCTCGAGCCAACGGAACAGCCCGTCCCATTCGCCCTCCCGGATCGGTCGGCCCCACTGCTCGTCGATGCCGGGAGGGATGATCTCGATGCGTGCGGCGGGGACGCCGAGTCGCTCGACAATCTCCGTGGCCGAAAAGCGGCTCACGGTCAGCACCTTCGAGGCGCGGCGCGCGGATGGGCCGACCAGCGAGAACGCGAGCCGCGAGCGCCAGCGGAACCACTCCGGGTGGGCGAGAAACGACACGTCGTGAATCGTGACGACCGACGGGCAGCGGGCCGCGAGCGGGATCGAGTAGAACGGACAAAACAAGACTTCGGGGGGATGGCGCCGCACGTGCGCCGCGAGGCGGAGCTGGCGCCAGGCCGGATCACCGCCGGGGGGTCGCCAGGCGATCTGCTCCCAAGCGTCTGCAGGCCCGGGCAGGCGCTCGGTCGGTGGTCGGTCGACGTAGAGCCTGAGTCGCTCGTTCTCGCCTCTCAGCGGCGGATAGGCCCCCAGCAGGCCGCGCAGATAGCGCGCCACCCCGGTCGGCTGGTGGACGAGCACTCTGGCGTCGACGCCGATGATCACGCCCCGGCCTCTTCGATCACGGCGGAGTAGAGCGCGAGCATCCGCCGCGCGACCTCGGCCGGCGAGAACTGCCGCGCGTGACGGCGCCGAGCCGACCCCTCGGGGCTGTCGGGACCGCCGCTGGCGAGCGCTTGCCGCAGCGCGCGCGCGAAACCTGGCGCGGAGTCGTCGGTGCTCAGTGCCGCCAGATTTCCGGCCAGCTTGCGCGTCGCCCGGGCGGGCCCCACCGCCAGCGGCACCCCGAGCGCCAGAGCCTCAGCGGCGGGAAGACCGAATCCTTCCTCGTCGGAGGAGACGGCCACCACCGCCGCCCCTGCTATCGCGGCCCTTCGCGCCGGCGCTTCGAGTTGCCCGGTGAACAGCACCTTGTCGTGCAGACGGTGCTGCTCGACGAAAGCGCGCGCCGGCGCCTGGGCAGCCCGCGTGCCGCCCGTGAGCACGAGTCGCAGACCGGCCTGCTCTTGCGCCAGCTCGGCAAACGCCGGCAGCAGCCGCGTGACGACACCCTTGAGCGGATCGAACCCGCCGAGGTGAATCACGTACGGCCCGTCGAGTCCTTCGATGCCACGATCAGGAGCCGCTTCGTACAGCTCGGCTTCGAGCGGCGGCGGAATCACCACCACGCGCCGCGGATCGACGCCGAGCTCGCGATCGAGTTGTGACGCGGTCGCGTGGCTGACGGCGATCACGCGCGGTGCGGCGCACGCCCACCGCAACGAGCGGGAAAAGACGATCCGCTGCCGCCGCGTGAAGCGCCGCGGGTGTCGGAGCGGGATCAGGTCGTGAATCGTCGCCACCCACGGCATGCCTGCCGGAACGCGCGGCGCGGCGAGAAACGTGGCGTGCCACAGCCGGGCCTGCCCGCGTCTCAACCAGCGCGGCCCCAACAGCCGGCCCCACACGATGGCAGGCCCGGGCGGACCGCCGGCCGCGAGCAGGTGCACGCGCGGTCCCGTGGGGGCCGCGAGCAGCTCGCCCGCGCGCGGGTCGAAGAGCAAGACCAGCTCGAGCGCCGGCTCGGACAGGAGCAGCCCGTTGGCCAGTGCGCGCACGTAGCCGCCGACGCCGCGTGCGCCGGTCGGCCCTTGGAGGGGTCTCGCATCGAGAAGCAGCCGCATCGAACGCGGCAACGCCTCACTCGACGATCGCCGCTGTCGTCGATCATGCGGGCCTCGGACGCGCGGGTCAACGGTGTCCGCTTGCCTGCAAGAGGCAGTTTCGGTTTGATGAGTCGCATGCGCAGACCGCTCGTCACCCTGCTGTCCGATTTCGGCAACGAAGGCCCTTACGTCGCCGAGATGCGCGCTGCGCTGCTCGCGCTGCTGCCCGAAGTGAGGTTGATCGACATCTCGCACGAGGTCCCGACCCACGACGTGCTGCACGCGGCGTGGGTGCTGGCGGCTGCGGCACCGCGGTTCCCGGACGGCAGCGTCCATCTCGCCGTGGTCGATCCAGGCGTCGGATCCGAGCGCCGTGCGCTGGTCGTCGAAACGCGCCGTCACCGCTACGTCGGACCGGACAACGGTCTGTTCACGCTGGTCTACGAGCACGAACCGGAAGCGGTGGTCTACTCGGTCGAGAATCGGGCGCTGCTCGGCGAGGCGGTCCACCCCACCTTCCACGGCCGCGACCTGTTCGCCCCGCTCGCAGCGCGGCTCGCCGAGGGGCTCGATGCCGCCGACGCCGGCCCGCGCATCGCCGATCCGATCCAGCTGGCGATCGACCCGCCACGGCGCGCGAGCGACGGCCGTTGGCAGCTGTTCGTGCTGCACGTGGATCGATTCGGTAACATCGCGCTCCATCTCAGCCGCGCCGCTGCAGCAAGGCTGTGGCCGAGCGGAAACCCGTCGTCGCTCGCTCTCGCCGATGGATCTCTCGCCATGCCGTTCGTGGAGACCTACAGCCAGGCTCCTCACGACACGCTCGTGGCGCTGTGGGGCTCGTCGGGCTATCTGGAACTCGCGTTGCGCGAGGGGCAGGCTGCTCGGCGGCTCGGCGTCCGTGCGGGCGATACGCTCGAGCTCACCGCGATGACGTCCGATTCGTGATCGACAGCACGTAGCGTTTCGCAACCAGGCGCGGACCCGCTTCGGTCATCACCCCGAACACCAGCGGCGCGTCGTTCAGATAGTCGAGCAGTCGATTGTGTCCCTCGGGTCCCACGAGCGGCACGCTGGCGTCGATGTAGGCCTGCTCCTCGGGCACACCGTGCAGCTCGACTCGCATCTCGGCTGTCGTGCTGCTAGCCACGTCGGGAAGCGGTTCGAAGCCCGCATCGAGTGGATCCTCGACCCTCACGAGCACGATCCGCCCCTTGCCGACGACCCAGCTGCCATCGTCGCCGACCATCGGCAGGAACGGTTCGGACGAGTTGAGCAGATCGATGATGCGCTCGCGTCCGAGGTGCACACCGGAAGCCCCTGCGACGAACACGCGACCGCGGAATGTCCGCCCCCCTTCCATGGTCACCTCGACGTCGATGGGACGTTTGGGGACTCTATAGAGTCGATGCCCGAGGTCGACGTCCTCGGTCACGGCACCGTCTCCCCTGCCGCTCATGGTGGTCTCCTCATCGTGGCCTGTTCGCAGGCCCCTTGGGGCGTCTCGGGTCCGGTGTTGGGAATGTAAGTCTTCGCGCCTCGCTGTCACGTCTGACGACGCATGTTCGTGCCACGGCTCGGCTTGCTCCGGGTGATGGGCGAACTTATCGTCCCTTCGAACGAAATCGCGCGCGAGCGGTCGGTTCGCCGGGGCCGTCGCGGCGGGGGCGGCGCGCCGGTCGATCGGGTCGAGGCGGGATGAGCCTGTCGGGATCGACGTCCACCATGAGCCTCGCCGATCTGCTGCAGTGGTTGGCCTCGTCGCAGCAGACGGGAAGGATCGATTTCTGCCGCGGTTCCATCGTCAAGGAGATCTTCGTCCAGGACGGGCTGATCGTCGGCGCTGCATCGAATCTGCCGACGGAGATGCTGGGCCACGTTCTCATCGCTCGCGGCAAGCTGACCGAAGAGCAGCTTCGCGCCGCACTCGCGGCCCGAGAAGATCTGGACGAGTTTCTCGGTCAGGTGCTGGTACGCCTCGGTTTCGTCGAGCGAGACGACCTGCTGCGAGCGCTGGCAGAGCGCACCGAGGAGGTCGTCTACTCCCTGTTCGAGTGGGAGGAGGTCGAGTTTCACTTCGAGCCGGGTGCACGGCCCGGACCTCGGGTCGTTTTGATCTCCATGCCGGTCGATCATGTGCTGCTGCGTGGTGTGCACCGTCACGACGAGATGCTGAGAATCCGTGAGGTGTTCCCCGATGGACGTGTCGTGCTGGCCCGTGGCGACAAGAAGCCGCCGGAGGAGATCCTCAAGCACTCGCTCGCGCGGCGGATCTTCGAGTCGCTCGATGGGCGCCTGACGCTTGACGAAATCGCGTTCCAGCTTCATGCGAGCCGGTATCCGGTGATGAAGTTCCTGCACGAAGCGTATCGACTCGGCTTGGTGAAGATCGTCTCGCTCGATGGTCCGCCACTGAGGCTAACGACCAGCGACGCCCCCGACGCCGAGTTGGCGGGTCTGAGCGGGCCCGCGCGCGTCGTCGCGGCGAAAGAAAGCTTTCACAAGGGCGAGCTGGATGCGGCGCTGGCACTCGTGAGTGACGAGGTCATCGAGCAGGACTCTGAAACCATCGCGCTGCGGACTCAGATCGAACGAGCTTTCGTCCGAAAGGTCTATCGTGACGAGTTCGCGAGCGACTCGGTCCCGGAGCTGGAACGCTCGCTCGACGAGCTCTCGGCGGAGCTGCTGCGTCCCGAGGAAGTCTTCTTACTCTCCCGCATCGACGGCCAGTGGACCATCGGCGAGATCGTCGACGTGGCACCCGCACGAGAAGCCGAGACTCTGCTCGCGCTGCGTCGGTTGATTCGGCGCGGCTTGATTCGCGTCCCTCAACACACGCCCGCGTGAGTTGTCTCTGGGCTCAACCGCGCGTCGCTCGCACGTGCACGAGCACGAGCAGCGCCGGCAGCAACGTGACCGCCGTCACGAGCGTGGCGCCGACACCGAGCAGCGCGAGAACGCCGCTCGAGATCAATCCCAGATAGTCGGCGAAAACGAGCGCACCGAAACCGACCATCGTCGTCAGCGACGTCATCACGATCCCGCGGCCCGTGTGACGGAACACACCGACGAGATCTTCCTCGTCGTGGTGCATGAAGCGGTGAACGACGTGGATCCCGTTATCGATGCCGATACCGAGAATGAGCGGCAGCATCGAGATGCTGACCAGGTTGAAGTCGACGCGAAACAGCGCCAACAGTCCGACGGAAGCGACCACGCCGACGACGAGCGGCAGGAACGTCAACAGCACCAGCAGCGGGCGCCCGAAGGCGACGAGGAGGATCAGCAGTACGCCGGCCGCCGAGACGACAATCGCGCGGGCGCCGTCGCGGAGGATCACCGGCTTGACTTCTTGACTCAGCACGCGACCACCGACGAGACTTCCGGGCTGCTGGCTGCGCGCGAGCGCAGCCCGCAGCCCATCGACCAACTCTCGGGTGCCCACATCGGGCCGCGGATAGCAGGAGACGACGCCCTCGACACCGCTCTCGCCGCGCCACAGGACGAGGTCGTCGATCAGCGCTCCGAGCGGCCCGTAACGGGCTTGCTCGATGCTCAGCAGGCTCGAGCGCGAGAGCATGTCGCGCAGCCGCCGGGCGGACTCCTCGGCTCGCTCGTCGATGCGAAAGCCGTGCCGCCGGTAAGCTTCGAGCAGCGCCCGCTCGGCCTCCGCAGGCAGCAGCCTCCCGTCGGCGCGCAAGGATGCCAGCCGCTCGAGCGCGGCGCGCTGTCTCGAGGGCGGTGGAACGACTCGGGCCGGTCCCATCACAGCGGCCAGCACTCCGTCGGAGGAGTGGACCAGCGGGTCGAACGCAGCCTCGACTCGCGCCGCCCGCTCGAGCACCATTTCCTCGTCGGGTGCAGGCAACAGCGCGAGAACCGGCTGCAGCGAGGTGCCGATCCGCGCCGAAAGCGCGGTCTGCAGCTCGATGCTCGGCGCCGTCTGCGGGCGGAATCGGCGGAAGTCCTCGTCGAGCCGCGCGCGGAGAGCCGGCCATGCGAGCAGCAGCGTCACCACGACGCCGGCGACCACCACCATCCAGGGGTGTCGCACGACGACGGTCAGCACCGGCCCCAAACCGAAGCTGGCCAGGCCGCGGGGCCGATCCCGAGTCGGGCGAATGCGTGCCGCAATCGCCGCCATGGCTGGCACCAGCAGCAAGCTGGCGGCCAGGGACAGCAAGATCCCTGCGGCGCAGAGCAAACCCAGGTCGCGCAAACCGCGAAACGTGGACAGCCCCGCCGCCAGAAAGGCCCAAGCGGTCGTTGCCGCCGCGGCGAGGATTCCGCTGCCCGTCTCGCCGTAGGCCTCGCCGAACGCATCGATCATATCCTTTCCGGAATGCACTTCTTCGAGATAGCGATTGAACAGGTGGATCGTGAAGTCGATCGCGAGGCCGCAGAGAATGGCGACCGACCCGGCCGTGAACACGTTCAGATGCCCGATCGTCATCGCCGCGAAGCCGATCGTCCAAACGATGCCGACCACGAGCGGGACGCCAGCGATCAACAGCCCCAGCAATCGACGAAAGGCGAGCAGGAACAGCGCCATCACCGCCAGGAACGCGACGCCGGAGATCGAACGAATGTCGTGCGCGAGGATGCGGCGATAATCGACGATGATGGCCGCCGCTCCGGTCAGACCGATGTGGATCGTGCCGTTGTCGGCCCCGAGCGGGCTCAGACCCACGCCGGCCGTTCCTTCCAGATCGAGAGCTGACAACTCCTCGCGAGCCATGCTGCTGATCTCGCCCAGCAGCTCCTCCGTGAAGGCGAAATCGTGTGTCGAGCCCTCGACCCGCGCCAACGTGATGACGAACTGCTCGTCTTCTGTGACGAGCACTCCGTCGCGGGCAACGAGCCGCAAGCGTCCCTTCAGCGCCTCGAGATGGCGGAAGGCGAAGCGGGCGATGCCGAGCGGGTCCTCGGCAATCAGGCGCGCAGCGAGCGGCCCGATCGGTGATTGCAGCCGCTCGAGGTTCTGCGCCACCGTGCGATCGATTGACTCAGGCGTGAGCTGGACTGCGAGTTGGTCGATCTCCTCGGGATCGAGATACAACAGGAGCGCCTCCGCCTGAGGCCCCTCGAGAAGCGCCCACGGGTCTTCACCGAAAAGGCCGGCCACGAGACGGATCGACGGGTGCTCGCGCAACCGGTCCTGGATGGCGAGGGCCAGGTCGATGCGGTCCTCGACGTCTTCGCTTCCCTTGCCCGACAGGGCGATCGCCAGCGGCTCCGACGCGCCGTAATCGTCGAGCAGACTCCGCATGCGCCGTGCCGCCGGCAGCTTCTCGGTCAGAAGATCCGTCAGATCTGTCGACAGCTCGATGCGCGAGCCGTAGACAGCGGCGATCACCGTCAGCGCCAACGTGAGCGCGAGCACACTCTTCGGATGATGCACGCCGAGGCGCGCCGTCGCGATCAGCAGCTTTCTCGACAGTCTGCTCAGCCGGTCGATGAGTCCGTCGCCCACCACCCTCACGCTTCCAAGACGACGACCGCCGCGGCCACACCACGGTCGTGGCTCAGCGATAGGTGAGCCCGCGAAAGGCCGCGCGCGGTCGCGAGATCTGCGGCCCGCCTGTACAGCTCGAGCTTCGGCGCCTGGCCGCGCTGGCGTACGACCTCGACGTCTTGCCAGCTGATGCCGTCCGACAAGCCGGTGCCGAGCGCCTTGAGCAGCGCTTCCTTCGCGGCGAACCGTGCGGCGACGCTGGGCGCCGGGTCGCGATGCTGGGCGCAGTATTCTCTTTCGCGCTCGGTCAGCACCCTCGTCAAGAACCTGTCGCCGTGCCGCTGGATCACCTGACGAATGCGGTCGATCTCGGCCACGTCGAGCCCCACGCCCAGGATCATGGCTCTCTCGGCTCCCCTCGCAGGCGCGCCGCCGGCGCCTGGTCGCGAGGCGAAGGATACACCGCCCCCGATCCAGATTCTCAAATGTTTGTAAATAAAGGGCTTAGAAAGGAGGCTCGTTTTCGCCCCACACGCGCTCGTGGTATGCTGCCGCCGTCTCGGCGGCGGGGGCGGACCCGTCTCGAGATCCTCCGCAGGAGAGGCCATGGTGCTGGCCGGCTGGGAAGCTTACCTCGAGCGGCTCGGGCCGCAGGGCTTGCGCGTGGTGGCTGCGAGCCTGCTCGCGCCCCGCGATTTCGAGCGCCTGACCGAGCAGTCCGGATCCGAGCTCACACCTGTCGAGCGGGCCGAGCAGCTGGTGGACCGCGCCGGTGACGATCCTCATCTCGGCGAGTCCCTGTTGGCGGCGCTCGATGCCCGCACGGGCGATCTCGAGCAAGACCCCTCGGATTGGAGCGAACGCGAAGTGCGGGAAGCGCTGGCCCGCGTGCTGCGAACGCCCGACGCTGCCGGCGCTGCTTTGCTGCATCGGCTGGCCCGCTCACGCCGTCCCCCGCTCGACGCGGCGGAGATACGCGCCACGGCGGAGATCGTGGCCCCCGCCGTCTTGGGTGAGCAAACCGGAACGCGACCCAAGTACGTGGCGAAGCTGGCCACGGACCGCACCAGCGTGCGCGAGCTGGAGCAGGTACGGCGCGAGCTGGAAAGTCGCATCGGTCAACTCGAAGCGCGTGCTTCGCGCGCCCTCGAGCGCGTGGCTGCGCTCGAAACCGAGCTCGAAGGCCGCCTGCGGGAGATCCGCGAGCTCAAACGCGGCGAGCGCGCCTCTCGAGAAGAGCGTCAGCGGCTCGAGCGCGAGCTCGCGAGGCTGCGCCAGCGAATCGAATTCCTCAACGCTCGGCGCGCACTTGAACGAACCGGAGAGATCACGACGGCGCTGCGGCGGCTGACCACGGAGCAGCGACGCTCCGGCTCACAGCTCAAGAAGATGAACAGCTCCGACGCGGATCGCCGGTCGGTGCTGCGCGAGCAGACGCGCCAGCTGACGCAGCTCGCTGACCTGATCGAGAAAATGATCGCGCTTCAAGAAGCCGAATCGCGCGCGACGGCAGCCGCGCAGGAAGCGATTCTTCAGGAGCTTGGCGAACAGAGGGCAGAGCTCTCCGACAACGGGCAGGGTGAGCCGGCGAGCCGAAACAGGGGGAAAGACGGAGACGGCGAAACACGTGTCGGCGTGTTCGTCGACGTGCAGAACATGTTTTATGGTGCGCGAGGGAAGCAGGGGCGGCTGGACTTCGCGGCGTTGCTGGCGGCCGCTACGTCTGGCCGGCGTTTGGTGCGCGCCGTGGCCTACCTCGTCGAGGCTCCGGAGATCGATCAGCGCGCCTTCATTCACCTGCTGCAGATGAAGGCCTACGAAGTCAAACGCAAACCGCTGCGCATCAGAGCGGACAAAACGATGAAAGGGAACTGGGATCTCGAGATGGCTCTCGACGCTCTGACGACGGCCGAGCACGTCGACGTGGTCGTCCTCGTCACGGGAGACGGTGATTTTCTGCCGCTCGTGCGCCAGCTCAAGCTGCGCGGCAAGCGTGTCGAGATCTACGGCTTCCCGCGCAGCACGGCACCCGATCTGCGCCAGGCAGCCGACCGGTTCTACGGCATCACCCGCCGGCTGCTGCGTCCCCTCGAACCGACGAAGAACGCGCGCCGCAACACTTCGCTCAAGACCGGCTCGCGCAGCGCTGCGACCAGCGGCTCGGCAACCGAGAAGAGTAGCGAGTCGGCAACCAGCGATGCGCCGGCGTCTTCTTCGTGACCGCCGGCATGGATGACTCATGAATGAGGAGGCTTCGTGCGCGCAGGAGAATCGATCGACGACCTGTGCCGCGTCTGCAAGCAAGTCCGCCGACACAGCGTCGTCGCCGTCGACAGCGAAGGGAAGCTGCTGCAGGTCGTTTGCGACTACTGCGGCTCGCGGCATCGATTTCGTGGAGGCGATCGCGCGGAACGGGCGAGGAGTGCGGCACCGACGGAGGTGGCCGCAGCGGGGCCCCGGACCGACCACCCACTCGTCAGTGAGCGGGAGCGGGCGCTCGAGCCGTTGGAACTCGTGGCACCTGAGGGAGGAACGATGGATCTCGAGATGCTTCTGCGACGGGTCATCCGCGAGGAAACCGGCGTCACGCCCGTGGCGCCGGCGGAGAGATGGCGCGGCGGAGAGCTGGTGCTCAGGCCTGGCAAGCCGGGGCTTCAGGAAAAGAGCTGGCCGATCGAAACGATCTTGCAGAAGGTCGTCTCGATCAGGAACCGCCTCCGCGTTCTCGAGCAGCAGATCAACGCCCGCGAGGAGCTGGCGTCCGACGTCAAGCTCAAGCTCCAAAGCTACATCACCGGTTGTTACGGATCGCTGACGAGCTTCAACGTGTTGTTCGCAGACGAAGATGACCGGTTCAAGGGATCGGCATCATGACGACGGGGTCCGCTGTGGGAGCGCGTGGATCGCTCAGCAGGTCTCATCCCAGATCGAGCACCGAGTTGCGGCCGCCGAACGGATCGGGCACCGAGGCGTCGGCCTCATCGTCGTTGACCCACAGCTGACCATCGACGACGTACTTGAACTCCAGCCGGCCGTTCCTCGGTAGCCGGAGTGTCGTCGCCCAGAGGCCATCCTTGCGCTTGCGCAACGGATGGCTGTCCGGATCCCACCCGTTGAACTCACCGGCCACGCAAACGCTGTCGGCAGAGTCGAATCCACGCATGGAGAACGTGACCGCAATCTTGTCGGATTTCTTGACCGGCGTCTTCTTGATCATCTCCAGGACCCTTCGCCGGGCCGCCTTCGGCCCGAGAGCTTTCGAACGGAAACACCAGATTAGCGCAGGTTGGCGACCAAGCCCACGAGGCCGGCGGGACTCGGCGCGCCGCGGTGCCGACCAGTGACCTTCATCGTCCGGCCGTGCCCGCTCGAGCGAGCATCGCAGCGAGAATCTCGACGCCGCGGCAGACGACCTCCCGCGGCGCCGCCGTAAAGCAGACGCGCACGTGCGTCGGGAACGGCCCGAAGCTCGGGCCCGGCGCCAGCAGCAGACCCCGGTCGGCGCCATCCTCGAGAAACCCCAACAGACCTCGATCGTCGAGGGCGGAGGCCACATCGAGAAACAGGAACGTGCTCCCCTGCGGCGGGGCGACGCCGAGCCGGGCCGCCGTCACCGCTGCCTGCTCGCGGTAGACGTCACGCACCTCGCCCTGCCAGGCGTCCCCCTGCGGCGTGAGGACGGCCAGAGCCGCCCGCTGCGCGCACGTCGGTGCGCTGTAGACCGCGTGGGTGCTCACCTTGCAGACCTCGCGAAGCGGCTCGCGGGGGCCGACGACGTACCCGCAACGGTTGCCGGCCATGGCAAAGCCCTTCGAGAACGAGTGCACGGAGAACGTCGATTCGGGCGCGAGGCTGCGCGCATAGACGTGTTCGCCATCGAACACGCAGTCCTCGTACACTTCGTCGGCGAGAATCCACAGTCCCTCGTCCCGCGCCCAGCCGATCACCTCCGCCAGCCAGGCGGGCGAGAGAACGCGCCCTGTCGGATTGTTCGGCGAGTTGACGTACAGGGCGACCGTTCGCGCCGTCCGGTGCCGGCGGAGCGTCTCCAACGCCTGCTCGGTTTTGTGGTGCCGATCGAGCAGCGGTAGGGCCACGGGCCGGCCGCGGAAGCAGCGCACGATCCCGGCGATCAACGGCCAATGAGGTGCAAGCAGCAGGACTTCGTCACCGGGCTCGAGAATGGCGCCCGCCACGGCGTGCAATCCGCCCGTCGCACCTGCCGCGACCAGCACGTTCTCGCGCGTGGTGGGCACGCCGGTGCGCGCTTCGGCACGCGCGGCGAGCGCGTCGCGCAGCTCCGGAAGACCCCAAGGCGGGCCGTAGCGGTGCAACCCCGGGTGACGATCGGCGCTGAGATCCTCGACGCGGGATCCCATTGGCGGCTCGAGCCAGGTATCCCCGACGTGCAGCGGGTAGACCTCACCCTGGCGAGCGGCCAGCCGGTGTGCGAGCGAGGAAAACAGCGAGCCGCCGATTTCGGCCAGGACGCTCGACAATCCCGGTTTTTGGGGCATCCACGCCTCCCTCGCGCTCGTCCGCGGCCAACAAGCGGCTCATTTTAGCCCCGATGGGCCCATGCCTTCTCGAGTCGAAACGCGGGACGATGCCGTGCCGATGGCTGTCGAGTCAAGCCGAGCCGAAGGCGGGGTTGCCTTGGCATCGCCGGTACCACGCGCGCGCCTGCTCCAGATCGTCCAGAACGGGCCACTCGGGAAGCGATGCCAATACAGTGCGTCCGTAGCCTCGCGTGCGGATCCGCACGTCGAGCACCGCCAACAGACCGCGATCGTCACGCGTGCGGATCAGGCGGCCGAGAGCTTGCCGCAGCGCCAGGATCGCCTCGGGGAGCTGATCCTCGGTGAACGGATCCCCCCCGCGGGCTCGCACCGCGGCGGCTCGGGCCGCGACGAGCGGATCGTCGGGAACGGCGAACGGCAGCTTGTCGACGATCACGAGCGAGAGCGCTTCTCCCGGCACGTCGATGCCCTGCCGAAACGAGGCCGTGCCGATCAGCACCGAGTGCACCTGCGCGCGGAACTGCTCGACGAGGCGCTCTCGCGGCGCCTGGCCCTGGATGAGCACGGGCCAAGCCAGCGCATCGCCGAGTCTGTCCGCCGCGGCTCGCAAGGCGCGGTGAGAGGCGAAAAGAACGAGCGCGCGCCCGTCGGTGATCTGCAGCAGCTCCTCGATCTCGTCGAGCAAGCGCTCGGCGAACG
Organism: Acidobacteriota bacterium; assembly: GCA_020350085.1. Taxonomy (GTDB): domain Bacteria; phylum Acidobacteriota; class Polarisedimenticolia; order J045; family J045. Next base: position 2,996,142 of record CP070706.1, read on the forward strand.
CGGGCTCGCGCGGCTCGGGGAAAGAGCGCGGGATGTAGATCGCCGCCTGGCGTCGATGGTTGAACGGCGAGGGGACGATCAGCGCTTCCGCCTGCGGTGTGCCGAGCCGGCGAGCGGCGCGGGCGAGGCTACCGCCGATCGAGAGCGTCGCGGAGGTCGCGACGACGGCCTCGAAACGAGATCCGAGCGCGCGCTCCAGCAGCGGGCCGATCTCGAGCGGCCAGCTCGCGAGCACCGCTCCGCGTCGCCCCTGCGCTTCGACGGTCAACACACGATCCGTCCGCTCACCGGAGAGAAGCTCCTCCAGCACGCCGCGCTGTTGTCGTGCCCGGGCGACGATCAGCGCACGCTCATCGGCGCGCGCACCGGGACCCTCAGCCGCCGCGGCCAGTCCCTCGAGGGCCTGCTCGAGCACGGCGAGCGGTTCACCGGAGACCTGCTCGCTCATCTGCTCGTCGAAACGCACGCGCGAGCGAGCCACGTCGGGGCGCAGGCGGGCGAAGAAGCGGCGCGCGGCCTTCTCCAGCGCCATCGCGTCATGCGCGGGACGCTCGGCCAAAGCGAGCTCGGTCCCAGCGTCGCGGGCCAACTCGACGACCATGCGCAGGCTGAGCCGCTCGCCGAAGTGGCTGATCGCCGCTTCTTCGGCCAGGTGCGCCTCGTCGAGCACGAGACGGCGGGCCCCTGGCAACACCTTCCCATGGCCGCGCTCGCGCAGCGCCAGGTCAGCAAACAAGAGATGGTGGTTGACGACGACCGCCTTCGCCCGTTCGGCTCGCCTGCGCGCTGCGAACACGAAGCAGGTCTCGAACAGAGCGCACTGGGCGCCCGTGCAGTGCTCCGCCCGGCCGTCGAGCTTGGACCACAACGAGGAATCGTCGGGAAGGCCTGCGATCTCCGCCCGATCTCCGTGGTGGGTGCGGCCGGCCCAGCGCTGGATCTCGCGCATCAACTCGATTTCGAGCGCGGTTTCCAGCAGCGGCTGTGCTGCGGCTTCTTCGAGCCGTTTCTTGCACAGGTAGTTCTCGCGTCCCTTGAGCAGCACGACGCTAGGGTCGCGCCCCAACGATTGCAGCGCGCGGCGGGCGAGCGGCAGCTCGCGGTGGACGATCTGGTCTTGCAGCGCCTTCGTACCGGTCGAGAGCAAGACCTGATCCTCGCTGAGCAGCGCCGGGATCAGATAGGCCAGCGTTTTGCCGGTGCCGGTACCTGCTTCAACGATCAGATGACCGCCCGTCTCGAGTGCGTTCGCGACGGCCGCGGCCATCTGCTGCTGGCCGGCCCGCAGTTCGAAGTGCTCGCGTACACGGGCGAGAGGCCCGTCGGCCCCGAGCAAAGCGCTCGCGTCGAGTCGAGCCATGGCGAGCGATCAGCGCCCCGCCTCCGCGGGAGCCGCCGTGCGTCGCTCTGCGTAGAGTGGAAAGCGCTCGCAAAGCGCGATCACCTCCTCGCGCACCTGATCACAGGCCCTGTCGTCCTCGCGCTCTCTGAGTCCGCGGCCGATCAGCCGGGCGATCGTTCTCATCTCCGGCTCTTTCATCCCGCGAGTGGTCAGCGCAGGCGTTCCGAGCCTCAAGCCCGACGCCACCATCGGCGGATTGGGGTCGAAGGGGATCGTGTTCTTGTTGACCGTGATGTGGACCGCGTCGAGGACCTCTTCTGCCTGCTTTCCGGTGATTCCGTCGCGAAACACGTCGACCAGCATCACGTGCGAGTCGGTGCCGCCCGAGACGATCCTGAAGCCCAGTTCGGCGAGCGCCGCGGCCAGCGCTCTGGCGTTGGCCATCACCTGACGCTGGTAGTCCTTGAACTCGGGTCGCATCGCCTCCTTGAAGGCGACCGCTTTGGCGGCGATCACGTGCACGAGCGGACCGCCCTGAACACCGGGGAAAACCAGCTTCTGCAGCTCTTTGTAGTGCTGCTTCTTGCACAGAACGATCCCGCCACGCGGACCTCGCAGCGTCTTGTGTGTCGTCGAGGTCACGAAGTCACATTCGGGAACGGGGCTCGGGAACAGCCCCGCCGCGATCAGACCGGCCGGATGCGCGATGTCCGCCATCGTCTTGGCGCCGACCTCGTCGGCAATCTCCTGGATCCGCTGCCAGTCGATCACTCGCGGATACGCGCTGGCCCCGGCGACGATCAGCTTGGGCCGATGCTCACGAGCCAGGCGTGCCATCTGATCGTAGTCGATCAGCTCGTCTTCTCGACGCACTCCGTAGAACACCACGCGATAGAGTCGTCCCGACATGTTCAGCGGATGGCCGTGCGTCAGATGCCCGCCGTGCGTGAGGTCCATGCCGAGAATCGTGTCGCCCGGCTCGAGCACCGTGAGATAGACGGCTTGGTTCGCCTGCGATCCTGAGTGCGGCTGGACGTTGGCGCGCTCGGCACCGAACAGCTGCTTGACGCGATCGCGTGCCAACGTCTCCACGATGTCCACGTTCTCGCAGCCGCCGTAGTAACGCTTCCTGGGATAGCCTTCCGCGTATTTGTTCGTGAACACCGAGCCCGTCGCCGCCAGGACCGCTTCGCTGACGAAATTCTCCGAGGCGATCAGCTCGAGATGAGTGTGCTGGCGGACCGTTTCTTCGTGAATCGCGGACGCCACCTCGGGATCCGTCTGCCATAGGGTTCGATTCATCGATCTCTCCTCGCCGGTGCTCCGTGTCCTGCGCGGACCGTCAGCTCAAGGCGCGTCGATCTTCGCGACGCGCCGTGCGTGTCGCCCTGCTTCGAATGTCGTCGATAGAAACGTGTCGACAATCGACTCCGCCAGGCCTGCACCCGTGACCCGTGCCCCAAGGGCGAGTACGTTCGCGTCGTTGTGCAGCCTGGCGAAACGGGCGTCGTACTCACTCGTACACCGTGCACACCGCACGCCGCGGACTTTGTTGGCAGTCATGTCCATGCCGAGACCGGTGCCGCAGATCAGGACCCCTCGCTCCACACGCTGGTCGGCCACGAGTAGCGCCACCCGCTGAGCGAAGTCCGGATAATCAACGCTCTCGGTCGAGTCCGTGCCGACGTCCCGCAGCTGGTGGCCGTTGCGCTCGAGATGCGCCACCAGCTGGTTCTTGAGGGAAAACCCCGCGTGGTCGGCTCCGATGGCGATGTGCATCTGCGCCACTCCTCGAAAAGGTGGGGCGTGCGCCGGGAACCGGCCGGGAGCACCCCTGCCCACTCGCACCGCTCTGCCTCGGCTTGCCGCGACTGGCGTCGGTACCGCCCGGTATTGTAGCGCCCCACGCTGGATCGGGACGGGCCGGGAGGGGCGGGCGCCTGCTTGCCCGTTGCCTGCGCGGGATCGATCTTGTCCTCGTCCCCGGCGAACAGCACCACGAGGAGTTCCCCATGGCGAAGGTCGGCATCAATTTCGACCTGTGCGACAACACCCAGAACTGCGCAGCGGTCTGCCCGGAGAACGTCTTCGTCATCGTCGACTCTCGCACCACGGTGGCCCATGCTGGTGAGTGCACGCTGTGCGCTAAGTGTTTGGAATGCTGCCCCGAGGGCGCCATCGAGCTCGATTTCTGACGAACGTGACACTTGACGAGTCTGCGCTCGGATCACAGAAACTGAGCGTGATCGGTGGGGCCCGAGAAGGGTCTCGGCGGCGCTTCGACGCCTGTCGTGCTCCGGGCTACACTGCTCACAGGCCTCGAAATGGCGAGATTCGGACGCTAGCGGTTGACCGCGCGCGCATCAGGACCCGCGACAGGAGCCCGAAACATGGACGACATGCTCGAGCTGAGAACCCGTATCAACCGCCTCTTCGAAGATTTGATGGGGCGGCTCGAGCCCGGAGAAATGCCTACCGCCGGGGGCGAGTGGGTCCCAAGGGTAGATCTATACGAGCTGCCCGATCGGATCGTCCTCCTGGCGGACGTTCCCGGCGTGCGACCCGAGGATCTCGAGGTCAGGATCGAGGGTGGGCATCTCGTCATGCGGGGCTCGCGGCGCCAGCCGCAGGATGTCGATCCGACCGCGTTGTGCCGCATGGAGCGGCCCTTCGGTACGTTCGTCCGCCGCTACGCGCTTCCCGAAGGCATTGATCCCGAGCAGGTGCACGCTTCTTCCCGGGAGGGCGTGCTCGAGATCGTGATCGGAAAGCGGGAGGCCAGCGCGGTGCGGCGCATACCGATCCGGCCGTCCTCGTAGCCCGGACGCGTTGGCCGGTTCCGGCCTCTCCGCGCGGACGTCGGTGGCGGCGTGCCCCGACAGCGGTGCGGAAACATCGGAGCGGCTGGCAACCGGTGACGGGAGAGTGATGCTCATGGCCAATTCCGTGAAGACTGTCGGTCTGTTGGCAGCGCTGACAGCTCTCGTCGTCCTCGCCGGCCAGTTGCTGAGCGGCACCCGTGGAGCCGTCATTGCGCTCGTCATCGCGGCGGTGATGAACTTCGGCGCGTACTGGTTTTCCGACAAGCTGGTGCTGATGCGATACCGGGCTCGGCAGGTGCAACCCGGCACGAGGCCTCGTCTCGAGGGGATCATCGACCGGCTCGTCGCACGCGCTGGCTTGCCGCGACCGAAGCTTTTCGTGATTCCCGAAGCGCAGCCAAATGCCTTCGCAACAGGACGGAATCCCCGGCATGCCGCGGTGGCCGTCACGCAGGGGCTGCTCGAGTTGATGGACGACGAAGAGCTCGAAGGCGTGGTGGCGCACGAGCTGGCTCACGTCAAGCACCGCGACATCCTGATCGGCTCGATCGCGGCCACGATGGCGGGAGCCGTGATGGTGCTCGCGTCGATGGCGCGCTGGGGAGCCCTTCTCGGCGGCTACGAGCGCGACCGACGCGACGGTGGGCTATTGGGACTGCTCGCCGTCGCCATCGTCGCGCCGCTCGCGGCCACGATGGTGCAGCTCGCCGTCAGCCGCTCGCGGGAGTTCGCCGCCGACGAAGGTGCCGCGCGGATGGCCGGCCACCCGCACGGTCTGGCTCGCGCCCTCAGAAAGCTCGGCCAGCTCTCGGGCCGGATCCCGATGGAAGCCTCACCTGCCTCGGCGCACATGTTCATCGTCTCGCCGCTGAGCGCGCGCGAAGCGTTCACGCGCTTTTTCTCGACCCATCCGCCGCTCGAGGAGCGGATCCGCCGGCTCCTCGGCAGGATGAGCCGGTGAAGCAGACCCTCCGCTCGCGGGGTGGGGTCGGCGGCTCTCTGGCGACGCTGGCGCTGGCTTGCTCGCTCGTCGGGCCCGCGCAGGCAGCAGTCGATCGACGAGACGCAGTGGTCCGCGCCGTCGAGAACGTCGGACCGGCAGTGGTCAACATCTCCACGGAGATCATCGTCCGCAATCCGTACTACGACGGATTCGACGTTTTCGAGTGGTTCTTCGGCGGCGCGGCGCCACGCCGCTCGCGGGTCGAGAACTCGCTCGGCTCGGGGGTCATCGTCGATCCCGCCGGCTTCGTGCTCACCAACGATCACGTGGTCGCCGCAGCGTCGCGGATCACGGTCACGCTCCGTGACGGCCGGCAGGTGAACGCGGAGGTCGTGGGGGCCGACAGCCATTCAGACCTGGCGGTGCTGAAGTTGGCCGAGCCAGGGCCTTGGCCTTCGGTGGCGATGGGACGATCCGATGATCTGATGATCGGTGAGACGCTGATCGCGATCGGCAACCCGTTCGGACTGCAGAACACGGTCACAGTCGGCGTGCTGTCCGCTTCGAGGCGCACCATCACGGGACCCGATCGCGAGAGGGTCCCCTTCGCCGACTTTCTGCAGACCGACGCGGCGATCAATCCCGGCAACTCCGGTGGTGCGTTGCTCAACATTCGAGGCGAGTTGGTCGGCATCAACACGCAGATCGTGGCTCGAGCACAGAACCTCGGTTTCGCGATCCCGATCGACCGGGCGCGGAAGGTGTTTCAGGAGATCCGGCGCTACGGGCAGGTCAGACCGGCGTGGACGGGACTCGTCGTCGAAGAGATCGACTCGGCCCAGGCTCACGCGCTCGGCCTGGGTGAGGCACGCGGACTTCTGGTGCGCAAGATCTTTCGTGGCAGTCCTGCCGACGAAGCCGGCATCGAACTGGGCGACGTCGTCGAGCAAATCGGTGAGCAGCGTGTCTCATCGTTGCCGGAGTACGACACGGCGATCGCCAGAGTGCCGTTCGGTACCGCCGTCGACGTGACCCTGGCACGCGACGGCCGATCCGTCGTCCGGAAGCTCGTCGTGGCCGCTTTTCCGCAGCAGCGAGTCGACTAAATCGCGCTGCGACTGCAGGGCTTTACCGTCAGCGATTCTGCGCGCGGACTGACCATCGACCGCGTGGATCCCGACAGCTACCTCGGCCGACGCGGATTGCAGCCGGGCGTGCGCCTGATCCGCCTCAACGGTGAGCCTATGAACACTCGGGAAGATTTTGCCAGGCAGGTGCCGCTGCTGCTGGACCGGCGCGCGGCAACGATGGAGATCGCCGTTCGGCGGACGCTGTACCGTGTCAGCGTCCCGATCGGGTGATTCGAAGCCCGGATTATTCATGAACGTTCGAGCTGAAACGTCGCAGATGCCCGCTGGATGGCCCGCACATAGGAATTCGCGACTGCGGCGTGCCTGTAGGCACGCCGCAGGGAGGGCCCCGCTTCCGGCTTGGCCGGCTCTAAGCCGGCCAAACGGATGGCTCGACAGTCCGGTGGACTGTCGAGCCGCGGGAAGATCCCGAGTACGGGCCACAGGGCTCGAAGAGCCCGGCCAGCGGGCAGATGCGGCGTTTCGGCCGAAGGGCTCATGAATAATCCGGGTTAGCCAGGAGCTTTCGCGATGAGCGATCGTGCGGGGCAGGAGCCGATCATCGTTAAAGACAAGCGCCGCTTCGACGCGGATGGCCGGCCGCGGCCGGACACCGATGCCGAGCCGGAGATCGAGCCAACCGAGACCGTCGAATCGCCGAACGAGGCTGAGCTGGAGGCTCTGGAGAGCGCCCGGGATCAGGTGCGAGAGCTCGAGTCGCAGCTGGACGAGATTCGTTCGGCGTTTCGTCGCTATAAAGAAGAGCAGCAAGCGATCCGATCTCGGATGGAGCGTGACCGTCAGGCCCGCGTCGACGAGGATGTCGGGCGAGTGCTGCTCGGCGTTCTCTCAGCGCTCGACGATCTCGAGCGAGCGCTGGCCTACGCCGAGGACGGCCCACTCGCCGAGGGGGTCAGGCTCGTGCATCAGCAGCTGCTCGATACCATGGCTCAGGAAGGTCTCGAGCCACTCGACCTCGTCGGCAAGACGTTCGACCCGCACCTGGCCGAGGCGGTAGAGCTAGCTCCTGCCGAGTCACCCGAGCTGGAAAACGTCGTGCTGAGCGAGATCCGTTCCGGCTACCGGTTCAGGGACAGGATCCTGAGGCCGGCGCAGGTCAGGGTCGGAATGAAGATGTCGTAGCTCGTCGGCGGACCGGGCAAGTCACGATCAGTCGTCGTCCACGCGGTGGACCTGCCAGCGCCCGGCACCTTCCGTGTAAACGACGAGAAACAGGCCGCCGGCGGCACGCAGCAGCGTCTCACGCCGCACCGGTAGCGCTGGATCGGCGGCGGCGATCAGGCGGCGGCGAACAACCTCTTCGACCGCATGGCGGCGACCATGCGGATCAACGAGGATCGACGGCTCTCCAGGCGCACGGCCCTCGTCGCGCGTGATCACCGACCACGAGGGAAAGGTGACGACCTCTCCCATCCAGACTCCTTCCCCGCTGGGCAGACCATCGGTCATCGACCCTCCTCGGGCAAGCGTTGCACCGGGCTTCGGGGCTGGCTCCGCGACGCGTTCGGGCAGTTGTGCTGGAGTGTGAACAGACTCGGAGCCGGCAGTTTCCCGCTCTCGATCAGGCGGCTGAGGAGCTTCTCGCTGGGCGTGACGCCGTCGCGCTGTCTGTAGTGTCGATGACGATCTCGATAATTCTTCTCATCCAACAGCCCGCAGTACTCGAGCAACGCGGATCGCACCCGGCGCCAACGGAACCGACTGTAAATGCTGGTCTGATACGACTCGTCCCATTCCGGGCTGACGTAATCGCGAAGGTCCAGCGGCCGCTCGAGACACCATTTGCCCGCGACACGCTGCAGAGCCGGCGCATCCGCATCGCACAGGCCTCGATAGAACAGCATCCCTTGGTAATTCGCTTCGAGATCCGCGCGGGAAAAGACGCCGGAGGAACGGAGTCCCAGCACGGCGTGCTCGTAGCGGACGCCCCTGCGCACAGCTTCATGCTCGGCGCGTTCGTGGCTCTGTCCGCGGCGGCGCGCGCGTTGGTAACGCCGATGGTAACGCCAGCCTTCGGAGACGAAGTGAGACAACTTGTCGGTACCGACGAGCACGCCGGCCAGGCTGATCGTCGGACTCGGCGGAATCGCCATCCCGATGTCCAGCCGACCGTGCAGGCTGTAGAGCGAGTGGCGCCGGAACTCGAGCTCTTCTTCCACCGTGGCTGGCGAGCGAGCGATCAGCGAGCTGTTCACCGCCCACAACTCGATCTTTTGGAAGATGAAGAACCGAAACCTACGAGCGATTCGCTCGGCCACCTGCTCGCACGAGAGCTCGCCAGCCTGCCGAGGGCTGATGGAAGCCAGCTCCTGCTCGATCTCCCAGTTGAACTTCGCGTTGACGACGTCAGTTGCGTCCAGCGGCGGGCGTGTCACAGCGTAGTACTGGTCGGTCTCGAGCGCCCGAGCCGCAGTCCCGATCGCCGAGCCGGCCACCGCCACCGCCAGCGCGCGAACCGCACATCGCAGCGTCCTGCTCACCGACTCAAAACCCCCAACCGACGCTCGCCGAGACGATCCACGGATCTTCGTCGGCACCCTGGGATACGTTTCGATACAGCCCTGCGCTCAGATTGACCATGACGACCGTCAGGTCGGCCTCGACGCCAACGAACGTTTGCTCGTTCGGCCCGAGCGGAGAATCGCCCCATGTTCGCAGGACCGATCCTTTAACCGCGTAGCCAAAGAACACGTCGTTGATGA
>CP070706.1:3005201-3014321 GCA_020350085.1 Acidobacteriota bacterium
AGTCCGACTGCCGCGCGTAGCCCGCCTCGTGCCAGCCGTAGCCGTCGGAGAACGTCGCCGCCGCGCGCGCGAGCGGCACCGTCGCCCGATCGAGCAGTCCGCGCACCGCGAGCGCCAGCAGGTCGGCTTCCCGAGGGCTGAGCGAGGAGAGCTTATGGGTAGTCTCGTGTGGCTGCGTACGATCCGGGCTGACACACGTCGCGTCGAGCAAACCCAAATCGGTCTCGCAGGCAACGCCGTCAGCGACTCGCATCGTCGTAGGTCTCATGAGTAGAGGTGATGATCTTTCGAGATGACGTTATTCTAACACAAAGATTCTTTAGTACAAAGAAAAACGAAAAAGTAGATCTTCTTTTTCTCGCTCGTGCAACACGAAATGAGCGCGTCTGCCGTCGCATCCGAGGCGACGTCCGCGGCGTGTTCAAAGGCGACGTCTTCCGGAGCTATACTCCTCGTGAACGAGCGATGCCGGAGACGCGTCGATGGCCACGAGATCGCTAAAGAGTGGACTCCGCGTCACCGCCCCGAGCAGCTTTCGCGTCGAGCCGGCCGCAGCCAGGGATGCAGTTCCGGGAAGGCCTTCAGGCGTCAGCGGTCGGCCGGCAGCCTTTGATGAACGCCCGCCCGAGCTCGCCGACGAAAAGCGCTTGCTCCGCGAGGCGCTCGAGACGCAGGCCTTCGAGTTCGTCGACGCGATCGTCTTTGCGCCGAAGATGGAGGAGACGGCGCTCTCCGGCCGCCGACGGCGCGGGGCAGAGACGATTCCGCGGCGCCAGACGGTCGATCTCGAGCTGGATCTCGAAGAGCACGAGGACGCCCTCGCACTGCTCGAGCAGGACGGGCTCTACGCCTGGTGCTTTCCGAGCGAGATCGTGTCGCTACACGCTCCCAGAACAGGTCGTGCGATGCCAGCGCGTCCGCGCCGGCGGCGCGTCCACTTCGCGATCGACGTTCACGCGACAAGCAGCAAACCGCGCCGGCTCGATCGGCGCGGCTTCGTGCGTGACCTCATCTACAGCAGGATCACCGCCTTCGTGTTCAAGTTCGCCGCCCGCCTGGCCACGCCGCTCGCGATCAAGTTTCTGGAGCGTCACGTCGACGAGGGGCTGGTCAAGATCGCCTCGCGCGGACTCGCGTCATGGAAAAAGATCGACGATCCCTCGCGTCTCGCGTTGCCGGCGGAGCGACCCGCAAGGCTGCTGCTTTTCGTGCACGGCACGTTCAGCAGCACGCGAGGCAGCTTCGGAGCCTTGAGCCAGTCGGCGTGGGGCCGAGCACTGCTTCGGCGCGCGTCCGAGCGCTACGACGCCGTGCTCGGATTCGATCACCGCACGCTTAGCGAGGATCCGCTTTCCAATGCCGTGGCGGTTCTCGACGCTCTCGAGCGCCTGCGAGGGGCGCACCCGCTCGAGATCGACATCGTCGCCTTCAGCCGCGGCGGACTCGTCGCCCGAAGCCTGATCGAGCATCTGCTTCCCGTAACGCAGGGCCTGGCGAAGATCGGTCGTGTCGTTTTCGTCGCCAGCACCAACGGCGGGACCCGGCTCGCCGAGCCGGACAACTGGCACCGGCTCGCCGATCTCTATACCAACTTGGCGCTCGCCGCGTTCCGGCTGATCGCGCTGGCGCCCCAGGCGAAGCTGCCGGCCGAACTTCTCGGTGGGCTGATCTCGTCCGTCGGCGCTCTGGTCAAGTACCTGGCGACGCACACCACGAGCGAGGCGGCGGTGCCCGGGCTGGCCGCCATGGAGCCGGACGGTCGCTTCGTGACGGAGCTCAACCGCACGCAGCCCGGCCAACCGAGCCCTGGCGAGGCGCGCTACTACGCTGTGACGGCCACCTTCGACGCACGGCTCGCTCTCGACGGGGAGACGATAGCGCAGCTGCCCCACAAGCTGCTGTTGATGATCGCCGACGGCTTGGTCGACCAACTGATGGGAACCGCGAACGATCTCGTCGTCGATTTGCCGTCGATGACCGCGATCGATCCGCCCGCCAGAGAAAGGATCAAGGATCGTCTCGAGTTTGACTCTCGAGCCGAGGTTTTTCACACGGTCTACTTCACTCGGCCCGAGCTGGCCGACTCGCTCACGCGCTGGCTCGCGCTGGATCAGAAGCGAGCCAGCAAAGCTCGGCCACCCGCGCGCGGCCGCAGGTTACAGCGCCGCCGGAAGGGGAGGGACTCGCGCTGAATCGTTGGGTGCTGATGAAGCTGGTGCTGGCGTTGTTGATCATCTCGTTCGGGGCGGGCTGTGCGACGATGAGGGCGCGCTCCGAGAGCGCCGGCCGCGGCTACTGGCCGAGCGAGCAGCGCTGGTCCCGCGCCGCGCGCGAGGCGCTGCGCGATCCCGGCACGTGGGCTCCGGCTGCCGGTGCCGCCGTGATCGCCGTCGGCGATTGGGACGAAAAGATCGCCGAGTGGGCCGTCGAGCAGACGCCGGTCTTCGGCTCGCCCGCAAACGCCCGCAGCTGGAGTGACGATCTGCGCACGAGCGCGCACGTGGGGATGTTGATCAGCTCGCTGGCCGTCCCGCCCGGCGACGGCCCGTGGGAGTCCCGTCTCGGCCGCGTCGTCGTCGACCACGGCGCGGGCCTGACGACAGGAATCGTGACGGGTCTGCTCAAGGACGGCAGCGAGCGTGTCCGTCCCGACCGCTCCGACGACGAGAGCTTCCCCTCTGCGCACAGCTCGATGGCGTTCTCGTATGCCTCGGCCGGGGCACGCAACCTCGAGGACTTGTCGCTGTCGAACTCGACGCGCCGCAGCCTGCGCGCAGGTTTCCTCACCGTCGCTGCGGCGACGGGCTGGGCCCGCGTCGAGGCCGGCGTGCATTATCCGGCCGATGTCCTGTTCGGTGCGGCCCTCGGGCACTTCATCGGGCGCGTCATTCACGACGCGTTCTTGGGATCTGAGCAGAAGTTCGATGTTGCGCTGCGGATCGATGGAGACACGAGCGGCGTGGCGCTGAAGTGGAGCTTCTAGCTCCGATCTCTGACACTCTTGCTGCGCGTCGGAACGCGGGTCGTGGGACGGTCTCCGGACGCCGACGTCCGAAAACGTCCAACGACGGGCTTCCGAAGACCTATCATATCGGCCATGCACCTCGACGAAGACATCTGTTATCGCGCCCTCCGCACGCGCGACGTGCGCTTCGACGGTCGGTTCTTCACCGGCATCACCAGCACCGGGATCTACTGCCGGCCGATCTGCCCGGCGCGTACGCCGCGACGGGCCCACTGCCGCTTCTTTGCCTGCGCGGCCGCGGCAGAGCAAGCCGGCTACCGGCCTTGTCGTCGCTGCCGCCCGGAGACTTCGCCCGGGACCCCCGCCTGGCAGGGCACGTCGAGCACCGTCAACCGCGCACTGCAGCTGATCGACGAGGGCGCTCTCGACGAGGGGGGGGTCGAGGACCTGGCCGCTCGCCTGGGCATCGGCGATCGGCATCTGAGAAGGCTCTTCGACGAGCTACTCGGCACGTCACCGCTCGCCGTCGCGCTGAGCCGGCGCGTTCACTTCGCGAAAAGACTGCTCGAGGAAACGCTGCTGCCCGCGGGCGATGTGGCCCTCGCCTCGGGTTTTCACAACACGCGGCGGTTCAACGCGGCGTTTCGTAAGTGCTTCGGCCGCACGCCGAGCGAGGTCCGTCGGGCTGCCGAAAAGAAGGCGAGTCCGGCAAGCAGCGGCCGCATTGAGCTGCGGCTCGCCTATCGGGCTCCCCTCGCATGGCAAGAGATGCTCGATTATTTCGGCCCGCGTGCCATCCCCGGCGTGGAGCAAGTCCGCGCCGGCACTTACAGACGAACCGTCTGCCTCGACGATGCTGCGGGGCTGCTCGAAGTCGCATCGGACGAAGCAACTGGCGTGATCGTGCTCAGAGCGCCCGTCGCGGCCGCGCCGCGGCTGGCAGAGTGGGTCGCCCGCGTGCGGGCGCAGTTCGACCTCAGCGCCGACCCCGCCGTCATCGACGAGCATCTGAACGAGGACCCGGCCCTGGCGGGCACACAGGCGCCACCCGGATTGCGTGTGCCCGGCGCGTTCGATCGCTTCGAGCTGGCCGTGCGCGCGATTCTCGGACAGCAGATCACGGTCCGCGGCGCCACGAAGCTCTCGGGCCGGCTGGTCAGGGCGTTCGGACGGCCGTTCGAGGATCTCGAGAACGGCGAGCGCGCGCAAGAAGAGAACGCGGGACCTTGCTGGCTCTTCCCGCGTGCCGCGGACCTGGCCCGCGCGAGCGCTTCGAAGATGGCCGAGATCGGCATGCCGACTGCGCGTGCAGCCACGATTCATCGGCTCTCCTGCGCCGTCGCCGCTGGCGAGACCGTCCTCGAACCGGCCGCCGATCTCGATGAAGCCGTCCGGCGGCTAGTCGCCATCGACGGCATCGGCGAGTGGACCGCTCACTACGTCGCGATGCGCGCGCTGCGCGAGCCGGACGCGTTTCCCTCGGGAGATCTCGGTCTTCGCCGCGCTCTCGCTGCGGGCGCGAAGCCGCTGTCCGCCCGCGCTCTGTCTGCCCGCGCCGAAGCCTGGCGCCCTTGGCGTGCCTACGCCGCGGTGCGTCTGTGGTACTCCTTGTCCCGATGAACCGTACGGAGAGAGGAAGCAAAAGATGAGAAGGACACACCGCACCGCCAAGTCCGCCTCGGCCAGCACGATCCTGGAAAGCATCGTGGGCCCGCTCTATCTGGCGGCCAGCGACGAGGGACTCACGCACCTGCTGTTCGTCGACGAGATGTCCGATCGTCCTCGCACCGTGCCCGCTGCTTCCGGCAGCCCGGCCGGTCGGATCTTGCGCGAGGCCGTTCGTCAGCTGCGCGAGTACTTCGCGGGCAAGAGGCGAGCCTTCGACGTGCTGCTCGCTCCGGAAGGAACCCCCTTTCAGTGCGAAACGTGGAGAGGTCTTCGTACCATCGGCTACGGCGAGACCGTGAGCTACGCCGAGCTGGCCCGGCGCGTCGGCAAGCCCGGCGCAGCGCGTGCCGTCGGCATGGCCAACGGCGCCAACCCGATCGCCATCATCGTGCCCTGCCATCGCGTGATCGGTGCCGACGGCACGCTGACCGGCTACGGCGGCGGCCTGCACGTCAAGCAGGCACTTCTCGAGCTGGAGGGAGTGTCGGTGCGTTCCGGCCGCAGGCCGCCCCGGGGGAGAAACGCTCCTCCGTCTCCCTCGACGGCGCGCTTGCCGCTTCTTACTCGCACGGACCGTTGAGATCGAGTTCGTTTCTGGGATCCGGGGGATCCGTCTGGCCGTCGCCGTACGAGCCCTTGCCCGCTCCCTCGGCGCGGACGAGGTAGTAGTAGCCGTCTGCGGGCGACGGCGGTGAGCGCAGGTCAAAGTACTCGGTCTGGAAAGTGCCGTCGATGAGACATTGGGCGCCGTCGAAACCCTGATCCGACGTCAGGTCTGAAACGAACCCGCCGGCGAGATCGTAGAACGTCCCCAAACCCTGATCGTCCCAGAACACGCGCGTCACTTCGCCGAGGAGTTGCTCGACGTGCAGATGCTCGACCTCGGGCAGCGCCAGATGAACCGTCACGGGGTAGTAGTCGTAGAACGTCTGCGTGCGACCGGAAGACGGGTGTGCCGAAGTGACGGCGAGCCGCAGCGTGTAGTCTCCTTGGGGGATGCTGGAGACGTCCCAATCTCCGAGAAACTGCCGCTCCTGACCACCGAGCCCGGCCACATTGGGCGGCAGCCAGCTGCCGATGCGATCGCATTCGTAGAAGTCGCGGCCCGTGCAATAGTCGACCTCGTAATCGGTCTCCACCTCGACAGGATCGCGTCCGTTGTCCGTGCTGCCGTACAGCGGCACGAAGGGATCCAGCGTCTGGTCGGCGTCGTTGAGGTAGTCGAGCATCACCGCCGTCGGCGAGTAAAACGGGTCGGCGTAGACGACGCCGCTGTTGTGGTTCTCCGCCCACCACACCGCGTCGCCGAACGGCAGTCCGCGCAGGAAATACTGGATCGTTTCCTGCGGGTGCTTCTCGAACGAGTGACCGCCCGATTCGTGATGGCTCAAGCTGCCGAAGAAAGCCGTTCCGTTGAGTCGAGAAAGGAAGTTGGCGGCGTGATCGCCTCCGCTGACCTGCTCGTGGCCCTCGTTGAACGAACCGTTGCGCGCCAGCTCCGCCGGATCGCCGACTTCCTGGACCGAGACGTCGTCGAGCGCTAAGACTCCGCTGAAGGTGCTGTTGGTATCGAGTCTGACGAGCAGACTGTCGTACGTCTGATCCGGCTGTGTGTGCAGGGCCGGATCGAGCTGATATGTCACCTCGGCGAACGTCCAGTCGATGTCGCCACCGATCGTCGCCAACGTCTTCAGTCCGTAGTCGATATCCGAGCCGCCCTGCTCGTGGACCCACAGGCGCGCCCGCAGCGACCGCGAAGGAGAGAGAGTCACCGTCCGGTACCACAGACCGATCGTGTAGCGCTGCGGATCGGCGGTGTTGATCGTGCGCGGCGACAAGGAGATCCGCTGGTCGATCCTCACGAGCCTCGTGTCCGGGCAGGGCTCCGTCGGGGGACTCGAGAAGTCCGACCCCGCGAAGCAGCGCGGATCCGCGACCTGGTTCGTATCGTGGTACCAGAGGCTGTGGCTATCTGTATGCCCCGTGTCATCGCGCACATCGGGAAAGACGAGCCGGTTGAGGTCGCCTCCACCCGGGCCGTACCAGGCCGTCGGCCAGACCGTCAGGTACGAGACCGGAAACGACTGCTGGTTGTAGCCGATGAAGCCCTCGGCGACGCCCATGCAATCGGTGTTGATCTCCCTGAACACGTCGGTCGATGACAGCCGACACGCCTCCGGGTCGGCCGCGTTTCTGCAGAGCGTCACCGTGCAGGTCTCGTCCCGCCGCCAGTTCTGAAAGTCCCTGAAGCTGCCCGTCGTCGGCTGCCCGTCGAGCGAGCCGAGGTAGAACAGGCCATCGAACGGATCGGGCTGGCGCGAGCTGGCGCGCCCCGGGGGAGGATCGTCCCCTGAGGTCATCCGTGCGCGACAGTGCGCCGGCGCCTTGCCGTCGGGAGACGACGCCGAGAAATCGAGGTAATCGATGCACTCGTCGCGGTCCTCGCCGACGAGGCCGAGCTGAAACCGCCAGCTCGTCGCCGCATCGCCGTAGACGTAGCGGTTCGTGCTGTAGTCGTACCAGCGGGCCGTGCCGCCGCTGAAGCCGTACTTGGAGCCGTAGTGCTTGCCGTAGATGCCGGTTCGTTCCGCGGCCATCGCACGATCGACGAGCGCCTTCGCGGCGTCGAGGTTGAGCCCGTCGAGGCGCGTGACGATCAGCTCGCCATCGAAGGACGTGTCGACCTCGCGCATCCCGCGGCCGTCCTTGAACGCGTTGCGCCGCTCGGTGAAGTTGAGAATCACATCCTGCGCGAAGTAACGGACGACCCAGTAACGCAGATAGTTGTCCACCGAGGTCGGGCCGGGGTAGGGAAGCAGCGACCCATCGACCGTCATGCGCGTCGGCACGCCCCGCGTCGTGACCAGGTAGCGAATTCGCGTGTTGTCGCGCAGCTGATCGGCCGAGGCCTGGCAGTAGTAGGGTGGATCACCGTCGGTGCAGGAGACGGGCTCCATCCCTTCGGGCAGCGTGTGTTTCTGCATGAAGGCGATGATCTGGTCTCTGAGACTGCGAAACTCGTCCCAGGAGATGAAGTAACCGGCCGGCACGCTGACGTGGCAGATGTTGGCCGGATCGATCCCGCGCTGCTCGGCGAAGTACTGGCCGACCGCGAGCGAATCGATCGCATTGTCGTTGACGATGATCAGGACGTCGTCGCGGCCGGCGGCGTGCACCGCGACGCCCGCCGCGGCGGCCCACGAGAGCACGAGACAGAGCACGCATCGCGCAGCTCTTGGTAGCCGGGCCATGTGCTACCTCCTCCGCGCTTTGATATCCGCTGAAAGCCGCGGCCGAACAAGGTGCTCTCGCCAGGGAGTGCGAAGATTCGCCCCATGTTCGCCACTTCGCCGTGCGAGAGCCTGGAAGACGCTGTCCCGACGATGTGGCGCTCGCGCCCCGAAGACTCGGGCCCGAACGATTCGATGCATCCCGGCCCGATCGGAGCGCTGGTGACGATGCGCGCGCGCGGGGCGTATCGTGGCCGGGAAGGCAACTCGGCATGGCGCCGAGCCAGCGCCTCGAGCTCGGGACAGGAAAGGGGGTGGAGACATGTCGCTCTGGCTCAACATGGACGAGCGAGCGAGAAGACTCGGGATTCTCGACACGAAGCTGGCTCAAGGTGCGGCCATCTTCTTCGCGCTCGTCATCGTCAAGCTCTTCCCGCAGATCATGACGTTGAGCATCTGGTGGTTCGTCGGCCTGACCGTGATCTGTGCGATCAAACCGGTGATGACGTTCTTCGGCGAAGGCGGCCAGCAACCACGAGCATCCTCGCGGATCTCGCCCCAATGAGACATTGCGTCTGCCGGGTCACGACGTTGGAGACATCACGTCGAATGACCCGTTGACGCCCGCCGCGCGGTGGAGCCACCGAGACACCGTCTTCGCGCCGCAGTGCTGGCGTCCGCGCGATTCCAGGAGGCCGACTTCGCGGGAGACGTGGAGCTCAGGCATCAGAGCGAAAGCTCAGAGTCGATGGGCGGTCGGATCGAGAGAGTACAATGAGGCCCGCCGAACGCGGTGTTCTCGCCGAGAGTCAACGGATGATCGAGAAGAAACCTGAGCGGTTCGAGGCGCGAGCGTACCTCTTGGGGGATCGACTCGACGTCCGTGGCATGGATGCCGTGGAGCGTCTCGCGGCATCGCCGCTGACGATTCGTGTCGGTGATACGGGTTACGCCGTGCTGTTTCGCTACGGCGCTGTCGTCCTGTTCGGGCTGGACGCCGGCGAGGAGATGGCGTTTCTGGCAACGCTCGGACCGAGAGTGCGCGCTCCGCTGGGAGAAGCAGAAGTCGAGGTGGAGACGACGACGATCGTGCTCGATCCGGACTGCAGAGAGGGGGTCGGCGCAGCGGGCGAGGTGCTGCTGCGCGAGCTCGGCATCGGACGGCTGCAGATCGTCGCTGATGCACTGGCGAAGAGCGTCTTCCTCGCTCACTACGAGGCTCGCGTCAGCCGCGTGTTCGACCAGGTCGAACCGCTT
>CP070706.1:3014421-3021832 GCA_020350085.1 Acidobacteriota bacterium
CGATGCCTCAGACGCGCGAGCACATTTTGCTGGCGCGTCAGGTGGGTGTGCCGGCGATTGTGGTGTGTTTGAACAAGGTGGACATGGTGGACGATCCGGAGCTTTTGGACTTGGTGGAGCTGGAGGTGCGCGAGTTGCTCAGTTCGTACCAGTTCCCTGGGGACGAGATTCCGATCGTGCGGATGTCGGCGCTCAAGGCGATGGAAGGTGACGAGGAAGCTCAGAAGGACATTTTGGAACTGATGAAGGCGGTGGACGATTACATTCCGCAGCCGCAGCGTCCGATGGACAAGCCGTTTTTGATGCCGATCGAGGACGTGTTCACGATCACGGGTCGTGGGACGGTGGTGACGGGCCGTATCGAGCAGGGGATGGTCAAGACGGGCGAGGAGGTCGAGATCGTCGGTCTTCGTCCGACGATGAAGAAGACGGTCACGGGTGTGGAGATGTTCCGCAAGATTCTCGACGAGGGTCAGGCGGGCGACAACGTGGGTTTGTTGCTGCGCGGCACGGAGCGCAAGGACGTCGAGCGCGGCCAGGTGTGTGCGAAGCCGGGTTCGATCACGCCGCACATGAAGTTTCGCGGCGAAATTTACGTATTGACGAAGGAAGAGGGTGGTCGTCACACGCCGTTTTTCACTGGCTACCGGCCTCAGTTTTACTTTCGGACGACGGACGTGACCGGAGTGGTGAGCCTGCCCGAAGGGCGCGAGATGGTGATGCCGGGCGATCGTCTGGAGGTCGAGGGGAGCTTGACCAAGCCGATCGCGATGGACCGCGGCCTGCGTTTCGCGATTCGCGAGGGCGGGCGCACGGTCGGTGCAGGCACCGTGACCGACATTCTCGAATGATCGAGGGCTGAACGATGCGCGAGAACGTGTTGCTCGCTTGCGGCGATTGCAAGCGTCGCAACTACACGACGACCAGAAACAAGAAGCTCAAGACGGACCGGTACGAGCTGCGCAAGTACTGCCGTTTTTGCCGCAAGCACACCGAGCATCGTGAAACCCGCTGATGACCGCCTGTGGCGGCGTATGGCGAGTGGAAGACCAGCGAAAGTGCGCGGACAGCGTACACAGCGTGGCGAGGGCACACAGGGCAGTAGCTCAATTGGCAGAGCAACGGTCTCCAAAACCGTAGGTTGGGGGTTCGAGTCCCTCCTGCCCTGCCAAGACGCGGATGAGCGCAAGCCGTCGCCACGGGGCGGCTGATCGGAGGCGGAAGTGAACGCGGTGATGCGATTCCAAGGCTTCCTTCAAGATGTGTGGAAGGAGCTCAAGCGCACCTCGTGGCCCTCGCGCCGGGAGGTCTACGGCACGACCCTCGTGGTCGTCGTCGTCACGGGCATCATCGCCGCCTACCTCGGCATCGTGGACCTGATTTTGGCGCGGCTGCAGGCGCTGGTGTTGTTCGGCTCCGGATCTTGAGCACGCGAGGCGTGACCATGGCTGACACGGAAAAAGACCGGCAGCTCGATAGCGACGAGGCTCAGACCGCGGAGGCCGGCTCGCGTCCTGGTCCGACTCCAACGGTGGCGACCTCGGAAGAGCCGGCGGGCAAGCCCGAGCCGGGGAGCGCCGAGCCCTCCGCCCCCGACGTGCCGTCCGAGGCATCCGGCGACCAGCCCGCCGGCCGGCCCGACGAGCGTGTCGACGAGCCGGCGGACGTCCAGGCGACCGCGGCCGGCGAGCCCGCTGCCGAGGAGCCGCCAACCGCCGATCAAGCTCCGGAGCAGGAGGCCGCCGCCGAGGACGACCGCAAGCAGTGGTACATCATCCACACCTACAGCGGCTTCGAGAACAAGGTCGCCCAGTCGCTGCGCCAGCGCGCGGACGCCTACGGTATGGGCGACAAGATCGGCGAGATCCTCGTGCCGACCGAGGATGTGGCCGAGATTCGTGACGGAAAAAAGGTCGTCACCAAAAAGAAGTTCTTCCCCGGCTACGTGCTCGTGCACATGGAGATGTCGGACGAAGCGTGGCACGCCGTACGCAGCACGCCCAAGTGCACGGGCTTCGTCGGCGGCGGGCAGCGGCCGATGCCGATGACCCAAGAAGAAGTCGACCGCATCATCAAACAGGTGCACGTCACGAAGGAGAAGCCGAAGCCGAAGTTCGACTATCGCGTCGGTGAGACAGTGAAGATCATGGAAGGCCCGTTCAGCAACTTCACGGGAGTGGTCGAGGAGGTCAACGAAGATCGCGCCACGCTCAAGGTGATGGTCAGCATCTTCGGGCGCGCCACGCCCGTCGAACTGGAATTCCACCAGGTGAAGCGCCCTGAATGACGAACGATGCCTTGCGGGCGGGGCGCGAGCCCCGGCCGCTGTGAGCACGAGGTTCCCATCCCATGGCCAAGAAAGTAACCGCCGTCGTCAAGCTCCACTGCCCCGCGGGCAAGGCCACACCGGCTCCGCCCGTCGGCCCGGCGCTCGGTCAGCACGGCGTGAACATCATGGACTTCTGCAAGGCGTTCAACGCTCGAACGCAGGGTCAGGAGGGGATGATCATCCCAGCGGTGATCACCATCTACGCCGATCGCTCCTTCACCTTCATCACCAAGACGCCGCCAGCGTCGGTGCTGCTGCTCAAAGCGGCCAAGCTCGAGAAGGGTTCCGGAGAGCCGAATCGGAACAAGGTGGGCAAGGTCACGCGCGCGCAGGTCGAGGAGATCGCGAAACTCAAGAGCCCAGATCTGACGGCCGCGGACTTGGAAGCGGGCGTCAGGACGATCGCGGGAAGCGCTCGCAGCATGGGCATCGAGATCGTGGATTAGCCCCGGAGGGCGGAGAACCATGCCGAAGCACGGAAAGAAGTACAAGGCTACCCGCGAGACCGTCGAGCAGCGCCCTTACGGCGTTGACGAGGCGCTGGAGAAGCTCGCACAGATCGCCTGGGCCGGTTTCGACGAGACCGTCGAGATCGCGTTGCTGCTCGGCGTCGACCCGCGGCATGCCGACCAGATGGTTCGCGGCACCGTCGTGCTGCCACACGGAACGGGCCGTTCCAAGCGCGTGCTGGCGATCGCGGGCGGCGAGAAGTACAAGGAAGCCGAGCAGGCCGGCGCGGATGTCGTCATGACCGGGCCGGAGGCCGTCGAGAAGATCTCGGCGGGCTTTCTCGAGTTCGACGCCGTGGTCGCGACGCCGGACGTCATGCGCGACATCGGCCGGCTGGGCAAGGTCCTCGGGCCGCGCGGGCTGATGCCCAACCCGAAGACCGGCACGGTGACGATGGACATCGCGCGGGCCGTCGAGGAGATCAAGGCCGGAAAGGTCGAGTTCCGCGTCAACAAGACCTCGATCGTTCACGGCGTGCTGGGCAAGAAGTCGTTCACGTCGGATCAGCTGCGAGACAACTTCCGCGCGTTCGTGGGCGCCATCCAGCGCGCGAAGCCGGCGGCCGCAAAGGGCCGCTACATCAAGTCGGTTCACGTCGGAACGACGATGAGCCCGAGCCTCGAGATCGAGCTGGGCGATCTCGAGCGCGCACAGGCCGAGCAGAGCTGAGCCGCCGGACAGGAGCGGGCCGATGCCGAGAACGAGACAGCAGAAAGAAGCCGAGGTGCAAGTGATCCGCGAGATGTTCGAGCGGGCCAACAGCCTGTACCTCGTCAACCTGCACGGACTGTCGACGAACGAGATTAACCTGCTGCGTGCCGCACTTCGCGAGCACGGAGCGCGCGTGCGCGTCGTCAAGAATCGGCTGGCCAAGCGCGCTACCGAGGGCATCGCCGCGGAAAAGCTCGTCGAGCAGTTCGTCGGGCCGACCGCGGTCGTCAGCCATCCCGATGAACCGGTTTCGACGGCAAAGCAGCTGGTCGCCTTCGCCAAGGACCATCCGGCATTCGAGATCAGGGCCGGGCTCGTCGACAACCTGGAGGCCGTGGACAGTGCGGGGGTCAAGACCGTCGCCGAGCTGCCCAGCGTCGACGAGGTCCGTGCCACGTTGCTCTCGCTGATCAACACCCCGGCGACGCAGCTCGCGCGGCTGCTGCAAACGCCCGCCGCGCAACTCGCGACCGTGCTCGAGCGGAAATCCGAAGAAACCGTGTAGGGACGGGGCTTGCCCCGTCCGACCTTAGAACGAGCCAAAGACCGAACAGACAAGACTCAGGGAGAAAACAGAACATGGCTGCAGATCTCAACCAGATCGCCGACTCGCTCAGCGATTTGACCGTCATGGAGGCTGCGAACCTCGTCAAGCTTCTCGAGGAGCGCTGGGGCGTGTCCGCCGCCGCGCCGGTGGCTGTGGCCGCCGCGGTGCCGGGCGCTGGCGCCGGCGCTGCCGCTGCCGAGGAAAAGGACGAGTTCGACGTCGTGCTGACGGCCGTTGGCGACAAGAAGATCAACGTGATCAAGGTCGTCCGCGAGCTGACCAGCCTCGGTCTCAAAGAGGCCAAGGAGCTGGTCGAGACCGCCCCCAAGCCGGTCAAGGAGGCGGTCAGCAAGCAGGAGGCCGAGGAAATCAAGAAGAAGTTCGAGGAGGTTGGCGCCCAGGTGGAGATCAAGTAGCCCGGCGAGCAAGACTCCCGTTGAGGCCCGTGCCGCGCCGTCGAGGCAGCTATCGTCCCGAAGGCCTCCCAGAGGCTTTCGGGATCGGTGTGCTCACGCCGCGGTCGGGTCGAGCCGCACCCGTCAGTAACCTGACGCAAACGAGGTAAGCCGATGGCGACCGCCGAGAAAACGCTTGGAAAGCCGGACGGAAAACCGCTCCGGACCCGGCACGACTTCTCCAAGATCCCCAGCAGTATTCAGGTGCCGAACCTGATCGAGGTCCAAAAGCGCTCCTACGAGCGCTTCCTGCAGATGTATACCGCACCGGAGGACCGCGAGGACGTCGGCCTGCAAGCGGTTTTCAAGTCGATCTTCCCGATCGAGGATTTCCGCGAGACGTGTAGCCTGGAGTTCATCAACTACTCGATCGGCACCTGGGCGTGCAAGTGTGACCGGCTCAGCGGCATCGAACGATTGCGGTTGAACTGCAAGAGCTGCAATCGCCCGTTCATCGTCCGCGAGTCGAAGGCCGCCGAAGTCGCCTGCCCCTTCTGCGGCGAGCAGTCGAAGAACACGCTCGAGATCTGCGAGGACTGCGGGGAGCCGGTTGGGCTCAAGTTCAAGTACGCGGTCGAGGAGTGCCAAGAGCGGGGCATGACGTTCAACGTCCCGCTGAAGGTCACCGTGCACCTCGTCGTCTACGACAAGGACCCCGAGACCGGTGCCCGCAGCATCCGCGACATCAAGGAGCAGGAGGTCTACTTCGGTGAGATCCCGATGCTGACCAGCAACGGGACGTTCATCATCAACGGGACCGAACGAGTCATCGTCTCTCAGCTGCACCGCAGCCCCGGCGTCTTCTTCCAGGCCAGCGCCGATCGCTCGACCCACATGGCGAAGATCATTCCGTACCGGGGCGCCTGGGTCGAGTTCGAGTTCGATCAGAAAAAGCAGATTCTCTACGTTCGCATCGATCGCAAACGCAAGTTCCCGGGAACGGTGTTCCTGCGCGCGCTGGGGCTCGTGTCAGACGATCAGATCCTGCGGGAGTTCTACACCCCGGCCGAGGTGCTGATCGAAAAGGACCAGTTGCAGTGGGGTGTTGGGCCGGGACTGCTTCAGCGCAAAGCATCGAGCGAGGTCAAAGCGGGCTCGAAGGTGTTGCTGCGCAAGGGCTTCAAGATCCGGAAGGCCAATTTGCGCCGGCTCGAGGAAGCCGGCGTCCAGTACGTGCCGGTCGATGACGAGGAGTTCAAAGGCGCCGTCGCTTTGGAGCCGGTGGTCCACACCGGCACGGGCGAGTTGATCGCGGACGTCAACGAGCCGATCACGAGCGACCGCCTGGCGGAGATTCGCGAGGCGGGAATCGAGCGGCTGATCGTCTTCTTTCCCGACAACGACCCGACCGGCGCCGTGCTGCACGAGACGCTGAAGAAGGACTCGGTCGGATCACCGGACGAAGCCCTGCTCGAGATCTATCGCAAGCTGCGTCCGGGAGATCCGCCCACGCTCGATGCGCCGACGAAGCTGTTCAACGCGATGTTCTTCGACCCGCAACGCTACGATTTCTCGCGCGTGGGCCGTCTGAAGTTCAACACGCGCCTCGGGACGAATCGACCGCTGAACGAGAAAATCCTCCATCCGGACGATTTCTACGCGGTCATTCGCTACTTCCTGCGCTTGCCGCAGGGCGAGGGCGTTCTCGACGACATCGACCATCTCGGCAGCCGCCGTGTTCGCTCGGTCGGCGAGCTGCTGGAGAACCAGTTCCGCATCGGCCTGATCCGCATGGAGCGGGCGATCAAGGAGAAGATGTCGGTCTACCAGGAAATGACGACCGCGATGCCGCACGACTTGATCAACGCCAAGCCGGTGGTCGCTGCCGTCCAGGAGTTTTTCGGCTCGAGCCAGCTGAGCCAGTTCATGGATCAGACCAACCCGCTCTCGGAGGTCACACACAAGCGCCGCCTTTCGGCGCTGGGGCCGGGAGGACTGAGTCGCGAGCGGGCGGGCTTCGAGGTGCGCGACGTCCATCCGACGCACTACGGGCGGATCTGCCCGATCGAAACGCCCGAAGGACCGAACATCGGTCTGATCTCTTCGCTGGCCTGCTACGCGCGGATCAACGACTATGGGTTCATCGAATCGCCGTATCGCAAGGTGGTCAATGGGCGGGTCGTCGACCACGTGCAGATCACCTACGGCGGAGATGCTCCCTACGAAGTGGGCGAGATCGTCAGCCTGCCGGACTTCGAGAAGGTGCACGGAAGCATTCGGAGCCGCGGCGGTCGGCTGCCGACCGCCGAGCCGCACGCGTTCTACTTGACCGCGTGGGAAGAGGACCAGCTGACGATCGCTCAGGCCAACGCGCAGTACGACGAGACGGGCCTGTTCGTCAACGAACGGATCACGGCCCGTCACGGCGGCAGCTTCTTGTTCGCGCCCCGCGAGGAGGTCGAGTACATCGACGTGTCGCCCAAGCAGGTCGTCTCGGTCGCCGCGGCGCTGATTCCGTTTCTCGAGAACGACGACGCCAACCGCGCGCTGATGGGCTCGAACATGCAGCGGCAGGCCGTGCCACTGCTCCAGCCCGAGGCACCACTCGTCGGCACGGGCATGGAGGCAACGACCGCCAGGGACTCGGGCTCGGTCGTCGTCTGCCGCCGTTCCGGTATCGTGGACAAGATCGACGCCACGCGCATCATCGTGCGCGTGACCGGCGAGGAAGGCGGCGAGGATTTCGGCGCCGACGTCTACTCGCTGGTGAAGTTCCGCCGCTCGAATCAGAACACGTGCATCAACCAGCGGCCGCTGGTCGGTCAGGGCGCGCGCGTGCGAGCCGGCCAGGTGCTGGCCGACGGGCCGTGCACCGACCAAGGCGAGCTGGCACTGGGCCGCAACGTGCTCGTCGCCTTC
>CP070706.1:3021932-3041536 GCA_020350085.1 Acidobacteriota bacterium
CCGTCGTCTACTACGAGGCCACCGACCCGGTCAAACTCATGTACAACGTCGCGAACTTCTACCTCGCGGCCACGAAGCTCGCGCAGACGAACCTGCGTAACGTCATCGGCGAGATGCAGCTCGACGAGTCGCTGACCAGCCGCGAGAAGATCAACGCGGCGCTGCGCCAGATCCTCGACGACGCCACCGACAAGTGGGGCGTGCGCATCGTGCGCGTCGAGCTGCAGCGGATCGAGCCGCCGGTCGACGTCACCGAGGCGATGCACCGGCAGATGAAGGCGGAGCGCAACAAACGTGCGACGATTCTCGAGGCTGAAGGTCAAAAGCAGGCGCAGGTTCTCGATGCGGAAGGAAGCAAGCAGGCCGCGATCCTGAAGGCCGAGGGCGATGCCGAAGCGATCAAACGACGGGCGGAAGCGGACAAGTTCCGCGAGCGCACCATCGCCGAGGGCGAGGCCGAAGCGATCGACGCGGTGTTCAAGGCGATTCTCGAGGCCCGGCCGACCCGCGAGCTGATCGCGCTCAAGTACATCGACGCATTGAAGAAAATGGCCGACGGCCAGTCGACCAAGGTCTTCATGCCGGTCGAAACCTCGGGCCTTCTCGGCAGCCTCGCCGCCCTGCGCGAGATCTGGCAGGAGACGCCGCCAGATAATCGCTGAATCACTGACGCGCGCCGGAGCTCATGGACACGCCTCACGGGCCGCGCGTCGCGCGTATCCCGAGCTGCTGACGCCGATCGATCCTTCTCGGTAGCCACCGCAGCGGCCTGCGGCTTCGTTGACGCCGCTGACCAGGTAGTAACGATCTCCTGAAGAGGGAACGATCGTCGCGGAAGATTGTTCAGGCGGCGTGCGCTCACCCGTGCAGACGAGCGAGTCGAACTCGCCGTCGAGCCGGCCCTCGTAGATCGCATGCCCGTCCTCGGCATCGTCCGCAGGCAGCCAATCGAACGTGAGGCCGGCGCGCGCGTTCGTGAGTCTCAGATCCTGTACCTGTCCGGGCGTGGTCCCCAAGCGTCCGGCACAGTCGATGGCGAAGACGCCGACGCCGCGAGCGCGCGAGGGGCCGACCTGTAGCCGCACGTCGCGCGGGCCGATCCGAGCATCCGCGAGCACCTCGGCGTTGAACACGATCCGTGCCGCGTCGAACGGATAGTCGAAGACGACGCGCTGCACGTCGACGCGAACGCGCGGTCCGAGCGACAGGCGAACCTCTTCTTCGATGACCGGAATCCCGCGGACGATCACCTCGAGTGCGCTGTAGGTTTGTCCCTGTCGCAGCCTGTCGAACGAGGTCTCGATCGTGCCGTGATCGATCATGCCATCCTCGTCCGGAGGAAAGTACGCGGTGTCGAGTCGGAAGAAGGTCTCGATCTGCATCGATGCCGTGCCCGGACCGGTCTCGAGCGTATCGGCGTCGAGCGCCGTTCCCGAGTACGACTTGAGGCGGACCTTCACGGCGTAGTTCCCGCTCGGCATGTTGACGGCGCTCTCGTTGAAAACTCCCGCGTAGAGCCCGTCGCGCACGCCGGCGTCTCCGTGCTGCCCGTCATCGTAGAGCGTGACGAGCCACTCCTGCCCGGCGTGGTACACGCGCGCCTTGGCCTGAATCTCCGTCAGATCGGCGCCGAAGTGCATGCGAGCGTAGATCCTGACCGGAGTGTCCACACGCGCGCGCCGCGGCACGGGCCATGCCGCTCCCAACAGCGACGGGTTGTCGACGCTGGCGAGCCAGGCGACCTGCAAGGCGTGGCTCTGCGGACAGCCGAGCCCGCTGGCGTCGAAGCGCGCGGCCCAGGTTCCAGCCTCCGGGTTCGCCACGCGCAGGCTCTTCGTCCAGTGAAAGTTCTCGTTCACCCCCGGATCGACGGCAGGCGCCGTGTGCACGATGCCCGACGGAGACTCCAGCTCGAAGTTGTTTAGCTTTTGGAACCCGCAGTGGATGCCGTCGCTCTCCGCCCAGTAGCGGCTGCCGATCCAGGTGAAATCGAGTGCCAGACTGCCCGCAGGAACGTGAAAGATCTTCGATTCGATGCCACCTGGGTTGACGCGCTCGCGAGTGTCGAGCAGCTCGTCGAGCTCGCGAGTGAGGGTGCTCGTTCTCGCGATGTACATCTTGAGCTCGTGCGGGTCCGGCTCGGCGATGTTTTGCGGCACGCTCGTCTGACCCGCGGCCCAGACCGTGGCGGAGCATTCCGTCGAGACGTCGTACAGCGCGGCCGGATCAGCATCGCCGTAGGCGAGGCTGTGGATCTTGATCCGCGGTGCCTGCGGATCGAATGGCGGGTAGGGGTCGGGGTAACCCCAATCCTGTTCCGGTGTGCAGGCGAGGCGCGCTGCGACGTCCGGGTAGCAGGGCGTGCCTTGATACTCCACCGTCTGCTTGCCATCCGAGAACAGCACAGCGTGCACGGTATCGCGTGCCTCGTTCTCGCCGTAGTCCGTCGCCGGGTGGACCGAGCGGACGACGTTGGTCATCTCGATGATCGCGCCGCAGATGTCGGTGTTCCCGCCCGCGGTCAGACCGCCGCTGCCGTTGTCGTACGGCGGGTCCCACTCGCTCGATTGCTGCGCGGCGTCGAACTCTTGATACGGCTTGAGCCACTCGAACGATTCGTTGAACGCGAGAACGCCGTTTTCCTTGCCTTGCTTGCCGTGGTTGAAGAAGTAGAGTGCCGCGTCCGCAGCCTCCTTGACGGCCGCAACGGCTGAATCACCGACGTAGTTCATGCTCCCCGAGCGGTCGATCAGCAGCACCTGATCGGCAGAGAACTCGCCCTGCCAGACACAGTCTGCCATCTTCG
The DNA here is from genome assembly GCA_020350085.1 of Acidobacteriota bacterium. Lineage (GTDB taxonomy): Bacteria > Acidobacteriota > Polarisedimenticolia > J045 > J045. The sequence continues at coordinate 3,024,739 of CP070706.1, forward strand.
GCGGATCGCCGATCTCGGCTTCGGATAGGTACACGCCGACCTGCTCGTGCACGGTGTCGAGATCGGCGTGCGCCGAGCGCGCAAGGGCCCAGCAGCTGTGCTGCTTGGCATTTTGAATCGTCCCCCAGCGGCAGGTGGCTTTGTCCTCGTCGCACGTGACACCGTTCGGGTACTCGCCGCCGCAGTACTGTGGATCGCCCGTGAAGTGCGGCTCGCAGGTGTTCGAGACGTGTGACCACGAGATCGGCTGGTTCGGCGCATTGTAGTCGTAGCCGTTGTCGCACATGTGCGGTCGATGAATGCGCGACATGACGCAGACACCATCGGTCTCGTTGTCGCAGACGCGGATCGACCACGGCCAGCCCTGAGGGTTGTCCGGATACGTGTACTCGTCATCCAGGTTGTAGTACTGATGGCCGATCTCGTGGGCCATCGTCGCCCCTTTCTCGGCCGCCGGGTACGGTACGGCATCGCCTGGGTAGCTCTCACCCCCGTCGTAGCTGCAGAACTTCATCGTCGTCAGAACACCGGTGGCGGGGTTGGGCAGCTCCGTCTCGACGTTGCACTTCAGATCGCCGGGCGGAAGGTCCCATAGCTGTTGGTCCTCGACGCACCCGGCATCTCCGCGCGTCGTGCAGCCGACGAAGTTGTCGCGCATGGAAACGCGGCCGGTGTTCGGGTCGTGGTAGATCGAGCCTTGTGAGCGCCTCCAGACGGCGTCGGCGCCGTAGTCGTCCCAGGTGAACTCGATGCGGTCGAAGTAGTGCTTGCCCTCGGTCATGACCCAGATCTTCCGCCCCGCCTCGCGCATCGCGTCGCAGTAGTGAGCGCGCTCGTCTTGGCCCAGCGGCCCGTCATCGGTGACGAACGAGACGCCGTACGTGATCCCGCACGGGGCGTTCTGGCCATTGGGACAGGCGAGATCGACGGCCGGGGCGCTGGGCGTGGCGGCCACGAGGCCGGCGAGGACGAGAGGCTTTGCGAGATGGCGGGCGTGAGCGTGCATGGCGGACCTCCTTTCGGAAAGGAGGTCCGCCGAACCCTGCAGGCGTTACAGCTGAGTAGACACACCGAAGAGAAGGTGCCTGGGGTCCCGCCGCCCGCTACGGGACGCTGATCTCGGCCGGCGTGTCGAGCGCGATGGAGAGCACGGTGCCCTCGTCGAGGACGACGGGGTCACCCTCGTTCTCGGCGGCGACGGCGGTACCGATCGCGGCGCCGAGGATCGCACCGACGAGCGTCCCCTTGTCGCGGTCCCTATTCTTGAGGACGCGCCCGAGGATCGCGCCGCCGGCCGCGGCGCCGCCGATCGTGGCGGCGTCCTTTTGCGACTGGCGCTCGCCCTCGAGAACCAGGCTGGCCGCGATCGGGATCGACGTGCCGGACGCCAGCTCCAGCCGATCGAAGCGCGCGGCGAGCCTGGCCTGGCCACCGATCTTCTTCTGCGGCACCGCTTCGGTGATCTCGCCGAAGACCCGCGTTCCGGCAGGGATCACGATGAAATCTTCGCGCACGACGTCGCTGGCGAGGCTGGCCGTGAAGCGATCACCGGTCAGGCTCGTCTCGCTGGAGAGCGGCTCGCCCAACGCGATCTCGAGCAGGGTTCCCGCCGGCAGATCGAAGACGGCCGTGCGCTCGAACGCGGCGGTCTGCTCGACGGGGAGGCTCTCTCCGAGACGGCGCGGATAGACCGGCAGGGACGCGTCGGCCGGCAGCGGTGCTTCACGCGGCACCGTCGTATCGCCGAATTTGATCTCGTCCTCTGCCGTTTCAACGGCTGCATCAGCGGGGGCCTCGAAGCGGCTCGTGTCGGCCTCGGCACCGGCATCGACCGCCGCCAGCTCCCGCTCGCGCTCGGCCAGACGCGCCTCGCGTGCGGCCAGCTCCCGCTCGCGCTCGAGCAGCTCCTGCTCATCCCGCTCAGCCTTCTCAGCGGTCGGGAGCTGCGGCGTCAGACCGACCGCGTCAGCGGAAGCTCGAGTGGAAGGCTCGACCGCCACCTCGAGGCTTCCCGACTGGAAGGGAAGCGACTCCTCCGCCCGTGCGGGGCGGTTCTCACCGCAGCCGGACAGAACGAGGCCCGCGACGAGGGTGCTGGCCATCCACAGGCAAGCGCGAACGAACGGTCTGATGGTCTTCATCGTGAAGCCCTCCTCGGTTGAGGGTCAACGTGTACGCAAGCCGGGTGCCATCCCGGTCGCCCTCCGACAAGTCTTTTATTTCTTATAAGTTGCGTCCCGAGTCTCGAGAGCGGCCGCGGCCCTCCGACCCACAGGAGCGTTCGCGTTGTCACCTCTTGGTGACGGCTCTCCCCGCGGAGGGGGACACTCCTCTCGCTTCCGCGCGGGGTCAGCGCTCGGCAGGCGGCCGGTCCGGGTGATGGGGCCACAGGTTCCAGCAGCCCTGCCCGGTGGCGATCACGCGGCCCTGCTCATCCTCGACGCGCCCCTCGGCAAACGCCACGCGGGCTCTGCGGCGCGTGATCCGGCCCCTGGCTCGCAGGCGCCCGCCGCGTGCGGCACCGACGAAGCTCACCGACAGCGAGAGCGTGGCGCACCACCAGTGCTCGGGCACGGACGCGATGACCGCCCCACCCAGGGCGACGTCGAGCAGCGTCGAGATCACGCCGCCGTGGGGCACGCCGCGCAGGTTCTTGTGGTGGTCTCGCATCTCGAGTGCGACGACGAACTCGTTCGGGTCGGCCTGCTCCAGCTCGAGGCCGAGATGGCGGTGAAACGGTACGCGCGTCATCCGCTCCGCTCGCTCCTGGTGCTCGCTCATGTCGGGACCTCGGTCATCCGAAAGGGGCTGGTAGTATGGCCTCAGTTGTTGCTGGAGGTGGACGATGGGCGTTGGTGATCCGATGGTGGCGGAAAAGCTCGAGCAGGTCCCCGGCATCCTCGACGAGCTCGGCATCGATGTCTGGCTGCTGTTCGCGCGCGAATCGCACACCGTTCACGACCCGTGCTTCGACCTCGTCGTCGGCTCGAACGTCACGTGGCATTCGGCGTTCTTGCTCACGCGCCACGGCGAGCGAATCGCCATCGTCGGCAGCCTCGACAAAGCCCAGCTCGAAACGTTGGGCCACTATCCCGAAATCATCGGCTACGTCGGCGGCATCAGCGACGATCTCCGAAAGACGCTCGCCCGGCTCGACCCGCGACGGATCGCGATCAACTACTCGACGGACGACGTGATGTCCGATGGCCTCACGCACGGGATGTACCTCACGTTGATCAAGTTTCTCGGTGGGACCGATTACGTCGAGCGCCTGGAGAGCAGTGCGCCGCTGGTCGGCGCGCTGCGGGGACGCAAATCCCCTACCGAGCAGGCGCGCATCAAGACGGCTTGCGAGACGACCGTCGAGATTTTCTCGCGGCTGACGCCACGACTCCGCGTCGGGCTGACGGAAAAAGAGGTGGCGGCGATGATCCGCGAGGAGATGGACGCCATCGGTGGGCTCGATCTCGCGTGGGACGCCGACCACTGCCCGGCCGTGTTCACCGGTCCCGATTCGGCGGGCGCGCATGCGGGTCCGACCGATCGTCCGATCGAGCCCGGGCATTTGATGAACGTCGATTTCGGCGTCAAGCGAAACGATTACGTCTCCGACCTGCAGCGGACATGGTACTTCTTGCGCCCCGGCGAGAACGATGCCCCGCAAGCGGTCCACCGCGGCTTCGACACGCTGCTCGGCGCGATCCGCGCCGCGGCAGCAGAGCTCCGACCCGGCGTGACGGGAGAGAGCATCGACACGATCGCGCGCTCGTACATCACGGATCGCGGCTACGCCGAGTATCCCCACGCACTGGGACATCAGGTGGGCCGCACGGCTCACGATGGCGCCGGAGTTCTCTGCCCGCGCTGGGAGCGCTATGGCTCGCTCCCGCATCTAACGGTCCAAAAAGGCCAGTGCTACACGATCGAGCCGCGGCTCACCGTGGAAGGCCACGGCATCGTGACGATGGAGGAGATCGTCGTCGTCGAGGAAGACGGCTGCGAATACCTCTCGCGCCCGCAGACCGAGCTTTATCTCGTGCGGTCGTAGCTCGCTTTATCGAGGAACGCCTCAACCGCTAGCTGGATCCGGCGAAGCTCGATCGCGCAGATTCACCACCGACTCGCTCCAGTCGATCTCATCGACGTCGTCGAAGACGAAGCGGATCAGCTCGGAAGGATCAGAAAAATCTCCCGAAAGACGGACGATGACCAGCTCGTCGGACTCCTGTGCGACGACCAGCATCTTCCGCAGCACGTCTCGTTTCATCTCGATCAGGACGAGTGCCGCGTCACCGCTGCCCGAGGTCACCTCGAGCAGGGGCATCCAGCCGGGAAAATCGCTGCCTCGCAGCTGGCGACGCTCCTGAGTCTCACGGCGCGGCTTGTAGACCCCGACCTCGAGCCGGCGAAGACCGGCCGGAAGGGAAGCGTCCGGCTCGTCGGCGGCCACCCAGCGCACCACCCCGAGCAGCATCGGCCCGAGACCGACCGCCGTCTCTCGTTGATAAGAGACGCCGGTCACGCGGGTCAGATCCCTGCGCACATCTTCCGGTCCTCGGAAGGAAAGACAGCCGGTCGCCAGCGCGACGCCGGCCAGAATCGCCCCGAGATGAGTCGTCTTCGAGCGCATCACAGGCTCCCGCCGCTTGTCAAGCGCGGCCGGGGCATAAAACGGAGCTTGCCCGAAAAAGTTTCACGTCCTCTGACGTGTACCCGACACCGAATCCCGCTGGCGGGGCGGGGCGCGCCTTTCTCGACGCGCCTCAACGGTACAGATTGTCGACGAAGCGGCGAAACCAAGCGGGCTTGACCAGCAGGACGACGGCGGCTCCGATCGCGAGCGGTCCCGGTACGGGCGAGACGAGCTCCACGAGGATGCACAGCCAGATCAGCAGCAGCGCGACGGTATGTTCGCTTTTCATCGGCTTGGCTGATCCGCGCTAAACCGTGCGGGCCGGCGCCTCGGGAATGTCGGGGCGGCGCTTGATCCCCTCCGGCTTCTCAACGAGGTCGGTCGGTCGGCTGTGCCGGCGAAGGCGCAAGAAGTCGAGCACCAGCTCGCGTTTCATCAGCTGGATTGCCTTGGCCGGATCGACACCCTTGGGACACACGCGCGAACACTCGCCGGCGTAGTGGCAGCGCCACGGGCCCGCCGTGCCGGCGAGCACGGTCTTTCGCTGACCGAATCCATCGTCGCGGCTGTCGGAGTTGTAGCGCTGAGCTTGTGTGAGCGGCATCGGGCCGCTGTAGAGCGCGTCCGTCGCGAACGTCGGACAAGCCGCCATGCAGCAGCCGCACTTGATGCAGTAGGAGAACTGCAGATAGCGCTCCAACTCCTCGCGGGACTGGTGGTACTCGACCGTCGGGGATTCCTGCTCCGCGCGGTCGGATCGAATCAGAAACGGCAGCACCACCGTGTGCGCGTCGAACATCGGCGTCAAGTCCGGAACGAGATCGCGCACGATGTCGAAGTTGGGAAGCGGGGCCACGGTCACGAAGGAGCTTTCGAGCTCTGCGATCTGTGTGTTACACGCCAGACGGGCCTTGCCGTTGATCCACATCCCGCACGAGCCACACACGCCCATGCGGCACGAGGCGCGCCAGGCGAGGCCGGGAGCTTGGGTCTCCTTGAGCTGCCACAGCCCCTCCAACACCGTCATGCCCGCCGAGGAGGCAATGCGGTACTCCTGCCAGCGCGGCGCCTGGTCTCGATCGGGATCGAAGTGCTTGACGCGGTAGGTGACGTGCTCTGAGTTGCCGTTGGTCATTGCGATGTCCTGAATGAAGTCGGGGCGTGCTCCCGGCAGAGCGGGCGGCATGTGCCCCTACAAGGTGGTCGCCAAGCGCGAGGCGGCCCAAGCCGCCCAGCTGCCGATCGCGAACAGCGCCAGGCCAGCAATCCACAAGACGGCATTGACCGCCGAGCGCAAACCGGCTCCCGGACCCAGCTCGTAGACGATGTTTCGCAGCCCGTACAGGCCGTGAAACAGCGCCGCACCGAGCAGCACGACGTAAGTCACGGTGAAAAAGCCGCTCTTCATCCGAGCCAGCACGTTGCCCCAATCAATCGGATGACCCCCTTCGGGGTTGAACAGACCGAGCAGCGCGTCGAGGTGCATCACGCCCATGTGCAGGCCGAGAAAAACGAGTATCACGACACCCGCGATGACGTGCCATGTCCAGAGGCTCTGGTCTCGCATGGTCGTTTCTCCTCAGAGTCTCATGCTAGTGCCACACGAAGAAATCGAGCCCGCCGACGACGGCCAGGACGGCAGCGAGCAAGACCGCGCCGACGGCGAGCGGCCGTTGCACGTCGAGCGAGGTGCGGTATGGATAGACGGGTTCGATCGGTTTTCCGACGCCGATGCCGAGCTCGATCAGGACGAGTCGGATGCCATTGATGGCGTGGAACGCGAACGCGATGAACACGAGATACTCGCCGATCAAGAACAGCGGGCCGCTCACGCGTGCCATCGCCTGCTCCCAGGCTTGCTGGCCGAAGGCTCTCGATGACGTGACGATAATGTGCAGCACGAAGTAGCCCAACAGCCCCAGACCGGTCAGCCGGTGGAGCGTGTAGAGATAGCGATCGGTTCCCCAGCGGCCTCCACCGAGCCATCCCCACAACCCCAGCCGATTGGGATGTCCTCTCACGTCGAGCATGACGGCCTCCGTAATGCGACGTCAGCGTTTTCTGACGTCAGTACTTTCTCTCGACCGGCTTCCAAGCGTTGATCGCGACCGATTTGTACTCGAGCCGCGGTTCGGCTTCGGTGCACCACGACAGCGTGTGCTTGAGCCAGTGGTCGTCGTCGCGCGTGGTGTAATCCCGCCGCGAGTGCGCGCCGCGCGACTCCTGGCGGGCCAGTGCTCCAGCAACACTCGCCTCGGCGAGATCGATCAGGTTCTCCAGCTCGAGCGCGTGGAACAGATTCGAGTTGTAAACGCGGCTCTTGTCGTTGACCGGAGCCCGCAGGGCACGCACGCGGATCTCTCGTATCTTGTCGCGCGCGATCGCCAGCCCCTCGCCCGTACGGAAGACGCCGAAGCTACTGTCCATCGTCGCCCGCAACTCACGCCGCAGTGCGTAGAGATTCTCATCGCCGTCGCGGCTCATCAGCTCCTCGATCCGCTGGCGACAGCTCTGAATCCGGTCCTCTGCAAGCGGCGGTGGTGCCGGCAACCGAGACAGGCTGTCGGCCACTTCGCCTCCGGTGATGCCGCCCCAGACCAAGCACTCGGCCGTGGAGTTCGACCCCAGCCGGTTGGCACCGTGAAGCGAAACGCATGCCGCCTCACCTGCGACCCAGATTCCCGGCACTCTCGTCGCGCCGTTGATGTCGGTCTCGATGCCGCCCATCGAGTAGTGCGCCACGGGGCGAATCGGAACCGGCTTTTCGATCGGATCGATACCGACGAACTTCATCGCGACCTCACGAATCAACGGAAGCCGCTTGTTGATCTTCTCCGCGCCGAGATGCGTAAGGTCGAGATGCAGGTAGTCGAGTCCGTCCGGACCCTCGAATCCGCGGCCCTCTAGAATCTCCGTCATCTCCGCGCGCGAGACGACGTCGCGAGGAGCGAGCTCCATCTTCGCCGCGGCGTATCGTTCCATGAACCGCTCGCCCGCAGCATTGCGGAGATAGCCTCCCTCGCCGCGGCAGCCCTCGGTCATCAGAATGCCCGAAGGGACCAGACCGGTCGGGTGAAACTGGATGAACTCCATGTCTTCGAGCGGCAGGCCCGCGCGATAGGCCATTGCCAATCCATCGCCGGTCACGCTCTGCGAATAGGTCGTGAAGCCGAACAGCGTCCCGGCTCCTCCCGAGGCGATCACCAGCGCCTTGCCGCGCAGCGTCACCGGCTCGCCGCTCGGCGCGTGAATGCCGGCCATCCCCGCGAACTGCCCATCGACGACGAGAATGTCGGTGATGAATAGCTCGTCGTAGCGCTTGAAGCAGGGGTATCTGAGCAGCGTGTCGTAGAGCGTCTGCATCTCGAAAAAGCCGGTCTTGTCGGCGGCGAGCGTCGCGCGCGGGTACGAGTGCCCGCCGAACGGTCGTTGCTCTATCCGTCCGTGCTCGTCTCGGGTCCAGGGAATGCCCCAGTGATCGAGCTGGAGGATCTCCTTCGGCGACGTCTCTACGAAACGAAACACGACGTCTTGGTCAGCGAGAAAGTCCGAGCCTTTGACGGTGTCCCATGCGTGCAGCTCGAGCGAGTCGCCCTCGTCGGTTCGCAGCACGGCGCCAGTGCCCCCCTCGGCGCAAACGGAATGCGCGCGCATGAGCTGCACCTTGGAAACGATGCCGATGTCGGCCTTGCCGTTGGTTTTGCGGGCGATCTCGACCGCGGCCCGGAGGCCGGCGAGACCGGCTCCGAGGATGAGGACGTCGTGCACCAGGTCCTCGGACATGGTTTTTCCCCTCGGGAAGTAGAGAAAGTGGAGGCAGATTGTCAATCAATATAACGAGTTAGTAAAGTGCCTTTCTTAGCGTCCCGAACTGTCTCGCCCGGGCGGCTGGCGAGCCGGGCTAGACTTCCTTTTTGTTTCCGCCTCGTTCGATCGCGGACGCTGACGGCTGAACGTGCCGGAGAGAATGTCCCATGTACGAGTCGAAGAATGTCCTGGGTGGTGAGCTTCAGACCTGTTGCCAGTCCCCGGTCACCGGCTTTTATCGCAACGGACGCTGCGACACCGGGCCGCGCGACTTCGGGCTGCACACCGTCTGCGCCGTGATGACCGCGGAATTTCTCGAGTTCACCAAGGGCCGGGGCAACGACCTATCGACACCGGCACCCCACGCTGGCTTTCCAGGACTGAAGCCGGGGGACCGTTGGTGCCTGTGCGTGACGCGCTGGAAGGAAGCGCTCGAAGCGGGCCTCGCACCGCCGGTGGTGCTCGAAGCAACGCACGCCGCCTCGTTGGACGTCGTGTCCCTCGACGATCTGAAACAGCACGCCGTCTCGTCGTAACGGGCGGCTCCACACTGCCAAACCTCTTCCTGGCGTTGGTTAAGCTGGACATCCCACTCTCGACAGGAGTACAAAGAGCGCGAAGGGGTGGTGACAACAACGTGCTCTCGCGGGCAGACCGGATCGTAGCGGAGCTGCTCGTCTCCCGCGGGAAGGTCTCTCGGGAGGCGATGGAGGGGATCGTTCATGGTCCGAGGCCTCCCCTTTTCAATCGTTCCGATCTGCTGATTCTGGGCGGTCACGCCTCTGAGGAACAATGCGCTCCCGCTTCACAAGAGGCGGCACGGCGTGGAGTTCCTCCGTGGGAGGGGAAGTCTTTCAAAGAGCCAAATGCGCTCGTATCGATGCGAGAGCTGTTCGCGACGACGTGTTTGGTGCGTCTCGATCCGGGCACTCAGACGAGCTTGTCGAAGACGACGGTGACGGGACCACCGATGAACGCTGTCTGGACGGAGGCTGACGATGCGCGAGCCAGACGTTGATCCTGCCCCTGATGATCTGCGGTTTCCCGTAGAGGAAGCCTACTCGCTGGCGCTGCGCGATCGGGTTGAAGATGCGCTCCAACTGATTGACGAGATCGCCGTCGGAATGTCGCAGTCTCGGAATGTCACGCCTCCGGCCCTGCTGTTTCTGGCAAAGGCGCGCATCGTCCTGGCTCGAGCCCGTGCTGCCGATCGCGATCGCGCGCTCAAGGTTCTCGAGACCTTGAGCCGCCAGCGAGGTGACGTCGCCTGGCTAGCGCGGCTGGAGCTCGCCCGAGAGGCGCGCCGTGCAGGCCGCCTCGATGCGGCCCGCGAGCTGGTCCAACGCCTGCGAGACGAGCTCGGTGATCCAGACTCCGATGATGCCGGCGCGAGCTGTCAGACCCTGAGTCGGCTGCTTGCTGCGGAAGCGCTATCGCTCGAACGAGCTGGACGGCGGGACGAAAGACGCTCTCCCTGCGCGTTGACGCGCCAGCTCGCCCACACGGAGGGAAGCGAGGCAGTGCTGCTGCGCCTTGTCGATCTCGGCCGCCGGCTGGCCGCCGAAGTCGATCCGCGGCAGGTGTTGCGGATGATTCTGCACGAGGCGATCGAGCTGTCGGCCACCGAGCGCGGGTTCATTGCGCTGGTCAAGGGTGACGAGCTGGATTTCGCCCTTGCTGAGAACATCGACTGGTCCCGAGTTCCGGAGCCGCAGTCCGAGATCGCCCGCACGCTCGTGCGTGACGTCGTACGGTCCGGCAGACCCGTTTACCTGGGTTTGCGCGGCCACACCGACACCCATCCGGCGAACCGCAGCTTGGTCGACCAGGGGGTCGGCTTCGCCGCCTGCCTTCCGATCGGCAGCATGGGATCGACGATCGGGGTCCTCTATCTCGACCGGCGCGAGTCGCGTGCCGATCTCGGCGAACACGGGGTGCACCTTCTCGACCTGTTCTCGCGTCAGGCAGCGACAGCTCTCGAGAACGCATGGCTGCACCAGACACGCATGCGCCAGCTTCAGGTCGCACGAGAATCGATTCGCCGTTACCGGTCCGAGGGACAGCGTCAGCGCCGCTTCGGCGAGCTGGTCGGATCCTCGGACGCGATGCAGTTCGTCTACGACCGTCTCGAGCGGATCATCCCCACGGACTTTCCAGTTCTGATTCTGGGCGAGATTGGAACGGGTAAGGATCTCGCGGCACGTCTGATCCACGAGCGGGGGCCGCGCCACACCGGCTCTTTCGTGGCCGTCAACTGTGCGGGTGTTCCGGATACGCTGCTCGAGGACGAGCTGTTCGGTCATCGGCGGGGCGCATTCTCGGGTGCGGACCGGGACCGGCCCGGGCTGTTCGAGCTGGCCGACGGCGGGACGCTGTTTCTCGACCACGTCGGCGAGATGAGCTTGCGCATGCAGGCGGCGCTGCTGCGCGCGCTCGAGTCGGGAGAGGTTCGACGCCTCAGCGCCAATTCCTCAACGAACGTCGATGTGAGGATCATCGCTGCGACGCACCGACCTCTGTCTGAAGATGTCGAGGTGGGCCGCTTCCGCGAGGACCTGTTCTTCCGCTTGAACGTGCTGACGCTGGAGCTACCGCCGCTGAGAAGGCGTCCAGAAGATATCCCACTACTTGCTGAATATCTGCTGCAGCGTTTCGCCGATGACGGTCCTCGCCCCGTGATTACCGATCGAGCGATGAAGATGCTCGCGGGTCGTGATTGGCGTGGGAACGTCCGCGAGCTGGAGTATCTTCTGAAGCGGTGGCTCACCTCCGGTCTCGTCGTCGTTGACGGAGACGCGATTCCTGACGAGTCCGAACCGCCGCTTCAGCAACCGCTGCTGACGGGCACGTTGCGTCAGATCGAGCAGGAGGCGATCCGGCAAGCTCTCGAGCGCACCCACGGTCATCGGACGGAGGCTGCGCGCCTGCTCGGCATCGACCGCAAGACGCTCTACAGCCGCTTGCGTAAGATGGAGCAGCGGCGTGGCTCTTGAGGTAGCCCCCTCGGACCGACGCTCGAAGAAGGCATGGCTCGCGAGATTCTCCCTATGTTCGCCTGGAGCACGGAGAGCTCCGAGCCGGTGAGTCATGGTGCATAATGCTGCCCTCTCACGGGGGCTGTATCGATGCGGAAAAGGCCGCGATGAATTCCGAGTTAGCCGTCCTGACGCTGACCGCCGCGACCGTGGGCTTCATCCACACGCTCGTCGAGCCGGATCATTACGTCCCGTTTGTCGCGCTCGCGCGGGCGCGGCGTTGGAGTACTCCTTGGACGGCCTGGATCACGGTCGCCTGTGGTTTCGGGCACGTGCTCGGATCGGTGGTGCTCGGCACGATCGGCATCGCGTTCGGGTTGACGCTCGCACGGCTGGAGTGGATCGACTCGTATCGGGGAGACCTCGCGGCGTGGCTGCTGATCAGCTTCGGTCTGATCTACTTCGCGTGGGGCTTGAGGCGCGCCACGAGACCTCACGCTCATTGGCATGCGCACGGTCACGCTCTTCACCGGCATCATCATCATGACCACGGAGAGGAAACGAAGAGTAGCCTGACTCCATGGGCCTTGTTTCTCGTCTTCGTGCTCGGCCCCTGCGAGCCCCTGATCCCGATACTGATGTATCCGGCCGCCACCGAGAGCTGGTTGGGCGCGGTCGTCGTCACCGCCGTCTTTGCCATCGCCACGATCGGGACGATGGTTGCGATCGTTCTGCTCGGTCTCGCCGGCGTCAAGTTGTTCGACTTCGGCCGCCTGGAGCGATTCAGCCACGCGGCGGCGGGCGCCACGATCGCTCTGTGCGGCGTCGGCATTCAGTTTCTCGGTCTGTGACGGCAAAACAGCCGTCGTCGAGCCCATCACCCTTGTGTCGGGACAGGTCTTGCCCTGTCAGACTCGTGCGCGGCGCGAGAGACATCCGGCGCTGCGCGCCGGTCTGACAGCGCAAGCGCTGTCGCTACATGATGGGGTGAGTGACAGAGATCAACGACTGCGGATGACGAGGATCGCCGTGGACGTGACGAGCTGATCTGACCACCGTTTCTTGTAATGCCCCGCGCCGGTGCCCAGATCGTACTGTTCGTAGCCCTCCTCCGCGTGGCGGCGCACTTGCTCGAGCTGGAGCAGGTTGCCGAGGCCGACACGCCGGTATTCGGCGTCGTAGCTGCACTGAAGTCCGCGAAACGTCGTTGCGAAAACGCCGCCCAGGTAGTATCCGACGTCGCGATCTTCGTGACGCGCGAACAGGATGCGCAGTCTTCCAGCAGCGAGCAATCGATGCGACATCTGCCGATAAAACGGCCACAGCGGTGCCTCGGCGAGTCCGAGCCGCTGGCGACCCTTCCAGCTGCCGAGCTCGATCTGGCGGATCCGCGAGAGCGCCACGTCGGCATCTGCCGGCGTGCTCCCATCCCACCATGTCAGCTCGATCCCAACGCTCGCCGCGCGACGCGACGCGCGCGAGAGACTCCGGCGCAAATTGCTGCTTCGCCGCGAGAGAAAGCCGTCGAGCCCGTCTGCGAGACTCGCGACGTAGCGGGGCGTGGTCTCGCCGCGCTGGATCCTGTGATCCGTCCCGAACTGCTCGACGAAAGCCTCTCCGACGCGGCTGGCGTCGATGAGACCCGTGACCAGTAGAACGTCCCACTCGGCCTGGCGACGATGAAACAGCTCGCCGACCTTCGGCATCCACTCCGTGCCATCTGCGCCGACGAGTGGACAAGCCAGTCCCCACGCCGCTTCGAGGGACTCCGCGTAGGTGAAACCGGCTGGGTGCCGGGCGCGCATCATGGCAACGTAGCCTTGTTCGCCGCGAAAGATCCACGGCTCGCGCGGTGCCATCAACGCCGCTTGAGCCGGTAGGATCCACGCCGTGCTCGAACAGAAGCGATCTAAGTGACCAGCGCGTCCCACGATCGCGTCGAAGCGATCGCGTTCGGTGTCGAGGTCGTTGAGACCGATCCGCTCCATCGACTCGCGGATGCCCTCCTCGCTAGCCTCTGACGAAGAAGTTGGATCTCTTCTCTTCCCCGATCGTGGTCGGCGGGCCGTGACCGGGCAGAACCAGCGTCTCGTCGGGGAGAGTGTAGAGCCGCGTTCTGATCGCGTGAGCGAGCTGCTCCATCGATCCACGGGGAAAGTCGGTCCTGCCGACGGAACCCTGGAACAGAGCGTCGCCGACGAAGACGCGATCGTCGCACACGAGGCTGACGCCGCCCGGCGAATGGCCCGGAGTGTGACGCACCTCGAGCGCGAGCGGTCCGACCTTCAGCGTCTCGCCGTCGGCCAGGAACCGATCTGGCTCAGGGGCCTGATCGATCGACAGGCCCCAACGCGCCGCGCTGGCCTGAGAGTCGCGGACGAGATAGAGGTCCTCTTCGTGGATGATGAACGGGGCGTCGGGGAAGGCGTGCTTGACCGGCGCCGCAGCGCCGATGTGATCGAAGTGCCCGTGTGTCGCGATGATCGACTCGATCGACAACCCTGAACGCTGCACCGATTCGATGATCCGCGCGGCGTCCTGACCGGGGTCGACGATCGCGCCGCGACCGGTTTCTTCATCACCGATCAAGTAGCAGTTCACCTGAAGCGGCCCGACGACGAGAGTCTCGACGATCATGAAGGCACCTCTCGATTGGTCACGATACCTGTCGCCGAGCGCGGCGGCACCCTGATGGACCAGACAGAAGACGGGCGCCTTCTCCAAGGCGCCCGTCCGAGTGCCGCACTCCGCACCGATTCTAGGTCGAATCGCAGGCGTCGCCGATGCCGTCGCTGTCGGCGTCCTCCTGGTTCGGGTTGTACGTGGTGGGGCAGTTGTCGTCGCAGTCGGTCGTCTCACCACCGATGCACGGCTCGTCGCCGCGGACTCCGTTGCCGCTACCGTCGTCGAGGATGCCGTCGCCGTCTTGATCCGGGTCGCAAACGTCGCCGAGGCCGTCCTCATCGATGTCCGACTGGTCCGTGTTCGGATCCTCTGGGCAGTTGTCGCAGGCGTCACCGCGCGAGTCGCTGTCCACGTCGGACTGGGTCTCGTTGCGGAAGCCGGGACAGTTGTCCTGTGCCTCCTCCCAGCCGTCGCCGTCGTCGTCGAGCGTCTCGGCCGGGCACGGGTCGGGGGTCGGCCGGTCAGTGCCAGAGTAGTCGGCTCCGCACGTGCTCTCGGAATTCGACCCGCAGTAGGCCGTGACGAGATAGAAGAACATCACGGCCTTGCGAGGATTGATGTCGTCGACGGTAGACGTATCGTCGGACCGGTTCTCCAAACATTGATGGTTATAGGTGAAAGGATCGCCGACGATCTTCCAGCCGCGGTACGTGTTGTAGGTGTCCCCTTCCGGCGTCGCTGTCCACGCGATCAGGCCCGAGCCGTCTGGCTGCTTGGTGACGGTCAGCGTCGGTCCGACGGGCGGCGGCGGCGGATTCGTCTCGTCGTCCGGCGTGCAGTCGCAGGCATCACCCCACTGATCGCCATCGGCGTTGGCCTGATCCTCGTTGTAGGCGTCCACGCAGTTGTCGGTGCAGTCGTCGTAACCGTCGCCGTCACTGTCAGCAGCTTCGTCGATCGTGCCGTCGCAGTCGTCGTCGAGACCGTTGCACAGCTCGGGACCTGGGCCGACGTTCTGCTGGCAGACGAGGGCGCCGTCGTCGCAGTGCTCGACTCCCTCGTCGCAAACGCCGAGAAGACCGGTGCTGCAAGCGGCACCGCTTCCCGGATCGCCTTCGTCTACAAGACCGTTGCAGTTGTCGTCGAGACCGTTGCACGACTCGGGATCTTCTTGGAGGCCTTCGTCGATCTCGTCGTTGCAGTTGTTGTCGAGATCGTCGCAGATTTCCGGGGCCCCCGGATTGACCGTGTCGTCGTCATCGTCACAATCGCCACCCAACGGTGTGTAACCGTCAGCATCGCAGTCGGACTCGAAAGCGAAGATGACCACACTTCCCGTATCGGACGCTCCGCCGAGATCATCGAGGATCGCAGCAGCCCGGATCTCCGGCTTCCCGCGGCCGGTGATGTCCTCGAGTGAGATGACGACTCTCTCGCCGAGCTGGTCGCTCTCGGCGGCATCGGCATCTGTGAAGCGCTCGAGAACCGTGCCGTCGGCCCCGGAGAAGACGACGACGCGACCGGTGTTCGAAGCTAAACCATCAGCGAGAGGTGCCCCGGCGATCACCTCCGGCACACCGTCACCGTTGATGTCCGCCAGCGAGCCGACCGAAGAGCCGAGATAGTCGTTCGCGGCCCCTTCTGGATCGGTCAGCTTGAGCAGTCGCTGCCCCGTGCGACCGGAAAATACGCTGACGCTTCCGGCGTCGGACCCCTGGGGCGTGTTGTCGTAGAGCGCACCGGCCACGATGTCGGGGATCAGATCGCCGTCGATGTCGTCGATACCGCTGACGGAGCATCCGAGGTGGTCGGAGCCCGCGCCGTCGGGATCGGCGAGCTTGAACAGCTTCGTTCCCGTCGCACCGGAAAACACGACCACGCTGCCGCTGTCGGTGCCACCGAGTGCGTCGTCGTACTCAGCGCCGGCTGCGAAGTCCCCCACGCCGTCTCGGTCCACGTCGCCGATCGAAGCCAGCGCTTCGCCCAGACGGTCGTTGGCCGATCCTCCCGGATCCGTCGCCTTGTACAGCACCGAGCCGTCCGCACCGGAAAACACCACCACGCTGCCGATATTGCCGCCTTCCGATGTGTCGTCGAGATGCGCGCCGGCTGCAACGTCCGGTGTCCCGTCGCCGTTGATGTCACCGAGGCCGGCGACCGAGATGCCCAACTCGTCGTCATACTCAGCCTCCGGATCGACGAGCTTGATGATCCGCGAGCAGTCCGCGCCGGAAAACACCGACACGCTGCCGGCGTAGGACGCGTAGCTCGTGGAGTCTGCGTTCGCGCCCGCTGCAAAGTCGGTCGTCCCATCACCGTCGATGTCGCCCACGGCCGCGACGGACTCACCGAGGTAGTCGCTGTTGGCACCTTCGGGATCGGTCGCCCTACACAGAGGCGAGCGCTCCGCGCCGGAGTAGATCAGCACACTGCCCGCGTTCACACCGGTCGCGGTATCGTCGTAGCGTGCAGCGACGACGAAGTCCGCCACGCCGTCACCGTCCACGTCTCCGAGGCTCGCGGCAGCTGAGCCATGATGATCGCCGGCATCGGCATCTGGATCGAAGAGCTTGACGCTTTCTGTCTGCGACGTCGCGTCTTCGTCGACTTCGCCGTCGCAGTCGTCATCGACCCCGTTGCAGACCTCCAAAGCACCAGGGTAGATGTCGTCGCGAGAATCGTCGCAGTCGCACGGCGCCGTCGTCCCGTCACCGTCGGCGTCGGGGCCGTTGTCCTCGGTCCCGTCGCAATCGTCGTC
>CP070706.1:3041636-3045349 GCA_020350085.1 Acidobacteriota bacterium
GGATCGGCACTCACCTCGGCCGCCTCGGCCGACTGCCGATCGTTTCGGCCTCCCTCCCGTCCGATCCGAGTATCTCGGTGACCGGCGCCCTTGGTGCGGCGGCCGGTCTCGACGACCGGCTGTTGGCGCTGACGACCGGACTGTGCGCTTTGCTCGTGGCGATGGCCCTGACGAGGATCGCGTGGCGCGCCGCACCGCCGTCATGGGAACGGTGCGCGCGCCTCGCGGTCGCGAGCGGTCTCGCATTCACGGTGGTCTTCTATCACACAAATCCCGAGTATTTGGCGCTCGCTGCCCCGTTGCTTGCGCTCGTTGCCGCCCGAACCCTGGATGGCCGACGTTTTCGTCTCGCGTGGACCGCGTTCGCGGTCGCATCGACCGCGGCCTACGTAGTGAACGTTTCTTACGGACTCGCCCACGCCGAGCAAGGATCGCATGTGCAAGGGGGCAAACTGGCGCTGCTCGCGCTTGCCCGCCGTCTGCTTCCCGAAGCGAGTCTTCTGCCGCTGTGGGTTCTCTCCGTCGTCACCTGCAGCGCTGCTCTGCTCGCCGCCGTCGCCATTTTCCTCGCGAATCCATCTGCCTCTCACCGCCGATCCGCCTCGTAGGGAGAGAGCTTGCCCTGGCACACTCGCGCGCAGCGCGAGGACTATCCGCCGCATCGCGCCGGTCTGACAAGGCACGCCTCGTCGCCACGAGATCAGCGCGCCGGGGCGTGTGTTACGTGGCGGCGTCGCGCAGAAACGCCGCGGCGTCTTCCGGCGCCGTCGGGTTGATGTAAAAGCCGGTGCCCCATTCGAAGCCCGCGAGAGGGGTGAGGCGGGGAAGGATCTCGATGTGCCAGTGGAAGTCGTACTCGAGCGTGGACCAATAGCCGCCACGCCGGAATTGCGTTTCGGTGTTGGGGGCGTTGACGACCATCCAGTTCAGCGGCGGATCCCCGAGCACGGTATTCAGCCGCGAGAACACGCCCAGCATGTGCGAGGCGAGCCGCTCGATGTCCCTGTCGCCCATTCCTGTGAACTGGTGCGCGTGCTGGCGCGGATAGACCTGCAACTCGAATGGAAACCGCGCCGCGTAAGGCGCAAACGTCACGAAGTGTTCGTCGATCTGGACCACTCGCGAGCCGTCCTCGATTTCCTGCGCGATCATATCGCAAAACAAGCAGCGCTCCTTGAGATGAAAATGCGCCCGCGAGGTCTGCAACTTCGTCGCCACCGAAAACGGCGTGACCGGTGTGGCGACGATCTGCTGGGTCGGATGAAAGATCGTCGCCCCGGCGGTCTGCCCGTAGTTCTTGTGCAGCAGCGCGTACTTGAACCGCGAGTCCTTCAAAAGATCGACCAACCGCGTTCGTGCCGCGGTCAACGCGGCGGCGAACTGCAGGTGCGGCAGCTCGAAGGGGCGCAACTTGTGCTGGGGCGTTTCGATCACGATCTCGTGAGCGCCGATCCCGCGCATGCGGTCATAAAGCCCCAAGCCTCGCCGGTCGAGAGTGCCCTCGATCGCGAGCACCGGACGCTTGTTGGGAATCACCCGCACGCGCCAGTCCGGTGCGTTTGCCTTGTCCCCGTCGCGCACCGCGTAAAGCTCTTTGGGCGTGCCGGCTTCCTGACCCGGACAAAACGGGCAAGGGGGCTCGTCGTTGGGCGGCACCGGCCGCGCGATCTGAAACTCGTTGGGGCGAAGCGACCTTTCCGCCGCGACGATCACCCAGCGGCGGCTGACCGGATCGTGCCTCAGCTCACTCATCGACCGCGTCCCTCCCTGGACGGTGCCCCACCTGCCCTCGTGTGCGCTAGGCCACCGTGTCGCGCATGTCGTCGCGGATCGGCCGC
Organism: Acidobacteriota bacterium; assembly: GCA_020350085.1. Lineage (GTDB taxonomy): Bacteria > Acidobacteriota > Polarisedimenticolia > J045 > J045. Next base: position 3,043,475 of record CP070706.1, read on the forward strand.
ACGGGTGTATCGACCGGAATGAGAGCCCCCTCGGCGAGCCCCGTCGCTCGTGCCAGGCGGACCAGCTCCGGCTTGTGATGGTCCTGCCGGCGGCTGACCAGCGAGCGGCGCACGCGAGAAAGCGAGCGCTCGCCCACCACCGTGCGGCACAGCCCCAGCACCCGCTCGAGCGGCTCGATCTGATCGGCCGCCTCCGTGGTCAGCGCCCAGCCGGTCAGAGAATCGACCAGCCTCGAGAGAGCGGGCCGCAGATCGTCGAGATCGTGACTCGCCAATCCGGAGGCCAGCGCCGTTTCGAGCGCCAGCTCGAGCCCGGTCACGGCCGCAGCGAGACTCCGCGGTGGCTGGCTGACGAGCGAGCGCAGCACCGCGCGCGCCCCGCCTCGCAGCGCCTCGGGAAACGGTGGCGGCAGCGGGATCGAATGAAAGCGTGCGTCGCGCCCGATCCACGCGACCGACGCCAACACCTCGCGCGAGTGATGCGGAACCACCACCAGCGCCCGAGAAGCCGCCAGCATCAGCAGCTCCTCGCGCACCGCGGGGCTCGGATCGGTGACCGGCTTGCCATCGATCTCGAGTAGCACCGGCTGGGCCAGGGCCTCGCTGGCCACGCGAAACGCAGCCTCCGTCTCGTCGCCCGTGCGCAGGTGTCGCACGCGGCCGCGCCCGTTCACGGCCACGTGACCGGACTCGAGACACTCGAACTGCGGCCGCTCGAGCTCGTCGACGGCGTAAAGCCCGACGCTCGATGACGCCAGCCCGGTCACCGCCGGCCGGTCCATGGCCGAAGCGAGCCGCTTGATCGCGTGGATCGCCAGCGCGTCCGTCGGCGGCCGCGGCTCGCGCGCGTACCGCGTGTAGGCCTCGGCACCGTTTTCGACACCGCCCGCATTCGCCTTCGCCTGCTTGAGCACGTCGAGAAGTGCCGGCTCCGCGTCGATGTCGAACACCTCGCGCGCCAGCTCGCTCGCGCGCGCCGCGTGACGCATCACCTGCACCGCCTCGATGCCCGAAACATCGTCGAAAAACCAGCCGCAGGAAGTCGAAGCGAGCAGCGTTTGGCAGATCAGCTCGAGCAGCGCCTGCGCGCGCTGGCGTTTGTTCGCGTCGAGGCCCGCCGCGGCGTGCGCGTCGATCAGCGCGTCGGCGCGCTCGGGTGAGGGCGGCCTGACGAGCACCTCGCCGTACGCTTCGGCCGCGGCCCACGGATCGACCAGCAGCTCATCGCCGCGCCTGTCGACCAGCATGAACACGCGGTCGCGCAGCATCCGCACCGCGCGGCGCAGCTCGATGCGCCACGTCCAGCTCCAGCCGTCGGGGTGCCCACCCGCGGCGCAGCCGCAGTCGCGCTCCCAGCGGCCGACCCCGTGCGGGCACGACCACGACGACGGCTCGTGCAGCCGCGCTTCGTGCGTCGGTGGCAGCTCCTTCAGAAGACGCTCGACAGTCGCCACCTGCGCCAAGCCCGTCAGGCGCGCTCTGACCAGCGTGTCGGCGAGCGTGCGCTGGCCGAGGCGCTGATGATGGCCGAACGTCTCGCCGTCGGCGCTGATCAGCACCATCCCGCCGTCCGACTGCAGCGCGTCGAGCGCGCCGCGCACCGCGCCGAGCAGCCGGTCCGAGCTGTCGAGCAGCCCCTCGAAAGCGATCCCGCGCGACGTCGGCCCATGAAACACGAAGACATAAAATGGCCGGCCCGATGGCAGCATCACCTTGAGCGGGCGGTGCGTCGGCGCGGTGTCCTTCGAGACCGCTTCCCAATGGCCACCGCTGAGCGGGCGGATCTCGCGAATCTGCTCCGGCGCGAGAATCGTGTACTCGATGCCCTGATCCGCCGCTACCTCGAGCGTCGCCGTATCGACCGCGCACTCGGGC
>CP070706.1:3045449-3052166 GCA_020350085.1 Acidobacteriota bacterium
GAGCTTCACGAGCATCTGTCGGAAGCGATCGCAACGCTGCCCCTGCGGTACCGGGTCCCGGTCGTGCTGCGTGATGTCGAGGGCTGGTCTTACGCCGATATCGCGCGCATGACGGGCACGCAGCCGGGTACCGTCAAGTCGAGAATCAGTCGCGCGCGTCAGCAGCTCAAGGAGAAGCTGGAGCCTTACGTGAACGGAGCCCGGAAATGAACAACGAGAAAGACAGCCGCGACCGGGGCCCCGAGTCTTTCCCGGACTGGCTCGAGAGCGGACTGCGTTCTCTTCCACGTCACAAGGCAGAGGCCGAGTTCACCTCTCGAGTGCTCGCACGAGTGCCACGCTACCGCCAGGCGAGCTCGCCCGGCATGCGACGCCTCGCGCTTCCGCTCGCCGCGGCGGTGTTGCTCGCCGTGCTGATTCCGATCGCCCTTCGCATGTTGAGCGGTCCTGCGAATCAGCCCGAGCAGACCGCGTACAACAGTTTGATCGAGAGCCTCCGGCTCGAGCAGCAGCGACTACAGGCCGAGCTCGCCGAGCTTCGCAGCCAGTTCGATCGACAGACGCCGGTCGTCTACCTCGGGGGGGACGAGCAGCTCGGTTTCGCGCTCGATTTGCGGCGTCTGGCCGCTGAGCGAGCGGCGCGAGACGGAGCCGTTCAAGCGCATCCGGCCGTCATGCGCCGGGGTGCCGATGGCTACAACGATCCACAGCGATGAACGCGGGTCGAGGTCCAGGCACCGCTGAGGAGTAGCGAGATGTCAACGACAAGAAAAACGAGCAGCTCGACATCGAGAGGACGCAAGCTCGCGCACTGTCTGTGCAGCGTCGTCATCGCGGCCAGTCTCAGCGCAGTGCCCGCCGCAGCCGGAGAAAAGGACAAGTCTCCAGATGAGGAAGCCAGAATCATCGTGCTGAAATCGCCAGCCGCGGCGCTTCAGGCGGCCGACGACGTGTCGAGCGGCGTTTTCTTCATCGGTGAGGACGGCGAAATCGAACCGGGAGCCCTCGGCGGACATTGGATCGGCCTGAGAGCCGAGCGCGGATTCCTCGGCGTGGAGATTCTCTCTCTGACGCCCGAACTGCTTGAACACTACGGTGTGGACAGCGCTTTCGGAGCCCTGGTGGCGCGCGTTTCTCCCGACACTCCCGCGGAACGAGCCGGCCTGCGCGTCGGCGATATCCTGACAGGTGCTGACAGCGAGCCGTTTCGCTCGGCAGAGCATCTGAGCGCGAGCATCGCCGAAACCGAGCAGGGTCAGCGTGTCGAGGTCGATCTCTGGCGCGACGGAAGGCCACAGACGATTTCCGTCACCATGGCCAGCCGGCCGCGGGCCCACTTCGACTTCAGCCGGATCGTTGCTGGCGATCTCGACCCGAATCGATTCCTGTTCAAGATGGATCCGGAAGTGCTCATCCGTGCCCAGCAGCGCCTCGAGCAGACGCTGGAGGATCCCGCTCTCGAGAAGCGCCTCGAGCTGTGGGCCGAATCGCAGGGCGGACTCGAGCAGCGCCTGCGCGAGATGGAGGAGAAGCTCCGCGAGCTGCAGCGAAAGCTCGAGCGGGCCCTCTCGGAGGCGCGCTGAGCCGTTTGGGCCACATGCCCGCTGTCAGGCCCGCCGTCAGCCTCCCGCGCCCGCGGCGGCGGTGCCGGTTTGAGGACAGGCTTGGTCGGCACGGCCTTCCGCCGTATAAGAACGTTCGAGTCTCTGGGGAGGCCTCGCCATGCTCTCGTCGCGTCCGATCGCTCGCCTAGCACAGATCGCAGTAGGTCTGCTGGTTTTCTCCTTTTCGACCTTTTCTGAGGCCGAAGTGCTGTTCACGGACGTGACAGAGCAGGCCGGGTTGGCCGGCACGGGGGCCGTCAACTTCTCGTGGGCGGACTACGACAACGATGGTGATCCGGATCTGCTGGTCGGTTGCAGCCGGTTGTTTCGCAACGACGGAGCCCCGGACTACGGCTTCACGGACGTGACGGCCGAGGCTGGCCTCGGTGGCAATCACGGCACCTGGGCCGACATCGATAACGACGGCGATCTGGATCTGTACTGCGCGGCGCGCAACCAAAGCGCACGGCTGTGGGAAAACGCTGGGGACGGGACGTTCGTCGAGATCACCGACTTCGACGGCGACGGGACGCGCGACATGACGGTCGACAGCCCCAGCATCACTGGTGCGTGGGCCGACTTCGATCTCGACGGATTCGTCGACATGTACGTCGGCAACTACGAGCGCACGGGCAACGCCGACTGCGACATCGACACGTTGTGGAAAAACGACGGTGACAAGACGTTCACCGATGTCACCACGGCGTCGGGCATCGAGGCGGGCGAGGGTGCCATCGTCAACGCCGACCCGGGGATGTGCGCCCGCGGCGTGACCTGGGGTGATTACAACAACGACGGGTGGGCCGACATCTACGTCTCGGACTACCGGTTGGACCAGAACATGCTCTTCGAGAACCAAGGCGACGGCACATTTGTCTAGGTCGCTGTGGCTCGCGGCGTGGACGGCCACCTCGACGGTGCCTCATGGGGGCACTCGCTCGGATCAGAGTTCCAGGACATGGACAACGACGGTGATCTGGACATCTACACTGGCAATCTCGCGCACTGGTGGGGCGCAGGTGGTCTCGGTCACGACATCTCTTATCTGTGGCGCAACGACGGCGATACGTCCGGCTACTCGTTTACCGATATCCGCTCGGATTCCGGCATGCATGCCTACACGCCCGATCCGTTCGACAGCGAAAACGACTTCGAGGAGGCCGGTCCTGGCTGGGGCGATTTCGACAACGACACGATTCCGGACGTTTACGTGACGGAGTTCTACCCGTTTCGCGATCACTGGGGGCGCTTGTATCGAGGTCTCGGCGGCGGGACGTTCGAGGACGTGACGGACCCCGGTAACGGCGATTGCGAGGACCCAGCGGCACCGGGCGACCCGAACCCGATCAATTACGACGTCGGGCCCACCTGCCTCAAGCGCTGGTACTCGTGGAACGCGGCGTGGGCCGATTACGACGGTGACGGCGATCTCGACCTGGCGCTATCCGGCTACCCGCGATTCAACCAGTGCAACGTGACACCGATGCCGGCGGAATGCGGCTCAGCCGACCCGGGCAATCGCGATTCTTGGCCGCAGCCGGCCCGTTTGTGGCTGTTTCGAAACGACGTCGGTGCTCAAAACAACTGGCTGCATCTGAGGCTCGTCGGGCAGCTCGGCAATCGTGCTGCGATCGGTGCCCGAGTGAGCGTCGATGTCGGCGCGACCACAATGACGCGAGAGGTCTCGGGAGGGCATGGCTATCATGCAGCCCAGCACGATCTTCCGGTCGAGTTCGGACTGACGAACGCTGCTCAGGCCGACGCCGTTACCATCCGCTGGCCCTCTCCCGGCTTTCCCACGACGAGTTTGACGGACGTCGGCGCCAACCAGCGGCTCGTCGCTTACGAGACGGGCGGCGGCATCCAGCGAGGAGATACACCGACCGGCCTCGGTCCCTACGAGACGAGCGAGTTCTTCCCCTGGGCTGATCCGGAGCAGGTGCTCGACCCGGCCGTGGGCAACAGGTTCTATCGCCTGGACGATACGCAGGCGGAAATCCGCGTCGAGAAGGACGTTGCTGGCGAAACGATCGTGATCGTGATCGTCAACTAGCCCCAATGAGACAATATCTTTTCGAGTCGAAACGGTTTCGGCCGAAAGGGTATTGTCTCATTGGGGCTAGCGGGTTAACTCAAGACGAAGGACACGCCGCGGCCAGCTCGCCTGCTTCAGGAAGCGAACGCAGCTGCCGGCAGGCGTGCAGTCCGCCGATGATGAACACGGTCGCCAGTCCGTGGAAGCCAAAACCGAGCCAGTCTTGAACGAGCAGGAACAGCAGTCCATCAGCGGCATAGAGCATCAATCCGACCACGTATGCCGCAACAAACCTCTTTCGCGCAAGAACTCCCAGCAAGACGAACACGGCCGCCGCGCCAAGGTCGAACGGCAGCGCGAACAGCCGCACCTCGGTGCCGAACTCGGACGCCACAGCGTGTGCGATGGCGTCGAAGAACTGGGTGATGCCGAGCCCAACGACGAAGTTCCACTGGCCACCAAATGCAGCGACGAGCGAGTTGACGACCGATAGCGCAGCGATCCAGTAGAACCACGCAGCACCGGAGAGGTGCTTGTTCTCGAGTAGCTGGCGGTTGTCGGCGGCGGGTCGATCATTCACGACATACCCCTCCTGACGGCTTGGCTCCCTACGCGCGGCAGCGCGAACCCCTCACAAGAAGAATTCGGCCCCGGTCCCTTGAGGAAGAAACCTAGGAGTGAGGACACAGCCGTTCAACGCTGCTGGCACGCGACTCGTTCGAACAGATTCAGACGGCTGCGCCAGTGTCCTCGAGGCCCGTAGCGCTAAGCTTCGCGTGAGGACAAACAGCCCCACTGTGGGCACGACGGGCCCGTGACGATCTGGCTGGCTCAGAGCCCGAGAGCGGCTCTCACTTCGTCGAGCGCGCCGAACAGCTCGCGCGGCTCAACGCTGAGGGGCGGACGATCACCGCTTGAGGAATACCGAACGAGGCCGATGTTGACCATCGACACGCTCGTGGGTTCCGTGCGAGCCTCTCCGGTCTGCGCCGGCGTCGGGTTCCCGACGGCGTTCTCACTCTGCGTGATCTCGCCCTCGCGACGCTCCGCAATCAGGAGGTCGTAAACCATGCCCCGCTTCCATACGCCCGGCGCCGGGCCGTGGAGGCGGAATGCGGGCATGATCGTGGGGGCGTCGCAGACATTCACGATCGCGGGAGCAGCGGTGCCGGAACCCGCAGGCGTTCCGCTGGCGATCGCAGGAAACGCCGCCAGCGCCAACGTCGACAGGATGCCTAGAGCCAACGCCGAGACTTTCTGAACAGTCATGACGACCTCCTCTAGGGAGGCAACTAACTTACTTCTTATATACCAGAAGTTGGATTCGGAAGCAATTCGATTCGGGCGCGTGCCCGCGGTGCCGGCTCGCGGGTCAGAGTGCGATCAACTCCCGGCCACCTTCAAAGGCGAGTAACCGAGGCCATCCGGTTCGCGGCCCGATTCCAGCCGTTGCACGACCACCATCTCGCTCAGATCGATCACCGAGACCTGGTCGGCCTGCGTGTGAGCGACGTACGCCGTGCGACCGCTGGGGTGAACGAGGATGCCGATCGGTACGGAGCTCTTACCGAAAGAGCCGCTGAAGAGTCGGCCCTCCGTGTCGGAGGTGGCTTCGAGCTTCATCGCGATGCGCAGCAGCTTCGCGCGGGACTCGGTATCGAAGACGGCGACGTCTCCGGAGCGCGCGCAGCTGACGAGGGCGCGGCGTCCGTCGGGGGTGATCTTGATCCGGATCGGGAACGAGCTGGCCTCGAGTGTGTCGATCGTCTCGAGCGATCGTGCATCGATCACCGTGATCGTGTCGGCCGCTCGATTGGTCACCCACACCTGGCGTCCGTCGGGTGTGACGTCGACCCCTTCGGCACCGTCGCCCGTCTCCAAGTTCTTCAGGCGCGTGCCTTGCTCGAGATCCACGGCCGTCATCGAGCCCGAGCCGATGTTGGCCACGAAAGCGCGCGTCCCATCTGGCGCCAAAGCGACCATGTGGGAGATCTCCTGATCGGTGGGAATCGCTCGGGTCACCTCTCCCGAATCGGCATTCACGATCAGGAGCGCCCGGCTGGCCTCAGCGGTGACCACGGCGCGCCGTCCATCCTGCAAATACTGAATCCCGTGAGGTCGCTGATGCCGGCCCAGATCGATCGTCCGAATCACATTCGCCTCGGCGACGTCGATCAGGGTCAATGTCGATCCCGGCTCTCGCCCGCCGTAGTTCGCCACCAGCGCCCGCTTGCCGTTCGGCGAAACGGCCACTTCGTGGGGCCCCGCGCCCGTCGGGACCGTCGCCGCGATGCGACCGCTCGCCAGATCGAACAGGGAAGCGGTGGCCTCGGACTTGTTGAGCACGATCAGCGTGCCTTCCTCCGCGAGGACGGAGTCGCTGAAAACCGCCGCAACCAGCGCGAAAAGCAAGGCTGTCAAAAAGCGATACTGTCTCATCCTGCACGCTCCCGGCCATCGGAATCGAGATGGGGTCTACGAGTGATCTCGCTTTGAGAAGTGCGAGCATTATAGCCGCCGATCACGCAAGAGCGCTTGGGTGCTGCTTGGCTACGAAGAGTCGAAAGGCATGAGCCATTCGCTGGCCGCTGCGGAGCACGACGATGGCGACGAGTTGATCGGCACCAAGCCAGAGGAGCCGGGTCAAGACAAGCCGATCGAGCAGGATCTCGGCAAGAACGTGATCTACCACTCCTTCGACTTCACGCAGCCGGAGCTGGTATCTGCCGGTCACATCGTCAACCTGCCTTCGCTGTGCGGTGGACTGTATCCCACTTGGTACGGGGAGGACTACGCCGGGGACAACCCGACCTGCACCTGCACACCCGGTCAGCCGGTTCCGCTCTAATTCGACTACTACCAAGACAATGGCGACGGTACGGGCGAGTGGATTCCCGACGAGACGAAGTTCCTGCAATACCGCACGGAGATCGCACGCAGCGTAGATCCCGACGAGCCGATCACCCGCTGGTACCCGTGGAGACCCGAGGAGTCCCACGACAACGATCTATGGTTACTCCGGGTCATCTTCTGGCTGGAGGAGACGCCCACACCGTAGCCTCTTACCTCATCTCGGCG
>CP070706.1:3052266-3055715 GCA_020350085.1 Acidobacteriota bacterium
CGGCGTACGCGTTCTTCGGCTTTTTCACCGGCTGGGAACCGCTGTTCGCCATCCCGAGCGGGCTGAAGTTCGACGAGCCCGGCGTGCTGGCAGGCTTCGCGCTGCTCGGCCTGATGGCCGGGCTCATCGGCGCGGTGCTGCCGAAGCTGCTCTACGGCGTGCGCGACCTGGCGCGCAGGATCCCCGGTCCGCCACACGTGCGACCCGCCATCGGGGGGCTCCTGGTCGGTCTCGTCGCCCTGGCCGTGCCGGAGATCATCGGCACCGGTTATGGCTGGATCGAGCTCGCGATGGCCGGCCAACTCTCGTTGGTGACATTGCTGCTGCTGGTTCTATTGAAAGGTCCGGGGATGGCAGCCACGATCGGCACCGGGGGGTCGGGGGGTGTGTTCGCGCCCACGGTCACGCTCGGCGGCCTGCTCGGCGCCACGATCGGCATGACGCTCGCACGCGTGCTGCCGATCGATGTGTCGGTCGCCTCGTTTACGGTCGTCGGTATGGCGGCTGTGTTTGCCGGCGCGGCCCGGGCGCCGATCTCGACGCTGATCATGGTCGTCGAGATGACCGGTGGCTACGGACTGATCGTTCCCGCCATGTTGGCCAACGTGCTGGCGTTCATGGTGCAGCGGGGACTGACCTACGGACGGACCTACCCGACGCTGTACGAGTCGCAGGTGCCCGAGCGCGAGGACTCTCCCCTGCATCAAGGGGTGCTGGTTCGCCGCGCGATGGAGGTGATCGACACGGGCAACGTGGAGCCCGAGCAGATCCGGCTGCCGCGTTTGGTGAATCTTTTGCGCTACGGCCGGCCGATTCCGGTTTCCGCCGGCAGTGGCGAGGTGCTGGCTGCGATCGAGATCGAGAGTGGCTCGGCGCTCGATGACACCAACGTCGCGGACGCGATCGGCATTGTCGAAGGCGCCACGGCGGTGGCCATCATCAGCCAGCGCGAGATCGTCGTTCCCCGCGGCGCGACGCCGCTCGTCGCGGGCGAGACGATCGTGCTGCTGGCCACGCCCGAAGCCTACGAAACGTTGCGCCGTCGGGCCAGAGAAGGCGACGAGGCTGACTGACGCGCGCGGAGCAGGGTATCCTGGACGGAGCCCTCGGCCCGAGATCGGGACCGCCAGCGTCACGAGGCTTCATGACCGAACGGATCACGACCGGATGTCCGACGTGCAGCTCTGAGGTCCCCAAGGACAGCAGCTTCTGTCCCACCTGTGGGACGGCTGTCGGGGACGCCAGCGAGTCGCCCACCGCGACGAGCCCCGTGGACCTGATCGGCCACGGCCCGCTCGCAGAGGCCAGCAGCGCCGGCGGATCATGGGACGCGGCGCGCTTTCTTCCCGGTACGGTGATCGCCGGCCGCTACCGGATCATCGGCCTCTTGGGCAAGGGCGGCATGGGCGAGGTTTACCGGGCGGACGATCTCAAGCTCGGTCAGCCCGTGGCCCTCAAGTTCCTGCCTCCGGCGCTGGAGCGTGATCCGGCACTCTTGACGCGCCTGCTCAACGAAGTGCGCCTCGCCCGCCAGGTGTCCCACCCGAACGTCTGCCGCGTGTACGACGTCGGCGAAGTCGACGGCCACCACTTCCTGTCGATGGAGTACGTCGACGGCGACGACCTCGGCTCGCTCATCCGGCAGATCGGGCGGCTGCCGCGCGACAAGGCTGTGCAGATCGCCCGGCAGCTGTGCGCCGGTCTCGCCGCCGCGCACGATCAGGGCATCCTGCACCGCGATCTGAAGCCTTCGAACGTGATGATCGACGGGCGCGGACGGGTGCGCATCACCGATTTCGGTCTCGCCGGTCTTGCGGGCGAGATCCGCGGCGAAGAAGTCCGCATCGGCACGCCGGCCTACATGGCCCCCGAGCAGCTCGCCGGAAGAGATGTCTCGCGAAGCAGCGACCTGTACGCGCTGGGATTGGTGCTCTATGAGTTGTTCACCGGCAAGCGTGCGTTTGAGGCCAAGACGCCGGCCGAGCTGCGCCGCCTGCACGAGCTGTCCTCGCCGACGACTCCGTCGAGCCTCGTCGAGGGTTTCGATCCGGCGGTCGAGAGCGTGATTCTGCGCTGTCTGTCGCGAGATCCTCGCGAGCGGCCCGGCTCCGCGCTCGCCGTCGCGGGAGCGCTGCCGGGGGGTGATCCGCTCGCCGCGGCACTGGCGGCCGGGGAAACGCCAGCACCGGAGATCGTCGCCCAAGCGGGAGGGGCGGGCGGGTTGGCGCCGTGGATCGCCGCGGCCTGCCTCGGCCTCGTCGTCGCTGGTCTCGTGTTGCAGTTCGCCCTCGGCGCCGCCTTCCCCGAGCTCGGCGGCATCGTCCGGCGCGTGCCGTTGGACCGCTCGCCCGCCGTTTTGGAGCGCAACGCGCAAGAGCTCCTCGCGCGTGTCGGCTATCCCGAAGCCCCCGCTGACACGGCGTGGGGTTTCCGCAAGGACACCGATTACCTGCAGTACATCGAGCACAACGACCGATCAGCTGAGCGCTGGGACCGCCTAGCGAGTGGCCGGCCTGCCGCGGTCCACTTTTGGTATCGCCAGAGCCCGCGCCCGATGAGGCCACAGTCGGGTCTTGCGACGCGCGTGACGCAAACGGACCCGCCGCACGATCTGTCTTCGATGGCCACGATCAGTCTCGACACTGCCGGTCGGCTGCTTCACCTGCGCGTCGTACCCGACCAGTTCGTCCAAGACGACGCCCCAGCTGACGAGCCGGACTGGATGGCGCTGTTCGCCGCGGCCGGTTTCGACTCAGCGGACTTCACCGAGGTCGAGCCTCGGTGGACACCGCCCGACTTCGCCGATCGGCGCGCCGCGTGGGAAGGTGTGCGACCTTCCTCTCCGGACATCCCGATCCGCATCGAGGCCGCCGCCTACCGCGGCCGGCCGACGTTCTTCATGATCTCCGATCCTTGGACGCAACCGACGCGGATGCAGGAGTCTGCGTTCAGCACCCGCATGCGACCGGCGCTGACCTTCCAGATCGCGCTTTTTCTGATCGTCGTCGCCGGCTCGGCGCTGCTGGCACGCCGTAACCTGCGGCTGGGACGCGGCGACAAGAGCGGCGCCCGACGGCTGGCTCTGTTCATCGTGCTGATCGTGATGCTCGACTGGTCGCTGACGGCGAGCCACGTGATGGACTTCACGGGCGAGTTGGAGCTGTTGATCAACGGCGTTTCGCTTGCCCTAATCCTCGCTGGGCTGACCTGGTTGCTGTACGTCGCGCTCGAGCCGTTCCTGCGCCGTCGCTGGCCGCAATCGCTCGTCTCGTGGAGCCGGCTGCTCGCCGGCCGACTGCGCGACCCGCTCGTCGGCCGCGATCTTCTGGCCGGGATGGCGACCTTCGCGGTGCTCTACGGTGTCTTGACGCCGGCCGGGCTGCTGCCGCGCCTGCTCGGGCTTCCGACGCCGAACCCGACGTGGTCGGATAGCGGGTTGTACGAGCTGC
>CP070706.1:3055815-3061683 GCA_020350085.1 Acidobacteriota bacterium
GCGAGCCGGTCCGACTGCGAGCCGGCCAGCTCACGCGCGAGGTCGGGAAACGTCAGCGAGTGGATGCCCGCGATGCCCGTTCCGATCTCGGCGCTCCGCGCGGCAACGTCGCGAACCATCGTGGTGCCGACCACGCGCGAGGTCGTCAGCAACAGGCGCGGCTCGATCCGTGCCGGCGCCTTTGACGGCGCGAGCAGATCGAGCGTCGTGCTCCACAAGCGGTCTGGGGGAACCACGAAGAGGCGAAGAACGCCCATGGCGCGACGGTAACACAGGAGCGGTGGGTCAGGCGTCGTCGCCGACGCGGCTCCAGAGCTTGCCCTCGCGACAGACTCGCCCCTGCTCCTCGAGGTGAATCAGATGCGAGAGCGCCTGACGCTGCTTGAGCCAGGCCGGCACCGCGGGCACGTCGGCGTACGCCTTGTCCGCGATCGTCTCGAGGCTCGTGGGCGTCGCGCCCACGCCCGACAGCACGAACTTCTCGCGCATCAGCCGGTGACGCCGCGTTCGCTCGAGGATCTTCGGCGGCAGAGGAGGGCCGTGCGCGGGCAACAGCAGGCGGCAATCGAGATCAGCGACGCGGGCGAGCGAGTCGAGGTAGCAAGCCATGCTGCCCTCGGACGGATCGATGATCATCGTCGAAAAACCGCTGACCAAATCGCCAACGACCGCCACGCGGCGCTCGGGGACATAAAACGCGAGATGTCCGGACGCGTGGCCGGGAGTCCACAGCGCGCGCAGCGTCATTCCGTCCAGCCCGAGGACATCGCCGTCGCCGATCTGTCTCGTGGGACGATCGTCGAGCCGTTCCCTCACGCGCTCGAGCGTCTGCGCATGGGCCCAGACCGGCAGATCGAGCACCGTCGACACCGCGGTGGCGCCGCCGACGTGATCTGGGTGGTGGTGCGTCAGCAACACCGCCAGCGGACGATGACCGAGCTGGCAGCGCCTCTCGACCAGCTCGACGAGCCGGTCGATCTCGCCCTTGTCCCCGGACCCCGGATCGAAGATGACGAACGCGCGCCCGCCGACGATCCAGGCGTTCGTGTGCGTGGCCGGCGGCAGCGTCCGCGAGCGCATCGGAGCGAGCCAGATGTCGGGCACGAACTCGATGCGCGGCAGTCGCTGCTCGTCGGTGTTGATCTCTTCGATGCGCGCCGCCAGCTCGGCGAGCGATAGCCGTCCGGCTTCGCTCGACGATCTCGCAGCGAGCCAACGGAGCACGGGCGGCAGAACGGGCGGCAGGTGGGCGATCCCGGCCTCCCACTCGCGAAGCAGCTCTCCCGCACCGATGAAGCGCAGTGCGTCGAGCTCTTCGGGACGGGGCGGAGAGTCCGGAAGGCTGGCTCCGTCCGGTGCCCACGCAGCGAGAAAGCGTGTGTGGTAGCGGACGGGGAACGTCGGCGGCGTGATGCGTGTGCCCGCCTCTTGCCAACCGGCGGGTGGAATACGCAGGCCCGTTTCCTCTTCGAGCTCGCGGCTGACGCAGCGGGCATAGTAGCCCCGCTGCTCCGGCTCGTCTTCCGGCTCGATCCGCCCGCCGATGAACGCCCAGTGACCCGGCATGAACCGCGAGCGGTGGGACCGCAGGCCGACGAGGATCTCGAACGGTTCGGCCGTCCCCCGCCGGAGGACGATCCCCACGGCGCTGTCGCGCGGCTCGGGGGGCTCGATGTCGATCTGCTCGAGCAGTTGCTCGTAATCCTTCATCACGCACGGCTCCTCGGCGAGCAAGGTTTACAGCTGGGGGGTGTGACTGCAAGAATCGTAGCGAGTGGTGCGTCACGCTCCGGAAGATCCGGGAGAGTGCAGAATGCGAGCCCCGTCGCTGCCGGTCTCGCGGCAAGTGCTGCGGGCCGTTCTCGACCCAGCCGTTCGGATGGCCGCACGGCTCGTCTGTTGCGCCCTCGCCGCCGCCACCATCAGTTGTGACGCTTCTGACGGTCCCGCGAAGGCCGCAGCTTCCTCCCCGGAGCGTTCGTCGAGCACCGAGGAGGCTCCCATGTTTCGACTGACCTCGCCGTCGTTCGACAGCGGTGGCGAGATCCCGCAGCGCTTCACCTGTGAGGGACAGGACGTCTCTCCCGAGCTGGGCTGGTCTGGAGTGCCCTCCGGCACACGAAGCTTGGCGCTGATCGTCGATGACCCCGACGCTCCCGATCCGGCGCGGCCGATGCGCACCTGGGTGCACTGGGTGCTGTTCAACATCCCGCCGACGGTGAGTGGGCTGGCGGAGGGGGCCGGCGAGGCCGAGTTGCCGCCGGGAACGCGCCAGGGTCTGAACGACTGGAAACGGACGGGATACGGAGGGCCCTGCCCGCCGATCGGCCGCCACCGTTACTTCCACAAGCTGTACGCCCTGGACGTCGTGCTGGAGGATCTCGACCGGCCGACCAAGACCACGCTCGAGCAGGCGATGAAGGGCCACGTTCTCGCCGCGGCCGAGCTCGTCGGGACGTATCAGAAGACGGGCCGCTAAGTCCTCGCCGCGGCCCAGCGCGTGCGTGCATTCTTCGCCGGCCTGCCTTTTTGAGAGTCCACCGAGACCGTTGCACACGCCGTTTGTGTCCGCAGGCGTTCGATCATGGGAAGTGCCACTTTTTGACATTGGCCGCCGGGGACGCTAGTGGTATCTGCAAGGTGACACACGAGCTGCCCGCTACAGCCGTAACAGTCGTGACAAGGGAAGCCGTGGCGCGTGCGTACCCGAACATGGGGGTCAGGGGGGGCCATGGCGAGTGCCGTGTCTCTCCTCGTTGGGAACCCTCGACTCGGTCGCACGCTCGTGCTCGCGACGAGCGAGCAGACAGTGCGTCACGGCTCTTCCGAGAGCGTGGACCCGCGCCGTGTCTGGGCTGCTCCTCGTCGGAGGCAGGACTATGAGGATGCGATTTCGCCAATGCCAGACAGCGCGTCGGGGGTGGCGCCGTGCTTCCCCGTGCTTGATTTGCCATGTGCTGCTCGCCGTGGGACTCGGATCAGCTCTCGCCGACGGCACCAACCCACCCGCCGACGTGGGCAAGCTGACGGCGGCCTCGACGGATCTCGCCGTGACGCTGGAGTGGGACAATCCGGCGGATGCCGACTTCGACGGCGTGCTCGTGCTGCGCCGGGAGGGTGCTCCCGTGGCTGACTCGCCCGTGGACGGAGAATCTTACACGGTAGGCCAGCAGGTGAGCGGGTGGACGAGTGAAATCGTTTGCGTGACGACAGCCGCGGCCTCGAGCTGTACGGACGCGAGCGTTTTGAACGATATGGAGTATCACTTCGAGTCGTTTTCCTACGACACCTCGCGCAACTATTCGCCGGGCGTGCACGTGCGCGGTCTGCCGCGCTCCGATCCGTACAAGTGGGCCTTTACCACGCGTGCCGCGAGCCTCGCACCCGTCGGGGCGATTCCCGGCAGCTATCTCGTCAGCATCGGAGACGATCAGCTGCTGCACCGCATGTCGGAAGCGAACGGCCAGCGCGGAACCGACTGGAGCCCTCCACAGGTCGGAGGCGCCGTGCAGTCGAGGCCGATGGTCGGCGACCTGTCGCCAGCTGCCGATGCAAACGACCTGACGGGATTCGTCAGCTCGCAGGACGGCTCACTGTATCGCTTCGGCCTTGATCAGGACGGAACAGCCGAAGCGATCGCCGACGTCGCGACCGATGCGGGATGTCCGGGAGGATTCCTGCAGGCCGGCCCGGTCGTCATGCTCGATCTTTACGAGCAGAACAACAACCCCTATGACGACGCCGTCGTCATCGCGACCCGCTGTCTGGACGTCAACGGGGACGGTACGGCCAACGACAACCAGATCCTGCTCTACTCTCACTCTCTGGGCACGCTGTTCAGCACGTACGATGGCGACGCGGACGGTGGCGGCGAGCTCGACTCGCCCGGCCTCGGCATCTCGAACGCGACGCCGAGGATCTTCTACCGCGATACGGGCAACAATCTCGCCTACGTCCCGGTCAACGAAGACCGTGGAGACGACGAGTCATTGGTGGTTCTGGAGGTGCGCCAGCAGTCCGGAACGCCCGTGTTCGACATCCCGGCTTACTCCGAGCTGCACGGGCTCGGAGACGTCAACACCGATCCGACCGTATTTCGCTACGGCATCGGCAACGATTTTCGGCTGCTGTTCGGCAACGATGACGGAACCATCTATCTCTATGATGCTCTGCTGCGCACGGGAGGCGCCTCCTCGCCGCTGGCGCAGCGTGACCTCTACACCGTCAGCGACGGCCCGGTCAAAGGCGTCGCGGTCAGTACCGGGATCCCGATCGGAGGCGGGCTGTTCGAGTACTGGGTCGTCTGGTCCACGGACAACCTGGTCCACGGGATCCGCATCCAGCCTGGAACCGGCAAGTTCTCCCCTTCTTCTTACTGGTCGAGGACGATCCCGGATGATGCCAGTGCGCTGACCGGACCGTCGGAGCCGGTCGTTCTGCGCTGGGTGGGCGGCGTGGAGAACACACGTGCGTTCGTCGGTGCGTCCGACGGCGTGCTCTACGAGCTCGATGCGACGACGGGCACCACGGTCAGGAGCTGGTCCGTGGAACCGTCCGCCACGCTCGGCGCGCCGACTTTCGACTACAACGACGGCGTCAGCCAGGGGATCGTGATCGGCTCGACGAGCGGTGTCGTGCACTGGGTCAGCCTGGACTAGCCCGCATCATTGATGACGTCCTCCGGCGCGGACGCGCAGCTGCGGACCGCTCCGGAGGTCATGGCCGCTTTGACGCCTCGCGATCGTGCCCGGCCCGCCGCTCGTCACGGGCATCCGGCTTGGCGCCGGCGGTCCTTGCGACGCTCACGGCGGGTCACCAAGTTTTCCCTCGAAGGCCGGAAAGCGGCCGACCTCGCGCCCGCGTGTCGCGGCGGCCGGTCGCTTCATGCGCGGAAGCTCGTCTGGACGTTGCTCCGGATGGAGGGGGAATCGGGTGCCCCAAAGCCGCTCGCTGTCGCGTGTGGGGAGGGTGATGTTCGCCGCGACGATCGTCTGCGGTTCGTCGCTCTATCTATGGGCTCTCGTCATCTCTGTCCTGCGCCCCCCGCTCGAGATTGTTTGGGGATTCCCAGCGCTGTTCTCGCTGACGTTGGTAGCGGGAACACTGTCGCTGCGAATCCCGGGAACGAGGACGTTCATCTCGTTGTCCGACACGTTCGTGTTCGCGTCGGTGATACTGCTCGGTCCGGCACCAGCGGCGCTGATCGCTGGCTCGGAAGGACTGCTGATCACTTATCTCGTGAACAAGTCGGTACGGCCGGCGCTGGCATCGCTGTCGGTGATGACGATCTCGATCTACCTCGCAGCGCTCGCGTTCGAGCGGTCGTTGTCACTGATCGATCCTCGCGGCTCCCAGGCGGGGCTCGATGCCCTGTTGATCCCGCTCGTGCTGATGGCGCTCGTGCACTATGCCGTCAACAGCTCGCTCGTCGCGACGCTGACCGCGCTTCGGCTGCGCCGATCGATCGTCGCGCTGTGGCGCACGAATTACGCATGGACCGCGTTGAGCTTCTTGCCAGGCGCGTTGGCTGCCGGCATCGCCGTCGCCCTGATCCGCAGCCTCGGTCCGATCGCCCTGCTGATCTGCCTGCCGATTCTCGGGCTGACGTATCTGAACTTTCGCGGCTCGCTGTCACAGCTCGAGCAGCAGCACGCCGAAATCACGACGATGAATCGCCTCTACCTTCGCACGCTCGAGGTGCTGGCGATGGCGATCGACGCACGCGGTCAGTCGAGCCCGGGACATCTCAGCCGTGTCCAGTCGTTCGCCGTCGGCCTGTCGGAGCTGATCGGCGCCGATGCCGAGTTGCTCAAGGCGATCCGCGCCGCCGCGTTCTTGCATGACGTCGGACGGCTCGGCATTCCCGAC
>CP070706.1:3061783-3075376 GCA_020350085.1 Acidobacteriota bacterium
GAGTCGATCGAGGAGGTGACGGTATGAACCGCGTACGGGCCGTCGCGCGCCGCGAGATGGCGTCCTACTTCAACTCACCGATCGCCTACGTGTTCTTGCTGGTGTTCGTCGGCGCGGCTCTGTTTACGTTCTTCAACGTGAATGCGTTCTTCTCGCGCAACCTGGCCGACCTGCGCGGGCTGTTCGACGCCGTGCCGATTCTGATGATCCTGCTCGTTCCCGCGCTGACGATGCGGCTGTGGGCCGAGGAACGAAAGCAGGGCACGATCGAAGTGCTGCTGACCCTGCCGGCGAAAGAGCAAGAGTTGGTCTTGGGCAAGTTCTTGGCCAGCTGGGCGCTGCTCGCGCTCGGGCTCGGCCTGACGCTATTGCTTCCGATCAGCGTCGGTTTGCTCGGCGATCTCGATTGGGGCCCGGTCATCGGCGGCTACGTCGGCGCCGTGTTGCTTGGCGGTGCCTACTTGGCCGTGGGCCAGTTCGTGTCCGCGACGACGGAGAATCAGATTCTCGCGTTCATCCTGGCGCTGGTCGTGTGCCTCGCACTGTACGGCGTCGGCACGGAAACGTTCACCGGCTTGTTCTCCGATCGCACGGCGGGTTTGTTGCGCTCGATCGGGACTGGAAGCCGCTTTGCGAGCATCGCCCGCGGGGTGATCGACCTGAGGGATCTGGCGTACTACCTGTCGCTGACGGCATTTTTCCTCGCAGCGAGCGTGACCACGCTGCGCGCGCGGCGCTGGGCCTGAGAGCGAGGTGCTGGCATGGACAGCAAGAAGCGCAGCCTATCGTTGACGGTCACCCTCGGACTGATCGCCCTCAACCTCGTAGCGTTCAACTATTTGATTGCCGGCTGGACCACGGCGCGTGTCGATCTGACCGAGGAGGGCCTGTACTCGATCTCACCCGCCACCCGGCGGCTGTTGGGCTCGCTCGATGACGAGCTGACGATCTACGGCTATTTCTCCAAGCGCACGCACCCAAAGCTCTCCCCGCTGGTGCCGGAGATCGTCGACCTGCTCGACGAGTACCGGGCCATCTCCCGCGATCGCGTCTACGTCGAGCTGATCGATCCGGGCGAGAACGAAGCCGCCGAGCAGGAAGCTGCTGACCGTTTTGGCGTGCAGTCGACACCGTTCCGGCTCGCGTCGAAGTACGAGTCGGGAATCGTCAACGCCTACTTCGCGCTGGTGATTCGCTACGGTGATCAGTACGTGCGCTACGGTTTCGACGATCTGATCGAGATCGAGCCGACGCCGGACGGCGATATCGACGTTCGGTTGCGCAATCTGGAGTATGACCTCACGCGCGCGATCAAGAAGGTCGTCTACGGCTTTCGCAGCACGGCCGAGCTGTTCGAGCGGATTGAAGAGCCCGTGCGGCTGACCGTCATCATGACGCCCGATGCGATGCCGGAGCTGTTCCAGGATGTCCCGCAAGCGGTGCGGCTGGCCGCCGAGGAGCTGAAAGAGGCCGGAGGGGACAAGTTCACGTACGAAGAGTTCGACCCCTCGGACGACGAGCAGCAGCAAGACGACCTGATGCGCCTTTACGGCGCGAGGCCGATGTCACTCGGTCTTTTCGGTGACGAATCGTTTTACCTCTACGGCTTTCTAGAAACCGGCCGCCGGCTCGAGCAGCTCGTTCTCACCGCGGAGGAAGTCACCGCCGCAACGATTCGCGAGGCGATCGAAAGCTCGCTGAGGCGATTGACGCCAGGGTTTCTCAAGACGGTCGGCGTGGTGGCGCCGACGCCGTCGATTCCGCCCGAGGTGATGATGCAGCTGCAGATGCAAGGGCGGATGCCGCCGCAGCCCCCACCCGAGTTCGAGCAGGTCAAGCGAGTGCTCTCGCAAGACTACCAGGTCCGCGACGTGAATCTCGACGCGGCCGTGCCGGTCGAGATCGACACCTTGCTCGTACTCAAGCCGACAGACCTGGCCGAGCGAGACGTTTACCACCTCGATCAGTACCTGATGCGCGGCGGGCGCGTGATCGTCTGCGTCGGCAACTACGAGACTCAGTTCGACCCGTCGGGGCTTCGCGTCGCACCGGTCACAACCGGTCTCGACGGGTGGCTCGAGCACTTCGGTGTGGAGGTCCCACGAACGCTCGTGCTCGACGATCGGAATCAGCCGTTGCCGGTCCCGGAGCTGCGGCGCACGCCGCTCGGCACGCTGCGGACGTGGCGCATGGCTCCCTACCCTTACCTCGTCGAGGTGCGCGAGGACGGCCTCGCAGAGCGCAGCATCACGGCGCGGCTCGATGCGGTGGGAGTCTACTGGGCCAGCCCGATCACCCTCGACGAGGACAAGTCGAAAGAGCTCGAGGTGCTGCCGGTGCTGCGATCGTCGGGGTGAGAAACGACGAGCTAGAAGTTTGACCATAGTATATACCTACCGGGATGTTCTCGGTCACTACACGATGCCCGCGAACAAGCAGTACTGGAGCATGCCTTCCTACTGCGTGGGAAGCGACGGTGAACTCATCTATGTGACACGCAACAAAGATCATTATTCTATATTTTCTTTAGCAGGTATTGAATTCATTATTCTTCCACCGTTTGGATTATTATCGGGTGCATTGATCGGAGGGATTACGGGTGATGCTGAAATGTTTATATTCCCGCGTAAGAATATACCTTCTAATCGGGTAGAACATCGTCCTGGACCGACGACGACACGTCGAAGGTCTCTTCGGTGGACTACCAGGTGCCGGCCGAGGGAACGAAGCCGCAGCTTCTGGCCGTGGCGCTCAACGGCCGCTTCGAGAGCTACTTCGCCGGCAAGCAGCCGCCGGCGGCCGAGGGTACCGGGGACGCGGATGGCCCCGGCGAGCCGCCCGCGGAGGTTCCGCTCGAAGTTTCTCCCGAGACGCGGCTGGTCGTGATCGGCAACGCCGAGTTTCTGTCCGACTTCGTCGCACGCGCCTTGGGGCGCACTGAAGGCGGCTTTTTCGATGCCAATTTGGGGTTCGCGCAGAACCTGATCGACTGGATGAACCTCGATAGCGATCTGCTCGCGATCCGCGCGCGTGGCGGTGCGGCGCGCCAGCTCGACCGACTCGAGCGCTCCACGGAGGTCACCGTCGAGCTGTCGAACTACCTCGCGCCGCTGCTCGCGCTGTTCGGATTCGGTGCCTACCGGCTGTGGCGGCGCCGACACGTCGCCCCGGTCGTCGGCCGTCGCGCAGCGTCGATGCCCGCCGTACCGAAGACATCGGGCCACGGCGCGGGGCGGGAGGGCTGAGCGATGACGCGCGCACAATGGACGCTGGCCGGGCTGCTCGCGGTTCAGCTGCTGCTGCTGGTCGGATTCCGCTCTCCGATCTCCCGGGGCGCTGACGATCCAGGCTCGCGCCCGCTGATTCCGGTTCTCGAGTCGATCACGCCCGCCAAACTCCAGCTCGAGGCCGCCGGCGGCGCATCGGTCAGCTTGCAGCGCACCGAGGACGGCTGGGCGCTGGATGCGGCAGAGGGCTATCCTGCCGACGCGTCGAAGGTGGACGATCTGGTCGACGAGCTCGAAGCGTTGCGCGTCAGGCGCCCGGTCGTCAGCAGCACGCGCTATCACGACGCGCTCAAGGTCACCGAAAGCGACTTCGAGCGGCGGCTGCGAGTCTGGGACGATCCCTCCAACGACCCGGCGGTCGATCTTCTGCTCGGCACCTCGCCCAACTATCGCGTCAGCCACGTACGCCTCACCGATGACGATCGGGTCTACGAGATCATCGGCCTCGGACCCGCAGACCTGCGCGCGGACGGCGCTTCGTGGATCGAGCGCAAGATCGTCGATGTGGCGTTCGACGATGTCGTTCGGGTCAGCCTGGAGAATGAAGAGGGTCGTTTCTCGCTCGAGCGCGGGCACGAGGGATGGAACGTGGTCGAGCCGTCCCGCAGCAGCGGCGAGGGCCTGAACCAGACCCAGGTCGATTCGCTCGTGCGCTCTTTGTGCTCGCTGTGGCTGACAAAGCCGATCGGGAAGAAAGACGACGAGGCCCACGGCTTCTCCTCGCCCGCGGCTCGCTACGAGCTGACGCATCGACCCGGGGGTATCGGCGACGCCGCGGACGAAGCACCAGCCACCTCGACCGTCGATGACCAGATGACGGTGGTTCTCGTCGGTGCCGAAGTCGAGGGCGAGTCGAACCAGCGCTACGTCACGCGCGACGGCTTCGGCTTTACCGCCACCGCCTCGCAGGGCTCGCTCACCAACGCCCTCGAGAAAGCCCTCGCCGACCTCCGTTCGTAAACACCTGTAGCGACAGCGCTTGCGCTGTCAGACAAGCGCGCAGCGCGAAAACATCCGGCGCTGCGCGCCGGTCTGACAGGGCAAGCCTCGTCGCTCCATACCTCTGGCCATCGGCGTAGACTCTCGGGGTGAGTCCCTAGGGAGAATCGCCATGGCAAGCAGCTGGAAACCCACGCTCGTTGCGATCTGCTTGAGCGCCCTCGTCGGCTCGACCGGCGCGGGTGCCGATACGCTCGCCCGGCCGGCCGGCACGCCACCGCCTTGGTGTCCCTCCGGCTCAGATCTGGACGGGTATCTCGAGGCCGTCAGATCGCTGCCCCGACAAACGCGCGCTCCGGGCGCCCTGGACGTCCCGCCCGCCCCCGTCGTCACGCCGACGAACGGATTGCTCATCATCGAGGATGACGGTGTGATTCTCCGCCGGGACCGGGTGTTCGATCTGCCGCTGGAGTCGGTCGAGTTCGTCCCTTCGGGCGACGGGTATCAGGTCTCGTTCATAACGCCCGCGTACGAGCCGCTTTCGGGAAGCGATACGGCGCTGTTTACGGACCAGCAGAGCTGGACCGCCCACGAGGTCGGCTTGACGAGCTTTGCGTTTCCCTTCGGCGCGCAGTCACGCACCCAGCTGTGGGTCACTCCGACGAATCTGATCGCCTTCGAGGAGCCGACCGAGCCGATCAAAGTCGGACTGTGCAGTCTCGGCTGCTACTTCGATGAAGGCCAGGTGCTGCTCGATCGGCTTCCTCGCCTCTCTCCACTGCAGCACGGCACGTTCTTCTACGGCTTGAACGCCTACTTCCGCGAGGAGAGCGACCGGGCCGTCGTCACCTGGCAGTACTCCGATCCCGCAAACCTCGACATACAGGCCGTTTTGTATGCGGACGGACGGATCAGGTTCAACTACGCGGCCGTGAGCGGGATCCTGCACGGCGCCGCGGTGGTGGTCACGGGCAACGACAGCTTCTGGAACGACCTGAGACTGGGAGGCACGGTGCAGGATCCTGAAGGAGACGTGCCGATCCCACCCCCGGACGGGCCGGGGATGGATATCGTCTCGGCCACGGCTCGCCAGGTCGCGACCTCGGAGCTGCTGCAGATCGCATTCACCCTCGCAGCACCGCCTCCTCCCGCTTCCGCGCAGAGGATCTTCTATCGCATCGAGCTGCGCGATCGTGCGTCTGACCCCGAGCCGTTCGGGAGCGTGTTCTACCAGTGGCAGAACGGCCAGTTCTACTGGATGACCGAGCCGGCGACGCTCGAGGGCAGCACGATGCGCTTGAACTTGCGGCTCTACGATCTGCCGCTGACCCGCAACGACATTCACCTCACGTTCACGACGTTCCGCGGCGAGGCGCCCTACGAGCAGGGCGACCGCGTCGAGCTGCGGGCCACTTTCGATCCCGCGGACGGGCCACTGATGCTCGATCTCACGAGCGAGCTTCCGGCGACCTCCGACCGAGAGCCGGTGTACGAAGCGTTCACCCTGCCCTCGCTTCAGACGGGAGAAGTACTCGAGGCCGTCTCGCCCCTGTTCGAGGACGTTTCGACCATCGAGGCGTTCCCGATTCTGCAGAACCTCTGGACCGACATCTGGTTTTTCGCCGGCGGCTACCACGCGGGAGGAAATGCCGGCGTCGACGGCATCGGGCGCGGGTCCAGTGAAGCGCCGCGCTCACCGTCCTTGCTCCACGTCAACAACATCTACGTCTATGACGCAGAAGACTGGAACATGACGGTGCTGAGCCACGAGTTCGCCCACCGCTGGTTGTACCATTTCGCGATCGAGGAAGACGGACAGCGCTCGAACATTCTCAATCCGACCGGATCGCACCCCGCGGGCTGGGTGCACATGCCGGCGGTCCAGCCAGTCTACAAGCCGCAGGACTACTCGCTGATGGGCGGCTCTTACTGGACGGACAACGGGAACGGCACGTTTCGCTCGCCGCCCGAAGAGCTGGGAGGACCGAACGGCCTGACCTGGCACGAGCTGTACCTGATGGGACTCGTCGATCCGGCCGAGGTCGAAAACTGGTGGTACATCCGCGATGCGCTGCCACCGTTACCGAATGCGTACTGGGCGCCGAACGACACGATCGTGATCGGCGAGCGGGTCCCGGTGACCGTCGATCAGATCATTGCCGCAGAAGGCCCGCGCTATCCTGCCTATCCCGACTCTCCGCAGTTCTTTCTCACGCCGATGGTGATGGTCGTCCGGCCTGGAGAGTTCACCCCCGACGAGATCGCGACCGTGGAAACGATGTGCAGCACCTGGCAGGTCCGCTTCGGCGAGGCCGCTGCGGGCCGCGGCAGCAACCGCTGCTTTTTCAGGCCCCCCGAGGTGGAGATCACGAATCCTGCCTCCGACGTGAGTCTCTTCCCGGGCGAGACGATCGACTTCGAGGGATTGGCTACCGACGGCGATGGCGACGACGTCGAGCTGAGGTGGGACTTCTCGCGCGTGATTCCCAACGCCACCGGCCCGGGCCCACACCCCGCGACGTTCACGAGCACCGGTACGTATCCGATCACCCTCGACGGCGTGGACGAAACGAGCATGATCGCCCAGCCGCCCGATACGGTTCTCGTCACCGTGGAGTGCCCGACGACGTACCCCACCGAGTCGGTCGAGAACCTGCGGCTGACCAAGGAGTCCAGCCAAATCCGCTTCACCTGGACCGACCTGTCCGGCTGGACGGGCGACTACGTCGTCTCGATCGCGACCGCTCCGAACGGTCCGTTCTACCCCGAGGGCTCGGCGCCGAGTGGCACGCCGGGACTGTTGCTTGAGATCCCGGAGGGCGTCGCGTATTACGAGGTTCTCGCCCGCAACCCGGAGGGCTGCCTCGGACCACGGTGACCGCAGCGTTGTGCCCTGCTCTGACGATGTCCTACGACGTCCGACCGAGCTCATCCCGAGCTGCAGCGACAGGGCTTGCCCTGTCCGACTCGCGCGTAGCGCGAGATGTTTCCGGCGCTGTGCGCCGGTCTGACAGGGCAAGCCCTGTCGCTACATTTTATTGTGATGTCGTCGTGGCGTGCGCGGCGCGCAGCTCGGTCGCGCACTCGCGAATCTCGCTCAGGTCGCGCAGCATCTCGCTCCAGCCGTACCACGGCGCGTAGTCCGGGTTGGCGTGAAACGTGCCTTGGAACGCGCGCATGCGATGCTCGAGGTGCATCTCGAACGGCTTCTGCTCGCTCACACTCGGCGCATCGTGGAACGTCAGCAGGTCGGGAAACGGGTGAGCGTAGCTCTCCGGCTTCGCCAGCAGCCGACCCCTCGGCCTTGAGACGTGCCACGGCCGCCTCGTCCTTCAAACCGAGTCTGTGGTAACCCCCGCAGCCCTTCATTCCGGCGCCCATCGCCAGCGGCAGCCCGAGTGTCGTCGGCATCGCCTCGTGGGAAGCCCAAGCGAGCGCGTGCTTTCCGCGCGAGAACTGATCGAGCTCAACACCACGGGGCGGATCATCTTCGGCCTCCCTTTTGCAGCTCGGCGGCAGCGTTTCTACGGGCTCGGGAGGCCTGATCATGAACGACTTACGGTATACTTTGACTGCCGTCGCTCGGACGACTTCCGGGGAGTGCCATGATTCGACTCGACCTCAGCCACGACGAGCGGAGCATCTTGACGACCGTGCTCGATAGCTATCTGTCCGATCTCCGCATGGAGATCGCCGACACGGACAGCATGGACTTTCGAGACATGCTCAAGCAGCGCAAGCAAGTGATCATCAAGGTGCTCGACGCGGTCCGACCGCCTTCTCGCCACGCGGTCAACGAGTGAGCGTCAGTACGGTTTGTGCGCCACGAGGAGAAGGTGTGCGCTGACGCCGATCAGCGCGGGTTCCTGCTCGATGCTTCGGACGGCGTCGAGTAGCTGCTGCCAGCGAGCGTCTTCGGATGCACGCCGTCCCAGATCGGCAAGAAGCCAGCCAGGCCCCTCCAGTTTAAAGACCGCTTCATCGGCGAAGCACGGTTTACAATCTCGCGCGGATCGTTCATGCCCGAGCTTCGACATCCGATCGGCCCGCTCAGCGACGTGGCGCGCGCCCTGCGCAGCGGCACCGTCCGCGCCTCGCAGTTGGTCGAGCTCGCCGCGGATCGTCACGCCGTGCTTGGCGAGCGCTTGCGAGCCTACGTCAGCTTTGACGCCGCCGCTGCGCGCCAGCAAGCGCGCGAAGCCGATGCGGCGTTCGCCGTGGGGACCGACGCCGGACCGCTCCAAGGAATCCCCTGCTCGGTGAAGGACCTGTACGCCGTAGCCGGCTTTCCGACGTACGCCGGATCGCCACACCGCCTGCCCGCGGCGTGGGAGAAGGAAGGCCCGCTCGTCGGTCGTCTGCGCCAGCAGCTCGCCGTGATCACCGGCAAGACGCACACCGTCGAGTTCGCCTTCGGCGGCTTGGGAACCAATCCCCACTGGCCCATCGCACGCAATCCCTGGGATGCGACGGCCGAGCGCGTCGCTGGTGGCTCGAGCGCCGGCGCCGGCATCAGCCTGCTCGAAGGCTCAGCGCTCGTTGCTCTCGGAACCGACACGGCCGGCTCGGTCCGCATTCCGGCGAGCTTCGCCGGTGTGGTCGGGCTGAAGACGAGCGCGGGGCGCTGGCCGACGGGAGGGATCGTTCCTCTGAGCCCGACGCTCGACACGGCTGGATTGCTCGCGCGCACGGTCGCGGACGCGGGCTTCGCCTTCGAGGCACTCGATGGTCATCATGCTGAGCCCTCGACCGAGCGTACGGGGCGGCGTTGGCGCCTTGGCGTGCCGGAGCAGCTCGTTTGGGACGATTGCGGCGCCGGTGTGGCCGAATCCGTGCAGGCGGCGCTCAGCGAGATCGAAGCCCGGGGGGTCGCCTGCCGCGCGCTGATCGTCCCGGAAATCCTCGGAGCGCACGAGCTGTTTCTGGCCGGAGGCCCCGTCGCCGCCGAGCTGTGGGAGTTTCTCACCCGCGAGCTTCCGGATTGGATCCCGACGCTCGATCCGAACGTCGGCGGACGGCTCGGCTCAGCAGCCGAGATCGGCGCTGCCGAGTACGAGGCGCGCGTCGAGCGGCTGCGCGAGCTGGCGCTTGCCGTCTCCTCGCGCTTCGAGGGCCCGACTGGAGTCGAAAGAGTCGATGCCTGGGTCATGCCGACCGTACCGATCGGTGCCCCCTTGCTCGACGACGTCGCGACGCGCGCCGGATACCGCCAGGCGAACCTGCTCGCGCTGCGCAACACGGCGCTTGCGAATTATCTCGGCCTGTGCGCGCTGAGCCTGCCGGTCGGGCTCGACGCGAGCGGGCTTCCCGTGGGTCTACAGCTGCTCGCCCCTCACGGTGAGGAGAGGCGCCTACTCGCGCTCGGCATCGACGTCGAATCGTGGCTCGGGACCGGCGCCCAGCGGCTCGGCATCCCGCCGCTGCTGCATTCGTCTCTCTAACCCGCTTGGCGCAGCTACGAAGATCCGTCCGCGCGCGCTATGCTGTCGAGTCCCAGCCGATGGAGGACGGCGGCATGAAGATCGGTGTGCCTTTGGAGACCACTCACCACGAGCATCGTGTCGGGCTGACGCCGCTCGGCTGCCGGCGATTGATCGACGAGGGCCACGAGCTGTTCGTGGAGAGCTTCGCGGGGCAAGACAGCCGATTTCAGAACGAGGACTACATCGAGGCCGGAGCCCGAGTGGTCCATGCCACCGACGAGATCTACGTGCAGACGGGGCTCGTGTGTCGCGTCGGTGAGCTGACGGCCGACGAAGTGGCCTTGCTTCCGGACGGTTGCGCCGTTTGCGGCTTCATGCACATGGCCGTCGCCCCCGCGGAGGTGCTCGCTGCGCTCGCCGCGCGCAAGATCACCGTCATCGGCTACGAGATCATCGAGGAGTCCGACGGCTGCCGGCCCGTGCTCACGTCGCTGAGCGAGATCGCCGGGCAGCTCGCCGTGCACACCGCCTCGCACCTGCTCACGCGCGCCGCTGGGGGGCGCGGCATCGTGTTCGGTGGTATCCCGGGCGTTCCCGCGGCCACAGTCGTCGTTCTCGGCGCCGGTACGGCCGGACGCGCCGCCGCGCGCATGGCGCTGGCGGCGGGCGCTCACGTGATCGTCATCGACGATCAGCTCGAGATGCTACGGATGACGCTGCACGACGTCTCGCGCGATATCGTCACCGCCAGCGCCTCGGCGGCCAACCTCGAGAAATTCACGCGCGTCGCCGACGTGCTGATCGGGGCCGTCGCCATACCCGGTGCGCGCGCGCCGTTCGTGATCACCGAAGCGATGGTCCGGCGCATGAAGGCCGGCAGCGTGGTGATCGACTTGTCGATCGATCAGGGGGGTTGCCTCGAGACCAGCCGCCCGACCACCCTCAACGAGCCCACCTACGACGTGGACGGCGTCGTGCACTACTGCGTGCCGAATATGACGGCGAACGTGCCGCGAACCGCCTCACGCGCGATCTCCCTGGCAGCCTTGCCCTACCTGCGCGAGATCGCGAGCAAGGGCATCGACGAGGCCCTTCGCTCGCGGCCGGCCTTGGCGCGCGGCGTTTACCTGTACCGCGGCCAGCTCGTCAACGCGCCCGCGGCGGCCGCACTCGACGTGGTCGCCACGCCGTTGGCGGCGCTGCTTCGTTGATTTCGATGAGACAGGATGCTTTCGAGGTCGAGCGCGGGGGGACGTCATGACGCGCGAGCAAGCGGATCAGATTCTGCGCGAGTGGACCAAGACCGAAGCGCTGCTGCGCCACGCACGCAGCGTCGAGCTGGTGATGCGGGCGCTGGCGCGCCGCTATGGCGAGAACGAGGACCAGTGGGGCCTCGCCGGGCTGCTTCACGACGCCGACTACGAGGCGTTTCCCGACGAGCACCCGAACAGGATCGTCGGCCGGCTTCGCGAGCTCGAAGAAGAGGAGCTGGCTTACGCCATCAGTGCGCACTACACGAAGTGGGGCCATCCGCAGCGCTCGCTGATGGACAAGGCGCTGCTCGCGGCCGACGAGCTGACCGGATTCGTCGGCGCCGCCAGCCTCGTGCGCCCCGAGGGGCTGACCGGCATGAAGCCGAAGTCCGTGATCAAGAAGCTCAAGGACAAGGCGTTCGCGCGCAAGGTCGATCGCGACGAGATCCGGATCGGCGCCGAGCAGCTCGGTATCGAGCTTCGGGAACTCGTCGAGCTGATCATCGACACGTTGCGAGAGCACAAGGACGAGCTCGGGCTTCCGGGTTGAACTCGCGGCCCTGTCGGCTAACGAATCTATAAGCCAGCGCCAGCACGCCCCTTCCGGGTTAACCCGGGTTAAGCTTCGCGGTGTTTTTGTACGACTCAACGAGCATCGATCGATTAGACGGTGCATTCGACGGGAGGCATTCATGAGACACTCGATGCGTCTTGCAGTGTTGTTCGTCAGCCTGCTCGCCTTTGACACACCGGCAACACAGGCGCAGGCAGAACCTCCTCCGCACGAGCCGGGCAGCTACATTGTGTCGCTCTATCACGCCGCTCCGGGCAAGCAGCTCGATTTTCTCGAATGGATGGCGGCGCGGGCGGCGCTCTCCAAGCAGGCCGGCGTGGCACCGGCGATGTGGTTCGTGCACCAGGACGGTGACTCGTGGGACTATCTCGCAATCGCGCCGGTGACGACTCCCGAGCAAGACAAGAAGATCGAGGAACTGGCGAAGAAAAAGAACCTGCCGACCGGCTTCGCGGCGGGTCTCGAGCTTCGCCAGTACATCCTGAAGCACACCGACACGTTCAGCTGGGGCCCGATCTCCGTCGAGGAACTGATCCAGGCGGCCAAGGGCGGCAACTAGCGCCGCCCCTCTCGCTGGTCGGCCGAAACCGTCGCGATACGCGACGAAGATCGAGCCTCCCACCTCGAGCAAAATCGGGGCGGATGCCGCGTAAATGGCTAACCACGTGACGTTGGCGGGTATGGCCGTCGAGCGTGGTAGCCTGCTCTCGACCCGCATGTCTGTGTTCCCGGGCGCCCGTGCAGCAGCCGAAACGCGCTTTCTCGGAACGCCCGCTCGGTTGCTCTCGTCGGCCCCTCGTCGTCCGTGCCGGCTCGCGGTGGAAACGATCGCTTCGATGCAACGCCGGCGTGGACAGGAGAACGTCATGCCCTCGACTCGAATGCTCCGCGCCGTCGCTGCCGCGCTCGCGATACTGCTGCCAGGACTCGCCCACGCGCAGTGCGTCGCCGACGCCTACGAACCAGACGACGCGTGCATCGCCTCGCCCACCGTTCTGCGCGGCTCGGATCGGCAGGCGCACGACTTCTGCGATGATGCCGAGGATTGGGCGCGCTTCGAAGCCTGTGCTGGTCGCGAGTACATCATCGAGACGGACGCTCTCGGCAGCGCGGCCGACACGGTGCTCGAGCTGTTCGATCGGGACTGCCTCACCCTGCTGGCCTCGGATGACGACGGGGGCGTCGGCAACGCCTCGCGCCTGAGCTGGACGGCTCCGAGCGACGGCGTCTACCACGTGCGCGTGCGACAGGCAGATGGCTCGCTCGGCGAAGATCGCGTGTACGAGCTCCTGCTCGACGGCGACACGACCGGCTGCTCGGCTTGGGCATTCAGCTACGTCGCGATGATCGACTCGTACGACCAAGCTCTCTTCGCTCGGCAGCTTCACGATGGCGGCATGGTCTTTGCCGGCGACGGTGGAGCGTTCGATGCCTTCGTGGCGCGAACCGATCCCGATGGCGAGCTGCGGAGCACGACGCAGCTGAGTTCACCGGGCGAGGAGGGAGCGAGCGACGTGCTGGAAGCCCCGGACGGGGGCCTGATCGTCGCAGGCTATCGAGACGACGGGAGTGGGCATGGTAGCGACTTGTGGCTCGTGAAACTCGATCCCGCCGGTGAATCGGTCTGGCAGCGCGCGTATCGCACGGCCTATGACGAGCCCGCTCCGGGCGCCAACTACGTCCGCATGCGGTTCACGCCCACAGGCGAGCTCGCGCTGATCAGCAGCGGGAATCACCCCGACACGTTGCGCGACATGGTGTTCATGCTCGTGGACAGCGGCGACGGTAGCTTGTTGGGGCAACGCCGTTTCGGCGGGGACTCGATCGATTCGGGTTACGGCATCGACGTGCTCCCGGACGGAGGTTTCGTTCTCGCCGGCAGCACGCAGTCGTTCTCGACCACGCCGGTGCCCGACGGGTGGATCGTTCGGCTCGATGCCGACTTGAACGTCCTGTGGCAATCCGTTTACGGCGGTCCTCATCACGACGAGTTTCGTTCCGTGCGGGCGACGGCAGACGGCGGTTTCGTCGCCGCCGGCGGGGCCGATCCTGACGGGAGCGGCCTTTACGACTTCTGGATGGTCAAGCTCGATGCCGCGGGCACGATCGAGTGGCAG
>CP070706.1:3075476-3078626 GCA_020350085.1 Acidobacteriota bacterium
CCGTCTGCTCGGTCTTGCGGCGCGTCAGGCAGTAGACGATGCCGGCATTTCCCAGATGCCGCTCGCGCAAGAACTGCAGCAACTGGCGGCGAGGAGTCGTCTTGAGCGCGATCGCGTAGCGGATGTTCGGTCGGTCGAAGTCGCTGACGAAGAGACGCGCTCCGTCGAGCTCGAGCTGCTCGAAGATGTCGCGTCGCGTCGGCTCGTCCGCCGTCGCGGTCAGCGCGATGCGCGGCACGTCGGCAAAGCGCTCCGCAAGCACGGCGAGCTGGCAGTACTCCGGGCGAAAATCGTGGCCCCACTGCGAGACGCAGTGCGCTTCGTCGATCGCGAACAGCGCCAGTCGGGTCTTAACGAGCTGCTCGAGAAAGCCCGGCATCACCAGCCGCTCGGGAGCGACGTAGACCAGATCCAGCTCGCCGGCGACCATGCGGCGCTCGAGCCGATCGATCGCCGCTCGCGACAGGGTGGAGTTGATGAACGCCGCCGCCACACCGTTTTGCCGCAGCGAGTCGACCTGGTCCTTCATCAGCGCGATCAGCGGCGAGATGACGATGCCGACGCCGTCGCGCACGAGCGCGGGCAGCTGATAGCACAGGCTCTTGCCGCCGCCGGTCGGCATCAACACCACCGCGTCGCCGCCGGCGATCACCGTCTCGATGATCTCGCGCTGCGCGCCGCGAAAAGCGTCGTAGCCGAACACGGTGCGGAGGATGTCGATCGGGTCTCGGGACATGGCGGGCGCCAGCTCAGCAGGTTGTCGAGACGCCGCCATCGCTCGACCGGCGATGGCGCGCGTCGATCTCGCCGCTTCGGCGACTCTCGCCGAGCGAGCGCAGCCGCCGCGCGAAAAGCGGCACGGCATCGGCGGCCCATCGTAACCGCTGACGTGCTTCGGAGCCGCCAGCTCGACCGGGCGCGCCACGCAGCGTCCCGCAGGCTGGAGCCGGGGCGGGGAGTGGAAGTTGAAGCTCCGCTTGGGCCCAGCGTCCGGGGATGGGCTTTTTCGTCAAATCGGAAGCTTCTCGCGGCGGGCTCCGCGTAAGGTCATGAGGCGTCCGGGAATGCCTAGCGAACGGGAATCGGTGGGCATCAACGAACGCACGGGGTTCGGGGGCGATTGGCAGAGAGCCCTGGAAGCGGCAAGTCGGATGAGTCTGCCGCTAAGCGAGGCTCTTACGAGCCGGACCAGAGGCGGGGAGCGTGCCCGATGAGCGGCCGAGCAGGATCGAGCCAAGGACCGCGACGGCCAGGACCAGGAGGTCATGGGGCTTCGGTCCCGGTGTGTGGGGTCGGGGCACCGACGATCCTCGGCCGCAGCGAACGTGTCGAAATCAGATGCCCACGACGATACGCCGGGGCGTTCCGCCGTTGACCATCGACTCCGGCACGTTCGTCGCGCCGATCGCTAGCCCACGGGCTTGAAGTACCGGATGTCGAGGATCGAGCCCACGCGTTTGCCGGCCGGCTCGAGCACCGCTTCGACCTTCATGCCGATCGTGACCTCCTTGGCCTCGAGCTCGCCCAGCCAGTGCAAGAGGCCGCCCTCGGTGCCGTCGACCCGGATCATCGCCACGATCGAGGGCTCGTCCCTGCGCGTGCCTCGGTAGTCCTCGTGACAGACGGTGACGGCATGCACCTCGCCGCGGGCGGGCAGGGCCTCGTAGGTGTCCTCTAGCCGGGCCAGGCAGCGTTCACAGAAGATCGCCGCCGGCATGTAGGTCACGCCGCAGTCGTTGCAGGTCGTAGCCAGCAGCTCGCCCTTGTCCTTGAGGTGCATGAGGAACTTCTGGCCGGCCCGACCCGCCGTGTAGCGGTAGTTGAGCGGGATCGCGCCTTGCCAGTGGGTCGCGTGGAGCGTGTTGTCGGTTCTCTGAACGAGTGCCATCGCTACCTCCTCACTCCACGGGCTTGAAGTAACGGATGTCGGTGATCGAGCCTTCGCGCTCTTCGGGGGGCTTCCAGACCGCCTTCACCCGCATCCCGATCTCGATCTTCTGCGGATCGACGTCGTCGATCAGGTGCAGGATGCCCATGCCCCGCGACGCCCCGTCGATCTCGATCACCGCCGGTGTGAACGGCCGGACGCCGCCCTCGATGTCCAACCGGCCGGCTTTCCAGTCCACGTTGCTGATCACGAACGTGTTGATCGTGCCGGTGTCCTCGACGAAGACCCAGTCGTCACTGGGCCGCCAGCACAGCTCGCAGAACATGCGCGGCGGGATCATGACGCGGTGGCACTTGTTGCACTTCTTGGCGATGATCCGACCGTTTTTCAGCTCGGCCAAGTAGCGCGCGATCGCCGGGCCGTCGTCCCAGGCGTAGGCCAGCTTGGGCTCCCAGTCGAAGACCAGGACCTCGCCGCTGTCGAGCTCCTTGCGCTTGAGTCCCCGGACAGTGCCGTCGACTTTCTCTTTCGGGATGAGTTCCATGTCCGCCCTCCTCAGCGTCTCATGACGACGACGGTGCCGACCTGCATCAAGTCGCCCCAGGCCTGGGCCACCCCGCAGCGCGGCGCGCCCGGCACCTGGCGCGCGCCCGCCTCCTCGCGCAGCTGCAGGAAGATCTCGATGATCTTCATCATCGCGGCTGCCGCGATCGGATTCCCCACGCCGAGCAGGCCGCCCGAAGGGCTCACCGGCAACCGCCCGTCTCGTTGGGTGTCCCCGTTCGTCAGCATCTTCACCGAGCCGCCGCGCGGGCACAGCATCAGACCCTCCATGTGGTGCAGCTCCTTGTAGGTGAACGGGTCGTAGGGTTCGGCGACGTGGATCTCCTTGTCCGGCTCCTTGATGCCCGCCATCTCGTAGGCGTGGCGCGCCGCCACCTCGACGTAGTCGGGGTAGTACAGATCGCGCGTGCACCAGTAGGCGGTGTCGAGGCAGTGCCCGACGCCGTCGATCCAGACCGGCTTCTCCGTGAGCCGCCGCGCCACGTGCTCGGCGGCGAGGATCACGGCCCCCGCGCCGTCGCTCGTAGGACTCACGTCGAGGCGGTTCACCGGGTAGGCCATGATCTCGGAGTTCAGCACGTCGTCGACCGTGATCTCGGCGCCGAGCTGGGCCGAGGGATGGTCGAGTGCGTTGCGCTTGTTCTTCACCGCCACCTCGGCGATCTCCCGCTTGGTGTAACCATGCGCGTGCATGAAGC
>CP070706.1:3078726-3093649 GCA_020350085.1 Acidobacteriota bacterium
AGGAGCTTCGCCGGGACCGCGTTTCCCCGCAGCACGGCAGGGACCCAGCGCCTGCGCCGGCCACGCCTTCCCGCCCGCACGATGTGATCTCGTACCGGTCGGTTGAGATGGATCGGCAGCTGCTCGTGCTCGTAGCCCTCGAGCAGAGCCGTGGCGAGTTTGCGCGAGACGACCTCGTCGCGCAGGCGCTCCTTGCGCGAGAACGTCACCTTGGGAGCGGCTTTCCACTCCCGGTACTTGCGATACGGGGCGCTCGAGTTCATCGCGTGCGTCCCGCGCCGGTAGCGCTCGCCGGGAATGTAGACCATGCCACCGCGCAGCGAGCGATGACGCGAGTCGGCGTGCAGGCTGAGAAAGACGATGTTCTCGGGCGAGACACCTTCGTCGCGAGTCAGCGAGCGATAGATCGCGTTGGCGAGATACCAGCGCAGGTTGACCGACACGGTGGTGCTGCGTCCGCCGCGAATCGCGTGCGGCGGATGCGTGGCGATCTGCTCCTTCTTGTTGGCGATGAGCTTGTCGCGATCGAACACGCGACAGCCGTACTCGGGATCCGTGACCGTCAGATGCACCCTGGCACCCGTTTCGCTCTCGAGCAGCCGCGCGACACGACAGGCGGTGTCGTAGACGTAGTCGCTTTCCCAGATGCGGTGATTGCGCGTGCCGAGATCGGCGCCGCCGTGGCCGGGATCGAGAATCACGTGCACGCCGTCGAGGCTCCGCGGCCGGCGAGGCACGACCACGGACGCGAGCTCGTCGGCCCTCACACGGGCCAGCACGCGCCGCCGATGGTTCTCTGGCAGAAACGGTGTATCGAGAAGATCGAGCGGAATCTTCACGCGAAAACCGACCGGTAAGTCGCGAAGGTCGCTGATCTCGCTGCGCTCGGCGATCTCATCGACGGCGGCGGTGACGTCCTCGCGCTCGACGAGACCCGTGAACCGGAGCACCACGGCCGAGTAGAGCGCTTCACCTTTCTTCAGCTCGTAGACCGCGAACTCTCCGCGCTGATCGCGGCCGTAGCGTAGCAGGCCGTTGGCGCCGCTGGTCGGGGGCTCGAACTCCGGGCGCAGCAGCGCGCGTCTCACGCGGATCGCCCGCCCGCGCGGCAGGTCGGGACCGGTGAGCCCGTTGTCGGCGGCGATCTCGTCCCAGTTCTCCCCCTTTCCCGTGAACCACAGCGCGACTTGCCACAGTCCCTCGCCGTAGTTCAGATCGGCGCAGCTCTCGGGCCGGTGCTCGTACGTGCCGTCTCGATAGCGATCTTCGGGAAACAGCACTCTCAGTGCGAGGTAGCGGTATTCGTCGCGCAGCAGGTCCCAGGGCACCTCGACCTCGCGGCCCAGAATCACCGGAAGGCCCCGATTGGCGGCTTCGAGCGCCGGAGCGTGCCGCTCGTCACCGCACAGGCGGCGGGCCAGCGAGAGATACCCCTCGCCCTTCTCCGGGTCGGCCAGCAGCACGATGTCGCGCCCCTCGTGCAGTCTGACGCCGATCCCTTGATCCACGACGAGCGCCCCGGCGTTTTCGTCGCCGACGGCGTTCTCGCCGCTCGCCGAGCCGCTTGCGAGCAGCATCGCCCACGCCAGCGCGAGCACACGCGCGATCCGCCCGCGCGGCATCACGAGGCCGACTCGTTGCGGAACCCGGCGCGTTCGAGCACGGCCGCGGTCCGCAGCAGCAGAGCTTCGTCGAAGCGGCGAGCGATCAACTGCACGCCGACCGGCAGCGCTCCAGGCCGCGCCGGCGCTGGAACCGAGATCGCAGGCTGCCCGCCGAGGTTGGCGAGCACCGTGAACACGTCGCTGAGGTACATCGCCAGCGGGTCGTCGATTCTCTCTCCGAGCAAGAACGCGGACTGCGGCGCGGTGGGACACAACAGCAGATCGACCTTTTCGAACAGCACATCGAGCTCGGACTGCAGCAGCGCTCGCGCACGCTGCGCGCGAGCGAAGTAGGCGTCGTAGTAGCCCGCCGACAGCGCATAGGTGCCGAGCATGATACGGCGCTTGACCTCCGCGCCGAAGCCACCGCCGCGCGTCCGCTCGTAGAGCTCTTGCAGAGAGGCAACGCCACCGGCGCGCGCGCCAAAACGCACGCCGTCGAAGCGCGCGAGATTCGAGGAGGCCTCGGCCGTGGCGATCAGGTAGTAGATCGGAATCGTCTCACGAGCCAGCGGCAGGCTGACATCCTGCACCGCCGTTCCCGCTTCGCGCAGCGCGTGTACGGCGGACTCGACCGCGAGGCTGACCTCCGGCTCGACGCCGTCCGCCTCGACGAAGTCGCTGAGCGACCCGATGCGCACACCGTGTGTGCCCTGAGCGAGCTGGCCGCGATAGTCCTCGACCGGTTCTTCAGCACTTGTCGCATCGCGTGCGTCGAACCCGGCGATCACGGCCAACATCAGCGCGGCATCCTCGACCGAGCGAGTCAGAGTCCCGATCTGATCGAGTGAAGAGCCGAACGCCACCAGCCCCCAGCGTGAGACGCGTCCGTACGTCGGCTTGAGCCCGACGATGCCGCAAAAGGCCGCAGGCTGGCGCACCGAGCCGCCGGTATCCGAGCCGAGCGCTGCGGGCACCGCGCCGTGAGCGACCAGTGCCGCGGAGCCGCCGCTCGAACCTCCCGGAGTGCGCTCAGGATCGAGGGGATGGAGCACGGGTCCGAAGGCGCTGTTCTCGTTCGACGAGCCCATGCCGAACTCGTCGCAGTTCGTCTTGGCGATGACCACAGCCCCGGCGCGCTCTAGTTTCGCGACCGCCGTCGCATCGTAAGGCGGACGATACCCGGCGAGCAGCTTCGATGCACACGTCGTCGGCAGCTCGCGCGTGCAGATGTTGTCCTTGATCGCGACCGGCACGCCCGCGAGTGCGCCGAGCGGCTCGCCTCGCGCACGGCGCTCGTCGAGTCCGCGCGCGCGTTCCAGTGCCCGCGCGTCGTTCCGGTGAAGCACCGCGTTGAGACCTGCGCTCGCATCGAGCCGCGCGAGCGCCTCGTTGACAACCTGTTCAGCGCTGCACTCCGAGCGGGTCACCGCCGTGGCGATTCGCGCGGCCGTCGGCGGCGCCGCGTTCACGCGTCGATCACGCGCGGCACGACGAACTGGCCTGCCGATGACGCAGGTGCTGCGGCCAGCACGCGCTCGCGCTCGAGACACTCCTCGGGCTCGTCGTCACGAAGACGGCCCTCCGCCGGTCCGTCGGGCACGATGCCGGTCAGGTCGTCCTTCACTTCGGGCAGCGCTTCCGTCGGCTGCAGCTCCAGCTCGCGGAGGCGATCGACGTAAGCGATGACCCGCCCCAGCTCGAGCGCCATGCGCTCGATTTCCGTCTCTTCGAGCGCGAGCCGAGCCAATCGCGCGGTGCGGCGCACCTCGTCAGCGCTGATGGTCCGCTCTCGCATCGCCGAATTGTATCGTGTTGTCGTCTGTCGATCAGAAAAACGGCCGTACGCGAAACGTCAGCGACGGGGCGCCGGACAGGGCCGGCAGCGGGAGATCGACCGACTGGCCGGGGCCGAGCTGCTCGCGCAGCCCGAGATCGAGTGCACCGAGCTGCGAGTACGGGCTTTGGCCCTCGTGGCGCACGCGGATCTGCAGCTCGGCCCGCTGATCGACGATCGCATGCGGCAGAATCTCGACGATCAGCCGCCCGGTCGAAGGCTCCTCGACCGGCAAACCGGGAATGCGGCGAAAGACGTACTGCACGGGCGAGCCGACCAGGCCCGAGAGCCGATGACGCTCGACAACGCGCGGCGTTCCCGCGTCGTTGAGCACGACTTCGACGAAGATATCGATCGGCTCGGCGCCCGGCGTGACCTCCACCAGGTGAGGAACCTGCTGCCAGTTGACCACCATGCCGAGCACCAGCCGGCGCATCTCGCCGTCTCCCCACAGCTCGATCAGCTGGAGCCGTCCCGCATCGACGATCGCATCGCGCGAGACGTGCGCGATCGGTGCGCTATCGGCGCGCACTTCGCTCTCGAGACGCACTTCGCAGCGGCTGTCGTCCTCGTCGGGTCGCGCCGTCAGGATCAGACCTACCGCGAGCTGCCCACCGTCCAGAGCTACGCGCTCCGCGACGACGAGGCGCTCTCCCGGAGCACCGATGAGCGCTTCGTCTTTGATCGTCTTGACCGTGCCGCCGTCGTGAAGCATGAGCCGCACGAGCACCTCGACCGTGGTCTCGTGCACGAGCGTCAGCGGGCGTTCGGCCGCGAGCGCCGACGAAGCGGCCCCGAGCCACACCAGCGACACGATCCAGCGGATCATGCGAGAAGGGCCTCCGTAAAGCGTGTTCGCTGCCGGTCGAGACGTCGCGACGCTGCGACCAAGCCGCCGAGAGCCACGAGCGCCGAGAGCAGCAGACTCACGCTCGTCCCGGCCACGATGCTTCCTTCGGGACGAAGGAGCAAGGGCCCGAGCGCCACCGCCTCCGCGGCGAGCATCAGCAATCGAGACGGACCAGCGGGCCACAGCGTCGGATCCCGCCCCTCGAGTTGTACCGGTCTAGGCCAGCGAACCGACAGCCACGCGCCGGCGCCCACGGCGCACCAGACGAGAGACGTGCCCGCCGCGCAGAGGACAAGGCTGCTCGAGGCCGCGCCTCCGAAGAGAAACGGCACGCCGCTGACCGCCAGCACACCGGCCGCGATCGGAGCCGTGACGGCCAGCAACCCGGGCAACAGCAGCCGCATCCCGGACACGGGCAGCAACCCGATCCCGGCTCCGGCGCGCCCGCCCAGCCCGAGCACGTTCGCAAACAGCGGATGGGACGAGCTGACCACGACCCAGCAGCCGCCGAGACCGGCCGCGAGGGCCAGGTCCTCGAGCGCACGCGTTCGGAAAAGCTCTCCGAGGAAGGCGAGCGCCAGGCCGCTGGCCAGTCCGCCCGTCAAGAGCGCGCACGAGCGGCGGGCGGCCCACACGCGCGTCAGATCCAGCACCCAGCCGCGTCGCGATGAGCTCGAGTGGCTCACGTGCCGCGGTCCGTGTGCCCGCCGAAGCCGGCATGAGCTTTCCGGCGAGGGCAGGCGCGCGGCGAGAAGCAGCAGCGCCACGCCGGAGGCGATCAGCGCGGACGCCGCGATGAGACCGTACACGATGGATGGGCTCGCGAACGCGCCGCGGATCAGCGCTCCGGGGATCGGGAGCAAGAACTCGGCCCGCCCCGCGACGCCCGAGCCCAACTCGGACCCGATGAGCCCGACCAAAAGCACCACGGCCAGCGCCTGCGCCGCAGCACCGCGCCGGGGCGAGGCCCAAGCCAGCGCCGTCAGTCTCTTCAATACCAGTGCCGCGCCCACAGACAGAACGAGCACGCCCGCGGCCGCCGGCGCAAGCCGAAGCGCGCCGCCTGCTCCGGCCATTGCCACGGCCCCTGCGAGCAGCCCGATCGCGGTCGGCCAGACGATGGCGGCACTCGGCTGCACCGTCAGCACCGAGACCGTCTCGGCGGCCAGCCGTGCCGAGGCCGATACTGGCAGAACTCGCAGCGGACGCCGATCGGCCGCCGCGCGCAGCGGGTCGGAAACGGCCATCGCCAACAGTACCAGTGCCACGCCGCCGTCCGCGAGCATCCCCGCAGCGGTGCCGGCGCGCGCGGTCTCACCTTCGCGGGTCAGCTCGAAGACGATCGCCGCGCCGACCAACGCGAGAAGCAGTGCTCCGGCCACCAGCAGCGTCCCGGCCACGGCCGCGGGCAGGCCGCCGGCGAGAACGCCGACAGCTCGACGCTCCGCGGCCCGTGCCCGGCGCCACCGTCCTCGCGCGAGCGCCAGCTCCAGGCCGATGAGGTCAACTGTCTCGCGGATCAGCCGGCCCATGCCGTCGTGTACCAATCGAGCCGCGGTGTGGCGGGCGCAGCGCCGGTGGCCGCCAGCACGGCGCGCTCGAGGCTCCCGTGCTGCTCGAGCAAAGACGCCAGCGGTCCGCAGGTCGTCACCCGGCCGTTGACGAGGATCGCCGCGTGCGAGGCGATCGTCTCGACGATCGGTAGCAGGTGCGAGGTCAGAAAGACCGTCACGCCGCGCTGGCGCAGCTCGCCCAGCACGATGCGGATGTTGCGCGAGGCGAGCGGGTCGATCCCCTCGAACGGCTCGTCGAGAAACAGCACTGCCGGGGCGTGGAGCAGCGCCGCCGCGAGCATCACCTTGCGCTGCGCGCCGCGCGAAAGGGCGCTCGTGCACTGGTCCAGCTCGTCCTCGAGCGCGAGCAGCGCGGCCAGCTCCTCGATCCGCTTCGCGGCGTCCTGCTCGCCCAATCGGCGCAGCCTCGCGAAGCGGGTCAGGTTCTCGCGCGGGGTGAGCACGTCGTACACGGTGGGAAAGTCGGGCACGAGTCCGACGCGGTGCCGCAGCGGATCGGGCGATCGGAACGGGTCGAGCCCCAGCACGGAGATCTCCCCTTCATCGGGCCGCAGCAGTCCGCAGGCGATCCGGACCGTCGTCGATTTGCCGGCACCGTTCGGTCCGAGCAGCGCGAAACAAGCCCCGGCGGGCACGTCGAGATCGACCTCGCTGAGCGCTCTGACGGCGCGAAACCGCCGTGACAGCCCGCGGGCGACGATGACGGCCCCCTGGCCCGCGCCGATCGCCTGGGCGCCCGGATCAGTCATCGGCCGGAAACGCCCGAGCTGTCCGGCGCGGGTGGCCCGCAGCGGAAATCGGGACTCTATTAAGTACGGGAGGCACGAAAGTCCTTTGCGGTGAAATAATAGGTTCCGGTGCCACCGCGTGCGGCCGGGCCAGGGCAGGCCTCGCGAGGCCATGCCCAGCCAGCCGGCCCACCGAGGAGTGCGGATGAACGTCACGAGGGGCCCCGCCCGCCGGGCCGGCGCTGCGTGGGCGTTGTTGCTTCTGATATGCGGCGGGGCTGTCGTCGCCCTCGCCGCCGACACCGACGGAGCCGCAGCGCAGACGGCGCTGGTTGGCTACACCGTCGATTCTCGCGGGCAGGTCGTTTCAGGCGTCGAGGTTCGCGTTTCTGGGATCTCCTCCGGCAGCGCGAGGGCGCTGTTGGCATCGGCTCGCAGCGACGCTCGGGGCCGGTTCGCGATCAGCGGGCTCGCGCCCGGTGCGTATCGCGTGATCGCGGTCAAGGGTGGCTATTCCGTGCTCGTGGGGCAGATCGACACGCTGCTTCAGGACACGCTCGAGCTGGTGCTGCGCCCGGCAGGAACGCCGGGCGGGCCCGGCACGGTGCCCGAGGACGGGAGCTGGGCGCTGCGGCTGCCCCAGCGCGATCGGCTCGAGTCGCGCGGCGCGATCGCGCTCGCCGAGAATCTCACGCCGGGTGAGGATCCGACGCGGGGTCTGCCGCCGCTGAGCGCCGAGCTGCTCGCGACGCGCAGCCAGGGCTCGGTCGACGAGACCTCATCCATGGAGGGCATCAGCGGTCGCTTCGGCGGCACGTTCGATCTTGTGGGCCGGGGTCTTCTGGGCGTGGATTTCCAGCATCGCGGCGAGGGTCAGGGGGGGGCGCTTCACGAGTCTGGCGACGCTGTTCGGCTGCGCTATGCGCCGCCGGAAGACGGCGGCGCGATGCCCGTGGCCGTGCAGATGAACCTCATGCACCACCGCAGGGACGGCCAGCCGTTGAGCGGCTCCGAGCAACTGTTGGATACGCGCACGAGTGGAGGGCGCGTGCAGGCGAGCTGGACGTCTGTGGAGAACGGCCTCGGAGTACAGCTCGACGTGACGCGCTTCGAAGGCGACGAGCGCCCGCTCGGTGTGGCGAACAGCGCGCGCAGCGAGCTGACCGAGCCCGTCGAGCCCACTGAGTTCGACGCGCAGCGAGCCGCGGTGCACGTGGTCAAGACGATCGAGCGCGACAGCGCCCGCGAAACGCAGCTGGGCTTGACGCTGCGCGAGACGTCGGGCGCCCGATTCGACGGGCCAGGGGATCTTCCGTCGGGTAGGGTCTCGCGGATCATCATGCCGATGGCCGACGCCGAGGCGGACGCGTTTCTCGAGGCGCTCGAGGGGCAGCAAGCGGAGTTCCGGCTGCGGGAGCGCTGGCGGCTCGACGGCGGACGAACGGAGCTGATCGGCAACCTGCGTGCCGCGGCCTACGAGGGTGAAGTCAGCCATCCGGCGCCGGCGGTGGGAACGCTCTCGATCGGCGCTCGATGGGTGCTGGCGCGCTCGCTGGCGCTCAGTGCCGAAGGAGGCTGGGTCGGCGATGGCGCGGATCTGAGTGAGCCGCTCTATCACGTCGGGGTTTCGGGGTCGAGTTCTCGCTGGCAGTGGTCGATGAGCAACGTGCGCGAGGTGGCGTTCTCGCCGTTCGCGTTGAGCGTCTCCGTCACACCGATGCGCGCGTTCGGCCTGCCTCTGGTGGCCGGGCAGGGGGCGATTGTCGATCGCTGGAGCGTGGGCGCGGGCCTGAGCGGCGGCGGATGGGTCCCCGCTGTGTTCATCCGCGGCGGGCGGTTCGAGATCGCGGGCGATCTCGCAGCGCGATTCCGTGACGATCTGGCGGTCGTCCCGGTCGCCGAAGCCGGACAAGCCAGCGGTACCGTGGTCGATCTGACGGTCGATCAGCGGCGCACCGGGACCCTCGTCGAGTTCGGCTGGGTCGAGCTCGTGGACGAACAGCCCGACGGCGCTCTGCTCGACGGAGCGAGCGCGCTTCGCCGCCAGCGGGTTCACGTCCGCCAGCGACTCGGCGATCGCGCCAGCTACGGCGCCACGTGGCATCTGCTGTTCGCGATGGAGAGAAGCGACGTGAGATCCACGCGGCCGCAGGCGGAGCGCACGGCCCGGTTGGCGCTGCTCGACGAGCGCCGCGTTTCCGGCGGGCTGGCGGTCGCCTTCTGAGCCGGACTGAGGAGCGAGCGATGCGTTCGGGCCGCCTCGCCTACATCCTGCTGCTCGCTGCTGCGGGCGTGCTGCTGGTCCTGTCGAGCGCGCGGGGCTGGCGCGAGTCGAGCGCGGGCAGCGGATTCGAGCTCGACGAGGATCTTTCCGGTGTCGTGGTTCGGGCGGTGGACCTGCGCGGTCCGGCCGCCAAAGCCGGCTTGCGCGCGGGAGATCGCTTGCTGGCGATCGGCGGCACCCCGGTGCG
This sequence comes from Acidobacteriota bacterium, assembly GCA_020350085.1. Lineage (GTDB taxonomy): Bacteria > Acidobacteriota > Polarisedimenticolia > J045 > J045. The sequence continues at coordinate 3,087,791 of CP070706.1, forward strand.
CACCAAGCTCGTCGCACTCGACGCGCTCTCGCGGGTGACACCCGGTTCAGCGGTCGGGATCGAGGTCTTTCGCGACGGTGAGACGCTCGCCCTGCGCTGCGAAACGACGCGGAGCATCGTCTGGCGTTGGGATCGGATCGTCGCCGCAGCCGTCGCCGTGCTGTTCTGCCTGGGCGGGATCGCGGTGCTCGTCCGGCCGCGAGGAACGCGAGCGGATCTGATCTACGCCGCGTGGTGCTTGACGGGAGCGCTGCTGCTCGGTGTCACCTGGGGCACGCGAGGCGATCGGTTCGATTGGCTGCTGTTCTGGATCGACCGCGGCGCTCGGCTGCTGTTTCCGGCGCTGTGGATCCACCTCGTGATCGCGCTCGGCTCGCGCGTGGATCGCCGTCGCTGGCTGCCGGTCGTGTATGCGCCGGCGGCGGCGCTGATGATCGTCGAGCTGCACGTCGTGGCGCTCGGCGGCGCGCTGCGCGCCGCCGATCCGATCGCGCTCGTCGATGCGCTACAAAACCGTGTCGAGATGGCCTGGATCTCGGCTGGGCTGCTCGCGGGCCTGCTGCTGCTCGTCCCCGCAGCGCTTTCTGCTGCTCGCGCCAGCGAGCGCGCCCGCGCGCGGTGGATGCTGGCCGGTACGGCGGCAGGGCTGCTGCCGTTCGTGCTGGCCTCCGGCTTGCCGCGGCTGATCAGCGGGACCGAACCTTCGTGGAGCTGGGCTGCGCTGCCGTTTTTGGCTCTCGTACCGCTGACTTTCACCGGCGCCGTCATCGAGTACCGGCTGATGGACCTCGCGCTATTCGGACGGCGCGTGCTGGCAACGGCGTCGATGCTGACGATGTCGCTGCTGTTGTTTCTGGGACTGCTGAGCGTCGCGCGCGTCATCGTGCCTATGTTTCTCGATCCGGCCGGCATGGCTCCCGCGTTGGTGGCCGTGCTGATCACGGCCGCGCTGGCGCCGGCGGTTCGCGCCGGAACGCGCGAGCTGGTCGGACGGATCTACTATCGCGAGCGTTACAGTTTTCGGCGCGCGCTGGGACGCGTGGCTCAGGAGCTCAACTCCGAGCAAGAGCTGTCCCGCTTGACGCGGGTGCTCGAGCGACGCGTGGGCGAGGCGCTCGATGCCGCGCCCGTCTCGCTGCTTCTGGCCGGAGAGCGCGGCTCGCTGCTGCACCCGATTCGGCGCCGGCCCGTGCGCGCCGTTCTCAACGAGTCTCTCCGAGCACGGTTGCGGGCTGGCGAGACGGTCGCTCTGGCCGACGTCACGAGCGCGCCGAAGACGATGCCACTGCTGCACCGGGGCAATGTCCACGTGCTGGTCCCGCTGCGCGTCGAGGGGGAGCTGATCGCGCTGCTCGCCGTGGGCGCCCGGCGCGGCGGGGGAGGATTGCTCGATTCCGACGACCTCGATCTGCTGCGCTCCGTGGCGGACCACGCGGCGGCCGCCGTGGCCGGGGCGCTGCATCTCGACGAGCTGCGCGACCAGGTCGAGCTCGTCCAGCGCCTGCAGGCGCGCACCGAAGCGCTGATCGACTCCAGCCCGATCGGCATGGCCGTCGTCGATGCCGAAGGCCGCCTGCGACACTGGAATCCGGCGCTGGAGCGCTTGCTCGGTGCAAGCGCGTCGAGCGTGCTCGGCAAACCGTTCGAAGCCGTGCTGCCCGCGGCGCTGCGCCCGCTCGTGCGACAGGCTCTCGAGACGTGCCGGCCTCGGATGGCGGCGTCGCGAGCAGGGCGTGACAAGAGCGAAGGGTTCGTCGTGCCGGATCTGGAGGCCGCCGACGTGCGGGCCTATCGCGTCCGCGTCGTGGGCCGCGAGCAACGAGGCGATCTCGTGCTGAATCTCGCGGCCAGCCCACTGCGGGGCGTCTCCGGCGACGAGGGGCTGCTGTTGACGGTCGACGACGTGACCGAGAGGGTCGAGCTCGAGGAACGTCTGATCCAGCAGGATCGGCTGGCCTCCGTCGGCATGCTCGCGGCCGGCGTGGCTCACGAAGTCAACACGCCGCTGACCGGCATCTCGTCATTCGCCCAGATCCTCTTGGGTGACACGCCGGCAGACGATCCCCGGCGTCCGCTGCTCGAAAAGGTCGTGCGCCAGGCGCAGCGGGCGTCGCAGATCGCGCGCGGCCTGCTGACGATCAGCCGCCCCGGCACGGCCGAGCAGCTCACACTCGGGCCGGTCGAGCTCGGTGAGATCGTCGAGGAGACGATCGGGCTGCTCGGCCCGCAGGTGCGCAAGGCTCGTGCACGGGTCAGCGTCGAGGGCAGCGGCGAGACACCGCTCGTCGAAGGCGATCGCTCCCGCCTGCAGCAGGTCGTGATGAACCTGCTGCTCAATGCGCTCGATGCCGTCACACCGGGCGGTGACGTGGTCCTGCGCTGCGGCGTCGCGCCGAGTGGACACGTGCTGCTCGAGGTCGAGGACGACGGCGTCGGCATTCCCGAAGAAGTCCGCGGGCGCATTTTCGATCCGTTCTTCACGACGAAGGCTTCGGGTCGCGGAACGGGTCTCGGGTTGTCGATCAGCTACGCGATCGTTCGCGAGCACGGAGGGCAGCTCTACGCCGACAGCGAGCCGGGGCGGGGCACCGTGATGCGCGTGCTGTTGCCGGCTGCGGTTCGGCGCGCCTTCGAGCGTCAGGCGGGCTGATCGCCGTCGGCCGCTGATGTGTCGCCTTCGGGCAGCCGTTCGTCGATAATCCGAGCCAGGAGATTCGGCGTGACGGCGCCAGCCCATCCACATGCATCAATCCTCGTCGTGGATGACGAAGAGGTCATCCGCGACGTCCTGGCGGCACTGCTCGATCGGCAGGGCGGCTACGACGTCCACCTCGCGGAGGGGGCGCTGGACGCCGAGCGGATTCTCGCCAGCCGGCCGATCGATCTCGTGTTGCTCGACCTGATGCTGCCGGGGGTCAGCGGATTGGAGCTGTTGCGAGGCATCCGCTCGGACGATCCCCAGCGCGAGGTGATCATGATGACGGCCCACGGGTCCGTCGAGACCGCCGTCGAGGCGATGAAGGCGGGCGCCTTTCACTACTTGACGAAGCCGTTCCAGAACGACGAGGTGCTGCTGCTGGTCGACTCCGCGCTCACGCGCCGCCGGCTCCGGCGCGAGAACGAAGGCTTGCGGCGCGCCCTGGCGGAGCGCCATCGCTTCGCTCGCCTGATCGGCCGCTCGCGCGCGATGCAGCAGGTCTACCAAGTCATCAAGCAGGTGGCGTCCGCACGCACGACGGTGCTGATTACCGGCGAGAGCGGAACGGGCAAGGAGCTGACGGCAGAAGCGATCCATCAGACGGGCGTCGGCGCGGACTCGCCGTTTCTGACGGTCAACAGTTCGAATCTGCCCCAGGAGTTGCTCGAGTCGGAGCTGTTCGGACACGCGAGGGGCGCGTTCACCGGCGCCGTCACCGACAAGGAAGGGCTGTTCGCCGCCGCGGCCGGAGGAACGCTGTTCTTCGACGAGATCAGCACGATTCCACTGCCGGTGCAGGCCAAGCTGCTGCGGGTGATGCAGGAAAAGGAGTTCCTGCCGCTGGGCTCCGTGCGTCCGGTACGCGTGGACGTTCGCATCCTCGCGGCGACCAACGAGGACCTCGCGCGCCTCGTCAGGGAAGGGCAGTTTCGCGACGATCTGTACTACCGTCTCAACGTGCTCACGATCGCACTGCCGTCGCTGCGCGAGCGGCGCGAGGACATTCCGCTGCTGGCCGAGCACTTCCTCGCGACTTTTTGCGACGAGCATGGCCGGCCCGGTCTCAGGCTGTCGGTCGAGGCGCTTCAGGAGTTCGATCGCTACGAGTGGCCCGGAAACGTTCGGGAGCTGAGAAACTCGATCGAGCGGGCCGTCTTGCTCACGGAATCGGACATTATCGATGTCGCCTCTTTGCCTGCGGAGATTCGGCGCCATCGCGGCGGAGCATCGGGTGCGCCAGCTCTTCCCGAAGGCAAGTCGTTGCAGGAGGCGGTCGAGGAGTACGAACGCACGCTCATCCGCTGGGCGCGTCAGCAGGCCGAGGGCGTCCAACGACGCGCGGCCGAGCGGCTGCAGATCAAGCCGACCACCCTCAGCGAGAAGATGAAACGTCTCGGCATCCGATGACTCTCGCGCCGCCTCGCTCGCCATCGTTCTACCGCACAGACTCCTAGCTGAATACGAGACGGCGCAGTCGTCGTGCGGCTTCGCCGCGAGGCAGGATGAAGTGCACACCGAAGCGCACGGTCGAAGCGGAACCGGAAGGCATCTTGCGCACGACCATCGCCCGAAGCTCGAGGGGGGCGTCGCCATCGGTCAGCTCGAGCCGCAGGCGTACCTCGTGGCCGAGCGGGAGACTGCACGGCAAGCCCAGCAACGCGCCGCTGACCGACAGATTCAACGCTATCCCGCGCACGACGCGATCGGCAGAGATGAAAACGTCGACCGGAAAGCGCAGGCTGACGCGGTCATGATGACGGCGCTCCGCGCCGCGCGTCGCGGCCGGCTCTGCGGGGGTCGCGGTGGCGGTCGGCTCGTCGGATCGACCGGACACGGGCTGTCGGCTCAGCGGGACGGCCGGCGCGTACTGGCGACGACGGCGGGGTCTCGTCCCGGGCTCCAGACGGCGAGCGGTCGGCCGTCGGGCGACATCAGCAGACCTGCCCGAAAGCCGAGCTGCTCAGCGGCAGTCATCAGTCGGGTGGCGCCGAGCATCTGATCCTCGCGCGTGAGCTGCTCCCAGGACGGGTCGAGGGTGGCGACGAAAAGGGCGCCCGCCGGCGTCGTATCGATCAGCGGCACGATCGCCTCGAAATGATCCGGAGACACGGCCGCGGTCGGTGGCGTGGCGGGAGGCAAGAACAGTGTGACGACGAGGATCAGCGCGGCCAGCGCCAGGCCGATCCCCGTGAACCACCACAGCCAACTCACGCCGGCGGGCGGCTCCGCGGCGCCGACGAGCGGCTCGCTGCGCACGTTGCGGAAATGCTTGAGGATCGCCTGGTCTGGATCGGCGGGGGCAGAAGCGGAGAGCGGGGCTTCGGCCTTCTCGCTCGTCCTGGCGAGCGGGATCGTTTCTTCCACAGGCTCCTGGCGCGTCAGCCGCTCGTCGAGACGGGCGCGCGTTTCGAGCATCAACCGGCGCCAGGCGGCGTGGCGAGCGTGAGCCGCAGGGTCCCTCTTGTGAGCCGACATCGCCCTGTCGATCGCCGTCTCGAGCCTTTGCAGAACCAGCGCTGCGAGATGCCGGTCGCGTTCGATGCACGTCGCGTCGGCGCCGGCATCCAGATCGCGCCGCGAAAGAGAGCAGGTCGCGTAGACCTCCCACAGGACGAGCTGATCCGGCTCCACGCGTCCCAGCTCGAGGGCGCGCAGCACGTCGTGGACCTCTTCGATCGGGACCCAGAGGATCTCGGGCTCGATCTTGTGCGAGCCCTGGATCGCCTCGCATTGGCGCGCCATCTCCTCCGCCAATGTCGCGAGAACTTCCAGATCGAGCGGCGAGGGAAGCAGCAGCGCGGCGGCCTCGAGCACGGGCTGCGCGGTCTTGGGCACCGATTCGGTCGCCGGCCCTTCGAGATAGTCATTCGTTTCGCTCGTCAGACACGCGAGGCCGGTCAGCTCGCCGCCCATCGCCAGCAGCGCGGCAGGGTCGCTGACGAGGGCTTCGTCGGTGCGCTGCAATTTCTGCGCCCGCTGACGCAGCGCTACCGCGCGGAGCACCATGGCTCGAGCCGTGCCCTCGGGAACCAGCACGCGCTTCTCGGCGATCAGAGCCAGCGCGGCCAGCTCCTCCGAGGTCGATCCCGGCCAGAACCGCTGCGAGACCGCCATCGCGAAGCCGAGGCTGCCGAGGGGCAACGCATCGAGCAGCTGCTCGA
>CP070706.1:3093749-3101334 GCA_020350085.1 Acidobacteriota bacterium
CGATCCGGCGCTGTGCCTGGGTCTCGTCGATCGCTTCGGCGGGCCGCGGCGGGTTCGGTCGGGCGACTGCCAGTAGCCCGCTGCGGCTGACCGGTCAGGACGGGGCCGCGAGCGGTCATCTCGCGGGGCACGAGTGGCGCTACCCTTTTCACCTTCGTTTCTCGCTCGAAAAGGAAACCGCAATGCCCTCGCCTCGACCCCTCGTCGTTCCTGTGCTGACCATGATGGTTGTTGCGGGCTCGATCGCCGCAGGCCTCGCCGCCGATGCGCCCGAGAGCGCGCCACACGGCGCCATGCTGCGCTACCCGGACGTCTCGGCGACGCACATCGTGTTCGTCTACGCCGACGATCTGTGGCTGGTGCCGCGCGAGGGCGGCACGGCGGCGCCGTTGGCCAGGGCCTCAGGCGTCGAGGCGTTGCCACGCTTTTCACCCGACGGCGAGAGCATCGTCTTCATCGGCAACTACGGCGGCGGTAACGATCTGTACACACTGCCCGTCGGCGGCGGCGTGCCGTATCGCGTGACCTATCACCCGGCGACGGAGGTCGTCTGCGACTGGACCCCGGACGGACGGATTCTGTTCTTCCAAAACGGCCTGGCCGGTCTGGGTCGGATGCTGCAGATCTTTGCTGTCGCCGCCGAGGGCGGCCTGCCGGAAAAGCTGCCGGTTCCGTACGGAGCCTTCGCGACGATGAGTCCCGACGGCGAGTACCTGCTCTACACACCGGACACGCGCGACACCCGCACCTGGAAGCGCTACCGAGGCGGATTGGCGACGGATCTGTGGTTGTTTCATCTGGAAGAGAAGACCTCGCGGCGGATCACCGACTGGGAAGGAACGGACACGCAGCCGATGTGGCACGGCCGGAAGATCTACTATCTCTCCGACGCCGGCCCCGAGCACCGGCTCAACATCTGGTCGTTCGACCTCGACTCCGGCCAGCGCCAGCAGATCACGACGTTCAGTGACTACGACGTCAAGTGGCCCGCGATCGGACCCGGGCCGGAAGGGGCCGGCGAGATCGTCTTTCAGCACGGTGCGAGGCTGCGCTTGCTCGATCTGGCCAGCCTCCGCTCGCGCATCGTCGAGGTGAAGATTCCGGGAGCCCGGCCGACGCTGCTCGCCGAGCTGCGAGACGTCTCTGGAGCGATTCACTGGTGGAGCCTGTCACCGACCGGAAAGCGGGCCGTCGTCGAAGCGCGCGGTGACGTGTGGACGCTGCCGGCCGAGCACGGCGCGCCGCGCAACGTGTCGCGCACGAGCGGCGTCGCCGAGAGGTTTCCCACCTGGAGTCCCGACGGGAAGTGGATCGCCTATCAATCCGACGCCTCGGGCGAGTATCACTTGTACGTGCGGTCCGCCGACGGAAAAGCCGAACCGCTCCAGCTCACGGACGAAGGCCAGACCTTTCGCTACGAACCGGTCTTCTCGCCGGACAGCCAGTGGATCGTCTTCTCCGACAAATCCGGGACGTTGACACTCGTCGACGTCGATAGCGGCAGAGCCCGGCAAATCGACCGCGATCCGCGCGCCGCGGTGCGTGAGCGCGGCGACTTCAACTTCTCACATGACAGCCGCTTTCTCGCTTTCTGGCGCAACGCGGATGGCGGATTTCAGCGCTCGATTTTCATTTACGAACTCGAGACAGCACGAGCTCGGCGGGTCACGAGCGACATGTTCGACGACGCCTCTCCGGCGTTCGATCGCAACGGGGACTACTTGTTCTTCACCAGCAGCCGCTCTTTTGCACCGCTGTACAGTGCCGTCGACACGACGTTCATCTACGCCAAGACCGACCGGATCTATCTGGTTCCGCTGCGCGCGGACGAGCCGTCTCCGTTCGCGCCCAAGAGCGATGAGGAGAAGCCAGAGGATCAGGACGACGAGTCGGAGGGCGACGAACCGCAGAAGAAGGACGACAAAGACGAGAAGAACGACGCTGAAGACAGCGACAAGCCCGAGAACGTCGAGATCGCCTTCGATCGCTTCGAGCAGCGGGCGGTGGCGCTTCCGATCGAGCCGGGCCGCTTCGGACGCGTGGCGGTCAACGACAAGGGCGAGCTCGTGTTCGTGCGGCTGCCGGTTCGCGGGTCGGATGCGAAAGGTTCAGTCCACCTGTTCAAGCTCGACGACGACGAGCGCGAAGAAAAGACCATCGTGGACGGGGTCAACGATTTCGAGATCTCGGCCGACGGCAAGAAGCTGCTGGTTCTCGTCAACGGCAAAGCCGCAATCTACGATGCAGCGGCCGACGCGAAGGGCAAGGACGTCGTCACGAGTCCGATGATGACGCGCATCGATCCGCGAGCGGAGTGGGAGCAGCTGTTCACCGAAGCATGGCGCTTGCTGAGGGATTTCTTCTACGACCCGAACATGCACGGGGTCGACTGGCCGCAGATTCGCGCGCAGTACCGAGCGATGCTCGTGGACTGCACGACGCGCCAGGAAGTCGGCTACGTCATCCGAGAGATGATCTCCGAGCTGAACGTCGGCCACGCCTACTACGGACCGGGTCCCGATGAGACCAACGAGCCGCGCCGCAACGTCGGGCTGCTCGGGGTCGACTTCGAGCTCGCCAACGGGGCCTACCGCGTCAAGGACATTCACCAGGGCGCTCCGTGGGACGTCGACGCACGCGGGCCCTTGGGCGAGCCTGGCCTCGACATCGCGCCGGGCGATTACGTGCTGGCGGTCAACGGTGTGCCGGTGGACGTCAGCAAGGCGCCGTGGGCCGCCTTCGAAGGGCTCGCCGGTCAATCGATCTACGTCACCGTCGGCGACGAGCCGCGGATGGGCGAGGGCGCTCGCGAGCTTCTCGTTCGACCGGTCGAGGACGAGCAACCGCTGCGCTACCGCACGTGGGTGGCGCGCCATATGGCCACCGTCGACGAGAAGTCGGGCGGACGGGTCGGCTACATCCACGTGCCGGACACCGGCATTCGGGGCCAGAACGAGCTCGTGCGCCAATACTTCGGCCAGGTGCACAAGGAGGCGTTGATCATCGACGAGCGCTGGAACGGAGGCGGACAAGTGCCGAGCCGCTTCATCGAGATGCTCAATCGGCCGGTGACGAACTACTGGGCCTTACGCGACGGGCTCGACTGGCCGTGGCCCCCCGACGCGCATCACGGGCCGAAGTGCATGCTGATCAACGGGCAGGCCGGATCCGGTGGCGATCTGTTCCCGGCGTACTTCCGCCAGGCTCAGCTGGGCAAGCTGATCGGAACGCGCACGTGGGGCGGCCTCGTCGGCATCTCCGGCAATCCCCGGCTGATCGACGGCGCCATCGTCACGGTGCCGCGGTTCGCGTTTTATGAGACCGACGGGACCTGGGGCATTGAAGGTCACGGGGTCGAGCCGGACATCGAAGTCATCGACGATCCCGCACAGCACCAAGACGGGACCGACCCACAGCTCGACGCCGCCATTGCCCATCTGCTCGGCGAGATCGAGCGCAACGGGTATCGGCCACCCGAGCGGCCCGCGTACACCGACCGCAGCGGCATGGGCATTCGAGACGAGGACAAGTAAACGTCAGATCAATACATCGACAAGCCGGTCTGTGCGTACCAGCCGACGATCGTGTCCCAAATCTCCTGTGCGGTCTCGGCGAAGCCGAACAGCTCGGTGTCGTCGATGTCGATCACGCCTTCTTCCGCGAGAAAATCCGCATCGATCGCACGGCGCCAGAAAGACTCACCGACGAGCACGACCGGCAGCGGCTCGATCTTCTCGGTCTGAATCAAGCACAGCGTCTCGAACAACTCGTCGAAAGTGCCGAAACCGCCAGGGAAAGCCACGAGTGCCTTCGCGCGGAGCAGAAAGTGCATCTTTCGCAACGCGAAGTACCTGAACTGAAAGCACAGCTCGGGCGTGATGTAAGGGTTGGGAAACTGCTCGTGCGGTAGCGTGATGTTCAGTCCCACTGACTTGGCATCGACGTCGAACGCGCCGCGGTTGGCGGCCTCCATGATCCCCGGCCCACCGCCGGTCATGACGAGAACGCGAGGCTGACCGTTGGCCTTCCCTTCGCGACCCACGATGCGGCCGAATTCGCGCGCTACGTCGTAGTAGCGACTGTTGGCCCGCACCCGCTCGGCGATCGCCAACCTGCGCTCGAGCATCGGATCGCCGGGGTGGGCGCGAAGCGCGTGCTCGGCCACCTCGACCTTGCGCTCGGCCGCCCCGGGCTCGACGATGCGGGCGCCGCCGAAAACGACGATCGTCGAACGAACCCCCGTTCTGCTGAGCATCAGCTGGGCCTTGAGATACTCGAGCTGCAGGCGCGAAGGTCGCAGCTCGTCGAGCTGGAGCAGATCGAGGTCCTCGTCGGCGCGACGGTACGTCGGGCTGTCGAGAATCCGCTGCAAGCGCGAAGGAGCGTGCGGATCTTCCTCGCGCGGCTTGGGGCTGCTCCACGGATACGGCTCGCGGCGCGGCCGTGGTGGTGACGGGCGTCTCGTGGGCGAACCGCCCCCGCTCGAGCTTCGGGTGGACATTCGTCGCTCTCCTCGCGCCAAAGACGGGCCGGCTCAGGAGCCCTGCCGCAGCGAACGGATGAACGCGTCGAACGCGGCCTGATGAAGCTCCATCGTTTGTTCCGGCCCGAGGCACTTGAAGAACCAGTTGGCGTCGGGGCCTCGCGCTACGGCAGCGAGCATGCGATGGTCGGCCAGCGGTGTGTCGGCGCCGCCCATGGCCGTGCCCATGCCACCGACGTAAGTCCCGTGGGCCTCGATGATCGTGACCGGTAGGCGACCGCCGTCGAGTTCGAGAGTTTGCGCGCTGTGCTCGGCGGACCCGCCGTCGGCGCCGCGAAACTGTCCGATCCAGCGCGCGATGTTCGCGTCGACGCCGCCACCTTGACCCGGGCCGAAGTAGAAGACGACGCAGCTACCCTCGCCGGCCGGACCCGGCAACGCGTACTGGGCCTTGCGCATCGGCGATGACGGCGGCTGCTCGAGCCAGCCTTCGGGGACGTCCCACTCGAGGCTCGCTTGCCCCTGCCCGCTTCCGCTCGGCAGCGGCGGGATCGCGAAGCTCTCGGTCGCCGGCGTGGCGGGCGCGTCCGGCGCTGCCGATTCCGTTTGCGGTGCGCCTTGCTCCGAGCACGCGCCACCGACGGCGACGAGCCCGAGCAGCACCAGCAAGCCGACCAGCCGCTCGACGCGGGCGATCGGTAGGGCGCTTCGAACGAGGGGCTGCTTGAGTCTCATGCATCCTCCGCAGACGGCCGGCGGCGATCGACGCGACGCCAGGTCCGATTGAGTCTTCCCGAGGGTTCCCAGAAAGCCTCTGATTCTTGCACGACACACTGCGCGACTCGAACGATGCTGCCAGGAGTACAATCCAGACTCCGTCCCGTGGGCGCCGAACACCGTGCGCTGCGTGAGGAATCCTGCCTCGATGACGTTGCTCGAGACGTTGTCCGATCGCCAGCTGCTGGTCGTCACCGGAAAGGGCGGTGTCGGCAAAAGCACGTTCAGCGCCGTGCTGGGCCGGATGATGGCAGAGCGGGGCCGCGGCATGCTGCTGCTCGAGCTCGACCCGCGCGAGAGCCTGCATCAGCTCTGCGGCACCGCGCCGTCCGGCGGCGAGATCGTCGAGGTCGGCCCGCGGATGTGGCTGCAAAACCTCCAGCCCGAGCGAGTGGTCGAACAAATCGTTCGCGCCCAACTGCGGCTCGATCTCATCGCCGACCGCGTCGTGTCCAGCGAGATCTACCGCCACTTCGTCGCCGGGGCTCCGGGGCTCAAGGAGATGGCCGTGCTGCACCACGCGGTGAGCACCGTGTCCCACCCCCCCGAAACCGGCGCCGCACGAAAGATCGATCAGATCGTGCTGGACGCTCCCGCGACGGGGCACGGCGTGTCGCTGCTCGAAGCTCCGCTGCTGGTCAGCGAGATCATCCGCGACGGACCGTTCGGACGCATGTCGGGCGAGATCGCCGGGTTCGTCGCGGATGCGACGCGCTGCGCCGTCATCGCCGTGACCGTGGCCGAGGAGATGCCCGTGCAGGAGCTGATCGATCTCGACGTCGCGCTGCGCGCACGCTTCGGTCGCGGGCCGCAGCTCGCGATCGTCAACGGCCTGTACCCAGCCCTCGAAGCGGCCGCACCCGACGACGAGCCGACCCCTGAAGAGCTGGCGCTCGACGAGCTGTGGCGCCGGCGACGAGCGGTCAACGAGAGCGAGCTGGCGACGCTGAAAGGCTCGTGGAACAGCCCGCTCGTCGAGTTGCCGCTGCTGCCGCTCGAGGGCGGCCCGCAGCTGCTCGGCGTGCTGCAGGATCAGTTGAGCGCAGCGCTCGAACGGGTGGTCGTGTGAGCTTCCCGCTCTCGTCCGCCCGCCACCCGCTGATCGTCGTCGTCGGCTCGGGCGGCGTCGGCAAGACGACCGTCGCCGCCTCGCTCGGGCTGCTCTCGGCCGAGGCGGGACGAGACACGCTCGTGATGACCTTCGATCCCAGCCATCGGCTCAAAGACGCGCTCGGCGTCGGCAGCAGCGTCGGCGACGCCGAGGTACCCGTGCCCGTCGAAATGCCGGCCGAGCTCGATGCCAGCCTGCTCGACGCGGCACACACGTTCGATCGGCTCGTGAGCCAGTACGCTCCGGACGAGCGATCGCGCCAACGAATCCTCGAGAATCGCTTCTACAAGCATCTCGCCGGCCACTTGGCCGGCATTTTGGAGTACATGGCGGTTGAGCGGCTGTTCGAGGTCGATCGGGCCGGTCGTTATCAGCGCGTGATTCTCGACACCCCGCCGACGAGCCAAGCGCTCGATTTTCTCGAAGCGCCCGACCGGATCATCCGCTTTCTCGACAGCGGAGCGCTCCGGCTGGGCATGCGCTCCTGGTTCGACGAGCACGGTCACTTGCGGGCCACGGCGCGGCTCGGCGCTTTGGGCCGGCGCATCGAACGCATGCTCGATCGCGCGGCCGGCCTGGGACTGCTGCACGAGATGCTCGATTTCTTCCAGGCGTTCGGGCCGCTTTACGCCGGCTTTCGCGAACGGGCGGAGCAGGTCAAGAAGCTGCTCGCGTCGGAAAGGACGCTGTTCGTGCTCGTTTGCGGTGCCGCTCAGGAGCGCATACCAGATACGCTGTTTTTTGCTCGGCGCTTGCTCGAGGCCGGCTACCGGCTCGGGCCGCTGATCGTCAATCGAGTGCACCCGCTCCTCCGCGCCGAACGGCGGGCGGCGAGCGGATCGGTCGGCCGCAAGCTGATGGCGTGGCTCGGTGAGCGGGACCAGCGCGGGATCGAGCATCTGAGAGGGCTGCTCGGAGCCGGCCAGCAGCTGATCCCGGTACCGGAGTGTCCCGACGAGCCGAACGGGATCGCGGGGCTGTCGATGATCGGGGCTCACCTGCGGAGAGAGTCCGCAACGTCTTGACGCACTGCGGCAAAACGCGCCGCTCAGCGACGCTCGTTTCGCTTCCGGCGGAGACCCTAAACCATAGTACAAAGAGTTCGTATTTCTTTTTTGCCGCGCTGCGGAACAGCGAGTGGACTGTTGTGCCGCAGCGCGTTATATTCCTCTTGCAGACGGCGCCAGGATCCTCACGGCGAAGCACGCGCCGTT
>CP070706.1:3101434-3105007 GCA_020350085.1 Acidobacteriota bacterium
ATGCTGGTGACCACCAACGACGCGTTCTTCGCCGGCACGGTGCCGGAGCTGCAGCGCGCCGTTCTGGTCGGGTCGCGCTCGCCCCTGATGGCTTCGGCCGAGGCCCCGGCCTACGACGCCGGTTCGGAGAGAAACACCGAGAACTGTGACCACATTCCCGGGCCTCCGTGCATGAGTCCCTTCCAGCGCGTGACGGACGGCGCGGAGGGGTACGTCTACGTCCATGCCGGCGTGCACGGAAGCGGCGATCTCGACGCAGCCATGCGCGATTGGCGCAATCCGGTCGCCCGGATCAGCGTGCGCCGGATCCACTGACGGCGCTCATCCGAGATCGAGCGACGGCTCGCTCGAGCAGGCGACGTGCACCGGCCGCCGGACACGGCTCGTCCGCGGCCGGTGCGATCCGGGCCCGAAGCGGCCGCGAACGGGCCACATCCGACCGCGCGGACGGCCAGAAGGCCTCCTTGCCAGGTCATCGTGGCTCAGCGCGACCGTCGAGATCATCACCGCGCAGGCTCCTAGACCGGATCCGCCTCGCCACCGGGATCTGCACTCGACGTGCCAGCGTCTGCCAGGACCTGCGGGTTCAAAACGGCTGCGCGGTAGACGTCCTTTCGCTCCAAAACGGCCGGTACGTTCCGGACGGCGGCCAGACCCCTGTTCGTGAATGCGCTGTCGGATACGCCAGCCACGTGAGTCGTCATCACGACGTTATGCCGGCTCAGCAGGGGTGGTCCGAGGAGGGCGGCTCGACCACGAAGACGTCCAAGGCGGCTTCGGCGACTCGCCCCGTTCGCAGCGCTTGGAGGAGATCCCGTTCCTGGATGATGGCCCCGCGTGCGGTGTTGATCAGGAACACGCCACTCTTCATCAGCGCGAGCGTCTCACGATTGATGAGGTTTCGTGTGTCACGGGTGAGCGGGCATTGCAAGCTGATGATGTCCGAATGCTGAAAGAGTTCTTCTGAGCGTTGGACTCTCGATACGTGCTGCGGCAACGCGTCAGCCCCCGGCGAGGGGCGAAAAACGATCACTTTCACGTGGAACGGCTCGAGAAGCTCGGCCACTCTTCTTACAAAGCGGCCGAACGCTATCAGCCCGACGGTCTTTCCCTGCAATTGCACTGCCTGATGACCTTTCTTATCGAACAGGCCATCTCGGATGCGCTTGTCCTGCATCGGTATCTTGTGCAGCAAAGACAGCATCAGGCCAAGGGTGTGCTCCGCCACGGACTCGGAGTTGGCTTGCGGTGTGAACGGAACCGGGATTCCTCGGTTGGTGGCGAAGTCGACGTCGATGTTGTCCGTACCCACTCCATGCTTGCAGATGACCTTGAGGTTTTTCGCAGCAGACTGAACCGCTGTGGAGATGTTGCCCTGACGGACGATGAGTCCGTCCGGATCGAAGTGCTTTAGCTGGCACGCGAGGTCGGCCTGAGTGTCGCCGGCATCTCCGACCTCGACGATGCATCGGTGCAATCGCAGCACGGCGACTGCGCTGTGCGCTGTCCCCGAGCCGGTCAAGAAAAGTCGATGACCCGTGGCACTTCACCTTCTCGGAACGAGACCAAAGCGGTGCGGACCCAAGTCAGCGATACCTGCCCGTGCGCGACGAGGAGAGGGCGTCCGCCCATGGTTCGCGTAACCGCCGGACCGCCGACGCAAGCAGCGGGACGGAGACCAGGGGCTGTCGGTGACAGGCGTCAGGCTGTCGCGTCTCTTGCGATATGATCCCGCCATGGCAGGTCCATCCTGGCACGGAGCCGGTCAGGCGGAGTTTCGCGGCGCGCTGGACGTAAGCGTCGATCTTCCCCTCGCCTCGCTCGGCTCGCGTGGCCTCGCGGCGCTGGCCGATCTTCTGATCATCGTCGCGATGGCGATCGCCCTCGTGTTCGGCTTTTTCTCTCTGGCGAGCGTGCTGGGAGAGGAGGCCTCGCCGTGGGTTTTCGCCGGACTGCTCGTTGCGATCTTTCTGCTCAACTGGGGATTCTTCGTCATCTGCGAGCAGCTCATGGAGGGCGGTTCGCCGGGCAAGCGGCTGCTGCGGCTGCGCGTCGTGAGCCAGGACGGCCGCGCACCCGGCTTGCTCGCGTCGCTGATTCGCAATCTGCTGCGCAACGTGGACATCCTGCCGAGCGGCTACGGCATCGGCGCAGTGTCGATCCTGGCTACGGGGACGAGTCAGAGACTGGGCGATCTCGCCGCCGGGACACTCGTCGTCGCCGAGGCAGCGTCGGCGGCACGGGGGGCATCGGCGACGGCGTCCCGCGATTGGCCCTCAGGCCTCGACCAGGACGAGATCACGCTCATCGAGCTGTATTTCGCACGGCTCGCGGATCTTCCGGAGCCGGCTCGGGAGGGACTGGCTTCGAAGATGCGGACCTGGCTCGAACTCACCCATCCCGATCTCGCGCGTCGCGGACGAGGCGAAGCGAGCGCCGAGCAGGCGGTGCGCAAGATGTTCGCCGGCGAGGTGGAGCCGGGGGCTGCGAGCTGATGGACTATGGACGGTTCCAGCGGCAAAGCGCCGAGACGTGGGCCTCGTTTCGCGGCCTTCTCGTGCACGCATCGAGACACACGCATCGTCTCACCTACGACGAGCTGGAGCAGCTTGCCGCCCTGCACCGCAGAGTCCTCTCAGACTTTGCATACGCCCGTACGCACTTTCCCGGCACCGATGTCGAGCGCTCACTTCGCGGATTGGCGTTCGAGGGACACCGGCTGCTGACCCGTCACGAGCCGCCGCTGTTGCCGCGGATCCGGCACTTCTTCGCTTTCGGTTTTCCGCGTCAGTTTCGTCGCAGTCTTCCGGCCGTTTTGATCTCGCTGGGGATCTTCAGCGGCGGGATGATGCTCGGATTCGTGCTCACGCTCGTCGAGCCGGATGTCGCGCAGCTTCTCATCGGTGTGGAAAACGTTGAGAGGGTCCGGCGCGGAGAGGTCTGGACCGATGCTGCAACGCGTATCGCTCCGGCGCAGATGTCGAGCGCCATCTTCACCAACAACGTGTCGGTCGCGCTGGTGGCCTGGGGCGGTGGGCTGCTCGCCGGGCTGTTGACCATCTACGTGCTCGTTTTGAACGGGCTGCTGCTCGGCTCGGTCTTGTCCCTGACTTGGCAGCACGGTGTGCTGGATCGCATCGTCGAGTTCATCAGCGCCCACGGCCCGCTGGAGCTATTCCTGATCATCGTCGCAGGCGCCGCGGGCCTCGAGCTGGCTCACGGCTTGGTTGGAGAAAGCCCGCTGCCCCGCAAGAAGCAGCTTCGGCGCGCGGGACGGCGCTCGGTGATTCTCGCCCTCGGTACGCTGGCGCCGTTGGTCGTGCTCGGGCTGGTCGAAGGATTCGTCTCGCCCGACCCCGCGATCGGCGTGACGGCGAAGTCGCTGCTCGGCATCGCGCTGCTCGGCCTGTTTCTGGTTTGGGCCCTGCGGCGCACGGACAGGCCCCTGGGATCGCGGTCCCTCCCGCGAGGAGAGAGCGACCTTTGAGCGGCCCGACTCGCATCCTGAGTTTCATCGAGATTCTCGATCTGCCGGATCGGTTTTTCCGTTGTCATTTCAAGACCTTACTGCTG
>CP070706.1:3105107-3116402 GCA_020350085.1 Acidobacteriota bacterium
CAGATGCGGCGTTTCGGCCGAAGGGCTCATGAATAATCCGGGTTAGGGCGCGCTGGGCCCGCACGGACTCGAACGACGGAACGAGACTCTTGAACTCTTGCCTTTACAGCGGTTGGGTACGCCACCGGCGCTTCAAGCCGGTGCTGCACTCGTATAGGTATCGCCTTTACATGGCGTACTTCGACCTCGACGAGCTGCCCAAGGTCTTCGAGGGGGGGCGCATCTGGTCCGCCGCTCGCCCTGCCCTCGTCCGCTTCAGGCGAGAGGACCATCTTGGTCGTCCGGACCGGCCGCTTGCCGAATCCGTGCGTCAGCTAGTCGTCGAACGCACGGGGCGCGAGCAGCGGGGACCGGTTCGGTTGCTGACCTTGCTGCGTCACGCGGGTTACGGCTTCAACCCGGTCAGCTTTTACTACTGCTTCTCCGACGATGGTGCCGAGCTTCAGGTCTTGATCGCCGAGGTGAACAACACGCCATGGGGGGAGCAGCACTGCTACGTGCTCGAGCCGGCGACCATCGTCTCTACTTCCCGCCCCGTTTTCCGCGCACGGAATGAGAAGCAATTTCATGTCTCCCCGTTCATGGGCATGAATCTCGAATATGCGTGGCGCGTGACCGCGCCCGGCCGGCGACTGTTCGTCCACGTCGAGAACCTGGAGCAGGAACGGCGCTTCTTCGACGCGACGCTGAGCCTCAGACGCCGGGAGCTGACACCCCGGTCGCTGGCTCGTGCCGTCGCCCGCCACCCTCTGCTTCCGTTCAAGGTCATTGCCGCGATCCACTGGCAGGCCCTCAAGCTTTGGTGGCGTGGTGTCCCCGTCTTCACTCACCCCGGAGCCGGTGTCAACTCGGAGGACGCCCGCGTGGAGCACGGCCGGTGATCGCCAGGGTTTTGAGCTTCCTGCTGATGTACCTCGGATGGTTCGCCTGCGTGCTCGGAGCAGCGCACGATCGAGCCGGTCTCGGCGCTCTGGTCACGGCCGTGATCGTCGTGATCAACATCCGTCTCGCGCCCTCCCCTGCACGAGCGCTGGTTCTCGTGCTGTTCGCGTCAACGATCGGCCCTCTGGTCGACCTGATACCGATGCGTTTGGAGCTGCTCGTGCTGCACGAAGGAGGGCACGGCCTCTGGCCACCGGCTTGGTGGATCATGCTCTGGGCGGTGTTCTCGAGCACGCTCCACGCCTCCTTCGGCTGGCTGAAGGACCGCTATGCGCTGGCGGCCCTGCTCGGCGCGACCTTCGGGCCCGCCTCGTATTTGGCCGGTGCGCGCCTCGGTGCGGCCGATCTGCACCCTGACCTCTGGCCCAGCCTGCTCGCTTTCGCACTCGAATGGCTCGTCATGATGCCGTTTCTGCTCTGGCTCGCTCGCATCGTTCCACCCCGTGCTGAGCCGGTGCAGATGGCGCCTTCCATCGAGAACCACTGATGTCCTCCCCCGTCGACGGGTTCTTCTTGCTCGCAGGCGCTCTCGCTCTGGCTTGCGCCGGGATGCTCGTCCTGTACCTGCTCCAACGACGCTGGAACGAGGCGGATGTCGTCGACTTCGGCTGGTCGGCAGGAATAGGACTCGCGACCGTCGGCTACGCCGTCCTGGCGAACGGATATCCCCTTCGCCGCGGCCTGATCGCCGTGATGGTCACCGGCTGGTCATTCCGGCTCGCTATCTACCTGCTCCGCGATCGCGTGCTGCGCGCCGGCGAGGACACCCGCTACCGCGAGCTGCGCTCGCGATGGGGCGCACGCGCACAGTCCTATTTTCTGCTGTTTTTCCTGTTTCAGGCGCTGCTGGTCGTCGTGTTCACCATTCCGCCGCTGGTCGCGATGGGCGCACGCGTACAAGCTCTCGGAATTTGGGACGCGCTCGGCGCTGCCGTATGGTTCGTCGCACTCGCGGGAGAGTCTGCAGCCGACCGGCAGCTCGCTCGATTCCGCGCCCGGCCCGAGAGCCGCGGCAAGACCTGCCGTGAAGGCCTTTGGCGCTACTCGCGCCATCCGAACTACTTCTTCGAATGGGTGCACTGGTGGGCCTACGTGGTGATCGGTTGGCGCGCGCCTTTTGGCTGGCTGACTCTTCTCGGTCCGGCGCTGATGCTGCTTTTCCTGTACAAGGTCACGGGGGTCCCGATCGCCGAGCGGCGCGCGCTCGAGACCCGCCCCGATTACCGTGATTACCAACGGACCACCAGTGCGTTCATTCCGTGGCCGCCACGGACAAAGAGCTGACAATGAGCCTCGCCGTCGAGATTGCAGAAAGAGCTTTGGTGCCCGACTGGCTGATCCGTCGAGGCGTCCGGCGGCTGCTGTTCTCGCGACTCGAATACGAGCGGCGTGCCGATGGCGAGCAGCAGCAAGAACGGCTGCGACGGTTTATCGAGCGGCTTCGCCAGAGCCCGATCGCCATCCGCACCGAGCAGGTTAACATCCAGCACTACGAGTTGCCCGCGTCGTTTTTCCATCTCGTCCTCGGCAAGTGGAAGAAGTACAGCTGCTGCTACTGGCCCGCACAGACCGCCCAACCCGATGCCAGCCTCGATGTGGAGCTCGACGCCGCTGAAGAATCGATGCTCGCTCTTACATGCCAGCGCGCACAGATCAGCGACGGCATGCGCGTTCTCGATCTCGGCTGCGGGTGGGGCTCGCTCAGCCTCTGGATCGCCAGCCACTATCCGAGCTGCCGCATCACAGCTCTTTCGAACTCCCGTCTGCAGCGAGAGTCGATCGAAGCCGACTGCCGGCGCCTCGGACTGAGCAATATCCGCGTGCTGACCGGCGATGTGTCGAGCTTCGACACGGATGAGACATTCGACAGAATCGTCTCGGTCGAAATGTTCGAGCACATGCGGAACTACGAGCTGCTTCTGGCAAAGATTCGTCGATGGCTGGTAAACGATGGCAAGCTGTTCGTGCACGTGTTCTGCCATCGTCACTACGCTTACACCTTCGAGGAAGAAGCGTCGAGCTGGATGGGCTCGGAGTTCTTTAGCGGCGGCACGATGCCGTCGGATTCACTGCTGCTGTACTTCCAACGCGATCTGATCCTCGAAGACCACTGGAGCGTCGACGGTCGACACTACGCTCGGACGCTGAGAGCGTGGCTAGAAAAGCTCGACGCCGCTCGAGAACGTGTGTTGGAGATCTTCTCCGAGACGTATGGTCCCGAGCGGGCGCGGCGACAGCTTCAGCGCTGGCGACTGTTTTTCATCGGCTGCGAGGAATCGTTCGCTTTCCGCGGCGGGTGGGAGTGGTACGTGTCGCACTATCTGTTTCGACCGCGGTAAGTCTCGCCTCACCCATCCGCGGCTCGGCGTCCCCTTTCGGCTCGGGTGATCGCACGTGGCCGTCCCAGAGCACCGCGCGTCACCTCAGTCGACGTACCCGAGCGCTCACAACTGTTCGAGCGTTTCTTCGCTCGGCGGCCGTTTCGTCGTGGTCCGTGCACCTTTTCGCGGTGGTCCGTGCACCTTTCAGCCATCGCATCGGCGCTGGGCGACGTGTCGCGCGATTAGCCGTCGCAAGAGAAGAGATCAGCCCGCTGTGTATCCACGGTGATGAGCAGGATGTTCGGTCCGTCACTGCGATTACGTGCATGGTAATTCCAGGATCACACGACGGCAAAGTCGGCCGCAAGCATCCACACACTGGATCTTTGCGCTTGCGCCATACTCCGTTCGCAACCGGATTTCATGAGTTGTCTACGGCGCGCGTTCTTTCAGCCGCTGCGAGCTGTGCTCCTCGACGGCTCGAGGCAAGACATCGAGCCTGTTGGGTGGATCGTCGCGGCGTTGGCGCTCGCAGCCACCCTCGGCACGCTGCCCAACGGTTGGACGCTCGATGCTTCGGTCGATGTGCTAGC
The DNA here is from genome assembly GCA_020350085.1 of Acidobacteriota bacterium. Taxonomy (GTDB): domain Bacteria; phylum Acidobacteriota; class Polarisedimenticolia; order J045; family J045. The sequence goes on from CP070706.1 coordinate 3,108,964, forward strand.
CAACCGATTTGTCACCGGGCCGATCAGCGGACTCGACGAAATGCTGGTCAACGATTACACCGCCGGCAGCGGGTTTCCGAGTGGTTTCTGGCGCCCGCTGCTCCTTCTCGCCTATTGGGTCCTCTGGCGTCTCGGAGCGGGCACTCCGATCGCTTTCTTTGGAACGAACGTACTGCTTCACCTCGGTGTCTCGCTGGGAGTCCTCCGTCTTGCCCGGATGTTGGGCGGCAGCCTTCGAGCCGCCGGTGCCGCGACGATGATCTTCGCCGTGCATCCGGTGCACACGGACGCTACCGCTGGCGTCGTTGTACTGAAGGACTTGATGGCGGCTGCCGGGTTCGTCAGCAGTCTGCTGCTCTTGCTCTCAGCCCGAACATCCAGTGCCCGGCGGCCCATCGCACGGTCTGTCTTGGGCATCGCGGTCTTTCTTGCGGCACTTCTCAGTAAGGAAAGTGCCCTGTCGCTGATTCCTTGCTTGCTCGTGCTCGATCTCGCGGATCTGACCATCCGCAAGAGATCTCTCTCGAAGCCTCCCCGCCGGACCCTGATTCTGCTGCAGTACGGCGGGCTATTGGTCGCCCTGGGACTCAAGCTCGGCTCGCAATATCTTCTTCTTGGCAGCACGTTCGACGTGGCCATCAACCCGGCGGACAATCCTCTGTCCTTGCTGTCTGTGCTGTCTCGCCGTGTGGCGGCGCTCGCACTGATCCCGCTCTACGCGAGGCTTCTCGTCTGGCCGTCCGCACTCGCTCCAGATTACTCCTACGACTCCATTCCGCTGTGCCGAGGCTTCGTCGAGTCCGGTGCGCTGCTGGGCCTGCTCATCGCGCTTGGAGCGTTGGTGGCCGCGGTGTGGGCCCTCTGGAAGCGAGAGCGGCTGCTTTTCGCCGGATTGGGGATTCTCGCCGCCTGTTACTTGCTGGTGTCCAACTTGGTGGTGACCCTCGGAACGAACGCCGTGGAGAGATTTGCCTATTTACCGTCGATCGGCTTCTGCCTCGTTACCGGGTGGTTGCTCGGCCGTCGCTCCGTCCCGCGTCGCATCGCTTGGGCGCTGGTCGTCGTGATCGTCGTGGCAGGCTTGGTGCGCACTGAGGCGAGAAACCGCGACTGGCGAAATCCGGATACTCTCTGGGCAGCGACCACCAAGGCGTTGCCGCGCAACATCAAGGCCGTGTTCAACGCGTCCCTGCACCTGGCCAGACGTGGTGAGGGTGACCAGGCACTACTGATGCTCGAGCGAGCGCTCGACTTGGACGATCCTTGCAAGATCACGCGACCGATTCTCGAAATGAACCGCCCCGCGCTTCGAGGCCGTTACGGTGCCGTTCTCTCCGAGATCGGTCGGCACGAGCAGGCGCTCGAGGTGCTCCGCGACGCGATCGCGGCGGGCCCGCTCGATCCTGGTCCGAGGATTCATTTGGCGCGCGTTCTCAATCGGTTGGGCAGGCGGAGGGAAGCCCTTGCAGAGCTGGATGCGGCCGGGCGCCTGCGTCTGACGAGCGCTGATCTGCATTTGATAGAGCGAGAACGGCAGCTCGCATCGTCCGCGGTCGAGTGAATCGAAGTGCCATGACAGGAGGCGGAAGGATTGACCGCCAGCTGTGGGTTCACCTTCCACGATCGAAGGCAGACAAGCCGTAAGTGGTTACGAGGCCGCTGATGGTCGCGCTCTCGTTTCTTCGTAGATGACGGGTGGTGGCTCTTTGATACCCCAGACGAGACCCACGGCCTTCAGAACCTGCAGCAAGTAGTGTGTGACGTCCAGCTCCCACCAGAAGAAACCCTGCCGCTCCGACGACGGGTAGCGGTGGTGATTGTTGTGCCAGCCCTCGCCGTTGGTCAGCAGGGCGAGAAACCAAACATTTCGGCTGTTATCGTGCGTCTCGAACCGGCGCCGGCCGATCAGATGGGTGACTGAGTTGATGCAAAAAGTGACTTGGTAGCACAACGTCGTGCCGACGAACGAACCCCAGACGACGAGCTGCCAGCCGCTCGCCCCCCACTGCGGTCTGTAAGCGGCAATCCAGCTCCCCACGACGAAAAGAATCACTCCCACTCCGAGCGGAGGGAGATATCGCAGCCGATCCAACCAGACGAGTTCCGGAAACCGCAGCCAGTCCTTGACATACTTCGGATCTATGTCCTTGTACTCGTCGGAGAGAATCCATCCCAGGTGCGACCAGAGAAAACCCGTGCGGATCGGACTGTGAATGTCGTCCTCTGTATCAGCGAACTGATGGTGACGCCGGTGGTGCGACGACCACCACAGAGGTCCCATCTGCGCCGAGGTCGCTCCGAGCACAGCGAGAAGAAACTGAAGCCAACGGCTGGTACGAAAGCTGCGATGCGCGAAGTAACGATGATACCCAGCGGATACGCCGAAGATTTGCGTCCAGTACACGGCCGCGCAGGCGATCACGGCTGGCCAACTCACCCCGACCCAGATCACGAGCAAGCAGCCGAGATGAAATCCGGCCAGAGGAATCCCGCTCCAGAGGTTCACTCGTCTCAAGAGGCTCGAAGACACCACTTCTTTCCTACGGCTCTCGGCTTTGGTCTGCACGTCAGACTCCTCAGAAGAGGGTCAACGAACGATTGTTCGGACGCGTGAGCACGAGCTGCAGATCGCCAAACGTTCGCGCCGCGAAGCCCGCCTCGCAGTAAGCGAGATAGTAGCGCCACGTACGCTGGAACTTTTCGTCGTAGCCGCGACGTGAGAGCTCGTTCGTTTGCGCGTCGAAACGGCGACGCCATTCCGCGAGGGTGGGAGCATAGTGCGGGCCGATATTCTCGAGCGTCTCCACGACGAGTTCGGACTGGGCTGTCATGGCCTCGGTCAGAGCCGTCAACGACGGAGCGATGCCTCCGGGGAAGATGTACTTCTGTAGCCAGTCGCAACCGTTGCGGTAGCCATCGTACTTCTGATCCGGGAATGTGATCACTTGGATGACGACCAGCCCGTCGCGAGCCAGAACGCGATCGCAAGCGGCGAAGAACGTTCCCAGGTACTTGTGCCCCACGGCTTCCAACATTTCTACGGAGATGATCTTGTCGAAGCGGCCCTCGACTCGCCGATAATCGCACAGCTCGAACTCGACCCTGTCAGCCACGCCCGCATCGGTCGCGCGCTGGCGGGCGTGCTGTAGCTGGTTCTTCGATAGGGTGATGCCCTTGACGCGGCAGCCGGTACGCTGCGCGGCGCGGATGGCGAGACTGCCCCAGCCGCACCCGATCTCGAGCAGCTCGTCGCCGGGCTGCAAGCGCGCCTTGTCCAGCAGCGCGTCGATCTTTCTCAGCTGCGCTCGCTCCAGCGACTCCTCCGGCGAGTTCCAGAGGGCACAGGAGTAGCTCATCGTCGCATCGAGAAACAGCTCGAACAGTCTGTCGCCGAGGTCGTAGTGCGCCTCGATGTTGCTGCCGCTGCCAGCCAAAGAGTTACGACGTGACAGATGCAGTAACCGATCGCTCCAGCGCCGAATCCAGTTCGGAAACGCGACGGGTGAGTACATCAGATGCTGGTTCTCGTGAAACAGTCGGATGAGACTGACCAGATCGTCGCAGTCCCACTGCCCGGCGGTGTAGCTCTCGCCGAGCCCGACATCGCCGTCGCGGACCACGCGCCAGAAAAAGCGTGGATCCCGCACTCGGATACGGGCCTGCGGGTCGGCGGACGGATCGCCGAAGCGGTGCACCGATCCGTCGGGCAGCACGGTCGTCAGCCCACCCGATTCGAGCTGCTCGACGAGCGCGCGGACGCGCCTGAAGGCCCAACTCTGCAGCGTCCCGAGATGAGCTCTCGTTCCGAGGGCGATCTCGCGGGCTTCCGCAGCACGGTTCATTTACTCTCCACAGGCGCGTCGGAGGCCAGCAGGCTCGACCCGGTGCGAGCCAGGAGGTTAGCGCCCACCGAGAGACTTGTCCATGATCTCCAGACGCCGCGGCTCGCACAGCGGTCGAGCGCTGTCCCGAGTGTCGCTCGAGCGACATCTCCGGCCACCAGACGCTATGATCGAGTGGTGCGGTGGATTCATCCGAGAATCCTCGAGCGCACCAGCAGGGCGCCGGTTCCTTCTCGAGGCTTTCTGCATGCGGACGCTCCATGAAACCTGAGCTGCTGATCTTCTATGACGACGGGATGCTGAGACACGATACCGGTCCGGGGCATCCGGAAAAGCCGGCCCGCCTGGCCGCTGTGCGCGACGCTCTGCGAGCGGCGAACCTCGGCAGCACCCGCTGGGAGCGCCCAAAGCCTGCCAGTCGCGGCGCGATCGAGTCCGTGCACGAGAAGGGCTACGTCGAACGGCTGGAAGCCCTCGAAGGTCGCTCGACACTACTGGACCCAGACACACCCGTCTGCTCGGAGTCGGTCTCTGCGGCGCGCCTGGCAGCTGGTGCGCTGGTCGACGCCGTGAGCGCCGTCAGTGAGGGAGAGTCACGTCGGGCGCTGGCTCTGGTGCGTCCTCCGGGACATCACGCAGAGGTCGCCGCCGCGATGGGATTTTGCCTGTTCAACAACGTCGCGATCGGTGCAGCTCACAGCTTGTCGCTGCCTGGCTGCCAGCGCGTGCTGATCGTCGATTGGGACGTCCACCACGGAAACGGCACCCAGCACATTTTCGAGTCCCGAGCAGACGTTCTCGTGTTCAACACCCACCGCTACCCTTTCTATCCTGGCAGCGGCGCGATCAACGAAATCGGTTCGGGCGAAGGGCGAGGCTATACCGTGAACGTGCCGCTCCCGTCGGGCACCGGCGACGGAGACTATCTCGACGTCTATCGGCGGCTGCTCACTCCGATCGCTCGCGCTTACGAGCCGGATCTGATCATCGTTTCTGCAGGCTTCGATGCGCACGTACGAGATCCGCTCGGCGGCATGAGCGTGACGAGCGCAGGATTCGCCCTGATGTGTGACTCGGTCCGCGTGTTGGCAGACGAGCTTTGCGCAGGGCGCCTCGTTCTCGCGCTAGAGGGTGGCTACGACCTGACAGGGCTCGCGAGCAGCGTCGTCGCGGTGGCCGGTGTGCTGACCGGATCACGACCGGACTCCGCTGTCCACAAGCCCAGCGAGCGTGGTCTGGCTCTCATCGAGCACCTCCGCGAGCACCAGCGCGGCTTCTGGCCGGTCGCTTGATCGCCGCCGGGATCCTCTCCTGCGCTGCGGAGAGGTTGATCGCCGGCTGTGGAGGGTTTCGAATCGCGGTAGATTTCTGCCGATGGAGGACGCCGATGTACGCCTTTCCGCTGCGGATATGTCTGTGCTTGACGTTGGTGCTCCTCGGAATCGCACCGACGCTCCCCGGCTCGCTCGAAGGCGACTGGCGGCTCGTCGAACAGTATTACAACGAGGGCCGTCACAACTTCGTCGATCCCGCGGACGAGCTACGGCTCTCTTTCAGCACTCGGGAGGGCCTCCTGGTCGGAGAGGTCGCGTGGGCGGGAGGGCTCGGTAGTTGGCCTGTCTATCTGATTCCCGACGGCTTCGCATCGATTGACGACGTGACTCGCTTCTTCGATGCGGACAGCGGCACAGCTCGAGCGAACTACCGCGTGCGGCCGGCCCCGGGCGATGATCTATGGCTCGTTGTCGAGGAAAGCTACCGTCTCGACCCTGCCGACGACAGCCGGCTACTCGGAACGATTCACATTGCCTTTGAGCGAGACGGAAAACGGCGCGGGGAGTTCATGTGGCACCGCGTGTTCGCGCGGGAGGTCGACCGATGAGCGGGCGGGCGAGCGGCCTCGTCGTCGTATTGGTCAGCCTGCTTCTCGCCGTGAACACTGGCACGCCGGCACAGACGATCTCGGGGGTGCTCTTTCACGATCGCGATGGAGACGGCGTGCTGGACGAGGGAGAGGAAGCGTTGAGCGGCGTCGGCGTGCGTCTGTACGGACAGCCCGACGCTGGCGGGAGCTTCGATCAGACCGTCTCCAGCGCCGCCGACGGCTCCTTCGTGCTGGCACCGGGCAATGGCTGTTACCTGCTCGCCATCGACGATCCACCCGGGTGGCGACGGAGCTTCGCCAGGACGGATGCGAGAGCTGAGGGCAGCCCCGGCTACGTCGAGCCGGTGGGCCTCAGACGCTTCGGTGGCGCCCCGGAGCTCCTCGGCAACCTGTTGACCGGAACCGTGCGATACACAGCGCTGGGCGATTCGATCGCCTGGAACTGGAACAGCTGCTTCGATTCATCGTCCTTTTGGTACAGCCAACAGCTCCGCGATCGGCTGCGCTGCGTGGCCCCTTCGGCGATCGTGGATCTCGACGAGGCCGCGATCAAGGGTGAGCACACCGACGATCTGCTGATCGACGACGGGGGCGAGCTGAACAACGTCTTCCGTGTGATCGACATCCAGCCGGAGCTGGTGACGATCTCGATGATTGGCAACGACCTGCTCGGCGTCGAACCGGGCGCCAGCCCGACGCAGGAAGAGATCAACACCGCCGTACGGGAAGTGATCGATGCGCGGGCCAACCTGCAGGAAGTGCTTTCGTCGCTCGTGTCCGAGATACCGCATGCGACGATCGAGCTCAACACGCTCTACGACAATCTGGCCTGGAACTGCATGAGTAGCAACTCCGAGCCTTTTCACAACGAGTGGCTCCCCATCGTCGCTCGGCTGTTACGGGATGTAGCGTGGGGTCAGGCGCGTCGCGTCACCAACGCGGAAGTCTATCTCGAGTTTGCCCATGAGAATCTTCTCGACGTCTGCAACGGGTTCACCGATCAGATCTGCCATTTTCTCGGGGACGATATTCATCCCCGCCACAGCGGCTACGAGATCATACGCGAGAAACTCTGGGAAGCACTCGATGGCGTCAATCTCGGCCCCAAGGACGGTGCCGGCGCGGTAAACATCTCAAGTGCCGATCATGGATACCTCGAGCGCGTTATTCGGCTCCTGCCCACGGCTTCGGAGGCTCGCGACGGCGCGCAGCTCACCGGCGCCGAGGCAGCCTACGATGATGACGATGCGGGACTCGCTGCCACGATTCGGTTGGGCATCAATGCAGAGGAGGTGCGGTTTTCCGGCTTTCCCGGCTGGTACGACGAGGTCGTCCCGGTGAAGGTCATCGCGGGGATCCGCTTCAAGACGTTCGGCAGCGTCACCGACGACTTTTACCGCGTCGAGGCATCTCGCAACGGCACTTTTCGCGCCCCGCCCGGTCACGCGTTTTCTCCGACGAGTTGGGACTTCTACACGCCGATCGTGGGAAGCGGGGGACCCAATCAGCCGAATCCGGGTGACTTTCCCAGCGTCGAAGTGCTTGCGGTTCCCAACGTGGCCGGCATCCGGACGGCCAGCGCGACGCTGACGAAAGATCCTGTATTGAGGCCTGACGGTTCGGGATACGATTGGCCGCCGCTGACGCTCAACGAGCTGGCGGCTACCGTGATTCGCGTCGCCGCCGCGCCGGTTGCATCGACGCCGGGCGAC
>CP070706.1:3116502-3128624 GCA_020350085.1 Acidobacteriota bacterium
TGGCACGGCGAAGGCGTGGCGCACCTCGACCTGCGGCACGCTCTTTCGGGAAGGAATCCGGCACAGCTCGTCGTCAGCGCCCACGATCCGCATCCGAGCCGTCTTGCTCACCAGCTCGTGGCCGATGCGATCGCGCGCTTTCTCGACAGCCATCTTCGAACAGCGGAACGGCACTCTACCGCGCAGGCTCCTAGCGCGGCTCTTTCGGCACCTGTGCGGACGAGCGCCACAGAACCAGCAGCTCGGGACGGCGCTGCTTGATCCACGCCACGATTTTACGGCGGGCCTCACCGGATTGACGGCGCACCGTCACTTCGCTGACCTCGAGGGCTTGCGCGATGACGCTGACCGGAAGTTCCTCCAGATCGCGCTGCACGACTCCCTCGCGCTCTCGCGGCGGCAGCTCGCCGGCCGCCAGCATCACGGCGCGGGTGATCTCTTCGGCATGCACGCGGCGGGCCGGATTGCCCCGATCGGTCGGCATTTCGGCGTCTGCCAGCGACTGCTCGAAACGGGCGGGGCTGCGCGAGACGTAGCTTCGGGCGGTGTTGAGCGTGAGGCGAACGAGCCAGGGCTCGAGCGGAAGCTCGGCATCGACACGCTCGATCGAGCGGAAAAAGCGCAAGAAAGCCTCTTGGGCCACGTCATCGGCGTCGGCCGCGTTCGCCGTGACTTTGCGAGCCAGCGACAGCACGAGCCGGCCGTAACGGCCGACGAGCTCGTCGAACGCGCGCTCGTCGCCACGCTGCACGCGCTGCACGAGCTCGCGATCGGGTAGATCAGCGTACAAAACAGTCCTCGAGCGCTGTCGCGCGGCGCCAGTATAGCCGCCGCGACGGGTGGAGCCTTCGACCGGCCGATGGCATGCGCTCGCCGCGGCGGCCCGGACGGATCGACGCGCTCTACCAGACGGACTCCGTGGCGTGGTGGTCGAAGGCGAGCACCTGATAGCTGAAGAACGCCTCACCCGGAAGTGGCAGCGTCGTCGTCACCGTGCCCGGCGACGGCGGCACGGAGCCCTGCAGCAGGTTCGCTTCCGAGGCCTCCGTCCGCGGTAGTACCGAGTTGCGCCCGTAGACGTTGTAGCCGGCGATCTCCAGTCGCCGCCCGTCCATCGTGCCCGTCACCGGGCCCCAGTGCAGCGACAGCTCGCTCGCGCCCAACCGCTCGAGCGCGAGATCTTCCACAGCCGCTGGAAGCTCGACGCCGGAGGCGGACCATTGTCCGGTGCCGTTGCGCGCGATGACCAGGTAGTACCGGGTCACGCCGTCAGGGACCGCCTGACCGCCGTGCGTCCAGCTCGTCGCGCTGCCAGGCAGGTCGGCCAGCTTGTTGGCGTCGTTGGTAACGTACGCGGGAGTCTGATCGCTGCCGTGCACGCGAACATCGAGCACCGTGGTATCGATGCCCCAGACCGTGTCCGTGGGCAGGCTCCACTCGAGCAGGGCGTCGCTGCCGACGCGGTGCACGCGAAGGTCTCCGATCGAGCGCGGGGGGTTGATGCCGCGCACCAGGTGGGGCACGCCGGAGAGCTGATTGCTCGCGGGGCCGATCTGCGAGCAGTGCTCAGCGCGGACGACGAAGAAGTACTCCGTCTCGTTGTCGAGACCGTTGACGAGCGTCGTCGTCTGCGGGGCGGCGGGGCGCTTCTCGTTGGGGTAGGGGCCCTGATCGGACGTACCCCACTGCACGCGGAAAAACTCCACGTCCGGCAGGCACAGCGGGCATTTCCACTCGACCTCGAGCTGCTGACCGCGCTCCGTGTCGGTCACGCGCAACAGATTGGGCGTGGCTGGCGGGTCGGGGTTCTCGGGGATGCCAGACTTGCAGTCGCTCGGGTCGGGGCTGCCCTCTGCACAGCCCTCGTTGAAGTTCGACTGGCGGCTCTCGAAACCGTTGAGATCGACGCCGACGACGTAATAAAAGTACTCGCTGCAGTTGTCCAGTCCCGTATCGAGAAAGCTGTTGCCGAGAATGTCGTCGCCCACGAGCGTGTAAGGACCGACGTAGGAGCGGGCCCGATAGACGTGAAAGTGATCCGCGTCGGCACCTCCGGTCCAGGTGATCAGCAGCTCGCCCGAGCCGGCTTGATCGATCGACTGAATCGTCGGCGTGGAAGGTCGGGGGACCGCGAGCGAGAGCGCAGGATCTCCCTGCAGCACGAACGAGCGGATCGAGATGTCGTCGCTCAGCGAGTCGAAGCCGAGCCTCAGGCGCATGTCCAACGCGCCAATCAGCCGCTCTTTGCGCGGGCCGAACACGCCCTCGTAAATCGGATCGAGCAGGTTGTCGATCTGGTACGAGTAGGCCAGAAACGACGGTGCCATACCGGCGATCGCCGCTTTGTGCGGCGTCGTCATCCAGTCCTCGAGATGCGTGTACCACGAGTCGTTGGTCGATCCTACCGAGCTGTCCTGGGCGAAGTGACCCGTGATGCAGTTGGCCTGCACGGTGAAAACGAGCGGTCTGTCGTCGATCAAGTCGACGAGATCATCGGCATCTGGATGATCTGTCGTGAACAGCGACGCGCCGCGGCCCCACGTCTTGTAACCGCCGTGGCCGGCGAACGTGACGATCGCAGCGCCGCTGTTGATGCACGCGTCGATGCGGACGTTCGCCTCGTCGGCCGCCTGCTGCTCTTCGTTCGGTGGGGGAAACTCGCTCTTGTCGCGCTCGTAAACCTTGTCGCCGACCTGCGGACCGGAAGTGAACCACTGATCGTAGATCTCGTCGTGCACGCGAATCAGGTCCGTGTCGTCGCGCTCGGACACGAGGCATGCCTTTCCGGTCCACGACACGTCGTGATTGAGGGGGTCCTCGTACCAGAGGACCTTGCGAAACATCTCCTCGGCTTCGATCAGGTTGTGCGCGGGCCACCGGCCGATGACGGCATCAGGCAGGGTGTCGGTGCCGATCACCGCGGCATACCACGTGTCGGACAGGTAGAAGCTGAACTGCGAGTTCGAGGTGATGGCAAACACTTTCGTCGGGACGTACTGCCGCGCGGGCACGTGGCCGTAGTGGTTCTTGAAGTCCCAGGTCGCATCGCCGAGAAGAACGACGTACGAGGGGGCGGGGCTCCACTGATTCAGCGCCGTTTCGATGAAATCACGGATCGCCTGCGGGTCGACGATCCCGTAAGTGAACTGGTCGTACGTGTCTTGAACGTCGACGACGGCGGTCGCCAGACCCTGCAATTGGCGGTGTGCCAAGAGGGCTCGAAGCTGCGTCCCGGAGCTCATGTCGATCAGGTCCCGCTGGCCGATGATCAGCCAGTCGGCGCCGTTCGACGCGTCCGCGAGATCGTCGGCGACGAGCGGATCCACACTCGATGGTGGTACGTCCTCGGCGACGGCTCGCGGCGCGAGAAACCCGCTGCCGGCGGCCGCGCTGAAGTGGCGGGTGGCGGGCGCTGCAGCATCCCGGTCCATCCGCAACCGCGCCTGGCCGCCGCTCCAAGACAGTCCGGTCAGCCGGCGGGGAAGAGCGATCTCCATCCCGGCCGGCGAGAGCGTCGTCTCCGTGACTTCCCACACCTCTGGCAGTGCGCTGTGATTGTCGATATCCGCTTCTTGGCTGCTGTCGTTGGACAGATCGAAGTTGAGCCGATCGTTCCGCGCGGCGATCCGCCGATCGTAGTCGATCTCGATCCAGTTGACGCCGACGATGTCTTTCGTGATCTCGGGCTCGGGCCGATCGAAGGGCAAGCGAATCTTGACGGCCGTCAGCGCTCCGAGCGGCGAAGCCGGTGTGTAGTACACGGGCCCCTGATCGACCCCATGGGTGAACTCGACGTAGCCGTCCCAGTCGGCCGTATCGACGAGGGCGCCGTCGACGTAGAGCTCCGAACGATGCAGATTGAACTCGTAGTCGAAGCCCAGCAGCCGCGCGCGCAGCGAGATGCTGCCGCCCACGTGATCAGGAGTCGCGACGTCCTGAATCAGCTCGTCGACGCCTGTGTTGGTGTTCAGGAACGGATCGACGTACCAGTGATCGACGTCGTCCTCGGGAACGAAGCCGAGGAACTTCTCGTTCTCGTCGTGCTGAACCGTCTCGCGAAACGAGGTCACCAGCGGAAGCCCACCCGTCGGGGCCGCTGCGCTGTCGGAGACTCGCAACGGGGCGTCCGCAGTCTCTAGTCGGTAGACGTTGATGTCGGTCAGATCGCCTCGTTCCCAAACCGTCGGATCGAACAGATCGACCTCTCCGACCGGCTGGCCGTAAAAGACAATCGCGTCGCCGTCGGGAGGGCGCGTGGTGGGATCGTCGAAGCTGCCGTCGGCCTCGCCGTCGACGACGATCGGTATCTCGACGCCTTGTGTCACGAGTCGCAGGCGGCGCGGATCGCGCGAGGTAAGAAAATCGAGCAGCAAGGGCGCGTTCGCTTGCGCCCAGGCGTAGGAAAGACGGTACAGGCCCTCCTCATCGACCTCGAGGCGCCACGCGGGGTAGGCCAGCGTCGCAGCGAGGCCCGAAGGCTGAGGCGAGGCTTCGGCAGCGGACCGGGGTGATCGTGGGGCCGAGACCCCGAGTGGCTGCCGGCCGACGCTGCCCGCTCCGTGGATAGCTCCGGCGGCCAGCGCGTCGAGGACCGACGCGGCAGGCCCGGGCGGGGGCGCCGGCGACGCGCCACCGAGAGGACGCTGCCGGCGAACGCGGACCTCGATCCGCCGCGCGACGCGGAAACGGCCGTGCTCGGGCTGGATCTGCAGCGGGCGGATCGCGACGCTGGAAAAGCGCAGCGTGCGCAGCGCACCATCAGCCACAGAGATCTCTACCGTCCGCGCGGGCCAGTAGCCTTCCGCGTCGAGTGCCGCTGGTGGCGACACCGGCCCGCGTGGCCGCTCTGCCGCGGGGTGGAGCGCGAGATGGCCCGGCAGCATCCCCTCGGACCAGTCGATGGTCACCTCGAGGATCTCGAGCCGACCTCCAGGTGGAATGGCGATGCGCTCGCGGCGCGCCGGCAGATCCGGCAGACCACGCTGTGCGAGGCGTCCGAAACCTTCGATGTGCGGTACGAGGCCTCCGGGCGCCGTTTCCCAGCGAAGCGGCGGGACGACGAGGCTCAACACCGCCTCTTCACCCGGTCCCTGCTCGAAGGAGACTTGCGGGCCAGCCGGTGCCGCGGCGGCGATACCGCACGGCCCGAGGCACAGAATCAGTGCGATGAAGATCGTCGGACGAGCTTCAGACATCGAAGCAAACTCTCCCTGGACGAGTCCTGCCGTCTGCGCCCCGCACCCGTGTGGTCCGTGAAGACCTTAGGGGAAGATACCTCGCGCATCCGCAAAACGCCCGGTCGCGCGCCGTCTGGTCCTCAGCTGGCGGCGTGCGGCGCTTTTCAGCAGTGATCGTCGTTGGTGCTCATCGTTCGGGAATGCCGTTGCCGCCTCGCCCGAGCTCGCGAGACGGATCCGCTTCCTGCTCGCCGATCTCCTGGCTCAGGGATCGCCGGGCGATGCGCGTGATCAGGACGGTGACCGCGATCGTCGCGAGCAGGCCCACGCCGACGAGAAGCTGCTGCGCCAGGCCGCCGTTTGTCCCCGTTCGAGCCGCTGAGGCCGCCCCCGTGTCCCCAGCGCGGGCCGCCAGGGATGCGAGGCTCTCCGCGGCGCTGCCGAGGTAGACGTACATCACCGTGCCGGGGAGCATGCCGATCCAGGATGCCAGCACGTACTTCGCGAAGCCGACACGCGTCAGACCGTAGGCGTAGTTCTGCACGTTGAACGGAAAGATAGGCGACAGACGCGTGAGCAGGACGATCTTGAACCCCTCGCGACCGACGGCCTCGTCGATCGCGGCGAAGCGCCGGTGGCGCCGGACGCGAGCTTCGATCCAGCGGCGGGCGACCGTCCGGCCGAGCAGAAACGCCGCTGCGGCACCGAGCGTGCTCGAGATCGAAACCAGCAGTGTGCCGAGCCAGAGCCCGAAGACGAAGCCGGCGCCGAGCGTCAGGATCAATCCCGGCAGCAACAGCACGGTGGCCAGCACGTAGATCGGAATGAAAAGCAGCGCGCCGGAGGCTCCGAGACCGTCTGTCCAGTCCAGAGCGAGAAGCAGCCACTGTCTGGTCGGCAGCAGCAACACCGCGGTGATCAGTGCGGCGGCGAGCAGCCCGGCAAGAGCGAGGCGCCAGCCGGCCGACGCAGGCCGTGGCCCGTCTGACTCTCGCGCGTCGTGCGGCGGCGTCGATCTCATCGCGTCGGCGCCAGACTACCCGCACCACCTTCCGGTCGGCCAGTTCGGCGCACGCACGGCGATTCTTTTCGGTTCGAACGTCACGCGGCAGGGTCACGCCGTGGGGTCGCGCGAGAGGTCATGGGAGAGCTTCCAGGCCTCGAGCTGCTCCAGATCGGCGCGGATCTGGGCCAGAAGTTGCTGCGGCGAGTCGAAGCGCTGCTCACCGCGGAGCCGCTCGAGAAACTCCAGCTCCACCTGCTGGCCGTAGAGCGTCCCCTCGAAGCCTGGCAGATAGGTTTCGACCACCAGGCGACGGTCTCCGAAGGTGGGGCGGGTGCCGACGTTGGTCAATCCCGTGCTGGTCCGGCCATCGTGCAACGTGCGCGTGACGTAGACCCCGCGGCCGGGAAGGAACTCGTTCTCGGGAGCAAGATTCGCCGTCGGTACGAGCTGTGCGCGGCCTCGCCCTTCACCGTGGACGATCGTACCGATGAGCGTGAAGGGGCGGCCGAGAAGTCGTCTCGCCAAAGCCGCCTCGCCGCGACTGAGCAGCTCTCGGATGCGGCTGGCCGAGATCCGCGTATCGCCCTCCATCACCGGAGCAATGCTGGACGCGGTGAAGCCGAGCTTCTCGCCGATGCGCGCCAGCAGCTCGACGCTTCCCGCACGATCGCGTCCGAAGCGGAAATCGGGACCGACCAGGATCTCTCGCGCGCGCAGCTGCTCGGCGAGCACCGAGCGAGCGAACGATTCGGCCGGCATCGCCGCGAGCTGCCGGTCGAACGGCAGGATGAGCACCAGGTCGAGGTTCATGAGCTCGAGCAGGACCAGCTTCTGGCACTTTGTCATCAACAGCCGCGGAGCGCGCTCCGGGGCCAGAATCCGCAGCGGGTGCGGGTCAAAGGTCAGTAGCGCCGCCGCGCAGGCCGAGGCGCGCGCCCGCTGCGAGACGCGCTCGATGATCGCCTGATGTCCGCGATGGAGCCCGTCGAAGTTGCCGATCGTAACGATCGAGGCCTGGCTCGGTCGGTGTCTCGCGCCTGCGAGTGCATCGAGCTGTTCGACGACGATCAACGCCAGCCGCTCCAAGCCCCGAGGCCCAGGAAGAGGCCGAACCGCACCACGATGTTGGCGTACAGCCCGGCGATCAGGTCGTCGGCCATGATGCCCCAAGCGCCTGGCCAACGCTCCAGCCGACGTGCTGGCCACGGCTTGACGACGTCGAAGGCGCGAAACACGAGGAAGCTGGCCAGCAGAATCCAGCCGCTCGCCGGAAGCGCGATCGTGGCGATCAGAAAGCCGGCGCTCTCATCGATCACGACCTGCCCCGGGTCTTTTCGGCCCCAGCGCAGCTCGGCGTCACCGGCCGCCCAGACGCCCAGGGCGATGACGGCGAGCGTCACGGCGATGTGCCACGGCCAGGAACCCACCCGCCACAACAGCAGTACGAGAGGCACCGTGGCCGCGGTGCCGACAGTGCCCGAGGCCAGCGGTGCAAAGCCGCAGCCGAACCACGTGGCGAGCAGGACCCGCAAAGCGTTCACGCTGCCTCCGTTTCCAGCGTGCTGCCGCTGTCGAGCTGCGCGCCCGCCGCCCGGAGAATCATCGAGCCGGTCGCGCCGCGGGAATCACGCTCTCGCGACGAGCGTCGATGGATCGTCCGGACCATCGCCGGGTTCGCGGACAGATTCGACCTCGCCGGCCAGCCGGCCGACGAGTTCGAACGGCTCGGCTCGCTCGATGCGTACCCGCACGAGCCGTCCGGCCGGCAGATGATCGGCGCCGGCGATCAGCACGCGCCCATCGACCTCGGGTGCTTGGCCGCGCCAGCGCGCGCTGATCAGCGTCGGAGCGGTCTCTGCCGGCCCCTCGGTCAGCACCTCGAGCACAGAACCGACGCGCGCCTCGTTCCGCACGTGGGCCACCGCCGCAAGGATCTCCTCGAGCGCGCTCTGTCGTTCGCGTTTGACCTCGGCTGGCACGTCGTCTTGGTAGGCGAGTGCCGCGGTGGCCTGTTCATGGGAGTAGGTGAACACCCCCGCGGCGTCGAGCGCGGCTCGCTCGACGAAGCGCGCCAGCGCGGCAAAGTGAGCGTCCGTTTCTCCGGGAAACCCGACGATGAAGCCCGAGCGCACACCAGCGCCGGGAAGCGCCTCGCGAAGCTGCTCGAGCGGCTCGAGGTAGCTCTGCGCGTCTCCCGGACGCCGCATGCGTCGAAGAATCTCGGCATCGGCGTGCTGCAACGGCAAGTCGATATACTCGACGACACGCCGCGCGCCTCGGAGCACGTCGAGCAGGCGCCGACTGATGCGTCCGGGGTAGAGGTAGTGGACGCGCACCCACGCGGGCCCGTCATCGAGACTGTCGATCGCCTCGAGCAGCTCGGCCAGCCCGTCTCTTTCGCCGCGATCGCGTCCGAAGCCGGTCGAGTCTTGGGCGATCAGATTGGCCTCGACGACGCCCTCGCTGGCCAGCCGGCGCAGCTCGTCGAGAACATCCTCCACGGGGCGAGAGCGCTGCCGCCCGCGAAACGTGGGAATCGCACAGAAAGCGCACGATTGATCGCAGCCCTCGGCGATCTTGACGTAAGCCGTCCAGGGCGGTGAAAGACGCCGCCGCGGCTGGGTGGCACCGTACAGCTTGCGCGCCGGGCCGGCAACCGGTAGCGGTCGCTTCATGCTGCTGGTGCGGCTCGTCCTACCAGCGCGCGTGGGCAGAAACGCGGTGATCGCGTCGATCTGGTCGAGGCCGACGAACGCGTCGAGCTCCGGCAGTTCCTCGGCCAGCTCGGCAGCGGAGCGCTGGACGAGGCAGCCGGCAGCGATCACCCTGCGGCCCGGATGGGCCGATTTCCACGCGGCGGCCTCGAGCAGCGCCTCGACCGATTCCGCGCGGGCACGATCGATGAAGCCGCACGTATTGATGATCAGCGTGTCGGCCAGCTCCGGATCATCGACGATCTCGACACCTTCGGCGGCCAGCCGCCCGAGCATCAGCTCACTATCGACCTGATTCTTGGGACAGCCCAAGCTGACCAACGCCGCGCGACGCCGCTCCCGCGCATTCTGCGGGTCGCGATCGGCGGCGCTGATCACGGGTAGAGCCGTCGCAGCGTCCTGGGGTAGGGGATCGCTTCGCGGGTGTGGCGAGCGCCGGAGATCCAGGCAACGAGTCTCTCGATCCCCATCCCGAAGCCGGCGTGCGGCACGGTGCCGAATCGGCGGATGTCGAGATACCAGCGGAACGCCTGTTCGGGCAAACCGTTTTCGTCGATGCGTCGAGCGAGCAGTTCGTGATCGTGAATGCGCTGGCTACCACCGATGATCTCACCGTAGCCTTCCGGTGCGATGATGTCCATGCACAGCGCACGGTCCGGACGCTCGGGGTCGGGCTCCATGTAGAACGCCTTCACCGCCGTGGGGTAGCGGTGAATGATTAGAGGTCTGTCGAACATCTCGCCGAGAATCGTCTCATCCAGCGCGCCGAGATCGCTTCCGGGCTGGAACGGCGGGGCGCCGGCCTGCTGCGCGCGTGCGACGATGTCGGGACGGGTGAGCCGTTCCGCAACGTCGTCATAGCTCAGCCGAGGGAACGGCGGCGTGACGCTCTCGAGCTTCGTTGTGTCCCGCTCCAAGATCGCTAGCTCCTCGGAACGCCGCTCGAGCACGCGCGCGACGATGTGGCTGATCATCTGCTCGGCAAGCGCCATGATCTCGTCGAGGCCAGCCCACGCGATCTCGGGCTCGATCATCCAAAACTCGGTCAGGTGTCGCCGCGTGTCGGATTTCTCGGCGCGAAACGTCGGGCCGAAGCAGTAGACCTTTCCGTGCGCGATGCAGGCAGGCTCCACGTAGAGCTGACCCGATTGCGACAAGTAAGCCGGGGCGCCGAAGTAGTCGGTCTCGAACAGCGTGCTGGTTCCCTCGCACGCAGCTGGCGTCAAGATCGGCGAGTCGATCAGAAGAAAGTCGCGCTCGTACATGAAGTCGCGACACGCCTTGACTATCTCGTCGCGTATCCGCATCACGGCCCACGGGCCTTTGTGACGCAGCCACAGATGACGATGATCGAGCAGAAACTCGATGCCGTGCTCCTTGCGGCCGATCGGATACTCCTCGGCCAGCTGGACGGTCTCGACGCCGGCGAGCTGAAGCTCGAAGCCGCCCGGAGCACGTTCGTCTTCCCGCACGACGCCCGTCAATCGCACGGCGGATTCGTGCGTCAGACGCGCCAGCTGCTCAAACTGATCAGCAGAAACGTCCTGGACCGACGCGACGGCCTGACAATTCCCCGACCCGTCCCGCACGACAAGGAAGGCAATTCTGCCTTTCGATCGGCGGTGCGTGACCCAGCCCTGCAGCGTGACCTGCTCGCCGACGAAGCGGGCGAGATCACGAATGGCGACAATCGGGGGCACGACTAGTCCTCGGTCTCCTGCGGCTTGAACTCTTCCATGAGCTTTTGCTGAATCTCGTACGGGACCTTTTCGTAGTGATCCAGCTCCATGGTGTACGAGCCGCGGCCCGAGGTGAGCGAACGAAGCGTGGCGTCGTACTCGAGCATCTCGGACATCGGGACCTCGGCACGGATCATGGCCCGACCCGCCAGGCTGTCCGAGCCCTGAACTTTGCCCCGGCGACGGTTCAGATCACCGAGGATATCGCCCATATTCTCGTCGGGGCAGGAGACGGCCACGCGCATGATCGGCTCCAGCACGACCGGCCCCGCGTCCTTGGTGGCCGTCTTGAAGCTCTCGCGGCCCGCCACCTGGAAGGCGATGTCTTTCGAATCGACCGGGTGCTCCTTGCCGTCGAAGACGACCGCCTTGACGTCGACCATCGGATAGCCGGCGATCACGCCTTGAACGAGCACTTGGCGGATGCCCTTCTCGATCGACGGCCAGAAGTTGCGCGAGATCGCGCCGCCGAAAATCTCCGAATCGTATTCGAAGCCCGTACCCCGGGGGAGCGCCTCGACGCGCAGGTGCACTTCGGCGAACTGTCCGGCTCCACCGGTCTGCTTCTTGTGACGGTAGACGGCCTTGGCCGTCTTCGTGATCGTCTCGAGATAGGGGACCTTCGGCTTCTCGAGCACCGCCTTGACGCTGAATCGCCGCTGGAGCTTCTCGAGCACGATCCGCACGTGGTTCATACCGAGACCGGCGAGCATCAGCTCGTGGGTGCGCGCGTCGCGCTCGAGGCGGATCGTGGGGTCTTCTTCTGCGAGACGCTGCAATCCGGTGGCGATCTTCTCCTCTTCACCTTTGCCCTCGGCCTTCACGGCGTACGAGATCACCGGCGTCGGAAACGGAATGGCAGCGAGTTGGAGCGAGACCGACTTGTCGGCCACGATCGTGTCCCCGGTGTGCGTGTCCTTCAGCTTGCTCACCATGACGATGTCGCCGGCCTTAGCCTCCCCGATCTTGACGCCGGACTTGCCGCGCGGTGCGGACAGCCCGGAGAGCTTCTCGGAGCTGGAGCGCGAAGCGTTCCAGGCCGACTGATCGGCGCTCGCGGAGCCGGAGAACAAGCGAATCAGCGTGATCCGCCCGGCGAAAGGATCGATGTACGTCTTGATCGCCTGAGCGACCAGAGGTCCGGAACTGTCGGCTTGGAGCGTCACTTCCTGCTCTTTGTCGTCCTGGGCGCTCACCGGTGAGTGTTGGGCAGGCGAGGGGGCGAAATCGGCCAGTCCGTCGGCCAGGGCGTGCACGCCGGCCAGATTCGTTCCGGAACCGGCGAAAACGGGAAACAGGGCGCGCGAAGCGATCGCATTCCTCAAGCCGTTGCTGAGCTGTTCGGCGTTGAGCTCGCCCTGTTCGAGGTACACCTCCATCAAGGCGTCGTCGCTCTCGGTGACCAGATCGAAGAGCTGCTCCTGAGCCGCTCGCACCGCTTCGGCCATCTCTTCGGGCGGATCACCCGTCTCGACATACGGTGTGC
>CP070706.1:3128724-3135286 GCA_020350085.1 Acidobacteriota bacterium
ACGATTTGACCTAGATCAAGTCCTGACCCGACAATGGCGCTCGCGTCGTTCGCGGCTCGCCGCGACGCTGCTCGAGTGATCTTCTTTGAGAGGGACTGCATGCGGCAGTCGGACGCTGATCCGCAGTACGGCCAGGGCTCGGAACGACGCCAGTCGAACTGCTTTGCCTGTCAGAATCGGGCCCAGTCGGAGTGGTTCGCACTGGCCGACGAAGAGCTGGGATTTTTGAATCAGGCCAAAGTCTGTAACGTCTACAAGCCGGGGCAGATCATTTTCTACCAGGGGAATCCCTGCTTGGGGATCCACTGCATCGAGTCGGGCAGCGTCGCGCTGCGCAAGACGGACGCGAACGGGCACACGGTCATCGCCCGGCTGTTTCATGCGGGCAGCACCCTCGGCTATCTCGACTACTTCTCCTCGCAACCTTACTCAGGCACAGCAGAAGCGCTCACGCGCACGCGTGTGTGCTTCGTCGATCGCGGGGCGGTGCGACAGTTGCTCGAGCGCAATCCCGCGATCGGGTATCGCTTCCTGGGCACGATGGCGCGAGATCTCCGTGACGCCGAGCAGAGCAAGCTCGAGCTGGTCGCGCTTCCGTTGCGCGCCCGGCTGGCCCACCTGCTGCTAGTCCTCAAGGAACGGTTCGGGGAGGTCGCCGAGGACGGTACGTTGGCGATCCGGCTGCCGTTGTCGCGCCAGGACATCGCGGCGCTGCTCGGCGCCCGGCCGGAGAGCGTTTCGCGGGCGATCAGGCAGCTCGCAGCCGCTCGCGTCGCGCAGTTTCGCGGCCGCGTGGTTCACGTGCCGGATCTCGACCCCTTGCTCGACGAGCTCGAGGACCAGTCAGCCCCGTGACCCGTCACGTCTTTAGAGATGTGGAGTGGACGCGGGAACCTCAGCGGCCGAGAGCGAGCAATCGATCGCGGCGCGCCAGGATCGCCTCGATCTGACCTCTGGTCAGCAGCCGCTCGAGAGCCGCGGTCAGCGTCTCGAGATCGAGCTCGGCGAGGCGCTGGCGCAGGCTTGGTGAAATCACGGGCGGGTCACGGACGATCTCGCCCGGCAGCTGGGGTCGCAACCGGAACGCCCTCGAATGATCGATGAGCCACATCTTCGAGCCGGGCTCCGTGATGAGGATGTTCTCCTGAGTCCGATCGACGTTGTAGATCAGCGCGTCGAAGATCTGGCGCTGCTCGAGCGAAGCGTGGTACTCGTCCGGCTGCTCCAACTCGATGTTCTTCTCGACCCGGTTCCTCTCAGAGATCGCGTTGTCGACCCAGGCCTGAAGCGACCCGATCTCGCCATGGACGTCGCGTATCACCGTCACCGGCACGCAACCCAAACCGATCAGTCTGTCGAAACGGTACGCCGCCACCTCGTAGTGCCATTTGTCGCTAAAGAACAGATCGTCCAGTCGCTCGGAGGCGACGTCGCGGCGCGCGTACTGCTTGTCGACACCCTTCCAGACGGCTGCCCCGGTCTGCTCTCGGCGCCTGAGCAGGACCTTCTTGGGCGAGGTCACCCCGGTGCGGATCCTCTTCGTCTCCACGATCTCGGCCTGGAGCAGGAAGCGCTCGAGCTCGGCGTCGTCGCCACGGCCCCAAGCGTCGAGCTGGATCGGTCGTCGCACGGTCGTCGCGCAGCCGGCGGCCGTCAGCATGAGGCTCACCAGCAACGTCGACAACACGGTCCGCAAGCGGGTCGACGAGACGCAGGCACACCTTCCACTCTCGACGCCATGGACTATCGGGCTCAAGAAGCGTTCCTCTTCCTCATCCTGCCGGCGCGTGTCAGTATACTCCGCGCAAAACAGAGGTTAACTCGAAAAATCCATGAGCTCGGCCACCTTCGCTGAACGCCTGCTGCGCCTCGTCGACGTGCGTCGCGGTGAGGGCGCGCGCGTCTTGCTGGGCTTCGGCTATCTGTTCTTGATCATCACGTGCTACGTGATCCTCAAGGCGGTGCGCGACGGCCTGTTCATCGCCGAATTCGGTGCGATCAAGCTGCCCTGGGTGATGCACGGCATCGCCGTGCTCGCCGGCACCTGCGCCTCGGCTTACGTTCGCCTCAGCCGGGATCGAGATCTGTCGACCGTGATCTCGATCGTGCTCGTGTTCTTTGCCAGCAACGTGGCGCTTTTCTGGTGGTTTGCCCAGCAGGGTCACACGTGGCTGTTCCCGGTGCTCTACATCTGGGCCGGGGTGTTCGGCGTGATCGCCCCGACGCAGGTCTGGACGCTGCTCGGAACGTTGTTCACCACGCGCCAAGCCAAACGACTGTTCGGCGTCATCGGGGCGGGCGGCATCCTCGGCGGGTTCGTTGGCGGCCAGCTCGCAAACTGGCTGGTGGACCTGATCGGCGCGCCGCAGCTGTTGCTGCTTGTCGTGGGGCTGCTGCTGATCGCTACCGTCATCGTCACGACACTCCGCCGGCTCGGCGTTTCGAGCGCCGAGGCCGTCGAGCGTTCCACGTCTCCCCGACGTCTTCGGGAAAGCCTGTCGGTCATCTCACAGTCGCGGCATTTGCGAGTCATCGCCATCTTGGTGTTCGTCACCGCAGTGGCGACGCAAACGATCGACTGGCAGTTCAAGCATGTCGTCGAGCAGGCGTTCGAAACGCGGGAGCAGTACGTGGCGTTCTTCGGCAAGGTCTACAGCATCTTTTCCATACTGGCCTTCGCCGTGCAGGTCCTGTTGACCAGCCGACTGTTCAGGCATCTCGGTCTCGGAGCCTCGCTGTTGATTCTGCCGATCGCGGTGCTCGCCGGCAGCATCGAGCTGCTGATCGTGCCTTCGCTGTGGGCCGCGGTGATGCTCAAGGGCGCCGACGGCACGTTCAAGCACTCACTCGACCGGTCCTGCCGCGAGATGATGTACCTGCCGGTCGCGGCTCCGATCCGCGTGCACGCCAAGGCGACGATCGACACCGTCTTCGACCGTTTCGGTGACGGTTCGGCCGGATTGTTGTTGCTGCTGCTGACGGCCGTGCTCGGCTGGGAGTTGACCGGTTCGCTGCTCGTCAACATCTTGATCGTCGGCTGTTGGGCGCTGACGGCCTGTCTCGTCCGGCGTCACTACGTAGACGAGCTACGCCACGCGCTGGGCCGGCCGACTCTGCGGCTCTCGGGCGTGGTTTCCCTTCCCGAGGACGCGGACACGCGGCGCGTGCTCGAGCGCGTTCTCGCCGACGGAAGCGAGTCCGAGAAGCTCGGCGCGCTGGAGATCGTCGCCGAGAATCCGCGCTTGGTGGCGCGCGAGACGCTTCGCGCAGCCGCCTGCGCCGACTCGAAGGCGGTGCGGCGGGCGGCGCTTGCGATCCTCGTCAGCGACGGTGACCAAGAGCTGCCGCCCGAGCTGGCCGACGAGCTGGAGCAAGAGGGCCAGCAGGCTCTCGTCTCGACGATAGATCTACTGTTGTCGACCGACCCAGAAGAGCTGGCGCGACATCTCGACAGCCTGCTCGGCGAAGCAGGTCGGGCGACGAAGCTCTCCAGCCTGGCGCTGATGCTCCGCTGGCTGGGGCCGGAGTTCGAGCCGTTCGGGGAGCGCGTGTTCGACAAGCTGACGGGCGCCGACTCGCCGATCCACGCGAGACGGGCCGCCGCACAGGCTCTGGCCCTGATTCCTCGGGGCTCGCCCCTGCAGCAGCGGCTCGGATCACTGCTGGAGGATCCTGATCCCGCCGTCGTCTCGGCTGCTTGCGAGTCGGCCGGCCGTACCGGGCGTGTCGATCTGCTCGGCCGCCTCGTCGAGCTCCTCGGGCGGCCGCGCACGCGTCGGGGCGCTGCGCGAGGCCTCAGGGCTCTGGGGGCTCGCATCGTGCCCCAACTCGCACCGCGGCTGCTCGACAGCTCGCTGCCGAGCGGCACGCGCGGCCGCTTGGCTCAGCTGATGGGAGAGATCGGCACTCCGGAGGCGATGCGCGGGCTGGCATCCGGGCTGGACGCGGACGAGCCCGGGCTGGTCGATTGCTGTCTCGAGGCCCTGTCTGCGATTCGGCTGCAGCGACCGGACCTGCACCCCCTCACGGCACGTCAACTCACCGGGCGGCTGCGCCGGGAGCGGGATCGCTACGAGCGGCTGCTCGCGGCCACGGCCTCGCTATCCGAGCGCGCTGGTGAGTCCCCCGCGATCGAGCTGCTGCACGAGGCGCTCGAGGAGCGGAGCCGAAGTTCCCGGCGCTCGATCCTGCGCTGGGCCGGGCTATGGGCGCCTCCGGCCGACGTGCAGCGAGCCGCCGAGGGTTTGGAGGGCGCGATCGCCGAGCGGCGAGCCAACGCGATCGAGCTGCTCGACAATACGCTGCCACGGGCCATGCGCCAGGAGATCGTCCGCGCTTTCGACCACGAGCGCGCGACGAGTCGGTCATCGCCCCGCTCCGCTGACGTGGCGGCGGCCTTCGCGTGGGTCATCGAATCAGGCGATCCTTGGCTCGTCGCGCTAGCCCTGCACGCGGCGCGCGGCGAGAATGTGGCGGGTCTCGAGACCGCGGCCTCGCGCCTCGCCGAACATCGGTCACAGCCGGTACGGGAAGAAGCTCGTGCGTGGCTCGCCGAGGCGGGTTGGAGCTGACGGAAGGGCAGGACGGAAGAGCACGGAATGGTCGCCGCGACGATGACACTCGTGGAACGCGCGCTGGCACTGAGAAGCGTCGATGCCTTCCGTGCGGTCACGGTCGATCAGCTCTCACACGTCGCCACCGTCTCCCGCGAGCAGCAGCTGGCGGCCGGGAGCGTGCTGTTTCGCGAGGGAGATCCGCCGGGCGACCTGTTCGTCATCCTCGACGGCCGGGTGCGGCTCGAGCAGAACGGCGCGGTGGTGGCCGTCGCCCACGCCGGCGAAGCGCTGGGGACCTGGTCCCTGTTCGACGAGCACCGGCGGCGAGCCACGGCTGTGGCCGACGAGGATGCGCACCTGCTCGTGCTCGATCGTCAGGAGTTCTACGACGTGCTGTCCGAGCACATCGATATCGTCAAGAGCCTCGTGCAGGACCTCGTCGAGCGACTGCTCTCGGTAGCTGGCGTGGCGAACGACAGGGAGCGAAGCCGATGAGCCGTGACGTGTCCGCCCCAGGCGGGAGGATCCTCGTTCTCGACGACGAGAAGCTCGTTCTCGACACGCTGCGCGCCGTTCTGGATCTCGACGGCACGTGGAGCGTGTCCACGTTCGTCGATCCCGCGCGGGCGTTGGTGGAGGTGGAGCGGGCCCACTTCGACGTCGTCGTTTCCGATTTCCTGATGCCGTCGATGGACGGGCTGACGTTCTTGGCCCGCGTGCGCGACCTGCAACCGCTGGCCAGTCGCATCCTGCTCACCGGCTACGCGGACAAAGAGAATGCGATTCGATCGATCAATGAAGTCGGTCTGTACTATTACCTGGAAAAGCCCTGGGACAACGCCCAGTTGCGCATGGTGCTCCAGAACGCGGCCGAAAGAAGTCGTCTACTGCGCGAGTTGGACGATAAAGTCGAAGGGCTGGCTGCCAAGGACGAGGCGCTCGCGGAGCTGCGCGCACAGCTTTTCAAGGCGATCCTCTGAGCATGACGGAACGAGCGCCCGACTGCCCGCAGGCGCCGCTCGATGCTGCCCTGGAAGCCTACCCCGACCCGGTGCGGCTGATCGGCGCCGAAGGACGCGTGCTGTACCGCAATCGCGCCGCGCGCGAGAGCCTGCCGGAGGGCCTCGGTCATCGCTGCGGCGGTGATCCGGGCGCTGGCAGCTCGGACTGCCCGGCTTGCGGGGTGTGGCGCACCGCCGAAGACGGGCAGCTCAGGCGCTGGCACGTCGTCGTCGATCCGCCGCCCAGCTCGGAGGGCGAGCGATCCGACGCGCGCCGTTACTACGAGGTCACGCTCACCCGGGTGCCGCTCGAAGGCGGCCGGTGGGGCGTCGTCGAATTCGTGCGCGACGTCACGATCACGTTCGGTCTCGAGCATACGCTGGCGGCCGAGGCCGACCGGCTCGAACACGAGATCACGCGCCGCGCCGCCGAGATCGAACAGCTCGAGAAGCGCACCGACGAGATGCGCACGTTGCTCGCGCGGCTGAGACAGTCCCAAATGGAGGCGATGGCCCGCGACAGAACGATGGTGCTCGGACAGATGGCCGCAGCGCTGGCCCACGAGATCCACACTCCTCTCGGTGCGCTGATCGCCAGCGTCGAAGTGCTCGAGCACGGGCTGTCGAAGCTCCGGCAGGCCGCAGCCGAGTCGGACGATGCCCACACGAGTCGCACGGTCGGAGCGCGGCTCGAATCGCTCGACAACGCCGTCGGGATCGTCTGCGAGGCGTCACGGCGCATCGAGCAGCTCGTGCGATCGATGCGACTGTTCACGCGGGTCGACGAGGGCGCGCGCAAACGCGTCGATCTTCATGCGGGCATCGAGTCGTCGATGACGCTGCTCGGGCACCAGACCCGGGACCGAATCCGCTTCGTGCGCTCGTTCGGCGAGCTTCCCGAGGTGGTCTGCCGGCCCAGCGCGATCAATCAAGTTTTTCTCAATCTGCTTCTCAACGCGGTGCAGGCGATCGAGGGCCGGGGCCAGATCGAGATCAGGACCCGAG
>CP070706.1:3135386-3139264 GCA_020350085.1 Acidobacteriota bacterium
CCCCTACTAGCCACCACGCACGTCCTAGTACGAGATCTCGGTCAAGTTAGGAGGGCCGCCAGACTTGATCCAGATCTCTTCCGGAAGATTGTTCCAGACGATCGTGTTCACGATCACCGGGTTGGCATAGTAGCCATAGAGAGCGCCACCCTCGGCGATCTGGTAGACGCCGGGACCGTTGTCAGCCCGATTGTCGCTGATCGTGTTGCCGATCAGTTCCGGTGAGCCGTAGTAGAAGTAGATCGCCCCGCCCCGGACGTTGCTGTTGAGATGGCCGGAGGCGACGTTGTCGGTGATCACGTTGTACTTGAGTTTTGGATCTGAGCTTCTCGCGTAGATCGCTCCGCCGAGCCCGCTCGGTGTGCTGTACGAGCCGCTCACCGACACCGAGTTTTCGCGAATGGTGTTACCGGTCAACGTCGGGGACGAGTTGCGCATGTAGATCGCGCCACCGAAGGCGGAACCGGCGCCTGCGCCCACCGAGTTGTTGACGATCAGGTTGTTGCTGAGCGTGGCGCTCGAGTCTTCCAGATGTATCGCTCCTCCGGAACGCTTGGCGAAGTTGTTCCGGAGGGTGCAATGGCGGATGACGGGGTCGGAGCCTTCGATGTACAGGCCCCCACCGCCGTCTAGAGGAGCGGCGCCCGTGGCCTGGCCCCGTTCGATGATGCAATGGGTCAAACGGCTGCCGTCCGGCGCGCCGATGAACCGAACGCCCAGCCAGTGGGTGTCCGGATCGACCGTTGTGAACAGGATCGGATCGGCTGCGGTCCCCACGGCGTCGAGCGTGCCGGAGACCGACAAGCTGTACCAGCTCTCGAAGAAGATCTCCACACCCGGTTCGATGGTGAGAGTTTGACCTGCCGGAACCGTGATGTCTCCTTGCACGCGGTACGGCGAGCGGCTCGCATCCCAACGGCCTGCCACCTCTCCACCGGGGATCACCGTAGCTGCAATACCCGCCGCAGAGCTCACAAATGCTAGGAAAAGGAGGACAGACGCTCGGTGAGCTGAGGATGCGGATATCTCGATCTTGTTCATGGTCTCTTTCCTCCTCTCCCTTCGGCGGACGGCACATCGGGCGCAGTCCGCAGCTCGTGCGCCGGAGTTCTCACGTTCGAGCGCTCTCTCCGCGCCGGAACACCGGTGAGAGAATTACACGGGGAAATCACAGGACTATTACGGAGTGCGTCGATGTTCGCGTGGCCGAAAGTGGGCCGCGAAGACCTCGAAGCTCCCTCCTTGTGTGGGCTGGGAAGCCCGTCGCGCTCGGGAGAAATCGACGCTCCCACAAGCCGGTTCGAGCGGCGCGAGAACAGTCCGCGGTAACCGGCCGCCAACACTGTACGGCGCGAAACGGCGACGCGCGGGAGGCGGTCGATCCCGCGCGTCGCCGGCGAGCGGTGCGAGTCGGGCTCAGCGTGCCGCAAGGCCGTTGACTCCGCTCGGAACGCCTCCCTCGGCAAAGAGGTGCTCGAGCGCGCCGTCGGGAAGGACGCGGAACGTGCTGATCGAGCCCTCGCCGATGTTCAGCGTGTAGAGGAAGCGGCCGTCATCGCTGAGGTCCATATCGAGCGGTCGCGTGCCCGGTCCCGGTTCACCGGTTCGCCCGTCCGCATCGACGAGCTCGAGCTTTCCGTCGAAGTCGATCGCGTAGGCCGACAGTGAGTCATCCGGGGTGTTCGTCGTAAAGGCATATCGGCTGCCCTCGGTGACGACGAGCCAACACGGAGCCGTCTCCGTGTTCGCAACCGAGCCGTCGATGACGAACAGCTGCCCATCGCCGGCAAGCGAGTAGGACGAAACGGCGCCGGCATCGTTCGCCCCACCGAAAACTTCCGAGACGAACAACTGGTCACGGGGGCCAAAATCGAACGCGAACGGCGTCTGTCCCGTGGAGCTGTTGACGACCGGTGTACCGAGGTAGCCGCTCGTGTCGACCGGAAAGACGTCGATGCGGCTCGTCGCCTTCTCCGTGACGAGCAGGAAACGGCCATCGGGCGAGAAGCCGACCTGCGCCGGGCCCGTCGCCGGCGCGCTCAACGGACTCGATGATCCGGCAAGAGAGAGCAAGCGACCCTTGTTGTCGAGTCTGAAACCGGAAACGCTGTCCGTGCTCCCGACGCTGCCGCCGGCGTGGGCGACGTAGACCAAATCGCCCTGGATCGCGACGCTCACCGGTCGAACTCCGCCAGAGCCGGCGACATCCGTGAGAACGATTCCCTCGCGGCGGACCTCGAAGACCGACAGCTCGTTGCTGCCCGCGTTGACGGCGAGAAGCCAGCGCTTGTTGCGGCTGAGCACCACCCCGCCCTGATTGCCGAGTCCGTCACCGGAGCCGAGGCCGCCCGTGTCGTAGGCGCCCGAGAAGCGCACCGAGCCGTCGGCGAGGCGATCGAAGACGAGCACCTCGTTGCCCGCGGGCGCGTTCGTCATCGTGTAAACGGCTCCGACGACGCCTCCTGCGGCGGATACTGAGATGCTGATCACCGCGACGGCGAAAGAAAGAAACAAGAAGGAGAGGATGTTACCGTGCATGAGTGGCCTCCCTGGCCAGAAGATCGATTCGCTGGCCAACGGGACTCACTCTGAAGGCGAAACGTCGCAAAACGATCACAGAAGATTCAAATCTTCATCACTGTCTTCGGCTCAGATCGTGGCAGATCGCAGACCGATCTCGGCGCGCGAGCGACACAAGGTAGCCGAGCGGGGTGGATGGGACGCTCGGGCGCGATTTCCGCCACGCGTCGTGGGCGGTGGCTCTCACTCGAGAAAGAACGGACTCGCGATCGCGAAGGCGCCGTCTTCCTGGACAGCGCGCACGTAGACGTACTCACCGGGCTGTAGCTCGTGCAGCTCGCGCCGAAAGTACAGCTCGCGACGGCCATGGCCGGGGACCGAGGCGACGATCTGCCCGCTTCGCACGACATCGATCGCGAGCAAACGCTCGGGAGCCGCGACCCACACGACGAGCTCCTCGCTGGCGGAAGGAGCTGCGAGCAGCGCGCCGATGCGCCTTCCGCCGAGCGAGACGCGCAGCACGATGCGCGGACCGCTCGTCGCGTAAACGCGTCGCGCCCGCAGCGCGTCGTAGACCGCCTCACGCGTCAGCTCCTCGCTGAGAATCGCCCCCAGCCCTCCGGTCTGCGCTCCGAGGTGGGCCAGGCCAGGATGGCCGTCGTGTCCGTCGCCGCTGCCGATGAAGCCGAGCCGGTAGCCGCGATCGAGGGCGTCGCGGACGAAGTGTCCGTCGCGCGCGGCGGGAACGATCCACGGTGCGTCGCGGGCCTCGCTGCTGCCGTGCACCGAGACGATCTCGACGACGCTCTCGAGCGCCGGATCGGGAGCGATGTTCCAATTCGTTGCCACGGGCTCTCCGGCCGTGTGATGGGCGATCGTCATCGCCCGCCGGCCGGAAAGCGCCTGCCACAGCTCGCTCGGTTCGTCGAAGCGCGGATCGATCGCGCTCAGCACGTCCCCGTCGTCTTCGAAGTAGAGCACGTGCCGGTGGCCGTGAATCCAGTTGGTCCACTCGTAGCCGAGCAGCGTCACGAACCTTCCCGGTTCGTGAAAGCGCGCGGCGGCACCGCGAAGCTGCTGCCACAGCTCGGCGTGAGTGGCGAGAGGCAGCATGCCCCAGTGATCGTGGTCGGTGATCGCGGCGATATCTAGCGCGGCGACGTCGCGCGCGTAGCGATACAGATCCTCGGGCGTGCCCGTGCCGTCCGAAAGGCCCGAGTGAATCTGCAGATCACCCCACAGCACGCGCGCGCCATCCGGGGAAACGACGAGCGGATTGCTCTCTGCCGTCATCCCCTCGAGCCCGTTCAACCCCGATGCGCGAAGCCGATAGACACCCTCCGCGCGCACGACGACAG
>CP070706.1:3139364-3149787 GCA_020350085.1 Acidobacteriota bacterium
ATTCCATGGCGAAGAACGGCCGGAGATCGTGCTCTTCGACCGAGTAGATGGTCACGATGTTCGGGTGGCTCAGCGCCGCGATCGCTTTCGCCTCACCCTCGAAGCTGGCCAACCGGCGCGGATCACCGACGGCGGCCTCGTTCAGAAACTTGATCGCCACGATCCGATCGAGCTTGGTATCGATCGCTTTCCAGACTTGGCCCATCCCGCCCTCGCCGACTTTCTCGACGAGCTCGAAGTGAGACACTCTCTGGCCTCGACGAAAAGACAAAACGACCTCTCTCATCCCCGCGGCCCGGCCGAGCCGGCACCGAGATCGCATTGTACGCGCAGACGATGCCTCGCCTCTGCCTCGGACGCTCACGGCTGCGCCGATCAAACCAGCTCACTTGCCGGTCATGTGACCTCAGGAGGGCAGAAAGCTCGCTCGGCGGGCGGCCTTGCGCCACGTTGGATTGACCAAGCAGGGAGGGCCTGTCCCTCCCGAAACATCACGCGGCCGCAGGCGTGGCGGCTACTCGGGCCAGATCTTCTCGCCCGTTTCGGCGTCGTAGATGATGATCGCCTCGGTCGGGCAGGACTTGGCGGCCTCGAGGATCGTCTCTGGAGGATCGCCCTCGGGATCCGTCACCGTGGCCACTTCGTCCTCGTCCAAGACGAACGTGTTGGGAGCCTCTTCGCAGCAGGCTCCGTCCCCGACGCACAGATCGCCATCGATCTCGATCTTGTACTTGGCCATCGCTGGACTCCTTATCACGCCGGTTCGGGCCGGTTCACGCCGGTTTGCTCTGGTGCCTGCAGCACGCGCCTGCCGACTGTTGCACCCGGCCATCTGATGGAGGAATCGACTTCCTCTCTCGCGAGAGGAGAGATGATACACGCTCGCATGCCTCCGGAAAACGGCTCGGCAGCCTCACGATCGCCCCCCCGGACGAAGATCGCCCTCGCGACCGCGCGGGTCGATTGAGGGTACGCTAGAGGGCCGCGAGGGCCACCGATACCGATGAACGGTTCCAAGATCATCCACGTGCCCGACGAGGGGCTCGGCTCCGCCGAGGAGCAGGCGCGCATTCTCGCCTGGCTGCGGCCGCGCGTCGACACGCTGCTGGTACCGGAGCGCCAGCTGCGCGAGCGGGTCACGACGCTGGCGGCCGAGGTTTTCAGCGATCACGCCTCGGCGCGATCACTCACGCTCATCGCGGTGCTCAAAGGCGCCTTCATGTTCACCGCCGATCTCGCTCGCGGTTTGTGGCCGTGGGTGGCCGAAAACGGAGGTCCCGAGCTGCAGATCGAATTCGTCCGCTCGGCGCGTTTTGGCGAGCGAATCAAGGGAGCAAAGGACGTGGCGAGCGAGGTCAGCATCGAGCTGCTCCCGGCTGATCTGTCGGGCCGCGACGTGCTGCTCGTCGAAGATCTGGTCGATGAGGGCTTTACGCTGCTGGCGGTCAAGCGCGCATTGGTGGCGCGTGGGGCCGGCTCAGTGCGGATCTGTGCGCTGCTCGAAAAGCGGCTGGTCGACCCATCGGCTCAGGCGCGCGCCGCCCGCGCCGAGGCCAGACTCGATTACGTCGGCTTCTCGGTGCCCGACCGC
Source organism: Acidobacteriota bacterium (assembly GCA_020350085.1). Classification (GTDB taxonomy): domain Bacteria; phylum Acidobacteriota; class Polarisedimenticolia; order J045; family J045. Next base: position 3,140,956 of record CP070706.1, read on the forward strand.
TGGGTTGCCGGTTATGGTATCGATGCCGGTGAGCAGCTGCGGGCGCTGCCCTCCATCGTGGCCGTCAACGAGTCGCATTACCTGAAGAGGTGATTTCGATGAGTGAATCGAGCCGGAAGGTCGTGCTGCGCGGCGGGAAGATCGTCGATGTGCAGCACAAGTCGGTTCGCGAGGGCGACGTCGTCGTCGAGAACGACGTCATCGTCGCGGTCGGTGGCCGCGCGGAAGAGGATGGCGCCCGAACGCTGGACGTGACGGGGCGCTACGTAGCACCCGGGCTCATCGACGCACACTTGCACATCGAAAGCAGCATGCTCACGCCGCTCGAGTTCGCTCGCAACGCTGTGCGTCACGGCACGACCGCCGTGTTCGTCGATCCGCACGAGATCGCCAACGTCGCGGGCCGGACCGGGATAAAGATGTTCCTGGAACAGGCGAAGCAGGCACCGATCGACATTTTCGTCGGCGTGCCCTCGTGCGTGCCGGCCACGCCGCTCGAGCAGGCCGGCGCGACGATCGGCGTCGAGGACATCCGAGCACTCATCGGCCACGAGGGGGTCTACGGTCTGGCCGAGATGATGAACTTTCCCGGCATCATCCACGGCAAAGGCGACGCGCGGGAGAAGGTCGAGCTGGTGTTCGAGCTCGGCAAGATCGTCGATGGTCACAGCCCGCGGGTCTCGGGCGAGGACCTTCGACGCTACGTCTCGAACGGCCGTGACGACGGCGTCGTTCGCATCATGGGCGATCACGAGTCGAGCGAAGCGGAAGAGGCGCTCGAGAAGCGCCGCCTCGGCATGTACGTCGCGATGCGCTACTCGACGCTCTCGGCGGATCTCGATCGGATCTTGCCGGGAGTGTTGCAGCAGACCCGCGATCTCGACGGGTTTATGCTCTGCAGCGACGACATCGCTCCGATCGAGCTCGCCGAACAGGGTCACATGGACCGCACCGTGCGCCGCGCGCGCGAGCTGCTGCGCGAGCACGCCGGCCTCGAACTCGTCGAAGCGACGCTCGAGGCGATCGCGCTCGCGACGGTCCAGCCCGGCCGCTACTTCGAACGCTTCTTCGCGTTTCATGACCGGCCCGGAATCGGCACCCTCGCGCCGGGTCGGCGAGCGAACATCGTCGTCTTCGACTCGCTCGAGCGACTCGATGTCGACAAGGTCCTACGCGGCGGCCAGCTCGTCGTCGATGCTGGGGAGTATCTCGGGGAAGATGTTGCGTGGAACTACGGTGGGTTGCTCGAGACGGTCAGAATCGCTCGTCTCATCAGGCCCGACGACTTCTCTCTGCACGTTGGTACGAGAGGTCCGACGGCGACCGTGCGCGTGATCGGCATCGTTCCCAAGCAGCTGCCGACGGCCCTAGAAACGCACGAGCTGCCGCTTCAAAACGGCCGCTTACACGCAGACCCCGAGCGCGACATCGCCAAGATCGCCGTGATCGAGCGCCACCACGGCACGGGGGCGATCGGCGTCGGGCTGGTCCGTGGACTGGGCCTCGAGCGCGGCGCGGTGGCGTCGACCGTGGCCCACGACAGCCACAACCTCGTCGTCGCCGGCGTAGACGACGAGTCGATGGCCCGCGTGGCGAATCGGCTGGTCGAGCTGGGTGGCGGTCTCGCCGCCGTCGGAGGAGACGCGGGCGACGCAAGCGGCGAAGCGGCCGGAGAGCTGGCACTTCCGGTCGGGGGACTGATGTCCGCCAAGCCGATTGCCGAGGTGGTCGCCCACTACCGCAAGCTCCAACAGATGGTCCGGCAGACCGGCTCCCCGCACGAGAACTTGTTCATGATCCTCAGCTTCTTGCCGCTGGCTGTCATACCGGAGTTGAGAATCACCAGCAACGGCCTGGTCGACGTCGGCCGGTTCGAGCTCGTGCCTTTGGAAGTCTCGTAAGTAGCTGTTGTCGAGTTTCCGCACCGACTCGGCGCGCCGGTGGTCGCGCGGTGACAGAGCTGTCAGCGACGAGGGAGCGATCCGGTCCGCCCGCCGCTCAGCGCCGGCCGATCAGCCTGTCGAGCGAGAAGCGACCGGGGCCGGCCAGCGCCAGCGCGACGAACGCGAGCAGATATACCAGGGCAAGCTCTTTCTCGCGGAACGGATCGGCGGCGTGAACGATGAAGAACGCGACGGCCATGGTGATCGCCATCGGGATCGCGGCCCACCGGCCGAGAAAACCGAAAACGACCGCGACGGCACAGATCACTTCACCGAAGATGGCCAGCACCAGGCTGGCGGCGCTTCCGACGCCGAGCGGATCGGGAAACTTCGCCGACAGATTGCCGAAGTTGACTAGCTTGCCCCAGCCGTGGTTGAGCAACATCGAGCCGGCAAACCCCAGGCGCAACAAGAGCAGGCCGAGATCGCGCCACGCACCGTCTCTTCCACTGTCGAACAGCGACCGCTTGACCGCCATGCTGGATCCTCCTTGGCTCGGCAGAAGCGACCGCGGTTATACATGAGCAGCGCGAGAAATGCACCCCTGCTCATTTGCGCGTCATCCCGCGCGTGAAGACCTTGCCCTGAATGATCTTGTGCGCGGGCTTGCCGCCGATCATGCGCCGTCGCGCGAACTGTTGACCGCAGCTCGGGCAGCGCAGATCACCCGTCGTGCGGTCTTCGGTGATCCGCTCGACGAAGCACTTGACCAGCCCGCCGGTACCGCCCTTGTGGTAGCGGTAAAGCAGCGTCCTGCAGCGCCGGCAGTGGATGCCGATGGTGCGCCGGTGCGAAGAGCCTCTCGGTGTCATCACGGGGTGCCATCATGACAGATCGACTCAGCTGAGCTCCGACGAACCCGGCGGCAACGGGTCGGGGTCGGTTTTGTGCGATCCGGGGCGTGCGATATCGTCACAGTCCGTGTACCGGCTCGCTGAGCCAGCGCCCGGCTCTCGTCGGGCACGCCTGGCCGTGCGGAACGAGAGGGCATCATGGCCGTCCAGCCGAGCGTCGTTGGCGAGAGCGAGTACGTCATCGAGATCACCGACCTGGCGCGGCTCTACCAGATGGGACAGACCGAGATCCGGGCGCTCGATGGCGTCTCTCTGCACGTGCGCCGCGGGGAGTATCTCGCGGTGATGGGACCGTCGGGATCCGGCAAGTCGACGCTGATGAACATGCTCGGCTGCCTCGACACGCCGACGCGGGGCTCGTACCGCTTGGCGGGTGAGGAGGTCAGTCAGCTCGATGACGACGCACTGGCCGCGATCCGCAACGAGCGCATCGGCTTCGTCTTTCAGACCTTCAATCTGCTGCCGCGCTTGACCGCGCTTCAGAACGTCGAACTGCCACTGGTCTACGCGCGCATGCCGGCCCGCGAGCGCCGCCAGCGCGCGAGCGAAGTGCTGCGTCTCGTAGGTCTCGGCGATCGGCTCGATCATCGGCCGAACGAGCTGTCCGGAGGTCAACGCCAGCGCGTTGCGGTGGCGCGCGCGCTGATTCACGATCCGGCGATTCTGCTGGCCGACGAGCCGACCGGAAACCTCGACAGCGAGACCACGGAGGAGATACTTCAGCTGTTCGACGAGTTGCACCGGCAGGAGAACACGATCCTGCTCGTGACGCACGAGAGAGACGTCGCGGCGCGTGCTGAGCGCGTGGTGCACATGAAAGACGGAAAGATCGTCAGCGTCACCGCTCGCGAGCGGTGATCCGCGGCCTGCGAAAGCGTCGCAGGCTGTCGTGCGCGGGCCGCCTCCTTTTCGGCAGCGTTCGCATCGGATCGCGGCAGGTCCAACGAGACTCCCGCGCCCCGCGTGACAACCCGGTAGCGGACGAGCAACGGCGCACAGAATCCCAATCCGTGCGGTCGGCGGGGACCGATCGGTGTATGGTTACGGGCAGTGGGTGCGGTCGATAGGCCTGGACGCTCGCGGGCAAGGTGGAAGAGTCATGAGCCGAACAGTGCGAACAGTATTGAGCAGGCGGTTCGTCATTCCGTCGGGTCTCGTTCTGGCACTTGTGCCGGTCCTCTTCACCGCGCAGCCGGCTTCGGCTCAGGTGTCCGAGTGCATCAAGGAGTGCCGCGACCAGTGGCGCGCTGATCGCGAGGAGTGCGACGAGCAGCTTGCCGCAGCGACCGCACGCATCGAGGCCGAGCTCGAAGAGTGCCTTTCCGGGGCGACGAAGCCGGTCGAGAAGGCACTTTGTCTGCGCAGAGCCAACATCGAGCGCTTTGCCGCGCGGAGGGATTGGCGCCACTGCGTCAGCATTGCCAACACGGTGGCCTGGAACTGCGTGCGCGCCTGTCAGCAATCGCCGTCGAGCCCCTGATCTGACCCTTGATCTGAGCTGGCCGGACAGGCGAGGGACTTCGCCCGGGCGTAGGGGTCTGTTTCTCTCCCGACCCCGACACGCTGGGCTCACGACGCCCGGCCGCAGTGGCGTCGAACGAGAGGGCAATCTTGCCGTGGGTCGTTTCGCGGCCCTAAGATCGAAAATGTCACGAAAAGGGGCGTCCGTTCGCCAGCGCCCCCACTTGCCATCAGGGCTCGGGGGGGGCGACCGGCACCACGTCTCTCGTTCGGACGATGGTTTTGCGTGGCGCGCGCTGATCGCTGGTCCAGTTCGAGCCTTCGGTCGGCAGCGCGAGACGAGCTTTAGAACAGGTGCTCCGGCCGCGGTCCGAGCAGCCGGGCTGAGAGGGCGGACGTCGGCTGGGCCACCCCAGCCGCGAGAGCCCGCCCGCGTGAGGGCATGGATGAAGACGAGGCAATGGAAGGCAGCGGCGAGCGTGTTCGTGGCGGGAGCCGTACTCCTGCTTGCCGCTTGTAGCGGCGGTCCGGCAGCGGACCAGGTGGCGACAGAAGAGTATGGAGAGACTCTCTCTCCAGTCGCGGACGAACAGCTCACGCCGCAGGAGAAAGCGGCACAGCTCGAAGCCAAGGAGCGGGAGATTGCCGAGCGAGAGATGGAGCTACGCACCGCAGAGCTAGCGAAAAAAGAGCAAGAGCTCGCCCGGCGAGAGGCGGCGCTGACGAAGAACACGACGAAGCCGGCCGCGCCATCGTCGAACACACCGACGACATCGAGCTCCGCGTTCGAGACCCGGGCGACTCCCGCAGCGATCACGACCGCCGCCCCGGAGGCGATCACCGTGACCGTGCCGGCGGCGACCGAGATGGACGTCGAGTTCAACAGCCGGCTCTCGAGCGAGACGAGCCAGGTCGGCGATCCGTTCGTCGCCCGCGTGACGCGCGATCTCTTTGCCGAGGGGGCGCTCGCCATTCCGGCCGGTTCCGAGGTGCTCGGTGAGGTGAGCGAAGTTGTCCCGAGCAAGAAGATCGGCGGCACCGCCCAGCTGGCACTGCACTTCAAGCAGCTGAGGCTTCCCTCGGGTGACATCACGAACGTCAACGCGACGTTCGCCGAGGCAGGCAAGAGCCAAGGCGGCAAGGACGCGGCGACGATCGGCGGCGCGGCCGCCGGCGGGGCTCTTCTCGGCCGCCTGCTGAAAAAGAGTGACAAGAGCAAAGGGACGCTCATCGGTGCCGTGCTCGGTGCCGCCGTCGGAACCGCGATCGCTGCGAAGAACCCCGGCGATCCCGTCGAGATCGAGGCTGGCGCCGTCGTGGCACTGCGCCTCGATGATCCGGTCGAGATCGTGCTCGAGAACGGGCAGCCGAGCTCGTTCGTTCAGTACGCCAAGGTCGAGTAGAACGCTCGAAGCGTCGATTTCAGCAGCGAAGGAGACGAGACGGCCACCGATTCTGCGGTGGCCGTCTGTGTTTTCGTCGCACGTCCGACAGGCTGATCGCGGCGAGATTCAGGGCGCCGCGCGTCGGCATCGCGTCGGCGCGACCTCTCAGCGCAGACAGGACCTCTCGGAAACTGATGATCGTGCCGGCGAACGAGCCGCCGTCAACCGCTCAGCGACGGATGCTGACCACCGGCGGGGTGACCGGCTCACCACTGACCCTGGCCCCGCGGAAAGCATCGGATAATCCGCCCGCGATGAACATGTCACGCCTGGAGAAGTGGTTCGTCAATCGCGAGCGCAAAGCCGCGAGAAACTTCGAGCGGGTGCGCCAGCGTTTGGGCGAGCTTCGTATCGACGAGACAAGGGACGTTTTGGAGATAGGCAGCGGAACCGGCGGCGTGGCGGCAAGGCTTGCCGAGATCTACCGCATGACGGTCACAGGGACAGACTTCGACCGGGCGCAGATCGAGCTCGCACGACGGCTCCACCCCGAGACCGAACGATTGCGCTTCCGCGTCGAGGATGCGGCGGCGCTGTCCTTCGCAGACGAGAGCTTCGACCTCGTCGTTTCCCAGAACGTCTTCCACCACATTCCCGATTGGTCGCGTGCCGTCGCCGAGATCCGCCGTGTCCTGCGACCGCACGGTCATCTCATCTGGCTCGATCTGACGTTTCCGCGGTTCGTCAAGAAGCTGCTGCAACCCATCGCGCGAGGCTACGGTCTCTACACCGCCGATGAGATTCGCGGAGCCTTTCGTCTAGCGGGTTTCGAGACGCGCTTTGCCGAGCGGCTGATCCACGGCCCGCTGGTGCACCATCACCTCGTGCTGCAAAGGCCGCGCCGATGAAGTCATGACCCCAAGCGTCCTAGCCCGGGCTAGGACGGAGACGATTTCATGTAGACCGGAACGATCGAGTCGATCAGCTCCGTGATGTTGCTCGCCGTGGGATAGCGAGCGTTGTCGATAGAGTACGACTCGATGACAGTCCCGAGCGAGTGCAGGCTCGCCATCGTGCTCATTTGCCGAGAGCGCTGAAGACCGTTGAGAGAACTCGACATCGCAACCGTGGCCAGAATCCCGATCAGGGCGACGCCGATCAGCAGCTCCACGAGGGTGAATCCAGCACACCTACGCGAGTGGCTTCTCGCGCGCTTCGGACAAGCTTCCGCGAGCGGCCCACGGCGGCCTGAGCGCTCGTTGACCGATCCCGTCTCGTCTCCCGTACCTGCAGCTCGGCTCATCGAACCTCCCTTGCCGGTTCCGAAAGCGGCCCTCCTCTCAACGGCGGAGGTAAGTGCCCGTTCTGCCGGTCCGAGTCCGAGCATCCCGGACCGGCACTCCGGCGCGGTCATCAGCGAGGCGTTGCAGACCTCGTGCCGTGATCCATCTCGTGGAAGGGCCAGTGTTGGCGAGGAATCGAACCGGTCATCAGCGGGCGATGGAAGCCTGAATTCGGACACGACGAGCGAAGCGTGGCCGACCGAGAGACGGTCGTGGCCATCGCCACTCGCGGGCAGACGGATCTCCGCTCCGGGTGCTCTATCCTCGTCCGATGCGGCAGGGTGGGGGCACCGGTGGAGCAGGCCGGTGCGCCGGCGCCACGGACAGGGTTCGAGCTCCTGCGTCGTCCGGCAGACGGAGGGGCTCCCCGCGGGCCGCTCTGCGGCTGCCGAGTCGGTCCCGTACGAGCCCTCGTCGTTCGGGTTCATCGGCACGACCAGGTAGTAATGATCCGACGTCCCGGGAGTGATCTCCTCCGTCCTGTCTCCACCTGCGTCCGCACAGTCGATCGTGGTGTGGCTGTACCACGTCCCGATGCTGCCCTCGTAAACCCCATAGTCCTCGCCACCCACCGAGCAGCTCGCCTGCCAGCTGATCGTCAGATCTCCGGCAGTGATCATCGACATCGCTACCGTCATCGTCGGTGGGATCGCGCCCGGTGCGGCCAGGAACGCCAGACCGTCCACGCGGCTGCTCAGCGGCCAGCCTGCACTGGAGAAGAACGACGCGAAGCCGGGCAGCGAAGAGTCCCAGCTGACGAGCTCTCCGGGCAGGTACGTCGTCGCTCCCAACGTCGTCGGCACATCGAACGTCAAGATCGTCAGTCCGTGTCGGGTGTCGGCTCCCGTGACGTTGCTGGTGATCGGCACCGGCGGGGTGGCGACCGAGGCGTCGAAGAACAAGCTGAAGCCCGTGGCGCTGTCGTAGCGCACCAGATCGGCGGGCTCGTAGGTGCTCGCCCCGATCGTCGTCGGCACGTCGAAGCTGAGGACGATGTCGCCATCGTCGCCGCCGACGAGCAGGACTGCGTCCACGCTCGAGGTGATCGGCACACCCCGGGCGGAACCGTCGAACATCAGCGAGTAGGCAAGTCCGTCGAAGCGGACGACGTCGCGCGGTTCGTACGTCGCTCCGCCGAGGTCGGTCGGCGCCTCGAAGGAGATCAACCAGTCTCCGACATTCATCCGGAACACGGCGTCGATCGGCGTCCCGCTTGGCAGCGTCACGGCGACGCTGTACGCACCAGAGTCGTCACGCACGATGTCCCACGCGAGAAAGTCGAGCGCCGTCATTCCGGAGGAATCCTTGGTGGCGACGTCCGGCGAGAAGTAAAACGAGATCGCGACAACCGGTGGACTGCCCATCCCGAGCACCGCGAGCGCCAGCATTAGCCTTCTCATGATGGCCCTCCTATCGAGTTTCGAAGCTCGGGAGATCACATGGGGGGCGGTCCCGCGATCATGTTGTCCACGAACGAGCTGTTCGGATAAAAGCCTCCTCCGAAATCGGCAAAGTCCACATTGTTGTTGCGAGCCATATTCTGGCTGTAAGAGTTGCCGTCTGCCGTGGCCAGAAAGACCAGACCGAAGCTTCCTCCACTGATGAAGTTCGACGTGATGTGGTTTTGAAAGATGTAGTTGAAGTCCCCGCCGATCTTGATGCCGTCGAAGATGCAGTGCGTGACGACATTTCGGACGACGAGATGATCATCGCAGAACTCAGTCAGGTTCATGCCGTCGAACTGGGCGTTGTGAACCGCGTTGTCGAACAGCTTGTTGCCGTACGACTCACCCGCGCCACCTTCGCAGTAGATCTGAATGCCGGTGCGCGCGACCTCTTCGATCGT
>CP070706.1:3149887-3157777 GCA_020350085.1 Acidobacteriota bacterium
GCGTGCGCCTCGGCCGTCACGTGACGCTGAGCGGTCTTCTCCAAAACGGCTTCGATGCCGTCTATCTCGGCATCGGTGCCATGACCGGAAAGAATCTCGGCGTGGCGGGGGATCGGCTCGAAGGCAACGTCGATGCGCTCGATCTGCTGCGACCGAACCATCACCGTCAGCCGTTCGATGCTCGCGGAAAGCAGGCTCTGGTCGTCGGTGGCGGCGATGCGGCCGTCGATGCGGCACGGACTCTCGTCCGCCTCGGCGCCGGCTCGGTGACGATCGTTTACCGCCGCAGCCGCGAGGAGATGCCGGCCCATCCCGAGCAGGTGGACGAAGCCGCCGCTGAGGGCGTCGAGATCCTGACCCGCCGGGCCCCGCTCGAAGTCCTCGGCACGGAGCGTGTCGAGGGGCTGCGCGTCGTTGCCACCGAGCCTGGACCTCCCGACGAGAGTGGTCGCCGCAGCCCCGTGGTCGTTGCCGGCACCGAGACCGACCTAGCGGCCGATCTGGTCGTCGCCGCCATCGGCCAGCGGCCGGATCTGACGTGCCTCGACGTGGCGCTCGAGATGAGCGAGGACGGGTTCGTTGCGGTCGATCCGGAGACGGCGAAGACGTCGATGGCAGGCGTTTTCGCTGGCGGCGACGTGACGCCCGGGCCGAAGACGGTGATCCACGCCATTGCGGACGGACGCCGCGCCGCGTTCGGCATCGACCTCCACTTGGCGCCCGAAGGTGCGGTCGTGGCACCGATGGAGTTCGTCGATCCCACGGGGCTGTCCTTCTACGTGCCCCAGACGCTCAGCGCGGAGCCATCGCACCGGGCCGGCCTGCGCGCCGCCACCGAGCGTGCCGTTGATCACGACGACGTCGTCGTCCCGCTCACCGAGCAGCAGGCCCGCGAGGAAGCCGCGCGCTGCCTGCTGTGTGCGATGTGCCGTTCCTGCTCGGCATGCACGGATCTGTTCGGCTGTCCGGCGTTTCGCGAGGAAGACGGTCAGATCGTCATCGACGAGCTGCTGTGCAACGGTTGCGGCGTGTGCGTGACGCTCTGTCCGAACGGGGCGATTTACGCGGTGGACGAGGCGTGAGCGGTCGGCAGCGCATCCTGCTCGTGGGCGTCGGCGGCCAGGGCGTGCTTTCCGCTGGACGCTGGCTCGGAGATGCGGCCGACGCGCAGGGGCTGGAGATGACGGTCGCTCAAATCCACGGCCTGTCGCAGCGAGGCGGCTCGGTCCAATCCGCGGTCGGGCTCGGCGGGCTGCGATCGCCGGAGATTCCCAGCGGCATGGCGGACGTTCTGCTCGCGTTCGAGCCGATGGAAGCGCTCAGGGCTTTGCCCAAGATCTCGAAGCGCACGGCGGCGCTGGTCAACACGCGGCCGCTGCTGCCGAGCTCGCTCCAGAGTACCGGCCGGCCCTACCCCGCCCTTTCCTCGCTGCTCGATCCGCTGCGCGATGCCGCTGGAAGCCTGCTGGCGCTCGACGCCACCTCGCTGGCGGACAGGGCCGGCTCGTTTCGTTCGCTCAATGCCGTGATGCTGGGATTGCTGGCCGGCTCTGGGCTGCTGTCTTTTCCCGCCGAGCGTCTGCTCGACGCGATGCTCGAGGCGGTGCATCCCCCGTTCAGAGAGGTCAATCGTAAAGCGTTCAGCCTGGGCCAACACGCGATCCACGAGGTGAGGGCGTCATGAAGGTCGGCGTAGACGTGGGGGGCACGTTCACGGACTTTCTCGTCGCAGACGATGCGGGCGAGATACAGGTCGGAAAGGTGCTCAGCACGCCGGAGGATCCTTCGATCGGGCTGCTGCATGGGCTCGAGGAGCTGGCGCGCGAACGCGGCCAGAGCCTGCGCGATTTCGCGAGCGGGGTTTCGACGATCGTCCACGGCACGACCGTGACGACGAACGTCGTCTTAACCGGCGCAGGCGCCAAGACCGGTCTTCTGACCACGGAGGGAGTTCGCGACGCGCTGGAGATGCGCCGCGGCATTCGCGAGCAGCAGTACAACAACCGTTACACCAACGTTCCGCCGCTCGTTGCCCGCTATTTACGCCGGCCCGTGCGCGGTCGTCTCGATTACGCAGGTCGCGAGATCGAGCCGCTTGCGGTGGAGGACGTCGCCGAAGCGATCGAGCTGCTGGCAAACGAAAAGGCTGAGGCGATCGCGATCTGCTTCATGAACTCGTTCGCCAACGCCGAGCACGAGCAACGGGCCGCCGAGATGGTGCGAGACCGGCTGCCGGATACGTACGTTTCTGTTTCGACCGAGGTCCTGCCGTCGATTCGCTTCTATCCGCGTGTGTCGACCACGGTGCTCAACGCCTACGTCGGTCCGGTACTCAGCCGCTACCTCGATAGCTTGACCACGCGCCTGAGCGAGATCGGCTTTTGCGGCGTGCTGCTGATCATGCAGTCCAACGGCGGCGTAGTGGCTCCGCAGGTGGCGCGTGATCACGCGGCCGTGACGCTGCTCTCCGGCCCGGCTGCTGGCCCGAGCGCCGGGCTCGCGTTTGCCGAGCAGCACCAAATCCGCGACTGCCTGACCGTCGACATGGGCGGGACGTCCTTCGATGCCGCGCTGATCCGTGACGGCCAAGCGCTGACCATCACCGAAGGGCAGGTCAACCGCTACTCGTTGGCCCTGCCGATGCTCGACATCGTCACGATCGGCGCCGGCGGCGGGAGTATCGGCTGGCTCGACGAAGGAGGGCTGCTGCGCGTCGGCCCGCGCAGCGCCGGCGCCGATCCCGGACCGGCATGCTACGGCAAGGGCGGCAGCGAGCCGACTGTCACGGATGCCGATCTCGCGCTGCGCCGACTGGACCCCGCCTTTTTCGCCGGCGGTCGCATGCCGCTCGATGAGCGAGCGGCCGCGCGAGCGATCGGAAGCAAGATCGCCGAGCCACTCGGCTTGTCGGTCGCCGAAGCGGCCGCTGGCCTTGCGCGGGTCGTCGACGCCAACATGGCCGCCGGTGTGCGTGAGGTCACGATCCGTCGCGGCTATGATCCGCGCGAGTTCCCGATGGTCGTCGCCGGCGGTGCCGGCCCGAATCATGCCTGCGCGATCGCCACCGAGCTCGAGCTGCCGCTGTTCATCGTGCCGCGCGACTCGTCGATCTTCTGCGCCGCTGGCATGCTGATGACCGATCTCAAGCACGATGTGGTCAAGAGCCGCATCGCGCGCCTCGGAGAACTCACGCGCGAGGAACTTCTGGCCGAAGCCGAAGCGCTCGCCAGGCGCGGTCGGGCCACTCTCCTCGAGCAGAACATCCCCGAAGAGCGGATCCGCATCGACATCGAAGCGGAGCTGCGCTACGTGCGCCAATACCACGAGGTCGCGCTGCCGCTTCTGCCGCTCGACGACCTCGAGGACCGGTTTCACGACGAGCACCTGCGCGTTTACGGCTATGCGCTCGCCGAGGAAAAGACGCCGCTCGAGCTGATCAACCTGCGCGCCCGGGCGATCGGGGTGACGGAAAAGCCGAAGCTGCGCGCTGAGAGCTACGACGGCGCGGATCCGAGCGGCGCCGCCAAGGGTGAGCGTTCCGTCTGGGTGCCCGAGGACGCAGACTTCCGGCCCCTGCCGGTGTTCGACGGTCACCGGCTGCGCCACGGCCATCACTTCCGCGGCCCGGCCGTGGTCGAGCAGCTCAACACGACGCTGTTCGTCAGCGCCAGCTTCGACCTGATCGTCGACCCCCTTGGCTCGTTTTTCGTTTACCGCCGCGGGCGAGAAGACTCGTTGCCGGAGTCCTTGCGGAGGCGACTGCCATGATCGATCCGATTCTCGCCAGTGTTTTCGCGCGCGCCTTCAAGTCGATCACGGACGAGATGTCCATCTCGCTCCAACGCACGACGCGTTCGCCGATCCTTTGCGAGGCGAAGGACTTCGTCACCGGCCTGTACGACGCCGATGGACGGATGCTCGAGCAGACCGAGAACCTGCCGATTCTTTCCTTCTCGCTCGCTCCGGTGTGCAAGCACATCCGCGAGTACTTCGGAGACGACATTCATGACGGTGACGTCGTGTTTCACAACGACGTGTTCTCGCTCGGTAATCAGCTGAATGACGTCGCGGTCTACAAGCCGATCTTTCACGACGGCGTGCTGGTCGGCTGGTCGGCCGCCAAAGGGCACCAGGCCGACATCGGCGGCGCGGTGCAGGGTGGCTACAACCCGGAAGCGACGGAAGTCTGGCAAGAGGGGCTGCGCATTCCGCCGGTCAAGGTCGTCGAGCGCGGCAAGCTGCGCCGCGACGTGTGGGACCTGATCTTCGCCAACATCCGGCTCGACATCGTACGGGAAGACATGAAGGCCGAGATGGGCGCCTGTGTGGTCGGTGCGAGGCGATTGGTGGCTCTGATCGACAAGTACGGCCGAGAGACGTTCGAGCAAGTCAAGCAGCACCTGTTCGATTCGACGAAGCAGCTGATGGAAGCCGAGATCCGCACGATTCCAGCAGGGACGTATCGGGGACAGGCGACGGTTTACTTCGACGGCAAGAACACCGGATCGACTTACCAAATCCGCGTCGAGATCACCGTCGAGGACGGCCGGATCAAGTTCGACTACAGCGCTACGGACCCGCAGACGCCCGGCTTCGTCAACGGCACGTACACCTCGTCGGCCTCGGCGACGATCCTGACCTTCCTGCAAATGGTCAACCCCGACATTCCTCACAACGAAGGGATGGTCGAGCCGATCGAGATCGTTATCCCCGAAGGTACGATCCTCAACGCGGCCTACCCGGCAGCGACGACGTTCGGCAATCACCTCTGCCCGCCCAACGCGGATGCGATCATTCGCGCACTGGCACCGGTGATCCCGGAGCGCGTGACCGCCGGCTGGAATCAGCTGCTGTGTGCCTTGACGACCGGAATCGATCCGCGCAAGGGAGATAAGTTCGTCGATATCGGCTTCATGGGCCTCAAGGGCGGCTCCGGCGCGATGCGCGGCACCGACGGCTACGATCACATCGGCATGATCGACGCGTCGGGAGGCGTGCTGGACCAGGACTACGAGATGTTCGAGCAACAGACCCCGCATCGGCTCGTCAAGCACGAGTACCTCGTCGATTCCGCTGGTCCGGGTCAGTGGCGCGGCGGCCTTGGTGTCGAGACGCGGTTTCTGATCGGCAGCGACGAGACGACCGTGGTGACGTTTGGCGACGGTGACGTCGAGCCCGCCTTCGGCCTCGCCGGCGGTGGAACCGGGAGCTTGAACAAGATCGAGCTGGTTCTTCCCGACGGGAGGCGGCGCAAGCTGACCTCGAAGGACCTCGTCAGGGGCGTGCCAAAGCAAACGCTCTATGTCCAGCACGCGGGCGGCGGCGGCGGTTATGGCGATCCCCGCCGGCGGCCGCTGGCGAAGATCCGTGAGGAAGTCCAAAACGGCATCATCTCGCGCGGGTCCGCCATCAAGCACTACGGCAGGAGCGAGGACGACCTCGCCGGCGAGACGGAACAGAGCTGATGGATTTCTCACTCACCGACGAACAAGACGCCATCCGGGACACCTTCCGGCGTCTCGTCGACGAGAAGATCGCGCCGCACGCGCGGCAGATCGACGAGGTGGCGGAGTTTCCGTGGCAAGCGTTCAAAGCGGTCGGGCAGCTCGGCTTTTTCGGCATGCGCTATCCGGAGCACGTCGGCGGCACGGGACACGATGTCGTCACGTACTGTCTCGTCGTCGAGGAGCTGGCGAGAGGCTCACTTTCGGTCGCGGCCGCCTGCACGATGCAGTCGCTGATGGGGACGTACTTTCTGTACCGCTGCGGCGATGCGGCGATTCGAGACCAGTTTCTGCGGCCCGCGCTGACTGGCGATCGTGTGGGCACGATCTGCTTCACCGAGCCAGGCGCCGGGAGCGATCTCTCCGCGATCGCGACACGCGCGCGCCGCGACGGCGACGACTGGCTGATCAACGGCCAAAAGACGTGGATCACGTCCGCCCCCGTGGCCGACTTCTTCACCGTGTTCGCCAAAACCTCGGACGAGGAGATCTCGCCGTTTCTCGTGCCGCGCGAGACGCCCGGATTGGCGGTCGGTCGCAAGATCGCCAAGATGGGCGTGCGGGCCTCGGTCACCTCCGAGGTGTTTCTCGATGATTGCCGCGTTCCCGGCCGCTATATGCTGACCGAAGAAGGACAAGGCCGGCGCGTGCTCGACGAGATCCTGGACAAGATCCGGCTGATGACCGGCGCGCTCGCCGTCGGCGCGGGGCAAGGCGCGCTCGAAGCGGCCCTACAGTACGCCGGCGAGCGGGTGCAGTTCGGCCGGCCGATCCGCGCCTTCCAAGCGGTCAAGATGCGGCTCGCCGAGATGGCGACCCAGCTCGAAGCCGCGCGCAGGCTCGTGCACTACGGCGCGTGGAGAGAAGACCAGGGCCTGTCGAACCGCCAGCAGGCGGCGATGGCGAAGCTGTTCGCTTCCGAGACCGGCCTTTCCGTCTGCGACTCCGCGGCGCGGGTGCTCGCTTCCTACGGCTACGCTGAGGAGTACCCGGTCGAGCGACACTTGCGCGACGTCCGCTTCACGTTGATTGGCGGCGGCACGTCGGAGATCCTCAAGCTGATCATCGGCAAGGAGCTCTGCGGATGACCCGCGTGCTGATCGCCAAGCTCGGTCTCGACGGTCACGACGTCGGGGCCAAGGTCGTTTGCCGGGCGCTGATGGAGCGCGGCTTCGAGGTCATCTACACCGGTCTGCGAAAAAACCCTGCGCAGATCACCGCGGCCGCCCTTCAAGAGGACGTCGACGCGATCGGCGTGTCGATCCTGTCCGGAGCACACCTGCCGCTGCTCGGCGAGCTGGCCGACAACCTGAGGTCGGCCGGGCTCGAAAACAAGCTGTGGCTCGCGGGCGGCGTGCTGCCGAAACAGGACCGCGATGCGGTGCGCCGGCTCGGCTTTCGCGGCGTTTTCCCGACCGGCTCGTCGTTCGAGGAGATTGCTGCGTTCATTCGGGAGAACACGCCTTGAGTGCTGAGAGCAAGTCCGGCCTGCGACCCGCGGTGCTCGAGTCCGGTATCGAGGTCAAGCCGGTCTACGGGGCGCAGGACGTCGAGGCGTCGGGCGGATGGAACGCCATCGGTGAGCCGGGCGCGTATCCGTTTACGCGCGGCATCCATCCCCTGATGTACCGCAAGCGGCCATTTACGATGCGTCAGTACTCGGGTTTCGGAACCGCGCGCGAGACGAACGAGCGTTTCAAATGGCTGATCGCCAACGGTCAGACCGGCCTGAACGTCGCCTTCGATCTTCCGACGCAGATCGGCCTCGACTCCGACGACCCGGCGGCCGAAGCCGAGGTCGGTCGCGTCGGCATGGCCGTCGACTCGCTGCTCGACATGGAGCAGGCGTTCGAGGGGATCGATCTCGACAAGATCACGGTCTCGCTGACGATCAACGGCTCGGCGGCCGTGATCATGGCGATGTACTTCGCGATGGCCGAGAAGAGAGGCTACGAGCTTTCTTCTCTGCGCGGCACGGCGCAAAACGACATCCTGAAAGAGTACGTGGGGCGCGGGACGTGGGTCTTTCCGGTCGAGCCGTCGATCCGGTTGATCGGCGACACGATCGAGTTCTGCGCGCACCGACTGCCGAAGTACAGTCCCGTCAGCGTCTGCGGTTATCACATCCGCGAGTCCGGCGCTCTGCCACACGAGGAGATGGCCTACGCGTTTCTGATCGCCAAGGCGTACATGGACCACGTCATCGAGCGCCCGCTCGGCGTGGACGAGTTCGCCAGCCGCCTGTCGTTCAACTTCGACATTCACGGCAACTTTCTCGAGCAGATCGCCAAGTTCCGTGCTGGGCGTCGCCTGTGGGCACGCATGGTCAAGCAAGATTATGGCGCGCAGGACCCGCGCTCGATGGTGCTGCGGATGATTGCGGGCG
>CP070706.1:3157877-3174751 GCA_020350085.1 Acidobacteriota bacterium
ATTCTCGCGTGCTCGCGAGCGGCGGCCGTCCCGCACTCACCCTCGACGCGCCCGACGGCGTGCGCATCGAAGCGAGCCCCGTCTGGGCACCGGCCCTGTCCGAACTCGCCTGGCGCATCGGGGTCGAAAGAGCCGGCCGGTTCAACCTCGCTTTCTCGATGAATGGGCGCAAGTACACCAAGCACCTCGACGTCTCGGACGAGATCGTCTCGCGTTCGCCGATCCGGCCCGACGCGAGTTTTCTCAGCCAGATCATCTTCCCGGCGGAACCGCCGCTGCCGAAGGACAGTCCGATACGATCGATCGAGATCGCCTACCCAGACCGGACGGTCAGTCTATTCGGCTGGCACGTCCACTGGCTGGTGGCGTTCTTCATTCTGTCGATCGGATTCGCCTTGCTGCTTCGCAACCGCCTGGGCGTGACGATTTGAGCCACTACAGTCGCATCACGCGCCGGCGACGAGGACGCAGGTAGAAAGCGTAGAACAGGGCCCCGGTCAGAGCCCCGCCCAGATGCGCCCCGTGCCCGATCGGAAGCCCCCCGCCTCGGCCCTGGGCGATCAGTCCCCACAGATCGAGCGCCACGAACGCGAGCGCGCCAAGCAACGCCGGCAACGGGATGATGCCGAACAATAGGATGCGATGATGCGGATACAGCAGGGCGAAGGCCAGCAGGACACCCGCCACGGCCCCCGAGGCGCCCAGCGCCGAGACGTCGCTGTCACCCAAAAGCAGCGTCGAAACGGCGCAGTGGCTGGCCGAAGAAACGATCGCGGCGAGCAGATAGAAACCGACGAACTTCCGCGCGCCCAACAGCCGCTCGAGAGGTGAAGCGAAGCTCACCAGCACGACCATGTTGATCAGCAAGTGCACCAGCATGTAGTGCGAGAACGCGGCGGTGACCAACGTCCAGACCAGACCGTGTTCTATTCTGGTGCTGCTGACGAGAAAGTGAACGCTGAGCAACTCGCGCAGCGAGGGGTATCCGGACGAGAGCATCCAAGCGAGGAAAACGACCGCGTTGATCACGAGAAAGACCGGCACGGCCCGCAGCGGGCCAGGCCCCGAATCGAAGACACGAATAGTCGGCCGCTGTTCCGCGCTGGGCCGAAAGTCGCTCAGCTCCTCGCCTTGTGGACCGTCGCTCACGAAGCCGCGATCTCCCATTACGCCAACCATGGCTCGAGCGCACGAACGAGCGCCTCAAGCAACTGCGTCTCACCCGCGAACCGCTGCCGCTCGAACACGTACCAGTTCCCTTCGACCTTGAACCCTGCCTCCCGGCGGTAAAGGTAAAGCTCGATCACGCCGCGGGGGCCGGCAACGTCGGCTCGCAGATGTCCCGACTGATCCTCGGCCTGGACCGTCCGGTCGGGATGAGCCGGCAACCCGGTGAAGACGGCGTCGAGCCCACGCTCGGCCATCAAGCGCTCCAGCCGCTCTCGGCAGCGGTGCTGAAAAGGCGTCATCAACGGCTCCGGATTACGGCCACTGCAGAGCGGATCGCCCCCCCCTTTCCCGCAGACTCGACGCCCCGCAAAATGAGTTTGAACATATCTGGCATTCGCTTCGGAGTCCACACGCGGCTCCCGCTCGGTCGGCAGGCGGCGGGGCGAGCCGCTGACGATCTCGACCTCGGCGAAGCCCACTGGGAGACATTCACGCATGAGCCCGACGAGCGAACGGCGCATGACGCTGCGCGACGGCACGACGATTCGGCTGCGCCGACTGCGAGCCGAAGACGAGACGAAGCTGGCACCGCTGTGGTGGCGCTGGTCCTCATCGCGACCCGTTCAGGCCGAGGAGTTGAACGTCCGCAGCGACATCGACGAGCCCGGCAGGCGGTGGGCGGTCGTGGCCGTCAGAGGGCTGGGCGAGCGGGAGCAGATCGTCGGCGTCGCGCGCTGCGAGCGCGTGCTGCGTGATGCCTCGGTCGCCGAAGTCGACGTCCTCGTCGACGAACGTCAGCGCGGGCGCGGCATCGGTAGCCTGCTTCTTCAGCGGCTGGCGGTCCTGGCCCGGCAGGCCGGCGTGCGCCGCCTGACCGGTGAGATCCCCGGCAACAATCCGGCGATGTTGCAGTTGCTCGAGGATCTCGGCCTCGCTTACGAGTGCTCGAGCGCTGGTGAGGGCCGGCTGCGGATCGCCGTCAGCAGCGATGAGACCGACAGCTTCCTCGCGGCGGTGGCGCGTGACGAGAAAGAGGCCGCGACGGCCGCACTGCGGCGGTTCTTCGAGCCGCGAAGCATCGCGGTCGTCGGTGCCAGCCGCAACCCGCTGAGTGTCGGAGGACTGCTGTTTGGCAATCTGCTTCGTGGGGGCTTTCAGGGCGGCGTTTATCCGGTCAACCGTACCAGCGCGGTCGTTCAGTCCGTGGCGGCGTATCCGTCGCTTTCGGACTGCCCGGAGGTCCCCGAGCTGGTCATCGTCTCGGTGCCCGCGGAGTACGTCAACGGCGTCGTCGAAGAGGCGGGGCGGCTCGGCGTGCGGGCCGTCTGCATCATTTCGGCCGGTTTCGCTGAGGCGAGCGAAAGCGGCGTGGAGCGACAGCGCGAGCTGATGCGCATCGCGTCAGGCTACGGCGTGCGGATCGTCGGTCCGAACTGCATGGGCCTGATGAACGCTTCGGACGCCGTCAGGATGAACGGCACGTTCAGCGCCATCTTTCCTGACGCGGGGCGGATGTCGTTTTCTTCCCAATCGGGTGCGCTGGGCGTCGCGGTGATCGAGCAGGCACACCGGCTCGGTCTCGGCATGGGTACGTTCGTCTCGGTCGGTAACAAAGCCGACATCTCCGGCAACGACCTCTTGCTGTACTGGGAGGACGACCCCCTCACCGACGTGATCTTGATGTATCTCGAATCGTTCGGAAACCCGCGCAAGTTCAGCCGCATCGCGCGCCGCATCTCGCGCCGCAAACCGATCGTCGCGGTCAAGTCGGGGCGCACGGCAGCAGGGGCCCGGGCGGCCTCCTCGCACACCGGCGCGCTGGCCGCTGGCGACGTGGCGGTAGACGCGCTGTTTCGCCAGACCGGCGTGATTCGCACCGAAACGCTCGAGGAGCTGTTCGACGTCGCGACGATGCTGTCGAGCCAGCCGTTACCGAGGGGCCCGCGTGTGGCCATTCTGACCAACGGCGGCGGACTGGGAATCCTCGCCGCCGACGCCTGCGAGTCGCACGGGCTCGAGGTGCCGCCCTTGTCCGAGGAGACGCGTGATCAGCTGCGCGAGTTTCTTCCGCCTGAAGCCGGGATCAGCAATCCGGTCGACATGACGGCTCACGGAACCGCGGAGCGCTACGCGAAGGCGCTGAGAGTGCTGGGTCGCTGCCAGGAGATCGACGCCCTGATCGTCATCTTCGTTCCGCCGGTGATCACGCGAGCGGAGGACGTGGCGCGCTCCCTGGTCGATGCCCGTCGCGAGCTGCCGCCCGACCGGCCCCTGCTGTCCGTGTTTTTGAGCGCCAAAGGCGTTCCGCCCGAGCTGGCGGCAGCGCGTGTCCCGTCTTTTCCCTACCCCGAGGAGGCCGCGCGGGCCCTCGGTCACGTCGCGCGCTACGCGGAGTGGCGGCGCCGGCCGACCGGACGCGTGGTGCAGCCGGCCGGGCTCGGCGTTTCGCGCGCACGCTCGGTGATCGATGCGGCGCTGGAGGGGCTCTCGCCCACACTGGAGGAGCAGGCGTTGTCTCACGACGCGCTCGGCCCGTGCCGCGACCGGCATCGCAGCGATGTGATCAACCCTGCTTCCCGTTGGCTCAGCGCCGAGGATGCCATCGCGGTGCTCGAGGCTTACGGGGTACCGCTCGCGCGTTCGCGGATCGTGCGCAGCCCGGACGAGGGCGCTCGCGCGCAGCAGCAGATCGGCGTTCCGGTCGCGGTCAAGGCTGCCACATCGCTGCACAAAGTCGATGTCGGGGCGATTCGGCTCGATCTCAGCACGGCAGATGAAGTGGCAAATGCCATCGAGCAGATGCGCCGGAGTCTGGTCGATGCGGGTCTCGCCGAGCACGCCGAGGCATGGCTCGTGCAGGAAATGGTCTCGGGGGGGGTCGAGATGCTCGTCGGTGTGTCTCACGACCCGTCGTTCGGCCCGCTGATCATGGCCGGCATGGGCGGCACGCTCGTGGAGCTGCACAAGGATGTGAGCGTGCGGGTGACCCCTCTCACCGACATCGACGTGCACGAGATGCTGCGCTCGCTGCGGATGTTCCCGCTGCTGAGCGGGTTTCGCGGCCGGCCACCAGCGAACATCGAGGCGATCGAAGACCTGCTCCACCGCATCAGCGCCATGGTCGAAGACCTGCCGGAGATCACCGAGATGGACCTCAATCCGGTCTTGGTGCGCGAACGGGACGTCTTCGTCGTCGACGTGCGCGTGAAGGTCTCCTGCGTGCAGCCGTCCCGCCCGGGCCTCCCCTCGGCACCGTCGGCTCGAACAAGACCATGACGTGACGACGCGCCGCGCCGCGGATGAGCGTAGCCTAGGGGGCTGCGCGCGTCCTACCGGGCAGAGCCCCTAGGCACGGTTCGAGGAGACGCATCCATGGGCACACCGCTTCCGCTGAGTCTGCGCTGGTTGTTGACGGCCGCGATGCTGATGGGCGTCGCCACGCTCTGCGGCGCGACGCCGGACGAAGGCCGCCGACGTGCCTCAGCGAAGGCCCCGGACGCGCTGCAGTCCGAATCGTGGGCCACGGGCCGGGACGGCGAGCTGGAGCGCTTTCTGCTCGAAGCGGAAGTGGAGAGCTCCGAGTGGCTCGCCGAAGGAATCACCCGGCCGCGCAAGCTCTTGCTGGTCGGCGGCGATACCGAGCAGCTCGCCATCTTCAAGACCATCGATCTCAAGGTGCCAGCCGCCCCCGACGCCGGCCAGGATCCGTACGTCGCGGACAAGTGGCAGTACGAGGTCGCCGCCTATCGCATCGACCGGATGATCGGCCTGCGCATGGTGCCGGTGACGGTCATGCGCGCCATCGACGACATTCCAGGATCGATCCAGCAGTGGATCGACGCCGCGGCCGGCGCCGCCGAGCTGACGAAGGAAGACAGCCCGCTCGTCTCCTCGCCGGAGTACGCGCAGGCGATGAACCTGAAGCGGATCTTCGACGCGCTCATTTTCAACGCCGATCGCAATCCGACGAACATCCTCGTCGCTCGTGCGGACGGGCGCGTGTGGCTGATCGACCACTCGCGATCGTTTCGGGTGTTCGAGAGCTTTCCCTCGACCGTCTGGGGCCGCGAGCTGACGCTGCCCGAACCGCTGCGCGAGCGGCTGGCCGGCCTGACCCAGGAGAGCCTGGATCGTGCGGTCGGAGAGCTATTGACTGCCGAGCAGATTGCTGCGATTCTCGCGCGCCGGGACCGCCTGCTGCGGGGCGAAAACGATTGACCGAAACCATCGATTCTCCGCGGCAGTCCAGGTCAGACGGCCGCCAGACCCTGGACACTCGTCGGACGACAGCGGAGTGCGAGGTCGGATCGTTCGCGTGAATCCCGAGTGGACTGCTGGCGGTCGCAGTTCGAGGATGCGATGCGCGTGCTGCGTACGATAAACTCTTCCCCTATGTTCAATCACTCGTTGAGACGCACCAACTCCGCGTTGTGGTTGCTCGTCTCGATCAGCCTCCTTCTCGCCGTTCCGGCGCCCGCATCTGAGCCACCGCCAAGCAACGACGATTGCATGATGTGCCACGAGGACGCGTCGATGACGCGGGAAAACGGCGAGGCGCTCGGCGCGGGACTCGACGCGTGGCCCGAGTCGATCCACGGCATGGTCGATCTTTCGTGTGTCGATTGTCACGCCGACCCGGCTGCAGCCGAGATGCCGCATCCTGCCCAGCTCGATCCGCCCGATTGCTCGGCCTGTCACAGCGACGCCGCCGAGCAGCACGCAACGAGCGTCCACGGTGCAACGGTGACGCTGGGCGAAGGCTCGGGCGTTGCGGCGGCGTGCTGGGACTGTCATGGCGCGCACGACGTGCTTCCCTCGAGCGACCCTGAATCACGAACGAGCCACTTCGCGGTCCCGAAGACATGTGGTCAGTGCCACTCCGAACCACACAGCGCCGGGGAAGGGACGGCCACAACTCCTGGAGCTGCTGTTTGCTTCGACGCGAGCGTCCACGGACACGCACTGCTCGGAGCTGGCCTTCGCGTCGCACCCAACTGCGCGACGTGCCACGGAAGTCATCAGATTCGCCGACCGTCTGACCCTGAAAGTCGCGTGCACCGCGCCGCGATACCGGACACGTGTGGTTCGTGTCACGAGGCGATCCGCCGACAGTACGCCGACAGCGTTCACGGTGCGCTGGCCGATGCCGGAAATACCGTGGCCGCGATCTGCACGGATTGTCATACGTACCATCAGATCGGATCACCCGATCTCGCCGACTGGAAAGTGGACGTGATCGGCGAATGCGGGACGTGTCACGAGGAATCGCTGGAGACCTACCGAGATACGTTCCACGGGCAGGTGACTTCGCTGGGATTCGCCCGCGTCGCTACCTGCTCGGGCTGCCATGGATCTCACGACATCCTGCCGAAGGATGCTCCGGGATCGCGGGTCTCGGTCGAAAGAAGGCTCGCCACGTGCCAGGAGTGCCACACCCGGGCCGGGCCCAACTTCGTGCAATACGACCCCCACCCCAAACCGGAAGATGCCGAGCGCGATGCGAAGCTGTACTACACCGGACAGTTCATGAAGGTGCTCTTGATCGGCGTCTTTTCGTTCTTTTTCCTGCACACCGCCCTCTGGCTGCCGCGCTCGTTCAAAGCGCGCCGCGAACACCACCGCCGCCCCTCCGATCGTTTTTCGAATCCCCGCTGAGTTCAGGACCTCTCATGAGCCTTCGAGTCGAATCGCTGCAGCTACCTGACCGACCGCCCGGGAGGCCTCAACCAGCGGCCGAGGCGGCTCGCCCGGCCGAATCGCTCGTGAAGTGCTCGGGCTAGGAGCGCGCTGATGGCGACACCGTCCGCTGCGACACCCGCCTCGGACCTGCCGATACGGCGGATCGACCGCTTCGACCGAATCCTGCACGCCTTCCTGATGACGAGCTTTCTCGGCTTGTCGCTGACCGGTCTGCCGTTGCTGTTCGCCCATGAGCCGTGGGCCGCAAAGATGGCGGGACTTTTGGGCGGCTACGGGGTCAGCGGAGTGATCCACCGCTTCTGCGCCGTGCTGCTGATCGGCGCCTTCTTGACTCATGTCGGCCGTTTGTCCCGACGGATTTTCATCAAGAAGGAGGCTGGGCTGCTCTGGGGCCCGAAATCCCTCGTTCCACAGCCGCGCGACCTGATACAGCTCTACCAACACGTGCGCTGGTTCGTCGGGCTCGGCCCGAGGCCAAAATTCGACCGATTCACGTACTGGGAGAAGTTCGACTATTGGGCCGTCTTCTGGGGCATGGGCGTGATCGGCTCGTCGGGCCTGATGATGTGGTTCCCCGGCTTTTTCTCGAATTTTCTGCCGGGTTGGCTGTTCAACATCGCGTTACTGATTCACGGCGAGGAAGCGCTGCTGGCGATGGTGTTCATCTTCACCGTGCACTTTTTCAACGGGCACGTGCGGCCCGAGAAATTTCCGATGGACCCGGTGATCTTCACAGGCCGACTTACCGAAGAGGAGCTTCGTGAAGAACGACCAGCGGAGTACGAGCGACTCGTGCGCCGCAACGCGCTCGACGCCGTGCGCGCCGCCCCTCCGCCCCACTGGGAGATCGTGCTCGGCCGCGTGGTGGTGACGGTGGCTGTAGTACTCGGCTGGATCATGGTCTTCTTGGCCCTTTGGGCCCTCTTCGGCTGAGCGCCGGTACAGCGACGACGACGGCTCGTCGCCGAGAGGACAACGGATGCCACCTCGAGTGATCCGACTGCTGCAACATCCGCTGACGCTGATCGGTATCGCGATGACGACGACTTTCGCGATTCTGATCATCACGATGTTCGTGATCCAGATGCTCGGCTACATCGGCAACCCCTACATCGGCATCTTGACGTATCTCGTCTTCCCGCTCTTTTTCGTGCTGGGTCTGGTGCTGATTCCGATCGGGGTGCTGCGTCAGCGCCGTCGAGCGCGGCGAGCGCAGGAACGAGGCGCCTCTGCTCCGCGCTTCCCGATCGTCGATTTCAACAGCGGACACACGCGTTGGTTGGCCTTCGTCGTGCTCGTGCTGACCGTGATCAACGCGGTCATCGTCACGACGGCGACGGTGCAGGGCGTCCACGTGATGGACACGCCCGAGTTCTGTGGCTCGTGCCACTCCGTGATGCAGCCCGAGTTCACCGCGTATCAGAACTCGCCCCACTCGCGTGTCAGCTGCGTGGCTTGCCACATCGGTCCGGGAGCCGACTGGTTCGTCAAGTCGAAGCTGTCTGGGGCCTGGCAGGTCGTGTCGACGACACTCGACCTGTTTCCCCGGCCGATTCCGACACCCGTGCACAACCTTCGCCCCGCCCGCGACACTTGCGAGCAGTGCCACTGGCCGGAGAAGTTTGTCGGCGATCGGCTGAAAGTGATCAGCGAGTTCGAGGACGACGAAGAGAACACCGAGCTGATGACGGTGGTGCTGCTGCGGGTCGGCGGCATCGAGGGGCGCCGTGCCCACGGGATCCACTGGCACGTGGCGCGGGACATTCAGGTCCGCTATCGCTCCGACGAGTCGCGCGAGATGATCTATGACGTCGAGCTGACCCAGCCCGACGGCACGGTCAAGGTCTTCAACGCGCCTCAGGAGCCGGAAGACGAAGAGTCGCTGCCGTGGCGCGTGATGGACTGCGTAGATTGTCACAACAGGCCCACGCACATATACGGCCTGCCCAAGAAGGAGGTGGCCGAGGCCATCAAGAGGGGACGGATCTCGCGCGAGCTGCCGTTCATCTCGCGTGAGTCGGTCAGGGCTCTCGAGCAGGACTACGCCTCTCACGAGGAGGCGCGCGAGCGGATCTCCGCTGCGATCACGGCCTTCTATGGTGAGAACTTTCCCGAGCTCGCCTCATCCCGTGCAGACGAGATCGCGGAGGCCGGGCGCGTTGTCGGCGACATTTACTCCGAGAACGTGTTTCCGTCGATGAAGGTCTACTGGGGCACCTACCCGGATCACATCGGCCACGAGCAGTCCCCGGGCTGCTTCCGCTGCCACGACGACGAGCACGCCACCGACGCCGGCGAGACGATCTCGCAGGACTGTGCGACTTGCCACTCCCTGCTGGCCTGGTCAGAGTCCGATCCGGAGATCCTCAGCTCGCTCAATCCGTGAGGGCGAGCTGATCAACCCCGTTGAGATCAATCGCCGAGGTATCGCTCTAGGGCTTCGATGACGAGCTTGCGCTTCGTGGCCGCGCGTCGCTGGCATTCGTCGTCGAGGCGACGGTAGAGAGCCGTGGGTAACTGAATGTGCAGCCCGACGACGTCGTCCTCGCGAACGAACACGCCCTCCCCGGTCTCGAGCCGCGCGGCGAGTTCATAGCCCTTCGAGCGCATCTTCGCGATCGTTCCCGACGCCTCGCGTTCGACCAGTCGCTCGAGCGCCGTACGTTGCTCGCCGCGGGCGTGCGCCAGCTCCCGCGCCAGCTTCTTCGGCATCAAACGTTTGATCTTGCTGTGCTTCAAGACGAGACCGCACTGTGTTCCGAGAGCTTGATCGTACCGCGCGCGGGCCCGCGCGTGAAGATGCCGTAGATCTCGCCGACGGTCGCCTCCAGCTCGTAGCCCTTCGAGCGCATCTTGCCGAGGATCCAGCCGCTCTCGCCCTCGACGAGCTCACGCAGCGCGGCGCGCTCCGACTCGCTGGCGGCCAGGTACCGCACCTGCAGTGGCCTGCTGCACAGGCCGACGATCTTCGCGACTTTCTTCATGGTGGGCCTCCGATCGTGCGACGTTCTCATGACTACATTGTATATTGTACATTGTTCTTTGCCGGAGGCAATCCGGCCTTCTACCGTCACGGAGCTCGAGGCCGAGCCCCTGAGGTCAGCCCACGGCAGCGAGCAGCTGCCGGGCCCGGGCCTCGATGCTGTCGAAGCGGCGCTGCTCGAGGTCTGCCGGATCGAACAGCGGGTTGACGAAACCGACGGCGAACGCCCCCGCGGCGAGGAATGCGGCGGCGTTCGTCGCGTCCACGCCACTGGTCGGCACGATGCGCAGAAACGGCAGCGGCCCGAGCACGGCTCTGACGTAGGCCGGGCCGTTCACAGGAGCCGGAAACAGCTTCTGCAGTGGTGCGCCGGCCTCGTACGCCGCCAGCATCTCGGTCGGCGTGTGCGTGCCGGGAATCATCACCACCTCGCGGCGACAGGCCTCGGCGATCACGTCCCGATCGACGACCGGGGAGACGAGAAAGCGCGCTCCTGCATCCACGGCCGCACCGACCTGGTCGACCCCGAGAACGGTCCCGGCCCCGACGAGCAGGCCCTCTCGGCGCGAGAAACAGCGAATCTGGTCGAGGGCTCCCGGGGTGGTCAGCGTGAACTCGACGACGCGGAAGCCGCCCCGAATCGCGGCCTCCATCGCCGGCGCGATGATCTCTGCCCTCGCGGTGCGTAGGATGGCCGTGGCGCGGGCCTGCCCGATGCGGGCTACGACGACCTCCGCAGCTCCAGCAGGCCCGGCCTGCTTCGGATCGCTCGCGTCGCCGTTCTGGGGCGTGCGTTCAGTCACGGGACGCGTATCGTAGCACCGGCCGATCGATCATCTTTCGGGGCCCTCTGCTGGCCTCCGGGCTCAGCGCGCCGGCGGGCCGAGCTCCACTCTCAGCGTCATGCGCCGCCCGTCGCGCATGATCGCGACGTCCACCCTCTCACCGACCTCTCGGCGTTCCAAGGCGAGGAGCAGATCGTCGGTCGAGCGCACCGGCCGGTCATCGACCTCGACGATCACGTCGCCGAGCACGAGGCGCCCGAGGGCATTGCGATACGTGCCACGCATCCCCGCCCGCTCCGCCCCGCTTCCGGGGACGACCCGTAGCACGAGCGCCCCTTCGAGATCCATGTTGGCAATCTGGCGTGCGGACAGCAGTTCCACGCCCAGTGTCGGCCGCTCCACCCTCCCCTCGGCAATGATCTCCGGTACGACCCAGTTGACGGTATCGACCGGAATCGCGAAGCCTATTCCCGCGTAAGCACCCGAGGGGCTGAAGATCGCCGTGTTGACGCCGATCAGTCGGCCCGCGCTGTCCAGCAGCGGCCCGCCCGAGTTACCGGGATTGATGGCTGCATCGGTTTGGATCACTTCTCGGATCGGAATGCGCGCCACGGACTCGATCTCGCGCCCCAGCGCGCTGATCACGCCCGTCGTCAGTGTCCGGTCGAGTCCGAACGGATTGCCGATCGCGAACACTTTTTGCCCGACCTGAAGATCGGACGAGTTGCCGACGGCGATCGGGCGGATCGCATCGCGCGGAGCGCTGATGCGCAGCACGGCGAGGTCCTTTTCGGGCGCGCTGCCGACCAGCTGAGCATCCCACGTCGTCTGATCGGCAAGCGTCACCTGAGCCGCGCTCGAGCCCTGGACGACGTGATAATTCGTCACGACGTGGCCGCTCTCGTCCCAGATGAACCCCGAACCGGTGCCGCGAGGAATCTGCTGTACGTTGAGAGAGAACCAGTCGCGCGTCAGCGTCAACGACGTGATGTAGACGACGGAAGGTGAGGCCTGGCGGAACAGCTCGATCGTCGCGCTCTCGTCGGAAGCGAGATCACCACGCGCTACGACAGGCCGCGGCTCGACATTCTGAGCCGGGCTGCGGAGCCAGCCCTCCCAGTCTCTGAACTGCCGGCCGACGACGAAGCCCAGGGCGAGAACCACGACCGCAAGCAGGCCGGCGACGAAGAGCAGTACACGGCTTCGCATGAGACCTCCCGCGCGGGATTCTCGCACGCGCGGCCGCCTCTCGTCGCCCGTCGTCAAGGACGGATCGACGCCTCCGGTAGTGCGAGTCGCAGTAACAGGTAGGGTGTGTCGGGGGGGGCGTCGGATCCCGTGAACGCCGGCATGCGATGGATCTGTGACGTCGTCAGCCACAGCTGCGGCCCAGGCCCGAGTGCGAAGCTGTCGGGCCATGCGATCTCGGGGCCTTGCGCGAGGATCTGCAGCTCGCCGCGGGGAGTGCGAACGACCACGGCATCCCGCTCGAGCGCCGTGAAGTACAGGTTTCCGAGCCGGTCCGCGATCATGCCGTCCGAGACTACGGTCTCGGCGACACGCTCCACCGCGAGCGCGAGTCTCTCTTCGCTGATCGACAGATCCCCGAGCAACGCCATCGGAGCACGGTAGAGCGTTCGCCCCGTGAGCGCTTGCCAGTAGACCCATCGGTTCTCGCGGTCCAGCGCGATGCCGTCCGCGTGAACCTGAGGAACGGGACCGTCCGCGCTGCCTCCCACACGCCATCCTCTGCCGCCGACGATGGGCACCACGCCAGGTTCCGCCTTCGTGCTCGCGTGGTTCGTCAGCCGCCGACGCATCTTTCCCGTGGCCAGCTCGATGACGACGATCGCTCCGAGACCCGAATCGGTGATGAATGCCGTGTCCGTCGCCTCGTCGATGCGGATATCGTTGAGGTAGCTCGCCTCGGGCGCCACGGTCGCGTCGAACGAAATGGTCCGCACGGGCTCGTCGCGTTCGAGATCGATCTCGACCAGCTTGGCGCCCCCCGGCACCACGCCCCCGAAGCCGGGCGAGGCCGGATCGAGAATCCAAAGGCGCTGGCGGGCGTCGACGTGCACGCTCTGTACGCAAACGAAGGCTGATCCGGGATCCTCTCCCGGCTGCCAGGCATTCCATGCCTCGTCGGGATAGGCGCGCCGCGCGTCGGTCGCCAGGTTGATCTCCTCGACAGCGTGCCGGTACGGCTCACCCCAGCGCGGGAAGTTGACGAAAACCCGGCCCATCTGGTCGACAGCGACGCCTGTCCACTGGTGTTGCTCCGAGCGACTCGCCACGACGGGCGTCACGTGGTCGATGTCGCGCGTCTCGGCCGCGGAGCGGTTTCCCGGCGCTTCGCAGCCGGCGAAGGCGAGAACGAAGAACGGCAGGATGATCACACCAGCAACGAGCGTTCTCATGGCCACCTCCGGCGCAGGCACGAACCCGCGATCAGTGCGTCATGCTCGGCCGCGTATCGACGTCCGATTATGCCCGACGAGCGCGAGGGGCCAGCAGACTGGACGCTCACGCCGCGGGCGACCTACGTTCGGCAAGTGAGATGGGTGCTCGTCTGGAGTGCTCCCACCACGGAAAGGTGGCCCGTATGTGGCGCGGCTCGTGTCTGGTGTTGTGGCTGCTGCTGGCAGGCCTGATGGCGCTTCCCGCCGTCGGGGGGCGATTGGAATCCGAGCTCGAGGCGCGCTGGAGAGGGGCGTGGGTCATCCTCGAGGCGGAAACGCGCTCTGACTGCGACGGCTCCTACACGAACAACCGCATCAACGGGCGCTTTTCGGTCGGTCGCGGCCGTTACCGTCTCCCGCCCGGCGAGCTGATGCAGATCGTCAACTTGAACGTTCACCGCTCGCGTGTCGATGCGATCCTCTCGGTTCACGAACCGCTGCGGGCCTCGCACACCGACGGTCCGTTTACGCTCTACGAGCACGTGTCCTGCCGCGTCGAGTTGGAGATCGAGGTGCCGCGGAAGATGGTACGGGATCGCGACGCGGACGCCATCGAAGCGGTGATCGATCGCGTTTTGAACCGCCATGAGACCCTCGAGGCCGCGACCGAGTCCGACGATTGGAACGGCCGGCTCGCCGAGCCGTTCCCGGATGACTACGATCAGACGCTCGCGGCCTACGCCGTCTGGAGAGCGGAGCAGGTCAACGCGCGCGTCGATGCCCGTCTCGCGGAAGCTCACCAACAGCTCGACGGTTTTGCGCCTCGCGTGACCGAAGACGAGGCCTACGTCCACGGGCTCGCGGCCGGGATCGTCTACCGCCGTACTCACACGCCGAGCCGTTGTGAACTGCTGCGCGACGTGCCGTTCGCGGTCCACCGCGCCAGCGTGCCGGAGCCTTACGCGGCCGAGAGCGCCGAAAAGCAAGCCTGGCAGCGGGGTTACGGCGACGGCCAAGCGCTCGTGCACTACCTCGACGTACTGGCCCGGGTGCGTGACTGCTACGTTCCGGTCCCCACGCTGGAAGCCTCCGCCAGCGACGAGCCCGACACCGCCTCGCGCTGACCTTCACGACGCGTGTCCGGACAGGGCGTGCCTTGTCAGACCGCCTGTCCTCGCCGCCACAGGATCGGCCCTGTCAGACCGCCTGTCCCCGCCACCACGGCACGTGCCCTGTCAGACTCGCGCGCAGCGCGAGGAATATCCGGCGCTGCGCGCCGGTCTGACAAGGCAAGCCTTGTCGCTACATTATTAGTTGATTGTTAGTTCATTGTTCATCGATCATTGGCCGATCGCGCAGGGTCGGTGGGGCGTTCTCAGGCTCCGTACTTGCGAATCGCCCGGTCTAGCCTCGGCAAGACGAGCAATATGAACAACGCCACGAGTGCGGAGAGCCCCGCCAGCACCAGGAAGAAGTACATCGGATCCATCTTGTGCTGGATGCCGCCAAAAAAGCCGGACAGATTGTTGCCGAACGCCGTGGCGAGGAACCAGCCGCCCATCGTCAGGCCGACGAGTCTCTTCGGCGACAGCTTCGTCACCAGCGACAGCCCCATGGGCGAGAGGCACAGCTCACCGAGCGTCACGATGACGTAGAAGCCGGC
The DNA here is from genome assembly GCA_020350085.1 of Acidobacteriota bacterium. Taxonomy (GTDB): domain Bacteria; phylum Acidobacteriota; class Polarisedimenticolia; order J045; family J045. The sequence continues at coordinate 3,172,581 of CP070706.1, forward strand.
CAGCCAAAGGTCAGATACTTTGACCGTCCCCCCTCTCGTGAACACCCCGGCGAGCGCCATGATCAGTAACGAGGCGGTCGTCAGCAGCATGCCGTACAGCAGCTTGTGAGCTGTCGGCACGGCCTTGTTCATGTTCACGCGCCACGTGAAGAACCACACCACGAGCGGCGTCAGAATGATGACGAAAAACGGGTTCCAAGACTGATACACCTCGGGGTTGATCACCGTCAGATACTGGCCCGGCGGCAGCAGCTGCGGGTCTTTGTTGAATCTCTCTCGATAGCCGTCGTAGATCTGCCCGAAGAGATGACGGTCGGTGATGAAGACTGGAACTCGTTGCCCCTCGACCTCGCGCAAGAACGCGACGCGGCGCAGCCGCTGCGCCCCATCCGGAACCGACACGGACACCGTCGGCACACCGTGCGAGTCGACGGTCTCCACGACGGAAACGACGCCGTCGGCGTACACGCTGCTCGCCAACGCGCGCCACGCCGCAGGAGCGCCGTCGTCGTCGCCATCGCTGCCACCGACCTCCTCGACCTCGACTCCGGGAATCGCCGCCACCGCCGACACGGATGACTCGTCCATCCGCTGCTGGCCGTACATGCGCGCGATCTTGTCGTCATCGACGACCAGCAGGCTGCGCGGATCGGGTCGCGGCACCTCCTCGGAGGCATTGACGTAGTAGCTGGGGTAAGCGTCCTGCTGGCTGCCGAGCATGCCCGTGACCACGGCGCCGGGTCCGTACGGCCGCCGATCCGTCTCGTCACGTGCCCATTGCGTCATGGCGCTGCCGTTCAGGTGCAGGATCATGAAAAAGGCGCCGCCCGCAACGAAAATCGGCAGCAACGCCAGCAGACCGGGCTTTTCTTCTTCGTTGGCCGTCACACCAAGCCGGATGAAGAAGATCAGCACCGGAATCATCCCGGCCAGGAAACCGCACACCGCCGGGCGGATCAGCGTGAACTCGAAGGTCTCAGCAAGGTACCAGCCGATGACGCCGACGACGAAGGCGGGGACGAGAATCTTGAGCAGGATCTCACCGAAGCTGGTGTCTTCGGGGCTCCGCTCCGGCTGCCGGTCCGCGGCCTCCAGCCGGCGCCACTGCCACAGCAAGATCAGCACGGCGATCAGGACGCCGAAGCCTGCGGCTCGGAATGTCCACAGCCAGCCGTAGCTGTTGCGCACCAGCGGTGCTAAGACGAGGGTCGCCAGCAATGCACCGATGTTGATGCCCATGTAGAAGATGTTGAAGCCGGTGTCGCGCTTCGGATCGCCGGGCTTGTACAAGTTGCCGACCATGACCGAGATGTTGGGCTTGAAGAAACCGTTGCCGACGATCAGGCCGATCAGGCCGAAGACGAAGAAGGTGAAGCCGGGCATCCCCATCAGAATCAGCCCAGCGGCCATCAACAGCCCGCCGAGCGCCACAGCGCGCCGGTAGCCGAGGAAGCGATCGGCGATCATCCCACCGATAAAAGGGGTGAAGTACACGAAGGCGAGATACAGCCCGTAGATCTCGTTGCCGACCTCGCTCGGCAGGCCCAGCCCGCCGCGCTCCGTGTCGGTGGTGTAGAGCAGCAGGATGCCGACCATCGTGTAGAACGCCAGCCGCTCCCACATCTCCGTGAAGAACAGCGGAAACAGACCTTTGGGATGCCCGAACGCCATGGGGTGCTCCTCGATGCGCGCCGCCGCCCGGGCGCACAAAGGGGCCACTATGCGGACGAGCGGCCCGGGTTGCAACACCCGGCTCGCCCGCCGGCCGACGCTGGCTTGACGGAGCGGGTGGGCCCGCGAGAAGCTTTCCGAAAGCCCCATGTCCCATGCGCTCTTCCATCTAGCTCGCGAGGCGATCCGCCATCACCTGACCCGCGGAGCGATTCTCGACGTATCCGGGCGCCCCGGTGACGGGCCCGCGGTGGGCGTTTTCGTCTCGCTGCACGATCCGCCCCGTCCCGGCGAGAGCGAGGGGCGACTGCGTGGATGTCGGGGCAGCATCGAGCCTTTCGAGCGATCGCTGTTCGCCGAGACTGTCCGTCAAGCCGTCTACTCGGCGGTCGACGATCCTCGTTGCGAATCGGTGCGACTCGATGAGGTCGATTCTCTGGAGATCAGCGTCTACCTACTGGATCCGCCCGAAAGTATCGATGGGATGGACCAACTCGACC
>CP070706.1:3174851-3179443 GCA_020350085.1 Acidobacteriota bacterium
GAAGAAGGCGATGCCGAGGGCGCCGTCGAGCAGTACGCCGAAGCGCAGGCGATCGCTCCCGAAGACGGGCGCCTGCTGTTCAATCTGGGCAACGCGCTCGCGCGCGCGGAGAGGCTCGAAGAAGCCGCACAGGCCTGGCAGCGCGCTGCCGAGCTCGCGGAGAAAGGCGAGGACAGCCTGCTGGCGCGCGACGCGTGGTACAACCGCGGTGTGGCGGCCATGGAGCAGGGCGCCTTCCCTCAGGCGGCGCAGGCGATGGCTCAGGCTCTCCGCTTCGACCCGCAAGACGCCGAGGCACGGCGTAATCTCGAGCTTGCGCTGCGCCAGCTCCCGCCCCCCCAGCAGCAGCCCGAGTCAGGCGATTCGCGAGAACGAGACCAGCAGCAAGACGAGAGCCAACCATCCCGGTCCTCACAGCAAGACCCCAACCAGCAGCAGCAAGACGAGCAGGACGCCGAGCAGCGGCAGGATCCTTCCCAGCGAGAGCGCGAGTCCGACGAGCAGGAGACGCCGGCGCCGGCCGAACAAGATGAGCCTCAACGCCCCTCGCCGCAGGCCCCGCGGGGCGAAGCCGCCGACGATCAGAACAAACAAGACGACAAGCAGATGGCTGAACGCCTGCTCGACATGCTCGATCAGAACGAGCGGCAGGCGCTGCGGCGCGCGCTGCGCCAGCGCGCGCACGAGCGCAAGCCGCGGGAGAAAGACTGGTGATCCCGCGTGTGCAAGGAGCGCTCCTCGCGGCGACGCTGGCCGCCGTGCTGGCCGCGGCCGGTCTGGCCCGTGCAGCGAACGCCGAGGTGCGCGTCGAGGTCAGCAGCCGCGAGATCCCCTCGAACGGTTCCGTGCGGGTGACCGTTTACGTCGAGGGACCCGACGCCCAGGAGGCCCGCATCGAGGGTCGGGCTCCGCGCGGACACAAGCTGCTCCCGGCCGGCGGTTTTTCGACCTCGAGCCAGGTGTCTTGGATCAACGGCCGTGTGAGCGCGTCGCGCAGCTTCTCGGTCGATTACGTGCCGGCGGGACTCGGCGACGCCGAGATCCCCTCTTTCGAGGTCCGCCTCGGCAACGAGACGATCCGCACGAAACCGATCGCCGTGAAGATCGTCGAAGCTGGATCTGGATCGAGCCCTGGCAGCGCCACGGGCGATCGCGCCGCCGGCGGACGAGAGCCGGACGCCCGCGTCGACGTGACGGCTCGGCTTTCGAGGCGGCGCGTCTTTCTCGGCGAAGCGGTGCGCCTCGAGTACGTGCTGCGGGCCCGGGAGCGGGTCGCCGGTTACGAGCCAGAACGGCTCGAGCCGGTGCCGGGCTTTCTCGTCGAGGACGAGACCGTGGACGTGCGCAACACGCGCCGTACGGTCGAGGGCGACGACGGGATCGAGTGGGTCGAGTTCGTGCTGTTCCGCCGCTACCTCACGCCGACGCGCAGCGGGACGCTCGAGATCCCTGCCGTCCCGTTCCGTGTCGGCGTGGAGCGGCGGGAGCGAGACACCTTCGGCATCAGCCTCTTCCCGCGCACGGTGATGGTCTCCCGCGTCGCCCCCGCGCTGCGTGTCGAGGTCGCTGCTCTTCCCGACGCGGGCCGGCCCGACGATTTCAGCGGTGCTGTCGGGCGCTTCAAGCTGGACGTCAGGCTCGCGCCCGACCGGACGAGCGTCGGTCAAGCGGTCAATCTCGAAGCGACGGTCGAGGGCACTGGCTCGCTGGCCACGGCCGAGCCACCGCGCATCGAGGTTCCGGCGGACGTGCAGCTCTACCCCCCGCTTGAGCGGGAGACGAGTCGGCGCAGGCGCAAGTGGATCTTCCCACTCGTCGTCCGTGCAACCGGCCAGGTACGCATTCCGGAGATCCGCTTCAGCTACTTCGATTCGGGCGCCGAAAGCTACCAGACGCTCACGGCGGGTCCGATGACGCTGGAGGTGACCGGCGGGCAGGCACCGCTGGTGGACGAGGCCCTCGGGCAGGCCGCACCGGTGCGCGCTCAGGCAACGGACCTGCAATTCATCCAGCCCGCGCCGTCTCGGCTGCGTCGGTCGAGCGATGCTCCCGGCGAGTCCCCGCTGTGGAAGCTCGCCGCGCTGCTGCCGCTCGTCGCCGCACCGCTTCTCGTCTTTGGCGAGCGTGCGTGGGTCCGCTACAGCGGATCGGTCTCCGGCCGCCGCGCACGCGAGCGTCGCGCATCCAGCGCCCATCTTGCGCGCGCACGGAAGTCTCTGTCCTTGCATGCCGGCGATGCACCGCCCGAGGCGGCGCGCGAGCTTCTGCGCGGTCTGCACCGCTGGGCGAGCGTGCTTCTCGGCGAGCCGAGCCGACCGCTCGAGCGCGCCCAGCTGCGCGCGCGCCTGGCCCGGGCGACGGGCGCCGACGAGCTGGCTGATCGTCTCGTCGACCTGATCGATCGAGCCGAGGCGGCCCGCTACGGCAGCAGCGGTGGCGAACATCATCTGCGGCAGCTCGTCGCCGACGCGCAGCGCTGGCTGGACGAGGCGAGCCGATGAGGCCAGTGGCCTTCGTGTTGGTTGGCGTTGCTGCGCTGGGTTCGGCCGCGGCCGCCGCGGCCAGTCCCGAGCAACTTCTCGCCGAGGGCAACGGACGCTACGAGCAGGGCGATTTCGTCGGCGCCATCGACGCCTATCGCACACTGCTCGAGCAGGAGATCGAAGACGCGGCCGTCTATTACAACCTCGGCTGTGCGCTGGCGCGTCAGGCGCGATACGGCTCGGCCGTGCTCGCCTATCGGCGCGCGCTGTGGCTCGAGCCGGCGCACGACGAGGCCCGCGCGAATCTCGAGTGGGTGCGTGCACGACTGGCCGACCTGCCGGCGGCGTCGTTCTCCGTGCGCGATCTGTTGGCGAGGCTCGCCGCCATCGTTCCGCTCAGGGCTGGACTCGTGATCGCGCTCGTCGCCGAGTGGGCTGGCGTCGGCCTGATCGCCGTGTCTCTGATGACGCGGCTGTCGGCTTCTCGTGCGCGACGGGCGCGCGCCGTCGGTCTCGGGCTCGTCGTGGTCGCGCTGGCGGCAGGGGGCGCGCCGCTCACGCAGCTGTACTTGCGCAGCACCGAGCCGCGGGCGGTCGTACTCTCGGCGCGGGCCGAGGCGCACTCCGGTCCGGACGCGTCCAACCCGGTGCTGTTCACGGCTCATGAGGGGTATGAGGTGACGCTTCGCGGCCATCGCGACGGTTGGGCGCGGATCAGCGCTCCGGGCGGCCTCGCCGGATGGATCCCCGAAGCGAGCGTCGGGCCGATCCGCCCCCCGCGCGGCCCGGCCGCCGCGGCGCCCTTCGCTCCGATCGTACCGGGCGGGTGAGACCCTCGAGCGCTGGTCTCGCGGCGACCCTGCGCGACGCTCTGCTATTCTGATCGTTCTGCGCGGCTGAGCCGCTCCGCCTGAGCGGCGTGAGCCTGCCCTTTCCGGCGGTGCTCGCCGTCGCCGAGGAAAACTCGTGATACGAACTCGTAGATCGCGGCGATGGTTGTTGCCGGTACTGGCGGGACTCGCTCTCTCGCTGGCCCCGGTGACCGTTCTGGCCGAGACAATCGAGCAGAGCCAGGCCCAGACCGGGACCGAACTCAAGGCCCAGGTCCCCGTCGAGCAGCTGATTCTCGACAACGGCATGAAGCTGCTGCTGGTGCGACGGCCGCAGATGACGACGGTTGCCGTCGGCTGGGCGGCGCGCGTCGGCTCGGCGAACGAGCGGCCCGGCATGACCGGGATCTCCCACCTATTCGAGCACATGATGTTCAAGGGCACGCACACGATCGGGACCAAGAACATCGAGCGCGATCTTCAGATCATCGCGGAGCAGGAGCAGATCCAGGAGCGAATTCGCGAGATCTACCGCGAGCAGCGCGCGCGCTGGCGGCGCGGCGAAATCGACGATCCGTTCGCCGCGGAGAATCGACCCGACGAGCTGGTCGAGCTCGAGAAGAGATTCCAGACACTGGTCGAGGAGCAGCGCTCGCTGATGGTCAAGGACGAGTACGACAAGATCTACACCGCGGCGGGCGGAAGCAGCATCAACGCCGGCACGACGCAGGACTGGACGATCTACTTCGTCAACGTGCCGGCGAACAAGCTGGAGCTCTGGTTCTGGATGGAGTCCGATCGACTGCTCAATCCGGTGTTTCGCGAGTTTTACTCCGAGCGGGACGTGGTGCACGAGGAACGGCGGCTGCGCACCGAGTCGACGCCGACGGGCAAGTACGATGAGATGTTCAACGCGATGTTCTGGCAATCGCACCCCTACAGCTGGCCGGTCGTTGGCTGGCCTTCAGTTCTGAGGGTCATCAGCAAAAAGCAGGCTGACGATTACTTCGCCACGTACTACGCCCAGAACAATCACACGGCCGCGCTCGTCGGCAACTTCGACACGGCCGAGGTCAAGAAGCTCGCCGAGCGCTACTTCGGGCGCCTGCCGCGCGGCAAGACGGCTCCTCCCGACGTGGCGACGCTCGAGATGGAGCAGCTCGCCGAGAAGCGGATGACGGCCGAGTGCGACTGCCAGCCTCAGATCGGCATTCAGTACCACACGGTCGCGTTCATGCACGAGGATTCATAGGGGCTGGACGTGCTGGACGGCCTGCTC
>CP070706.1:3179543-3186955 GCA_020350085.1 Acidobacteriota bacterium
AAGAAGAGCCGCTCTACTTCTGGCGCTGGGGCCACATGGACGGTCCCCACGACTCGAGCAAGGCCCTCGGCCTCTCCCGCGACGGGAAGACCGCCGTCGGCTCGACCGTAGTGGTGGATTTCACGCGGGCCTGGCGGTCCGACATCGACTGGGCGATCGCCACCGACGACGGGGTGCCGCCGCTGTACAACGAACTCCAGGTCCAGGAGGACATCGGGTGCATCGCTCCGTCCGAGCCCAGCGCCGCCTATGCGTCCTCGGACATGGAGACGACGCCGTCAGGCTATGACCTGCCCAGCCTGAGCCTCGACTGGGGCGGCTCGAGACCGGTCGGGACGATCATGGGCGGGAAGATTTCTAACGGCATCGAATGGCTGCTCCCGGTCCTGGATTCAGTCGATGAGGGCGACTTCGTCAAGATCCCGGACTTCGGTGGCGGCATCTCCGAAATGCGGGCGATGGACGTGTCGGCCGATGGGCTCATCATGGTGGGTTACGGCAACGTGAAGAAAGGCCCGCGCGCGTTCCGCGCCGACATGACCGACCCGCTCGCGCCGGTGGTCAAGCAGCTGACCATCACCGATTCGGTCTACACGGCACAGACCCTCAAGTGGACCGTCGCCGAGGCCGTGTCCGCGGACGGGCTCATCATTGCCGGCTACGGGGGCACCAAGACCGGCAAGCGTGCCTACGTCACGACCGTTCTCGACGCGAGCACCGACCCGATCACGCTCGAGAGCGTGGTCCTGCCGCTGCTCGGCGGCGGCAAGTTCAGCGAGGCCTATGCGATGACGCCCGACGGCGCCATCATCGCCGGCCGCAGCGACAGCTCCAAGGGTCCGCAGGCCTGCATCTGGTTCCAGGACGAGACCACCCTCGAGTGGGCGGTCAAGCCGCTGGGCGGGCTTTCCAAGAAGAAGTTCGACAGCGTGGCGACGAGCATCGCCTATAAGGTCGGATCCGACGCCGGAGACCTCATGGTCGTGGGCCGGAGCGAGAGCATCCTCTACCCCTCGGAGGCCTTCGTCTGGACCGGGAACCCCGTCGTCGAGGACGACGAGATCGGCTACCTATACGACCTGGAATACATACTGATCAAGACCGGCGCCGCTGAAATTTCCGGGATGGGCTCCCAGTGGATCTTGAACGAGGCCACCGGTGTTTCGGCCGCGGGCGACAGGATCGTCGGCTGGGGCGTCAACCCCGAAGGCGGGATCGAAGCCTGGGTCGTCACGGGGTATCCGTTCGACACGCCGGTGTTCACTCACGAGTAAGAGGAGTAACCGCCACGGCTTTTTGGCCAAGGGCGACGAGGAGGAGTAAAGCGAGTACCAGCTCCAGGCCACGTCCGACGGCTCGAAGGTCTGCGTCAACGACGACCAGGTGATCCCGGAGGAGGAAGACCCCGACGCCGAGATCACCTGCTGGTTGCCGCGGGAGCCCGAGGCCTCGCCGCTGAACCCTCTCTGGTTCTGCCGGGTCACCTTCTGGCCCGACACGACGACAACTCGCAGACGGATGACGGTCCGTAGGCGGCGACGGCGGCAGCCGCCGCGCTGCCCGGCGGCGGGATCGGCGCCAACCCCGGTCCCGCCGCCGCTTCCTGATTCCGCAACTCGATTCCGAAAAGAAGTCTACTTGTCCACCGATCCCGAGTGACACGAAAGCCGCGATTCCGACGACGGCCGCTTGCTCCAGCGACGAGAGCGCGAGGCCGCGAGCATCGGTGCGGCCGGCGCTAGCGACGTTGGTGACTTGCGCGGCGTCAGCGGCGTGACACGTTTGTCAGCGATGACGTCGGCCCGTCGATCGCGTTTGTGCTGTGATGGCCGAGAAGATCATGCTCGTCCGCGGTCGAGGGTTTCAGGGATCATCCGGTGTAAGGGGCAGAGCAACCGAGAATCGGATTGTGCCGCTTGTCGGGTTGCTGCGAGGGTCTGTACGAGCAGCTCGACGCGCATCCGGCGACGATCTTGCAAGGAGTTTGCAGGAAGACTCCTCGAGTGGCCGACCGATCGGCGGGAGAGGTCCCATGTGCCCGACTTGCCACAGTCGTGGAATCGACGCGCTAACGCGCATAGGTGCAGGGAGGTGGCGGCCCCGCTCCTTCGGAGTGAGACCCGATGACGGCGCACGGACGGACGGAGTGGCTCAATCAAATTGAACAAGAGATCGGCCGTGAGATCCTGCCGGTCTTCGTCGTAAATCGAAATCATCGGATCATCGCTGCCAACAGCGCGTTCGTCGACATTTACTCGTCGGAGGCGGTCGGCCGCTGCTGTTGGGAAGTCACGCACGGCTGCCGGGGCCCGTGCGCGGAGGAACACCTGGAGTGCCCGTCGGCGCGCGTCTGGAAGTCGATGCAGCCGTTTCGCACGCTCCACACGCACCGCACGCCGCAGGGCCGTGCACATCACGAGGTGTTCAGTGAGCCAGCCTCGATCCCGGAAAAGCGGTTGCCTCCGGTCATTCACGTCATTCAGGCCATTGACGAGGACAGCCTCTCACTGGGGCCGAATGAGGCAGAGCGGTTGGTCGGATGGAGCCCACCCTTCACTCGCATGCTATCGCTGGCATGCCGCGCCGCCCGCACGGACACGCCGACGCTGATCCTCGGAGAAGTGGGCAGCGGTCGTAAGCTGCTCGGCCGCGTGATCCACCGGCTGAGCGCACGCGGTGCGCGGCCGCTGCTGTCGGTCGACTGCGCCCGCACCGACGGTGACGATTTGGAGAGCAAGCTTCGTGAAGCAGCACGGCCCGAGCAGCAAACTGCGGACTCTGCCGAGTCTCGAGCAGGAACGCTGCTTCTGACACGACTCGACGAAGCGAGAGCAAACCTTCAAACGAGACTGCTGCGCATGCTGCGGGCGGACGACCGCGAGGATCGACGCGAGGATCGACGCGAGGATCGACGCGAGGATCGACGCGAGGGTCGAGTCGTGGAGAACATGCGAATCGTGTGTGTGGCCCAACGAGACCTCAGACAGCTGATGGAGATCAAGCGGTTTCGGCCCGAGCTCTACTATCGGGTCAGTACTCTGAAGATCTCGGTTCCGCCGCTGCGCGCGCGCAAGAGCGACATCGCGCCGCTGGCGAAGGAGATGCTGCGCCGGCTCGCTCCACGACGAGACCACGTGCTGAGCGTGTCCGTACTCGACAAGCTCGCCGGCCACGACTACCCGGGGAACGTGGCCGAGCTGCGCAACGTGCTCGAACGGGCGTGGCTGATGGCGGGTGGTCGCGAGATTCGGCCTGTCGATATCGTGTTCCCACGGGCGGAGGGCGAAACGCACGCGTGAGGGCAGGCGAGGAGAGGATCGGACTGTCGGAGTACGCCGGAGAGTGCGCGGCCGCCGGCTCGTTGGCTGCGAGTGTCGCGGAAGACACCCCGTTCCGTCGGCGTGCTCAGCGTTGCCGGCCTTGCTGACCAATGAATTAGAGCGAAAAGCCTCTTGACGCCGCCCGCAGTTGGAGTAACATCTTTTCGACAGCGTCGTATGCGACACGGGGGTTGTGATGGATAGCGCATGCAGTGCGGCGTTGTCCTCTCCCGAAGTCGCTTCGCTGCTCGAGTCGTTCTCGGACGCAGCGGTCATCTTGGGGAGAGATCACCGAATTCTCGCAGCAAACGGAAGCTACTGCGACCGTTTTGCAAAGACGTCGCCCATCATCGGGCAGCCATGTCATCGCGTCTCGCACCGATACTCCGTGCCCTGTCCCGCCGCGGGAGAAGACTGTCCCATCGCGCGATGTGAGTCCACGGGGCAGAAATGTCGGGTGGTTCACGTACACCACACGAGCCGCGGCCGTCGGCACGAGGAGATTACGGCACACCCTATCCGGGATACGACGGGCGAGATCATCGCCTTCATGAAGACCATCCACTGCTCGGGGGTCTCGCACGCCGAGCCGGCACCTGATCGGCTGGTCGGCCGCTCTCCGTCGTTTCTTCGCATGCTCGAGCTTGCGGGAAGGGTGGCGCCCAGCGAGGCTGCGGTGCTGCTCTTGGGCGAGTCGGGCACGGGCAAGGAACTGTTGGCGGAAGCGATTCACGCTCAGAGCAATCGATCGTCCGGACCCTTCGTGGCGGTGGACTGTTCGGGGCTGACCGAGACGCTGTTCGAGAGCGAGCTGTTCGGACACGAGAAGGGCTCCTATACCGGGGCCCACTGCCGAACGTCGGGATTGGTGGATGCTGCTCGCGGCGGGACGCTTTTTCTGGACGAGATCGGTGACATACAGCCCTGCCAACAGGTGAAATTGCTCCGTTTGTTCGAGTCTGGCGTCTTCCGACGCGTTGGAAGCGTCGATCTGATCAAGGCCGACTTCCGGCTCGTTTGTGCGACACACCGAGACATCGAATCGATGGTCGCAGCCGGGACGTTTCGGCGCGACCTGTACTACAGGATCTCCACGTTTCCGATCCACATCCCTCCGCTGCGCGAGCGATGTGACGACATTCCGATCCTGGCCGAGACTCTGCTGAGCAGAAGCTGCCGCCGCAAGCCGCGTCGGAAGCTGGCAGCCGGAACGATCGAACTGCTGCTCACGCACCACTACCCGGGAAACATTCGCGAGCTGAGAAACGTGCTCCAGCGTGCCTGCCTGCTCGCGGACGGCGAGCTGATCCTTCCCGATCACATCACCATCGAGACGTCCAACAACGGATCGGTGCTTCCTCAGGCTGCAGAAGAAATCGTCCCCCTCGAAGAGATGGAGCGCCGATACCTGATGTGGGCCGAGGCGAAATTCAATGGCAACCGTCGGGATCTCGCCAAAAGGCTCGGCCTGAACATCCGCACGTTCTACCGCAAGATCCGAACCATCAAAGACGACGTTGCTTGACGACGTCCTCGTTCGACCCGAGCCGCTCAGGCCGGCGCAGGTCACGCGGCACTACCGAACGGGCCGCCGGCCGACCAACCTCGAGCCAAGGGTCAGTGCCAGATCCGCACCACACGCGGGCGAGAAGCGGTGACACGACTCGCATGGCCCCCGAGGGGGCCTGCGTTTTTCGGACGCGCGACCGCTACGAAGACACAGCGAAAGGCGTCGGCACGAACGCGGCAACTCGCGTCGCGTTGCCGCGCCCGATCGACGAAATCGTCGAACCCCGCGGTGCGGGAAGAGCTTTGGCCATCGCCGCAAGTGGCTTCGCATCAACAACATATTGTCGCCGACCGAGCGTGGTACGACTCCTGCAATTAGCGAGTCCGAGTCGCTGAGCAACTGGGACGGCCGCCGACGGCCCATGGGCCAGCCGACAGGCTTCGAATGAAGGAGGTCAGCATGAAAGCCAGTCACGCGTGGACGATCGCCGTCGGCGTCGCGGCTCTGCTGGTCCTCGTCGTCCCCCCGATCTGCGCCGACACGATCGAAGGCGAAGTGGTCCAGGTAAAGAACAGAGTGCGCACGCACAACCAAGGCGAGTTTCACCAGATCCGAGTCCGTACTCAGCAGGGACAGGAGATCCCGTTGATGCTCGGGCAGGCGGGCTCGTGCCAGAACTGTGTCAATGAAGGTGATCAAGTTCGCGTTCGTACCATGAATCGCGGCGAAGCGGACGAGCCGCTGCGAGTCCGCACGATGCAGAACATGACGACTGGTGAGGGCCACAAGTTCCGCAGCAGGAGCGGCGATCTGATCCAGGTCCAAACACGCACGCGCGCGCGATTCCAAAACAATGGCATCGGCCCCGCACAGGGCCAGGCCACCGCGGCCAGGGAAGCAAATGGTCGCGGCACTGACTCAGGTCGCATGGGTGGCGGCCGTAACGGTCGGGGTGGTGGTCGCCGCTGAGACGCTGGAGCGCCCCGGCGAATCCCGGAGGGTGTGTCCCCTAGCCTGGATGACTCATGCGCCTGTAGGCGAGAGCGCAGCTTCACCGATAAATGCTCTCGCTCAGGCTGCAATCCGATGAGCGAGCCGGGCTAGGGGGCCCCCTGACATCCCGTCCGATCGAGCGCGCCTATTCCATCGTTACCGCGTCAGCTCGAAAGGTGAAGCCCAGCTGCTGAAAGCGCGCACTGGTCGGCTGCGAGCAAGAAAGAGCAAGAAGGGGAGAAGCGGTCATGAATGACCGCGCGATCACCAGAATCGCCAAGCTGTGTGCCGCGATTTGCGTGGCCGGCCTCGCGGCATGTCTCCACACGCTCGCGCAGCGCGGCGAGCTTTCCATACAGGCTGGAGCCCTCTCGGGCGACTACGGCGGGCCGCTAAAAGCCGAGACGCAGTGGACCTCGATCGTCTACAAGGTGGGCGACGAGTTCCAATTCCGTGCCGAACTGCCGTTCGTCCGGGTTCGCTACTCCGATGCGGTGATCCAGACGGTCTTGGGTCCGGTACCCGATCCGGGTGGCGAAGGTCCTGGCTGGGGTGAACCGATCGCATCGCCAGGCGCCGACGGTCCCGGTCCCGGCCCGGGGAGTAACGGCCCCAGGTCGGGCTCCGGGCCGGGCTCGGGCTCGGAGTCGGGTCCGGAGTCGGACCCGCCCGGCCCCGGCGGCGATGATCCGGGAAGCAGCACCGTGGCTCGAGCTGCGACCACGCTGGACCCGTCGGAGCAGATCGTTCGGCGAGAGGCTCCGTGGCAGACGGGTCAGGGAGACCTGCAGGTGGGCGTGAGCCGCCGACTCGCTGGAGGCGGCGTTAAGGTGTATCGGATGGACCTCGGCGTCGACGTGAAGGTACCGACGGCCGACGAGGAGAAGCTGCTCGGCACGGGCGAGTGGGACTATCGCGGCTTCGTTTCCGGGCAGTACGCCTTCTGGTCCGTCACCGGGTTCGCGGGAATGAGCTGGACATCGCTGGGGGACCCGGAGGGCTTGATTCTCGAAGACGTCTTCGACGCATACATCGGATTGGCGAGCGAGCCGATCCGAGGCCGCGTCCTGTTGTCTGGATGGCTCGAAGGAACGGAGCAAGTCGTCGAGGGCATCGGTGCTCGGAGTGCTCTCGGCTTCGGGTTTCAGACGCTCGGACGCGTCCGCTTTCGGCTCCAAGCCACGGCGGGTCTGAGTGACGCGGCCGAGGACTACAGCGTCATCGCCGGTCTGGCGTTCGGCATCGCGCCAGTTCAAGCCGGGCCCCCGGCGATGGCGCGCTGAACGATCCAGCGCCGTTGGTCGAGCGATGTGACCTTGCTCGTCGCTCTCGCGCTCAGCGATCGAGCTTGATGCGTCTCGCCGGCCAGCTTACACTGCCGCGAATGGTCGTGCGGCCTCATCTTCTCGCCGATGCCCGACAATCGCTTGTGGATCGGTGTCGTGACTAGCATCGGCGAGAAGCTCTCACGCGAGCGCGAAAGTCGCGGTGCGACGATCGAGGACATGGTCCGCCGAACGGGGATCGGACGATCGTACCTTCAGGCTCTCGAGAACAACGACTTCGCAGCACTTCCAGGCCGGGCTTTC
>CP070706.1:3187055-3189996 GCA_020350085.1 Acidobacteriota bacterium
CTCCGCACTCGAGCAGCGTTTCCAAGCTTCGATGGCCGACCTCGTCGTAGCTGAGCACGATCGCCTGCAGCGGCGCATGAGCTGATCGAGTGAATCTCGTGCGGGTCATGGATTGCTGGTCCTTTGGAGATCGGACTGTGGACGCCACGCTGCGGCGGCCCTGCGGACGACCTCTTGCGCCGCTTGGCGATGAGGTCCCGGTCCGGGCCACAGACTCAGAAACCGCTTCATCGAGGAAGCTGCCGGCTGCAGATCGCCTCTTTCGAACAGCAGTTTTCCGATCAGGTAGTGGGCGTTCGGATAGTCGGGGTCGGAGGCGGCGGCGAGCTGCGCGTAGCGCATCGCGTGTTCCTTGCTATCGAGCGTCCTGTAAGTGTCCGCGAGAGCGTAAAGACCCGGTGCGTAGCGCGGGTACTCTGCTACGAGAGCGTCTAGCTGCGCGAGCCCTTGCTCGGCGCGGCCCGAGTGAACCAGCACGCGCGCGGTGTTGACCCGCGCCGCCAAGTGTCGCGGCGCAAGTCGAACGGCCTCGCGATAATGCTTCAATGCGAGCTCGAGCTTGCCTTGCTTCTCATAGGCTGCCCCGAGGTTGTTGTGCGCCATGGCGTAGTCCGGCGCGAGCCGGACCGCCGCGCTCAGCTCCTCGATGGCGCGGGCCAGATCACCCTGCTCGTAGTAGGCCAGTCCGAGATTGGTCCGCACGAGGCCGGAGTGCGGCGAAGTCTGGACCATCTCGGAAAACAGCGTCGTGTCGCTGTCCCACACCGAGGCGCGGTCGATGGTGATGGTGGCGAGAATGAGCCACACGGCCGCGCCCGCACCGGCCAGCCAGCGCCTTACCGGCAGCCCCTGCGGAGCTCGATGAACCTCGTGCGCCGCAATCGCGGCCAGCATGGCCCACCCGATCGAAGGGATGTAGAGAAACCTATCGGCCATGATCACGTCGCCGAAGCGGCCGAACAGCAACACCGGCGCCAGCGTGAGCACGGTCCAGACGATCCAAAAACTGGCCGCCGGCCGGCTGTACCTCAATCGCCAGGCCGCCCAGCCGACGACCCACAGGATGCCCGAGGAGACGAGCACGACGATGTTCAGCGAAGAAGTAAGCGGCTGATACGGGTAGTGCGCGTCCAGGCCCAACGGCAGGATCAACAGCACGAGGTAGCGCGCAAGGGCAAACACGGCCGTAGCGGCGTAGCCGAGCGCATGGAGATCGTACAGCGTGTGGCCGGCGAGACCGACAGCCGAGGCGCGAAGGCCGATGTAGACCACCAGCACGAGCGCGTGGAGCATCACGGCTCGCGCCGCTTTGCACCAGCGTCGAGGGGATCTCTCGGAGATGATCTCGGCGAGAACGATCAGCAGCGGCAGCGTGATCGCCATCTCTTTGGCCAGCAGGGCGATGCCAAACAGAACGGCCGATGCGGCCTGAAAGCCGAGCCGGTGGGTGTTCGCCTTGCGCGCGTGCATCGCGAGGCTGAACGAGGCGAGCAGGGCCAGCGCACAGACGAGATCCGTTCGTCCGGAGATCCACGCGACAGACTCGACGTGCACCGGGTGCACCGCAAACAGCGCCGCCCCGATCGTCGATGCCGCGACAGACATCGCAGACTGTCGCGCCAGCAAATAGACCATCGCTGAGCAAGCGATGTGAAGCAGCAAATTCGTCACGTGAAAACCGAGCGGGTTGCGGCCCCACAACGCGTAGTCGAGCGCATAGCTCGCGCTGACGAGCGGGCGATAGAACGAGCGGAACCGATCGTGCCCGTCGCCGGTGTCCCAGAAGTCCTGAACGAAGAGCCGCAGGGTCTCACTCGGGCTTCTCAGCAGGCGGTTTTCGACGATCAGCGTGCGGTCATCCCAGACGAACTCGCCGCCGAGCGACAGGCTGTAGACCGCCAGGCAGACGATCGCGATCGCGACGACGGGAGCCGTGCGCCTGAGCCAAGACATGAGACGTGACCTCCGCGGCCCCGGACGGGCGGCGAGGCCGAGACTCGCAGCGATCCCCTCGCTGAACACCGCAACGTGCTCTCGGAGGAAAACTTAGGAACACGGACCGGGCCGGGCAAAGTCAGGAAAACGCGACCGCGAGCGCGGTGCGGCGGACAGCGCCGAGGCCCTCGGCCTGGCGAGATGGGGTATCCGAAGACGTTCTTATCTGTTCTCCACGAGATGGACTGACGGCTGAACCGAGGACTACGGAAACAGCTCCACCGGGGCGGGCATGATGTTCCAGGTGAACCCGTCGAGGCCGCCCTCGAAACGGTGCAGCACCTCTTTGACCGGCGTGCCGCCTTGCCAGACGTAGCGGCGGATCTCCGCTTGCCGGTCGCTGGCGACGTACAGCTCGTCGATGCCGTCGCCGTCGAGGTCGCTGAGGATCGCTGCGTGCTCGAAGCCGCTCGAGTCGCGATCGATCGATGTCACGTCCCAGGCCGCTCGCGGATCGGCGCCGGGTCGAAGCAGCCATAGGCCGCTCTTGCTGGCCGCCGCGACCATCTCGTCCTTTCCATCACCATCCACGTCCCCTGCCGTGAGAAAGCGGCACAGCTTGTCGTCGAGCTCCGCGATCAGTGCGCCTGCTTGCGGGTCGGTCCCGGCGTCGTAGCGGCGGATCTCGACTTTTCCACCGGAGACGGCTTCGATCGAGACGTACAGCTCGTCGCGACCGTCGCCATCGACATCGCCCACGAGGATCTCCTTGGCGTGGCGATCGCCGAGATCGGCGACGAGTACGCGGCCCTCGCCTTTCGCCGGCACATAGCGCGCTACGAATCCCGGCTGCGGCTTGCCATCGAGCACGTTGCGCGCGCTGGGCGTGGCGTAGATCTCGAGGGTTTCGTCGCCGTCGAGATCACCGATCTCGATCTCATGAACGAACGTGTCGGGCTCCTGGTCGAATTCGTCGACGCGGTAGCTGCCGTCCGGGGTCGGACGC
>CP070706.1:3190096-3193904 GCA_020350085.1 Acidobacteriota bacterium
GATTCGTCTCCCTGCGGCGTGCCTACAGGCACGCCTCAGTCGCGAATCCCTACGTGCGCGCCATCCAACGGGCATCTACGACGTTTCAACTCGAAGGTTCATGAATAATCCGGGCTAGCGGGAGAGGAGCCGGGTCTTGAAGCGTGCGAGCCACCCCGTGCTCGGGGCGCCGGCCCCACTGTTGGTCGCGCACCGCGGCGTGCCCGCCGTGGCCCCGGAAAACTCCGCCGCCGCGCTGCTCGCCGCACGCGAGGCGCGAGCGCGAGTGGTCGAGCTCGACGCCAGGCCCGCCGCGGATGATCTGCTCGTCGTGCTGCACGATCCTTCACCGCGGCGCCTGACCGGCCGCAGCGGTGCGGCCGAGCGGCTCTCGAGTGCGGTGTTGACCGAGCTCGCATACCGTGAAGCTCCGCTCGAGAGGATCCTGCTGCTTGACGAAGCGCTCGCGATCCTCGCCGGTCGCACGACGATCGATATCGAGCTCAAGGTCGACGGCAACACATCTCCGGCCGAGATCGCCCGGCGGCTGCTCGCGGCCCTCGAGCGCGCCGGATCGCCCCGAGATCTGCTCGTCACCAGCGACAGCGTCGAGATGCTGCGCGAAATCGAAGCGCGGGCCGCGTTGATCACGACCGGTCTGGTCTTTCGCTCCGGTTATCGCCTGGGGCCGATCGCGGCGATCGAACGCGCTCTCGCGTCTGCGGCGTCGTTCATCGTCGCCAACCATCGCCGCATCGACGCCGACATGCTCGACCGGGCGCGCGAAAAGCGGCTCGTCGTGTGGGCCTATTGCGTCAACGAACTCGGCCTGGCCCGACGCTTGCTCGCGCTCGGCTGCCAAGGGCTGATCACGGATGATTACCCGCGGTTGGCGCGCGAGCTGCGCGTGGAGCCGGGCCCCCAGCCGAGAGTCGAATCACGCGTCGAGCCCGACGGACAGCCCGCGGAGCTCGAGCGAAGGCCGACGCTTCTCGCGATCGATCTCGGCTCGACGCGAACAAAGCTTGCCCGCGTCGATCCTCGCGAGGGCATCGTGGCGCAGCTTTCGGCGCCCACCCCCGTTCGGCGGCCGGGGAAGGGTCTGGTCGAACATGACGCGCTCGAGCAGCTGCAACTGGTCGAGCGCTTGTTGGCCAAGCTCGCGGAGGAGGATCCCACCCTTCCCGCCGCCGCGGCGCTCGCCTCACAGCGCTCGACCGGACTGCTGGTCGGCGGCGAGCGGCTCGAGCCGCTCACCCCGGCGCTGTCGTGGCAAGACGAGCGCGGTCGAGAGCTCGTCTCGCGGCTCGCTTCCGAACGCGAGCCGCTCGAGGCCGTCGCCGGCTTGCCGCTAGCTGCCGCGTGGACGGCCGTGAAGGGCAGCGTGCTGCTGGCAGGTCGCCCCCCGAAGCCTGACGAACGGCTGCTCCCGCTCGGCAGCTTCGTCGCGGCGCGGCTGACGCGGAGCGCGGCACGGATCGACCCCACGCTGGCCAACAGGACGTTTTTGATCGATGCGGCGAGCGGTCGATGGTCGGAGCGGCTGCTGGCCGCCTTTGGCCTGACGACCGCATGCCTCCCGGCGCTGGTGCCGACGATCGCCGAGCACGGTGCGCTGCCGTGGCCCGCCGGTGGCGAGGTGCCGCTGCGCGTTCTCATCGGCGATCAACAGGCCGCTTACGTCGGGGCCGCCGGCGCCACCGGGACGCGGCTCGTGCTGAACCTCGGTACGGCCGGCTTCGCGTTGAAGTCCCGCTGCCAGCGAGGGCGGACGCCACCCGGCGGACGCGTCGCTCCTCTGTGGACCTCAGCGTCGCGTCCGAGGCCGCTCTTGTATCTGGCCGAGATCCCGGTGAGCGCGCCGCAGCCCGTCGCGAGCTTCCCGTCCGCGGCCGCCGCCGCGATGGAGACGGCCCGCAGGCGAGCGTTCGGCGACGCCGGCCTGTCGCGCTTTGCCAACGAGTTAGCGGGCGCCGCGCGCCAGCTCGCCGAAGCGCGGGATCGCAGCGTCTTGTTGGCCGGCGCTCTGGTCGAGAGTCCGCATTGGGCGGCCCTCCTGTGCTCCGTTTTTCGGCGCGCGCAGGGGCTGGAGCCGGCTGTGGCTCGCGAGCGCGAGCTGACGCTGCTCGGTGCCGCCAGGCTCGCCGCTGCGGCCGCCGGGTTGGTCTGGACCGCGCCGCTGGCCGGGGGGATCTCGCTGGCAGGCCCCCCCACGGTGTAGGATGCGAGACGGAGGGTGCCGATGCCCCGTACGCGATCCAGGCGTCGTGAGCCGGCGGGCTCGAACGGGCTGTGTGTCGACTACCGTGCCGTGCGCCTCCCCTCCGGTCGGCTGCTTGCGATCGAGGTCCGCGTCGGCCGCCGTTTGCTTCGCCGGATCGCTTCCCACAGCGACGAGGCGCGGCGATTGCTCCGAGCCGGTCTGGTCGAGATCGTCGAGGCTCCCGTCGACGAGTCTCGTGCAGCACGCACGAGCCGGCCTCCGGCCCACGAACGCTGAGCGCCCCCCCTCGCTGCCCCACCGATCGAGACGAGAAGACATGCCGGTCCCGGTCCCCATCGACGAGGCGCGCGCGCTGAGCCACCTGACGGACCTGCTCGCGATCGAAGGGCTCAGTGGTCGCGAAAAGCCCGTCGCCGAGGCCGTGCGCGCGAAGCTGACGCGGGCCGGCTGCAAGAGCCGTTGGATGCGCCACGACCGCGTCCACGAGCGAATCCCGAGCAGAGCCGGTCGCTTCGAATCGGGCAACCTGATCGTGGATCTGCCCGGCTCGCGTCGCGGCGCGCGGTTGCTGTTCATGGGGCACATGGACACCGTGCCCCTTTGCCGCGGGGCCGTGCCGGTGCGCCGTGGCCGTCGGATCGTCGCCCGCGGCAAGACGGGACTCGGGGGAGATAACCGCACCGCCGTCGCCTGCCTGGTGACGATGATCGAGACGCTGCTCGGGTGCGGGCTGGCCCACCCGCCGATCACGGTGCTGTTTACGGTCGGAGAGGAGGTCGGCCTGTGGGGCGCGCGGCTGGTCAAGCTCACCGACCTCGGCCGGCCGAAGCTCGGTTTCAACGTCGACGGCGGCGCTCCAGCCGAGTTCGTCATCGCCGCCGTCGGAGCGGAGCGCTGGCAGGCTCACGTGAACGGGATCTCGGCGCACGCCGGAGTGCACCCCGATCGCGGCATCTCGGCGGCGCTGATCGCCAGCCGTGCGATCACCGACGTCGCCAACAGGGGCTATTTCGGTCGGATCGTCAAGGGAAAGCGTCGCGGCACGTCGAACGTGGGCATCATCTCGGGCGGTGAGGCAACGAACCAGGTCACCGATCACGTGCTCGTTCGTGGCGAGTCACGCGGCCACGATCCCCGCTTCGTGCGAACGATCACCGAGACCTATCGCAGGGCGTTCGAGCGCGCCGCCAAGTCCGTGCGAAATCACCAAAAAAAGAGCGGCTCGATCCGCTTCGAGGCGGCGACGGACTACGCGCCGTTTCGCATCTCGCCGAGCGCACCCGTCGTCGAGCGCGCCGTGGCGGGGGCGCACGCGCTGGGACTCGAGCACGAGCTGCTGACCATCGACGGGGGTCTCGATGCCAACTACCTCAACGCGAAGGGCGTGCCCACGATCACTTTCGGCGCCGGACAACACAGCCCCCACACCGTCGAGGAGTATGTGAACATCGACGAGTTCTTGGACGGCTGCCGGCTCGCCGTCGCCTTGGCGACGATGTCGTAGACCGCTTTCGCGCTCAGCGATCGTAGACGCCCCTGACCCGGTTGCGGGTGACGTTCCACAGCTCCTTGAACGTTCGGGGATAGTCGCGCCACGAGACCTTG
>CP070706.1:3194004-3206970 GCA_020350085.1 Acidobacteriota bacterium
TGCGTCCCGCCCGGGAAGCGACGCGGTGAGCATCGGCAAGATCAGGATGCTCCCCAGCAACCACCGTCGGGTACGTCCCGACGGCAAGCCGATGCGCCGTAGCCAGAAATAGAAGATGCCGGCCGTGACGAGAGAGTGCAGAAAGACCTGCCACAAGACAGCGGCGGAGTACGTGTACCAAGCGGAAGGTATCACCGCTTGCCGACCATCTCCTCGTACTCGAGCGGATGCTCGTGCTTGAGCCGATCCGCGCGGATCTTGCCCGTGAAAATGCTCGTGTCCATTGGGAACACACTCGGATTCAAGTGTGCGCCGTACATGTGCCAGACCAGGATGATCAGCAGTGCGAGCATCGCTTCGTTGCTGTGCATCACTTTCGCGGCAGGTATCAGCTCCGCCGGCAACAGGCTCGAGACGAAGATCGGAAAATAAAGAATCAAACCGCTGAAGACCATGATCAGCGACCCGAAAACCAGTCCCCAGTACTCGAACTTCTGCCGGTAGTCATAGCGGCCGAACTGCGGCGAGGAATCGCTCAAGCCGAGGTAGTAGCGCAGAGACTGCACGGCATCGACGAAGTCCTTTTTCGTAAATAGCATCGTTGGCTGCGCGCGCCGCGTCAGCACGACGAACGTCGCGGATACGAGGTGAGCGACCAGAAGCACCGAAAACACGATTCCCGCTGCTCGATGCAGCCAACGGACAGTGAAGATGCCACCGAGCGCGTCTATCGTCCAGCGACTCACGTCGAGATAGGGCCATTTCTGCGGCAGACCGGTGACCAGCAGCACTCCGAACAGAAGAATGATCATCGCGTGCTGAAAGCGCGCCCAAAAGGAAAAGCGCGGCAGGTAGATATGGGGTCCTACAGTGCTCATGTCCCGTCCTCTGGTGCCCGGCGAGCCCCCGTGCAGCTCGGGGCCACCGCGGTCCTAGCGTCCAACGGCCACCCGATACAGATGCAGCAGAACTTGGAGCAGCAGACCGAAGACGACGAACGGTATGAAGATCTTGTAAAACAGGCTCACCAGGTAAACGAGAGGTGCGTGACGCAGCGACGGCCGGTAGTGCGACAGCCACGCCTGTGGAAAGTCGACGGACGCCCCCTCGTGGCAGCTCGCGCAAGTTTCGGCGACGGTTTCCTTCATCTGCTCGGCGCCGACGAGCTGTGGAGCCGCGATGTCGTGTACGCCATGGCAGTCAACGCAAGTGACGACGACCTGCTTGTCCTCGACATCACTAAGATCGGAAAGAGACGCCGTCACGCCGTGGAAGTCGGTGAGATACGTCGACGCCACTTCCGTGGGGATGTCGTAGCGCGCCATGATCTCCTCGTCTCCGTGGCAGTTGATACAAATCTCGGGCGATTCGAGCCTGAATCGGACGGTGCTCGGAGGCTCGATGCTGTGATGGGTGTGACAACCCGCGCAAGCCGGCACGTCCTGGATACCTTCTTCTGTCAGGGCTTTGCCGTGTACGCTCTTGGCATAGACGTCATAGACATCGACATGACAACTCGCGCAGCTGCGCGCCATCATCGCCTGCTTTTCGTGTGGATTGTGTACGTCGTGGGCCCCGTGGCAGTCCGTGCAGACAGGTGCCAGATCGAGCCCCTCTTTGAGCAGGTCGAAGTGGACGCTCTCGAGCGTGCGGGTGTAGGTGTCGAAATGACACTTCTTACAGGTCTCGTACTCGTGAATGACGTACGCCCGTTTGCTCGCGAACGACGTCCCTTGGGGGTGATCATCCCCGTCGTAGTCGGCGTGACAATCGGTGCAGACGAGCTGAGATCCGTGAATAGAGTGCTGAAACTCCTCGATATCGACGTACAGACTCAACTCCGTGCCGTCATCGAGGCTCAACGAGAGGCCGGGGTCTTCGTGGCAGGCGAGGCAGTAAGAGATGCTGTCAGGAATCTCTTCCGCCGCTGCGAGCGTCATGGCGAGCGCGGACAGGACGACGACGAGTGGCCCGATTCCCGCGCGCGCTCGCCAAGATCCATGGATCATGACGACCGCCTTTCCAGATGCTGGCCCGTGGGCCTGTGCCCGTCTCGCCGAAACGAGAGCGGTGAACGTCTAGGGGGCCTCCGATCTCAACAGAGATCGGGTCTGTTAGGCGATGGATTCTATCACGCACCGTCACGATCTTGATCGTCGAGTCGCTGCTTGGCGTCTTCTGCCCAGGCGTCCCGCTGCGGTTCCTTTTGCCGACGCGCACGCTTGGCCGCCTTGGTGCGGGCCAGAAATGCCGTCGTCGGCACCCAGGAGGGGCGCAGCACGCGTGTGAACGACACCGTTGCCTCAGCAGCCAGGTCTGCGGCCTTGCGCGCGAGCAGCCAGCTGACCATCGCGATGCCAATGAAAGGCAAGAACATCACGTACACCAGCCCGAGCACCGGGCCGACGACGAGCAGCGCGAGCGCCGGCACGCGGTGGTAAACGTCGTTCTCGTCACCGGGGAGGCGTCCTTCCTCTTCCATCGACCTGAAGCTGAAGTGACGCAGGTTGAAGTAAACGCCTGGATCTACGATCTGATTGCCTCTAATGCGGGTCATTGGGCCACCTCCTTGATCTTTCGCTACTGATCGTACGGCCGCCCGAGCGGCTTCTCCATCGGTCAGATGCCCGATTTTCCTAGGTCACTTGACCTATTTCGGAGTCTCGCGTGACCGATGGCCCGCGCTGGCGGAGAAAACGACACTCGCGCACAAGTGCGAGACAGCTAACCACCCCGGTCAACCGAGTCAACCGCCGTGTGATCCCTTCGCCCGCGGTGCTGAGCGGGTTCCGTCCGATCCTTGAGCGGCCCAGGAGTTGGCTCGCATCCGACGCTGGTGCAGGATACAGAGGAGAGGCCGAGAAACGATTTCTGACGCGATGGCCAATTCGAATCCCAGCCCGGGCCGTTTCCCTCAACTGCAGGTCGTTCACTTGTCGGGACGTCAGCGGGGTCAAACCCAGCGCTTCACCGGCGAGAAACTGCAGATCGGCACGGCCACCGGTCGGCACGTTCATCTCGCCACGGGGGCGCTGCCACCGACCGCGCAGCCGGCCGCGACTCTCGAGCGAGAGGGCGAACAGTTCACGCTACGGGGCATCGCTCCCCAGGCCGAGATCTGGATCAACGGAAAGCGGCGTGACAGTGGTCCGCTCGTTTCAGGAGATGTGCTGACCATCGGCAGGGAAGGACCAACGCTTCGATTCCGCGTCTATCCGCCCGGCTCGCGATCGTACAAGACCCTGCCACAGGCATGGACCGACTGCAGGGATTGCGCGGAACGAGCGGGACCAGGCCGGTTACGGCAATGGCGCAGCCTGCTGCTCGGCATCATTAGCGAGCTTTCGACGCAAACCTCGCCCCTGCTTCGCAGCGCTCTGGCGCTGTTTCTCGCGCTTCTCGCGATCGGCCTCGTCGGACTGTGGCAGCAGAACCGCGCGCTCGAGAAACGACTGCGCGAGGAGCGTACGCGCATCGAGGGGCTCAAAAAGCTCGTCGAACGCAGCGAGAGTCAGCGCCTGCGGGCAGAGGACTTTCAGGCCGCCCGTGAGCAGATCGATGCACGACTGTCCGATTCGATGTCGCGCATCGAAGCGCTCGAGGCACGAGCCGGGCACCGAGGTGAGGTGATTGCGCGGGCCGTACCATCGGTCGTCTTCGTGCAGGGAGCTTACATTCTCGAAGACCCGCAGACGGGCCGTCCGCTGCGCTTCGCCGAACCTTGGGTCGGCGCGCCGGGAGGAGCGGTCACCCTCGAAGGGGACGGACCGCTCGTCGAGCTGACGTACACCGGAACCGGCTTCGTCGTCTCTGATCGATCGCATCTGCTGACGAACCGACACGTGGCCCGGCCCTGGGAGTACGACGAGCTGGCCAAGCGCGCCGTCGATCAGGGGCTGCGTCCCGCGATGCGACGGTTGATCGGCTACCTTCCCGGCCGCGAACAGCCGATCGCACTCGAGTTCGTCAAGGCGAGCGATCGGGCTGATCTGGCCGTTCTGCGCTGTCCCGACCCGGAGGTCGAGCTGGTGCCACTAGAGCTGATCGATGCCGAACAGCTCGTCGGTGAAGATGTGATCGTGCTCGGCTATCCGGCCGGCATGCGAGCTCTGCTCGCGCGCGTCGAGCCAGAGTTCATCGATCGGCTGGCGGCGCGAGGAGACGTCGATTTTTGGCAGCTCGGGCAGGAACTCGCGCAGGCCGGTTACATCTCGCCGCTGGCGACGGTCGGTGTCGTCGGTCAAGTCACCACGCGGGCCGTCGTCTACGACGCGGAGACGACCCACGGTGGCAGCGGCGGGCCGGTGCTCGACCTCCGAGGGCGGGTCATCGCCGTGAACACCGCGGTCGTGCCGGACTTCGGCGGGTCGAATCTCGGCGTCCCGGCCGGCGAGGCGATCGAGCTGCTGGCCGAGCTGGAGTGAGGCGCGCGAAACGGCTGGATGGCGCCGCGCGGGTTACTTCGGACCAAGTCGGTTCAGAGAAAGCGGGGAAACAATCCGAGCAGCACTCTGGCGGCGTCCTGCTTGCGTCGATAGCGGGGATCGTCAGCGCCACTGTTGAGTGAGAGGGTCGTCTTCAGCGTGTCGTCTTTCCACGAGGTGAGAACGTATCTCGCGGACAAGCCGCTGCCGTCTCCGGTCAGCTCCAGGATCTCTCTGTGCGTGTCTTTCCGATCGGACCCCGTGGCGAGCAGCACGATCGTCATGCGGTAACGGTCGCGCGCCAGATCGTATCCAATCTGTATCTCGTCTCCGCGCGTCTCTTCGCGCTTTCCCCGGATGTGAAGCTCGTAGGACTCCCCGGGGATGACCGTGACATGCTTCTCCTCGGCGAGCTCGCCGCGGAGCCGGCCGAGACGATGTGCCAAAGGCGCCGATCGAGCATCGGATGCCCGAGCGAGCTGCCGGCGCAGCGCTCGCACGATCTGCCGGAACTGACGCTCGTGCCCTGCGAACCAGGCGGCCTGCTCAGAAGCTTCGTCCGAGAGCATTTCGTCCCGCTCGTACATGGTCTTCGAGACCGAGTTCGTGTACTGCAGCAAGCGGACGCCGGTCTCACCGTCTTCGGTGAGCTCGCCGCGGTACGTCCAGCGCGTCTTGCGGAGCTTCGCGTCGAGCTGCACCCTTTGCGGGACAGAGAGCAACCTCAGCTCGACGCTTCGCGGCCCGGCTTCGTAGCGGATGAGCGATCCGGCATCGGTCAGCCAGGCGCGGACCGGCTCGTGATGCATCAGCAGCGGATCGACGACCTCGCGCTGCAGCCGCTCGTCGACCTCGAGCGCCTGAGCGCAGGCGGGTGCGAAGGCAAGCAGATGGATCGCGGCCGCCGCGGCGGCAAATATCGTGACGCGCAACGGGGTATGGCGCAGCATGACCGGGAATGTACGCGGCGCGGCGGTGCGTCGCACGCGGCGGTCGTCAGGATCACTCCGAGTTTACTTCGCCCTCTTCGCTCGGCAAGATCGCGTCGGCTTCGATCTCGACCAGCATCCTCTCATCGACGAGGCGGCTGACCTCGACCAGCGTCGCGGCGGGGCGGACTTCGCCGAGGAACTCGCCGTGAGCCCGCCCGATCGCTTGCCAATCGTCGATGTCGGTCACGTAAAGGCGCGTGCGCACCACGTGCTCCAACTCCGCACCCAAGCTGCGCAGCGCGGCGCGGATGTTGCTCAGCGCCTGCACCGCTTGGCGGTACGGATCTCCGACGCCCACCAGCCGGCCCGCTTCGTCGGTTGCCGTGGTCCCGGAGACGTGCACGTGACGGCCGACACGCACGGCACGCGAGTAGCCGACGACGTCCTCCCACTCCGTGGCCGACCCGTAGCGTCTTCTCTCAGCCATCGGACCTCCGTCCGCGTGTGCTCTCGACCATCTCGAGAGCGCGCTCGAAGCGCTATGCTGACACGCGCGTCAGCAGAGATCCTCACGCGAGCGCGCTTTCGACGGCGGCGGTTGACGCGACCGCGCCATCGCCATAACCTTCTGGAGGGTCGAGGGATGCGTGTCCCGATCCGGGTGAGATCAGGTCCAGACGAGGAGACTCGGAAGATGAGCCACACGCGGCCGCCCGCCCACGATGGCGGCCAGCGAGCCTCAAGCGCCCCTGGAGAACCGATCTCTGCAGCGGCACGGTCTCTGATTCGCGCCGCGCAAGGACACGAGTTCGGCGTGCAGTTTCTGCTCGACGGCTTTCCCGAATCGGTGGCTGTCATTCACGGCGTGCACGCCAGCGTGGTCTACGAAGCACGCAGCTACCTCTCGACCCACGGCTATGCGGCTCATGAACTTCCGCAAGAGCCGCCAGCGAGTTCGGACCGACCGTCTCATCCCGACTCCGACGCGATCCGCGGGGTGTCGCCGGAAACGGAGTGAGCGGGCGGCCACCCGCTTTGCGACGGTCAAGGCGAAACGAAAGAATCCCAGAAATCAGGGTGGGTTGAAGACGATCCGGATTGTCACGTACTCGGCCACGGGCTGGCCGTTGCGCCGGCCTGGCCTGTAACGCCAGCGGCGGACCGCATCGACCGCCGCCTTGCCCAGACCGAGTTGGGGACTGGGGTCGTTGACGATCTCGATCCGCTCCGGTCGACCATCGACGCCCACCAGCGCGCGGAGCTCCACGGTGCCGCCGATGCGCATACGGCGCGCGGCGATCGGGTAGGCCGGCTCGGTCCGGGATCCCGGGATCAGTCGAGGCCGGGAATCGAGCGCCACGGTGATCACGGGCGGCTCGCGGAGATCGTCGGTGTCGCTGACCGGCGCGGGGGTGGCGACCGCCTGCGAGTCCTCGCGGGCCCCCTCGTTCGGAGGAGTCCACGGAGTCTGTTCGGGCTCCGGTTCCGGCGAGTGCTCTTCGAGCACCGCGTCCGGTCTTGACGATGTATCCAGCTCACCGAGGTCGGCTACTGCGTGCGCTGGGTCCTCAATCGACTCGTCGATCGGTGGCTCGGCCGGCTCGTCGATCGGCTCTGTCGCGGGCTGCGCCACGGATGGCTGGCCTGCTGCGACGATCCGGGCGTCCGCCCCTCGATCGGGCTCACGAGCCGCCCCCGCATCGTTGCTCCGGGCCGATTCCGGTGTCGAGGAGAGCCTCGTTCCGGCTGCGGTCGGCCGCGGGCGCTGCCCACCCGTGGCTCGAGCGGCTCTGGGTCGCGGGCGCTCGATCGCGGGAGGTGCGGGGGCAGACCGGTCGGCATCGCCGTCTGCCTGCGTCGCGGCAGCCAGGTCCGCGATCTCCGCCAGGGCCTCGGGGAGCGCCCGATAAAAGCTGAAGGAGTCTCCGGGCTCCGGCTCGCTCGTCTCGGCAGTGGGCGCCGGCTCGGGTTCGAACGGACCCAACGGCGCCGAGGGCTCGGGCCAGTCTGCCTCGGCGAGGACAACCGGGCTTGGCTCCTGCCCGTCTTCCGTCGAGAACCGGAACACGAACAGGGCCAGCGCGAGAGCGAAAGCGCCGGCTGCCACGGCTGCTGCCATGCGCGGCCAAGCTCTCTTTTTGCGCGAGAGCGGGTCGATCTCGGTCGGATCATCCGGCTCGATCGACACGGGTGGCTTCAGCGAGCGCACCCTGCGGCTGGCTGAGGATGCCACGGGACGGCTCGGCGGGGCGGCGCGCTCGCGGTCGGGCTTCGCGAGCTTCGCCACCGCCGGTTTCGGTTGCATCGTGCCGGCGCCAGCCGTGGGCGGCGCGACACGGCTCGTGAACGCCTGATCGACCCAGGCGTCGAGCTCGTCGTCGACCAGGTTCGCCAGCTCGACCTCCGAGGCCGCTGATGCTTTGCGTGTCGGCGGCGGGGAGGGGGCCGCGACGCGGATCGGCTGTCGATCGGCGGTCGGGACGGAACTGGAAGCGCGTGCGGGCGCTGGGGCGGTCCCGAACCGCTCGAGCAGAGCGATCAGCTCGGAGTCTTGATTCGGGCGCTCGAGGAAGCAGCGAGCGCCGACCTCCCGCGCTCTGGCTCGAGGGGGGGCTCCCCGCAAACGGTGGGAGGCGAGCAGCACAGCGTAGGCCAGCGGCCGGCCCGAGGACATGGCTCGCGACACGATGGCACGGCACAGTTCGAAGCCGTTGAGCCCCTGAAGCAGCGGCTCGATCAGGATGAGGCGGGGAAGCTCGCCTTCGATGGCGCGTTTGATCTCTGCGGGCGAGCCGGCCGGAATCGGCTCGAACCCGCGGCTCCGCAGCAGAGAGACAGTGCCACCGAGGGCTCTCGAGTTGGTGTCGATGACGAGCACACGTCGAGACATAAGCGTCCACTTCCGGTCGAGTACCGACTCTTCCGAAAACATGGGTTCTCGAGTCGAACCGAGCCACTTGGACGAGCCGGGGTCCTCGCGGCGAGCTTTCGCGCCGCTCGGGTGCCAGAATGAACTAGGGGACAGCCACAGCGTGGTAGAGAGTGCGAGAGCGGCTCTTCTCGCTTTCTCCGCCCCAACGCGCCTTCGGAAGATGACGATGCCAGCGGTCCTCTATGTCTATGTCGGTGCCGCCGCGGTGGCCATCGGGTCGTTCTGCCTGGCGTGCCGCCTACTGTGGCGGTCGACGGGAGGCAAGGGCTTGTCGAAGCCGTCTGCCGCAGCGATCTGGTCGCTGTTTGTGGTGCACGTAGTCATCATGGCAGCGGCGGCGTTTTCGGGTCTGTGGCCGCTGCCGTTTCCGGCGACGCTCTCGATTCTGGTGGGCAGCGCCCTGTTCGTCGCCGGCGTCGTGATTTATGGCGCCGCGGCTTTCGAGATGGGATCTCTCGCACGCATCTCGGGTCAGCAGCGGGACGCGCTGATTCAGAGCGGGGTCTACCGGGTTTGCCGCCACCCGCAGTACGTCGGCTGGGGACTCGCGCTGATCGGCGCTGCGGTGGCCGGTCGTTCGGGGTTTGCCCTGCTGCTGACGGCACTCTATTTCGGCGTGCTGCCGTTCATCGTGCGCAGCGAGGAGCGCCAGCTCGAGGCACGCTTCGGTGCGACGTACGTCGAGTATCGTGGTCGAACGGCCATGGGCCGCACGACGTATCGATCACGCGATCGAGAGTTGAGCCAGCCCGCACGTCGCGGCTCACAGCTGCCGCAGGGGTCCCACAGCCCGCACGGATCCTGAGGACGGACTGACCGCGCGAGCTTTTTTCGAGCAGCTCGGGGCGGATAGAAAGTCGGATGCGTTGCGGCGGCCCGTCGAGCGTCCGATCTTCGGCCCAAAGGTCTGTTTGCGAGGAGCGAGGGGTGGCTTCGAGAGGTCGAAAGAGCGACGAGGATCGAGAAAAACACGCCTCGGCCCGCCCGCCGGCACACCGCGAATGGCTCGAGCAGGGCAAGGCGCTCGTGCAGCGCGTGATGCACAAGAGCTCTCAGCCGCTGCCGATCGACGAGCAGGCCGTCGCCGCATCAGCGCCGGGCTCGCGGCCCCGACTGCCGAACGCGCGCCAGAGGGTCGAGAGGCTGTTGCAGGAAGCCGGAGAGCACACCGCCGTGGCCGTCGAGACTCTCGAGCGCCTGCGCGAGCGTTTCGCCGCCGACGCGCACGTGCTCTACGCGCTCGCTCTGCTGCGGCGCAGGAGAGGTGAGACGGAGCTCGCGGTGAAAACCGCCCGCGAGGCGATGCAGATCTGCTTTCGTCAGCGACACGGTGTGCTCGCGGCGAGATTGTTCGACGAGGTGGAAGCTGACGCGTACGAGCTGGGTCTTCGCCGCGAGCAGCTCGTCGCGCTCGGGGCGACGCTCGGGACGACGTCCGAATGGCGCCTCGCGGTGCGCGCGCTCTGCTCATTGGTCATGAAACAGCCCGACGACGGCCAGGCGATCCGCGAGCTGGCCAACATTGCGGAGCGGCGCCTCGCGGCCGGCGACTCTCCGGAGCAAGCGTGGCAGATCTACGCGTTTCTCGAACTCGTCGGCACGAGCGAGAGCGAACAGCCGCAGATCACGCAACGACTCTCCCAGCTGGCGATCCAGATCGACGCCGGCTGAAGCTTTCCTCGGTCGTTTCATCAGCGAAGGAAGAGCAAGGAGCCTCTCGTGCGGGGCTTGGGCGCGCCCCGAACACGGGAGATCTCGTCAATAATCAGGGCCGAGAGGACCCGTTGTGATGCCGGAGCCGTATCTCTTGCGGCCGTGGGCGGCGATGGCCGCTGCGCTCGCTCTATTCGCGATCTGGAGCAACAGCTTCATCGCGGTCGGCTTCTTGGTCGGAAGCGAAGGGGCGTCCGCACGTTTCGACTGGGTCGGGTTGACGGTCGCCCGCTTCCTGCCCGCGGCCGCCGTCTGCTGGCTGTTCTGTCTTGTTTTTCGCTGGCGCGAGTCGGTCCAGATCATTGAGAACCATTGGCGGCGGCTGTTGGTCTGTGGCTTTTTTGCCGTGCCGGGCTACAACCTCTGTCTGGTGTTCGGCCAGCAATCGGGAGTGCCCGCCCCCGTGGCGTCGCTGATCACGACGCTCGTGCCATTGCTGGTGATGAACCTGGCGTGGTCTTTTCTCGACGAGCGGCCGACGGCGCGGCGCCTGATCGGCTTCGCGGTGGCGATGGCGGGGATGATCGTCGTGAGTCTCGCCAAGCGTGCCGAGGCGACCGGGTTGTACCCCCTGCTCATCGCAATCACTGCCGGCGCGCCGCTGAGCTGGTCGATCTACACCGTGCTGAGCAAGCCTCTCGTGCGCCGCGTGTCACCGCTCGTGTGGACTTATCTGACGACCGGCGTGGGAGGGCTGCTGATACTGCCGCTGCTGCCGGGCGACGCCTGGCGACAGTGGCGTCATCTGGACGCAGCGGGCTGGCTGGCGTTGCTATATCTCTCGATTCCATGCACGGTGCTCGGCTTCGCCATCTGGGTCTGGCTGCTGCGGCATCTGCCCGCATCGTCGGTGGGGTTCACGGTGTTTCTCAATCCACCGCTGACGACGAGCTTCAAACGGGTGTGGACGCTGCTGTTGCCGGGTACGTTCGTGTTCACGATCCAGCGGCAGGAATGGCTCGGTGGAGCGATCGTGCTGGTCGGAATCGCGATCGCCCTCTGGCAGTCCCAGGCGCCTAAGAATCGTCGTCAGGGTCGCTGATCAGACCTCCTGTCGCCAGAAGTGCTGATGCGAACGAGCGGGGGCTGTAGAATAGCCATGAATGAACGAGAGAACGTCGTTTGCGAATCGCCCACAGGAGCGCAACAGGAAGACTCGCTGCTGGAGGCTCGTGCCGCCGCTGACAGTGCTCGTGGTGGTGCTGGTGCTGTTGGGCTCGGCCGGTTGCGATCACGACGATGCCGAGCCGATCATTCCCGCGCTGCTGACGACGCTCGAGCTACGAAACGACGCGGGGGAGGTGCGAACCAGCTTCGCCGCGGGCGAGTCGATCACACTCGTGTTGAACGTGACGAATCTCACCAGCAACCGGCGCGTGTTCGATTTTCCGACGACGCAGGTCTACGACTTCGTCGTGTCGGAGCCCGGGGGGCTCGACGTCTGGGTTTGGTCGCATGGCATGGCGTTTCCGGCGACGGCGACCCGCCTCGATTTCGAGCCCGGTGAAACGAAGCAGTTCACGGAGGTCTGGACGCAGATCGACAACGACGGCGAGCCTGTGCCGGTGGGCAGCTACGAAGCAACGGGCTACCTCGTCATCGATGTTGCTGGTTCCAGATCGAACGTCGTGCTGTTCTCGATCGAGTAGACCTTCTCAGCGAGGGCAACTCGACGAACGGTGCCGTCGATGCAGGACGATCGTTGCAGACGTTGGCAGGTGATTTCGATGAGGCGTACCGGCTGCGCCGTGCTAGGCCTGATGCTGCTCGTCGGGCTCGGCCCATGTGTCGCGTGTGCGGCCGAGGTCGCGCGCGTGCGAGAGCCCGCCGTCGCGGGCAAGTTCTACCCCTCAGACGCCTCTGAGCTCGAGTCCGCCATCCGGGCTTTCGTTTCCGACGCACTGGATCCGTCCGGGCCGCCGCCTCTGGCGCTCGTCGTTCCGCACGCCGGTTACATCTACTCCGGTCAGATCGCTGCCGACGCGTATCGCCAGGCGATCGGGCACGACTACGATGTCGTCGTCATTCTCGGAACGAATCACACGGCGCCGGCGTTCCGCGGTGTGTCGATCTATCCCTCAGGCGGGTACCGCACTCCACTCGGTGTCGCACCGATCGACGAGGAGCTGGCCGCAAAGCTCCGAGTGGCTGATTCTCGCTTCCGATTCCGGCCCGAGGTGCACGCGCGCGAGCACTCGGTCGAGGTGCAGGTGCCGTTCGTCCAGACGCTGCTGCCAGGTGTGAAGATCCTGCCGGCTGTCGTCGGGTCGCCGGATCTCGATCTCGCCAGCCGATTCGGGCAAGCACTCGCGGACGCGCTCGGTGAGCGTCGTGCGCTGATCGTGGCCAGCTCGGATCTTTCGCATTACCCGGACTACGAGGACGCAGCGGCGATCGATGCTGCGGTGCTGAAAGCCGTCGCCTCGCTCGAGCCATCGACGGTGCAGGACACGATCGAACGGCTGATGCGCCACCCTCCCGCGAGACTATCGACATGCGCGTGCGGACAAGCACCGATCCTGGCGGCGATGGCTGCAGCGCGCGCTCTCGGCGCGAAGGGCGCACGGATCATCAGCTACGCCAACAGCGGCGATGCGGCTGTGGGCGACCCGCAAAGGGTCGTCGGCTACGGCGCCGTCGCGATCAGCAAGCAAGCCGCCGGCAAGGGGCAGCTGGGCTGGCGGCCGCCCAAAGCTCCGAGTGAGGCGAAGCCGCTCTCGGACGAGGATCGGGGCGCCTTGCTCGCGTTTGCTCGCGAGTCGATCCGCCGGATGTTCACCACCCGCACCACGCCACTCGCGCGCAAACTCGGCGAGGCCGCATGGCAGAAGCGCGGCGCGTTCGTGACACTCAAGAAGCACGGCGAGCTGCGCGGCTGCATCGGGCACATGATCGAGGACCGCCCGCTGTCTCAGGTCGTCGGCGCGATGGCGATTCAGGCCGCGTTCAACGACCGGCGTTTTCC
>CP070706.1:3207070-3212947 GCA_020350085.1 Acidobacteriota bacterium
CACCTCGAAGCGAGCTCGGTCCGGGCCCAGGCAGCTCACGGCGGTTCTCTTGCCGATGTCTCTGCTGGTGTCCTTTCCGATCTCGCCGGCGGATCCGAACCGGTCGAGAAGATCGTCGAAGATCTGGAACGCGAGACCGAAGTTGATCGCGTAGCGACGGACCGCGTCGAGCCCGATTTCGTCGATCCGCGCGATGCGAGCTCCGGTTTCTACCGCGGCGACGAACAGCGCCCCGGTTTTCTGGATGTACATCTGCAGCACCGAACGGTCGGTCCGGCCATTCCGGCCCGCCGGATGGAGGTCCAGATACTGACCGGCGATCATGCCGTCGCTGCCCACTGCTGTGGACAGCAGCGCGACGAGATCGCGGCGGACCGTGTCGTCGAGACTTTCGGTTTCGGCAATGACGCCAAAGGAGCGCGCCAGCAACGCCGTCGAAGCCAGAGCGGCCGTGCTTTCACCGAACGCTCTGTGATTGGCCGGTCTGCCGCGGCGCGTAGCAGCGTCGTCCATGCACGGCATGTCGTCGAGGATCAGTGAAGCCGTGTGGATCATCTCGATCGCGCAGGCGGGGTCGAGCGCCGCCTCAATTCGAGCGCCGAAGTTCACCGCCGTCAGCACCGTCATCAAGGGCCGCAGTCGCTTGCCGCCGGCGAGCAAGCTGTAACGCATCGCGCGGTGCAGCGCCTGCGGCTCGCAAGTCTCGGACGGGACGAGCTGGTCGAGACGACGCTCGATGAGAGCCCGGGTCTTCGCGATCTCTTCTTGCTGGCAAGCGCTGGCGGAGATACTCCGCGAGCCTCGTCGCGAACCGTTCGTCGGCGCGCTGCCCCGTGGTGAAAACGCCTGAGGTAAGAACGAGTGTGGCGAAAGCGACATACTCCCACTCCGGGCCGCCCGCCCGCCGGCGGGCGCTGACGGCAATCGAAAAGCTAGCACCGAACTGGATGGCCCGCACTCGATGGGTGCGGGCGCTCCCAGCATGATCGAGGCACGCAAGAGTAACGGTTTAGTAATCACCCTCGTTGGCCCCGCGACGTTGCGAGCGCCGACATCGGGGTGGCAGACTCTGCCGCGGCGTGGGTAAGGTCGAAGAATTTGCTCTCGGTGGAGGCCTCGCCCCGCTCGAGTGAGGAGATCACGAGTGAAGCCGGTAGAGCTGCTGAAGCCTCTGATGAAGGAGAGGCCGGTTCGCATCGACCGAGTCGTTTCGAGCAGAGACGAGCTCCTGATCGTCGTAGACGAGCTCGATCGAGAGATCGGCTCGATGACGAAAGCACGTTGCCACGAGGGCGACGGCGTTCTTCATCGCGCCTTCTCGCTGCTCTTGTTCAACACCGCTGGTGAGATGCTGCTGCAGCAGCGCAGCGCGACGAAAGAGCTTTGGCCTCTGCACTGGTCGAACAGCTGCTGCAGCCATCCCAGGCACGGCGAGTCGATGGGACACGCGATCCACCGCAGGCTCGACGAAGAACTCGGCTTGCGCACCGAGCTGAGCTTTCTCTTCAAGTTCCGCTACCAAGCTCGCTACGAGGACGTCGGCTCGGAGCACGAAGTCTGCTCCGTGTATTTCGGGGTCAGCGACGAACCTCCGAGTCCCAATCGGCACGAGATCGCTGAGTCTAGATGGCTCTCTCCGGTCGAAATCGACGAGGAGCTCCGGGCCGAGCCAGCTCGCTTCACGCCCTGGTTCGCGATGGAATGGCGCCGCCTGCGAGCCGGTCACGCTGAGCTGTTCGACAATCGCGTCGGCGTGGACTACTCGTGAGCCTGAGAGTCGAAGCGTCAGGCATTGTCCGGGTCGAGCCCGAACCCGTTCCGCCGTTTCGGCGCATAAGCAGAATAAGCTCAGTTTCGGCCCTGCGCCCGGGTATGGGTGTTCTGTCAACTGCGGAGCTTATCGCGTCGGGCTCGACGTAAGGCCACAAACCGTCCGGAAATGGTGGGCGCTCGTAAATCGCCTCCAGCATCTCGCGCACGGTTGTAGTTCTCCAAAACCTCGTCCCGCTTGATTCTACTGGACTTCCGGTGGAGTTGAGGATTCGAGTGAGCGTGGGCCAGAGCGGTTGATCAGCCCGGGTGCCGGCGGCATTCTCCACCGATGTGCCGCCCGCTTCCGATCATCGCCGCCGTGTTTGGCGGGCTGTTCCGCTCCCGCGCCGACCTCGTGCTGGAGAATCTCGCCCTGCGCCAGCAGCTAGCGATCCCGAAAGCGAAGTCGCCGCGGCACCGGCTGCGCCCTGCCGATCGCTTCTTTTGGATGGTTCTCCTGCGCGTCTGGTCCCGGTGGCGTGACGCCCTCGTCGTTGTGAAACCAGAGACGGTCGTCCGCTGGCATCGCGCCGGGTTCCGGCGGTACTGGCGCTGGAAATCCCGTTCGCGGCAAGGCGGTCGCCCTGCCGCTGCTGCTGAAATCCGTCATCTGATCCACAGAATGGTGCGATACAATCCGACCTGGGGAGCCCCGCGCGTGCGCGGCGAGCTGATGAAGCTCGGCTTCGAAATCTCCGAGACGACTGTGACGCGGTACATGCCGCGCCGATCTCCCGATCCCGAGACTCGGCAGCGCTGGCGGACCTTCCTCTTGAACCACCGTGACATGATCGCCGCAATGGACTTCTTCACGGTACCGACGGCGACGTTCCGGATTCTGTATGTGTTCTTCGTCATCCATCACGCCCGGCGGAAGATGCTTCATCTCAACGTCACGATGAACCCGAGCTCAGCGAGGGTCTGCCAGCAGCTCAGGGAAGCGTTTCCGTTCGATAGCGCGCCGCGCTACATCATCTTCGATCGCGACTCGAAGTTCCGCGGCGGCGTGCTAAGCACGATCAAGGCGTTCGGCATCAAACCCGTACGCACTTGTTCAAGAGTCCGTGTCAAAAACGGTACCGCCGAACGCTGGTTGGCGAGTGCGCGCCGGGATCTTCTCGACCACGTCATTGTTCTCAACGAGCAACATCTTTTACGACTTCTGAGAGATTACCTGCGCTATTACCACCAGGATCGCTGTCATCTCTCGTTGTCGAAGGACTGTCCGTCCCCTCGTGAAACGAATCTGAGGGCTTCTCCCAACGCCAGGATCGTCGCATTGCGGCGTGTCGGTGGTCTGCAGCACCGCTACCAGTGGCACCAAGCCGCTTGAGAATTTGCCCTTCCCTCTTGCGTGGTACAACTCCCACGGGCTGCCTCCGTATGCCTCGCGGCAACGCGACGACCACAGTGGCGACTCCGGAGCGGTGGAAGCGTGTCCATCCGCCCCGTTGAACGTGGGTCATTCCCGTAGCAACGCTATTCCGAGGACCGTACCGTCGCTCACTTCTCACCGGACGGGTTTTGAAGGGGCACAACCGTCGAGGGTTCACCTCACGCGTTGTGAAGCGACCACCGTCGCTCGACGACCGCGTTCCAGCCCCCGCCGCCGGCGCGGCCGAGGGCTTCCGGGGATTGCTCGGAATCCACGTCGATCGAAGCCCTGCTCGGCGCGACGTGTGCTCCGGGGGAACGTCTTCGATCAAGCTTGAAAGATCGCCCTCTCGCCCCCCCTTCTCCACGGCGTTATCCGGGTTGTCAGCTGCCGATTCCTCCGGTACCAGTTTAGGGAGAGGTTCAGCTTGGCCCGCCGTGGCGGGCTCGCGTCATCGCATGGCACTTACGACGCATCGAGAGCGGGCGCTCGAGTTCCTGCGAGTGGCCCACGCGTTCCGGCTGGGAGAGCTGCCCACCGAGCAACCCGACCCGCGTACGCGTGAGTTGTCGCGGTGGGCACGGACCGATCTGGCCCGAGCGGTCTCGGTCCTGAAAGATGTCGACCTGCGCGCGCTCGCGACCCTCGCGGGCTACGCCGCGAGGATCGATCGCCTGACACGCACCGCCCGGGAAACGATCGAACGAGGCAAGCGAATCTTCCTCTGCGGCTGCGGCGCGACCGGCAGACTGTCGCTGACGCTCGAGTTCCTGTGGCGCGCGAGACCGACGGATCGCGATCGCGTGCTGTCGTTCATGGCCGGCGGCGACGTCGCGCTCGTCCATTCGCTCGAGGGCTTCGAGGATCACCCGCGCTACGGCGCGCGCCATCTCGAGCAGGTGGGCTTCGAGGACGGCGACCTACTGATCGGCTGCACCGAGGGCGGGGAAACGCCGTACGTCATCGGCGCCGCGGAGCATGCGGCCCGGATCTCGTCCAACCCGCCATACTTTCTCTACTGCAACCCGGACAGCGTGCTGAAGCGCCGCATCGGGCGTTTCCGGCGTGTGCACGAGAATCCACACATTCGCAAACTCTGTCTGTTCGTGGGTCCGATGGCGCTCACCGGTAGCACTCGGATGCAGGCCAGCACCGTGCTCCAGCTCGCCGTCGGGGCGGCGCTCCTGTTTCCGGACAGGCCCGCGCTCGACCTGATCGAGGACTTCCGTTCGCGAGTGGGTGCCGTGGACTTTTCCTTCCTCATCCCGTTCATCGAAAAAGAGTCCGAGGCATACCTCGCGGATCAACGCGTAATCTATCGCGTTCGGGACTTCGGAATCACCGTGTTCACGGACACGACCGAGCGTTCCCCGACCTTCAGCCTCGTGCCGTTCGGTCGTCTGAACGGAAATCCGACACTGCGTGCCCCGTGCCACGTGTGGCTCGAGGACGCCCGCGACCCCGCCGACGCGCTGTTTCGCCTACTCGGCCGCGTTCCGCGATCGCTGAACTGGCGCGACGTCGACCCGCGCACGACCGACGACTACCTGCGCGGATTCGACTTCAGCCCCCGGGCGCGACTGGGCCCGGGAACGCACCACGAGTTCCACATTCGCAACTCGGGTGACGCCGTGGCGTTCCGCTTTGGCGGGTTGGCCCACGACCTGCCGCTCGATGGCGCGCCCCCGCTGTTCCAGCACCTGCTGCTCAAGCAATTGTTGAACATCCACTCGACGCTCGTCATGGGCCGGCTAGGTCGTTACACGGGCAACCTGATGACCTGGGTCGCACCCACCAACGGCAAGTTGATCGATCGAGCGACGCGCTACGTGCGGCACCTGCTGGCCGATGCCGATCGGCCGGTCGCGACGTACGAGGAGGTGGTCCATCGGCTGTTCGCCGAGATGCCCAATACACCGCCGAACGAGTCCGTGGTGCTGGCGACGTTCCGCTCGTTGCTGAACGGCGAACAGGGCGGTTGCGGCAAGCAGGCCCGTTGAGAAACGCCCGCGGTCGGAGCTCGTCGGGTAACCGAACCGGCCGCGCGTCCACCGCGCGCGCTGCCCGATAGGGATGCGAACAACGGGAAAGCTGAAGTGTCCCATCAACTTCAGAAGATCTGCTACTTCTTCCCGCGCAGCAGCGAAGCTGATTCCCTGGGCCAGAGAACAGGGCTGCCGCAACGATCTACGGAATGATCACTGGCTGTGGTGCGAAACTTAGGGTCGGGCCAGAAGACCTCCTGACGAGCGCTTGCGGTGGACGGTTCGCTGCGCGCTCAGATGATTACAGTCCCAGCTGCAATCGGATCGTCTTATCGAGCGAGGCGACGAGCCACTTCTGCGGAGCGGTGAGATCTCCCGAAAGCTCCAGCAGCGTGTTATCTACGTTGCTCTCCGAGCGTTGATTCTCGAGCGAGCACTGCAAAGTTCTGCAGACCGTATGCATCCGCTCGCGAATGGGAGCATGACTTATGTTTCGTGCGCAGACAGCGAGCGGTTGAGCGGAGTACAACGCTCCCCCGATGGCGCCGAGCACAACTTCGAGATTGTCTACGAAGTTCCAATTGCATGGAAACATCAGGTCGATGGCCACAGCCAGGGAGAGATCGGCAGCCTCGCCGTTCACGGTATCGTGGATGCGCATCTGCAGAGTCTGCCTCCAGAACGCCTCGTGCTCACGATAGTACT
>CP070706.1:3213047-3219391 GCA_020350085.1 Acidobacteriota bacterium
CTGCTGAGGCTGTTTCAGCAGAGCCGAGGGCACATGGCGATGGTTGCCGACGAGTACGGCGGAACGGCTGGACTCGTCACGCTCGAGGATGTTCTCGAAGAACTCGTCGGCGAGCTGCGCGACGAGTTCGACATCGGCGAGCAGGATCCGATCCGCGCACGGCCCGGCGGCGGCTACGTGGTCGATCCGCTGCTGCCGCTCGATCGGCTGGCCGAACTCATCTCGGACCCGCCCGAGCCTCCGGAGTCCGTCCACTCCGTCGCCGGGCTGATTCAGGAGCGGCTGGGCCGGCTTCCACGCGCGGGCGACAGGGTCCCCTACGGCGAAGGCCACGAGCTGGTCGCCACGGTGCTGCAAGGAGCCACGCTGCTGCGCGTGGAGTTGGTGCCGATTCCTCCGGATTGCGTCGAGGCGGAGAGCTGATTTTTTCGTGCGCGGTGCCGCGAGACCGGGGCGCGCTTGGCCGTCACGTGATCGCGTCGGATCGTACCGAAACGGAACACTCACTAACCATTCCGTGCCCCCGCTGACCGAGACGATACCTTCGCTGCCGAAGCCGCCCTCGATCGCCCGCAGAACCCAGCTTTTGCCCGCCACACGGCTGTTTTGGCGAGTGTTCGAACGAGGGCTCGCGGCTTGAACTTCGCCCGCCGAGAGCCATATTCAGCCGGGGGATTGCACCGAGAATAAGGAGAGAGCCCGTGCGCTCCGAGAAGATGCTTCTGCTCGCGTTCTCGATGGTGGTTTGCGCGGCTTCGGTGGCTGTCTTGGCGCAGGCGGAACAGGCCGAGGAAGAAGAGCGGCCGCTGTTCGACACCTCGAAGTTCCGGCCGAGCATCGCCTTCCTCGAGGCCGCTCCGAGCACCGACGCGGCGTTCGTCACGCTGACCGGAGTGGTCTTCTCTCGAGCCCCGATCGACCGCGTCGTCGTCGATGAGCGCGTGGCCCTCACCCGTCCTGCCGAGCCGAAGGATCTGCTGGCTCTCGATCGGGCGCCCGAGGGGGCCACCGACGCGCCGTTCAGGACCTTCTTCGAGCTACCCGACGTCGGCCTGACGCGTCAGGGTGCAAACGACGTAGAGGTACGTGCCGTCGCTGCGGACGGTCGCGAATCACACATTCATCGAGTGACCGTGATTCGTACGGCTTCTACCGCCCCGTGACGCTACCGCTTCAGTTGCGGAAAAGGGTGACATCCATGAGACGCACTTCCTTCGCGCAAACGGGCACTGCCCGCACCGTTTTCCTGTTGGCCGTCGCCTTGAGTGCCACGGCACTGCTCGGGCTGTCTTTCGTCCGCGGCCAGAGCATGATCGACATGATGGCGCGGGCGATCACCGAGTTCGTCATACCCCTCAACGCGATGATCATGTTCGGCTTTGCCGTGATCATCTCGCTGGCCGTCGGGGTCTTCGTTCATTACTACATGTTCGAGCTCCGCGATCAGTACTTGATCGACACCGAGTCGGCAAAGCGTGTCGCTGCACAGCTGCGAGCGACCGATCAGCCGTTCGAGAAGCGACTCCAGAGCGCCTATCGCATGCTCGAGACGGACGAGACGTTGTTTGGCCAGATCCTGCGTCGCTTCCTCAAGGAAAAGGGGTTGCAGCAGCCGACGCCGAGCAAGGCGTGGCAGGAGATCCAAGACGAAGAGTTCGAGCGCGTCAAGCGCAACTTGATGTACTTCTCGCTCGCATCGGTGATCGCGCCGGCGATGGGCTTTCTCGGCACGGCCGTCGGCATGGTCGCGGCGTTTTACGAGATTTCGATTCTGGATCACGTCACTCCCTCTGATCTGGCGACGGCGATTCAGATCGCTTTGATCACGACGGTCGTTGGCCTGGTGATCAAGACGATCGCGATGCTGCTCAAGACGATGGTCATTCATTCGGTCGGCAGGCGAGAGGATCAGCTCGCCGTCGCCTACCAGCGACTGCTCGGGTATTGAGGCCACCAGATGAGAAAGCGCGGCCGCTACAGCTTCGATCTCGAGGACGGCTTCGAAGGAGCCGTCGACGTCGTTTTCCTGCTGATCATCTTTTTCCTGGTCGCATCGTCGTTCGACAAGACAGTCCGGGAGAAGCTGTCGCTTCCGAACCGCGATCCAGACAAGGCAGTAGCCGTCAGCGCTCAGGAGCGCGATCGGCTCGACATCACCATCTACCGCGATTCGCGGATTGCCATCAACCACGAAGAAGTTGACGTCGGCGATCCCAACTCGATCGAGGCTTACCATCAGGTTGGTGAGGCGATCGAGAACTGGCTGGCCATCAAAAGGCCCGAGACGCCACGCGAAACGGCGCTCGAACAAGTCGACGTCTTCATTACTACGGATCGGGAATCCTACGCCGGCGCAGCACTCAACGTGATCATGGCGTGCCTCGACAGGGGAATTACGCCACAGGTCATCTTCGAGGAAGCGAGGATAGCGCGCCGATGACCGCTCGACGGCGAATCTCGCGCGAGCGACTGTACCGCTATCTCAGCGTCTCGCTGGCAGTGGTCACAGCGCTGCTGCTGATGCCGCCGGAGTGGTTCCCGATGAGTCGTGAGCGGGAGCAGCCCAAGGAGATCGAGCCGCGGCCGATCGAGATCGTGCGGCTCCAACCCGACACGCTGCCCCCTCTTCCACCGCTCCCGCCGCGCAAAAGGCCGGAGCCCGAGCCCGAGCCCGAGCCTGAGCCCGAGCCTGAGCCGGTACAGATCGTCGAGCTGCAGCCGCTGCTCTACGAGCCACAGATCGATCTGCCGCGCGAGACGCCGCCGCGCGAGCAGCCGCAGCAGATCGAGGCTGCCATCGCCCGAGCGGTGTTCGAGCGAATGGTAGACGAGCCCGACATCGATGTTCCGCGCGAGAAGGTTCGTCCGGAGCGGACGACCGTCGACATCGCCGTCAATAACGACGCCTCAGCGCTGCAGCGCATGGAGCAGCAGGTCGATGTGGCCGTTCCCCAAGCCGTGCCTCGTCAAGCGGACGTGCGTCGCGTCGAGCTGGCGGCTCCGACTGACCGCACCTTCGTCGATATGGAGGCGCCCGACGTCAGCGTGGCCACGCCCCGGCCCGCAGCGATCTCCTCTGAACGACCGTCGCTCCAGCCGGTCTCGCAGCAGCTCAAGACCGGTGCGGCGCTGCGCCCGCAGGCGGAAGCCCCCGCGGTCGACATTCCGCGCGGCAATACGGCGCAACCTTCCGCAAGCCGGCCGATCGCCGTCTCCGGTGCCGTCACCGGCTCGCGTGTCAACTACGACGCCAACCCCGGACGAGCGGTTCAGGTTGCCGTGGCGACGCCGCGCACGCCGCAAGGGTCGGGTGAGGCGCCGCTGATCGCCGTGGACGGGGGTACGTCCGGTGTCAGCTACTCGCAAGCCACTCCGGACGCGCCG
This sequence comes from Acidobacteriota bacterium, assembly GCA_020350085.1. GTDB lineage: Bacteria > Acidobacteriota > Polarisedimenticolia > J045 > J045. The sequence continues at coordinate 3,216,432 of CP070706.1, forward strand.
GTCGGTCGAGCAACGAGCGGTCGGCCGCGAAGCGGCGAGTCGGAGAAGCTAGAGCAGGTGCGCGCGGCGCTCGCGCGCCGCTACGGATTGCCGCTCGTATCGGTCAACGACATGGGGCAGCGTTCGACCGAAGCCGCGCGCTGGAACGTGCTGCTTCCGCAGCTGAGCGATCTCGTCCGCCAAGCGCGGGGCAGGGGCAGCTGGACTGGAGGCGCCGACGACAACGTCGTCTCGATCGAGCGAGACGAGAACAGGCTCGTCATCCGCTATCGGGACGGTGTCGTCCACGTCGTGGTCCCGAGCGACAACGGTCTCGTCGCTCTGTTCGTGGCTCACGGACAGGGAGCGCGGCCGATCGTTTCCAAAGTGGAAGAGGCAGAGCACGCAAAGAGTGCCCTTTATCGCTATACCCGAGGTGCATCGTGATGAAACAGGACTGGAGCCCGAAGGTCTCATCCTCGATCGGGATCGTGCTGGTGATTGTCGGCGTGGCCCTGTGTCACACACCAGTTTGCGCGCAGGACGATACGATCGCGCAGCTCGAGGCGCTGCGCGACACCGCGGTCGGGGACTACAACGCTCGCAACTGGCAACAGGCAGCCGATGCCGCCGATCAGTACGCCGCTACGCTGGAAGCGGCCGAGCTACCTCGCGCAGGCGCCGACTTCGCACTGGTTTCTTTCATCGGCGGCCACGCCCGGTTCGAGCTGTGGAAAGAGGATCCCGACACGTTCGCGTACGATTACAAGAAGGACGTTCTGGGGGCGATGCACGAGAGTCTCCGCATCCTCCAGGATGATCCGTTCTTCAAGTACAACGTGCTCGGCAACGCGTATTACGAAAAGCTCAAGAAGAGCCAGTTTCAAGACCTCGAGCTGGAAAATGCGGCGAACTGGTACATGTACAAAGCGCTGCTAGCTCGGTCGGAGGAGCTGGACGATGTCGAGCGTACGGAAGAGAAGTACACGGCGTTCGTCAAGTATGTGCTGCTGTACATCGGCCGCGCGTTCGAGATGGCGCGCGAAAGCCCCGTACCGAACCTCTATCTGGTGCGTGTTCGAGAGGCGTGCCGGCTGGGCTTCGGCAGCGAGTTCGACGATCGGTTCAATCAGCTCTACCAGGTCGTCGGCTTCGACAACGGCAACGTGCGCGCGGGAGTCTTGTGGCAAACGGGCCTCGACATGATGGCCTCGGAAGACTCCAGTATCGACGACGTCATCACCGTGTTTCGCGAAGCGGCTCAGGCCACGCGCGGGCAGGTCGAGCGCGCCGAGGTTTACCGCCAGCTTGCCGACTACGCTAGCCGGCAGGACGACCACAAGTACAAGCTGCAAGCGGTCGAGTACGGCCGGCTCGCCTTCCGCCTCAACCCCGAAAACACCGACATCCAGGTCCAATACGGCACGAGCCTGCACGTCGTCTCCTACGCGCACTACAGCCGTGGTCGCTACGAGGACGCGCTGCAATCGGCGCGCGAGGCGACCTCTTTCGAGTGGGAGGGCGACGAGGTCGCCTTCTTCGACCTGAGCCGGGCGGAGGCCAACTTCGGCGACAAGATCAACGCGCTCAAGCACGCTGAGATGGCCTTCGACAAGGCGCGCCGCAAGTTCGCTGAGGAGGAGCTACAGCCATACCGCCAGAACTACATCAACATCTTGCGTCAGTTTGGACTGTCCGCAAAAGCAGACCAGCTCGAGGCAGATGGGCAGGGGAGCTGATGATGAACCGCAAGAAGCAGATGAGACGAATCGCCCTGATCTTCCTCGGCGGACTGTCGTTCGCGCTGATGCTGCTGCCAGCGATGGCGACGCCAGACCCGGTACAAGCGGAGCTGAGCCGCGTGGAGAGTCTGTATCGGGCCGTCAACTCGTATCACGTCCTGCTGCAAGGCGACGGCGTGACGAGCGAGATGGTCTCCTCGGCACTCTATGACGTCGAGCGATACGTCGAGGAGCTCGACAACAAGCTCGAGACCAGTCAGTTGTTCATCGAGGATCGCAGCACGCTCGACAAGATGAAGAACATCGTGGCGAAGGCGCACATGCAGGCGGCGCTGCTCCACGCGAAGGGAGTCGATCTAGAGGGCTCGATCACGCAGTATGAACGCGTGATCGATCTTCTCGGCTACAACCCCGTCGAGTGGGAGGAAACGCTCGAGCGGTCGGGCCGCTTAGGCCTGCTCACCGGGGCGCGGGAGATGGTCTTCGAGACGGCGACACCGAAGCAGATCGTTCAGGATCTGCAGGTCTTCTGGTCCGTCGGAATCGTCTCTCGCGTCCGAGTCGAGGAGTTTGCGACCTCCCAGAGAAAGACGCTCGAGCTGCAGAGAATCGGCGGACCGACCGACCCGTTTTCGCAGGCGGCCTACGAGCTGGCGGCCAAACGATTCGCGGAGCGCGTTGGGGAAGGCCTCGACCAGTTCCGCATCGTGCTGCCGGAAGGCCGCTACGAGGTTGTCGCGAGCAGCGGAGGGGTAGAGCCACGAAAGTTCGCCGTGGTGCGCGGCAGCGTACCTGACCCGCTGATCCTGAACCCCAACCGGTTCAGCTTCTCCTTCAGCTCCCCCGACGAGCGCTGCCGGCCGCAACTGACGCTCAACAACATCACCGTGCGCGGCCTGACGGATCTTCCTTATGGCACGTACCGCGTCGATGCGCCGGCTGAGTGCCCACTGCGCCTTCCCGATCGGATCACGGTGGAGCAGAAATCCGAGGTCACGCTACGCACCGAACCGGAACGCATGGACCTCGTCCGAGAAGGCGAGCCGATCTTCCTGTTCATCACGACGCCTCCTGGAAGCACCTACACCCTGCGGATGTGACGCTCTGAGCTTCTGATGGCCTCACCACGAAAGGGGGCGGGTCTCAGGACCCGCCCCCTTCATCGTGCTCGAGGGAACCGGTTTCGATCGACGCGCAGCGCGCGAGAGGCGGGCGGGGCTCCCTCCGCGTCACCAAGTT
>CP070706.1:3219491-3235409 GCA_020350085.1 Acidobacteriota bacterium
ATAGTCTGCCTGCTGCAACAGCAGTTCGAGCTCGAGCGGCTCGACGCTCGCCTGCTCGAACGCTTCGTGCGTGACGAACGGGTCATGCGCTACGACCCGCATGCCCAGTCCCTGGGCGCGAGCAGCGACGATCCGTCCGATGGTGCCGAATCCGATGATACCGAGCGTCTTCCCAGCAACCTCCGTTCCGACGAACGCGGATCTGTTCCACTCACCCGCTCTTACGGAGCGATCGGCCGCTGGGAGATGACGGCTCAACGACAGCACATGCGCGATCGTCAGCTCCGCGGTCGTGGTCGCGTTCGCGTCCGGGGTATTGAGGACCACGATGCCACGCTCGGTAGCGGCCTGAACGTCGATGTTGTCCACGCCGATGCCCGCGCGACCGATCACGCGCAGTTGCGGGGCGGTCGCCAGCAGCTCTGAGGTGACCTTCGTCCCACTTCTAACGATGAGTCCCTCGGCCTGACTCAAGCGGCCGGCGAGCTCTCGAGGATCGAGACCGGGACAGTAGTCGGTCAGAACGTTGGCGCGGGATTCGAGCTGGTCGAGACCATTCTGAGAGAGCTTGTCTGAGACGACGATTCTGAACATGATGCTAGATCCTCGCTGTGGTCCCGCGTCATCTCACTCGCGGCGCCGGCGAGTCGTGGCGAGTTCCCAGACACGGGTCAACCAGCGAACAGCTGCAGATCCGTGCCAATGCGATCGGCCATGTGCAGCAGCTGCTGCAGGTCCGGGTGGCGGACGTAGATGATTCCGTCGCTGACGATCACCTGCTTCCAGTCCCTCCGCGGTGCACCGATCGGCAGCAAGTCTACGCCGCAGATGAACTCGCCAAACTCGGCCATCAGCCGTTCGAGCCCCTCGATGCGTTGGATACGGCCCTGCCCTTGGGCTCTTTTGAATACGGTCGCGGCGTTGTACTTCCGCTCGACCCGCTGCGAAAAGCGGCCATGGCACACGGCTTCAGCCCAACCGACGTAGGTGTCTATGTCGCACGAGAAGTTGATGATATCGACCAGGCGCGCGCCTGGCGCCCTGGCGCCGATCTCACCGAAAACCGCACTGCCATCGGGACGACGATACCACTCCATGTGCGTGTAGCCGGTCTGGAAATCGAGCGCGCGGAGCACCTTCCGTCCCATTTCGATCCCGACCTGCAGCTCTTCTGCAGCGACGTCGCGAAGCGCGATCGTCTGCGGGCTGACCCACTCGACGAGCTTGTCGATCAGCGGCCGCGGACGATACCAAGCGACGTTGAAATGCAGCACGGCGCCGTTGATCGAGATCGTGTCGTAGGTAAACTCCTCGGCTTCGACGAACTCCTCGACGCTCACTTCCGGCACGTGTCGGATTCTCGGTAGCACCTGCTCTAGATCCTGGGGCCGATCGATACGATACGTGTCCGTTGCTCCGGCTCCCGCGATCGGCTTGATGATGATCGGGTAGCCGATGCGCTCGACGCCTTCACGGACCTCCTCGACCGTACGCGCGCGGTAATGGTGTGGTGTGCGGATCCCCGCAGCATCGAGCCTCTGCTTCATCAGTTCCTTGTCACGAAACGGAAGCGTCTGCTCGACGCTCATTCCCGGCAGGCCGAGAGCCTCGCGTAGGCGCGCCGCGAGGACGAGGCCCGGTTCCCACAAGCACTCGACACGATCGAGCGGCCGTCGACGAGCGTGCTGTTCGACGATCTCGACCACGGCTCGCTCGTCCCACAAGCTCGGTACGTGAATGTGATCGGCGAGATGAGTCCGAGCGAGTTCCGGCAAAGCTTCCGCCGGTTGATCGCTCAATCCGACGACGTTGGCCCCAACTTGCGCGAGACCGCGGGTGAAGCGTGGCATCTCTGCTGGGAACCCGGGAGAAACCATCAGCACGTTCATCATAGCTACTCCTGCTGTCCGCTCATCTCGACGCGAACCGTGCGGATCAGGCGAGACAGCCCTTCGGCGACGACGTGAGTTTCCGGATGGCGCAGGATGACGTAGCCTTCGCCTTCGTAGCTCCCACTGGCCGGCTGGCCGATCGCTGGAAGTTTTGCCTCGACCACGAGCGGCCCCAGTTTTCGCTGCGCATCGTCGAGACCGCGAATTGTCCTGACCCGCCCGCCGCCCTGCCCCCGCAGGTAGGCCGCACCGGCCGCGAAGCGCCGCGGAGGCGAGTCGAATCGTCCGAGGATGACGACCTCCGCCCAGCCGCGATAGAAATCGATGTCGTAGGCGTAGGAGATCAGCGTGGTGAACTGTGCCCCGGGCGGCCGGGCACCCACCTCGGATATGGCCACCCGACCGTCCGCCAATCCGAACCACTCCGTGTGGCTCACACCCGTATCCATGCCGAGCACCTGAAGTGCTCTCTCGGCAGCATTTTTGATCGCGTCGTAGCGCGCATCTTCCGCCTCGCGCCGCAGCAGCACGCACCACTGAATCCACGGCTCGCGCATCACCTCCAGGGGGGTCGGGAAGTAGTCGCTCGGAGAATGCCAGACCGCTTTCCCGCCGATGGTGACGGTTTCGATCGAGTGCTCTTCACCGACCAAGAACTGTTCGAGCAGCGTCGGCTGCTCGGGCGAGGGCGGATATGCTGCCAGGTATTCGCGAAGATGCTCCGGTCGGTCGAGACGGAAGGTTTGGCGCGAGCCGGACCCGGCGGGGGGCTTGGTCACGAGCGGAAACCCCGCCTGCTCCGCGAACTCATGTGCCTGCTCGGCCGATTCGATCAGCCTGTGTCGTGCACAGGGGACTCCCTGCCGCTGCAGGACGGTCTTCATCAGCGACTTGTCGCGGAAGTTCTTGGCCGTCTGCTCCGTCATCCCCGGCACGCCGAGGTGATCACGGACGGTACCCAGCGGAACCTGCAATTCCTCCAAAGCGCCGATCAGCCGATGCACTCTGCCGTGGCGCCGGGCGAGCTCTCCCGCAGCGGGAATCAGCTCAGCGGGGTTGAGTGCATCCCGAACGCGCCAGTGCGCTAGAAGGCGCGCGCGCAGCTCGGCCGGCAGTCTCTCTGACGGTTCCTGACTGATCAAGCTGAGACCCACCCCGGGAAGGATGGCAGCCGCCCGGACGAAGCGGAGAGTGGTCGGCAGGAAGAACGGAGCCACGAACACGACGTGCAGCATCTGGCGTCCTCGCCGCGCGACGCGGGGCCGGCAGGAGGAGATCGGCAGCTCGAGAAGCGCCCCGACCGAACGCCCCGGGCGTGAAGGTCGCGATCGGCAGCGCGCAGTCTAACAGCCCCCCCTTGCGCCGCCAAGACGGGCCACGGTCGCCCGAGCCACGGCTCCGCCCCACTCTGGTCTGATGTCCGGGTATCATCAGGCGCTGCTCGCATGGCGAGACGCGCTCGCCGGGAAGGTCACCATGCACGTTCTGTTCATCGAACCCCGCTTTCCCAATTATCAACGCCAGTTCGTTCGCGGTCTGAGAGAAGCCGGCGCTCGCGTCACGGCGATCGGCGAGTCTGGACCGGAGGCACTCGATGATGAGCTTCGTCACTGGCTCTACGGCTATGAACGCGTCGATTCGGTCGTCGAGGAGCAGCAGCTCTACGATGCGGTCCGACGCGTACAGGCGCGAGACTGGGTTGACCGTCTCGAAGCCACGATCGAGGCGCACGTGCTCCCGGCGGCCCGAGTGAGACAGGCGTGCACGATCCCAGGCACCTCGGTCCGAACGGCCTTTCTCTCCCGCGACAAACCGGCGATGAAGGAGGCACTGCGCGCGGCGGGAATCCCTTGCGCCGAATCGGCGGCCGTCCATTCTCCGGCGGAGGTTCATGCTTTCGCCGAGAGAGTCGGTTTTCCGTTGATTCTCAAGCCTCGCGACGCCGCCGGCGCTGCGGGTACCTGGCGCGCCGACACGTGGGACGAGCTGCACTCGGCGATCGGCAGCTGCGGCATCGATCGAGGCCGGTCGTTCGCGATCGAGGAGTTCAACGAGGGTCACGAGGCCTTCTACGACACGTTGTCGATCGATGGACAGCCCGTCCTTGAATTCATCTCGCATTATTACCCGAACGTGCTCGAAGCGATGCGCACGCGGTGGATATCGCCGCAGATATTGACCACGAACCGCATCGACGCACCTGACTATGAAGAAGTCAAGCAGATGGGCCGGCGAGTGATCACCGCATTGGGGATCGGCACCTCGGCCACGCACATGGAGTGGTTCTTCGGTCCGAAGGGACTGCGCTTTTCGGAAATCGGCTGCCGGCCACCGGGTGTTGCGATGTGGGACCTCTACGCAGCCGCGAACGAGTTCGACATCTACCGTCAATGGGCCATGGCTCTCGTGCATGGGCGGGTCGATCAGCAGCCTTCTCGTCGCTACGCCGCGGGCATGATCACGCTCCGCCCCGATCGGGACGGAAACATCGTCGGCTACGACGGGCTGGACCAAGTCTTCAACGAACTCGGCGAGTCGATCATCGACCACCACTTTCCACCGGCCGGTTCTCCCACACAGGAGGTGGGTGCGGGCTACATGGCCAACGCGTGGATGCGCCTGCGGCACCCCGACTACGACGAGCTGCAGCGCATGCTCGATTACATCGGCCGCACCGTGCAGGTTCGCGCGGGCTGAGACAACCTGTAGGCAAAGTGTCGGGCGAGGACGCGCCGATGTCAGCGGGACGAGCGCTGTCGCGCGATCTCTTTAGAGGTCTAGCTCAGTAGCGGATCTCGAAGCCGGACCGCTCCAGTTCCGAGTCGACGTACTCGACTTCGACACGGTCTACGCGGGCTGCATGCGGGCCCTGCTGCAGCTTGCTCTCGAAGGTTTCGAGCGCGGCGGATTCGCCCTGGGCCAATACCTCCACCGTGCCGTCGTGGCGGTTGCGCACCCATCCGGCCAAACCGAGAAGCTGCGCTTGCTCGCGTGTCCAGGCGCGAAAGTAGACTCCTTGGACTCGCCCGTGAACGATGCCGCGCAGAGTGCGAGACATAGCGCGTCTCCTTTCTCGGTTGCCGATTTTATCAGCCCTCGGCTCGAAACGGGCAGCCCCTCAGCGGGAGTGGCCGCTGCGCAGTACAATCGGAGGTCGTAATCTGTTTCTCTCGATGAGAGGGTGCGTCTCGTCGTGTCCAGGAGGTTTCGATGGTGGCGACTCGACACCCAGCGGTCTCAGGCCTCTTCTACCCCGCTGAGGCGAAAGAACTCTCGGCATTGGTTACGGAGTACCTCGAACACGCCGGCCCGGCACCAACGGTTCCCAAGGCGATCATTGCACCGCATGCGGGATACGTTTACTCCGGACCGGTGGCCGCATCCGCCTATGCTGCGCTGGCTCCGGCGCGCCGTCGGATCAAGCGCGTCGTGCTAGTCGGTCCCGCACACCGCGTGGCCTTCAACGGCCTGGCCTTGTCGAGCTGCGAGGCGTTCGAAACACCTCTCGGACTCGTGCCTGTGGACCAGGCCGCCTGTGCCGGGTTGTCTTCGCTGCCTGGCGTCAGTATCTACGACGGGGCACACAGTGGGGAGCACAGTCTCGAGGTGCACCTTCCGTTCCTGCAGAAGGTGATCGACGATTTCTCGATCGTACCGCTCGTGATCGGCTCGGCGTCGGCTGCCGAAGTTGGCTCCGTTCTCGAGCGACTCTGGGGCGGCGACGAAACGCTGCTGGTCGTCAGCTCCGATCTGAGCCACTACCACGACTACGACACGGCGCGACGGCGCGACAGCACGACGAGCCGAGCTATCGAGCAGCTGAGGTGGGAGCAGATCGACGGTGACGACGCTTGCGGTTACCGCGGCGTTGCCGGCCTGCTTTGGGTCGCCCAGAAGCGCGGCATGACGGTGGCGACGATCGACCTGCGAAACTCGGGCGATACGGCCGGGCCGCGTGACCAGGTCGTCGGCTACGGCGCGTATCTGGTTGCTTGAGGCGCACCGCATCGGGAAACCGCCGTGGCGGGAAGTCTACTCGTCGAGATCGAGGTCGGCCCTCGCGCGCTGCATCATGAGTGCCGCCGTGGCCGGGCACAAGCGCGAGAACTCCGCCGTGCGGGCAATCGCCTCGGGGACACGATCGCGCGGGCATCTTCGAAAACCGAGTCGCGAGAAAAAATGCTCGGCAGTCTCGGTCAACAGGTACAGCTCGTCTACACCAAGAGCTGCCGCGCGCCGCATGAGCCGACGGCACAGCTCGGCGCCGATTTGTCGCCTTCGATGATCGGCGGCGACGGTGAGCGATCGCAGCAGTCCGACCTTCCCATATCGTTCGAGGCCGACCACGCCGATCAGGCGGTCTTCATCTCGTGCGACGATGAACTGTCCGAGGTGCTGCTCCACTCCCTCGAGAGGCAAGTTTTCCGACAGGAGCAGATCCTTGATGGATTCGAGGTCGGCCGGCTCTGCGGATCGGATCTTCACTGCGTGCTCCGACGAGATTGCCGTTGACTCGGAGTATTCACGGGACCCCTTCTCAGCCGCGATGAGACGATACATCTTCGGCCGACACCGCCCGTGCTGACTGCCGCTGCACGTCCGCCGTGACAGCTCGAGAGAGGGCGCCACGAATGATCCGGCTCAAGCCGCATCCTCTCCATCGCCCGCGGGAAAGAGGTCTCGCAGTAGTCGGCCAAACCAGCGGCAGGCGTCTGATCTCGTGAAGATCCCGGCCAACTTGCGGTCCTTGACCACGAGCGTAGTTTCGAAATGTTTTTCGGCCATTTCTGTCAGCACACGATCGAGAGAAGCGGTCAAGTCGACGACCAAGGCCCGTGTGAGGGTGACCTGATCGAGCCGAGGATCGTTGGTTCCTTCGCCTCGCCGTGCGACATCGAGTACGCGCTCTATTTCCCGCTTCGTGACGACTCCCACCAGCCGCTCGCCGTCCATGACCGGTAGATGATGGATGCCGTGCTCGGCCATCATGCGTCTCGCCTGGCTTGCGGATCGGTCAATCGCGATGGCATAGGGAAACGCCGTCATTACGCTCTTTATCGTCGGCATTCGATCTGCTTTGCCGAAACCCATCGCGACCCGCTTCACGCGCCTGGCAGCGCGGACAAAAATGCGAAATCCCACCTCCTGAGTGGCAGCCAGCGTCGAGTTCTACCGTCATGATCAAGGCTACGCCCGGGTTCTGGGGTTGGTCAATCTGCTCGGACGCGCCCTCGTCTCGCCCCGCTCGCCCGCCCGTCATTGGGCGCGACGCAGCTTCGTGTGAAGGAACCACCTCTCCGGCGGTCCCGGCCCGATCGCGCGGGTGGCCCAGGTGTTTCCACACGGAGTACCGCGCTTGCCCTCAGCGCTCGGCCGGCGTCCGTGTAGGCCTCTGCCTGGATACTCACCACGCCACCGCGAACGACGGCCGGTACGCGAAGCAGCAACTCCATCCGCCGGCAACCTACTGGCAGCCTACGGCGCACGGGCGTGTCGCCGACGAAGCCGGCCATCAGTGACCGAAACGGCTCCGCCGTGTCGACGGTCAACAGCACCCGGGCATCGGCGAGGGCCGGCTCAGGCGTGAGGTGAAGGTGCATGCCTCGCGACGCGCCGTGACCCAACGTGCTCCCGACCCCCGCCGTGCCCACGACAAGAATCGCGACAACGGATCGCGCGCCGTGACGCATGCGATTCATGCAGCTTCTCCCGCACTCCCGTTCGGTCCGTTCGGCGCCTCGATGCGAATCGACAACGGCCCGGCAACAGAACCCGGGTACAGGGTCCTGTGAGGAAACGGGATCTCGATCCCCTCCTCGTCAAAGCGCTGCTTGACTCGCTCGGCGATCTGGTAACGGACCGCCGCGAAGACATCTTGCGTGGTCCAGACGGAGAACTGCAGATCCAACGAGGACTCGCCGAACCTCTCGAACAGAAGCAGAGGTCGTGGTTCCTCGAGGCACAGAGGATCGGAGTCCGCCACCTCCAACAAGACCTCTCTGACCCTTCTGAGATCTTCCTTGTATGCGACGCCGATCGTCAGATCGACGCGGCGTATCGGGAAGCGGGTCAAGTTGGTCACTTCGGACTTGATCAGGGTCTCGTTCGGAACACGAACGAACAGGTTATCGAACGTGCGAAGTTTGACCGACAGCCAGTCGACGGAGAGCACCTCCCCGGTCTTGTCACCGATGCGAATCAGATCTCCAACCGCAAACGAGCGCTCACCAATCAGGAACAAGCCGCTGATCAGATTCGACGCCGACGTTTGCGAAGCAAATCCGAGCGCGACGGAGAGTACCCCCGCGGTGCCCAGGACAACGCTCAGTCGAAAGTTCAACTCGCCCATCGCCCAAAGCACCGCGACGGCGGTCACACCGTGGAAGACGCCTCTCCGCACGAGCATGGCCGCCTGCTGATCGCCACACTTCTGCGCCATCGCGCCGAACCGCCTCCCCAGCAACTTCCCGGCCAGAAGGCCGATGATGACCACCACGCCTGCACGTGCGAACATCATCAGCCGCTCGCTCGCGAGCCACTGCCCCAAGCTGGAGATCCACTCCGACCATTCAGACATCGTCATCTCCTTCGCTTACCAACGTCCACCGATTCTCAGTTCGCGAGGGTGTGGCCAAGGGAGGAGCCGCAGCTTTTCCGTCGTCGTTTCGGCGCGTCGTTGCATGCTGCCATCATGACGAGCCGAACCAGCCGCCAAAGACGCGGGAGGCAAAAGACCTCGATTCTTCAGCGCGAGCGATTTGCAGCTTGGAGGCGCCCTCGGCCTCTCTTGGCGGACCGGACCCGATCGACACGTCTGCCCACTCGCCGTCTTCTTTGCGAGTCAGCGTGACCTGCTCCGTCCAGAGCTGTCCCTGCTTCGAAGCGAACACCGACAGACTCATCACCGGCAACGCAAGCCGCTCGAGTACCAGCGCGCCAGGGGCGAGATTGATCAGATCGACCGGGGTGACAGATCGGTGCGGCCGCAAAGCCACCCTCTCGAGCCGCCGGCGCAACTCCGTGCGCGCAGCGTAACAAAGAGAGCCGCTCGTTTTGGACCCGAACCAAGTGTCCGACGGACGCGACGATGGGATCTCCGCGAACAGCACGCCCTCGTCTGCGGTGCGGAGCTCGACCCAAATCGGGCAGCTCACGTACACCCGCACGCGGCCCTTCGGTAGCAAGGTGAACGCCTGCTCCGGACGGCTGACGACCGCCCGGTCGGGCATGATTGGCAAGATGCTGATCGAGCTCGGCGGTGATTCAAACCCGAAGCGCTGCCACGATGCATCGTCGCGGATGGTGCTGTGCGGACTGGTGGCGGGCAGCTCTACAGACCAGTCTTCCTCCAGCGAGTCATCACCGCGCTCGACAGCAACGCGCCATTCGAGCCCGGTCTTCTCGAGCCAGAATCTCAGCGGGCCGACCTTCCACCACCCGAGCATCGGGTCCGGAAAGTCGAAGCGGTCCCACCAATGCTTCGATTGCACCCGCTGACGATCGAGTATGCGCTTGTTACTGAGCCTCGTCTGGTTCATCAAATCACGAGTTTAGCGCGGGACTACCCCGACTCGCCCGTGCGCCCTTCCCTGCGTAGCTCCGCCAGCAAGCGCTGCAGTAAAGCGGGCTTTGCGGGATAGCTCTTGTGGCAGAACTCACAGGTCAGAAAGACCGGTTCTTGGAGACTCTGGGCCAGCACGGATCGAACCTCGGAGGTCCCGAGCAACTTCAAAGCACGTTCAACGCGTTGCATCGAGCATCCGCAGCGAAACCTGACGTGGGTGCGTTCGACGATCTGGCATCCTCGCGGAAATATCTCCGTGGCGATGTCTTTCGGTGTGGCGCCCTCCCGGAAGCGGGTCGTGACGGCTCCAAAATCGAGAACTCTCTGCTCGAGCTCGGCCGCGTCCTCGTCGTCCACACCCGGCATCAACTGCATGATGAAACCGCCCGCGTGAGTCACCTTGCCTTCGGGGACCAGAAACACGCCGAGTCCGACCGCTGAAGGAGTCTGCTCCGACTCTTTGAGGTAGTAGGCCAGATCCTCCCCGATCTCCCCGGTCCGCAACGGCACGACGCCTCGATAGGGAATGCCGTAGCCGGGATCACGCGTGACCTCGAAAGTGCCGGAGCTGCCGACGACGGAGCCGACGTCGAGCTTTCCGTCTTCACGCGTTGGGGCGCCGAGACGGGGATTCTCGGCAAACCCCCGCACCCATCCGTGCGGTGACGCTGTCGCGAGAACTGCTCCCGCAGGTCCATCGCCTGCCACGCGAACGGTCAATACCGGTTCGCGTTCCGTGACTTTCTCGAGCATCGCGGCCAGCAGCAGCGCGCCGGTCGCGACGCGGCCGAGTGCCGCGGTGACGGTCGGGCCTGTGTCGTGAACCTGGCGCAATCGCTCCACGACGGACTTCGTCTCGGCCACGACTCCTCGTACTTGGCCGTTGAAAGCGATCACCTTCAGTAGCTCGTCCGCCATCGCCCGTGTCCCGCTGTCTGCTCACCCCCGCTGCAAGGTCTTTCGACTCACCGTGGTCAGAGCCCGATCGTGTTCACACCGCAATCGACGTAGATGTTCTCCCCGGTGATGCCGCTCGACAAATCCGATACGAGAAAAGTCGCCACACCGCCGACATCCTGCCCCTCGACGTTGCGCCTCAGTGGTGCCCGCTCGGCATTGTGGGTCAGGATCTGCCTGAAGCCGGCGATGCCTGAGGCCGCCAGAGTCCGTAACGGCCCGCCAGAGATCGTATTGACGCGGATGTTGTCGGGGCCCAGATCTGCGGCCAGGTAGCGACTAGAGGCTTCCAGGGCCGCCTTGGCGACACCCATGACGTTGTAGCCGGGGACGACCTTCTCCGAGCCGTAGTAGGTCATGGCGAGGATTGAGCCGCCTCCTCCAGCAGCCATCTGTTCGCGGCTACGGTCCGCCATCGCCACGAGAGTGTAGGCTGAAATGTCGATCGCCTGAAGATAGGACTGCCGTGGTGTTCCAACGAAAGTCCCGGGGGAAAGCCACTCGCGATCGGCGAACGCGATCGAATGGACCACGAAATCCAGCCGCGCGTGATCCCTGGCATAGGCGGCGAAGACGGCGTCCAGGTCCTCGTCCCGACCGGCATCACAGGGCTCGATCCAGGGACGCGACAGGTCCAGTTGATCCACCGCCTCGCGGGCGCGCTGCATCAGCTTCTCATCCGGATGGGCTGCGAACGCACAATCCGCGCCATGAGCCACCAATGCCTTTGCGATGTGCCAGGCATAAGAGCGGTGGTTGGCAACGCCGAAGATCAGTCCTGTCTTTCCCTCCAAGAGCGCCATGACGACCTCCTTACGGCTTGTCTCGGGCGTTATCCTAGCCCGTATTATTGATGAGAACTCGCAGCGAGGGCCTCAGGCATCATTCGGGCCCTCCCCAAGCGGCTGAGAATCCGCCATCCTCGCGCTCGCGCGCGATCACATCGTATCGGGGTGTCTCTGATGGACGACCATCTCAAAGGCAGACTGGTGAGGCGCATCGAATCGCTGCTGGGCCCCTCGCTGGCCACCCTGCGCGAACTCGTTTCGGTCAATTCCTTCACCCGAAACCGGGCGGGCGTAAATGAGAACGGCCGGATGGTCTCCAAGCTGTTCGCTCCGCTCGGTTTCGACACGCACGTGGCCCACGCAACCGACCCCGAGCTGGGTGACCATCGCTTTCTGACACGGACGGGAGCAGGCCATCAGGAGATCGTCTTCATCTCGCATCTGGACACCGTCTACCCGCCCGAAGTCGAGCGCGCCAACGGGTTTTGCTGGCACGAGGACGAACAGCGCGTCTACGGGCCCGGCGTCGCTGACGTCAAGGGCGGCACCGTGGTGGCGCATCTGGCGCTCCAGACGCTGGCCTTGGAGCTTCCGCATCTGCTCGAGCAACTCAACTGGCACGTGCTACTGAACGCTGCCGAGGAAGAAGGCTCGGCAGATTTTCCAAGGCTCGCCCGCGATTACTTGACGCCGCACACGCTCGCTTGCCTGGTCCTCGAGCACGCTCGCGCTGCCGGCGACGGACGAGGCTCCCTGGTCACCACGTCGAGGAGGGGCTCAGCCCGGTTCGTTGTCGACGTTTGCGGCAGGGCCTCCCACGCCGGAAGTGCGCACGAGCGAGGTGCGAACGCCGTATGCGAGCTCGCCGGCCTGATCACGCGCGTCGAAGCCGCGACGGACTATTCGCGGGGAACGACGTTCAACGTCGGCCGCATTGAGGGTGGCGTGGGCAGCAACACTGTTGCTGGACACGCGCGTGGTTACCTCGATGTGCGAGCCGACACGGTCGAGCAGTTTGATCACGCGACGGCGTGGATCGAAAGTCTGGCCGGCGTCGGCCACGTCCGGAGTGCCGCGGACGGGTTCGCCTGCCGTGTCGACGTCACCCGTCTGCCGAGCTACCCGCCGTGGCCCGAGAACGCGGCGAGCCAGAGGCTCGGCAAGATGGCGACGCAGGCGGCCGAGGCGATCGGGCAGTTCGTGTCGACGGAGCGTCGGTTCGGCGCGAGTGACGGTTGTCACCTCTGGAACCATGCGCCGACGCTCGACGGCCTCGGCCCGATTGGAGAGAACATTCACTGTGCCGTGAAGTACCCGCAGCGCTGACAGTACCAGGAGTCGATTGATCGCCGCTCTCTCGTCGATCGCGCGCTGCTTTGCATAGCGCTCGTGAAAAGACTTGCGGGGCCGTGACGACGCGAGACAGTGATCGGATCGCGAGGAGGGATCCGGTTGCCTCGCTCGCGCCGCTCACGTGATGGGGCGCAGCCCGCGCAGGTCCGCGCCGATCTGCTTGACCAGCAAGCTGGCCTGGAATCGCTTGCCGGCTCCGGACCCGGGCATGATCAGCGCCCGTGCGGCCAGCCGACGCATCTCCTCGCGGGCCGTGCGGCGGCCGGGTCGTGCCAGCAGATCGTCCATCAGTCCGAGAGCCAGCAGCAGCTTGTCCTGACTCGTCCGCCCTGCGATCTGCCAGCCTGCTGCCAGCGCGGCGTCATCGAAATGCGTCCAGTTGACGTGTGCGGTCAGGTCCTGCTCTCCGGCCCGGGCGAGCAGATCGTCCTCGACGCGGTGCCTGTAGTAGGCGACGAGTGTGCCCCGAGCGGCGCGAGTCTCGTCGGCGAGCTGCTCGGCGTCGAGCCCGTAATCGATGAACAGCGCCGAACCGGCAGCGACCGCACGCGCCAGCTCGGCGATCAGCGGTTCGAGCTCCAGCGAGATCTCGGCTCGCTCACCCGGCCGGCGGCAGAGACGATACCGCTCTACGAGCGTTCCGAGCCTGCGATCGCTGAGCGGTCCCTCGCACAGCAGCAGCTGCCCTGACTCGCCTGTGGTGACGTACGACTCGGCGAGTCCCTCGCGACGACGGATCACCGTATGAACGGGAAGCGCGTCGAGCACCTCGTTGGCGAGCACGAATCCACGAACGCTGGAGTCTGGCAGCTGGGCCAGTGATCGGTGCCGCACGACCCGGACCTCGGGGTGCGCCGCCGCGATGCGCGCGACTTGCGCCGCGGCCAGACTGTCACTGGGCTCGATCAGGACGACCTCCAGCAGTCGCGAGCGCTCGTCGGGAGCGTACCGGTCGAGCCCGTCGAGCATGTCGATCGCCGCAAGGCCCCGTCCGGGGCCGAGCTCGACGAGCCGCCATGGCCCCTCGCCCAGTCGGCTGGCCACCTCGCCGGCCTGAACGGCGAGGCGGCGTCCGAACGCCGGCGAGACGTCAGAGGATGTCGAGTAATCACCGCGTGGGCCGGTCGTCGCGCCGGGTCTCGTGTAATAGCCATGCTCGGCGTGATACAGCGCCAGCGCCATGAACTCGGCGAATGGAATCCGCCCGCGCGCGATGATGCGGCGCCGGATCTCTCCGGAAGCTGGCGTCGAGCTGGCCGCACCGGACACGTTGATCCTCGCTGAGAGAATACCTCGTCAAAGCAAAACTGATGATGGCCTGATCGGGCTTGGCGTGAAGCCAGCGCTCCGGACGACGCCGCTCGCCCGTGCTCCCGGCCGCGAGAGGGGGCTTGCCAAGCGAACGCCGTTAGTAGCGGCGAAACTTCTTGGCAGCGAGCTCGGGCCGATCAGGCAGCGTCGGACGCGGGTAGATGCTGCTCGCATACGTGACAGGGTTCTGAGCCGTCACGCCCGCGGGCGCCACCTCGACCGGGGGTGCGCCCCCGCCATCGAGCGATTCCTTCCACCGATCGAGCGCCGACGGTTCTCCTGCCTGAATTCTCTTCTGCAGAAGTATCAGCGCGTCGATGATCGCCTCCGGACGCGGAGGACAACCCGAAACGTACATGTCGACCGGTATCAGCTCGTCGACTCCCTGAACCGTCGAGTACGAATTCATCATTCCGCCGGACGAGGCACACGCCCCTACGGCGATGGCCCACTTCGGCTCTGGCATCTGCTCGTAGAGCTTCTTCAGCGGCATGGCCATCTTCTTCGTGACCGTACCGGAGATCAGCATCAGATCGGCCTGGCGTGGAGAGAAACGCAGCGCCTCCGCTCCAAAACGGGCGAGGTCGAAACGTGAGGCGACGACTCCCATCATCTCGATCGCGCAGCATGCGAGCCCCATCGGGAACGGCCAGAGTGAGTTCTTCCGGCCCCAGTCGATCGCCGCGCTCAAGCGCGTCGTGAAGACACCTTCTTGAAGGCTCTTCATCACGTGCGGATTGACGTACGCTTTCGGCAGGTTCATGGCGCAGAATCATCTCTCTCGGCGGGCTGACTGTCAAACCTTCGGCCCGCGCCGCTACTCCGCCGCGAAGCGGAGAATCACCTCTTCGCCCAGCTCGCTCTCGAGGAAGGCCGCGAGACGCTTCTTGAGCTTCGCTTCCGCCTGGCGCATCGCTTCCCGCGTCACTCCGTACTGGTCGCCGAGCTGCTGAAGCGTCAGCGGCTCGTCGGCCACGAGACGCCGGTCGAGAATCGCCCGATCCCGCTCGTCGAGATCCTTGCGGAACTGGTCGATCGCGCGATCGACCTTCTCGCGCATCTCGGCATCTGCCACCTGCTGCTCTGCGGAGGGCATCGGGGCGGCCATCAGATCAGCCACGGTCGAGCTGCCCTCTTCGCTGACTGGCATGTCGACCGACAGATCGTGTGCCGACAACGCTTGGTCGACATCTTCGACGTCCTGCTCGGACACGCCGAATCGAGCAGCGAGCAACTTCGTCGTTGGCACGACGCCTCGTGCTTCCAGCTTCCGCTGCTCGCGGCGCAGGTTGTACAGCAGCTTTCGACGAGCATTGGTCGTGCCGACCCGCACCAGCCGAGCGTTATCGAGCAAGAACTTGAGGATGTAGGCCTTGATCCACCAGGATGCGTAGGTCGACAAGCGCACGCCTTGCTCAGGGTCGTAGCGGCGCAATGCTTCCATCAAACCGAGGTTTCCCTCTTGAATCAGATCCATGACGTTTCGCAGCGCTCGTCGATACATCAGCGCCAGCTTGACGACGAGCTGGAGATTGGCGGTGATCAGCCTCGCCGCGATCTCCGGGTCTCCAGTTTCCCGATACCGCCGGGCCAGCTCGCGCTCTTCGTCGGGATCGAGCTCGGGGAATCGCTTGACTTCCTGGATGTACCGACTGAGCGGATCGATAGCGGAGGGAAGCGGACGCTCGCGCACCGGCACGAGCGCGAGTTCAGAATCATCCTCGTGTTGTTCTTCATCGCCAGGTGGCAGCTCGACGAACTCGGACTCGGCGTCGTGATCGTCCAGCTCGATGACTTCGGCGTCGTCGTCACCATCGACATCGATGCGCTGGCTCTCTTCTCGCGCGATCCGCGCTGGTGGCGCGCCGTTCGCGGTTGGCGTTTCGCCCCGTTTACGGCGATTTGAACGACGGGCCATCATCAGTCGATCGCTGCCTGCGGACAGATCGCGCGAAAGAAGCACTGCTGACACTTGCGCGGTACCGGCTGGGGCGCGAAGTCTCCCTCACGAGCCTGGTGACGTGAAAGATCGGCCACCAGCGAGATCATCTGG
>CP070706.1:3235509-3252908 GCA_020350085.1 Acidobacteriota bacterium
AGACGAGCTGCGGCACGAGATCGGCCACTTGCGGCTCGCTCGTGCGGGCCTCGCGGCAGGCGTGCGCGGCGAGCCGGCGCAGCGCCACGGGACGCGTTCGCAGCCGGCAAGCGCGGTTTTCTTTCTCGCCGAGCTCGTTGAGGTCGGCCAGCAGCAAGCCGAGGGCGTGCAGCTCATCGAGCAGGTGGCCGCGCTCGCCGCGCCGCTCGCCCGCGACGTCTTGCTCGATGAGCCAGCCGAGCTCGCGCTCCAGCTCGCCGAGCAGTGGGCCGGCTCGGCGGGCCAGCTCGGCCAACAGCCCCGCCCGCTGCTCCGCCAATCGCTGGTAGCGTTCCGACGGATCAGCCTGCCACGACCTCTCGTCCGTACGCGCGCTGGCGCCGGCCGGGCGCGGAGCCGGCTGCGACGACTCACCACGCACGCAGGCCCGCTCGGCCGGCCCCGTCTGCTCGCCCGCCTCGGGATCGCGCGGCAGGATGCGGCGCGCGGTCATGCCGATCGCGCAACCGATCGCACCCGCCACCGCGAGCGCCAATGCGAAAACGGTACCGCTCACCGTCGCCTCCGGTCGAAGCCTCACGACTCGCCCGCAGCGAGTCCGGGGCAGACCCGCCCAAAGACAAAGACAACGTAGGCGCCGAGAACCCCTCGCGGCACCTCCGGTCCGGTCTTCAGTCGAGGGTCATGGCCACCAGATTCGAGACTCCCGGCTCGGGCATCGTCACGCCGTAGAGCACGTCGGCCATTTCCATCGAGCGCTTGTTGTGCGTGATGAGAATGAACTGGGTGCTGTCGGTAAAGCCGCGCACCGCGTCGGCGAAGCGCCCGACGTTGGCGTCGTCGAGCGGGGCGTCCACCTCGTCGAGCAGGCAAAACGGCGGGGGCTGGTAGCGGAAGATCGCAAACAGCACCGCGGTGGCGGCAAGCGCCTTCTCTCCTCCCGAGAGCAGCATCACGGACTGCAGCTTCTTACCCGGCGGCTGGCACATGATCTCGATGCCCGTCTCGAGCAGGTTCTCCTCGTCGTCGAGGACGAGATCGGCGCGGCCACCTCGAAACAGCAGCGCGAACTGTTCCTTGAAGTGGCGGCGAATATGAGCGAACGCATCGGCGAAGCGCTCACGCGACTCGCGGTTCATTTGCTTGATCGACGCGGTCAGCTCGTGGATCGTCTGGTCGATATCGTCGCGCTGAACGGAAAGCTCCTCGAAGCGGCTCGAGAGCTGCTCGAACTCGGTCTCGGCGAGCGGGTTGACGAGGCCGATCGCTTCGCGTTTGTGCTTGAGGGAGACGATCGTCTCGCGCAACACGGCGGGGCTGTCGAGCAGCTCGGGATCGTATCCCTCGGGGCGTTGGTCGGGAAGCGACTCAGCGCTGCAGCCCAGTTCCTCACGACAGGCCTCGGCGTCGTGCTCAAGCGCCAGCCGCGCCTTTTCCGCATCGAGCGCGGCCTGCTCGCGGCGCGCGCGCGCTCCCTCGAACTCTTCGCTGGCGAGGTCGTGACGCTGCTCGAGCTGGTGGACCCGTGCATTGAGCTGCTCGAGCTGCTCGGTGCGTTCGACCACCTCGCGCTCGGAGGCCGCACGGTGCTGACGAAGCGCCTCGAGGCGGCTTTCCTGCTCGTCGGCACCGGCGCGCAGGCGGGAGGCCTCGAGGCGCGCGTGCTCGCGCGCCTGCTCGCCCTGCTCGCTGCGCGCGCGCAGCTCTTCGAGTTCGTGCGCCACGCGCACCAAATCTCGATCCAGCGCAGCGCGGCGCTCGATCAGAGCCCGGCGATCCGCAGCCAGCGTGCTGGCCGCCGCGGCGGCTTCGCGCGCGCTCTGCTCGCGCTGCTGCAGGCCGGTGCGAGCCGATTCGAGCTGCGCGCGCGCCTCGTTGATCTGCGTTTCGGCCGTCGCGAGCTGCTTTTCGAGCTGGAGCGTGCGGGCCCGGCCGCGCTCGACGCTCGCGTCCGCCTGCGCTCGCGCCGATCCAGCCAGCGCGGCTTCGCGCTCGAGCCGCGTCAGCTCCTGCTGGGCCCGCTCGACCGTGGCGCGTGCGGCAACGACCCGCCGATGCATCTCGCGCATCGCCTCCTCCGCCTGGCGACGGGCGTCGATCGCCTGCTGGCGCGATTCGCGGGCCTGCTGCACGTGGAGCTCGGCCTGCGAGCGGCGAGCGTCGAGCCGCTCGATCTCGCCGCGCAGATCGTCGCGCCGCCGTGCGCGCGCCAGCAGCCCTTCCTCGCTCGCCTGACCGTTTCCAGCCAGTTGCACGACACCACTCGCGTAGACCGCGTGTCCCTCGGGCGTGAGAAAGCTCCAGTCGCTGAAGCGCCGGTGCAGCTCGAGCGCCGTTTCAAGCCGATCGACCAGCACGGCGTCCTCGAGCCGGCCGGTAATCTGCCCATCGAGCTCGGCGCGCACCCTCACCTGCGTGGCGAGGCGCCCGCGCACGCGCGGATCGGCCTCCAGCTGCTCCGGGAAGCGCTCGGCGCCGTGCTTACCGCCGATCGGCGCATCGAGCGGCACCAGCCGCACCGATCCCTGGATCTCGAGTCCGGCGGCCGTGAGCACCTGCGCCGCCGAGTCGACGATCACCGCCGGCAGCAACTCGCCGAGCCACGCCTCGGCGGCGCGCTCGACGGCGCGCTCGACGCTGACGGCATCGGCCACCACGCCGCGCGCCGTGAGCCGGCCAATTCGCGCCTGCTCGAGTACCTGGCGCGCGGGCTCCGCCCCGGCGAGCCGCACTTCGAGCGAGTCGAGCGCCGCCTTCTCCCCCGCACAAGCGCCGAGCTCTCGTCCGAGGGCGGAGGCCTGCGCCTGCAGCGTGTCGAGCGTCTCGGTGGCGCGCTCCTCGGCCGCGCGCGCCTGCGCGAGTGCGTCGGCGTGCGCGTGCTCGTCGGCAAAAACGGCCTCGAGACCGGCGAGCGCCGCCTCGACCGCCAAGCGCGCCTGCGATTCGGACTCGGCCAGATGCTCGCCGGCTGCAGCCGCTTCACGGGCTCGCTCCTCGTCGCGCTGAACCGACTCGCGCGCTGCCGAGAGCCGCGCGCTCAGCTCCGCCCGCTCGTGCAAGCAGTCGTACCACTCGGCCTCCAGCTCGGCCGCTCGCTCGCGAAGCGCGGTCTGTTCGGCCTGGCGCTCGGCGGCGAGAGACTCGGCTTGCTCGAGGCGCCGTTCGAGATCGGCCAGCTCGGTGCCGAGCGACTCGTGCGCGTTCTGCAGCTGGCGGCGGTCGGCCTCGCGGCGCTGCTCATCGGCGGCGAGCCGCCGTCCTTCTCCCTCGTGGCGTCCGGCCTGCTCCTCGAGCCCGTCCGCCCGCGCGCGAGCGGTTTCGATCTCGCGTTCGAGCTGCTGCTCACCGAGCTGGGCCTCGTGCGCTCGCTCGACGGCGCTCTCGCGCTGCTGGTGGACCTGATCGAGCGTGACCCGTGACTCGGCGAGCTGCTTCGCCAGGCGCCCGCGCTCCTCGCTGAGATGAGTCGATTCGCGGCGCGAAACCTCGAGCAGCTCGCCGAGCGATTCGACCTTGGCCGAGAGCTCGCGGTGCCGGCGCCGATACCACACCGTGCGCAGCGCACGCAGCTGCTCGTCGAGCCGGCGTGCGCGCCGGGCCACGGAAGCTTGTCGCTTGAGCGAGCGGCGTTGGCGGTCGACCTCACCGAGAACGTCCTGAACGCGCATCAGATTCGCGCGCGTCGCCTCGAGTCGATTCTCAGCCAGCCGGCGGCGCTGCTTGTAGCCGCTGATGCCCGCCGCCTCCTCGATGAACAACCGACGCTCCGCGGGCTTGCTGACGACGAACGCGGCGACCTCGTTCTGGTCGATGATGGCGTAGGTGCGGGCGCCGGCGCGGATCTGCTCGAGCAGCGAGCGGATGTCCTGAAGCCGGCTCGGCTTGCCATCGATGATGTACTCGCTCTCGCCGGTGCGGAACAGCCGCCGCGTCAGCTGCACCCGTTCGCGACCGTCGGGCATCGCTTCGCCCGCTCGCGTCGCGAGATGCAGTGTCACCTGGGCCAGCCCACCCGGGCCACGGCCTTCGGTACCGGCAAAGATGACGTCTTCCATGCGCCGTCCGCGCAGAGCCCGTGCCGATTGCTCCCCGAGCGCCCACTGCACGGCGTCGGCAATGTTCGATTTGCCACAGCCGTTGGGTCCGACGACGGCCGTGACGCCGGCCGGAAACTCCACCACGGTGCGCTCGGGAAAGCTCTTGAAGCCGACGACCTCGAGCCGTTCGAGCCGTAGCATCCCCCGTCTTCCCTCCTGCGACGGTGTCCGGGACGTCTGGCGCCGACGTGAGCGACGCGCGGGCTCTCGCGCTCACGCCAGGGCCCGGTCCGTCATTCATCCCGGCGTGACCGTGCGCATGTTACTGGCTAGAGACCGGCCTCCGCACTACTTGTCGCGGTAAATCAGCATGTCGGGCAACGCCAACAGCAGATCGCGATACGCACCGGCTGGGAATCCGCGCATGATCTGTCGCGCCGCCTCGGCCTCCTGCTCGGCGAGCCGACGACTGGCTTCCAAGCACTCGTAGCGCTCGAGCCCCGCACGCAGCTTCGCGAACGAGTAGCGCTCGAAGCTGCCGTCTTCGAGCACGCGACGCACCCCCTCGCGTTCTTCCGGCCCACCGCGTTCGAGCAGATCGATCAGCGGCAGAGTGAGCCTGCCTTCGCGAAGGTCCGAGGCCACCGGCTTGCCCAGCTGGCGCTCGTCAGCCGTCAGATCGAGCAGGTCATCGACCAGTTGAAACGCGATGCCGAGCGACATGCCGAAGCGGGCGAGATCGTTTTCCACTCGCTCGCTCGCCCCCGCGAGCACGGCCGCGGCGCGGCAGCAGCCGGCAAACAACCACGCCGTCTTGCGCTGCACGATCTGCATGTGCTGCTCGCGGCTCACGTCAGACCGGCCGCGCAGACGATGAGCCAAGATCTCCCCTTCGATCATCCGCTCGGCCGCTTCGGCGAGAATCTCGATCAGTCGCAGCTTGCCGGCTACCAACGCCATGTTCATCGAACGGATGTAGAGGTAATCACCGATCAGCACGGTGAAGTGATTGCCGTACACCCGATTGAGCGACGGACGGCCGCGCCGTGTCTCGGCTTCGTCGATGATGTCGTCGTGAACCAAAGTGGCGGTGTGGATGAACTCGTAGACCGCGCCGAGCAACACGTCCTGCTCGCCGGTGTAGCCGAGCAGGCCCGTGGTCAACAACACCAGCGCGGGGCGCACGCGCTTGCCGCCGCCTTCGGCGAGGTAGCGGCCGGCGTCGTCGATCGGCCCGAACTCCGAGCGCAGGTTGCGCTGCAGCTCAATCTCGACCGCGGCCAGCTTCGGGCCGATCAGCGCCGCGACTTCAGCCAAGCCGGGAACCGAGCCCGACCTCTGACGGACGCCTTCGTTCATGGCTGAGCCGTCCGGCTATCCGCTCGCGCGACCTCGGCCGGATGCGTTTCGACCAGCCGCTCGCGGTCGAAGACGAACGTCACCTCCGGATAGCGCCACTGCTCGCGCCCGTCGATCTGGGTCACCATCTCCGGCGGCAGGCCGTAGCGCCGCAGCACGCTGCCCCGCGGGCTCCGCACCCCGCCGCTGCGCTTGATCTCATGTGCCACATCGGGCCAGCCCGGCGCATCTTCGACGGCCAGTGCCAGCACGGCGTGTCCGTCACGCCGGAGGCGTCGCGCGACGTCTCGCGGTTCGGGAAGCGCATAGCGCACCCGATCCCAGCCGGCCTTCGCGTCGCACAGCACCCACAGCCGGGTGTGCGCCG
Source organism: Acidobacteriota bacterium (assembly GCA_020350085.1). Lineage (GTDB taxonomy): Bacteria > Acidobacteriota > Polarisedimenticolia > J045 > J045. The sequence continues at coordinate 3,241,273 of CP070706.1, forward strand.
GGGGATCGTCGACGACGATGCGAAAGAAGCCTTGATCATCGGTCACGCCGCGCGCGACCTCTCTCGCGTCGGATGGTTGCCCGGTGAGACGGTCGAGCGCGGTCGAGCGCTGCGTCAACACACGCAGCGTCACGCCGGCAAGCGGGACAGCATCCCGATCGAAGATTTGCCCCTCGATGGTGGCTGCTGGCACGGCAGCCGCTACCGTAAGGCCGCCGGGCAGCAAGACCAGCAGTGCGCCGAAAAACGATGAGAGATATTTCATGTGGAGTCGTCTTTCGAGGGATCGCCCCGCACGAGAGGGACGGAGCTGACGAAAACGACGAACCGTCGGGCGATGAGCACTCGCACGCTGACGCCAGCCGGATGAAAAGTCCGTGTACACGGAGGGGCAGGATAACATCGCCGTCGAAGCCCCATCAACAAGATGCGTGCCGGTGCGGCGGAAGCTGGGGTGAGAACTGTGGCTACAGCTTGAGCCTGATTCCAGCCGGTTTTTCGCATCCCGTCATTGGCGCGAGACGATGTATCCGTCGGGCACATCGATCTCGAACCGCTCGGCCGGGAGCGGCGCTTCCGAGACCGGTGTGCCGAGTTCGAAGACGACGCGGGATCCGAGGGATCGATCAGTTCGAGCCGCCTCAGATCAGCCGTTTCGATATCCGCTTCGAGCAGTACCAGATCGACTTCCTCGAGCACCTCACGTGGAACGAGCTCCATCACCGTTCGGCCCGCTGCGGTGGCGGAGGCTTTGGCGGGGCGCGCAGCGAAGACACGGAGCAAATCGATCGTCCCGACCAGCAGGTCGGCGAGTGGCTGCGGCTCGTCGGGCGATCGCTCGCGAATGATCAGCTCGCGCTCCTCGTGATCGATCAGCACCCAACGCGTGGCGTCAGCGACCGCTGTCTGCCCGGCGGGCCGTTCGTAGACCCACAACATGCGCGCGGGCGCGGCGACGTGCAGCACGCCGCGCGCCTGCTCCTCGACACCGAAAGTCGGTGAGTCGAGCGACTGAACGAACGTCATCCGGAAGTTGTTGAGGCTGCGGTAGCGCTGCTCGACGCGGTGGATCAGATCGACGAGCTGCTGATCCTGTCCCGAACTCGAAGCCGCGTCACGAGCCGCTTGCGCGCCAGCGCTCGCGATCAGCGCGAACCCTCCAGCGACGGCTGCTGCAACGAACGCGGCGCGAGCCGGGGCGCGCGATCGCGTGATCTCGACCGTTCTCATCGTCTCTCACCTCTCGAGGCGCGTGCTCGCGACGGCCTGACCGCCCTTGGCCGGCGCTCACGGGGCGCGACCGAGGCCAAGCCGGCTGCGCCCACCGCTACGGTGGGTCATGATACGAGACGGTTTTGTCGCTTCGCACGAACGCCTCGCTCGCCGGCCTGTTGGAAGGAGTCTTCGATGCGCGCTTCACGAGTCGTCTCGCTGCTCGGCCCCCTCTTCTTCGCGCTCGTCGCCTCGGGGCTGGCCTTTCTCGCCGCTGTCTCACCGGCGCGCGGGCAGGCTGCTTCCCCACCGGCGGAAGTGCTCGATCAGCTCGAGCGAGCCGGCGAGGCGTACGAGGCGGGACAGTGCTCGCGCGTGCTCGCGATCTACGCGGCGATCGAGCGCGATCAGCCGGGACAACTCGATGGCATCGCCCACTATCGCCGCGGCTTCTGCTCCGAGTTTCTGGGTCGCGGTCCGGGTCGGCCGGACTATCAGGCGGCAGCGGCGCTGCTGGCCGACGAAGTCCAGCACCCGACAGCACCACTCGAGGCGCACTTTTACCGCGTCAATGCCCTGTTGAACCTCGAGCAGGTCGATCAAAGTAAGGCGGCCGCTCAGCAAGCGGTCGCTGCGTGGAAGGCCGGCAGCCTGCTCGTGGCCCAGGACAGCCCCGATGCTTGGTTCCGACTCGGCAAGCTGTTTCGCGACGCCGGCGATGGACCGGGGGCCGTCGAGCCTTTTCGCCGAGCCCTGGAAACGGCGGAAAAGCGGCAGCTGCCGCTGCGCACCGCGTACCTCGAACGGATCGTGCGCGCGGCGCGGGAAGTCAACGCGGGCCAGCTGCTGTTGATGGCTTCCAAAGAGCTGGAGAAGGTCGCCCCGCAGTCGCCTCGTGCGTCGATCGGTCTGGCGCGCGCGCGCCTGGCCCAGGGCGATCTCAACGGCGCGCGCGAGACGTACGGGGCACTCAAGTCCGAACGCGGCGACGTGGGCATGGAAGCCCAATACGCGCTGGCGGCGATCGATCGCGCCGAGGAGGTCTCCGAGGCCGGGCTCGCACCGATGCGCGAGTTGGCGGACGGCCGACCGCTCAGCTCACTCTCGATCGAAGAGCTGCGCGAGAGCTTGGTCTCGCTCGTCAAAGACGTGGCGAACGCGATGTCCGGACCAGCGATCGAGGTGCCGCGCAAGCGCCGGCCCGGCACGCGCATGGCTCCCGCCCCCGAGCTCAGAGACGAGCTGTGGGATCTGCAGGCTCGTTTCTCCGGCGTGCTGCTCGAGTGCGCTCAGCGAGGCGTGCCGATGCGCGAGTGGGCGATCAGCCACGGCTTCGCTCAGCTGGTCTACTCCCCGCTGGAGAAGGTCTTCGTCCACCAGCAGCGGGAACGACGCGAGCGCGCTCTGATCGACGTCGGCGAGCTCGAATCAAGCCTCCAAGACTGACCCCATCTACGCGGGTGTGATGACGAGTACGGGGCGCGTGCCGACCACGCGCGAGACGGCGAGCAGGCTGCGGGCGCGCTCTTCCGCGTCGAGCTGGCTCCACGGGTTCCACAGCACGATCGGCCACGGCTCGGGAAGCGATTCTCGGACACGCGCCAGCAGCTGACCCGCCCGCAGCAGCCGCGAGGCCGGGCTCGCCTCCCGGGTCGGCGACAGCTCGTCGGGCCAACCTGCCCCTGCCACGCGCCAGCGCTCTTTCCAAGCCTGCTCCCATGCGAGCGTCTCGGGCCGCTCGCCCATCTCGCGGGCGAGTCGGCGTGCCAGGGCCAGCACCTCGGCCCGATCGACGCCGATGCCCGGCGCGATCTCGTCCGCCAACGGCATCGCGGCCAAACGCGAGGAGGCCTGCCACGGATCGTTCGCGCCGGCCCGCACCGCGAGCCGGTGCGCTTCGATCTCTGCTTCGTCGCCCTGCAGCGCCACACCGGTCAGCTGTCGCTCGAGCTGCTCGCGTGCGTGCAACCGCTCGTGGCGCGCCGCTCGCTCGAGAGCCACGACCACGGCGGCGACGAAGAAGATCAGCGCACCGACGAGCATCAGCGTCACGGACGTGACGAACGCCCCGCCCATCGCCGCGAGCAACCCCAGTCCCGCACTGCCGAGCGCCCAGCGGGCGCGGCGCCGGACGCGGTGGTGCTGCTCGTCGTGACGCAGCAGACGGCTTTCGAGCTGCCGGCGGGCCGCAGCCAGCGCGCGCCGTCGGCGAGGGAAATCGCGCAAGAGCAGCGCGTCGCGTTTTCCAAGCCGCTCGAGCACGCCGCGAACCCACTCGTCGCCCCCTCCGAGTCCCGGTGCTGTGGCCCGCGAGGGAGCCGGTCCGCGCCCTTCGCCGGCAAGCACGACCGACGGCAGGCGCCGCGCGGCCGGCCAGTTCGGTGGTAGATCGAGCGCGATCCGAAACGGCTCGCGATCGACGCTCACGACGTGACGCCCGCCCGCGGCGGCACGGTCCAGACCGTCGATGAGCGCGCTGGCCAGCTTGGCCCCGTGAGTGCTCACCGGGATCAGCAACAGCCCCTCACCGCCCGAGAGGTCGACTTCCTTCTCGTGGGCGCCGACGCGCCAGCTCAGACGAGCGACGCGGTGTTCACGCGGGGGCGCCGTCGAGGCCGGTTCCGATGCCTCCGTTCGAGGCTTGGAATCGGGCTCATGCTGCTCGGTGCTCATCTGCCGTCAGTCCTGATCGGCGAGGTCGGCGAGCCACGGAATGCGGAAGCGCCGTCCCGCCAGCGCGCGCTCGACCGACATCGCGACGACCATCAGATAGCCGAGCGCGACGAGCAGCTCGGCCGCGAAGAACAACCGGTCGAGAAACGGGACCAGCGAAAACAGCCAATCGAACGGCGTGAGCACGATCGCCACGACGGCACCCGCGGTCGCCAACCATCCCCCCTGACGCGCGTGCCAGCGCACGAAAGGATCGCGGCTGCCGAACAGCGGGATCAGGCACAGCGGTCCGAGATACGCGCAAACGAGCGCCAGTCGGTCCTCGTCGCGGAGGGCGGTCGGCGCGAGCGCCTCGTCCTCGCGCGCGGCGTCACCGAGCTCATGGTCATCCAAGGGGCGATCGTCGTCTGCGTCCATCGCGGACCTCCGGTGGGTGACTGCCTGACAGAGTATCAAACGTGACGGCCCGAAGACGATCCGCTGGCGGACTTGCGGGTCGGCCCCGCGCTCGTGAGTCCCGCGATGGACAGCCCAGGGCCAGCGTGCTAGCGTCCGCACGCTCTTTGGCGAAGCGATCTGACCCCGGACGACTCACTCCGCGCGCGGTGTGCGCCTCGATGACGACCTCACCCCGACAGCCGACTCGTCAGCCCGGCCGGGAACCGAGCCCCGCGCGCTCGCTGCCGCCGGCGGACAAGCTGACGCCGATGTTCCGCCAGTGGCGCGATGCGAAACGCCAGCATCCGGATGCCGTGTTGTTGTTTCGGATGGGCGATTTCTACGAGCTGTTTTTCGACGACGCGCAGCTCGCCGCGCCGATCCTCGAGATCGCGCTGACCGTGCGCGGCAAGGGGACCGCGTGCGAGGCACCGATGTGCGGTGTGCCCCATCACGCCGTCGAGGGCTACATCGTGCGTTTGATCGAGCACGGCCACCGCGTGGCGGTCTGCGATCAGGTGGAAGATCCGAAAAAAGTCAAGGGCATGGTCCGCCGAGAGGTGGTGCGCGTCGTCAGCCCGGGCACGCTGACCGACCCCGAGCGACTCGACCCGAACGCGGGCCATTACCTGGCGGCGGTGCACCCGTGCGCCGACGAGCGCCTCGGTATCGCTCTCGTGGATCTCTCGACCGGGGCGATGGTGTTGGCCGAGGCGGCGGGCGAAGAGCAGCTCGCCGACACGCTGCTGCGCTACGAGGTGTGCGAGGTGCTCGCGGCCGAGACGCAAACGGCCGCGCTCCAGCCCGTGTTGCCCGACGTTCGCGGACGGCACCCGCTCTTGACACCCGTCGCGGAGGGCCGCTTCGAGCCCGCCCTGGCGCGGTCTCGGGTGCTCGAGACCCTCGGCGTCGTCTCCTTGGCCGGCTTCGGTTGCGCGGACGATCATCCGGCGCTTCCCGCCGCGGCCGCCGCGCTGGCACACCTGGGCGAGACGCAGCGCGTGCGACCCGCCCACCTCGACCGGCTGCGCGTCGAAGACCCTGCCGCGGTGCTGACGATCGATCAGACGACGCGCCGCAATCTGGAGCTGTTCCGCAATTTGAGAGACGGCAGCCGGCTCCACAGCCTGCTCGACGTCATCGACCGGACGCGCACGCCGATGGGTGCGAGAGAGCTGCGCGGCTATCTCGTCGAGCCGCTGATCGACATCGGCGAGATCCAGCGGCGTCAGTCGATCGTCGAGACGTTTTTCGTGCGCTCCGACGTGCGTCGCGCGTTGCGCGAGTCGTTGGGCTCGATCCGCGATCTCGAACGCTTGCTCGGGCGCGCGGCGCTCGGGCGCGCCACGCCTGGTGATCTCGTCGCGCTGCGCGCGTCGCTCGCCACGCTGCCGGAGCTCGCCAAGTGGCTCGAACAGCTGGACGCGGACTCGCTGGCCCGCCTGAGCGAACGACTCGACCCGCTCGACGATCTTCACGAGCGGCTCGCGCGGGCGCTGGCCGAGGAACCGTCGGGCCTTCCTGGCGAGGGCCGCGTGATCCGCGAGGGTTTCGACGCCACCCTCGACGAGGCGCGCGAGCTGGCTCGCGGCGGCCGCTCGCTGATCGCTCGCATCGAGCAGCGCGAGCGCCAGCGGACCGGGATCGGCTCGCTCAAGGTCCGTTACAACAAGGTCTTCGGCTACTTCATCGAGGTCAGCAAACCCCATCTGGCGAAGGTCCCCGACGATTACGAGCGCCGGCAGACGGTCGCCAGCGGCGAGCGGTTCGTCACCGGGGAGATCAAACAGTTGGAGAGCCGGATCCTCTCGGCCGAGGAACGGCTCGGGGTGCGGGAACGCGAGCTGTTCCAGCAGACCGTCGACGAGATCACCGCGCGCGCCACGCGCCTTCGCGAAACGGCGGCGGTCGTCGCCGAGCTGGACGCGCTGGCCGGCCTCGCCGAGCTGGCGCACGAGGAAGGCTACGTGCGCCCGCTGGTCGACGATCAGGACCGGATCGAGATCGAAGACGGCCGCCACCCGGTCGTCGAGCGTCTCTTGGCCGCCGGCGAGTTCGTGCCCAACGACGGTCGGCTCGACGAGAGCTGCCGGCTGCTCGTGGTGACCGGTCCGAACATGGGCGGCAAGAGCACCTATCTGAGACAGGTCGCGCTGATCACCTTGATGGCGCAGATCGGCTCGTACGTGCCGGCGCGGGCGGCGCGCATCGGCGTCGTCGATCGGATCTTCTGCCGCGTCGGCGCCTCGGACAATCTTGCCGGCGGCGAGTCGACGTTCATGGTCGAGATGCTCGAGACGGCCAACATCCTTCACAACGCCACTCCGCGCAGCCTGGTGATCCTCGATGAGATCGGCCGCGGAACGGCGACGTGGGACGGCATGGCGATCGCGTGGTCTGTCGTCGAGCACCTTCACGACGACCCGCGACTGATGCCGAAGGCGCTGTTCGCGACCCACTACCACGAGCTGACCGAGCTGGCGGCGTCGTTGCCGCGGCTGGCGAACGTGCACATCGCCGTTCGGGAGCACGGCCACGACATCGTGCTGCTGCACCGCGTCGAACCCGGACCCTCTGATCGCTCGTACGGGATCCACGTCGCGCGGCTCGCAGGACTTCCCGACCGCGTCGTCGCGAGAGCCCGCGAGATCTTGACGCAGCTGACCGATAACCACGCGCACGTCCCCTCGGTGAGCCTCGCCGCACGCGCACCGCAGCTTCCGTTGTTCGGGCCTCACGCCGCGCGCGCAGCCGTAGAGAGCGTCACACCCGCCCGGGAGGAAGCGGTCGAGCAGGTGATCGAGCGGCTGCGTGCAGCGGATGTCGATGATCTGACGCCGCGCGAGGCGCACGCGCTGCTCAGCGAGCTGGTCGAGCGCCTTGGACGAAAGAACTAGCCCCCACAGCCGCCGAGCTGATCGTCGGATCCGAGCAGTGGCTGCGTGAATCCGCGGCTATGACGAGAGCGACGCGACCGCCCCGTCGATCGTCGCGTGTATCTCGACCAGCTCTCCGATCCGCGTCAGCTCGAGCAGGTCACGCACCTTGCCGCGCGCGCGGGTGAGCACCAGAGCGCCACCGACGGCGCGGGCGCGGCGCCGGCAGGCGATGATCTCCCCCAACGTCGCCGAATCGACGTAGCTCACCTCGTCGAGATCGACGACGAAGCGATGATGGCCGTCGTCGAGACTTTCTTCAAACGCTTCCCGGAACTGATCGAGATCCTGACCGATCGTGACTCGGCCCGCGAGGTGCACGACCGTCACCCCGCCGTGTTGCTCCACACGGCACCTCACACGTCATCTCCACCGTGAGCCGACTCGTCGTCTCGGAGGGCGCCGATTTTCTTGACGAGCACGAGTTCCGTACCACCCTCGTGATTGAGCACGTCGAACTCGTCAACGAGGCTGCGAATCAACAGCAAGCCGCGTCCGGAAGACTTGAGCAGATTTTCTGGAGCCGTCGGATCGGAGACCGTCGCAGGATCGAATCCGTTGCCTTGATCGAGGATGGAAACGGAGAGCGTCGTGCGGTTCTGATCGAGGGCGAACTCCAGGGCGACCGGGAGCCCCGGATTGAATCCGTGCGCATGCTTCATCGCGTTGATCGCCCCCTCGCGCACGGCCAGTCCGAAATCGAGCCGTTCGTCTTCCGGCATGCCGCAAACCTGTGCGATCTCTTCCGCGATGCCCTGCACCAGGTTCAGAAACTCGACGCGGCTGGGAAGCTCGATGCGGATCGGCTGCTTAGGATGGATCTCGATGTTCAACGGGCGCTCCAAGGATGATCGTAGCCGCCCCCGGTGCGCTCGATCAAGGCAATCCTTTTTCCGTGGCAAGGAAGGACCTTCCTCCGCTACCCCCCCGCGCCCCCGAACAGCAGCGCCGTCAGCGCCGCCTCCGGGCGGTTCCAAAGCTGGCCCGAGATGCGGCCGATCTCCCGCTCTCCCCGGCGTACGATCGCGATCGGGGTCACCTCGATGCCGAACTGGCGGGCGAGCGGGTCGTCACTGAGCTTTTCCGGCAGGCCGTAGAGCCGGTACGTCAACGCTGAGCCGTCGAGCCCTTCGAGCACGCGAAGCAGCCGCGGCACGTAGCGCTCGCAATGCGGGCACCACGAGCCGAAGAACACATCGACCTCCGTCGGCTGCTCGAGGCTGCCGAGAAGCAACATCTCCCCTTTCCGCGGCTCGTAAGATGCGGCATTGCGCCGGTACTCGGGCAGCAGCTCGAAGACCTGCTCCTGCGTCAGCGAGCCCACGACAGCATCGCGCGGCTCGACGACGAAGGCGATGCCTTCGATTTGAAAGCGCACGCGCCCGCGTTCGACCGACACACCGCGCGCTGCAGGCGCTGCGGCGTCGGGCCACTCGAGCGTCACTGTGTCCGCGTCATCGACGTCAGGGACCGGGGCTGGCTCGCTCCGATCGCTTCCCGAAGCGCTCAACCACGAAGCGTCGAGCACGGTGACAGTCTTTTCCTGTGCTGCCACGAGCACGGGTGCGGACAGCGCCGCCGCTTCGATCACCAAACGCGGCACGCCCTCGGAGAGAAACAGCCTCGCCTGCTCGTCGAGCTCGCCGTCGACTCGGAGCTGGAAGTGCCCCGTGCGCTGAAAGACCCGAGGCGCCTGGTCTGATGACGGCTGTTCCGTCAACGCGGGGAACATCGGCGCGAGCGCGGCGGTGAGGAGCCATCCCGTGACGATCGACCTCCGCGTCCTGGCAACCTTCCTTCGGCGATCTGACTCAGCGTAGCCTCGTCGGGGATCTCGTTCCACACGTGTTCGATGCGCCCCGATTGAACGAGAAACGCGCGTGGCATGCTACGGTACAGCGGCTTGAGCAGTCCGTAGGGTGCGCCACGAACGTCGAACGCCGGCCCGGCCGTCCAGAAAAACTCCGCCTCCAGCTCCTCGTCGTCCTCAGCGAGGCCGAAAACCTCAACCTCCGTCAGCGGCAAGGCGAGCTGCTCGTTGACGCGCGAGATCTCGGCGCGCGTTTTCTCGTCGGCTCGATCGATCAGCAACACGAGCTGTGTGCCGTCTTGCAGCTCAGGAATCACTTCGTCGATCTTCAGCTCGCTGACCTGCGCGCCGGGGACCAATCGTGTGACGCCAGGCCAGTCGTCGATCGGCAATCGCGGTGCGGAGGCCGTGAACAGCGCGGCCGCGATCAGGCCCAGCAACGGTATCGCCTTCTGGGCCGCTGCCATCGGTCCCCGCCGCTTGGCCCGCCAGGCGAGCAGAGAGAGCGCCACGAACAGCGTGTTGGCCAGCAGATGCTGGCCCGGCGACTGTTGCACCAAGTTGCCGAAGCAGCCGCACGACGACGGATCATCTGGTGGGTACAAGTACTGCCATCCTGCGAGCAGCCAAAAGCCGAGCATCATCGCCGTCGCGATCAGCAGCACCGGAACGCGCAGCACCAGCAGGAGCAGGCTCAGGCCGACGGCCGCCTCGACGGCCACCACGAGCAGCGCCACCGGTGACGCCAGCGAAGCGGAAAGAAGGCCCTCGCGCGCGATCTGTGCGGCGAAGCCGTGCGGGTCGACCGCCTTGGTCCAGGCCGAAACGAGCAGGACCATCCCCAAGACCATCGCCGCGACGGACCCCAGCCATCGGGACCAGGACGCTGGACGTCTCTCGGGGCGATCGACCATAGGCTCCGGAGAATAAGGAGGCTCCCCGGCGGCCGCAAACCGGCGGGGGGCCTGTTGGCAGCCATCGAGGATCGGGGGCGAAAACGCTCAGATAGACGCCCGGGACGCTCCCTACGTAGGATCTGACCCGGATCGTCCGTCAAGGCCGCCGTCGGACCTCGTCCCGGGGCCGCGCGGCTGCTGCGAGGCATCGCCTGCACCGAGCACTGACACGTCGGGTCCTGGTCGCGTCCGCTGCTGCGGCGGCCGCCCTTTTTGCGCACGGCTCCGCGCACGGCGCCGCGATCGAAGTCCTCGTCACGGATCGCGAAGGTCACCCGCTGAAGAACGTCGCGGTGCGAGCCACTCCGCTTGGAGAGGAGACCGCAGTGCCGGGGTCTCGCGAGTTTCTTCCGGTCGCCAGCGGCCGCACGTCTCTCGACGGCCGGGTCCGTCTCAGCGGCCTGTCACCGGGAGTGTTTCGGATCGACGTCAGCCCGCCGTTCGGGTTCGTCGCTCCTGAGGCCAACCCGTTCGGCTCGGCACCGGTCATCACGCTGCGCGAGAGCGGCGAGCGATTTCTGGTACCGATCCAGCTTTGGCGCGGCGGTCCGATCGCGATCCAGATGACGGTACGGGGCGGGCCGGAGGATTGGCCGGGCCTGGTCAGGCTGCATTTTCTCGACGGCGAGCTGGGCGTGGACTATCGCCTGAGAGCCGGCGTATTGAAAGAAGCTCTGCTCGCACCGGGGCGCTGGGAGATCGTGCTCGAGCCACCTCCCGGTTTTCTCGTCAACGACATCGAATTAAATGGCCGTTCCGTTGCAGGCGATCGCGTCGTCGTCGACATCGAGGAAACGCTGACGACGACGTACGTCGAATGGTGGGTCGGGGCAGCGTGCCGCATCGACGGGCGGGTCACCTACGAGCAGGACGCCGAGCTCGCCGTCGAGATCGTTGCCAGTCTGCGCGAGCCGGGATCGTGGATCGACGCGTTGCGGCTCGGCGGTCGACCGATCGTCGAGCACGCGCGCGCGCGCTTTCTGCCCGGCTCGCGAGAGCGCTGGGAGATGTTCGTGCCTAGCGGTGTGTGGGAGCTGCGTGCGAGCGGGCCGAACGTGATCTCCGCGCCCGAAAGCGTGATCGTCGAGCTGGCTCCGGGAGGCGCCGGGAGCGCCGACTTCACCGTCCGGCCGGCTGTCATCGACGATCAGCGTCCGTCGGGCCTGATCGTCGAGGTGGTCGACGAGCGCTGGAAGCCGATCGGGCAGGCAAAGGTCGGCGCGTGGCCCGCCAGCGCCGATCCTCTCATCGACGCCCCGCTGGCCGTCAGCGAGACGGACCCGCGCGCGGGCCGCGTGCTGTTCGAGGAGCTCGCGGCAGGAAGCTATCTCGTCGTCGCCTCGCACCCGCTGTATCTCGAAGGCCGCGCGCAGGTCGAGAGCTACACCGCCGATGCGGACCGCAGCGAGCGCGTGAGTGTGAGACTCAGGCGCGGCAGCTCGCTGCTGGCCGAAGCGCGCGAGGCCGACGGCACCCCGTCGCGCGACGTCGAAGTCGAGCTGGTGCGGGTCGATCCGATGCCGGAGCGCGTCTTCCCTGACGACGAGCACGGCGACGAGCCGCGACGCTACCGCGGTCTGACCGACGCTTCCGGAAGGACGGCCGTCAGCG
>CP070706.1:3253008-3261610 GCA_020350085.1 Acidobacteriota bacterium
AGACGCTGCTCGGGCGAGAGGCTCGTCGACGTGCCCGCACGCGAGAGCGCTGCCATGATGGTCCTCCCGAGGGCTGCGGCCTGGAGGGAGCGTACTCCGCGCGTCGCGCTGGCCCTTCCGAGGAGGCGAGAGCATGTCCCGCATGCGGAATTCGACGACCTGCCGTCGCTGGTGTGCGCTGCTGACGGCGGCTGCGCTGTGGGTGGGATTCGCTGGCGCAGAGGCGCTCGATCTGATCGTCCTCCGAGACGGCAGCGAGATCCGAGGTCGCCTGCTGAGCGTGGATCTCGACCGAGCGCTGATCGAGGAAGAGAGCGGCTTCCAGCGCTCGGTCCCGCGCCGCGATCTGGCGCGGATCGAGTTTGGCGAGCCGGAGCCTGCTCCGGCCCTCAGAGTGCGCGTGCGCGTCTACGAAGCCGACGACGCCGTGCAGCTGTTTCTCAACGACGAGCCGATCGCGGAGCCGGCGACGCTCGCGAGGGAGTGGTTCGATCTCGGACCCCTTCTCGGAGAAGGATCGCATCGGCTGCGGGCCGAAGTGATCAACGACAGCTCGGTGTGGGCCTACCGCTGGGTACTCGAGATCGAGGGTCAGCGGCACACCTTCGCCTGCGGGCTGGAACGCAAGAGCGGCTGCCGCGAGAACGGTGCGACCGGCCTGGAGCGGGGAACGATGCCCGCAGGAGCCGTCTGGCTGTACGTCGATCGGCGTGAGGGGCGCGTCGATATCACGCGCGAATAAGCAGCGCGGCATCTCACGGACCGTCGTGGGATAATCCGGCCATGTCTTTTCAGCGCGGTCCGTACGGTGGGGGCGTCAATATCGCTTTCCCGCCCGTGACTCCGATGGTGCGCCAGCTGCTGTGGGCGCTCGGGATCGCGTTCGCGATTCAGGTGCTGCTCGAGGAGACCGGCTTCGGGGCGATCGTCGCGTGGCTGGCGTTGAGGCCCGCGTACGTGTTTCCGTTCGTGTGGCAGCTGGTCACGTATGCGTTGCTACACGGTGGGCTGACGCATCTGCTGTTCAACATGCTCGGCCTGTGGATGTTCGGCGGAGACGTCGAGCGCTTGCTCGGATCGCGCGCCTTCCTGCGCTACTGCCTCGTGTGTGTCGTCGGCGGCGCTCTGGCACACGTGGTGTTGGGCCTGCTGGTCCAGGGCCCTTCGCCGGCGGTCATCGGGGCCAGCGGCGGCGTGCTCGGCGTTGTGCTCGCTTTCGCTTTGCTGTTCCCGCATCGCCAGATTTTCCTGTTCCCGCTACCGGTGCCGCTTCGGGCACGCACCGTCGCCATCCTGTTCGCGGCGATCGACCTGTACGGGGCGATCCGCGCCAACCCGATTCAGGGTGGCGGCATCGCTCATTCCGCGCACCTGGGCGGGATGCTGGCGGGCTATCTGTACTTGAAGGGGTTCATCCGACCTGGTGGCTGGCTGTCGGGCTTCAAGCGGCGATTCGGCTCGCGCAGAGACGGTTTTCGCGTGATCGACGGGGACCGTCGCGACATCTTCCATCGCACCAGGCATTTTGCCTCGGGTTCGGAGACGGTGTTGACGCGGTAGCCCGGCGTCCTGCATATTGGCTACACTGGCCGGGTAGTTTCTTCTCGGCTGGAGACGTGGAGACGCAGCGAAACGGAGCTCTCGCACGCCGGGCGGGGTTGGCATCGGGACCGGCGGAGACGCTCGCTTTAGAGTTTGGAGCCGCTGGGCTGGGGACCTGGCGGTTTGGGGGTGGGCGTAAAAGCCCGGGGCGGGACGATTGACCGACGGGAAGGCTCGGGAAGAGGTCCCCAATCCGGCTGACTCCGGATCAGGGTCTGTAGAGCCGGCGGCACGAGCCGAGAGCGCACGCCGCAGCGGCGGAGACGTCGCTGACGCCGACAAGACCGTCCTCAGCCGTTACTTCACTGAAATCCGCGAGTACCCGCTTTTGACCAAGGAACAGGAGCAGCAGCTCGCGCGCCGTGTGCAGCAGGGTGATCCGGAAGCGTTCGAACGCCTGGTCGCGTCGAATCTCTCGTTCGTGGTCAAGGTCGCGAGCGAGTACCGCAATCTGGGGCTACCGTTGGAGGACCTGCTCAACGAAGGCAATCTCGGCCTGATCGAAGCCGCCCGGCGCTACGATCCGTCAAAAGGGACGAAGTTCATCACCTACGCCATCTGGTGGATCCGCAAGTCGATCCTCAAGGCGCTCGCCGATCAGGTCAATCTCGTGCGCGTGCCGACTTATCAGATGAAGAAGGTGAAGGAAGTCCGGGAGACCGAGCGCGTGCTGCGCAAAGAGCTCGGCAGAACGCCGCGTCGGCACGAGATCGGCGATCGGCTCGACGTCTCGATTCGCAAGGTGGATCAGGTGCTGCAGGTTAGTTCCAAGGAAGTCTCGATTGACGACACGGTCGGCCGCGAGAAGAAAACACCCGTCGCCGACTACTTGGTCGACGGCGATCGCGAAAGCCCGGAGGACTGTCTGCTCAAGCGCGAAGGAACCTCGCTCGTCGCCTCCGCGTTGCAGCATCTCGGCGAGCAGGAGCGGATCGTCATCAAGCACCGCTTCGGCATCGACGGCTGCCCGATCATGACGCTCAAAGAGATCGGCGAGAAGATGGGCGTCAGCCGCGAGCGTGTGCGCCAGATCGAAACGCAGGCCAAGCTGCGCCTGCGGCGGATGTTCAGCCGCCCGCGCGGGTTCAAGGCCGGCTCGCTCCCGCGCTCGTCCCGTAAGCGAACGGATCCAGAGTCCCGCAGCTGAGCTCAGACCGGGCCCATACACGGGCCGGCCCTTGTATGACATACTCGCCGACGCTTTCGGGCCGCGCGCCCCCGCGCGTCCGACCGAGGGGGCGGTTGATGAAACCGCATGGGGAATGGGTCCCGCGCTAGCCAGGGGGTATCGCTGACTCCGATGCGAAAGCGTGACGTGCCGTCACCGCGCGTCGCCCGGGTCGGGCAGGCGGTGTGGCTCGCGGACGACGCCCAGGAAGCGCTGCGCAGTTGGCTGCTCGCCGTGCGCCCGGCGGCCGATCTCGTCTCGCTGATCGAGCCCGAGACGCGCCGGCCGGCGGTTTCTTTCCAACGTCAGCGCAGCACGTGGCGCCCCGTGGCGCTCCCACCGGTGGCGATCCAGGACCTGCCGACCGACCCCGAGCGGCGAGATCTCGCTCGCGGCGCTCACGAAGCTGTCGACGATCTGCTGCTGTCGCTGGGAATGACCCACTCGGTGATCGTGCCGCTCGAGCCGGTGGCGGCCGGGGCGTTGCTCGTCGGCCGCAGCGACGCCGCGTACTCGGATCGAGAGATGACGCGGCTCGTCGACCGCAGCCGCTGGATCGGACCGGTGCTCAGCGGTTTGGCCCGCCGCAAGCGGCAGGTTGGCGAGTCGCTGCGCGCCAGCCGCGAGGTGGCCGGCCTGCTCGAGCTGACGCGAGGCTTGGCCAGCGCCGTCGACGTCGATCAGGTCGGGCGCGTCGCCACGCGGGCCCTGCAGAAGATCCTGCGCCCGGACGCCGGCGCGCTGCGACTACGGCTTGAGCCGCGTTCGCCCGGGAGCGTGAGCGTGTGGCCGGCGGATGCCAGCGGTCGACGCGCGGCTGACGCTCTTGCCGCAGGCTCGGAGCCCACCGCAGGCGCCGGGCGCGGGCTGTGTTGGCTGCGGCCCGAATCGCCACCGGCGCGCGAGCCGGGAACCGATGTCGACCTGCTGCTCGGCTGGCGCCGCAGCGTGCCGGAGGCCGCCGAGCGTGTGATCGCTGCCGTCCAGAGCACGGTGTACCTGGCCCTGGCCCGGCTGCGCGCGCAACTGCGGCTCGAAGAGGGCCGCTTGCAGGCGACCGTCGAGGGGCTGCCTCTCGGAGTCGCCCTCGTCGGTGCCGACGACCGACCGCGCTTGATCAACGAGGTCGGACGCGGCCTGCTCGCTGAGCTGGGATCCTGGAGCGACGCGCGAGTGCCGCTCGCGACGCTCGGCTCGCTTGATCTCGAGCCGCTGTTCGCCCGCGCGCGCGCCGGTCAAAGCTCGTCCGCTGAGGTCTTCTTTCCGCTGGGCGGACGCACGCTCGAGCTTCGCGTCGTCCCGGCCGGTCCGCACGCGAACGGCGACTCGCGAGACGTGCTCGCGATCTTCGAAGATGTCACGGAAGCTCGGCGGCGCACTCGCCAGCTGGCCCAAGCCGAGAAGCTCACCGCGCTCGGCACGCTGATCTCGGGCATCGTTCACGAGATCAACAATCCGCTCTCGACCGTGCTCGGCTACGCGCAGATGCTCTCGCAGGATCCGGACTCTTCTTCGCGCGAGCGCTGGATCGAGCTGCTCGACAGCGAAGCCCAGCGCTGCCAGCGCATCGTCGGCAACATGCTGGCCTTGGCGCGCTCGTCGGACACGCGCCGCGAGCAGCTCTCGCTCGGCGCGTTGGCCGAGCGTGCCCTCGAGCTGTTGCGCTATCCGTTCCGGGTGGCGGGCATCGACGCATCGCTTCAGGCCTCGCCCGACACACCGGCGATCGAGGGCGACGCGGACGGTTTGTTGCAGGCGCTGATCAATCTGCTGACCAACGCGCTGCACGCGCTCCAAGGTGCGGAGTGCCAAGGTGGCCCGCGCCAAGTGCGCGTGGAGATCGTTCCGGACGGTCGTGATCAGGTATGCCTGAGCGTCAGCGACAACGGGCCCGGTATCTCCCCGGAAAACATCGGGCGCATCTTCGATCCGTTCTTCACGAGCAAGCCCGAGGGACAAGGCACGGGTCTGGGCCTCTCGCTCGTCGAGGCGACCGTGCGGGATCATGGCGGGCAGATCGACGTCGACAGCGTGCCGGGCGAAGGAGCCCGTTTCTCGATCACGCTTCCGCTCGGCGGCCGACCTTCAGAGCTGTGCAGCGAATCGCATGACGAGGCTTCCCTCGACGTGCTGGGCGGTCTCGCGAACCGCCGCATCGCGGTCGTGGACGACGAGCCTGCCGTCGCGGAGCTGCTGCGCGTGATGCTCGAGAGAGCCGGAGCAGAGGTCCAATCGTTCGTCGACGCGACGGAAGCGCTGTCGGTGATCCTCGAGCAACGGCCCGACGCCGTGATCGCCGATCTGCGCATGCCGGCCGTGTCCGGCGAAGAGCTCTATGGACAGTTGCGACAGATCGCGCCCGAGCTGGCCGAACGGTTTATGTTCACCACCGGGGATCTGATCTCCGCCAACGGCCGGCCGGGAGCGGAGTACTCCGGACGGCCGTGCTTGATCAAGCCGTTCAAGATCAGGACCGTCGTGGAGCTCGTGCGAGAGGTGATCGAAGCCGCCGAGCGTGCCGCGGACGCATGAGCGCGACAAACAAGCCCCCGCACGTCGTCGTCGGCACGGCGGGTCACATCGATCACGGCAAATCGACTTTGGTCAAGGCGCTGACCGGTATCGATCCCGACCGGCTGATCGAGGAGAAGCAGCGCGGCATCACGATCGATCTCGGCTTCGCGTTCGCCGACATCGAGGGCACGCGGTTCTCGTTCGTCGATGTGCCCGGTCACGAGCGGTTCGTGCACAACATGCTCGCGGGCGTTTTCGGCATCGACATGGTCATGCTGGTTGTTGCAGCCGACGAGTCGGTGATGCCGCAAACGCGCGAGCACCTGGCGATCTGCCGCTTACTCGGCCTCCATAGCGGCGTCGTCGCGCTCACCCGCATCGATCTCGCCGAAGCGGGCATGCCCGATCTCGTCGAGGAAGAACTCGAGGAGCTTGTGGCCGGCACGTTTCTCGAGACCGCGCCGATCGTGCGCGTCAGCGGGGTGACGGGCGAGGGTCTCGACGCGCTGCGCCGGGCGCTGGCGCACGCGGCCGAAGCCGTGGTCGAACGCGCGCTCGGTCCGTGGCCGCGACTTCCCGTCGACCGGGTGTTCGCGGCCAAAGGCTTTGGCACCGTCGTCACCGGCACGCTGCAAGGCGGTCAGCTGGCCATTGGCGATCTGCTCAGTGCAATTCCGGGCGAAGCGCGCGGGCGCGTTCGCGGACTGCAGGTTCATGGGCAGACAGTCGAGCGCGCGGAGCCGCACCGGCGCGTGGCAGTGAACCTGCAAGGCATCGACCGCGAACAGCTCGCGCGCGGCATGGTGTTGGTGCCGGTGGGGCACGAGGTGACGACGCGAGTGCTCGATGCGCTGCTCGAAATCGTCGAGGACGCGCCGGTGGCGCTCGAGCACGGCCAGCGTGTTCGCGTCCACCACGGGACGGCCGAGGTGATGGGCCGGCTGCGGCTGCCGGCGAGTCTGGAGTTCGGGCCGCGCAGCTCGGGCGCGGCGCAGATCAGGCTGGAAGCACCACTCGCCGCGCTGCCCGGTGACCGCGTCGTGGTGCGTCGCTACAGCCCGATCACGACGCTCGGCGGCGGCGTCATCGCCGACATCGATCCTCCGCGTTGGCGGCGTTCGGACCGCCAGTGGCCGGAGCGCACACGCCGGTGGGCCTCGGCGAGCCGTTACGAGCGACTGGCGTTGGCTGTCAGCGAGGCGGGACGGCGCGGAGTTTCTCTCAGCGAGCAGGCGATGACGCTCGGACTCGATGCGGAAGACGTTCGGAAACGGATCGCAGCAGAAGACGCGGCCGGCGACGCGCTGAGCGACCTCGTCGGTCTCGGTCGTGATCGGATCTACGACGGCGGATCACTCGAGGAGCTGTTCGATGCGATCGAGCAGCGGACGGCGGCCTTTCACCGCAAGCACCCGCTCGACCCCGGACCTTCTCCCGACAGGCTGCGAGGGGAGATCGCCGCTGTGGTCAGCCTCGAGGCGTTTCGCGACGCTCTCGATCGCGGCGCCGCCGCAGGGCGCTGGATCGCTGGCCGGGAGGCCGTACGGCTCGCCGGTCACGAGGCCGCGCCCGAGGGCGCCGAGGCGGACAAGCTCGAGCGACTGCTCGCCGCGCTCGAGCCGGCCGGCCTCGAAGCGCTGGCAACCCAAGAGCTGCAGGCGGAGGCGCGAGTCGGCGATGAGGCCGAGAAGCTGCTGTCCTATGCGGCCCGGCGGCGGCAGGCGATCCGGCTCGGCGACGGTCGCTGGGTCTCGGGTGCGGCCTGGACTCGGCTCGTCGAGCGGCTTCGCGAGCGGGCTCGCGCCGGATCGGAGCTGATCGATGTCGGCACGTTCAAGGAGCTGTTCGGATTGACCCGTAAGTACGCGATCCCGCTTCTGGAGCGGCTCGACAATGACGGAGTCACGCAGCGGATCGGCAACCAACGCCGAATTCGGCGGCCGGACGTGGACTCCCAGCGCGGATGAACGATAATGGAGCCGGAGGTACAAGCCTGATGACCACTCCGCTCGCCTTTCTCAGTCTGCCCCACGGCGCCGAGCTGCTGATCTTGTTGCTGATCATCATCATCATTTTCGGCGCGCGGAAGCTGCCGGAGATCGGCCGGGGTCTCGGCGAGGGAATCAAGAACTTCCGCGGCTCGATGAAGGAAATGTCGGGCGACGGCGCTGAAGGAACTGACGGCGACAAGAAGTCGTAGTCGGTGGGTTGGGCGTCGAGTCGATGCCTGCCGAACCCGCAGCCGCGGCCGACGGGCTGCCCGCGCTGGACGGTGTCGATGATCCCACGGCCGGATCGCCGTACCTGCGGCGCTTCGAACGCGAGTTGGCCGCTCTGACCACGCGGTCCTGTGAGCTGCAATCACTCATCGATCGCGCCGCACGCTCTCGTCTCGTGCTGCTGGGCGAGTATCATCCGCTGCCGAGTGCTTGCGAGACGGCGCGCGAGATTCTCGCGCACACGTCCTCGTCGGGGCGCCGCGTCGTGCTCGGTCTGGAGATGGTCCATTACCGGGACCAAGCTGCTCTCGATGCCTTCATGGACGGGCAGATCGGCGAGCGGGAGTTTCTCGAGCGAATCCGGTACCGAGAAGAGTGGGGTTACCCTTGGGCCGGTGCGCGGGCCTTGCTCCGAGAGGCGCGCACGCACGGCGCACGGGTCGTCGGTCTCGACATTCCCCCGCGCGGCAGCGAGAGAGATCTCCTGCTGCGCGATCGCGTGGCTGCCGAGCGCATCGCCGGACTGCTGGCGCCGGGAACGAGCGTCGTCGCGATCTTCGGTGAGGCGCATCTGGCGAGCGCGCATCTGCCGCGCGAAATCGAACGCCGCGCCGGGCGAGTCAGCATCGTCCGCGTCTTTCACGACGTCGAGATCGGCGAGAGCACCATGCCGGCGGGAGTCACGCGCTCCGGCCGGCACACGTTCTTCAGGCGGTGCGTGCCGCTCGGAGAGCGCGCGCGGGCGCTCGCTCGCGTGTACCGGCGCTGGGCGCAGGACCAGCCTGAGCCGCTCGAGCTGGACGTACCGTTGCTGATCGACGAGATCCTCGATGCGCACGTGGCGGAGCTGAGACTCGATCCGCGCCGCACGCGGATGGCGTCGGGGCTGTGGCTGGCGGACTGCTACCCGCTGGTGTTTGCGCCGCGAGCGAAGCGTCGCGCGCTGCGGCTCCTGCAGGAGAACGGACGCCACCCGCGCGCGGCGCGGGCGTGTTGGCAGACGGCGATGACGGCGGGTGCGATGCCTCTGGCCGAAGAACGACTGATGCTGGTCGGCCGGCTAGATTTTCAGGCGATGGCGCTCGCTTGCGGGCGTTAT
>CP070706.1:3261710-3265530 GCA_020350085.1 Acidobacteriota bacterium
GGCGCGCGGGCCCTCATCGGTATCGAAGTTCACTTGTTGCCGATCCGTCTTCCAGCCCTTACCGGTCGGGGTCACGCGCTCGACGGCAACCGGCGTGATCTCGTCTTTGAACAGCCCGTTGCCGACGGCGGCGACGGCCCTCTGGTGCGATGTCAGCGCGAACGCGTCCTGATCCGCGCGCGAGATGTCGTGCTGCTCGGCGACGCGTTCGGCCGTCAGGCCCATGCTGAGATACGCTTCGGGCCGGTTGTTGGCGAGCGTTGGGTTGGCCACGAACCGCTCGCCGCCCATCGGGATCATGCTCATCGACTCGCCGCCGCCGGCGACGATGCACTCGGCGGTGCCGCTCATGACCTTGAGCGCCGCGACGTGAATCGCCTCGAGGCCGGACGAGCAGAAGCGGTTGAGCGTCATCGCGGTCGTCTCGTCCGGCAATCCGGCCAGAAACACCACTTGGCGCGCGAAATTCATGCCCTGCTCACCTTCGGGAAAGGCGCAGCCCAGGATGACGTCGTCGACCTTGGCCGGATCGAGTCCTTCGGCGCGCTCGAGCAGGCCGCGCACGCAGGCGGCGGCCATGTCGTCCGGGCGCGTGTCGGCCAGCGTGCCCTTGTAAGCCTTGCCGACGGCGGTGCGAGTGGCGGCGACGATGACAGCTTCGTTCATGAGACGTTCCCCCAGGCGGTCAGTTTCTGAGCGGCTTTCCGGTCTTGAGCAGCGCCTGGATCCGCTCGAGCGTCTTCGGCTCGCCGAGCAGCGAGACGAACGCCTCCCGCTCGAGATCTAGCAGGTACTGCTCGCTGACCGTCTGTGTACCGGTAAGATCGCCGCCGCAGAGGATGTGCGCCAGCTTGCGGCCGATCTTGCGGTCGTGCTCGGAGATGAAGCGGCCTTCAGCCATGTTCAACAAGGCGACCTCGATGCTGGCCTTGCCGGCGCGACCCAAAACGGGAATTTCTCGCAGCGGCTCGCCGGCGCGATGCCCGCTGCGAACCATCGCCAGCGCGGTCTGCTTGGCGTCCTCGATCAGGCGATCTGGATTCATGGTGATGCCGTCCGCGTCGCGCAAGAAATGCAGATCCCGCGCCTCGACGGCGGAGGTCGAGACCTTGGCCATGCCGATCGTCTCGAACGTCTGGCGCAGCACGGTGTGAAGATCGCCCTCGCCGGTGCTGTGCTCGAGATTCCTGAGGTACAGCTCCTTGCAGCCGCCGCCGGCTGGAACGACGCCCGCGCCGACTTCGACCAGACCGATGTAGAGCTCGGCCGACGCGCGCACGCGCTGACCGTGGAGCGTGAACTCCGCGCCGCCGCCCAGAGTCATGCAGAACGGGGCGCAGACGACCGGCTTTCTCGCGAACTTGAGGCTCATCGTCGCGCGCTGGAAGGCGCGGACCATCAGATCCAGCTCTTCCCAGTTCTGCTCCTGCGCTTCGAGCAGGATCAGCATCAAGTTCGCACCGGCGGAAAAGTGCGGGCCCTGGTTGCCGACGACCAGGCCGTCGTAGTTCTTCTCCAGCTCGTCGACCGCCTGGGCCACCATCGACAGGTTGTCGCCGCCGATGGCGTTCATCTTGGAGTGAAACTCGAGGCACAAGATGCCGTCGCCGAGATCGACGAGGCTCGCGCCCGGGTTGGACTTGACCTCACGGCCGGCGCGTTCGAGAAGCGTCAGATCGGTCTTGCCGGGCTCCGGAGGGGCGGGGCGGAACTCTCCCGCGGAAGGATCCCAGACCTCGAGGCGCCCCTCTTCGACACGGTAAAACCCGGGCGCGTCGCGCTCGAGCATCGTCTCGACCCACGCCGGCAGCGCGAGGCCGTCTTGTTTCATCCGCGCGGCGGTTTCGGCGAAGCCGAGCGCATCCCAGATTTCGAACGGCCCCAGCTCCCAGCCGAAGCCCCACTTCATCGCATCGTCGATCGGCTTCGGGCCGTCGGCGATCTCACCGACGCGCTGCGCGGCGTAGACCAAAACGCGGCTCGTCGTCTGCCAGGTGAACGCCGACGCCTTGCCGCGCGTTTTGAGAATCGCCGGGAAGCGCTCGCTGAGGTCATCGATATTGCGCACCGGCTCCAGCTCGGCGAAGCGCGCCTTCTGCCTGTCGCGGTACTCGAGGCTCTCGAGATCGAGCGTCTGAATCACCGACTTGCCGCCGGGACCTTTGGTCTTGCGATAAAAGCCCGAGCCGCTCTTGTCGCCCAAAAAGCCTTTGGCGATCAGCTTCTGCAGCGGCGCGGGCACCTCGAACGCGGCGCGGCTCTCGTCGTCGGGGCAGCCCTCGTAGACGTTGCCGGCGACGGCGGCGATCGTGTCCAGGCCGACCAGATCGGAAGTGCGGAAGGTGGCGCTTTTGGGGTGGCCGACCAGCGGGCCGGTCAGGGCATCGACTTCTTCGACCGTCAGACCGATCTCGTCCATCGCCCGGATCGCCTCGAGCATGCCGAACACGCCGATCCGGTTGCCGACGAAATTGGGTGTGTCGCGCGCGATGACGACGCCTTTGCCGAGCCGCTCGTCGACGAAGCGGACCATCGTCTCGAGCACCTCGGCGTCGGTGTCGGAGGTCGGGATGATCTCCATCAACTTTAAGTAGCGCGGGGGGTTGAAAAAGTGCGTGCCGAGAAAGTGGCGGCGGAACTCCTCGTCGAGCCCCTCCGACATCGCCGCGATCGAAAGGCCCGACGTGTTCGACGTCACGATGCTGCCCGGACGACGGTGCTGAGCGGTCTGCGCGAGAATCTTCTTCTTGATCGGGAGATCTTCTTTGACGACCTCGATGATCCAGTCGGCATCGGCGACCTTGTCCCAGTCGTCCTCGAAATTGCCGACCTCGATCAGCGAGCGCAGGCTGGGGTGGAAAAACGGTGCCGGGCGTGTCTTCAGGCAACGATCGAGCGCCTCGCGGGCGAAGCGGTTTCGCACCGCGGGGTGCTCGAGCGTCAGGCCCTTGGCCTGTTCCGCCTCGGTCAGCTCGCGCGGCACGATGTCGAGCACCACCGAGCGGATCCCGGCGTTGGCCAGGTGTGCGGCGATGGTGCTGCCCATCACGCCGCTTCCCAAAACGGCCGCTTTCTCGATGACGTAAGGCATGCCCGAACCTCCCGGAAAATGAACGCCGTTCAGGTATAGTATATGCCGCACTGCGGCAGGCTTGTCGAGAGCGATTCGGCCTTGACCGACAACTTGTTTAACTACAATATTTAGAGGTATTGATCAGAAAGTCCTCGAGTAAGCTGTGTCAGGAATGGCGGATGCGGCGAGGCTCTGGCTGAATCAGGCTCAGGAGGCGTCGGATGGCCGTCAGGCAGCGCAACGCGACCAGCGACAAGCGCGCCAGGATCCTCGACGCCGCGATCCAGGCGTTCGGGACGCAAGGGTACGCGCGCACGCGGATCAGCGACATCGCCAAAGCGGCCGACGTCGCCGACGGTACGGTCTACCTCTATTTCGACGGCAAAGAAAGGCTGCTGACGGCGATCTTCGAAGAGCTGATGACGCGGTTCATGGACCTCGCGCGCGCGGCGCTGCGCCCGATCGAGGGGGCGCCGGCGAAGCTGCGGCGCGTGCTCGAGCTGCACCTCGAGAACATGGGCGCCAACCGCTCGCTGGCGACGGTGTTTCAGATCGAGATTCGACATACCGGAAGGTTTATGGAGACCTTCAGCCGCGGGCACTTGCGCGATTACTTTCAGCTGATCGCCGGCATTCTGATCGAAGGGCAGAGAGAGGGCAGCGTGCGGGCGGATCTCGATCCGTGGTTTGCCACGAAGTGCATCTTCGGCGTGGTGGACGAAGCGGTGACGGACTGGGTGCTCAGCG
>CP070706.1:3265630-3272174 GCA_020350085.1 Acidobacteriota bacterium
AACCGCGGCTATGCCGTGCTGCAGATCAACTTCCGTGGCTCCACCGGCTTCGGCAAGCGGTTCCTCCATGCCGGCGACAAGGAGTGGGGGCGCAAGATGCAGCACGATCTGACCGACGCCGTGCAGTGGGCGATCACCGAGCGGATCGCGGATCCGCAACGAATCGCGATCATGGGCGGTTCGTATGGGGGCTACGCTGCGCTGGCGGGCATCACGTTCACTCCCGATTTGTACGCTGCGGCCGTGTCGATCGTCGGACCGTCGAGCTTGTTCACATTGATCGCGTCGATTCCGCCGTACTGGGAGCCGGTCAAACAGAAGTTCATGCTGCAGGTGGGCGATCCCGACAGCGACGCGGAGATGCTGCGCGAGAGATCGCCGCTTTTTCACGTCGAGCGGATCCAGACGCCGTTGCTGATCGGACAGGGGGCCAACGACCCGCGCGTCAAGCAGCACGAATCGGAGCAGATCGTCGAGGCGATGCGCACGAGCGAAAAACAGGTCGGATACGTACTGTTTCCCGACGAAGGCCACGGCTTTGCGAGACCAGAGAACCGCTTGCAGTTCTTCGGTCACGTCGAGAAGTTCCTCGCACGTCATCTGGGTGGGCGCTGCGAGCCGTTGCCTGAGGATCAGCATGGTGGCAGCGGCATCGAGCGGTGAGAGAGCTCTGACGGGGCGTTAGAGGCAGGCTCGAGTGTCGCAGGACCACCCGTCCGCTGCGGCCGGTGCGGTGTCCGCTGGCGGACGCGCCTTCGAGAGGGCGTCTCGGACGCGCCGGGCCCGTGCAACAGGCGCCGATCTTGCAGGGCGCTGCAAGGGGAGGTTCCCGATGAGGCGGCGCCGAGATCAGAACGGGGAATGTCCGCAGCTTGCCCGTCCCCGGGTGCGCGAGAAGTTGACCCGCTCCGGCAGCGCTCGGCTCGAGGTCTGGGAGCTGATCGCACTGCTGCTCGGCAACGGGATCACCGGCCGGCCCGTGACGGAGCTCGCCACGGATCTGCTCCAGCGTCACGGTGGGCTCGACGGCTTGGCGCGGGCCAGCTGCGAGATCCTCGAGAGCCAGCGAGGTGTGGGGGCGGTCGGAGCAGCGCGGCTCGTGGCCGCGTTCGAGCTGGCTCGTCGGCTTTCGTCGAGCTTCGACCCGCGCCCACGCGTCCGCTCGCCCGACGACGTCGCGCGCGAGGTGGCCGATCTGGTCCACGCGCGGCGCGAGCAGATGGTCGGGCTGTACCTCAATGCGCACTCCCGACTGTTGGCGCGCGAGACGATCGCCGTGGGCTCGCTGAACGTCGCCCGGGCCGTGCCGCGAGACGTGTTCGAGCCGGCGATCCGCTTGCTTGCGGCCAGCATCGTGCTCGCGCACAACCATCCGTCGGGCGTTCCGGAGCCCTCCGAGGATGACCTTCGCTTCACTCAGGTCATCGGTCAAACAGCTGTCCTGATCGGCGTTCCGTTGCTCGATCACGTGATCGTTTCTCGCGCGGGAGTGGTCTCGTTGCGAGCACGGGGCGTCGCTTGGGACGGTCAGCCGGAGCCCGGCCGGCTCGCCGAGCCGACCGCGGGTGCTTACGGGCCAAGCCCTGAAGCTGCGCGCGAGGGCCCGGCCGGCCCACGCCTGGTTCAGGCCGGTATACTTCCGAGTTGCTGCACGAACTGAAAAGACCACGAATCGGGAGGACGAGGTCTTGTCGTCAACCACGCCCGAGCCCCGCGCGACCGAGCCCAAGACGGCAGGTCCTGGCTCGCCTGAGTCCGATGACGCGCAGGCTCCGATCACGTCGGTGTTCAGCGGCATGCAGCCATCGGGCGAGCTGCACATCGGCAACTACCTGGGTGCGTTGAAGACCTGGGTCCAGCTGCAAGAGCGGTATCCCTGCATCTTCTGCGTCGTCGATCTCCACGCGTTGACGCAGCCCTTCGAGCCGCGGGAGATGCCGGGGAGAATCCGTGACATGGTGATCGGCTGGCTGTCGGCCGGCCTCGATCCGGATCGTTGCACGATGTTCGTGCAGTCGACCGTCGCCGAGCATGCCGAGCTCGCCTGGGTACTCAATACCATCACGCCGATGGGTCTGCTCGAGCGGATGACGCAGTTCAAGGACAAATCGAAACGCCAGCCGGAGAACATCAACGTCGGTTTGTTCGACTATCCGGTGCTTCAGGCGGCCGACATCGTCGTGTACCGGGCCGACGGCGTGCCGGTGGGCGAGGATCAAGTTCAGCACGTCGAGTTCACACGCGACGTTGTCGGCAAGTTCAACTACCGCTTCGGAGAGACCTTCCCGATGCCGCGCGCGCGACTGTCGCAGGCTCCGCGCGTGATGGGCCTCGACGGCGAGCGCAAGATGTCGAAGAGCCTCGGCAATCAGATCGGGCTCAACGACTCTCCGGAGGAGGTCTGGAACAAGATCGCGCCGGCCAAGACGGACATCCGCCGCAAGCGGCGCACCGACCCAGGCGTGCCCGAAGAGTGCAACATCTTCAGCTACCATCGCTTCTTCTCCAGCTCGGAGCAGCAAGCATGGGCAGCGGAAGGCTGCCGGACGGCCGGCATCGGATGCCGTGAGTGCAAGCGCCTCGTCGCGGACAACATCAACGCCGTGCTGGCACCGATGCGCGAGCGGCGTGCGGCGATCGAGCGCCGTCCGCGGCTCGTCGACGAGACCCTCGCCGCAGGCACGGCGAAGCTCAGACCGCTGGCTCGCGAGACGATGGAGCTGGTGCGCGAGCGATTGGGCTTGCCGACAGCGGAACGCTATCAGCCGTCGGCGTGCCGATCGCGCTCGACTGACCCGACCGCTTCGTCTCCGCCTTCGCCGTCCGGAGGCACCGGCCGATGACGAGCCGATCGAGCTCGGGCAGCCCCGTCGTACCCCCCGGCGATCAGCTGGAAGTGCTGTGCAGCGGGCTCGTCGACATCACCTCCGAAGCGGAGCTGCGCGCCAAGCTCGAGCGAGCCTGTGCCACGAGCCGACCGCTGACCGTCAAAGTGGGCTTCGATCCGACGGCGCCGGACATTCACCTCGGCCATACGGTACTGATGGCCAAGATGCGCGAGTTCCAGGACTTCGGTCACCGCGTGGTGTATGTGATCGGTGATTTCACGGCGTCGATCGGGGATCCGTCGGGCAGATCCAAGACGCGGCCGCCGCTGAGCCGGGAACAGATTCTCGAAAACGCGCGCACCTACACCGGCCAGGCGTTCAAGATTCTCGACGAGCAGCGCACCGAGACGCGATTCAACTCCGAGTGGCTCGTACCGCTCGGCGTGGAGGGAATCGTGCGCTTGGCGGGCCGCTATACGGTGGCCCGCATGCTGGAGCGCAACGACTTCAAGCAGCGCTTCGAAACGGGGTTGCCGATCTCCATTCACGAGCTGCTCTATCCGCTTGCCCAGGCATACGACTCGGTCGCGCTCGAGGCGGACGTGGAGCTCGGCGGCACCGACCAGTGGTTCAATCTCAACGTCGGCCGCGACATCATGTACAGCTACGATCTCGAGCCGCAGGTGATCATGACGGTTCCGCTGCTGGAAGGCACCGACGGCGTGCAAAAGATGAGCAAGTCGCTCGGCAACTACGTCGGCGTGACCGAGCCGCCGGACGAGATCTTCGGCAAGGTGATGTCGATCAGCGACGAGCTGATGCTTCGATGGTACGAGCTGCTGACGGCCAGTGGAGCCGAGCGGGTGGGGCGACTGCGCGAGCGGCTGGCCAGCGGCGAGGCACATCCTCGCCAGCTCAAGGTCGCATTGGCGCGCTCGATCGTGGCTCGCTTTCACGGTCAGCAAGCGGCGGCCGCCGCCGTCGATCACTTCGAGCGTGTGTTCGCGAAGAAAGAGCTTCCCGAGCAAATCGAGCAGCGAGTGCTGCCCGGTACCGCCGACACGGTCGCGCTGGCAGAGCTGCTGCACGAGGCCGGTATGGCCGCATCGAAGGGGGCGGCGAGGCGACTGATTCGTCAGGGCGGCGTGCGCGTGGACGGGGAACGATGGACCGACGAGTCGGCGAGAGTCGCTAGGAGCGGTGAGCTGCTGCTCCAAGTCGGCAAGCGAAACTTTCTGCGCGTGCGTTTCGAAGCGTGAACAACCCGTACAGCGGGCGCTGAGTCGAGGGAGACCGAGTACGACTCTTGCGGCTGTTGCCCCGCCGAGCACGGAGGGCTAGCCTGAGTCGCTTCGCTTGCGGCGTGCGAGCTGAACGCCCGGTCGACGACGGCCGAGCCGAGGAGGCGGGGATGACCGGCCGCATAGAAGTCCGCGGAATTCGATTCCACGCCTTCCACGGGCTGACGCGACTCGAACGGCAGATCGGCGTCCGTCATCGGGTCGACGTGGCGATGACGATCGACATCAGCCGTGCCGCGCGCAGCGATCGCATCGGCGACACCATCGACTATCGAGCCGTGCACGACTTGATCGTACGCGTCGGCCGCGAGCACTCCTTCCACCTGATCGAGACGCTCGCGGCGCGCTTGGCCCGCGAGCTACTCGAGCAGTTTCACTGCCAGCGCGTCGATGTAGACGTGCACAAGGAGACGCCGGTCGTGGACGGAATCGTGGACTCCGTGGGCGTGTCCGTCAGCCTCTCGAGAGAGGACGCGCACGCATGATTCTCCGTCGCCAGTACGGCTTCGAGGCCAGCCACATCCTGCCTCGTCACCCTGGGCGATGCCGCCAGCTCCACGGTCACTCGTATCGGTTCATCATCGAGCTCGAAGGAGATATCGAGCCGGAGCAGGGGATGGTGATCGATTTCGGCGACCTCGATGCGATCGTGACCGAGCACGTGCTCGATCGCGTCGATCACCGACACCTGAACGACCTGATCGAGAATCCAACCGCCGAGTGGATCGCCGTCTGGATCTGGCGCCAGCTCGCCCCGGCGACGCCGGGACTCAGGAGCGTCGAACTGCACGAGACGATCGACGGGGCGGTCGTCTACCGCGGCGAGCTCGAGGGGCCTCGATGAGCCGGCGGGCGATGGAGCAGTCGCTGCGGGCGTTCTTGGCGGAGCTGCTCGCCGAACGACCGCCCGATCCGGGCCTCGATCGCGAAGAGCTGCTCAGCGAGACACCGCGCCGAGTGCTCGAGGCGTTGCTGGACGACCTGCTGGCCGGCGCGGGACAGCCGATCCATCCGCTCAAGCCGATCCAACTGGCGGCGGCCACGGGACCGGTGTTGCTCGACGGGATTCGATTCACGGCGGTCTGCGCCCACCACCTGCTGCCGTTCCGCGGCGAGGCCCATATCGGTTTCGTGCCCTCGGGTTACCATGTCGGACTCGGAGACCTGGCCCGACTCGTCGACCAGCTGGCCAGGAGACTGACGCTACAGGAGACGCTCGCGGCAGCCATGGCGGATCAGATCGAAACGAGCCTGGCCCCCCGCTCGTTACTGGTGCTCGTCGAGGCGGAGCACCTGTGTCTGGCCGATCGCGGAGCGCGAAAGAAGGGCCACCGGTTCCGGACCTTGGAACGGCGAGGAGTCTCGCACGAGCTGCTGGAGCGGCTGCTCGCGCGGGCATAGCGGTGCGTGAATCATGAAGCGGCTCTCGTGGGAGAGGATCCGCGTTTGAAGCAGCCGGCAGGCGAGGGAGCGCGATCGCGGCTAGCGGTACAATGAGCCGGTCAGAAAGGAGCGCTGTCGATGAAGATCATAGTCGAGCAAACGGGCACAGTGACGATCCTGCGACCGCAGGGGGACATCCGAGTGGGTGAGGGGGACGTGGCCTTGCGCGGCACGCTCAAGGAGCAGCTCGAGCAGGGCAAGAACCGCATCGTGCTCGATCTGGCCGCGGTACGCTTTCTCGACAGCGCCGGCCTCGGCGAGCTGGTGGCTTCGCTCAAGCGAGTCCGTGAGGCGCAGGGTGACATGAAGATCGCCAACGTGAATCAGCGCGTCTCCGACGCGCTGCACGTGACCCAGCTCGTGCGCGTGCTCGACATCTACAAAGACGTGTCGGAGGCGATCGCAGCGTTCGTCTAATGAGCCGATATGAAGGAATCCGTCATCGTGTCCGGCGCGGCGCCTTCACGAGTGGGCCCGGACAATCTTTCGAGTCTTCTCTTCCGTGAGTCTTGAACTGAGGTTTTTCCTCCGCGCGGGAGGGAGAGCGTCGATCGGGCAGGGTTTTGCCGCGCTGAGCCCGGATCATCGTGCAGGAAGGCGAACAACAGGAGCCGGATCGATGGGCTCACCGCTCGCCGAGGCGATGGAAGCGCACCGCTGCAGCCTGCTGTACGGCGTGCTCGCCGGCATCTTGCTGTTGGTCGCACCGCTCGCGCACGCACAGCAACGACTTCCCGCCGCTGCTCCGAGCTTGCTCGAGCGGCTCGACCCGGGCTTCGAGTTGCCTGAGCCGCGCATCCGCGTCGCGCTGAGCGTCGACGACGAACGACACGTGTCGCTCGGCGCGGAGCGCGGCCGGCTCCGGATCATCGATGGGCGTCACGGGAAGCCGGTCTGGCCCCAGCGAGCCGAAGGTCCGGTGCTCGTCGTGGTGCAGGGAGAAGCTCGGCCAGCCCGAGCGGAGGTCTATCG
>CP070706.1:3272274-3276607 GCA_020350085.1 Acidobacteriota bacterium
AGTCTCCAAGCACCAGATCAACGAGCATCTCGGGTTTCCGTCCCGAGAGCTGGGCCGCCACCTCGAAGCGCAGTCGATAGTCCGGCGCGTCGGTCACGGTCGCCATCATCGAGCCGGCGGTCGTGGCATAGCCCCGCCGGCTCCCCCCGTGGGCCGGAACGTAGCCCTCGACGATCCCGTGGCTGAAGCGCAGCGTGCCGTTGGCGTCGGGGTAGAGCGCACCCCCGCGCCAATCCATCAGCGCTGCCGCGTACTGACGATTCAGCTCCTCGGCCGGTGCCTCGATCTGCTTCTCGATCCGGTCCTCGAAAGGCCGACGCTGCTCGTAGAGGTCGGCCACAAAGCGGATCAGCGAATCGCCTGACTCGACGAGATCCTGTCGGCTCATGGTGAAGTAGCGCGCCCTGACCTGCGGATCGTGAATCTTGCTGCCCGCGAGGATCTCTCGCGCCACCGCGAGCGACACGCCCGCAGCAGGGCCTTCGCGGCCGGCCAACCGCGATGAGACCGCTCGCGGACGGTCGGCCTCAGGAAGCTCCATCGCCTCGAGCATGAAAGCGGCGAGCAGCTCCGCGTCGAGCTCGTAGACGACCGGCTCCGGATCGTCGACGATGCGCAAGCGCAGGAGCTCCTCTTGGCGGTCGTGGTAGGGGTCCTGACGATCGTCGTCCGGTTTCGTCTTCTCGATGCTTCGCTCGTAGAGCCCGTAGGCGCGGAAGACGGCTCGGTTGAAACGCAGCGCGCCGTACAGCAGGCGGACAGGCAGCGAAACTCGCATCTGCGTCGTGAGCCCCGCGATCCGCTCGAGCAGATCTCCGTAGCGCTGCCGGCGTGCTGGGTCCGACGCGATCCAAGTCAACAGCTCGCTTTCCTGTCGCCGGCGCTCGGCGGCCGGCTCGAGACGTTCGAGCCCCGCGCGCAGCCCACGGAGGTATTTCTCTGTGTTGGTCATCCGACGGATGGCGTCGATGAGCTCGAGTTCGACGCTGGGATCGCGCTCGGCGTGCTTCTGGTAGAGCCTGCGGATCTTCTCCGTCCAGCGCAGCCAGCCCGGTGCCAGCGAGTCCGTCCAGTACTCGAGCTGAGCGGCGGGCAGGTAGCGCTGCGTCATGCCCGGATAGCCGAAAACCATCACCGGGGAGCCTTCGGCGTAGCCGTTTATCGACAGCGACAAAAACGTGTCGGGGCGATAAGGGACGTTCTTGGCCGCGTGGGTCCGGGCGCTGCCGTCGGGCCCGATCCACGCTCGCAGGAACGAGTAATCCCCCGTGTGTCGCGGCCATTCGAAGTTGTCGGTGTCGCCGCCAAACACGCCGACAGCGCTCTCGGGGGCGTGCACGAGCCGTACGTCTCGGATCAGCTGCTCGCGCACGAGCATCTCCTTCGCCCCCCCATAGAACAGCACGACGGAGCATCTCCTGTCTTCGCGGTCCTGCTGACAGGCGGTGGCGAGCTGATTGCGGCGCGCTTGACGGGCCTTGAACCTCTCGTGCGGCGCCAGCGTCTCGTCAACGGAGCTTTGCAACTTCTCGGTCACGTCCTCCATGCTCAGAGTCCGCAGCAGCTCGAAGCCGCGGCACGGTATCTCGGCCTGTCGCGACGGAGCGACGAAACCGGACTCGAGCACGTTTTCTTCGATGTCGGAGTTCGTGGCCAGGCACTGATGTGCGACGTGGTGGTTGGTCAGAATCAGTCCTTCGGGCGAGACGAACGAGCCGGTGCCGTGTCCTCCCATCGAGATCTTGACCACGGCCCGCGAGAGCTGCCGGAGTTCGTCGGGACCGAGCTTGAGCCCGCGGCCGGCCAGCGTGGCCCAGTCGAGCTGCTCGAGCTGATCCGGCAGCCAGAGGCCCTCTTCTGCTGTGGCGGGAGCGGCCGCGGCGATCAGAACGGCCCCGAGCCACACCCATGGAAAGCAACGTCCCGTCAATCTCGCGATCATTCTCGATCTCCTGGCGCCCCACCCGCTCGGGCCGTAGCCGCTTCTTTGAGCGATCCGAGGCGATTCTAGCTTCGACCGGCTGACCACGCGTTCGGCTTATCATCGCGAACATGGCAGACAACATGACGAATCTGCGAGCGCAGCTGATCGGCTGCCGTGCGTGCTCACGGCTCGTCGAACACCGGGAGGAGGTGGCGCGCGAAAGACGGCGCGCATATCGGGATCAGTGCTATTGGGGCCGGCCTGTGCCCGGCTTCGGTCCGGTACGTGCGCGTCTCGTCGTCGTGGGGCTCGCCCCGGGAGCTCACGGGTCGAACCGCACCGGCCGCATGTTCACCGGCGACGCTTCCGGAGATTTTCTGTATCGCACCATGCACGAGTTCGGCTTTGCGAGTCAGAGTCGGGCCGTGTCTCGCTCGGATGGGTTGCGGCTCATCGATGCGTTCGTCACGGCGGTTGCTCGTTGCGTTCCTCCAGCAAACAAACCGACGCCGGAAGAGCTGCAACGGTGCGGGCCATTTCTGCGGCGCGAGCTGCTGTTGCTGAGGGCGGCGCGCGTGTACGTTGCCTTGGGACAAATCGCTTTCATCCGATTGTGTGCCGGCCTTTCGGATATTGGACGCGCTCCCGTCTCGACACGGCCCCGATTCATGCATGGAGCAGAGTTCACGCTCGACGGGGGAGAGCACTGGCTGCTCGCCTCTTATCATCCGAGTCGGCAGAACACGCAGACGGGACGCTTGACGCGGGAGATGTTCGGCAGCGTCTTCCGTCGCGCGCGCGCTTTGATAGATGGCCGTTCCGCGACGCTCTCGCGCGTCAAAGCCGATTCTTGATCGCGCGGATCATCGAGCCGAGCAGCGGGACGTGCTCGAAGACCCCGCTGGCAGCGTCCCAGTAGTCCTGGTGCAGAACGACCATCCCTTGCTCGTCGAAACGCATGTGCGTCATGCCGATCGAGCGGCATACCTGTCCGCGCTTGAGCTTCTTGAATTCGATCTCCATCTCCCAACGCAGGTAGTACTCGCCCTCGGAGCGACCGACGTCGGTGAAACGTACCGTGCAGTGATTGACCGCCCGTGCACTATCGACGAGATACTCTTCGATCGCTCCGACGCCGTGAACTTCTTTGAGCGTGTCGTGGAAATATGCCTGCGCAGCATAGACATCGCGTACCTTTGATCGAATTCTCTCTTCGGTCAGCTCGCTAAAGAGATCGAACACCCGCTCGAGAGCGGCTTTTTCCTCCGGGCTACCGGGTGAGAGTGTCTTCTGTTGCCGAGGGTCGGTCGTCTCGAGGGCTCGTTCGTAGGGCATCCGTGTCGTCCTCTTGTTCCTCGTCCTGGTTGGCTCCTGTTTGGTGCTCGCCGGATACCTCGCAACCAGCGGGGAGCAGCTTACTCGACTTCGCGAGCTGACTCGAATCCGCTACACTGCTGCCGTGGTGAAAAGCATGTCTCGATCGATCAGCCGCCCGCGACCCGCTTCCCTGCTCGGTCCGGCCAGCTTGTGGGGCGTCGTCTTTCTGCTCGGATCCGGCTGCGAAGCGCCGAATCGTGTCGCCAGCCAACAAGCGACGGCCGAGATACGCGAGGCCGATCTGGCTTTGGCTCGAGCCGTTGCCGAAGGCGACGTGGACGGCTTCGGGGAGCTGATCGCAGAGGATGCCGTGTTCCACGGCTCTCGCGAGCTGCGTTCCCGAGAGGGGGTCGTTGCGGGTTGGCGACCGCTGATCGAAAGCCCCGATATCTCCCTGACGTGGACCCCTGACGACGCCGGCGCGTCCAGCGCCGGCGACTTCGGTTACACCTCGGGGCGTTACGAGCTTCGCGCGCGCGATGCGAGCGGCGCCGAGCAGCTCGAGCACGGACGCTACGTGTCGCTCTGGCGGCGCGATGCGGACGGCCAGTGGCGGGCCATCTTCGACATCGGCCGCGCCGACGACAAGCCGCCGCCGGCTGAGAAGGATTGACGGCTCAGCGCCGATCGCCGTACATGTTCCGACGTCATCCGAGAGGAGACCGATGGATGATTCGACAGAGGGCCACTCTCGCGCGCTGGGCGATCTCCGCGGTCGCGCTGGTCGCGTCAGTGGTCGGGGCCCCTGCCAGTAGTGATGACTCCTCGAGCGACCACCTGCGCGTGGTGGCGCGAATCGTCGACGGGAGCTTGTCGCTGGTGCGGCTCGAGACCGCACCGCGGGCAACCCGGAGGGTCTCGCGCCATCCGCACGGCTGGTGGGCCGAAACGCGGGCGGCCGACGGCTCGCTGCTCGACGCTCGATTCGTGAGAGACCCTCGGCTGTTGCACGTCGAGTGGTACGACGCGAGCCGCGACGAGCTGACCGGCGGCGAGATTCTGCTCGAGCGAGTGACCTTCGCACGCGTGCTA
>CP070706.1:3276707-3282020 GCA_020350085.1 Acidobacteriota bacterium
CATACGGCGCCGTTCGATGCCTTGGTTCAGGTGCTCGAGGGCACGGCCGAGATCCTGCTCGCCGGCACGGGGCAAAAGGTCACTGCCGGCGAGTCGATCATCATGCCGGCGGAGGTGCCTCACGCCGTGATGGCACCCGAGCGGTTCAAGATGCTGCTGACGATGATCCGCTCCTGACCTCGCCCCACCAACGGTACCCGGAGGTGACCCGGCTTTCCCGCCCCCGCAAGTTGTCCTGGGTCGGCGTGCTCTCATTCGGCTCTGGTCTACCGTTCGGCATCTTCAAGGAGCAGCTGCCGATCTGGCTGCGCGTGTCCGGCGTCAGCGTCGAGACCATCGGTGGGTTGAGCGCGCTGGCCACCGCCTGGAGCGCGAAGCTCGTCTGGTCGCCGCTGGTCGACAAGATCGGCCGCCGCCAGAGCTGGATCGCGGCCAGCCTGATGTTGGCCGGCGGTTCGCTACTCGGCGCGGCCGCGGTCGGACCCCACGCACTCTGGCCGCTCGTCGCGCTGCTGACGATCTTCACATTGGCCGCGGCGACCCAAGACATCGCCGTGGACGCCTACACGATCGGGATTCTCGACAAGGGAGAGGAAGGCCCGGCCAACTCCGCGCGCGTCGCCAGCTATCGGCTCGCGATGTGGTTTGCTGGCGGATTCACCGTGGCGCTCGCCGGATTCCTCGCTTGGCGCTCGGTGCTGGGACTGACCGCGGCGATGCTCGCCGGACTCGGACTGCTGGTCTTAAGGGCGCCGCCGCTGCCGATCGAGCAGCAGCCTGCGGACACGAAGCTGTGGCGCGGGCTGGTCGACTGGATGCGCCGGCCGGGCGCCGTCACTCTCGCCGCGATGGTCTTGCTCTACAAGCTGCCCGACGGGGCGCTCGGACCGATGGTGCGCACGTTTTGGGTCGATGCCGGTGTGTCGCCGGTCGAGATCGGCGTGCTGTTCAGCCCTCTGACGATCCTGGCGACGATCGCCGGCGCGCTGATTGGCGGCCCCTTGGTCGCGAAGATCGGCATTCTTGGTGGACTGTTCTGGTTCGGACTGGCGCAGGCGGCGACCAACCTCGCTTACGCTGCGGCCGCGTTCTCAGGTGGCGGCACCCCCGTCGTCTTGTCGGCGGCATTGATCGAAAGTCTCGGCGGAGGCATGTCTACGGCGGCGTTCTTGTCGCTCTTGATGCGCGTTTGTGAGAAGCGCCGTGCAGCCGTCGAATACGCGCTGCTCTCCGGAATGTTCGCGGCAACGCGCGACCTGTCGAGCGCCTTCAGCGGGGTGGGCGTCGCGCAGCTCGGCTACGGTGGATTTTTCGCCGCCACGACGCTGCTCGCGTTGCCGGGGCTGGTGCTCGTTTTCTCGCGGCGCCTGGCCGCGCGCGTCGGCGAGCCGCCGTTGGCGCGCGATCCAAGCAACCGCTCCGGCCCGTCGGCATACTGAGCCGATGCCTGACGCACTCAGACCGCCCGAAATCGTCGCCGGCCAGCCCCGACGAGTCCGCGCCGGCCTCGTCGCTGGAGTCGTGATGCTGGTCGGATTCCTGCTCTCGCGAGTCACGCCTGACGCGACCGAGATGATCTACGCCCGCGGTCTTTACCCACCGCTGTCGCGCACATTGAGCTTCATCAGCTCACGAGTGCCGTTTTCGCTGTTCGAGCTGCTGGTCGTGGTGCTGATCGCGATGCTGCTGGTCTCCCCGGCGATCGGTTTTCGCCGCGCGCGCGCCGAGGGAGCATCTCGGCGGCGTGCCTTCGCGATCGCTCAGCTTCGTCTTGCCGGCGAGCTCGGCCTGATCTGGGCGCTGTTCTTGCTGCTGTGGGGGTTCAACTACGCGCGACCGGAGCCAGACCGACTCTTCGGCCTGGAGCGAGCCGTCGAAAAGGAGCGCGCCGAGGCGCTCGTGGCCTGGATGGGCCAGAGGCTCGACATCCTGCGCGAGCAGATCGCCGAGGATGAGCAAGGCGTCGTCGTTTTCGGCCGCTCTTTCGCGGAGCTCGATGCCGAGATCGGTCTGCTGCAGGCCGAGGCGCTGCGCGAGGCCGGTCTGCCGGCACCCGCTAGCGGACGAGCGAAGCGGTTCGTGACGAGCCCGGTTCTCATTCGCTGGGGGGTGTCCGGGATTTATGGACCGCTCACCGGTGAGCCGAACATCGTCGATCCGGC
The DNA here is from genome assembly GCA_020350085.1 of Acidobacteriota bacterium. Classification (GTDB taxonomy): domain Bacteria; phylum Acidobacteriota; class Polarisedimenticolia; order J045; family J045. The sequence goes on from CP070706.1 coordinate 3,278,870, forward strand.
GCCTCCTGGGAGGCTGCCGTTCGTCATCGCTCACGAGCGGGCCCACCTCGCCGGGTTCGCCTGGGAGGAAGCCGCCAGCCTCGTCGCCCTACTGACGCTGTGGCGCTCGGACGATCCCGCGCTGCGCTACGCAGGCTGGCTCGCACTGTGGGTCGAGCTGAGACGCAAGCCCGATAATCGAGGTCCGGGCGTCAAGCGAGATCTCGAGGCGATGGCCGAATTCGCACGCCTGTATCTCGGGCGCGAGGCTCCGGCCTTGCGCCGGGTCTACAGCGGTTATCTCAAGGCTCACGGCGTCAGGGGCGGCACCCGCAGCTACGGACGCGTCGCCGGCCTCGCCCTGCGCTATCTCGACACCCGCGGCATGCCGCCCCGTCCCTCCGGCTTGGTGTCGAGTACGCCGCCGCCATAGCGACCTCTCGCACGCCGCGCCACTGGATCCGTCGCGCGACGCAGGTGGCGGAGCCGAGCACGATCAGGTTTGGCCGCTGCCCCGTGTGCCGCGGGGGCGTGGGGGAGTCCAGCTCGCCAACGGATCGCACTTGATGAGCACGGCGGAGACGTCGTCGGAGAGCTTGCCGTTGCCGTTGAACGTCCGAACAGCGGAAAACAGTCGGTCGAGGATCTCGCGGGCGGGCTCGTGCCTGTTATCGCGAACGACCGCTAACACACGCTCGTAACCGAACATCTCCTGATCAGCAGATTCGGCCTCCAATACTCCGTCGGTCATCAGCAGCACCAGATCGCCCGGCTCGAGGTCGATCGGACCTCCCTTCGCGTACCGCTCCTCGGCGAGGATTCCGAGTGGAAGCCCGGTGCTGCAGAGCTTGTGCTTCAACCGGCCGGAAGAGTCGAGGATCAGCCCCGGCGGGTGTCCGGCGCTGGAGTAGCAGAGCCTCCGGCTGTTCGGGTGCAGGCAGACCAGCAGCAGCGTCACAAAGATGTGTTCCTCGGTTTCGATGACGAGGTCATCGTTCAAGCGCTCGAGAACCTCGTTGACATCGCGGCGCGCTCGAACCCAAGAACGCAGCTCAGAGCGTGTGTGCGCCATCAGCAGCGCCGAGCCGAATCCGTGTCCGGTGACATCGCCGACGGCCGTTACGAAAGCCTGGTCCAGCATCGGGAAATAGTCGAAGTAGTCCCCTCCGGCGAACTCAGCCGCGAGCGTCGCACCGTAGATGTCGAAACCGGGCAGTGAAGGAGGTGTTTGAGGCAACAGACGCTCGTGGATTCGCTGTGCCGCGAGCAGCTCGGCTCGTTTTTCCCGAAGCGCCTGCTCCGCACGCTTGCGCTCGGTGATATCCCGAATCGCGCTCAACACGAGAAAGCCGGTCTCGGTCTTCATCGGCCCGAGGCTGATCTCTGCCGGAAACGTCGTTCCATCCTTGCGCAGCGCCACAAGCTCCACACCGGCGCCCATCGGCCGAATCCGAGGTTGATTCGCGTACTCGCTTCTGTGCTGCCGGTGCCTCGCACGCAGCTGCTCGGGTATGATCATCTCGATCGACTGACCGGACATCTCTTCACGACGGTAGCCAAACAACTGCTCTGCCAAGGCATTGACGAGCTGTATTCTCCCTTCTTGATCGACGATGATCAGCGCGTCGGGAGCCGACTCCAACGAACGGCGGAACAGATCTTCGGCTTGTTTGCGGTCCGTGATATCGAGGGCGGAGGCGTACAGCAGGCCGTCCCGCAGTGGAGCAGAAGTCCACGCCAGCCAGCGATAAGACCCATCCTTGCGCCGGAAGCGCGTTTCGAACTGGATCATCGGCTCGCCGCGAGCGAGTCTATCGAACTGTTGCAGAGTGGCTGCACGATCCTCGGGGTGAACGAAGTGTAGGAACGGCTCGGAGCGCATCTCCCGTGGACTGAAACCGAGAATTTTCTCAAACGCGGAATTGACTCGTTTGAAGTATCCGTCACCGCCGCCGATGCAGTGCATCTGCACGGACTGGTCGAAGAACTGCCTGAGCTGCTCCTTGGTCGGTGTATCGCGCCTGAGCCGCTCGGCGACGCCGATACAGCCCCGGGGGGTGCCGTTCTCGTCGGTGTCGGCCGTAACCCGACCCCGAAGGTGATGGCGGCCGACCTCGATCTCGAACGAAACCCTCTGCCCTTCGAGTGCGCGCCGGTGGGCATCGATGACGATCGCTGCGGATGGCTCGGCGCGGAAAAACTGGCCCAGCGTCACGCCGGGGACAGAGTCCGGATGATGTTCGAGGATCGCCTGGACGGGACCCGCGCAGGTCGTGATGCGAAGATTGCGGTCGGTGGTCCAGGCGATACCCTCGGGGCCGTCGACGCCCAATCTCGCGAGCAGCTCCAGAGAAGGCATTCGATGGTCGGTGGAAAAGACTGAAGTCTCCCCCTCTCCAAAAAAAACAGAGCCACAGGGCGCTGCGGTTCTGAACCGGCGTGAGTATAGAGCGAGCGGCGAATCGGTGCGCCTGGGCGACGGAAGCCGCTGGCGGCACAAGTCCTGCTTATTCGGCCGCTTACGCCGCGCCGCCCCATAGTTAGGTTCCTCGGCTGAAGCACGCGACTTGACCTAAGTCAACTCTCGCCTTGATCGTTGTCAACGGTCAAAGCATGTTAAATAGGCGATAATTGAAGCCAGATAAGACGGCGGACGAGAGGGCCACGAGACGGCTTCGACCGGGTGTTCGATCGCTGTCCGGCCGCGTCGCCAGGGCATTTCAGCGCGAAGCATGAGGCCGCAGCCGGTCGCGACCGGGCTGCAGGAGATAGGGCTGCGGAAGATGGGCGTGTCCGATCGCTCACCGAGCGCCTCGAGCGCAGAGCCTGAACTAACGAACGCGGTCGTCCGTCCTGACGAGCGCCTGGTGATGATCGTCGGCGGCTTCGGTTCGGGCAAGACCGAGGTCGCGGTCAACCTCGCCATCAACCTTGCCCGCCGCGGGCGCACCGTACAGGTCGCCGATCTCGACCTGGTCAATCCGTACTTCCGCTGCCGCGAGGCGCGCGCTCTGATGGAGCACCACGCGATTCGCGTGGTCGTGCCGCCCGGTGCGCAGGCTTACGCGGACCTGCCGATCCTGCTGCCAGAGATCAAGGGGATGCTCCATCCGCCGGAAGATACGCTCTCGTTATTCGATGTCGGTGGAGACGATGTCGGCGCGACCGTGCT
>CP070706.1:3282120-3292254 GCA_020350085.1 Acidobacteriota bacterium
GAGACGGCGAGACCCACGTCCCACGAATCGTCGAACTGATCTACGAGCGGCAGCACGCGCGGATTGGGCCGCGCGTACTGGAAGCCCGCCGACGCCGAGACTTGCGGGCGGCGCGATCCTCGCTCGGCTTCGATTGTGGCTCGCGCCACAGCCCATCGCGCTTCGAGGGCAGCCCGCTCGGAGCGGCTCGACAGGGCCTGCGTGACGAGCTGCTCGAGCTCGGCGACTTCGGCACCACCGGCTTTCGCGCGAGGCGGGGCGGGACCGAGCGGGTCGGCCGTCTCGAGACGCGTGTGGGGCTCGAGATCGAGCAGCCGCAGCAGATTGGCCTCGGCAATCGCGGCCGCGTTGGCGGCCTCGAGGCGGTCGAGCTCGGCGGCATCGCGCTCGACCTGAATCGACAGCAGCTCGTTTCTTGCCGCGAGACCGTACTGCAGGCGATGTCGCGCGTCGGTGAGGTGCGCCGCGAACGACGCGATCGACTGCCTCAAGACCTGCTCGCGCTCGCGGGCCACGGCAAGCTGCCAGTACGCCACCGTCACCTCGAGTTCGAGATCGCTTCTCTCGAGTCGAAGCTCGTGGGCTGCCGCTTCACGGCCGCGCTGGGCTGCCACGATTGTGTTGCGGATCCGTCCCGCCGTGTACAGCGGTACGGCGAGGTCGACTCGCCCCTGATATCGTTCGGTGATGTTGGGGAAGATCGTCCGCCGCTGCCCATCCGCGAAGGTCAGTGCGACGTCCGGCACGTCGGAAAGATGGCGATAGCTCGCATGGGCGTCGATTTCGGGAGCCCGGCCGGCGCGCGCACGGCGAGCCTCGGCCTCAGCGCCGCGCAGCAGCGCCGCGCGCTGCTCGATTCGCGGCGATCGTTCTCTCGCCAGCGCCAGCACCTGCTCCAGCGTGAGCGACAGCGCTGATCCATCCGCGAGTGCCTGGGGGGCGAGAGCGAGGCTCGCGGCCAGCACCCACGAGGCGGCCCGGCGCCGAGACCGTCTCCCGCGGCGATTCGGATAGCTGCGGCGAGTCGGGATGGTCATGTCATCAGTCTCCGCGGTCGCGCTCCACCTCGCGGCGGACGAGCGCGATGAACACGTCCTCGAGCGAGGCCGGCACCAACCGGGCCGCCTCGACGCACACCTCCTGGGAAACCAGCCTGGCCTCGATCTCGCGGGCGGCGTCGGACGGATCGCTGGCCCTCGCGCGCGCGACACTGACGTGGAACCGCTCGCCAAACGTCTCGACGGCGCTGACGATCTCGGCCTGCTCGAGCACTTTTTTCGCCCGCTCTCGCGGCTGCGCGATCAGCTCGAAGATGACCTGTTGGTGCTGCTCGCGCAGGTGGCGCGGTTCGTCGAGCGCCAGCAGCCGGCCGCGATACATCAACGCCACCTGCTGGCACCGCTCGGCCTCGTCGAGATAGGGGGTCGTCATCAGGATCGTCAGCCCTTCGGCCTGCAGCTCGACGAGCAGCTTCCAGAAGTCTCGGCGCGAGACGGGATCGACGCCGGTCGTCGGTTCGTCGAGAACGAGCAGATCGGGCGTGTGAATCAGCGTGCACGCGAGCGCGAGCTTTTGCTTCATGCCTCCTGACAGCTGCTCGGCCAGCCGGCGGCGGAAAGGTTCGAGGCGGACCAGCGCCAGCAGCCGTTCCCGGCGCTGCTTCCAGTCGCTCACGTCGTGGATGCGGGCGAAAAAGGCGATGTTCTCGTCGACCGACAAATCGCCGTAGAGCGAGAATCTTTGCGAAAGGTAGCCGATCCTTCGCGAGAGCGCGCGTCGGCTCCGACGCGGATCGAGCCCGCAGGTGCTGATAGTCCCCTTGCTTGGAGATATCAGCCCGAGCGCGATTCGCAACGTCGTCGTCTTGCCTGCCCCGTCCGGACCGATGAGCCCGGCCATCACCCCGCGCTCGAGATCGAGGTCGAAGTCTCTGACGGCTACGACGTCGCCATAGCGATGCTCGACTTGTCGGAAGCTGACCATCGGTGGGGACGCGCTGACGGGATCGGGCTGCATGGCATCACCGCTGGCGGTTCCTCAGAAAACTCCGCTGCAGAAGCTCCCGAGCCGACCTAGCCAGAGCTCGACTGCGGCTCGAGCCAAGCGTGTGCCGGCATCCCGGGTTTGAACAGCCCGTCTCGATTGTCGACGCTGATCTTGATGCGGTAGACGAGCTTGATCCGCTCGTCGCGAGTCTGCACGTTGCGCGGCGTGAACTCGGCCTGTGCGTTGATGAACGTGAGCTCGCCGCGCCGGGTCTCACCGCCGTCGGTCTCGACGATGGCTTGCTGGCCGAGCCGAACCTTGCCGAGGTCGGGCTCGGGCAAGTAGGCCGTCAGCCACGCGTCATCGAGCTGGGTCACCATGGCGAGCCCGCTTCCGGGCGCGAGCAGCTCCCCCGCTTCGGCCAGTTTCTCCGTCACGACGCCAGCCACGGGGCTGACGACGGCCGCATCGCCGATCTGCTGCTCGATCTGGGCGATGCGCGCTCGCGCCGCCTCGAAACGCGCGCGGGCGGCCTCGGTCTCCTCGCGCCGAAAGCCCGACTCGAGCTTGCGCAGCCGCTCGCGCGCAGCCTGCAGCATGTTCGCCGCCACCTCGCGCCGCGTCCGTGCATCGTCGCGCAGCTTCTCGGTGCCGGAGCCGCTGTCGAGCAGACCTTGGAACCGTTCGAGATCGCGCTCCGCGGCCGCCAGCTCGGCCTCGGCGGCGTCGACCTGCGCGCGCGCTTCGGCGATCTCTTCCGCGCGGTACCCGGATCGCCGCAGCTCCAGCTCGGCGCGGGCCAGATCGCTTTCCGCGCGAACCGCGGCCAGATTCAGCTCGAGATCGACGGTGTCGATCTGGGCGATCTTCTGGCCCTGCTCGACGCGGTTCCCTTCTTCTACGGGAAACCACTTCAGCGTGCCGCCGATCTTCGTCGATATCCGGACCTCGGTCGCCTCCATGTGACCGGAGACGAGAATGCGCCCCGGCTCGCCGTCGTTCGCGAGATCGCTGCATCCGAGGTTTCCGGCGAGACTGCTGGCAAGGATCCCCGCCGCGAGTAGCGATCTGATCGGGCACGACGTCTCGCTCGATCGGCGGTAACGCACCGTGCACCTCACCGCGGGCGCGGCGCCAGGCCGCACCCGCTTTCCTCTGTGCGGGCCGGTTCAGTGGCTCGTCGTCATTCTATCGCCGCGAGAGCTCGACCTTGGTCAGGGTAACTGATCGGCATCTCGACTCGCGCCTTGGCAGCAGAAACCGACCGGACGAAACCGCTCGAATCTCGGTTAACAGTGGGGATTCACGACATAAGCCGACCGGCGTATGATTTTCTCGTCGCGCTCGCGAGTTTCCCGAGAAGATCTCGTCGGCGCTTCTCGTCGCACCTCGCACGCGAGTCAGACGTGAGGCTATCGGATGAACGATCGGCCACAGAGCAACATCGGCATCGTGCTCTCCGGAGGCGGCACGCGGGGAATCGCCCACATCGGGGTGCTGCGCGCGCTCGCTGAGCAGGGCATCTTTCCCGATGGCGTCGCCGGAGCGAGCGCGGGCGCCATCGTCGGAGCACTCTACGCAGCAGGCTACGCGCCGGCAGAGATGCTGGAGTTTTTCGTCAAGAAGAACCCGTTTCGTCTGTCCAAGGTGACGATCGCCAAGCCCGGGATCATCGACACGGAGAAGGTCAAAGCCGACTTCGAAGAGTACTTCCCCGAAGACTCGTTCGAGGCGCTCGGCAAGCGTCTGCGCGTCGTCGCGACCGATCTGACTCGCGGAGAGCCCGTCGAGTTCGACTCCGGCCCGTTGATTCCGGCCGTGCTGGCGTCGTCTTCGTTTCCGGGGATGTTCACCCCGATGGAGGACGGCGAACGGATGCTCGCCGACGGCGGCATCGTCAGCAACTTCCCCGCGGAGCTTCTCCAAGGGCGATGCCGCGTGCTGCTGGGCGTACATGTCAATCCGTTCATCGAGCTGACCCGCTCCGAGCTGAATAGCTCTCTGGCCGTCTTGAAGCGGGCCCTGGACGTGGGCATGTACCGGTCCTCGGAGGCGAAGTTCGCGCTTTGCGATGTCGTCATTCGTCCCGCGAGCCTGGCTCGCTTCGGCATCTTCGACACCAAGCATCTCGACGCTATCGAAGCCGTCGGCTACGAGGCCACGGTAAAGCAGATGCCGGCCATTCAGCAGGCCGTGAGGCCGGCTCAGCACGGGAGTTGAGCGTCAGGACGCTTCCCGGACACCATCCGTGAACGATCGCTCTCGATCGGAGTGGGTTATAATCGCGATTCCCATCTCGGGATAAGAGGTGAGCGGTGCGTGTTCCCTTCGCCGAGTACGTCGAGCGCGAGCTCGACGCGCAGGCTCTGCTGATCAACTGCGGCTTGCCCGCGACGAACAAGACCGAGACGAGCGAACTCGTCGTGCGTCTGCGCGGATTCACGCTGCTGCGCTCGGATCTGATCCGCAAGGAGGTCCTCGCCGGGGAGGACATCTTCGACGAGAAGGTCGCGGCGAGCATGGACAAGCGCGTGCGCGTCTACGACGAGATGTTCCGCCGCGCCGAGGAAGCGGCGGCACAGCCGGGCGGCGTGATCCTCGATGCGACCTTCGTCAAGCAGGAGCTTCGTCTTCGTGCGGCGGCCGTCGCCGCACGCCACGGCCGGCCGTTCGTGATTCACGAGACGCGGGCGCCGCGAGACTACTCGATCCAGAAGATCCTCAAGCGCACGAAAGAGAATTACGAGTCGAACGCGCTCACCGAGCAGGCGTACGACAACAACGTCGCCAAGTTTGAGCGCATCGACGCCGAGCAGATCATCGACCGTCACCCGGAGCTTCGAGTGATCCACGTTGTGATCGACACCGGCTCGGACGACGAGTCCGAGTGGGCCGTCGCCGAGAAGACGATCTGGGAGAGCTAGCCCGGATCAGATCGGGATTCCCGCAGAGATGGGGCGTCTGCCCCGTTCGTTCGCACCTCGGTGGAGAGCAAAGCCATGAGCATGCGCCTCGCGTCCGTTTGCTTGTCGAGATCCGTGGTCGGCTGCGTCCTCGGGCTGGCCGTGACATCGCCGACCATCTCGGGCGAGATTCCCGACGGAGACCGGCCGCTGATGCGGTTTCCGGACATTCACCGACAAACGGTGGTGTTCGTCTACGGCGAGGATATCTGGTCCGTGCCAGCCAGCGGAGGGGTGGCCCAACGGCTGACGATCAACGACGGGGAGGAATGGTTCCCGAAATTCTCGCCCGATGGCTCTCTGATCGCGTTCACCGGCGAATACGACGGCAACCGGGACGTCTATGTGATGGACCCGCAAGGGGGAAACATCCGGCGCGTGACGTATCACCCGGGCGATGACATCGTCGTCGGCTGGCATCCGAGCCAAAACAAGATCTTGTTCAGCTCCGCTCGCAAGAGCTACTCCCGATTCGAGCGCTTGTTCTTGATATCTCCCGACGGAACTGGGCTCGAGCAGCTGATCCTGCACGAGGCAGTCGCGGGCAGCTTCTCCCCCGATGCAACGAAGATCGCTTACAACAAAGTGTCCCGCGAGTCCAGAACCTGGAAGCGCTACCGCGGCGGAACCGCCCAGGAGATCTATCTCTACGATTTCGTGACGAACGAGGAGCGGAATCTGACGAACTTCGAGGGCACGGACCGAATCCCGATGTGGATCGAAGACCGCATCTACTTCAGCTCTGATCGCGACGGCGTGCTGAACATCTATGCGTATGATCTAGCGTCGGGAGCGATTGAGCAGCTCACGCGGCACACCGAGTACGACGTGCGGCGCCCGAGCCACGGCGAGAGCCACATCGTCTACGAGCTCGGAGGGTCGTTGTGGTTGCTGGACGTCACCACCGGTGAGACGGGACGCATTGCGGTCGAGATCCGCGCCGACGCCCCCGAAGTGCGTCCCTATTTGAAAGAGCTCAAAGAGTTCATCACCAGCTACGATCTGTCGCCATCCGGCAAGCGGGCGCTCATCGTCGCTCGCGGCGAGGTGTTCACCGTTCCGCAGGAACACGGCCCGACGAGGAATCTGACCCGTTCCTCCGGAGCGCGCGACAAAGACGCTGCCTGGTCTCCGGACGGGTCGAGGATCGCTTTTCTGTCGGACCAGACCGGTGAGTACGAGCTGTACGTCGTCGATCCGCTCGGAAAGAAGGATGCCGAACGGATGACTTCTCATCGCGGCGGATACCGGCACACGCTTCGCTGGTCCCCGGACGGAAAGAAGATCGCGTTCGCGGATCAGACGCTTCGCTGCTACTACCTCGACGTCGAAACGGGCAACATCACCGAAATCGACAAAGCGGACTACGAGAACGTCGATGTCTCCTTGGACCGCAAGCCGATCTCTGACATCGCCTGGTCGCCGGACAGCCGACACATCGCCTACTCCAAGATGGACGCCGACTTGGTCTACAAGGTCTACATCTACTCGCTGGAAACGAAGCAGAAACAGCTCGTCAGCAACGGCCTCTTCAACGATTTCGGCCCCGTGTTCAGCCGTGACGGCGAGCACCTGCTGTTCGTCTCGAACCGCCGCTTCGACCCGACGTTTTGCGACTTCGAATGGGAGATGGTCTACAAGAAGGTGGCGGGGATCTACAGCCTGACGCTGCGAAAGGACGGTCCCGCGCTGCTGCCGCCGCGAAGCGACGAGGAGCGAGGCTCGAAACACGCCGACGAGGAAACGAAGAAGAAAGCGCCGCCGCGCGTCGAGATCGACTTCGACGGCATCGCCGACAGAATCGAGGCGTTGCCGCTGCCGGCGGGCAATTACCGAGATCTGACCGTCAGCGACTCGGCGGTGCTCTATCTCGATGCGAAGGAAGGGGATTTCAATCGCTTCGAGTTCCGCCCGGTCGGTCCGCGAGACCTGTACGCGTTTCGGTTCCAGGAGCGGGAGGCCGCGCTCGTGGTCGAGGGCATCGAGGGGTACAAGCTCTCCGCGGACGGCTCGCACGTGCTCTACAAGAAGGCCGAAACGCTCGGCATCTTGGAATGGGCCGCTTCCATCGGTGGACCGCCGGCAAGCGATCTTCACGGCGGACCGCGTTCCGCGCCCGGTGCGGGCGAAGACACCGTGGCTGCACAGATGCCCCGCCCGAATCCGACGATGATCGATCTTTCCGGCCTGAAGATGTTTCTCGACCCGCGTGCGGAGTGGCAGCAGATCTTTCACGAAGCGTGGCGGATGGAGCGAGACTTCTACTACGAGCCGAATATGCACGGGCTCGACTGGTCTGAGATGAAGCTCAAGTACGGCCGCCTGATGCCGTTCGCCTCCTGCAGGCAGGACGTGCGTTACATCATCGGTGAGCTGATCGGCGAGTTGAGCACGTCACACACCTACGTTTTCGGTGGAGACCGGCGCCGGCAGGCGGACGAGGTCAGCGTCGGCATGCTGGGCGTCGACTGGGAGGTCGACCAGGCGGCGAATCGCTTCCGGCTGAAGAAAATCTACCGCGTTCCCGATTGGACTCGACAGGTTCAGCCACCGATGTCACGCCCGGGCGTGGATGCGCGCGAGGGCGACTATCTGTTGCGGGTCAACGGATTGGAGGTGACCGCGCAGAGCAACGTCTACAGTTACTTCCAGGGACTGGCAGGCGAGCCGACGACGCTGCTGATCAACGACAAGCCGACCGAGGCCGGCGCCAGAGAGATTCTCGTCGAGCCGTTGGCCAACGAGCACGTCCTGCGCTACCTGGACTGGGTCGAGCACAACCGTCGCGTCGCCGAGAAGATGTCCGGCGGGCAGATCGGCTACATCCACCTGCCTGATACCTACACCGGCTCCGCGCGCGAGTTTCCGAAGTACTTCTATGCCCAGACGCGAAAGAAGGGACTGATCATCGACGGGCGTTTCAACGGCGGCGGATTGGATCCCGACATCTTCCTGCAGCGACTGGACAAGAAAGTGCTGTCGTACTGGACCCGCCGCTACTCGCACGATCAGACGTCGCCCGCCGTCGTGACGCGCGCGCACATGGTCTGCCTGACCAACCGCCAAGCCGGATCGGGCGGGGACATGCTGCCGATGGAATTTCAGATGCGGGAGATGGGGCCCGTGATCGGCACGCGGACCTGGGGCGGGCTGGTGGGCGTTTCCATGTGGATCGAGCTGATCGATGGCGGTGGCCTCTCCGCCCCCGACTACCGGATCTACGACCCCGACGGCAAGTGGATCGTGGAGAACGTCGGCGTGGAGCCCGACATCGTGGTCGACCTTCATCCGGAGGAGATGAAACGAGGACACGACGCCCAGCTGATCAAGGCCATCGAGGTCTTGATGGACGAGATCCGCGAGGATCCTCGGCCTTGGCCGCAGCACGAACCGTTCCCGACGGATCCGCATCGGCTGCAGCAGTAGCGGGGTCGGCGGAGGAGCTGCGCAAACCCAGCTGCCGCGGCGCGGTTGTCGCCGCATCGCCGTATACTTCGGCCGTCCGTTCCCACGGCGTGGGGGTCCGATGAGATCCGCGGCTCGGTGGCACGCGATAGCGACGATCTGTTGGGTACACGTGCTGGCATTTTTCGGCGCCGCGTCCCTGCGTCCGGCGGTGGCGCAGTGCGCCTATCCCACTCCGGTCACGCCCGAGACCTGCGAAGACGCCAAGCAGTACAACGCGCAGACGGGCGGCGTGTCGCTGCTCGTCTGGGTGGACGGCCAAGTGGTCTGTGAAGACTATGGCGCCGGCAGCGGTCCAGAGGTCGCGCACGAGCTGTGGAGCTGCACGAAGAGCTTTTCCGGTGCCATCGCCGCAGCAGCGGTCGAGGACGGGTTGATCTCGTCGTGGGACGAGCTGCTCGTCGGCACGATTCCCGAATGGCAGGAAGACGAGTGGAAGTCGCAGGTCACGCTGCGCCAGCTGCTAACGCTGACGAGCGGGATCCAAGCGGAGATGGACGGGGGTGGGACGCCGACTTATGCGCAGTCGATCCTCGTCCCCGCCACGCACGAGCCGGGCACGTTCTGGGAATACGGCTCGGTGCCGTATCAGATCTTCGGCGAGTTCATGCGGCGAAAGCTGGAGCCGAGCTACGTCGATCCGCTGGCCTACTTCGAGGATCGAGTTCTCAACCCGATCGAGGCCGTCTACGAGGGCTGGACGCGCGGCGAGGACAACATGCCGCACCTGCCGTGGGGCTCTCAGTGGGTGCCGCGGCAGTGGATCAAGTACGGTGAGCTGGTGCGCCTCGGTGGTCACTGGCCCCCGGCCGGACAGCAGATCGTCACGCAGGAGCTGCTCGACGCGGCGTACCATCGCTCGGCGGTGAAGGCCGACTACGGGCTGACGTGGTGGCTGCCGCTTCCCGGCAGCGTGACCAAGTCGTGCGATGCGGTGATGGCGTTCGGGCTCGGAACACAGAAGCTGTACGTCATCCGATCGCTGAAGCTCGTTGCCGTGCGGCAGACGGCTGCGCCCTGGGCTGGACTGAACTTCAGCGACGACGTGTTTCTCGACCAGCTGCTCGCCCCGCCCAATCCGCAGGACGACTGCGCGCCGGCGGAGGCTTCCGATCTGCTGCTGCAGCGCTCGGACATCGACCTCGTATTCGATTGGGCTGCGGTAAACGCCGACCTCACCGGAAACACAGAGCTAGTCGCCGGGTACGATCTCTACTACGCGAGAGAGCCGGATTTTTCCGATGCGATCCCGTTGACGTCGACGAGCGGGCCGGACTCGGCGACGCTCGTGCCGGGCGAGGGCAGCGCCGCAGGTCCGGAGATCACGTACTACCAGGTCCGTGCCCGGGACAAATGCGGCAATGTGGGACCGTAGCGAGACCCGGCCGACCGCAGCGGCCCGGAGAGCACTCAGGCCAGCCGAGCTGCGGTCCACTCTGATCCTGCTGCTTTTGGTCGTTCCGACCGCCGCCTCCGATCCGTACTGCCCGCCGAACCCGGACAACCTCGCCCTGGGAAAGCCGTACAGCCTCACGCCTGCGCCGAACTACGACCATCCGAATCCGGACATCGACAATCAGATCGGCGATGAGACCGACCTGACGGATGGCTGCTTCGTGCAGGCCAGCCACGGCAGTGAAGCGTCCGTGACGTGGTCTGGCTGGCCGAAGGCACAGGTCGAGATCGATCTCTCTGCGCCGGGGTGCGTGAGCGATCCGGC
>CP070706.1:3292354-3297614 GCA_020350085.1 Acidobacteriota bacterium
GGAAGTCCGAAAGCCTAACCATGTTGTTGTACTGATCGGGCCGAAGGTTATCCGGCCCCCCGGCGCAGGTATCGAGCTTCGTCCCGAGCGGGATGCCCGAGCCGCCGCACAGATCCGTCTCCGCGTAGCCGGGGCGATCGCCGCCGCCGCTGGCCAAGCCGAGCGTGCCCTCGAGGTTCGCGCCGCGCCCGGAGACGAGATAATACTTGTTGCCCTCGGGCATGGTGTCGATGTTGTAGGAAAGCAGGGCGTCGCTGACGTCCGTGCCGTCGGTCTGCGCCAGCACGGTGTGCGGGTAAGCGGAAACGCTGTTTAGGTCGCCGGCCCAGACGGTGTAGGACGTGGACTGGGAGCCGGTCGGGCAGTGCGCGGGAGTCGTCCCGTCGGTGCAGCCCCAGACATCGAGCTTGAGGTCTTCGAAGAAGATGTCCAGACCCGCGCCGGCCTTCTCGACGGTCAGCGGGATGTGCTGCGTGGCAGACACCTCGCGCGGCCTTGCGTTCGTCTGGCCGTAATCGTCGAAGATGACGCGGTACAGTCCCGGGTTGTCCACGGGTGATTCTGCAGAGACGGCATAGAGCCAGCCGTCGCGGCCTTGCGTGACGTCCGTGAGCTGATCCGGGCAGTCGGAATCACCGGTCGGATCGTAAAACGCGTGGGACGAACCGAACGAGTCGAAAGCTGTCCCGGTCAAAACGTCGCGCAGGATCTCGCCGCTGTTGCCGGCGATGAACATGTTGTCCTCGAAGCCGGGGTAGCGACCGCCGGTGTAGGATTCGAGACCCATCGCGGTCACCTGCGGCGAGATCGAGTGCAGCGGCGGGTTGAGCGGCTCGGAGCCGCAAGAGGCCCCGCTCCAGCCGTAGTCCCCGTCGGCGACGAGGACTTCGGACTCGTCGCACGCGGCGTCCGAGTCGTAGTTGTCCACGCCGTAGAGCGTTCCCTGGCCGGCGTGCATGGCGAGATCGCAGCTGTCGCGAATGCCCTTGGCGTAGATCAGGTTGTACGGATACGTCAGGCCGCCATTCGGATTGTCGGCCGGCACCGTACCGTCGTCGTTGACGCGCAGGATCTTACCGGCAAGCGAAGACATGTTCTGGGCATCGGCGTCCACGCCGAACACGCCCGTGGCCACGTACAGCTTGCCATCCGCGCCGAACACCAGCCCGCCGCCGTTGTCCTCGCCGCCGACATCCGAGCCGATGCTGTCAACGATGGTCACGGGACTGGTTCCGACGTCTCCGTTGGCCGTGTAGCGGACGACACGATTCGTCTTCGGCGAGGCTTGGGTGTAGTAGAGATACACCCACCCGTTGCGCAAAAAGTCCGGATGCAGCGCGATGCCGAGCAGCCCTTCCTCGGCGCCGGTCGCCACGGGCAACGTGACGAACGGTGTCGCGAGCAACTTACCGTGCCGAAGCACGCGCACCTGGCCGGTCAGGCGCTCCAACACGAACACGCGGCCGTCGGGCGCGAAGGCAGCTCCGTGCGCCTCCTCGATGCCGCGCGCAACCGGCTCGATGCGGTACTTATCGGGTAAGACGTCAGCCGTGGCCGACGCGGCTGCTGCCAAAAGGAGCAGCAGCATCCCGAGTGTGATTGTTTTTCTCATAGACGTCCTCCCTTGCGGCACGTGGCGCACGTGGCGGATGAGATGGGTGAAAAGCCCGGCGGTGAGGTGGGTACGGCCGTCAGGACGAAGATGCGGCCGTGCGTAACGCGTTACCGGCGACGGGCGACTCATTTGCATCCGACCCGGAGAGTGGGGAAACGAAGGTCTCTGCGCGTCACCGGAGTCACTTCAGCCCTCAACAAGATGTTCTGCAGGGTCGGAAACGATGCAGAACGAATCCGTAAGCGGAGCGATGTTATCATCCGTGCGAGTGGCTTAGAAGCTTCGTGTCTTGACCTAGATCAAGTCTCGGCGGAATCTGATCTGGGTCACAGCCACGGTTGCAGAAATCATGACGCCGGACACGCGTCGCCTCCCACGCATCCCGCCGCGTCTCGGCACCGCTCAGCGGCAAGAAAAGTACGATGCTCCGCATCAGGGATCAATGAAGTCGCACGTCATGTTTCGCACGTTACAAAGTCTGCGAAGTGATCTATACGAAACGGCGAGCGATTCGCGATTAAGAGCTTACAAAGCAAGGCAGAGGCGTTTGGATTACGTCGAGTGCCGCTCAGGCCTCGGCACAGCATCCGCGAGACAAGGTGGATCGATCAACGCGATCGGACGTGAAAGGGGACGATCAGCCGCCGTGGTCAGCAGGAACGAGCCGCAACGGCGCCACCAGCCGTGAATCGTGGTTCGCTCGCGCGTCCCGACACGAAGCGCGGACCAGCACTCCGCCTCGCTCGCCGCGGAGAGCGAGACCTCCACGCTGCGCGTGTCCCGCCGCAGACCCGTGCGCAGCACCTTGAGCGCAGACTCCTTGGCCGACCAGATCAGGTTGGCCAGCAGGTACCGCTGCTGTTCGTCGTTGGCCGCCTTCACGAGCTGACGCTCGCTCGCGGTGAGGTAATCCTCGATGAACGCTTCGCTCCGCGGCTCGACCAGCTCGAGATCGCAGCCGACGGCGGCCGGTCCGTCGGCGACGACGCACACCGCCCAGCCGGCACGATCGCTCAGCGAGATCGACAGCGGAGTCGGCCGACCGTCGAGGCATGACGCCGGTGCGCCGTCCGCGGCGCTGCCGATCTCGAAGCGCGACAGCTCGTCCGTTCGGATACCGATCACCGAACCGAGCGCGCGCTTCGCCGTCCAGCGACGGAGTCGAAACTCGCCCCGTCGCTTCGGAAACGCCATCCCCGCCATCCGCGCCGCTTCGCGCTCGGTCAGCCAGTCGTCAGCCGGCGGCAGGTCGGAAAGACCTTGAAAGAGCCAACGGATCTTCACCTTGCCTCCGGCCGAGCGCCGCACCATCCGACACGTCCTGAGCGGAAGAGGAAACCGATCCGCGCGAACGGCTGTGCTGCTACCAATGAGGCGGGACTTCTGTCCGCTCAGTAGTCTTTTTGCTTCGAGAAGTGTCGGCCATCGAAGAGAAACTCGCGCAAGTACTTGCGTCCCTTCTCGACGAAGATCTGGTAATCGATGTACCGCTCGCTCCCGTCGGGCCGCTTGATGATGATTTGCCCGGCTTCGAGATTCCCGCGGACGGTCCAACGGGCGCTGCTGCTTTGCACTCCGGTCGCCCCGATGTTGGTATCGGGAGTGCCCCATCCGTCACTGCTCGAGTTGATGTTGTAGCTGGTCTCACTCGTGTCCTCGAAGGTGCCGTCGGGATAGAAGTTGTAGTTGATCAGCGTGCCTCCACCGTAGCCCCCCGAGTAATGGGCCCACATCCCGGCGAAGTGCCTGAACAGTTCCGAGGTATCTGACTTGAAGTAAGACATGCTGGTCGAGATGGCGTCAGCGGCCTCTGCGATGCCTTCTCCATACTTCTCGGGAGTCGTCACGCCCAGCACGTAGGCTCCTCCTCCGTGAGGGGACAGTGTGCCGTAAGCGCGGCCCTTCACCTGATGGCCTTGGGCCACTCCCGTCACCTCGCACGTCAGAAGCCCGTTCCCCTTTTGGTTGACCTGACCGCTCGGCGAGAGTGTCAGATCGTCCTCCGTCAGACCTTGCTGCAGTTGCCGACTCACGCTCTGCAGATCTGTCTCCTGGTGCGGGATGACCAAGATCATGCCGGGGATCGTGTCGTGGCCGAGCACGGCACCCGAATGGTCGGCTTTCCACTTCCAGCCGCTGGGAGGGATAAACCTGAATCCCCAGCTCGCATCACTGACGTGCTCGTCCGAGATGGGGAGAGGACTCTGGGGCTCGAGCGCAGGAGCCACCGTTCGCTCCTCAGCGCCCGTCTGTTCCGTGGGAGGCCGTTGAGATGGAGGTCGAGCGGCCAGGTTCTGACCAGCTCTCGCGCACTGCATCTGAACACCGTCTTCCATGTGCACGACGAGCTGATCGCCTTGCAGTATGTAACCATATTCGACGACTTCGAATCCGTCGAAAACCAGCAACGTCCCGGGGGCGAGTGAATAATGGGCATACTCCCCGTCAAAGACCAGATCGGTTTCGGACTGGAAGACGAGCGCCACATCTTGCCCGAGATACTGGCATTGCCACTCTCCCAAAAGTGTTCCGGATGCGGGTTGGGCGCTCGAGCTGAGCGTCGTTCCCCACAGAACCGCGGACAAGAGGATCGGGCAGAAGTAGCTAAGGTGGCTCATCGGTGCCTCCCCGCCGAACTCGATCTCCAACGAAAGGTTCGGCGATCGTCGGCAAGGCTCACCTAGCCCGCAGCGTCCTGATCGGTGCGGGCGCGGATGGCCTTGTTCAGCTGTGTCTCCAGCAGACGGAACACTCTCGGCCGGCCCTGACGGCAGTCCTCGATCAGTTTCCGGACAGGCTCGAGAGTTATCTGTTGCCTGAGGGCGGCTGTGGCTTCGGGCAGAGAGTAGTGCGTGACGGAGAAGACCCGCATCTTCTTCTCCTTCCGCGCTTCCAGCAGGCCGCGCGCGGCCATGGCTCCCTTCAGCTTCTCCACCACTTCGCGCCAGGGGACCCCGGAATCCTCCCCCAACCATTCATAAACGATGGTGCGGACGTCGTTCTTGCCCTGATCGGCCAGCTGCCGCGTCAGCTTAGAGAACGCCGCTTCCAAGCTCTGCTCGGGCCAGCTGCCCGCGACCGCCGCCGGCATGGCAAGTAAGGTCTCGACCCTACGCAAGCCCAAAAGCTTGCGTTCCTCCCGAGTTTCGAAGGTGACCTCTCCGGCCTGCTCGGCCGCCAGGAAAGCTGTCAACAGGATCGTTCGGCCGAGCTCGGCCGCGGACACAGTGGTCTCGGTGTGGAGTAACGGCAGCTTTCCCAGTGTTGCCTTTCTGGCAAACTCGTCACCGTGTAGGAAAACGACCTCGGAAGGCGTGAGCGGGTTGCTCGGTGAGCCGCCAAAGGGAGTCATGAGATGCTCCGCTATGACTGGAAAAAGGCGACGCTCCTCCCCCACAAGAAGTCTAACAGGCTCGTAGACAAGGGGGAAGACGTCGATTGAGCGGGTTGCCGGGGAAAGAAGAGCTATCGTCTATCGCTAGCCCGGAGGAGGGGCCGGCAAGCCTCGACGGACGTCTCACCGACCCCAGCTCCGTTGCGTAGGGTCCCGCGACGAGGGGGCTCGACCACGGACGAGCAGACCGCCTCGGCGCTGCGGCGGGTCAGTTCGACGAGGTCGTTCCGCCCTGGTCGGCGATCAGCACC
>CP070706.1:3297714-3307954 GCA_020350085.1 Acidobacteriota bacterium
AATCGGCGCACGAAGCAGGCCAGCTCGCGGTTGTCGACGAACCGGTCTTGCTTACGGACCAACTTTTTCAAGACACTGCAGTGCGTGCAGCGCAGAGTGCACTCCCAGGTGACGACGATCGTCAGTGTCAGTGTCGTCCTCGGCGCAAGAACGGCGTGCTTAATTGCATCGAGTTCCTGGCCTGCCAGCCCGTGCGCAGCGGCGAGCTCTCGGTGTGAGACATCGGCGGCGAGCGCCGTTTTCGTCACGGTGTTGTAGAGTACCGTTTCGCCGTCCAACTCAGTCCGAACGATGTGACGGGAAAGATGCCGATCGTTGTTGAGACGAATCCGGCGCTCACTGAGCTGCCGGGATAGCGATGCAGAGGTCTGCTCGGTGGCGGTCGTGTGCGCACGCGTCGGCATGACGCCGCCAATATCGGTTCGCGGTCCGGACTACGCCACTCTCATGTGTCGTTTCGTTCTTGAAGAGAGGCCTGACGACTCATCGCCGCCTTCGCGCCAGCCGAGCCCCCAGAGTGTTCCCCACAGAAGCAGCAGCCCAGCGAGCTGCCCGTAGCTGTAAGGCACGTCGCGCGGAAGACCGAATGGTGTGTAGCCGTAGTGATGAGCGGTCAGCACAAACGCGACGATCGCCGCCAGAGCGAACGGCCACTCTGCGCGCTGCCATGACCAGCCTGCAAGAAGTGCGAACGGGACGATCAGCCATACCAGGTGATGTTGCCAAAGCAGAGGGCCCGTCAGCAGCACGAGCACCGTAGCAGCGGCGAACGATAGCGCACCGCCGTCTCCGCGACGTTGCCAAAACTGCCAACAGGTCAGCGCCCAAAGAAGAGCGAGCAGCAGCTGTGTGGTGCGCACGGCAGACTGTCCTGAGAGGCCGGCCTTCGTAGCCAGCATGCCAACGAAAGCGATCGGCGCCTGATTGATGACACGTACCCGCGGATAATCGAAATACGCCGTCACCGGATCGTCGTTGTTGGGAAGAACGAGCGCCTCGGGACGCAGATCCGCTGGCAGGTGCAGCTTGCCGACATAAGAGTACTGCGGCAAGACCTCCCACACGAAGCGACCGAGCGTCGCACCGCCACAGGCGATCCACGTGCCGACGAGGAGCAGAACTCCGCAGCCCAGAGCAGCCGCGACGGTCTTCCATCGGCGCCTGACGGCGAAGTAGGCGATCAACAAGACCGGGGAGAATTTCAGATGAGCCGCCAGAGCAAGACAAGACCCGCCCCCGAGCCACCGTCCACGCCGATCGAGAGCGAACCCACCCCAGGCTGCCAGCGCGACCCACAAGTTGATCTGCCCGGTGTAGGCGTTGCGTACCAGTGGCTGAAAGAGGAGCAGCAAGACCGCAACGGCAACGAGGGCCGCCGAGCGACGCCGCGCGAATCGTGTGGTGAGCGCGACCAGGCCAGCGAGGGCGAGCAGGTTGAGCGCCGTCCAAAGCTGCTCGGCGACGACGTAGCCGAGCAGCGACAGAGGAGCCACGAGTACGGCTGTCAGTGGTGGGTAGAGATAGGGGAAGACGCGTCCTTCATACCCGACCCGCGGCGCGGGCAGACCGATGCGCTGGTGCAGAGCGCGTAGCTCGGCGGTGAGTTGTGTCGTGGCGAGCTGCCGCAACGCCAGCTTGTCGTACGGATCCTCCCCGCTGGCGACCATCGAGCCCGCGAAGTAATACGAGGGAAAGTCCTCCGACATCAACATCATGTTCTCATAGCCGAGCTTGTAACCGGCCCAGAGTGCCGATGCACAAACCAGCACGATGACACCGAGACGGAGAGGTTTTTGACCCGAATCTCGAGACGTTCGCCGAAAGAAGCGCCACACTGTCAAAACGACCATCGCCGCGCCAGCTATCGTCAGCGATATTGGGAGAGCATCGAAGGCTAACGCCCGAAACGGGAGATAGCGCCCGCTGCGCGCCATGGAGACGATCCAATCCATGCGGCCGAACGCCGCGACCCCAGCTGTCGCGAGCAGCAGCACGCCGAGCAAGCCAGAAAAGAGCCCTGCTCCGCTCCACCGAGCCGCCGTCCGGGAGGGGCCTCCGGAACGCTTCTGGCCCCGCCTCACGATCCGTCTCCAAACAGCGGTGGGATGCTCGCTGGGAGCGGAATGACGTACTGCAGAGTGAGCCCCTTGTTTCTTGCCCAGGATTCGATCTCTTCACGAGGTCGGGGCGAGGCGAAGATCCAGAACGCATCTGGGCGAAGCCGCAAGCAGTAGATCGGCACACCGGGTTCGGTCCAGGGCACTCGCCGGATGCGCGGAAGCTGCTGGGGCGGATACGGGCGCGGGTAGACGAACTGGTTGAACGCGTCACAGAACATCACTTCTCGCTTCACGATGTCCTGCCATGTCGCGTGACGCTGGTGAAACAGCGGACTCGTCGTATCGAACGGCCGGCGAGCGATCTCGCTGTCGTTGAGTCCCCAAGTGTCGAAGTGCCATGCGCCGGTCATGAAAGGAATGGCTCCCGCCCAGCCTGTTGCGATGCGATCCGATCGGGTCAGGTAGGCAGAGAGCAACGCCCCCTCGCGAAGTGTGTTGGTCGCGGCACGGGTCAGAATCTGAACGCTGTAGACCTCATCGAAAGTCCTGAACGAAACGAACGACGTCGCGGCTTGAGAAACGATCAGCAACACGGAAACGATGGCAGGACAGACCAACGCCAGCCGGGTGCCGAGAGCGCGGCCCAACCAGGACTCCTGATCGAACACGATCAGCGAGAAAGCCAGCATGAGCGCCAGGTCCGGCAGAACGGGCTCGAGGAAACGAAACTCCCAGCGCCCCCCTCCAAACAGAACGATCCAGACGATCCAGCACGCCAGCTGAAGACCGGCCATCGACCACAGCACCGGTGCGCCGCGAGTCACGAGAAGACAGCCGACGACGAGCACTGGCAGCCACAGGTAGCCGTGAGTCTGCAACAGAAACTGCCCGAGATAGACCAGGCCGGTGTCAGGCTGAAGCGCGCCGACCTTGGCATAAAACGTGTTCGGCAGCGGTTGACCGAAGTACGACAAGCGCCAGACAGTGAGCAGGCCCACCAGTGCGCCGTGGACAACTCCCGACAAGACGACGCGCCGAACGGAAGCGAGAGAGCCGAGCGAGAGAACGATGCCGATGCCAGCTGCTAGATGAAGCAACGGCGTTTCCGGGCGAAACAGTGTCGCTAGGAAGAACATCAACCCGCTCGCCAACCAGCCGCTGCGATGCGCCTCTTGCTCGCGCGCCATCTGGAGCGTCGCAGCGAACGCCAGTACGGTCGCCGTTTGCGTTTCGAGGCCGGACACGCTCCACAGTACCCACTGCCGGTGAGCGGCCAGTAGCGCCGGCGCCACGAGTGCCATCCAGGGCGACAGTCCCAGCAGCCGCCGGCCGGCGAGATATACCAACACCAGTCCGGCGATGCCGGACACGAGTCCGAGGTAATGGCTGGCAACCAGCGGATCGAGGCCGGCTCGCATCGCAGCGGCGATCAGTGCGCACCAGCCGAGCGACGTCGTCCCCTCGACCGGATCGCCGTCGTCCACGTTCCAGACCAGTCCGTGGCCGTCCGCCAGGTGACGCGCGTAACGAAATGTGATGAAGACGTCGTCGTTGTACCAAAAGCGGAGCCAGGCGAGAACGGCAAAGGTCCCCACCACCGCGACCAAGACCAGTCGGGGAAGCCACGTCCGGAAGCGAGAATCGAGAACCACTCTCATCAGGAAAGCTCGGGGCGAACGCGTGCGGAAACATACCGCGGACGCGCCGATCGGGAAACGGGCTTTCTCCCGGGCAGGACCGAAACTCCCAAACCCCGCGATCTGAGCGGTTTCCATGCTGATGCCGAAACCCCGGCAGCGGGCTGACGACCCAGGCGAACCGTCCTGCGAGAACGTGCCTGATGATCCACGAGCACCTACACCTGGCTGTCAGTCCTCTCAACGAAGCGTGGCGAGAGCCTTCGCGAATCGCACGATTTCGTATCGTCATGCAACCCTCTTCTTCCGCGCACCGCGCTGCTCTGGACGCAGCCCCAGACTGGGGGGTAGATTCGCGCCGTCATGCCTCGGCTCCGCGAAATCTGGGTATTGTATCGACGGGAGCTGCGTATCGCGCTGCGCGAGAAGAATATCGTCATCACATCGATTCTGATTCCGATATTCATGTATCCGACGCTGCTTTGGCTGACCTTTACCGGGATCAGCTTCGTCCAAGGTCAAATCGAGCAGCTGGTTCCGCGGGTGGCTGTCACCGGCGATCGAGGCCGGTTGGAGCGACTCGAGCCTGCCATCAGCCGGAGCGAGGATCTGGAACTCGTCGATCGACCGCTCTCGCCTAGTTCAGGAATCGATGCCCTGCGTCGCGGCCAGATCGACGTGCTGATCGAGGTCGTCTCGAACGAGAACGCTCGTTGGACAGATGCCGGACTGAGGTTGCACTACGACACCTCGCGAGATCGCAGCGCGAGCGGGCGCCGGCGCGTCGAATCGCTCGTCGATCGCCTTCGCGGCGAACGGCTCGACGAGGAGGCATCCCGCCTTGGCGTGCCGACCAGCGCGTGGCAGGTCTTCACCACAGACGAGTGCAACGTCGCCAGCGGCCGCGAGATGGGTGCACGCGTTCTCAGCGCGCTGCTGCCGTTCATTCTCGCCATCATTGTCGCCTTGGCCACGATGGGCCCCGCCGTCGACTCAACGGCGGGTGAGCGAGAGCGCTCGACTTGGGAAACGACGATGACCCTCGGCACGTCTCGAATGAACATCGTCACGGCGAAGTACCTCTACGTAGCCACGATGGCGACGCTTGGCGGCCTACTCAACGTCTCGGCGATGATGCTCAGCGTGCGTGCCTTGCTCCGACCGGTAGCAGGCGAGGAACTCGAGACGCTGCAGTTCCGCGTCGCACCGCTGGCATTCGTCCTCCTCGTTGTCGGAACGACATTGCTGGCCTTGTTTCTCGCCGCGGGGATGATGCTCCTGGCAGCCTTCGCCCGAAACTTTCGCGAGGGCCAGTCGATGGTCGTGCCTCTTTATTTGCTGATAGTCATCCCCCTGCTCGCCATCCAGGACCCACAACTCATGCTGACACCGCAGCTCGCTCTCGTGCCCGTGGTCAACGTACTGCTGATGTTGCGCGACGCCATCAACGGTCAGATCGACGTGCCGTTGATCGGACTGACGCTCGTCGTCCAACTCTTCGTGGTGGCTGGCTGCTTATGGTTGGCGAGCACGATCGTCAGGCTCGAAGACTTCATCGTCGGCTCGTATGGCGGCAATCTGTTCCGGTTCGTTCGCGGGCGCTGGGCATCGAGCCGTGGCACCCATGACTCGGAGGCGGGTCGTGATTGAAGCGCCGGTCGTAACACGTGCATTGGCGAAGGTGTTCTACGACGAGGCACGGGGCACGGTGCGAGCGGTCGACGGAATCGACTTCGAGTGTCGCGTCGGGGAGGTGTTCGGACTCCTCGGAGCCAACGGAGCGGGAAAGACGACGACTCTTCGCATGCTGTCAACGATTCTCAAGCCGTCGGCCGGTAGCGCAACCATCATGGGTCACGACGTCGTCAGCGAGCCGGAGCGAGTCCGGCGTGAGCTTGGCTTCTACTCGGCATCCACTGCGCTCTATCCGCGGTTGACGGCTCGAGAAACGCTCGATTTCTTCGCGCGGATCAACGGCTATCCGACCCGCGAAGTCCACCGGCGTGTCGAGCAGCTGATCGCTCGCTTTGGCATCGGTCAATACGCGAATACCCGAGTTGAGCACCTCTCGAGCGGGATGAAGCAAAAGGTCTCCATTGCACGCACGGTGTCTCACGATCCTCCGCTACTGATCTTCGATGAACCAACAGTCGGATTGGACGTACTCAACGCGCTGGCAATGCTGGAGGTGATTCGCGAGCTACGTAACGAAGGCAAGACGATACTCTTTAGCACGCACATCATGTCCGAGGCTGAGAAGCTCTGCGACCGCATCGCCGTGATACACGGTGGTCGTATACTCGCCATTGACACACTCGAAGGCCATCGCGACTCCACAGGTAAACACTACCTCGAGGACATCTTCGTTCACTACGTCACCGGCCAAGACGACGGGGCCTGAACAATGCCGCCGAGTGCGTCACGGGTGCTGCTTCTGCTTCGCCACGAGATTCGTTCGCTCGTTCGCGATCGAAGAACGCTTTTCTTTGCGCTGATATTGCCGTTGCTGATCTATCCAGCCATCTTCATGCTGTCCAAAACGAGCCAGCAGCGACAAGAGAAGCGCCGCACGGAGACGACCTACACGTATGCCATCGTCGGGGGCGAAGCCGATCAAGTGCGAGAGTGGATACATCTCGCGAGGGAGAGCTCGCAGTGTGACCAGGCCGATCACGATTCGTCGAGAAACGACGAAGTGCAACAGCCGGAGCGGGGAAGCCATGACGCGTGGCGATTCGAGGAGACCGCAACGGCGGATCCACGCACTGCCCTCGAGCGCGATGAGCTCGATTTCTATGTGGAAGCGATTCCCGCCTCAGCCAACGAGGCGGAAGAACCGTCTCAGGACCCCGAAGCGTCGTCGCCACTGCTGCGACTCGTGTTTCGCGGTAACGAAGAGGCCAGCAGAGACGGTGCGCGCACGATGCGTTCTGCGCTCAACGACGCGCGCGAACAGGTTCGCGAGCGTCTTCTTCGTGAGCGGGGTCTCGAGCTCGTGCTCGCGAATGTGTACCCGATCGAGGCGGTTGATGTCGCCAGCAGTGGCCAAGCGGCGGGCTCGCTGTTCGGCCGGTTTCTGACCGCTCTCGTGGTGTTCTTGGTTCTCGGCGGCGGAGCGGCCATCTCGGCGGACGCGCTCGCCGGTGAGAAGGAGCGAGGGACGCTCGAGACGATCCTCACATCGGCCGCCGGTCGCGAGGAGATCGTTGCGGCCAAGTTTCTCGCGATTCTCGGGGTCGCGTTATTCATCACCTGCATCAACGTCGTGAACTTGATGGTATACGTCAGCTTTGGCGTGATCTCTATGCCGGCAGGCTTCGCAGATAGCCTGCCACCCCTGGCGTTGGGCGTGTTGGTGTTGGTGCTCGTCCCGTTGGCCGCGCTACTGGCTGGCGTGCTGTTGCTGCTGTCCGGTGTGGCGAAGACGTACAAAGAGGCGCAGCTCTATTTGCTCCCGGCGCAGCTCTTCAGTGTTGTACCAGCACTCGCCGCCGTGTTGCCGGAAATCCAGCTCCGTTCCGCGATAGTGGTTGTGCCGTTGGCCAACGTCAGCGTGGCCGTTCGGGAGGTGATGGTCGGACGCTACGATTGGCCGATGCTGATCGTCACCGTCGTCGTGACGACTCTGGCCGCTGTCTATGTCGTGCGTCTCGCGGCTCGCACGCTCTTGAGCGAGCGGCTGATCACGGCTTCCGAGCGTGATGCGAGCGAGATCATCGGCGGGCCGGCGCTGCTGCCGCGGCGTTTCCCGCTGTGGCTCGCTGGTACGTGGGGACTGTTTCTGATCGTTGGACTCAACCTCCCCCAAACGCTCGACGTGCGCTGGCAGGTGCTGATCAACCTCGTCGGGATCTTCATCGGCAGCACCGCACTGATGGTATGGCGTTACCGCTTGCCGATCGGTCGGATCGTCTCACCGAACCGCCCGCGCCCGCTCGTGTGGATCGCGGTGCTCGTCGGTGCGCCTGCAGGACTGATCGTCGTCGAAACCGTCTTCGAGCTGGTCGGCGTGGTTCTGCCCGTGCCAAGAGAGTGGCTGGAGAAGTTCTCGGGATTGCTGCTACCAGAAGGCGTGCCGCTCTGGCAACTCGCGATCATGATGACCGTCCTGCCCGGCATCGCAGAGGAGCTGTTCTTCCGCGGGGTGCTGATCTACGCACTGCGGGGTCGAATGGGACCGATCTCGCTGTGCCTGCTCAGTGGCGTCGTCTTCGGACTGTTTCACACGGCGCTTTGGCGCGTCATACCGACCGGCACACTCGGTGTCCTGCTCGCAGGGGTGACGCTGTTGACCGGCTCGATCTTTCCCGCAGCACTTTGGCACGCGCTGAACAACAGTCTCGGCCTGGGGCTGGCTGTTGCGGGAATCGATCTTCAGACGTTGGGCTGGGAAGCGAGATGGGCGGCTTTTCTCCTGTTGGCTTTTGCGCTCATGGTGATTTGGAAGCAGCGGACGCTCTACCCGGGGCTGAGGCGAGCGAGACAAAAGCAAAGCGGCGGGGGAACTCCCCGCCGCTCGGCATGGTCACCCTGAAGAATTTCGGCGGCTGGAGACCAGCGAGCCGCCGTGAAACTAGCTCGAAATCTTCGAAGCGTACTCGTGGATCTTCGACACCAGCTCGGCGTCATCCGCGGTCGCCATGATCACGAGACCATCATCGGTGCGCTTGACAGAACGGGTCACGCCATTGGCCTTGATCGGGCAGTTCGTGCAGCCGGAAGACTTCGGACAAGAGCCCATCCGGTTCTCGATCGCGGCGATGTCATCCTGGCTGGCGTTGACGACGATGATCTTGACGCCATTGTCGAGCCTGGTCACGGTCGGCTGAACATTGAGGCCGTGGAAAACGTTGGTGTCGACCGAGTTGTAGCTCGCATCGGCCATCTTAGCGGCTTTGGCCTTGTCACAACCGAAGGCCGGAGCGGCGACGATCAGCGTGAGGATGCTCGCGAGGATCAGCAGCTTCTTCATTTAGTTGCCCTCTCTCTGCGCCCGGCTTCGCCGCCGGGAGGATGGGTGATGGTCGGGGGCGAACCCACTCGCGGCGAGAGGGCCGACCGCCCCGGGATGCGTTCACGTCGCGCCGGATCGCCCGCCGCGACGAAGTCGCAGAGGGAAGTCTACGGAAGCGCCGCAAATCGGCCAACGAAGAGTCGGCGAACGGAACGCGCCAGCAGGCGGCCAGCTTGCGCCATCGAAAACAACTCTATTCCTGTCAATAGTTTAGGACCTCTCTCCGACTTCGATGGGCACTGTAAAAATGTTGTCAAACCTATGGTTAGTCGCTCTTGCACCCCATCTCACACCGCCTCGAGATCGGCCACGCAACACACGGCCCGCATGCGCGGCGCCCGCTGCCGCGCCCGGGCGATTCCTCGGCAGCACCGTTCCGGGGCGAGAATAGGCTCATCTGCGTTGGAGGGCGGATCCGATGGCCAAGCGCTCTTCCGGTTCGGGGGAAACTCGGACCACCAAGACGACTCGCCGCCGCAAGCGGCAGCACGAGCCGAACAGCCGCGGGCTGACGCCAGGACAAACGGCGCGCGAGACACCACCAGCAAAAATCCTCGAGCTACGACAGATCGTCGAGGGTGACGGCGGCAGAGTGCTCGCCGAATACCGCGATCCCCTCGGGGGCCACTGGCAGCTGCTTGCCGTGCTTCCGGTCGATCTCGTCAAACCCACGCCTTATCAGCGCGACCTGTCCGATGCTCACGTAACGCGTCTCGCGGAGCGAATCGACCAGCTCGATCGCTTTCTCGACCCGCTCGTGACGTATCGCGCTGGTGATGCCGAGTATTGGACGCCCAACGGACACCATCGCCTGGCCGCGATGAGAAGCCTCGGTGCGCGATCGATCGCTGCGCTCGTTCTGCCTGACGAGGAGATTGCCTACAAGATTCTGGCCCTCAACACGGAAAAGGCTCATAACGTGCGCGAGAAGTCGCTGGAGGTCGTGCGCATGGCGCGGGCGTTGGCTGACCTCGATCCGCGGCCCGAAAAGGAATTCGCCGTCGGGTTCGAGGACCCGACGTTTCTCACGCTCGGGCTTTGCTACGAGCAGCGTGGCCGCTTCTCGGGTGGCGCGTATCAGCCGGCGCTGAAGAGAATCGACAAGTTCTCGTCAGCGGCTCTGCCGCGCGCGCTGGCCGCGAGGCAGCAGCGTGCGGAGAAGCTGCTCGAGCTCGACGACGCGGTTGCCGAGTGCGTCAAGCAGCTGAGGGAGCGCGGGTTTGTGAGCCCGTATCTCAAGGCGTTCGTGCTCGCGCGCATCAATCCGATGCGCTTCCAGCGAGGTGCTCGAGTCGATTTCGACGAGACGATCGACAAGATGATCGCCTCGGCCCAGCGCTTCAAACCGGACAAGATTAAGGCAGAACAACTCGCACGTGCCGCGGGGCCGCCCGAGTAACGCGCAGCCCGCGCGAACGTGCGCGAGGCTCGGCGACTTCGACGGGCCGCCACACGACCACGCGCGATTGACACGGGATTAACCTCATGTTAGCAAGCATTTTCCGTCACCGTTCGGGTCTGCGCACCGA
>CP070706.1:3308054-3318737 GCA_020350085.1 Acidobacteriota bacterium
AGGCGCAGTCGGTAATCGAGCGCAGGATCGAAAGTCGGCAGGACCCGCACGCTCACCGATCGCGACGCCACACCCGGCGGGTCGAAGACCAACGTGTAGCGCCCGGGCTCGGTCATCTTCGGAAACAGCAGCCCCGCGTCGAAAGCAAAGCCGACGAATCCTCCCGGGCCGAGCTTGTCTGACTTGGCGGCCCCGAACTGCTCAGGCGAGCTCGGATCAATCGATTTGCCCTCCGCTGTCAGCAGCTTCAGATGACGGGCCAACTTGTCGGCCGGCGGGATGCTCACCCACTCGGCGGAGCGATTGGCGAGCGCGAGCTCACCGAGCATCGTCATGTCGCTCTCGTAGACCTCCTGCGACAAGCGCAGCTCGACCACGACCGCATCGCCCTCGACATCTGGGGCTTTCTGCTCGCCCTGCGCCAGCACTGGCGCTGCGAGAACGATCGCAGCTCCGATCAGAAAGGAGATGACGGCGGAGTGGGGGACGAGCCGAGTCATGACGAAGCCTCCTCGCGCACGCTGGGATGGCTTGCAGATGCTAGCTTGGACTCGGGGTGCGCGCGAGAACGAGACCGGCGACCCGCCGCGCGCCTGCCGCGAGCGCCGCGCGCGCAGCCTCGCGAAGCGTCGCCCCCGTGGTCGCCACGTCGTCGACGATCAGCAGATCTCGATCCCGCACGACCCGCTTGCGAGCCCGATAGCGTCCGACCAGCGCCCGGCGCCTCTCCGAGGCCGGCCGACGCGTCTGCGAGCGGCTCGGGCGAGGCTTGACCAGCCCCCATCGCGCGTACGGCACGTCGAGCCAGCGAGCGACCTCGCGCCCCAGGCGGGTGGCTGACCCACGGCGAGAGCCCCAGCGCAGCGGATCGGGCGGCACGGGAACGATCAGCTCCGGGGCGAAGAGACCTCTCGCCTGCCAGCAAAGGGCCATGCGCCGTGCCAGCGGGCGGCTCAGCTCGATGGCGCCGCCGAACTTGTAACGGCGGTGGAGCGTGACCAGGTGCCCGCGATAGTCGAAGGCGGCGACCAGCCGTTCCCATGACGGGGGCCGGCCGTGACGGCCGCAATCGAAACACAGCGTCTCGCGCCCTTCGGCCAGCGGCAGATCACACCGCCGGCAGCGCCGGCCCCTGACGAGCGGCAGGCTCGCCCAGCAGCCTGGACAGACGCCGGCGACGATCTCGGCCGGAAGGTCCGCCCCGCAGCAGGGGCAGGGCCCGGGAAGCAGCAGAGCCGCGAGGCAGCCGAGCCACGATGCGGGCCGACAGGACGCCGACTCGCCCGCGCCGTCACGAGGGACGACGCGCGGCACGTCCTGCCGCTGGTCCTGCAGCGCGTCCAGCACGGCACGGCTAGTCTGACGATTTGACGGAGTAGACGGGGCCGGTCGCCAGCCCTCGATCGAGCGAGGAGTCGGTCGGCCCCAGCGTGCCGCTCGATGAGACGGCGCCAAACGCGCCGCACTCGTGGCAGCGCGGCGCCCAGCTCTCGAGCTCGGCCTGACACGCACCGCAGACGGCCTCCGGGATACCTCGGCCGGGAGACAGCAGCACCTCGCGGTACAAGGCTGCCGCGCGTCCGACCTGACCTCGCCGCTCCTCGCTGCGGCCCAACAACGACCCGACCAACGCCGGGCCGCCGGCCTCGACGTGCAACCTTCCCAGCACCTCGGCCGCCTCGTCGTGCATCTCGAGCCGCTGGTACAGCTTCCCCAGCGCGAGCTGGGCGGCGTGAGCATGCTGCTGCCCGGCGACCAGCCCACGCAGCGTGGCGATCGCATCCTCTGGGCGCTCCCGCGCTAGATCGATCTCCGCCAGCTCGGCGAGCAGGGCCGGTTCTCCGGTCCGCCCGAAGCCGAGAAGCAA
Source organism: Acidobacteriota bacterium (assembly GCA_020350085.1). Classification (GTDB taxonomy): domain Bacteria; phylum Acidobacteriota; class Polarisedimenticolia; order J045; family J045. The sequence continues at coordinate 3,309,922 of CP070706.1, forward strand.
CGTCTTGCGCGCGCCGGCGGGATCGCCCGCCTCGGCCTGCAACTCGGCAAGAAGCACGATCGCCGGCAGAAAGTCCGGATCGGTCTTGAGGATGCGCTTGACGATCCCGCTGGCGCTGCGGGCGTGGTTGCCGCGAGCCCGCTCGCGGGCCGACTCGGTGCGGATGCCGAGCCCCTGACGATGGTCCCGCTCGCTCGCCGGCTGGCCCCTGAGCAACGATTCCAGCCGGCGCTGGGCGCGCTCGGCATCTTCCCAGCGGCCGGCACGAATCTCCAGGTCTCTGAGCTGTCGCAACGGGCCGATCGCGCTCTTCGGGCTGCGCTCGACGAGTGAGGTCAGCTCTCTGCGCGCGTCATCGAGGTGACCCGCCTCGAGGTGATCGAGGGCCAACGCATGGCCCGGCTCGTCACTTTCTGGGTCCAGCAGTCGTGCTTGCTCGTGCTCGCCGATCGCCGCAGCGGTGCGACCGGCTCGCCGCAAGGCGTCGCCGAGCTGCATGCGAGCGCGAAAATCGCGCGGCGATTTGTGCACCGCCTCCCGGTAGCAAACGATCGCTTCGTCGATGCGTGACTCGCGCTCGGCCTGGCGGCCGCGCTCGAGAGCGCGCCGGCCGGCCTGCCGCTGCCGCGAGCTCCACAGTGCACGAAGACGTGTTGCGGCCCCGCGCCCCAACCCAGTCAGCTCGAACACGAGACCGAACAGCGCTCCGAGCGTGAACGCGCTGACGATCGCTCCCCAAACCGAGATCGAGTAGTTGCCGATGACGAACGGTAGCTCGAGCGTGTCGCGATTGGGAAGCAGCAGAAAGACGACTGCCGCTGACAGAGCGAGCACCAAGATCATCGTGATGAACGTCCGGATCCGCATGCCGACCCGAGATTACGGGCTCGCGCCATACACGGTCAAGGCAGGGCTCAGCGACTCGTCTCGCAGCGGCGAAGGGCGCCCCGTCGTCAATGGCCCGCGTAAGGGTGTCCGTTGGCGGCCGCGAGGCCGCGGTACAGCTGCTCGAGCAACACCACGGCCGCGAGCTCGTGAGGCAGCGTCAGCGCGCCGAGCGAGATCGTCTGCGAGCAGCTCGCGAGCCAGGTGGCATCGAGACCGTCGGGTCCTCCGATGACCAACACCAACTCGCCGCGCTCGCGCCAGCGTGCCACTCGAGCCGCCAGCTCTTCGGACGAGAGCGGGTCGCCGCGCCGATCGAGCGCGACGAGAGTACCGCGCGCGGGCCGGTGAGATTCGAGCCGTTCGGCTTCTTCACGGCGCCGGTCGGCGGGCCGTCGTCGCCGCGAGGCCGCTACCGTTAGGCGTTCGCACGGCGCGTAGCGCGCGATCCGCCGCAGGTACCGTTGTTCGAGTTCGAAGCACGGCCCGCGGCCGGCCTTGCTGATCGAGACGATCTTCAACCGGCCGGCCATCACCGCGCTCGGGATCGTAAAGAGACCGGCCGCTCGATCAGCACAGGGTGGCCGGATCGATTCCGGGCGCGTCATACCACAGCGACTCCAGCCTGTAAAACTCGCGCGCCCGGGCGTTGAAGATGTGCACGATGAAATCGCCGTAATCCATCAGCACCCACTCGCCGACTTCGTAGCCCTCGAGCGCGGGGCGCTTACCGGTTTGCTTGCGCACCGCCCGATCGACGTCGTCGGCGACGGAGCGAACCTGCCGCTTCGAGCTGCCGTGGCAGATGACGAACATATCGGTGAACGAGCACGCTGAGCTGAGATCCATCACCAGCAGGCCCTCGACCTTGCTCTCCACGAGGGCGGCGAGGGCTGCTTTGAGCGAAGCATCGACGGTGGCAGGCATGACGACTCCGGCTCCTTCTCAATCCGAATCGCGATCACGGTACAGCTGGTGCTTCGAGATGAACCGGTGCACGAGCTCAGGCAGTGCGTCTCCCGGATCCTCCCCCGCACGCAGTCGGCGACGGATCGCCCGCGAGGAGACCGCCAGCGGCTCCATCGGGACACGATAGACGGCCTGGGCGCCCTCCGGCGGGGGCTGGCCCGCTTCCCGCAAGCGCGGCCGGTCCGCGGCGCGCACCGCGTCGAGGCCGTCACTGCCGGGCCGAGCGATCACGGCCAGGTGCGCGAGGCGTAGGATCGTATGGGGATCGCGCCAGTGGGGCAGGTCGTCGTAGCCGTCGCCACCGAGGATCAGATACAGCTCGGCCTCGGCGTGCTCTTGGCCGATCTCGCGCAGCGTGTCCACCGTGAACGAGGTCGATCCGCGACGGATCTCTCGCGGCGAGGAGACGACGCGCGGCTCGTCCAAACAGCCGAGTGCGGTCATGACGAGTCGCTCGAAGGCGTCCGCCGTCGCCCGACCGCGATGCGGAGGGCGCGCACTCGGGATCATCTCGACCAGGTCCAGTCCGAGCGCATCGCGCGCGGCGGCCGCGACCGCGACGTGAGCGCGGTGCGGCGGGTCGAACGTGCCGCCGAAAACGCCGAGCCTCACGGCAGCTCTCCCGCCGACGAGGAATCGGGCTCTCTTCGTTCGAAAACGATTCGCTTCATCTCGCCGAGCAGGAGATCGAGGCCGGCGCCGCTCACCGACGAGATGCCGACGAACGGCACCGATCGCGCGGCGGCCGCGTTTCGCAGCCGTGCCAGCCGCGTCTCGTCGTCGAGCGCGTCGAGCTTGGTGGCCACCACGATTCGCTCCCGGGCGGCCAGCTCGGCGCTGTAGGCCGCGAGCTCGCGCTCGAGCACCTCGAGGTCCGCCTCCGGATCGCGGCCTTCGGCCGACGATACGTCGACCAAGAACGCCAGTGCCTGGCAGCGCTCCACGTGGCGCAGGAACCGGTCGCCGAGACCCTTTCCGGTGTGAGCGCCCTCGATCAGTCCCGGGATGTCCGCGACGACGAACGAGCGGTGATCACCCGCGTCGACGACGCCCAAGTGCGGCGTGAGCGTGGTGAACGGGTAGTCGGCGATCTCCGGCCGCGCCGCGGAGACGCGAGAGATCAGCGTGCTCTTGCCGGCGTTGGGAAACCCGACCAGGCCGATGTCGGCCAGCAGCTTGAGAACCAGCTTGAGCCGCCGCTTCTCCCCGGGCTCGCCGGGCTGGGCGAAGCGGGGCGCCTGGCGCGTGGGTGTCGCGAAGTGCGCGTTGCCCTTGCCGCCGCGCCCGCCGCTGGCCGCGAGAAAGCGCTGCCCCGGCTCAAGGATGTCTGCCAGCTGGACGGTGCCATCCTCGTCGAAAACGACGGTGCCGAGCGGAACGGGAGCCCGCAGGGACTGTCCCGAGCGCCCAGTGCGCGAGCTGCCCTCGCCGGGGCGGCCGCGTTCGGCCCGCAGCTCGCGCCGGTAACGGTAACGAAGCAGCGTGTTCTCTGCGCTGTCGCCGACGAGGTAAACCGAGCCCCCTTCGCCCCCATCGCCACCCGCCGGACCACCCCGCGGAACGAATCTCTCGCGCCGGAAGGCGACACAGCCACGCCCCCCGTCACCGCCGACGACCGAGATGATGACTTCGTCGAGAAACATCAGCCCGCTCGCGCTCATCCGTCCGCTCAGCAGGAGTCGAGCGGCAGACGAGTCGAAGACAAACAGATCGGGACGAGAGCGGAGCGCTCAGGACCGAGGCTGAACCTCGATGAACTTACCCATGCGGCCCCGATCACGGAAGCCGACGACGCCGTCGACCAACGCGAACAGGGTATCGTCCTTGCCGCGACCGACGCCCGGACCGGGCTTGAACGGCGTCCCGCGCTGGCGAACGAGAATGTGGCCCGCCGTGACGACCTCACCAGCGAACTTCTTGATTCCCAGCCGCTTGGACTGGCTGTCCCGACCATTGCGCGATGAGCCGCCGGCTTTCTTGTGAGCCATGGCAAATACCTCCTCAGGAACCGGGCTCGATCGCCTCGATACGAATCAGAGTGTACCACTGGCGGTGACCGCGCGTGCGGCGGTACCCCTTGCGGCGCTTCTTCTTGAACACGATCACTTTGCGGTCACGGCTCTCACCGACGACCTCGGCGCGCACGTGAGCCCCGTCGACCTGCGGAGCACCGACGTGAACGCCCTCGCCGGTCCCGACGAGCAGGACCTTGTCGAAGGTGACCGTCTCGCCGGACGACTGCCCCAGTCTGTCGACCAGCACGAGCTGGCCGGGCTCGACGCGAAGCTGACGCCCCCCGGTCTGGATGACCGCGAACGACTCGGCAGCCATGGTGGTTTCCTCCTGCTGACGAACGGGGCATTCTAGCCCGGATTCACCGTCAAGCAAGCGAGAGGGGACCCTGCTCAGCGGGCGACCGTGGTCTCCGTGCGCAGGCGGCTGAGCGAGAGCTTGATCAGCCCTTTGAGGGTCTCGAACACTCCGATGCCGCGGGGGGCGACCGCCTCGAACACCGGCTCGCCCTTGCACTGCAACGCCCGGGTCAGGACGGCGGCCGGCAGTGCCGTCGGAAGGTCACGCTTGTTGAGCTGGAGCACGTACGGCATCTCGGCGAACGACAAGCCGTGCTCCTCGAGATTGGCGTGCAGGACGCGCAGCGACTCCAGATTGGCCTCGTAGCGGGCTTCCTGGGAGTCGGCGACGAAGGCCACGCCGTCGGCCCCCTTGACGATCAGTTTGCGGGAGGCCTCGTAGAAGATCTGGCCCGGCACCGTGTAGAGCTGGAAGCGGACCTTGAAACCGTGAATCGTGCCCAGCGTCAGTGGCAGCAAGTCGAAGAACAGCGTGCGGTCGCTTTCCGTCGCCAAGCTGACCATCTTGCCGCGAGCGTCCGCGTTCGTCTGCTCGTAGATCCACTGCAGATTCGTCGTCTTGCCCCCGAGGCCGGGTCCGTAATAGACGAGCTTGCAGGTGATTTCCCGTTGTGCGTAGTTGATGAACGGCATGGCCGGGCCGCCTAGAACCTATCACCGAATAAGTTGTCGATGTCCTCGTCCGTGATCTCCGGCACACCGAGCCGCGCGGAGGCATTCGCCTCGTCGGCTTGCGATCTCGCGAGCACGCGCCGCATCAGCTGCTCGACGGACGGTCCGATCTGCCGCACGCGCAAGCGAACGAGCCCCAGCGAGGAGCGCTCGTCGAATGCGATCAGCAGGATCGCGACGTCTCCGACCGAAGCGATCAGCAAGTGATCGCGCTCGCCCTCATGGTACAGCGCACAAAACGCCGACTCGCCGACCATGCGCGCCAGCGTCTCCGTCGCGGCCACGTTTCCCGCCGCCAGCGACGCGAGCGCGGTCCGGTCGAGCTGCATCATCATGCCCGACCACGCGATCGGTTGGCCGTTTCGATCTATCAGCGTCACGAAGCGGGCGTTGGCCTGCCGCATCAGCACGTCGACCAGCCGCGACAGATTGAGGAAATCGTCTTCGTGTAGGACGAGACCTGAGCCCGCCATATGGCGTGATGCCTCCGTCGCGGGCAGACGAGGCGCACGCCGCAACGCCGTCGCGCTCATACAGCCCGCCGAGCGGGAATCTAGGTTCCGGAGCGGGGAGGAGCAACGGCCGGGCCGAGAGCCGAAGTCTCGGGCTAGGAGCCTGCGCGGTAGAACGCTCGCGGCTGCGGTAGCGTGGCTGAGGCCAGATTCTGTTCGGATTCTCGTCGAGTATTCCGAATACACTTCCTCGAATCCTTACAGAATCTGACTCTCATCCACACGGCCTCGCTCGCAATCGTTCTACCGCACAGACTCCTAGCTGGCGTGCGACCCGGGAAAGCGCCGTTCCTCTGTTCGAAGATGGCTGTCGAGAAAGCGCGCGATCGCATCGGCCACGAGCTGGTGAGCGAGACGGCTCGGATGCGGATCGTGGGCGCTGACGACGAGCTGTGCCGGATTCCTTCCCGAAAGAGCGTGCCGCAGGTCGAGGTGCGCCACGCCTTCGCCGTGCCAGAAATCGGTCAGTCGCTCGTGAATCGGTAAGTACTCGTCGTACTGATCGAGGCGGTGCAGAAACGGAAACGTCGCGACCAGAAACGTGACCTCCTCGTGCGGCCACGCCTCGTGCATCGCCCGTAGACGCACCATCTGCTCGTCCCAGATCTCGGACGAGTAAGCGCGCCGGACGAAATCGTAGTACCCGCCCACGTCCGGATCCCTTCGCAGGCGCAACCTGTAGTAAAGCGTGTTGAGCAAGAAGCTGTGGCGCAGCAGAAACGTCTCCTCGCCTCGATCACGGTACACCCGATCGAGAATCTCGTTCCAGCGCGGGTCGATGTCGGCGATGTCGTTCAGGCAGTAGACGAGCAGGACGACATCGAACACGTATCCCATCTCTTCGAGCCTGGAGATCGCCTTGAGCTGGGCTCCCGTGTCCAGACCGTTTCGCGCCATGACGTGAATCTCCCACCGGCCGAGTGCCCTGAGGCGGTTGCCGAAGCGGGCCTCGACGTTCTCGATGCCGTGACCCGCCGTGAACGAATCCCCGAGCAGGGTGATCCGGCGGCGACCTGGAGCCGGTGTGAGGTCGTAGTCGATGTTGTCGCGCACCTTCGCGTTGTTGTAGTGGTAGTGCCGTTCGAACCAGCGATCGCTGATACGCGTCAATCCGAACGCGTCGGGCGCGTCGTAGACGAATCGGTAGTAGCTCTCGAGCACCAGAAACAGCACCGAGCACAGCAGCCCGAGCACCAGCAGGTTGATCACGATCAGCCGCGCCCAAGAAGCGGGTTGGGCATGAGGCTTGCCCTCGCGCCGGCGCGCGGCCTTCGTCGGCCGCGGCGCCTGTGCGGCACTTTTCCTCGCCACCAGGACCAACAGCGCGCCGAAGACGATCGGCAAAACGACCGCGCCTGCAAAGAGCACTCCGTCACCGGCGGTCACGGCATCGTCCCTCGTGGCGGACGGCTCGATCCGGACGCGGCCCTCGCCCGATCGGACTCGAGCGCCTCGATGAATCCGACGGGCACCTTTCCACCGAGCCGCTGACACTGCTTCGCATGGCGCAGCGCCGGCTCGAACTCGCCCGCGTCCGCCAGCAGCGCCGCCAGCGTGAGATGCGCTTCGGCGAGATCGGGCTGCAAGTCGATTGCCACACGCAGCTCGTCGATCGCCTGCCGCCGGGCGCCCCTGTCGGCGAGCACGATAGCGAGATGGTAGCGATACGGGCCCGAGGTGTCGTCGAGCTTTACCGCCCGCTGCAGGTGACGCTCGGCTCGCGGAAGATCACCCAGCGAGCGGAGCACGCGACCGAGACGCTGCTGCGCCTCGGCGTCGGCTGGAGCGAGCCGCACCGCCCTTTCGAGCGCCTCTCGCGCCGCGCTGTTCTCACCAAGTTCCGCCAGCGCGGCACCGAGATTGCGCTGCGCGCGCGCGAAGTCCGGCTTGAGCCGAGCCGCCACACGAAAGTGCGCGAGCGCTTGCTCGACGCGACCCTCGCGTGCCAGAGCCGTCCCGAGCCACGTTCGGAGCATGTACTCGAAGTGCGGCTCGCGAGAGCTCTCGAGGGCGTGAGTGTAGAGCGTGACGGAATCCGACCAGTGCTGGGCCTGGCGCCACGACAGCGCACCACAACTGAGCAGGATACCGAGCGCAACCCCTGTCGAGAGCCGCTGGCGCAGCCGTTCGGAAGCGACCCATTTTCGGCCGAGCTCGAGCGCGCCCCAGGTCGCCGCGACCGATAGACCGATCAGAGGCAGGTAGAGATAGCGATCGGCCATCGCTTGATAGCCGACCTGGACCAACCCGATCACGGGCACCAGCGTCCCGGCAAACCACAACCAGCCGAAGAGGCCGTAGCCGTACCTGCGAAGCCGGATCGCCAGCACCGTGATCCCGACGAGCACCAGCAGCGCGCCAGCGATCTGCCACGCCTGCCAGGGCGTGCCGCCCGCGAGATAAGGATGCGCATACGGGAAGCGCAGCTCGGCGGGCCAGAACGCCTTTCCGAGGTAGCGAACGTACGAGACGATCGCGTTGGCGAGGCGCGAGCCGAGATCGATGTCTCGGGTCATCAGCATCGCATCGCCTCGTTCCTGGACGCGCCACGTGATGACGCCAGCAATCGCCGCCATCGCGAACAGAGGCATCTTCTCGCCGACCAGTCGCCAGACACTGCGCGGCCCTCTGGATCGCACGGGTGCACCGACGGCACCACTCGGCCAGCGCCCAAGCGGCCAGTAGTCGATAAGCAGCAGCACGAACGGCAACGTGACGACCATCGGCTTCGCCATCAGTCCGAGCGCCGTCAACCCGTACGTCGAAGCCAGCCACGCGAATCGCTCCCCGCGTGCGTAGCGAACATACGCCCAGCAGGCAAGCAGCCAGAACAACGCGCTGAGAAGGTCCTTGCGCTCGGCAATCCAGACCACGGACTCCACGTGCACGGGGTGTACGGCGAACACCCCCGCCACGAATGCGCTCGGCCAGCGCCGGCCGGTCATCGCGACGAGAAAACCGAACAGCAGCACGCTGTTGACGGCATGCAGCAGGACGTTCGTGGCGTGGTGCGCGCGCGGATCGAGCCCGAACAGCTCCACGTCGAGCATGTGCGAGAGCCAGGTGACGGGGTGCCAGTTCGCCGCGTGCCCGCTGCTGAGAGCCCAGAGCAGGCCGTGGCGCGTCAGGCCTTCTCGCACGACGGCGTTGTCGGTGACGTACTCCGCATCGTCGGTCGAAACGAAATCGAAGCCGAGCGTCTGGCCGAAGACGAGGGCCACGGCGAGAGCGATCGACAACACGACGGCGAAGCTGACCCGGGTATCGAAAGACGGCGCCCGCGCGCCTTGGGCCTCGTGGGTCAGTCTTCCCGCTGCGCACCGGCTCATCTCGCGCGCGAGGGTAGCACGCGTCCATCGCTCGAGCGGCTCGGGGCCGCAACGTGTCAGGCGCGGAACGCAAAAAA
>CP070706.1:3318837-3329378 GCA_020350085.1 Acidobacteriota bacterium
CACCAGGTCGGCTCGTTTCTGCGCTTCGGCATCTATCTGCTCGGCGCTCTCGGAGCGGCGGCTGCCGTGCTCGAGCTGCGGCAAGAGGTGCTCTTCGCCGTCGGCGGGACGGTCGCGGTATCGATCGGCTTCGCGATCAAGGATCTGGTCGCATCGCTGTTGGCGGGCTTGATCATTCTCGTCGATCGGCCGTTTCAAGTGGGCGATCGCGTCACGTTCGAGGGACGCTACGGCGAGATCACCGATATCGGCATTCGTTCGGTACGGCTCGTCACCCTCGACGACACGGTCATCACGATTCCGAACAACAAGTTTCTGACCGACGTCGTGGCCTCGGGAAACGCTGGCACGGTCGAGATGATGGTCCAGCTCGACTTCTTCGTCGGCATCGATCAGGACGTCGAGCGAGCCAAGAAGATCGTCAGTGAGGCGCTGACGACGAGCCGCTACGTGCACCTCGGGCGGCGCTGGGCGCTCGTCGTCAACCAAGTGATTCAGGACAGCTACGTGGCCGTTCGCCTGCGCGCGAAAGCCTACGTGCTCGACGTCAAGTTCGAAAAGGACTTCGAGTCGGACGTAACAGAGCGTGTGCTGGCCGCTTTTGGCGAGGCCGGCATCAAGCCCCCTGCAGTGCTGCATCGTAGCGCCGACGCCGTGGTGGCGCCGGCGATGTGAGTCCTTGGCGTCTCGTAGCTTTACTCGGGACCCTCCAGTCGGATGTTGTCGACCCACAGCGTGACGGGCGCGGGAGGCTCGACCAAGAACAGGATCACATCGGTGATGGCACTCATGTCGAGCTCGCGGGTACGCGGTGCGCTTCGCACCTCGTCGAGATCGACGCGAACGCGCTGAAAACCTCTCCTGAGCGATATGCGGCCCGTGAAGCGATCGTCATACGTCTGATCGTGCCAGCGATCGTCGATCCGCACGTGAAGATCGGGCGGCTGGTCCTGCTCGGCGTAGACGTCGAGGGCGAGAGAGCGCCAGCCGCGCCAATCCCCGCGTGGCTCCTCGAGGTGCAGGCTCGGGTAGTTTGCCGGGTAGAAGGTCACTCGTGCCGCATGCCCCGCGCCGGTACGCTGCCAGGCTGACGGAGCCGGCACGAGCCGGATCTGCGCGTCGCGGGCGCCGAGAAAGCTCCGCTCCCAGTCCTCGTCGAAGCCGTACAGTAGCGGAAACTGCCGCGCCTGCTGCCAGTAGAACCAGCTGGTGCGCGCCAGCGGGAGCATCGTCGCCGCCAGCAGCAACGCGGCGAGCGAGAGAAACATCCAGCGCCGAGGCCTTCGAGTCGAACCGCTCACAGTGCGCGCATCGAAGCTGACCGCCACCAGGAACGCGACCAGAACACCAGCGGCATCGAAGACGACATCGCCCAGGCTCGCGTCGCGCGGGCCGGCGATCTGCAGCGCCTCGAGCGCCACGCCGAGCCCGACCATGCCGATGCCGACGACGAGAAAATCACGGGCAGCGAGCGCGCGGCGGTGCCTACGGCGCCACGCCAGCCACACCAGTGCCGCGCCGCCGTAGACCCATACGTGCCCGAGGTTGAAAAGCTCGCGCACGAGCAGCGTGTCTCGGCCAGCTGGCAGCAGGTGGGCCACGACGAGCAGCGCCAGCAAGCCGGCAGAGACGGCGAACACACTGCGCCTGCGCCAGGAACTCATCGCCCGTTTCATGCGAGCAGCTCGTCCCAAATCCCGATCGTGCGCGAGACCATCGCCTCGATGCTGAAAGCGTCCGAGAGCCGACCGCGCTCGGCGCGGACACGCTCACGGTAGCGCTCGAGATCGGACAGCACCGCCACGAGGGCCTGAACGAAAGCGTCGATGTCCGCGGCCGGCACGATGTGCCCCGTTCGTCCGTGGTCGATCATCTGCGCGACGTCGCCGACATCGGCCGAGACGACCGGCGTTCCGACGGCCAGCGCCTCGAGAACGACGTTGGGGCAGCCCTCGGAGTCGGATGTCAGCACGAGCGCGTCGAGCCCCGAAACCAACGCGGCCGCTTCGGCGCGCGGCCCGAGAAAGTGCACGCGCCGAGCCGGCAGATCGGGCGCCAGACGATCGCGCGCCGGCTCGTCGAGGCCGTGTCCGATCAGAACGGCGTGCAGCTCCGGCACGCTCGCCGACAGCCGCCGCACGATCTCGACGAAGCGCGGGATGTTCTTGACCGGCGCATCCTTGCCGATGAGGCCGATCAGCGGGGTGCCCGGCTCGAGCTCGAGCCGTTCGCTCAGCAAGGCCGGCTCGGCGAGGCGCTGCAGAGCCTCGATGTCGATCCCGTTCGGCACGACGACAAGGCGCTGCTCCGGAGCGCCGAAGCGCTCGACGACATAGCGCGCACCCGCGCGGGAGTTGACGAGCGTGCGGCGAGCGCGGCGGAACATGGAGCGATACACGCGGCGCTTGATCCAGTGCGGCCAGACGACGGTACCGCGCACGCTCGGCAGCAGGACCGTTCCCGCCAGTGCTTGGCAGGCCAGGTGCGCGTAGCCCGAGGCGAGCAGATGCACCGCGTGAACGAGCTCGATCTGCTCCTTTCGGAGCAGCCGCCTCAGTCCGAGCAGTCAGCCGAGATCGAGGCTTCTCGAACGCGCGAGCGGTACGACTCGGTAGCCGAGCGATTCGAGCTGCGAGCCGTACGGCTCGAGCTGATCGGAGAGACAACACACCAACGCCGGCCGGAGAGGATGATCGACGAGACGTTCGAGCAGCAGCGCCGTCTGCCGCTCGGCACCGCCGTAACCGAGCTGGGAGACGACGATCGCGACACGGGCTCCACCGCGGTGAGCGCGAGCATCAACGCTCACCGTAGCGCTCCAAGAGCTCGAACAGCTGCTTTTCCTGTGAGCCGGAATAAACGCCGATGCGCGGCAGCAGCAACGGGTCGCAGCCGTGCGCGAGCGGAGCCGGCCGCGAGGTGACACCGCTCAGAAAACCCGCCGTCGAGACCGCGGAGCGTGCCACGGGGCCGAACTTGCCGAGACCGCCGGGATTGGGATAGGCGAAATGCACCACCGGCTCGCCGAGCAAGCGCTCGAGGTCTTGACGTCCACCCTCGACCTCCGCGGCACCGGTCGCGGCGTCCACCCGATCGAGATGGGGATGCGAGCGGGTGTGGGCACCGACGATCATTCCAGATCGGCGCAGCGTGCGAAGATCGTCCGGGCTCATGAAGCTGCCGTCGAGGCCCGCGCCGCGCTCGAGGCCCGCACGGGCTGCCAGCCGATCGAGGGCGCGTTCGCGCTCGCTGTGATCGAGCCCGGCGAGCCAGCCCGTCAGCGCCCGCCGCAGCTCGCGCCGGGATCCTCGGCGAACGGACACCGGGCCCGGTGCCGGGAGATCGAGCGGACCTTCGGGGAGCATCTCGGTCAGTCGCCGCAGCTCGGAGACCCACAGCCAGGTGCTGCACTGGAGCGGTCCGGACGTGACGTAGAAAACCGCCACCGCATCGAACTCGCGAAGGATGGGCAGGGCGACCTCCACGTTGTCGCGGTAGCCATCGTCGAAAGTGATCATCACTCCCCGCCGCTGAGGAGAGCCCGCCGCCAGACGCGCCAGCAGCTGACCAGGAGCGAGCAGCTCGAAGTGGCGCTGGAGCAGAGCGATCTGCTCTCTGAACCGCTCGGGAGTGACCGAAAGACCCGGGTCGATGTATCGAGACGCTGCACCCGGATCGGCGACGGAATGATAGCGAAGAACGATCGCCCGCACGTCCGATGCCAGACAGCGCGCGTACAGCCAACCTCGTCTCCACCTGGCGTAGAGCGATCTGAGATTCACCTCGAGCCCCCGTCTCCGCGGGGGAGTGTAACCCGGATTGTCGAAGAGACCCCCCGGAGCAGGCGGCGTTGGTTCGCAAGCCGTACGGTACTCCGTCCGAAAGCGGTATATTCGCCCCGCTGGCGTTCGAGAGGAACCGCAACCGGCGGAGGAGCGCTTGACCCACATCGACAGCGGGCCGCAGCTCGGGGCAGGCGCGAGAGAAGAAAGCCGCGCGGACACACGCCATCTGATCCGGGCCAGCGCCGTCGTCACTGGTCTGATGCTCGTGGCCAAGGCGATCGGCTTCGCCGTTCAGATCGCCGTGGCCGCCGTGTTCGGTGCCACGCGCGCGATGGACGCGATGCGCATCGCGCTGAGCATTCCGCAGATGTTCTCGAGCTGGATCGAGATGCCGGTGCGAGCCGCCATCGTCCCGATGTTCACCCGGCGTCTCCACGAGCAGAGCGAGGCCGAAGCGTGGCGCGCGGCCAGCATCGTTCTGAACACCGTCGGCTTGCTGTTGATCGTCGTCGTGACGGTGCTCTGGATCGCGGCCGAGCCGCTGGTGCGGATCATGTCGCTCGGCTTCGCCGATCCGCAGGTTTGGCGCGAGGGAGCGCTGCTCGCGCGCATCCTCGTGCCCTCGGTTCTGTTTTCCGTGCTGGCGGTCTTGCTCGGTAGCCTGCAGAACATCTACCGCCGCCAACAGTACCCCGCACTGGGGCGGGTGCTCAACGCTCTCGCGGTGCTCGTCGCCGTGATGTGGCTCGGCGAGCGCTATGGACTCGTCGGCTACGCCTGGGGCGTTCTCGCGGGCGCCGTCGTCAGCTTTGCGCTGCAGGTGAGCGTAGTATGGCGCCATCGCCAGCACTATCGATGGATAGCCGACCCGCGTGCGGCGGAGGTGCGCGAGGTCGTCATGCTGGCCGTACCGCTGTTCATCGGCCTGACCGGTACCCGCATCGACGTTTTCATCGATCAGCTGCTGGCGTCGTTTCTGCCGGAAGGTCATCTGTCGATCTTGCTTTACGCGACGATCCTGTCGGTGATCGTGACCGATCTGCTGATCTCCGTTTCCTCGGCCGTTCTGTTGCCGCACTTTGGACATCTCGTGGCCCAGAGCCGATTTGAAGAGCTGCGCCGCAGGCTACGCCAAGCCGTCGCCGGATACTTCGTGCTGATGCTTCCCATCGTGATGGTTCTCGTCGCGGGTGCCGTACCGGTGGTGCAGGTCGTCTACGGGCGCGGGAAGTTCACACCGGAGGACGTCGCGCTGACGGCGGCGCTGCTGCCGATCTTGGCGCTCGCCGCCCCGATCTACGCGGCCGGGCAGGTGATGGCCCAAACGCACATCAGCCGCGGCGACACCAAGACGCCGATGAAGATCGGCTTGTGGCGCGTCGGTTTCAAGGCGGCACTCTCGCTCTCGCTGCTGCCCTGGCTGGGCATCTTTGCGCTTGCGATCGCGTCCTCGGTTTCGAGCGTGTTTCGCACGGCGCTGCTGTGGAGGCTGCTGCCCGAGCAGCTACGTCCCGCGCCGGCGCGCTTGTTCGGCGTGATCACGGGCCCGCTCGTCGCCGCGGTCGCGGGCGGTGTGGTCGTGTTCGCATTGTTCCGCACGCTGGTGAGCTTTCCGGGCGGGGACGTGGGCGAGGTGCTGCGGGTGGTCGCGATCGCCGCCGCGGGCGGACTCGTCTACGGGCTGGGGGCGCTGCTCGTCTCGCGCGAGGCACGGGAGCTGGCCCGGTGGCCTGTCCAGCGGCTGGTCCAGCGGCGGGTCCGGCGCGGCTGAGTGGAAGCCCCCGGCGGGTTCGATCTATCTTGATGTTCCGCCAGGAGATCCGCTTGAGCCGCTCCGCCGTCAGCCACACGCCTCTCCGCAGCGTCCCGGCCCCGGCGCAAGATCCGCGCCACGTCGTCATCGCTGCCCACGAAATCATGCTGATGGTGCTCGTGATCGGCTGCATCGCGGTCGCGTGGGCCTTTCCTTTCAGGCCGGTCAAGTACGCGACGATCGTCACCTTCGGTCTCGTGCTGCTCGGGCAGACGACGCGCCGGCCCGCGATCGGGCTGGCGCTGGTCGCATTCGCCTCCCCGGCGTTGGACCTGAGTCCACCCGGGCTGTTTCCCGTCCGCGGCCTCAACGCGGAGACGGCGCTGATCGGGCTGCTGCTGTTCATTTGGGCCCGGACGCACAAGATGGAAGGTCCTGATCCGCTGCGCTCACTGCTGAGTCGGATGGTGCTGGTCTACGTCGTTCTGATCTTGGTCAGTAGCATCAACAGCTGGTTCATGTGGCGCGTCGGCTTGTTCGACCTGCTCGCGAAATCCAAGAATCACTTGAGCTGGCTCTTGTTCCTACCGGTAGCGTTTCACGCTCTTCGCGACAAGCGCGATCAGAAGCTCGTTTTTTTCGCCTGCACACTCTCCTTGTTCTTGATCGTGGCGCAGTCTGTGAACATCTATTGGATGCCTTTCGTCAGCGGCACGTTGGAAAGATATCGGGCGTCCGGCATGCTCGCGCAGCAGCCGAACCTCTACGGTGGTGCGCTGGCACTCTACGTGCCGATTCTGATCGCGATGTCGACGAAACCGATCGGCTCGCGCTGGATGCGCCTCTGGCTCGGTGTGGCGGCGCTGTTGGCCGGCTTCAACCTGATTCTGACGCTGTCTCGCGGCGCCTGGGCCGCCGCAGCGGCCGGCGTGCTCGCTGTCGCGCTGGTGCGCAACGTCAAGCTGCTTCTGCTGGTTGCCGCGCTCGGGATCGGCTATCAGTTCTGGGTGCCTGAAGCCGCCATCGACCGGGTCAAGGAGACTGCTGACGCCGACGGCGACATCGGCACGATGGATCAGATCGCCGACGACTCGACACAGATGCGCGTCGAGCAGTATCGCTCGCTCAAAGCGATGGTCCTTCCGCGGCCGATTCTCGGTTGGGGCTACAAATCGTACCCCAAGGTGTTCGAGCGGCTCGGCACGCTCGGCCGTCAGAAAGGAGCGCACTCGACCTACTGTCAGGTGGCCACGGAAGAGGGCTTGATCGGTCTAGCGGTGCTCGCGGCGTTGTTCTTAATCATCATCTCGACGAGCATCAAGGCCTATCGCTTCTGTGAGGACCCGTTCTACCGTTGGATGGGGATCGGGCTGCTCGGGGCGGCGCTGTCGATGCTCGTCGGCATGGCCAGCGGCGCGCGCTTCGAGGCGCAGAAAATCTTCATCTACTTCTGGATCATGATCGGCATCGCCGAGCGCGAAGCGATCCTCGCTCAGATGAGAGGGGGATCGGCTGCACCTGTGCTGGTGTCCCCTCAGCAGCCGCCTTCCGTCTCCGGCCGGTCCTGAGCGTGCCTTCGCCGCCGCGACGCATTCTGTTTCTCGGGCCGGCATCAGCCTGCCACGTCACGCGGTGGGTCGCGTTTCTGCGTCGTCGCGGCCACGAGGTGCTGCTGGCGTCTTTGCACGAGATCCCTGCCGACCAGCGCCGGGGCACCATCGCGCTGGCCGGCAGGCTGACGAGTGGGGCCACACCGGCGAGCGCCCTGCCCGGCGCCTGGCGGCGCGTTCGCCAGCTGGCTCGCGAGTTCCGTCCCGATGTCACGATTGCCTACTACATGAGCAGCTACGGCCTGCTCGCGGCGCTTGCCGGCTTGCGGCCCTGGGTCGGAGCGGCGGCAGGGGGTGATGTCCTCGTCGACGCGTTCGATCCGTGGCATCGGCGGCTGCGCACCCGGCTGCTGGTCGGCTATACGCTGCGCCGATGCAGCGGCATGCTCGCCTGGGCGCCGCACGTCGCGCGCCGCCTGATCGAGCTCGGTTTCGCCGAGTCGCAGATTCTCGTCCAGCCGCGTGGCGTCGATCGCACGCTTTTCCGCTATCGCGAGCCACGCCGGCGTCAGCCGGGAGAGCCGCTGCGGGTGCTGTCGATCCGCTGGCTCAAGCCGCTCTATCGTGTGGACACGCTCGTCGAGGCGCTGCTGGCACTGGCGGCGCGAGGCGTGGCGTTCGAGGCGCGCATCGGTGGCGAGGGCTCCGAGCGCGCCCGACTCGAGCAATGCGTCACCGAGGCAGGCGCGAACGATCGCATCCGTTTCGTCGGCGCGATCGCGGCCGACGATGTGCCCGCAGCGATGTCGTGGGCCGACGTGTACGTCAGCACGTCGAGCAGCGACGGAGCCTCGTCGTCGCTGTTCGAGGCACTTTCGGTCGGTGTCTATCCGCTCGTGAGCGACATCGAGGCCAACCGCGCGTACGTGAGCCCCGGCAAGACGGGCGACCTGTTCGCCGTTGGCGACGCGGCCGCTCTCGCCGGATCGCTCGAGGCCCTCTCACGCGACGACGAGCGTCGCCGCGGGGCCGTCCTCGCTGCCCGCCCACTCGTCAGCGAGCGGTTGGACTACGAAAAGAACATGGCCCGCATCGAGGCCTTTCTGCTCGGCGTCGCGCTCGAGAAGAGACCTGCGTGAAGCGCTCTCATCCGCGGGCGTCGGCCGGCATCTCCCGGCCCTGAAAGCTCCGAACAGCACGATTGCGATGATGACTCCGCTGGAAACACTGTGCAGTGCCCAGGGAGGCCACGTCCTCAGCCTGCCGGATCTGTCTTCTCTCGCTGCCGTCCCTCCGGCCACTGGACGAACTGACCGTTCGAGAAAACGATGTCCTCGTCGAAGCTGGACGTTGGTCCGCGAGGCGGCGACGAATCCGCGATGCCGTCCTTGCCCAGCGAGCGAAACTCGCAGCCGATCGGCTTGCACGAGACCACGAACGGAC
Organism: Acidobacteriota bacterium; assembly: GCA_020350085.1. Classification (GTDB taxonomy): domain Bacteria; phylum Acidobacteriota; class Polarisedimenticolia; order J045; family J045. Next base: position 3,327,369 of record CP070706.1, read on the forward strand.
GCCCCCACCCGTCGAGCTTCGGCGTCGTCTGCATGTAGGCGGGCACGAGCGCAGACTCGAGATCCTCGATGGTTTGGGCCTCCGGATACTCGTCGTGATCGATCGAGTACTCCTCGACGGCGGCAGCCATCGATCTGATGTCGGCGATCGATCGTTTCTGCTTTCCTCGATCGATGGCGTTGAGCAAGTTGGGGATGGCGATCGCTGAGATGACTCCGCACATCGGTAGCATCGCCAACACGACCACAATGACCGCGATCGTGGCCGTGTTGCCGCCCCGATCAGCCAGAAGGCGCAGCTCGTCGATGGTCAGCTGTTCCGCGCTCTTGCCGGAGAACAGCACCCGCGTGGCGGGCTTGAACATGAACAACACGATCAGAGAGGAGATGAGCGTACCGATGGGAAAACCGAGCAAGCCCGCGATCGACAGCAGGATCTGCGCGTTTCGGGCCCAGGGCTCGAGGCCCCACAGTCCCATCGCCGTGGCCAAGTGCCATCCGCCCAGCGCCAACATCAAGCCGCCGAAGACGAGCAGGAACGGATCACCCGGTCCAAACAGGAGACTCGCGAGTCCGAGCACGGAGAACAACAGGCCGGCGAGCACGTCCACGACGATGATCAACGTGACCAACACCGGTCGCTTCATCGGATCGCCCTCGATCCGGACCGTGTGCTGCGTGCTGCCGCAGCTGGGGCACGCATCGCGGGGAGACAGAAGCTGCTTGCCGCAGTGGGGACAGTACACGCGTCACCTCCTCCAGAGGCGAGTATATGAGGTCTCCTGCCGCTGACTCTGAGGTGAGCCCTCAACGGTGCGTGCTCGAGCCGATCGAGCGCAGGGCGGCGTTTTGGCACGGATTCTCGGTGGTTGTTCCAGGCGGCGATCGCGGTCTTGTAGCGGTAGGTGGAGGCGTTCTCGCCGGGCCGTGAGCGGACGGTGCCCGCGTAGTGATCCTCGAGCTCGGGTGGCAGCTCGACGCGCCAGCGAAACAGCCGCCGCTAGAAGATGTCCTCGACGGAGAGCGGCCGCTCGGTCAGCCCCAGGCGCATCGCGGGCGTGGTGCGGGACCCTTGCGGGGTGCGCTCGGAGATCCCTTTGACGTTGTTGCGCCAGACCGTGTGCACCGACGCCCGGTCCATCAGTCCGGCGGCGGCAAAGCTGGAGTCGACGCTGGCGTGACATCCGTCAAACCTGTGCCATGATTCACGCCTTCGTCACGCTTTTGTTACATGATGTTCACGTGGCCATCTAAGTATCCCCCACCCAGCACGATCCCGTGCTGGAGTGCGAGCCGAGAGGATTCGCGAAAGGAGAATACCTCCATGCGGTGTGGAACCCGTCTGATCGCCGTGGCGGTGCTCGCTGGAGCACTCGCCGTGCCGGCGTTTGCTGGCGTCGTTGTCTACGAAAAAGACGGAAAGAAGGTCGAGGTCGGCGGCAGAATTCAGCTGCAATATCGGAACATAGACGGCGAATCCGATGACTCTTTCGACCGGGTGTTCTTCCGGCGTCTGCGGCCCTACCTCGCGGGCACCGTGACCGAGAACTGGTTCGGAAAGATCCAGTTCGACTTTGGCGAATCAGAGGACGCCGATGAAGTGCAGGTCAAGGACGCCTACCTGCAGTTCCTCGGAAAGAAGAGGCACAAGCTGACGATCGGGAACTCGAAGAGCGTCTTTTCGCGCGAGTTCCTGACATCCTCCACAAAATTGCAGATCATTGAGCGCGGCTTCGCCGGGAGCCACAACTTCGGAGTCCCCGATCGTCAGATGGGCATCCGCTACGATGGTCAGAACGAGTCCAGAAAGGTGACATGGGGCGCCGTCCTCGGGGCACAGCACCACGACCCGGCCATCAACCGCATGGACTTCGACACGCCCGCCAACAATCAGTCCGATTGGAATCAGGGGCTGGTGATCGCTGCCCGCATCGATCTCCACCCGTTGGGCTACCTGAAATTCGATCGAGGCGACTTTAACTCTGACGAGTGGCGATACAACATCAGTGCG
>CP070706.1:3329478-3336157 GCA_020350085.1 Acidobacteriota bacterium
AACCATCGCCGGAACGTGAGCCCACGCCGTGCGAGGCCAGCGCGCGACCAGCAGCCCACCGAGCAGAGCGAACACCACGAAGCCGAGATGGACAACCAGGACCGCGTCAGCGAGCAGAGCGTAGAGCATGGTAACGCCGATGGTGGCGCGGGATGGGCCCCCGGGGACTAACCCCAATGAGACAATACCTTTTCGGCCGAAAGCGTTTCGACTCGAAAATATATTGTCTCATTGGGGCTAAAGCTGGGCCGGCAGCAGCTTACCGCGGCACTCGCCGAATCCGATTCGGTAGCCGTTCGCTTCGCTCCAGCCGGTCATGATCACCGTGTCGCCGTCGGCGAGAAACTTGCGCTGCTCGCCGTTGGATAGCTCGATCGGTTCGGTGCCTCGCCACGTCAGCTCGAGCAGGCAGCCACGGGACGATTTCGCAGCTCCACTGATCGTGCCTGAAGCCATCAGGTCTCCCGGCCTCACGTTGCAGCCGGAGATGGTGTGATGAGCAAGCTGCTGGCGGACGTTCCAGTACAGATCGTTGAAGTTGCCCAGCGAGAGCCTGTGCGGCTGCTCGAGACCATGGGTCTCGAGCCAGACCTCGAGCTTGATGTCGTAGGACCACTCGCCCGGACTCGCCAAGTAGTCGAGAGGTTCGGGGTCCTGCACTGGACCGGCGCAGCGAAACGGCTCCAAGGCCTCGAGCGTGACGACCCACGGCGAGATGCTCGTCGCGAAGTTCTTCGAAAGAAACGGTCCGAGCGGTTGATACTCCCACTTCTGGATGTCGCGTGCACTCCAGTCGTTGACCAACACCAGGCCGAAGATGTGGTTGGCCGCTCCCTCGACGGGAATCGGCGAGCCGAGCTCGTTTCCCGGCCCGACGAAAAAGCCCATTTCCAGCTCGTAGTCCACCAGACGACTGGGGCTATAGACCGGCCGACTCGCGCCTTCGGGCATCGTCTGGCCTTTGGGCCGGTGCACGCTCGTGCCGCTCACGACGATCGAGCTTGCCCGTCCGTGATAGGCCACCGGCAAGTGCACCCAGTTCGGCATCAGTGCGTTGTCGGGCCCACGGAACATCGATCCAACGTTGAAGGCGTGGTGTCTCGACGAGTAAAAATCCGTGTAGTCACCGATCTCGGCAGGCAGCATCAGCTCGACGCCTCGCAGCGGCAGCAGCGCTCGATCCCGCAGCACGCCCGCATCGCGCAGCGTCGGTTCGTCCTCGCGCAAGAGCTCCGAGACCCGCGCACGCACCGAACTCCAGGCCGATGGCCCGAGTGCCATGAACGGGTTGAGACTCGCTTGGCGGAACAGCGACGAGCCGGCGAGCCCCGCCGATGACAAGAGACCCGCCTGCTCGATCACCGACAGATCGAGCACGTGCTCGCCGATCGCGACACCGACTCGGCCAGAAGAGCCTGCCCTGGGGCGAAACACGCCAAAGGGCAAGTTCTGGATCGGGAAGTGTGAATCGGCTGGAACGGGCACGAACGAGCGAAGATCCGCCCGATGCGTGCGGTTCAGTCGTCGGTCGGTCATCTGTCGATCCTTTCGCGCAGCCTCATGGCCGACTCGCTCCGGGCGTCGAACCGTTCGTCACAGAAGTGCGAGCTGACGCAAGTCATGATGCGGCTCGTCGAAGCTGCAGCTGCCGAAGGAGATCATCATCCGGTCGCGAGCTTCGGCGATGGCGTCGAGATCCGCGCTGAAGGATCTCCACGCCAGCCTTTCGTCATCGAATGCGAACGATTCCACGTCCTGATCCGCGACGATATCGACGACGTGCTGTTCACTCAGACCAAGAGCGTGTGCCAGTACTCCCGCACCAAACACGTTGAGAAAACCGTGCATCGTCGCCTCAGCCGGCTCGTTGAAGTGACGGATCGGATGATGCAATCCTGCGGTCGCCTTGAACGGCACTTTCGCGTCCCGACAAGCTATCAGCGTGTGAGCGATCTGCTCCGGGCTGGGGTAGTCTGCTGCGCTTGCTCCCCCGCAGCGCAGCTTGACCCCTGCCCTGGGCGTTCCGGCTGCTTCGCCTTTCTCGCGTCGCTCGAGGTTGTGCAGCGAGAGCGCGCACACCGCAGCGTCGATCTTCTCTCGCCAGCTGCCTTCTATGCTGACCTCGTAGAATGGCGACAGCGCCATCGGCGAGCACTCGTCCAACAGCACCGCGGCGCGAGCAACGAGCGTCCGAATGGCATCGTCGTCCCCCAGGCCCGCCGGCAGCTTGATCTCGATCAGCTCCGGCGCGACTCGCTCGCCGCGCCGCTCGACGAAGCGATTGATCGCCTCGAGGTCGGCTCGAAGCGTCTCGAGCAACACCGGTTGGTCGATCCCGCCGCTGGCCAACACCGAGAACGCGAACGGCTGCCCGCCGTCGAGCAAAGCGGCGTGCTGTTCGAGTGGCTCGAGGCGACTGGCCGGACAGATGAATCGGCCCAGCATCCAGGCCTCGGGCTGCCGGCGGTAGCGGGCGTAGTTGCCGATCGCCTCGTCGAGCGGAAGGCGGGCCGGCGGGAACAGCCCGGCATAGTCGATGAGCTTACGCAGCAGCACCTTCAGGGATCGGGCCATGGCACGTCTCGAGGCGAGCGGCAAGCCTACTCGCCGGCGCCTGCCTCGTCAGGCAGCTTACCGTCCGCTTCGATGTCGATCTCGATCGTCACCTCGTCACCGAGAACCACGCCGCCCTGGTCGAGCATTCTGTTCCAGCTCACACCGAAGTCTTTGCGGTTGATGGTGAACGAGGTCTGGAAACCGGCCTTCAGAGCGCGCGGCGTTTTCATCACGCCGAGTACCTCGACCGGAACCGTGATCGGCTTGGTGACGCCACGAATCGACAGCTCTCCCGTGACCAGCAGCCGATCGGAACCCTTAGCCTCGACTTTGATGCTGTTGAACGTCAGCTGGGGATGGTTCGCTACGTCGAAGAAATCCGGCGAGCGCAGGTGCTCGTCGCGCTTCTCGTTTCTGGTGTCGATACTGTCGGCCTCGATCGTGAAGTTGACCGATGACGCGGTGGGTTCGTCGGCATCGTAGACGATCTTGCCTGCGAACTCACGATACAGCCCGCTGACCTTGGTCAGCAGATGGCGGATCTTGAACGTCACGCTCGAGTGCGTTCCATCGACGACGAACTCCTGGGCGCCTGCGGGCACGGGTGTGGCGAGCAAGCTCACCAGCGCCGCGACCACGAGCGGCAGTATCGGCTTGAGCATTCTTCGTCTCCTTGTCTTGCTTCGTTCTCGAAACGCCCTTCAGGCTGGCCCACAGACGCCCGAAGCGCAAATCTGAACTCGATAGCGGTCTTTCTCGTATCCCGGGCGAAGCGGATCGTCAGATCGGGCTACCGGAGGCGCGGGCCCGGCGCGAGGCTCTCTCTCCGCGGCCGATCAATGTCGAGGTAGCGGTGATCCCCATCCGGGGCGCGATAGACCCAGCGACCGGGCCCGTCCTGCTGCAGCCAATCGACGGGGACCTTACCCGTTCCGTCTGGGAGATCGAGAACGTATTGCGGCACCGCCGGACCGGGAAGCCGGACGCGGAGTTGGCGGTGAATGTCCAGTCCATCCTCGATCCTGACGCGGAATCGTGCCGTGCCGGCGATCCGATCGGGGTGGTGCAGGTAGTACGGCCTGACGCCGTGTTGATAGAGCGTGCCGAACAGCTCCGCCAGCACGCCGACTTCGGCGTTGACCCCCTCAAGCAGCACGGTCTGATTGAGAAGAGGAACGCCCGCCTCGCGCAGCAGACGCACCGCCCGGAGAAAGCCTGCCGCCAGCTCGCGGGGGTGAGTCGTGTGCAGCGCGATCCACAATCGGGCAGGGCTGCTCTCGACGAGCGTACGGACCAGATGGGGCGTCACCCTCGGTGGATCGTGAACCGGCGCTCGCGTGTGCAGGCGCACGGTCGCGAGCTGCGGCACGCGGCCGAGTTCGCGGAGGATCTCGCCGAGCCGCTCGTCGCCGAGAACCAGCGGATCGCCTCCGGTGAGGATCACCTCGCGGATCCCCCCGGTCTCGGCCAGCAGCTCGATCGCCTCGCGCAGCTGCTCGTCGCTCGGGTCCGCGCGGTGACCTGCCCTGAAACAGAACCGGCAGTAGAAATGGCAGCGCGACGTGAGCAGCAACAGCGCCCGGTCTTGGTGCTTGCGGATCACGAACGGATGCGGCCTGCCGTGGCGCTCCCCGACCGGGTCGTCGATAGCCTCGGGGTCGGGGCCAATCTCCTCCGGCTCCGGCCAGCCGATCCTGCGAATCAGCTCTTCCGCATCGCCGTCGCGAGCGAGGTCTAGGTACGGCTCGGGAAAGCGCAGCGGAAAACGACGGGCGGCGCGACGTGCCGTCTCGTCCCAGGCGACGCCGAGTCGGCGAGCAGCCTCTTCGAGCGGAACTGCCCGCGAGCCGGCCCATCTGTCCCTTCTCACCAGTCCGCCCTCGCTCGGTGCTCGAGCGGGGTTCCTCACGGACCCGGTCCGGAGCTGGTCTGCCCGAGAAGCGTGCCCCACTCGGTCACCGACCGCCTATAATGCCGGTCCGGCCGGGGGGTCGCCCGCTGTCTCAAGTTCGGAGTCGCTCGCTGGAGGCGCGGACGCCGCCAGCGAGCCGTCGAGCCACATCGAGGTTAGTCGTGTACGAAACCAGTGACCTGAAGAAAGGCCTCAAGGTCGAGATCGACGGCGAGCCCTACGTCATCACCGACGCTCAGTTCGTCAAGCCCGGCAAGGGGAACGCCTTCACGCGATGCAAGTTGAAGAGCTTGATCACCGGCCTGGTCCTCGATCGAACCTGGCGCTCGGGGGAGAAGATCGACCGCTGCCAGCTCGAAGAACGCCCCATGGAATACCTCTACGAGGCGGACGGGCAGTACCACTTCATGAACACGTCGACGTACGAGCAGATCGCTCTGAGCGCCGATCAGGTGGGCGAGTCGAGTCAGTGGCTGATCGAGAACCTCGAGGTCAGCATGCTGTTCCACAATGGCAAGCCGATCTCGCTCGACCTGCCCAATTTCGTCGAGCTGGAGATCGTCGAGACCGAGCCGGGCGTCAAAGGCGACACCAAGTCGAGCACGATGAAGGCAGCCAGGCTCTCGACCGGTGCTTCCGTTCAAGTGCCGTTATTTGTCAGCCAGGGTGAGTGGATCAAGATCGACACGCGCACGGGGCAGTACGTCGAGCGTGTGAAGCGCTGAATGGGCCGCAAGGCGCGTCTGTCCGCCGCTGTCGCGCGGCTGAGGGCGGGGGCACACTCCGCCGACGTGGTGGGGCGCGTGGAGCGCGCCGGTGATATGTGGCAGCTCGTCGATCTGTCCGACGCCATCGACCTCGACCCCCCTTCCGGCACGAACGAGGGAGATCTGATCCAGGGTCGTCTCGTAGCGCGAGGGGAGCGCTATGGGCTGTTGCACGTCGAGAAGCTCGCCGTGCGCCGCGGCCCGCCCGCTGCCGCCGACGAGGGTCTGAGGGATCGACTTCGGGTCGCGCGTGAACGCTCGCGGATCACAGGCGCCATCCGCGAGTTCTTCGCCCAACGCGGTTTCATCGAGGTCTCTACACCACGACGAGTCGTCTGCCCGGGGCTCGAGCCGCACCTCGTCGCGTTGCCCGCAGGGGACGATCGTTGGCTGGCCACGAGCCCCGAGCTGCACCTCAAGCGATTGCTGGCCGCGGGGGCGTGCCGCGTATTCGAGCTCGCACGCGCGTTCCGCGGCGACGAGCGCGGTCCTTGGCATCTGTCAGAATTCACGTTGCTCGAGTGGTATCGCGCTCACGAACCGCTCGATGTTCTCGTGGACGACGTCGAACAACTGCTGCGTCACGTCACGCGCGCCTGCGGGCGTGACCTGTCCGCGTTCGCGGGATGCGATCTGCGCCAGCCCGCCGAACGACTCACCGTCCGTGAAGCCGTCTCGCTTTATACCGGCATCGACCTGGCTCGGCTGCGTGAGCGGGACGCGCTCGCGGCAGCGCTCGAACAGCTCGGGTTGCACACCGACGAGAAGGACGACTGGGACGATCTGTTCTTCCGCCTGATGGTCGAGCGCGTCGAACCTCGTCTGGGCCGGGGCCGGCTGTCGATCGTCAGCGACTACCCGGCGTCGCAGGCGGCGCTGGCGCGGGTGCAAGAAGACCCGCGCTGGCCCGTGGCGCTTCGCTTCGAGGTCTACGCCGCAGGGATCGAGCTGGCCAACGCGTTCGACGAGCTGACCGACCCGGCCGAGCAGCGTCGTCGTCATCAAGCAGACCGGGCAGCGCGAGCGCGGGCCGGGCGCGAGGTTCCGCGCCTCGACGAAGCTTTCCTCGCCGCACTCGAATCCGGTCATCCACCGGCGGTCGGCATCGCCCTGGGGGTCGATCGGCTCGTGGCCCTCCTACTGGGCTTGCCGACCGCACGCGACACGGTGCTGTTTCCCGACGAGGTCTGACCGCGGCTCGCCGCAGCCCCTCGGAGGAGGTCCGAAATCCTCAGCGCACGGGGAGTCCCGGGCGATCCACCTATAATGCGGCCCATGTTCAAGCGACTCATGGTCGCCAATCGGGGCGAGGTCGCGGTGCGCATCGCGAGGACGTGCCGACGCCTAGGCATCGAGACGGTCGTTGCGTATAGCGAAGCCGATCGCGAGGCACCCTGGCTGGAAGAGTTCGACGACGCCATCTGCATCGGACCGGCCGCGCCGT
>CP070706.1:3336257-3352993 GCA_020350085.1 Acidobacteriota bacterium
AGCCGTGCCGTTCGATCATTCGTTCTCGCTGCTGTTGGCCGCGCCGGAGCACCCGCCCGACGGCCTCGAGGAAGTCCGGGTGGCGGTAGACCTCCGCCAATCGGCGGCCGGTGGGATCATGCACGGTGGCGATGATGGCCCGCATCGCGTCGTTGGCGAGCCCGACGCGGCCCTCACGATCGACGAGCAGCACGCCTTCGGTCACACCACCGAGGACGGAATCGAGCAGCTCTAGCTGCTGGCTTTGCGCCGCGATGCGCGCCGCCACCCGGCTGCGCAACAGATCGAGCGCTGCCGCCAGCTGGCCGAGCTCGCCGGCTTCACCGCTCGGGACTTGCTGCTCGAGCGCTCCTCGCGCGACGGCGTTCGCAGCGCGAGCGATCCGCGCCACGCGGCGCGTCCAGCTCGAGACCAGCAGCCATGCGATCAGCGACAGCAACACGAGACCGGCGAACCACGTGCCGAGCAGAAGACCGGGAGATGCCGCACCATCTTCCGGCAGCCAGCTGAGCGCGGCCAGGCCCGCCATGGCACCGAGCAGGCTCGCCGCGGCGAGCAGCGTGAACAGAAGCTTGCTGGGCAGGCTCACGGAGTTGTCAAGCGTCGGTCGAAAGCCGCGGGTGCTTGATCACGCGCCCCTCGACCATGTAGACGATCATCTCGGCGATGTTCGTCGCCTGATCACCGATCCGCTCGAAGTATTTCGCCAAGAAAGTCAACCGAAGCGCGCGAGAGATCGTGCGATGATCGTCCATCATGTAGGACAGCAGCTCGCGAAAGATCGATTCCATGCGCTGGTCGAGCTCGTCGTCCATCATGATCACGGCGCGCGCTTCGTCGGCATCGTGGTTGACGAACGCGTCGAGGGCACGCCGCAACATCTCTTGGGCGCGACGAGCCATCAACGGCAGGTCAATCAACGGCTTGAGCGGCGGCTCCTCGAGCAGCTCCAGAGCCCGTTCGCAGACGTTCACGGCGTGATCGCCGATGCGCTCGAGATCGGGCGTGATCTTGATCGCCGTCGCGACGAAGCGCAGATCGCGCGCCGCCAGCTGATAGCGCGCGAAGATCTGCATCGCGAGCTGGTCAATGGTCAGCTCGAGCTGGTCGACTCGCTCATCGTCACGAATGACGCTTCTCGCGAGCTCGGCGTCTCGATTGACGAGAGCCTCGATCGAGCGGCCGATCGCTTCCTCGACCATCCCGCCGAGTTGCTGCAACCTGGCCGAGAGGGTCTCGAGATCGTGCTCGAAGTGGCGTTCCATCGCTGTTCTTCCTCCGCCCGAGGACGGCGTTGGCTCGGACTCGAGCCCGTACTTGGCGGGCGGCTGGCGTCTCGTCATCCGAAGCGACCCGTGATGTAGTCCTCTGTCTGCTTCTTGGTCGGATTGAGAAACAAGCTCTCCGTTCTGCCGTATTCGATCAGCTCTCCGAGGTACATGAACGCCGTGTTGTCCGAGACGCGCGATGCCTGCTGCATGTTGTGTGTGACAATCACCAGCGTGTAGTCCTGCTTGAGCTCTTGCATCAGGTCTTCGATACGGGCGGTGGCCACCGGGTCGAGCGCTGAACAAGGCTCGTCGAGCAGCACCACTTCGGGCTCGACGGCGATGGCCCGCGCGATACAGAGCCGCTGCTGCTGGCCACCCGAGAGGCCCAAGGCGATATCGGCCAGCCGGTCGTTGACCTCGTCCCACAGCGCCGCGCGCCGCAAGCTGCGCTCGACAATCTCGTCGAGCTGCGCCTTGTTCGCGACGCCGTGGATCCGCGGCCCATAGGCGACGTTCTCGTAAATCGTCTTCGGGAACGGGTTCGACTTTTGAAACACCATCCCGATCCGCTTGCGGAGCGCGTTGACGTCGATGCTCGGAGCGTAGATGTCTTGGCCCTCGAAGAAGACCTTGCCTTCGATACGCACGTCGAGCAGGTCGTTAAGCCGGTTGATGCAGCGCAGCAGCGTCGACTTGCCGCAACCGGAAGGCCCGATGAAGGCGGTGATCTGTTGCTTCGGAACCGTCAGCGTGACGTCCGTCAGGGCCCGCTTCTCGCCGTACCACAGCGAGAGCCCGTCGATGTCGAGAATCGTCGATGCGGGGGCGGGAGCGGCAGCGGCAACGGTGCCGGTCTCGGCGGAGAGGCTCTCGGGCTGCTGAGGAGGTGGGTCGAGGGATCGCGAGTTCATTGCCGCTGGCTTCCGTCCGTTCCTGGTGCGGAGCACGATCGCCTCGTGACGGGCCGAAAATGGCGCACGGCGCCGTTCTCGAGACTGGCGTGACCCGCTGCTTGGCTGCAATGTCGGGGCATCGTACCACCAGCCTTTCTCGCGACGACGCCGTCTCGATCGTTTTCGAACAAATACGCACAGAATCAAAATCTCCAGGGTGACCGATCGGTACTCCGACCCGTGCCGCGAATCCTCGGCAGATGCTCCGGTAAGCTTGTCACGAGGCGCCGACAGCTTTGTGACAGGTCCGTGACGACTCGCACCGCGACGAGCTGCGCACGGGGCGCTTCGGCTGGCATCGCAGCCGCGCTCCGCCGAGGTTTCTCTCTCAGGGGGCGGCTCAGCGCGCGCCCGGTTGCGCGACGGATGGCACGGGACGGCCAGGCCATGGCAGAAGCCTCGTTGAAAAGAACGGTGGCCCGCGCGTTTGCGCGCCGTTTCCTGCGAAACGTGCTGTTGCCGCGCTCCGGCAATCTCGCGACCATCTTCATGCTGCACCGCTTCAGCGATCCCGAGCACGGCGGCCCCGGGCACGCTCCCGAGTTCGTTCGCCAGGCGATCGCGTGGCTACGCCGCGCGGGCTTCGAGCTGATCTCGCTCCGCCGCCTGACGCGCGCGCTGTCCGGTGAGGGGCGGCCGATCCGTCACGGCGTCGTGTTCACGATCGACGACGGCTATCTGGACCACGCCACGATTGCGGCCCCGCTGTTCCGCGAGCTGAGCTGCTCGGTGACGATCTTTCCGGTGGCGAGCTTCTTGGACGGCGACGTCATGCTCTGGTGGGACCAGATCGAGCACCTCTTCCGACACACCGAGCGGCGCGCGGTCACGCTCTCGCTCGGCACGGAAGAGACGAGCTACCGATGGCAGACAGACACGGAGCGCGACGCCTGCCAGCACGCACTGACGTGGAAGCTCAAGGATGTCCCCGACGAGGTCCGCCGCAGCAGCATCGAGCAGCTAGCCGCTTCGCTGCAAGTCGATCTGCCCCGCCAGCCTCGACGCCCTTACCTGCCGATGAGCTGGGAGCAGGCTCGCTCGCTGGAGGATTCTCTCGTCAGCTTTGGGCCCCACTCGCTGACTCACCCGATTCTCTCCCGGCTCGACGACGGCCGGGCTCGCGACGAGATCGAGGGCTCGTGGCGGCGCCTGCAGAGCGAGCTCGTCGATCCGGTCCCCGTGTTCTGCTTCCCCAACGGCCGGCGGCAGGACTTCGACGATCGTGCGATGCGGCTGGTCGCAGACTGTGGTCTGTGGGGAGCGCTCAGTACCGAGCATGACCACGTCGAGGACGCGCCGCTCGATGCCGATCCGCTGGCCAGGTTCCGGCTGCCGCGCTTCGGCTTTCCCAACAACATGACGGATCTGATACAGATCGTCACGGGCGTGGAGCGCTTCAAACAGCAGTTGCTCGGTGGCTGATCGGCGATGAACGCGTGGATCGTCCGCTGCGGCGAGAGCGCTATCGCAGTACGAGGCGCATGCCGGCTTTGAGCTGACGCACGAGCCACCACGCCATCACCGCAACGCTCCGGGGACGCATCAGGCGCAAGACGAGCGTGCGCCGGCCCGCTTGAGACCAGTGCAGCTTGTAGGTTTCCACGCCCTTCATGAAGTCGTACTCGCCGACACCGTCAGCCACGGCCTGCTGCAGATTCATCCCGACGAGCACGTTGCCCACACTGACGCGAGGGTGTGCGTCGCGATCGACACCTATCAAGTACATTTCGCGCCGGCCCTGAGTGTCGAAGTGCAAGAGCCCCCCGATCTCGCGACCGTCGAGCAGCAGGTAGTCCAGTCTGGCCCGGCTCGAAGCGGACAGATCCTCGTTAGTCTGGCGCGTGCCGCAGGCTCGCATGCGAGCGATGACGCGGCTCAGGAACCCGTACACGCGCAGGTCGTACTCCGGCCAGCGACGACGATGCAGCCTCAGCAGTGGCTCGAGCAGCGCCTCGAGCTGCTCGGCGGCGAGCGCGTCGAGATCGGTGATCGCGCGCTGCTCGAGACGGGCGCGCTTTTCGAGAAGACGCCGATGGCGGCGAAACTGCTCGCGGCGATTCGACGACAAACCACGGAGCAACAGCTCGGGATCGTCCGGGAGTCTCGCGATCGGGCAATAAGCGCGCGGCTCCAGCTCGAACGACCTGCCGTCCTGATCGAGCCGCCGCATCACGTGCATGGCGAAGGCCGAGTCTGCGGGAATGTCCTCTAGCGAGAGCAGGTCCCACGAGCTCGCCGCACGCGTGTGGAGATGTTCGTACAGCGCCGCGGCCACGTCGGCCTGCTGGCCTGGGGCGGAGAGCACGTCGAGATAGTCGGACGCCGTTTCCGGCGCACCGATCGGCCGCAGCTCCTTGAGCGAGAGCCCGATGATGCGCCGGCGGAGACGATACCAGGGGGCCAGACCGATGATGCGCCCCTCGCGCCGGACGACCAGCACGAATAGCTCGCGCCCGGGCGTGAGGAACTGCTCGACCCAGGCCGCCTGCCAGCAAAAGCCGAGGCAGACCGTAGGGATCACGGCCTGGGCCGCGAGGCGGTCCCAGTCCTCAGCCAGCTGCTCGAGCTGGGTCGGATCGTCCATGAGATCGACGCGCAGCGCGAGGTCTTTCTGGCGCGCGTTGCGACGGTCCTTCGGCTGGGTTGGCGGTGTGGTGTTCAGCGAAATCGCAGGCACCACTCACCCTCCAAGCGCGTGCACCACGCGCGGCCGGCCTCGAAGGCATGCAACACCTCGCGGTCCCGCGCGTGGGCCAAGACCCACGGTCCTCGACGGTGCAGCAGACCAGGGGTACGGGTCAAGGGCTGCCAGAAGCGAGGCTCGAACCGACCGCGGATCGCGGGGGAAGGGCCGCGACGAGCGTGCTCGAAGAGCTGCTCGAGCACGGGAGGCTCTCTGCCGGGCAGCGCGGCGAGCTGCAGCACCTCGCCCATCCCTTCTGTACCGGTGCCGTAGATGAACCATCCGATCGGCTTTTCTTCCGCATCGCACACTTGCCAGGCCTCGATCCGGCCCGCGTCCGCCGGACGGCGAGCGCGATCAAGCACCCACCGCAACGCGGACTCGTCATAGACCGGCCGGATGGCCTCCTGCCGCACAGCCCTTTCGAAGAAATCCGCGACTCGGCTCGGATCGAGTGGCTCGATGCGGGTCGAGGACGCCTGCGAACGCGAAGGGTCGCGCTTCGCGCGCAGCAGCAGCCGGTCGATCAGCGCCGCCGCCGGACGCGCCATCCATGCCACCGCCGCCATGCCGCGCCCGCGGCCGATCCAGTCTGCGGCCAGCCGAGCGGGCCGCAGAGCGCACGCCCAGTACAGGCTGAAGAGTCTCGACGTCACGCCCCCGAGCCCTTCCCAGATGCGGCGGGCGGCGTCGTTGGCCTCGTCGGCAATGACCAGGTCCGCAGCACTCTGCATCAGCTCGCGCAGCAGGCGTACCCCGACGAGCCGGCGCCGCGCCTCCGCATCGACGACGAGCTGTGTGCAGCGAGCGGCGATCAAGCGCGTGCCGTCATAGACCATCGGCTGGGGCACGACCCCCAGAAAGCCGCTGATGCCGGTGGCGTCCTGCATGACGAGCGAGCCGACATCGAGGTCCGTCCAGGGGTGCCGAAAGAAAACCTCGTCGAAGTAGGCCGCGTAATCGGCCGCCAGCGCCCGATCCATGCGCGGCGCCGTGTTGAAGACGCGGCGGTGCAGCTCAGCGACCGGCGAAACGTCTGACGGATCGAATCGACGGATCGCATCGGGCTGGCGCCTCGCGGCGCCACCCGCGAGCACCTCCGGCACCGCGCTAGCCACGGGACAACACTAGGTCCGATCGCCGCCAGTGGGCCAGCACCGTGCGCGCGGACAAAAAGAGATCGGAACGGGCCGATTTCACGGACCCGCACCGGGGAGTGACCCCGGCCGTCAGGCATCAACCCGAGATGACAGACCTACGAGAGCCGAACGTCCGACGAAGAGGGAGCGCCATCGCTGTGGTCCGATGGACATGTTCTGGTTTCCTTACGGCTCGAAGCTGTCCGCGTCCGCACAGCAGGCCACGGGAAGCTGACGGCCGCAGGGCTGTGTCTTGATCCCGCCATAGCACTCCGCGCCGAGAGCGACTGTCGTGCCGCTGTCCAACATCGACATCGATGTCCACCCTTCGCAGTCCTGCTGGGCAAGAACCTGCTGTTCGGGAAGCGGCTGCACCCATGCGTATCCGGCGGGCGGCGTCGCGGGAACGAACAGCGTCTGGCTGACCTCGGAAACCGTGCACATTCGACTACCGCCAAACTCGCGTTGGCAAGCCAGCGTGTAGTTGAGCACTCCCCGACCTCCAGACAGCACCTCGGTCGTGAAACCGACGAGCTGCAGCCCTTCGGCCTCGATAAGTGGAGGCTGTGGCTGGGTCGGCACCGGCAACGGGTACGGTACGAGCTGCTGCAGCGCGGCATCGCCCTGGAACGTCGCATACTCGAGCCCGCTTGCGCGCGGCTCTCGCCGCTCGGGACTCCAGCCCCACGCGGAGCCGTGTGTCGACAGTGTGATGACGATCACAGCGGCCGCTGTGATGACGGCACGCATCGTTTCTCGTTTCATGTTTCCCCCTTCCGAGACGACCACACCGTGGTGTTCCCCTTCGCAGACATCCTAGTCCTCGCGCCGCCTTTCGCCAGCGCTCTTGCGGGTCCGTTCGTGATTTCAGGAGCCACATAGAACGGTCTCGGTGATGCAGAAGTCCCGCGCCGACCAGATGGGCGGACCTTACTGCGACGGTCTCGGAGTTGTGCGCCACCTCGTGGCGCCGACTCATCACGCTCGAGGACCCCGCGCGCCACGGTGCGCACCCTCTTGCGCTTTGTGGGCCGAGGTGGTAGGCAGTGGGTACACATATATGGCATCGAGGGGGCCCTTCGATGACACCTGAGTCTCCGCTTCCCCCGCAGCCACCTCCAGAGCTTCCCGACGTGGGTCGCCGGCTGGCGGCGGCCCGGCTCCAACGCGGCCTCTCTCAGCGCACCGTCGGGCGGCGAGCGGGCATCGCGGCGTCCTACCTCTCGCGAATCGAGACGGGCAAGGTGCAGCCGACTTTTCGCACCGTCGTGCGGATCGCCGAGGCATTGAAAATGCCTCTCGAAGAGATCGACGCACCCACGCCGACCGACGAGCCGCGCCAGGGGGTCTGCCCGGTGTCGGCCAGCGGTCATTGCCTGCTCGACCTGATTCGCACGGAGATCGCCGATGAGGACTCGGCAGACGGCGAGCTGTACACGACGAGGCACGTGCGGATGCTGCGCCGTTTCGCGGCCTGGCTGCAGTCGGCGGGCGCCGACAGGTTGCGCGCGATGGAGATCGTGCTCGACGAGCTGCTGACCGCCGCCGATCAGAGAACGGAAGCGACAACGGCGTCCAGCTCTTCACAACCTTCAGATCCTTCACGGCGGCCTGGCCGTCGTCGGACGCGACGCGGACGCTCGCGCCGGCGCACGTAGTCTGCCGATCTTGCTTCATCCTGGAGATGATTTGCGGCGGTGATGTCCGCCAGCATCGCGCGAGGAGGCGTGATGAACCAGCAGCGGGGTCTTCTGTCTTCCGATGTGCGCCCTTTGGTCCGGCGCCTCGGAAAGCTGCCCGGTGAATAGCAGCGCGAGGATCTGATCACCATCTGTGAGCAGGACGGTCTACGCATCGTCAATCTGCGCTTCCCTGCTCTCGACGGAAAGCTGCGTGAGCTGCGCGTACCAATCAACGACCGCCGACGGCTCGATCAGATTCTCGCGGCTGGCGAGCGGGTCGATGGCTCCAGCCTGTTTCCCGGTCTGTTCGATCCCGGAGCGAGTGATCTTTACGTCGTGCCGGTGTACCGCTGGGCGTTTCCCAATCCGTGGACGGCAGACGAGCTCGACATCGTTTGCCGGTTCGCCGATCATCATGGAGTCCCATGCGCCGTGACACCGGACAACGTGCTGATCGCCGCCGCCGAGCGACTTCAGTCCGATTCTGCTCTGCGATTGATGGCCCTCGCCGAGCTCGAGTTCTATCTGATTCTCGACAGAGCCAACGATCGCTTCTCTGGCCGCGCACAGCGCAGCTACCAGCAGAGTGAGCCGTATCTGCACGGACGAGCGGTCGTCGACGAAATGCTTCGCATCATCGGAAAGATCACCGGAGCGGTGAAGTACGCGCACAGCGAGGTGGGCTACATCGACAAGATCGAATCGAACGATCGCGAGCTGGACGGGCGGCGCGTGGAACAGCACGAGATAGAGTTCGACTTGATGCCGATCGAGGATCTCGGATGCTGGTTGCCCGTGTCGCGCTGGCTGATCCGAGTCATCGCCGATCGGTGCGGGGCCTCGGTGACTTTCCTACCGAAGCTCGATGAGGGGATGGCAGGCAGTGGGCTTCACCTGCATCTCGCGATCGAGAAGCAAGGAACGAATCTCGTCGAGCAAGGCGACGGTGGCTTGTCCGAGCCCGCGCTGCGGCTGATAGGTGGCCTTCTCGAGCGCGCACGATCGCTGAGCGGTTTCGGCAACACGGTAGCAGCGAGTTATCTGCGGCTCGTTCCGGGGCAGGAGGCGCCGACGCGCGTGTGTTGGGGTCGCCGCAATCGGCTGAGCTTGATCCGCGTCCCGCTCAGCTTCCGGACCAACGCGAGAGTGGACCTTGCGATGAATCCTGGCGAGCAATCTCCGGCGCTGGAGGATCTCTCGCGACCGACGATCGAGTATCGGGGGCCGGACGGCAGCGCGTTCACGCACCTGCTGCTGGCGGCCGTCACGGCGTGTGTCGCGGAAGGCCTCGTCTCGGCGAGCGCACTGCAGACGGCGCGCGAACTTGAAGTGGCCGCTGATTTCGCCGGTGATGCCGCACGGCTCACCGCGCTGCCGGAGCTTCCGACGACGGCGGTGGCTGCCGCCGAGTTGCTGCGGCGAGACCGGGGCTTCTACGAGGCTGGCGGGATCCCCGCACGCCTGATCGACATCGTCATCGGCAAGCTGGAGCAGGAAGCGGATGCGGGCCTGAGCGCACGATTGCGCGGGCTGCCCGCCGCGGAGCGGCTCGCGAAGAGCCGCCAGCTGATGCACAAGGACCTGCACAAGCACTGAGGAGCGTTTCCGTCCCGAACGAGCCGGCGACGCGCGTCAGCTGCGGAAGCGATAGCCGACGCCAATGACGGTCTCTATGCGCTCAGCTTCGGAACCGAGTTTGCGGCGCAGGCGCCGGACATGCGTGTCGACCGTTCTGCTGTCGACACCCTCCGAGTAACCCCAGACCTCGGCCAGCAGCCTATCGCGGGATTGGACCCGACCGGCGCGTCCGGCGAGAAAGCTCAGCAGCCGGAACTCCGTGGCCGTCAGCGAGACTGGCCGACCGGCCAGATCGATCCGGTGCTCGTCGGGCACGATACGCAACGCGCCAAAATCGAGCACCTGCGGCTGCCCCGCTTCCATCGCCGGTTGCGGACTGCGTCGCAACACGGCCTTGACGCGCAGCACCACCTCGCGCGGGCTGAACGGCTTGGTCACGTAGTCGTCCGCGCCGAGCTCCAATCCGACGATCCGATCGGTCTGCTCGGCCCGTGCGGTCAGCATGATGACCGGCACGGAGCGCGTACGGGCGTCGTTTCTGAGCAGCCGGAACAGCTCCAGCCCGTCGAGTCCGGGCAGCATCAGATCCAGCAACACGAGATCGGGCGGGCGCTTGCCGAAGGCGGCGAGAGCAGAGTCGCCCCGGCCGAACAGGTCGACCACGAAGCCCGCCTTCGTCAGGTGCAGGCCGAGCAGCTCGGCGATGTCGGGATCGTCCTCGACGACGGCGATCCGTTGGTTCTGCCGGTTTCCCACGCGCTCAGGCTAGCATGCGAGCGCAGGCGGAGGACTCGAGGGTCTGCCCGCGCGCCGTTTGTCACAGATTCGTTACAGCCCTTCCGAGTCCCCTGCGCTCGCGGTCTTGGACCTAGAGGAACTGCTGCAGCAGGATCATCGACGCCAGCGTCACGCTGACCAGAAGGCCCACGGACTCGGCGCTGGTCTTGGCGTACGCCTCCGGCATCAGCTCGAAGAAGACCATGAACACCATGGCTCCGGCTGCAAAGCCCAATCCGTACGGCAAGAGCGGTCGCACGGTGTCAACGAACAAGAACGCCGGTACCGCCATCAGCGGCTGCGGCAGCGAGGAGAAGATGCTCCAGGCCGCGCAGGTCAGCACGCTGGCGCCTTTGGGTCGCATCACGGCGGAGATCGCCAGACCTTCCGGAATGTTGTGAACGGCGATCGCGGCCGTGATCATACCAGCGAGCTTCTCGCCGCCGCCGAACGCGACCCCGACGGCGATCCCTTCGGAAAACGAGTGCAGCGTCATGACCGAAACCAGCAGCAGCATCTGGCGCGACAGCCTCGCCGACCGCGGCGGCCTCGCTTCCAGCCACTGCTCGCCAAACAGGATCACCGCGACGCCCACGGCCGCGCCGACGATCGTCTGCCAGGGGCCGTACGAGCTGCCTTCGAGGATCAGCTGGAAGCTGGCTCCGAGCATCAAGCCGCCCGCGACGGCGTTCAGACGCGCGACGGTTTGCTCGCGCACGTTCGAGATGAAAATGAAAGGCAGAGCTCCCAGGCCGGTCGCGAGCGCCGTCACCGATCCGAGCGCCAGGACGATCAGAATCTGGCTCAGCATCTGATGCGCCCGGTCAAGCGAGGAACCCTTTGAGCAGCACGACGAGTCCCGTCGATCCGCTGACCAGCAGGGCGACGGCGCGGCGATCGGACTGCCTGTAGCAGATCGGTAGCAGCTCAGTCAGAACCAGATGGATCAGAGCGCCCGCGGCGACGCCGAGCCCGAGGGCAAGTCGGGCTCGGCTCTCGGAAGTGATCAAAAACGCGGCCACGGCGAGCATCGGCTGAGGCAACTCGGAGAGTATGCACATCATCGCCGCTTGAAACAGCGACAGGCCTCGTCGCCGGAGCGCGGCAGCCAACGCCGTTCCTTCCGCCACGTTGTGAACGGCCAGTGCGAGCGCGACGAACAGACCAAGCTCGAAGCGCACGGCCATCGCGACGCCGATGGCAACGCCCTCGGGCACCGCGTGAAGGGCGCTTTGCAGCATCACGTTGACTACCGCCGCGTCGTCGATGGAGTCCGATTCTCTCTGCTCGATGGGCCACTCGTGCGCGACGAACCGCTGAGCGACGAAAGTGTAGGCGGCACCGAAACAAGCGCCCAAGACCACGAAGACCGGTGCGCTGGCGATCCTTTCGGCAAGCAGCAGGTAGCCGCCACCGAGCATGAGTCCCGAAGCAAATGCGAAGGCCGCGGCGATCTCTCGCTGGCCCACACCGCGCGGTTGCAGCAAGGGCACGAACGCCACGCCCGCGACGAGCGTCGGAATCGCCGCCACGAGCATCACGAGCAGTACCGTGGAAGCCGTGTGCTCCAAGCCGTTCCCCCATCTCTCGTGTCGCCGACTACTCGCTCTTGCGGTGAATGTGCTCCGCGGAGGCTTGGTCGGTGGGCATCAGCAGGATCTCTTCGACGTTGACATGCGGGGGACGCGTGACGGCCCACACGACGGCGTCGGCAACGTCGCCGGGGCCGAGCGGTGTCATGCCCGCGTATGGCCGTGCCGCCAGCTGCTGGTCATGGTCGAACCGGACCAGGCTGAACTCGGTCTCGACCAGTCCGGGATCGACACTCGTGACGCGAATCCCGCGGCCACACAGGTCGATACGAAGCGCCTTGTTCAGCGCACGGACAGCTGCTTTGGTGGCGCAGTACACGTTTCCGTTCGGATAGATCTCCCGGCCCGCGATCGAGCCGATGTTGACGACGTGTCCCTCACCGCGCTCGACCATACCGGGCACGACCAGACGGCTGACGTGAAGAATTCCTTTGACATTGGTGTCGATCATCCGATTCCACTTGTCCAAAACCCCTTCTTGGATCGGCTCGAGGCCGGCGGCGAGGCCCGCGTTGTTGACGAGAATGACTACGCGGTCCCAGCCTGACTCGCGAAGACGCTCGATGGAGTCTTCGAAGTCGGAATGATCCCGCACATCGACGGTGAGAGCGCCGACTTCGATGTCCAGCTCCGCTGCTAACTCGCGGCACAACTCTTCGAGGCGGTCTTGACGACGGGCTGCGGCGATCACGCGCGCTCCTTCCCTCGCCAACGCGCGAGCGGTGGCGCGCCCGATGCCCGAGCTGGCCCCCGTCACCAGTGCGATCTTTCCGTCAAGCTGTCCCATCTGCATCCTTCCCGGCCGCTGCACGCGGTCCGATCGACGAACAGAGCGTCAGTCTATCACTCCCGAGTTCAACGACTGGTGATCGTCCGAGGAAGCGACACGCTCAGTAACAGACCCGCCGCCGCCAGCGTGCTCGCTGCAAGGTAAAGCCCCGCGTCACCCCATCGATCGATGAACATTCCAGCCGCGAACAGCCCGATGCCGATCCCGCCTCCGTAAGCGACCGAGGACAACAGGGATTGACCGAGCGCCTTGGCTCCGTCGGGTGTCGTGTGATCGACCAGCTGCACGGACGCGATGTGCAGCAAACCGAACGATGCGGCGTGCAGCAACTGGGCCATGGCGATGAAAAAAAGCGTCGGTTCCGACGCGTAGACCAACCAGCGCACTGCGCTGAGCAGCAGAGCCCAACGTAGCGAAGCGAGCAGGCCGACGCGCGCCAGGAGTCGTGGCGAGCAGGCCATCAACACCACTTCACAGGCGACGGCCAACGCCCAGAGTGAGCCGATCACAGCTGGACCGACACCGCGCGCTTTCATCTGGAGCGTAAAAAAAGCGTAGTAAGGACCATGGCTCGCCTGTCCCAGCGCCGCGGTGAGAACCAACAATCCCAGCGTGCGCCAAGGCATCGACCCCTCTGGTCGCGAGATCCGACCTCGTCGCTCACCTGCGGAGCCGGGCAGCATCAGCACCACGAACCCGGCGAGAAGCAGCGGGGCACCCGCGGCTATCGGAACGATCTCTACCCCGAGTCGGCGAATGAGGGCGCCGAGACCGAGCGAGGAGACGATGAAGCCGACCGAGCCCCACAAGCGGATGCGCCCGTATGCCTGCCGGCGACGGCCCAGGACGTTCATCGTCACCGTTTCCGCGAGCGGGAACAGCGGCACGAGAAAGAAGCCGTGAGCGAAAACCCAAACCAGCGTGACGGAGACGGCCCAGCGCGGGACCAACGCCAGCATCGCTCCGCTGGCCAGTAGCGAAGCGAGCGCGAGGATGTGACGGCGGCCTTCGACCCGGTCGGCAAGCACTCCCCACAGCGGCGGGAGCAGAATCCGCGAGGCCGATGCGAGCGCGAGTGCGATCCCGATCAGGCGCGGAGAAAAACCGCGCTCCTCCAAAAGAGGTGGAAACCAGGGCAGGAAAACACCGACGTAAGCGAACAGCAGCAGATAGACGGCGGCGAGTACCCAGCTCGCCCGCGCCAGCTCTCGCTCGTCGTGGATCGTATTGGCAGCGGTGGGGTCGATGTGGGATCTTAGCACTCCGCTGGCTCCTGGCCGGGTCGCCGAGAAGCGCGACAGCGTCGCGGCGCACGCTGCGACGGGCGCTCTTTTCGGGCGGTCTCATGCGGTCCTATATTGTGCAGGGGAAGGCGACGATGTCGCGCAACGCCATAGAAGCTCTCGACGAGCTGCTCTCCAGGCCGGAGGGATCGTGGAACCTCGCCGAGGGCGCCCTCGCCATCGCCCGGCTCGAGCAGCCGAATCTCGACGAGCCACGCTACATCGCCATGCTCGACGCGCTCGGGCGTCGAGCTCGTCGCCACGTCGGTGAGGCACGACACCCCCGTTTCGTCGCCGCTGGCATCGCCCGGGCTATGTTCTGGGACGGCCACATCGCCTGCGAGGAAGCCCTCGATACGTCGGAGCACTGCCTGCTCGATCGGGTCTTGGAAGGCGCGCCGGCAACGCCAACGATGTTGGCCGTCATCTTCATCGAGGTCGGCCGACGCTGTGGCTTCCGCTTCGAGGGTGTCGGCTTTCCTTCGCGCTTTCTCGTGCGCCGTGACGTCTACGACCGCGCTTGCTTCTTCGATCCATTACATAAGTGCCGGCCGATAAGCGCCGAGGAGTGTCGCGAGCTGCTCGAGTCGAGCTCCGGCGGGCGAAAGCAGTTTCGTGAGGGCTTCCTGCGGCCGATCACCTCGGCGCAGATCCTGGCCCGGATCGTCGCGGACCTAAAGTCGATCTACTGGCGCCGCGCGGATCACGCTCGAGCGCTGGCGGCCATCAAGCTGCTCCTGACGATCCGTCCCGATGATCCGCGCGAGATTCGCGACCACGGCCGTGTTCTGTTGCTGCTGGAGCGCTTTGCAGAAGCGATCGCTTCTTTCGAACGCTACCTGAGCCACAATCCTCGTGGCGAGGATGCCGACGTTGTTCGCATGCTGCTGCGCGAGGCGCGAGCCGGTCACACTCTCGGTTGAACTCGTACTGACGACGCTTGCGTGTCCGCGGCCCAACTTAGGCCGGCCGACGGCGCTCGCTCTGTCGGGCGCACAACCCTGTAGCGACAAGGCTTGCCTTGGCAGACCGGCGCGCGGCGCGCGAGTCTGACAGGGCAAGCCCTGTCGGTACAAACGTCGTTAATCGGGCAATTCCTGCCCCGGCTCGACGGCGACCACCTCGGCCTCACCGGCAAGAGCATCGCGAAGCTGCTCTGGGCGGCCGGCGAGCACGGGAAAGGTGCCAAAGTGACAAGGCACGACCTGCTGCACACCGAGCATGCGCGCTGCGCGCGCGGCGTCTCGAGGATCCATTGTGAAGTGTCCGCCGATCGGCAACACCGCGGCGCGGGGCTGGTACAGCTCGCCGAACAGCTTCATATCACCGAACAGCGCCGTGTCTCCGGCGAAGTAGATCGTCGGCTGGCCTTCTTGACGCAGCACGAAGCCGCCCGCGTCGCCGCCGTAGACGATCGTTCCGTCGTCCTCCATGATGCCGCACGAGTGCTCCGCGTGAACCATCGTCGCGGACATTCCGTCGAGCACATCGACGGTGCCGCCTTTGTTCATGCCGACCACCTTGTCCTCCGCGACACCCTTGCGCTGCATCCAGACCCCGATCTCGAAGTTGCACACGACCTTCGCTCCGTGCTCGATGGCCAAGGCGGGCACGTCGGCGATGTGATCGAAATGGCCGTGAGTGACGAGAATCGCGTCCACCCGATCCGGCGCGTGAAACTGGCTCGGGCAGCTCGGGTTGTTAGCAAGCCAGGGATCGAGCAAGATCACCGACCCCGAAGAGCTGACGATCTGGAAGCTGCCGTGCCCGAGCCACGAGATACGGTTGGCTCCTCCGAGTGACATCGTCGTCCTCCTGTCCGCGATGGGTCCTCCGCCGGCCGGGCAGAGCCCCCGCGTCATCGACCCGCTCACGATAGCGCGCCAAGACGCGAACGGCTCCCCCCCGGGGGCCTTGCCGGGAGCGGCCCGCGCCCGGTATGCTTCGCGCTCTCTCCCCGAGTTATCCGAGGGATCCCCAAGATGAAGATTCTCGTGCTGATCAAGCAGGTCCCCGA
Source organism: Acidobacteriota bacterium (assembly GCA_020350085.1). Lineage (GTDB taxonomy): Bacteria > Acidobacteriota > Polarisedimenticolia > J045 > J045. Next base: position 3,352,023 of record CP070706.1, read on the forward strand.
CCGCGATGCTCGGCTCGTGCTCGACGAGTCGCGGCGCGGCCTGGTCGAGACGGATCTTTCCTGGGAAATCAACGAGTCCGATCGTTACGCCATCGAGACGGGACTGCGCATCAAAGAATCTCTGGGCGAGTCCGGTGGCGACGGCGAGGTGGTCGTGTGCACGATCGGCCCGGATCGCGCGCGCAAGGCGATCAGTTCGGCGCTCGCGATGGGTTGCGATCGTGGCGTTCATCTTTGTGATGAGGATTTTCTGGGAGCGGATCCTCTCGCCATGGCGCGCGCCCTAGCTGCCGTGGCCCAGCAGGAAGATTACCCACTGATTCTCTCCGGTACGCGATCCGACGACGCGGGATACGGTGAGACGTCGTTGTTGCTCGCCGGACTGCTCGGCCGGCCGGCGGTGTTTCTGACGGTGGGAGTCGAACTGATCGACACTTCGCGCGTGCGTGTGGTGCGCGAGCTCGAGCGCAGCCGACAAGAGATCGCCGAAGTGACACTGCCGGCCGTGCTCGCGGTTCAAAGCGGCATTCACGAGGTTCGCTACACGTCGCTCAAAGGGATCATGGCCGCCAAGCGCAAACCGGTCGCCACGCCGACCGCAGAATCGCTCGGACTGTCGGTCGAGCAAATCGGTCGCTCAGGCAGCCGCCTCGAGGTGCTCGAACTCGCACCCCCTCAGAAGAAAGGTCAGTGTGAGTTCCTCGACGGAGAGCCAGCCGCCGTGGCTCGCGATCTGGTCGCCAAGCTGCAGCGCGAAGCTAAAGTGCTCTGAGCCGAATAGAGGGAAGGCCGATGTCCAACAACTACTTGGTTGTCGTCGAGCACGAAGAGGGACGGATCCGCCGCGGCAGCTACGAGTCGCTGGCACTGGCGAGACGCTTGGCCGCTGACGGCGGGCGCCCCGTCGCCGCGGTGCTGGGAGCTGACAGATCGGGCCTCGCCGACGAAATCGCCAAGCACGGAGCGGACGA
>CP070706.1:3353093-3360016 GCA_020350085.1 Acidobacteriota bacterium
GCGACACGACCGTTCGGATCGTTCGAGAGCACTTCGTCGAGGACGGCGTCCGAAATCTGGTCGGCAACCTTGTCCGGGTGACCTTCGGTCACCGACTCCGACGTGAACCTGAATCTTTCCATGGCTGAGGACTCCTCGGCGAGAGCGCCAGCGGGCACGTAAAGGCAGCAAGGCTACCACTATCGCTCGATCGGTCAACCTTCTGGCGCGGATCTGATGTTCCGAAACGTGCTGCGGGCCGCGAAGCGCCCTAGAATCTCGGACCATTGCGCTGTGCGGGGGTCCGCTCCCCGATTCCTCGACCAGGCCCTTTGGCCGACAAGGAGGCCCAGATGACCGTCCGCTACCCGCTCGCTCTCGCCCTGCTGGCTGTTTTCGCCGGCACCACGGCCCTGGCCCAGAAGCCGGCCGCCGAGGCTGAACCGGCCAAACCGGCCCCGCAGGAGGCGCCAGCCGCGCCCGCAGCGACGGACGCCAACGCCGAGAAGATCAAGCGGCTCGAGGCCCGACTGGCGGAGCTCGAACGTCGGCTGGCCACGCTCGAGAGGCAGTCCGCGCGAGCCGCCGGGCCGAGCCCCGAGCAGGAGCAGGCGGCCACCGGTTTGCTGAACCAGCTCCAGCAGGACATCCAGAACGGCGACTACGATGCGGCCAAGGCGAAGCTGGCCCAGCTCGGCAAGGACTACCCTGGCACGAGGGCCCAGCGCCAATCTGCGCGGCTCAGCCGGGAACTCGCCGTGGTTGGCAACCCGGCCCCGGAAACGCTCGGCGTGCAGACGTGGTTTCAGGGCGAGTCGGACGTCAAGTGGGACGGCCAGGGCACCACGCTGGTCGTTTTCTGGGAAGAGTGGTGCCCGCACTGCCGGCGGGAAGTGCCGAAGGTCGAGCAGACCTACCAGCGCCTGCGCGAGCAAGGTCTGCAGGTCGTTGGCCTGACGAAGCTGACCCGTGGCGTGAGCGAGGAGAAGGTCCGCTCGTTCATCGAGACCAACAAGCTGTCCTATCCGATCGCCAAGGAAAACGGCCAGATGAGCCAGGCACTCAACGTCAGCGGTATCCCCGCCGCCGCCGTGATCAAAGACGGCAAGGTGGTCTGGCGGGGACATCCCTCGCGGCTGACCGACGAGATGCTCGCTGGCTGGCTCTGATCCGGGCTAGGAGCCTGCGCGGTAGAACGCTCGCGGTTGCGGCAGCGTGGCTGAGGCCAGATTCTGTTCCGATTCTCGTCGAGTATTCCGAATACACTTCCTCGAATCCTCGCAGAATCTGACTCTCATCCACTCGGCTTCGCTCGCAATCGTTCTACCGCACAGACTCCTAGGGACGACCCAGCCGGGCTCCATCGGGGCCGAGCAGCCGGCGCAGGGCGCCGAGCAGGTCTCGGCTCGCGTTCACCCCGCGTCCGCGATCTGCCTGCAGCGTCACCCGAAAATCTCCCGGGCGCACAACTTCGAAGTAAACCGGCACTGAACCGGGGCAGTCCGCCAGCAGCGCATCGATCCGCTCGAGCTGAGACAGGCCCTGCCGCGCATCACCCTCGAGCTTGACGGTCAGCCCCTCGACGGGGCGCGTCGGCGCGTGCTCGAGGGCGACGATCTTTTCGGCCAGCAGGCGGCTATCGCCCTCGGTCGTATCGGCCCTGCCCGAAACGACGACGGCTTGCCCGTCCTCCAACGAATCGCCGATCTCGCGAAACAGCTTCGGGAACACGATGCACTCGCCGTGGCCGGTCGTGTCCTCGAGGACGAACACCGCCATCCAGTCGCCCTGACGGGTACGTCTTTTCTTGAGTGCCGTGATCAGTCCGCCGACGACGACCTCGCCGCCCGAGTGCAGGTCAGCCACGCAGCTGGTCGTCACCTCGGCGAGTCGCTCGCGATGCTCGTCGAGCGGGTGCCCGGAGAGGTAGAAGCCGAGGGCCTCCTTCTCGCCGGAGAGCCGCTGCTCGTCGTCCCAAGCGGGCACCTCGGGCAGTGGCGGCCGTTTTGCGGGCGCTCCCGTCTGTTCGCCGAACAAAGAGACCTGTCCCGCGGCGCGATCCTCCGCGGCCCGCGCGCCGCGCTCGAGCGCGGGGTCGATCGCTGCCCACAGCGCCGCGCGGTCTCCCAGCCCGTCCAAAGCACCCGACCTGACGAGCGCCTCGAGCACGCGCCGGTTGAGAGCCTTCCGATCGACTTCGCAGGCCAGATCGTCGATCGTCTCGAAGCGTCCGAGCCGATCTCGAGCATCCAGAATCGCATCCACCGCTCCCTCCCCGATGCCCTTGACGGCGGCCAGTCCAAAACGGATCGCATCGGCTTCGACCTCGAAGTAGCGGCCGGAGCGGTTGATGTCGGGTGGGAGTATGCCGATTCCGGTTTCGCGGCAGGTGTTGACGTACTCGACGAGCTTGTCCGTATGGTCCTTTTCCGTCGTCAGCTGCGCCGCCATGAAGTGCACGCGGTAGTGAGTCTTCAGGAAAGCCGTTTGATACGCGACGAGTGCGTAGGCGGCCGAGTGCGACTTGTTGAATCCGTAGCCCGCAAAGTGGGCCATCAGGTCGAAGACCGATTGCGCGTCCGGGCGCTCGACGCCGCGCTCGGCGGCCTTGTCGATGAACAGCTGACGCTGTGCTGCCATCACGCTCTCGTCTTTCTTGGCCATCGCGCGCCGGAGAAGATCCGCATCCCCGAGCGAGTAGCCGGCCATGACGGAGGCGATCTGCATCACCTGTTCTTGATAAACGATGACCCCGTAAGTCTCACGCAGAATCGGCTCCGTGAGCGGATGTGGATAGCTCACGCGGCCGCGGCCGTGGCGCCGCTGAATGAAATCTTCGATCATCCCCGAACGCAGTGGTCCGGGCCGATAGAGCGCGTTGAGCGCGATCAGGTCCTCGAAACGCTCCGGTTTGAGTCGGCGCAGGATGTCGCGCATGCCCGACGATTCGAACTGGAACACTCCAGCGGTGTCGCCGCGGCCGAAGAGCTCATACGTTTGCTCGTCGTCGAGCGGAAGCGTCTCGAGATCGGGACTCTGTTGCCCGCCACGGCAGATCGACGCCAGGCAGTCCTCGATCAGTGTCAGCGTCTTCAGCCCCAGAAAGTCCATCTTCAGCAGGCCGATCGCCTCGACGTCGTCCTTGGCCCACTGCGTCGTGATCTCATCGCGGTTCGACTTGAAAAGCGGTGCATACTCGACGACCGGACGCGGCGTGATCACGACGCCGGCGGCGTGCACACTGGCGTGGCGCGACAGGCCCTCGAGGCGCAGCGCGACGTCGAGCACCTCGCGGGCCGCGGGGTCCTGCTGATACAGCTTGGCCAAAGCGGGTACCTCTTCGATCGCTTTGTCGATCTTGGCCCCGATCTCTTCCGGAATCAGCTTCGCGATCCGATCAACTTCCCCGTACGCGAGGCCCAGCACGCGACCGGCGTCACGGATCGCGGCCCGTGCAGCGAGAGTGCCGAAGGTAATGATCTGAGCCACGTTCTCGCGGCCATACTTGCGCGTCACATACTCGATGACCTCGCCGCGGCGGCGGAAGCAAAAATCGATGTCGATATCCGGCATCGTCAGCCGCTCGGGGTTCAAGAACCGCTCGAACAGCAAGTCGTACTGCAGCGGGTCGATGTCCGTGATTCCCAAGCAGTACGCCACCAGCGAGCCCGCGGCCGAGCCGCGACCTGGTCCGACGGGAATCCCCTGTTCGCGGGCGTAGCGGATGAAATCGGCCGTGATCAAGAAATAGCCGGGGAATCGCATCGCGATGATCGTGTCGAGCTCTCGGGCCAGTCGTTGCTCGTACTCGTCGAGTGGATGCCGCAGCAGTCCTTCGGCCGCCAGCCGCTCCCAGGTCGACCGGCGCCTGGCGAAGCCCTCGTGCGCGGCCTGCTGCAGTGCGGAATCGAGCGTCTCGCCCGGTGCCACCGGAAACTCAGGCAAGTGATGGCTGTCGAAATCGAGCGACACGTTGCAGCGCTCGGCGATGCGGATCGTGTTCTCCAGCGCTTCCGGCAGGTGGGTAAAACGCGCCAGCATCTCCTCCGCCGACTTGAAGTAATGCTCGCTGGCGTAGCGCATCCGAGACGCTTCGTCTCTCTTCTTGCCCGTACCGATGCAGATCAGCACGTCGTGGGCGGCGTGGTCGCTCTGCATGAGAAAGTGCACGTCATTGGTCGCGATCAGCGGGATGGACGACTGCTCATGCAGCCTCTGGATACCCTCGTTGACGCGGCGTTGAGCGTCCAAACCGTGGTCCTGAAGCTCTAGAAACACATTGTCTTCACCGAAGATGTCGATGTATTCGTCGAGCAGCCGGCGGGCCGTTTCGAAGTCGCCGCGCTGGAGACTGACCGGAATCTCGGCCGAGAGACATCCCGAGGTGGCGATCAGGCCGCTCCCGTGGCTGCGAAGCAGCTGCTTGTCGATACGGGGCTGATAGTAAAAACCCTCCAGGTAGCCGTAGCTGACGAGCTTGATGAGGTTGCGAAACCCCTCGTCCGTCTCGGCGATGAGCAGCATGTGGTAGTAGGGCTTTCCACGGCTGGCGATCGTCGTCGACTTGTCGAACCGACTTCCCGGCGCAAGATAGACTTCGCAACCGATGATCGGCTTGATGCCGGCGTTCGTGGCGGCTCTGTAAAACGGCACGACACCGAAAAGATTGCCGTGATCGGTCATCGCCACCGCGGGCATATCGAGCTCTTTGGCTCGGCGAATCAGATCGCGGATCCGCTGACCGCCGTCGAGCAGGCTGAATTCCGTATGGTTATGCAAGTGGACGAACGCAGGCACCGACACGAGGACCTCGCCGCGGCTGTTGGGGCAGCGAGTGTATCAGCAACCGGCGTGGTCACCGAGCCTCCACGCGATCTCGCTGTGATGCAGGGAGATTGCGGCACTTTGACGCGACGCTCCATCGTGGAAGGCTCGTCTTCGGCCGCTACAATAGCCTCGATCGGTGCGGGCACCAGCAACCTTCGAGAGGGACTCATGAAAGCAGGGGCAAGAGTTGCAGGGCGGGGTGCCGCGCAGGCCGGGCTGCTCGGCTGTGCGGCCGCGGTGTGTTTGTGGGCGCTCGGCTGCGCCAAGGACCCGGGCCCAGTGGACTGGGGGGCCTCCCCTTCCCCGGACGACCCGCCGACGGTCGTGCTCGTGACGATCGACACCCTGAGAGCAGATCGGCTGGGCTGCTACGGAAAGAGCGATGCGGGCACGCCGACTCTCGATCGGCTCGCCGAAGCGGGCGTTTTGTTCACCAAGGCCCATACGACGGCGCCGATGACGCTGCCCTCGCACGCGTCGATGCTGACCGGCCGCAGCGTTCCCGCGCACGGCGTCAAGATGAACGGCACTTTCGCTCTCCCGGGCGGGATCCCCACTCTGGCGGAGCGGCTCAAGGCCAAAGGCTTCGCCACCGGCGCGTTCGTCTCCTCTCAGGTGCTCGCCCGACGCTACGGTCTCGCGCGCGGTTTCGACAGTTTCTCCGACAACATTCGCCAGCGCGGGCCGGCCGCGGGCGGGTTCGTTCTCGGCCACGCCGAGCGCTCCGGGATGGAGACCGTCTCGGTGGCCACCGCCTGGTTGATGGACCGACCGGGTCAGGCCGCCTTTGTCTGGGCTCACATCTGGGAGCCGCACGCGCCCTATTCCCCTCCGCGCTCGTTCGCTGAGCGTTTCCCAGATGATCTCTATCAAGGCGAAGTGGCCGCCGCAGATGCCGCGGTGGGCCGGCTGTTGACCGATCTGCGCGGCCTGGATCGGAGCCGGCTGCTGGTCGTGGTCGTGGGCGATCACGGTGAAGCGCTCGATGAACACGGCGAGCAGACGCACGGCATTTACCTCTATCAGGGGGTGATGCGCGTGCCGCTGATCATCTACGGGCCCTCGTTCGGCGTGCGCCCCGGGATCGTGCAGGCGCCCGTGAGCGTGGCCGACCTCGCGCCGACGTTGATCGAGCTGCTCGACGCCGACTCGCTCGGGCAGATCGACGCAGCCTCGCTGGCGGCCGGTCTGACCGGGAGCGGAGCCTACCCCGCGGATCGTGGCGTTTTCGCCGAGAGCCATCAGCCTCAGATCGAGCACGGCTGGTCGGGGCTTCGCGCGTTGATCCACGGACGCTACAAGCTCGTAGAGGCGCCGCGGCTCGAGCTTTACGATCTCGAGGCCGATCCCGAGGAGTCCACCAACCTTGCCGAGCAGCTTCCCGACGAGACCGCCCGCGCGAAGCAGGCTCTCGATCGGCTGGTTTCGCGCGCGAAGTCGTTGGCGGCGGGCGAGGGCGCCGAGCAGGCGGCCAGCGACGAGCAACTCGAAATGCTGCGCTCGCTCGGGTATGTCTCTACCGCGCGACGCGTGGACAGCGAGCAGCCGCTCGTCGATCCTGGCGCGGTCGATCCGAAGGACCGCCAGCAGTTCGTCGCGCGCTTCGACCGCGCCGTGGGCCAAGCGCAGAGCGGTGCCCTCGGACCTGCGCTGGAGGAGCTGACCGCGCTCGCCGCACTCGAGCCGCGCAGCCCGGCCTTCCTGCTGCAGTACGGTCAGTCGTTGATCATGGCCGGCCGTCACGAGGAGGCGATCGGCATCTTCGAACGTGCCGTCGACGTCGACCCGGAGTTCGGTCTGGCTTGGTATCGGCTCGGGCAGCTCTTCGACAGCCGCCAGTCCGCAGACCAAGCCGAGGCCTGTTACCGTCGTGCGGCCGAGATCGATCCGTTGGCCGTGGAAGTGCGGCTGGCACTTGCTAGCCTGTTGCTCGATCAGGGCGAGCTCGACGAAGCCTCGTTGCTCCTCGATCAAGTGCAGCAGCTAGCCCCTGACGACGAGATGGTCCAGAGAGAGTCGCGTCGTCTGCGACAGAGCATCGGGGCGTCCTAGGAGCCTGTGCGGTAGAACGCTTGCGGCTGCGTGGCTGAGGCCAGATTCTGTTCGGATTCTCGTCG
>CP070706.1:3360116-3363486 GCA_020350085.1 Acidobacteriota bacterium
CGCTGACCGAAAAGCGGGACAAGACGAGCCAGTGCGGTCCGCGCTCTGGGTCGTCGCTGTCTGTGTAGCTCACGTAGAAATGACCGTTGTCGGCATAGTCGGGATCGAAAGCGAAGCCGAGCAGACCCATCTCTTCGAACAGATCGTTGATCTGCGCGCTGAGATCGAGAAACAGCCGATTGTCCGCCCTCGCATCTCCCCGAGCGTGAATGAAGACGCGCCCGTTCTTGAGGGCCATGAACAGCCGGTTGATATCCCCCGGGGGAGACGTGACCGCGATGACCCGCCCCCCGAGCTGCTCCGCGACGACGATCGATTTCAGCTCCGTCGTTTCAACCGGGGAGACACCCAGGCAGGGATAGAAGGAACGCGCCAGCACGGGGGAGGCTCCGGTGCCAAGCAGCCCGAGTATCACTGCGATGGCGCCATGCCGCGTTCGGTACATCATGGCCACGACTCTCTACGACCCGGCAGCGGACGCATTCGGCTTGCAACAAATGATGGTCACGAGCAAAGACGATGTGGTCTCGGCTAACGATTCCGAGCAGGAGACGCGCGGCCGTATCCGAACGAGAGCGAAACGACGCAACGTGGACTCCGCGGACTCACGTCCTGATTCAAAGCGCGTGCGCCCGACAGCTCGCCACTGAGGATTCGTCGCGACAATCGATCCGCCGAGAGGAGCTGTTCCGTTGCCCGTTGGAGATCCTAGCACGCCCATGCTGACGTCGCCGTCGTAGCACCGACGTGGCGCCGACGTAGCTCTTCGAGGAAGCGGCGATCGATCGGCGCCTCCGGAGGCCGAGGGGTTGGCATGCAGCTCGGGACAGGCCGAGGAGTTCCCTGCAAACCCTGGCAGAGCGCCGGATTCGTGGTAAGAACGTACGAAAAGGAGCCTGCGTCCGCGCCCACTTTGAATCTGCTCCGAGAGGACCTGCATGCGACCCGTTGTCCGGCTCATCGTTGTCTTCTCAGTCTGCGCCGTCGCCCTGCTGTTCAGCTTCAGCGCTGAGAACGTGTCGGGGCATCGTCTCGAGCTGAGAAGCGGTGTCTTGAACGGTCCGCAGGACGCGGCGGTCCTTCCCGAAGCTCTGCGTTCGGCGCCCGAGTCGCTGCGCGAGGGCGATCTGGCGCTCGCGCGCTTTCGTCAGCCGCTCAGCGAGACAATGCGCGAAGCGGCGCACCGCGCCGGCGTCCGTTTCGTCGCGCCGCTCGCAGCGGACGGTTTCATCGTCGTGCTTCCCGAAGGCGGTCTCGCAAAGGTCGCGGCTTTGTCCGGCGTCGCCTGGTCGGCGCCGTATCACCCGGCCCTTCGCATCGCGCCGGAGATCGCGGCGATCACGAGTGACGATCAGCGCGCCGTCGTGCCAGTGTCGATCGACCTCATCGCCGGAACGGATCTCGCCAACATCGCCCGGCGCGTTCTTGCACTCGGGCTGAGCGGGCGTGGCGCGAGCCCCGGCGCTCGGCGCCGCGACGAGCATCACGCCGAACGACCGGCCCGCATCGTGCTGACGCCGACTCCAGAGCAGCTCGTCGTCCTTCGCGAGCAGGTGGCTCGCTGGCCGGAGACGCTGTGGATCGGACGGCGGCCTTTCTACGGGTTGCTCAACGACGCCAGCGCGTGGGTCGGTCAATCGGGTCTAGATCGTGATGGAGCGACACCGGTCTACGACAACGAGATCTTCGGCGAAAACCAGGTCGTCGCCGTGCTCGACACGGGTCTGGACGCGGACATGTGTTTTTTCCGCGACGAGTCGGGCGAGCTGCCGCCGACGAACATCGGCTTCGGCATCGGCACGCCCGATCCCAGCCAGCGCAAGGTCCTGATCGTCAACTTCTTGTGGAACGCCGACGATCCCGCGAACCCCGGCGATTGGGACAGTCAGGACCATGGCACCCACGTTGCGGGCTCGGCCGTCGGTGACAACCTCGCCACCCCGGGCCGACGCGACGGCGCCGACGGCATGGCGCCGGCGGCGAAGCTCATCGTCCAGGACGGTGGTTACGGCGTCGACGATTGCGCCGACTTGCCGGCAATCGGCTGTCCTGCCGCCGATCTGACACCGTTTTTCGAACAGGCGCGGTTGCAGGGCGCCCACATCCACTCCAACTCGTGGGGGGATCGCGAGAGTTTCACGCCGTACAACATCTACTCCGACGGCAGCGAGGACGCAGATGCCTTCATGTGGCAAAACCCGGAGTTCTTGCTCGTGTTCGCCGCCGGCAACAACGGCCCGAGCTTTGACACCGTTGCAAGCCCGGCGACGGCCAAGAACGTGCTGTCGGTCGGCGCCACGTCTCACGGAGAATCGTCCGGGTCGATCCCCAACTTCTCCTCGCGCGGCAAGACGCACGATGGGCGTATCAAGCCGGATGTCACCATCACGGGTCAGTCCGTGGTCTCGGCCAACAACGACCTCGACATCGGCACCAACAACTGCGGGACGAAATCTTCGAGCGGCACCAGCATGGCCTGCCCCACCGCGGCGGGGCTGGCGGCGTTGGTTCGCGAGTACTTCACCGACGGCTACTACCCGACCGGTGCACCGCAGCCGCTCGATGTGCTCGCCCCCTCCGCAGCGCTGATCCGGGCCGCGCTGATCGCCTCGGCGACGCCGATGGAGAACGTCGCCGCCGCGCCGCCTTCGGAAGATCAGGGCTGGGGACGCATCCTGCTCGACGACGTGCTCTACTTTCCCGCGGACCACAAACGGCTGTTCGTGACGGACCCGAGAGATCGCTTCGTTTCTGCGTCCGATGAGCCGGATGTGATCACGCTCGAGCTGCTCGATGATGCCGAGCCACTGCGCGTGGCGCTGGTGTGGACCGACTACCCCTCGACGCCGGCGGCGGCCATCAACTTGGTCAACGACCTCGATCTCGAAGCCGAATCACCGAGCGGAACGATCTATCTCGGCAATGTCTTCAGTGACGGGATCAGTCAGCCAGGAGGCAGCGCCGATCGCCTCAACAACGTCGAGGTGCTGCGCATCGGGTCGCCCGAGCCCGGTCTGTGGACGATCCGCGTGCGCCCCCACGCGATCCCGCAACCGGCACAAGGCTACGGCCTCGTCGCCACGGGCCGCATGCCGGCGCCGGGCGTGGTACTGGAGCGGACTTCACTCGAGCTGGACGACAGCATGGGCGGCAACGCCGACGGAGTGCTCGAGCCCGGCGAGTGGGTCGATCTGCGCCTGACGCTTTTCAACAGCGGCGACACGCTGGCCACCAACGTGCGCGCCCGGGTCGAAAGTCTCACGCCAGAAGTCGACGTCATCGTCGGCGAGACCACCCTGCCGGATATCGCCAGCGGCAGCTCAGTGGTCACGTCTGGGCCGCAGCTTCGCGTGCGCCTCTCGACCGCGCT
>CP070706.1:3363586-3374029 GCA_020350085.1 Acidobacteriota bacterium
ATGGCGCGAGCCGCCGAGCCGCGCGCGCGCGCGCCCACGTGTTGATGGCGCGGCTCAGCGATGGCGACGAGAGCGAGCGGCACTGGCGGGAGGCGTGGCGGATCCATCCGACCTATACCGCGCAGCAGGCTTTTGGCGAGCGACGCGATCTCGAGCGCGTCGTCACCACGTTTGCCGACGAGGTACGAGAGAAACCGTGGAGCTGGCTGCTGCAGGCACAATACGGTGCCGCGCTGCTCGAAGCCGATCGCGCTAGCGAGGCGATCGGCCCGTTGCGCGAGGCCGCCCGGTTGGCGCCCGCGGAGATGAAGCGCGTTCACGAGCAGCTCGCACGCGCGCTGGCCGTTTCGGGACAGCGTGAGCAGGCGCTCGAGGTGCTGCGGCAAACCTACCCGCAACAGCCGGACGCCGCGCTCGGTCAGCTGATCGAGCGGTTGATCTCGCCGGCATCTTTCGGGCCGGATCGTTCATGACACCTATGGGTGAGCCTGCGCCGCTGCTGCCCCGACGCGCGAGATGGATCGGCTTCGGCTTGCTGCTCGTGTTGGCGGCCGCGGGGCTGTTTTCGGCCTGCTCCTCGCCGCCCCGCATCGAGCGGCCGAACATCGTCCTGATCACGCTCGATACGACGCGGCGCGATCGATTGGGCGTGTACGGCTGTCCACAGCCGACGAGCCCGCAACTCGATCGGATGGCCGCAGAGTCCGTCGTTTACACGCGAGCTGTCGCGCCTTCGAACTGGACGCTGCCCGCCCACGCGTCGCTGTTCACGGGAAAATTCACGACCAGCCACGGGGCGCGCTTCGACAGTCGAGGTCCGCTGACGCTCGCGGGCCAGCTATCCGGATCGGGCGAGTTCTGGAGCCAGTTTCGAGCCCGCGGCCTGGCCGCCGACGAGCCGACGCTGGCCGCGCTTCTGCAGCGTGCCGGCTACGCGACCGGGGGTGTGGCGGCCGGCCCGTGGCTCAAGCGGGCGTTCGGCCTGCAGGCCGGTTTCGCGTTCTACGACGACGAGAACATCGGCACGGAGAACGGCCGGCCGGCGCCGGATGTCAACGCCGCAGCGCTGAAGTTTCTCGAGCAGCGTGCCGCGCGACCGTTCTTTCTGTTCGTGAACTACTTCGATCCGCATTTCCCGTATCAACCGCCCGAGGCGTGGATCGAGCGCTTCCGGCCGCACGAGATGACGATCGCTCCTGTCGCGTCGGAGCGAAGCATCGGCCAGCAACGGGTGCTCTACGATGCCGAGATCGCGTACATGGACCACCATCTCGGCCAGCTGCTCGATCGGCTGCGTCGCGACGGACTCTACGACCAGAGCTGGATCATCGTCACCTCGGATCACGGTGAGATGCTCGGAGAGCACGGCCGCATGGGGCACGGACATCGTCTATACCAGCAGGAGATTCACATCCCGCTGGTGATGAAGTACCCCCATGGAGAGCAGCGCGCGCGGCGCACCGACGTGCCGATTCAGCTGACGGAACTCGCGCCGATGATCCTGGAACGACTCGCCCTGGAGCGCCCGCCCGAGATGCAGGGCGGCGTGCCTCCCGAGATTGGCCATCCACTGATCGCCGAGGTGTATCCGCTCGAGGCGCTGAGTCAGGATGGTGACACGCGCGCGATCTTCGATGGCTCGTTCAAGTTCGTTTGGAACGCCAAGGGACAACACGCGCTGTACGATCTGGGCGACGATCCGGGCGAGCTGAAGAATCTGCTCGACGAGCATCCCGAACGCGCACGGTCGATGAGCGAGAGACTCGAGAGCTTCCTGGCGCGTCTGCCGAAACCACCGCCGCCGGGCGAGCAACAGATCATCGACGAGCAAACACAACGCGCCCTCAGGGAGCTGGGCTACCTCGACTGACCGTAACCCGGATTATTCATCAGCCCTCCGGCCGAAACACCGCATCTGCCCGCTGGCCATCCCGCGGCTAGACAGTCCGCCGGACTGTCTAGCAATGTGTTTGGCCGGCGCAGCGCCGGCCAAGCTGGAAGCGGGGCCCTCCCTGCGCGCGGGTCATCCAGCAAGCATCTGCGACGTATCAGCGCGAAGGTTCATGAATAGTCCGGGGTAAACGGCGCCACCCCCGATTTGATCGTCGCCTGAATCATTCGTCTGTGCCGTCCGCTGCGGGGCCCCGCGCACCGGCCTCGAGCCAGGCGAGAGCCTGCTCACGTGTGTCGATCACGCCCTCGTCGCGCAACCGCTCGAGCCGAGCGAGCACCCGGCCCACCTCAGGTCCGCTCCGGAGCCCCAAGCGCTCCATCACGTCGCAGCCGCTGACGAGTCGGCCCCTCCGGCGCCGCTCGTTCAGCTCGCGCTCGGCGGCGAGCAGCCGCCGCACCGTTTCGCGCAGGCGCGGCTTGACGCGACGCCAGCCCGCGCCGCGTGTCGCGTGCTGATCCGCCAGCGAGTGCAGGCACAGCACCTCGGTCCACGGCTCCACGGCTCGGATGATCCGCTGCAAGGCCCTTTGCGAGAGCAGACCCTCGGGGAGAATGACGAGCCGCAGGTGCTGCTTGACGATCAGAGCGATGGCTCGGCGTCGCGCGTTGGGAAGCTGCAGTCGTTTGCCGATGCTGCGAGCGATCTTGTCGCCAGCCTGTTCGTGGCCGTGAAACGTCCACTCGCCTCGCAGGCTGCGCGCACGCGTCTGTGCCTTGCCCAAATCGTGCAGCAACAGCGACCAGCGCAGCACGAGCAGTGATTCATCCGCGGGCGGGCGTTCGACGGCGCCCCGCCTGCCACTGGACACGCCGGAAGTCGCGCCAGTCGACACGGGCCAGCCCTGCGGCAGAACCCCTCGGGCCAGCCGCCGTGGATGATCCACCGCCGCCAGGGCCGCCAGCGTGTGCCGCCAAACGTCCAGGTGGTGGACGCGGTTTTGCTCGAGCCCCTTGACCGGCTCGATCTCGGGTAGCCACGGCGCGAGCAGGCCGAGCCGTTCTAGCTGCTCGACCCCGATCGACGCTCGTGACGTCAGCAGCACGCGCTCGAGCTCCTCGCGCATCCGCTCGGGGGCCACGCTGCGAATCTGCCCGGACACCTCCGCGATCAGCCGCTCGGCGCGCGCCGTCAGCGCGAGTCGCGGCATCTCAGCGCACAAGCGCACCCCGCGCACCATCCGCAACGGGTCGTCCACGAAGCTGCTGTCCAGCGGCGGGTCGAGCCGGCCCGCCCCGAGGTCCTCGAGCCCTCCCGTCGGATCGACTAGGCGCCCGCGGCCGACGTCCCATGCGATGGCGTTGAGACGAAAGTCGCGGCGGGCGAGCTCTGCGTCCCAAGAGCGGTCCGCGAGCTCGACGACATCGACGATCCGTCCTTCGATCGTCAACCGGTGGTTGATCACGCGCTTTTCGAACGTCACCGCGCGATGGGACGAGCGCTCGGCCAGCCAGGCGATGACGGCCGAGGCCGGTGGGCCGGCCACGAGGTCCACGTCCCGCACGGGTCTTCCGAGCAGCGCGTCGCGCACGTACCCGCCGACGACGAGAATCTCCCAGCGCTCGGCTCGGGCCCGGCTTGCTAGCGGCGCTAGCAGAGCATCTCGCGCCACACGCCGGGAGACTCGCCGGCCGGCATCAGAGGGGAGGGCAGGGCGCATCGGCTCCGTTCCGTCCGCGATCCTCGCTCGCTTCGGCACGATGCCGCGGCAGCGGTTTTTGATCGAGCGGCAGCTGCTCGCGGAACAGCTTCCAGACCGTCTCGATCAGACGATCGCGATCGGCGATGACCATCCCCCGCGTCGGGACGGGCTCGAGAAAGTGCACCTCGACCTCGCCGGGGTAGAAACGTATCGAATCGGCGGGGTGCCGCAGATGTGCGCCGATGATGACCATCGGGACGATCGGCACTTGCTCTTGGATCGCGGTGACGAACGCCCCCTTCTTGAACCGTCGCAGCCGGCCGTCGCGGCTACGCGTGCCCTCGGGAAAGAAGACCAGACGAGCGCCCTCGCGCAGTTCCGAGCGCAAGCGATCGACGCGGTCGATATCGCCCGCGTCGCCGGTGCGGTGAACGGGCACGGCTCCGGCGGCGCGCATCGCCTGGCCCATGAACGGGATCTTGAACAACGAGGCTTTGGCCACGACCCGGATGGGGCGAGGGATCAGCTTCGCGAACAGGTACGTGTCGAGATGCGACGTATGGTTGCCGACAACCACCGCCGGTCTGGTATCGCGCACGTGCGCGAGCCCGCTGACGCGCACGCGAATGCCACCGGCTGTGACAATGGCCGCGCCCCACCATTTGCCCAGCAGTGGAATCATCTCCAGTCGCGGAGCAAACAAGTTGATCACGATGCCGGTGACCGCGAAAACGGGCACCAGCACGACGTGCAGCAACACGACCAGCAGACCGCGAAACATGGCAGCGAGAATAGTGAACCGGGCCCACCGGCGGCAACAGCAGGCCTTCTGAGGTGAGCCCTCAAAGGTGCGTGCTCGAGCCGATCGCGCGGAGGGCGGCTTATTGGCACGGTTTCTCGGCGGTTGTTCAAGGCGGCGATTGCGGTCTTGTAGCGATAGGTGGAGGCGTTCTCGCCGGGCCATGAGCGGACGGTGCCCGCATGGTGATCCTCGAGCTCGGGTGGCAGCCCGACGCGTTAGGGAAACAGCCGCCGGTGGAAGATCTCCTCGACCGAGGGCAGCCGCTCGGTCAGCCCGGCCGCGGTCTTGCTGAAGCCCGGGGTTTGGCGGGTGTGGTTTTTCTGGCCGTGGCGCACGAGTCGGTGCTCATGATTGACGGGCCACAGCGGGTGGCGAGGCGTTTCGTGCCAAACCCGGCTCGAGGTCGTCCCGTGCGCGATCGGGATCGACGGCTTCAGCGAGAGCGCGGCGGCCGCGATCTCGGTGTCCTCGTCGGTCTCGAGCCGGAGCCTCGTCCCTTCGGGCAGCAACCGCGCCAGCCGTCGCAGGCTCTCACGGCACTTCTTGATCGCGATCCCCCGCGGCGGGTCCGACGACGCATCCGAGCCATGCGCCAAGCAGACACCGAAAACCGCCGCTCCGCGCCGGCCAGGCCGCCAGCGCCTCCCGCATCCGCAAATGGGGGGCACTTGTCCCCGGCGACAACGCGTTGCGGCAAACACCGCACCGTTGAGGGATCAACTCACGAAGTCTGGGGTGCAACCGGTATCCTGGGGCTGGCATCGACGACCGAGGAGCCCACGATGAGAGTCGACAAGGACGCACCCTCTGCGTGGAGCGCGCTGCGCGCCGCGTTTCTCGTCGGGGCACTGGCTGATCTCGCGGCGGGATTGGCGATCTTTGCCGTGCCGGAGCGGTTGCTCGAGCTGACCGGAATGAGCGGGATGCAGCCGACGTTGCCGTTCGACCTCGCTGGGTTGCTGCTGATGGTGCTCGGCTGTGTGCAGCTTCTCGTCTATCGCGAACCGGTACGTCTCGCCCCGCTGGTGACGATCGTCACCCTCGAGCGGGTGGCCGCGGCCGCGATGTTTTTCGGGCAGGCCTCCGGCGGTCGCGTCGGGACGGTGTTCTTCGTCCCGGCGGCCGTGTATGGAGTGCTCGGCATCGCTCAGCTAGCACTCATACGCCGCGCGGCAGGCGGTTTGTGGCCGGCGCTCGCCCACGAGCGGCCGGGCGCGCCGGACAGAGACAGTCCCGTCTAGTCCGCTCTCCAACGCGCTTTCCCGCCCCCGGCGGACGTGCGAGACTCGCCATCGATGTTCCGGCTCGCCCGCATCCTGGCCGTCGTCGGCGAGATCACGCTGCTGACTCGCGACACGATCCGTCAGCTTGTGCGCCGCCCGTGGGAGCTCGAGCTGGTCATGGACCAGATGTTCCGCATCGGCGTCCGGTCTCTGCCACTCGTCGGACTGACGCTCGTTTTCACGGGCGCCGTGATGGCACTGCAGGTCTCCTACACGCTGGCCGCCTATGGAGCCAAGCTCTACGTCGGCAGCTTCGTCAGCCTGTCGGTGGTCCGCGAGCTCGGGCCCGTGCTGACGGCCGTGATGCTCGCCGCGCGCGTCGGGGCCGGGATCACGGCCGAGTTGGGCTCCATGAACGTGACCGAGCAGATCGATGCGCTGCGCGCTCTGGGCGCGAGCCCGGTCAAGAAGCTCGTCTGGCCGCGTCTGGCGGCGCTGCTCGTGATGGTACCGGTGCTGACGATCTGCGCGGACACCCTCGGGGTGCTCGGCGGACTGTACGTCGCCGTGGCCGAGATCGGGCAGAGCTCGGAGTACTACTGGTCCAAGGTGCGGGAGATGCTGCTGGTGGGCGACATACTGTCCGGGACCGGCAAGACATTCTTCTTCGCTTACTTCATCGGAATCATTGCCTGCCGCAACGGGCTGACGACGACCGGAGGGGCGACCGGTGTCGGCCGGGCGACGACGAACACGGTGGTCGCGGCCTCGCTGGCGATCTTCATCAGCAACTTTTTCCTGGCCAAGCTGTTCTTGGTCATCCAGACCACCTTCGGTGGAGGTGTGTGGTGAGCGCCGCACCTCCAGCACACGGGCCGCTGATCCAGCTCGAGGATCTTCACAAGCGCTACGGCGAGAAGCTGGTGCTCGATGGCCTCACACTCGCCGTCCGGCCGGGCGAGACGATGGTGATTCTCGGCGCTTCGGGCAGCGGAAAGTCGGTCACCTTGCGCCACGTCATCGGCCTGACCCGCCCGGACCGCGGTCGCGTGGTGTCCTGTGGCGAGGAGATTCAGGATCTGCCGGAAGAAGCGCTGACCGACGTGAGGCGCAAGATCGGCTTTCTTTTTCAGGGCGGCGCCCTGTTCGACTCGATGAACGTGTTCGACAATTTGGCCTTCCCCTTGCGTGAGGCCGGCTGGGGCCGCGAGCGAGTCGAGGAGCGCGTTGCGGAGGTTCTCGGTCTGGTCGATCTCGATCCCGTCTCGGTCCGGGATCTGATGCCGTCGTCGTTGTCCGGAGGCATGCGCAAGCGCGTCGCTCTGGCGCGGGCGATCGCCGTCACGCCGGTGGCGATTCTCTATGACGAGCCGACGACGGGGCTCGACCCGATCACCGCGAAGACGATCAATCAGCTGATCGTCTCGATGCAGGAGCGGTTGCAAGTCACCTCGATCGTCGTCACACACGACATCGTCTCGGCATTCCACGTAGGCGACCGCATCGCGTTTCTGCACGAGGGAAAAATCCGCTTTCTCGGCACGACGCAACAGGCACGCGCTTCGCAAGACCCGCTCTTCTCGGCGTTCATCCGCGGGGGGGTGCTGGAGACGAACGATGGCGCTTAAGAAAAGACATCAGCTCGCGGTCGGACTGGTCGTGATAGTCAGCCTCGTCATCTTCGCCGTGACGATTCTGATCATCGGACAGGAAACGCGCCTCTTCGTGAGCAAGGTCACTTACAGGACCAACTTCGCCGAGGCTTCCGGCCTTCGGGTCGGCTCACCGGTGACGATGGCGGGAGTGCGCGTCGGAAACGTGCAGCGGATCGTACTGCCGACGGATCCGACGTCCGAGGGCATCGAGGTCTTCATCAGCGTCGACCAAGCCTACGCCCCCCGCGTTCGGGAAGGGACCCAGGCGAAGACGGTGTTTCTGCAGTTCGTCGCCAACGAGAAGGCGGTAGACCTGACCCCCGGTGACCCTCTGAAGCCCGCGCTCGAGGAGGGCGATTTCATACCGCCCGAAGAGACCAAGGAGATCCTGGAGACAGGCCGCACGATCGCCGACACACTCGAGGAGATCACCGCGGATCTCCGCGAGGTCCTCGGCGCGATGCGCCGCGGCGAAGGTCTGCTCGGCAAAGCGATCGTCGATCCCGAGTTCGGCTCGGAGACGATCACTAAGCTCAACACGGCACTCGAAGCACTCGGCGGCGTGCTCTCGCGAGTGGAGCACGGCGAGGGCCTCGTCGGCAAGGCCCTCGCAGACGAGGCGCTCGCCACGGCGGTGTCGGACAACCTGAAGCAGGCGATCAGCAGCATCGCTGCGGTCGCGCAGCGACTCGAAGGGGGAGAAGGTCTGCTCGGTCAGCTCACGGTCGAGGGGCAGCAAGAACAGATTCTCGACGACGTGGCCCGCGGAGCCGAGGCGTTCCGGCGATTGGCCGAGCGTGCCGAGGCCAGCGAGGGCCTGCTCGACCGGCTGGTGGACGACGAGCAACTCGCGGCCCGCTTGTCTGCCAATCTCGACGAGACGTTCGCGCGCCTGGCCTCCATCGCGCGCAAGATCGACGAGGGTGAGGGCTCATTGGGCCTGCTGGTCAACGAGGCCACCCTCCACGACGACATCGACACGTTGATTACCGGCATGCGCAGCAGCCGCTTGATGTCGTGGCTGATCCGCCGCTACCACCGCAAGGGCGAAAAGCAGATCGAAAAGGAACTGGCCGAGGCCGAGTCTGGCGCGCGGGCGCTGGAATCGCGACCCGAATGACGTCAAATTAAACCTTCCCCGCGCGCCAGCGCGGCAGGTGGGTGTGTTCTCGGGACTCGCGCACAGGAGACAGGCAGATGGGCGAGCCGCACCTCGTGGGTCAGCTCAAACAAGCGCTCTTGGACAAGATATCCGTGCGCTCGGCGCGCGTCGGCGTCGTCGGTCTCGGATACGTCGGGCTGCCGCTCGCAGAGGTGTTCGCTCGGGCCGGCTTCCCCGTCACCGGCTTCGACGTGGAGGCCGGAAAGATCGCCATGATCGAGGCCGGCAGGACCTACATCGAGGACCTGACCCACGATCAGATCGCAGCCCAGGTGCAATCCGGGCGGCTGCGGGCGACGACGGACTTCGATGGACTGACGTCGATGGACGTCGTCGTGATCTGCGTGCCAACCCCGCTCAGAAAGACGCTCGACCCCGATATCTCCTACGTTGTCACGGCTGCCGGCGAGATCCGCCAGCGGCTGCGGCCTGGCCAGCTGGTCGTACTCGAATCGACGACGTATCCAGGCACCACCGACGAGGTGATCCAGCCGTTGTTGGAAGAGTCGGGACTGCGCGGCGGTCGGGATTTCTTCCTCGCCTTCTCGCCCGAGAGAGTGGATCCCTCCAATCCGGTCTTCAAGACCGAGAACACACCCAAGGTCGTCGGCGGAACGTCACCTGCTTGTAACGAGGTGGCGGCAGCCTTCTACGAGGCAGCGATTCCGCAGGTGCATAATGTTTCGTCCGCGCGATCCGCGGAGATGGTCAAGCTGCTGGAGAACACGTTTCGGCTGATCAACATCGGGCTCGTCAACGAGTTCGCGCTGATCTGCGAGCGTCTAGGGCTCGATGTCTGGGAGATCATCGAGGCGGCGGCGACCAAGCCGTTCGGCTTCATGCCGTTTTATCCGGGCCCGGGTCTCGGCGGGCACTGCATCCCGATCGACCCGCATTACCTGAGCTGGAAGCTGCGCTCGCTGAACTACTTCACGCGCTTCATCGACTTGGCTTCGGAAATCAATCGCGGCATGCCGGCTCACGTCGTCCGCAAGCTCGGCGCGCTGCTCAACGAGCGCCGCAAGCCGCTGAACGGGTCGAAAGTGCTGCTCGTCGGCGTCGCTTACAAGAAGAACACCGGTGACACGCGCGAATCACCGGCGCTGGATGTGGCACTGCTGCTGCACGAGCGCGGTGCCGAGCTGTCATATCACGATCCTCATGTGCCGAGCTTCGCGCTCGATGGAGAGGCGGTGCCCTCGATGCCGCTCAGCCGCGAGACGATTGCGGCGCAGGACGCCGTGCTGATCATAACGGACCACGCCGGCGCGGATTATCAAGCGATCGTGGACCATGCGGCGCTCGTGTTCGACACGCGCAACGCGACACGTCCCTTCGCCCACGCCAGCGCGAACGTCGTGTATCTGTAGGGATGGCTGCAGGCACCCTGCTCGTGACCGGCGCCGCGGGCTTCATCGGCTCGCACCTGGTGGACAGCCTGCTGGCGCGTGGTGAACGTGTCGTCGGGCTGGATAACTTCGACCCCTTCTACGACCCGGCGGTCAAAAGGGAGAATCTCGCTGCGGCTCAGCGCTCGGACGAGTTCGAGCTCGTCGAGGGCGACATCCGAGATCGACAGCTCGTCGAGCGCCTGCTCACCGATCACGAGTGTCGGTGCATCGTGCACCTGGCTGCCAAGGCGGGTGTGCGCCCATCACTGCAGCAGCCCGAGCTTTACGCAGACGTCAACGTCCGCGGCACGGCGAGCATCTTCGAGGCCGCACGCAGCACTGGCGTGAGACGCATTATCTATGCCTCCTCGAGCAGCGTTTATGGCGGAATCGTCAAAACGCCGTTCAGCGAGGAGGATCCCGTCGACGCGCCGATCTCGCCCTACGCGGCGACGAAGAAGGCGTGCGAGCTGATGGCCCACACGTTTCATCATCTTTATCAAATCGATGCGATCGGGCTGCGCTTTTTCACCGTTTATGGTGCTCGCCAGCGCCCCGAGATGGCCATTCACAAGTTCACCCGACTGATCGACGCGGGCGAGCCGATCCCCCTGTTC
>CP070706.1:3374129-3380607 GCA_020350085.1 Acidobacteriota bacterium
CAATTCAGGCGCTTTACCGGCGCCACCACTTTCATCTCATTCTGCAAGGGGACGGCCGTCCCCCGCTCGAGCTGCACTGGGCGCTGTCTCGTCCGGACGATCCGTGCGGGCTCGATCCGTCGGAGCTGTTCGACGGGGCGCGAGCCTCGCCGGGCACACCCGCGCTGCGCGTGGTCAGCCCCGAGAACCAGCTTCTGCACGTGGCCGTCTCCGAGCATCGGTTCGGCTTCACCGATCTGAGGCGGCTGATCGACTTCGACCGGCAGCTTCGTGCCGCGCAGGGGCTCGACTGGAACGAGCTGGCGCGGCGTGCCGCCTCGAGCGGCCTGAGCCGGCCGCTGCGGATGTGCTTGGAGCTGGCTGGCGATCTTCTCCACGCCCCCGTCGCCGAAGGGCTCGCGGCGCTGCCCGAGTTGGGATCCGCGCGGCGCCGCCTCTCCAAGCTCGGCATCGAGGCGTTTCCACTCCAGCTGCCCCCCTCCAACGTGACGGCCGCACGGCTGCTGGTCCGCTTCTGGCTGAGCGACGATCGCTGGCGGGCATTCGTGCGGCTGCTGCGGACCGCTCCTTTCGAGCGTGAGCGGCTTGCCGTGCTCGGCGTGCCAGCTCACCGGCGCGCCGCTGCCGTGCTTGCGCGGCTGCTGCGTCTCGTCAGCATGGCGGCGACCTCGCTCGCCACCGGTGTAAAGCCCTATCGTCACCACACCCTCACGTCGATCGCTTCGCCACCCAGCTCTGCACGTCCGGGGGCAGATACGGCTCGTACTCGGGAACCAAGAGCTTGAGCGTGCGCCGAATCGCCAGCTCGTTCATCTCGACCGCCTCGCGGACGAGCTGCCCGACGAGCTCTTCGAGATCCGCCGCGCGCACCGCGCGACCGCGAACACGGAAGATCTTGGCGTGGTTCGTCCGCTCGCGCGTCTCGTCGGTGCCGATCAGCTCTTCGTCGAGCTTCTCGCCCGGGCGCAGCCCGACATACATCATCGGGATGTCCTTGTCCGGTTCGAGACCGTGAAGTCGGATCACACGTCGCGCCAGCTCGTCGATCTTGATCGGCTCACCCATGTCGAGAACGAAGATGTCGCCGCCCTGTGCGATGGCGCCTGCTTGGATCACCAACGCCACCGCCTCGGGGATCGTCATGAAATAGCGGCGGACCTCCCTGTGCGTGACCGTCACTGGTCCACCGCGTTCGATCTGCTGTTGAAACAACGGGATCACCGAACCGCGGCTGCCCAGCACGTTGCCGAAGCGGACCGCTGTCACGCGCGTGTTGTTCGACGCGGCCGCCTGTACGTAAAGCTCCGCGACGCGCTTGCAACAGCCCATGATGCTCGTCGGATTGACCGCCTTGTCCGTCGAGATGCAGACGAGCCGCTCAACGCCGCTCTCTTCTGAGACGTCGATCACGTTGCGTGTGCCGAGAATGTTGTTGAGCACCGCCTCGTCGGGATTGAGCTCCATCAGCGGCACGTGCTTGTCCGCACCGGCGTGGAAGACGATTTCCGGGCGGAAACGCTCGAACACCCCGGCGAGCTTCCGCTTGTTGATCACGTCACCGATGATCTCGACGAGCGACGTGGCTCCGCGGCGCGGCGCGAGCTCGTGGAAGATGGCGAAGATGCTGTTCTCGCCGCGGCCGAACAGCAACAGCTCGGAGGGTGCGTAGCGCAGCACCTGGCGGCACAGCTCGGCGCCGATCGAACCTCCGGCGCCCGTGATCAGTACGCGGCGTCCTTGCAGATAAGCGCTGACTTCGTCGGTATTGAGCTCGATGCGCGGCCGGCCGAGCAGATCTTCGATTCTCAGCTCTCGCACGTCCGCCAGCCGCGGGCTGCCGTGCACCAGGCTCGCCAGATCCGGCAGCATCTTCAGCTTGACGCCGGTCCAGCGACAGATATCGACGATCGGCCGGATCTGATCTGCCGTCGCCGAAGGAATCGCGATCAAGATCTCGTCGACATCGTACTGTGCGACCAGTCGCGGGATGTCCTCACGATTGCCGCGCACCTTGACGCCGTGGATGCGCATGCCCTTCTTGTTCGGGTCGTCATCCACGAAACCGACCGGAAGATAGCCGATCCGATCGTTGCGCCTCATCTCGCGCACCAGACTCTCGCCCGCATCACCGGCGCCGACGATCAGGATGTGGCGCTCGGCTCCGCGACGCCGCGGCGTCATCACGTCGAGAAATGCATCAGGCAGCGCTGCGAGCAGCGTCGGGTTGGCGCGCTCACGCGCCAGGCGCGGCATCAGCCTGACGGTGCCGCAAAAAGCCATCGTCAGCAGCCCGTCGAGCAGCACGATGGAAGCGGGTATACGCAGCGTCAAGAAGTACAGCAGCGCGACGAGAGCCAGACTCGACGCGACGACGGAGCGCGTCAGGCGCAGCAGGTCGTTGACCGAGCTGTAGCGCCACAGCGTCGCGTAGTTGCCGAAGGCCCAGAACAGAACCAGCTTGAGCAGCACGGCGGGCGGCAAGACTCTGGCGAGCAACGTCGCATGCTCACCCGGCAGGTCGAGCCCGAAACGGAACAGATACGAGATCACGAGCGCGGTGGCAACGAGCAAACCGTCGATCAGCAGCTTCGCCACGACGAGCCACGCATTCTGGAATCTCCGCCGTACCATCAGTTCGCCTCACGCTTGGCTGAGCGCACGACGCCTTGCGGTCGCCCCGCCCCGCACCAGCGCGCGTAGCTGGCGAGCACGCCGCCGGCCGTTTGCAGCGGCTCGTGACGCACCTTGGGACTGACCTGCAGCATGTGGCGTCGATCAACGAGCGGCACGAGCCGCTCGAGCCGCTCCGCGTCGATTTCGACCGGCCTCGTCCCCTCGGCCTCGTAGCGCGCGAGGGTGCTCGCCGGAATCGTATCGTCCGCCAGCAGCACGCCGTCCAGCACGCCCTCGCCGACGTGATCGAACACGGCGTGCACGTGGTCGGCCGCCGAAAAAGCGCTCGTTTCTCCAGGCTCGGTCATCGCGTTGACGAGCAGCAGCCGGAACGCTCTCGTTTCGGCGAGCGCGGCGGCGATCTCGTCGATCAACAGGTTGGGCAGGATGCTCGTGTACAAGCTGCCCGGGCCTAGCACGACGATGTCGGCCTTCTCGATCGCGGCGCGCAGTCCGGGTGTCGCCCGCGGTCTTTCCGGTTCGAGCTGCAGCCGCCGGACGCGGCTGCTCGCGAGGCTGATTCGGGTCTCGCCGACGAGCCGGCGGCCGTCCTCGAGATCGGCCACGAGACGGGCGGGCGCCAGCGTCGACGGAAAAACGCGGCCTTGGATGTTGAGCACCTCACTAGCGAGCCGCACCGCGCTGAGAAAACAGCCGCCCTCTTCTTGGGCCAGCGCGGCCAGCATCAGGTTGCCGAGCGTGTGTCCGCTGAGGCTGCCTTCCGAGCGATATCTCGTCTGGAACAGCTTGCTCATCAACGGCTCGTTGTGCGACAGCGCGACGAGGCAGTTGCGGATGTCGCCCGGCGGCAGCATGCCGAGCTCGTCGCGCAGCCGTCCTGAGCTTCCCCCATCGTCTGTGACCGTGACCACGGCGACGAGGCGATCCAGATCGTCCGCTCCGTCGGGGAACAACAGAACCTTCAGTCCGCGCAGCACCATCGGCAGGCCGGTGCCTCCGCCAACGGCGACGACCCGAAGCGGGTAACGCATGGAGCTAACGCTCTTCACGGTCGTAGTAGCTCCCGCCGTACTCGTCGTAGCGGTAGTAGTACCGATCCACGAGCGTGTAGCGGACGTCGTTCAAAACGGTACCGATGACCCTTCCGGTGGTCACCTGCGCAAGCGCCTTCTTGACGATCTGTCGCGATGTCAGTCCGGCACGAATGACGAACACGAGCCCGTCGGCGTACGAGTTGAGGATGTTTGCATCGACGAATCGCATCAGCGGGGGGGCATCGAGGATGATCGCGTCGAAGCGATCGCGCAGCTGGCGCAGCAAGCGCCGGAAGCGCTCGGATTTGATCACCTCCGCCGGCTTGTCCGGAGGCCGACCAGCCGGCAGCATGCGCAGGCGCGTTTGATTCAAATCGACGATGGCCGACTCGATGTCGGCGCGGTCCTCGAACGCGTCCATCCAGCCGATGCGCGGTTTGCTGAGCAAGAAGTGGTGCACGCGCGGCCGGTGCAGATCGACGTCCATCAGCACGACTTTGCGATCGCGATCTTCGGCCAGCACGAGCGCCAGGTTCATCGAGGTCAGCGTCTTGCCCTCGGCTTCCCGGCTCGAGGTCAATACGATCATGCGATAATGGTGATCGTCGCGAACGCCAAGATGATCGATGTGGGTCATCATCCGGCGATACCGCTCGGTGACGGGCGAGCGCGGATCGACGATCGGCAGCAAGCGCGGGTTCGGCGCCAGGTCACGCGGCGCACGGCGCGCGCCTCCGCGACGCGGGGCCGTCCGCCCCGGCGTCAGACCCGAGCGCGGGCCCGACGCGGATCCAGGCGACGATCCTGATGATCGCCCCATGGCCGGGATCCGATCGCGGGGGCTGGTCATCCGGCGGCTCGCTGGACCGTCGGCCGGCGGCGGCGGCGCGGCCTGTCGCCGGCCTTGTCGAGGTCGGGAATGATCGCCAGGATCGGAAGATCGATCGACGCGGCAAGCTGCTCTTCGCTCTTGAACGACTGGTCGAACACCTCGAGCAGCAAGATCATGCCGACGCCGAGACCGCCTCCAACGGCCAAGCCCATGAACAGGAACATCTTGAGGTCCGGCCAGAACGCCTGGCGCGGGGCGCGAGCGATGTTGAGCACTTCGAAGCGCTCGCCTTGCTTGAATCGCTCGACGGCGGCTCCCTCGGCGGCCTCGAGCTCCTTCTTGCGCGCCTCGGTGTACTGCTCGACGAGCGCTTCTTCCAGGTGGAAGAGCTTGTCGAGCTCGATCTGCTTTTCGGGCGTTCGTTCCAGCCGAGACTGTATCTCTCGAGTCTCGTCGTAGAGACGTTGGCGCTTGGCTTGCTGGAAGGTGATCTCGCCCTCGATGCGGACCTTCTCGCGCCTGAGCTGTGCCATCTCGAGGTCCCCGCCCAGTGGCTCGTCCTCGGACGAGCTGGCGGGTCTCATGCCGAGCTCCTGCTCGAGCTGATCGATACTTCTCGTGATTCGCTCGACCTTCGGGTGCTCCTGCTTGAGTCCTGAACCGATCATCGACGTGCGCTCTTCTCGCAGCTGCTCGAGCTCGGTCAGCCGCGGGTCGCCGAGCGTCGCACCGGGTCTCTTCTCCGCCAGCTCTAGCCGCAGCTCGACATCGCGTTTCTTGTCCTCGAGTGCGCGCAGCCGCTCGTCGATGCGCTCGATTTCGAGCCGATTGGTGTCCGCCAGGCCTTGGTTCGTGTCTTGGTAAGACTCCAACTCGAACCGGTTTTCCGAGCGGAACGTCTCGATCTGCGCGCGGATGTCGTAGAGCTGACTTTCGATGTCCTCTCGGCCGGTGCGGATCTGATCCAACGTCTCCTCCGCCATCCTGCGGCGGATCTCCTCTGTGCGCCGGATGTAGATGGCGGCCAGCTCGTTCGCGACAGAGGCTGCGACGCGTGGATCGTCCCACGTGACGCGCAAGTCGAAGTAGCTGTTCTTCGGGTTGATCGCCAGCGCGATGCGCCGATCGAGAGCCTTGGCGAGCGAGCTGATGCTGTCCGGCCCGCCCGGTGTGCCGATCAGGTGCAGGGCATCTTCTATTTCCTGCACGTAGCGCTCGGAGGTGATTTCCGCTTGGATCGTCGTCACCAACTCGGTCGGGGAGATCTCGACGATGGGGCTGAGCAGGCTGCGCGAGATCGTCTGCGGGCGAATCTGCACGCGCGTGCGCGCCTGATACAGCTTCGGCGACCAGAAGTAGAGAGCGGTCGAGAACAGCACGCCGACGAGCGCTGGAAGGATGACCCACCACTTCCGGCGGAAGAGGATGTCGAGATACTCCTTGATGAGCGGGTTTTGTTGCATCAGCTCGAGATCATCCTGTCGGGCTGCCGGCGGTCGGCAGCGCCATCGGCGCCCAGCGAAGTCCGACGCTCCAGATGCGATAGTCGGTGTCGAGGACCAGACCGGGGCCCTCGGGCGTGTCCTGGTCGACGTCCTCGCCGGCGATCACGAGGCCCCAACGAGGGCCGAAGGCCGCGAGCCAAGCCGCGCGCCAGGAGCGGCTCCGCGTCGTGACCAGTGACGTGGCCGCATCGAGCGGGTCGCGGTCGGCGTACCGCCCGAGCATCTCCAAGGCCGACCACCTCCCCGTGGGCACGCGCACGCTGCCGTAGATGCTCGTGACCTCGGACGCGCCCGTGGTCCCACCGGTACCGCCGATATCGTGCGAGACGCCGCCGATCAGCTCGGTGCGCCGGCCCACCGTACCGCGCAGAGTCAGGCTGGCGACGTATCCCGTGTCGTCCCGGCGATCCGAGTCTTCTCCCTCGCGCCTGATCGCGGTGCGACTCGCTCCGCCGCCGAGCACGATCTCGAGC
>CP070706.1:3380707-3390456 GCA_020350085.1 Acidobacteriota bacterium
ACCGCCTGCCCGCTCGCGGAAACGATGAACGAGGATCGCCGCGACAGGGCAAAGGTTCCATCGGCGCGCGCGCTGTACGTCTGCGTCTCGGTGCGCGGTACGAACACGACATCGCTCTCGACGGTGTCCGCCGTCAACCGTGCCCGCTCGTAGAGTGACCAACTCGCGCTCAGTCTCCAATCTCGCCGGCGCGAGCGGCGTGTGACCCAGCTCAGGCTCACCAGATGCGACGTGTTGTCCAGCTGGCTGGCGTCGAGCGTGTCGGTCCCGCTGTATGTTTCGTAAACCGGTCGATAGGCGAAGGCGAACTCACCCTGCGGGCTGACGCCGGTCAGCCCCAGGCTGAGCTCGGCCGAGGTGATGATCGCCGACTCCTTTCGCCGCGCCGCGTCGCTGCCGCCCGCTTCGAGCCGGGCATTGTCGGTATGGGCCGAGGACAGCTCGAGCACGGGATCGAACTTCCAATCGGCGGCGGCAGCTGGTGCGAGCGTGACGAGCGCAACGAGCCCGGCCAGTAGCGAGCCGACCGCCGACCGCAGGCCGGAACGCTGGGAGATAGGCTTTGCACACACCCGCCGCCTGACGGGAGCGGACTGGAGTATCACCTTCCCTCCTCCGTCGGGTGTAGCGATCCGCCGTAGCAAACCACCACACCGGCGATCCCCCAACGCCGCGCGGGACGGCAGCGTGCCCGCGCCATGGCAATGGCTATGCCCCGCAGCCGCCGAAGTCAAGCTTCGCAATAACCCGCCTTTGTTGGCGTTTGTTTCCGGGTGTTCGGAGTATGGCCACCCGGCCGAGACCGCGGTGGTCGCTTTCTGGCCGCCGCCCATCTGTCGAAGCTCCCAGACCCGCCTTTCAAGAGGATAATGGCAAAAAGCGTGCCCAGCACGGTCTCCCTGGAAAAGCCCGATCAGGGGCGGATTCTCGGGGCAGACCCCCGTGCTCGCCGGCCGGATCTCGCTGGCCGGACCACTGTTCGATCGCCGACACCCCCCTGCCCGTGGTGTCTCGGCAGAATCCACCGCCGGGCGGGCTTTCGAGGTGTCGAGATCTGGTCGCAACGGTTCGCGCCGCTGCGGTTTCGCGCGGGGCCTGCCGGGCCCCCGCGCCCGGCGCGCCGTCGAGTCTCCCTTGACGCAGCGGCACGAGCAGCGTAACTGATGGACGAAAGAGGTTTGGGGACTCCGGCGGGAGCGACGCCGGGGCGATGGGAGAACGGGTCGTTAGCCTCCACCAGCCTTTGTGGCATCATCGAGGATCAGGTGGGAGCGAGACCAGTCCTCGCCCGTGTCGTCCCGGAGGTGGCCCGTGATCGAGTTTCCCCAGGCCCGTGTCGACGTGAAGGTGGTGGATCTCGGCTCCGAGCTGTTGATCATCGACGACAGGCGGCGCCGGTTCCACTTCCTGAACTCGACCGCTCGGCGAATATGGGATCTTTGCGACGGGACGCACTCGAGAAACGAGATCGAGGCTGAGATCGCGAGGCTGTTTCCCGCAACCCCCGTCGAGCGAGTCAGGCACGACGTGGACAAGGCGCTCGAGGAGTTGGAGCGCGAAGAAGTAATTGTTTGGGTCGCGGCCGAGCTGCCGCGGCCGAAGGAAGCTTAGGCGAGCGAGCGCAGGGAAGGACGCCATGGACGGCTGACGACGTGGCCGTCCTCGCGACGGCACCCGACGGGGTGGGCCGAGCAGGCCTGACGGGCAGGCCGCGGGAAGGGAGCCATGGATCGGAACGTGGATCTGAACGAGGAAACGATGGTTGATCGCGTTAAGGACATTTCGGATCGCTCGGAGGACGCCGCTTACGTGGCACCGGAGATCGTCACCTACTCGCCAGAGGAGTTCCTCAAGGTGATCGGACCGGCGCAGGGCTACGGAGGAGGAGATCCGGGACCGGGCCGTGGTGATACGGACCGCGTACGGCGGATGTTCCCTGGACTTCGTTAGTCGTCGCGATTCCAGGCTGGTGACGTCAGGCCCCCGCCCGACGCGGCGGGGGCTTTTGCATCGCAGGTCCTCGAGCCTTTCTTGACCCTCGCAGGCCCCCGCGCTACTATCCGGCCCCTTCGAAGCGCGCCCGTAGCTCAATTGGATAGAGCACTTGACTACGGATCAAGAGGTTCGGGGTTCGAGTCCCTGCGGGCGCGCCAGCTGCTCACGCTCAACGGGCTCTTCGCGAGCCCGCCTGCGGTGACGACGAGTCGATCGGACGGGCAGCAGCCTCCTACGGATTCCTCGTATCCGTTCGTCGCAGGCCGGAGACCGTCTCGGGAGGATCGTTCGTCGTGCACGAGGACGTGTCGAAGGACAGACAGTCCGCAGCGCAGCCCAGCGTCCCGCCAGAAAAGCCTTGGCTGACGCAGCTTTCTCCCTTCAGATCGGAGCCATCGCAGGTTTCCGCCGTGCCTTCCGCGACGCCGTCTCCGCAGAGGGACTCGCTATTGTCGGTGGGACCGCTGCAATTGCTGTCGGCGAGATCGATGGCACCGTCGCCGTCGTTGTCGGTGCTGTCCGAGCAAGCCGGCGAAGACGACGACTCGTGTTCCCAAGCACCCGCGTCCGGTGCTCCCGTGCGGAGCACACCGTCGATGTCACGGCTATCGCCCCACTGGCTGCTACCAGCATCGATCGCTTTGGCACCTTGGTTGAGATCGAAGTCGTAGTTGGCGGACACCGTGTCATCCCGGTTGGCGTAGCGGACCCACGTGTTGGCCACGGTGTCCGTGCGCGAATGAGGATCGCGCGTGCAATCGGCACACGGATCCGAGGCCCAGTTCTGCCAGCTTCCGAACGAGGTGAAGCTCGTGTCGCTCGCGATGTGGCGCACGTAGTAGCTGTTCGAGTAGCAGTTCGCCCAATCGGAGATATAGAGATTGTGGTCGAGATCGTGTCCGCCCTTGGCCCACGTGTCTCCGCCATACTGAAACCAGACGATGCCGCACCACGCGTTATTGAAAAAGTCGAGATTCGACGGCCGGTCGGGACCGCAACCCGTCGCATTGCCCTGCACGAGAACCTTGCCCGGAAGAGTCGAGTTCTCGAATTTGACGTTGTAAGGACATTCGATGAACACGGCTTCCTGGCTGTTGTACGTGAAGACGTCACGAAACGTCAGGTTGCCCGTGCTTGTGTCGATGATCTTCAGACCGTGATTGTGGTGGCCGTGGAATTTCCCGCCGTTGACGACACCGTTCTGCGCGCCCGCCGAGAATCCGGCCCCCTCACGCGAGGCGTAAGTTTCGATGTCTTCGAGGAGAAAGTCTCTCCCCTGCATCACTAACGACTGACTGTGCGTGTTCCATGCGTTCGCACCAGCGACCGCTCCCATGTTCACGGGCCGGCGGTATGCGTTCAGTATTCGGACTCTCCGGAGAGTGGTCCCGCTGCTGCCTGCGTACACCCATATGGTCCCGGTGTAGAAGTCCACGTCCTCGATGAGCGCCCGCGAGGAGTTGTTGCGGACGTCGAGCACCTTTCCG
Source organism: Acidobacteriota bacterium (assembly GCA_020350085.1). Classification (GTDB taxonomy): domain Bacteria; phylum Acidobacteriota; class Polarisedimenticolia; order J045; family J045. The sequence goes on from CP070706.1 coordinate 3,384,190, forward strand.
CAGGAGCTTTGGAGCGTCAGGTTGCCGATCACGATCCCCGAGCCTTCGATCTGCACGCCGGCGTTGCTATCCGACCCACAGGCTCCAGGGGCCCAGAAATCTGTTCCATTGACACCGCTTGCAGGGCTGCGGTCATCCCACGGGCGGATGAAATAATCCGTGGCGGTCGCGTAGACGTTTCCTTCCTTACCCGCGACGTCGCTCTGACCGGTGGTGTTCCAGGTCACGCACACGGGGCCCACCATGTCGCCTTTGACACCGTTCTCATCTTCGAAGTAAACGGAGTCGACGTGACGCTGAACGAAGCACGTTATCGGCGAACTGCTCGAAATCGAGCCGGCAGGCCGCGGGCATCGATAGACGCCTCCCGTCCCTTCGGCCGGAACGCAGGCCTCGTCGTCCAGATCCACGAGTACCGCCATCCAGCGCGTTCGGTCGCGGCCGCTGCCCCGGAACACTTTCTCCGTTCCTTGAGGGCAGCTGTCGGTCACACGGATGCGCTCCTCGCCGAACGAGCCCTCGCCAATGTGCACCGTATCCCCGCAGCGAGCGCTCGTGTTGGCCTTCGCGATCGTGCGGAAGGCACAATCGCCGCTGCCCGACGGTTGGTCAGCCCGTCCGTTGCACGCGTCGCTCCCGTCCAGCCGGACGAAGTAGTCGGTGGCGAGCGCCGGGAGACTGAGCCCCACGGACAGCGCCGCGAGGAATGCGAAATACGCTCGTCGCGAGCGCGGCACGCGGCGCTCGGGTACGCGCGTCGGCCCGGACTGCCCTGCCCGGGTCTGCGGATGGCTCATCGTCCGCTCCTCTCGGGGTCCGTCCGTGCGCCCGGACGCGGGGCACCCCCCGCGTCCCCGCAGGACGTCTTCTGCCTTTCCTGCAAGATCCGGGCCTCGCGGCACGCCCCTGCTCGGTGATCGGCTGGACCGTGGCGAAAGTCTCCGAGTGCCGGCGAATCGCCGCTGCCGCTTTCTCCGCCTCATGGCCGGCCGTTTTCGAGAGCCGGATAACGAGATGGTAATGGCGCGCATCCCTCATGGCCCACGAAACCACCGCGGGGCACATCTGACCCGCGCGGGCATCGCGGCGCGCGGGCAACGCCGAAGATCGTCTCTGAAGGGCTCCTCATGGATGGTGCCACACGCGCTGCGCTCCCGCCGCAGATGCCCCGTCGTTTCAACTCTGCTCACTGCTGGAGCAGCTTCATTAGAAGACCGGAACTGGCTCGGCCCCCTAGCTTCGATCCGGCCCGAATCCGAGGACCGCCACGCCGCGCACGATCGCGTCGTTTCCCTGGATCAGGATCCCGCTGAACGCCCCACCGCTTCCTCTGATCTCCACCTCGGGTCCGGCGACCTGACCCAACGCGAGCGCGTCGACGCCGACCGTGCCGCCGGCACCCAAGGTGAGTGAATTGGTGTTGCCGATGTTGGCCGTCTGCGTCGTGCCGTCGATCGCGGTCTTGTCGTCGGAGATCGCGGGCAGTGCGCTCGAGGGTGCGATGACGGCAACGCCCCTCACGCCATCGAAGTTCGGATCCTGCGGACGGCCGAGCGGATCGGCGCCCGAGGGAATCATGAAGATCGCGGTCTCGACGGTGGGGGTCAAACCGTCCTGGTCGAGGTTCGTGTTGAGCAGTCCGTTCCAGCTCTCGCGGGCGCGGGCGCTGAAGGCGAGTGCCGATGTGACGTTTCCGCGGCGATACTCGAGCTCCCAGTCGCCATCTAGACGCCGGCTTCCCGTCTTATCGACGCTGGCAGCAACGTCGGCACCCGTCAGGCGGGCGATCTCGTCGACGAGCGCCCGTCGCCGACGCTCTGCAGCCAGATCACATCCGTACAGCAGCAGATCGGCGTGTGGCGCCAGTGCCCGACGCCACCGTCCCAACTCGGCGGCGTGTTTCTCGAGCTGATCGTGACGTAGGGCCGTGTCGCCGAGCTTGAGCTCACCGCTCGTCGCATGCGACACAAGGTGCACCACCTCGAGGTCGCGATCGCCAGCGAGGACCTCGCTGATCTGCTCGATCCCGCTTCGGCTGGCGTCGATCACGGCGATGGTAATCGGTTGGTCCTGCGCAGCGCGCGAAGACAGATCGGTCAGCAGGCCATCTAGGTTTGGAACCGCGGCATCGACGAAGACCAGCTCTCTGATGCGATGCGCATCGTCGAGAATCGAGGCCGTCTCGATCGCGGCGCGCCACGGCGGCGGCGTCCGCCTGCTCGGAACCCACGATGCAGACGAGCTGCGGTGCGCTCGGGCGAGAGAAGTGAGTGTAACCTCAGTGCTTTGCACGGGATGAGACGGGCGTGCCGCCGTGTTTGCGATACTCGCTGCCGCGACAGCGCTCTGAACCACGGCTCCGAACAAACGCAGCAGATGTCTCGACGCGCGCCGAATCACTCTCCAAGGCCTGATCTGGCCAGTTTTGTCTGCGACGCGCGCCGTCATCTCGTGCCCGACTCATCGCTGGCTGAGGGCAGGCTCGACAGACCGCTCTCTAACAATCTCATGAACCGCGTCGAGCAGCTCCTCGACAAGGCACGGCTTCGCTAGCACGCGATCGATCCCCGCTTGGCGTACGCGTTCTTCGTCTTGCTGAACGGCCCAACCACTGAGCAGGATGATGGACGTGTCGGGTTGGTGCTGCTTGACCAGTCCGGCCAACTCGAAGCCCGACAGTCCGGGCATGCTGAGATCGGTTACGACGAGATCGAAGCGGTCTGTCTCGATTCTGCGGGCCGCGTGATCACCGTCGCGCACAGCCACGACGTCGTGGCCGTTCATGCGCAGCGCCTCGACGAACACATCTCGCACGAGATCGTCGTCCTCGGCGAACAGCAAGCGCACCGGAGTCATTCTTTCCCGCTCTCGCCTCCTCACGGGGTGTGACTCGGTTCGGGACATCTGTTCCATCGCGGGCAGCAGCACGCGGAACGTCGTGCCTCGGTTCGGTTGACTGGCCACGGATATGTCGCCGCCGTGGCGAGTGACGATGCCGTAGATGATGCTCGTCCCGAGCCCGTGACCGGTCGTCTTCGTCGTGAAGAACGGCTCGAAGATGCGGCGGCGCGTCTCCTCGTTCATGCCGACGCCGGTATCGGAGACCTCGAGCCTGACCTGCTCACCATCCGCCACCGTTTGAAACCGCAGCGTCCCGCCAGCTGGCATCGCTTCGATGGCGTTGAAGATCAGGTTGCCGATGACTTGGACCAGCTCTTGGGCGTTGCCTCGTACCGGCGGGATCTCGCCGAGCTCGAAGACGATCTCGACGCGTCGGCCTCTCGCCTCGGGCTCCTCCTTCCACTTCGGCCCTGTCATATCGACGGCGTTTCTGACGACGGCATTGAGATCGACCGCAGTCTCTTCGACGTCGCGGCGGATTCTCGTGCAGTCCTGAATGCGGCGAATCATCTGCGCGCCGTGGAGACAGCTGCGCTTGATCGCCTCGGCATCGGCGCGGAGTTTCTCTGGATCGGGCTCGGCTGAACCGAGACTTCTCAGCACGAATTCCGAGCGCGCCAGGATCACGCTGAGCAAGTTGTTGAAATCGTGTGCCAACCCGGCCGCCATCTGACCGGTGGCCCGCATCCGTTCCGCGAAAACGAGCTGCTCTTTGGTCGCCTTGAGCGTCTCGTAGGCCGATTGCAGCTCGTCGAAGTGCCGCGTGCGCTCGATGGCTACGGCTAGCTGGCCAGCGAGCCCGGATAGATACGCGAGATCATCCTCGGTGAACGCCGCGCCCGAGCGACGATTCGTGACGTTGATCACGCCGAGGACGATCGTTCTCGATGCGATCGGAACGCTCAGGACGACCGGTGCGCTGATGAAAGAGTGCGACAGGTCGTTCTTGGCGCACTGCTCGTTGAGACGAAGATCCGAGCGGATATCGCGGACGACGAACGACTCGCCTGTTGCTGCCACGCGGCCGGCGATCCCCGAGCCGAGCGGCACGCGGATCACCGTGAGATCCTCGATGTCGTCGAGACCGCGCGCCGACGCCACGTGCAGCTCTTGCGATGATGGATCGACGAGCATCAGCGAGGCGCGGTCGACCTCGAGCTTGTCGGCGACGACGCCGATGAAGTGATCGAGAAGCTTCGGCAGCGAGCTGAACTCCGCGATCGCTCGTCCGGCCTCGATCAGCGACCACAGACGGCTGACGGCGAGCGAGAGCTGACTGTTCTGCCGTTCCTGCTCGCACTGCAGCGCTCTTTTCTCTTTCGCCAGGTTGTACTTTTCGAGCGCCCGCCGGACCGACAACCACGTTGTCTCGAGATCATCGAACGGTTTTTGCAGGAAGTCGTAGGCCCCGTGACGGATCGCCTCGATCGCCACCTCGAGCGAAGCGTAGCTCGTCATCATGACGACCTCGGTCTCGGGGCATTTCTCTTTGAGTCGCTCGAGCAGCTCGAGACCGTTGATGCCAGGCAGCTTGATGTCTAGCAGCGCAACCGCCGGCGGCTGTTCGCCGGCAAACTCGAGCGCTTCCCCGGCGGAAGCAGCAACGCGCACCTCGCAGCCTTCACTGGCCAGCAGATCGTGGAGCAGATAGCGGATCGTCTCTTCGTGGTCCACCACGAGCACGCGTTGTGAGCTGCGCTGATCCGCCACGGTCTCCCCCGGGCATGGGGCCGGTGGTGCACGTCACGTACCGATCGCTTAGAGCCACCCTTCGGTGGCTCCTCGCTTGTATGTCTTTTCGACACCCCCCGTGGCTGCTTGATGGTCCGGAGTCGTTCGCCTGAGCCCGGGCGCGAAGCGGGACTTCCGAGACAGGACGCCCGTCGGGCCGGGAGCGGATGAGGGCCGGCTTGCCGGGCGGGGGCTGCGGCATTGCACCCCCACCCTCGGCGCGCCAGATTGGTCCTCGTGGCACCGCGAGCGTTCATCACCGGGATCACCGGACAGGACGGGTCTTACCTCGCCGAGTGGCTGCTCGGTCAGGGTTACGTGGTCCACGGCCTGATCCGCCGCTCATCGACGTTCGCGACGGAGCGGCTCGAGCACCTCTATGTCGATCCTCACGAGGCCGAGGCCCGGCTGTTCCTGCACTACGGGGACCTGGCCGATGGGACCCGGCTGAGCCGGCTGCTGCAGGAGATCGCGCCGGACGAGGTGTACAACCTCGGGGCGCAGTCTCACGTGGCGGTCTCGTTCGAGAACCCGATCTACACCGCAGACGTCGACGCGCTCGGCACTCTACGCCTGCTCGAGGCAGTGCGTCAGCTCGTGCGGCCCGCGCGCTACTACCAGGCATCGTCCTCGGAGATGTACGGGCTCGTCCACGAGATCCCGCAGACCGAGTCGACGCCGTTTCATCCGCGAAGCCCTTACGGTGTCGCAAAGGTCTACGGCTACTGGCAGACGGTCAACTATCGCGAGGCGTATCAACTGTTCGCCTGTAACGGCATTCTGTTCAATCACGAGTCACCCAGGCGCGGCGAGACGTTCGTGACGCGCAAGATCACGCGGGCCGCGACCCGAATAAAGGAGGGCCTGCAGGATAAGCTCTATCTCGGCAATCTGGAGGCCGAGCGGGACTGGGGCTTTGCGGGTGACTACGTGCGGGCGATGTGGCTGATGCTGCAGCAAGATGCGCCGGACGATTTCGTGATCGCGACCGGCGAGCGGCACTCGGTGCGGGAGTTCGCGGAGCTGGTGTTCGGCATGCTCGATCTGGACTGGCGCGATTACGTCGAGCTCGATCCGAGATACTGGCGTCCCGCGGAGGTCGATCTGCTGCAGGGAGACGCTTCGAAGGCGCGGCAGATACTCGGCTGGGAACCGGAAGTCGACTTCGAAACTCTGGCAAAGTTGATGGTCGAGGCGGATCGCGAGCTAGCGCGCAGGGAGCGTGCCCTCGCTGATCTGGAGCACTCGGCCTTGGCTGTCTTTCCCAGCTGATGTTTCCACCCCGCGATCGGACGCCGCCCGCCTCCGTCGCACCGGTAGCGGGCGTGACGCCTCTTCGCGCATGCCGAGTCCGCCGGTTGTCTGCCAGTGCGCCGACGATGATGCGAGCGCAGCTCCGCTGCCCTCACGAGAGTTCGTCCCCACCCGCCGCGCCCCTACGCCAGCGCACGCGTGGGATCGGCCGGCGCGACGCGCTCAGGGGTAGGGGCGCGGCGGGGCGAGCGACCCGCCTGGCCGCGGGCAACCAGCTGCGCCCGCTCCTGACGCGGTGCGTCGTCGCGGACCGCGCGTCGGGTTCGAGACCCTGCATCGCATCCGTGGTGCCCAGGATGCCGCGTCGCCGCTCGCGGGTCG
>CP070706.1:3390556-3397177 GCA_020350085.1 Acidobacteriota bacterium
ATGCGCGCTCGGGGCATGAGCGAGGAGCAGATCGCACAGCGCATCGAGAACGCGAAGGCGCGCGGGAAGGCGCGGTCCGACGAGTCCTCCGTACGGCCGGAAGAGGGCCGACAGGGTCAGCCGAGCTCGGCTGGGAGCGACGAGGCTAGACCTGATCGAGCGAGGTCCCGTTGAAGCTGATCGAGTTCTCCACGCGGCGTCCCGTCAGCATCTTCATCTTCGCCGTCGCCGCGGTGGTGTTCGGGACCGTTGCCTTCCGGCAGCTGGCGACCGACTTGCTGCCCGATATCACGTATCCATCGCTGACGGTGCGCACGGCGTACGACGGTGCCGCGCCGCTCGAGATCGAGTCGCTGATCACCCGTCCGGTCGAAAACGCCGTCGGCGTCGTCAACAGCGTCGTCCGCGTCACCTCGAGCTCGCGAGCCGACGTCGGCGAGGTCACCCTCGAGTTCGCTTGGGGCACCGACATGGATCTGGCGGCTTTGGACGTCCGCGAGCGGCTCGACATGCTGCAGCTTCCCGCGGACGCCGACCGGCCGATTCTTCTGCGCTACGACCCATCGCTCGATCCGATCATGCGGTTGGGATTGTATGGTGAGCAGGACCTGATTCGTCTGCGTTTGATCGCGGAAGAGCAGGTCCAACGCGCGCTCGAACGGATCGAAGGCGTAGCCGCCGTCGTGGTCAGCGGCGGACTCGAGGAGGAGATCCAGGTCGAGATCGACGAGCGCAAGCTCGCGAACCTCGGCCTGACCGTCGATCGCGTGCTCTCCCGCCTCGCCGCCGAGAATGTCAATCTCACCGGCGGACGTCTGCGGGAGGGTCAGACGGAGTATCTCGTTCGCACGATCAACGAGTATCTGCGCCCCGAGGACCTGCGCTCGATCGTGATCGACGCGAGCCAAGGAGCGATCATCCGGCTCGAGGACATCGCTCGCGTGAGCAAAGGACACGTCGAGCGTGAGCTGATCACGCGGATCAACGGCTTGGAAGCGGTCGAGGTCGCTGTCTACAAGGAAGGAGGAACGAACACCGTCACCGTCTCGGATGCGGTGCAAGATAGCCTCGCTGAGCTGGAGACCCGGCTCCGAAAGCTCGACCCCGCCCTGGTGCTCGTCGTCGTCACCGACCAGGCGCGTTATATCCGCGAGTCGGTCTCCGAAGTTCTCCAAACGGCGTTTCTGGGCGGTATGCTGGCGATCATCGTGTTGTTCTTCTTCCTCAGGAGCTGGAAGACGACGCTGATCATCGGTATCGCGATCCCGATCTCCGTCGTCGCGACGTTCTTTTTCATGTTCGTCTTCGACATCTCACTCAACATCATGTCGCTCGGCGGTATCACGCTCGGCATCGGGTTGTTGGTCGACAACTCGATCGTGGTGCTGGAATCGATCCAGCGCCGTCGCGACGAAGGACTCGGCGAGATCGAGTCCGCGATCAAGGGCACGGCCGAGGTCGCCCGAGCCGTGATTGCCAGCACGCTGACCACGATCTGTGTCTTCGTGCCGATCGTGTTCGTCGAAGGCATCGCCGGTCAGCTGTTCAGCGATCAGGCGCTCACCGTGACCTTCTCGCTGGTCATCTCTCTGGTCGTGGCATTGACGGTGATCCCGATGCTGGCGTCGAGGGAGTTCGGATCAAGAGCCATCGCACCTGGACCGGACGGACGGCCGTCGCGCTGGCGCGTGGCTCGCTGCTGGGAAGCGGGATCCTTCTTCGTCGCCGTGTGGATAGCGCGAGTCCTCAAGTGTCTTCTTGGCGCCGTCGCGTGGTCGTTCAGGGCTGCGTTGTCGATTCCGCTCAAGCTTTTCCACGGCGGTTTCGACATGCTCGCTGCGATGTACGTGCGACATCTCGACTGGGTCTTGCGACATCGTGTGGCGACGTTGTTACTCGCAGTGGCCGCTCTGGGGATCAGTGCTGCCTCGGTCTCGCGACTCGGTGTGGAACTCATTCCCGAGCTTATTCAGGGTGAGTTCTTCGTCGACACGGAGCTTCCACCCGGCACCCATCTCGACATCACCCAGCGCCGCATGGCATCGCTCGAGCGCTTCGCTCAGCAACTCGGCGAAGTGACCATGGTCTATTCGATTTCCGGAGCCTCCACCGAGCAAGGGGGAGTGGCCGGCGAGAGGCGAGAGAACATCGGACAGCTGACGCTGACCCTCGCGCCACCCATCTCGCGTGAACGTGAAGAGCAGCAGATTGCGGCGCTGCGTGCGGCGCTCGAGCGCCAGCAGGACATGGAGTTTCGCTTCGGCCGGCCGGCGTACTTTTCATTCAGAAGCCCGATCGAGGTCGAGATTCGCGGCTTCAACTTGAGCCTGCTCGAGCGGCTGGGTGACGCCTTGGTCGAGCGCATGCGGAACATCCCGGGTCTGACCGACATCAAGAGCTCGACCGAAGGCGGAAATCCAGAGCTTCAGGTCCGCTTCGATCGCGAGCGGCTCGCCAGCTTTGGCCTGTCGCTTGCCGACGTCGCATCCGTCGTGCGCACGAAGGTGCAGGGCAGTATCGCGACCGACATCCAGCGCGAGGATCGCACGATCGACATCCGGCTGCGCTCCGAGGAGCGCTTTCGCGACAGCGTTGAAGATTTGACGCGCCTGACCGTGTCACAATCGGGTAAGACGGCGATTCCCCTCGCTGCGGTCGCAGAGGTGGAGGAGGTCGAGGGTCCGGCCGAGATCCGGCGCTCAGAAGGAGATCGCGTCGCTGTCATCACGGCCAACCTCGTTGGACGCGATCTCGGCAGTGCTTCCGACGATATCGTCGCGGCGATCGAATCGATTCATCTTCCGCGCGGCTTCGACTGGCGCGTGGGCGGTCAGCGTCAAGAAATGGAAACCTCGTTCGAAAGCATGCGCCTGGCGATCGGCTTGGCGATCTTCATGGTCTACCTCGTCATGGCCAGCCAGTTCGAGTCGCTGCTGCATCCGTTCGTAATCCTCTTCAGCGTGCCCCTCGCCGGGGTCGGCGTCTTGCTGACACTGTGGCTGTTCGGTGTCAACATCAGCATTGTCGTGCTGATCGGGGCCATCCTGCTGGCAGGCATCGTCGTCAACAACGCGATCATCCTGATCGACTACACCAATCAGCTCCGCCGACGGGGGTTCTCCAAGCTCGATGCCCTGAGGCAGGCTGGGCGCGTTCGACTGCGGCCGATCCTGATGACGACCGCGACGACGGTATTGGGGCTACTGCCGATGGCGCTCGGTCTCGGCGCGGGCAGTGAGCTAAGAACGCCGATGGCACTAACGGTCATCGGAGGTCTGTTGGCCTCGACCGCACTGACGCTTCTCGTCGTGCCGGCGCTTTATTCGTTGCTCGATCGCTCGTAGCGAACGATGCGTCAGGATCTCGAGCGAGCGCTCGTGACGTACTTCTTGACCGTCCTGCGGTCGAGTGCCGTCAGCCGGGCTACCGCCTCGTAGCTGCCATGTCGCGCGTGGAGCATCCAGCAGTAGCGTTCGAGCAGCTCACTCGCCGTCAGCTCCCCCGCCGAGAGGCGCTTCAGCCACGACTCGTTGCGATCGGAGCGGTCGTCTTGCGCAGCCTCGACTCGATAGACCCCTCGGAGCAGAATCCGTCGCAGCGCCTGCTCGAGCTCGCGCACGTTTCCCGGCCACGGGTAGTCGGCCGGGAGGCTCTGGCGCAGCCGCTCGAGCACTCTCGCCGTGAGCTCCTCACTGGAGCGCCCGGTCATCCGCGCCAGCAGCAACTGCACGAGTTGGTCGAGCTCCCGCGGATACTCCTCGAGCCGCACCCTCAGCGGCGGCACCTCGATGACATCCGACGAGAGACGGTAGAAGAAATCGTCTCGCAGCTTGCCCTCGCGCTTCAGCTGCACCCGGGAGCGATTCGTCGCCGCGATCACGCGGCCCTCGAAGCGTAATCTCCTTCGGCTGCCCACGGGACTGAATTGCCGGTCCTGGATCACGTTGAGCAGCTTGATCTGGATCGGTACCGATAGGTCGCCGATCTCGTCGAGAAACAGCGAGCCGTGTCGACTGCAGCGTTCGAAGATGCCTTGATGATCGTCGATCGCCCCCGTAAACGCCCCCTTGCGGTGCCCGAACAGCTCCGATTCGATCAGGCTCTCGGGAAACTGCGAGAGATTGATCGCGATGAAGGTGCTCGTGAAGCTGCAGGTGAACCGACGCGCCTTCCTGTCGAACGGTATCAGTCCGGATCGACCGATCGCGGCGGCGGCCGATCCCTTGCCGGTGCCCGTCTCTCCGAGCAGCAGCGTCGAAAAGTCTTCCATGCGATTCCAGAGATGGTCGCCGTAGGCGAGGATGTCGGAGGTGAAGACGTTGTCCCACAGCGCACGACGCAGCTTCCTCATCGACGGGCTGTCACCGACGAGCGCGTGCGCGATGAAGAAGTAGGCCCGACGGATCTGGTAGAACAGCGACACGAAGCGCATCGTGTCCGCGTCGGTGAAGCCGCGGGCCGCGAGATGATCGATCAGCTCTTCGACGAAGCGCGCCTCCGCCGGTTCGTCCCCTTTGTCCATCTGCGTGCGAATCAGAGTGTCAAACTGGTCGACAAATCGGTTGAAGGCCTGAAACAGGTAGCCGTAGCCGAGAACGCGGCGATCCTCCGGTGCGACATCCCCGAGTCGAGCGATCCCACGCGCGTCGAGCAGCCGGATGCGCTGGTCGAGAACCGGCGCCAGCACGGTGAAGGCGTGGTCGCCCTCGGCGAGCCCCGCAGGCCGGCCGACGAGTTCCTCGAGCGGCAACGATGTCGCCGTGAAGGGGTTTGAGAAGATCGCCTCCGCCAGCCGGCGGAAGGACCCCCTCTCCTCCGCGGTCAGCCGGCTGCGCTTCGCCATCCTCCACCCCTCAACGTGCATGAAATGCCTAGCGTAGTGTACAAAAAATGCCAAGGCGGTCTTTCGTGGCATTCCGGTGACGGCGCCGGATCGTGCTCATAAGTCTTTTAACAATAGGTGCTTATGGTCCTCGGCGGCGGCTGGCACGGACCTTGAGATGAGGAGTTGTGCCGGCCGGTGACGGTGCCGCTAGAGGACGAGATCATGAAAGTGCTGCTCATCGCCCCTGCCAGCGGAAAATGGCACGGGATCGGCCGCTCGTGGCTGTTCGGCGGCCGGGTGTTCCGCTTCTCCCTGCTCAGCCTGCTCAGCGTCGCCGCCGACACGCCGGCCGGCGTCGAGGTGCAGATCGTGGACGAGCAGGTTCAGGACATCCCCACCGGCGAGCGGTTCGATCTTGTCGGCATCACGTGCATGACCGCCGCCGCGCCCCGGGCCTACGTGCTGGCGGACTTCTTCCGCCGGCGCGGCTTCCCCGTCGTGCTCGGCGGCACGCACCCGACGCTGATGCCGGAAGAGGCCCTGACGCATGCCGACGCGATCTGCGTCGGCGAGGCGGAAGGCGTCTGGCCTCGCATCATCGAGGATGCGCGGGCTGGCAAACTCAAGGGAGTCTATCGCGGCGTACCGCGCGCTTTGAACTCTCTTGCGCTCCCACCGCGACAGCTGCTGGACAGCCGCCACTACGGCACGGTTCAGGCCGTGCAGGCCACTCGAGGATGTCCCAATCGCTGCGCGTTCTGCACCGTGTCCGCGTTTCACGAAGGCCGCTTCCGCTGCCGGCCCGTATCGGACGTAGTGGCCGAAGTGGCTGCACTTCCGGATCGGTTCTTCGTGTTCGTCGACGACAACCTGACCGCGAACCGCGACTACGCCCGTGAGCTTCTGCGTGCGCTTCGACCGCTCGATAAGCTGTGGATCAGCCAGTCCACGCTCGACGTCACGGACGACCTCGAGCTGGTGCGCCTGGCGGCGCAATCAGGCTGCATCGGCCTGTTTGTAGGGCTCGAGACTTTTTCCGCGGCCAACCTGGTGTCCGTGGAAAAGGGCTTCAACAGGGTCAACGAATACAGAGACAGAATCAGCACGCTGCACGCCCATGGAATCGGCGTCGAAGCGGGTATCGTCTTCGGCTTCGAACGAGACGATCCGAGCGTTTTCCAGCGCACTCTGACCGCTCTCGACGATCTGGCGATCGACATGGTGCAGGTCTCGATCCTGACGCCACTACCCGGCACGGCATTTCACGACAGCATGCGGGTGCGGATCTTCGATCGCGACTGGTCGCACTACGATTTCCACCACGTGGTTTTCGAGCCGCGGCGGATGTCGGCGGAGGATCTGCAGGCAGGCCACGATTGGGTCACGTACCAGTTCTACCGGCCGTGGCGGATCGCGCGACGCTTGGCGAGGATGGCGCGCCGGCCGGGCAGCTGGCGGGTACTGCCCTATGCAGCCGCCATCAATCTCGCCTACTACGGCAGGACCCAAAGGTGGAACGTTCGCGGGTGGGACCCGAGCGGATCGGCTCGTCTGCGCCCCGTGGGGGCGACGTCCGCCGACGCCGGGGAACGTCCGAGAAATCGGCGACAGGCGGCATGAAGGTCTCTTGCGGATGACTTCGACACAATCCGCAGCTCGCCGTCAGTCGGTTTCCGCACGAGACGGGCCTCTCAGCGACCGCGCTTACCGAAGCGGACGTCATACGACACCGCAGCGGGCTCGATGAAGCCGAGCAAGCTCCGGGCTTCGGTGGTTAGTTCTTTGCGGGCTTTCGG
>CP070706.1:3397277-3403002 GCA_020350085.1 Acidobacteriota bacterium
GATGTTCAGTTCGTCGCTCAACCCTCGCCTCCCTCGATTCGTGACCCGCCGGGCAGGCCGTGACTCACCCCTGACGGTCTCTCGCTGCCTGTCGCGACCTCTCGCGCAGCGCTCGCGTCGCGAAATCCGACCGCCAGCGCTACATGTCTCTGATCAGTCGCCTGAGTTTCGACCACACCTCCGGCAGCTTCGCCTGCGTGGCCGCCACTCGCCGCCAGCGCGCGATCGGTAGCGCGGGGATTCCCGCCACGGCCTGATCCGCTCCCACGTCCTGGAACACCGCCGTTTTCGCGGCGACGGCGCTCCGATCGCCGACGCTGACGTGATCGGCCAGGCCGGACTGCCCGCCGATGACGACGCCGCGGCCCAGCCGGCTGCTGCCCGACAAGCCCGACTGCGCCGCGATCAGCACGTCGGGTCCGACCTGCGCGTTGTGGCCGATCTGGACGAGATTGTCGATTCTGGTGCGCGCGCCGATGCGGGTCTCGCCGAACGTCGCGCGGTCGATCGTCGCATTGGCTCCGATCTCGACGTCCTCCTCGAGCACCACCCGCCCCAGGTGCGGCACGCGCACGGCGCGACCGTGCTCGTCGTGAGCCTGCCCGAACCCTGGCGCGCCGACGACAGCCCCCGCCAGCAGAACGCTGCGCGCGCCGACTCGCGAGCGCGGGTAGATCACCACGCGCGGATGCAGGATCACGTCCTCGGCCAGCTCGACCTGCTCGAGCAGCACGCAGCCGGCGGCTACGACCGACCGATCCCCGATGCGGCACTCGTTGGCGACGACCGCGCCGGGCCCGATCGTCACGTCCCGCCCGAGGCTGACGCCGTCGCCGATCGAAGCCGACGGATGCACGCCCGGGTCGGGGCGCCGGCGTGGGTGCAGCAGCTCGATCGCTCGCGCGAAGCTCGCCTTCGGAGCGTCGCTGAGCATCAGGTTGCGTCCCGCGAAGCGCTCGGCGAGCCGCACCGGGACGATCAGCGTGCCGGCCGCGCTCCGTTCCGCCCGGCCGATGTAGCGCTCGTCGTAGAGGGCCGCCAGAGCCTCGGCGCCCGCGCTCTCCAGCTCGTCGGCCGAGCCGACGACGGTGCCCGCCCCTCCGCTCCAGGCAAGACCGAGCGCCTCGGCCAGCTCGTCGAGCCGCCACTGCCTGCGGCCCGTCGGGATCACGGTGCGGTCGCGCCTTCCTGCTGGGCATCGATGCGACGGATCAGCTCTTCGGTGACATCGATCATCGGCGAGAAGTAGCCGACGACCTCGACCTGGAAAATCAGGCTGTAGCCCTGCTCCTCGCCGAAAGTTTCGACGACGCGCAGAACGCGCTGCTGCCACTCGATACGGGTCTGCTCGACCTCCAGCTGCAGCTCCCGACTGGCTGATTTCTGCGCGCTCTCCAGCTCGAATCGCTTCCTGTCGATCTTGATCTGCATTTCCTTGAGCCTGTCGGCGGACAGGCTCGTCGCGGTCGCGTAGAACTCCTGCTCGAGCGTGCGAATCTCCTCCTGGAGCCGATCGAGCTCGCTGCGCTTGCTCTCTTGCAGCGCGTTGAGCCTTGCCTGGAGCCGAGCTCCCTCTCTGGTCTCTTGAACGATACGATCCGGATCGAAGACGCCGATCTTCAGCTGCTGGGCCGAGACCGGTCCAGCACCAACGGCGAGAACCCACAGACCAGCAGCGCTGATCAAGACAGCCGAGCGCAGTTTTTGCGGAATCATCCGAGACTCCTCCTGGATGCAGGGGATGAAGTCGAACTGGAACGGAGGATTTTAGCCCGAAACGGCAACTCACGCTCGGGCAAGCGGTTAGCCCCGGTCGATCGTCGAAGCCCGTCCTGAAGGCCGCGGCACGTCCGCCGAGGAGGGCTTCATGAGTGCTCCGGGTCGGCCCAGAGCGCGCGGGATCAGGCGGGCGCCATCACGTTGTCGAACTCGAGACCGTCGTCACCCACGGAAACCTCGATGTCTCCCGCACCCCTCAGATCGCCCTGGATGACGCGCTCGGAAATCGCGTCTTCGAAATGCCGTTGGATGGCGCGGCGCAGCGGTCGGGCCCCGTAGGAGCGATCCTCGCAAGTCGTCTCGACGATCCAGCCGTAGACCTCTTCTTTGGGCACGAGCCGAATGCCGCGGTCGGCGAGCGTCTCGTTGAGCTGTACGATCATCATGCGCGTGATCTCCAGCAGCTCCTCATCGCTGAGCGAATCGAACACGATCAGCTCGTCGATGCGATTGATGAACTCCGGCGGCAGTGTGCGCTTGAGCTCCTGAAACACCGTCTCGCGCCGGCCCTTGCGGTCCTGCTCCACGTCCTTCTTGCTCGGCGGGAAGCCGAGGCGGGCCTTGTTGTCGAGCGCCGCCGAGCCGATGTTCGAGGTCATGATGATGATCGCGTTCTTGAAATCCACGCTATCGCCGTAGGCATCCGTGATCAAGCCGTCGTCGAGCACCTGAAGCAGGATGTTGAGCACATCCGGGTGCGCCTTCTCGATCTCGTCGAGCAGGACGACCGAGTAGGGCTGTCGCTTGATTCTCTCGGTAAGCTGGCCCCCCTCCTCGTGGCCGACGTAGCCGGGAGGAGAGCCGATCATCTTGGCCACGGCGTGCTTTTCCATGTACTCGGACATGTCGAAGCGGACCATCGCCCGCTCATTGCCGAACAGGAACTCCGCGAGGCTTTTCGCGAGCTCCGTCTTGCCGACGCCTGTCGGCCCCAAGAACACGAACGAGCCGACGGGCCGTTGCGGGTTCTTCAGGCCGGCACGCGAGCGCCGAATGGCGCGCGACAGCGCCGAGATCGCTTCGTGCTGGCCCACGACGCGACGATGGAGGTGATCCTCCATCTTGAGCAGCCGTTCCATCTCGTGCTCGGCGACGCGAGTGATGGGGATCCCGGTCCACTTGGCGACAACCTCCTCCACGTCGCTGCGCTCGACACGAATCACGGTGGCCGCTTCGCGCTCAGCCTCGCGACGCAGATCATCTGCCCGCTCGCGCAGCGCGACCTCCTTGTCGTGCCAGGTGACCGCTTCGTCGAAGTCTTTGCGTGAGAGTGCGGCCTTCATCCCCTCGACTGCCTTCTGGATTTCCTTCTCCACGTCGCGCAGGGCGCGATACGAAGTGCGCTTTCGCAGCTTGACCCACGCCCCGGCCTCGTCGATCACATCGATCGCCTTGTCGGGCAAGAAACGGTCGTTGATGTAGCGGTTCGATTGAAAGACGGCCGCGCGCAGCGCGTCGGAATCGTAGCTGACGCCGTGGAAGTGCTCGTAGCGCTCTTTGATCCCCTCGAGCACCTCGATCGTCTCCTGCTCGGTCGGGGGCTGGATCTTGATCGGCTGAAAGCGGCGCACCAGGGCCCGATCGCGCTCGATGTGCTTGTGGTAATCGCGCGGGGTCGTCGCACCGATGCACTGGACCTCGCCGCGGCTGAGGGTCGGCTTGAGAATGTTGGCCGCGTCGAGCGAGCCTTCGGCCGATCCAGCGCCGATCAGCGAGTGGATCTCGTCGATGAACAGGATCACGTCCCGCGCAGCGGCCAGCTCCTGGATGATTCCCTTGAGCCGCTCCTCGAACTGTCCGCGATACTTCGTGCCGGCGACGACGAGCGATAGATCGAGCGCGAGGATGCGCTTGCCGTTGAGTGACGGCGGCACCTCACCATCGACGATCCGCTTGGCGAGACCCTCGACGATCGCGGTCTTGACGACCCCGGGCTCGCCGAGCAGCACCGGATTGTTCTTGCGCCGGCGCGAGAGGACCTGCACGACGCGCTCGAGCTCGATCTCGCGACCGATGAGCGGATCGAATCCGCCTTCGGCGGCGATCTTCGTCATGTCGCGGCTGAACTCGTCGAGGAAAGGGGTTTCTTTCTTCTTGCCACCGTTCTTGCCGGTCGTCACCGCCCGGCGTTTGGCCAAGTTGATGATGTCTTCGCGGACCGTGTACAGGCGCATCCCACGCTCGCCGAGCAGACGGCCTGCCGGAGCGTCGTCGACGCGAATCAGGCCGAGCAGCACATGCTCCACGTCGACCGTCGGCGACATGATCGCTCGGGCCTCTTCCTGCGCGCACTCGAGCACGCGCTTGGCCTCCTCACTGAACGGGATGTCCACCCCGCGCGAGCCCTGGATCAGCCCGGATTGGCGCGACTCCATCTCGCTGCGCAGCAGATCGACGGAGATGTTGCTGCGGTGGAAAAGCTCG
The DNA here is from genome assembly GCA_020350085.1 of Acidobacteriota bacterium. Classification (GTDB taxonomy): domain Bacteria; phylum Acidobacteriota; class Polarisedimenticolia; order J045; family J045. The sequence continues at coordinate 3,401,481 of CP070706.1, forward strand.
CGCACGAGCGGATCGTCCTCGCGCAACAGCCCGATCAGAACGTGCTCGGTGCCAATCACCGGCGCGCCGCGCTGCGTGGCCTCGTAGCGAGCCAGAAACAGGACTCGCTTCGCCTTCTCGGTAAACTGCTCGATCATGTCCTGAGTGCCCTCTGCGCTCGGCCCTGCTCGGCATGGCCCGCTGCCACTCGTCTTCACGAGAGGGGCTGCCGGGATCTCCGCGGTCACACAAGACCGTCAGCGACCCTGACCGGCAGGGCCCACCGGCCGCAACATCCCTCCTTCCATTTGTAGGATACGATGGCAGCGTCGCGCCAGTTTTTCGCTGTGCGTGGCCATCACCAGCGCGAAGCCCTGACGCTCCTGTTGGGCCACCAGCAGATCGATGACGTGCTCGCCGGTCCGCGGGTCGAGGTCGCCCGTCGGCTCGTCGGCCAGCACCAGCGACGGGTCTCTGACCAGCGCTCGGGCTACGGCGACCCGCTGCTGCTCGCCGCCGGAGAGTTCATCCGGGTAGTGCGTCGCCCGCGCAGCGAGGCCCAGCTCCGCCAGCAGTCCGCGAGCCGCGGCCAGCGCCTCGGCTCGATGTTCTCCGGCGATCATCCCCGCCAGGGCGATGTTCTCCTCGGCGGTGAATTCGGCCAGCAGCCCGTGGAACTGAAATACGAACCCGACCTCCCGGCGCCGCCAGCGGGCGCGGTCCGCCGCGGTGCCGGGAAGCGCACGCCCCTTGTGCAACAGCACGCCCCCGTCAGGCCGGTCCAGACCGCCCAGAATGTTCAGCAGCGTCGTCTTGCCGACCCCCGATGCGCCCTGGATCGCGACGCGCTCACCCGCCAGGACGTCGATCGACGTGCCCGCCAGCACCGAGATGGCCTCCTCGCGCCTGCCGAGCCGCCGCCTGTAGGCCTTGGTCAGCTCCCGGGCGTGCACGGTCCGTTCGCGCTCACTCACGCCTGAGGGCCTCCACCGGATCGAGTCGGGACGCCCGCCAAGCAGGGTACAGCGTGGCGAGCAGGGCCACGAGAGCGGCGGCGCCGACGACCAGCAACAGGTCGCGCAGCTCGACGACGAAGGGCAAGTGATCTAACAGATAGACCTCGGGATCGAGCCGGATGACGCCGAACCGGTCGAGATACCAGCACAGCCCGACACCGAGCAACGCGCCCGCCGTCGTGCCGAGCAGCCCCATCGCCAGTCCTTGCAGCAAGAAGATCTTCTGAATCCCGCCTGGCGTCGCACCGAGTGCCGCCAGAACGCCGATGATCTTGATCTTCTGCGTCACCGTCAGCACGAGGGTGCTGATCACGCCGAGCGCGGCAACGAGCACGATCAGTCCGATCGCCAGCGACATCAGCAGTTTTTCCAGGCGTAGGGCCGAGAAGTAGGGCTTGTTCTGCCGAAGGATGTCGTCGACGAGATAGGTCGGGCCGAGCCGGTCGAGGATCGCACGCTCGACGGAAGCCAGCTCGTCGAGATCGTCGAGCCGCACCGCGATCCAGTGGCAGCCCGGGCCGACGTCG
>CP070706.1:3403102-3415304 GCA_020350085.1 Acidobacteriota bacterium
GAGCCCGCCTTTTCGGTTCCGGGTCGCGCCGGCGCCTCAGAATGGCGTCGCCCCTTGGTCTAGCTGGTCTTTCTCGTCGTCGTCGGCGACAGCCGCCAGACCGGTCAATCCGATCGCTCCGAGCAGCGGGACGAGCCACCTTGCGGTCGTCGTCGTCGGCCGCACGCCGGGCGTCGCGTCGGTACGGAGATCCGAGCGGGTGGGAGCTCGCTTCGGCCGACCCTCGACGATCCGGCACACGCTGTCGGGCGCCTGATCGAGCCCGGCGATGCGACGATCCGGGTCTGCGGACCACCACTCCGTGTCTTCCGGCTGCGGTGGACCGAGCACCATCGAGATTTCGACCTCCTCGCCCGCGGGCAGATTCACGACGCGGTTGGCGAGGCACAGCGCTTGGGGCGTCGACACCGCGCAATCGTAGTAGCCGAAAGGAAGGCCACTGAGCGCGTACTCGCCCTGCGCAGTGGACGGGTCGGCACTGAACACCTGCTTGGTGTCCAAGTGGACGCAATAAACCGTCGCGCCGGTGACGGGCCCACCGCTCTGCTCCCAAAACAGCAAGCCGTTGATCGCCGAGGTGCCCGAGGGACCCTGAGCGACGGCGACCGTCAGCTGCGATCCCAGCACCAACGCAACGAGTGTCAGCTCCGCGAGACTGCGGCGGAACCAGCCCCTTCGATGGACGAGCATACGCAACCCTTTCACCCCACCGGCGTCTCGCGCCGATCGCTCCGGAATGTAAGTCTCCAGGTCATCCGGTTCCAGAAATGCTCCCTCCGCGCCCCACGGCACGAAGCGGTCGTCATCGAGCACGTCAGGCTAACGCGAACGAGGGCACGTAATCAAGGGCCACGTCGAAACTTGGCAAGTCATCACGGACGAGACCGGCAACGGAGGGACCCCTCCGGGCAGGCCCACGAACGAGCCCCGCGCGCGCCGGGTCACGGACTCGAGGGGCTGACGATCGGTTCGTCGTCGTCCGACAGTGCGATCAGCCCGCCGACCAGAAGCGTCCCCGCGCCCAGCAACACGGCGACCCCTTTTCCGGTGCGCAACCAGGCCCAGCCGCTGGGGCCGCTGCGTTCGACGAGGCGTGCCACGCCACTCGCCGCCCCGCCGGCGGCCCACTCCAGCGGCTGGTCCGGAGCGAGCCCGAGCGCCAGATCCTCCGCCTCGAACGGCCCCAAGGTCCAGTCGGCCTCTATTTTCTTGCCCGGCGGCACGAGCAGGACACGATTCGCCGGAAACAGCTGTCCTTCGTGCTCGACGACGACGCGGTAGTAGCCGTAAGGGAGCGAGTCGATCTCGTACTGCCCGCCGCTGTCGGTCCTCGCTTCGTAGCGGTCAGCGTACTCGTCGCCCTCGATCGCCACGAGCATCACGCGCGCTGCCGGCCTCGGCTCGCCCTCGGCGTCCCGGACCACCCCGCGAAGAAGGCTCGTGCCGCGCGGGGCGGCCTCAGTGCCCCGAGCTTCGTCCGGATCGTCCGCGGCGGGAGTCGGTGGAACCTGGGCGTTCTCCGCCGCCAGCGCCGCTGCCGGCGAGCCCCAAGCCAGCGCGGCGCAAAGCACGCCCACCGTGCAAGCCCTGAGACGAGTCTCGAGCATCGGTCGCATTCCTATCCCGGACCCTTCCTCGAGCCCTCTGCACGTCCTCGCGTCAATGTGACGAACGCTGTCCATCGACAATCCGGGCGATGTCTGCCGTGTCGTGAGGCGATCCGGCCACCCGACAAATGGCCGGCCATGCTACTACGGAACTCGGGGGCGGTGAGGGTTGTTGCCCCGGCGCAGCTCGTCGATGGTGCGCTGCAGATAGATCCTCGACGGGTCGAGCTCCAGCGCGCGCTCGTACTCCCTCAGGGCCGCGCTGAGCTGGCGTTGCTGCGCATAGGCCTCGCCCACCCAAGAGTGCAGCAGTGCCCGGTAGCGCTGATCCCTGTCGGCGGCGCGAGAGCCGAGAAGCTGGCGCGCGAGGCTGACGACGGCCTCCCAGTCGTCGGTGGTTCGAGCGAACTCGAGCTCGAGCCGGGTCCGCCCCGGCCCGGCGGCCATCTCACCGATCAGGGTCGCAGCGGCTTCGATCTCGCCGTTGCGCAGCTCGTCCTGGGCCAACCACGCGCGCACGTTGTCGGCGACCGGCTGGTCGTCGCGAACCTCCGCGAGCTGCAAACACCCCCGCAGGAACGATTCCGCCGAGATCCCGTGCCCTGCGGCCAACGCCGCACGGATCCGCGCACCGATCGAGCACAGCCCCGGGGTCGGAGCGATGTCGGCGGGAACCAGCGCGGCGGCCGAGGCGGAGTCTTTCGCGTCGAGAGCGGCTTCCAGCAGCCGGGCGAGCGCCGAGGGCACGTCGCCGACGATCTCCCCGATGAGGGGCGGGGGTAGACCCGCACGGCGCAGCGTATCGACGACGCGACGCGCCAGCGCATCCGACAGACGCGCCGTCTGGCGCGCGTCCTGCGCGGCGCGGTCCAGATCACCGATGTCGAGCGAGGCGATCATGATCCGTTCACGGATCCAGGGGTTCCACGGATCGAGCTGACGGGCGAGCTCGCAAGAGCGGCTCACCTGCGAGCGCAGCAGCTCGCTGCGGTCGGGGTCGCGTTGCACGGCGGCCGCGGCGCGCAACGCGGTCTGCGTGACGATCGCCTGCGTGGCCGCGTACCGGGCGTAGACCGGTCGGCCGCGCTGCGCGAAGGCTTCCTCGGCGATCGCGCGGCAGGCGAGCCGATCGTCCTTGACCGGTTGCTCGCGCCAGCTCTGCAGCAGCCGCCGTGCCCGCTCGTGCGCCACCTCGGGGACCTGCGGCCAGCGCCATCGATCCTGAAGGCCCGGCCAGCCGACGAGGCTGTAAAGGGCCGCCATCGGCGCCAACAGCACGCCGGCGCCGACGAAGACGACCAGACCGGCCCGCGAGCGCGAGCGCGGCGGGGCGTCTGCCGGCCCGCCCGCCACCGTGCCGGCCAGCAGTCCGAACAACAGCGCGTGCGCCGGGATGCGCAGGCCGAAATCGACGACCTCGTGCAGCACGACGGCGAGCAGCGCCACCGCCAACGGCCACGTACCACCGAAGGCCGGACGAGCGGCGCGCCGCCGGCGAAGCACATCGAGGAGCACCAACACCGCGGGCGCGAGTGTCAGCAGCACGCCGATCGCGCCGGTCTCGACCAGCAACTGCAGGTGATCGTTGTGGGCGTAATCGTAGCGGCCCTGGATTTCGGGATTGCGGTAGAGCGCGAACACCCATTCGAACGTGCCGCCTCCAGAGCCGAACAGCGGGAAATCCTGCACGATCGCCATGCTGGCCCGATAAACGGCACCGCGCCCCGCCGGACTGGTCCACTCGAGCGGTAACTTCGCCAGCCGCTCGAGCAGTCCCGGGCCGACGAAAATCGCGGCCGGCACGGCCACCATGGCGAGCATCGCCATCGCCACGGCCCGGACCATACCGGCTCCGCGCAGCAGCAACGGCAGCGTGGGCACGACGACCAGTGCCGCGCCGGCGAGCCCCGCCCGGGACTGGCTGGCCACGATGCCGGCCAGCTGCAGGCCGACGAGAAGGGCCAGCGTGGCCCTCACGCCCACCTCGCGCGAGTCGGCGGATCCGACGCGTTCCCGGGCTTCCCGTTGGCGCGCGGCGAGCAGCGTCAGCGTGCAGCCGAGTCCGAGATAGACGAGCAGCGCGAAGTGGTTGCGATTGATGAGCGTGCCGGTGGCGTTCTCGAGATAAGCCTCCTTCATGCGCCACAACACCCGCACATCGGCTGCCGCCCATTGATAAAGGCCGTACGCCGCCTCGGCCGCCGTGAACCCGGCCACAACGACGAACAGCGAGCGACGGGCGCGCTCGTCGGCGCCAAACACGCTGCGTGCAGCGAGGAACGTCGCCATCGTGGCGAAGGCCAGAAACAGCAAACGCCAGGTGGAGGACGGGTCGATCGTCACCGGCAGCCAACTCGGCGCATCGCCGGCGAGGACCGCCGGGCCCTCACAGGTGAACACCGGTCCGGGCCAAAACCGCTGCCACAACTCGACCGTACGCGGACTCAGTTGCGCGCTCCAAGCGGCCGGCAGAGGGACGAGCTGGAGCGCCAGCCAGGCGGGAAGTCCGACCGTGGCGAGAATCCAGCCGAGCGACGGCTGGCGCGCGCGCGGCAGCGACGCCAGCGTCAGCGCCGCGAGCAGCAAGGTCAGCCCGGCGAACAAAGAGCGCGTATCGAGCCGGATCGCGCTGGCGTCGGAGCCGAGTGGCACCGCGGTCGCTCCGAAGAGCACCTCACCGAGCAGAATGACGCCAACGAGTGACCAGGCCGGCCACGCGAACAGCTCCGAGCGTGGGGCTCGGCCCGGGGCCTCGAACTCGTTATCGGTCCGCCGAGCGATCAGACGTCAACCCTTGTCCGCCAGGCTAGCCTTCGCGGCCGGCGCTCGCGGCGGCACGGCGGCGCGTGCGGGTCTTCTCCCGGCCCTCGCGAGCGTAGCCGTAGCGGTAGTAGCGGTACTGGTAGGGCACGTGTTCGGTCTTGACGGCATTGAGCACGATGCCCAGCACGCTGACCCGTCCCTTCTCCAGCTTCTCCTTGCCCAGACGGCCCGCCTCGCGCGAGGTGAACGCCGAGCGCAGCACGAGAACGGTCCCCTCCGTCTGGCGGCCGATCAGCAGCGGATCGACGACCGACAATACCGGCGGTGAGTCGAAGATGACGTGGTCATACTCCTCGCGGCCGCGAAGCTCGGCGACGAGCTCGAGGAATCGCTGTGAATCGAGCAGCTCGGCGGGGTTCGGGGGAATCGGTCCGGCCGGCACGACCGACAAGCGATCGATCTCGGTCGGCAACACGAGAGCGCTCAGCTCGCTCATGCCGGTCAGGTAGGTGCTCACGCCCTGATCGTGAGGTACGGACAGCACGTCGTGGCAGCGCGGCCGGCGAAGGTCCGTGTCGACGACCAGGATGTTTCGTCCGAGCTGGGCCAGCGCGATCGCCAGATTGACCGCCGTCGTCGTCTTGCCCTCGCTCGGCTGGCACGAGGTGACCGTCAGATCGCGGGGCGGATGTCCGGCCGTGGCGAGCAGCACGGCGGTGCGAAGCTCGCGGTACGACTCGGCGATCGGACTGAGCGGCATCCTGGCCGTGAGCAGCGCAGGATCGATCTCGCCGAGGGGGGACTCGGCGGCGCGGCGCTCGGCGCGCGAGCGTTCCTTTTCGAGCGAGCCGATCGACGGCACCATCCCGAGCACCGGGGATCCGAGCACGGCGCGAACGTCCTCTGGTGACTTGATCGTGTTGTCGACGTACTCCATCACCACGGCCGCGCCGATGCCGATGAAGAGCCCGAGCAGAAACCCGAGCATGATGTTCAGCTTCTTCTTCGGCTTGTGGATGATGCGCGGCGGCTTCGCCTCGTCGATGATCGACACGTTGTGCGCCGTGTCGCCGAGCGTGGCGGAAAGCTCCATGTCGTTCAGGCGGGTGATCAGATCGTCGAGCGTCTGCTTGCGGCGGTTGAGCTCGCTGTCGCGTGTCGAGTACTCGACCATCGCTCGATCGAGGGTGTCCACGCGCCGCTTCGACTGCGCGAGCAGCGAGGCCAGCTGAGCCTCCTCGCGGCGCGCCTTCTCGAAGGCCGCCTGGGCGGAATCGATCGTCTGGCGCGCGATCGCGGCGATCTGCTGCTCGAGCTGCTGGCGCTTCTCCTTCAGTCCCGCGCGCAGTTTCACTGCCTCGGGGAAGTCCGAGCCGTATTGCGCCAGCAGCTTCTGATACTGCGACTCGTCGTTGGCTAAGTCCCGCGTCAGCTCTCTGATCAACTGGTTTTCGATCACGTCGTCGAGCGCCTCGGGAGATGTCGTCTTGACCGTCTCGAGCTTGGCGCGGGCCTGCCCCAGATTGACCTGCGCCTGAGTGTGCTTCTGGCGCACCTCGTCGAGGTTCTTTCGCGTGACCTCCCCCGTCTCGCCGACGACGATCCCGTTGCGACGGGCATAGTCCTGCAGCTCGAACTCGGCGTCAGCCACTTCGTCCTTGAGGTCCGCGATCCTGTCGATGAACCAGTCGCGCGACTGCTCGGCGAGCTGCAGCTTCTGACCGAGCGTGAATCTCATGTAAGCCTCGGCGATGGCGTTGGCGACTTCCGCGGCAAAGTTCGGATCTCGATCGACGAACGAGATCTCGACCAAATGGCTGTCTCGGACCGGGTTGATCGACAAACCGCCGCGCAGCGCGTTCATGTACGGAAGCAACTCGTCCTTCGGCACCGCCGGTGTCGAGCGTGTGATCGCACGCACCAGGGCGGCCTTGATCTCACCGAGCGAGAGCGACGAGCGCTCCTCGCCGGGATCCCTGCCGAGCGCGTCGGGGCGGTTCGTCAGGTCCATCGTCTCGATCGCTGTGCCGAGCACGGCGTCCGAGCCGATGATGCGGTACTGCGTGTTGTACCAGTTCTGATAATCGAGCCAGCTCGGCTCGGCCGACGTCAGGTTATTGCGAAGGATGCGCACGCCGCTGCGTTCGATCGCGACGACGGACGTGGCGCGAAAAACCGGGACCGCGATGAAGCTCGACACCGTCGCCGCGACGGTGGTCACCAGCAAGCACGTGTAGATCAGCCAGCGCCTCCGAACGAGGATCTGCCAGTAATCGCGGAGATTAAACTCTTGTTGGTTTTCCTGCTGCGACATGCCGGTGCGCTCCGCTGGCAGGGCCGGGAAGCTCGCGGTCGAACAGCGGCCCTGACGAGGTCAATCTGATGCTCGATTAGAAGAAAGACTCCTCCACCACAACGATATCGTTGCGCTGAAGCTCCATATCCGTCGCCCGGCCCTTGATGATTCTCTTGAGGTTTACCTTGAACTGCCGCTCACTGCCATCCGGAAGCCGGCGCAATACTTTCACTTTACTTTTGTTTGCCCGATCGGTCGTTCCGCCAGCTTTCGTGATCGCTTGCAGCACGGTGATCCGCTCGTCGCGGGCGAACTCGTGCGCGCCGGGTGTGCGCACGGCCCCGGTGACGTAGACGCGGACCATCTGCTCGTGCGGGACGAGCACGATGTCACCCGGCTGCAGCTCGATGTTCAACAGCGGGTCGCCCTCGTAGAGCAGCCGCTCCGCGTCGATCTCGATCCGCTCGTCCTCGGCGCCGGGATGCGGGGCCCGCATGACGATGATCCGCTTGCCAGCGCGCTGATCCAATCCGCCCGCCTCGCCAATCATATCGAGCAACGTGCGGGGTCCGAGCAACGGATACAGCCCCGGCTTTCCAACGGCCCCCGTGACGTTCACGCGCCGGCTGACGTACTCCACGACGAAGACGGTGACCTGCGGGTTGCGCACGAGGTTACGCTCGCGCAGCAGGCCGGCGATCGCCTGCTCGGCTTCGTGCTCGTTCAAGCCGCCCACGTATACCTGCCCCAGCAAGGGCAGGGTGATCGCGCCGTCTTCGGTGACCCGTCTTTTCTGGTCGAGCTCCGGTAGCTCAAAGACGCTGATCTCGATCACATCGTTGGCCCCCAGCGGATAGTCGGTCACGAACGCGCTCGTGTCGGACAGCACGCGCGCCTGCGCCACGCGGCCGGTCCGATCCACCGAGCCGGGGGGCGGCTCCGGAGGCGTTTGCTGGGCCATGGCCGCGGCGGCGACCGCGGCGCACGATGCGGCCAACAGTGCCTTGCTTCGATTCATCTCGTCGCACTCCCGATCTGAGGACAGATCACTCTTCCTGCACTCTCGGTCAGAACGTCACGCTTCCAACGGTCGAGATGTACTTCTGCTCGTCGACGAAGAACGGGACGTTCGAGTCGCGCTGGCGCACACCATACCGGATTCCCAGCACGACGTTGCGCCCGTAGCGAAACAACACGCCCGCGTACGCGTTGTCGATCTCGTCGCGGCGTCGCTGATCGCTGCCCGTCAACTCGATGATCGTATTCTCTTCCGGGTACTGGAGCTCGCGCCGGCTCCAGCCCGCCTGCCAACCCCAACGCTGACCGAGGAAAGACTCGGCCGAGAGGGTCCTCTCGGTCTCTCGGTAGTAGAGGTTGCGCTCGTAGGTGGAGAAGTTCACATCGCGCTCGTAGCGGCCGATCAGCCGCGTCGAGCCGGTGGGTCTGTACGTGAGCTCTGCCCTGCCCACCGAGCCGTCATAAGGGATGTACTCGAAGCCGGGAAACGTGTTGCGCACGTCGGCCTGCCCGAAGCTCAGCTCGCCGGTCAAGTAGGCGTTGGGCGAGAGCTCGAGGCCGACGAGTTTTCGGGTGTCGTCGACGTCGCGGCCGGCGAGCTCGGAGACGAAGTCGATCTGCGTGTCGCGGTACTCGACGAATAAACGCATCCCACCGCTGAGCCGCCAGCCGGCCTGCACTCGCAGCTCGTCCTCGTCCCGATCGAGCGCCACCCCGATCGGAACGCCGATCGTGTCGCCTTCCTCGATGCTTTCGGGCGTCCCGTCGCCGTCGGGATCGATGAGCACGATCCGGTCCGCGTCCGTGTAGCGGATGCGGCTGCTCCCAAAAGTCAAGACGAGATCCGTGCGCGGTCCGACGAACAGTCTCACCGTCTGGGCCGCTTCGCGGGCCTCGCGCCTCGTTCGCTCGTCGATCTCGGAGTTGGGGCGCTGCCGACTTGTCGTCCAGCCTCCCCGGGTGGTCAGCAGCACCCTGCCGACGAGGATGTCGTACTGGGCGTCGAGGCTGTTGTCGGCGTGATTGAGATCCGGATGGTGCAGAAACAGCTCTCCCGACAGCTTGTCCTCGAAGGTCAGCGCCATGCGCTGGCCCACCGGAAGCTGCGCACGGATGCGCGGGCCCATCTGGATCACGATGTCGGACTCCGTCTGGCCGAGCACCTCCGGCCGCAGAAAGATGTTGTCGTCGTAACCGATGTTGTCGATCGTAAACTCGGGCTCGACGAAGAACGGTCCCCAGCGCCGCGGCTCGTAGAATCGCGGGAACGGGTTGTCGCGGGTCGGAGATTGAGCCAGAGCGCACGGGAAGGCGGCCACGATCGCGACACAAACGAGCCCCCCCAACGCGAGGCGGCCCGAGACCGGCGATCGGCGAGTCGTCATCGTTCGGGGCAACGGTCTTCCGGCTCCGCGCGGATGCGCCGAGATCGGATCCGCGAGAACGCGCCAGTGTAGCCGCCGAAACCGCGCAGGCCCAACGCCTGGCGATGACTTACTGGCAGATCGGGGACGGACTCAGCACCCCGGCACGCCCGGATCTGCTGTGCGCGGGCACAAGAAAGCCGGACCCTCGTCGGGTCCGGTCCTTGTCCCGCCCCGTCTAAATCGCGGCGCTATTCCGACGGTGTTGCCGGGGGTGGCCGGTTCTCGAAGACCTCGTCGTCATCGGTCAGCTCGTCGCCAATGAGCGAAACCACCACCGCGGCGACGACGAGGCTGATGGTGGCACCGAGCGGTGTGCTGATCCACGCCGCGAACCCACCACCTCCGGACTGGGCTGGAGCCACGGGCGAGCTGCCCGGCTCGAGCTGGGGCAGCGCCAGCGTCACGTGCCGCTGGCAGCCCGGGGGAGCCGCAATCCGCGTGGCCGCGAGCGCCTCACCTTCCCGCGACGTGAGCAACAAGATGTACTCTCCGCCGGGGATCTCCGTGAACTCGAATTTCCCAGCCTCGTCCGTAGCCGTCTTGGCGAACGGGGCGTCCGCTCCCTCGGGGATAGCCTGCACCCGCAGGCCGGCAGCCGGCTCGCTCAGATCTGCCGTGAAGACACGGCCCGAGAGCAGCGCGGGCGAGGGCATGGGGGCAGCCACAGCCAGCCATGGCCCGCAGGCCAAGCCCAGCGCGGCGATCAGCGCGAGATACCGGCGTCGCATCGTGACCATGAAAGTGTTTCCTCCTCCGAACTCACCCCGAAACCAGTGGCACTCCTCCGGCACACGACAGCCCCTGGCCGGTTTAGGATCAAGATAGGGTCGTGCCTGACGAAAAATCCATCCAAAATCGAGCTTGGAGAAAAGACCGAATAGTTTCGGCGCAATAGGGCGTCTTTGCAAAGGGGCGAACAAATGACAACACCGGTGCGGCAACGCTTGGCCCGGATTCTGCGCGAGCTGTCTCTCCGGCGCGGGGAGTTCGTGCTCGCTTCGGGCAAGACCTCCCGCTACTACCTTGATTGCCGACAGACGACGCTTCACCCGGAGGGGGCGTACCTGGTTGGGCACCTGATTCTGGACGCGCTGGCGCGCCGCGGCTGGAGCCCGGGCGCCATCGGCGGGTTGACGCTCGGCGCCGACCCTGTGGCCGTGGCCGCCTCGGTGGTGTCCTATCTCGAAGAGCGCCCGATCCCCGCCTTTCTGGTGCGCAAGAAGGCAAAAGAACACGGCACACGACGCCAGATCGAGGGAGCTCCACCGGCCGGAACCGCTGTCGTGTTGGTCGAAGACGTCATCACGACCGGCGGGAGCACCTTGCAGGCCGCCGAAGCCTGCCGCGCCGCCGAGCTGCCGATTCTGGGCGCCGTCGGTCTGGTGGATCGTGAGGAAGGGGGCCGCGAAGCGCTCGCGCGGGAGGGGATCGCCCTCGAAGCGCTTTTCACGGCGTCCGAGCTGCTCGCCGACTGAGACGCCGATGGCCGATGTCCGGGTCGCGGACGCATCCCCGTCCGCAGTCCGGACACTATGGCGTGGCCGTCTCGTGTGCCGTCAAGCGTAACTCTCTTAATTTCAACAACTAAGTCGCTGTGCACGCTTCTTGCTCAAGAGACCGGCGAGGCCCGACGCCACGACTTCCGGGCCGTCACAGCCGGGAAGGAGCGCGCCATGCACCACGAGCGATTGGAAGAGAACCTGCTGGACGAGTTGACGAGGTTGGTAGGCCGGCCCGTCCCCGTGATCGCTGAGGCGCTCGCCGGGCTCTTGGGAGTGCTGGTATCGGAGATGCCGCGGGACACGATGGGCAGTCTGAGCCCGTTCCCGATGAGCGCCTGGCAGGCGCTGGCACCGCAGGAGAAAGCCGTGCGTCGCATCTGGGGCCAGGCCCTCACGGCCGGCCTGACGGTCGAGGAAGTGTTCACCGTGATCGCCGTCGTCGATGACCACGTCCGCCGGCGTTTCGGTGCGGACGCGTGGCCGCGGGTTGCCGAATGGGGACCTCGCCTCGCGATCGAGCACGACGTCGTGCTGCCTGCCGCGGACGCCGCGGGCGTGCCGCTAGAACGACCCCAGATCAACGGCCTGTAAGACCGACGGGGCACCGAAGGTCGGGTGCGCGGCGGGCGCGCCACGAGCCGATCCAGGTCGCCCAAGAGAGTCTCTGAAGGCGGAGGAGGTGCAACGATGAACAGATCGAGAAGGTCGGTTGAACTGCGGAAGAACCTCGCCGATCAGTTCGGGATCGACGAAGCGACCGCGGGCAACGGCGTGAAGGCGCTGATCGGCGCGATTCAGGATCGCCTGCCAGCGAGTCTCGAGGTCAGCCTGGTCTCGTGGGTGCCCGAAGCGTGGGGCTTGCTGGTCGGTGCAGAAACCGTCACAGGTGCGCGCGGCGTGGCGGCGATCGCCGAGCGGCTCGAGTGTGCCGGCATCCCGCGCACGCACATCGTCGCGTTCATCGCGGCGATCGTGGGCTTCCTCGAACAGCGGATGGGCACCCCGCTCGCCACCGCCCTGCGGCGCCGCATCCCGGAGCTGGCCTCGTTCGAGGAGCAAGCCGCGGCCGATCCATCTGCGGCCAACGGCGAGCGAACCCCCCCGGCGCCGCTCGTCGGCTGTCCCTGACGGCTGTCCCGGACCGCCGCACCTTCTCGGACCCACCCCGCACGGATCGCGATCGGACACGGGGGCGCGAGCTCCCGCTCCGGCGCGTCCGGAGGGCCGGGCCGGCATGCATTCCGCCACCTATCGCCGTACCCTGTGACGGGCTGTGCGGGGCGATCACGTCGTCGCCGGGAAGAAGAGCCGGGCGCTCGCTCCCGACGGGTGCCTGCGGGCGACGCGGACAGCGCGGGGAACGTCGGCAAGACGGGCCACGTCGATGGTACACGCGCGGAGGGGGCGCGGCATGAATCCTTGGTCCGCTGAGACTTCTGGGGAGGGGCGGCCCGGCATTCGGCGCAGGCTCCCCGCGCGCCGCCCCGTGACATTTCTTCTCGCCTTCAGCCTCGCCTTTGTCGGCGTCGCCGGCGGTGCGCTGTGGGCCGTCGGTGCGTGGGAGCCGGAGGCACTACGGCTGAGATTCAG
>CP070706.1:3415404-3421722 GCA_020350085.1 Acidobacteriota bacterium
GATGATGGCTCGAAGATCGATCTCGGCGTGCTGTGGTCCGAGAGAGACCAGCAGATCGCGGAAACGCTGACCGGCGAGTTTCCGGATTTCATTCCGACGTATTTCATCGACGAGCGTGCGCGCCACGCCCGAGCCAGCTGGAGTCGGCCGTTCGGCCTGAAGGCCAAGCTGCGCGCAGGCCTGGCTGTGAGCGGGCGTGGCTATGACGTCGTCGACGTGCGATTCAACCTGATCAAGCGCGGCCTCGGCTTCGAGCAAGCGCTCCAGGTCCCGCTTCGAGAGAGCGTCGAGGACCGTGCCGCGTGGGTCGAGGGCGAGCTCGCGCTCGGCTCCCGCGCCGATCTTCTGCTCGGCCTGCGCTGGGTCGACTATCGCTACGCCGACGATGAGTGGCGCGAGCCGTGGCTGGCGTACTCGCTGCCGGAGGGCCGGCGCGTCCTCCCGCGGGCTTGTCTCACGTTCAAGCCTTCGGACGCTTGGTCGTTTCGGCTCGCCACCGGTGGCGGCTTCCGTCAGCCGCCGCCCGGTTACGAAGAGGTCTGCTGCGGGCGCGTTTACCGCCGTAATCGCGGCATCCTGATGGAGCGCTCGCGCAGCGCCAACTTCGAAGCCACGTACCGGCCGGGTCCGTATTGGAGTCTGTACGGGATGAGCCCGTGGAACGAGTTCGACGATCTGATCACCAGCATGGTGACGCAGTCGTTCGTCCAGCAGCTCACGTATCAGAACGTCAACGTCCCGCGCGCCCGTGTGGCGAGCCTGACGCTGACGGGGGCCGTCCAGCTCTCGCCGATCGTTTCGCTGCAAGCTACCGGAAGCTGGTCGGACGCGTAGAATCGATCCGATGGGGAACGGATCCCGGCACTGATTGACTGGTTCGGCCAGCCGCTGGTGGTCTCGTTCGAAACGCGGGCACTTACTTACGCCGTCGATCGCACGGCGCAGCTGACGATCGAGCTGCGGCCTCCGCGAAGCGGCGTTGCCGTGACGCTGACCGCGCTGAACACCGGTCCGATCTGGATCCAGACCCTCGATCCTGCGCTTCCCGATCCGGTCACCAGCTCGGATCGGATCGAGCTGCGTGCGACGTCTCCTTTCTGGACCTACCACGCGGCGGCCCGCGCGGGCCTCGGTGCAGGCCTCGGACTGGTGGTTGGTGTCGACAACATCACCGACGAAGTCCAGCCCGACATCGACGACCCGTCGGTCGATCACCCTTGGGGCCCACAGCCCGGCCGCTACGTCTACGCCCGGCTCACCTACGCCTTCGATCGGCTCTGATCCGGGCTAATCCGAGCCGGCCCGACGGACTCCAAAGACCGGAACCAGCGCCAGGCAGCCGAGCCCCAGCGGCAGCGCCATGGCCAAGATCGAGCCCCACAGCGCGCCGCCGCCGAAACGCTGGTACAACGCCATGCCTCCGAGAGGCGCGACGACGAACGCGAGCGCATAGGTCATCGTGTAAACGCCCATGTAGCGGCCGCGGTGCGCGCGCGGCGCGCGCTCGGCGACGAGCGCGTTGGCGAACGGCAGCGTGAGCATCTCGCCAGCGGTCCAGATCGCAATCGACAAGGCTGCGAATCCGATCGACTCGCCGAGCGGCAGAATGCCGAATCCGACGCAGGTCAGCACGCAGCCGAGACCGACGATCCGCAGCCGGTCGAACCGCTCCAGCTCGCGAACGAGCGGCATTTCGACGAGCACGATGATCAGCGCGTTGAGGCCGAGCAACAGGCCGATGAGATCCTCGGTCAAGCCGTAGTCGCGGCGAAAAAAGACCGGCAGCGAGCCGAGAAACTGAAACACGACCGCGGCGAGCCCGAGAATGATCAACATCAGCAGCAGAAAGGGACCGTCGCGCCACGGGCCCCGCCCTGTCGTCGCATCGGACGCGCTCGCGTCGCTCGGCTGCGGCTCGGACAGCGCGCCCCGCACGACGAGCAGCGCCAGCCAGCACGTCACGGCGTCGATGACGAACAACCAGCCGTAGTTGCGCGTGGCGATGAAACCACCGAACGCGGGCCCGACGGTCATGCCGAGATTCACGGCCAGCCGCAGCAAGGCGAACGCTCGCGGCCGGAGCTCGATTGGCGCTCGCTCGCTCAGGGCCGACATGACGGCAGGCCGGAACGGCTCGGCGATCAGGCTCAGCAGCACGATGCCGGCACCGATCTCGAGCAGCGACCGCGCCCAGACCAGAAGCAGCAGCACGACACCGGAGCCGACCAGACTGAGTGCCAGCACGCGCAGCGCGCCGATCCGGTCGCTCAGCCAGCCGCCGAGAAGAGAGGCCGGAATCGCCGCCACGCCGTACAGGCCTAGGAGCAGCCCGGCCTGCCGGAGCGTGAGCCCGAGCTCTTCGGTCAGATACAGGCTCAGAAACGGCAGCACGAGCGTGCCCGCGCGGTGCACCAGCGCCGCCACGCACAGCAGCCACACCGGCCCGGGAAGACCGCGAAACGCTTCGCGATATGACGCGACGACACGACCGAGCACCCGTGAGACTCCTCGACGACGCTTGTAGACGCTTGTGGCGGATTACCAGGCTCAGCGCTTCGCGCCGATTCCGATCACGTTGGGCAGGGCCCACTGCCCGAGGTTGGTCTCGTCCTCGAGAAACCCGGTCTCGAAACTCCCGGCCAGATCGAGCCGCAGCGAGCCGGCCCTGATCGACAGGCTGGCTTCGGGGCCGCCCTCGACGTGCATCGCGCGCACGATGCCCAGCGGCAGGGCCAGCAAACGGTGGTTCAGCTCCCACATGCTGAAGGGCTCTCGGATGAACAGCAGCAGCACGCGCCCTTCGGCGTCGGTCGCGATCGCTGCCTCGCTCCAGCGCTTGTCCTGCTGGGACCACACGTTGCGGCCTGGAGCGCGAATCAGCCGGAGATTCTGAATCACGGTCGCGTAGCCATCGAGAGCCTGCTTGTCGGCGTCGCCATCGAGATCGACCATGCGCGCGGGCGCGAGCCCTTCGTGCTGCGGCCGGAAGCCGATCGCCGATTTGTACTTGCTGGCCCAGTGCCCGTTGTTGACGTGATCGCCCGAGCGTGCATAGCCGACGTTGGAACGATAGTCGGCCTGATACATGCCCATGTTGATCGCAGCCTTCAGCCCGAACTCGTCGCACCACTGCCCCGCGGTGCGACGTTTGCCGTCGAGCTGGGAGGCCATCAGCGCGCGCAGCTCGACGTGGGCCGGGTCGATGCGGACGACGTGCAGCGTAGCGCTGCCGTTCGCGTCCGGTCCGCTCGCCCGCCCGTCGAGGCTCATCGTCGCGTACTCGAGCCCCGCGGCGAGCTCTCGCCACGCGATCGGCTCCGGTGTCGCGCATGCGAACAGGGCCGCGCCGACGACGGCACCGAGCCTGCATCCGAGCCCGCCGATCCTGCGTCGGCCCATCAGGCTCCTCCGAGAGGCCCGATTATGACGGCCGGCTCGGCGGCGCGCCGTCCGCCCGCAACCGCAACAACGAATCCGCTCAGAAGAACCACAGCGTCGGTCCCGGGAGCGTCTCGACACGAACATCGCGATCTCGGATCGCGGCGACGGCGGAGGCGAGATCCGCCAGGGCGGTCGCGATGCCGCGCCGTCCCGTCGGCGGCCACGCGCTCACGCCGACGCCAGCGAGGCGTCCTTCCGCCAGCAGGCCCGCCGGCAGATCTTCCCGGATCGGGCCGGCAAGCGACCACACCGCGAGCAGCCGGCCCTCGAGCGCCGGGCTGCGTGCCATCTTTCGCAGGCGCTCGGCGAGCATCCCCGGCGGCTCAGCGCTGACGAGCCAGATCGTTTGCGAAAGCGCCGAAGACGGCAGCTCTCTTGCGACCGGGCCGGCCTTCCAGAGACTCTCGAGCTGCTCGTCAAACCCGGACAGCAGGCCCGTGAAGCCTGGCTCGGGAAGCAGCAGCAACGCGTTGTTCTCGGCACGAGGCGCGCGCTGCCAGCGCGCGACGGTTCGCGCGCGATCGGTCCCTATCATGGCGTGAGGCCCCCGAGAGCGCGGCTCTCGCCACCACTCGTTGAGCGCCTCGGCCAGCCGCAGCGGGTTCTCCTCCCCGGGGATCGACGCTGCCCCGACGGCCTCCGCTGGACCCGAGCTCCAGGGCACGCGCTGCTGATCGGCGCGAGACCACACGATCACCGCGGGGGGCGATCCCGCCGCGTCGGGAAACGGCGCCAGGCCTGCGAGCGGGAGGCCTCGGCTGACATCGGCTCTCGGTCCCAACACGGCGCGCTGAAGCAGACTCCTCGGAACGTCCGCCGTCAGCTCGCGCTGGTCGGCCGCGGTGAGCGTCACCCGCAGAGTGGCTGGATCGCCGCTGGCGGCGATCTCGAGCGTAGCCGGTCGCTCCGGCTCGCTAGGCGTCGACCGATCGCGCGCAGCCGGTACGGGACGCTGCTTCAGCTCGTCGGCGAGCCCGAGCGGACCAGCCGGTCGGGCGATCAGGCGCTGCTCGGTGCGCTCGAAGCGGTAGCGCAGCGCTCGGCTCTGCTCATAGCGCTCGAACAGCAGCGCGCGTCCCTCGGGGCCCACCTCGACGAGTCGGCTGCTCGCCTCCGGACCGTCGGCGCCGAGCACGCTCTGCAGCCACGCCCGTCCCTCGGAGCCCTTCGATGTCACGCGCTGAGCCCAGCCGCCGCCGAACTCTCTCCAGCGCCGCACGTTCTGGGCCGTGTCGACGACGAGCGGGGCCGGCGCGCCGCCGGCGTCGAGCCCGTGGGCCGGTACGATATTCGACGGCAGCCCGTCGGGATCGCGGCGCCAGTCCGGCTTCGGTTCGGCCGGCGCGTGACGCATCACAGTCCCGGGAGGCGCCGGCCGCGGGCCCGCGATCGGCCGCGAGGCTCCCCATCCCATCTTTCGCGTCCGCCGCTCCGCCCGAGCGAGCACCTGTCCCATGCGCAGGTCGAGCCCTCCGATGCCGACGCTGAACACGCGCAACCTTTCGGGAAAACCTCGCTGCCGCTCCGCCAGCCGGGCGCGATCCTCGTCGGGAAGCGTGCCGAGAACCAGCCGGTGCATGACGAGCCGCTCGGCGCGGTACGCGAGTGCGTCCAGCTCCGTCGGCGGCACACTTGCCGTATTCACCGAAGACAGCTGGCGCGCGAGCTGAGCGTGCTGCGGCA
This sequence comes from Acidobacteriota bacterium, assembly GCA_020350085.1. Taxonomy (GTDB): domain Bacteria; phylum Acidobacteriota; class Polarisedimenticolia; order J045; family J045. The sequence continues at coordinate 3,420,529 of CP070706.1, forward strand.
AGCGGGGATCGAGCGCAGCCAGCGCGCGCTGGAAGCGCTGCTCGGCGCTCAGGCGCCCGTGGGAAACGCCCCCGAGCCGGTCGAGCGAGGCGACGACGCTCGCTCGGTCCAGCACCTCCACGGGCCCTTCTCGGCCAGCCGGCGGCAGCGCGTTGAAGCCGAGCAGCTGAGGGAAAGTCCGCGGCGTGCTCATCGTCGGCAGCTCGGCCGCGAGCAGCACATCGAGCTCCGGAATCGCCAGCCCCTCGTCGGCGGCCTGCCTTAGCCACGCGAACAGCGAGAGCATCCGTACGACCTGATCCAGATCGGCCAGCTCCGGCAGCTCTTCGGCGAGCTCGTCGTAATGCTCGTTGATCGCTGCCACGGTGGCCTGCGTCCAAGGCGCTGGCAGCCGCGCCTCGCCCGCCGACCGCTGAGCCCGCTCGGATGCGGCGGTCATCCGCGCGCGGCGCAGCACCATCACGTCTCCCGCCTCCGAGAGCGTCAGCTCGACCGCATCGGGGTAGAACCACAGGCGCGTCTGCTGCTCGAGCACCGACCCGGAGCGCGGGTCCTTGGCAAACCTCTCGACGTGTGTGCGGAACGAAACCAGCCTGCGTCGCAGGCGCGCCCGCGCGTCGGCTCCTTCGAGCACGTCGATGCCGAGGCTGAACGTCTTGAACCGGACGTCGCATAACAGGCTCACCAGACCGAGCGTCGTGTCGCGCAGCCGTCCGCCGTAGTTCACGCTCGCGGTCTGGGGCATGTCCCCGCGGTCGAGGCTCATGTAAGGCTCGCCCGCCCCACCGTGAAAGACCGCACGATAGGCCACGGCTAAGTCGGAAAGCTCCAAGGACCGACCGAGCCATCGCGGCCGACCGGTGGGCTCGCTGGCCAGCAGGCGAAGCTGGCCGGCGGCATCGAGCCGGCCTCCTTCGAGCGACAGGCCGCGCTCGAGGAACCGCTCGAACCCCGCCCAATCCAGCGGCGGCCGCGTGCCGGCCGGCTCGAACGATCCGATCGAGGTCTCGAAGGGACGCTCCCCGAGCGTGAAGGCCGTCCGCTCGGGATGAGCGCGATAGGCGTACACACGAAGCTGCAGCTCCGGTGCGGGCCCTGTTCCGGCGCCGACCTGGGCCAGACGCGACTGCTCGGCAGCGAGCACGAGACGCAACACCGGCCAAGCTTGCTCGTAGGCGGCGCGCGCGGCCGTCG
>CP070706.1:3421822-3425539 GCA_020350085.1 Acidobacteriota bacterium
CCTTCTCGCATGCCCCTTCCGCTCTGCTCATGGAAAGCGCTGAGGGCTGAGCGCTCTCCGGTGTGTGAGACGGTTCCTCTTGACACGAATTCAACGATCGAGCGCTCCCGCCGTTCGGGGCCGGGCGGCGGTTCGATCGGTCGGCTGGTTCAGCTGCTGCTTCGCCGCGGCCGAATCCGGCACGTACTGGAAGATCTGCAGCCTCTTGTTGACCTGATCGACGAGGAAGATCCGGTTCCTACGATCGATGTGGATTCCGGCCGGCAGCCAGAACTGTCCCGGCTTCGTACCCATCTAGCCGACGAACAGGAGGAGCTGCCCCTCTCGATCGAAGATCTGGAAATTGTTGAACGCTGCGTCGACGACGTAGATGTTTTGATCGCTGTCGAGCGCGATGCCCTTCGGCCGATGGAAGCTCCCGGAGCCATCTCCTGCCTCGCCGAACGCGATCAGCAGCTTGCCGTCGGGGTCGAACACCTGGACACGGAAGTTGCCGGTGTCGACGACGTAGACGTTTCCGCTCGGATCGAGCGCGATGTTGGTCGGGAAGTTGAATGTCCCCGCGATCGATCCCCGCGAGCCCCAGGTCTCGAGCAGCCGGCCTGCGAGGTCGTAGATGAACAGCTTGTGCAGGTGGCTATCGACGACATAGAGTCGCCCGCGTGCCTGATCGATGGCGACACCGGTTGGGTTCTGGAGCTTCTCGGAGGCGCCGATCGACATCAGGAGCTGTCCGTCCGGACCGATGCAGAAGACCTGGTTCAGGTCAGCGTCGGCGACGAACAGGCGGTCGTCGCGATCGATCGCCATCCCGATCGGCGTGACCAGCCGGACACCGCCCTCATCGGTGAGGACGTTGACCTGGCGCGCGGTCTCATCAAAAACGACGATCGTGCCGAGACCGGTGTCCGAGACGTAGATCCGACCCGCCGAATCGGTGGTCACACCATACGGCTTGTGCAGGCTGACACCCGGCTCGGTCCGCCGTCCGAGAAGGAAGCGCCGGAAGCGGCTCTCGTTTTTTTGATAGTCGGATTCCCCGGTCAGCGTGCCGAGGTAGCGGATACGCGGCTGGTCGGGCGGCAGTGGCCAAACGAGCTCGACGGTGGATGCGCCTGTCTCGACTCTGTTCTTGCTGCCCGACTTCGCTGATGCGCAAGGGACCAGCGCCGCAGTGAGCAGCGCGGCGACGGTCGCGACCGCCGTAGCTCGCGCACATCTTGTATTTCTCACGCCCATCCCACCACATTCCTTCGGCGACCAGCATCGCGGTGGCGTGCCGAACGGGTCGATGCCGCAACGAGGGCGCTGCCGCGGGACCTTTGATGAAACGTTTGTGCCGTGGGATTCGCCGGTCAAGTCGCTCATGCCTGGCATCGACCGCTGGGGGCATGACCGGGAATCACGCTCGCTCTGAGCGATCAACGAGACACGCCAGCCGATCCACGACATAGCGCCCTGTTACCGGGCACATGCGAACGGACATTGACGAACGCGAGAGTCAAGAAACCCAGGCAGATATCCAAGAAAAGCCTGCACGAGGCCTGCGTCAAGAGTTTTCTTGATTTGCGTCAATTCGCTCTTTCTTCGCGGCCACGGCGCGCCTCGGCGAGGGTGCAAAGTGCATCATGGCGGATCTGGGAAAGTCCCTGGCACCGTTCGGCTAGAATCACGGGGACTCTGCGGGCTCACTTCCCGAGCTCGCGGGCCATCCAGGCAGCGATGGAAAACGAGCCATGAAAGGCATCGACACGATCGAGCTGACGCCGCGGAATGTCGAGCAGTTCGGCATCTTCTGCGTGAGCCGGCATAGGCTGCCCGGATACCGCACCAAGGTCGAGTGGTTCAAGAAGCAGTACGAAAAGGGGCTGCGGATCAGACTGTTGTGGTCGGCCAAACGCAGCAAGTCGATCGGGTTCATCGAGTACGCGCCGATCGATGCGTGCTGGCGCGCCGTCGAGGCAAGCGGTGACGACGGCAAGAACTTCCTCGTCATCCACTGCATCTGGGTCAGCTCCAAGCAGCAGGGTGCGGGCCTCGGCAGCCGACTCGTGAAGGAAGTCGTCGGAGAAGCGAGACGAACGAGGCGTGCCGGCGTCGCCGTGGTGACCGGATCGGCCGGCTGGTGCGCCCATCAACAGCTGTTCGAAAACGCGGGCTTTCGCATCGTGGACGAGAGGGAGCCTTACCTTCTGGCAGTGCGTAAGCTCCAGAAATCCTCTGCCAGTCCCAAGTTTCGCTCCGCTCGTCGATCATCGCGAAAGCCCGAAGGGTTGTTGCTGCGCTATTCCCATCAGTGCCCGTATCTCGCCAAGTGCGCCGCCGATCTGTCCAACGAAGCCGCGCGTCTCGGCCTCGATCTGAAGACCCAGCAGATCAGAAGCAGTCGCGAAGCCCGAAACTCCCCTACTCCCTACGGCGTGATGAGCCTGACCGACGGTGCCGAGCTCCTCACGAGCCACTATGCGAGCAGGCGACGATTCCAAAACATTGTGCGCCAGCGCGGGCTGATCTGACCGGCACGGGAAGCCCGTGAGCCCGCGCCGAGATCGCGGCCGACTACTCGAGCGCGAATTTCACCGTCGTCGTGAACAGGACGGGCACCGGTTTGCCGTCGCGTCGCGCTGGCTCGTAGCGCCACTGCAGGATCGCTTCGACGGCGGCGGCAGCGAAATCCTCGCCGTCTTCGGGGACCTCGAGCACGACCGGTGCGCGGGGCACGCCCTGCTCGTCGATGACGAGCTGCAGAATGACGCGGCCTTGGCGTCCTTGGCGCCGCGCGGTCGGTGGGTAGCGCGGCGACACCCTCTCGATCATGACAGGCATCTCGACGTCGTCGACTTCATCGGCGGCGGCAGCCGACGGAGGCGCGCCCTTGGGCGGCGGTGGGGGCATCTCGACCTTTGCGAGGTATTGCTCAGTGTCGAGAGAGGTCACCGCGAGGACGATCCACTCTCCGGCGAGCGGCGAGGGGGCGGCGATGGCCACCGTGCGGTCCGTGCGCGCGAGCAGCACCGCTTCCGCGAGAATCCGCGAGGGGTCGTCCGTAGGACTCAGCCGCAGCGTCAGCTCGTGGGCGTGCCCCGTGTCGGTCTCGAGCACGCGTCCGAGAAAAGACAGCGAGACGGCCTCTTCTCCGGCGTAGAACGTCCGCTCCAGCTGCGCTTCACCTTCGTCCGAAGGAGACAGGAAAAACCCGGTGACCGCATCGGCCCGCTCGCCGCCCAGCGTATCGGCGAGCGCGGCCAGTTGTTTCGCCGAGCCCCAGGCTTCGTCCTCGGGCATGACGATCGGCACGCCGCGATCCTGGCCGGCTCCAATCGCGGCTCCGGGATACGCGGTCGCACCGCTGACGCGCACGACGCGCAAGTGGTACGAGAATCGCTGCTCGGGTGGGTGAACGAGCATCTCCCCACACCACGCCCCGCCGACGGCGGCCAAGAAAAGACAGAGGGAGGATGCGAGGAGCTTTGCCTGCTGCTTCAGTGTCGTCTTCATCGGAGACCTCCGATCGTGGCCCAGGCATCGAGCCGGTCGTTCGCTCTTGCCTCACGCTGCGATTGTTCGATCGCGGGAACGACGACGATCGTCCCGTTGCCCGCGGTCTCGATGACCCGCGCCGAGACGTCACGCCCATCGACGCGCAGCACGAGCACCTCGACGGCGGCGGGGGTCTGATCCCGGCCGGCCCACCAGAAGGTGGCCGTCAGTCCGGCC
>CP070706.1:3425639-3435573 GCA_020350085.1 Acidobacteriota bacterium
ATCCACGCCGGCGCTCGTCGTGTTCGGGGCTGCCGTCGTCGCGGAGGTGCTCGCCGACAAAATCCCCGTCATCGACCATGTCCTCGATACGGTCCAGTCCATCGTTCGTCCCGTGGCCGGCACGCTCGTGGTGGCGGCCTCGTTGGAAGGGCTCGATCTGCTGCCGGCAACGGTGATCGGGCTGATCGTCGGTGGCACGGCCGCCGGGTCGGTCCACGTGGCGAAAGCCCAGACGCGGGTGCTCTCCACCGCTTCCACGGCCGGACTGGCCAACCCGATTCTCTCTCTCGCCGAGGACGGAATCGCGCTGCTCGGCTCGCTCGCGGCCGTCACGGCGGCGCTCCTGGCGGCCGCCGTGCTGTTGCTGTTGACGGGGCTCGTCTGGCGTACCCTCAGGCGTCGCCGGCGGCGATCGTCGCGTGTCGGCGCCTAGCCGCGGATTCCGTAGTCTCCGGTTGCGTTCGAGATGGTTCTTTTTGACTCGCTTTAGCAAGAGAGGTAAGTGCGACGGATCCCACGAGACGGTCGGCTGCCACCGATCGTCGTAACTTTGCCGGCATGATCCAGCGGGATCGACGGACTCTGTTTGCCATCGCTGCGACGCTGACGGCGGCGCTGTTCGGCCCGTTTACCGTGCGCGCCGACCTGGAGGAGCTCCCCTACGAGCTGGCACTCCGCACGGATCGAGTCGAACTGGAGCTTCGAGACGGGCGAGTCGATGTCATCATCGACCCGCTGGCCGAGTCGGGCCTACGCGTGAACGATCTGCTCTCGGGCGAAGAGACGACCGGCTTCGTTCTGATCGACGAGCGGGAAGAGGGGCTCGTCATCGGCCAGCCGCACGGCGGCGAAAAAGTGGCACCCCGCCTGTTGGTCGAGATCGTCACCAACGACGACATCAGCGTCGAGATTCGTGGAAGCGGCCTCAACGTGGTCATCGACGATCGCCGGGAGGAGGCGCCGTCCTCCGATGGCGAGCACGACGAGGAAGCGGCCTCACGACGGCATTCTCGCAGCAGCGCTCGCGGCCACGAACAGTTTCTCATCGAGGTGGAGAAGTCGGATGTCGTGCTGCGCCGCGTGCGTGGAGCGCGGCTCGAGGGCTCGGACAACTCGGCTCATCTCGAGCAGACGACCGGCTCCGTCGAGATGGCACTTGCAGACAGCAGCCTGTTCGTGGATTCTCATCGGGGTCGTCTCGATTTAGCAATTCAAGACAGCGATGTGCAGATCGACGGCGCCGCGACTCGGATCGAGGTTCGCCTGACGGACTCGCAGCTGAGCATCGCCGACGGTGTCGGTGAGCTAGAAGTTGATGCCACCAACAGTGACGTGTTCCTCGAGCGCTGGCAGGGCAACGCTCACATCTCGGGACAGATGGCGCGGGTCGATCTGGTCGAGTGCGGAGCCGCGAGCGACAGGTTCTATCTCGGCGGCACGCGCCACGAGCTGAACGTCGCAGGTTACGCCGGTGCACTCACGGTCGTGCTCCGGGACGGGGCTGTGAACGGACAGCGTCTGCACGGACCGGCCAATCTGACTTTGGATGCTGGCTCGATCAATCTCGAGGAACTTCACGACGCCGTCGGCCTGAGACTCAGAGAGGGAGTCCAGGCCCGTCTCGAGGGAGCAAGGCGAAAGGTCGATGGAACGCTCGAGGAGTCCCGTCTCGATCTGCGCGACGTGCGCGAAGTCAACTTGAACATGAATCGTGCCGAGCTGTATGCCGTCGAGATGAGCGGCAAGACGCGAATCAAGGCGACCGATTCGGATGTGGAAGTCGATCTACGCGGCAACCGAACGAGATCAGAGCTGATCGTCGAGTCGGGCACCCGGGCGCGGATCAGCATGAGTGAGCCCTGCACGGTGCGACTCGAAGGAAAGCTCGACGACCTCGAAGATCAAGTGCTGAACTCCGGCTGCGAGCTGGCGGCGAGCGATGACAAACGCCGTCCAACGATCCGCGCGCGTCGCGGAGGGGCGCCGACCGTACTGAACGTCCGTCTCGACGAAGACGCCACCCTCGAGGTCTCAGCCTCGCCCTAGCTGCAACTCGGCTCGCGCACGGCCCGGGGTCGCACGTCTGCTTTTCGCCACCTTCCGAGCGACAATTGACCCATGAGAAAGATCATCGCTGCTGCCGTGCAGATGACCTCGGGACCGAGTCGCGATACGAACCTGAGCACTGCCGAACGTTTGCTCCACCGGGCGGCGGAGGCGGGTGCTGGCTTCGTCGCATTCCCCGAGAACTTCGCCCGCATGGCTACCGAGGGCGTGGTGATCCCGGATGCGGAATCTCTCGACGGGCCGATCGTCGGCTGGGGCCGGCAGAAGGCGCGCGAGCTGAACGTCGACTTGCTGCTCGGGTCGATTCCGGAGCGTGCGCCTCGAAGCGGGCTCCGGCGTAACACGTCCGTGCTCGTCGATCGTACGGGCCGTATCGCCGCGGTGTACCGCAAGATCCATCTTTTTGACGTCTGTCTCGACGGACGGACACTCGAGGAATCATCGGCGGTTGAGGCAGGACGCGAGCTCGCCTGGGGTGATCTCGAGTGGGGTAGGGTCGGACTGAGCGTTTGTTACGACCTGCGATTTCCCGAGATCTATCGGGCGCTGCGCTTCAGCGGTGCGGAGCTGCTCACCGTTCCGTCGGCCTTCACGGCACGGACGGGGCCGGACCATTGGCATCTACTGCTTCGCGCGCGAGCGGTGGAAAACCAGGCGTTCGTCGTAGCACCGGCGCAGGTCGGCCGGCACGGGCCGACGCGTGAGTCGTACGGCCATGCGTTGATCGTGGACCCATGGGGCGAGATTCTCGCTGATGCCGGCGGGGACGGAGAGGGACTCGCGCTCGCCGAACTCGACCCCGATCGTCTGCAGCGCGCAGGCCAACAGGTTCCGTGCCTCGAGCACGCCAAGAGCTGGCTGCGACGAGGAAAGTCTCGAGAGGAGAAATAGACCCCGCTGAGGCCGTATCTTTTCGCTCGAGAACGCATCGTCTCATCGGAGATAACGAAAGGTAGGTGATCGATCTGACGTGGCCGGTGTGGGTACCGGCAGTCCAGATCGGTCTCCTGCCGATGGTGCGGAAGATTCATGAAAAACTTCCTAGAGATCGGGGCGAGGGCAGCAGTTGCGCGTCCGCAGTAGAGGGCACAGCGTAAGGGAGCCCGACTCGAGTGGAGCGGCAAGTGCGAGAGCTCAGCCAGAGAATCGTCGTGCTTCTCGATGCCGGCGGTACCCTCATCACGTTGGACTACGATCGGGTTCGTTGCGCGCTGGGGGTCGACGATCCTCCCACTGACGAGCAGCTCGATCGTGCCGAAGCGCGGGCGCGCGTATGGGCGAACGTCGCGTTGCGCCGGCAGCTGGCGCCGCGTGAGCTGTGGAACGGCTACTTTCGTCGTCTGCTGCTCGGCGCGGGGGCAGCGGCGCCCGCGGTACCCGGTGCGCTCACGCGTCTGTGGGAGCTGAATCGCGAGCGAGGGTTGTGGAGGCGGCCCGTTCCAGGGGCAAGGGCGGTTCTCGAGCGGCTGCGAGCGGCGGGCAGGAGACTCGGCGTGATCAGCAACGCCGAGGGGCAGGTCGAAGCCGACCTGCGTGCGGCAGGCTTCGGTGATCTGCTCGAGACCGTCATCGACTCGCATCTCGTTGGCGTGGCCAAGCCTGACCGCCGCATTTTTGAGATCGCTCTCGAGCGCATGCGAGCCGATCCCGGTCAAGCTGTTTACGTCGGCGATGTACCTGCCTTCGACGTCGACGGTCCCCGCGCTGCAGGCATCCCCGCCATCCTGCTGGATCCTCATGGCATTCACGAGGACATCGACGTGAAGCGCATCTCCGGCCTGCAACAGCTGCCGGAAGCCCTCGGATTGTGACCGTCGGCTGATGCGCCATTCGCTGGACACGTTCGACGTAGGGCTTCACGTTCCGAGAACCATCGTCTCATCGGGGTTAGACTTCTGAGCCATGGCGTGGCGGTCGGACATGCTCAAGGCACTCGATGCGGTCGCAGGTCGAGCGCTGTGCTGGGTGCTGCCCCTGTTCGCGAGGCACGGAGGGGAAGCCTCGTCGCGCAGCGCTCCGGAACGGGTGCTCGTCATTCGTCCCGGAGGGATTGGCGACGCCGTGCTGTTCCTTCCGATGCTCCGAGCGTTGCGGCATGAATGGCCCCGGTGCCAGCTCGATCTGCTGGTCGAGGCGCGCAACGCAGGGGTTGTTCGACAGACAGATCTTGCCGATCGCGTGCTGCGCTACGATCGGCCTCTGAGCGACCTGCGCGCGACGTTGCGAACGCGCTACGATCTGGTCATCGACACGGAGCAGTACCATCGACTCTCAGCCGTCGTGGCGCTGCTGACCGGAGCACCCCAACGCATCGGCTTCGGCACGAACTCACGCCGGCGCCTGCTCACCGCGACGATCGCCTACGATCAGAAGCTGTACGAGGCCTATTCCTTTCTCCAGCTCGCTCGCCTGGTGACGGGACGCGAGCCCGAATGGAATCGCGAGCTGCCGTTTTATGATGTTTCGCCGGCTGCTCTGCAGTTCGCGGACGACAAGCTCGCGCCTCTTCACAGTCGCGTGTGCGTTGCGATCCATCCCGGCGCGTCGATTCCAGAGCGTCGCTGGCCACCGGAGCGCTACGCGGTGTTGGCCCGCATGCTGGCGCAGCAAGGAGTCGGGATCGTGATTCTCGGCGGTCCGTCTGACGGGCGTGCGGCGTCCGTGATTGCCGACCACCTGGAAGGACACCCTCACGTCAACTTGGCCAAAGCTTGCGACTTGATGCAGGCCGCCGCTGTCGTCTCGCGGGCATCGGTTTACGTCAGTGCAGATAGCGGTGTACTTCATCTCGCTTACGGGGTGGGAACACCGACGGTGCATCTGTTCGGGCCGGGCGTACTGTCCAAATGGGGCCCACCGGGCAGCAAGTTTCGCGTCGTCGCCGTGTCGCTGCCTTGTTCGCCTTGCACCCGGTTCGGCTTCACGCCCCCCTGCTGCCAAGGTTTGCGGTGCATGCTCGGTATCACGCCGCGACATGTGTACGAGGCGGTGCGCGACCAGTTGGCGAAGCAGGGCCACCGCGTGCCCGCCGCGGAGCTCATCCAGTGAGCGAACCACAACCACCGAGCGTTCCACGGCCGACACAGGCCCATCCGACAGCCGAGAGTTACGGGCCCGAGTACTACCGCGAGCACCTGGGCCTCGACAAGCTGCGGCGCTTCAGTGTCGCGTGGTGGTCCATCCGCTTCTACTCACGGCTGGCAGCTCGTCTGCTTCGGCGTTCCGGTGGGCACCGCATTCTGGAAGTTGGGTGCGGGCACGGTTTCATCTTGGCTCTTCTCGAGAGCCGCTTCGAAACGTACGGTTTAGATCTGTCCTCCTATGCCGTCGAGCGCGCGCGCGCGCAGGCGCCTCGATCCCGCATCTTCCGAGCCGACATTTCGAGCGAAGTTCCTCCAGAAATCGAACAACAGTCGTTCGATCTCATTCTCGCCCGTTACGTCCTCGAACACATCCCTGATCCAGGCAACGCGTTGGCTCGAATGGCAAGCCGTCTTTCCTCGGGAGGGAGGTTGCTCTACTCTGTGCCGGATTCGACATCTCCCGGCCGCCGGCTGAAGAAGGAAGACTGGTTCGGTTACCGAGACGAAACACATGTCTCGCTGCTTCCGCCCGAGCGCTGGCTGGAGCTGACCAGGCAAAGTGGACTGTCAGTCGAGAGGCGCTTCTCTGACGGGCTGTGGGACATTCCCTATGTGCGCGGCTTTCCGAACTGGGTACAGTATGGCCTGTTCAGCGTGCCGACGATCATTTCCGTCGCACTGGCCTGGACCTTCATCCCTGCCGGATGGGGCGAGAACCTGATCGTCATCGCGCGGCGCTCGCGCGAGCCTAGATGAATCCTGCACCGCTGCGGAGAAACAGCGCACGGGGGGGGCGAATCGTGACACGCAAGCTGCTCACAGGACTGATCGCCGTGGCGCTCTTGGCTGTCGCGGTCGGCATCTATGCCGACGCGATGGACAACGAGTTCATCTGGGATGATCCGATCATCTTTAAGCGACAGCTACCGTACTTCGACAGTTTCTCGAACGTGTTCTTTCCGCCCAAGAGCATCCCTCAATTTGGTGGGCACTACTATCGTCCGCTGACGATCGTCAGCTACCAGCTCGACGAATGGATCTCGAAGACGTATTGGCCAGAAACCGAGCGCGAACGGGCGCGCCAGCTCGTTTATCACTCCTCGGTGGTCATATACCACGGCATCACCACGATGCTCGTCCTCCTGCTCGGCCTGAGTCTCGTGCGCGTGACGCAAGGGACTAGCGAAACTGCGTGGATAACGGCTGTCAGCGGCGGACTGCTTTTTGCAGCTCACCCGATACATGTCGAGTCCGTCGCCTGGATGGCTGGACGTACGGACGTGATCTGCGCGCTCTTTTTCGTCGGTGCGACGCTGTTCTATCTGAACGCAAAGAGAAGCGGTCGTTTGTGGTCAGCACTGATGGCGGCCCTGCTGGCTCTCGGCGCGATGCTGGCCAAAGAGACAGGAGCTGGTCTCGTGTTGTTGCTCCCGATGATCGATCTGCTGTGGTCGGACCAAAGGGTAACGCGGCAAGACGAGGAGCTGACACGCGCCGAGCGGCGTCGACGAGCGCGCGAGAAGCGATCCAGACCGCTTTCGACCTTTACGCCGCAGTTGCTGGCTCGCTGGGCAAGCCTCGCGGTGGCGTTGCTCATCTACCTGGGGCTCAGACAAGCCGCGCTACAAACGATGGGCTCACCCGCGCTCGAAGCGACGATTCGGTTGGACGCGCTGTTCGGCTCACTCGGTTGGCTCGTGCGCAAGGCGGTGTGGCCTCTGCCGCAATCCGCCTTCGTGCACGAGATCCCCGGGGGCGCCTACATGGTCGTTGGCCTGCTTGCAGCGGCCGGTTTCGCCGCCGCAGTGTGGCTCGCTTTCAAGCACCGCGCCCGTCACGGATGGCGGGCAGAGATTCTGGCATTGTCGGTCTTTTTCACCAGCGCTGCGCCTTCTCAGGCGATCGCGCTGTTCCGGATCTCCGAGACGCCGCTCGCGGAGCGTTACCTCTACATCCCGACGGTCGGATCTTGTTTGCTGGTCGGCTTGCTGCTCGCGCGCCTCGTCCGGTTGCTTCCGGCGGGCGTGCCCGCAGCTGCTCGTTGGGTCGGTGCTGCCATCGTCACTCTGGTGTTGGTGACCGCAGCGACTACGGCGACCATCAGCCGCTCCAGCGTGTGGCGTAACGATCTCGGCTTTTGGCAAGACACGGTCACCAAGGCTCAGGATCAAGGCCTGCCACATCTCCACCTCGGGATTAGGTATGCGGAGATGGGTTACAAAGAGCAAGCGCTCGAACAGTACGGACTGGCATTCGAGAAGTACGATGATGCCGAGGGTCGGTCAAAAGCGCTCAACAACATGGGTTCGATTCTGTTGTCGATGGGTCGTTACGAGGAAGCCGTAGAGAAGCTTCAGCGAGCACTTCAGGAGGTACGCAACTACCCGACGGCATACTACAATCTCGGTGTCGCACACATGAATCTCGCCAATCGCGAGCGGAATGCCGCGCTCCGTGACCAACTGATTCGGCAGTCAATCAGCGAATTCGAACGTGCTCTGCAGCTGAATCCCCGCTACGTCAAAGCGCACCTGCAGTATGGTAGTCTGCTGACGAGAATCGGTCAGGCGGACAAGGGCGCGCAGCACCTGCAGCGAGTGATCGAGCTGGCCTCGGCGAGCTCCGAGGCACAGCAAGCCCGGCGCCTGCTTGCACGATGAACAGGTGGCCGACGCCTGCGGCGCTAGAGAGCGGCGGATTCGAGCTCAGGGAAGAGCGTGACGGCCGACGTGGAATCGCTCGAGACGCCGGTTGGTGGCCAGGATCAACGTCTCTCGCGTGCTGCGAGCCGGAGACTGCGCGTAGAGCGGCGCGCTCCAGTAGGCGTTGTCTGACGTCGTACGGACGATGAAGCGGACAGCCGGCCGCGCCCCGGTCACGTGTCTCTCGGTAGCTGCGAACTCCGTGATCGCCGCGATCTCGCCGCGATGGATCCGGACGTCCGGAATCCAGCCAAGTCGCTCGAGGACGAGCGTGTTGCCGCCATTCTCCCAGCGAGCATCCCAGAACACGCGACCGCGCTGATAGATCTCGACTGAAGCGATAGTGAACGAGAGCACCGCCGCAGTGCCGTAGGCCAGCACGAGCCAGCGCCGGCGCGCCGCATGATCGATGGTCCGAGCGCGAACCGATGCGAGCAGCAGCCCGACGAATCCGCACAGCAGCAGCAGCTCAGGCAAGAGGAACGGGTCGCTGATGATCAGCTCGGCGAGTGAGAAGGTGGCGAGTGGCGCGCAGGCGGCGGGCATCAGCGGCTCGTCGAGATTCGTCGAGAAGAGAAGAAGAATCGTGGCATCTCGTCGGGTGAGCGTCAAAGTACGGGGTGGGGGGTGCCGGCGCCACTGCTTTCTCCGTCTGTCGTCCCGATGAAGATCGTCGACATGCCCGATCGAAGGCGCGCGAACAAGTGCAGCCTTCCTGAGCTCGGCAAAGAACAGTTTGCTCGGGTCGGGTGTGGTCGATACCATCTCTCGAAGAGGACACTCGAAGGGGGCACTCGAAGCGGGCACTCGTACCCGGCCCGTACAGCCCGTCGAAGGAGACTCGTGTCGACAAAGCCGAGCATCCGCGTGGCGGCAGCCGTCGTGTCCCGCGGGAATCGGTTTCTCCTGACGCTGCGCCCAGACGGCGGGCATATGGCCGGCTACTGGGAGTTTCCCGGCGGCAAGGTCGAGCCGGACGAGACCTCCGAGCAGGCCCTTCGCCGCGAGTTGCGTGAAGAGCTCGGTGTGGAGCTTGGTTATCTCCACGCGCTTACCACGTTCGAGCACGAGTACGAGCTCAGGCACGTGCATTTGGAGTTCTTCAAGACGGAGATCGTCGCGGGGGTGCCGAGGCCGCTCGAGGTCGCCGCACTCGGCTGGTTCACGTCGTGTCAGATGCCGCGACTGCCGCTGCTTCCCGCGGACGTGCCGTTGATCCAGCTCCTCGAGCGGCGCCAACCGGGAGACGGTCACGAGGAGGAGAAAAGTTGAGTCCCTCAGGCATTCCCAATGGGTTCTCCTGGTCGGCGACCCGGCACGGGATGCTGCAGGAGTGCCCGCGGCGCTACTTTTTCCACTACTACCTCGCCATGGGCCGTGTCGAGCACGCGGACTCGCGTCGTGTCGCCGAAGCGCGCCGGTTGAGACACATGACGACCGTGCCGATGTGGGTCGGCGCGCGCGTTCACGATGCGATCGAGACGATCCTTCGCGGTGCTCAAAGTCGGGACTCTCTCGGAGAGGAGCAGATCGAGGCGCAGGTCGCGGAAGCGGTGACGGCGATGGTAGAGCGAATGCGAACTGATTACCGCGACAGCAAGCTCGACTCGGCTCGACACCGGAATCCGCGCCACGTGACACGGTTCCACGAGCACGAGTACGCGATCGACGTGCCGGACGAGCAGTGGCGCCGAGTGGTCGACGATGCAAAGCAGATGGTGCACTCCTTCGCCCGCCTGGGCTACGTAGAGACGACCCGTCAACTCCGCCCCGATGACCTGCTCGCGCTCGAAGAGCTGGACCGGTGGTTTCTAGACAGCGTACCGATCTGGGTCAAGATCGATCTCGCTTATCGCGACGGGGACGGCACGGTGCACATCGTCGATTGGAAGACGGGCAAGAAGGAGCGGGACGACAACCCGCTTCAATTGACCGGATATGCGACGTTCGCCGCACGCAGCTGGGAGGCACCGAGCGATAAACTCGCTGTTCGAGAGGTTTACCTACGTCGTGAGGATCCAGAAAAATGGTGCACGATTGACGAGTCGACGATAGAGCGAGCCGAAGCTGAAATTCGCGCCT
>CP070706.1:3435673-3438963 GCA_020350085.1 Acidobacteriota bacterium
GAACCGGCTTCAGCGGGCGCCCGTGCCGACGAGCGTCCTTTTTCGTGGGACAATCCGCGGCGCCCCGACGCCATGGGACGGAGAAGCGATGTTCGGAGCCGAAGTGATCCTCTCGCGCCTCAACGAGCCGCAGCAAGAGGCCGTCACGCATGGGGAAGGGCCGCTTTTGATTCTCGCCGGCGCCGGATCGGGCAAAACCCGCGTGATCACGCACCGCATTGCTCATCTCGTCAGCGCCGCCGGGGTCGACCCGCGAGAGATCGTCGCCGTGACCTTTACCAACAAAGCGGCGGGCGAGATGCGCGAGCGGGTCGAGCGTCTGATCGGTTTCGAATTCGCCGGCGCCTACGTCGGGACGTTCCACGCGTTCGGACTGCGGCTTCTGCGGCATCACGCCGCCGAAGCGGGTTACCCCTCATCGTTCGTCATCTACGACACGACGGACCAGCGTGCGGTGGTGCGCCAGGTGCTCAAGGAGGCCGCCGTCGATGAACGCCAGTTCACACCTCCCAGCGTGCTGTCGTGGATCTCCCGCACGAAAACTCTGCTGATCGATCCGGACGAGGCTGAGGCCCGATCCCGGCTCCCGCACGAGAGGACGCTCGCGAGCTGCTATCGAGAATTCGAGAGCCGGTTGCGGCGCGCTGGCGCGATGGACTTCGACGATCTGTTGGTGAAGCTGATCCGCCTGTTCGAGCGGCGTGAGGATCTCGCCGAGCGCTACGCGCGCAGAATCCGCTGGCTGCTCGTCGACGAGTATCAGGACACCAACGCGCTACAGTACCGTTTGATACGACTGCTGACCGCCGAGTACCGCAATCTGTGCTGCGTCGGTGACGAGGACCAGTCGATCTACGCCTTCCGCGGTGCGGATATCCGCAATATCCTCGACTTCCAACGCGACTTTCCCGACGCGCACATCGTCAAGCTAGAGCAGAACTACCGCTCGACGCGCACCGTTCTCGGCGCTGCTCACGCCGTCATCAGCCACAACACGGATCGGCACGACAAGAAACTCTGGACCGAGAACGAAGCGGGCGAGCCCGTACGCGTCGAGATCGTCGTCGATGAGCGCCTTGAGGCCGACTTCGTCGTCGGGGAGCTCATGCGACGTGCTCAGTGCGGTCTGCGTCTCGATCAGATGGCGATCCTGTACCGCACGAACGCGTCCTCACGACTGTTCGAGGATCGGCTGATGCGGCACAACCTGCCGTACCGCATCATCGGCAGCGTCCGCTTCTACGAGCGGAAGGAAATCAAGGACCTGATCGCTTGGTTGCGGCTCATGGTCCACCCCGAGTCAGACCAGGATTTTCTGCGCGCCGTGACGGCACCGCCTCAGGGTATCGGCGCCAAGACGATCGAGGTCATCGCGAATCGCGCCGAGCAGGACCGAAGCGGGCTTCTCGCTGCCGCACGCGAGCTGCTCGCTGAGTCCCCCGCTGGAGCGCTCTCGTCGCGTGCAGCGAAAGCGGTGCGGTCGTTTTCGGACAGACTCGAAGCCCTCGCTCATCAGTGTGGAAGCGTGTCGACCGTCGAGCTGATTCGCGCACTGATCGAAACAATCGATTACGCAGCTTATCTCGCACGCGCTTATCCATCCGACCCAGGCTCGCGCGCGGAAAACCTCGATGCGTTCGTCTCCGCGGCCCGCGAGCACGATGATGCGGGGGCGGCGGACGGTCTCGCGGGCTTTCTCGACCGCATCTCGCTTCGCGCCGACACTGACGACGTACGCGGTGAGCAGGGGCCGAGCCTGATGACGGCTCACTCGGCCAAGGGGCTGGAGTTCGACGGCGTGTTCATCGTCGGGCTCAACGAAGAGCAGTTTCCTCACGTCCGCGCGCTCGAGGATGCGCGCGGGCTGGAAGAGGAACGCCGCCTGATGTACGTGGCAATGACGCGGGCGCGGCGGTTTCTGGTGCTGACCGCAACGCAGAAACGCCTACAGTTCGGCGAGGAGATTCTCGCCCAGGCATCGCGGTTTCTCGACGAGATTCCCGCGGAGCTGACGAGTGGATCACGGCGGCTTTTGTCGCTCGATCGAGGCGCTCGCGCTTCCCGCGCGCATGGCTCGGCACACGGCAAGCATGACGGCGAGTCCCGCACACCCGCGGCGGGGACGGTGAGCGTTTCGGGAAACCTGCGCTACGTGCCCGACGAGGATCATGCGTTCGCGCCGGGCATGCGCGTCGGTCACCCCGATTTTGGCGAGGGTACGATTTTGAGAGTCTCGGGCGACGTGACGCGCGTCGTTCTCGACATTCGCTTCGACAACGCGGGGCGGCGGCGGATCCTTCCGGAAAAGGTGCCCTTGTCTTTCGTCTGAGCCGCCAGCCGCTGGCGCGCGCGCCACGACCACCGGCCGCGTAGGGCTCGATGCGGCGTCCCGAGCCGGCCCTGGAAAGGGCATTCTTTCGGGCAAGGAGGTCTCATGAAGAAGCTCATCGTCATCCTGGCCGTTCTCGGCGCGATCGCGTTCGCGCTGCTGGCGGTGATCGTCGTCGTTGCACTGGTCAAAGTGCTCATCGGGCCTTCGGTCCCGACGCGCACCATCGTCGAGCTCGACCTCGAGCAAGCTCTGATCGAGGACCTACCAGACGATCCGATCGCTCAGGCGCTGATGCGCAAGCAGATGACGGTTCGCGACGTGGTCGAAGGCCTCCAAATGGCGCGCGAGGACGATCACGTCATCGGGCTGGTGGCCCGCGTCGGCAACCCTGGGTTGGGACTGGCGGGAATTCAGGAAATCCGCGCGGCGCTCGAGGCTTTCCGCGACCAAGGCAAACCAACGCTCTGCTGGGCCGAAACCTTCGGCGAGTTCGCCAACGGCACCGGAGCCTACTACCTCGCGACCGCGTGCGACGAAATCTGGCTGCAACCTTCCGGTGACGTCGGCCTGACCGGCCTGATCGCTGAAACGCCGTTCGTGCGTGACCTGCTCGACGAGCTGGACGTCGTGCCGCGTCTCGACCAACGTCACGAGTACAAGAACGCGATGAACATCTATACGGATCGCGAGTACTCGGCCCCCCATCGAGAAGCGACGCAATCGATCGTGGACTCGCTGTTCGGTCAGATCGTGCGCGGTATTGCTGAGCGGCGCGGCCTGTCCGAATCGAGGGTCCGAGAGCTCGTCGATGGTGCTCCTTACTACGGGCACGAGGCGATCGAGCTGTCGTTGGTCGATCGGCTCGGCTACCGCGACGAGGTCTACACGGCCGCCAAGAGCTGGCAGGAGAGCGCGGAGCTGCTGTACTTGGCGAAGTACCTCGAGCGGGTCGGGCATC
>CP070706.1:3439063-3453680 GCA_020350085.1 Acidobacteriota bacterium
CTCGCTTGCTAGGCAGTGTCGGAGCGAGAAGATTGAGCACGGGCGGCGATTGACTTGGATTGAGTGCGAGCCAGACGAGTGCCTTGGCCGCGAACTCGACATCCACTACTCCAAGCTCATCCCGAGGCGAACCGACGGCAACGAAAAGATTGGCCAGACGTTTTCCGAGCCTCCCCGGAGGATCGAACAACGCGTAGTCCACCAGCGCTCCGGGCCGTACGACGGTCACGGCGATGTCCAGCTCCCGACCCAACTCGATGGCCCGCCGCTCGGAGATGGTCTTGCCCCACACGTAAGGGCCACGCGATTGCGGGTCTGGCTCCAGAGGCGTCGTCTCCGAGACAGTCCCGCCCGCAGCGAGAACAGCCAGGCTGCTGACGTGGATCAGTCGCTGGATACCGAGCTGGGCCGCTGCTTTCACGATATTCTCTGTCGCGCGAATCGAATCCCGCTCGTGCTCTCGCAGACCACCTGACGTCGCTGCGGCGCAGTGGATGATGACGTCCCCACCCTCGAAACTCTCGTCTGAGAGGGGCTCAGCGACGTCGCCGGTGCTGTAGAAAACGCCTTCCTCCGCCTCCCAATACGGCGGGGCGGCTCGCGCGATCACCCTGACCCTCGTCCCCGCCTGCTTCAGCGCACCGACCAGCCGCCTCCCGAGAAAGCCGGTACCCCCGGTGACCACCACGAGAGGCCCCTCAGAGGCGGCCGCGTCGATTCGCCTCGATCGAGCGCGCTGCCGCATGCGCGCTTCAACTTCCTCTGAGATCCGCACCGTTTCGATGACCGTCGAGCCCGTGATCGGAGGATCCGCCTGCGACTCGATCGACTCATAGAATGCGGAAAGAAGCTCGGCCAAACCAGGGTAACTACGCTCCCTGCGTATAAGGCGACGTAGCAGCTCTTTCGTCGTCCTCGTGACGAGCTGCCATGACATTCGATACGGATGGAGAAGCTTTTCGAGCGCACTGTGCCCCGGCCCGATGAGCTGGCTCGTCGTGCCGCGGACAAAATCCGCCGTCAGTACTCCGTTCGTCCCGACGACGCGCACATAGGACTCGACGGGACGCCCTTCGAGTGTCACCACGAGAGATCCGGTGGTCCCTCCCGCCGTGACAAATCCGTGCAGTGTCGCACCTTTGTCGAGTTCGAGGGCCCGCAGCTCGATCTGGCAGCCGGGGCGAGCTCGCTCCAGAAAATGGATCAGCAGATACGCTGGATGTGGTAGCACGTCCAGCAACTGCTCTTCGGGGGGCATCGCGCGTCCACTGACTGTTCGTCGGACAGGTCTGAACGAGAAGTAGCTTTCGACGTGGACTACCGGTGCGATCGTCGCCAGCAGGGCCTCGACACGCCGAGCCGGCCGTTCGAACAACAGTTGATGTCCCGCGCAGACGGTCAGACCTCGAGACTTCGCGAGATGCAGGATCTCTTGGGCACCCGAGACGGTCTGGGCGACCGGCTTTTCGATGTAGACGTGTGCCCCGGCACGAAGTGCGGACGAGGCCAGCTCCTCGTGCGTGGCAGGTGGCGTGCAGATGTGAACGACATCCGGCCGCTCGCTATCGTACAGCTGTTCTACGCTGGCGTATTCCCGCGCCGCCGGCAAGATCAGACGCATGATCTGACGATGCTCTTCGAGGGGATCGGCGAACGCGATGGGCTCTGCGATCGACCGCAGCCTGCTGACCGCCCGCGCGTGATGCTGAGCCATCTTACCCGCTCCGGCTACAGCGACTCTCAGTTTCCGCCCCGCCGTCACGATCGCGTCATTCCCTTCCTCTGCACCTACGACGACTTCGCCCATGAGATAAGCCTCTCACCCGAACGTGTCTGGTGCTCATCGGGCTGAAAACGGCGTGAGAGCCACTCACTCGCTCTCCGCCCGCCACGCCCCCCCGAGTGCGTGCCTAGACATATCTATGTAGCTCGGACCTCCAGCCGTCCAGTCCACGCTCTCGGCCACCCACGCCCCGCTCCCCGGCAATGGCCTCGGCGTATGGGACAGCTCGCTACTTCCGAAGCGCGACGCTCGTGTAGAGAAACGCGCTCAGCCCAGTCCAACCTTTGATACGAGCTTTCAGACTGCCTGATCGTCGGTCGCACTCACACCTCTCTTTGTAGTCTTCCCACTCCTCATGGCACGACTCGAAGTTGTGTTCCGTGAGAAACTTTCGAACTTGTTCGAGTGTGAAAGTGTGTGGGTGACCTGGATCGACCGCCGTCACTGCCAAGAGTCGATGAATGAGCGATCCCCAGAGTGGATGAAGGTTGACTGTGAAGTAAAGTATTCCTTTCGGCATGAGCAGATCGTGTATCCTGCTCATCACGCGATGGTGATTTCGAACATGGTCGATCACGTTGTCAAGGATGACAAGATCGAAACTTTCAGCATCAAACGCTAGCTCTTCCCCGCTCGCGTTCACATACGTGACTCCTGGGTCTCGATGAGCGATGAGCGAGCTCTCGGTCGAGTAGTAGTCACACAGCGGATCGACGGCGACCCGTCTCTTCCCATCAAGGAAGGAGACTATTCCGACGGGGCCGCTCCCGACCTCCAAGATGGCCAGCTCCTTCGATTGAGGGAACTCAGGGTCGACCGCCTTTCGCACCAGCTCGATGAGTCTTCCGGCTCTCCATTCGTACCATGCGAGACCGTCGCCGCCTTCTTCTGCAAACTGCTTCGCAGCATCTTGCCAGAAGGACTGTTCATATCGCTGTGCCTTTGCTCATCGCTGGCGCGTGACCATGTCACTTCCTCTCTGATCGGCCGCTGCTCCCGATTTGCACGACGGGTGTCCCATGGGCCTTGAAAGAATCGCTGCTTGTCTCATCGAGTGCCGCTACGAGACCACTCAGCACCCATAGGACAGGGTAGTAAAGTACCGAGATAAAAACTCCCGTGGCCAACACCCCCACGATACCTGCCGCCAGTCCGGAGGCCATCAGCCTGGGACTGGCACGCTGCGGCGACAGGACGCCAGGGTGCGTCAGCCTTCGAAGGCGGGTGATGCTCTTGTACGTCGTCCATAAGAAGCCGGCACAGATAGCTATGCCTATGAGTCCGTGTTCCGGAATGAGAGTGAAATAGAGCGAATGCGCCGCTCGCCCCCACGTGTGCTCGCCCCACATGAACGCCCGCCGCGGGTCCTGATAGTTCGGCGCCTGGATGCCGTAGTTTCGCGTGCCGACTCCGATCAAAGGATGATCGAGGAACATCCGCCATGCGAGTGACCAGAAATACAATCGCTGCTCACCGGTGCCGCTTTCCACCGACTCTCCAATCGAGTGCACTTCCTGCCAATAAGTCGGCGGTGCCAACACGACGAGCATCAGAATAGCCAAGATCGCGACGGCCGCGATGCGGCTCCGATACGGTCCCAAAACGAACACGTAAGCGCCCAGCGCCGCTAGCCCCACAAAACCCCCTCGCGACATGCTGGTCACGATAGCGGCGAGACAAATGGCCATCAGGCCGACGAGCAGGGCGATCTGTCCCTTCTTGCGCGTCCCGAGCAACAGGTAGAGCGCCACCCCCAGAGCGGCGATCAGCGCGAACGCGAGGTCGTTTTCATCCTCCAACCAGCCGCCGAGCCCGCGTCCCCTGTGGACTATGGCGTTGATCGCCGTCGGAATGTGTGCCAGGAGATAAGCCCAGATCAACAAGCGCACCTCGGCGATGCTCGTCGGTAGGATCGCCAAAGGAAGCACGCAACCCAGGGTCAGCACCGTGAACTCCTGCCAGCCCCAGAACGCCCATGCGTTGTTGACGGCCCAGGGAACGCCCCACGCCATGAGCGCGCACAAGCCAAACACGTACCACATCACCGGCGGAATCCGCTTGCGCTGCTGCGCTATGAGGACTGTCGCGAATCCCCACACAGCGACGAGCAGCCCGGGGCGCAGTACGGAGATGGCGGGGAACCAAGACATCGGTCTGGCAAACTCGATGAACATGTACGCCAAGCAAGGCGAGAGCCTCGCCATGCGGCGTGTCGCTTGCGGAGTCACCACACCTGCCACGGATCTCAACACCGGCTTTGCTCTGACGCGGACGTTCATACGGAGGCGTCGCTTCCCTGTCCCGACATCCACAACGATTCGTAGCGCCTGACCATCGCTCGGAGGCTGAAGTCGCTCTCCACTCGCTGCCGCGCCGCTAGACCATCCCGCTCGAGCTGCTCTCGGTCGCTGAGTGCGCGCACCCAAGCGGCCGCAAGCGAGTCTGCAGTTCGCTCACGAACGAGCCGGTGTGAAAGTACCGACCCGAGCACTTCCGCATTGCCTCCCACGTCGGTGACGACGGGACACGCACCACAACTCATCGCTTCCAGCAAGCTCAATGACATCCCTTCGCTTCGTGATGATAGAGAAAACAGACTCAACGCGTTCAGGACAGCGAGAATCTCGTCACACCATCCCAGCCAGTGAACGGTCGCGTTCAATTGAAGCTCCCGCGTTAGCTGCTCCAAGAGGGCACGCTCGATGCCATCGCCCGCGATGACCAAATGCGGACGAGGGCCGGCTTCCCAATTGGAGTGCAGCCGCGAGAAGGCCTTCAACATCAATGAGTAGTCCTTGATCGGATCCAGTCGGCCAACACTTCCAATGATCGGCGCTTCCGCGGGGATTCGGAGGCGTGCACGGAATCCTTCATCGCTTGCTTCTGGTCGGAAACGCTCCGTGTCGACGCCGTTCGGAATAACTTCCGTTTTGACGGATGAAGGAACGATCCTATCGCGCAATTGCGCGTCCAGAGATCGCGACACCGGCACGATCACGTCGACCCAACGAGAGGCAACACGCAGAAGTGTCCGGGCGATCCAGGGATCGGGGTCGAGCCGGCCGTGCTCTGTGTGCACGAGGCGGGGCACGCCGGCCACGCGTGCCGCTATCGAGCCCTTCCAGACAATTCCGAGGTGCGTGTGAACCACGTCCGGCTCGATGCGGCGCAGAAGCCTCATCAGCGGAGCTGGCCAGAACATGGTCCAGGGGGGCAGCGGCGGAGCCCTGTGTACGGGAATGTGTGACGGTAAGTCCCGACCGCAGTGCCCCAAGTCGGAGACCGTCAGGACTTGAAGATCGAATCGCGATCTGTCGACGGAGCCCGCCATGGCGGCAACGAGCCGCTCCATACCCCCGAACGCGAGGTCTTGGACGAGCTGGAGCACGCGTAGACGGCGTCCGCAAGGCAGTGCAATGCCGGTTGGAGCGGTTTTCCGGTGCGTGGTCGTCATCGCGCTCAACAATCCCCGTGAAACACTCTCAAGCCAGATGCCATCGTGCCCAACCGTGAACGGGCTCTCTCGGGTCCTCGCCGCATCTGACGCGAGTCGGGGTTTCCACTCGCCGCTACATGACTAATCCGGATCGTTCGGCCGGGCAAGAGGCTCACTCAGGCTGCATGTCGAGGGCGGCCCGAATCGCCTCGACGAACTGGCGGCAGACTGCGATCTTCGTCAGAGACGCGGTGTCTTGCTGCGTTCTCTCCTGGCGGAGCTCGCCCGTTTTCCACGTCCTCAGGAGACCTCCGAGGACCTGCAGATTCTCGTCAGGGCTTTCCCAGTCGAGACGCTGGCACCGTGAGAACTCTCTCGCCATCGCCCAGGTGTGACTCGACTCGGATGCGAGCACGAGCACTGGGTTGCCGGTACAGAGGTAATCATAGAGCTTCGTCGGTATCTCATGTTGCATCTTCGGTGGTTGTACGACCAGTAGAACGGCGGGCTCTTGCATGCGTTGAACAGCAGCCTCGAAGGTCACTTCGCTCTCTGATACAACCTCGATACCACCAGCCACACCCTCGAGCGCATCCGCTTCGCTTCGCGAACCGATCAGTTCCACACGCACATCCTGCGAGGACAGGTCCCCCCGTGAAACCAAGTCCCCGAGCGCACGAAGCAATGGCCTGACGGATCGCCCAGCGTAGAGACTCCCAAGGTGACGAATGATGAGCTGCTGTGACGCTGGGAACGAATCGCTCCTCGCTCGTCGAGGAACGGCCGAGCCGTTGAGGACCGTCAGAAACTTCTCGTCTCGGTCTCCCCCATAGGCTTCGCGGGCCTGCCCCGTCAGGCCCGGACTATTGCAGATCACGAGCCGCGAGTCGTTGACGATCTGTCGTTCCCATCGCCGCGCCGCTCGCTCGAGTACCCTCTCGCGGTATCGCCCTGAACTGCCGAGCACTTGCGTCCATGGGTCCCGAAACGCGCTCACCAACGGCCGCTTGAGCCGACGAGCGATGGCGTGACCGACGCGAAGCGCGGTCCAAGGGGGCGCTGAGGCGTAGACCAAATCGAAGTCTGCGTCCCCGCCCGCCCCCATCGATGCCCGCAGGGCTGGTCGGAACCAAGCCTTCTGCGCATCGGGAAACAGATCCCACGCCGCGAACGGGGCGCGCACAGAAGCCGCGAACCTGCGCCCGCGTGAGGCGCTCCCGGCCCCATCGGCCGCCACCTCCTGTTCGACGGCGGCTTCTCGTGACGATCTGCTGAGACGACTCTTGACGGAGAGATACAGATCTCCGATGCGCCGAGCCGCGCCCACTCGCATGATGCATTCTGGGTGCGGGAACACGTCGTTGAGCGACGGGTCCGTGAGACGAAGCGATTCCAGACTGGCTGCCAGAACACGAACCCCGAATCCTTCGTCGTGCAACGCTCTCGCAAAGTGGATCGCCCTATGAGTCGCGCTCGTTACTTCGGGCGCGAAGTGATACGCCACCATCAGCACGCGCCGAGTGCACCGTGTGTTCTTCATCCCGTCGCCTGTGTTCGTTCTCATGGCCTCGCCGCGCCAAAAGCGCTCAGGAGAGACTCTCCCACGTGATCCACGTCTCCGCGACTCATCATCGGATAGACAGGAATCGTCAGCAGCCGATCCGCGAGCGCACGAGCGCCATCGAGTCTCTCGTCGGGATTGACGAGATGAGGTCTGAGATTCTGGATATCCGCCAGTGTCCCGGGGTACATTGGGCCCGCGTAAACTCCGTCTCGTCGCAGCGCCGACACCACGCGATCGCGATCCATTCTCGTCGGCGCCAGGAGGGGAAGTCTGATCGGCCCTTTCAGCCAGCAGCGGCCTGGTGCGTGCCAGCCGACCTGATGAGAGACCACCGCGCGCAGCTGCGCAGCGATCTCGCCGCGGGCGCGCTCGCACTGGTCGATCTGTGCGAGCAGCTTTGCGCCGAGACGCCGCTGCCACAAGCTCAAGGCGTCATTCACGGGAAACTGCGGATCGTAGATCGTCTCGCCAATGCCGATCCCCGGCATAGCTGCCGCGATACGAAAAAAGCGCGGCGACGACAACACCAACGCCGCCAGGAAAGCTAGTCCACGAGCGAGGTTACGCCCCGCGCCAACCTCCGGACGAGCTTCCGGTGGGTTGTCGTGAAGCAGCGCACCCCCGCCACCGAGGGCCATCGGTTTGCCGCGGCCGAACGAAAGAACCACCGCGTCTGCTCGGCTAGGCCTGCGTGTCGGCCAACACTGCGCCGCATCTTCGATGACGAGGACGTTCGGATCCCGGCTCGCGAATATGTCGGAGATCCGATCGACGTCGCAAGTGTCGGCAAAAAGGTGTGTCACTACGATCGCCTCGAGTCGGCTCGTCGGCAGCGTCGTCAGCTGTTCCGCATCGGGCGCGAGGGTGACTGGATCGACGTCGACGAGCCGGACCTTGAGATTCGCTCGGACCACCGCCGCGGGGACGCTCCAACAGGTGTAGGCCGGCACGAGCACCTCATCACGATCTGAGCGCTCGAGCCGCAGCAACCGCTGCGCCAACGCCGCGCGGCCGCTGCCGAACAGCTCCACCGTGCGACGACCCGCGCACCGCTTGAGCTCGTCTTCGAACGACGATTCCCGAGACGTGCTGAACATGCTCGCCAGCACGTCGAAGACTCTAGCCGCTGGCCTCACGGGCGGGATCATGGTCAAGAGCCGGCGATTTCGCTGCATCGAATCAACACCTACCGTTGCTGTGCAGCCCACTGCGACGTCCAGAACGTGCTTAGCCCGGACTATTCATGAACCTTAAAGCCGAAACGTTGCGGATGGCCGCTGGATGACCCGCACGATGGGAGGGCCCCGCTCCCGGCCTGGCCGGCGACATGCCGGCCAAACGGATGGCCAGCGGGCAAATGCGGCGTATCGGCGGAAGGCTCATGAAGAATCCGCGTTATACGGGTGGAGGAGTCGAGTCGAAGGCGGCGACCAAGCGTTCCATGAACATCGCAGGAACACGTGTCATGTCGTCGTGAATCGCAACGCGAGGTATCCGCGTCCGATCGCCACCTGGTCGCCACCACCCGTGGCCAACGATGACGGAACCGCGGAATATGCTTCCAGCAATACGGCACACGGCAGCATCGTGGTCGCCGAAGGGGTAGGCAAAAAGGTCGCACGTCCGGCCGGTCAAGCTCTCCACCATTTCCTTCGAGCGCCGCATCTCCTCTTCCGCAGCCAGAGTGGAGATGTTCGTGAGTCGCGGATGGGACACGGTGTGTGCTCCGAATTCGATGCCGTAGCGCGCAAGTCTCCGTACGTCTGTCTCGCCCATGAACTCCGAGTCAGGTTGCCCACCGCCCTTGATGTAATCGCTCGTGAGAAAGATCGTCGCCGGTACCTCATGGCGCGCGAGAACTGGCCACGCCACGGTCATGTTGTCACGCCACCCGTCGTCGAACGTGATCACAGCCATCGGAGCGTCGGACGGGCTGAGGGGAGCCTTGAGGACGGATCCGAGCGACGTCAAGTGAAATCGTCTCTTCAGAGCGGTTAGATGTGCCTCGAACGTCGAGCGAAAGACGAACATACCCGGCTCGATGCCTTCTGTGGGCGCTCTGTCTTCGAGAACTCGATGGTAGGTGAGAATCGCCACATGACCGTTAGCTTGCCGCAAGATTCGCTCGTGTGCGCCCGTGCGGTTTCGTTGCTCCGCAACCAGGCGATGCACGACGAGAGCAGCCCTGTCCCTCAGCAGGCCGATCCAGTCGCGGACCCCGCGGCGCGACGGTCCAGCAGGCTCGACGCGATCCAGGGACGGCCGGGGAGTACTCACGACGTTCTGCCCGAGTCCCGCACCGGGGCAGGCGGCTGCGCCAGCGCGAATGTCGGCAGCGCCTTCGCTCCACCGAGATTCTCGAGGACCGCCGAGACCGAGCTGAAACGGAACTCCGAGAAGAGACGATTCAACTTCGGCCCCGTCGTCCCCAGGTTGACGCGGTGTCGCCACCGCGTAAGCACACCTCCCGGGAGCGCCGGCTGCCTCGAATCGAGTTCCCATGGATGGACGTAGAGCATGACGGGTCGCTTCTCTCTTGCGTTTATCCAGCGAATCAGCCAACGCGTAAACAGCAGCGGATAGAGCCGCAGGTACCCACCGCCGCCAAAGGGAACGTTTACTCCGAGGAATCTCGCTGCGGCGGGAGGAAACTCGACGAAATGGGCCTGGTCGACGAGAGGCCGGTACGGCCACCGAGGAGCCCCGGCGAGCCCGTAGCGGTCGTGGCGGATCGGGTACACACTGCTGTCGACGTCGATGCCTTCTTCGGCGAGCACCTGTAAAGCCCAGAGACTTTCCGACGTGATCGAGAAGCTCGGCGCCCGGTACAGACGGCAACGCCTCCCTGCCGCGCTCTCGATCGCGTCCAGTGCCCGACGAAGATCGTCGCGAAACGCGCTGGGGTCCATTTCGTACGCCAAGCGATGCTCAGCGCTGTGGCAGCCCACCTCGTGCCCCGCATCGACGACTTCCTGCACGATCCCCGGGTACCGCTCGGCGATCCAACCAAGGAAGTAGAACGTCCCGATGACCCCGTGATGCGCCGCGATCTCTAGAATCTTCTCGAGACCGATTTCGAGTCGCGTCGGAATCCGAACCCAAGAGTCCCGGTCCACGTGCGCGGCGAAGCCCGATACCTGAAAGTACTCCTCGACGTCCACACTGAACGCGTTGACGATTCCCTCTGACGGCCGGGCCATCTTCATCGCCTTTGCTCGCACGGTCTGCCCGACTTGACCGGGCCACCTGTTGAGATACGCTCAGGCGATTCGTACCGTGAGGGGAGACCGTGTCGGTCGTCGCCTTCGATGAACTCGTCCGCGTGCTGCGCCGGCCGCCCCAGCGTCTGCGGGAGTGGGAAATCGAGCGCGTGCTCCAGGAGGCGTATCGACAAAGAGTCGCGGGAATCGCCGCCCGCCGCCTCTTGGAGACCGACGACGGCAGCCTCGATTCCGAACAGTGTGCGACGCTCCGCGCAGTGATCGATTGGCACATCGACCGCACCCAGACCGTCGTTCTTGTGGCTCAGAAGATCGCTTCCGGTCTCTCTCGTCATCGTATCCCGTTTACTTTCGTGAAAGGTGCTGGCTTCTTGCTGCTTTAGTGGACCGAGATGCGCGAGCGATTCATTCGAGATCTCGACGTATTAATCCCGCCAGCGCAGTTCGACGTCACCGAGACAATCTTCAAGCAGCTCGGGTTTGTTCGCGACCCGCAACCTCGCGGAGAGGAATTCTATCGCGACTGGCATTTTCACATGCCGTGGCGGACGCCTTCTGGACTTGTCGTCGAGCTGCACTGGGATCTGACTCGTCGTAGCGATCCATTTCATATCGATGTCCTGCCTCTCTGCAGATCTGTTCGTGAGGAACAAGTCAGCCATCACGAGCTCCCCGTGCATGAGCTTTCGGTCGCGTTGCTGCTTTCCTGCCTTCAGCTTTATCAGGAAAGCTTTCTTTTTCTCAATCGCTTCGTCGACATCGATTGGCTCGCTCGTCGCTCGAGCGAGGACGATTGGGACCGGCTGCGCGGCCTCGCAACTCGAGGCGGGATGAACACGCTGGTGTTCGCCGCTCTCGAGACTTCGCACCGGCTCTTCGACACGCCGATTCCGAAGCGTGTCAGAGACCGTCTCTCGCCCGGTCCCGTCACACGCGCGGTCGTTCGTTCGTTGGCGCTTCACCATCACGTCGCCCGACCGGTCCCGATCGAGGATCTCACCGCGGAGTGGCTCCCGCGCCTGTGGACCTGCCCGACCTTGGTGTCGCGGGTGTGCCTTCTCGCGCGTTTTCTCCGGCTTGACGACGGCTACTGGTGGGACATCTTCCACCGGCCACGACGCGAAGTCTCTCACGCAAACAGGTGGCGTGCCCGTGGCCGGCGACTGATGACTCTGCTGCAGGTCTTGCTGCGCCATGTTCTTGGTCTTCGATCAGGACACCCGTCACCGCGCGGTCGGCTTCCACTCGGTGACACGTTTGCCGCGAAGAAACAGCGTCCAGGCAATGAGGGCCGATAGGTTCGCTTCGGCCAGGTAACGAACGGCGCGCCCGAGCGCGCCGCGAGGAGGACGCCTGCGGAAGAGGACCAGGAAGGCATAGGCCAGCCCGGCAAGCTGTATGGCGAGCGCGATCTGGAACATCCGCGAGTCGGCGGCCAGGAACGCACTGCTGGCCAGCGCCAACAGCAGCGCAAACGCAACCGTCCAGCGCCCCAGCTTGTGCGACCAGAGTTGCCAGGCGAACACTCCGTAGCGAAACGGATTCAGCATCCTTCGCTCGCGATACAGCGTCGTCAATCCCCGGAGGATCGTGCGGATCCGCCGTGCCCGTGAGGCTTGACCTGCCGGAATATCGGCGTAGTGCCCCACCGCTCGCTCCCAGCTCACGGCTCGCAGCCCTTTGCGAACGGCGACGAGGACGGAGCGAAAATCACTCGGGTCTCGCTCGGAGAAGTCCTCACAGATACTGCGACGCACAGCGAAGAAAGATCCGCTCAGCCCGACGATCGACCCGACTTCTGACTCCAGCCGCCTCAGAGCCATCTCGTAGCGCACGTACAGGCCCTCGCCGGAGCTGCCGTCGTCGTCGTTGGCCACTCGATCGATCGAGCTCACGCACCCCACGGAGGCGTCGCTGAACGGCCGGACGATCTCACACAGCCCGGCCTGGTCGAGAAGCGTTCCCACATCGGTGAAAACGACGATCTCCCCTTGGATGTGGTGGAGCGCTTCCCTTTGGGCCCCTTCCTTGCCTCCCCGCTGCTCGAGCCGTACGAGTCGCACTCCACAGGCGCCGTACTCCTCGCGTACGATTCGATCCGTTCCGTCGTCGGAGCAATCATCGGCCACCACGATCTCGCGCAGTTCGACCGGGTAGCGTTGCCCAAGCACGTTCTCGAGCTTCCGTCGAATGCGGTCGGCACCATTATGAACGGTGATGATGACGCTGACGGTGGGACAGTGACCGGCGTCTGCCTCGATGGGGCGCCTTCTGATCCGTCGCAACAGCACGAGCGCGAGTGGATAGCCGAGGTATGCGTAGACAGCCCAAATGAAAGCGATCAAGAACAGCGCCAGTGCTATCGAATGACCGAACATCTCGCCACTCGTGGTGAACACGTCACGCTCCCTCGGACCCAGCACCCGGTCGCGGCCAAACGCATAGGGAAATGTAGGTGCGTGTCAGAGTACGCGCGAGTCGGTGTATCCATCGTGAACCCTTTTTGCAGCAGAGAGACACGAGACCACGAGGGATGCTTTGCGCAGACCGAGTGTTCGTCAGTTGTCCGCCCTGCAGCCGCGTCGCGAGCCATTCGAGCCAGGCGATAGCCACTTGAACCACTCGTTGCCAGCCACGCGTCGGCCGAAGACGAGACCGCGGCTTCGCGACCTCCCTCACGCGTCCGATGACGGCGTCGAGGCTCACGGATCCCGCGACGAGGTTGCCGTCACCCTTCTCGACAAAACCGTCTGCTGGCTGACGTGTCCTGCCGATGATGCGGTGCAGGACGAGTTCATTCTGGCGCTGAAACACGGCAATGTCCCCGATTCGGGCCTGGATCCCGCAAATCGCCTCGACCAGCACGCGGTCGCCAGGATCGATCATCGGCACCATGCTCCCCGTCTCCACGATGCCCCACTGCTCACCCGTGCGCTCCAAAAGCTCGACACGCATCTGGCGCAGCAGATCAGGCGTCAGCCTCGGACGGTGCCCAGTAGCCGATGCGTCGGTGGAGGATCTCGATCCGACGTCCGCGGGATCCGAAGCCGTCTTTTTCAGCATCAGCTCGTGCCTCAGATGAGCTCGGAGAAGAATCGGTCGCGGCGGGCACCTGACGCAAGGCGAATGCTGCACAGCTCCGCCATCAACGGTCCGGTGCCATCTCGGAAGCCGTTCGGCATCAGTAACTTGCGCGAGCCTCACCGCGCGTTTGTAGCGTCGTCGAGGCCCAAGAGCTCCCGGGCCGGCAGCACGGCCCGGGTCGCACGCTCGAAGATCTCCAAGAGCACCGCGACCCGTTCCTCGGGTCGCGTGACTGTGCCGTCGAGAACACCCTCCAGGCCAACCAGGGGGCCGTTCAGAACACGAACCCGCTGACCCGCGCGGAGAGCACGACCGAAGGCGATCCGTCCCGTGCGGTCGGCCCTCGCCCGAATCTCGCGCACGATATTCCGGTCGATCGGTAGCGGGTTTTCTCCATCACCGAGAATCCGCTTCACTCCGTGCATCCAGCGCAGCACCGCCAAATCACCGCGTCCCACCGACAGCTGTGCGAAGAGGTAGCCAGGAAACAGCGGACCCAAGGCTCTTTGAAGTCTTCGCGGGCACGGTGTCTCGGCCAGCGGTAGGAACACTCGCCGTTGCAGATCCTCGACGCGCTCGCGTACGAAGAACTCCTTGCGCGGCTGCGTGTGAACGACGAACCAGCCCCATTTCGCCCTCATGGCAGGCCGGCTGGATCGGTACGAGTGCCTCGCGCTCCGCTCGACACGCGAACCGTCCGCACCCCGGCGCTGAGTGCTCATGGCGCGCTCATCGGGCGTTCATCGGGCAGTTCTTCTTGGCCCGTAGTAACGCCGGTAGTAGCGCTGGTAGTAATGATCGTGGGAAGTCTCGCGATCGAGCAGGTTCGGAAACGCTTGGTTGAGTACCGTCCCCAAGATTCGAGCATCCCCGAGCGCATCGATGGCTCTCTCGTATTGGGCCAAGGGGGTCCAGCCGGCCCTCGTCACCACGACGACCCCGTCCGCCTCAGCTGCGAACGGAAGTGCGTCCGAGAACAGGATTACCGGCGGCGTGTCGATGATCACGCGCCGGTAGCGCTGGCGCAGCCAAGCCACGATCTCCGCGACGCGCTCCTTGGAAAGCAGGCGCGCCGTATCCTCCGTGGCCGAACCGGCAACCAGGATGTCTAGCGCGGAGTTGCCCACGCGAATGATCGCTTGAGCGAATGTGGCTCGCCTCGCGAGAATCTCACCCAGGCCTCGCTCTGGAAGCGGTTGAAGCCACGGGCAGGGTTCCCTGCGCCGAAGATCCGCGTCGACCAACAGCGTCCTCGTCTCCCCATCGGCGGCAAAGGCGCGTGCCAAGTTGAGGGACACCGTCGATTTGCCCTCCCTCGGCACGGCGCTCGTGATCGTGAAAACGCCCTCGTTGTCCCCGAGGTAGCCCTCGAGAATGGTCCGCAGCGTGCGGAACGACTCCATGGCCGCAGCGTGCCTTGCGTCGTTCCAGACCCGCTCGACGCGTCCGGCCAGTTTGTACGAGGACCTGCGGGCCGACTCGTCCGCGTACCGCGCGGAAGATGCGCTCGAATTCGTCGCATCTGCCGG
>CP070706.1:3453780-3458420 GCA_020350085.1 Acidobacteriota bacterium
ACCCGAAGCGATCGGCGAAGGTGCCCGAGATCACCGGGATGGCATACGAGAGAAACAAGAAGATGCTCTGGATGAAACCGAGCTGACCTCTCGAGTATCCGAGCGATTCCATGTAAATGCCGAAACCGAAATAGATGCCGTAGTACGCGAACCGCTCGAGCACCTCGATCAGATTGGCAACCCAGAAAACCGGCGGGAAAGGCGTTCGATTCTTCATCGTCTCCTGGCTCGGGATGAGGTCAGCTGGACGGCGGGCCCGCTGATGTGGCGGCCGATTGTAATACGGTCGGCGTCTGGGACGACGCTCAAGGCCTCGTGAGCCGCTCGGCGAGCAAAATCGCCCGGCGAGACATCCGCTCCATCCGCTGCTCGGCGAGTCGAATTGCGGCCCTCGCCGCCTCGGGTGCCGGCCGACCCTGATCGACGCCCCGGATCAGACCTGGGATCACCAGCAGCCGCAGCAGCAGATCGTCGGCCGCAGCCAGTGCGAGAGCGAGATGCGGTCCCGACGGATCGTTCGACAACCGTTCGAGCGAGCGCATCACCGTTCGCCGCCCGCGCTCGATCCGGTCTGGGCCGCGATCGAGCATCGTTCGCTGGGACGGTGGCCACAAGAGGGCGTCCGCGGCGCGTGTTCGCGGCAGTGGAGGTAGCTGCGCGAGGCTCTGCCCCGATGCGTCGAGCCTCATCTCCGCGACGCGGGCTCCCCGAGCGGTGAGACAGAGAAACTCGGCGGCGGGGTCCTCGTTGTGAATGACCCCGAGGATCTGTTCGGTCTGCTCGCGATAGCAGATGAGCTCTGCGCTTGCAGGCAGCGTGCCACCGTCCCACGCCCTCACGAGCCCACCGAGTGGGCCGAGCGCGTGAGGAACCGTCGAGCCGCTGTGTGCGGTGTAGCACGATCCGTCCGCGCTCATCGCGAAGTCGAGACCCGCAGCCAGCACCGGTCGGCCGCCGAGCATCCACGCCAGCACCAGTGCCGTGGTTCCGACGTTCCCCCCGGTCGGGACGATCGAGCCGCGGCCGGACCAGCCTTCCAGCCAGCAGCCTGCCGCGCCGTGGAAGAACACCATCCGCCCCCAAGGAAGCATCAGGTGCGCGGGGTGCGTGGCTGAATCGGCAATCAGGACGACGCGCGCGAGCGCGTCGCTCGGCAGCCCCGCGAAGTGCTTCGTGCAATCACGCCCTTCGATCATCACGACCGCGTCGGGGTGGACCCCGGCACGCCATAGCGGCCGCACTGCGGAGCTGGCTGCCAGCAGGACGAAGCGATCGCGATGGGCAAGCAGCTTGTCGAGCACCGTTGCCAACGCTGGGCCCGCGCCGGCGACGAGCACCGGAACCGCGTGCAGTCGATCGATCGCATCCCCCATCGACGGGGCAAGCATCACGCGAGGCAGGTTATGCTCGAGGTTGTCGCACCACTGGTCGGCGAGCTGCGAAAGCGTGCCGTGCTCGACCAGGGCCTCGCGCCGCGCCGCCGCGATCACCTGCTCGAAACGCGCGGCGTCCGTGGTCTGCTCGCGGGTCGTGGGTCGAGGGTCCGCTCTGTAAACCTCGAGTCCGGCCCCGAGCAGGTGGCGCGAGAGCGCACCGAACGCCTCGAGCGTCGGGACGAGCAGCTGACCGCCATCTCGAACGGGAGGTCCCTGTCCGCCGATCCACGAGACGATCAGCCCCCGCGGTGCTGCAGCGGCGAGTCGAGAAAGGTGCGCTCCCCGCCCGCGCGTCAGTATGGCGTCCGGTTCGAGCGGGAGTCTCTCGACCCAGGCATCGGCCCAAGCTTCGAGAGCGGCCGACGCACCCGAGGCGGTTGTCGCGGTCGTCGGAGCGGGCGTGGTTTTCTTCGTCGCGTACATCTTGAATCGGGGCCGCAGGCCGAGGACGACGAGTCGGGCTCAGCCCGTCGAGGGCGCCGACTGCAGCGACGAGAGGCGAACGTGGAAGAGGTGACGCCACCGCGGTACCTGGGGCGCGATGCGCGTCTCGAGCACCTCGGCCGAGCCAGGCCAATCGCGGGCTTCTTGAGCATGAACGAAGTCGCGTAAGGCCCGCGCCATCTGTCCGAGATCGAACCCCTCGGGCCGCGTACGTCCGAGCGATTCCTCCAAACGCTCGATGTCGATCGCGAGTCGAGCCAGCGAGCCGAGCCCGTCGAGAAGGTGTTCGAGATGCAGCTTGACCTCGGCGATCTCGCCTCGGCGCAACCGCTGCGCGATACCCGGAATCTCCTGCGCCACGGCAAGCAGGAAACGATCCGCACGGGTCAGGGCCCGTACGGCGAGCTGCTTGCGATCGTCTAGGGTCTGCTGCTCCGCGTCCATCGCTGTCTCCTCGTGAACGTCAGCGTGTTTGCGCCCTCGTTCGGCGGGCTCGCGCGAGAGCCGCCCGGCCCGAGGTGTCCGCCGCCCTCAACTCGCCGTCGGCTGCGCGCGGGCCCTCCGCGGCGAGCCGGCCGGTGAGAGTCTCGGCGTCGATCGGCTCCCCTCGCACTCTTCGGCGAGCCGCAGGGCTTCCTGAAGCGTGATGCGCGTCAAACAGGGAATCTCCGCGCCGGCGGCGGTCGCGTCGAGAAGCTGCGCGGGCGGCAGAGCGTGGACACGCCGGATCAGCCGGCGGCGGTGCCTCCACAGGCTCTCCGCCGTCGGAACACGCCCGCCGCTGCGCCCGGGAACGGTCAGCGAGCTTTGCGCCACCGAGACCCGCCTGCCGTGGCCTGCGTGGGCGCGGCCTCCGGTCAGCGCCAGGTCCGCCCCGGCGAGGATCAGGGGCGCAACGCCGACGGCGAGCAGGACATCCACTGCCGCCAGCAGCACCGATCCGCGGCTGACGTAGCGGCCCTCGAGACCGAGGAACCGGTCCGCGCGGTCGAGCAGCCCGCCTCTCTCGCAAGCGAAGAGCGGCAGGCGGCTGCAGGAGACCGCCTTCGGTCGGGCTTCCTCGAAGACGATCAGGGGCGGCAGCTGGTCGAGCCCATCGAACTTTCGCAGGTTTCGCTCGGTAGCATCGAGCGTCACTGCCAGATCGACGCGGAAGCCCTCGCGACGAGTCATCCCGAGCAACGTGTCGAGCGCGGCGATCGTCAGCGGGGGCGAACCCCGGAGTGTGCCGAGCTGACTCTCGAGGCTCGGGCCCGGGGCGAGCAGCAGCACCGGTCGATGCGCGAGCTGGGTCCGCAGCCGGCCAGCACGAACGGCTCGCAGGATCGCGGGGAGATTGCGCTCGACGTTGGCCGGCACCTGCTCAGCCTGCTCGCGCTGCGAGCGCTGAACGCCAGCGGGCTCTCGGGCCATCTCGCACAGCGGCCGCAGCTCCGGCGCCGAAGCCTCGAGCAGCGGCGGATGCGCGATTACAGCCAGCGGCTCGAGGCTCGCACGCGGCATGTCAGCGACGATCTGGGGCAGCGACCCGACGACCAGCGCCAGTCTCGGGTGGGTCAACATGGCCGACACGTCGCGGCAGCTGAGTGTGGCGAGCATGGTGGCCGGGTCGAGAATCACGAGCAAGACGCGGGCTGTCGCCGACGCCAAGGCGAGCACGGCCTGTGTCGTGTGACCGGTGCCGAAACCGAACACGACGATCAGCCGCGATGCCGTGACCCGGGCCTCGCGCGCGAGGCGCGCTGCCTCGGCCGCGGGATCGCCAGCGGCGCGCGACGACCTGCCGCCGCCGCCGGTCGGCAGCGCCATCGAGGGCTCCCCGAGTGAGCTTTCGAACCGCCGCGGTCGAGTCGAATCCGGCAGACCGTCAAGAGTCCGTGCCCATGCGTCGGGATGCCGCGAGTCGAGCGCCTCGCGATTGGCCGGCAAGATCTGCTCACACGCGACCGGAGTCCGGCTGCAAGTTCCTGTCGCCACGCCTTCTCCGTGCTCCGTCCGCGCATGGCGCGACGCCGGAGGGCGGTCAGCAAGTGCAGGACCTGTGCCAAGGGAATACTTCTTGCCACGACGGCGCGCGGGCCGAGGTCGGGCGCGATAGAATGCCGGCTCGAATCGTTCTGCGTTCAGGACTGTCGAAGGACTCGATGAGATCGCTCAATCCACGCGGGCGCAAAGTGCAGGGCAGTTCGCTGCTCGCTTTGTTTCCCGCGTTGCTGCCTGCTTTGCTGCTCGCTTCGCTGATCGTCGTCTCGTCCACAGCGCCGGCGATGGCGTTTACGCCGCGCACTCGTTCGGAGATCGTCCGCCGGGCAATGACGCTCATGCCAGACGCGCTGCAGCGCCAGATGCGTCGGCACTCGCGGGCGCTGTTCGAGGGGACGCTCACGCCGAGTGGAGTCGAAGGCGAAGCCGAGCACGCTCTCGATCCCGGCTCGGCGGATCGCGCGCTGCAGCAGGCCGTGGCGAGGCTCGTCTCGCGGGTCGACACACAACAGCCGATGCGCGAAGTGGTGCGCGAGCTCGGACGCGTTGCGCACAGTGCCACCGATCTCGCGTTCGCGCTAAACATCGGCGAGGACGATCTGCGCGAAGCACAGATCTACGCTTCGTTTGGTCGCTATGTCGAGAAGATGCTGCCGAAGATAGCGGTCACGTTCGACGGCTTTGTCAGACAGTAGAACTTCCAAATGTTCGATTGACAGCCGAGGAAAAGAAAATATTGGATTTCTTGAAGGATGTTAAGAAGCGTTTTGGATTAGA
>CP070706.1:3458520-3467698 GCA_020350085.1 Acidobacteriota bacterium
GTACCAGCCCATGCGCTCGAAGATCTCCATGGCGTTTGCGCTCCAGAACGCCTGAGGAAAGCACTTGAGCCGCGAGGGCTCCTGTGGGCCGTTTTCTGTACTCATTCAGCCTCCGTGTTCGAAACGCTCGCCTCGATGGCAGGTTCCGAGGATTCTCTAACGACGAGCAGCTATTGATGAGCGAACGCCCACACGTCTGCGCCACGCCCTCTCGCCTCACGCAGAGCGAACTCGAGCATGTCGTCGTGCCCGGTCTCGCGGGCAGCCAGGGCGAGAGCGAGAGATGCTTCTGTCGACAGCTCAGCCAAAGAAACATCCCAGGTCGGCCCCGTCATCCAACGCTTCGAGCGCGGGTCGAGCCATTCCGACAGTCTGGAGAAGGCGCCGCGGGCATCATCGCGGACGAGATCCAGTCGACTCTCGAGAATCGCCTGCTCGAACGCGATCGCCGGCTCCGGCCGGCGAACGAGCTTGTCCACCTGCTTGAGGGCCTGTCTTGCGGCATCTTCATGGCCATTCGCGATCGCGATGCGCGCGAGTTCGAGCTGGATCGAGGCATCCGCCGCGCGCCGCCTTTCCTCGAAGGCGCCATCCGACTCGAGTCCCGATCGGCGCATTCTTGACGCGAGAGCGCGCGTGAGCAGCGCCTGCGCTTCGGCCTGCTGCCCCTCGCTGGCGAGAACACGCGCCAAGGCGCGGGCGGTGCGCTTCGGCACTCGGGTGTGGCAGATGAAGTCCGCGAGAATCTCCCCGCGTTGATCCAGCCACAGCTCGATCGGTTCGCGCGGGAGCCGAATCTCGTACGGAGTCACGCGCTGATCGAGTGTGAGGGTCCCACCGAGTCCCTTCTTCAAAGAGCCCCACGAGGACGACTCCACACGATTCCCGCCCGCAACGACGGCCTGAAACGGCACCATCAGTTTCCAATTGCGCTGCTCGACAGAAGCGGGGCGACGTCTTCTGATGCGCCACGGGCACCCGCTCTCGCGCTCGAGGCCGTAGATCGTGTCAGCACCCGACACCTGCTGCACTTGACCGCGGATGACCCAGCGCTCGCCGCCATCGCGCTCGATTTCATAGGAGTAGAAGACCTGCGGCACGCCGGCATCGAAAATGAAGCGATCGGCAAAGCCCTGCAGGCCCACTCCCGACAGCCTCTCGAGCGCCTCAACGAACTCCGACGTGGTGATCACCTGATGGGAAGGATCATCCGCGATCGATCTCAGCATGCCGAGCAACGCCCTCTCACCGATTCGGTGCGCGAGCGTGCTGAAGACGATCGAGCCCTTGTCGTAGACCACGGCGGAGTAGGCGCTCGCGTCGTGGTTCTCCAGCAGACGCGTGCCGAGCACCACGGGGCCGAGAGAGGCGACCGGTCTGCCGGTCTCCGTCGGGGATCGCAGCGATGTCTTCCAGGTTTGGGCGTGACGGGCCAGAAAGACGGGCGTGTTGGGCCACAGCCTGCGCGCG
Source organism: Acidobacteriota bacterium (assembly GCA_020350085.1). Lineage (GTDB taxonomy): Bacteria > Acidobacteriota > Polarisedimenticolia > J045 > J045. The sequence continues at coordinate 3,459,991 of CP070706.1, forward strand.
AACAGCACTGCAGAGAAATTGGCCAGCGCTTCGCTGAGCCATTGATCGCGATAGCTGTGCCAACCGACCTTGTTTCCCCACCACTGGTGCGCCAGCTCGTGCGCTACCGTCTCGATGCGACGCTCCTGCGCGGTCTTGTTGCTTGCGTGATCGAAAGCCTGCTGCATCGTGTCGAGCGGACGGAACGTCACCAGATGAGACAGCGTCATGAACCCCAATAAGCCCTGGGAAAAGTCTCTTGCTACGGTGACGACGGTCAAGTGGTCGAGCGGGTAGGCACCGAAGTTCTGGACGTAGAACGTGAAGGCGCTCTTGAGGACGACGAGCACTTCCTGCCGCGTCGGCTCGTCGACGCCCCGGCCAATGCGATTGAAAGCCAAGGTCAAGTCCCGGTTTCCGTGTCGCGCGGTGATGATGTCGAAGTGACCGACCTCGAAAGAGACGGCGGAACAGGGGATCTGCATCGATCGACGCTGCCAGCGCTGCTGATTCTGCTCGCCGCTGTCTTCCAATCGGCCACTGGCGAGAAGATCCAGGCCCGCAGGCCAGCGCAGCGTGATGTCGTAGGTCGCAAGGTCGTCGGTGCCGGCATGCGGATACCAGTGAGTCGTCGAGCTCAAGCGGTAGTACTTGGTGCCCGTGTCGTCAAATCCGTACCCCCGATACGAGACGACAAGCTCCATCTGCTCACCGGCTTCGAGGCCCGCGGTCAAGGCGACGTCGATATACGAACCTGAGCGGCGCCCACTCAGGGACATTTCGGAGCCGTCCGTGATGCGTACGACTTCGAGCGTGGGATGCAGGGTGAGCGTGGCCACTTTCGCATGCCGAACCGCGCGCACGAGCAGTCGAGCCGTGCCTTCGAGGGTGCGCTGCTCGGGTGAAATCCGGACATCGAGCGTGTAGTGCACGGGCTCGAGCTTCTGTGCGCCGTAGACGCGCTCGCCGTCAGGCGTGCGGCGCGCATGAGAGACCCACGTCTTCGTCGAGGCGATCGACTTCCGAGCAGCGGATTTCGGCGGCGACAGCCAGGCCAGCCGACCGAGCGAGATCTGTTCTCTTTCGGACGGATCGATGCGGTAAAAAAGCTCGCCGATCTGCTCCGTTACGGCCCACAGTGCCAACGATTCGTCGAACGTTGGATCGTCTAGCGCCGCGCGGAAGAGGAATCGGTCGGCCCCCAATACCGCGCGCACCGCTCGGTTCCATTGGCCGAACAGCTCCGATGGACGTGACCACGCAGCAGAGTCCGCGCTCGGTGGCGCGGTCGCACCCGGCGGCGACGCGATGCGCGACGGGTCACCGACGAACAGCACGGCGTTCTCGAAACTGACGTCGAGAGCATCGCGTCCCGTGAAGGCGCGGATCTGCTGGCTCTCGACCCTGTCCGTGGGGCGGATGGTCAGACGACCTTCGCCCGTGAAGCCCCATTCGAAACGTCGCCCACTCACGGCTCCGGCGGGAACCAGCAGGCCGTGCAGGATGAGATGGCCGATCTCGAGGTCGAGGACCAGCTGCTCGACGAAGAGAGCGCCTTCGTGATCCAGCGCCCTCGATTCGATGTTTCGGGCGATGGTCGCCGGATCGACCGACGCGGTGGCCGAGCTCGCGACGACGGCGGTCACGAGAAGAAAAATCGCTCGCACGATCGTCCTTCGTCCGGGACGAGGGTTCATCGAGAGCTCCTCTTGCGCCTGGCCCTACTCTCGTAGTGGAAGCTCAACCGTCGAAGACGAGACTATACGGGTCTTTCTCGGCGGTCACGAGCCGCAGCGTCTTGCTGTCGCCGTAGAACGCGACCAGCTCATCGATGGTCGGTTCCCGCGCCAGCAAGAGCGCCAGGCGGTCGAGTTCATCTAGCTCCTCCGCGGAAAGCTCGGAGAACGCTCTTTCTTTGATGAAAACGTAGGCTTCCCGCTCGGCACTCATCGTATCGTCATCAGGCCACGCCTGCTGGTCGAAACCGGCAATGTCATGATTGAGCAGGCTGTAGAAATCCCACAGCAGCTGCGATCGGATGTGTGAGCGTCCGTCCTGCGGCCACTCGGCGTACTGATCCGGGTTGAAGTTCTCAGAGCCTCTCATCCGCTGCCACGCTTCGAAAGCATATTCGAAGTACTCTCTCGGTAGGTGAATGCCGACCTCGAGCGCACTGCTTGCCCTCAAAAACGTCGTGTTGGCGTCGAGAACGCTCCAGCTCCTCGTCTTCTCGTTCCAGTACTCAGTGACCCAGTGCTCGATGTGCTTGTCGATCTCGACCTGATTTCGCGTGAAAGCGTTGATTTCTTCGCGCCACCTTTGTGGATCCGTCTTGAGGAGATCCGCGTTGATACCTCTTTCTTTCAGCGTCTTCTCCCAGAAGTCTACGACATGCTCGGCATGGGCCTGAACGTTCTTGAAGTAGCCGGCTCGCGCTCTGACGGGAATGCCCCGGTAACGGAGCATGCCGGTGAGCAGATGGGACTCCAGCATGCAGCCTCCGACGACGCGTTGCTCGATCGGCCTGTCCGCGTAGAGATCTCCCGGGCCGGTGTCTCTCAAGGCCGTCAGCAAGTCCGGCATCTTCGGGGGCCAGATCCGCTTCATCCGAGGCCACGTGCTCCTTGGCACGCCGTGGTAGGGCAAGAGGTTGTGATGAACGGTCAGACCGCTCGCGACCTCGGCGATCTCGCCCACATCGTCGGGAAGCTCGGTGAGCATCGGCGACAGATTCCCGGGATCGGTGAAGCGGCTGTATCGACGGTAGCGATCCTGATCGGATGGGCCTGACTGGTGGCTGCACGAGGGAAGCACGAGCAGCCCAACGATCATGACAGCAGCAAGAGGCCTCGCTTCCATTCCGAAGTTTCCTCACACAGGGCAGTCGGTCGCTCAGGATAACCCATCCGAGAAACCGTGGATCGACAGGGCCTGCCCTGTCAGACTGGCGCGGAGCGCCAGGAATATCCGGCGCTGCGCACCGGTCTGACAACGCAAGCGTTGTCGCTACAGGTGGTTTGTCAGCCCGGGACGATTACAGGAGCCCCAGCTCGCGTCGGATGCGGGTGAAATCGACGCCGGCCTTACCCGCTTGACCGCGCTCGGCCTCGAGAAGCAAAGCCTCGACTCGCTCGCGACCGTCGGAATCGGCGACCGCCTCGCGCGGCGTGCGGCCGCGAAGGGCAGGCAGGCGCTCGTCAATCCAGGCGTGGTAGTGCTTCTCGAGCGTCCGACGCAGCATGGCCTGCACCTCGGGGCGCTCGTTCAGCTCGCGCGACTCGCGCTCACGGCGGAGTGAATCGGGTGTCGGCGGCACGGATGCGGCGCGCTCCAGCATCGTATCAGCGTCCTCGATCGACGTGGCTTCGAGTCGTGCACGCTTTCCGAGCAGGCGCTTGATCTCCCGTTGAATCCGCGAGGCTCGTCGCTTCGAGTTGACTTCGACCGTCATTACGCGGTGACTGATGCGAATGCTTCCCAGGATCGTGCTGTCCGCTCCAGCACTGACGCCCGGCTCACACCGGTTCCACGAAATGCTCGCCTCGACGATGCGGCCCAAGGCATCACGCCGGCAAGACTCGAAAGGATCTTCGTCTCTCCTGGCGGCTTGTTCGTCGAGAACGGCGAGCGCGAGCGCGGCCTCGTGGGGTGAGTCGATGGCGTAGCGTAGCTCGTGAAACAGCAGTGGATCACCGTCGGTGTTCGACAGCTTCGGTGGAGCAGGATGGAACAGCTGGTGGCGGATGTCCAGGTAGACCAAGCGGAGCGCGTCCTGCATCAGCCTCAGGTGCATGACGAAGAGAGTGTCGAACTCGTCTCGCATCTCCTGACGACAATCGAGCAGCAGTCCCTTGCATGCCGGTGAAATCACCATCTCACCGCTGCCAGCCAGGACGAAGGTTCCTCGCCAGGAAACGACCTTGCCGAACACGATGTCGCCGCGTTTCAACTGACGCGATCCCGTGCGCTCCTCGACCGTGAAGTCCAAACCGAGAAAGATCTCCCGCACGAAGAGTGCTCTGCCAGGCTCGACGTCAATGACCTCGTGGAATCCGTTTGGCATGCGAAGCAGCGCGCCAGCAGCCTCTCGCAGATCGTCGTCCAGAGTGTAACCGTGGGCATCCAAGAAAGCATCGACGACGGTGCCATCTTTGGGGACCGACACCCTGGCGCGCCACAGCCGCTCATCGGGCATCCAGTCGTAGAGCAGCCAATGAGCGAACAGGCGCGCTTCCGCGTCGTCCTCCAGTCGCGCGCCACGCCGCGGCCAGAACTCTCGCTCTGCTCTTTCCCGGGCCGCTTTCTTGAGAAAAACATCCACCGTTGGCAGCAAGCGCTTCATCAGCTCGACGTCGAGCCTGTGGAATCGGGCCGATTCGAAGTCGATCACCGATCGCTTCGCGAGGCAGCACTTCTTGTACTTTTTTCCGCTGCCACAAGGGCAGGGATCGTTTTGGCCCGCCTGACTTTTCACCGCCCTAAGTCCTCCGTTCCCTCGATGACGAGACAATACCTCAGATGGTTGCCGATGAAGATCCGGGCGAAAATCAAGGTGGCCAGAGTTGGATCTGTTCTCGCACGTCGCCCCGCGAGAACCAGAGCAGCTGGAAGATCGGGTAGGCGAGCATGACGAGAAAGACCACGATGAGAACGGAGATCGTTGGTGCTCTCCAAGCGGTTCCAGCCACGCCTGGTATTCTCGATCCGTAGACGTTGAACCACCAAGATACTTGAGCGATCTCGATCAGCACCCACGCGATCGCGAGCCACGACCACGTCTTACACAGCGTGATCCCGGACTGGCGACGGCGCACGAGTCGGCTCGAACCGACGACGAGCAGCACCGCAAGAGCCAGGCCGATCAGGCTGGACGAGAGCATCCAGAATCGAGCGGGCATCGCATCGACGATGAATTTCGCAAGTTCCGTGCCGACGAACTGTCGCCACGTTTCTTGAGATCGCATGAGTCGAAGCACGAACAGGTCGTCGGCCTTGTCGATGAACATGATCACCCCGAGGATGATCCCGATCGTGCCGATCACGCCCGGCCAACGCGGGGCTGGCCCTGAGAGAGTGCCCTGTGTGTCCGTCATCACCTCTTCTCCCGAGTCGGTTAGCCGCCGAGACGTTCCGATGATGAAGTCTCCACCCGAATGGTCGGGAGAGTCAATGATCCAACCGGCTCAGACCTCTCGCATGACCGGAAAGATCGCAGCGCACGACTCAGCTCGGAGCCCGATCGTCGCAGATGGGGCGGCGCGAGCCGGCCGGCCTTTCGCCATGACGGTCTCGTACCGCGGCGATCCTCGTCGCACGCCGAGATCGGAGATCCCTGAGCGCGCTTCGTACTGAGCCGCTACTTACACGGGAGGAAGCGAACCGTGGTGTCCATCTCTTCCAAAACGTCGCGCAAGACTCGCACCGTGTCGGCGATGTCCTCGGCACTCGTATCCCGCTCGAGGGAGAAGCGCACCGCGCAGTGCGCTTGCTCCGGGCTCCTTCCCATGGCGAGCAGCACGTGGGTCGGTTCCGGCGAGCCGGACTTGCAGGCGGAGCCCGACGAGATCGAGATGCCGTGCTGATCGAGCGCGACGACCAGCGACTCGCCGCGCAGGTCCGGTAGCGTCAGGTTCAGTGTGTTGGGCAACCGTCGCTCGCGATGGCCGTTCAACGCCGCGTCAGGAATCAGCGCGCGTATTCCTTCTTCCAGTCGGTCCCGTAGTCCTGCCACCTGGTCGGCCTTTCGCACGGCCAGCCGTGCCAACTCGGCGGCCTTGCCGAAGCCCACGATGGCAGGGACATTCTCTGTGCCCGCCCGCAGCCCGCTTTCTTGCTTGCCGCCGTGGACGAGAGGCTCCAGGCTCACGCCCTTCCTCACGTACAGGGCGCCGATTCCCTTCGGCCCATGCATCTTGTGGGCGGACATGGTCAGCAGATGCACTCCGAGCCGCTCGACGTCGACCGGGATCTTGCCCGCGGCCTGCACGGCGTCAGTGTGAAACGGCACACCACGTTCCCGAGAGGCGGCGCACAGTTGTTCGATCGGCTGAATCGTCCCCACTTCGTTGTTCGCCATCATCAGAGAGACGAGGATCGTGTCGTCTCGAATCGCGGCGCGCAGGGCATCGACGCAGATGAGCCCGTCGCCGTCCACGTCGAGATACGTGACTTCGTAACCGATCGTCTCGAGAAACCGACAGGTCTCGATCACGGCCGGGTGCTCGATACGGCTGGTGATGATGTGCGTACCCTTCTCTCGGCATGCAAAGGCAACGCCCTTGACCGCCAGATTGTCCGCCTCGGAGCCGCCACCGGTGAACAAGATCCGCCGCGGCCGCGCGTTGATCAGGGCCGCCACCTGACCGCGCGCCTGCTCCAGTGCATCCCGCGCGTCGCGGCCCGTGCCGTGAATACTGGACGGGTTTCCGTGCCTGTCGTCGAGATACGGAAGCATGGCGTCCCGCACCGGCTGCGCCAGCTGAGTCGTAGCGTTGTTATCGAGGTAGATCCGCCGCGCCGGCTTGCGTGATGGCGCGGGCGAGCCCAGCACCGTGGGCCCACAAGCTCTCACTTCGGTATCGGCGATGCGGCGGGTCTCGGCCGTGCCCGTCTCCAGCTTGACGACGTCGCAGAGCAGGGCTTTGTAGACAGGAAAGCCTGAGATCTCGTCGTAGTTACCGAGATCCGTCAGCATGTTGACGTTCCACTGCTGCCAAGCCGCAGGGCCGACGGGCGTACCGCCTCCCATGTTGCACTCGATCGCGCCCCGCACGATGTCGTCGGTGACGCGGGCGCGGAAGGGTACGGCCCCACGCGGCGTGCGGACCTGTACCAGATCACCCGTCTCGATCCCTCGGGCACGGGCATCTTCCGTGTTGAGTTCGACCATCGGTTCGGGGTGGTCTTTCGCCAAGCCGCGGATACCATGATGCTGCGATCGGAAATCCGTGTGCGGCCGGGCGCCCGAGTTGAATACGAGCGGATAGGTCGCGGCCAGCTCCGGGCTGCCGATCGGCCCTTCGGTAGGCTCCACGTACTTGGGCAGCGGCTCGTAGCCGAACTCTTCCAGCACGGTGGAGCGGATCTCGAACTTCCCTGATGGTGTATCGAAACCGGGCTTTCCGTCGCGACGCAGTCCGCCCTTCTGCCATTTCTTGTATTCCATCATCGGGTTAGGCAACTTGACCCAACCGCCGCTTCTTCGCACGTCCTCCAGCGTGAACCCAGACCCCTCGAGCGCGAATCGGATCATCTCCTGTTCGGTCTGCGGGTACAGCTGCCCGTAGCCGAGGCGCTGTGCCAACTCCGCCATGATCAGGTAGTCGTTACGCGCTTCGCCCACGGGCTCGACGACCTTCTCGCGCAGCCGGAAGATCGGTCCGTACGTCATGTAAGAATCGATCTCGAACATCGTCGTCGCCGGCAGAACCACGTCAGCATACGCCGCGTCGGCCGCCATCTGTCGATCGATGCAGACCAAGAAGTCCAGTTGGGAAAGCGTCTCCCGCCACACGGACGATTGCGGCCAGGACGTCAGCAGCGACGCGCCGTGAATCACCAGGCCGCGAATGCGGTACGGATCACCCCTCAGGACGGCATCGACGAGTCCGCTGGCGTGGGACTCGCCGCGGTAGTCGCTGTAAATGGGGAACTTCTGGCGAGCGACGGCAAGGTTCAAGTCGGGGTTGGGCTGATTGCAGGAGCGGTTGATGGGGAAGTGGCTGTTCAA
>CP070706.1:3467798-3476875 GCA_020350085.1 Acidobacteriota bacterium
CCAAATGGTTGTTCACAACGGCCCGGGGATCCCGCCCGTACGGCTCGTTGTGTTCAAGCACGTTTATCTCGTCCTGTAGGGCCGGCGCTCTGCCTTCGTCCGTCGCGCGCGCTTGCTGCCTCCCGGGCCACAGCTCAGGCTCTCGCCGACGACGGTGGAGGTCGCCATCGATATCGTCGAGGTTCCCGTGGAAGAGGCGATCGAGCTGGATGTCCAGTTGCCCGCCAACGGCTGGACCGTGGAGCCCTCGCGCGTGAAGGTCACGTTTTCGGCCCCCCCCACCTTGATGGCCCGGATCCGAGAAACGGCCAAAGCGACGGTCGCCGTCAGTGGTCTGGGGCCCAAGGGAGGATCTGTCGAGGTTTCCGTGCAGCTCGAGGAACTCGAGCCTGAGGAGCAGTCGTTGGTCGAGGTCCTGGGGACTGTCCCCGCGCGCGTCACCGTGCGGAGGGCCCGATGATCGAGCTGACGGGACGTGCTTGACGGAAGCGGACGCGAGACCGATCAAAGAGCTTTGGGGCCGTTCTGGGAGACACAGCGTGAGGAAGCTCTTCGGGACCGATGGCGTGCGCGGCGTGGCCGGCGAGCCCCCGCTCGACCCTGAAACCCTTTGTCGTCTTGGGTTTGCGCTGATAGCCCAGCTTCGCGCCCAGCTCCCCGATCGGGCGCGGCGCGGCGTACCGGTGCGAGTCTGCTTGGGACAGGACACGCGCGAGTCGTGCGCGTGGATCACGGGCTGCCTGGCGCAGGGTGTCCGCGATGCCGGAGGCGAGCCGGTCAGCGCTGGCGTGCTGCCGACCCCAGGCCTGGCGCTGATCGTGCGTGAGGGGCATTTCGACGCCGGCTTGATGGTCTCCGCCTCCCACAATGCTTACACGGACAACGGCGTGAAGATCTTTGACGCCTACGGCGTGAAGCTTCCCGACGAGCAGGAAGCGCGCATCGAGCAAGCGATGGATGCTGCTCCTGCTCCGACGGCAGACATCGGCGCGCTGCCGGTGGCCTCGGATCACTCGTTGGCACGGCTTTACCTGGCAGCGCTGGATCGGTGCCGCGACAACGCGTCGTTCACGGGCTTGAAGATCGTGCTCGACACGGCTCACGGCGCCGCCTATCAGCTCGCTCCTGAGGCTTTCCGGCGCGCAGGAGCAGAAGTCGTCGTCATCGGCGATCGCCCGGATGGTCGCAACATCAACGATGGCGTCGGTTCACTACACCCCGATGTGATGAGTCGTGCCGTGCTCGAGCACGGGGCGCACCTTGGCTTTTCCTTCGACGGTGACGCAGATCGGTGTATCGCCGCTTCGTCGACCGGCAAGATCCTCGACGGCGACTTCGTACTGTACTACGCCGGCCGCGTCCTGCAGCGTTCGGGCCGGTTGCCTCACTCGACCGTGGTCAGCACCGTGATGAGCAATCTCGGTCTGGAAAAGGCGCTCGCCCTCGAAGGGATCCGCATGACTCGTACCGCCGTCGGCGACCGTTACGTGCTCGAAGAACTGAAGAGATCGGGTTGCATTCTGGGCGGCGAGCAGTCCGGGCACCTGATCTTCATGGACCATGCCCCTACCGGAGATGGTCTCCAGAGCGCCGTGCTGCTGACGCGCTGGTGGCGCGAGGGGGCGGGCGATCTGGACGAAGCCCTGGCGCAAATCCCGCACTTTCCCCAGGTGCTTCACAACATCCGAGTCTCGAGCAAGCCGGCGATCGAGGAGCATCCGGCCCTGCGCGAGGCAGTGTTGCGCGCGGAGCGAAGCTTGGGTGGCGACGGCCGTGTCATCGTGCGCTACTCGGGTACCGAGCCGAAGGCGCGTGTGATGATCGAGGGTCCCGATTCCGAGCTCGTGGAACGGCTGGCCGTCGAGGTCGCAGCCGTCTTCGAGCGCGAAATCGGCGCCCCGATCGGCCTCGAGACGCCAGATCCGAGCTAGAATCGACTCCTCTCATCATTCCTTATTAGGATGCTCCGATGACGCGTCTTTCCGTCAACATCGATCATGTGGCGACGGTGCGTCAGGCGCGGAAGGCTCGCCAGCCCGATCCGATCGCCGGCGCCGTCCTCGCCGAGCTTGCGGGGGCCCACGGGATCACGTGCCATATCCGCGGTGATCGTCGGCACATCCTGGACCGCGATCTTGCGTTGCTGCGCGAGACCGTCGCCACCCGGTTAAACGTCGAGATGGCCGCAACGAGCGAGATGCTGCGCATCGCACGGCGCGTGCGGCCCGATCTCGTCACGCTCGTTCCGGAGAAGCCGGGGGAAGTCACCACAGAAGGGGGCATCGACGCCGCGGGGCGCTCTCGTCAGCTCGGCCCGCACATCAAGGCGCTGCGGCGCTCGCGGATCGACGTCAGCCTGTTCATCGACCCGGATCCGCGGCAGGTCGAGGCGAGCGCGGCACTGGGCGTCCCTACGATCGAGCTGAACACGAACGCATACAGCTCGGCCCGTACAGGACGCGAACAGGCCCGGGCCTTCGACGAGCTGGTCGTCTCCGCCGAGATGGGCGCGGAACGAGGCCTGGTCATCGCCGCCGGCCACGGCCTGGACTTGATCAACGTGCGCCCCGTGGCCGACATTCCGCAGGTGATCGAGCTCAACATCGGTCACAGCATCATCGCCCGCGCCGTGCTCGTCGGTCTCGAGCGCGCCGTGCGCGAGATGCTCGAGGCGATCGGCCGCGGCTAAACAGCGAACGCTTGGCAGCCCGTAGGCCGATGACCGGTGGATAACCGGCATTTGACAGCTCGTTCGTCCTCTCTCTAGTCTTGCGCGGCACTTTCTCCTCGGAGGACGGATGTCGGCAGCTCAGACCACGAGACGTTCGCGCGAGGTTTGGGGAACGCGGATCGGGGTCATCCTCGCCGCGGCCGGTAACGCGATCGGTATCGGCAATCTGCTCCGCTTCCCGGGACAGGCCGCGCAGAACGGCGGCGGGGCATTCATGATCCCCTACGTGCTGTCGCTGCTTTTGTTCGGCCTGCCGATGATGTGGATCGCCTGGACGGTCGGCCGCATGGGCGGACGCTGGCACCACGGCACCACGCCGGGCATCTTCGATCGGCTCGCGGGCGGACGGCCCGTCGGCCGCTATCTCGGAGTCATCGGCGTCGCCCTACCGCTCACGTTCGTTCTCTACTATGCGTACATCGAGGCCTGGTGCCTCGGCTACGCGTGGTTTTCGTTCACCGGTGTTTACGCCGACCCGGCGATCGACCTCAACACGTTCTACCAGGAGTTCGTCGGTAACGCCGTCACGAGTGATTACTTCAGCGGGCTCGGAACGGCTCTTGTTTTCCTGCTGATCACCATCGGCGTCAACATCTTCGTTCTTTACCGCGGTGTCACGCGCGGGATCGAGCTGCTGGCGAAGATCGCCATTCCGTTGTTGCTGTTGTTCTGCGTTTTTCTTTCTTTCCGCGTGCTGACGCTCGGCGAGCGTGCGGGGACGGTGTGGGACGGGCTGAACTTCTTGTGGACTCCGGATTTCTCCGCGCTCAACCATCCAACGGTCTGGATGGCCGCCGCCGGGCAGGTCTTCTTCACGCTGTCGATCGGCTTCGGATCGCTCGAGTGTTATGGCTCGTATCTCGAGTCCGATGACGACATCGCGCTGACCGGCTTGACGACCGCTTCGGTCAATGAATTCGTCGAGGTCATCTTCGGCAGCATGATCGCGATTCCGGCGGCGGCAGTCTATTACGGCGCCGATAAGGTCGAGCAGATCGCTTCACAGGGAACCTACACGATCGGCATGGTCTCGATGCCGACGATTCTTCGCGATGTGGGCGGCATCGAAATCTTTGGAACGATGTGGTTTCTGTTGCTGTTCTTCGCTGCCTTCACCTCGTCGGTTGCCGTCGCCCAGCCGGTCATGTCGTTCCTGCAAGACGAAGCGGGGTTGTCGCGCGCGAGCGCCACCGGAGCGCTGCTGATGCTGTGGCTGCTGGGCAGCTTCGCCGTCGTCTTCTTCTACAAGTTCGGCGCGCTTGTGGAGATGGACTTTTGGGCCGGAACGATCGGGCTCGTCGTCTTCGCGGCGATCGAGGTGGTCCTGTTTGCATGGATCTTCGGCATTGACAAGGGATGGGACGAGCTGCACCACGGCGCGCACATCCGGATTCCGAGACTGTTCAAACTGACGATGAAGTGGGTCACGCCGCCGCTGCTGATCGCCGTGCTCGTCGGCTTCTACCTCGGAGCGCCGTCTCAGCTGCTCGATCCGCTGCCGAGCATTCATGCTGGCGTTCTCGACCGCGGGGGAGTGGCCGGCGGCTTTTCGTTCGAAGGGCCGCGTAATGCGCCCGAACGACAGGAATCGGCGGCCCTCGAGAACGAAATCCGCACTGCCGTGACCGCAACGGGGCGGGATCTCAGAGCGTGGGTTCGCGTCACCGTCCACCCAGCCGCACCGCCGTCGCTTTCCCAGGCGAGCGGTGACCCGGATCTGCTCACCACTGTCGGTGTGCAGAAGCTCTTCCGTTGGGTGCAGCTGCAACATCTGACGTACGAGCCTCCACCGGGACGTGCCGCACGATCGGTAGACGTACTACTGGCTGTCGAAGGCCGCTATCGACGCTTGGCGATCTGGATCACCCGCCTGGCGATGTTTGCGTTCACCATCGGTTTCGGTCTGATGATCTGGGCGATCTGGCGAGGACGCCGTGAAGAGACCGAGCATCCTCCTCTGATGGCCGCCGGGGGTGCCTGATGAATCTGACGGCCGCGATCTTCATGGGGCTCAGTTGGGCTTGTGTGCTGGCGCTGACGGGCTTTTGCTTTTGGACGGTTTTCAGAGTCGATCGCAAGGGCAACGACACACGGCGCCGCTCGCGTCAGAAGTGACGATCGGCCTGCCCCCCGTGAGCGAGGCCACGCCTGTCGAGAAGCTACGCACCCTGATCGAACGAGAGCTCGATCGTCCGCGCCCGTTTGAACAGGTCGCTCGCGAGCTGCCGAATCTTCTCACCGCAGACCCACAACTGGCCGAAACCCTCAGGCTGCTGGCGACGGCGGATCGCGAGCGGTTCTGGATCAAGTCAGAAGCGACGTGGTTCCGGCGCTTTGGCTGGCGCTTGATGCGGCCGATGCTAGCCACGGGACTGCTCGCGGCCGGGGTGTTCTTTTTTGGGGACATTTCAAACCGCGCGCGTGCCTTCTTGATGTTTCTTCTCGGCGCCGGCAGCTTCTACGTCGTGCTGCAGCTTTACATCCACCGCTGGTCGGCGACGGAAGAGAAGAAGCTGGCGGAAAGCCAGAGAACGCTGCGCGAGCAGCTCCAGCGGGTGCTGGCCGAGCTGGATCGCCAGCGGTAGTTGCGGATCATTCGGTCGTCCAGATGTACCAGCGTCCTTGATCGCCGATACGGATCGTGGCCCCACTCGCCCGCGCCGACTGTGATCCGTTGTCCCAGACGATTCGCGCCTCGTAAGTGTGTTGCTTGATCGTCACCGATTGCCTGAAGCGGCAGCCCCGATCCTCGTCCCCTGCCGTGTGGCTCATGACGACGCGGCTCATTTCCGGGTCGAGCGTGAGCTGCTCGACTCGTACTCTCCTGAATTTCCGTCTATTCTTCCTCAGCTTCTTCGCAGCATTCGTCAACGACCGTTTGAGCTCTGCCGCGCTCTCGAGCAGCGAACAGTTCTCTCCCGCGACGGCGCTGCCGAGCAGCTCGTCTGGTGGAAGAGCCGTCCTCAGTCGCTCGACATCGCCCGTCTTCCACGCCAGCAGGTGAGCTTTGAGCAGCTGATGCTCGGAGGCGAGCGCTGCACCGTCCGCGCCGTGATCCGCCGCAAAAAGAATCGACGCCGCGATCAGCGCCACCAAGCGCAGCGCGGCCCTGCTCCTGCGCTGCACTGGCGAGAACCTGCTCGGAGAACTGTCGCACGGCCCGTTCAAGAGATGACGCCGAGCTTCTTGCCCACCTTGGTAAAGGCATCGACGGCACGATCGAGCTGCTCCCGCGTGTGGGCGGCAGAGACCTGCACGCGGATGCGCGCCTGACCCTTGGGAACCACCGGGTAGAAGAAGCCGATCACGAAAATGCCCTCGTCCAGCAGCGCATCGGCCATCTTCTGCGAAAGCACGGCATCATAGAGCATGATCGGCACGATCGGATGCTCGCCCGGCCTGATCTCGAAGCCGGCCGTAGTCATCCGCCCGCGGAATTGACGCGTGTTTTCTTCCAGCCGGTCACGCAGCTCGGTCGTCTCGCTCAGACGATCAAACACGGCGATCGAGGTGCCCGCGATCGAGGGAGCCAGAGTGTTCGAGAACAAGTAGGGCCTGGAACGCTGGCGCATCAGATCGATGATCTCTTGATGTGAGGCGATGAAGCCGCCGGACGCCCCTCCGAGAGCCTTGCCCAACGTGCCGGTGATGATGTCCACCCGATCCATCACACCGCGATGCTCATGTGTGCCCCGGCCGGTCTTGCCCATGAAGCCGGTCGCGTGGCAATCGTCGATCATCACGAGGGCGTCGTACTGGTCCGCAAGACGACATATTTCCGCGAGTGGTGCGATGTCGCCATCCATCGAGAACACGCCGTCGGTGGCGACCATCCGGCGGCGCGCCGACTGGGTTTGTCCGAGCTTGTCCTCGAGATCGCTCATGTCGGCGTGCTTGTAGATGTGACGCTGGGCCTTGCACAGCCGAATGCCGTCGATGATCGATGCGTGGTTGAGCTGATCCGTGATGATGGCATCTTCGGCAGCGAGCAGCGGCTCGAACACGCCGCCGTTGGCGTCGAAGCATGCCGCGAACAGAATCGCGTCGTCGAGACCGACGAAGCGCGCAATCTTTTGCTCGAGCTCGCGATGCAGATCCAGCGTGCCACAGATGAAACGCACCGACGACATACCGTATCCCCTGTGCTCGAGCGTGCGGTGCGCCGCCTCGACCAGCCACTGAGCTCCCGACAGACCGAGGTAGTTGTTGGCGCAGAAATTCAACACGCGCCGCCCATCTGCCAGCCGGATTTCTGGTCCTTGCTCGCTGGAGATGATGCGCTCGGTCTTCCACAGACCTGACTGGCGAATTTCCTCGAGCTCACTGGCCAAGGCAGTTTTGAGCGATGCGTACATGAGAGCCCCCGTGTCCAGCTGCATGCTCAGAGGCGCGCCCTAACGCTCGTCGAGGCGCGCATCGAGAGGCGTATTTTGAGGCGCCAGCGCGAGTGACGGCAACCGGCCAGCCGTCCTCGCTGGCACGCCGGGCGGACGGGGCGCTAGTGTTCTGTCGAGGAACCCGGAGACGTCGATGCTGAGCTGGTCCGAGACCCGTTGCACTCGCGCGGCACGCTTTCTCACCGGATGCGCGGCGTCGTGCGCGCTCCTCGCAGCCACGTTGCCCGCTCAGGCCGGGGCTGAGCGGGAGTGGATTCCCCTCGAGCTCCTCGCCCGCGTGCAGAACCTTCGCGCCGAGATCGACCTCGAGCCTCTGACTCGCCGCGCGCCGCTGGATGATCTCGCGCGGGCGCGCGCTGGGAAGCTGGCACGAGCCCCGCAATCCGAGCGATTGTCGCGCCGGGTATCGATCGATGACGCGCTCGCGTCGGCGGGCTTGACGCAGTATCGGCGGGCGCGCGAGATGGTTCATCTCCAACGGCATCATCCAGATCCGGTCGATGCCGCTCTTGAGGCCTGGCGTGCGGGTCGCAAGGCCTGGAGCGCCGCCCTCGGAGCGGAGACCAGCGGCGTGGGGGCCGCCGCGGTGATGGGCGACGACGGATGGCTGGTCGTCGTCGTCATTCTCGTCGAGGACCGGCTCTCTCGCGACGCCTTGGACAGCCTCGAGGATCGCACTTTCGAAGCGATCAACAGGGTCAGGCAGGGCTACTTTCTCGCGCCGCTGATCTGGTTGCCGGATCTGGGCGCGATCGCCCGCATTCACAGTCAGAACATGGGGCGGGAGGGTTTTTTCGATCACGTCGCACCAGACGGCCGTGGTCCGGCGGATCGGCTGCGGAGGGCCGGCCAGCGGTTTCTCAAACTGTCGGAGAACATCGTGCGCATCTCCGACGACGACGATGCGATCGACCGCGCGGTCGAAGCGTGGCTCAGCAGCTCAGGACATCGACGCAACATCCTCGACGCCGCGGTGACGCACACCGGCGTCGGCGTCGCGATCGGCGATGACGGCGCGCTGTACTTCACGCAGCTGTTCGTGATTCCGGTCGATGACGAGTAACTCGCGCTGAGCGGTCGTTATCCCGGCTTCTTCATCGAGCCGCACTGTCAGGGTAGGCACGGGCGTGGCCTTGCCCCGGCCAGCGTGCCGCTTACATTTCTTACATTTACCTGAAATGTCTTACCATTGCCGGGGCAGCCATTTCGACGTAAGAGATCTTACAAGGGGGGGAAGTCAGGAGCGCGAGCCATGGCCCACGCGGTTACCATGGTGCTCGCGGGGCAGCGGTCCACGGCCGTCCGGCGACGATCGTTTCTCGTCCTGTTCTTCGTCATCCTGACACTGACGCTGGCCGCGCGTCCCACCCACGGTGCGGGACTCCTCGGCAACAACGCCCGCAGCCGCGGCGATGAGCCGGTCCTCGCCTACGGCTCGTCATTCTCGGCGTTTCAGGGACGACTGCTGTCGGACCTCGCGCTGTTTCGCTACGACCCGGACGCGGTCGCCTTCGAACCGATCCCGTTTCAGATCGACGAGCGGATCGAGAAGCTGTTCAACGAGGGCCTCGAGTTCGAGTTCAGGGAAACGATCTACGACGTGCTCGGCGAGGACGATGGCCGGCTGGACGCAGATGACGAGCTCGTCTTCATCTACCGCGATGCGGGACCTCGCGCCCGCGCGGAGGCGCCCTGGCCTGAATGCGCCGAGGAGATCAGATACGAGATCGCTGCGATCGACACGAGGCCTGGTGTCAGCAACCCCACAGGGTGGGTGTATCTGTTCGCCGGTACGGGGTTGGCGCGCTCGAGCGAGCAGAGAGTCTCTTGGGATCTGCTGCCGAGTTCCGCCATCAGCAGCGCGTGCATCGAGCTGGGATTCACCGACCGCTGGCTGCTGACGGAGCTGCGTGTGTTTCCACCGTGCGGCAGCGGCATTGATCTGATCG
>CP070706.1:3476975-3480785 GCA_020350085.1 Acidobacteriota bacterium
CATCGCCGACTGGAACGACGTTCCGACCGGCTCGATGAGACCTTCGATCCTCGAGGGAGACCGGATCGCGGTCAACAAGCTTGCCTACGGTCTCAAGTTTCCCTTCACCGGATGGCAAATTCTCGAGTGGAGCGATCCGCAACGCGGCGAGGTGATCGTGTTCTGGTCCGAAGACGGCACGCGCTTCGTCAAGCGGGTGATCGGCGTTTCCGGTGATCGTATCGAGCTGCGAGAAGGAAGACTGCTCGTCAATGGGGTGGCTGCCACGTATTCACGCGTCGACTCGATCGATGGAGGACGCGCACCGGCCGTTCGCGAGTCGCTAGACGGCGCCTCATGGAATATCGCCGCCTTGCCGCACCGCTCCGACGAGTCGGCCTTCGGACCGGTCACCGTTCCGGACCGTCACGTGTTCGTCATGGGCGACAATCGCGACAACAGCCTCGATTCACACTCATTCGGCTTCATCGACCGCGAGCGCATTGCAGGTCGCGTCGTCGGCATCGCGATCTCGCTCGATCCGGACCGCTGGTACTGGCCGCGCTGGCACCGCTTCTTCGCCAACCTCGACTAATCGTCTCGCCGGTCGACTCCCGTAGCGACAGGGCTTGCCCTGTCAGACTCGCGCGCAGCGCGAGATAGATCCGGCGCAGGGCGCCGGTCCGACAACGGAAAGCCCTCGACCTCACCCAGTGTCGCTTTCGAGGACATGTCCGAAGTTCGTTCTGAGAACCGTATTTTGCCCCATCGGACAGGGACTCGCGGCGCAGTATGTCGGTCAATTCCCGATTCCAGTACTCTACGAGCCAGCCAACGGTTATCGGTGAGGGGGGCGCTGGTTCTTGCCTTGTTGGCCCACCCCGCCGACTCGGAATGACGCGACCGTTTGGATGGACCCGGGATCGGCCACGGACAGATCGCTCCTCCTGACGCCCGGCCGCTGCATCGCATACTCAAGCCGGCGGGCGCCCAGCGCCAACGCTACTCGATCTTCGCGAGCGGCTCGGCAGAGCAGCCGTGCGCTGAGCGACCCTGGTGATGCGTGCTGAGCGGCGATACCTGGGGACGTCGACGAGACGATCAGTCCGGGAAGCGCTGCCCGTGACACTTTTCGCACCGCGATTGCTGGGAAGGTCCTGCCGTCCGCTCGTACGGGTTGGGGATCGGGTAAGAGCCCGAGCAGGCGCGCGCCGGACGGATCGGCATGCATCACATGGCAACCTAAGCAGTTGCGACTGCAACCGTTGTCGTCCTCTGAGGCATTTCGGCCACGCCCTTCCGTTTGGCGGATCGTGGGGTCTTTGCTTCTTCGTCGATACGATCGCGATATGTCGCGTATCGAACGGCACGCGGCTTCCTGAAACGGAATGTCTAGCCCGAGCGGACTGTTGTCACGTCATCTCCCTAGGCAGCAGACTCTCTCCGCCGGCGGTGTGGATCTCGACCTCGACGGCGATACCCCGCCGCACGCTGGCGGTGACGACACAGTAATCCTCGAACAGCCCGAGGCATCGTTCGAGGCCTTTCGCGCTCGTGTCGACGCCTTCAGGCAGGAGAATCTTCACGCCGAGCTTGCCGATCCGCAGGCGTCCTTTTTCGTTCCGAGTCAGCTCGCCTGTGACCGTCGCTCGCACACCAGCGACCTCGACTCTCGATTTGGCCAGGCAGAACAGCAAGCTCGCCGTGAGGCAGTTGCCGACCGCGGCGGCGAGCAGCCGCGTGGCGTTCGGTCCTTTCTCGTGGCCGAGCGGCTGCGGCTCGTCCATCAGCAGGTCGGCAGCCTCGGGCCAGTCGAATCGGACTCTCAGCTCGAGATGGTTGACCTGCTCGAGCGTGATGGTGAACGGCTCGTGCTCGCTCATGACATCGTCTCCACAGCTCGTTTCCTCGGGCCGATCAGATGTGCTTCGGATACGCGACCGCCAACACCGCTTGCAGGAATGCGTGCTCGGGCATCATGCCATGAGCGGCCGCGTGGCCGTTGGCCATCGTCTTCGGCACACCGCTGACCTGATACTTCGTTGCCAGCTGTGGAAACTCCGTCGCCTCGACGGCGTCGGCCGTGATCATGTCGGACTCCATCGCGAACTGGTGGGCCAGACGCACCGCGCCGGGACAGTACGGTCACGTGGGCGTCGCGAACACCTCGAGGTGAATCGGCTTGCTCACTTCCGCGAGCAGCTCGCGGCTGGCGGGGTTGAGGCCCGAATCACGGTTCGAGACCATCAGTATGTCGTCCAAGAATCCGGCAAACTCGTAGCCGCTCGGAATGCCGTAGTAGCGGATGCCGTGATCCTTCTCGCCGAGAATCACCGTCGCCGGGATCTTGTCTACGCCCATCTCTACGGCCTTGTCCCTGTCGGCTTGGAAGTCGTAAACCTCGAACCGCAGCTTGTCGCTCAGCTCGGCGACCTCGCCGACGAGCTGTCGCGTCTCCTGGCAAAACATGCACTCGACGTCCTGCGTGAAGTTGACCAGCGTCACCGCATGCCGCAGCTCCGAAAGCCGCTCCCGCACCCGCTCACGATCTTTGTCTTGCATGAAGCTCATCGTCTCAGTCTCCCGTGGCCCTCTCTCCAGCTGAGATGCTACACCCCTCCATCGGTTACCCCCCGTAGCGACGGCGGTTGCGCTGTCAGACTCGTGCTCCGCACGAGAGCGACCGGACCCGGCCCCTGAACCCGGACACCTCTCCCCGTCGCTCTACCGCGCCCCGCCGCTCCGCGACGGCCTGACAGCGCAAGCGCTGTCACTACAAGGGATCTTCAAGACGCACAGTTGACCGAGCGGGCGTCCCCTCCCTACAATCGCTCCGATCAGGAGAGGGCTGGCGGGCCGGGCGCCTGATCGTGCGGGTAGTGTGTGGTTTCGTCGGTCTGCCGCCGTCCTGGGGGGACGGATGAGCGAGGATCTCAGGCAACACGTCGTGATCCTCCTCCGAGAGCTGCGCCAGCGCCGCGGCCTCGGGCTCGAAGACGTCCAGGACCTGACCGGCCAGCTCGGTTGGCCCGTCTCGCGCAGCCGCCTGTCGATGGTCGAGCGCGGCGAAACCGACCTGCGTCTGAGCGACCTCTACGCCCTTTCCCGCTCCTACGGCATGTCGCTCGCCGACATGATCGCCGAGTCCCTCGTCGCCCACGGCAAGAAGAAGTTTTCCCCCGAGCTGTCCGCCCAGGAGCTGTTCGAGGAGGCCAAGCGGCTGTTCAACACCGGCTTCCCCCTCGAAGCCGCCTGGGCCTTCGACGAATCCGGCCGGCGCGCCGACGCTGCCGATAAGGAGTTCATTCATCTGTGCATGATCTCGGCTGGGCATTGCTATGAGCGGGCCGGGGCGATAGAGCTGGCGTTACGGCGGGTTGAGAAGGTTGTGGATCATGCGGAGGAGGGATCGGACGTTTATCTGAGGGCGGTTGGAAAGGCCGCAGTGTTGCGAGCGCGTGCCGGAAGCATGGGTCGCTCCGCTATCTACGCAGGCATCGTCGAAGAACATCTGAATCATAAGGAGCTTTCGATCGACCTTAGAGCTTTCTTGCTCGGAGCAAGAGCGGCGGTCCTGTTCCGGACGTCCCTCATTCGTGAAGCCCACCAAAGCGTGCTTGACTCCGGGCGCGCGTACCGCAAGGTGGGCAACTTCGACATGACGGCCAAACAATTCGCCACCGCTTCGCTATATGCCCTGCGGCTGGGACGTCCCCGGACAGCGCTACGCATTGCCCAAGATGCCCGCGGTTACGTGGACAGCTCGACCGAGGTCGAAACTAGGCTATTGGTCGATCTCGCAGTGGCGGAAGCACTCTTTGCGACAGGCCA
>CP070706.1:3480885-3488337 GCA_020350085.1 Acidobacteriota bacterium
AATGACCGAGTCCCACTGCTCCTCGGTCATCTTCCAGATCACTCCATCCCACGTGATGCCGGCGTTGCAGACGAGGATGTCGAGCCGCCCGAAATTGTCCACCACGCGCTCGACCATCTGTACGGCATCCTGATAGCTCGAGACGTCGGCCTTCACCGCGAGCGCCTTTCGACCGAGCTGCCCGATCTCGTCCACGACGTGCCTGGCTTCGGTGTCGTGGCGCCGATAGTTGACCGCGACGTGGGCGCCTTCGCGGGCCAGTTCGAGCGCAATGGCGCGGCCGATTCCCAGGCTCCCGCCGGTGACGATCGCTCCCTTTCCTTGCAGTCCCAGATCCATCGCTCCGACCACCCTTTAGACTTTGCTCGTCATGAGTTAGCCCGGATGATTCGATGATTCATCGAAGAAAAGCGCGCTCGGGCGCGCTCCGGGTTGGCTCGCTTCACTGACAAGAGCGTCGCGCCGCGAGGCCGCGTGTGTCCCGGCGACAGCTCGGACGCATCGCCTTCAGAATGATCAGGGTTGAGCCGGTCTGTTGCAACCACCGCGAACGAAGCCCCCGGCAAGCCAGCAACGCGGCGCCGTCCAGCAGCTCGGCCGGTGGCCGGCGCCGTACGCAGGGAATCCGTCGTCTCGTACGAGAGGGTCTAGGAGCCTGCGCTGTAGAACGCTCGCAATCGTTCTACCGCACAGACTCCTAGGCCGGATGATCCATGACGCGCTCTACGACGACGTCGCGCGCGAGGATGATCTCGCCGCCTGCGCCGACTCCTCGCGGAACAGTAGCTCGACGCGGCGCTCGACAGCAGCTACACCGACCGTACCGCGAAAGATATCGACGACGGCCCCGTCGCGATCCACGAGCAGCATGTACGGGATGGCCGGCGGGCTGCCCCACGCGCAATTGAGCTCTTCGCCGAAATCGTCGAGGACGATCGGATAGCCGATCCCGCGCCGCTCGACGATCGTTGGTCCGATGCGGCTCGCATTCCTGTCGGTCAGCAGGCCGACAATCGTGAAACCGCGGTCGGCGTAGCGATTGTGCAGCGCTTGCAGCCGCGGAATCGCCGCCATGCACGGGCCGCACCAGGTGGCCCAGATATCGACCACGGCGATCTTGCCGTCGATCAGCTCGTGGATGTCGATCGGCTGATCGTCGAGCGAGCGCACGGTCAGCGCAGGCAGCACGTCTCCTGTGACCAGATCGAGACTGCGTTGCGCGCACCGACTCGCCGGCAAGCCGCATCCGGGAATAAACGCCCAAGCGGCGACGAGAAGCAGCGCGCTGGCGACGGATGCCGCCGGACGCGGGTGGCTCGTTCTCGCTGGCATCATGCTCGACCTCGTGGTCAACGTGGATCGGCTCCGGTCGGCCTCCCGTCGGGCTCGCCCAGGGCTCGAATCGGCGGGGAGATTCTGCCCGTCGATCGGCCCCGGCGCACACGGATCAAGCTGTGCTGGGGGCCGAAGCGGCCCGGGCCACCAAGGCTGTCGCACGGCCCGCTCGCTCGAAGAGAGAGGCGAGTTCATCGACCACGCGCTCGGGGCTCGCGGCGGGCAGGTGCTCGAGCGCCACGCGCAAGCACGCGCCGAGCGGGATGGTGATGCGGTGTGCGACGAGAGCCTCGGCCAGCTGCTCGACGGATGCGGACGCGCTGCGAAGCGTCTCGACAGCGCGGCGCGGCTCGCCCGCAGCCAGCGCTTGCGCTGCTTTTCTTGCTTGGCCACCGCCGGTGGTCGCCAGATCGTGCGCCCGCGACGACGCCTCGGCGAGCCCTGGATCGCGGGCCAGGCAGCGAGCGAGGCACGCGCTAGCGAATGACTCGTCGGGGCGACGGCCCGCCACGCCCGCCAGCAAGGCGATCAGGGCACGACTGGCCGCCGTCTCGTCGTCGTCGGCCCCGTGGCCTTCGTACACCACGCCGTCGAGTCCGCAGCGGGGATCCGATTTCGCGCTGCGATAGACCTGACACGATCCGGCGTGCGGCGCTGCAGTGTACGGCGCTCGGGGACCTGCAGGCCTCGACGGCGGCCGACCGGAGAGTCTCGCCATCGCGATCTCGCGGACGAGCTCCAGTGGGATCGCGGACATCGCCGCGTTGCCGACGGGCAGCGCCTGCACGGCCACATTCCCGGGCTCGCGCGGCCCGGTCTCCCACACGTGGGCCCGTCCCGCCATGAGCATCACCACCGGGCGCGCGAGCCAGCACGCGAGGTGTGTCGGTCCGGTGTCCGCGCCGACGACGAGCGCCGCCTGTTGCAACACGAGCACGAGCTGATCCGGCCCGAGCGCTCCGCAGAGGTTTTCAGCCGGGGCGCCCAGGAGGCGAGCGACCTGGGCGACCTGCTCGCCCCGTTCGTGTTCCGCGGGCCCTCCGGCCAGTCGGACCCGCCGGCCGGCCGCTCCCAGCGCCGCAGCCAGCTGGCCCCAGCGCTCGGCCGGCCAGAAGCGTCGCCGGTCGCCAGCACCCACGATCAGAACGACGTCGCCTCGTTCGTCTGTCGGCTCGGGAGTTGGTTCCGGTGGATCCGAGCGCGCGCCGCCGAGCGCCTGCTCGACGAGAAAACGCCGGACATCCGACATGTGCACTCGTCCGAAGGGGCGCGCATCGACGGCGGCGATCGGGTAGGCCGCCCAGAACTGCGGGTTCAGTCGCTCCGTCCCGCTGATGATCGGACCGACGACCCGTTGCTCGTCGTAGGCCGACGCCAGCGCCGCGCCCGCCGCATGCCAGGTCAGGTTGACGACGAACGCGGGACGCTCGCTTCCGAGTGAGTCGGCCAGCTTCTTGGCGGCAGGGGCGAGGTGCTGCTCGCGTGCCCCATGCGCGAGCGCATCGAGCAACGCGCTCAGGTGATCGGACGACGCCGCGACGGGCTCGACATCTGGCGGGACCAGCTTGGCCGCCCAGTCGTGGAGCGGCTGCTGAACGGCGAATCTCGTGCGAGCCGACTCGCCCGCGAGCAATTTGAGCGCCGGCAATGTCTGGACGAGATCACCCAGGCGCTCGAGCTGGATCACGAGCCGCGTGTCGCTCACGTTTCACCCCCGGTCTTCACCGGAGGAAGTCGCCGGCATGGTCGTGCACGCAGTGAAACAGCAGGCTGTCGTCGCCGAGGTGCTGAGCTCGGCTGGGAACCACGCAGGCCGCGTATCGGCCGGCGGCACGCAGCCTTGCGCACCAACCCCAGTCGGCGAGATGGTCGAAGGGTCCGAGAGCGTCGAGATAGGTCTCGCGAGGCACCACGAGCTGGCAACCGCCGACAGTGGTTTTGATCCGCGCCGCCACGCCGTCGCAATGGATCGTTCGCAAGGTGGGATGTGATGGCTCGGCGTGAAATGCCGTAATGACGCCGAGACGTCCTTCGCTGAGCTGCCGGTCCCGAAGCGCTCGGTACAGCGACTGCGTACACGACCACCAGTCCCGTGCGAGCGCCATGTCGGTATCGAGCAGGATCAGCGTCTCGAACCCAGCGAGCTCGCGCTCGACGTAGTCGAGCACGACGTTGTGATTGCCGGCCCAGCTTCTCGAGCTGAAGCCGCGGTTCACGAGCAGGTGCAGGCGGTGGGCGCCGCCGTCGAGCTGACGGAGGCGGTCGAGCACACCAGGATCGCGACTCGCGTCTTCGAACAGGACCAGGTCAGAGGCGGGAAGGTCCGAGGCGAGCAGGTCCGCCAGAGTGCGATCGAGGAGCTCGGGACGCTCGCAGCACAGCAGTGAGACCACGCGCCCGCTCGGTGACCCGTTGGGCGGCGCGCGGTCACACTCGATTTCGCTCACCGCCTCGCCGAGCTCGAAGATCTGCTGCGCGGCCCGCGTCTCGCCCTCCTGCACCAGGGCGTGCAGGGCTCGCTGCAGCTCCTCGACCAGATCCCGAACGGCCCAGGCCGACGGCCAGTTAGAGGGGTTCTCTCGCAGCTCGCTCGGCCGCAGCGCTCCGCGCTGGAAGCCGGGCCCGAGCAGACCGGTGCGCCGCAGGACCGTCGCGAGCCCGTCCGACACGATGTGCCAGGCCGCCAGCCGCGGTGCGCCCCCGCTCAGGGCTCGGCCGGCGAGGGCCACGGCCCGACCGGCGTCCCCCTCGGCGAGCGCTCGCTCCGCGTTATCGATGAGCGGATGCATGAGAGCTCTCCCTCGTCCGGGTCAGCAACCTAGGGAAGGAACATAGGTCCCACGCCGGAGCAGGGTCGATCTCGGATGGGTCCGAGGAGCAACGGACCGCCGGACTCGAGTCAGGGCACCCAGAGCAGGTCGCCGATGCTCCCTTCGATCGCCAGCGAGCCGCCGAGGCTCAGACCGGGGGCCCGGCCTGAGGCCTCATCCAAACGGACGAGAACGAGCTCGCTCAGCTCGGGCAAGCTGACGGCTGCCGTTAGTCCATCGCCGCTGATCGCGACTCGCGCTGGAGGTGCCGACAGCTGCGCGCGCGCGGCGATCGAGCCGTCTTTGGGATTCACGGCCAGCATCTCGCGCGACTCGACGGCCGTCAGCAGCAGCCAGCGCCCGTCCGGCGTGAAAGCGAGATCGCCCAACGGTGAGTCGAGCTCGAAGACCTGCTGATCGAGCGTGGCGGTGCTCGCGCCCCGATTCAGACGCGCCACCCGTGCGTGCTGCATCGAACCGAGCCAGATCTCGTCCGATCCAGGCCGCGCCACGACGAGCTCGGGACTGGGGAAGACGTCCACGCGCGAGGCCCGCATCTCGAGCGTGTCGATGACCGACACCAGCGGCGAGCCGCGCAGACCGACGACGATGAGAGGCGTGTCGCCGATGCGGGCGACTTCGGTAGGCCAACCCCAGGCGACCAGCACCGAGCCGGCCGGCTCGTCGTAAGCCGGTGCGTCGGCGCGATAGACGGCGCGGTGTGCCTGACCTGTGAACCACAGATGCCCCGCCCCGTCAAAAGCCATGGCGCGCGGTGCGCAGGCATCGCACACCTTTACCGTTCGTCGCGGTTCGAGCTTGTCGAGATCGATCTGCGTCAGCGTCGATCCGGGCTCGTCCCCTACGCCGCGATTGGCAACGAACAGCGTGTTGCCGCGCACGAGGAGGTAGCGAGGACCCGCACCGGTCCGCACCGAGGCCACGCGCTCGCCCGCCTGCGTGAAAACCGCGACAGTAGCCTCGTCGAGCAACGCGATCGCCAACCGCTGTTCGGCGGCCGAAGTCAGAACGCCGGAAGCAGCGAGCAGCATCGCGATGGGAAGCCAGCGTCTTCTTGATCCGATTCGAGGGCGATGATAGCCAAGTCTCAGCATCCGAACGGCTCCTCCGTCTTCGCTTCCTGAAACGTCGCCATTGTGGCCTGTGGCTCCGGCACAGACCAGCTCGACGCGAAGAATCGAGATCCAAGCGCGTCCGCAGCGATCCGATTTCAATTCGTTGCCATTGTTGGAGTTGCCACGGAAAACCTTGCCCGTACCTTGGCCGGCAACTGCGTGCCGTCGGACGCTCCGACGGCGGCCTTGATGGAGCCGAGCCCCTCGTGACTCGCGCGTCGTTAGCTCCCTCCCACTGGATGCTGTTCGCCCTCATCGCGACGCTGGTCGCGATGGGTTCGGCTCGCATCAAGGCCGCAAGCGTCGGGGATCGCGCGGGAGGCGACTACGGAGATCTCTCTGCGCAGCTGCGCGCCGAGTTGTTGCCGGGAGTCGACAACCCGCTGGCTCCGTTCCAGCTCTCGCTGGGGGCCGGCCCCGAAGATGTCCGTCGCGTGATCCCGATCGAAGCACGCGGTTATCTGAAGGTCGATCAGAACGTGTACCTCCACAGTGTCGTGCAAGTGCCTGCTGCAGACGGCGAACCGGTAAACGCATCGGCGGGCCTGACGTTGCTCGACGGCGACCTGTACTTCAGAGACGGTGGCACACTCGTCGACGCATCGCTGCTGCTCCAGGCCAACGACGGGAAGCTCCGCGCGATCGAACACTTCGACAGCCTACTTGGCGAGCCCGACTTCGAGGTGGTTCTTCCCGGGGCGCTCGATTTCGTCGTCGGCTGGCGCACGCCGCGCGGTTTTCTTCTGGCGACCTTCGGCGACTTGCCGGTATTTCGTGTCAGCGCGTTCGTCGATGACTCCGACGAGCTGCTGACCGGCTCTCAGGTGCTGCTGTTCGAAGGACTGAGCCATTACTCCCGGCGGCTCGCCGCCGGTGAATCACCGAACGACGCGCGGGAGGAACTGGACCGCCTGCTCGCCTGGGTGAGGATGGCAAGGAGCTTGATCAAACCCGGCCGTTAGTCGCGTCGCACACCCGCACAAGGGGGACAGCGAGCCGGGGGCAGGCAGCGGATTGGATCCGCAGTCGGCCCCCGGCTCCATTTCTCACGCATCCAGCTCGCGGAATTCCCCGGCCGTCTTGGTGAACAGCCAGATGACGACGATCGCCACGATCATGTGTCCAGCGAGCGTGTACCACACGTACTCGGGGTGTCCCGAGTCGCTATAAACGCCATACAGCCAGGTATACAGGCCGCTCGTCAGCCCACCAATCATCACCGACAGGAAGTTCGCTCCCATGTAGAGGCCCGCCTTCTCTTTCGGCGCGATCCAGGTGATGTACTCCTGAATCCGCGGCGAGGTGATCATCTCTCCGACGGCGAAGAGGAAGATCCCGAGAAACACCAGCGCCGCCGCGCCGGTCATCGCAGCGCCGAGAATCACGAAGCCTATCGCCGAGACCAGCAGTCCGAACATGAACGAAGGCATCGGCTTGTACTTCTCGAAAATGCTCGAGACGAACACCTGAACGATCATGATGATGTAGCCGGTGTGCGAGATCGTCTCGCCGAGAACGCGCCGCACGCCGTCTTCCTCGACGTGGGAGAAAAAGTTCGCGATGGCGGTACCGATCTGGCTCCCGAACAAGCCGTCGATAGGCAACAAGAGCACGCCAAAGAAGCTCTTGATGTTCAGATAAAGCTGAGCCGTATCGACGTTGCGATCGACGTAGATCGCACACAGGTTGAAAAACGCCCAGAATGGAAGCCAGAAGAAAAACCCCAGCAGCACGAGAAAGAAGGAAAACTTCACATCGCTCAGCGCGGTCCAGATGTCCTTGAACTTGCTCCCGAGAGTCACGCCCTCGAATTCACGCTCCGGCTCCTTGTAGAAGAAGATCGTGATCAGCAGCATCAGACCGATCGAGATCGCCGCGGCGATGAAGGCATAGTCCCACGAGATCGCCCGCAGCCGGCCGGCCACGATCGGTCCGAACGAGCCGCCGACGTTGACCATCGCGTAGAACACGCCGAAGCCGAGCGTCTTGTTCGTCTTGTCGGTCACGGCACGCACGGTTCCGGAAATCAGCGGTTTGAAGATCCCGGCGGCCAGCCCGATGCTGAGCATGGTCAGCGCGATGCCGGAGAAGCTCTTGGTGAAGATCAGCAGCAGGATCGACGGCAGGTAGGCCAGGTAGGAGATGATCAGGACCTTCTTGAACCCGTAGCG
>CP070706.1:3488437-3495267 GCA_020350085.1 Acidobacteriota bacterium
CAGCCGTCGAGACCATCGACGACGCAGCTGCCAAGGCCTGAGGACGGGGACGCCGGTTCGTGAGCCAAGGACGCATCCTCGGGATCGATCATCTCGGCATCGCGGTTCGCGATCCCGTCGCCCGTCTGCGGTTGTGGACGGAGCAGCTCGGCTTGTCCGTGGAACGTGTCCATGACGTACGGTCCGAAGCGGTCCGCACCTGGTTTCTTCCGATCGGTGAATCCTACGTGGAACTTCTCGAGCCGCTCGCCAGTGGTTCGCCGATGGAGAAGTTCCTTTCGCAGCGCGGGGAGGGACTGCACCACGTCTGTCTGCGCACGGACGATCTCGGCGCGCTGCTTGCACGGTTGCGCGAGGCCGGTATCGAGCCCGTCGGCGGGGGACCTCGACCTGGCGCCGGGGGCGCGCAGGTCGCCTTCCTCCACCCGCGCGATGTCGGGGGAGTGCTGATCGAACTGACGGAGGGGGGGCATCGAGGCCCCGCGCACCAGGACGGGGAGGAGGTGTTCGGCCCCGAGACGCTCGCGGTGGTCTATCTGCGTGACCCGCGCGAGCAGCACTTCGGCGTGTTGAAACGGCTGGATGCCGCTGGCATCGCTCTCGATGGGCTGGCGATTCAGGAGTGGGATCGGTGGATCGCGCAGTGGAGTCGCGGAGAGACGGGTCCGCTGTCGGCCTCGCTGCAGTTTTTTCCGGCTTCGCGTCTCGAGAAGATCGTGGCGGACCGCGACGCACCCGAGCTGGCCTCGATGGCGCGACAGTTCTTCGAGCGGACCGGCCGCGCGCTGCGGGATGTGTTCGATGATCCGAAAGGCGCGGAGCGATGAGCGAGCGGCTACGCTGTCCGGATTGTCGAGCCGCTCTCGATACCCGCGGCCGATGCCCCCGGTGCCACGCATCGCCACAGCGGTCCAGCAAGACGGTGTTGATCCCCGCGCCCTCGGTGGCGGGGGGTCTGGCGGCCCCCGAACCGGCTGGTGACGAGCTGGCGCGCGTGCCGCTGCCGGACGGCTGGGAGGTCTCGCTCGACATCATCGACGGCCCGGATGCGGGGTCCAGCTTCCCGATCACGCGGTCTCGGGTGCTCATCGGTCGCGGGCAAGTCGAAATCAGCCTCGCCGATCAGAAGATCTCTCGCCGCCATGCCAGTCTCGAGGTCTACGGCGGGACGTGCGTGTTGCTGAAGGATCTCGGATCGACCAACGGTACGTTCGTCAACGACCAGCGCGTGACGACCACGGAGCTGCAGGACGGCGACGAGATCCGCGTCGGAACGACGCGATTGACCATCACGATCGCTGCGCCCCCGTAACCCGGATGATTCATGAACACTTCGGCCGAAAGCGCTTCGCGCCGCTCCGACACGGGCTTCTCCCGTCACGACTCGCACAGGTCGTTTTGCCACGCCCGGTGCCCACGCCGCCTCGGCACGGCATAATCTCCCGGCGCAAAGGGCGCCCCACGCGCCCCTGCCAGGGAGAAGCCCATGCCGGGACAGGTATTCCGAGAGGCTCGTTTCTGCGCGGCCTGGCGCCGCGGGCTCGCGCTCTCCGTGCTCGTCATCTGCTGCGGCCCCGCCCTCAGGCCTAGCCTCGCCGGGGACACGCCCGTTCAACCTGAGCATCAGCCGGCGGCCTCGCCGGTGGCTCCGGCCCGCGTCGAGTGGCACAGCTTCACGCCCGCGGCGTTCCGCAGGGCGCTGGTCGAGGATCGACTGATTCTGCTGGTTCTGGAGATGCCGTGGAGCCCCGCGGTAGCGGACGCGCGCCGGGAGGTCTGGGCTGACGAAGAGGTAGCACGTCAGCTGCAGAGTGGATACGTCGCCATCCGCGAGCGTGCCGACCTCCGGCCCGACCTGGTGCGCCGCTACGCCGCGCCGGGTTGGCCCGCGACGAGCATCCTGCTTCCCGACGGCCGGCCGCTGTACGTCTTGATCGGAGACGGCATCCCCGTGCCGCGGCGACTTTCGACCGGGTACGTGCCGGCTGCCGAGATGTCTCGGCTGCTCAGCGAATCGATCCACTACTACCGGGCCGCAAAGGACAAGGCGCTCGCAATCTCTCTCGAGCAGTCCGATCGATCGGTCGAAAGAGCCCGTCCCGGCTCGGGCAAGCCGAGCGAGTCGTTGGTCTGGAGGCATGCCCAACAGATGCGCCTGACCTTCGACGTCGAACGGCGCTACGTCGGCGGCCCGCCTCGGCTACCGCTTTTAGACCTCATCGAGCTGATGCTGACGCTCTCGGGAGAGGCCGAAGATCCATGGCGCCTGCTCGGCACGTCCTCGCTCGAGACTCTCGCTGCCCGGTTGACAGATCCAGCAGACGGCGGGCTGTACCGCATGGCGGGTGGTCTCGACTGGGAGGACCCGCAGAAGGAGAAGCTTCTCGATCGTAATGCTCGATTCTTGGAGCTCCTCGCGCTGGCCTACCGCGTCACCGCGCGTCGCACTTACAGAGAACGAGGATTGAAGCTGGCGGCGTGGATCGACGCGTCTTTCTCGGCCAAGGACGGCGCCTTTTTCAACGCCGTTTGCGAGACCTGCCCCGAAGGGCGTGACGATGTCGTGATCACCGCGTCGAACGCGCTAGCAGCCACCGCGCTGATTCGTGCGGGGTGCGCGTTCGGCGACGGCGATCTCGTGCGCCGCGGGCTCGCGGCGGCGCGATTCGTTCGAGAAAAGCGCTATCGCGCCGGACGCGGTGTTCCTCGCGCCGTCATCGACGGCGTGGCGGTGCCGCCCGGCAACCTCGTTCTCGACGATCAGGTCCATGCTGCGGAGACGTTCGTGACCGCCTACGAAGCGACGGGCAGGCGGGACTGGCTGGCCGCGGCGCGCGACATCGCCCGATCGGCCGTGGCGAACCTGGTCGACTCCGAGACCGGCGCGCTGATGGACACGATTCCGAGACAGGACGCGCCGGTACCGCTGCGATCGCCGGTTTTCCCTCTTAAGGCCAACGCGGAGATGGTGCGGGTGCTCGTGCGACTGTTCTATCTCGACGACAGCCGCTTTTACGTGAAGACCGCTCGCCAGATCTTGACCTCCTTCGCTGGCGATGCGGGCGAGATGGGTCTCGACCGATCCGCGTACGCGCTCGCCGCCTACGACTTCCATCTGCCGCCGATCACGGTGCACGTGGTCGAGAGCGATTCCTCGGCCAAGGGAGATGCTCTACGCCGGGCAGGGATGAGTGTGGCCCATCCGTTCGTGACCGTCCGCAGTTGGGATCAACGGCGAGATCGCGACGAACTGCTCGGGCTCGGCATCGCGATCACGGCGGATCCCGGGCTGTACTTCCTCCACTCGGGGATCATGTCTCGTCGCGAGTCGAACCCGTCAGCCGCTCGTGGAGCCGCACAGGATCTTCGAGAAACGGTGCTGCGCCGCGATCGAGTGCAGAGAGGCGAGGAGGAGCCACCCCCCGATCCGGCCGATATGTTGCCCCGAAGAGGCGGCCGCTGATGACCTCGTCGCGTCCGGCAGCCCGCGTCGGTGTGCTGGGAGGAAGTGGTCTGTACGCGCTCGAGAAGCTGAGCGAGTGGCGCGAGTGCGACGTCACCACGCCATTCGGTGAGCCGAGCGACCGCATCATCATCGGCATGCTCGGGGACGTGTCGGTCGCGTTTCTCGCCCGACACGGCCGCGAGCATCGCTTGATGCCGACCGAGATCAACTACCGCGCCAACATCTACGCGATGAAAACGCTCGGCGTCGAGTTTCTGCTCTCTGCCTCAGCGGTCGGCTCGTTGCGAGAAGACATCGCGCCATTGGACGTCCTGGTTCCGGACCAGTTCATCGATCGCACGCGTCACCGGGCCGACACCTTCTTCGGCGACGGCGTCGTGGCTCACGTGTCGATGGCCGAACCCGTGTGTCGGCAGCTCGCCGCTTCCTCTGCCGCGGCGGCTAAGCAGGCGGGCGCTCGAGTCCACGAGGGCGGGACGTACGTGTGCATGGAAGGGCCCCAGTTCTCGACCCGGGCGGAGTCGCATATGTACCGCTCGTGGGGCGCGGCCGTGATCGGCATGACGAATCTGCAGGAAGCGCGGCTCGCCCGCGAGGCCGAGATCTGCTACGCCACGCTGGCTTTGGTGACGGACTACGACTGTTGGAGAGACGACGAGGACCACGTCACGGTCGAGACCGTCGTCGAGCGGCTGAAGACCAATGCCGAGCGCGCACGTGATGCGGTCAGCGCGCTGGCGCAGAACTTGCCTGCACAGCGCAAGTGTCCCTGCGCGAGGGCCCTCGATCACGCCATCATCACGCCGCGCTCAGCGATGCCGGCAGAGACCATCGAGCGTCTGGCACCGATCGTGGGGCGCGTTCTCGGAGGCGGGGCCGGCGACTGAGGGCCGCAACGCAGTTCCTCTCGCGGGCTCTCCGAACAGTGGACTGGTCTGACCCGCAGTGGTAGATTCAACGCCTTCCGCCGTTTACGGTCGATGTTGGACTCCGTCGCTGCGGATCCGTTTCGGAGAGCACAAATCATGATCGAGCTGGCCGGACGCCTCGACGCACAGAATCTACGCTTCGGTATCGTGCTCGCGCGCTTCAACAGCCGCGTCACCGAACGCCTGCTGGCCGGTGCTCTCGACGCCCTGTCCCGTCACGGCGCCTCCGAAGACGCGATCACCGTGGCTCGCGTTCCCGGTGCTTTCGAGCTCGCACAGGCGCTGCGGGCCTTGGCGGCGGGAAAGACGCCGCCGGACGCGCTGCTCGGTCTGGCGGCGCTCGTGCGCGGGGAGACACCCCATTTCGATCACCTCGCCGCCGTCGTCACGCGAGCCCTCGATCGCGTGGCTGCCGACACGCGCATCGCCGTGGCCAACGGGGTGCTCACGTGCGAATCGACGGAGCAGGCGCTCGACCGTTCCGGTGGCAAAGGCGGCAACAAGGGCTTTGAAGCCGCGATGAGTGCGATCGAGATGGCGCAGCTCTTGCGCCAGTTACCGGGGCGCTGAGCGAGGCGGACCATCCGATGGGAGCGCGACACCGCGGCCGCGAAGCGGCGTTGCAGATGCTTTACCAGGCCGATCAGTCGGGTGATCTGATCGAGCAGGTACTGCAGAGCTTTCTCGGTTTGCTTGACGGCAGCCAAACCGAGATCGCGCTAGACCCGGTGGCGCGTGACTTCGCTGAACGGCTGGCTCGCGGCGTCGCGCGCGAGCGTGATCGGCTGGACGATCTGATACGAGCTGGCTCGGCCCACTGGCGCATCGAGCGGATGGCGGTGGTGGATCGCAACGTGCTGCGTCTGGCGCTGTTCGAGCTGCTCGATGAGCCCGATACGCCGGCGGCGGTGATCCTCGACGAAGCGGTCGAGTTGGCGAAGATCTTCGGCGGTGAGGAATCGGGCGCGTTCGTCAACGGGGTGCTGGACGGTATTCGCCGCCGGCTGGAAGAAGGATCCCTGATCCGTGGCTGAAGCATCGGTCTCGCGAGGCGGATCACGCGGAGCGGGAGATATTGTTGATGGCCTATGATCCACGACAAGTCGAGCAGCGCTGGCAACAACGATGGTCGGTAGAGAAGGTCTTCGAAGTCGAGCCAGACGAAGCCCGGGACAAGTACTACTGTCTCGAGATGCTGCCGTACCCGTCCGGGGCGCTGCACATGGGTCACGTGCGCAACTACTCGATCGGCGACGCCGTGGCGTGGTTCGAGCGCATGCGCGGTAAGAACGTGTTTCACGCGATCGGCTGGGACGCGCTCGGCCTGCCGGCGGAAAACGCCGCGATCAAACAGGGCGTGGCGCCCGCCGAGTGGACCTATCGCAACATCCGACAGATGCGCGAGCAGCTGCAGCGGATAGGCTTCAGCTACGACTGGCGCCGAGAGATCGCTACTTGCCACCCGAGTTATTACCGTTGGAACCAATGGTTCTTCCTGCGCATGTTGGCGCACGATCTCGTTTACCGCGCGCGTCGGCCGCAGAACTGGTGTTCGAGATGCAACACGGTGCTGGCCAACGAGCAGGTCACCCCGGCGGGCTGTTGCTGGCGACACGAGGACACTCCGGTGTCGATCGTCGAGCTCGATCAGTGGTTCATTCGCACGACCGGTTACGCGCAACGGCTCTTTCGAGGTCTCGACGATCTGGCCGAGGGTTGGCCAGAACGCGTGCTCGCCATGCAGCGCCACTGGATCGGTCGCAGCGAGGGCTGCCGTTTCACGTTCGAGGTGCTGGGCGAGGTGGACGCACGGGATGCCTCGATCGAGGTTTTCACGACCCGTATCGACACGGTTTACGGATGCTCCGCGGTGTTTCTGGCGATCGGCCATCCGCTGGCCGCTCGACTTGCCCACGGCAGCGAGCAGCAAGCGGCGGTGTCGGCGTTCATGCGCGAGCAGCAAGCGGCAGGCCTGCGGCCAGACGAGGATCGCGAGAAGGAAGGCGTGTTTACCGGCCGCTACGCCATCAACCCGTTCAGCGGAGAGAGAGTACCGATCTGGTTAGCCAATTTCGTGCTGATGGAGTTCGGCACGGGGGCCGTCTTCGCGCAGCCGGCTCACGATCAACGCGACTTCGAGTTCGCCAAGAAATACGGCCTGCCGATCCGCCCCGTCATCCGACCGGCCGACGGCAACGTGGCGGCCGGCGCCGCGATGAGCGAGGCCTACACGGAAGACGGCCTGCTGGTGAGCTCGGGACCGTTCGATGGTCTCGACACGGCGACGGCCAGGGAGCGCATGACGCAGCACGCGGCCGAGCACGGGTTCGGATCGGCCGAAGTGCAATTCCGTCTCAAGGACTGGGGCGTCTCACGCCAGCGCTACTGGGGTACACCGATCCCGATCGTCTACTGCGATGGGTGCGGCATCGTAC
>CP070706.1:3495367-3502718 GCA_020350085.1 Acidobacteriota bacterium
CCGAACGGGCTCAGTCCGCTCCACGTGTGTCGCTCGTCGAAGGACGAGTCACCGAGATGGTTGTCCTTGTCATGCGTGAGGCCGAGGTAACGGATGCCTCGCTCGAAGAAAGAGCGCAGGTTCTCGAGGTCCCCCAGGATCGCGGCGCCGTTTTCCATCCCCATCGGGAGCGCGATCTTGCCTGCCGCGAACGCCGCCTCGATCTCGTCGGCCGACGTGGCGAGGGCGAACTTGTCCGGGTGCTCGCTGACGAGTCGCTCGACGATCGCGATCTGCTCGTCGGCCACCTGCTTGGCCTCCGGTTTGCCCTCGTAGCTCGACGGCACGTAGATCGACATGAACGGAGCGTCGAGGCCTCCCTGGCGGGCGCGCGGATAGTCGAAGTGTCCCGAATCCGTGCCGACGGAGACGTCCTCGAAAGATCGATACAGCCGGAACGGCAGGTCGACGTGACCGTCGAGGATCAGAATCTCGTGCGCGAGCCGGTCGGCCTCGTCTTGCCACCGCTGCTGCGCCGAGGAAGCGGCCTGCTCGGGAGTCCCGCGGCATCCGGCGAGAAGCGCGAGCAAGATGATCGATTGGAGCCACCTCATGAGTCGCCTCGATCCGATAGACGTACGTGCCCAGGAAAGTGCTGCCGGAGAGCGCAGCCTCAGCAGGTCGAGTGGAACAGGCCGCCGACCGGGGTCTCTTCTGCCAGCTCGTTGTAGACGCGGGCCGCTTCCTCCGTCCCCAGCACGTGAACGGTGATGCCTCTCTGCTTTAAGACGTCGAGCGTCTCGGCGGGGACTTCAAGTCGCCCGTTCATGCCTCGCGCGAGTACGACCACTTCTGCACCGTGCTCGAGCAGTTCTTCGACGTCGGCGAATTGAATACCGGGCGTGTGAGCGGTGCCCGTTTCGCGCCAGTCCCACTCCCTCGCGCCGCCGGGAAACAGCTTCGCGTCTTTGAACACCCGCCCGCCTTCGATCTCGACGCGGCCCCAGGAGAGGTGCTCGATCAGCGGAGAGGCCGTTTGTGGCGCCATCTTCTCACTCCTCCACGAAAGCGGCAGAGGCCGTCGCAGCCCGAAGATCCTCGCGCTCGTCGCATTATAGCCAGTGCCGACCACGCCCGATGTAAAGTGAAGCATGCCTCCGCGCCAGGACGAGCAGTCGTCTCCTCGCCGGCTGGGCGCCACGACGGCCGCGCTGATCGTCGTGGCCAGCATGGTCGGAACGGGTGTGTTCACGACGACCGGACTTCTCGTTCGCAGCACGGGATCGCCGCCGGCAGTCCTGATCGTCTGGCTCGTCGGAGGACTGCTCGCCCTGTGCGGCGCACTCGCCTACGGCGAGCTGAGCGCGGCGCTGCCCCGAAGCGGCGGTGAGTATCAGTTGCTGTCTCGTATCTACCACCCGGCCGTTGGCTTCGTTGCCGGCTGGCTCTCGCTCGTGGTCGGCTTTTCGGCGCCGATCGCCGCGACGTCTCTGGCGTTTGGGAGGTATCTCACCGCAATCGCTCCCGCGGCCGATCCGTTCTGGGCCGCGATGATCCTTCTGGCGGTCCTTGCCACGTTGCACGCTGCGCACGTCACGATCGGAGGCCGGGTACAGAACGTCCTCGTGATCGCCAAGGTGACGCTGATCCTGTTCGTGATCGTCGGCGGATTCGTTCGGGGACGACCCGAGCGGATTCTCGGCGAAAGCGCGCCGGCTCTGCTCGACACGATCGCGTCGGCGCCGTTCGCGATCGGACTGATCCTCGTTTCGTTCGCCTACAGCGGCTGGAACGGTGCCGTTTACCTGGCCGGTGAAGTGCGTCGGCCAGCGACGACGCTGCCGCTGGCGCTCGTGTCCGGCACGACGATCGTCATCCTGCTCTATCTCGGTCTCAACGCCGTGTTTCTTTCAGCCGCCCCGGCCGAGATGCTTTCCGGAGTCGTCGAGATCAGCCACGTCGCGACGACGCGGCTGTTCGGGGAAGGACTCGGAGCCGTCCTTTCGGGCGTCATCGCGCTCGCGCTCGTCTCGTCGGCGAGCGCGATGACGATGACGGGCCCCCGCGTCTATCAGACGATGGGCGAGGACTACCCGCGGCTGAGAATCCTGAGTCGGCGCACGGAGCAGGGAGGACCGCTCGCCGCGATCGCGCTCCAGACGCTGTTCGCGATGGTGATGATCGTGACCGCCACGTTCGAAGCGCTACTGACCTACATCGGGTTTACGCTGGCGCTGTCGGCTGCACTGACGGTCGTCGGCGTCGTCGTGCTGCGCTGGCGCGAGCCGGAGCTGACGCGACCCTACCGAACGTGGGGCTACCCGCTGACGCCGATTATGTTTACGGCTCTGTCCGCGTGGATGATCGTCCACGCGCTCATCGAGCGGCCGCTGATAGCGCTGGCGGGGCTGGTCACCGCGCTGTGTGGCCTCGGCCTCTACCTGCTGGCCGGGCCGCCCGATCGATGCTTCACGCATCGAGATTCGTAAGTCCGGCCTCTCTGGCCCACGCCATCGCCTGCTGCCACTCCTCGCTCGTCAGCCGGCGCGCGATCTTCGGATAATCGAACGCCCGGTGCTCGGGGCGGTACTGCGGCATGATGTTGACGTACGTGTCGGCCGACAACTCCTTGGCCACCCAGCGGACGAAGCGGTCCGTGCCGGCGATGTTGTGCGGCAACACGAGATGCCGGACGATCAGCCCGCGGACGGCCACGCCGGCCTCGTCGACTTCGAGCCGGCCGACCTGACGGTGCATCTCCTTGATCACCGCCGCCGCCACCTCCGGGTAATCGGCCGCCCTGTTCGAGTACTTGGCGGCGAGCTTTCCGTCCTGGTACTTGAAGTCCGGCAGATAGATGTCGACGATCCCGTCTAGCAGCTTTACGACTTCGAGGTTGTCGTAGCCCGACGTGTTGTAAACCAGGGGCAAGCGCAATCCCTCGGCGGCGGCGAGGCGCACCGCTTTGACGATGTGAGGCACGAAGTGCGTCGGCGTGACCAGGTTGATGTTGTGGCAGCCGCGCTCCTGCAAGCTGAGCATCATGACAGCCAGATCCTCGTGGTTGCGGTACTGACCGTCGCCGCGATGGTTGATCTCCCAGTTCTGGCAGTAACAGCACAGCAGATTACAGTTCGAAAAGAAGATCGTCCCCGAGCCCCGTCGTCCCACCAGAGGAGACTCCTCGCCGAAGTGCGGACCTGCCGAGTAGACCTTCAGCTCGGCCGTTGAGCTGCAAACACCCGTCTCTCCCGCGATCCGATCGACCCCGCACTCACGCGGACAGCAACGGCAGCTCTTCATCAGCTCCCAGAGCCGCTCTTCGCGCCGGGCGAGCTCACCGCCTCGCTCCAACTCGAGGTAGGCCGGCTCGAACGAGCTCGCGCGCTTCCGGTCAGTGGCAGGGGGTGCCGCCGTGTCGATCCCGGCCCAACGGCAACCGAAGGGAGCCAGCGCGCAGGCACCGATCGTGACGAGCGATTGTTCGAGAAACTTGCGGCGTGATGGCTTCATCGTCACTCCCTCCCTGTGGTCGAGAGCTCGATGTCTGACTGTGACGAGAGCCGCAGCGAGCCCTCGGGGCTGAACGCGGTGGCGCGAGTCACCGCTCCGCCGATGACGAAATGATAGTCCTTTTCATCGTGTCGGGGGAGACTGTCCTGCGGCGGATGGTTGTATCTTTCCCGGGTGATGGCTGTGACGTGTGCGAACCGTGTCCGAAGCGCGATCACCCTCGCCGCACTGGCGCTGGCGACGTATCCCCTCGCGGTGGCCGCCGATTCGCGCGTTAACCCGCTCGAGATGACGACACCGGGCGGCGAGCGCGTCGAGAGCTGCGCCGACCCGACGGTCATTCGCTCGCAGCAGCCTGGCGAGGACGCTTGGTACATGTACTGCACGGCCGACCCGCTGGGGGACTGGGACCGCGAGCCTGGCGGAGGCTATGTCTATCACCTGATCCCGGTCTTACGCTCGACCGATCTCGTTCACTGGCGGTACGAAGGGGACGCACTGAGCGAGCGGCCGAGCTGGGCCTGGCCGCTGGCGAACCTGTGGGCGCCGGAGATCCAGTACTTCAACGGCCTGTACTACCTGTACTTCAGCGTCACGGATACCCGGGCGTCGGTCAGTGGCGAGACGAACTGCGGCAGCGACAGCGCGATCGGTGTGGCGACGAGCACCACGCCGACGGGGCCGTTCACGAACGCGGGCTCACCGGTCGTCGAGCCG
Source organism: Acidobacteriota bacterium (assembly GCA_020350085.1). Taxonomy (GTDB): domain Bacteria; phylum Acidobacteriota; class Polarisedimenticolia; order J045; family J045. The sequence goes on from CP070706.1 coordinate 3,499,577, forward strand.
CGCCGAAACGGCAGCGGCTGTGATTTTCTCGCCACGATCGACCCCGAGGTCACTGTCGATGACGCGGGCCAGCGCTACATCTATTACGGCAGCTTCTACGGCGGCACCCAAGTCCGCGAGCTGTCGGCCGACGGCCGCTCATCGTCGCCCTCGACCGCCGTGCAGATCGCGGCCTGGGATCGCTTCGAGGCGCCCGAGGTCGTGCGTCACGAGGGTGACTACGTCCTGCTCTTGTCGGCGGCCGGCTGCTGCAACGGCCCGCTTTCGGGCTATCTCGTCTACGCCGGCCGCTCGACAAGCCCGACGGGGCCGTTCGTCGATCGCGACGGGGTGTCGCTAAACACGGCGCGCGTCGGCGGTACGCCCGTTCTCGCGGCGACCGGGAATCGCTGGGTCGGTCCAGGCCACAACACCGTCGTGACCGATCTCGCCGGCCAGCACTGGACGATCTATCACGCGATCGACGTCGACGCGCCGTACTTCGCCGACTCGGTCGGATTCACTAAGCGGCCGGCGATGATGGATCCGCTCGATTGGGTCGAAGGCTGGCCCACCGTGCGCGGCGGCTGGTGGGTCTCCGACTGCCCGCAGCCGGTACCGGTCGCGATCTCCGGCGAGCCGCCGGACTACACGGCGACGTTTTTCGAGCAGGACGAGCCGGGTGCGCTGATTCCGGAGCTGTCCGACGAGTTCGACAGCGGTCTCGGCCCGCAGTGGAGCTGGGTCCGTGAGCCGGCCGCGGGCAGCTGGGGCGTCGAGAGTGGCGCCTTGCGCTTCGACACCCAGGCGGCCGACCTGTTCGAAGACAGCGACAGCGCGTCGGTGCTCGTCGAGCCGGTTCCCGAAACGGACTTCGTCGTCGAAGCGCACGTTTTGCTCGACGTTCCCGCAAGTGGCTGCTGCTACAACTACCGCCAAGCCGGCTTGGTCCTGTACGGCGACGACGACAACTATCAAAAGCTCGTTCACGTCTCGATCTGGGGCACGCGGGTGACCGAGTGGGCCAAGGAGCTGGCGCCGGTTCCGGCGGGCTATCCCCGATACGACAAGAGCTTCGTCGGCCCGCCCGCCGACGGGACGTACCTGCGCATCGTCCGTCGCGCCGTTTTCGGCGGCGAGCAGTACACGGCTTACACGAGCCGCGACGGGACGACGTGGACCCGAGGCTCGACCTGGCAACACGGCCTCGGCCCGACGGCAAAGATCGGTCTGGTCTCGATGGGCGGCGACGGCTACACCGCACGCTTCCAGTTCGTCCGCGTCTACGAGCTCGCCCCGCGCGACTGCAGCGACCCGTCGCTGGCCGATCCGTGCGATTCCGACGGCGACGGACTGGGCGATGCTTGCGATCCGGACGACGACGGTGACCTCATTGGCGATCTCGAAGATTGCGCGTCGAGAGATCCGTCCGCCGGCCGGCCGACGTCGATCACGGGCGTGAGCGTCTCAGAAAACGCCGTCAGTTGGAACGCCTCGCCGACGGCCGATCTCTACGACATCAGCCGCAGCTCCCTCGCTGAGCTGGCCGCCGGCCAGTACGGACCGTGCCTCGCCGACGATTGGCCCGACACGTCGCTCGACGATCCCGAGACTCCGCCGGCCGGCTCCGGCTTCGGCTACCTCGTCCGCGGCATCGACCTCGCCTGCGGGGGCGGCGGGACCTGGGGCACCGACAGCTCCGGCACCGAGCGGGAAAACAACCATCCGCAAGCGTGCCCCTGATCGCATCGCCTTCTACCAAAGCGACAACGCCTTTCTCATTACCTGTGGCTCGTCAATACTCCGTCCGCGCTGATTCCACTGGACTTGCGGGCATCACTGGCTGCGGGACGGGGTCGTTGATCAGCACGGCCACACGCGGCATTCTCGATTAATGTTTCGCGTATTCACAGTCATCGTCGTCGCGTTTCGCGGCCTGGCCCTCTCCCGCGCTGATCTCATCCTAGAGAACCTCGCCCTGCGCCAGCAGCTAGCGATCCTGAAAGCGAGATCACCCCGGCCTCGAACGCGCCCCGCCGATCGCCTGTTCTGGACGATCCTCCACCGCGCCTGGCCGAGGTGGCGTGACCCCCTCGTGCTGGTCAAACCAGAGACAGTCATCCGATGGCACCGCGCTGGGTTCCGGCGCTACTGGCGCTGGAAATCCCGGCTGCGCCGAGGCGGCCGCCCTCGTGTGGATGTTGATATCCGTCATCTGATTCGCCGCATGGTGAAGGAAAATCCGATCTGGGGAAGCCCCCGCGTGCATGGCGAGTTGCTCAAGCTCGGTTTCGAGATCTCCGAGACGACCGTGAGACGGTACATGCGTAGACGATCTTCCGATCCCGAAACTCGACAACGCTGGAGGACTTTCCTCGAGAACCACCGCGACGTGATCGCCGCAATGGACTTCTTCACGGTACCTACGGTGACGTTCCAGATCCTCTACGTCTTCTTCGTGATCCATCACGCGCGCCGCAAGATTCTCCACGTCAACGTCACCATAAGTCCGAGCTCGGCTTGGATCTGCCAGCAGCTCAGGGAAGCATTTCCCTTCGATACCGCGCCGCGCTACCTCGTCTTCGATCGCGATTCGAAGTTCGGTGGCAGTGTGTTGCGCACCATCCAGGCGTTCGGCATCGAAGCAGTTCGTACTTCTTTCAAGAGCCCCTGGCAAAACGGTGTCGCGGAGAGGTGGGTTGCCTCGGTAAGACGAGATCTTGTCAATCACCTGATCGTCTTCAACAGATCACACCTGCGCCGACGACTTCGTTCCTACGTCCGCTACTACCACGAGGATCGCTGTCACCTCTCGTTGGCGAAGGACTGTCCCTCCCCTCGCCGAGCGGTTCAGAGACCATCACCCAACGCCACGGTCGTTCCGTCGCCAAGGGTCGGCGGTCTGCACCACCGTTATTACTGGCGCGAAGCCGCTTGAAACCTGCCAGCTCTCCTCAACTCGTTGCCTCTCGGAATGGCTCCCATGCGCCCCGCTGCAAGTCGGCGATCACGATTGCTGAACTTTTCCCTGACAAACCTGGCGACCTACCCCGCTCAGCGTCGATCTCCTCTCAAACAACGTGATCTTGACGATACCTGCGGACTCCCCGTGTCCCCGGATGCGGTTTTGACGAGGCACAGGGGACATGACGATGTGGCGCTT
>CP070706.1:3502818-3509365 GCA_020350085.1 Acidobacteriota bacterium
ATCGATGTGCACTCTGAGCTGGCTGCTCGACGACGACGCGTACGAGCTGCACTTCAACCGTGACGAGAGTCGCGCGCGTCGGCCGGCTGCGCCCCCGTCGGTACAGCGACACGAGGGCGTGCTTTACGTGGCTCCGACGGACGGTGACCACGGCGGGACATGGATCGTCTCCAATGAGTTCGGGGTCGCTGCCTGCCTGCTCAACGCTTATACCGAAGAACCTCGTCCGGCTCGCGCAGGAGCGATCAGTCGCGGTGTGTTGGTTCGCGCGCTGGCTCCTGCCACCAGCTCCGACGACCTGCTGGAGCGCGTCGAGAAGCACGAGCTCTGCTCGTTCCGCCCGTTCCTGCTCGTCGTTTTCGAACCGGGTGGGCAGCCAGCGGTGACGCATTGGGACGGCCGTAGGCTGATCACTTCGGCCCTCGACGATCGGCGGCCGCCTCTTTGCTCCTCCAGCTTTGACCAACGAGGCGTTCAAGAGCGGCGTCGCGCTCTGCTCCGGCGCATGGTGGCAGAATGCGGCCAGCTCGACGCTGGCGTGCTGGGTGCCTTTCACCGCAGCCACGAGCCGGCTCGCGGACCGTACTCCCCGTGCATGCATCGCGAAGAGGCCGCCACGGTCAGCTACAGCCGACTATTCGTGGACGGCAGCTCGGTTCGTCTCTCCTATGCCTCGGGCGCCCCCTGCAGAGTCGAGCTCGGCAAACCGACCGAGATACCGCGGGCGCTCCGCTGGCGGTCGGGCTAACCGGCCGCGCCGCGGAAGCTCGTCTTGACACCGCCGATCTCGAGATACTGGCGCCCGGGCTGGAAGTGGCTGCTCGTCGGCTCCTATCTGCTACTGTTGCTCGTCTCTCACGCTGTTCGCTGGTCCCGCGGACACGAGCCGCCCGCGTCGGGAAAATCAGTGATCTCCTTGCGGGCCGTCGAGGGATCGAGGAGTCTCGAGCAACGGGTCCGATTCGCCTTCCGCGACCTCCGCGCTCGGCAGGGTCTCGACGCCGCGTCCGTGCTCTTGATCCACGGTAGTCCCGGCAGTTCTCGCGACTTTGGAAGAGTGTCGCCTCAGCTTGCCGCGGAGTTCCGCGTTTTGGTGCCGGATCTGCCGGGCTTTGGTGACAGCTCGAGGGATATTCCGGACTACTCCATCCGCGCGCATGCCGCCTACTTGGATCAGTTCCTCGCGCAGCTCAACGCGGATCGCGTGCACGTCGTCGGATTCAGCATGGGAGGAGGCGTCGCGGCCGAGCTCACGCGCGCGGCACCCGAGCGCGTCGCGTCACTGACGCTCTTGTCGGCGAGCGGTGTACAGGAGCTGGAGCTGCTCGGCGAGTATCGACTCAATCATCTGCTTCACGCCGTTCAGCTCAGTGGGCTGTGGGCGCTTCATGAGCTCGTTCCCCACATGGGACTTCTCGATGACGTGATGCTGAGCGTGCCGTATGCACGGAATTTTTATGATTCCGATCAACGGCCACTTCGCCGCCTGCTCGAGCGCTGGGATGGTCCGACGCTCATTCTGCACGGAAACCACGATGTCCTGGTTCCCGTGGAAGCCGCTTGGGAGCACCAGCGGATCGTGCCCCAGGCGAAGCTGACACTCTTCGATGCCAGCCATTTCATGGTCTTCACTCGGCCTGCCATGATCGCCGAAGCGATCTCTGAGTTCGTGTCCAGGGTCGAGTCCTCGCGCGGTGTGACCCGTGCCGAGACCTCCGCGGCGATGCGCGCGCTCGCAGCGCAGCCGTTTGATCCGCGCTCGGTTCCGCCCGTTCACGGCCTGACGCTGCTCATCGTGTTCGGACTGATCGTCGCCGCCACGTGGGTCAGCGAAGATCTGACCTGTATCGGTGTCGGGCTGATGATCGCTTCGGGACGTATCGGCTTCGTAGCGGGGGTTCTGGCCTGTCTGACCGGAATCACGCTTGGCGATCTCGGACTGTTCTTGATCGGCAAGCTGGTCGGAGCGCAAGCCCTCGGCCGAGCGCCGTTCAAGTGGTGGCTCGATCGCTCCAAGGTCGAGCGCAGCCGGCGCTGGTTCGCGCGACGCGGACTACCGGTGATACTCGCGACGCGGTTTCTGCCTGGGAGCCGTCTTCCGACGTACTTTGCGGCAGGCCTCGTCGGCACGCGGACAAGAATCTTCGCCGCCTACTTCTTGTTGGCGGCAGCCGTTTGGACGCCGCTTCTCGTTGGCCTCGCTATGCTGGCCGGCAGGCAGGCACAGGCTTGGTTCGATCTGTTTCAGCAGCTCACGCTGCCCGTGCTGCTGGTCGCGGGAGCGATCGTGCTGGCGCTGGTCAAGCTCGGTCTGCCTTTATCGACCTACCGCGGTCGCAGACGCATCGTCTCGCTGTGGCGACGATGGACCCGCTGGGAGTTCTGGCCGCCTTGGTTTTTCTATCCGCCAGTTGTGTTTCACATCGCGCGACTCGGCTGGCAGGTACGTCACCCCACGGCATTTACCGCGGCCAATCCGGCGATCCCTGCAGCAGGCTTTGTGGGCGAGTCGAAGTGTGCCATCCTCGAAGGACTCGATCGACAGCAGGGCTGGCTCGCCCGCTTCGTGTTGATCGATCGTCAGCTTTCTCCCGAGCAGAAGCTGACCCGATTGCGAGCGTTCATGGATCAGAACGGGTTGGCGTTTCCAGTCGTTCTCAAACCCGATGCAGGCCAACGCGGCGCGGACGTGGCCATCATTCGGTCAGCGGATGAAGCGAGCGTGTACTTCGACCATACGCCGAGATCCACCATGGTGCAGGAGTACGTTCCGGGTGACGAATTCGGGATCTTCTACTATCGACATCCGGGTGAGTCGACGGGCGAGATCTTCTCGATCACCGAGAAGAAAATGCCCACGGTCGTCGGCGATGGGCGCCGAACGATCGAAGAGCTGATCCTCTCCGACGAGCGTGCCGTGGCGATGGTATCTGTCTACTCGCAGGTGAATCTTCGCCGGCTCGATCTGGTGCCCGATCCGGGCCAGCGCGTGCGACTCGTCGAGCTGGGCACTCACTGCCGCGGAGCGATCTTTCTCGACGGGGGCTGGGTGCGGACACCCGAGCTCGAGCGCGTCATCGACGAGATCAGTCGGACCTACGACGGATTCTTCTTCGGGCGTTACGACATCCGGACGCCAGCGGTGAAGGACTTCCAGCGCGGACGGAACTTCAAGATCATCGAACTCAACGGGGTGACATCGGAGGCGACACACATCTACGATCCGCGCCTCGGTCTGCGGGCGGCTTACCGCACGCTGTTCGAGCAGTGGCGCCTCGCCTTCGAGATCGGTCTCGAGAACGCTCGTCGTGGTCACCCGACGGTCGGCGCTCTGTCGCTGTTGCGGATGTGGCTCGACTACGGCCGCGGCAGCTGACGCTGCCGCGATCGCGCTGGTTAGACGTTCGAGGATTTGTCTGGCTGTGCCCTGCAGCGCAGCGACGAGCGGCGGCGACGGATGCCGATCGGGAGAATCGCCGCCCCATCGGGGCGTTGGCTGGGCCACATAGCGTGGTCCTGCTCGGCGCTACTGCCCCGAGCAGGGGCCGTCGTTGCGCGGAATGATTCTTTCCCGGATCATTCATGCCACTTCGAAGCGATGGCGTGCAGCTGCGGGAAGTTTGGAGCTGGACGGAGAGCTTCATGACTGATCCGGGCAAGGATCGGTCGGCGCAGCACCGATCCATACTCCGGTTTTCGTACGGCGCGGAGAGTGCACCATGGACCTGCTCAACCAGACCTTCTACGGCAATACGCTGACTGACTGGCTCACGGCTCTCGGTGTCGCCGTCGCCGTCTGGATCGTACTCGCGTTCGTCCGCGGATGGGTCACGCAGCGATTCCAGAAGCTGGCCGAGAAGACCTCAACGAGAATCGATGACGGGATCGCCGACCTCGTGAGCAGGACAAGGGGCTTTTTTCTCTTGCTCGTGGGATTGTACGCGGGCTCGCGATTCGTCACGCTCGGTGGATCTGCTCTGCAGGCAACGCGTATCGTGCTCGTGCTGGGCATCACGCTGCAAGCCGCACTGTGGGCTCAACGGGCCGTACAGCTCTCGATCGAGGAGCTGATCCGCAAAAGAGACTCGGATCCCAGTACGGCGACGACGCTGCGCGGAGTGTCGCTACTGCTTCGGGTGGCGATCTGGAGCGTGGCCTTGCTACTCGCACTGGACAACTTGGGCTTCGAAGTGACGACCCTCGTTGCCAGTCTCGGGATCGGTGGAATCGCCGTTGCGCTCGCCGTGCAGAACATCCTCGGTGATCTTTTTTCTTCGCTCTCGATCGTGCTCGACAAGCCGTTCGTGATCGGTGACTTCGTCGTCGTGGGCGACATGATGGGCACGATCGAGCACATCGGTCTCAAGACCACGCGAGTGCGCAGCCTGTCGGGCGAACAACTCGTCTTCGGCAACTCGGACCTCCTTTCCTCACGCCTGCGCAACTTCAAGCGGATGCAGGAGCGGCGAATCTTGTTCTCCTTCGGCGTGGTGTACGCGACGCCACAGGATAAGCTGGAACAGATTCCCAGAATCGTGCGCGAAATCGTCGAGTCGCAGCCGGAAGTGCGCTTTGATCGCGCCCATTTCAAGCAATTCGGTGCTTCCTCGCTCGATTTCGAGGTGGTGTACTACGTCCTCAGGCCCGATTACAACGTCTTTATGGATGTTCAGCAGGCCATCAACTTGGCGCTCTTCGAGCGGTTCACCCAGCTCGGCATCGAGTTCGCCTTTCCAACCCAAACGGTGCATGTGGAGAGCATGCCGGGTTCTACGCCTCGTCCCTGAAGACCGTCCCCCGTTGCCCGACATCGCTGTAGCGACGAGGCTTGCCTTGTCAAACCGACGCGTAGCGCCGGCTCTTCCTCGCGCTGCGCGCGAGTCTGACGGGGCAAGTCCTGTCGCTACAATGTATTAGGGGACTTGGCCCTTCTGGAGCCGCGGACTTAGATTGCCCATCGCGGGCGCGCGATCGGGCGTGACGGCCCGCCTGTGGGGATTCTGTCCTCGATGGACTCGACGCCAGAGCCGCTCCGACTGGACCAGCTGCTGCGGATCGTAGCGAGGCAGGAGGCGTCCGACCTGCAGCTAAAACCGCGGCGGCCGCCGCTGATGCGGATCCACGGCAAGCTGATTCCGATCCCCAGCGAGCCCTTCGAGCCGGACAGTCTCGACCGCCTTCTGGTCGGGCTGCTCTCTCCGATGCACCGTCGCGCGCTGGAGGATAAACGCAGCGTCGAGTTCGGCTATTCGCTCCCGGGCTTCTCGCGCTTCCGCGTCACGGTGTTCTCGCAGCGCGGCACGCTCGCAGCGAGCTTTCACCGGGTACCGCTGGCTCCTGGCTCGCTCGACGAGATCGGCCTGCCCAGTATGCTCCGGCGCCTAGTCGGCCTGAAGCGCGGTTTGATCTTGATGACCGGACCTGGCGGTTCCGGCAGGTCTTCCGCGCTTGCCGCGATCGTCCGCGAGATCGTGGACCGGCGGCTGGTCCAGGTCGCGACGATCGAGGATCCGATCGAGTTCCTCATCCGAGACGGTCTCGGGTCCGTCGTGCAGCTCGAAGTGGGCTCCGATGTGCCGTCCGCGACCGAAGGCGTGCGTGGAGCATTTCGTCAAAACCCCGACGTCGTCGTCATCGACGAGATTCGCAGTCGCGCCGTGCTCGAAGAAGCGCTCGCTGGCGTCGACGCTGAACGTCTCGTGATCTCGACGCTGACCAGCAGCTCTCCTGCGGAGACGATCCAGCGTCTCGTGGGGATGTTCCCCGACGAGGAGGTGGGCCACGCCAGACACCAGATCTCGAGACATCTGGAGGCGGCGGTGGGACTGCGGCTCGTTGCGAGACGAGACGGCTTGGGGAGCGTCGCCGCGGTCGAGATCATGCGTTCGTCCCCCGAGATCGCCAAGCTGATCCGTGAGGGTCGAGACGACGAGATTCGCCGAGAAATGGCGCGCGTGGTCGCCGACGGGCACATGCAGACGATTAACCAGTCGCTGGCGGCCCTGATCGTTCATGGCGTGATCGGCAAGCAGGAGGCGGTTCAGGCATCGGCAGACCGCGCTGACCTCGAGCGACTGCTTGCCGACTTGGCGGAACGTGCAGCGCGTTTCGATGCCCGATCTGATGAGGATGAGGCCATGGCCTGTGAAGCGGAGTTTACCCGCATCCACGAGCTGCTCGACGCGGAAAAGCGCTTCGAGCAGAAAGTGAGCGATCACCAGCGTCAGCTCGAGCAACGCGACGCGCGCATCGAGGAGCTCGAACGAGAGCTCGGCGAGATGCGAGATAGCCAGAGGGGAGTTCTGCGCCAGATTCGGCACATGGAAGCGGATCGTGAGGAGATCCTTCGCGCTGTCGAAGAACAGAATAGGGAATACGAGCGCGAGGTCGAGCACAGCACCTCCCGAATCCACGAGCTCGAGGAACAGTTGCGCGAGCAGGCCGAGCGGGCGGCGGATCAGGATCGGCGTCAGCGCGAGCTCGAGGAAGCACGCGAGCGAACGGTGCGCTCTCTGCGACAGCTCTGCGAGGAGTACGAGACCAAGCT
>CP070706.1:3509465-3512260 GCA_020350085.1 Acidobacteriota bacterium
ATCCGAAGCTGCTCAAGCCGATCCTCGATGGCAGAGCCGATGTCGTCTACGGATCGCGCTTCATCGGCGGCTACTCGCATCGCGTGCTCTATTTCTGGCATTCGATCGGCAATCGATTCTTGACGCTCCTTTCGAACATGTTCACCGACCTCAATCTGACCGACATGGAGGTCTGCTACAAGGTTTTCCGCAAGTCGCTCCTGGAGCGCATCGAGCTGTGCGAGGATCGCTTCGGCTTCGAGCCCGAGTTCACCGCGAAGGTCGCTCGCTTGTGCTGTCCGATCTACGAGGTCGGCATCTCGTACCACGGCCGCACTTACGAAGAAGGGAAAAAAATCAATTGGAAGGACGGCGTCCGCGCCCTTTATGTGATCCTGAAATACGGGTTGGTGCGCCGTTCTCTCTCTTGAGCTCGCTCGCGCGTGGTGACCGGGCCAGGCCGGCGCGCAGCGCCCGATTCTTCTCGCGCTGCGCGAGAGTCTGACAGGGCAAGCCCCGTCGCTACTGAATGTATCCGAGTTGCCTGAGCTGCTCGATCGTCGCTTCGTCGAGTGTCTCTTTCACTTCCTCGACGTTCAGCTTCGCGGCGAGAGCTTCGTTGTCGCGCTGGCGCCGATCGAGCTTCTGTTCCAGCTCGGCAAACAACAGCGGTCTCTGCGTCCCGTCGCCGAGATTTCGCTGCTCGCGCGGATCGCTCGCCAGCTCGTAGTACTCCCACCCTTCCGGACGAACCATGACCTTCCTCTGATTGTCCATCAGCGAGCTCAGCTCGAGGACCGGCAGCTCGCTGAAGATCGCCGTCCTGCCTCTCGCGCGCACTCGCCCGGCCCAAAACGAGCGGCCCTGGAACTGCTCGTCCCCCGCCAGAGCAAGCATGTCCAGAATCGTCGGCGCCAGGTCGACGAGACTCACCCGCTCGTCAAGGGCGAACCCGCCCGCGACATGTGGATGCCTGATCACGAGCGGAACGTGGAGAATTTCATTGTACAGCTGCTGATGAGTGAACTTTCCGTGCTCGCCAAACTCCTCTCCATGATCGGAGGTGATGATGATGATCGTCTCAGGGACCGCTTCGTCGATCACGCCGAACAGGCGACCCAGGTCGGCGTCGAGCTGAGCGATCGCTCCGTCGTACAGATCGACGAGCCTGGCCACATCCCGAGCATCGGTCGTATCGACGCGGTTCCAGAACACCTTCGAGTAATCCGACCACTCTTCCGAGTCCGCGATGCGCTTGAGTTCATCGATATCGTGGACGATCTTTCCATCATAGCCGCTGCTGAACAAGCGATCGTAGGGCGGGCTCGGCGTGTACGGATCGTGAACCCTGTAGGTGTGAAAAAACAGGAAGAACGGACGCTCGCGGCCATGATCCAGGATCCACTCCCGCGCACTGTGCCAGTCGCTCTTCTCGTATCGCTCGAACCCTCTATCGAAGCCGAACTGCCCTTCGACGAACCCACCACCGTGAAAGCCGACGGTCACGTACCCGTTCGCGGTGAGAATCTCGGCGAGCGTCGTGATCGACGTGTCGAGCACGCGGATCGGTACAGCCTCGGTGATGGTTTCCACCTTGTGCACCGTCGGATAAAGCGACGTGAACATCGACATATGCGATTCGGCAGTCTTGGCCGACGTGCTGTAGACCTGGCGGTAGGTCACGGCGTTGCGCGCCAGCGCGTCGATGTTCGGGCTCGTGTTTCTAGGATAGCCGTAACAACCGAGATGATCGGCGCGCAGCGTGTCGATCGAAATCAGAACGAGATTCGGTGGCTTGGTCCCTCCCCCGGGCGACGGCGGTTCGGAATCCCGCTGTCCACATCCCGAAAGCAGAGCCAGTAACAGAACCCCCGTTCCGTACAGCCCCTTCCACGTGCCGTGTCTGCCTGCCATCGCCAGCTCAACGATTCGCGATCCGCTGTGAGAAATCGCTGATCGTGCGCCGCAGACCAGCCGAGAGCTCCGTGCGCGGCGACCAACCAAGTCGCCGGCGTGCGCGCGTGATGTCTGGCTCGCGCTTTCTCGGATCGTCCGTCGGAAGCGGCTTGTAGTCGACCTCAAAAGGGGCGCCAACGATCTCGCAGATCATCTCCGCGAGCTGCCGCATCGATACCTCGCCAGGGTGCCCGATGTTGACCGGCTCGGAGGCTTCGTCACCCTCATAGTGCATCAAGCGCACCAGCCCATCGACCGTATCGTCCACGTAGCAGAAGCAGCGTGTCTGCTGCCCGTCACCGAACAGCGTCACGGGCTTGCCGGTGAGTGCTTGCACGGCGAAGTTCGAGATCACGCGCCCGTCGTCGAACGCCATCCGCGGTCCATAGGTGTTGAAGATGCGAGCGATGCGGATCTCGACGCCGTTCTGCAGGTGGTAGTCGGTCAGCAGGGTCTCGGCACAGCGCTTGCCCTCATCGTAGCAGGCGCGTGGACCGATCGGGTTGACGTTTCCCCAGTAGGTCTCCGGCTGCGGATGGACGACGGGATCGCCGTACACTTCCGAGGTGGAGGTCTGCAAGATGCGGGCGCCAACCTGGCGCGCCAGCTCCAGCATGTTGTAAGTGCCGACGACGTTGGTCTGAATCGTCTTGACCGGGTTGTGCTGATAGTGCACCGGAGATGCCGGGCAGGCCAGATGATAGATCTGATCGCAGTCGATCAGCATCGGCTGAACGACATCGTGCCGGAGAAACTCGAAATGTTCGTGCTCGAGCAGCTGGCGAATGTTCGAGCGCACTCCCGTGAACAGATTATCGACACAGATCACTTCATGACCGTCCGCCAGCAGACGCTCGCAC
>CP070706.1:3512360-3517066 GCA_020350085.1 Acidobacteriota bacterium
CTACGCTCTCGACCATGTCGCGCGCGAGATTCTCGGCGAGGGCAAGACGATCTCCGGCTCGGGGCGCGCGCAGGAGATCATGCGCCTGTACCGCGAAGACCGGCCGCGGCTCGTCGAGTACAACCGCCGCGACGCCTGGCTCGCGCGCCGCATTCTCCAACAGCTGCACCTCGTCGAGCTGGCGCTCGAGCGCAGCCGGCTGACCGGTGTGCCGCCCGACCGCGTCAGCGCCAGCATTGCCAGCTTCGATCGGCTGTATCTGACGCGGCTCGCTGAACGGAAGATCGTCGCCCCGAGCGTGGGAGATGCGACCGGGGACGAGCCGGCGGGTGGCGGGCACGTTCTCGAACCGCAGCCGGGCCTGTACGATCGAGTGCTCGTTCTCGACTTCAAGAGCCTCTATCCGAGCATCATCCGCACGTTCCAGATCGACCCGCTCGGATACGTTTCCGAGCCGCTCGTCGGCGATGATGTGATCCGGGCACCCAACGGCGCTTGCTTTCGCCGCCAACCGGGGCTGTTGCCGAGCATTCTGGACGAGCTGTTCCCTCGGCGTCTTGCCGCCCAACAGGTCGGCGACCGGATCACCAGCCAAGCGATCAAGATTCTGATGAATTCCTTCTACGGAGTGCTCGCCACTCCGGCGTGTCGGTTCTACAACCCGCGAGTAGCAAACGCCATCACTAGCTTCGGCCGTGAGCTGCTCTTGTGGACCAAGCAGCAGCTCGAAAGTGACGGCTACCGTGTCCTTTACGGCGACACGGACAGTCTGTTCGTTCTGTCGGATGCTGCGGACAGCGTCTCGGCTCGTCGCCTGGGCACCCGTCTGGCGACGAAGTTGACGGGATCTCTCGCCGAGCACGTTCACGAAACCTGGCGCGTCGAAAGCAAGCTCGAGCTCGAGTTCGAGCGTCTCTACGTCAGGCTGCTGCTTCCTGAAGCACGTCGTTCCCATGCCGGCGCGCGAAAGCGCTATGCGGGCCTGATCGAAGATGCGCGGGGTCGCCGTGTCGTGTTCACCGGTCTAGAAATCGTCCGGCGCGATTGGACCGAGCTCGCGAAGCGGGTTCAGCGCGAGCTTTACGAGCGTCTGTTCGCCAATCAGCCGGTCGAAGATTATCTGCGCGGAACGATCGTCGAGCTGCGCGGCGGACGACTCGACGAGCTGCTCGTCTATCGCAAGGTGCTGCGCAAACCGCTCGATGCATATACGTCGACGACACCGCCACACGTGGCGGCGGCACGCAAGCTCCGCGCACCGCCCGGCCGCCGGATCGCGTACGTGTGGACGGTCGAGGGACCGGAGCCAGCGTCCCAGCGGGAACACGCCATCGACCACGAGCATTACGTGCAAAAACAGGTGCGTCCGGTCGCAGAGCCGGTGCTCGCGGTGCTCGGGCTCGACTTCGACGAGATCACCGGGAAACAGCGGCAGGCGAGGTTGTTCTAGCACGGTGAAGCGACGGACGTCGCCGACAGAAGCTGACGAGGTCATTGACGAATAATCCAGGTTAACTCCAATGAGACAATACCTTCTCGGCCGAAAGCGCTTCGCTCGCACGATAACACGCCATCTGCGGCGTTTTCGGGGTTCCGCAAGACTCCCCTACCTATGAGGTCAGCGTCGCCTTTCGAAACCCGGAAAACACCACAGCTGGCGCACTCTCACGCGTTTCGACTCGAAAAGATATTGTCTCATTGGGGTTAGAATGCCGAATCGGCTGCAATAATGGATGATCAATGCGGGAAATCGAGGTCAAGATCAGGATCGAGAACGCCGACGAGGCGCGACGCGAACTCGGCAAGGCCGGCGCTGTCGCCATGACACCACGCTATTTCGAGGACAATCGCGTCTACGACGACGTCAGCGAGTCGTTGAAAAGCCGCGAACGGCTGCTTCGTTTGCGCACGGTGGGGGAGCACCACGTGCTCACGTTCAAGACACCACCGGTGGAAGAAGGCGAGCCGGCGCGCTACAAGGTCAGACTCGAGCATGAGACGCGGATCGGTGATCCTGCCGTGATAGACTCGATCCTGACCGCCCTCGGCTACCGTACGACGTACCGCTATCAGAAGTTCCGCCAGCGCTACCGCATGGACGACGTGATCGTCGAGCTGGATGAGACACCGATCGGCGTCTTTATCGAGCTCGAAGGTCCTCCAGCAGCGATCGACGCGGCCGCATCGAGACTCGGCTTCGGATCGGCAGACTACATCACGAAGACGTACCGCACGCTGCACGTCGAGACAGCCGGCAGCGACCCGCCGGGAGACATGGTCTTCTCCCCCGAGCCCGAGTCGTGAGCTTGCCGGCAGCTGCGATGATCCTCGCGGCTGGTCACGGCGAGCGCATGCAGCCGCTGACAAAAACCCGGGCCAAACCGACCTTGCCGATTCTTGGCCTCTCGCTGCTAGAGCGGGTTCTGATCCAGCTCGGGCAGTGCGGTATCGCCCGCTTTGCCGTCAACGCTTATCACCACGTAGACAGCGTGCACTCCTGCTGCGAAAGCAGCGGGCTCGAAGTCGAGCTGTTTGCCGAGCGAGAGCTGATGGGAACGGGCGGCGCCCTGATCGCGCCGACCCCGGTGCTGGAGAGCGGGTCTACGTTCTTGCTACACAACGGTGACACGCTGGCCTTCGCGCCGATCGGCGCGCTCGATCGCGCCGCGCGAGAAGATCGCTGTGCCGGCGCTTTGCTCGTGCGTCTTGGGCCGCGGCCTGGCTACGGAAGCGTACGAATACGCGGCGGACGCGTCGTCGGCATCGAGCGATCCGCCTCGCCAAACGAACAGGAAGCCGACAGCGCTCGAGGCTCCGAGCTGGCGACGTACCTCGGCATCGCCGTGCTTCGCCGAGAGGTGCTCGCGCGGATTCCTCCGCGCCGGTGCGATCTGTTCACCGACGTGCTGCTGCCGATGCGTGACGAGAGCTGGCACCTGAACGCGGTGACGTACGACGGGCCATGGCTCGAGTTTACCTCTCCCGAGAGCTACTGCCGTCAGCTGTCGGGGTTGCTTCACACCTCCGCTCGGCAAGGCTATCTCGACCTGCCGGGCGGAAGGGCAGCGGTACGAGCCGCGGCGAGCGGCGTGATGTTCCTCGGCGAGGGCGCGTCGTGCGAAGCTGGAGCGAGCCTCGAAGGTGCGATCGTGCTCGAGCGTGGCGCTCGCATCTGCCGCGGAGCGTTCGTCTGCGACACGATCGTGCTAGAGGGAGCCAAGTTATCCGGAGGCACAGCACTCACACGAACGATCGTCGAGGCGGGGGTTGTCACCTCGGGCGACCTCGCGCGGCGAGACGGCGTCCTGACGCGCTCGGGCGCGGATCGGTCGGCTTGGGTACCGTTCGGCACGGAGCGGCGTCGATGAATACGAGCCAGCAGACCGAACGCGAGCAGATTCTGCTGCGGCGCTTCGAAGGCGATGCGTTGACACGGCTCGCGCCGGATGCTTCGACACGCTCGTTTTATCGGATCGCAACCCGTGCTCGCGGGACGATGATCGTCCTGATCGACGAGACGGGTGGCCTCGCTGCTCTCGATCGCATGATGACGGCCGGTCGACTGCTCGACGAAATCGGTGTCCGCGTACCGCGGTTGCTCGAAAGAGACGACGCGCTGTCTGCTCTCGTCTTCGAAGACTTCGGCTCGCGGCTGCTCGCCGACGTGTGGTCCGAGCTCCCCTTCAGTGAGAAGCGCCGGCTCCACGGGGAGGCAGCCGAGATCGCTGCCGTGATCGCTAAGCGCGGTACCGTCCTCGTCTGCGACGACCACCCGCTCGCGTGTCGGCCGCTGGCGCGCGAGCGGCTACGGATAGAGCTGGCGATGTTCGCCACGCACGATGTCGCGGGCCGGCGCGGAATCTCCGATCGCGAGCTGCTTCGTGAACTGGCGGAGCTTCTCGATCGGATCGCCGAGCAAGCGTCCCTCTCGCCCCAGCTGCTCGCACACCGCGACCTGCACTCGAGAAACCTGATGTTGCTCGACGACGGCGTGTTGGGCGTGCTCGATTTTCAGGACACGCTGCGGGCACCTATGTACTACGATCTGGCCTCGCTGCTGTTCGACCCTTATGTCGAGATCGGCCAGCAGATCTTCACCGCCTCGGCCCGGTGCTACCGTGAGCTGACCGGCATGACGCTCGACCCGCTCGATGATCCGCGCCTGCACTGGGTCGCCGCACAGCGGCTGCTCAAGGCGATCGGCACCTACTCCGCTCAGGCGCGCACGGCGCATCGACCGCACTTTCTGAAGTTCATTCCTGCGGCCGAGCGTCGTGCGATGAGCGTGCTGGAGGGGCTGTCCGACGCGGCTGCTCCCGAGGCGATCAAGCTGCTCGAACGCGTCGGATTCGCGGCGCCATGATGGGTGGCCCGGTCAGCGTCCGCGCTGACGCGCGCAGCGGACGCTACCGCGCGAGCACGCGCTCGAAGTGATGTACCGCCTGGCGCTGCCACCACGGCCACTCGTGGGAAACGTCGTGACCCCACAGGTCCTTCTCATGGCTGATGCCCTTGTCACCAAGCAGGTCGGCGAGCCGCTGGGTCTCTTCGATGTTGCCGTTCTCCCACTGCCCCTGTCCGCATACGAGCACGAGATGCGTGCCGCGGCGTACGCGCTCGAGCATCTCACCGTCGAGATTCGGCACGAAGGCCATCGGATTGTTGAAGTAGGCATCGAGCGAGCCGGCACCAGCGAGGAACTCACT
>CP070706.1:3517166-3523591 GCA_020350085.1 Acidobacteriota bacterium
CGATTCCGGCAGCGCGACGCGGACCTTCTTGGATGGCGCCGGCAGCACGGCAGCCTTCGGCAGGCGCAGCATGCCGAAAAGCGCGAATAGCAACGCCCCCGCCGCGGACCACGCGGCGGAGCGGCCGAGAAAATCCCGGCGCGGAACGAGCTCGGGCTCGAGTCGCGACCGCTTCCCCGACGTCCGCCCCCCGGTGGACTGGCCGACTGACGACTGATTGCCCGACGATGGACTGCTCGACGACGCGCTCATGCTGTCCTCCACGTCGTTTCGAATCGGACTCTCTCCATGGAGATGGCATCCGCCGGGCAGCGTGTCGCGCACAGCCCGCAACGAATGCAGCGATCCTCGTCCTTGATGATCGCCGAGTGTTCGGTGCGATCGACGCCCTCTCCGAGCGTCCGAGCGATGAGGTCTTGCAGCGCTGGGCTCGGCTCGAGCGACGAGAGCGGCGCGAGTTTGAGGCACAGAGTCGGACAGACATCAACACAACCACCGCACAGAACGCAGCGCGCCCCATCGAAGACCGGCGTCACACCGCAATCGAGACAGCGCGACGCCTCGAAGCGCGCCTCTTCTTGATCGAAGCCGATCTCGACCACCGCGCGCGGGTCAGCGAGACGCTCTCTTGCCGATCGCGTCGGCACATCGAGACGCCTCCGCGCTTCGTAGCCCCGCTCGCGGGCGTAGCGCTCGATCGGCAGGTGAAACTCGAGCGATTCGGGCCGAATCGTTCGGCCGGTCACGTGACGATAGACGGATCGTGCCACGTGCTTGCCGGAGGCGACCGCATCGATCAGAAGCCGCGTGCCGTGCGCCAAGTCTCCCGTGACGAACACGCCGGGAGCGGTGGTTTCGAGCGTGTCCGGATCGACCTTGGGCCATCCCGGCCGAAGCTGCTCGATGTCTTCGCCGCCATTCTCGACGAACGAAAGGTCGGGCGCCTGTCCGGCCGCGAGCAGCACGGTGTCGCAGCTCAGCTCGCGGCGATCGGATGGGTCGAAGACCGGCGCGAAGCGGCGCCGCTCGTCGTAGACCCGCAAGCATCGCTGGATGACGGCGTGGGTCACGCCGCCCTGCCCGTCGCGGCCGATCTCCACCGGTCCCCAGCCGTTCAGGCGCTCGATCCCCTCTTCGTCACCCTCGACGATCTCCACGGTGTCGGCGGGCATCTCTTCCAGCGTCTCGAGCGAGACCAGCCGTACTTTTCTCGCACCCGGCAAGCGGGCGGCGGTGCGCGCTGCGTCGTAGGCCGCTTGACGCACGACCGTGCGCGCGACGTCGTAGGCCACGTTGCCGCCGCCGATCACGACCACGTCGTCACCGAGTGGAAACGGCTCACCGAGAGCGACCGAGCGCAGCAGATCGACGCCGCCGTAAACGTGCGGGCCGCGCTCGCCGGGCAGCCCCAGCAGACGCGATCGCTTTGCGCCGACGGCGATGATGACCGCGGCGTGGTCCCGGCGGAGATCGGCCAGGCTGACATCGCGTCCCACGATGACGCCGCAGCGGATCTCCACCCCCAGGGCTTCAATCACGGCGATCTCTCGTCGTATCAGCTCCCGCGGCAGCCGGTATTCCGGCACGCCCAGCCCCAGCATTCCGGCGGCCAGCGGCTCCATCTCGAAAACGAGTGGCCGAAAGCCGAGCAGAGCCAGGTCGTGGGCCGCCGAGAGGCCGGCGGGCCCGGCGCCGATGATCGCCACGGACTGGCCCGCGGCGGGCTCGAACGCGCCCGCAGAGAGCGAACGGAGCAAGGCCGCCATCTCGTCCGCGTCCGCGCCGACTTCGGGAACGAACTGCCGCAGCTCGGCGAGCACGCGACCCGGCTCACGCACGTCCACGCCCGAGCGCTCGCAGGCGAATCGCTTCAGCGCGCGGATCGAAACCGGACGATCGACGTCGACGAAGTGACCGTCGTCGTCCGTTCGTGGAACGCGTCCGCGCCGGCACGCTGCTTCGCAGGGCGCGCCGCAGATGCGCCCGCAGATCGATGCGAACGGATTCGGCCCGCGAGCGAGCAGATAGGCTTCTTCGTAACGGCCATCGGCGATCGCGCGCACATAGCCTCGCGCGTCGGTGCGGACGGGGCATGCCTGCTGGCAGGCGATCAGCTCTCGGTGATAACCCTGACCGGGAAGCTCGACGCGAAGATTCGGGACCGGCTCGGGCACCCCTTGCGCTCCTCTTACCGCTTATCGCGCCGCGTCCGGCGCGGTGCGATCTCTGCCCTTCTCGCCGCCGACGGTTGCAGCGTCGAGGCCGGCGATCGTGGCGATCGTCTGCTCTTGGAGAAAGCTCTCGAACGCCTGCTTGACCTTCTTCCAAGCCTCGTGCGCGTGGCAGGGCTCCGCATCGCTGCACTGCCGGCCCTGTCCGAACAGGCACTGCGGATGTGCGCTCTCACCGTCGAACAACCGAACGACCTCGATGAGGAAGATGTGGGCCGGATCCCGTGTCAGCGAATACCCCCCCCGCACGCCGCGCGTCGCTGTGAGCATTCCCGCCCGGCGCAAGGTGGCGAGGATCTTCGACAGATAGTGCGAGGGTACGTCCGCACGCTCGGCGAGATCGCGAGCGAGCGTCGTCTTCTCCGCGCCCTGCCGTGCGAGATCGGCGAGGGCTCGCAGCGCGTGTTCTGAAGTGAGGGATAGCATAGTAGAGTTATGGATCTTAATATCCATTATTTGGGCCTGCGGCGTCAATGGGAGTAAACACTATCCGTATTAGTTCGGATTAATCTTTATTGTTTCGATGTGCTGACCGGCGCCGACGCCCTCGGTAGCCCGTTGGAGGTCATCCCGTTCGCGTGATGCCACTCAAGCGTCCGCTCCGCTGCCATCGCCGACCGGCCTCAGAGCCGTGAAGCTCGCCGAGGCGAGCGCGTTGACGCGACCGAGACCGCGCACTTTAGAATGGGCGCTCGCATGACGATCGCCCTTCACGATCCTCTCGACCGGCCGCTTCGCGACCTGCGCATCTCGGTCACCGATCGCTGCAATCTGCGGTGTGCTTATTGCATGCCAAAGCAGATTTTCGGGCGCGGATACAAGTTTCTCGACCGAGGCGAGATGCTGACCTTCGAAGAGATCGAGCGATTGGCTCGACTGTTCGTTCGGCTCGGAGTGCGGAAGATACGCCTCACGGGCGGTGAGCCGTTGTTGCGCACCGATCTTCCCGAGCTGGTCGGCAGGCTCGGCGCGCTACCGCTCGATCTCGCGATGACGAGCAACGGACTGCTGCTCGCCAAGCATGCCAAAAAGCTCGCGAGCGCGGGGCTGGGCCGAGTGACCGTGAGCCTCGATGCGCTCGATGATGCCACCTTTTCGCTCAACAACGGCGTCGGCGCGCGGGCCCAGGCGATCCTCGATGGCATCGACGCCGCGGCCGCAGCGGGCCTGACGCCAGTCAAGATCAACATGGTCGTCCGGCGCGGGATCAACGAGCACTGCGTGCTGCCGATGGCGCGCCGATTCCGCGGCACGCCTCACGTCTTCCGGCTGATCGAGTTCATGGACGTCGGCCGTACCAACGGCTGGCGCTTCGCCGACGTCGTTCCGGCCCGCGAACTCGTCGAGATGATCGATCGCGAGCTACCGCTCGAGCCGATCGCGCCGGCGTACCGAGGCGAGGTCGCCCGGCGCTGGCGCTATCGCGACGGGCGAGGCGAGATCGGTGTCATCGCGTCGGTCACCGAGCCATTTTGCGGCGACTGCACGCGCGTGCGGCTGTCCTCGAACGGCAAGCTGTACACGTGCCTGTTCGCGAGCACGGGAACCGATCTGAAACGGTGGCTCCGCGACGGGGTTTCCGACGCAACGATCGTCGCACACCTGCGCGGTCTGTGGTCCCGTCGCGCCGACCGCTACTCGGAGAAGCGCGCGATCTCGACGGGGGGAGGTCAGGGAATCGAGATGTCGTACATCGGCGGTTGACGGCTTCTTCGGCGGACTGGCGCTTGGGCGGACCCCCGCTCACCCCGTGCCCGACACGAGCGGGAATCCGGCTCTTCCTCTATCCTGATCCGATCGACTGTGAGAAGGACACGACGATGACCGCCCGTACACCAGAGCGCTTGCCGGCGCGCACGGCAGGCTGGCTTCGCCGCGCTGGAGCGGTTGGGTTGTTGTTCTTCCTGCTCAAAGGAATGTTGTGGTTGCTCGTGCCGGCCGCCTATTGGCTCTTTCTCTAGAAAGAGCGGAGCTTCGGACGCGAGTCTCATCCCCGTTCCCCTTCCGCGGAGGAGCTGTTCGATGATCAAAGCGTATGCTGCACACCAGCCGGGTGGTCGCCTGCAACCCTTCGAGTACGATCCGGGCCCGCTAGCACCCGATCAAGTCGAAATCGACGTGCGCGCGTGCGGGATCTGCCACTCCGACCTATCGATGCTTCACAACGAGTGGGAGATGACCGTTTATCCATTGGTGCCGGGCCACGAGGTGGTCGGCACGATCGGCGCCCTGGGTGAGAACGTCGAACATCTGGCCATCGGTGAGCCCGTCGGCCTCGGTTGGTTCGCCGGAAGCTGCATGACATGCCCGCAGTGCATGGGCGGCGATCACAACCTGTGTGCGGACAACGAGCAGACGATCGTCGGCCGGCACGGCGGCTTCGCCGACAAGGTCCGCTGCAAGGCCGAGTGGGCCGTCCCGCTGCCCGAAAAGCTCGACCCGCGCAAGGCCGGCCCGCTGTTCTGCGGGGGTGTCACCGTGTTCAACCCGATCGCGCAGTTCGCCGTCAAGCCGACCGACCGCGTCGGCGTCATCGGAATCGGTGGTCTCGGTCATCTCGCATTGCAATTCCTCAACAAGTGGGGCTGCGACGTGACGGCGTTCACATCGAGTGATGCCAAGCGCGACGAGGCGCTGTCAATGGGAGCGCACCGCGTGGTGAACTCGCGCGACGCCTCGCAGCTGGAGAAGATCGCCGGCTCGCTCGATTTCATACTCTCGACGGTGAACGTGGACCTGGACTGGGAGGGCTATCTGGCGAGCCTCGGACCGAAAGGGCGCCTGCATACCGTCGGTGCCGTGCCATCGCCGATCCCGGTCGCCGCCTTCCCGATGATCGTCGGCCAGAAGAGCGTCTCGGGCTCTCCTCTCGGCTCACCAGCGACGACGCGCCGCATGCTCGAGTTCTGCTCTCGCCACGCCATCGCACCGGTGACGGAGAACTTCCCCATGAGCGAGGTCAACGAGGCGCTGGCCCACCTGGCGTCCGGTAAAGCGCGCTACCGCGTCGTACTCGTAAACGATTAAACTCAGTGTAGCGACAGGGCTTGCCCTGTCAGACGCGCGCGCAGCGCGAGATAGATCCGGCGCTGCGCGCCGGTCTGACAGCGCAAGCGCTGTCGCTACAGGGTCGTCATGGCGTTGTTAGCTTTCTTGCGTCGGCTTAATCGGCTCGCGAGTCTCACAGCCGCGACACTCGCCTGCGGGTCAGCGTTGGCCTCCGAGTCCGGTGTTTTTCCTTGGATCTACGAGGAACGTGTCGCCGTCGATCGAGTGTTGCTGCCGGTCACCCTGCAGGGCGGTGACTGCGACCGGCTCGAGCCTCGCCACCTCAACGTGCGCGAGGACGGAGAGCCGGTCGTGCGGGTCACGGCGATCGAGCGCCGGCCCCGACCGGCCATCCACGCCCTGCTGATCGACGTGAGTGACAGCATGAAGCGGCACGATGCCCTCCAACACGCGATCGATGCGGCGAAGAGCTACGTTCGCGGCCTGCGGGACGGTGAGCGCGTGATGATTCTGGCCTTCGACGAGCAGTTGCACCTTCGCGTGCCGCTGACAGCAGCGCCCGATGAACGCGCCCTTCAGAGGATCGAAAGCCGTATCACACACCTCGAGCCGGGCGAGAGGACATCTCTTCGTGACGCCGTGTTCAGCGTGCTGTACTACCTCAGCGGGCTCGACGAACGCAAGGCGATCGTAGTGCTCACGGACGGCGTCGATGTCTCGAGCCGGATCCGGAGTCAGACGTTCATCGAGCGCGTGAGCGATCTGCTCGAACACGACGTAGCGGTCTTTCCCGTAGCGCTCAACGTCCAGCCTCGGACCCGCACGAGCCGCCAGCTCCAGGAGCTGGCCTCGCTCACCGGCGGGGCGTACTTCGCGCTGACGGACGAGGCCGGAAGGCCGGCCTCGGACTCGTTGTTGCCCACCTTCGAACTGATCCGCGAGCTGCTGCACGATCAGGTCGTCGTCGAGTACGACGCGTTCGACGCGAGCGAAGATCGCGCCGAGAGCGAACGAGAACGCGTCCCCGCCAGCCCCTCGCCGACTCGCCGCCGCCTAGAGGTGAGCATCAGCGATCAAGGCATCGACTGTCGCGTGCTTCATGCCGCGAGCCACCGCAGCGTCAGGACGGCCGACGATGAACAGACGCCGCCTGACCCGGTCACTTGGCCACCATCGCTGGATCCA
>CP070706.1:3523691-3542679 GCA_020350085.1 Acidobacteriota bacterium
GGGGCGGGCGCGGCTTGCCGCGCCCGCGCTGCTTCAAGCGCTACTTCCCACTGGAGCTTCGTCCTTGAGCCAGCCTCCCAACGGCGGTGACGCGTCGGCAGCCCCGTACGTGATCGAGAAGGCGCGCTCTTCTCGCTCGCGATGCAAGACCTGCCGCCGCACGATTCCGAAAGACGGCTTGCGCATCGGGCTGCTGATCGAGGGTCCGTACGGCACGGGCTATCTGTGGCACCACCTCGGCTGTGCTGCGCGCAGGTTGTTCGATCGCGTGGAAGAAGCCTACGAGCTGAAAGCCTGGGAACAGGCCAAGGCACCGCCCGGCCAGCTGCCCTCACTCGACGAGCTGCGCAAGCTGCGCGACACAGCGGAGCAGAGCCGCCAGAAGCGAGCGCAGCTACCGTACGTCCAGGTGGCGCCCTCGGGCCGCGCCAAGTGCAAGCACTGCGAGCAGCTGATCGACAAGGGGGCGCTGAGAGTGGTGCTCGGCCGAGAGGTCCGCTTTGGTGATCAGGTACGCGTCGGGCCGATCGCCGTTCATCCTCGGTGCGTGGCTGCCGAGCTGCAAGCGGACGACTGCGCGACGCGCGCCGAGGGCCTGCTCGACGCGCTCAGAGAAAACAGCCAGGCGATCAGCGCCGAGCAGATCGATGCCGTCGCGGCCGAGATCGGCGATCTCGATTAGCGAAACCGGGCCAAGACTTCCGCCAGCGTGGGCGAGCCCAGCTCCTCGAGTTCGTAGGTCACGCGCAGCGCGGGGACGTCGATGTCGATCATGCGCCGCAGATCGATCGGTGTCGCGATCAACACCAGCTCGCAATCCACCGCACGGATCGTCTCGCTGAGCTCCGCGATTTGGGCCGCGCCGTAGCCCAATGCCGGCAACACGCGCTCGGTCTGCGGGTAGTTCTCGAACGCCCGCTTGATGCTGCCGACAGCGTGCGGGCGCGGATCGACGATCTCGGCGGCTCCGTACTTTTCCGCGGCGAGCATCCCGGCTCCGAAGCTCATGCCGCCGTGGGTCAGCGTCGGACCGTCCTCGATCACGAGCACCCGCTTACCCGCGATGCTCTCGGAGCTCTCGGCGGAGATCGGCGAGGCTGCCTCGACGATCGTCGCGGCGGGATTGACGGCGCGGATGTTGTCCTGCAGCTGTCGCAACGACTCCCGCGGCGCCGTGCCCAGCTTGTTGATGACGATCACGTCGGCGCGCCGGAAGTTCGTCTCGCCGGGGTAGTACGACAGCTCGTGTCCGGGGCGATGAGGATCGGTCACGACGATCTCCAGCGAAGGGCGCAGAAACGGTAAGTCGTTATTGCCGCCGTCCCAGACGATGACCTCGGCTTCCTGTTCCGCCTGTCGCGCGATCTCGCCGTAGTCCACCCCCGCATAGACGATGATCCCCTTGCTGATGTGGGGTTCGTATTCTTCGCGCTCTTCGATCGTGCACTCGTGCTTGTCGAGATCGGCGAGCGTCTCGAATCTTTGAACGCGCTGGGCCGCCAGATTGCCGTACGGCATCGGGTGACGGATGACGACCACCTTTTTGTTCCAGCCCAACAGAATCTGAGCGATGCGCCGCGACGTCTGGCTCTTGCCGCAACCGGTGCGCACGGCGCAGACCGAGATCACCGGAACCGAGGTGGGGATCATCGTGCTCGAGGCGCCCAGCAACGAGAAGTCGGCACCCGCCGCGTTGGCGCGGCTGGCCAGATGCATGACGTACTCGTGCGCGACGTCGCTGTAGGCGAACACCACCTCGTCGATTTCGTGCTCGCCGATCAGCTGCTCGAGCTGCGATTCCGGCCAGATCGGAATCCCCTGCGGATACAGCCGGCCGGCCAGCTCCGCCGGATAGCGCCGGCCGTCGATGTTGGGAATCTGAGTCGCCGTGAAACCGATGACGTCGTGAGACTCGTCATCCCGAAACGCGACGTTGAAGTTGTGAAAATCGCGACCTGCTGCTCCCAGAATCAAGATGCGCTTTCTTCTCATCTGGCTGATCACCCCTGATCACTTTGGAGGCCGCGTGCCGAGGCGGCCCTGGAAGAGCCGAAGGGGAGGCCGGACGACCGCTCGCAGAACCGGCCAAAGGACCGGCATTCTAGCCCGAGTGGGATCCCACGCGAGCCGGCCCGTGATTTTTCCGAGCGGCAAAACGCGGCTCGGCAGGAGCGGGAGTTGCCGCCCGTACCGTTCGCGGGTCAAGATGGCATTCCGATCGTGACGCGCCGGGCGAGGAGGCTGGCGTGCGACCTGAAACCGATTCGACCCTTCGGCGGCTCGCGTGCGCCGGGCTCGCACTGCTCGTTTGCGGCTTCGTTTCAGCGGCGTGGGCGCAGAGGGAGGACGTTATCGCGCGCGGGCGGCTGATCTACCAGATCCACTGCATGGGCTGTCATGGCGAGGCCGGGACCGGCAACGGACCGATGGCCGAGCTGCTCAATGTCCAGCCGTCCGACCTGACCCAGCTGACGCGCAACAACAAGGGCATCTTTCCATTCGACCGGCTGTATCGCACGATCGACGGCCGGCAGCCCGTTCGCGGGCACGGTCAACGACGGATGCCGATCTGGGGTCTGACGTTCCAGCAGCCAGGCTGGGACGCCAACCAAGAAGACACCGTGCGAGGCCGCATTCTGCAGGTGATCTTGTTTCTGCAGTCGATCCAGAAAGTCGAGGAGCCGGCCGGACCTCAGCACTGAGGCTCACGAGCGTCGGCCGATGGCGCGCTGCCTCACACAAACCGGCTGATGTCGACCCGCAGCCAGCGGGTTTGTCGATCCGCAGGTTGCCACTGCACGAGAATCGGGCTCTGGTAGCGCCCGCAGACGATCGAGCCGCGGCCGTCGTTCTCGCGCAGAGGGAAGCTGACCGCCGAGCGCATGCGCAAGAATCGCGAGGCCGGCTTCGCGATGAACTTGGCCAGCAATCGCTCCAGGCGCGACTCGCCGACGCCCAGCACGTCGAGCAGCTCGTTGATGACGCGCACGACGTCGTAGCGGGCGTAATTCAGCGTCTTGTGGGGCACCGCGCGCGGGTCGGCCAGTATGTGGCGGCCCTTTTGCGCCATGAACTCGAACGGATGGCGCAGCACCTCGGCCAGATCGTGCTTCATCAGCAACGTCTCGTACTCGTTGACCGTCAGCCCGGCGTGTGTCTCCGTCGGCGCGAGCGAGATGCGCACCCGGCCGTTGTCGACGCCGTGACGGATCAGACACTGCTCGAGCCGATCGAACAGGCCGAGCTGCGGGTCCTTGAGGTTGACCGCGTCGACCGGACGACGCGAGACGGGCAGCGCCAGCTCCACGGACTCGACCAGCTCTTCCCGGTCGTAGGCGATGACCGTCGTCTGCCGGCGGCGCCGCTCGTTGCGGAAAACACCGTCGAGATCGATGAAGAACACCGGAGTCTCGGCGCGGTTGACGTAGCTGACGCAGTTGTTCAGACCCGAGCCGATGTAGGTCAGGTGCGAGTCGGCGTTGAGCGGCTCGCTCTCGCGCTGCTCGTCGGAGAGCTCACGGCGCCGCTCGAGCCGGTCGTGCTGGTACGGGGCCTCCGGCGGGAACAGATGCCGGAACAAGCGGATGAAGCCGTTGACCTGCTCGCGGTCGTGTCGCAATCGCGCGCAGAGGCTCTGCTCGAGATAACCGGCCGTCGTGTGATGCGAGCAGTACAGCACCCGCCGATAGCGGGCGAGCTCGTCGCCGACGTCCTCTTCCAGCCGACGCCGCACGTCGATCAGGTCGAAGCGAGCTTGCGGGCGCAGCTCGAGGGCAAAGACTGACGGGCTAGCGGCCATCCATGAATCCCGTGGCGGAGAGTCTAGGTGCCGGGGGGGTGTGGGGGCAAGCCCTCGTCGGGCGCGAGCAGCAGCTCGAATCCGATCGAGCCCAGAGGCCCCGCTTCGGCCTCGAGATCGGCGTGCGTGAGGGGATGCTCGCGCAGCCATCCCTGCGGAAAGACGAGCCGGACTCGCTTCTTGCGTGCCTCGACCCGAACGGGCGGTGCGGGGCGGCTGCTGCGGCTCCGGCACATCACGAACGCCAGCCGCAGAATCACGCACAGGCGAACGGCGCTGCGCGCCGCTTCGGCCGGTAGGTCCGCGAAGTACGCCTTCGACAGCTTGCGGCGGTGAGCTCGAATCAGCGCCGAGACGACCTTCTGCTCGTCGGCGGAAAAGCCCGGCATGTCCGTGTTCCTCACAAGATACGCCCCGTGCTTGTGGTAGCCGCTGTAGGAGACCGCGAGCCCGACCTCCAGCAAGCGCGCGGCCCAGCTCACGAGCCTTTCCGCTTGCGGATCGGTCAGCTTCCACGGCTCGCGCAGCTCGGCCAGCAGCTGCCTCGCCACGCGTTCCACACGCGCGGCCTGGGCGACATCGACGTGGAATCGGCTCATCAAGCTTCGAATCGTTCGCTCGCGCGCGTCATCATGCTGGATCCGTCCGACCAGGTCGTAGAGCACGCCCTCGCGCAACGCCCCGCTCGAACACGCCATCGTCTCGATCTCGAGCGCCTCGAACACGGCCTCGAGGACCGCGACACCTCCCGCGAGAACCGGCGCGCGATCCGCCTTGAGGCCGGCCAGCGCCAGCTTGGAGGTCCTTCCGCACGCGATCATCGCCTTGCGCAGCTTGACCAGCCCAGCGGCGGTCACGCCGGCTTCCGACCAGCCGGACTGGCGGCCGATCTCGGCCACCGCGTTGATCGTGCCCGACGCGCCGACGGCGACCTGCCAGCCCGCGCGCTTGAGTAGGCGCTCGATCGGCCTCAACTCGAGACGGGCCGCGAGCGTGGCTTGACGGAACGCGTCACGCGTCAACCTGCCCCCGCGAAAGAACCGCTGGCTGAAGCCGACGCAGCCCATGAACAAGCTGTGAGCCCGCGAGATCGACAGCTTCTCGCCGATGATCAGCTCGGTGCTGCCCCCTCCGATGTCGACCACCAGCAGCCGGCCGGCTCGTCCCTCGAAGGTATGCGCCACGCCGAGGTAGATCAGCCGGGCTTCTTCCTGTCCCGAGACGATCTCGATCGGGTGGCCCAAAGCGGCCTCGGCGCGTGCGCGAAACGAGTCCGCGTCGCGTGCCTGGCGCAGCGTGTTCGTTGCCACGGCGCGCACCCGCTGCGCGGGCAGATCCCGAAGCCGCTGTCCGAATCGAAAAAGACACGCCAGGGCGCGCTGCTCGGCCGATGCACTCAATCGCCGCTCGCTGTCGAGACCGCCGGCGAGCCGCACCCGCTCTCGCAGCTGATCGACGACCTGCGGCGCGTCACCGACGAGGCGCGCAACGAGCATGTGAAACGAGTTCGAGCCGAGATCGACCGCCCCAATCATGATCGGCGCGTCGCCGTGGTGCTCTGCCGGTTGGCTCCGGCCGAGTGGCCCGATCATCGCGCGTGATCTCCGTTCACCGCGCGTCAGAGCGTCGCCGCGAGCCCCGGCCGGCCGGGCGCGCCGCTCACCGCCCCGAGCCGGTCGCGGCCGGCAAGCCTCGAGCCGTGACCAGGTAGGTCGCGAAGCTGCCGAGCCAGTGACCGCCTTCGTAGTGCTCGCCCGTGACCGAAGCCAGACCTGCGGCGGCGTGTTGGCGAGCGGCGACGCTCAGCGCGGCCACACGCGGATCGTCAGCCGGCAGACCCTGCGCGATCCCCTCGAGCATCCAGGCGCGGCTCAGATTCAGCCCGTCGAGGTGGGCGAGCTTCGGATCGCTCGGATCGGTGACGACCGCCGGAGTGAGCCACGGCGCGGCCGACGGTTCGTTCGGCCCGAGCGGGATCTCGGGCAGAAAGCGCCCGAGCCACGCGGCGAACCGCGGCGGCGCCAGCACGCGACGCATCAGGTCCGCCTCCGCGAGACATGGAGAGAGAAAGTCCTGACCCGACGGCTCGTAGCTCAAGGGACAGTCGCGATCGCGCGCGTAGAACGCTTCGATCCGAGCGGAGAGCAGAGCGGTCAGCTCGGCATCACCGGCCTGAAGCGCCCAATCCCACGCGAGAGCGAACGCGAAGGCGGTCTGCGAGTGCTCGCCCGCGCGGATCGGATGCGTCAGCTTGGGCAGCCAGTCGCGCAGCCGAGCCGCGGCGAGTTGCTCGAGGGGCTGGACGGCGCGCGACCAGCCTGCGGCGCTCGCATCGTCCCACTCGCGAAGCTCTGCCGCCAGCTGCAGCAGCCAGGCCAGACCGTAGGGGCGCTCGAACGAGACCCGCCCGTCGCCGTCGAAGTACGCGACCTCGTCGCGGATCTTCTCCGTTGTCAGGTTCCGCGCCAGCGCGGCCCGGGCCGGCTCGGCGAAGTCGGCCTTCGGGAACACGCGCGCGAGCCGGGCGAGAAGCCAGTGGCCGTGCACCGCCGAATGCCAGTCGAAGCATCCGAAGAAGGCGGGCGTGAGCCGCCGCGGCGGCTTGACGTCGGCGTCGGAGGACAGCACGTGGGCGATCTTGTTCGGGTACTCGCGGTGCACGCAATCGAGAGCCAGACGCGCGAGTCGTCCGGCCGTGGCGGGATCGAGCTCGGAGACCTCGGGCGCCGCGCAGGTCGCAGGCGTCGCGAGCAGGGCCCAAACGAATCCCAGCACCGCCCCCCGCACCCGTCTCCGGGACGAGCGCCCGATCACCCGACGGCCCTCAGTCCTGACCGCGGCCGGCCCGTGCGGCCCGCTCCGCTCGCCAGGCTCGCCTCCTGCTCGCAGCATTTTCAAATTGTCCTCCGTACGCGCGGGGCGTGGTAAGTTCGTGAGAGTATTTCACAAACGCCCGCGGGCACGCGTTTCGCTGGCCGGTCTGTCGGGGGTTTGGCGGGCCCACTGGACCCGAGAGCACGACCTCGCTACAGTAAGGCGGTGTTCGCGGATGGTCCGCGGGCGTGCGTGAGGGTAGAGAGGGCTTTCTGCCGATCAATGGAGGGTGTGAGGGGTCTCGGCAGCCATCAAGCGAGTAGGGATCCGCTCCGGTCAACACGAATCTCATGGGAACACGTCTGTTCGTAGGTAATCTCCCGTATTCCGCCACCGACGACGAAATCAGGTCGCTTTTTTCCGAGCACGGCACGATTGTCGATGTCCACTTGGCCACCGACCGTGAGACCGGTCGGCCTCGGGGGTTCGGCTTCGTCTCGTTTTCCTCCGAGCAGGAGGCGCAGAAAGCTGCCGAGGCGCTCAACGGACATTCGCTCGGCGGACGCGCGCTCGCGGTCAACATCGCCCGCGACCGCAACAGCGGCCCGCCGCCCCGTGCGGGCCTCTCGACGCGGCCCCCCCGTCTCGCGCGCGGTGCTCCCGGCGGCCCCCCGCTCGTCGACGGCGCGCCGCCGCCGGAGGAGGAAGCTCCGCGGCGAACACGGGGTGGTCCCCGTCGCAGCAAGCGCGAGCGCGAACGGGGAACCCCGCGCCGGCGTCACCTGATCGAGGAAGAAGAAGAGCCGAACGCCGGCAGCTGGCGCCGTTGGCTCGACGAAGCTGAAGACGAGACCTGATCGCCCGTCTCTGTTCAGCTCAGTTCAGCGCGATGATCCTTCGCGGCGCGTCTCGAGGCCGGGATGCGCGGGCAAACGGTGGCCCGAACGCAGTCCGCCCGGCGGTTCGATCTGAATGGTCGTGTGATAGATCCCGAACTCTCGGCCGAGTACCAGCTTGGCCGCGCGAAGCGTCTCGGTCGCGATCGACGGGTCGTCGAGCCGCAGGTGGACCGAGAGCGCCACGCGTTGTGGCGTGATCGACCACACGTGCAGATCGTGCACGTCGATCACGTGAGCCAGCGCCGAAAGCTCTCGCTCGATGAGGGCTGGATCGGCGCTGGGGGGAGCCACCTCGAGCAGCACGGCCGTCGATTCCTTCAAGATGCGCCACGCCGACCATCCGATCAAAAGCGAGACGGCGAGGCTGGCCAGCGGGTCGGCGATCGTCCAACCCTTCCAGATGATCAGCCCCGCGGCGAGAATCGCGGCCCCGCTGCCGGCGAGATCGCCGAGCACGTGCGCCGCGGCGGCGCGCAGGTTGAGATCGCCGGCAACAGCATCAGGCCCCGTCTCTCGGTGCGAGTGCCCTGCGCGCAACACCCACAGCACGAGCAAATTGACGAGCAGGCCCATCACGGCGACGACGATCATCGGCACACCGGCCACCGCGGACGGACGCGCGATGCGCTCGAGAGCTTCCCAGGCGATCCGCATCACGATCACGCCGAGCAGCACGGCGTTGGCCAGCGCGGCGAGGATCTCCGCCCGGTGAAAGCCGTAGGTCGCACGCGGCGTGTGCGGCCGCTCGGCGAGAATCGATGCGACCAGCGCCAGCGCGAGGGCGGCGCCGTCGGCCACCATGTGGGTCGCGTCAGCGAGCAGCGCGAGCGATCCGGTCCACCAACCGCCCGCCGCCTCGACCACGGCGAAGCCGAGCACCAATCCGAGCCCGAGCGCGAGTCGCCGTCGCGGCGTGCGCTCGGCGGCGTGCTCGTCGGCACCGTCAGCGTGGTGGTGCACGAGGCGTCAGCGCCCGCGCGATGAAGGCGGGCCGATCAGATCGCCGAGAGCATCGCGATCGAGGCCTCGCGTGACGACGGGGGTGCCGTCCAGGGTGCTCAGATCCTGTTGGCTCAGGTCGAGACGCGGCGAGAAGACCACGTCGAGCAGCGCTGCGGCGAGCTGGCGCGAGCGATCCCTGCTACGGGTCGGCGGCAGATCTTCGCTCGTCGCTGCTCGCGCTGCACGGCTCTCGTCCGCGCACGCCAGCAGGGCCCCCGCGGCCCCGGCAAGACACAACGTTTCGCCGCGCGCTACGAGCTGAAACGGGCTCGAGGCGTCGTGGACGAAGCGCGGCGTGCGCAGCACCTGCCGAGCCGCGCTCGCCGTCGAGTCGCCCCGCGCGGCGACGGAGACCGGCAGCGCCAGACTCAGCCGACGCAGCGCCCCGGGGTCTCGCTCCAGCACCTCGGCGTATAGCTCCCAAGCCGCCTCGCGACGGCCGAGCCGCCATGCGGCGTGTGCCATGCGGGCCGCCAGCCGGACCCTCAGTAGCACGGAACCGCCGGGCAGCCGCTCACGCGCCGAGCGGCCCGCTTGCAGACACCGGCTGTGCTGGCCCAGCTGCCATCGCGCCTCGCACTCGACGGCGTCCATGACGGCCTGTCTCAGCTCGGCCGGAACGGGACTGCTCTCGGGCGCGCCGCGCTGCTCCGCGTCCGCGATCAGCGTGAGGGTCGGGCCGGGCCCGAGCAGCGAGACAGCGTCGAGCAGCAGCCACAGCGGTCCCGAAAGGTCCGGTCGCGTCGGATGGTGGGGGTCCTCGTCGAAGCGCATGCCCCCACTGAGCACCAGCGGCAGCACGCGCCGGCCGGCCAGCCACCCCTCCACGCGATGCCACAGCGCCTGCGAGCTCCACAGCGGCCAGCGCAGCCAGCGATCGATCGCCGCGGCTTCGGCCGCGCGCTCGGCAAGCGTGTAGTGAATGGCGCGATGGAGCAGCTCGCCCTCGCTGCGAATCTCCGCCGCGGAGCCCGACCAATGCGCCGCTCGGTCCGGCTCGTCGATGGCGCGCTGCGAGGCGAGCAGCGCCCGATCGGCGCGACCGGCAAGCAGCAGCATCTCGGCCCCGCTGACGAGCTGCTCGGCGTGGGAGTACTGGCGCTGGCGCGGTGGCATCCGGCGGCCGTAATCGAACATCTGTCGCGCGGCGGCGGCGGCTTCGCCGAGACGACCTTCGATCAAATACAAGTCCGTCAGGTCGCGCCACGGATTGGTGTCGTCGTGCGGATGCTGCGTCGCCGAGACGAGCAGCCGCTCGGCTTCGTCGAGCTGGCCGACGAGAGCGGCGGACACGCCCGCGTTGCGGTACGCCAGCCCGAGTGGAAAGTCGTGCCGTTGCGCTGCTTCAAGCACCGCGAGGCACTCGGTGTAGCCCTCAATCGCGCAGCGGCCGTTCTTGGCGACGACCTCTTCCTGCGGATCTCCCGTCGCGAGCGCGCGCTCGATCGCTGCCGAAGCCTCGTCGACGCGCCCGAGCTTCATCAGCGGCCAGACGTCGGCGCTGTGAAGCTCGGGATCGTACAGCTCACGGATCGTGGCGTTGACGGCCAGCAGCTGTTCGTAGCGGCCGAGATCGGCCAGCGCGTAGCGCTCGTGGTGGAGGATCTCCCGGTGCAGCTCCTGATAGCCTGGACGCGGCAAGCCGGCGATCCCTTCCGAGAGCCAGCGCGCGCGCTGATAGTGCCGCAGCGCGAGCGGAATGAAACCTTCGCCTTCGTGCAGCGCGATGCCGAGCGCCAGCTCTCCTCGGATCGAGTCCGGATCTCGAGACAGGATCTCGCTCGCCAGCTCGCGGGCGCGCACGAAGCGGCCGCGGCGGATCGCGGTGAACGCCTCGTCGGCGAGCTGCTCGGAAGAAAGCTCTTCGAGCTGCGCGAACGACGGAACGAGCAGCGCCGCGACGACCAGCAGTCCGAACGCCACCTTCCAAGCGCCGGAGGCATACCGAGCAGACCGCACCATGGGGGGGAGCATAATCCGCTGCGCTGACGAGCGCCGCGTTCGAGACCACCACGAACGACTCGCCGCCCTGCGGGTCGGTCCTGCACGCGGCAAGGCCCTCCGCGGTCGCGGAAGGCCTCGAGGGGTCAGGTCAGGAGATGGTCAGGAGGGAGTCAGAGGGTCGGGTCAGGCGCGCTGGATGCGATCGTCGGCGACCTCACCGATGGCTGCTGGCGATCCGCTCCGAATCGTCGAAGTGTCTCTCCGGGACGGTCGACAGGCCGCGCGCGACGCCGGCCACTTGGAAGCTGGTGGCCTTGCTCGTGGCGTCCTGGTCCGTCGCCCAACGCAGTCCGACCAGGTGATAGTAACCGCGGTCATCTTTGTCGAGAACGAAGTGCGGGGCGGCGCCGGCAGCGCGGCGGCCCTGCGACTGGCGGTACACCAGTGCTACTTGGCGGCCGTCGATACGCACCGCGAGCAGCTCGCCTCGGCCGACGGGAGCCAGCTCGATCTGGCCACCGGCAAACAGCTGGTCACCGATGACGATCGGGCTACCGACGTGAGCCGTGAGGCTCGAAGCGCCGAAGCTCAGCGCGGGAAGCAGCGTGACGGCGAGGGCGGTCAGGACGAGTTTCCAAGCGGGGCGCGGCGTCGTGGTCATGCTCGTGTCCTCCTCGCCGCCGCTGATGTGCAACCGCAGTGCCAGCTCGCGCGGGCGAGAAGGGAAGAAACAGCGCGGATCGTTTCAGAACGCTTCGAGCGGCACTTGGTGAGAGCCAACGTCGTCTCGCGCGACCCGGTGTCCGGAATGTGGCCGGACAGCCATACCGGGCGTGGCCGACAAACGGTCCGCTATCCGCTTCGCCGCAGCGTGGAGCGGCTCGCGTGCTCGAGCGGGTCGCGCGCCGATTCGCGGAGCACGGGCTGGGCGCTCGGCACGCCCGGCGCCAGCGCGAGCCGGTGAGCGAATAGGGGCACGAGCAGCGCCTCGAGATCCTCGGTGCCGATGAAGTCACGCTGATGGAGCAGCGCGCGGCACTGCAGTGCCGGCACGGCCTGCACGAGCGCGCGCGTGGAGATGCCTTGTGCGACCCGCTCGTCATCGCGCACGGCGCGGGCGATATCGACCAGACACTCCTGCAGCGTGCGGCTGACGAACACGTGGTCTTCGAGCGCCCGGCGCGCGGCGACGATTTCGTCGCGGTGCACCTGCGGCAAGGAGGAAGACACAGGCCGCAGCCGCTTGCGGAACGAGGCCACCACCTCCAGCTCGGGCTGGCGGTCGATGTGCTCCATGCGGATCTTGAACAGGAACCGGTCGAGCTGTGGAGCCGGAAGCGGAAACGTGCCGGCGAGCCCGAGAGGGTTTTGCGTGGCGAGCACGAGAAACAGCTCGTCGAGGGGATGCGTGACGTTGTCGACGGTGACCTGCCGCTCCGCCATCGCCTCGAGCAGCGCGGACTGGACTTTCGGTGACGTGCGGTTGATCTCGTCGGCCAGCACCACGTGCGCGAACACCGGCCCGGGCATGAACTGGAACGTGCCGCGATCGGGCTCGAACACCGACACGCCCGTGATGTCGGATGGCAGCAGGTCGGGTGTGAACTGGATCCGCCGGAACGAGGCCATCCGATCGTGCTCGGCTCCCGACTCGATCGCCTGGCCCAGCGCCCGCGCGAGCACCGTCTTGCCCGAGCCGGGGTAGTCCTCCAGCAGCACGTGACCGCCCGCGAACAGCGCGATCGTCACCAGCTCGATCACGTCGTCCCGGCCGAGGATCGCTTCCTTCATGTGCCCGGCGATGCGGGCCGCGACGCTGGCCGCGTGCGACAAGGCGCGGTCCCGTTGGTTGTCGGCCACCGGCTCGTGCAGCGGGCTGATCGGGTCGAGGGGATGTCCGTCCAACGTAGCTCTCCGCATTCTTTGTGCGAGTCGCCCTCAGATTACATAGGTCACGCTCACCGAGCCTGCAGCCAGCTCCAGGGCGCGAGCCGACCCCACCAGCGGCGCCACCGACGCGCGTCGTCGAGCTGGCCGGCCGTCAAGCGTGTCAGCGCATGAGCGCCTCTCCGGCTCGCCGCGCGCCGGCCGTAACAGGCCGCCAGGTGCATTCCCGTCAGCGACGTGAACGCCGGCGCCAGCGCTCCGACGCGCTCGGCGAATCGCTCCCGCGTTTCACCGTAGCGCCGCGTCAGCCCCGCCTCGGCCAGGCGATCCAAAGCGGCTCGGTACGCCGTTCGCGCAGCAGTGTCGCGCCGCGCCAGCCGCGGCGCCAGCCGGCGCCACAGCTTGACCGCGTGGCCCAGCAACGCCCAGCCGGCGAGCGCGATCAAAAGCCCGCCGGCCACCTGCCGCCACGACGGCCGCCGCCACGGCGCTGGCACGTCGTCGGCCAGCCGCTCGCCCTCCGGCCGGGCCAGCTCGCCGAGCAGACGCTGCAGGTCGAGATCCGGAGCAGGCATCGGCGGATCGATCGAGGGTGGTGCGGGATCGACCGGCACCCAGCCCACGCCCTGTAGGTAGACCTCGGCCCACGCGTGCGCATCGCCGCTGCGGAGCAGGATCGCGGAGCCGCCGGCGCGATTGGCCGCGATGTAGGCGTAGCCGGCGGCGACGCGAGCGGGCATGCCCAAAGCGCGCATCAGGTACGCGCTCGCGTGCGCGAGGTGCACGCAATAGCCGATGCGGTCGCCGAACAGGAACGAGCCCGTAGGATCGGCGGCCGAGGCGTGGCGCGAGCGGAGCGAGTAGCGCGTGTTCTCCTCGAGCCATAGCGAGACCGCGAGTGCGCGGGCCCACGCATCGTCGCGGTAGGACGCGCGGATCATCGTCAAAGCTTCCTCGGCCAGCTCTCGGTAGCGCGGATCCGGTGGCAGCGCGAGGTACTTCTCGCGCACGGCCCAGGGCCAGGAGGGGTCGCCCGCCGGCCGGCCGAGCAGATCGCGTGGCTCGCCGATGAGCACCTCGGACACGGAGTGGAAGCTGCGGCGGAACAGCGCGGGGTCGGCGATCGGTGCGGCGCTGATCTCGACCCCGTCGGCGAGCACCGGCGGCTGGGCATGGTCTTGGATCAGCGATACGGTCGCCGGGACGGATTGGCGCAACCCGAGGCCCGGCGGCGCGGGGCGCTGGATCGGCCGCACGGATGGGAACCGGACGAACAGGTCCTCATCGACCCCACGCTCGGCGCTGCGCACCAGCCGCCGGCCATTCCAGGACGAGAACGCCACTTGGCGGAAGTAGAAAACGCCCCCGTTCGGCTCGACGTCGTCGTGAAGAACGACGACGGCGACCGGCGATTGCGCGCCCTCCCGGCTGTACTCGTCCCGAAACGGGACCATTTCGGGCGCCACCCCGCCCGATCCGCCCTCGCCTTCCGCTTCGGTCAGGCCGAGCTGATCGCCGGGCCGGCCGCCACTGGGGATCTGCCCTTCGCCTCCCGCGCCGCTCGAGAGCTGCCGTTCATCCGTGTCTGTTTTCGAGGACAGGCCGAGCGGGTCCGTGTTCGAGAAGGCGAGCAGCCCCAGGCCGGGGGCGAAGTAGACGAGCACGATGGCCAGCGTCGCGAGCAGCACCAGCTGGAGCCAGGCGCGGCGCCGCGAGCGCCACAGCGCGACCGCGGCGATCACCCCCGCCGTGGCTCCGAGACCGGCGAGCATCAACGCCGGGTGCCAGCCGTGAAGCCACGCCGGATCCGACAGCGCCAAAGGCCGGTGGATCGCTCCGCCCCGGTGTGCGGCGAGCAGTCGCGTCAGTGCCAACACGAGCACCACGGCCGGCAGCGGGCGCGCGAGACCGAAGCGACGTGCCAGCAGCGCGATCAACAGCGCAATGGTGACGCACAGCACGCCGACGACGACCACGTCGCGCGCAAGGGCCAGCGTCTCGGCGTTGACGCCAATCGCCGGCACTCGCGCGAGCAGCCGCGCGGCCGGCACGAGCAGCAACGTGAAAAGCGCCGCGCCCGCGATCACCGGCCACGTGCGCAGCCGTGCCCGTTCGAGCCGAGCCCCGGCCCACGCGCCGAAGCCTGCGCCGAGCCCGGCGGCCACGAGGCTGGCCCACGGCGCATGCGGGCCCCAAAGGAGCACCGCCGCGAGCGCCAGCACGAGGCCGACGAGCAGCTCTTCGATCCGCGGCCAGCGCCGCTGGGCCGCCCGGCTCACGCCGAGCGCCTCATGGCCGTGCCGTGCAGCCCCTCGCTCAAGCCCACGACCCGGCCGCTGCGCCGGTCCGCGAGCGCGGCGCGGCAGCCGCTCGCGACGACCGGGCGCAACGCGCGGATCATCTGCGCCTCACTGGCACGACGCTCGGGAACGGCGTGAAACAGCCATCGTTGCCAACGCGTCTGTGGTGGGCGGAACTGCGCGGCATCGCCGGCGGCGAGCACGACGAAGCGTCCCGGATCGGCGCCGAGCTCGCGCAGCACCAGGGGATGCCAATCGCGATCGATCGCCGGACAGACGATCACCACCGGATCGTCGGGGGCTACGCCGGGGTCGGCGAGCGAGGTCGCCAGATCGTGCCCGCTGCGCTGGCGGTGCTGTCTCGAGATCGCGATCGCCTCTCGCACGGCCGGCGCTTCGGAAACGGGTGTCGACGTGCCGTCGGCAGCGAGGCGGGCCCCAGGTCCCAAGATGCCGCTTTCCATCAGCAATCGAGCCAGTCCTGCCGCGGCGTTGTCGTTCGGACCCGCGACCAGGTAGACGAGCGGCTGCTGTTGCGGAGAGCGGGCGGTCTCCGGGATCCGCACCATCAGCTCGCGCGTTCGCGCGTAGACCTTCCACAGGATCAGCCGTGCCGGATCGGACCGGTTGTAGGTCCTGAAATCGGAACGATCGCCGATCGGCCGGCCGTAGGGATGCGGCAGCAGGTCGCCGTAGGCGAGGCAGGCCGCGATGTCCGCGGCGGTCAGCCGGCCGGTGTTCGGCAAGGAGAGCACCGGCCGGGCCTGGCGGCGGCGCATCGTGAAGCGCCACAGCCCGAACACGTCCTCGAGCCAGCACACGCGTTCGAGCTCGCCGTGCAGGCCGCGTTCATTGAGGCGGACGCGCTCGGCGAGCTCTCCGTCGGAGGCCGTCCACTCCGCCGCCGCCGCCGGGGCGCTCCAGCGCAGCGAGGGCGGCGCCACGAGCGGCCAGCGCCGCCGTCTGAGCGTCAGGCCGGTCATCATCGGCTGATGCTCGGCGCTTTCGAGCGCTCCGCGAGCGGCCGCCTCGCTCGAAGCGCGGGCGAGATCACGGCGAAAACGGATCGCGGCGCCGAGCGTGAGCAGTCCGCTCAGCACGAGCAGGACGAGGCCCCAGCTGCCGGCCAGCGACTGGACGAGGTCTTGCTGTTTTCGACCCCAGAAAACCGCCGCGCCGGACATCGCGAGCACGCTCAGTCCGGGTGCGGTCAGCGGCCAGTAGGTCCAGGCGCGAGCCAGCCGGCGCGGGAGCGGACGCCATCGTCGCGCCGGCGGCCGAGCAGGCCCCCTCGCGAACCATCGAGCGGTCCATCGGGTGGGCGGCCGCAGGCCTCTCCGCGTCTCGCGCGCCATGGGAGAAAGTCTACCCGTCGTCCTTCGCAGGCAGCTCGCGGTGGCCTGCGTGAGTTGGCCCGCGCCCCGCGTCGAAGATACGTTGCCGGTAGGCCGGTCGCATGCGGGCACGCCGCGCGATCCGGGATACAATCCGCGACTCTCAGGCCGCGACTCTCAGGCCGCGCTGGCCCGGGGCCGGGATTCCGGGCGGCGATCGTTGGAGCGCGCACGTGCCGGACTCATGGCGCAAGGAGACGGTAACCTTGACCAACCACGCGAATCCCCCCCATCTCGAACGTCGTTTCGCACGTCATCTCGTGCGTCGTCGGCTCGCGGTCCGAGCTGTCGTGCCGCTCGTGGCGCTGATGCTCGCCGCGGTCTGTGTCGCCTGCCTCGGGGGATGCGGACAGCGGGTGGCCGAACCGACACCTCTCGACAAGATCCCGCGGGACCTGCCGGTGGTTCGGATCGGCGACAAGGAGATCTCCGGCGCTTGGTTGTTCAACTGGTGTGCCATGCAGGAGCTGCTCGTCGAGCGGGGCGGCAGCCCGCTTCAAGTCGACGAGCACTCGTTGATCAAGGCGGGCCGGAACTTGCTGACCAAGCTGGTGGTCATCGCCATGGAAGCCGAGCGGCGCGGGATCGAGGTCAGCGAGGAAGAGCTTCAGGAAAAGCTCGCTCAGGAGATGTCGGTCTACGAGTCGACCCAAGCCTGGCTCGATCAACTCGATCGCTCGGGAATGTCGCGCGAGGATCGCAAGGAGCAGATCCGCCTCGAAGAGCTGTTCAACAAGTACCGCGATGACGTCGTCGCGCCGAAGGTGCGTCAGGAGAAGGCCACCGACGAGCTGGCTCGTCAGTTCTACGACACGCACGGCAAGGAGCTGTTCGAAGAGGAAAAGCAGTTCCATGTGTACCACTTGATGCGCTCGGTCGCGCGCGACGCGCCCGAGAGCGAGCGCCAGCGCGAGTTGGAGGTCATCAACAAGGCGCGCGAGCGGATCGAGTCAGGCGAGAGCTTCGAGGACGTCGCGCGCGAGCTGTCGACCGACGTCTCCGCGATCAAGGGCGGCGAGATGCAGTGGATGTCGGAGGACGTTCCGATGCTTCCCGAGTTGAAGGAGACCGTCTTCGCGCTGGAGGAAGGACAGCTCAGCGACGTCGTGGAGTCTGCCCACGGCTATCATCTTTTCTGGATGGCCGAGGTCAAGCCGTCGCGCATGAGGACCTTCGAGGAGACGAAGGAAGAGATCAAGGAGCGGATCTTCCGCGAAGCGCTCAAGCGTGCGATGGAGAACACGGCCGCTCAGCTGCTCCAGCAATACGAGCCGCAGTTTCTCGATCTGAAGCCGTACATCGGCGAGCCGCCCACCACCGACGCGCCAGCTCCGGAGCCGATCGCTGCCGCTCCGAGTGAGCCTGCTGCCGCCGGCCAGCCCGAATGACCACCACGTCGGGGGCACGTCGCCGCGGGGCTATGGCTCCTCGCCCCCTTCGTCGGAGGCGGCTTCGCGAAGTTGCTGCGGGTCGATCAGCTCGGCGCTTTCACGGCTGAGCACCAACACGGCGGAGCGCCCGCTGCGGCGGGCGAGGCACTCGTCGGCCTCGCAGCCGAGTATTTCCAACGTCTCGGGAACCGAGTGGTCGTCCCCAGCGACGTGAAACGTCACGTGAGCGCGTGGCGCGGCCTGTGTCTCGTGCGCGGGCGCCTCGAGGAGCCGTAGCGCCTCGAGCCGGCTCACGTTCGAGAGCCACGTGTCGAGCTTGCCGGCATCGAGCGGAAAGTCCTCGGGATGGCGCGGCGACCACGCGCGCTCGGTCTCGTCTTCGGCTGTGGCGCGCTGCAACGTGACGCGCTCCGGCCCTCGTTCGAGCTCGAGCTCGCGCACCTCGAACGAGGAAAAAGCGAACACTCGTCGCGAGCGCCACGCGTGTGGATCGTCGCCGAGCGAGCGGAGCTGATCGAGCAGCGTTGACACGCGAACCTCGAACGGACTCGCCCGATCGCTCACGCGCACCACGTGCAGCGCCTCGGCCCCGGGCACGGCGGCGCCGATCTCGACGATGACGGCGTCGAGGGTCGGTGCGCTGTTTTCGCGCTCGCCAGCAGGCTCGCGGGCGTCCTCATCGGCGCGGGGATGAAGCTCGAGGCGCCACGGCGCGGGTTCGAGGCGGTGCTCGGCGAGCTCGGCCTCGTCGGCGAAGTCTTCGGCGCGCAGCCGGACGAGCTCCGAAACGAGCGCCGCGACCTCGCTCTGGTCGGCCTCGTCCTCGACCAGCCCGCTGCTCTTGCCGTCCGCTGCTCCGGGGCTCAGCCACCACCGCTCATTCGCGCGCCGCTCCAGCACGAATCGCGCCCCGTCTGCCCGCTCGAGCGACAGCCGGGCGATATCGACCGCTGCGAGTCGGAACAGGTTGCGATCGCGCAGCTGCTCGACGGGCTGCTCGATCGATGCGGCCAGCGCCTCGTCGACGATGGCCAGCGCGTCGGCGCCCCCCACGCGCGCGTAGCGCACGCCGCCCGGGGCTGGCGTGCGCCCGATC
This sequence comes from Acidobacteriota bacterium, assembly GCA_020350085.1. Taxonomy (GTDB): domain Bacteria; phylum Acidobacteriota; class Polarisedimenticolia; order J045; family J045. Next base: position 3,542,218 of record CP070706.1, read on the forward strand.
TCGAGCTCGTAGCGACGTGACGGCAGCTCGTGCTGCGTGCCCGCCTCGAGCACCGCGCGCAGCGCCGTCTGGCCGAGCCCGGTGACGTCATCGCCGCCTTTGACCTGATCCGCGGGGATCATCGTGTTCGCCTTGGCCTCGAGCACGGTGCGCACCAGCTCGTCGACCCGCCAGGCATCCGCGCGATCGGACAGCGGCGCGGTCAGGAGCCAGCCTTCGTCTTCTCGCATGAGCTCGACGCGCTGCTCTGCCTGCTCGAGCACGACGCGATCGATGGTTTCGGCGTCGGCGGCCGGAAACAGCCGACCCTGCTGCTCGCGGCGCGCGTCCGTCCCGGGCAGCTTGCGCTCCCACAGCAGCACGACCGCAGCGCAGATGGCGGCGATGGCGAGCAGGATCAGCGTCGGTCGCGAGGTCACGACGGCTCCTCGGCTCAGGCGTGCCGGCGGCGCCACCACAGCA
>CP070706.1:3542779-3584436 GCA_020350085.1 Acidobacteriota bacterium
GTTCTTGCCGCTGACGACGATCAGATCCTTGATCCGCCCCGTGATGTAGACGCGTCCTTTCTCGTCGATCTGGCCGAGATCTCCGCTTCGAAGCCAGCCTTCGCTGAACAGCTCGCCATTGGCGTATTCGTCGAGATAGCCTTCGGTGACGGAGCTGCCCTTGATCCACAGCTCTCCGATCTCTCCGCGAGCGGCCTCCGCGCCGTCCTCCCGTGAGATGCGCAGCTGGAAATCGCCGAGCGGGCGGCCAACCGAAGGGATCTCTTGACCTTGGATCATCTTCACCGGCACCTCCTCGCGGAACTCGGGGCCGGTGATGATCAGCGACGCTTCGGCCATGCCGTAGACCGGAGCTAGCACGTTCTTGCGGAACCCCCATTCTCCGAAGCGGTCTTCGAATCTTTGAAGAGAGCTCGGACGCACCGGCTCGGCACCGACGAACACCTGCTCGAGAGCCGAGAGATCGATCTGGTAGTCGACGAGCTGCTCGTGAGGAATGCGGTCGGTACAAAGATCGAGCGCAAAGTTGGGGCAGACCGAGACACGAGCCCTGTACTTGCTCAAGTTGGCGAGCCACGTCACCGGCTTCATCAGAAAGCTGACCGGATGCATCAGGACCTGGAGCCTCGCCGGGTACCAGAAGCTGGCCAGTGTCACACCGAGAAGCCCCATGTCGTGATATAGGGGAAGCCAGCTCACGCACACTTCATCGGGCCGCCGGGTGTAGTCGGCGAGGATCTGAAGATTACTGATCAGGTTGCGATGCGTGAGGCGGACCCCTTTGGGACGCGACGTGCTTCCGGACGAGAACTGCACCAACGCCAGGTCGTCTTCTGAAACGCGGGCCGGCTCGACACTGTGCGGCTCCTCGTCTAGCTCCACGCTCGAAGGAACGTAATCGATCAGCATCTCGGGCGGTATGCTGGCGGACTGCTCGTTGCCGGCGATCAGTGCGGTCTGAGCGAACACTCCGCCTGTGCCCGACATCTCGATCAGGCTCTTGATGAACGGAAGCTGCGTGCCGGCTTCTTGGCCGAGCTGGATGCCACTCACCGAAAGCGGAACGGCGCCCAGGTAAAACAGCGCGAGAAAGCTCGCCAGCACCTCCGGCTCATTCGTGGGCGAGACGATCACCCGGTCACCGCGGCCGATCCCCTCCGCCTTCAGCCGTGCGGCGTGCTGGCGCACCTTTCGGTGCAGGGCCGGCCACGAGTAGAAGATCTCGCGTCCTCGCGAGTCGATCAGCAGCAGGCCGTGTTCAGGATTCGCGTTCCGCAGCGAGTCGATCAAGTCCACTAACGTTCGATATGGACTGGACACCACACCCTCCTCCCTCAAACGGGACAAAGATCTCAGGCCGGCCTCATCCGGGGCCGCAGCGCGAGACGAGCCCTACCTCGGTGCCCACCGGGACTTGAATACGGTCACCCGTTACCCCTGTCAACCTGATGTCGGGCTTCATGGAGAAGCGGGTCGCCCGGCGCCCGGCGCCCGCCGCCGTCCCCGGAAGCCCCGAAATCCGGGCCCCGTCAGTCCAGAGCCGGCACCGCCTGGACCAGCTTCCCTTCGATGCGCTCGAAGATCTCGCCCAAGGAATGGCCCGTGATCGTCAGGCCGTGGTTTTTCAGCCCCACGACCGCGCGCGCAGGATCCGGCGCTCGGAGAACCAGCTCCAGCACTTCGTCCGCGAGCTGCTCCGTGCCGCACGGCCAGCTCTGTTGCGTGGCCTCGATTCCGTCCATCCAGGCGTGCACATGGACGATCGCGCCGACTTCGGGAAGTGCTCCGTAGATCTTGAAGTGCTCGATCGCGTCGACGGAGACCCTCGACGTGGCATCGACACCCTCGGGAACGGACAACAGAATCGTGTGTGTCGCCGCGTCGTATCCCTTGACGAGCAGGATGTCGCGGCCGATGACCCGCAGATCCGCTTTCTGCACCCCGCGGCCGGTCATCCAGAAGCTGTGTGCATCGCAGCGGGCCGATAGGTTGCCGTAGGAGAGCTGTTTGATGCCGAACACCTTCATCATCATCCGAAGGTCTCGTTGATCGAGTATCTCGGTGATGTCGAACACGTTCGGCAGGAGCTTCATCTCCGCGAGCTTGCGGCCGAACGCTGCCAGCTCGCGAGACCTTTCGTCGCCGTCCCACAGTGCGCGCGGCAGGTCCTCGTCGAGCCGGTTGTTGATCACCATGTGCGCTCCGGCCAGCGGTGTCACGTAGTCCGCGATCGCTCGTGAGAGTGTCTCGTCGGCCGGCACGGCGCGGAAGCCGAGCTCGGGGGTCACGAAATACGCTCTCTGACCGTGACGGCCCCCGTGGACGAGATGGACGACGACGTTCGACATCGTCTTGACCAGGACGCGGTAGATCGCCTTTTGCAGCTCAGAGCTGTCGGACCACGCGTCTCCGGTCTCGGTGCGCACGATCGTGGCGACGAACACCGAAGCGTGCGGCCGCATGTAGTTGGCGCGAGGCTCGTCGAAGCCGGTCAGGTTGAGGACGAGATCGACCTGCTCATCGGGCTGATCGAGGATCTCGTGCTGGTCGCGCGCGAAGATGGCCGTCAGCTCGCTTCTGAGCGACTCGAGAGCCACGGCACCCCGATCCGTGACGAAGGCAAGTTTCATGACGAACCCTCTCGAACCGATGGCCTCTCCGATTCGATCATGGCCACGAGATCGGCGACGGCGACGCCGACGAGCTTCGGCACGCGCTCCGGTGGGACCTCGATGCCGAACTCGTCCTCGATGTCGAGAAGCAGGCTGAGCAGCGCGTGAGAGTCGTACCCGAGCTCGAAGTTGAGCCGCTCGTCGCCTCGCAGCTCGCTCAAGTTCAGGCGCGAGTTCTTGATCACGAGTCGCGCGACGAGGTCTCGGACGTTTCCGTTGATGGCCCTGCCCTCCCCGGTGGCTGGTCTTGCTCGCTACTCTGCGTTGACACCTACGCCGCTCATTAGATACGGCGAGTGGCCGAGGGATGTCAATTCTCGACCTGTTTTCCCTTTACTTTCGACTTGCGCCGCGCCCCGCCGCCGTCTCCGACGCACCGACCTACGGCGGCTTCACTCGGCGAAACGGAACGGGACGCAGGACATGGATCGCCCCGCCGTCCAGCTCGAGCTTGATCCGGGTGGCCGCCTCGGCCACCAACTCGCCGTCGGCGTGGATCGGTGCCGGCGGCACGATCTCCATCTCGAGGCGCTCGCAGCGGCGGGACTGCACACGGGGATCCTCCTCGTGGCGCCCGCGAACGAGCCGGCCGAGAAGCCGCAGCGCGCCGAGACGCCCCATCGCCTCGGCCCAGCATACGTCCCATCGGGCATCGGACGGGTCGGCCCGGGGGGTCAAGCGAAAGCCACCCCCCGTCGTGGGACCGTTGCCCACGGTCAGCAGCGTCACTGCCAGGTCGAACGGCTCGCGGTCGAGTCTCCCGCGCAGGCGCCACGGCCCGTCGCCCGCGATGAGCGTGCCGAGAATCCCGACGACGTAGGCGCCAGCCCCGGGCAGCGCCCACGCCCGGGCGCGTCTCGCGACCGCCGCGTCGAAGCCGATGCCGAGCGCGTTGGTGAACAGTAGCGAGCGTCCGTCCACGTCGCCGCGACCGACGTCGAGCGGGCGCGTCTCGGATCCCGACAGGCCATCGCGGAGCTCGCCGGGCCGGCCGGTGAAGCCCAGCGCGCTGGCGAGATCGTTGCCGCGCCCGATCGGTGCGATGGCGAGCGAGGGCCGATCGTCGGCGCAGCTTCCGACGTCGAGCAACCCAGCCGTCACGGTCTGGATCGTGCCGTCACCGCCCGCAGCGATGACGACCTTGGCGCCGCCCTCGGCCGCCTCGCGGGCCGCTGCCCTGCCCTCGCTCGCGGAGTGCGTCTCCAGGACCGTGACACCCGGTACGTCCGCACTAAGCAGCCGCAGCTCCTCTCGCAGGCGGCGCCGCGTCCGGCCGACACCCGCCGCCGGGTTGACGATGGCGACGATCCGCGGCGTTGTGGAACACATGCCCGACAGGCCGCTCGCGAGGTCTCGGTCCCGATAACCGGCTCAGCGCCGGTTCTTGCGCATGAAGTCCGCGATGCGCTCCACGCCGCGCTCGATCTCCTCGTCGGACGCCGCGTAGCTGAAGCGGATGTGCTGGCCTTCGCCGGGGACGCGCTGGCCGAAGTGAATGTCCGCCAGCACGGCGACGCCGGCATCGTAGAGCAGCCGCTTTCGAAGTTCCTCGGAGTTCTCGATGCCCGTCATCTGGCAGGCTTCGGTCACGTTCGGCCAGACGTAGAACGCGCCGCCGGGCATCAAGCAATGGAACCCCGGCACGTCGTTGAGCAGCGCCACGATCTTCTGTCGGCGCCGGGCGAACACGTGCCGCATCTTCTCGGCATCGACCTGTGGACCTGAGACCGCCTCGAGCGCAGCGTACTGGTTGATGTGCCCGGCACACGATTCGGTGTTCGTGACCCACTTCGTGAAGTACGGTGCCAGCGCGCGGTTCGCGGCATAGCCGATGCGCCAGCCCGTCATCGCCCACGTCTTCGACACGCCGTCGGCGATGACCGTCCGCTCACGCATGTCGGGGATGGCCGTGATCGTCGCGAAAGCGCCGTCGTAGACGAGACGCGAATAGATTTCGTCCGCGTAGACCCAGACTTGATCGTGCGCGCGCACGATCTCGGCGATGGCCGCCAGATCGTCGGCGGTCAGGATGCCGCCGGTCGGGTTGTGCGGGGTGTTGAGAATCAGCAGTCGCGTGTTGTCGCTGATCTTGTCCGCGAGCTCTTGTGGGTCGAAGGCGAACTTGCGGTCCTCTCTCAGGTGTAACGGCACGGGGACGGCGCCCATCGCGGCGATCTGCGACTCGTAGATCGGAAAACCCGGGTTGGGGTAGATCACTTCATGGCCCGCCCCGTAGTCGGTCACGCAAAGGATCGTGTAGCCGATGAACGGTTTGGCGCCCGCGCCGATGACGACCTCGTCGGGGCTGATCTCGAGCCGGCGAACGCGCCCCAGCTCGCGCGCGACGGCCTCCCGCAGCTCGGGGATCCCGGCCGAGCCGGTGTAGCCAGTCTTGCCGTTCTTTATCGCGCGAATGCCCGCCTCACGAATGTTGTCGGGCGTGACGAAGTCTGGCTGGCCGATACAAAACGAGATCACGTTCTCGCCTTTGGCGACGAGCGCGTTGACTTCTGCCAGCACGACGAACGCGTTCTCTGTGCCGAGCGACGACGTGCGGCGACTGATCTCAGGCATGAGTCCTCCCCAATGTCCCGGCTCTCTCGTCGTGACTGTCATGGGTCAGAAGACGGTTGTTCAGCTTCTCACAATCGGCGCCAACCGGGCAAGTTGACCCCACGGATAAGACCGGCGCGGGTGACATCAGCGATCAGCCGCTCGCATCCCCGCGTGAGTTGCGAGGCTAAGGCGTCGTCGCGTCCAGTCTCTCGCCGGCCAGCACCGCGGGGCTTCGATCCATCGCCCGCAGCGCGCTGAGCAGCCAAGCCACGAAGAGTCCTGAGGCGATCGAGCTGCCGACGAGCATGCCGATCAAAAGTCCGTAAAAGCCCGGGTGTCCGAGGGCGCGGCCCGCCAGCATGCCGAGCCAAGCGAGCGGCAGAGACAGCACGCCGTAGCGAATGACGGCCATGATCAGACCGGGACGCCCGCGCTGCATCCCTTCGAAGACCGGCCGGCACAGCAGGAAGGGCGTGCTGGCCAGGCAGACGAGCGGGACCAGCTTGAGCGCGAACGCGGCGTAGCGGGCCGTCGTCGGCGATTCGGCCAGCCAGCCGGCGATCGTCGGCCCGAACAGCACCATCGTCGGCGCGACGAGCAGTACCGCGTAGCCGATGGCGGCCAGGGCGAGCTCGTTCAGCCCGCGTCTCACGCCGGCAAGATCGCGGTTTCCGAATCGTCGGGCGGCGTAGGGCAACAGTGCGACGGCGGCAGCGATCATCGGATTGAGCGCGAACAGCATTACGCGGTAGTAGATCGAGTAGGCAGCGATGGCGGCCGTCGAATCGGGAGGCTTCGCCAACAGCCAGTTGACGATCGCCGTCTCTAACGACATCAGCACGAAGCTGAGCGCCGCCGGCACGGCCAGAGCGAGAATCGCCCGATAGGGTCTTGTGTCGAGCTGCTCGTTGACTTCGCTCCAAGCTTCGCGCCGGCGCCGTTCGTGTTGGTGAGCCCGCACCACGGCGTACGCCAGTCCACCGAATCGGCCGATCACCGTCGACAGCGCGATGCCGAACACTCCCCAGTGAAAGACGAACACGAAGACCGTATTCAGCGTGACGTTCAGCACATTGGACCAGATCCCTGCCCACATCGTCGAGCGCGTGTCCTGATGCGCCTTGACGATCGAATCGGGAATGACCGACCAGAACGCAGAGATCGCCGAGCCCGTGATCAGCACGGTGCCGTAGATCTGGAACGCTCGCTGGACGCCTGCCGAAAGACCCATGTGCGGCGCCCAGAACCAGATTCCGACGCCGACGCCGAGGAAAAGAGGCACGATCCCGTAGACGAAACGCCAGGACGAAGCGATGTACTGCTCGATCTGGCGCGGCTGACACGCCCCCATCGCTCGTGAGAGACAAGATGTCAGCCCGGTCGAAAGCCCGACCCACAAGGCGATCATCAAAAACTCGAACGGGACGGCGAGCCCGATCGCTGCCACCGCCTCGTCGCCGATCGTCGCCGCATACGCCGTGTCGACCAGCGAGAAGGCCGCCCGCATCCAGAACGAGATCACGAGCGGCGCGGCCATCCGCAGAACGGAGGGGCCGTCGCTCGGAGAGCGGGTGCGCGGGGAGGCGGTCATCGGCAAGCGGGCTGGACGCTACGGGCGCAGCCGATCCGCCGCGACCAGGTGGGGGGATTTTAGCGAATCGAGATCATGGGCGCCGGTGGACGGCTCGGCAGCGACTCGCCGACCCTTCGCCAGAGCGTCCTCCCGAGAGCGTTCTACTCGTCCTGCAGAACCCCGTGCAGAGCCTGCACGACGGCGGCCAAGCGCTGGTAGTCGAGAGTGTCCGGCGTGTCGGAGTTGCTGTGGTAGTGGGGCGTGCGCATCATCGCCGTGTCGGTGACCAGCACGCCCGGGAGGTCGAGCTCGCGAAACCAGAAGTGATCGGACCAGTCCACCCCCGGTATGGCACGTGGCGCGCGGAAAGAGAGCACGGGCAACGATCTCGCCGAGCGCATGCCGCGCTTGACCTGTCGAATCCAGCGCCCGGCGCGGGTATCGCCGACGATGCCGATGAAATTGCCACGCGAGGGATAGTACAGGCCGAGTGGCCAGAACAGTGTTCGCTGGCTGCCCGGCTCGTCGGAGAAGTACCCGATCAGATCGAGGGCGATCATCAGCTCGATGTCGGTCTGCTCCTCGGCGAGCTTTTTCGCGAGGTGATAGCTACCCATGTCGGGCGTGGTGAAGAAGGGTGGCTCCTCGTTGGCGAACGCGACGAAGAGCTGACCGCGACGAGGCTGTCGCTCCGGCAGCGTCCGAGCGAGCTCGATCAGAGCGGCCACGCCGCTGGCGTTGTCGTCCGCACCAGGCATGTCGGCAAAGGCGTCGTAGTGCGCTCCGATGATGATCAAGCCGCGTGCTGGATCGGACCCCTCGCGTCTGGCGAGGATGTTGCGGAAGCGGCCCTCTCGCGAGCTGAAGGGTTGCTCGCCGACCTTCAGGCCTGCGTCGGTGAACTGCTCGGCGATCCAGGTGGCGGCGCGCTCGAGATTGTCCGGCTTCAGGTACGAACGCGGAACGAACTCACCGCACAGCGTGCGCACGGTCTGCTCGAGCCGCTCGGCCGACACCGGGCGCGGATCGAAGCGCTGCGGCACGTTCCAGGTCGGGGGGCCTCGCAGCAGCGCCCCGAGGACGGCGAGCAGCGCCGCGAGCGAGACGAGCACGCCTGCGAATATGACGAGCAATCGCGGTCTTCCGCGGCTCACGGGTAGACGACGTCGACGCTCGGCGAGCGTCGCACGACGTCGATCGCATTGACGATCTCGCGCACGCCGTTGACACCGAGAGCGATGCGCTCGGCCCGCGAGCGGTCGAAAAGCCGGAGAGCCTCACCTAGTAGCGTCACGACACCCTCTTGGACGGTGACATGAACGCTCGCGCGCAGCTGATGGTGCGATCGCGGGCCGAGCAACTTCTCGAGCGTCGCCTGAATCGTCTCGTCGTCGGCGGGTGGGGTCTCCAGCCCGTCGTCGACCTGCAACACGCCCGCCACGCCGGCGGCCGAATCCCGGGCAACGAGCCGGGTGCTCGCGTTCTTGACGCGTCCGCGCAGGGAAACGCGCCCCTGCTCGACGTCGAGCGTCAGCTCGTCTTCCGACAACCGCACGCTGCGACGAAACACCTCGCCGAGCTCTCTGCGAATGGCGCTGTCGGAACGGCCTCGACTGCTGACGACGAGCTGGTTCGTGACCTCGATCAGCCCGGCGACGCGTCCCGCGAGCTGCTCGGCTTCCCAAGCCACTAGCAGCGTCGGGACCGTGCCGGAAAGCACCGCCCGGGCCTCGGTGACGGTGACATCGATGTCGCGAGTCCCGAGAGATCGCGACACACGCAGACGATCTGCGATCTCGCGCTCGAGCACGTGGTCGCTGAGCTCGAATGCCGGTGCGGGCCAGATGGCGACAACGACGAGCAGCGCGCCGAAGATCGATCGATGCACGGACGAATCGCGAGCCAACACGAGTGCAAACCTCGGAGAGGATACTAGCGCCTCACGCAACGTGAGGCGACAACGCTTGCGCCGCCTCGCGAACAATACCGCGGCGATGACGCGGAGTTTGTCAGACTTGTGTAGCGACGAGGTTTGCCTTGTCAGCCCGGCGCGCAGCGCCGGATCGTGCTCGCGCTGCGCGCGAGTCCGACAGGGCAAAGCCCTGTCGCTACAGGGGAGCCGAGCTGGCTCGGGTGGACGGCTCAGGGTCCTTCCTGGCCGCAGGCGTTGGCGGCATTGACGAGGTAGAAGTAGCTGACCTCGTTGGCACCGCTGGCTTCGTCGTCGAACTGAGTCGTCTTCGTGTCGCCGAGGAGCTGGAAGCTTTCCGGCTGCGGCTCTTCGGAACGATACGCGTGATACTCGGCGGCATCTGCTGGGGCGCTCCAGCTCAAACGAACGTGCGCCCGATTGACCAGCGAGACCGCCAAGTCCGTCACGGCTCCGGGGATCGGTTGATCGTTGGTGTCCGTGACCGGTACGTAGACGCTGTTGTCGTCGGTCAGGCCACCGTTGTTCGGACCGGTGCTGCACGTCTCGTCGGTTTCGGCGCGAACGAGGTAGTAAACCGGCACGTCGAGCGGCGCCGACTCGTCCACGTGGGAGAGCCCGGCGATGCCCGCAGTGACCAGATTGGCTGCCGATGGCGTGAATCCTGGGCTCGTGTCGCGGTACAGCGCAAAGCTCCCACTCGCCCCGGAACCCCAGGAGAAAGTCTCATTCCACGAAACCGTCACCCCGGTCTCGCCGCACGCGTCGTTGTCGCGCGCCGAGACGACGCCGGCGAAGGTCGGCGTCTCGAGGCAGCCGCCGCACGCCGCGTAGTCAGGCAAGCTGCCGTCCTTCAAGATGAGATCGTCGATATTCCAGCCGGAGTACTGCACGGACCCATCAGCCTGCTGCTGGAACTGCAGCCGCACGACCGGTTGACCATCGACCAAGCCGGCCAGATCAGCCGACTCCTGAATGAAGCTCGAGTTGCTGATCGTCCCCTCGCTGCGAAACAGCGGGCGACCCGGCCCGGCAAACAGCCACAGCGAGGCCTCGTCGCTGCTGTGCGTGTTCAGGCGGCGGTAGTAGATCAGCTTGGTGTTGGTCCAGCTCGTTGCATCGAAGTCGGGAGTCGTCGCCCGCTGGGTCGTGTTCGGCTCGTAATCCCCGCCGAAGCTGCCCTGACCGCTCAGATCGTGGCCGAGCACGTGCTGGTTGTTGTAGGCCTCGAGCGGATCGGACAAGCCCGTCGAACCACCCAACCCTTGCGGCACGCCGACCTCCCACTCGCCCTCGAGGGTCCACGACCCAGCGCCGTTTTCGAAGTTATCGCGCCAGTACAGCCCGGGAATGTCCCACGTGAAGGCTCCGAGCGGACTTCCACCGAGATCGGCCACCGCGCTGTTGCCGTGCTGGTCCGTGCTGCGAGCCCGCACGAACAGCTCGCTGCACATCTCGAGTTGATTGACCAGCACAGAGTGGTCCGTCACGAGCCCACTGCTCGAAATCGTTTCTCCCAACGCCGGCGTCGTCCCCCACTCGAGAACCGTGTCCGCCGGCTCCTGAGTCTTCCACGTCACCGTCAGCCGTGCGTCGGTGATCGCCGTCGTGCCCAGCTCGCTGATCACCGGTCCCGCGCAGTCGGCTGCCGCCGTGGCGAACGAGACGCGCGGAGTGCCGGTCCCGTCATCTTCGTCGCGATAAGTGACGGTGATCGTGTCACCGTCGGCCGTCTGCAACGTGCCGTCGGGCGCGGGCACACCGGCGCTGGTCGTGATCGCCCCCGTGAATGTGGCGCTGTTCACGTCGGTCTCGGTCGCGACGATCGGCTCCGGATCCGGCTCCGACGAGCTGCTGACCCACAGCGTGACGCTGTCGAGCGCTTCGGGATCCAGATTCAGGTCGAGATCCACCACGCGGAAGGTGACGCTGTCGGTGCAGGAGTAGACGGGCTCGTCGATGGTCACCTGCCCCGCGTGGCACGGCTGCAGACCGTCACCGAAATCGCCGAGTGTCTCGAAGTGATAGTACGACCCGCCGTTGTCGTCGATGGCCGCGTTGCCGAGCACGTCGGCGGAGTGGACCTCGTAGTAGTAAATCGTGCACTCGGTGAGGCCCGTCAGCGTGATCGCGTGGTCGATCGTGCGTCCGAAACCGACTTCGCTCTGTGTGGGGGGGATCGTCTCGCCCCACACGACTTCGCTGTCCGCGAGCTCGTCGGTCGTCCACACGATCGTCCCGCTCACGTCGCTGAGGTCCCGTTCACCAACGCCGGTGATCAGCGGCTTTTGGCAGTCCGCGCTGGCTTGGTCTTGCTGGATGACGTTGAGGCCACCCTCTCCGTCGTCGGCATCGATGTACTCCACGATGATCGCGTCGTCATGAACCACGGAAACGAGCCCGTCGCCAGCTGCCGGCGGCGTGCCCGTGGTGTAGATCTCGCCGGCGTACTTACCGGAGCCCGGCTTGGTCTCGGTGAGCGTGACGGTCTCGCGCTCGGTCTCGCTGTCCGACCAGACCTCGACCGTCATCGAGCCGGCTCCCACGTTGCCATCGATGACGCGGATGCCGACGCGGTGATCACAGCTGTAAAAATCCCTATCGAGCCGGACGCGCCCCGCCGAGGGCTGGATCAGCTGACTCGTGCCGCCGGTCACCACGAGCGCGAAGGTGGCGTCGTCATCGGGGGTGTCGAGGTAGGCGTCCTGGTTGATCTCGGCCGCTTCGATCTCCACCTTCCAAATGCCGGCCTCCGGGTTGGAGATGAAGACGTTTTCGACCGTATCGAGGCCGTTCGGCTCCCCTCCCGGCGTCGAGTATTTGCCCTCGAGCAGCCCATGATTGCCGTGATAGATGGTCCCCGAGGGCGAGGTCACCTTCAGATTCAGGTCGTTGATGCGGTGCATGGCAGCAGATGTGGTTCCCGGTGGATCGGGGTAGACCATCGTCACCTTGAGCTCGGACTCGCCGGCGGCGACATCCACGTCGTAGATCGAGAAGTCGCTCAGCTCGAGGATCACCTCCTCGTCGATGATGAAGCTGCTCGCCGCGCGTTCTTTGGCCAGTCGCGCGCTCGGCCGGCCCCAGCCTTGGTGCACGCGCGTGAGATCGTCGCTCTCGCCGACGAAATCGTACTGCTGGGCATTGTTGATCAGCAGCGCCTTGATCGTCGAAAAATGCGGCTGCTTCTCGAAGACCGTCGTGCCCTCGGGATCGGTCTCCCAGACGTTGTCGGCCCACATCTGCACCATCAGGCCCAAAACGCCGGCGGACTCGGGGGTGGCGGCAGATGTCCCGCCGAAGCTGGACGTGTAGCTGTCGCCGGTCGTCGTGGTATAGATGTTGTCGTACCAGTAGTTGATGTCCGGCTTGATGCGCCCGTCTTCGGCCGGCCCGATCGACGCGCCAAAGTCCCACTCGTCGTCAGATGTGGTCAGTGTGTCCTTGTGCTTGATTCCGCCAACGCTGATGATGTTCTTGGCCCAAGCCTGAGGGCGGCTATCCTGGTTGCCAGCATTGGACTGCGATTGCGTGATGGCAATATCGAGACGCCAGATGATGTCGTCCATCTCGTGTGAAACGCTGGTATACGAGAGCGTCCGGGCCGCACCCCAAGAGTTCGTCTGAAAAGACGCGAAGTAGGGATCGTTCTTCAGCTCCTCTGTGTGTGCGAAGCGATCGCCGAGAAAATCGTAATCCGCGAAAATTCCTTGCGCTTCGGGACAGGGCATGTGTCCCGTCCCCTTCGCCTCCCCGTCGCCGTCGCGGTTGCCGTTACCGAACACGATGCCGAACGTGCTCGTTCCGTGGCTCGACGTGCTGTTGCCACCGTGAAGAATCAGACCGTCGAAATCCTTGTGCGTCTCCTCGATGCCGGAGTCGAGCACCTCGCCGCGAACGCCCTGCCCGCAGTAGCCGAAATTGTCCTCGAGCCAGTTCGTGCCGGCGTCCTCACGGACGAGGTCCATGTCGTTTTCGGGAGCGGACCACAGGTCGATCCAAAGAACGTCGTCGTGACCGGCGATGACCCGCAGCTGCTCACGCGTGACGTTGAGCTCGATGATGTGCCCATTGGGCCAGTTCTCGACGATCTCCGCGCCGAGGTCTTTGGCCGCCGCCGCGATGCGCTCTTTGCCGGTCTCGCCCCACTCGAGCGCGACGACACGAACGCGCTGCGTGGGCGCGGAGAGAAGCTGCTGCTCGTCGAGCCACGCTCGCAGCGGCGGACCGATCCTGTAGCCCGCGTGGTACGGCTCGATCCTCTCAACGAAGTCGAGCGCCCTGACGAGTGACACCCGCGATGGATCCAAGCGCACGATGTGGGCGTGGTGAGGAACGAACTGAAACAGCTCCGCCCCGAGCTCCACGAGAGCCGCCCGCCACTCGGGTAGTCCGATCGTGCGGAACTGCACCAGCCACAGCTTGCCGGCTCGCGGCAGTGCCAAGCCCAGCGCCGGGGTGGGCATCGACTCGCCCGGAAGAACCTCTGCGTCTCGCAGTTCGAGGGCCCGCTCGAGCGGCCTCGCTTCGGACCACGATGCGCCGCCGTCGCGACTGAAGGCAAACCAGCGCCGCGCTCGTGCTCCGCTGCCGAGGTCTCCCGCCAGCTCGTCCCATGTTGCGAAGGACGCCTGCGCCGACGGGTCGCGGCCGGTCGGCCCCCTCTGGACGAGGGCCGTCGTCTCGCGCAGCAGCACGCGCGCGAGTCCTGCGTGGGGCACGGTGAGCTCGACCCAGACCTTCGTGGCCCGCTCGCCGGTCTCGATCTCGAGGGTGGGCGGGCCGAATGCGGCGCCGGTTCCCGCGCTGGCCAGTACCACGGGGCCGAACAAAAGCGAGGTCAGGACAAACAAAGCGAGTCGCATCGGGCGTAGCTGGCGGCAGAGCATAAGTCCATCCTCTCGTGAGCACAACGACCGGTTTTCCCCGCTCCTGCGTGCAGGGGCTCGCCGAACATATACGACGCTCGGCGCCACATCATAAGGGAATCGTCGACCTCGCCCGGCAACACCTTCGCCAAGCGTGCGTTTTCGCCCGATGAGAGCCAATCAGGTGATCGATGCGAGCTCGGGCGGCACCGGCTTGCAGGGGCCGGTCTCTTGCCACTGGGTGACGTTGTTGCGACCTGCCTGTTTCGCCGTATAGAGCGCTGCGTCCGCGCGCTCGATCAACGCCGAGGCGCTCGTCGCGTCATCCGGGAAGCTGGCCACGCCGATACTGACGGTGATCGTGCCGAGCGGCTGTGAGGCTTGCCCCGCAAACTCGTGCTGCTCGACCGCCGCTCGTACTTTCTCGGCGCAAGCAAGGGCGCCGGCTCTTTCCACCTCCGGAATGAGAATGACGAACTCTTCTCCACCGTAGCGAGCCACGAGCGAGCACTTGCGCGACTCGCTGCGGAGTATCTCAGCGAGACCACGCAGCACGTCGTCTCCTGCGAGATGTCCGTGAGTGTCGTTGTACTGCTTGAAGTGGTCCACGTCGATGAACAGCACCGAGAACGGATGGCCGTGCCGCTCCGATCGTGCCAGCTCAGTGTGAAGCACGTCCCAGAAGTGACGTTGATTGTGGGGGTTCGTCAGCCCGTTTCGATTGACGATCGCCGTCAGAGAGCGATTGACTTCCTCCAGCTTCTCGGCGTTCTTCCGCATCTTGTCGATGAGTTCGCGGCTCTGTCCCTGAAACTCGATTCTCTCTCGGGCGCGATCGGTGACATCGACGATCTCCTGGATATCGTCGAACGGTTTGACGAGGTAATCCTGGGCGCCACTCGCAGCGCTTCTTGCGCCGTCGAGATCGACGCGTAGCTGGTCATCAGGACCACGAGCGTGTCGGGCCAATTCGCGCGAACTCGCTCCAGTAGATCGAGCCCGCTCGTCCCGCCCATCACGATGTCCGTGATGACGAGGGCGAAGCGCTGATTGTCGAACAGCGCGAGCGCCTCCTCGCCGCTGGGGGCGACGGTCACGTCGTAGCCTTCTGCTTCGAGAACCTCGGAAATGACGGTTCGGAGCGTTGGCTCGTCGTCGACGACGAGGACGCGCACGGCTGTCGCGTCCTTCCCCCGGTCAGCCCGCGACGGCGACGAACGGCGTGCGTGACCGACCCCGCTCGCCGAGGGCTAGCTCGGGTCCCTCATGAAACCCTCTCGTTACCGGAGGGTGACCGTTCCGTCGCCAGCACGTCGGCGTTGGCCTCGGTCGGTCTCAACGGCCGGAGGAGCCCCCGCTTGACTGTCCCCTCTGGAACCGATCGGGCTCTCTGGTACCAGCCTCTTCCGTTGATCTCCTTCGAAGCTGTTGTGGAATTTTCGTCAGTGTCCCAGGCCGTTCATCTCACTAAACTCTGGGCAAGAGGGCGTGCCGAGGGCTTCATCAATGATCCGGACTGATCACAGCTCGGACGGATCGAACGGGTTGTGGCCGCAGAGCGCGACGTAGGTCTCGATCTCGGATCGCGTCGGGATGGACACGTTCAGCGGTCGGGCCAGCCCGAGTCCACCCTGCTCGCGCGGGAGGGGCGCACGCCGTAACTGGTCGATCACGGCGATGAATGAGGTATACGGGGCGCGCTTGCGGGTGTAGACGACGATCGGCTGGTCCGCCCGACCGGCGAGCGCCGGGCCGAGAGCCGCCAGCAGATCCTCGACGGCGAGCGGGAACCCATCCAGTTCGACGGAGCCGTCCTCGAGGATCGTGATCAACCGCGCCGGGTCCACCGGAGGCTGTGTCGGCTGATGGAGCGGCGGCAACTCGAGGTCCAGCCCCCTCGTTGCAGAGAATACGGCCGTGAGCATGAAGAAGATGATCAAAAGAAAGGCGATGTCCGCCATCGAAGCGGTACTGATCTGAGCGCCGATCTTCGGCCTGCTAAGGCAAAGTCGCATCGTGGCTCCCTAACCCCGATTCTTCCTGAACCCTTCCGCCGAAGGTTCATGAATGA
This sequence comes from Acidobacteriota bacterium, assembly GCA_020350085.1. Classification (GTDB taxonomy): domain Bacteria; phylum Acidobacteriota; class Polarisedimenticolia; order J045; family J045. The sequence continues at coordinate 3,558,450 of CP070706.1, forward strand.
TCCGGGCTAACCGCGACTGTGATCTGAGCATGCTCGTGCTCGAGGGCTCGGACAAGACACCGCGCCCTCGTCCGGCGGCGAAGGCACCGCAGCGGGCCCTGCTGAACGAAAGACGTTTGGAACGGGCGAGATCGCCCGGCCCGGTGACGGGGCGGTCAATCGTCGATTACACGCGTGTTGGGGTAGAAGCTGCTCCAAGCGAACCAGAAGGCCGGCTGGACGACCAGCTCATCGAGCCGCGTGCCCTTCTCGGGCCCTGCGATCGCGAGTCCGCGGGCGAGATCCCATCTCGAGGATGTCTGCTTGTCGACGATCGCGGACTCCTGATTCTCGAACACGAGCGTCACGCCGTCCGAGCGGGCGACGTGCGCTCGCACGCCACCGTCGGGAACCCGCGCGACGACCAGTGGCAGCTCACCGATCTCGCCCTGAACGAAGCCTCCCGCCGACAATCTCCCGTCTGCCACGGCGACAGCATGGGGCCCGCGGGTGATTCCGTGGACGAGCGCTTTGGCCGGCATGCGCTGTCGCAACCACTCCGTGCGAAACATCCCTGTCCGCTGCGGATCTTCGAAGTAGCTCTCGTAGCGCGAGTTGGTGATCTCGCGATCCTTGACCAGCAGCTTCGTGTCCGGATGCTGCTTCACACATCGCTTCCAGCGCGTTTGCATCACAGGAATCATCATCAGGCGAGTGCCCTTCCACGCGCCGTGGAGCGCTTCGCCGGTAATGTGGCTCCACAAGGATCCGGTCTGTCGATCCTGCATGATGAGGCTGTTACGCCACAGTTTGCCCGAGACGATGAAATCGAGCGTTCTGCCGTCGACTGTGCGAACGTGAACCACGCCCGCGTGGCACAGCGGTCACCAGCTGGCCGCAATGGGTGTATCGCCGATCACGTCGTTCACGGTCTCGTGCGCATCGAGCTGCCACAGCGAATACGCCTTCGCCTCGCCATGGTGCACGATTCCCAGCACCGGTTCCTCAGCACGCATCTGAGCGTGGGCTGCATCCCCGCTGACGAACCAGGGCTCGAGGATCGCCGGAATCGCCCCAGCTGGCAGAACCGTGTACATCGGCGCGCCATCGAACGTGCCGAACACCTCCGGCTCCGGGCGCTGCGCGAGCGCGGGCGCAGCGAACCCGGCAAGCAGGAAGGCCACGCCAACAACCCACCGGCCAACGAGTTGAATTCGATCCGTTCGGCTCATCATCTTCTCCGTTTGCACTGCGCACGACCGAACGGCTCGGGGTGAGCCTCGATGAGCAAGTCGAGGTCCGCTTCGTCGTCCACGTCACGCAGCGCGGGGAGCAGGGCGATGCGTGCACCAGCATCCGAGAGTCGCTCGCGCGTGACCTGCAGCGTGCGCTCGGAGCTCCACGGAATGCGCTCAAACGCGCTCGGGAACGGCCGTGCGAGCCCGATGAGGTAGTAGCCGCCGTCGAGAGCCGGCCCGAGCACGGCGTCGGCGCGCATCAGCTCGTCGAACGCCTCGCCGAGAAGTACGGGCGTCACGTCGACGCAGTCCGTTCCGATGGCCACCACGCGCCGTGCACCCTCGTCGAAGGCTTCCTCGAAGGCCCCCGACAGTCGCTCGCCGAGATCCCCGGCTCGCTGCGCGACGGCTTCGAACCGTGGGCCGAGCCACGCGGAGACCTCTTCGATCGCCCCGGGAGGATCGACCACGGCGCGCTGAACCAGCCCCGGCCGCTCGAGCCGGCCCGCCTGTCGAGCGACCTGTTCGGCGAGCTCACGGTACAGCCGTGCCGCACCGTGTGCGCCGAGCCGAGCGATCAGACGCGTCTTGACCCTTCCCGGCCGCGGTGAGCGCACGAAGACGAGCAGTAGCTCCGTTCGATCACGATTCGTCATCACGCAACAAACGCTCCAGCCCGGAGTCTTCAGGAGCCCTTCGGCTGAAACGCGCGAGAGTGCACCCGCTGCGGTCTCTTCCGCCGCAAACGTATCGTCCCATCAGGGGGCCGCCACCTCTCAGTGGGGCGCGGTCCGCGCACCTTCGGACGAGGATGACTCACGAGCGGCCGTTTCGCGAACGCGGGCCAGCCGCTCCGGCGAAGCACCGAGCGCGTCGAGAAGAAGCATCCACTGGTGCCGGAAGAACGTGCAAAGCAGACCCTCTCGTTCCCAACGACGCGGCGAACTCGGCAACGGCTGATCGAGCAGCACGGGCGGCGAGATGCGGCGCAGTGCTCGCACGAGGTAGACATCCTCGAACACCGGAACGGCGCGAAAGCCACCGAGCTGTTCGAACGTCTCGCGCCGCACGAACAGACCCTGGTCTCCATACGGGAGCTGGCGCCAGCGTGTGCGCCACGCGACGAGCCTCTCGATCAAGCGGAATGACCGTCTGCTGCCATGGAGAGCGAAGCGGAAAGCTCCCCAGCTCCTGTCGGGCCGAGTGAGCGCGTCGGTGATCGCCCGCGCCGCGTCGGCGGAGGGCTCACAGTCGGCGTGCAGGAACCACAACACCTCGCCCCGCGCCTCCCGCGCACCCGCGTTCATTTGAGTCGCACGCCCGCGGGGGGTCCTCATCGCCCGCACACCGGCCCTGCGGCGCGCCCGCTCGAACGTATCGTCTTGACTGCCGCCATCGCAGACGATGATCTCGAGCGGCGTCTCGCTGCACGATAGAAGATCGAGCACGCGGTCGATCCGCTGCTGCTCGTTGAGTACCGGGATGATGGTCGTCACTCGCACCGGGACCGCGCCGAGCTTTCCGTGATCACGATCGTAGCCCAGATGATTCTCAACGACTTCTCCGCTCACCGCGTCCAGGCGAACCACCGTTCGAGCAAGCGCTTGATGCCCGGTTTGAGGCGAGCTCGGTTGTAGGCGTCACCAATCTTTTTCCAGACCTCGGCCTGCGTCGGGTAGGGATGAATCGTCTTGGCGATGGTTCCCAGACCGGCGCGCGCGCTCATCACCGCCGTGATCTCGCTGATGATCTCGCCGGCGTGCGCCGCTACGACGCTCGCACCGAGAATCCTGTCGCTCCCCTGCCGTAGATGGACTTTCGCCATCCCGGCTTGGTCGCCGTCGAGTACCGCGCGATCGACAGCGCCGAACTCCTGCACGATCGTCTGCACGCGCAGACCCCTCTGCTCGGCCTCGCCGGGAGAGAGACCGACGTGGGCTAACTCCGGATCGGTGTAGGTGCACCACGGTATGATCAGGCCGCTCAGCTTGGCCTTGAACGGGAACAGAGCGTTCTGAATCACCACGCGAGCCATCGCGTCCGCGGCGTGCGTGAACTGGTACATCGACGCGACGTCGCCGGCGGCGAAGATCTTTCGGTTGGTCGTGCGCAGATGATCGTCGACGCGCACCCCGGCGCTCGCATCGTACTCGACACCGGCGGCCTCGAGCCCGAGCCGCTCGACGTTCGGCGCCCGACCGACGGCGAGCAAGATTTCGTCAACCTCGACGAGTCGCGCCCCCTCGTCGCTGGAGTAAGCGATCTGCTTCGCATCGCGGCCGCGCGAGACCTGCTCGATCTTCGCTCCGAGCACCACGTCGACGCCATCTCGTTCGAGCGCCCGCTGGACACGCTCGGCCAGCTGCGGATCGTCCTTGATCAGGATCCGCGGCATCGTCTCGAGCAGCGTGACTCGGGCGCCGAAACGACAGAGCGCTTGCGCCATCTCGCAGCCGATCGGGCCTGCGCCGATGACCGCCAGACGTGGCGGCAGCTCGGTGAGCGAGAACAAGGTCTCGTTGGTCAGATACCCGGCTTCAGTCAATCCCGGAATCGGCAGCTCGGCCGCGCGCCGTCCCGTCGCGATCACGGCCTTGCTGAATGCCAGTCTCTTCTCATCGACCGCTAGCGTCTGCAAACCTGTAAATCGAGCCTCACCGAAGAACACGTCCACACCGAGGCTCTGAAAGCGAGCCGCAGAATCGTGCGGGCTGATCGCTGCCCGCAAACGCCGCATGCGCTCCATCACCGCCGGAAACGCGACCTGAACACCGTCTGGAACGAGCACGCCGTAGTCGCCGGCCTCTCTCACGCGCGCCACGGCACGAGCGGCGCGAAGCAGTGCCTTCGACGGCACGCAGCCGACATTCAGGCAATCGCCTCCCATGAGGTGACGCTCGATGAGAGCCACCCGTGCGCCGAGGACTGCCGCTCCTGCCGCCGCGACGAGACCGGCCGTACCACCGCCGATGACGACGAGATTGTAGCGAGATGCGGGCTCTGGATTGACCCATTCGGGCGGGTGCACGTGGCCGACGAGTTTGCGGTTGTGCTCGTCGGCAGGTGAGACCAAGACTCGCTCCATCATCACATTCTCTCTCCTGCCTGCTCGCGCGCTCGCGTCGACTCGACCAACGGGTTTCGTGAACGATTCGGATCGACCCCGACCAGACCATACTCTACGACGAGGCGCGGGCTGCTGGCTTCGAATCGTCGCGGGAGGCCTCGATCGTCGTGGCGGAGATCGATGACGAATCGCGCCGCGTACGCGCCAGCAGGCAGATGGAATGGCGCCGCCTGACGCCGCCGCGGCGCGCCGCGAGCCGCTGGGGGCGAGTCCCCCACGTGTCGGCACGGCGGCCAACGGCGGGCGAGGCAGATCGATTCGGGCTAGCATGTCGCTTCGAGGAGGAGGGATGATCGCTCCTGAGCAGATTCGACAGCGAATCGAGCGCGCCTTTCCGGGTTCCAGCGTGAGCGTGAGGGATCTGACCGGCGGGCAGGATCACTATCAGGTGGAGATCGTCTCGGAAGCGTTCGCGGGGCTGCCCGCGGTTCAGCGGCATCGGATCGTCTACGCGATCTTCGAGGACGTTCTCGGTGGCGCGCTGCACGCGCTTTCTCTCAGAACGCTCGCTCCAGATGAGTCCTGAATCCACAGGAGAACGTTGATGGCTCGCCAAGTCATGGAAGAGATCAAGCAAGAGATCGCCGCGAACAAGATCATCCTGTACATGAAGGGCACCCCGGAGGCCCCACGCTGCGGCTTCTCGGCGGCCGCGGTGGACGTGCTGCGGCAGATAGGGAACCCGTTCAAGGGCATCAACGTGCTCGAGGATGCTGAGAAGTGGGCCGCGATCAAGGAGTACTCCGATTGGCCCACGATCCCCCAGCTCTACGTGGACGGTCACTTCATCGGCGGCTGTGACATCATGCGCGAGATGTTCTTCAAAGGAGAGCTCAAACCGATCATCGAGAAGGCTGTCGGCCACTGAGCCGATCACGGGCGAATGCGAACTCTTCCACAGGCTGGCCGCGAATCAGGTGCTCTTGGATGATCCGCTCCATGACGTCGATCGTCACTGAGTGGTACCACACTCCCTCCGGATAAACGACGACGATCGGTCCTCGCTCGCAGATCCGCAGACAGTTGACTTTGCTGCGCAGCAGGCTGCCGTTCCCGGCTGGAGTCGGTGGGGGTGAGCCTGTGCCCTCGCCGCGCCACGGCGGTGGGGCGCTGGCTAGCGCGAGCTCCGCCAGGCGCTTCTTCAAGTAAGCCCAAACGGCGTTGCTGTCCTCGAGTGAAGCGCAGCGCGGCTTCGTCTGACCCGCACAAACGAAAACGTGCCGCTTCAGATCGCCGATCGAGAGTGCTCGCGCGATCGTCTCCAGCCGATATCTCTCCGCAGCGTTCATCACTCGGTCCAGCTCACGACGAGAGCACCCCACCGAGATCGTTGCGCATCTCGCCGCCGACGGCTCTCCTCGATCCGAGCCGCGCGAATGCGACGAACCGGCTTCTCCGACCGCCGGGTCGCGTCAAGCAAGAAACCCTCGCTCGTCAGCTCCAAGACCTTCGACGGCATCACGCTCTCCTCCATCGAAGAACAAAGCTCGGGAGTTCAGATCGTCCGGCGCTTGGCCTCCGTGCGCAGGGGGGCAAGCCCACTGTCTCGTGCGATGCGCTGCAGACGGCTTGCAGCGCTGCGTGTGGCGAGATTGCTGATGTAAAAGCGTGTCAAGCCGATCTCGATCAGCCGCCGCAGCGTTTCGCCAGCCACTTCGTCCGCCGACAACCCGCGCTCGTTGAAATCTCTCGCCAGCTCGGCAGCCGGCACCGGTAGGAACTGCTGCAACCGAGAGAGTGTCTCGGATCGTGCGCTTCGATAGTAAAACACACCCGCGAACAGCGGAAGATCGAGCCGCTGGCGCTCCGTCTCTCTTACGAGCTGCTGGAGCGGGCCCAGCTCGTGATGTGAGACGACCTGGGTCAGTACGAAGTCGAGGTCGTCGCGATGCTCGAGCAGGAACCCGACCTGCTCGGCCGGCTCGCGGTACGGATTGGCCCAACCTCCGAGCAGCATCCGAGGGTGTTCTCGCCGCAGTCGCTTGCGCAGCTGCCACGCGCGCGGCAAGCAGCGCTCGATGCCGTCGTGTGGGTCGCCGCCGAGAACGACAAGCCCGGGAAATCGTTCCCGGCGCGCGCGCACCGCGTAGCGCAGGCAGTACTCGAGCGGATGCTTGAGCGTCAAGAAGGGCACGATCCGCTCGCGAACCGCGTCGGTGCCCATGTTCTTGGTCAAGTGGGCGAGGTTTTCCTCTTCGTCAGTGCCGATCGCGTTGTCCGTCAGAAACACGACCGTGTCTCGCGTCGAGAGGCGGTGCACCGCGTGATAGACGTCGATCCACGCCTCCATCGCGCGCACGCCGTCGAGATCGCGCCTCGGTGGACGCAGCTCGACCGCGAGCAGCGGGTGCGGATCCGCCAGCCGCTGGCGCAGCCGGAACGGCTCTTCATGAGGGAGTTGAGGTTCTGTCACCTGACATCCCGGACGCTCGTGCCCGCCGGCCATGCGTCGCGGGCTGCTCGCGACGAACGGCCGACCGGCGTGCGCCCGGTCATTGTAGGCTCTGGCGCCGCCGCCGCGAGACCCCGCACGAGACGCGCCAAGCCGCCGAGATAGGCACCGTGAATTAGGATACGTCCGAACAGCAGCACCAGTATCGCGCCGAGCGCGATGAATGCGGCCGGCGCCGTGCGCGGATCCCACATCGAGCGCAGCATCGCGGCGGCCGTCATCAGCACCATGTCAGTCAAGAAGGCCGTCCCCGCGGCGATCCACGGCCGGATCGAGCGCACGACGCGGTCGGCCGACCACAACAGCGCGAGCAGACCGCTGCGCCTCTCGAGAGCCACGACGCGCGCCCGTGCAAGATCGGCAGCGAGCACCATCGGCGCGACGAGCAACAGCCAAAACAGATCCGGGACCAGACCGTATGCGATCGCCAGACGCTCGGAGCTGGCTCTCGAGGCGGCGCGCTCGACCTGGGATCCGAGAAAGCCATGAGTGGCGAAGGAGACGAGGCCCACCCACACGAGCGCGGTGATCGCAATCGAGATCAGCGCCGGGCTCTGGGCCAGCGCCCGCGCCCAGGCGGAGCGTAGTCCCGGCCACGGTCCCGCGGCGGCACGCATCAGCACGGAGTCTGACCAGGCGAAAGCGACCATCGCGAGCAGTCCGAGAAGGCCCCACGCTCCGCTCACGGTGTCGCTCCAAGCAAATCTTTCCCAGGGCAGATCGTCGAGCAGGGCGACGTCGAGCCCGCGCGGGCTCCAAGCGGGATCCACGCGCCACGCCAGCGGCTCGTAAATCGCCGTTGTCGCGACGAGGGTGCCGCAAGCTGCCAGCAGCGCGACGAGCACGAGCACCGACAGCGCCGCCGTGGGGCGTTGCAGCACGCGCCCCAACGAGGCCGCGAGCGCCGCGAGCACTGCGGTCATCCGATCCGCCCCAGCGCCCACAGGCGCTGGACGAGCTGATGAAACAGTCCCACCATGACACGCACTGTCGACTCCCTGTCCGGCGCTGCGGACCACTGGTTGTTGCTCAGATCGCGCTCGAACACCCAGCGCCGCCGCGGATCGACACGCACGGCCACCAGGCGGGACGGGTAGCGTCCCTCGATCGCCGTCCACCAGCCCTCACCGTTCCAGACAACCAGCTCGCGAGACCCGTCCTCGAACGTCAGCTCGATCTCGACCGGAAGCTGCCAGCGGCCGAGCTGGCGAACGACGATGCGACATACTTGCTGCGGGACGCGTGTCGGGTGTGAGCCACCGTCGTCCCCCGGCTCTTTTTCGAGCGACGGCCCTTCGGAGCAGTGCACGGGATCGACGGCGTAATCGGCGTACCCAGCCACACGCCATACCTGCTCGAAGTAGTGCGCAGCATCGAGACCGATCGGCAGCGCGGAGGGATCGCGCTCGCCGCGCTGTTTCATCTCCCGAGAGACGGCCGATGCAGCATGGATGAAATCCTCGGGGCGCGCATGAGCCAGCCAGTGCTGGCGCGCGTAGCGCCGCAGTGCGCGGAATACGGCACGCTCGCCGGCGACTCTCCGGTAAGCTTCGAGCGTCAGCGCGGCGAGCCGGTAGGTGTGCATCCGATAAGTCTCGCGCTCACCGTAGCTCCAGCCTCGCCGCCAGACGACGTCGAGCCCGGCGACCGGCTTCCATTGGCGTCGCTCGAGCCACGGGAACCCGATCGATTCGCCGTAGTACGTCAGAGGCGGTAGATCGACGAGATACCGCGCGGGTCGACCCGTACCCAAGCCGTGCAGTGTGCCGTTTCCGGCCGCGCCGACGAGCCCGAGCGGCCCGGGCGCGGCGTCCGGCTCGATCAACGGCACGGCTCGGTACTGCCACGGGGAGAACGAGCTGACCAGCCGATCCTCACCAAAACCCCACAGTAAGGCCGTCGACTCGGCGAACGTGTTGAACCCTTCGTCGAGAAACGGGTTCTCGAATTCGTCGTTGGCGACGATGCCGTAGAACCACTGATGCCCGACCTCGTGGACGGTCACCGCCTCGGGGTTGAGCCGCCCGCTGGGCGTCAACAGTCGCGCGCCGGCGGTGATCACCATCGGGTATTCCATGCCGCCGGCTCGACGTGCGTCGTGTTGCGGATCGACCGCTCTCAACACCGGATACGGATAGGCGCCGAAAGCGCGACCGAACCAGACGAGTCCGACCTCCATCGCGCGCAAATGGCGCTCGGCCAGGTGTTGGTGCTCGGGCTGGAGGTAGACCTCGAGCGTCACGTCGCGCAGCAACATCTCGGCTCCCGTCGCCTCGGGACCGAGCAGCGCGAGCCAACGCGCTTCCTCGAGCGGATCGCGGTGCTGCCCGCCGCGAAAGCGTCGCCCCACGACGACGAAATCGGGATCCGCGAACCAAGCGAAGTCGTGAACCTCTCGTGCCTCGTACGTCACGGAGTATCGTTCCGTATCGTCGCGGGGTGTCTCGTTGATCCGCACGCCGGTTGCGGCGACTTTCCCTCGGTACTGCTCGGGCAGATTCAGCGTCACGCTGTAACGGCCGTAGTCGGCATAGAACTCGGTCAGCCGATGAAACTGGGGACAGTTCCAGCGCGCCGGAGCGGATGGCGTCTCGCGCGGCGGCTCGAACACGCCCAGTTTGGGAAACCACTGAGCCGCGGCGATGAAATCACCGGCACGGCCCGTCCGCGCGCGGATCGCCGGCAGGCGGCTCTTGAACTCCAGCTCGACCGTGATCGCCCCGCCGGGCGCGACAGCCTCGGGAAGCGCGAGTCTCGCGACGGTCCGGTCCTCGACGTTCCCGTCGTCCGGCGCCGTCGTGCTCAGACGGGCGCTCCAGTCCTCTCCGCCCGGACCGCTGACCCTCGTCACCTCGATGCCGCCGAAAGATCCCGCCTCGCTCAGCGATCGGCCTGAAGGGGGGCTCGTGCGGGTCAATCCTTCCAGCATCCAGGTCGTGCGTCGATGCGCGAACGCGTTGAGGTAGAGACGGAACCACAGCTCCTGAGTCGGACTGGACGTGGTGTTCTTCCAGCTCACTCGCTCTCGTGCGTGAATCGAGCCGGTTTCTGCGTCGTAACGCGCCTCGATCGTGTACCCGACGCGATGCTCGTCGGAGCGCGGGCTGGCGCGCACGCCGAGGCACGCCGCGAGCAGGACCGTCGAGACAACGAGTGCTGCAGCCGCGGCACCGCGTCGTGCCCCCGCTGCGGAAAACGCGACCTTTTTCATCGGGATCAAGCTATCCCGCGCCGGCCCTGGATGTAAAGCGCGCGGAGAGTGCCTCCTCTCGTGAGCGGCTCACGAAACGGGACACTCAGTCCTCATCCGATGCGAACGTCAACTTGATCGAGCCGGTTCTTCCGGGGGCGATCGGAGCATCGTCGCGCGCCGAAGCGAGCAGCGGCTGATCGAGCAGATTCGTCACGCCGATTCGAAGCGTCACCCCGCGGCCGAGCGGCAAGCCGACGGCAACGTCGGCCGTGACGTAGCCCGGTGTGACGCGCTCTCCCGGACCGGGGTGCTCGTCGCGGGCGCGCGCGCGAAGCTCCGCGCGAAGCCAGCGACCGCGCTGATCGTGCCCGCTCCAGAGCACGTCGAGACCGTCCGCCGGAATGTCGGCCAGGGAGCGGTCGAAGCCGTCCTCTCCGCGTAAGCGGTGCAAGGTAAGCTGCCACTGCCCGGAGCGTGTGCTCGTCAACCCGGCCGTCAGCTCGAGCCCCCGTACGGTGGCACGGCCTGCGTTCGCGAAACGATAGACGTCCAGACCGAGCGGCCCGGAGCCTGGCTGGTCGAAGTTGCGAACGATGACGTCTTCGATGCGCGTGTCGAACAGCGCGATCTCGACGAAGCGATTCTTGCGCACCAGACGCCAGGCGACATCGACATGGCGCGAAACCTCCCGCTGGAGCTCGCGGTTGTCGATCAACAATCCGCGCCCCGTGATGCCGCGGTAGAACCGTTGCGAGAGGGTCGGTTCGCGAAAGCCGCGTGCGAGCTGCGCGACCAGGTGTCCTCCCCGGCCGAACGATGTGTCGAGCGCGAGCGTGCCCGCCGTCGCGGTCGTTCGCCGCACCTGAGTGCTCTCTGCCGAGCTGGCCTCGCTCTTGAGCGGCTCGAGGCGCAGGCCGGCACTGACCGCGACGCGCTCGGAGAGACGACGGTTCAGCTGCCCGAACAAAGCGATGGCGCGCTCGCTCGCGTCGAACAGCGGCCTCTCATCGAGCAACGTGGCCGCCTCGCCCAGAAGACCCGTTGCCGAAATCTTCGTTTCCACGTCGAAGCGCGAGCGCAGCTCCGCACCGGCGAGCCAGTCAAAGCTCTCTTGCTGACCGCGCCACAGTCCCCGGGCGCCCAGGTCGCGCTGCCGAGTGATCGCCGTGAGTGCCGAGACCGCCTGATCGTCCCCGACGCGGCGTTGTGTGACCGCCCTCTCGGCATCCGCGGCCCAGGCGATGATTTCTCCCTCGCGCCGGCCGGGAATATCCAAATGCCAGGTGAGACGGTGCAGCGTCTCCTCGGGCACGACCGTCAGCCGGCCATCCTCCGCCGGCCCGAGGCGCTCGGCGTCCGCGAGCCGGTCCGTGCGGAGCCCGAGACGCATCAGCGTGCGGCCCGCGAGCCAGGTCTTGCCGGCAAAAAGGGATTGCTGGCGATACTGCCCATCTAGCGGGGCTCCGTCCGCACCCCGCGGCGCCTTTCCGCGCCGCGATCCGGCCGCCACGGACCATCCGTCGCGCCGCCATCGCAGTGCCGCGGCATAGCCGCCGGCGTCTCCCTCGCGCCACTCCGTCTCGGCGGCGAGCCGACGAGGTCCGTCGACACCATCCCATGGGCTCTTGACGAGCACGACTCCGCCCATCGCCGCCGAGCCGTAGACCACGCTCGCGGGACCCCGCACGATGTCGATGCCGCCCCACGTCCCCTGCTCGAACACGCCTCCCGACACACCCGCGCGCCGCTCGGTCTGTATCGCCGCGCCGTCGAGCAGCAGGAGCGTGCGCCCCTGGCCCAGCCCGCGCAGCACGGGAACGGCGTCGGGATCTTCGACTGAGCGCTCGGTTCCTGGCAGCGAGGAGACGAGCTGCTGGAGCGAACCGCTCGCTCGCTCACTGATCTCGCGGGTGCTGAAGCTTCTCGTCGGTGCCGCCGGTGGCGCGTGGATCTGACCCGCCGCGGGTGCCGACACGTCGAGCGTGACCTGCCGGCCGGGATCGACCTGCAGCACGAGCTCCTCGTCGTCGCCGGCCTGCCGCGGAAGATCGACAACCAGTGTCGTCCCGTCAGCGAGCTCGACGAGCACCGTCGAGACGTCTGTCAGCGTGCCGGGCAGCTTGAAGCGCCCGTCCGGCCCGGTCACGGCCCCGCCGGTTGTCGCGACGGGAGTCACGCGCGCTCCGACGAGCGGGTCGCCGGCGAGGTCGATGAGCCGACCGCTCCAGGCTCGGGCCGGCGAGATGGCACAGACCGCCAGGATGGGCAGCCCCAGCAGCGCCATCACAGCAGCGCGGCGCTTAACCGATCTGTAACGGGGCGGGATCATGGTCGCGATGGCTATACTCGCGGGCTTTCCGCTCCCGCTCGGTCGGGGGGCGATGACGAGAGGAGCCGTTCGTATGAGCCGAGCCGCCATCCTGCCCCGAAAAGCAGGCGCCCGCACACCCCAGATCGGTCGTTACGGCGTGACCGCTGTTGCGGCTGGCCTGCTCTCGCTGTCGAGCGGCGGGCTGCTGCTCGCCCAGAATCCCGAAGAAGTCGAGGTTCGTGTGACGCACGTCGCCGGGACGGTGCACATGCTGGAGGGTGCCGGAGGAAACGTCGGTGTCTCTGCCGGACCGGACGGGGTGCTGCTCGTGGACGACCAGTTCGACTGGATGGCGGACAAGATCCGCGCTGCGATTGCGAAGCTCGGCTCCGACAAGCCGCGCTTCGTGCTCAACACGCACTGGCACGGCGATCACACGGGAGGCAATGCCAGCTTTGCCGCCAACGGAACGCTCATCGCTCATCGCAGGGTCCGCGAGCGGCTGGCCGAAGGTCTGCGACGCGATTCGGGACGCGAAACCCCTCCCGCTCCGCCCGAGGCGCTGCCGGTGATCTCCTTCGACGAGTCGCTCACGGTGCACTTCAACGGCGAAACGATCGTCGCGCTTCACTTTCCGCACAGTCATACGGACGGTGACAGCGTGATCTACTTCGAGCAAGCCAACGTCGTGCACATGGGCGATCTGTTCTTCTCCGGCCGGTTCCCGTTCATCGACCTCGAAAGCGGGGGCAGCGTCGAGGGGCTGATTCACGCCGTTGAGAGTGTGCTGGCACGCATTCCGGCGGACGCCAAGCTGATTCCAGGTCACGGGCCGCTCTCGAAGCCGAGCGACCTCGAGGCGTACCACGAGATGCTGATCTCCACGAGCGCCCTCGTCCGCCAGCAGATCGCTTCGGGCAAATCGCTCGAGGAAATCCAGCAGCTCGGCCTGGGCGAGCGCTGGCAGAGCTGGTCGTGGCAGTTCATCGACGAGCAGCGATTCATCGAGACCCTCTATCGCGGTCTCGCGGGACAGCCCTTCCCCGCCGGGTCGTACAAGCAGCATTAATCAGCAGCACCGGCTGGCCCGGCGATACTCGATAATCCTGGGCATGAGACTGCTTCTCGTCGGCGCGGGCCATGGTCATCTGCACGTTCTCGGGCAGACCCGCCGGCTGGCGAGCTGCGGGCTCGAGGTCACGCTCGTAGCGCCGGATCGGTTTTGGTATTCCGGCATGGGACCGGGGCTTTTGTCCGGCCGCTACTCGATCGAGGACGACACGGTCGATGTCGGACGACTGATCGAGCGCGCTGGCGGGGCGTTCGTTGCCGCTCGAGTCGAGAGGATCGACCCGAGTGACAGATCGGTCCAGCTCAGCGACGGCGGCACGCTCGGGTTCGACCTCTTGTCGCTCAACGTCGGCAGCGAAGTGGCGTTCGAAGAAGTCTCCGGGGCCGCGGACCGGGCGCTGCCGGTCAAGCCGGTGCGCCATCTGTTCGAGCTTCGCAAGCGATGGCTGACGCAGCGCCGGATCGGCCGTGTCGCCGTCGTCGGTGGCGGGCCGGCCGGATGCGAGATCGCCGCCAACATCGTCGAGCTGGCGCGTACGAGTCGTCTCGACGCGAAGGTGACGCTGATCACCCGCTCGAGTCGTCTGTTGGCAGCGCACGGAGCGCGCGCTGGGAGTCTGGTCGCACGCTGGCTGAGCCGGCGCGGCGTCGAGTTGCGCTATGAGACGAGTGTGTCTCGCATAGACGCGGGGGCGGTCGGGCTCGAAGGGGGCGAGAATCTGCCTCACGACGACGTCGTCATGGCGACGGGCGTCCGGCCACCGTCTTTGGCACGGCGAAGCGGTCTCGCCTGCGATCGCGAAGGAGCCTTGATCGTCGATCAGACGCTGCAGAGCGTCGCGCATCCCGGTCTTTTCGGAGTCGGCGACGCGATCACGCTCAAAGGCCGGCCACTGGCGCGAGTCGGGGTCTACGCCGTGCGGCAAGCACCGATTCTGCTCCGCAATCTGCTGTCCTACGCCTCGGGTGGCGATTTGGACCGCTTCGAGCCTCAACGTCGATTCCTGCTGATTCTGAACCTGGGCGACGGCCACGGGCTGATGCTTTACGGCGGTATCGTGCTGCAGGGGCGCTGGGTCTTTCGCATCAAGGACTGGCTCGACCGGCGTTTCGTGCGGAGCCACCAGCAGGCGGCGATCGAGCAAGCCCCCCCGTGACGCGGCTCAGGTGAGGTGCCGCGGCGCGCTAGCGTCCGGGCTTGTCAGCGTTCGCTGCGCCTCGCGGTAGAGCTGCTCAGCGTGACCGAACTCCATGGGAAGACTCGAGGCGATCGGTCGCCAGCCTCGCCGCGCTTCGACCAGCAGCAACGAAACGGCTTGGCCGGGACGATACAGCTCGCGAAATGCGGCGGGTATGCGGACGGGCGCATACGGCGCTTCACCGGGAACCGAGACAGCCACGCCGTCACGTGAGCTGCTCTCGATCACGAACCGGCCCTCGATCAAGTGTTCGTCGACATCGTCACCTTCACGGCCTCCAGCCAACGGCGGCATGATCTGACACTCGAGCGCGCGCTGCAGTCGGTGAAAACGACGGAGCAGCGGGCTCGCTCCTCGATGGGCCGTCTCGAAGCGAGACAGCTCTCGAGATCCGCACAGAGCGTGGCGGCAACACCAGCGGGCCAGTCGGAGTGTCTCTCGCTCGAAGCTGGGAATCAGCGCCGCACTGAGCAGGTTGGCGTAGGGAAACAAGCGCACGCAGCAACCCAGAGCAGCCACGAGCCGTGTCGCGCGCGTGCGGTTCGCGCCGCACGACCAGCTGGGGGGGCGAGTATCCTCGGCCGGTGGGTCGAAGAAGCGGGCCAGCATCTGCAGCACGAGTTCGAGCAGCGGCCGTTGCTCCTCGACGATCGAGCCGCTGCGATCCTCCGCATAGGCTTCCAGTGCGTCGAGTACCGTCTGCGGCCCTTGGTCTCGTTCTGCGCCGCCAGGCAGGACCACGAGCTTGCGGTGGGTGGTCGGTTCGTCCTCTCTCGTCATGAAGGCAGGCTAGAGCGTCAGCGGCTCGCTCGATACCCCTTCTGCCGCGCGCGGTCCCGCGAGCGGGAATCGACCTGCGGGCCGACCTCGTTCGCGGGCTGCGTGGCGCGCGCCGGATCAGAACCGCCAGGCGAAGCCGGCGCGGATCTCCCGGCCGGACAGATCGAGCGTACCGAGCCCCTCGAACTGCTCGTCCAACTCGTCGTCGGCCTCGTGCCAGCGTCCCTCGACGAAAAGCGACCACTCGCGACGAATCGGCACGTCGAGACCCGCAATCAGGTAGTAGCCGAGCGTCACACCGTCGGACTCGAAGGCGTCGAAGACGATCGGCTCGAGCGGAGCGGCGAAATCGATGAAGTCGCCCACTTCCGTGTAGCGCCACCAGTAGAAGCCGGCTCCAGCACCGAGATACGGGGCGAACGTCGCCCTGCGCCCCGCCGGGAAAAACAAGAACCCCACCGTCAGCGGCGTGATCTGCAGCTTCGTCTCGTGCACGATTCCGGGATCTTCCCGGTAGCCCTGATCCGCGCGGGCGTCGACGTGCTCGAGCGAGAACAGGACACCACCCCACTGCCCGCGGCCGAGCAAGAAATCGGCGCCAACGCTCGTGTCCTCGAAGCTGCTCGCCGTACCGGTGAACTCGAAGAACGTCGCGTCCCAAAAGTCGGAATTGGCGTCAGGCTCGTACAAGCCGATCCCGAGCCGGAAGGCGTCTGAGGCCGGCGCAGGGGCGTGTCCTCCACGCCTGTAGTGACGTGGCCCGCCAGCCAGGGCCGAGGGCACCACCAGGCACGTTGCGGCGAGAATCAGCACCACCGATCGGGCCTTCGTGTTCGCAGTCATGGTCACCTCCAAAGCCGCGTTCGGGCCCCTGTGCTCGAAACGGGGCCTTTCGCCCGAGTGGAGAGCAAGCGGCATGCCATGAGCTGTCCGCCGACCACTAGCCGGCGTGCAGAGCAAAGCCTTTTGTTTGCAATGTGTTGAGAACGCAGCCCGAGTCACTCGAGAACGAGCTGCCCACCCTGGAGGACGCGCGAGACGCCTCAGGAGGACGGATCGCGGACCGCCTTGCCGTCGTCGTAGCGCAAGGCTTCGGCGCCGCCCTTGACGCCCGGACGCCCCGGAAAAGCGCGGCGTTCAGCCACGTCGGATCCGATCAGCCCGTCGAGAATCGCCAACGGCTCAACCTCGAGCGCCCTCGGACCGCTGATCAGCAGGCCCTCGACGGCGCGGTGCACCGCTTCGGCCAGCTCGCGGGCGATCTCGAGACCCATCTCGGCCTCGCGGCCCTGCTTTTCCGCCTTCGCCATGCGCTCGAGGATCGCCGACGGCACGTGGACGCCGGGGACCTCGGCCGCCAGGTGCTCGGCCTCGCGGAGGGATCCGAGCGGATGGATCGTCGCCACGATCGGCACTCGGACGTGGGCGACGAGTCCCGCGAACCGCTCGAAAGACTCGAGGTCGAACACGGGGCTCGTCACAGCGAACTCCGCACCAGCATCGACCTTCCACTCGAAGCGCCGGACCTCTTCGTCGAGATCGGGTGCGGCGATCGTGGCCAGCACCCCACTGAAAAAGGCCGTCGGATCACCGATCGGATTGTCGCCGACGTCGAGACCGTGATTGAGGCGTGTGACGACGTTGGTCAACCCGATCGCGTCGATATCGAAGACCCCACTGCTCCAGGACGACTCGCCCGGCCGCGGTGCCTGGCCGGTGAGCAACATCAAGTTTCTGAGCCCGAGAGCGTGTGCGCCGAGCAGGTCCGACTGCATGCCGTCGAGGGCGCGGTCGCGGCAGCTGTACTGGAGGACGGTCTCTGTGGGTCCGGCGGCGGCGACGCGCTCCATCACGAGGCGTGCCAGGGCGAGCGAGCTCATGCGCGCCATGGCCCGCGGATCATCCGTCACCATCAGGCCGTCCACGCCAGCTCGAGCCAGCTGCTCGGCCCGGCCGAGTAGCTGCGCCGTTTCCCAGCCGTGAGGTGGAGCCAACTCGACCAGACAGGCGAACCTGCCGTGAGCTACCTGTCGAGCCAGGCGCGATTTCTGCTCGCGCGGCACGGTTCGGGGGGCTGGCGCGGTGGAAGGCGAGCGGGGCGGCGCGACGACGACACGCGGAACGACACGCCGGCCGGCAGCCTCTCCGAGCGCCTCCCGCATCGACCGCACGTGCTCGGGGGTCACGCCGCAGCAGCCTCCGACGACGCGGGCTCCCGCGCGAACGAAGCGCCGCGCGTAGCGACCCATGTAGGCCGGCGAGGTCAAGTACAGCATGCGTCCGTCGACGGTGCGCGGAATTCCCGCATTGGGCATCGCCGCCAGCGGACGGGACGTGCTCGCGGCCATCGCCTCGATGACGGACAGCATCGAAGCCGGTCCGACCGAGCAGTTCACGCCGAGCAGCTCGGCGCCGGTGGCCTCGAGCTTCTGAGCGATCCACTCGGGAGGAACGCCTTCTGGCGTACGTCCTTCCTCGTCGACGGTCATCATCGCGATCACGGGCAGCTCGCCGCTCTCGCGCACGGCGCGTACCGCCGCCTGGATCTCGACCAGATCGCTGAAAGTCTCGAGAGAGAGCAGATCCACGCCGCCCTCGACGAGCCCCTGGACCTGCTCGCGAAACAGCGCCACCGCCTCATCGACGGTGGTCGGTCCCCAAGGCTCGAGCCGGATGCCCAGCGGTCCGACGGAGCCGGCAACGAAGACGCGGCCGTTGGCCGCCTTGCACGCCAGCTGGGCGCCGGCGCGATTGATTTCGCGCGTTCGACCACCCAGACCGTGTGCTTCGAGTTTGGGGCGGTTGGCGGCAAACGTGTTGGTCTCGATCACATCGGCGCCGGCGCGGATGAACTCGGTATGGCTGCGCTCGACGAGCTGCGGGCGGGACAGATTCAGCTCTTCGTAGCAGCGGTTGAGGAACACACCGCGGCTGTAGATCTCCGTGCCCATACCCCCGTCGAAGAGGGCCACGCGTTCGGCGACGAAATCGAGAAAGAGATGCTTCAATGCGGCCGATTCTCCCGCCGGCAGGCGCTCGCCGCCGCCAGCTGGTGATCCTGACCCCCGTCCGAGGGGGCGTTTCCCAGTATTCCACACGCCGTGGCCGGAGTCGCTGACGTCCGGGAAGTCGGCGGCGGCTCCGCGCTCGCGGGTCCACGCAGGTAGCAAAGGAGGCCGCCCCGTGGCGACCCCTTTGCTCCATCGGGATGCAGCGAGCCTCGGCTCTTCGAATCCGAGCCGCGTACTCGCTCGATACCGTGCGGTGCTGTCGCGGCCGGACTACTCGAGCACGAGTACTTCGACGCGGCGATTGGCGCTCCGGCCAGCGCGTGTCGAGTTGTCCGCGATCGGCCGGCTCTCGCCGTAGGAGATGACCGACATCAGGTTGAGCGGCACGCCCTTCTCGTGCAGGAAGTCGCGCACCGCTTCGGCCCGCTTGAGTCCGAGCGCCTTGTTATAGGCCGGGTTGCCCGTGGCGTCGGTGTGGCCCTGAATCTCGATGAAGACCAGCTTGCCGAGGCCCGTGATCCTGCTGACGAGGCCTTCGAGGGCGCGAGCGCCATCGGGCTTGATCTCGGTCCGGTCGAGATCGAACACGCACTCGCGATTGGTGAGCATCGTTTTCCAGAGAACCTTGCCCGCGGCGCGATCGTAGGCTTCGTTGGCGCGGCTCAGCGCCTGCCCGGCCGTGGACTCGGCTTTGGTCGCCGTCGAGGCAGCGCCCTGAACGTCCCGCCCGAGCTTGTCTCCCATGGACCTTAGACCGTCGATCTCCTCGCCCTGCTGCTCGACCGTGCTCTGAATGCCGTCCACCCGGGTGTTGACGTCGGCCAGCCCGGTCTCCCACTTCTTTTTCGCCGTGCAGCCCATGGAAAGGGCCGCAGCCACTCCGATCAGGCAGATCACCGCCGTCGTCGCTTTCATCGGTCCACCTCCTCGCTCATAGCGTCCACTGTCCGCCGCCCCGAGCCTCGGACTCGAGGGCGCTACCCGCGCCATCACGGGCGAAGCGCGGGATTATACAATTCTAACTCGCTGGCGACAGGGTTTATCGGTTGCCGCCGCCAGATATGTTTTCGCCGTGCGGATCGCTGCTGAAGCGCAGACCGTCACGAGCGATTCGGCCTAATAATATCCTGCTCTCGTGCGAACAATCACGTCCCTGCCCGGAACCGTGATGCGGATCGGTTTGAATCGTCCGTCGGAGGGCTCGGTGGGACGAAGCGCCAGCCAGTACTGGTGGCGAAGCTCGGCGGCGAGCGTTGCCGCCGCGTCGTCGGCGCTCTTTCGATCGGTGACCAAGAACAGCCGCCCTCCTGTCTGACCGGCCACCCTTCGCAGAGGATCGAAAGGAGAGCTGTCCGAGCGGCGATCCTGAAACTCGCGGCCGACTCCCCCAACGGCCCACACGTAGACCGGCACCCCGACGCGCCGCGCCGTCGCGATCACATCGTCGGCGCTGGTCCGGCTCGCGTTGTCGACACCGTCGGAAACGAGCACGATCGCGTGCCGCTCGCGCGGCGCGTCGGGCACGATGTGCGCGGCAGCATCGAGAGCGTCCCTGAGAGCGGTTCTGCCGTGGCGGGGAATCGCCACGCCGTGCTCGAGGGTCGCGAACGGCCGGTCGTTCCAGTCCAGTTGCAGCTCGACTCCCCGGCTGGCAAAGCTCAGCAACATGATGCGATCTTGCGGGCCCAGCCGGCGCATGAGGGGCCGTAGTGCCGTTCTGGTCGGCTCGCCCGCGAGCGGTTCCATCGACTCCGAAACGTCGAGCAGGATCGCCAGGCGCAGCGGCCGGTCATCTTCCTCGCTGAACCACGCGATCGGCTCGAGCTTTCCTTGCACCTCGATTCGGAACTCCTCGGCATTCAGCCCGGCGACGGGACGGCCCGAGCGATCGAGAACGATCGCCGGCAGCATCACGAGTCGCACGGCGACGTCCTCGGATGGCAGCGCGAGGAGCAGCTCTTCGAGCTCGGCATCGCTCAACGGCGGCCCTCCTCGCGAGACCCGCTCCATCAGCTCACGAACGCGTTGCTCGTCGAGCTGCGCTCGCTCAGCAAAGGACTCGAGACTAACCCCCGAGATCAGCAGTGCTGCCAGCAGAGCCATCGCTGCGCGTGCGGTGAGAATGCCGCACGCTGGACGGCTCGCGCGAGAACATCTCCTCTCACTTCCCCGCAACCCACACCTCCTCACCGCAGCGCTGCGTTCGGCTGCCGTGATGATGTCTCAAGGCTATACTGCAGTCTCATGAGGGGCAGAATCCAGCATATTCGGCAACGTGTCTCACTCATCCTCAAGATGTTGTCCGTGTTGGTGTTGCTGGCCGGGGCTGGAGACGTTCTGGCCGCGAGGGATCTCAGCCGGCGTGAGTTCCGCCAGGAGCTGCGCTTCGCCGCCGATATGGCGGAGCGTGGACTGTGGCGCGAGGCGATGTTCCGCTGGAAGCGACTTCTCGAGCAGCGCCCGGACGAGCCGCGGCTGCTGAACAATCTCGCCGTCGCCCACGAAGCGATCGGTGAGCACGAGCAGGCGATCGCGCTCTACGCTCGCGCGCTGGAGCTGACGAGCGAGAGGAACATCGCAACGAATCATCAGCTCGCTCTGCAGATCCTCGAGCAGCGCTCGAACGACGAGCGAGAGGATGTCGAAGGGGAATTCGATCCTTGATCGGCAGGTGCTCATACTCCGGCCGTCGGCTCTGTGCGAACGTGGCCGCAGTCGCGCTGCTTTTCGCGGCGGCGCCGGTCGCGGACGCGGGCTCGTGGAATCAGGTACCGATCGAGCTGCCGCTGCCGGCGAAGCTCGACACCGATCCGGGTGAGTCGCTCCTCGTCGCTCGCTTCCGCGCCACGGACCACGATTGGATCGACGTCGGGCTGGAGATTTCACGTTGGATGCGCCGGCAGCTCGCTCGGACGACGGCGCTCGATGTGCTCGACGTCCCACCGCCGCCGATTCCCGAGCAGCGTCCCGCACAGCTCGCGGTCAACGACGTGTTCTGGCGACGCCTCGGCAACGACTTTCAAGCCGATCTGATCGTGGCTGGCGTCGCGTCGTATCAGATAGACGATCGTTCGGGATATGTCACCGAAGACGTCATCAGCAACATTACAGGCCAGACAGTGCGCCAGTCGCGTTTCGCGGAGATGACAGGATTTCGACTGCGTGTGGAGATCTTTTTTCTCAAGGGTGACAACGGCGCACTGCTTCACAACGACGTTTGGCAGGAAGAGACAGTCAGAGGTGAGGGGAACATACGGGAGCATCTCGAGGTGCTGTTCGAGCTCCTCGAATCGATGGCGGATGACCTGTCCGCCGTCTTTTTGCCGACCCGGATCACGGAGCCTCGCTTCATCTGGGTCGAGTAGCTGCTGGAGGTATCTTGCGTGCCCTCATCCGATCACTCGTAACACTCTCGTTGCTCGTGCTGATCTGCTGGACGCCTGCGAGCGCGCAGTTCGGCAAGAACAAGACCAGCTACGCGACATTCGACTGGAAGGTTTATCACTCGCCTCACTTCGACGTTTATTTCTATCCAGCCCAGGAGAATCAGCTGCAAGCCGTCGTCTCGGAGCTCGAGAGTGCGTATCTCGATCACTCGCAGCGGCTCCAGCACGAGCTCCGCGAACGAGTCCCCGTGATTCTCTATCGAACTCATCGCGAGTTTCTGCAAACGAACGTGTATCTCTCGGAGCTGCCTGAAGCCGTCGGAGCGTTCGCCGAACCCTTCCAGGGCCGGATGGTGCTACCGATCGACGATCCTCCCGACAAGCGCTACAAGCTGATTCGCCACGAATTGGTGCACGTCTTTCAGTTCGACATTCTCTACGGTGAATCGCTCCGCCGAACGCTTCGTGCTTCACCTCCGGTGTGGCTCGTCGAGGGGATGGCGAGCTACCTTGCCGACGATGAAGACGCATTCGACCAGATGGTCATTCGCGATCTGGTGATCAATAACCAGGTCCCGTCTTTGGCTCGGCTGAATCGGCTTGCGTTCGAGACTTACCGCTTCGGCAACGCGATTTTCAGCTTCATCGAGGGCAAGTACGGCTCAGATGGGGTGCGGACGTTTTTGTTCGAGTACCGCAAGGCGCTGCTCGCGCAGAACATCGAAAAACCGATGAAGGATGCGTTCGGACTCAGCGTCGAGCAATTCGATCGGCTGTTCGCACGGTACCTTCGCCGGCGGTACCTGCCCGTGCTGACCGACACGCGCTCGCCGGACGAATACGGACCGGAAATCGGC
Organism: Acidobacteriota bacterium; assembly: GCA_020350085.1. Lineage (GTDB taxonomy): Bacteria > Acidobacteriota > Polarisedimenticolia > J045 > J045. The sequence continues at coordinate 3,581,054 of CP070706.1, forward strand.
CTATCGAAACCCGGTCGAGTCACGTATGCGCCGGAGCTGAGCCCTTCTGGAGAGCTGATCGCCGCCATCGCGACGCCGACGAGATACGAGTTCGACGTCGTCGTTCTCTCGACCAAGGACGGTGAGCTCGTGAGGAATGTCACCAAGGGATTCACGAATCGATACCGATCACTCGTCAGTGGGGTGGGCGAGGGCGAGCTGGACGTCCGCGCGCTCGGTTGGTCGCCTGAAGGAGACCGACTCGCTTTCTTCGTCAAGCGCGAGAACGTGCGCGATCTGTTGATTTATGACCCGATCCGAGGTCGCCGCATCGACCGGATCACGTTCGACGAGATCGCTAATGTCACCTCGCCCGCTTTTTCGCCGGACGGGAAGTGGATCGCATTCTCAGGCAACCTCGACGGGTATTGGGACATCTTTCGCGTCAACCTCGAGTCGAAGAAGATCGAGAACCTGACCCAGGACGTCCATCCGGACACGAATCCATCGTGGGCGGAGGACGGATCGAAGGTGCTGTACAACCGCCGTATCGGCCAATTCGCCAAGATCTTCGTCGTCGATGTGGGCGCTCCGGAGCGCAAGACACAGCTGACGGCCGGCCCGGCATCGGACATCCAGCCCCGTTTCTCGCGCGACGGTAAGTGGGTCTACTTCGCGTCCGATCGGGGCCTTTTTGGCGTATTCAACTTGCACCGACTGAATCTCGCCGACGGCAAGATCGAGCGGCTGACCGATGTCGGCGGCGGGGCTTTCGCGCCGGTGGAGCTGAACCCAGCGGACGACGACTCGCGCCAACTCGCCTACACCGCGTTTCACGACCGGACTTTTCGGGTTTTCCGGTTGAAGCTCTCCGGTGAACACGTGGCGGCTGCCATCGAGAAAGGCAAGAGCGAGCCGCAAAGCTCGCCGCTGGCTCCATCGCGCAGAAGACAGCGCGAAGACGGAGATGCGGAGCCGGGTCCGGCCGAGGATGCCGAGGGAGCCGTTGCGCCGAACACGGGGCTTTCTCTCGATTCGAAGCACCCTTCACGTGCCTCTTCCCTCCCATCTCGTGTCGGCCTGCTCGGCCCCGCCAGCGCGGATCTGAATCTGAGCGGATCGCTGGGATGGAACGTGCTCAGAGCGTCGAACTCGTTTTCGTCTCTCGCTCCCGCAACGGCTCAGCGCACCACGGAGCCTGACGACGATGAGGACGCGGACCTGCGACCGTTCTCACCGCCGCTCGAGCTGACTCTCGATCCAGACAGGACAGAGGACTACAAGCTCAAGTGGAAGCTGGACGAACCCCAAATCGAGGTGGGTGTCACCGACGACGGGCGCTTTTTATCCGATATCGCGCTGAGCTTCAGCGACCTGCTCGGTAACCAGCGCATCTTCGTTCAGAGCAGCTCCGTCAGTCAGTTCGCGAACGTGACGGCTGCCTACTTGAACGTGACACGTCGAATCGACTGGGGGGCGTTCATTTCCGACTACCGCGACTTCTACCTCGTCGCAGAAGCCGGCGGCAGCTTTGATACAGAGCGCAGAACACGGGTAACGAGTGTCGGCGCGTTCTCGAGCTACCCACTCAGTCGTCACTACCGGCTCGAGGGGGAGGTCGCCTACGCGCAAGAACGCTCCGACATACCGTTCGTCGATCAAACCGGCAGTGTGTCCTTCTTTCGCCAATCGAACGACTATCCAGTGATGACGTTGAGCTTCGTCGGAGACACCGTACGAGCAGGCTCGTTCTACGGGCCGCTTCACGGTCATCGCTTCCGAGTCGGAGTATCCGGGATCAAGTTCGTCTCGGGTGATCTCGACGGCGAGACGCTCTACAGGCTCAACTTCGATTACCGCGGGTATCAACGCGTGACCTCGCGGAGTCTGTTAGCGTTTCGACTGGCCGGACTGCTTTCCAGGGGGGAAGTGTCCACGGTCTACAGCCTCGGCGGCTACAACCAGCTCCGAGGCTTCCGCTACCGCGAGTTCTTCGGCGAGAACGTCGCGTATTCGAACTTCGAGTTCCGGTTTCCATTGTTCGACGCGATCTTCTGGAGCTTCGGTGTTCCCACCGGGCCCGTGCGCGCGTTCGCCTTCGTCGACGTCGGTGCCGCATGGTTTGAGGACGAAGTGATCGGCTTCGATCCGATCACCCTCGAACCGATCACCGGACGCCTGGCCTACGACTCCCGAACCGGAACTTTCCGCGAGTTCAAGACGCGTGATGAGAACGACAAGCTTCAGGACGTTCACGCATCCGCGGGGCTCGGAATCTGGCTACCTTTCCTCGGACTGCCGATGAACTGGTCCTTTTCGCGCATTTTCGACGGCGACGAGTTCGGTCCCTGGCACTCGAACTTCTACATCGCTTTCGAATGGTGATGTGATCTGCGGCTACGACGCGGGGGCGGTTGAAAGCGCGACTAACGGAACGTCGCCCGGCCGGCGGTCAGCGCTGCGGAGACGGAGCCGGCCAAGGTGCCGGCGAGCACCAGAAGGACGGCCGAGCCGAACGAGAGCCCACTTCCAAACAGTGCTTGGACCCATCCCGACAGCGGCCCACCGGCCGTAGCGGCCATCAGCAAGTCCTGGCCTCCGTGAGCGAGCACCGCGGCCAGCAGCGCTCCCGTACCGCCCAGTAGCGCCCCCGCCAACAGCACCGGGCTGATGACGTAGAGTGCGGGGGCACCGGTCAGACGCATCAAGGCGACCTCCTCACGCTTGTCGTCGAGCGCCAGGCGCACCACGCTGCCGACGGCGACCAGTGCCGATAGCAGCAGCAGCCCCGCTCCGCCGAGCAGCAGCCACCCGGCAGCTTGGCCGACTCGAGCCATCGCCTCCAGCCAGTCACGATCGTATCGAATCCCGGTCACGGACGGCTCGCTGTCGACCGCAGAGATCAGTTCGGCCACCGCCCGCGCATCGAATGTCGCCGGCACGATTCTGAGCGACGCCGGAAACGGGTTTTCGCCGAGCAGCAGGTCGATGTCTCGAACGTCGGGAAACAGCAGGCGGAACTGAGCCAAGGACTCTTGCGAGCTGACCCATTCGACGCGCCGGACCGAGGGATACGACGAGATCAGCTCGCGCAGGTCCGCCGCTTGCTGCTCGGTGGTCACCGGCGTGAGGTACACCTCGACGACGGCCTGATCGACCCAACGATCGACTGTCTGTTGGACCCCCCGCATTAGCATCAAGAATACGGCGAGCACGAGCACTGCGGCGGTCATCGTCACCAGCGACAGCAGCGATACGAGCGGCCGGCGCAGCAGATCGCTGAACACCACCCGCGTCGCCTCGGCCATGTAGATCAGCGATCTCACGGAGCGTGCTCCCCCGGGACGAGCCTCCCGCCGTGCAGACGGATCAGGCGTACTCGAGCGGCCTCTATCAACCTCAGA
>CP070706.1:3584536-3589351 GCA_020350085.1 Acidobacteriota bacterium
ACCGCGCGCTCGGGTAGATGGCGGCATAAGTAATCATGTGCGCGCCATCGAACGATTCGACCGCTATCTCGAAAAGCTGCGCCGGCGCGGGGAAGAAGACCGGGTGCACTACCTGAGCATCTGCTCACCGAACTACCTGCACGACGCCCACGTCCGTCTCGCCCTGCGCGTGCACGCGCACGCCATCTGCGAAAAGCCGCTGGTGATCAATCCGTGGAATCTCGATCAGCTGGCCGAGCTCGAGCAGGAGTTCGGCACGAGGATCTACACGGTCCTGCAGCTGCGGCTCCAGCCGTCTCTGATCGAGCTTCGAGATCAGCTCGCGGCCGATGCAAACCGGCCGCGGGCCGACGTCTGCCTGACCTACATCACCCGACGTGGTCCTTGGTACGACGCCTCCTGGAAGGGCTCGCTCGAGAAATCCGGCGGCGTGGCCATGAACATCGGCATCCATTTTTTCGACATCCTGCTGTGGCTGTTCGGGTCCGTGCGGCACAGCGAGGTGCACCTGAGCGAGTCTCGGCGCATGGCCGGCGCGCTCGAGCTCGAAGGGGCGCGGGTACGGTGGTTTTTGTCGGTTGACGAGAACGATCTGCCCGAGATCTCGCGAGCTCGGGGTGAGCATGCCTATCGGTCGATGACTCTGGATGGCGAGGAGATCGAGTTTTCCGGAGGATTCACCGATCTGCACACGAGAGTCTACGAGAAGGTGCTGGCGGGCGAAGGCTTCGGCATTGAAGACGCGCGCCCCTCGGTCGAACTCGTCCACCAGATCCGGCATGCCGAGCCGACCGGGCCACTGCCATCGGCGCACCCGATCTTGCGCGGCGCGGAGATGTCTGGCTAGCGCACGCGTCTGGCGCACGCGAATCGGTTCGTGCTCAGGAGCGGCTATCCACCCACTCCTTCACGCCATCCGCCACCCAGTCGATCTGCTCGTCCGTCAGCTCGGGAAACATCGGCAGGCTGAGAAGATCGCGAGCGGAACGCTCGGTGTGCGGGAAGGCGCCCTCTTCCTTGCCGAGCCGTGCGTAGGGCGGCTGCAGGTGGAGCGGAATCGGGTAGTGCAGGCCCGTGGCGACACCCCGATCGCCGAGGAATGGACCCAGCTCATCTCGTCCCTCGGTCTCGATGACGTACAGATGCCAGACCGACTCGGCGTCCGAATGGTTGAACGGGAGTCGAACCCCTTCGATGCCCGCTAGGGCGTTACTGTAGCGGGCCGCACGATCCCTCCGCGTCGCGTTCCAGTCGTCCAGGTGCCGCAGCTTGATCTCGAGGAATCGCGCCTGAATCGCGTGCAGGCGGGCGTTGTAGCCCTCGAGCTCGTGGTGGTACTTCTTCGCCTGGCCGTGGTCGCGCAGCATGCGCACCTTGCGCGCTAGCTCGTCGTCGTCGGTCGTCACGGCCCCCCCTTCGCCGCAGGAGCCGAGGTTCTTTCCCGGGGAGAAGCTGAAGGCAGCGATGTCGGAAAGGCCTCCCGTCCTCTGACCCTTCCAGCGAGCGCCATGCGCCTGAGCTGCATCTTCGATCAACACCAGCCCATGCTTGTCGGCCAGCGTACGGAACGTGTCCATCGGCGCGGGCTGGCCATAGAGATGCACCGGAACGAGCGCCTTCGTGCGGGGCGAGATCGCTGCTTCTGCGGCAGAAGCGTCGAGCAGACGCGTCTTGGGGTCGATGTCGGCCAGAACCGGCGTCGCTCCCGTCTGGCTGATCGCCTCGACGGTGGCGATGAACGTGTTGGCCGCGGTGATGACCTCATCGCCCGGACCGATTCCGGCCGCCAAGTAAGCCAGCCTGAGCGCGTCAGTCCCGTTGGCCACACCGATCGCGTGCTTCGTGCCGCAGAAGGTGGCAAAGGCTCGCTCGAAGCTCTCGACAGCAGGGCCCCCGACGAAGGCCGCCTTCTCGGCGGCTTCGCGAAACGCCGCCGTCAGCTCATCGAGAAGCGGGCGGTGATGGGACACGAGATCGAGAAACGGGACTTTCACGGCACTCTTCTGGGTCATCACGAGCCTCTCTCTGGTCGTCTTGCTCTATTCGTTCTGAGCAGGTCGCGGGCCGATCGGCCGCGCGGGATTGCCGGCGACGATGGTTTCGGCCGGGACGTCCTTGGTCACGACAGCGCCCGCGGCGACGAGGGCTCGCTCGCCAATCGTCACACCGCAGAGAATCGTCGCGTTGGATCCGATCGATGCCCGCCGGCAGACGCGCGTCGGGACGCATTCCCAATCCTCGCCTGTCTTCATCGTTCCGTCGGCATTCACCGAATACGGGTCTCGGTCGTTGATGAACATCACCGCGTGGCCGATGAACGCTTCGTCTTCGATCGTCACTCCTTCACAGATAAACGTGTGTGAGCTGATCTTGCAGCGCTGGCCGATCTTCGCGCCTTTTTGCACCTCGACGAACGTCCCGATCTTCGTCTCGTCCCCAATCTCACAGCCGTAGAGGTTGACGAAGTTGAAGATCTTGACATCTCGCCCCAGCTTGACGTCCGGCGCGATAGAGACGTAGCGATCCATGACCAACCCCCGACCGGCTTCGAGTCAGGCCGGCAGCTCGATGCGGGCACCACCCTCGCTCAGGCTGCGGTCCGTGGACTCCAACACCTCCACGACCCGAAGCCCGGAATGCCCGTCGGTCAGGGGCGTCTTTCCGGAGTTGATGCAGTCGAGAAAATGCTGGGCTTCGGTTCGAAGCGGCTCCGCACCGCCAATTCGCGGTACGGTAATGTCTCCGTAGCGGTAGGTGTACGGGAACTGAGCGTACGTCTCGTACTCGGCCGGGCCTTCGACGGATCTGTCGTAGAGCCAGAGCTTTTCCGTCGGCTCGATGTCGTTGTAGATCAGCATTTTCTTCGAGCCGACGAGCACCGTCTGGCGGACCTTTTTCGGGTCGAGCCACGAGACCTGAACGAAGGCGACCAGCCCCCCGTCGAAATCGAGCGTCATCGTCGCCACGTCCTCGACCTGGGGATTGATGTGGGACGCGCCGATCGCGCGCACCCCGCGCGGGCGCTTGCCGCCCAGCAGGTTCAGCAGGATCGAGAAGTCGTGAGGGGCCAGGTCCCAGATCACGTTGACGTCGTTGCGAAACAGGCCCAGGTTCAGGCGCTGGGAGTTGATGTAGTACAGATCGCCCAGAGTTCCATCGTCCAGGATGGACTTACACTTGCGGACCGATTCTGTAAACTCGAACACGTGGCCGACCATCAGCACCCGATCGCGCTTCTTGGCCTCGTCAATCAGGCGGCGCGCCTCCTCGGAAGTCCTTGTCATCGGCTTTTCGACTAGCACGTGCTTACCGGCTTGCAGGGCGGCGAGCCCAACCTCGGCGTGCCGATCTACGGGGGTGGCGACGACCACCGCATCGATCTCGTCGTTCTGCACGAGTTGCTCGTAATCCGTCGTCGTCTGAACCTCCGGATAGAGCTCTTCCATATGATTCAGGCGCTTTTCATCCAGATCGGCCAGTTGAACGACCCGAGAGCCTCGCAACTGATGGAAGTTTCTTATCAGGTTCGGGCCCCAATAGCCGCAACCAACCACTCCGATCCCCAAGGGAGCGCGCTTTTCGGACACCAGCCGGTCCTCCGGATTAATAGGCCTTGTCGAAGAGAATCACGTAAGGCGTCTTGGCCATGATCGACAGGTCAAGGCCAAGGCTCCAATTCTGCAGGTAACGAATGTCCAATGCCACCATCTGGTCGAAAGAGAGCCGATTTCGCCCCGAGACCTGCCACAGTCCCGTGATCCCGGGAAGTGCGTCGAAGCGCATCTTGTGCCAGCGCCGGTACATCTCGACTTCGTAGGGCAGGCACGGCCGCGGTCCGACGAGGCTCATGTCACCCTTGAGGACGTTGAGCAGCTGCGGCAGCTCGTCGATGCTGAACTTGCGGATGAAGGCGCCGACGTAAGGGATTATTCGCGGGTCGTCGGTCAGTTTGTGCACGACGGACTTGCCGTCCTGGAGTTCGGCGTCTGAGCCGCCGTTGATCCACTTTTGCACGTAATCGCGGTGGACGGAGTCGTCATTCGAGAGGTGCATCGAGCGGAACTTGTAAAACTCGAACGGCCGGCCGCGATAACCGACGCGGACCTGGCTGAACAGCACAGGGCCCGGAGAAAGAAACCTGATCAGAGCAGCCACGACGAGCATCAGCGGCGATAGCAGAAGCATGAGGAGCGAAGCCGCAACGACGTCGACAACCCGCTTCAGAACGTAGTTGAAGCCAGTGATGTTGTTGCCCTTCGAGCCGAGCAGCGGCAGGCCGGCCACGACGGAAAGCCCGATGTCCTGATCGGGTGGCGTGACGACCTTCGGGACGATCTTCCAGTGAATGTTTCGCTCGAAGCAGACCTCGAGGATCCGCAGCTGCTCTTCTTGTGAAAGGTCGGCGTCGGCGAGGATCACCAAGTCAGGCTGCTGTGTCTCGATGATGGCGTCACAATCGGAGACGGTTCCGAGAATCCGAACCTTGTCTTGTCCGACACGAACGCCGTTTTCGGTCGGATCCCGGGACACGATCCCGAGCGGCAGATAGTCGCTCTTGTGGTGTATCAGCTCGTCGAGGATCTGCCGACTCGGTTGAGTGTCTCCAACGACGATCACGCGCTTGAGCCACTGGCTGTGCCCGAACATCAGGTCGAGCACCGTGCGGTAAAGGTAACGACCGTGCAGCGCGAGGACGGGCGCGAGGATGACGAAATACAGCGCGGTCAATCGCGAGTAGGAGAACCCGCGATAGAAGAAGCTCAGTGCTAGGACCACCGCCATCCCGCTGACGACGCCGAGGACGACGTTGAGGAC
>CP070706.1:3589451-3594450 GCA_020350085.1 Acidobacteriota bacterium
CTGCGATCGCGCCCTTGAACAGATCGGGCCGCATGTTGATGACGGCACCGATGAGCAACCCGCCAGCGCTGCCGCCCATCGCGAACAGTCGTGCGGGGTCGGCATGACCAGAGCTGACCAGATGCTCGGCGCAGCTGATGAAATCGGTAAACGTGTTCTTCTTGTTCAGCAGCCGCCCGCCGTCGTACCAGCGCCGGCCGAGCTCCTGGCCGCCTCGAACGTGCGCGATGGCGAACACGAAGCCTCGATCGAGCAGGGAGATCCGAGAGGGGCGAAAGACGGGATCGACGCTCAACCCATAGGCCCCATAGCCGTAGACGAGCGCTGGGTTGCCGCCGGCCTGTCGTTGATCCTGCCGATACACGAGTGAGATCGGCACACGGGAGCCGTCGCCGGCCGTCGCGTGCAGCCGCTCGGTGACGTAGCGGCTCGCCTCGAAGTCGCCGAGCACCTCCTCCTGCTTGAGCAACGTCTTCGATCGCGTATTCATGTCGTAATCGAAAACCGAGTTTGGCGTCGTCAGAGAGGTGTAGCCATAGCGCAGAAGAGCGGTGTCGAGCTCGGGGTTCATGTGCACGTAGGCGGTGTAAGCTGGCTCGCCGAAATCGAGCCAGTGCCCTGTGGCGCCCAACCACGGCTCGATGCGCATCTGAATCAGCCCGTCGCGTCGCTCGACGAGCACCAAGTGGTCGCGAAACAGCTCGAACGTCTCGAGGAACACGTCGTCCCGCGCCGGTGTGACGTCTTCCCAATGCGGCTGCTCGTGCTTGTCGAGCGGTGCCCGCACGAGACGGAAGTTCTCTGCGCCGTCGTTCGTGCGCAAGAACAACGCATCATCCAGGTGATCGACGTGGTACTCGTGACCAGCGCGCCGCGGTAAAACGACGCGGAATCGTCCGTCCGGCTCGTCGGCCTCGTTCAGGCGGTACTCTGTGGTCACCGTCTGCGTCGAGCCGATGACGAGAAAACGGCGGCTCTTCGATTTGAAGACGAACGTCGCAAAAGCCTCGTCGGCCTCTTCGTAAACGAGCACGTCCTCAGCAGGGTCGCTGCCGAGCACATGCCGGTACACGCGATGCCAACGCAGCGTCTCGGGATCCTGCTTGGTGTAAAACAGCGTCCGATTGTCGTTGGCCCACGAGAAGTTGGCCGCAACGTCCGGAATGACGTCTTCGAGCAGCTCGCCGCTGTCGAGGTCCTTGAAGTAGACCGTATGGATGCGGCGACCGGCCAAATCGACGGCGTAGGCGAGGATGTTCCGTCCCGGGCTGACGGCCCGCCGGCCGACGCTGTAAAAGGCGTGGCCTTCGGCGAGCTGGTTGACGTCGAGCAGGATCTGCTCGGAAGAATCGAGCGATCCTTCCTTCCGGCAGTGAATCGGGTAGGCGCGACCGTCTTCGAAGCGCGAGTAGTAAAAAAAACCGTCGTAGCGGTACGGGACCGACATGTCGGTCTGCTTGATCCGCCCCTTGATCTCTTCGTAGAGCCGATCCTCGAGTGGCTTGGTGTGGGAGGTCATGGCCTCGGTGTAGGCGTTTTCGGCCTCGAGGTACGCGATGACCTGAGGGTCGTCCCGCTCGCGCATCCAGTAGTAGTCGTCCGCGCGCGCGCGGCCGTGTGCGGAGAGGGTCTTCGGAAGCCTTCTGGCCACCGGCGGGATCCGTTCGATGGGTCGGGATGGCGGCATCGGCAGGCCTCTGCTCGTGTTTCGAGATGGCAGCGAGAAGATGATCCCGCCGACCCGCCGGCGTCGAGCCGGGGGAAGACGAGATCTTCTCGCCGGCTCCTAGGGCGAGAGGATACTAGCCGATTGCGAGGGGCACTTCGACTTGGCGTCCGCGGCGCGATCGGGCTTTCCGCACTCCGTGTAAGCTCGCTCCAGCAGTGCCGCATACTCCGCGCACTGCGGGCTGGAGAGGTGCTCTTCGAGCAGGTCCTCGAGCATCCTCGCCGCCTTGCGGTAGTCCTCGGCCGCGAAATAAGCCCGAGCCATGGTGAACATCACGCGCGCCTTCGGGGCCTCCGTTCCCCCGCCGCTTTGTGCCCCGGGCGCGACCTTGAGCGCGCGCTTGAGGTAGGGCAGCGCCTTGTCCGGCAGACCGAGCTCGAGGTAGATGCTTCCCAGCGACTCGTTGGCGGCGAAGTTCTTGCGGTCCTCGTCGATGATGGCGAGGTTTTCGGAGATCTTCGGGCCGGTCTCATGAACCGTCTTCATCACCTTGAAGATCTCTTCTGTCGTCCGGTAGCCGCTGATGCGGATGATCTCGTCTCCCGATGACGAGCCGAAGACGATCGTCGGGTAGCCGTCCGGCTCGTAGCGCATCGCGGCCGCCTTGGCGACGTCCGCATCGAGCTTGGTGCAGACGAAGTCCTTCGAGAGCGCCACGACGCGCGGATCGACGAACGCCTCGTTGTCGAGGTTCTTGCAGAACGTGCACCACGACGTGTAGAAGTCGACCATCAAGAGCTTGTTCGACGTGCGGGCCTGCTCGAGCGCGGCGCCCCAGTCCTCGATCCACGCGATGCCCTTACCCTCCGGCGCGTTACCGGCGAGGGCGGCGAACATCCCGCTGATCAACAGGCATGTCGTGACGGCCGTCTTACAGTTCATAGGAGAGTCCACCATAGTAATAGCGCCCGCGAAGCGGTCCCCAGTTGTACTCGTAGCGCGGGTCGTTGAGGAAATCTTGCCGCTCGTCGCTGATGTTGTCGACGCCGGCGTAGATCGACAGTCCCTTCCAGAGTCTCTGTTCGCCGCGGAAGTTGTAGATCCACAGCGAGCGCGTCGGCTGGAAATCCTCGACCTCGCCAACTTCGAAGAAGTTCAAACGCTGCAACAGCAACGATCCCGTGTACTGTGCCTGCGCTTGCAGAAACGTCCCGCGTCGCGTGTCGTCCCACTTGACGAATGCGGATCCTTGATCCTCGGGGATGTACGGAATCCTTCTATTTTTCAAGTTGAACAGCGTGATGGTCGAGCCCAAGAACGTCAGGTCGATCGCGTCCGTGTCGCTTTCCGCCGTCAGGTGGCTGGCCTGCACGCCGAAGGAGAGTTTGTCGAAGAAGCGAAACTCGAGCGACAGCTCGCCGCCCTCGATCGTTACGCCGGGGTAGTTGATATTCGTGTAGCTGGGGATGTAGTTCGGAAACACCCCCCAAACCACTTTCTGCAGATAGTCTTCGATGTCGTTGTAGAACAGTGCGGGCCGAATCCTGATCCACGTTCGCGGCACCAAGTCGGCTTCGATCATGAAGTTGCGCGAGACTTGAGGTCGCGTAGACGAGCTGCCGAGCACTGTCGCACCGCAACAGACGCGCTCGAACACCGGGCGCGGCGGAGCGATCGCATCTCCGGCCGACACGCTGAGCGAGGCCCACGGCGCGACCTTCCAGCCGAAGCGGATCCGCGGCAGCACGCGATACTCGTTGCGATCGTAGAGATTGAATTCTCTGGGCGCGTCTGGGGAAACGCGCGGAAGCAGTTGGCGGCCCTCGAGGTTCATGCGGTTGTACATCAGGCCGATCGTGAGATCGATCTGGTGCGGCATCGAGAGCTCGAACTCTGCGAAGGCGACGTCCTGGGTGATCTTGTCGCGAATCTCCTGGCCGTCGGGAAACACGGCGCTGCGCTTGATCGTCGTGCCGTCGACATCGAGCTCGTTGCGAAGAAGGCCGACGCTGAGCACGTGCTTGTTCCACACCGTCCGTTGATACCGTAGCTCGGCGACGTTCGTCTTCTCGTCGACCGTCATGTACTGGCCGCCGAAGTCGGCCGTGTCCTGCTCGCGCTCAGCGTAGCGACCCTGAACGAACAACCGGGAGCCGTCCGGAAAACGATGATCCAAGCCGAGCGCGTACTCCTGACGCAGGATGTCGATGTTCTCCCGCTGGAAGTCGAGCGACGTCGATTCGCTGGCCGGTTCACCCTCGTCCAGCACAGGGCCCTGGTATCCGCCCTTGCTCCCGCGCTGCACTTCGTCGTAGCGCGTGTAGTCGGCACGCAACAACGACTTGTCGCTTATGGTCAACGTACCGGTGAAGCCGATCGTGTCGCGTTCGAACTCGCCGAGGTCGAAGACCCCGTCGTCGTTAGGATCGCTGCCGTCGGACTCGGTCATCGTGTAGATCAGGCTGCCGCCGAAGCGTCCGGCGGTGCCGGAACCAAACGCCTTGACGCTGCGGGAGGAGAGGCTGCCGCTGTCTGCGGAGAGGAAGAGGTACGGATCGTCCTCCGGTACTTTCGTCCGCAGGACCAGTCCGCCGACGCCGGCCTCGCTCCCCGACAGCACACTGCCGGCACCGCGAATGATCTCCGTGCTGGCGATCGCCTGCGGCGGAATCACCGACAGCAGGTAGATCGCGCCCAGACCGCCGACGACGGGAAGCCCGTCCTGCCAGACTTGTACGGTATCGCCCGTTTGGCCGCACATCGTCACGTTGGCGATGTTGCAGTTCGTGCACATCGTTGCCACGCGCACGCCGCTGGCGCCGGAGAGCACGCCTGCGATTCCCTCGTCTGGTTCGTCCGAGACCGCTCCGCTCGAAGGGGACGAATCCCGTCCCGGGGCGGTTTGCGCCGTCGCCGGTGAGGCGGCCAGGACTACGGCGGCCAGAACCGACAGCACGACGATCTTCGAACTCGATCGGCTCGCGCTCATCTCTGCTCCTCGTCTCGAGTGATTTGGTCTCTGATGGAGACGAGGGAGGAAGGAGCACTCTGCCCCTTCCTCCCCTCAGACAACACGCTCAGGAGCACTCAGCGGCTCCGTCAGGGCCCCGCCGTGCCGCACCACTCGGGCGGAAGAACCTGCTCGAGCACGCTCCTCGTGTACGTCTCGTTGTAGCCGCACGGCGTGCAGGTCGACGAGCCGTCGGTGCGCGTGCAGTTGTCGTCGACCGTCACCGTTCCTTGATCGAAAGTCTGATTCTGCGGCGTGACGTAGCACGAAAGCTGGCAGAAAAGATCTGAGCCGCAGTCCTCTTTGTAATTATCCCACAG
>CP070706.1:3594550-3604947 GCA_020350085.1 Acidobacteriota bacterium
AATACGAGCCGATCGAACAGAGAGATCATCGGTACAGGCCCCTCAGCGTGATGAAGACCCCTCAGATCGCGATGAGTCTTGCAGTGCCGCGGACGGGAGCCGTCTGATGCCGCCCTCGCCGAACAGCAGTAACGAGCCGTCGTCGTGCTCCACGACGCGAGAAACGCCGAGTCGATCCGCCTGCGAGTGAAGCTGGAAGCTGCGCCCCTCGTCCTGGCTGACCAGCAGCGTGCCGGCGATGCCGGCGATCAACAGCCGTCCGTCGGCCAGTTGCACGCCGTCGACCAGCATCGCCTCGGTTCCGGTGTCGATGCGGGACCACGTCTCACCTGCGTCTTCGGAGCGGAACACGTGCCCGCGCAGGCCGAACAGGAGCACGACGTCCTCGCCGAGCGGCAAAGACCCGAAAAAGGAGCCTTCATAGGGCGACGGGAGCATCATCCAGGATCTCCCGGCGTCGTCAGAGCGGTAGATCGTCCCCGCCTCGGCGGCGACGTAAAGCCGCTTCCCGTCGGTACTGGTGAGCTGATTCAGGTGGTAATCGATCGGGCCGAAGTCGGCGTCATACTCGCCGAACTCGAGAGCCGCAGCTGCCGAATGGTCGAAGCTGGCCTCGCCCGAGGCCGAATCGTCGTCAGCAATCTCGAACTCTTCGACCGACCAGCTCAGCCCGCCATCGTCGGTTTCGAGCATGAGGCCGTAGGCCCCGATCGCCAGCCCGCGGCGATCGTCCTCGAACCACACGTCGAACAACGGCCGCTGATCATCGGGGTCGCAGTAGGACAGCTCCCAGCTCAGGCCGCCGTCCTCGGTGCGGAGGATGACCTCGTCGTGACCGACCGCCCAGCCGTGTTTTTCGTCCGCAAAGGTCACGCCGGTCAGCATCGCCCGCGTGGGCACTTCGATCTGCCCCCAAGTGGCACCCAGATCCTCACTGCGCAAGACATGCCCGCGCTCGCCGACGGCCACGATGAGTGAGCCGACTCTGGCGGCATCGAGAAGCAGCGACGAGCTCGCGAGGGGAACGATCAGCGTAGCCTCGCCGCAGCCCTCTCTCGCTTCGAAGTCTTCTGCGGCCGGCTGCGCGCTGGCGAGACCACTGACGATTCCGACAGCAGCGATCCACGCGGCGAGCACGAGGCTGTGTATCGATCGGGACTTCGGTGCGACGTGGTCGAATTGACGGGTGTGTCCCGAAAGCGAGCGGGTGTGCGCAGGTCCCTGTGTGGGACGCTCTCCTAGAAAGCAGCCACAGACGCTTGACTGGCGAATCAGCGAACCCCCTCTCGGCGCAGAGCTGCGGGCGTGTAGTCCTCCGGGCTACGCTCGATGTTGAAGTCGTACATGCTGCTTTCGTTGTCGAGGCCGATGGCCAGGTACCGGCCGGACTGCAGGTCGACATGCACCTCGAGCGTGGTCCACAGGCACGGCTTGTCGTAGTAATTGATCACGTGGCCTTCGGAAACACGCCACAGCTGGTCGCGGTTGTCGTACTGATCGGCGACGAGAATCTGCCAGCTGTCCTCGTCGACGTAAATCGTGCGCCGTTTGTAGATGTGCCGCGATTTGTCCTTCAGTGTCGCTTCGACGACCCACACGCGGTGCAACTCGTAGCGCAGGTGCGCGGGATTGGGGTGGAGCGGCGTGAGGATGTCGTCGAGTTTGAGCGAATCGCTGTGCAGCTTGTACGAGTTGTAGGGTACGTACATCTCCGCCTTGCCGACGAGCTTCCAGTCGTAGCGGTCGGGCGCCCCGTTGAACATGTCGAACTGATCGCTGGTCCGCAGGCCGTCGGCGGCTGTTCCCGGATTGTCGTAAGCGACGTTTGGCGCGCGGCGCACGCGGCGCTGACCAGGGTTGTAGAGCCACGCCTGACGTGGTTCTTTGACCTGATCGAGCGTTTCGTGCACCAGGAGGATGCCGCCAGCGAGGCGGGCAGGCGAGACCACCTTCTGCTTGAACAGCGCGATCCGGTTGCGGAGCTTCTCCTCGGTCATTCCTTCGTGGGCATAGAGTAGGTTGAACTCGTCTTCGAACTTGACCAGCGTGTAGTTACCCGAGCGAGTCATCGCTGCCTGCCCGATCTTGCGGGCCGCAATCTCGCCGCGGTAACGCACGAGATGGTTCCAGATCACCTCGAGCCCGTTTTGCGGAATCGGGAACGGAATGCCGATCACCGCGCCTTTCACGCCGTTGCCACCCTCGACGAGTTTCGCGGTGGCTGCGACTCTCTTCGTCGCATCGTAGATGCGTTGTGGCGCGGAGGCGCTGCGACGAGTCGGATAGACGTTCATTTTGAACGAATCGTACGTGGTGAGCAGCGCCTTGTGGCCTTCGGTCAGCTTGTCCGAGTATTCGTCCATGTTTGCCTTCGAGATCGTGAATAGGATCTCGTCGTCGGCGAATGGGTCGGGATGATGCATTCCGGGCTTGTAACCGGCGGGGGGTTTCGTGATCCCTCCGTCCCAGGCCGGGATCGTTCCGCCGGCGTTGCCGGCCTTTTCAGCGCCGAATGGGGTCAGATCCTTACCCAATCGCGCGATCTCGTCGGCAGGAATGGCCGCCCACACGACGGTGGCGGCCAGAGCGACCATGAGCGAGGCCGCGATGCAGGCGATGGTTCTCGTATGCATGTTCTTCTCCTCTCGCTCAGAACGAGTACTTGGCATTCAAGGCGACGAAGTCTCGATCGTTGATCAGATTGTAGCGATCCGCGCCGAAAAAGCTCGTATAGGAGAGGTCGACCTCCCAGCTGTTCTGATACGAACCGGCAACGCCCAGCGTCAGCGCCTTGCGATCCTCGATGAAGTTGCCGCCGGGTCCGGGCGAGACGCCGCTGACGTCGTGCTGCCAGGAAAAGCGCGGCGAGATGTTGATCGCTCCGATGGCGCCGTTGTAGTCGAGACGTCCCGCCAGCCGGTAGCCCCAAGACGTGTCGTCTGCGAAGTGCTCCGCCGCTTCAGCGGGCTTGCCGGCGTGGGCGCCGCCCTCCATCGCCTGCACGGGCTGCCCGCTGGTGAACGTCCCGGGCCCGTCGAGGCGCAGCGTGTCCTTGTCAGGCATGTCGTCCACCTTCGAGTACGCGCCCTCCCACAGCAAGACGCCTTGATCCGCAGCGAGCATCGGGCCGAAGACCTTGGTCAGCGTGGCCTGCGCTTGCCACGTGTCACGGCGGATGTAGCCCTGAATGCGCTCTTCGAGGCAGAAAACGCCGACCTGATTCGTCATGGCGAGACCCGGCGAAATCGGGCCGAGTGCCGCGAACAAGATCTCGACGTCGTCAATCTGCAGCGGGGCGTCCTTGCGGTGCGAGATCTCCCCTTGAAGCGCAATACCGGAGCGGCCCAGCATGGTGTTGATGCTGAATCCGTAAAGGTCGATGTCCTCCGGGTACTCGATCTGGTACTGGGCCGTCTGCGCGTAGGCGTCGGTGGCGAAAGCCGACGCCGCACGGGTTCCTGCACTCTGGCCGGCCGCCAACGCCGTCGGCAGGTCGCCCGTCTGCTCGAGGGCCGTGCCGAATCCGATGGCGGTCGAGCCAGCGATGCCCAGCGCCGCTCCGGTGGGAACTGCCTCACCGGCGGCCGCTGCTCCTCCGGCGACGGCCTCCGGCGGATTCGTTCCGATGGCGAGCAGCTGCAGCGTCGTCCCGATGATGTCGGCGGCGCCCCCATCGCCCGGATCCGGATCGCCGATCGCCCCGGCTGTGAGCGCACCGGCCAGGGTCCCCGTGACGCCGCTGATCACCGGCAGGCGGCTGTGATAACGCAGGAAGTAAAAGCCGAATTCGGTGTCGCCGAGCCTCGGTGCCAGAATCCGAAACGCCGCACCGTACTGGCCGGTATCGTCCGGAAGAATGTCCGGGCCGCGCGAGACGCCGAGAAATGGTCGGGTCGGAGCCAGGGGGTCGGAAAACGGAGGAATGTCCCCGACATCGCCGAAAGCGAGAAACACGGTGTTTCCGCCGTCGCCGGCGAAGTCGTTCACGCTGAAGAATGAGCCGGGCGGGTCGATCTCGATGTCGTCCCAATCGTAGAGATAGACCAACTCGAGTGACGTGTTGGTCGAGGTTCCGATCGATGCCCACACCAGCCCTTCTGGCAGCAGCGCCTCGCGAAGCTCCGCTCCGGGCACGCGCAGCGCGCTGACGTCGACGGGGTTGATCACGTTGATCCCGTTTTGGATGAACGTGCTCTCGCCCCAGCTGACGACCTGCTCGCCGCCGCGAAGCTCCACCGGTGCGTTGCCCAGGTTGAAGCGCCAAAACACGAATGCGTCGAGCGAGTCGAGACGGTGCCCGACGCGTCTCAAAGCCTCATCAGACAGGCGTGTTCTCTCGCGCCGGCCGTCCTCGTTCTCGATGTCGTAAAAACCACGGGCGCGATAGAAGGCGCCGATGTTGCGCCAGCGAAGCTCGAGCTCCGTCGTCGCCTTGACCGCGTGGCTGTACAAGCCGGTTGCGTAGTTCAAGTTGCCGTCGTCGAGATTGACCGAAAAGGCGTTGCCACCGTTGGCCAGCCCGATCAGGTCGGGATTGGGGTCGTCCATCCGCCAGGCCAGGCCATAGGAGATCGTGTTGTGCCAACTCAGCGAGAAATCGCCGTCCTCGTAGTCGACGGCCCGGGCGGGTGACAGGCCCACGACGACGAGTGCGGCCGCGACCGCAGCGGTGCGAGCGGCTCTCCGGCCGCGCAAAACAGGGCTCACGGCTATCTTTCTCATCGGCTCTCCGATCGATTGCGTCGTCCCCGCCAGCCGGCGGACTGTTCACGGCAGCGCACGCTGCCCGCGGCTGGACGCGGGGCACTTCCTGGGTCCACGACGCGCCGAGTATAGATGATTCGCAATCGTTTTCGGTGCCTGCTCGCCCCTCCCAACGCTTCCTTCCGCCGCCGAAGCAGCAAGCTCCGCAGCAGCATGCTCGGGAAGAGGCTCGCGCTTCCGCAACAGTCTCGAAAGCAGGGCGAAATGCCGCGCTGCGTCGTGGAAAGAGGGCGCGGCTTCTCGAGCGTTCCGCGCTTGCCGCCGATCGAACGAAGCGCGCCGTCCAAGCGAGCTGGCTGTACGACGAGGTGGACCCCGAGCGGTCGGTGGATCTACGATCCCACACCCGGCACGAGAGAAAGGGAGCGATGAAGATTCTGGTGACCGGCGGCTGTGGATACATCGGTTCGGCCACCGCGCGTTGGCTGCACCGGCGAGGTGTCGAGGTCAGCGTCATCGACGATCTTTCCGAAGGTCATCGCCGAGCCTGGGACGGAGCGCTTGCCGAACTGGATCTTCTCGATCGCGACGCGTGCCACCGATGGCTCGCCGACCAGCACTTCGATGGCGTGATTCACTTCGCCGCGCGCTGCTACGTGGGCGAGAGCGTACAACAGCCGGTGCGTTATTGGCGTGCCAACGTCGTGCCGCTGATTCACTTGACCGAGGTGCTCGAGGGCGTGCCGATCGTCTTTTCGTCATCGTGTGCCACGTACGGCTTCCCGCGCACGCCGACGCTCGCCGAAGACCATCCACAGCAGCCGGTCAATCCGTACGGGGCGACGAAGCTCGCCGCCGAGCGACTGTTGAACGACCGCGACGCGGCCGGGTTGGGGCGCTTTGCGGCGTTGCGGTACTTCAACGCCGCCGGAGCGTCGGCCGACGGCCGACACGGCGAGCATCACGATCCAGAAACCCATCTGATTCCGCTGGCGATCAGGGCCGCGCTCGGTCAGGGCTCGCCGCTGACGGTTTTTGGCACCGATTGGGACACGCCGGACGGCAGCTGCATTCGCGACTACATCCACGTCGACGATCTCGCCTCGGCGCACTATCGAGCGCTCGAGCACCTGTTGGAAGGCGGCGAGTCCGACGTATGGAATCTGGGCACCGGTCGGGGCAGCTCGGTGATCGAGGTGATCGAGACGGTCGGCAGGCTCTGCGGAACGCCGGTACCGCACGAGATCGGCCCGCGCCGAGAAGGCGACCCTCAGACGCTGGTTGCCAATGCGGACAAGGCGCGCCGCGATCTCGGCTGGGAGCCGGCCTATCGCGAGCTGGCCGCGCTGGTCGAGACGGCTGTGCGCTGGCACAAACAGCAGCCGGCGGGCTACGCCTGACTCCTCGCTAGTGCGCCACGGCCAGACTGCCGCCGAACGGGCGACGTGCCGCGGCCGTTGCGCGCTTGCCCGGCGCGCGAGCGGGCGGGCATCATGCGGTTGTGTTCGAGATCGTGATCATTCAAGGGCGTGATGCGGGACTCCGGATCAGTGTCGATACTGGCTCGGAGATCGCCATCGGCCGCGATTCTGCGTGCACGATTCAGCTCAACGATCCCGAGGTCAGTCGGCGTCACTGTGTGCTCGTCCATGAACGAGAACGGCTCGAGATTATCGATCTCGGCAGCTCGAACGGTACGCTGGTCAACGGCCAGAGAGTGGAACGCCGAGCGCTGTCTCACGGCGATCGGATCCAGATCGGATCGAGCTTGCTTCATCTCGCGCGTCGCGGAGAGATTCTCGGCCGAGCCGCTAGCGAGGGTGTGCTTGGCGAGACGCCGACGCATTCCGAACCGCTCATCACGCTGCCGCTGGGCGAGATCACTCGCGGCGCGGGGGGGGACGACCAGCGCCTGCGAGAGCAACTGCGAGCCGTGATCGACGTGTCCGAGGAGTTGGCCAGCCGCGCCGACGTCGAGGACCTATACCAACCGGTGCTGGACATCCTCTACGAGCTGTTCCCGCAAGCCGAGCGCGGCCACTTGTTGCTTGGAGATGATGTC
This sequence comes from Acidobacteriota bacterium, assembly GCA_020350085.1. Lineage (GTDB taxonomy): Bacteria > Acidobacteriota > Polarisedimenticolia > J045 > J045. The sequence continues at coordinate 3,601,317 of CP070706.1, forward strand.
GAGAGGTTCGTGTGTTGTGCCACGCGCGCGCGCGGCGGATCCGGCGAAGAAGTTCCTTTTTCTCGAGAGCTATGTCGCCGGGCGCTGGAAGGTCGCGAGCTGTACGTCTACCGACAGGCGTCAGCCGGGCAAGATGGGGACTCGGAGTCGATGATCGGGCTCGAGATCCGCAGCGCGATGGTCGTGCCGCTGATGTTCAAGCGCGAAGTGCTCGGACTGGTCGTTCTCGACTCGACCGACGCACGCGGAGGCTACAGCGAGCAAGACGCGCAGCTCGCGGCCGCCGTCTGCCGGCAGATCGCCGTCGCGATCAAGAACACCCAGTTGATCGAGCAAGCGGCGAGAGAATCGCAGCTCAGGCTCAGCCTGTCGCGCTTCGTGCCCAAAGCGATGGCCGAGCAGATCGTCTGCGGGAAGATCGACGTGGGCTTGGGAGGGCAGCGTTACGAGGCGGTCGTTCTGTTTGCCGATCTGGTCGGTTTCACCAAGCGCGGCGAGGCCCTTTCTCCGGAGCAGATGGTCGAGCTGCTCAACGAGTACTTCAAAGAAAGCGTTCCACTGATCGAGCGTGCCGGAGGCTCGATCGACAAGTTCATCGGTGACGCGATTCTTGCCGTGTGGGGCATCCCTCGCGAGCAGGGCCCGGCAGCGCTGGCCGCGGTCCGCTGCGCACTAGAACTGCAGAGCCGGATGGCTGTTCGCGGCTGGCAGCTCGCCGGGCAGCAGGTCGAGCCGTTGCAGGCCGGCGTCGGCGTCAACTTCGGGCCGGTGGTGGCGGGCAACGTCGGCTCGCGACAGAGGCGCGAGTTCACCATCATCGGTGACACCGTCAACACCGCTCAGCGCATCGAAGCCATGGCCAGCGGGGGGCAGGTACTCGTTTCGCGCGCTTTGCTGGACCAGCTCGACAGGCCGGCATTCGGTGTGGTGATGCCCGAAATACGCATTCGGAGCAAGAGGGTGCCTCTGGACGTCTGCTCGGTGCGAGGCCTCGAGATCGCAGCGGGCGAATGGCTGCTGCACGTGCCGGTCTGGCTCGGCTCGGAGGAGGCGATTCTGATTCGGCGTCACGCTGACGAGAGTCTCGACCTCGTCCATCGGCCCGCCGCGGCGCTCGAGGCGGCGGAGCTGAGTTCACGTCTTCCAGAGCTCGGCAGGCTGGCCTGGGGCGCGATCGTCGGTAGCGAGGGCGAATCCGAGGTGCTCGCCGAAGGAGCGGCCCTCCGCTCGCGCGTGAGGCTCACGGATCCGAAACTCGGCGGACTGCTCGGCGAGGCGATGCCGACCTGTCCGAAGAGCTGGGATGAGATGCCTCGAAATTGACCCCGATGCCCACGCCCCTATGTTCGCTCGTGACGGAGTCGATCGATGGGTCGAGGTTGTTCGAACAGCCCGGGGCTGGCTCGCGACGACGGGCGAAGCCTCACGGCCTGCGGCAGCCTGCGCGTGGTCTGGGAAGGGCCGCAGCTCGTCGAGCACTCACTGGCCCTCGTCAACCGCCAGCTGTACCTCGAGCTGCTGCGCCGCGGGCACGAGCTGCGATTGCTGCCGACCGCCGGTGAAGGGCCACCCACGGATGCTCAGAGTGCGCGGCTCGCAGCCCGGTTCATGGCTGCCGATCGGCGGTCCTGCCGACGTTCACGTCTGCCATCAATGGCCACCTCCGTTCAGCCCTCCTGAAGCCGGCCGGTGGGTCATCATGCAGCCATGGGAGTACGGCAGCCTGCCGGGAGCATGGCTCGAGCCGTTTCGCGATCGGGTGGACGAGATATAGGTTCCGACCCGCTACGTGCGCGACGGTTTCGTCCGCAGCGGCGTCCCGGCCGATCGGATCGAGGCTGTTCCGAACGGTGTCGATAAGGACTGGTTCCAGCCCGAGGGCGAGCGATTCGAGCTGGAGACGGCAAAATCGTTCAAGCTCCTGTTCGTGGGCGGGACGACTCCGCGAAGAGGGATCGACCTGCTGTTGTCGGCTCATCTCAGGGCGTTCAGCGCCAGCGACGACGTCTGCCTCGTGATCAAAGACATGGGAGTCGGTTCTTTCTACAAGGGTCAGACCTCTCAGGAGCTGATCCGTCGCTGCCAGCGTCTCGCCGGAGGGCCCGAGATCGTGTATCTCGACGGCTCGCTGACCGCCCGGGAGCTGGCCGGCTTGTACCGGGCATGCGACGCACTCGTGCACCCTTACCGCGGCGAGGGATTCGGCCTGCCGATCGCGGAGGCGATGGCCAGCGCCCTGCCCGTGATCGTCACCGACCACGGCGCGGCGAGGGACTTCTGCCATGCTCGAACGGCGTATCTGATTCCCGCCCGTGCCACGGGGCGTGCTGCTCGCGAGCGGGTCGTCTCGTCGCTGTTGTGGCGACACGCGGCAGACGCCGCAAACGAGCGTCTCGCCCGAATCGTCGAGCGGCCGATCCGGCGCTGAGAGAGCCGTATCGGCGGCGATGGATCTTCGTCACTCTCGCGCGCGCTCGAGGATCTCGACGTCGTACCCGTTCGGATCCTTGGTGAAGATGTACTTCGACGACAGCTCGGGACGCGATCTGCGATAGGCCCACCCCCGGCGCTCCACCTCGCGAACGACCGGCTCGAGGTCCGCGACGAAGAACGCCAAGTGACCGAACTGATCGCCGAGTTGATAGTCGCGCCCGTCGCGGTTGAAGGTCAGCTCGATGTGGTAATGGCCGTCTTCGTCCGTCAAGAACACCAGCACGGCCTCGTCACCAATCGGCCTTTCTCTGACCTTTCTCAAGCCTATGAAGTCGACGTAGAACTCGAGCGTGGCATCCAGATCTTTGACGCGGATCATCGTGTGGGCCAATCTCATGCGTTCTTCCTCTCATCGGGCGTCTGCGGCGAGGGCTCACGCCGTCTCAGCTGCCCCAGCTCATCGTGGAAATACTCGACGATCTCGCTCGGATCGGGGACCTGTCCCGCGTCCGTCGCGATCCCGACGCGAACCTGCCCCGCGTAGCTGCAGATGCTCACGCCGAGGCTGACGCGACCCGCTTGCGGCACCCAGAAAACGATGCCCCGCAGCGGCTTGCCCCCCAAATAGAGGGTCCGGATCGGACCAGGAACGTTGGTCATCACCGCCGTGGCCTTGGTTGCAAACAGACGCACGGCCGCGCGCTGCACGAGATAGGGAGCCCATCCGATCAACTTGAGCAATCCGAAGCTTGCCAGAGGCTCGGCCGAGCGTCGGAGCGAGCGCATCCGAAGTCTGATCTCCGCGAGCCGGGCCAGCGGATCGGCGATGCCGACGGGGAGCGAGAGGAACACGACGCCGAACCGGTTGCCGAGATCAGCCATCTGCTCGATCGGGCGCAAGTTGACCGGCACGACGGCGCGCAGATCGAGCCCCTCGACGGCTTCGCCGCGCCGTTCGAGGTATCGCCGCAACCCGCCGGTCACGGCGGTCAAGACCAGATCATTGACGGTCGCCTGGAGACCGACATCGTTCCGCTTGAGCGCCTCGAGCGGAATCGGATGCGACCACACGGCCCGCTTGTCGACACCGAGAGGCGCTTTGAGCAGCGTCTTCGGATCCGAGCTGCGGAGGGCCAGCCGCAGTGCGGCGCCCGAAGCGGCGACGAAGCGCGCGAAGACGCTCGATCGCTTCAGCGAC
>CP070706.1:3605047-3618110 GCA_020350085.1 Acidobacteriota bacterium
GAGCGGACGATCCGCCGCGTCGGCGGCACGGAGGAGATACCGGTCGACGTGCGCGTGCTGACCGCCACCCATCGAGACCTCGAAGCGCTCGTCGAGCAGGGACGATTCCGCGAGGACCTGTACTACCGCATCCACGTCATCCGCATCCGCGTGCCGCCGCTGCGCGACAGGCGCGAGGACATTCCCGAATTCGTGCGGCGGCTCGTCGATCGGCACGCGGAGCGACTCGGCCGGCGGATCACGGCGATCGAGCCTGAGCTCGTCGAGACGCTCGCTGCGGCGGCTTGGCCGGGTAACGTGCGCGAGCTCGAGAACGTCATCGAGCGCGCGCTCGCACTGACCCCGGACGAGCGGTTGAGCGTGGCCAGCTTGCCGTCCGAGATCCGCCACGCCGCGGCGCCGCCGACGCCCGGCCTCACCGAGACGTTGCTGCTCGAGGAGCATCTCGAACGCGAGCGACGGCGCTTCATGCAAGCCGCGCTCGCGGCCTGCGACGGCGTGCAAACACGCGCTGCGGAGCGGCTGGGGATGACGTTTCGCTCGTTTCGTTACTTTGCCAAGAAGTACGGCCTGGCGGGCCATGGCTCGTCAGGCGGCACCCAGGAGACCCCAGCCGAACTCGTCGGCGCCCGCGAGGGGGACCGGCGATGACACTCAACGTCAGTCTGGGCCGTCATCCGCTGTCACCTCGCGGCCGGCGGGGCCGGCATATCGGACCGGCGGGCGTTCCAAGCCTTTCACAGCCAACGGATTCTGTTTGCGTGCGCCACCTGGCGTGGCTGGCACACGAGTTGCTAGATTGAGCAGTGCATCCACTTTTGGGAGGTGATGACTGATGCTGCAGCGCAAGGATCGTGGTTTCACGCTGATCGAGCTTCTGATCGTCGTGGCGATCATCGGGATCATCGCGGCGATCGCGATTCCCAACCTGCTGAACGCGATCGACCGCGGCCGCCAGAAGCGGACGATGGCCGATATGCGGTCGCTCGGGACGGCGGTCGAGGCGTACTCGGTTGACGCCAACCAGTACCCGGACGTTGGGGACATCGGCACCTTGGTCGATGTCGACGGCAACCTCGACGTGTGGGTCGAGCCGCTCTACATCAAGAAGTCGCCGGATGACGACGGCTGGGGCAACAACCTGAACTACGGCTCGGACGGCAACGACTACACTATCCGTTCGTTCGGCAAGGACAACACCCAGAACACCGTTGCGGGAGGCGGCAAGACGGGCGACTTTGACGATGACATCATCTTCGTCAACGGCACCTTCACGCAGTGGCCGGAAGGTAAGCAGCAGTCCTGATCCGAGATCGATGGCCGGGGTGCGCGCGATGGCTCGTTCCCCGGCTTTCGTCTGCTTAGGGCCGCTTCTTCTCGCGCTTCGATCATCACGGAGGGAAGTCCACCATGAGAGAGCGCGATCGGGATTCACGCGCACCGGCGAGGGGAACGCCGTGTGATCAAAGCCAGCTCAACGGCGGCAGTAGAGGTTTCACGCTCGTCGAGCTGCTGATCACAGTAGCGATCATAGGGTTGCTCGCGGCGATGGCCGTCGCCAACCTCAACAACGCCCTCGACAAGTCGCGCCAGCGCCAGACGATGGCGACGATGAGAAACGTCTCCACCGCCGTCGAGGCTTACAACACCGACAACGGCCACCTGCCGGCGAACGGCATCACGGCCGATCAGCTCAAGACCCTCTTGGTCGACAACGTGTTCAAGGCCGTCGAAGTGCGGGACGGCTGGGACTCCGATCTCGTCTACACCGCCTCGAACGGGGCCTACACGTTGGAGAGTTACGGGCGGGATCGCGCCAATGGACCGCAGAACATCACGCGCCAGACCCGCGACGAGTTCGAATACGACATCTTGCTGGCCGACGGGCAGTTCAAGTACAGCCCGGAGACCTGATAAGCTCGTCCACGGTGGCGACGCGCACGCTGCCGCCGGCACATCCGACGAGACGTCGAGCGGCGCCTGCTGGCAGGGCGCCGCTCGTGGTTTTTAGGCCTGCCCCGACGGCGCGTGCCGCCGACGAGAGCCGAACAGGTCGAACGAGATCGAAAGTAAGATGGACCTCTCGCCTCCCGCCGGCCGACGCAGGGCAAGCCCCACGGCAAGCCGATGAGCGGTCGACGGACCACAGTCGGGCACTCGAGGATCGGTAGAGGACTCGATGAATCGTCGGGACTAGTCGCAAGGATGGCGAGCCACCCACCGCAAGCAAGCGCGGCCCGAGGTTCGGAGTGGCTGATTCCCGCGCTGGTGACGGCGCTCGCGGGCCTCGTCGCCGCGGTGCCGTGTGCTCGCTTTCAGCCCGACGACCTGTTCATTTACCTCCGAGTGGTCGACAACGTGTGGTCCGGCCTCGGCTGGGGATTCAATCCTCACGAGCCGATCAATGTCGCCTCGTCCGGAGGCTGGCTGCTGTGGCTCGTCGCGCTGGCGGCCGGGGCCGGGGCCAGCCCGGAGGCGGCCCAGCTCTCGAGCGGTTTGTTCATGATGCTCGGCATCGCCGGGACGGCCACGCTCGCCGGTCGGCTCGCTGGCGATCCGCGAGCCGCATGGGCCGCGGGCTTGGCGCTGGCAGGCGACGCCTGGACGATGCGCTGGCTGTGGAGCGGCATGGAGACCGGTTTGGCGCTGAGCGTCGCCGTGTGGCCGTTCGCGCTGCGGGTCGTTGCGGTGCGGGCGAGTCGCTCGGACAGGCTGGCCAGCGGGTTGATCGCGCTGGCCCCCGTGGTTCGACCAGAGCTCGTGCTCGTTCCGATCGCCGCGCTCGCCGTCGAGCTTCCGCTGGTTCGCCGTTTCGGCTGGCGACGGCTGGCTGGCGACCTCGCCGCGCTCGCGCTGATCGGCGGGGCATGGCTGGCTTTCAGCAGTTGGATCTGGGGCGCGGTCGTGCCGGCCACGGCGATCGCGAAGGGAACGCTCGGAGCGTCCCACATCAGCTCCCTCGATGCGGCAGTGCGCGTGCTGGCGGTGATCGGCTCGACCCAGATGATCGCGTTCGTCGCGGCCGTACTGCTGGGGGCCGCGTGGGCTGGAGGCACGGGGGTGCTCAGCGAGACGGCTCCCGGCCGCAGAGAGGTCGTCCGCGCGATTCTCATCATGGCCGCCGCTCTCGTGCTGGCCTACGCCGTTCAACACGTGCGGGTCTACACGCGATACGTCATGCCGGTGACGGCGCTTCTCGTCGCGCTCGGGATGGCGTCGCTCGTCGCCCGCGCGCGCAGAGTCTCCGAGCTGTGGGCGGCGCGCGCCTGGGCTCTTGCCCTGGCCGCGACCTTGGCGTGGAATCTGCTCTTCGCATCGTGGCTCGTCGTACCACGCACGCGCGCCTACGCGCGATCGATGAGCGAGGTCGTCTTCCCGCTGGCCGAGCGACTCGCACGCGAGACGCAGCCCGCAGCCCGGATCGCCGTGCCGAACATCGGAGCGATCGGCTTCATCTCTCGGCGTCCGATTCAGGATCTCAACGGTCTGGCCACTCCCGAGATCCTTCCTTACAAGCGTCGTGGTCGCGTGCTCGAGTACGTGGCCGCCCATCCCAGCCAGGTGCTGATCGAGATCGAGCCGGCGCCCCGAACCTGGAAGAGCGCGGCGCGCCGGCTGGGGATGGTCGAGCAAGCGGTGTACCGCTTCGAGGGCATGTTCGTGAGCGCGTCGGGTCCGATGTACCTGACCGTGTACCGCGCGCACGAGGAGGCTCATCCTTGACCGGCGTGGCACCGCCCGGCCGCGACGAGCGCTGCATTTCGCTGGCAGGGGCGCTGCTGGCGGTGGCTGCCGGACTCGCGCTCGGGTTGCCACCAGAGGTCCATCCGGAAAGCGGTCCGCTGATCGCGCTGCTGTTGGCTGGCGCGGCGGCGGTGTCACCACTCCGAGCCGTCCCGCTGGCCGTGGCGCTGCTCGTCGTAGGCTTGCAGCTCGCCGTCACGCTCGCGCCCGGCCGGACGATCGAGACCTTGAGCAGATTGGCGCTCGCGGGCGGTGCGTTGCTCGTGGGCCGCGGCCTGACCGCCCGCGAGCGCCGCTGGCTGTGTGCCTCGCTCGTGGCCGTCGGCTCCGGGCTCGGGCTTCTCGCGGCAGCCCAGAAGCTCTGGATCTTGCCCCAGGCTGCCCTGATCGCGCGCGCGACGGCGGCGGCGGAGATCGCCGTTCGGCTGGAGCAGAACCGTCCTTTTGGAACGCATGTCGTGCCGGCGGCCCTCGGTGGCGGGCTGGTGTTGTCGCTGGCCGCACTGGCCGCGTTGTGGCATCGGCAAGCAGCGAAAAAGTGGCTCGCGCTCGCCGCCGTACCGATCGCCGGCGGATTGCTGCTGACGGGCTCGCTCGGAGCGCTGCTGGGGCTGTCCGCCGCGGCTTTGGCGCTCGTCGCCGGCCGCTTGTCGCGAGCCTCTCGGCAGGAGTCGATCACGGGTCTCGCACTCGCTCTCGTGTTCGTTCTCGTAATCGGGGCCATCGCGCTCGGCTTGCGGCCGGTGCCGGTGCTCGATTTCTCCCGCGCCGACAACCCGCTGCTGCTGCGCGCGGGGAACTGGCGGGGCGCGGTGCTGGTGGCCCTGCGAAGCCCCGTCGTCGGCACGGGGCTCGGCAGCTACGGGGCGCTCTATCCAGCCGTTCGTCGGGCGGGCGATTCGCAGACGATCTACGCGCACAACTCGTGGTTGCAGCTCGCCGTCGAGGGGGGCGTTCCCGCAGCGGTGTTGCTGCTCGCGGCGGGCTGGGCGTTGTGGCGCCGTCGACGCACCGCAACGGGTCATGCCGAGCGATTCTTGCTCGCGGGTCTGGTCGGCTTCGCGGTGCACAACCTGGTCGACTTCACGGCCTACCTGCCCGGCGTCGCGGTGCCGGCGCTCGCCATCGCAGGCTCCCTTTTCCCGGTGCCGAGAGCGAGCGAATCATCGGCGTCGGAGGCGCGGAGCCAGTGGGCCGGTCGCGGCCTCGCGGTGGCGGGGCTGATCGCCGCAGGTGCTCTGTGGGGTGGGGAGATGATGGCGCGTCGAGCTCTGGAGCGGGCGGTCGCGAACGAGCCGACCCCCGAGCACAGGCCGGCGATCTCTCTTCTGGCCTCGAGTGCGGCTCGATGGGCGCCCTGGAGTCCCGTCGTCGGCACGCGCGCAGCAGGGATCCTCGCGGCCGAGCCCGCGCGCCGCGCCGAGGCCGCAGCTGTGGCCTGGCGGCTGGCTCGCATCGATCGCGAGTCGCCAGCCCCATGGCGCGTGCTGGGAGACCTCGCGCTTGTCGACGGGCGGCCGATCGATGGCTGGCGTCACTACCGCAGCGCGTCTTCGAGACACCCAGTCGATGAGCGACTGGCCGCGAAGCTGTCGCGGATCGAAGCCTCGCTCGAGCGCGCCGGCCTCGGTCAACAGCCCATGGACTACGGCGGCCAGCCGCACGAGGCCTCGCAGCGATCTTGGGAGCGCTGGGACTCGGTGGTGCTGCTGCTGCACCTCGTCGCGCTGACGTTGGTGCTCGCGCGGGCCGCAAGAGGCGGGTCGGCGACAGCCTCGTCCGGGGCTGCCGCTGCGCTCGGCTTCGCCGTGCTTCTCGTCGTATGGGGAGAGGGCGGGGCGCTTCCCGGGGCTCGACTGGGGCGCCAGCTGCTGCTCGCCGCCGCGGGCCTTCTGCTGCTTTGGCCGTTCGCGACGAGCCGGGGAAGCCCTCTCCGCTTGCCCCGCACGCCACTGCTCGCGCTCACGCCAGCGGTCTTGTGGGCGGCGTTGTGCTCGGCCGTCGCCCCCGACGCCTCCGGGGCCCGCGACGGGCTCCTGGCACTAATCGGTGGTCTGGCCGCACTCGTCTGCTCCTGGGAGCTGTCGAGCCGGCACGACCGCTGGCCACGGCTGCTGACGGACCTGCTTGCCGCCGGTGCCACGCTCGCCGCGATGCTGTACCTCTTCCAGCGGCTGGCGCTGATGGCCGGTCTCGGGCTGGGGGACTGGCCGGCCCCACTGGGCGTCTCGAGCCCGCGGCCGGCCTCAGACTTTCTCCACCCGGGGCACCTCGGCACGTATCTCGTCGCCGCCGGCATCGCCCTGGCCGGTACGGCCCTGGGGCGCGCGTCGGGGCGACGATGGCGCCTCGGTCTGGCGGCGGCACTGGTTGTGACCGGACTGCTCGGCGGGGCACGGGCGACGTTGGCTCTGGGGCTGCCGGCAGGCCTGTTGCTGCTCGGGCTGCGGCTGGACGATCGGCGGCTGCGACGCGCGGTGCTCGCCTTCTTGGGAGCCGGCATCGCGATCGGCGCCACGGCGATGTTGCTGCGCTTCTCGGCAGGCGATCCGTACGCGTTTTACCGGCCGCGCATTTGGTCCGCCTCGCTGCAGGCCTGGCTCAGCCGGCCGCTGTTCGGTTTCGGCCCGGGCGGGTTTGCCAGCCTCGCCCCGCGGTTTGCGTTTGCCGACCCGCTAGGCGCGGTCGCCTACGGGCGGGTGTTTCGGGGCCCGCATTCAGACCTGCTGGCCGTGCTGCTGGGGCTCGGCTGGCCAGGCGCCTGCGCACTCGTCGTGGGCCTGTCCGTGCCCGTCCGGCGCGCCTGGGCCGCCTCACGTGGCCGGCCGGAGCTGGCGGCGGCACTCGCCGCGGCGGCGACGCTCGCGGCTCATGGAACCGTGGACGAGTTCGTCACCGCGCGTCCGGCGGCCGCGCTGGCGGCGGCGCTGATGCTCGGCGCCGTGGCGGGTTGCGGCCGCCCGCGAGCGGCCTGCTGGGAGCCGCGGGCTCTGGGTCGGAGCGCTTCGCTCATCGGCGTGGTCGTGGCGCTCACGGCGGGCGAGCTGCTGCCTTGGGCCGCGGACGAGCGCCTGCGGGCCGGAGCCCCCGCCGCGGCCGTCGCGCTCGATCCGCTGCGCGACGACGCCTGGCTGGCCCTGGCGGCCGGCTCGCAAGGCCCTCCGCTTGCGCGGCTGGCACGGGGGTTGGAGCGCACGCGCCGCGCGAGCAACGCTCAGCCGGCCGGATGGCGACCCTGGGTGGAGAGAGCACGCTTGCTCGAAGCAGCCTGCCGCGGACCGCTGCAGGAAAGCCAGACTTGCCAGCAGGCCCGGGCGGGCTGGGGAGCGGCTCTGGCACGACTACCGCGTGACGTTCTGGCCCGCCGTGCGCGCGCGTGGCTGTGGCACGACACCGGCGGACCCTCAGAGGCGATCGCCGACCTGCTGATCGCGCTCGACGTTGAGCCGAACTTCCTCGGAGCGCGCGTGGATCTCGCCTGGCTGCTGCTCGAGACAGGTCAGAGCGAGCGGGCCCGCGAACAGCTCGACACGCTGATGGCGAGGGCCGGCGCGATGCCCCAGGTGGCGGCGGCCAGCGACTACGAGCTGGCTCTGCGAAGGGTGTCACGCTCGCGTGTCGAGGCGCTGATGGAGCGTCTCTCGAGCGCGACGGGAGGGCGGCAAGACGACACGCCCGCTTCTGCGCCCCGACCGTCCTCACTGCGAGGCACCTCGGGCGGGGCGCTTGACGAGAGCCCCGCGCGTTTCTAGCGTGGCGATTCGATGCCTCCGATCGAGACCAGCGTTTTGATCCTGACGTGGAACTCGCGCGAGCTGGTCGGCGACGCGATCGCCTCGGCGCTCGGCCAGAGCGTCGGGCCGATTGAGGTGCTCGTGCTCGACAACGCGTCGGGCGATGGCACTCCGGAGCAGGTCGCACACCGATTCGGCCAGCAGGTGCGACTGGTCTGCTTGACGGAGAATCTCGGCTACACGGGGGGATACAACATTGGCTTGCAGCTCGCTGCAGGACAGTTCTTGCTACTGCTCAATCCCGACGCGCGGCTGGAACCCGATTTTCTCGAGCACGCCCTGCCGGCGTTCGACGACCCCCGCGTCGGCATCGTCTCCGGCTGCGCGTTGCGCGAGGACCGCAGAACGGTCGATAGCTCGGGGCAGTTTCTCGCGCGCTCGCGCAAGACGATCGATCGCGGCTACGGACGGCCGTTCGATCCGCGGCGTGATCGGGCCGGACCGGTGCTGTCAGCCTGCGGCGCGGCGGCGCTGTACCGTCGCGAGATGGTCGATGACATCGCTGACGAGGGCGCGTTCTTCGATCGGGACTACTTTGCTTTACACGAGGATCTCGAGGTCGGCTGGCGCGCATGGCGCGCGGGCTGGGCCGCGCTCGCGGTGCCTCAGGCGCGCGCCGTTCACCTACGCGCCGGGGGCGCCGTTGGGCAGGCGGGGAGGCTCGCCTTCCGGCGCTCTCCGACCGTCCTGGCTCACATCGTGAAGAACCGCTGGATGGCGATGATCCGACACGACGCCGTCGGCTCTCTGATCGTCGATCTGCCGTTCATCGTCGCGCGCGACGCCGCGTTGTGGAGCGTGTTGCTGCTGCGGCGAGGCGACGCCGTTCGTCATCTATGGCGGTTGCGCGCGGCCTATCGATCGTCTTGGATCAAGCGGCGCGCCGACCGACACCGAGAGGGAAGGTGGGGCCGCTGGCGCACGGACACACCACAGCGCGGCGTGTGGTCTGCTCCGGGCACGAGCACGAGCATCGCCCCGCGGCATGATCTCGCATGAACCAGGTTTGGGTTCAGATCGGCATGACCGTCGCGGCGTTTCTGATCGCGTGGCTGACGGCGTTCAGTGTCACACCGCGGCTGATTGACGCGGCCGAGCGCTTCGGCATCGTCGATCATCCGGACGGGCGGCTCAAGACACAGCGGGAGCCGGTACCCTACCTCGGCGGGATCGCCATCGCCCTCGGCGTGCTCGTCGCGCTCGGCGTGACGTACCGCTTCGACCGGCAGATCCTGGCGATCCTGTTGTCCTCGTCGATCCTGCTCGTGATCGGACTGCTCGACGATCTCGGCTCGCTCAAGCCGGCGTCGAAGCTGGCGGGCCAGCTGCTCGCCGTGCTCGTGCTGATCAAGGCCGGCGTGATGATTCAGCTCGTTTTCCTACCGCTGTGGGTCAGCCTGCCGCTGACCGTCTTGTGGATGTTAGCGGCGACCAACGCGTTCAACTTGATCGACATCATGGACGGCTTGTCGAGCGGCGTGGGGGCAGTGGCGGCGCTGTTTTTCGCCGGCGTGGCGCTCAGCGGCGGCTTGACCGACACGGCTTTTCTCGGCGCCGCACTGGCCGGCGCGCTGCTCGGTTTCCGTCACTACAACGTCGAGCCGGCGCGGATCTACATGGGCGACACAGGCAGCCTGTTCACCGGTTTTCTGCTCGGCGCGCTGGCGATGGTCAACGCCTACACCCGTGAGCACCGGCTCGGGGTGCTCGTCCCGCTGTTGATTCTCGCCGTACCGCTGTTCGACATGCTGTTCGTGATGTACATCCGCTGGCGCCGCGGGCTGCCGGTGATGCTCGGTAGCCCGGATCATGTCGCGCTGCGGCTCAGGAAGTGGCGGCTCACGACGCGCGCGACCGTGCGGGCCAATCTGCTCGCCGCGCTCATCGCTGGGGGTTGCGGCGTGGCGTTGATGCTACTGGCCCTGCCCTGGGCACAGGCTCTGCTCGTCACGCTCGCCGTGGCGGCGCTCGCTGTCGCGGCGTGGTTGAGGACGATCGACATGTCGCTGTGACGGGAAGGGGCGCCCGGTGCGGGCTTGGCGTCCAGTTCTGAGGCCGTCATATTAACCTCGATGAGGCCGTTGAAGTCCGAGACCAAGCGCGAGATGCGGCCGAGGATCGTCGTTCTCGGTGCAGGGCTGGCCGGTCTGTCCGCCGCCTGGCACCTCGCGCGCCAGTCGCCCGATCTTTCGCGGATCGTGCTCGAGAAGGACGATAGCGCGGGAGGGCTGTGCCGTTCGCGTTCGGTCGATGGGTTCACGTTCGACTACACGGGCCATTACCTGCACCTTCGTGATCCCGCGATGACGGCGTGGGTCGAGCGGCTGCTCGGCGACGAGCTGGTCGAAGTCGAGCGTCGCTCATTGATCCAGAGCCACGGTGTCCGGCTCGAGTTTCCGTTTCAGGCGAATCTGCACGGCCTGCCGCCCGAGCTCGTGGCGCGCTGTCTGATCGACTTCGTCCGAGCAAGCGACGATCTGGCGCCGCCGAACGACGCCGCCGAGCCGTTCGGCCGCTGGGCGCGGAGAGTCTTTGGTGACGGTATCGCCGAGGCGTTCATGATCCCGTACAACGCCAAGCTGTTCGGGGTCGATGCCGACGAGCTGACGAGCGAATGGGTGGCATGGGCCGTCCCGCGCCCAGATCTCGAGCAAGTCGTCCGGGGCGCGCTCGGCATCGCCAATCGCGGCATGGGCTACAACCCGCGCTTTCGCTACCCGCGATGCGGCGGCATCGGCAGCTTGCCGGCCGCTCTCGCCGAGTGCGTGGCGGATGATCTTCAGCTCGGTGCGCCGGTCGCGCGGATCGACGCCGCCGGACGCCGCGTGCAGCTCGCTGATGGACGAGAGTTCGCCTACGAGCGACTGATCTCGACACTGCCGCTTGCAGAGTTGCTGCATCGCATCGAGGGGCTCGTCACGCCGGGGGGCGCGCCCCCTCTGAGCCAAATCGCCGCCCGCTTGCGATGGACCGCGGTGATCGACGTCGGCCTCGGCATCGACCGGCCGGAGATCGCCGGCGGCGCGCACTGGATCTACTTTCCCGAGCCAGAGTATCCCTTCTATCGAGCCGGTTTCCCGTCGAACGTCTGCCGCGCGATGGCCCCAGAGGGTTGCTCGTCGATCTCGGTCGAGTTCAGCCAGCGGCCCGATCGGCCGAGACCTTCGCACGATGAGCTCGTCGCCGCCGCCCGCGGCGGCCTCGAACGGGCCGGTCTCCTCTCGCCCGAGGATCGGATCGTACTGAGCACCGAGGCGCTCATCGACCCGGCCTACGTTATCTTCGATGCCGAGCGGACGCGTCTCGTCGACGAGGCTCTGGCGCGCCTCGACGAGGCAGGAATCCTCTCCATCGGCAGGTTCGGAGCATGGACCTACAGCTACATGGAGCGCGCGCTGATCGACGGCAAGACGGCGGCCGAGCGGGTGGCTGCCGCGCTGACGCCGGCGGCGCGGTGAAGGTCTGCCACGTCATCACCAAGCTCGAGCTCGGTGGTGCGCAGCAGAACACGCTCTACACGATCCGCCACTTGGATCGTCGTCGCTTCGCCCCGATGCTCATCGCGGGCCCCGGAGGACTGCTCGACGAGCAGGCGGCCGCGCTCGAGGACGTCCCGTTCGAGACCTGCCCGCATCTCGACCGAGCGCTTCATCCCGCGCGCGATCTGACGGCACTCGTCGACCTGACACGCCGACTGCGCGCCTGGCGCCCGCAGGTCGTGCACACTCACTCCTCGAAGGCGGGCATTCTGGGACGGCTGGCGGCATGGCTCGCCGGCGTGCCGGTGATCATTCACACCGTGCACGGTTGGGGATTTCATCCCGGTCAGGGCGCCGTGCGGCGTCGCGCTTTCGTGATCGCCGAGCGGGTGGCGTCGCTGATGACCACACAGCTCGTTTGCGTCTCGCGCGCCAACGCCGAGACCGGCGCCGCGCTGCGGATCGCGCCCCTCGAAGCGTTCGAGGTCATTCACTCGGGCGTCGAGCTCGGGCGCTTCCGCCAAGCGAGTGGATCAGGAGCGTTGCGCCGCCGGCTCGGGCTCGACGGCCGTGTTCCGCTGGTCGGCATGGTGGCGTGCTTCAAGCCGCAGAAGGCACCGCTCGATTTCGTCGCCGTCGCGGCGCGCGTGGCGGCCGCTCGTCCCGACGCGCAGTTCGTGCTCGCGGGCGACGGTGAGCTGCGCCCCGACGTCGAACGCGCGATCGCCGAGGCCGGGCTCCGCGGACGATGTCACCTGCTCGGCTGGTGTCGAGAGCCCGAGAAGGTGATCGGAGACCTGGACGTCATGGTGCTGACCTCGCTTCACGAGGGGTTGCCACGCGTGATTCCCGAAGCGATGGCGGCCGGCAAGCCGGTCGTGGCCACGGCCGTCGACGGCAGCCCCGAAGCCGTGCTCGACGGACAGTCCGGATTTCTCCATCAACCCGGCGACACGGCCTCGATGGCCCGCGACGTCCTGCGCCTACTGGCCGACGCGGAGCTGGCGCACCGCATGGTCGAGGCCGGCCGCGAGCAGGCGCGCGGCTGGGACATCGACGAGATGGTCCGGCATCAGGAACGGCTCTATGAGCGATTGCTGGCGGATCGTGGCGGGTTGCGCCGCGGCTCGCTGCGGGTTGACACGCACCGTGGCGAAGACTCATCGTCTAGCCTGGACACTCCATGACACGCTCGATGGTCTCCACGGCCTCCACGGCGGACGCCCCCCTCGTGTTTCGCGGGGTCTCCAAGCGCTACAAGACCCACTTCTGGCAGCGTCCGGTGCTCTCTTTGGCCGGGTTGGATCTCGAAGTGCGCCGCGGCGAGATTCTCGGTCTGCTCGGGCCGAACGGGGCCGGAAAGACGACGACGATCAAGCTCGCGCTGGCGCTGATCTTTCCCGACAGCGGCAGCGTGCGACTGATGGGA
This sequence comes from Acidobacteriota bacterium, assembly GCA_020350085.1. Lineage (GTDB taxonomy): Bacteria > Acidobacteriota > Polarisedimenticolia > J045 > J045. The sequence goes on from CP070706.1 coordinate 3,617,494, forward strand.
CATCCGGCCTCCGAGCGCGCCGCGCGGGCGGGGGTCGGCTACTTGCCTGAGAACCCGTACTTCCCGGAAGACCTCAGCGGCCGCGAGCTGGTCGAGTTCGCCGGAAGGCTGCACGGCGTGGCGAACCCTCGACGCACGCAACGCGTGGGCGAGCTGCTCGAAAGGGTCGGCCTGGGCCACGCGGCGGGCCGTCCGTTGCGCAAGTACTCGAAAGGGATGGTGCAGCGCGCGGGGATGGCGCGCGCTCTGATCGGGGCGCCGCGTTTCGTGATTCTGGACGAGCCGATGAGCGGCCTGGATCCGATCGGCCGGCGCGAGTTTCGCGATCTGATCCTCTCGCTCAAACGCGAGGGCGTCACGGTACTGTTCGCCTCGCACGTGCTCAGCGACGCCGAGATGCTCTGCGACCGCGTCGCCATTCTCGACGCCGGCCGGCTGATCGCGCTGCGCGAGCTCGGCTCCCTGGCGCAAGAACGGCAACTCGTCGGTTGGGAGGTCCAGGTGACGGGCGGGGGGGAGCTGCCTGGTGCGAAGCTGATCAGCGCGCGCGGTGATCAGCGCTTGTTCCGCTTCGCCGCGGACGTGCCCGCCGAGCAGATCCTCGTGCGGGTGGCCGC
>CP070706.1:3618210-3623563 GCA_020350085.1 Acidobacteriota bacterium
ATGCGCTGCTTCCCGACGAGGATCCGGACGGTAGCCATCAGGGCATCGAGCGGATCGACCGCACGACGGTGCTCGAGCTGAGAGAGATCCCGAGCGAGTACACGACGATCGAAGCCTGCGTCGATCGCGCAGACGTCGGTTTGAATCCGCTCGGGCTGGCCCGCGACGTGGCGCCGTTCGACATCGATCCGACGTTCCTCGATGTCGCTTCGACGATACAGGGCAAGAGTCACTTCGAGCAGGTCTACGACCGCGCGATGGGTGCCCTCGACAACGCCGTCATCGTCTACGACTACGCCAACCAGCTCAGCCAGTCGCTGCGGCGCCATCAGGACAGCGTCGAGGATTTCGCTCGCAACGTGCGCGTCGAGGAGCGCGATCTCAAGTACCGGCTGATCGAGATCTTCGGCTACCCGTACAGCGACGACATGGGACCGGACGGTACGTACGCAAGCGGCTACGACGGGCCGGACCTCTATCACTACATGTACGTCGACTCCTCGGAGCTGACCGGCGATGCGGCACCGCACACAGAAGAGATCACAGCGTACTTCACGCCGATCCCGGAGACTAGCGACTATGACCTTCCGGTCGAGTCGGTTGGCGAGCCCGTCAACACAAAAATCAAGGAGGTGACCTACACGGTGGCTCTCGATGGCACCGGCCTGGTCAAGCCGACGAGCTGGACCGGCCGCCGGCGCGCTCCGGGAGAGATCCAGAACGCGCTGTCGGATCTGTATCAGAATCGCGCGCGCTACGAGCGGGCGCTTCAGGAGTACTCGAATCTGCTGGAGCTGATCGAAGACAAGGCGGATGAGCTCGAAGCGCGGTACGACCTCCAAACCGAAGAGATACGCCTCCTCAACGAGAACCGTGGCGAGCAGGTCGCTCTTTCGGGTTGGATCGCTGGTGCCAAGACCGTGAAACTGATACTCGGTAAAAAGGCCGAGGATGCCCAGACGGTCGGTGACATTCTGGCAGAGGCGGTGCCGAAGAGCTTCGGTTTCTCCAACGACGCTCTCGCCGGCCTGAGGGGAGTGCTCCGATTTGCCGCTCGCGCCGCGGCGTTCTTGCTGCGCAATCTGGCCATTGGAGCAGAGATCACGACGTACGGGCTCGAAGTCGCCAAGGAAGATGCTGCTCTCAGCTCGTTCATCGAGCTCGAGACAGAACGCAACGACTACAAGATCAAGCTCGCGGTCAAGGAGCTCGAGCAGGTGATTCGCCGGGAAGCCGTCGCCAGGCTCGAGCTGTACACGCAGGCCGAGGTCTTGCAGCAGTCCCTGGGCCGGTACTACGCCAAGCTTGCCGAGGGCGAGCGCTTGCTGGCACGCCTCGTCGCCTTCCGCCGAGCGATGGCCGGTCAGATGCACTCGCACCGCTATCGCGACATGGCGTACCGGGTGTTCCGCAACGATGCCGTGCAGAAGTACCGGGCGCAGTTCGACCTCGCCGCGCGCTATGCGTACCTCGCCGCTAAGGCCTACGACTACGAGACGAACCTGCTCGGCAGCTCCGGTGCGGCGGGCCAGCACTTCTTGACCGACATCGTCAAGCACCGCAGCCTGGGCCACGTGATCGACGGCCAGCCGATCGCCGGCTCGCGCGGGCTCGCCGATCCGCTGGCACGACTCGACAGCAACTACTCCGTTCTCGAGGGCCAGCTCGGATTCAACAACCCGCAGACGGAGACGAACCGCTTCTCGCTGCGCAAGGAGCTGTTCCGCATCTCGCCCGATACCAGCGCGGACGGCACGTGGCAAGACACCCTAACGAGTCATCGCGTGGCGGATCTGTGGCAGGTGCCGGAGTTCCGCCGTTACGCGAGGCCGTTCACCGGCGAGATGGACCAAGACGGCACGTCGCAGCCGCAACCGGGGCTCGTGATCCCGTTCAGTACGACGGTCACCTTCGCGCAGAACTTCTTCGGACACGGGCTCGCAGGAGGCGACAGCGCCTATGATCCGTCGCACTTCTCGACCAAGATCCGAGCGGTGGGGATCTGGTTCACCGACTACGATCAAACGGGTCTGTCCAACACGCCGCGTGTGTATCTCATCCCGGCCGGGATGGCCGTGCTGCGCTCACCGACCGGCTCGAACTTCGACATCCGCACGTGGCGTGTCGTCGATCAAAAGCTTCCGGTTCCGTTCCCGGTCGAGTCGACCGACCTCGCCGATCCAAACTGGATCCCGATTCACGACAGTCTCGCCGAGGAGCTGGGTGGCATTCGGCGACACCCCGCGCTGCGCGCCTACCACGACGCCGGCCAGGCAGACCCCGAGGAGATGACGGCCAACGCGCGCCTGGTCGGACGCTCGGTGTGGAACACGAGCTGGGTGCTGATCATTCCGGGCGGTACGTTGCTCGCCGAACCGAACCAGGGACTGGACGATTTCATCGCCTCGGTCAGCGACATCAAGCTTCTCTTCCAGACGTACTCGTTCTTCGGTAACTGAGCGAGGAGGCGGCCATGAGAAACGGCAGCATGACCTCGACAGCGCTCGCGATCACGGCGTGCATCACGCTGGCTAGCCTCGGCGGCCTGGCCGCGATCCCCGAGCCGGATCACATCTTTTATGGGCCCGCACCGGAGCAGGCCGGCACGTTGTCGGTCTCGCTCGGCACGGACCCGATGCCGGTCGCCTCGTTCGACATCGCCGTGCTCGGCGGGAGCTACGTCTTGCGGGTGCCGATGGACGCCGTCGGCCTGCGCACGGCGGGGCGCGCGCGCGTGGGCGACGAGGCGGTGTTCTTCCTCGATGGCGTGCGGTTGACCACGGCCACGGTCGGCGAGCGCGGAAGTACGCAGCTCATCGATCTGTCGGCCGTGTCGCCTGCCGAAGGCGTGCGCATCGACGATCTCTCGGTGACCGAAGGTGACGAAGGGCGCAGCGAGGCGGTCTTCGAGCTGACGTTGGCCAGAGCGCGGGCCGAGCGGGTCGTGGTCTCGTATAGCGTGGAGGCAGGTACCGCTACGGCTGGAGAAGACTTCGTCATGCCGGCCGGGACGACGCGAAGTCCCAGCCGTCGGCTCGCGCAAGCAAGTACGTCTGCGACGACGGTCGCGTTCGGCGCTGGCGAGACCTCCGCCGAGATCGTCGTCGAGATCATCGGCGACCGGCTGGCTGAACGGCCGGAGACGTTCTTCGTCACGCTGACCGACGCCGGCGACGTCCCGCTCGATCGCGAGCGAGCGACGTGCACGATCATCGACGACGACAGTGTGCCGGTGCCGACGCTCTCGATCGGAGATGTACGAGCCCGCGAGGGCGGCGGCGCGGCGGGTCTGACGGTCACGCTGTCCGACGAGGCACCGGCCGAGATCAGCGTCCAGTACGCGACCGTGGCCGATGACGCAACGGCCGGCGACGACTTCGTCGCCACGAGCGGGGCGCTGACGTTCTGGCCCGGCGATAGGGCCAAGACGATCCACGTAACGATTCTCGACGACGAGGAGTGGGAGCCTAACGAGCGCTTCTTCATCCAGCTCTCGCAGCCGAGCGGGGCGCTGATCGCCGTCGAGCAGGCGGTGGTGACGATCCTCGACGACGACGGTGAGGCAACCGAGCCAGTGGTCGGCCGCGCGAGCCTCGCCGGAGAGCCGCGGCGCGTGCCGATCGATCAGCCGTTTCGTGAGCCGATCGTCATTCTCGGGCCGGCGAGCGATCACTCCAGCGTGCCGGTGATCGCGAAGCTCGAAGCGATCGCTGACGAAGGTTTCAGTGCGCGGCTGGCGGCGTGGCGAGGCGACGCACTGGCCGAAGAGCAGGTGTCCTATCTCGTCATCGAGCGCGGCCGTCACGACATGCCGGACGGCAGCATCTGGGAGGCGGATACATTCGCCCCCTACGCTCTCAGTGAGTGGATCCCCCGTCATTTCCTCGAGCCGTTCCCCTCGGCGCCCGAACTCTTCCTGACGATCCAGACTTCGCCGGAGGCGCGTCCCGTCGCGGTCCGCGTCAAGAACGTCCGGCACACGGGCTTCGAAGCGGCTCTGTTCGACGGGTTCGGGCTGCGTGAGCTGAGAGCCGGGTGGACTGTCGGCTACCTGGCGATCTACAGCCCGTTCGCGAGCGGCACCATCGTGACGAGCGATGACGCGGCACCGTACGTGCTGCAACGTCCTATCGTCGGCGCGGCGGCCACACCGGTGCTGAGCTGGAAACTGCGGATCGACGCGCCGAGTCAACAAGCTGCAGGCCGGGAGCGACGGGCTCCCGACACGAGCTCGCGCCGGATGCGGCAGCGCAGCGAGCAAGCCTTGCGCGAGCGGATGACCTCCTCGCTCGAGACAATGTCGGTGCTGGGGATCGGATCGCAGCTGTTTGCGCAGAGCATCGCTGGGGCGATGACGGGACCGATGGCGGTGCGTGCGATCGCTCCGGAGTATCGCGGACCGATCGAGTGGGGTACGGCCGCTGACATCAGTACGGACTGGAAAACGATTCCACTCGTCAAGCCGCTCTCACAGCCGGTCGTGATCGTCAAGCCGGTGCTCACACCGGGCGCCAACGCCTGTGCGATGGCGATCAGTAACGTCTCCGACAGCGGTTTTGACGTGCGTTGCCAGAGCTGGGACGGCGCGGCGTGTGCGGGGATGCGCGTTTCGTATCTCGTCGCCGAACAGGGCGCGCACACGATCGGTGGATTGAATCTCAGAGCAGGGACGGTCCAGACGTCGACGGGGCTGAGCCATGGCTGGCAGGAGGTGAGCTACGGGGCGTCCTTTGAAGAAGTACCCGCTGTGCTGGTGAGCCTCCAGACCGATCAGGACAACACCGGCACGCTGGCCCGGATCCACAATCGCAACGCGTCGTGGTTCGCGTTGAGCTTGCAGCGGCGCGATGGAGCGGTCCCCGTCGAAGAGACCGTGGGCTGGATCGCGATCGAGTCCGGCTCAGGGACAACCTCGGATGGTCGCGCGGTGAGGGCATCGACTCAGGTGCTGCATCAGACGACCTCGACGGACGGGCCGTCGCCGCGAGTGCGTTTCCTGACGGATGCGCGCGTTGAACGCGGCGCCGTGCCGGTGCTGCTCGCCGATACGAGCAGCACGTTTTACCCGATCGCGAGCTTCGTCTGTCACGAGAGCTTCGCGCCGGAAGGGTTGAACGCGGTGTTGATGGTGGAACCAGAGAGTGGTTCCTCGGCGGCTGTCGTCGAGGATGCGAGCTTCTTCTATGCAGATTGATATCAGGGGCGGCGGTTCGCCCCGTGTTGGCCTGATCACTCGGGGCTGGGAGTTGGGGATCTGGCGCGGACGGTTCCGCTCGATCGCGAGCCGTCCGCGTCGCTTTCTGCCGGCCACTACGACACGGAGCGCAGATCCTCGGCGGCGGGCTCGTAATCG
>CP070706.1:3623663-3631089 GCA_020350085.1 Acidobacteriota bacterium
ATCCTGTCGCCGAAGGCTGTCGACACTTTGCCGTATAGGTCGCTGAAACGCGGCTCCAGATCGTCTTCTCCGAGCTGGATCGTGTCTCTGAACTTCTCCGGGTACCAGGTGCGCGCGGAAACGAGCCACGTCCCGCGACCTGCGGCGAACGGCCGGTGGTGCAAGAAGCGAGAGTTGATGCTGCCGAGCTCGACCGCCATGCGCCTGTGGCTCGTCAGGTACGGCGTGGTGAGATCGACGACGGCTCCTTGCCGGTCGCCGTACTCTGCCGTGAAGCCTCCACTGAGCAGATCGAGCCTCTCGACCAGCTTCGCGTCGATCAGACTGAACGGGCTCTGCAGCGTCCTGAGGTGAAACGGCTCGTACAGCTCGAGCCCGTCGAGAAGCAGCATGACGTCCCGGCTCTCGCTGCCGCGTACGTTGAACGCCGCCGTGTTGTCTCCCGCCGCTACCCCGGGCAGCAGTTCGACGACGCGGCTGACATCGCCACCGAAGGCCGGCACGTTGACCACGTCGTCGTCGCTGACGATGATGCGGGCCGCCGGCTCGTCCTGGAGCACGGAGAGCTTGCTCGGCATGACCGTCAGCTCGCTGGCGTACGTCGGACGCGACATCCTGAACGTCAAAGACGTCGGCTGTCCCGAGCTGACGCGAACGTCTCTCGCGTCTTGCTCGGAAAACCCCTGGGCCTGCGCCCAGACGTCGTAGCTTCCCGGCGCGATGCCTCCGATGCGAAAGCTTCCGTCCGAGCCCGAGACCGCGCTGAGCGCCGCACCGGGGCCGTGCTCGACACGCACGAGCGCGCCCGCGATGGGAAGGCCGGTCTCTTGACTCAAGACCGCTCCTCGGATCTCTCCCGCGCGAACGATCAGGATCGCGCCGGCGGGCCCCTCGAGAGCGATCAGGCCGAAGCTCGGCAGCAGCTCGTCGAGGATCTCGCGCGGCTCCGAGGAGGTCGGCTCGCGCTCGACGATCAGAGACGGAGAGACCAGGCCGGAGCTGTAGACGATGTTCAACCCCGCTTGCCGAAGCAGCGCGAGCACGTCAACGAGAGGTTTGCCGCGCAAGCGCTCCAGCGATACGCCGCGGGAAACGGAGCGGCTGTCCTCGGGAACCGCACCCCACGCGCCGCCAGTTACCGCCAGCCCCACGCAAGCGATCGAAACCAGACGCCCAAGCGGGCTGAAGCGGGATACGGGCATGCCGGTGACATTGTCATCGGCTGTAAGGCTTCCGACAACGCCGGCGTCGAAGCGGATCAATCCGCCGTGTACTCGACGAGCTCGATCCGAACCTCCTCCTCGAGGTTTTCCTCGAGCACCAGTCCCACGCCGTGCGCGTAATACTTGAACTCGAGCACCTCCGGCTCGATCGGTGTCCACTCCTCGGTCTGCAGCGTCGACGCGAAATCGCCGTAAGGAACGCCAACCGGCTCGTCGAGGCTCGCGATGGCGAACATGTCCTCGGCCTCTCCGAGCAGGTATTCCTGGCGGAAGATGTCGCCCACGACCGGCGTGGCCGGCATGACGATGCCGGGGTGCGCGCCGTCGATGCCCGACTCCCAGGAGCCGGCAAGGCTGACGATGACGCCGTCCTCGAGCTCGTACGACAGCTCACCGAAGTACCAAACGTTCCCGATCGCGTCCTGTGCGTACCAATCGAACGTGTCTTCGATCAACTCACCGTCGAGATACACCCGATCGCGCACGACCGTGCAGGTGACGCCGAGGATCTCGCGGGTCTCGTCGGTGACCTCGACGACGATGCGCTCGAAGCCGTCCTCGGTCTGCCCTTCGTAGACCCATCTCGAGCCCACCGCGTACGGAAGCAGCGGATGGTCGATCCGCTCGACGAACTGCTCGGGATCGATCTGAGGCTCGTAGGCCTCCCCTCCGAGTGCCTCGCAGATCTCGAGGCGGGCGTCGTACTGGTCTCGGCACAGCTCCTTGTTTTCGTTCAGAGCTTCCTTGGCCTCGTCCGCGCACTCTTCCCGTTCCTGCTCGTCGGCCAGGTTTTGGCACTTGCCGACCGCGAGCCAAAGGTCCGCGGTCGCTCCGAAACGGCATGACTTCAGCACAGACTTGGCGGAATCGGAGCAGGCTTCGTCGAACGCTTGCTCGACCACGGCGACGCGATGCCCTGCGGCTCTGTGGCGCCCCTCCCGCTCCGCGCGCGCGTGGAGCGGCCCGGCGAGAGCGCTCGTTGCGAGCAGCGACGTCGCCGCCATCGTCGTTATCAGGGCCACACAATCTGTCCGTCTCACGTCCCTTCCTCCATGAGCGCGCTCCCGTCTCGGGCGTCGAGCGGAACCGAGCCGCGCTCCGGGGAGTGAGAGGGTGCAGAAGGCCGCGACCCTTCGTTTCTTGTGCTGAAGAATTGTCGGCGAGCGCCCGTCGAGCTCGGGAGATACACGAGCCACGCCCCACCGGGACGGTCCAGCGGGCCCCCCGCCTCGGCTCAGTGATCGAGCGGTTCGTCGTCGCTGCTGTGATCGTCGTCGCTCGCGTGATCGTCCTTTGACATCGAGAGCATGCCTTCGGCGGTCAGCACGATCTCCTCGCGACGCCGATCGGAGCGGTACTCGATCTCGTAGTACGCCTTGGGCACATCGAGTGCGACCACGGAGCCTTTCGTCGGGACACCCCTGCGCTCGTGTCTTTCGACGCGCAGAATCGACGCATCCGAAACGCCGGCCATCTCGAGCGTGCGGCGCGCAGCCGGAGGCAGCTCGTCGAGCGTCGTCAGCATCTCGATCTCTCCCACCTCGCCTGAGGCCGTGACCTCGATCTCGATCTCGCGATCTCCGATTCGAAGCATCACTTCGTAGAACCGCACGCCGTTTTCCCGCTCGCGGCCGACGTCGACGATGGTGGCGTTTGGAAACAGCTGCTCGACGACGGCTGCGGCTTGCGGCGTCAGTTCGTCCGCCGCACCGGCCTGCGCCATCGACGCCCCCATCAAGAGCACCGCCGCCGCGACCAGAACGGCCCGGCTCGTCTTGCCTCGGTTTCTCATCTGAGTCCCTCCCGAGATCTCCCGCCTCCGATCACGCTAGCAAGCCGCTCGCGAACCGGTCAACCCGTAGCGACAGGTCCTGCCCTGTCAGACTCGCGCGCAGCGCGAGAAATATTCGGCGCTACGCGCCGGTCGGACAGGGCAAGCCCTGTCCCTATAGGCGGGATCGTCTCGTGAGCCGAGGTAGGCTGCGGATCAGCGGACGATGGTCAGGCGGTCGCCGGGGTAGATCGTCGTGCTCGGCGAGATGTTGTTGACGTCGCACAGGCTGCGCAACGAGATGCCGAAGCGTTGCGCGATGCGGTACAGGTTGTCACCGCGACGAACGATGTACGTCGTCGGCGACGAGCCGCTGCCACCTGACGATCTCGCCGCACGCGCCCCATCGGGGATGATCACCTTCTGTCCGGGATGGAGCACCGAACGCAGGTGCAGCCCATTGGCCGCCAAAAGATCGTCGAGTGAAACGCGATAGCGCCTGGAGATTCCCCAAGGCGTGTCGCCGCGACGCACGACGTGAACCCGCGAGCCCTCGGAGCCGGACGCCGTCGATGAACGAGCCGCAGCGCGGCCGGCCGGCGCCGACGGCGAGGAATCCGACGCCGAGACCCGCAGCCGCTGACCGGCGTAGATGCGCGTCGAGCGGCCCATCCCGTTCCAGGCTTGAAGCTGCCTGACGCTCACGCCCAGTCCGCGGGCGATGCTGCTCAGCGTGTCGCCCCGGCGCACGCGATAGCTACCGTCGCCGGCGATCTCGACCGGACCGGCATAGCGCACCGGAACGCCGGGGCCGCGCGGCACATCGAGCACCTGCCCGATGCGCAGCAGCGTCCGCCGGCCCATGTTGTTCGCCTGCTGGATCGCTCGCACCGTCGTGCCGTAACGTCGGGCGATCGCCGAGAGCGTGTCACCCCTTCGCACCCGGTGCAGCTGCTTGACGATCCGCTCGTCTTCCGGCACCTGCGCGATCTTGGTATCGAAACCGTCGGCAAAACCGGCCGGCACGTACACGCGATAGTCCGGCGCGCCGGGTGGCGTCTGCGCGCGCCTCAGCGAAGGGTTCAATCGCCGCAGCGTGGCGATGTCGGCGCCGCTGACGCGGGCGATCACCTCCAGATCGGTCGGCGTCGGCACCGTGACGATGTCGTACGGTTGAGGCTGCTCGTAAGCAATGTTGGTGAAGCCGAACTCGTGCGGGTTTTTCGCGATGAGCGTGGCCGCGAGAATCGCCGGCACGTAGTTGCGCGTCTCGCGGCGGAAAAAGCGTCGCTTCGCGAGCGTCCAGAAGTCTTTCGTGCCGGCGCGTCGGATCGCGCGTCGTACGCGACCCTCGCCACCATTGTAGGCCGCGAGCGCGAGGTACCAGTCACCGAACTCGGCGTACAGATCCCTGAGATAGGCCGCGGCCGCGCGACAAGACCGTTCGGGGTCGCTGCGCTCATCGACCCACCAGTCGACCCGCAGCCCGTAGCGCCGGCCCGTGGACGAAATGAACTGGAATATCCCCTTCGCATGCGCCCGCGAGTAGGCCGAGGTCTTGAAGCCGCTCTCGACGTGCGCCATGTAAACGAGGTCTTGCGGAATCCCCTCTTCGGCAAATATCTCGCGGAAGCGCTCGACGAAAGCGCCCGAGCGCGCCAGGCTCGCTGCGATGAAGTCACGATGGTGGCCCGTGTAGGCCTCGATCCACGCGATCACCCGATCGTTGATGATCACCGGGTAGTCCGGCTCGACCTGCTGCGCCGCCTCGTCGACCTCCTGCACGTGCTCGGGGTCGAGCGCGGGCTCTGGCCCCTCGAGAATCTGCCCCGCGAGCCCCGCCGACGGGTCGGTTGGCTGCGCTTCGGCCAGCGCCTCGCTCAACGCCTCGCTCAGCGCCTGGAGCGAGCGCTCGCGCTCGGCCTCAAGCGCTCGGAGCTGTCCCGTGTGCCGTGAATCGAGCACCGACAGCGGCCGCAAACGCCCGATCGCCTCGTCCCAAGTGGCTTCCGACTCGGCGAGCAGGCCGAGACGCGCCTGTTCGCGCGCGAGCGCGACCAGGCTGCGGATCTCGCGCTCTTCCCGTTCGAGGTCGAACACCGCATCGGCCGGCGCCTCGACGACGGCGACGACTTGCGGGCTGTCGGCCGGCGAGCGGTCGCCCTCGGAGCTGCCGCCGGGTGAGGGCTGGCCGGCGGACGGGCGCGTACTCTGCGAGCGGCTCGTCGCGCACCCAAACGCCGCGAGCAGCAACGCCCCACAGCAGACGAGAGAAACGAGAACGGCGGCGGAAAACTTCGAGCGGGCGGAAGCGGCGTCAGCGAGGGCGTTTCGTCGGGGATTCACGGCCGGGGTCGCCTCCGAACGTCTGTGGAGCGGCTGAAAGCTACGAGACCAGAGCGGCTCTATCGCGCGAATATAGACGGCGTTCTCCCGGAGCGTCAACGAATCACCCCCGAACGCCGGCGAATCGTATTGACCCGCCGAGCCGGTCCTCCTAATCTGGTGCTGAAGCGCAGCCGGTCGCCCTGCTACACGGCGCCGCAGTCGGGGATGTGCGCCGCAGCCTATCTCCAGCGATCGCCTGCTTTAGACTGGATTCAGGCCCGAGTTCCTGGGAGGACGAGCCCGATATGACGACCCCACGCACCGCGTCGAAATCTTCCGCGACCGGCGGAGCCTCGGACGCGCTGACCAAAGAGAAATCCCGCGCCATCGAGCTGGCCGTCGGGCAGATCGAAAAGCAGTTCGGCAAAGGGGCGATCATGCGCCTCGGGTCGGACCGTGCCGTCGAGGTGCCGGCGATTCCGACCGGCTCGTTGTCGCTCGACTGGGCCCTCGGTGTGGGCGGCGTCCCGCGTGGCCGCGTCGTCGAGATCTTCGGTCCGGAGTCCTCGGGAAAGACCACCCTCGCGTTGACCGTCGTGGCGCAGGCGCAAGAGCGCGGCGGCATGGCGGCTTTCATCGACGCCGAGCACGCGCTCGATCCCGACTACGCCACCAAGCTCGGCGTCGACGTCGACAATCTGCTCGTCTCGCAGCCGGACTCCGGCGAGCAGGCGTTGGAAATCGCCGAAGTGCTCGTGCGCTCCGGCGCGCTCGATGTCGTTGTCGTCGATTCGGTGGCCGCGCTCGTTCCGCGCGCGGAGCTCGAAGGCGAGATGGGTGACACGCACGTCGGTCTGCAAGCGCGGCTGATGTCGCAGGCGCTCAGGAAGCTGACGGCCATCGTCGCCAAGTCGCGCACGTCGCTGATCTTCATCAACCAGCTGCGCGAGAAGGTCGGCGTGATGTTCGGCAACCCGGAAACGACCACCGGCGGGCGCGCACTGAAGTTCTACTCCAGCCAGCGGATCGACATCCGCCGCATCGGGGCGATCAAGGACGGCGACGTCGTCGTCGGCAACAGAACCAAGGTCAAGGTCGTCAAGAACAAGCTGGCGGCGCCCTTTAGAATCGTCGAGTTCGACATCCTCTATAACGAGGGCATCAGCCGGCACGGCGATCTGATCGACCTCGGCATCGCGCACAAGCTCGTTCAAAAGTCGGGGGCCTGGCTGAGCATGGGTGACACGCGTCTCGGCCAGGGCCGTGAGAACGCGCGCCAGTTCCTCAAGGACAACCCCGACATCGCCGACCAGCTCGAGGCGACACTTCGCGAGAAGCTCGGTCTCGTGGTGCGGCAGGTCGAAAGCGATGCCACCGACGAAGCCGGCAAGAAACAAGCCGCGCCGCCGCCACCGCCCACCAGCGGCCGTCGGCCCGGAGCGCGGGCCTGATCCGCCGCGCTCGACCCCGCCGTCAGGGCCCCCGTGCGAGGCCGGCCCCGCCGGCGCGCGGGCGCCGCGGCTGGACGGGTGGGCGTCCACGGGGGCGTCCCCCGGGCTCGAAGCGGCGTTTTTTCTTGGCAGCACTCGCGCTCGTCACCACACTGGGCGGACCGTTCGCCGTCGCCCAACCGACCGAAAATCCCGGACCACGGCTGAGCCTCGACGCCGGCCGCGTACTGCTGCGCGGTCTCGCCGGCACGGTGGCGATCGACGCGACGGGCGTGGTGGCACGACCGCTTTCGTTGCAGCTCGAGGCTATCGACGCACGCGGCGGCCCACGGCAGCCGCTCGGCGAAGGCGCTCTCGGCGCCGGCCAAAACCGTCTGGAACTTCCGATCACGGTCTCGACGGCTTGGCGCGGACGGCTCGAGCTGATCGTCACCGCCCGCGGGCCCGATGGCCGCGTGCTCGGCGTGGCCACGACGCGGGTGCGCATGCTCTCGTCGTTGTGGGCGTTCGTACCGCCGCTGCTCGCGATCGGCCTGGCGCTCGCGCTGCGGCAAGTGATTCCGGCGCTGATCGCGGGCGTCCTCGCCGGGACGCTGCTGCGCAGCGGCTTCGCTTGGACCGAGGCGCCGCTCAGGTTGCTCGATTTCGACCTC
>CP070706.1:3631189-3649549 GCA_020350085.1 Acidobacteriota bacterium
TCGGCATGGCTCGCGCTCAGACCTCGGCACGTCTCGCGGGCGGGTCCGTTGCTCTCCAACGGTCCTCACGCGCGGGCGGAAGTGCCCGACCGTCCGTCAGATCGGAGCTCGCGTGAGCTAGCTGCTCGACAGGGGAGGGGGCCGTCGCAGAGCCCCGTCGCCTTTTTCGCCCGATGTCCTTGACAGGCGGCGGGCACAATTCTAAGCACTTTGAGGAATCGGGGCTGGAGAAGCTCCTCGGGATAGGCGGCTCAGTCGCCCAATCCCTCGCTGCCGGCACGGGATGACGCGTTGAAGCGGGCCTTCCGGCGGCGATCGCGGCCAATTGAAGAGATGAAGTTAATGAGGAGGTTATAGAGATGATCATCCGAAGGTTGTCCCCCCCGAGCTGGTTCCCCGGTTTGTCCGAACTGGACGAGATGCGCAGGCAGATGGGCCGGCTGTTCGACGCCTTGGGCGATCAAGCCGGTCCCCGCACGGCGGGAGTCTTTCCCGCGATCAACGTGACCCAGACTGAGGAGTCGATCATCGTGCAGTCCGAGCTGCCAGGCATCCGACCGGACGATCTCGAGATTACCTGCGAGGACAACACTCTCAGCATCGCTGGCGAACGGCAGCTGCCTCACGAGGACGAGAACGCCAGCTACCACCGCCAGGAGCGAGAGTGGGGTAAGTTCCGGCGCAGCTTCTCTTTTCCGGTTCGAGTTGATGCCGCAAAAGTTGAAGCGCGCTATGTCGATGGAGTCCTGACCGTCGAGCTGCCCAAGGCGATCGAGGCGCGGCCGAAGCAGATCACGGTCAAGGCCGGCGCCTGAGCCGGACGGGAGGAATCGCCCATGACTGTCAAAACGAAGGAAGAGTCGAGCAAGGTGATGACGCCAGCGCAGAAGCAGGAGGTATCCAGGGTGGAATCCACGCGTCCCGGCCACGTTTTCACCCCGGAGGTCGACATCCTCGAAACGGAATCCGCGATCATTCTGCTCGCCGACATGCCTGGTGTGAAGCCGGATGGGCTCACCATCGATCTGCGCGAGAACGTCCTGACGATCAACGGTGCTGTACGTGAGAGAGAGCGTGGGCGCGAGCAGATGCTGCTGTGCGAGTACGAGACCGGATCCTTCTACCGGCAGTTCCGGCTGTCCGCCGCAGTCGATCAAAGCAAGATCGACGCTGCGCTGACGAACGGCGTACTGCGGTTGACACTGCCCAAGGTGGAGGAGGCGCGGCCGCGGAGGATCGAAGTCAGGAGCGGCTGACGCAAGCCTAGCCGGAAGGCGAAGTCACGTAGGGGTGTTGCCGCGGCCCTCTCCGCCCGAGCGGAGGAGCCGCGGCGAGACCGACCGTCATGGTAGACGAGGTCGCATCATGACGAAGAATTACTACACGATCCTCGCCGTGCCTCTCGACGCCGATCCCGCAGCGATCTGTTCCGCTTTTCGCGAGCTGGCCAAGAAGTATCACCCAGACCACGCCGGCGTCGCCGGCGCCGAGCGGTTTCGCGAGGTCTCCGAGGCGTACGACGTTCTTTCCAACCCCCTCCGGCGAGCCCGCTACGATCGCCGGCTCAAGCGCGGCCAGCTGCGTACATCCACTCTTGCGACCGAACCGACGGGCGCGCCCGGACTCGTCGAACCCTTGGTTGCGGAACCTATCTCGATCCCTGGCGCACCCGAGACGATTCGGCCGTCGTACGAGTCGCTGCTCGAGCGACTGATGCGCAACTTCACCGGCGTCGACGTGCCGAAGGCTGAACGGGCCGAGCCGCTCCACTTCGAGCTGATCCTCTCGCCCGAGGAAGTCGAACGCGGGATCCTCGTGCCGTTCGTACTGCCCGTACTTCGCGTCTGTGGAGTGTGCGGTGGCAGTGGTCGAAACTGGGCCTATCCGTGCGCCGCGTGCGATGCGCGGGGTGGCTGGACCGACCAGGTCACTTTGCGGGTCCGGCTCCCCGCCCATGTGCTCTCTGGCACGGTCGTCGACGTGCCGCTCAACGAGCTCGGGATCGAGAACCTCTGGATTCGCATACACGTGCGAGTTGCCAGTTACTGAGACTCTCGTGAAAGGGGTCGTCATGGCCCTCGAACGCGTCGCTGGAGCGGATGTTGTTTCGACCGTGAAGGCATTGCGTCGACAAGCCGGTGCCGGACCTGACGGTCCCTGCGTCGAGAAGATCCAACAGAGGAAGCTGCGCTACTTCCTCCCCGAACCGGGAACAACGGCGAAAGCGTAGAGGTAACGCTGCAAGCCGACGTCGGTCGATCCGTACTCTTTGGACCCGACGAGAAAGTCGATCAGCTGTTCGTGGACGCGGCACATCTCGCGCCCGCGGATGGCTAACCCGGGTCATTCATCGTGCTCAAACCAGACATGTGCGAAGTCCGCAACCGATCCGCGCCGGAGTCCATGCTCGCAATGCCGCGCCGCTGCGGTATCGTCTCGCGCTGCGGCTTCACGAGGTATCCTGGCCGAGCAACTTTTGTTTGACGAGGAGGTTCGATGCCCATACAAAGCGTGAACCCAGCCACCGGCGAGCTGATTGAGCGCTTCGAGGAGCTTGATGATCGCGCACTCGAGCGAGCGCTGGATCGTTCCGTCAGCGCCTTTGAGGCTCAGCGAGCGACGAGCTTCACGGACCGCGCGAGCAAGATGAATGCCGCAGCGAGAATACTCGAGGACGAGCGTATCGCCTGGGCGCGCATCGCGACCGAGGAGATGGGCAAGACGCTGAAGTCCGCCGTGGCCGAGATCGAAAAGTGTGCCTGGGTCTGTCGCTACTACGCCGAGAACGCCGAGCGGTTTCTCGCCGACGAGCCGATCGAGACGGCTGCCTCGCGCAGCTTCGTCAGACATCTTCCGCTCGGACCCGTACTGGCGGTCATGCCCTGGAACTTTCCCTACTGGCAAGTGTTTCGCTTTGCGGCGCCGGCACTGATGGCAGGCAACACGGGGCTGCTCAAGCACGCCTCTAACGTTCCGCGCTCGGCGCTGGCGATCGAAGATATCTTCGCGCGAGCCGGATTCGGCGAGGGCTGTTTTACGACCTTGCTGATCGGATCGAGACGCGTTGAGAGAGTGCTTCAGGAGGATCGGGTGCGCGCCGTGACACTCACCGGCTCGGAAGGGGCTGGGCGTGCTGTCGGTCGCGGCGCCGGTGATCAGATCAAGCACTCCGTGCTCGAACTCGGAGGCAGCGATCCGTTCATCGTGATGCCCTCCGCCGATCTCGACAGCGCCGTGGAGGCCGCCGTCATGGCACGGACGATCAACAACGGTCAATCGTGCATCGCTGCCAAGCGGTTCATCGTGCACGAGCGGATCTACGAGGCTTTCACCGAGCGTTTCGTCACTGCGTTCGAGTCTCTGAAGGTCGGCGATCCGATGGAGGAATCGACCGATATCGGTCCGCTCGCCACAGAGCAGATTCGCGACGAACTCGATCAACAAATCCATCGAACGATCGACAAAGGCGCCCGCCGGCTGACGGGGGCTGAACCGCTGGCGGGCCCCGGATATTTCTACCGCCCGGGCATCCTGGCGGAGATTCCGGAGGACACTCCGGCTTTTTCCGAGGAAGTCTTCGGGCCGGTGGCGTTGCTGTTTCGAGTCCGAGATCTGACCGACGCGATCCGCATCGGCAACGCGACGCGCTTCGGCCTCGGCTCGGCGATCTGGACCACCGACGAGGGCGAGATCGAGCGCGCGTTCAACGAACTCGACGCCGGCGCGACCTTCGTCAACACGATCGTAGCCTCCGACCCCCGGCTGCCGTTCGGTGGTGTCAAGAAATCGGGTTACGGACGCGAGTTGTCTCGTGACGGCATCCGCGAGTTCGTCAACCGCAAGACGATCGTGGTGGCGTGATGAAGGCCTCCGATCTTCTGGTTCGCTGTCTCGAGCGCGAGGGCATCACGCGCGTGTTCGGCGTTCCCGGTGAAGAGAACGCCGATTTCATGATCTCGCTCGAAGACTCGTCGATCGAGTTCGTGCCGACACGCCGCGAGCAGGGTGCGGCGTTCATGGCCGAGGTCTACGGCCGCCTGACCGGCGATCTGCCTCGGGACGCTCGGGCCCGGAGCGACGATCTTGATCACCGGCGTCGCCGATGCCAAGCCGCAGAAGGTCCTGTGGGACGTGCGCGAGCGGCTCGGGACCGACGACATCGTGCTGTCCGGGGTCAGCGCACACAAGATGTGGATCGGCCGTTAATCTCACTGTCACGAGTTCTACACGTGCATCATCCCGAACGGCTTCTGTTCGATGGGGCTGCTCCTGCCAGGAGCGATCGCCGCTCATCGGGTTCACCCCCGTCGCAGGATTCTCGCGATCACGGGCGACGGCGATTTCCTGATGAATCTGCAGGAGATGGAAACGGCCCGCCAGCTCGGTGCAAACATCACCGTGATGGTCTGGGTCGGCGGCGGCTACGGCCTGATTTGCTGGAAGCAGCAGTCCGATTTCGGGCGTTCGACCGAGCTGTCGTTCGGCAATCCGGATTCGCCGAAACTGGCCGACAGCTTCGTGTGGCATGGACAATATGTTGATTCCTCACGGGAGCTGGCGCCCGCTCTTCAGGTAGCCCTGGATCACGAAGGACTCTCATTGTTGGCACTGCCGATCGACTATCGCGAAAACCTCAAGCTCGGCGACCGGCTCGGGCAGCTGGAGCAGACACTCTGAGATCGATTCGCCAGGCAACGAACAGCGGATCTGCCGGTTCGTCCCACTCGAGCCGTGTTCACCATCGCGGTCTTCGGTGGATCGCGTGATCCACGACGAGCGCATCCAGCACCTCAACCGCCGCGAGCTGCGCGCCGGCAGCTACGTCCTGTACTGGATGCAGCAGTCCCAGCGCGCCCAGTTCAACCACGCGTTGGAGCACGCCATACGGGAAGCCAATGCTGCCGAACGGTCGGTCGTGGTCGGCTTCGGCTTGATGGATGATTACCCCGAAGCCAACGAGCGCCACTATGCCTTCATGCTGCACGGGCTCCGAGACGTTGAGCGGAATCTCAGTCGGCGGAAGATCAAGTTCGTGATCGGGCGCGGCTCGCCCGACGAGGTGGCGCTCGAACTGGCAAAGGAAGCTGCGCTGGTCGTCTGCGACCGCGGGTATCTGCGTCACCAGAGAAAATGGCGCGAGCGCGTGGCTCGCGAGGCCAGCTGCGCCGTCGTGCAGGTGGAAAGCGACGTCGTCGTGCCGGTCGAGGTGGCTTCGGACAAGCAGGAAACAGCAGCCCGGACGCTGCGGCCCAAGCTTGGCCGGCGCCGTGACGAATTCCTCTCGAATCTCTCGCCCACGCCGCCCGCGAAAGACTCGAGACGTCTGCGAATCTCCGGCGATGTCGACGTGTCCGATCTGGCGCGACTCCTGAGTCGGCTCGACCTCCACCGGGAAGTCCGGCCCGTCAAGCGGCTCACGGGCGGCAGCGCCGAGGCACGCCGGCGTCTCTCGGCGTTTCTGCGGCACCGGCTAGAGAGCTACGACGAGCGGCGCAACGAGCCGTCTGCATGGCACTCCTCATTCATGAGTCCTTACTTGCACTTCGGTCAGATCTCTCCGGTCGAGATCGCTCTCAAAGTCCGGGATGCAAAGGTAGGTGACCAACGGGATCGCGACTCGTTCCTGGAAGAGTTGATCGTCCGTCGCGAGCTGGCGATCAACTTCGTCTTCCATAATCACGACTACGACTCGTACAAGTCGCTCCCCGAGTGGGCTCGCAAGACCTTGGACCGGCACCGTGGTGATCCGCGCGAGCACGTGTACACGCGCTCACAGCTCGAGGCCGCCCGAACCCACGACCGCTATTGGAACGCAGCGATGCGCGAGATGGTTCACACCGGATTCATGCACAATTACATGCGGATGTACTGGGGCAAAAAAATCCTCGAATGGTGCCGAACGCCGGAGTACGCGTTCCAGACTGCGTTGTACCTCAACAACAAGTACCTCCTAGACGGACGCGACGCTAACTCCTACGCGAACGTCGCGTGGTGTTTCGGTCAACACGATCGGGGCTGGACCGAGCGGGCGGTGTTCGGAAAGGTGCGCTACATGAATGATCGCGGCCTGGAGCGGAAGTTCGACATGGATGCCTATATCGAACAGGTCGACAAACTCATCGAGGAGGAGAGCTGACGTGGCTCGTTCATCCGGAGGCTTATCCCGTCACAACCGGATGCGCAGCGCGCACAGGCTGCTTTTTCTGCTTGGTGACCAGCTCGATGCGAAGATGCCGGCCTTGTCCGAGATGAATCGCGACCGCGACGCCGTGCTGATGGTCGAGGTGCGCCAGGAAGCTGAGCACGTCCCGAGTCATCGACAGCGCACGACGCTGTTTCTCTCTGCGATGCGGCACTTCGCGCTGGAGCTGATCGATAAGGGCTACCGCGTGCGCTACGTGCGCCTCGACGATCGGGCCAACACGCACTCGCTCGGTTCCGAGTTGGGCCGCGCGATCGAGACGCTCCGTCCGGAGTGCGTTCAGGTGGTGCGGCCCGGAGACCACCGCGTGGATGCGATGGTCCGCGAGGCGGCAGAACAACACGACGTAGCACTCCGGATCCTGGAAGACACATCTTTCACCTGTCCCCTCGACGCTTTCCAGAGCTGGGCCGATGACGGGCGCAAGCAGCTCGTGATGGAGTTCTTCTATCGCGAGCGGCGCCGCGCGTTGAACGTGCTGATGGACGCGGACGGCAAGCCTGCTCACGGCCGATGGAACTTCGACGAGCAGAATCGGCAGGCGTTGAAGCAAGCGCCCGAGGTTCCGAGGCCGTACCGGCCGCGTCCCGATAACGTGACGTGCGAGGTCATGGAGCTCGTCGAACGCACCTGGCCCGAAGCCCCAGGCCGAATGGAGAGCTTTCACTGGCCTGTGATGCGCAAAGAGGCACTGCGAGCCCTACGCGATTTCGTCGATCATCGCCTTCGCAACTTCGGAACCTATGAGGACGCGATGTGGGCCGGTGAGCCGGTGCTGTTCCACTCCCGACTCGCGAGCAGCCTGAATCTCAAGCTACTTCGTCCCCAGGAATGCATCGACGCCGCCCTCGAAGCTTTCGAGGCTGGCCGTGTCGCCGTGAACGACGTCGAAGGGTTCGTGCGCCAGATCATCGGCTGGCGCGAGTTCATTCGCGGTGTCTACTTCCGGGAAGGACCCGACTATCTCCACCGCAACGGACTGGGTCATCACGGACGACTGCCAGATTTCTACTGGACCGGCGAGACCGAGATGAACTGCATGCGGCACTGTCTCGGCGAGGTACTGGACAACGCCTGGGGGCATCACATCCCGCGTCTGATGGTTGTCGGGAACTTCGCGCTGACGGCGGGTGTGCACCCTTCGGCCATCAAAGACTGGTTTCTCGCGATGTACGTCGATGCCGTGGACTGGGTCACGGCACCGAACGTGATCGGCATGTCTCAGCACGCCGATCACGGCGTCGTCGGTACGAAACCGTATGCCGGCAGCGCCAACTACATCGATCGGATGTCCAACTACTGCCAGGACTGCCGGTACAATCCGAAGCAGCGCCTCGGAGACGACGCCTGTCCGTTCAACACGTTCTATTGGGATTTCATGATTCGCCACCGCGAGCGCTTCGCCAAGAACCGCCGCATGGGTCTGGCACTCAAGAACGTGGACCGGCTGGACGGAGCCGAGCGAGATGCGCTGCGATCACGAGCCAACAAGCTCCGTACCGAGCTCGGGGTGGGCAGTATCGGCGTGTAGAGGTGAAAGCGTCGACTTCGTGGCTCCCGCGGGCGCTCCCACGCGCACGGCGAGCGGGCTGCCCGAAGGGAGCTTCAAGCGCCGCTTCACAAAGCTACGGGCTTCAGCCCGATCTCCCACGCGCAGCACCTGCGCATGGAGGGGGCGAAGCGGAGACCCCGAGAGAACCGACGCACCGATCGAAGAGATCAGCTGGGAGGTCGGGTATGAAGATGCGGCGTCCTTCCGGCGGCTTCTCAAGCAACTCACGCAGACCACCTCCGGCGCCTACAGGCGTAAGTTCCGGGTGCCGGACTTCGCCCGCTCGGGGAGCCACGACAGATTGTGAGTCCGGTTCGCGCTGCCCGCTGCCACCCGAAATGAGTACGATACGAGCTGCGGACAGGCTGGGAGGCGACCCGTATGCTTCAATCGTTCGACCCACGCAATCGTGACCTGATCGTGAACGTCAACGGACGGCTGACCCATCGTGACGAAGCCGCGATCAGCCCTTTCGACAGCGCCGTTCAAGGGGGGGATGCCGTCTGGGAGGGCCTGCGCCTCTACGACGGCCGGATCTTTCGTCTGCGGGCACACCTCGCCAGGTTGCGAGCCTCGGCCGAGGCTCTCGCCTTCGAGACGATTCCCTCGGACGAGCAGATCATCGCCGAGATCTCCCGCACGCTGCGCGCGAACGATATGCGCGACGGGGTGCACATTCGATTGACCCTGACGCGTGGCGTCAAGCTGACCTCGGGGATGGATCCCCGTTTGAACCGGTCAGGGCCGACTCTGATCGTCCTCGCGGAGTACAAGCCGCCCGTTTACGACAAATCCGGTCTGAACCTGATCACGAGCTCGATCCGCAGGCCGTCTCCGGACTGCCTGGACCCGAAGATCCACCACGGAAATCTCTTGAACTCGATCCTCGCCAAGATCGAGGCCAATGCTGCCGGTGCCGACGATGCGATCATGTTGGACATGCGCGGCTTCGTCGCAGAGACGAATGCGACGCACCTGTTCGTCGTTCGTGAGGGCGTGGTGATGACGCCGCCGACGCTCGCCTGTCCGGAGGGCATCACCCGTGGTGTCGTGCTCGCACTGTGCTCGGCTAACGACATCCCGCACCAAGTGCGAGATCTCTCGCTAGCAGAGGTCTACCGCGCCGACGAGATGTTCTGCACGGGCACCATGGGCGAGCTGGCCGGCGTCACGCGAGTGGACGGACGCGTCATCGGAAACGGAACGGTCGGGGAGCTGACCAAACGACTGACGAGGCTGTTCGAAGCCGAGATCACGGCCACGCACGATCCGATCGTGATCTGAGCTGCTCAGGCGCTGGCGAGTCGTGGAATCTCCCGAAGCAGAGCGTGCAGCTCGGCGAGGTCCTCGTCGCTGGCCGGGAAAAACAGACCGCCGCAGACGGCACCGCGGGTGTTGTCGGGCGTCAGTCTCATGACGAGCAGATCGCCATCGACGACACGGTGACCGACGGTGATCGTGACCTCGTCAATGCTGTCACCCGCCTCGAGCAGCGGCAGCTGCTGATCGAGGGTGAAAGACAGTCCCGCTCCGCTGATGTCGCGCAGTTCGAGCCGCTGCATCTGCTCGCCGAGAAACGGGTAGATGAACTCGATCCTGGCTCCGAGGCTCGGCGGAAAGGTGTGGCGCTTCTGGCGGCGACGGCAGGTCACTGGAGCGCGCATCGTGGGTCCTCCCGCGGCCTCGCGGACGGCTGGTCTCGACGGTGCGGGCCGCGGCCTCCAGAGTGAAATCTAGGTCTGCGGCGAGGCACCGACCACCGACGAGTCTGACGGCACACGGGCCGAGCCGGTGATCCTGGAAACGACCAGGCGGTGCTTGCCAGAGCCCTCGATCTGGACGCTCTCGACGCGACGGAACTCGACGCGCAGCGGGTGGCCAAACGCTTTCTCCATCCGCGTTTTCACGACTTCTTCGGGAATCGGCTGGTCTTCGTCGGCCATGACCATCTCGACGACGAGCCGGTCGTGCTCTTCCTGGATGATCCGGAACTGGTGCAGGCCCTCGACATCCTCCATGGAGTCGAGCAGCGCGAATGCGTGAATCAGCTGGCCTTCACGATTCTGGACCATGTCGAGCTGGCGCCCTTCGATCGAGGAGATGACCGGCAGGGAGCGCCCGCACGGGCAGCTGCCGGTGGCGGGCCTCGCGAGATCGCCCGTCCGGAAACGGATCAGAGGCAGCCCGACCGCATCGAGCAGCGTCAGAACGATCTCGCCGAGCTCTCCGGGTGCGGCCGGCCGATCGCCAGCGACCAGCTCGAGGACGACACGGTCCGCGTGAACGTGAAGGCTCCGGCCTTCCGGACACTCGTGGGCCACGAACCCACCGTCGCGCGAGCCGTATTCCTCAGCCACCGGGCTGTGAAAGGCGCGCTCGATCGTCTCGCGCATCTGCGGGTAGAGCTGGTCAGCGGTGGTGAAGATGACTCTCGGTGCGAGAGGACTGAGATCGACTTCCTGCTCCAGGATGTAGCGGGCAAGCAGGTAAGCCGAGCTGGAGTAGGCGTACATGTAGCGCGGCCGGCAGCGACGCCAACGGCGCACGTACGAGGCCATCAGCGCGTCGGACATCTTGTAGCTCGACAACAGCTCGCGGTTCAGCAGCCGATTGCGGATCTTCTTGACCAGCTTTCTCGACGACAGCTCGATCTTCGAGCCCCACAGCCAGAACCATCGATCACCCCAGTCGAGCCCCCACCACGAGCGCGCGCGCCAGCAGACCGCCCATTCGTGGGCGATCCGCTGCCGATCGCTGTAGAAGATGGTCGGCTCGCCTGTCGAGCCGCTGGTGCGCATCTTCACGAGCTGAGAGCGTTCCGCGTCGCCTACGACGAGCATCTCTTCGCGATGGCGGCGAAGGTGCGACTTGTCGATCAAAGGAAAACGCGCCAGATCATCGAGCGATCGCAGATCGCCGGGACTGACTCCCGCCTCGTCGAACCGGCTGCGGTAGAAAGAAGACCGCTCGTAGGCCCGTGTGATCGTGTGGCGAAGCCGATCCAGCTGGTGAGCCATCAGCTCCTCGGGTGACCATCGGTCACGGCCACTAACGCGGCTGAACGCTTCGACCGTCCGCTGGCCCTTCAGCCGCTCGTGGAGCGGATAGGTGACGTTTCTGACGAGCCACTCGCTGATCATGCTTCTGCTCGCTCTTCTTCTCGTGATGCACCGCCAGCCGGCTGCCGTCCGACATAGATCGCATGCCAGTCGGCTGCGAGGTGGCTCCACTCGTACTCGGCAACTTGCTCGGACGCTCGCTCGGCCATGGCCCGCGCCAGGCTGGGATCGGCCAGCAGCCGCTCCGCCCGCTCGGCCATCGCCCGATCGTCATCGAGCGGGATGATGAAGCCTGTCTCACCGTCCCGCACCAGGTGAGGAATACCTCCAGCAGCGGTGCTGATGACGGGCAGACCGGCGGCGAAAGCTTCGAGAATCGCCATCGGCGCGTTGTCGACGTTGGAGCCGTTCAGTAGAAATGAAGCGCGGCGGTAGTAGGCGACGACGTCGTCACGATTGACGTAGCCCGGTAGCTCTACTGCTTGCTCGAGTCCAAGCTCGCGGACCAGCTTGGCGATGGCTGGCGCGTCGGGACCGCCACCGAGCAGGTACAGGCGCGCCTGCGGGTGTCGTCTTAGGATGCGCGCGAACGCCCGCACGACGCAGGCATTGTTGTAGATCGGCTCGAGATGTCGTGCACAGACGAACTCCGGGCGCCTGGGCCGATCGACTGTGCCGCGGAACGGCTCGAGATCACAGACGTTAGGCACGACGTGTGCATCGAGCCCCCGCTGTGAGAAAACCTGTTCCAGGTACCCCGACGGTACGACGATCGCCTCGGCCCGGCGGAGCACGAACTGCGTCACGCGCGGCCAGCGATCGAAAAACTCCGCCGCCATTCCGCCGTGGTAGTTGACGATCACTCGCCGGCCAGACGCCCGCCCGGCAAGCACGACCGGTACCGTAAACAGGAAAAAGCCGAGTCCCGAGTGACTGAGTACGTGAAGCAGCTCCACTCGAGGAAGCGTCACCGCCAGTCGCACGAGAAACACCACGAGTCGCAAAAAGCTCCTGACGCCGCGCACGGCGTCGAGTCTTTGCGCCAGCCAACTTGAGCCGAGGTTCGTGCGCAGCCGGAAGACACTTGCCTGCTCGCTCTCCAGGCTCTTGGCAAGAAACTCGGCCAGCCCGGGCATCCCCCCTGGAGGAGGCGGAAAGTGGCAGATCAGCGCGAGCGGCGGCCAGCGCCTGCTCGCCGGCTGCATCGACGCCGAGGCTACGTGCCGCTCGGTGCCAGCCCCTTCGATCGTGGCCCGTGTACTCACGGCCGAGCGCTGCCGACGGGTGCGTGGACATCTCGCCGCTCGCCGAGAAACGTTCCGGGATCGACGTCCGATCCTTCTTCGGCGAGCTTTGCCAGCTCGTACATCTCCCGAGCCGTGACGTAGTGCAGCCGGTATCGCTCGCCGTCGTTGTACTGCTGCTCGAGGTAGTCGAGCATCGCGTGGCGGGTGTCCCCGAACAAGATTTCGAAGTTCCGCTCTTGGGCACCGTGAGTGTGAAGCTTGATGAACACCCACTCCGGCCGACCTTTGACGTGGACGTGACACTTGACCCACAGATCGATCCGATCGGCTGAAGGCGGGTTGTCCGCGGACAGCTCTCCGTTTTCGATCCGTGGCAGCACTCCCCACTTGCGGCGCCGCCAGTTCAGCATCAGCGGGCCTTGGATCAGCATCAGGTCACCGCTGGGCGAGCGCCCCACTCGAACGTCCACGCCCTCGTCGTGAGACTTTGGCCGCTCGGGATCGTCCGACGCGTAGTAGATGCTGTTAATCTTGCGTGTCTGTGTCTCATCTGGAGCGGATGGCAGTGTGAAATCCGCGTAGCAGCCTGTCTCGCGCAAGACGGTCAGCTCGTTGTCGACCCCGCACCAGCGACCATCACGTCGCGAGTTGTCCAGCGCCCAGTTGCCGTGGATGAAGCCGTATTCGACCTGTCCCGTCTCGCGGTTCTCGCGCAGCAGTCCGTGTCGCTCATGCAACGTGCGAGCGAATGACAGCAGCTGCTCACGAAGCTCGTCGGCGGTGTCTCCGTCGTGATGGAGGTGGACCTCGACGTCTCCCAGGCCGTCTCGGCACAGCGCAGCGAGCTTGTGGAGGTGTTGCGGCCGGTACTCCTCGATCGGGTAGAAGAACGTGTGTTGCGGAGCACGGCCGTCCGCGTCCCGGTGTCTGGCCGCGAGTGCCCGGTAGCCCGTGACCCATGCGTCTACGCGACGGGTCTCTATCTCAGCTCCGGGTGTGAGCCACGCCGGCTCGAAATGATCCGCCAGGCAGACGAAAAGGTGGATCGGCTTTTTCGCGACTGGCTCAGTCGGCCGCCAATCTCGACGCCAATACGATGGCGCCCAGATGTGAACCTGACGAGGCAGCAGATACGAGAGGACGAAGGTCGCCACCACGACCGACCCGGCAAACAGCAGCAAGAGAGCGTAAATCATCAGCAGCTCAGCGAGCAGCCTTACGCCAGAGCGTGCTCTGACCAGCAAACAGATACTTGAATGCGCCCCACAAGGCGGCCGTATTCCCCAAGCAGAAATAGAGCGGAAAGTAGGTCAGCTTGATCGGCACCCACCTCTGAATCGCCATACCGGCGAGCGCCACGGCGTAGAAGGCGATCTGGAGCACGAACAGCGTGCTGTAAAACGGCCCGCCAGCGACGCCGCTCGACACGAGCGCCGCGATGAGGAAAAACGGCGCCATCCAGCGGAATACTTTGTGTGAGATGAACTGCAGTGCGAACAGCGAGCGGGGGGGCATGAGCAGCGGTGCGAACGCCTTGAGCACCTGGTATCCGGCGGACGCGTAGCGCACTTTCAGGTGGAACTCGTCCCACAGGCCGCGGGATGCATGCTCGGCCGAGGTGGCTTCGGACTCGTACACGACGCGGTAACCCCGCTCCACCATGCTGAGCGTGAGGAACATGTCGTCGTGAACGAAGCCGTCTGGAATCGGTTCGTACAGGCTTTTTCTGAGCGCGAATATTTCGCCGTCCGCGGTGACGATCGACCCGAGACTGCTCTCGCAGCTCTTCAGGATCGACTCGTAGCCCCAGTATGCGGTTTCGCCCCTTGTCGCGTGGCGTTCCAGGTCCTGAAGCAGGACTTTGCGCCCCGACACGCCGCCAACGGTTGAATCACTGAAGTTGCTGACCATCTTCTCGATGACATCGGGAGGATAGTGCGTGTTGGCATCGGAGAAAAAAACGATCTCGCCTTCGGCGTGAGGAACGGCTCGATTGAGCGCGGCGCTCTTACCGCGCCGCGCCGGCTCATGCATGAGCTGCACGCCGCGACCACTCCATCCAGCAACGATCTCCGCGGTTCGGTCGCTGGACCCGTCCGCGACGACAATGATCTCGAGCTGACCGCGCGGGTAGGTCATCGCGAAACAGTTGCGTAGCTTCTCGTGGATGACTCGCTCTTCGTTGTAGGCCGCGATGATGAGCGAGACCCTGGGAAAGGTGTCGGCCTTCCTCACGGGGCGAGGCCGCGCCTTGCTGAGCGAGTAGATCAGCACCGGATAGCCGATGAAGGTGTAGATCAGCCCAGCCATCGCCAACCAGAACGTGATCACTGAGATCAGCTCGCCAGTCATCGACCTACTCCCTTCGGGTTGCCAGCAGCTGCTCGGCTTTCATTGCTACCGTGCGAGCGTTGGCGTCCCAAGTGTGTTGTGTGGCGATCGTTTGCCGGGCGCACGCGCCGAGTGTGCGTCTGAGTTGTCGGTTCGTTGCTAGCTCGTGGATCGCTTCGCGGAGTTGTTGCCGGTCCCCTTTGGCAATGATCCAGCCGTTCTCGCGATGCCGGACGACGTCTCGCACCGGCTGGATGTCTGGAGCGACGACCGGCTTGCCCATGGCCATGAACTCGAACATCACGATCGGCGAGCCGAACGGGTTAGAATCGGGCAGCGCACAGATGTCCATCGCGTCGATGTAATCGCGAACTTCTTCCCGTGGAACCGGGCCGGTGAGAACCAGGCGCCCGTCGAGGCCGAGCGCGTCGGCTCTGGCTTTGACCTCTTTGATCGCTGGCCCGCTGCCGACCAGAATCAGCCGTAGCTCGGGAAGCTGAGGTTCGAGCTCCTTGAGCACTTCGACTATCAGGTCGAGCCGGTCCCATCGATCGAACCAACCGACGAATCC
Organism: Acidobacteriota bacterium; assembly: GCA_020350085.1. Taxonomy (GTDB): domain Bacteria; phylum Acidobacteriota; class Polarisedimenticolia; order J045; family J045. The sequence continues at coordinate 3,646,152 of CP070706.1, forward strand.
GGCGACCGGCCCGTCGCCGAGTTGGAGCCGCTGACGCACGGCCGCGCCATGCGCCGCCGATTCGAGCCAGGTCGGCTCCACGGCGTTCGGTACGACGTGAACTCGCTCCGCAGGCACGCCCTGGGCGATGACGCGTTGGCGAAGGAAGCTCGAGACAGCGAAGATGGCATCGGCGCGCCGGAATACGCGTCGCTCGACCCAACGCATCACTGGCACCAACCGCTGTGCGCGAGCCCGCTCGATTCCAGCCACCTCGTTGACCTCGAGCAGGATCGGCAGTCGAAACAGCCGCGCGAGCCACACGCCAGCCAGCAGGTAAAACGCGTAGCGCTCGTAGAACACGGCATCCCGATTGCGACGAAGCGCCGGCAGCAAGCGGGCTGCAGCCATCGCGTTGTAAGCCAGCTCGAACAGCTCGAACAGCACCTGCGGGCAATGCACGCTGACCCAGCGCCAGAGGCCGCTGACGCCGCGCGTCTTCGCTGTCTCGTCGTGGGTCCCCGCACGCTCGTCCACCTTGTCCACGGGCACCTGTCCGGCGCTCGCTAGCGGATCGATCCCCGGAGGCGAGACGATCTCGACGTGGTGGCCTTCACGCTCGAGCGCTCGCACGAGATGCGCGATGTGCAGCCCCTCTCCGCCGCGTCCCTGAGTGCGATGGTGATAGAGGAACTTCATCACGCCGCTCCCAGGAGCCGCGTCACCGTCACGCACTCGAGCCCGCTGCGACGCACCCGCTCGAGCAGGGCCGGCAGCGCGTCGAGCGCTGCCTCGCTGTTGCCGTGATAAAGAACGATCTCCCCTGCGGAGATGTCGTTCAGCGCCAGTCTCTGCTCGATCTCTTCGGCACGGTCCGCGGCGAAATCCTTGAGATCGAGGCTCCACATGACGACCGTCAGGCCGTGCTTCCATGCCCCCATCAGCGTCAAGGAGTTCAGCTTGCCGCGGGGTGGTCGCCACAGGCGCGGCCAGTAACGTCCCGCTCGATGGAGTGCCAGCTGCGTGCGTGCGATCTCGTCGAGGGCATCGCGCCACGATAGCTCCTCGAAGCGCGGGTGCGTGTACGAGTGATTCCCGAGCTCGTGACCTTGCTCGACGATGCGACGCGTGATTTCCGGCTCACGCTGCACCTTCTCTCCGACGAGGAAGAACGTTCCCACGGCGCCGTACTCGTTGAGGATTTCGAGCAATCGCGGCGTGTAGCGCGGCTCGGGGCCATCGTCGAAGGTGAGCGCGACCTGGCCGCCGTTCGCTCTCCCTCGCCATGCGAGCAGCTCTGCCGGCATCCGTTTGAGGCACTGATTCTTGATGACCGTCTTGGCCGATACCGGCTCCGAGGAGCTCTCGTACAAGCGCCTGTAGCTGGTACACATCGCGGCGAGACTGAAATGCGCCTCGATGCGACGAGCAGCTGCGCGGCCGAGCGCCTTGCGGCGCTCGGCCTGCTCGAGCAGCTCGGAGATGGCCCCGGCAAGTGCCTCGACGTCGTCGGCCGGAACCAGTACTCCGGACAGACCAGCTTCGATCACTTCCGGAACCCCGCCGACCTTCGTGGCCACCACGGGCAAGCCGCTCGCCATCGCCTCGAGCAACGCAAGCGGAATACCCTCCGTCAGCGACGGCAGCAGGAACAGGTCGAGCTGCGAGAGGAGCTCGATGACATCGTCTCTGAAGCCGAGAAACTCGACGCGATCATCGAGGCCCAGCTCGTGAGCGAGCGCCTCGAGTGCCACACGCTCGGGACCCTCGCCGACAACGCGCAGCCTCGGTTCGCGCTTCGATCCGTCCAATCTGGCCAGCGCTCGCAGCAATCGATCGATCCCTTTTTCGGCCGCGAGACGACTGACCGTGCCGAGCACCAGCGGGCGAGCGGCCAGGCACGCGTCGCGCGAATCCTCGCGCTGCTGGTATCGTTCGACGTCGACCCCGTTGAGAATCACCGTACGCCGCGCCGGCGCGACTCCGGCGACGGCGAGCGTTCGATCGGTCTCGGCGGAGACGGCGATGATCTTGTCGATCATGCGTACGGCGAGGCGGAACTTCAGCTTTTCGCTGCCCGTGTACTGCTCGAGAAGAGTGTTGTGCTGAGTGTGGAACACGAGCGGCACGCCGGCCCATCTCGCAGCGAGCGCCCCGTAGAACATCGTGTCGAGGCTGTGCGAGTGGACGACGTCGATCTTCTCCTCGCGGAAACGCTCGGCGAGACGCGGCACTAGCCCGAGATCGAGTCCGCCCTTGCGCCGAACGAGCTCGACCTTTCCTCCCACCGCGAGCACCTCGCCAGCAAGCGCACCGGGCTCGTCGAGGCAGAACACGACGAACTGCACTGCGTCCATGACTCGCGACTGAACGATCCGACAAACGAGCCGTTCCAGGCCGCCGGGCGCGAGACTCAAGACGAGGTGGGCCACCTTCATGAGTAGTCCGGACTCGGGCGCGCGGGACTCACCGTACGGCGCGGGAAGAGCCACCGATAGACCGCTCTCGCCATGAGCAGGGCGCTGATTCGTGTGAACCCACAGCGAAGCGGTATCGCGTGCCAGATCACCTTGCCGATGCGACCCTGGCTCAAATACCCCTCCGCCGCCTCTTGATGCATTCGGCGCTGCATGCCTCGCTTCACGCGCGGCCAGTTCAGCTCGCTCAACCACGGCGTGTTGGCGACGACACGCTGCATTTTGTCGATCAACGCCGCGCGACACCCGAGTAGCCTTTCGACCTTTTTCGATATGTTGTCGCCGTGCTCTCGATATCGCACGAGCGGCTCGGGAATCATGTGGAATCGGCCACCGTCCGCGATCAGCCGCAACCACAGCTCCTTGTCTTGAATGCAGATGAAGGCTTCATCGAAATAGCCCACCCGCGCTCCCAGCTGGCGTCGAAAGACGACCGACGAGGCGGTGACGAAATTGCGGTAGAGCATCCGCTCGAACGCGGCACTGGCGGAGAGCTGATTGGCGTCTCTCGAAGGCTCCGAGCGCCCCTGCTCCTCACCATGCTCGTCGACGATGACACATGCCGTGTGAACGAGGCCGATCTCGTCGTTCTCATCGAGCATGGCGACCTGCCGCTCGAGCTTGTCGGCGATCCACTCGTCGTCCGAGTCCAGCAGGGCGATCAGCGGCGCAGACCCGTGAGCTATACCAGCGTTTCGCGCGGCCGCGCTGCCGCGATTCGGAGTGGCGATGTAGCTCAGGCGAGCGTCGCCGTACTCCGCGAGCAGCTGCTCGAGCGCGCGAGTGCTGTCGGCCGAGGAGCCGTCGTTGATGATGATCGCGCGCCAGTCGGTGAAGGTCTGCCGCAGCAGGCTCTCGAGACACTCCCGAGTGAACCGGATCGGAGTGTTGTAGAACGGGATCAGAACGTCGACCTTGGCCATTTTCTTCCTGCCGCTGCTC
>CP070706.1:3649649-3660107 GCA_020350085.1 Acidobacteriota bacterium
GGGCGATCTTCATCCACCTCACGCTCGTGCCCTGGCTTCCGGCCTCAGGCGAGCTGAAGACCAAGCCGACGCAACACTCCGTGCGCGAGCTGCGCGCGATCGGGATTCAGCCCGACATTCTGCTGTGTCGCTGTGATCGTCCGCTGCCGGTCGAGATCAAGCGCAAGATCGCCCTGTTCTGCAACGTCAGCGAGGACCAGGTCATCGCGGCGCCGGACGTCGAGAACATCTACGAAGTGCCATTGCGACTGACCGCCGAGGGCATCGACGAGATCATCGCCAAGCTGCTCGATTTGCCGTTTCGCAAGCGCAACATCTCTGCCTGGCAAGAGCTCGTCGAACGGATTCGCTCACCGCGCGACGAGGTGACGATCGGCATGGTCGGCAAGTACGTCGCCTACGAGGACTCCTATAAGTCGCTCAACGAGGCGCTGCGTCACGGCGGCTTCGCCCACCAGGTGCGCGTCAAGCTGGAGTTCATCGACTCGGAGAAGCTCGAAAACGGCGACCCGGAGACGTTGATCAACGGCGTCGATGCGGTGCTCGTCCCGGGAGGCTTCGGCGATCGCGGCGTCGAGGGAATGATCCGAGCCGTGCAGTACGCGCGTGAGACCGGCACGCCGTTTCTGGGCATCTGCCTCGGCATGCAGTGTGCCGTGATCGAAACGGCGCGAAATCTCGCCGGCCTGGGGCGGGCCAACTCGACCGAGTTCGATGCCAAAACGCCGCACAACGTGATCGACCTGCTGCCCGAGCAGCGAGGCCTCAAGGATCTCGGTGGGACGATGCGACTGGGAGCGAGCCCGATCCGGCTCACGCCACGCTCTCTGGCACAGCTGATGTACGGAGCGGCCGAGATCCGCGAGCGGCATCGCCACCGCTACGAGGTCAACAACGAGTATTTCGAGCGGCTCGAGCAGGCCGGCCTGAAGTTCTCGGGCATCTTCCCGCAGAAAGAGCTGGTCGAGATCGTCGAGCGCGAAGATCACCCGTGGTTCTTCGCCTCGCAGTTCCATCCCGAGTTCAAGAGCCGCCCACTGCAGCCGCACCCGGTCTTCCGCGGATTCATCGCTGCCGCCCGCCGCTTCCGGCAGGAGCGCGGTACATGAGCTTGCCGAGCGACGTCGCGGCGGTCGCGATCGCCCCACATGTCCGCTGCGGCGGCGACGCGCCACTTCTGTTCATCGCCGGCACCTGCGTCATCGAATCGCGCGACAGTGCGCTCGAGCACGCCGAGGTGCTGGCCGAGATCGCGGCCCGGCGTGGCCTGCCGCTGGTGTTCAAGGCCTCGTACGACAAGGCCAACCGCACGTCGATCGACTCGTTTCGCGGACCGGGGCTCGATGCAGGGCTGGCGATTCTCGCCGAGGTGCGCGAGCGAACCGGGCTGGCCGTGACGTCGGACGTCCACGAGCCGGCGCAGTGTCGCGAGGCCGGATCGGTGCTCGACATCATTCAGATTCCGGCCTTCCTCTGCCGCCAGACCGACTTGCTGCTCGCCGCCGCGGCCACCGGCAAGGTGGTCAATGTCAAGAAGGGCCAGTTCCTCGCCCCCTGGGACGTGGGCCCGCTAGTCGAGAAGCTGCGCGCGGGCGGCGCCGCCGGCGTGATGTTGACGGAGCGAGGCTCCAGCTTCGGCTACAACAATCTCGTCGCCGACATGCGCTCTGTGGCCGTGATGCGCCAGCTCGGCGTGCCGGTCGTGTTCGACGCCACCCACTCCGTGCAGCGGCCGGGCGGGCTGGGCAAGGCCTCCGGTGGCGAGCCCGAGTTCATCCCGACGCTGGCGCGCGCCGCCGTGGCCGCCGGTGCGGACGCCGTCTTTCTCGAGGTCCATCGGGAGCCGGCCGAGGCGCTCTCCGACGGTCCCAACGCGCTACGGCTCGATCTGGTCGAGGCTCTGCTCGTCGAGCTCGGCGCGATCCATCGCGTGGTCCGTGAACACCGCGCACAGAGCGTCGATCGATGAGCTCGGAAGCGGGACGGCGTGTGCTTCGCGTCGAGGCCCGCTCGCTCGAGGCCCTCGCCGGCCGCCTCGATGAGCAGTTCGACCGTGCGGTCGAAGAGCTGCTCCACGCCAGGGGGCGCGTCGTCGTTACCGGCATGGGCAAGAGCGGCCTCGTCGCGCGCAAAATCGCCGCGACGCTGGCCTCGACCGGCACACCGGCGTTTCATCTGCATCCCGCCGAGGCGATCCACGGAGATCTCGGCCTGATCGTCAGCGGCGATGTCGTCATCGCGCTGAGCCACAGCGGTGAGACCGAAGAGATCCTGCGGCTGCTGAACATCATTCGACGGCTCGATGCGCGCATCATCGCCATCACGGGCCGCACCGACTCGACCCTCGGGCGCGAGGCCGACGTCGTGCTCGATACGTCGGTCGAGGAAGAAGGATGCCCGCTGGGGCTGGCACCGATGGCCAGCACGACCTGTGCTCTCGCGCTCGGCGATGCCTTGGCCGCCGCACTCATGCTGGCCAAAGGCTTCAGCGAGGAGGACTTCGCACGGCTGCACCCGGGTGGAAGGCTGGGGCTGAAGCTGGCCCGCGTTTGGCAGGTGATGAAGACTGGCGAGCAGGTGCCGCGCGTGAGCGCTCAAACGCAGATGCCCGACGTTGTGCTCGAGATCAGTCGCAAGCGGCTCGGTTGCGCGATGGTCGTCGAAGACGACGGACGGCTAGCGGGAGTAATCACGGACGGCGACCTGCGGCGGCTGCTCGAGCGCGACAGCGAGCCGATGAGCCGCTGCGCCGCGGAGGTGATGACGATGAATCCGGTCACGATTCGGCCCGATGCCCTCGCATCTGCGGCGCTGGGTATCATGGAGCAGCGCAAGATCACGATGTTGCCCGTGGTGGGCGAAGAAGGGAAGCTCGAGGGCGTGATACAGATCCATCATCTGTGGGGCACTCATCTATTCTGATCTGCGATCCGACCAGCGCTGAGACGAGGGCTCCGCTCACCTTTTTTCGATCACGGGGAGCTTGCCGCCAGATGCCGAGACGGCCCGATCCCAAGACCCTGGCCCGCCACATTGAGCTGCTGCTGCTCGATGTCGACGGTGTGCTGACCGACGGTGGGCTGTACTACTTCTCGGACGACGGCTTCGCCGTGCGATTCGACATCCGTGACGGTCTCGGGCTGGCGCGAGCCCGCGAAGACGGCTTGCTCGTGGGTCTCGTTTCGGGCCGCGAGACGCCCCAGGTCCGGCGCCGCGCGCGCGAGCTCGGCATCAACGAGGTCCACCTTGGCATCGAGAACAAGGCGGCCGTGCTGGGCGAGATGGTGGCACGCCGCGGCATCGCTCTTTCGAAGGTCTGTTTCGTCGGCGACGATCTGATCGATCTGCCGGCGATGGAGCTGGTCGGACTGCCGGTCGCCGTCGCCGATGCCGCGGCCGAGGTCCGCGCGGCGGCGCTCTACGTCACGCAGCATCGCGGCGGCCGCGGCGCCGTGCGCGAGATCGTGGACCTGATCCTCGACGCACGCCGCACGTAGTCCGGACCCCTCAGCGATCGCTTCTTGCGCTCGAGCCGGGGACGTGCAGCACGCACGGGGTATCGCATGAGGGATCGCTTGTTGCGGCCGGTTCGTGAATAATCGACGCCTGGAGGCAAGCCGATGAGAATCGTCGTGATCGTGCTCACCCTCGCGTTCGCCATTGTCGTGACCTGGATCGCGGTGGCCAACTCGTCCGAGCAGGTGCGCCTCAGCTTCGCCGTTACTGAGCGCGATGTCTCACTAGCGGAAGTGATTTTCGTCGCCGTGTTCGCGGGTGCGCTCTTTGCCGGACTTCTCGCCGTGATCGAAGGCTTGGGAGTACGGATGGAGAATCTGCGGCTGAAACGGCGCCTGCGCCGCTTGCAGGAGGAGCTGCACGATCTGAGAAACCTCGGGCTGTCCGCCGAGTCGATCGGGGAGAGCCGCGCCCGATCAGCGTCGCCATCGCTGCCACCGTCGCCGCCCTCGAAACCGGCGGCACCGCTGGCAGCTTCGTCTGACGAGACGTAGAGCGACATGTCGCTGCTCGGCTTCGTCATCGCGCTGCTCGCGGGCCTGGTGCTCGGAGCTCTCGTGATGTCCGTCGCCAGCCGCTCGCGCGCGAGCGATCGTAAGCGCGGTCCGGCAGAGCGACTGGTCCGCGCGGCCCTCTCGCGTCTGGCGGTCGGTGATCATCGCGCGGCGTCCGACGCCCTCAGGCAGGTCGCGGCGGTCCGTTCGGACGACGAAGCGATCTACTTGCTCCTCGGCGAAGCGCTGCGCCGGGCGGGAGACCTCTCGCGTGCCGAGCGCGCGACCGCCGTGCTGCTCACGCGACGCGAGCTGCCCGTCGAGATCGCCTCGGCCGGCTGGCTGCTTCGAGGACGGCTGCTCGAAGCGCGGGGGCAGACCGACGAAGCGCTCGACGCCTACCGCCGCGCCGCGCAAGGCGGGCAGGATCCCGAGCCGTTCGTCGCCGCAGGCCGCTTGCTCTCGCACTCGAGAAGATGGCCGGAAGCGATCGAGCAGGCCGAGGCCCTCGCGCGCCTGCAACCCGAGCGCGGGCGACTGATTGCGGCTCGACGACGCTTGCTGCTCGCGCGCGAGAGGCTCGCGGAGGGTGATGCGTCCCAGGCGCTGGCACTGGCGAAGAAAGCGGTGCACGACGCACCGGAGCTGGCGGCCGCCCGCCTCACCCTCGGCGACGCCATGATCCAGCTCGGCCGGCGCTCTGCGGCGATCCAGGCCTGGAACGAAGCCGCCTGCATCGCTCCCGCACTCGGCGCCCTCGTCGTCGATCGTCTCGAGCAGATCAGTGGGCCTGGTGCAGAGCGCGAACGGTTGGCACGCCTCGCCAGCGAGCTGCTCGAGCGGGCACCGGCGGATCGATCGGCGTGGCGGCTGCTCACCTGGCTCGCAGACGAGGCGCTCCGCCGCGGCGCGATCGAAGAGGCGAGGTCCTGGGTGAACCGTCTCGAGCGTGAGGCGCCGCGCCTCGCCACGACAGCGCGACTCGCCGCGAGGCTCGCTGCGGCCGACGACTCGCTGGCGAGCGCGACGCCCCTGCGCCATTTGCTGGGCGAGTGGGAGCGCGACCGGCTGTGGTGGGACCCGTGGCGCTGCCTGCGCTGCGGGCATGCGCTCGACGAGTTCGAATGGCGCTGTCCGCGGTGTCAGGCGTGGGAATCGTTCGGATGACGCTCAAGCCGAATGATTCGTGAGCCCTTCGGCCGAAACCCGCATCTGGCCGCTGGCCCGCACTCGGGATCTTCCTGCGGCTCGACAGTCCACCGGACTGTCGGGCCATCCAGCAGCCATCTGCAACGTTGCTGCTCGATGGTTCATGAATCATCCGGCTTGATGTCTGATGGGGGCTAGTCGTCGAGCGCCGCCAGCGCCTGCTCGATCTGCTCGACGCGTGCTCGCGGCAGCAGGTCACGGATCATGCCGATTTCCATATCGATCAGCGCATCGAGCGACTCGGCGAGCTGAGATTCCTCGCGCCCGGAGAGCGCCCGCGCCAGCTCCTCGCGTGCAAAGCTCCCGTCGCGCCGAAGCGCGGCCGACTCGAACAGATCGCCATAGGCACCGAGGCGGCGCTGACACGTTTGGATGTAATTGCTGATTCCGGCGCCGATCTCGACGCGGAGCTGCTGGAACACGATCCGGTGTCGGGCGTTGAACTGATCGACGATCTCGAACACCGACTCGTCGACAACCGGCGGCGGCGCTGCCTGCTCTGGGGCGTCTTGTGACGCCTCGCCCAGCTCCTGCAACTCTTTCGGAGCGTCATCGACCCGCTCGCTCGGCGCGACATCGGCGTCCGCGGCACCGCGGAGGGTGCCGTCCTCGGCCTCAACGATGTCGGCGGGTTCGAGCGATACCGGGATGCCCAAAGAGTCCGTGGGGGGTTTCTCGGACGCGTCCGTCAGCGACAACGCGGCCGCGTCGCCCCCCTGCCCCTCCTGGTCCAGGTCGTGAACCGCGTCGCCCTCATCCAGCCCGTCGAGGTGCGTCTCCTCGTCCGTGGGGACGTGTCCGGCCGTCTCGGTGCGGTCTTCCGGTTGAGCGCCGCGCGGGGAAGCGGGCTCGGCCGCCGGCTGGCTTTCGGACCCGCCCTTGGCCCTGCCGAACAGCCCGATGGCGTAGCGGCTGCCAGCAGGCCTGGGCTCTCGCTCGACGAGCGCAGGGAGCGACCCCGCCTCGCGGTAGGTGGGTGCTTCCGGCTCCGCCGAGTCTTCTTCTTCGTCGGCTTGCTCGGATTCTGCTGCGGTGCGCTCGGCGGCTGATTCAGCTTCGTCGACGGCTTCTTCGGCGAGCCGGTCTGCCGCGCCGGCTCTCTGTGGCGCTGGCTCATCGTCCCGGTCCGACGCCGGCTCGGACTCACCGATCTCAAGCTCGTCGGCGGCCCCGTCGAAGCCATCGTCCGCGATCGCGTCGAGACGCGAGCTCGTGGCTGGCCCGCGCTGTTCCGGCCCCTCGTCCGGCCGCTCGCCCGACTCGAGATCGTGCTCGGCTTCCGGCTCGATCGGCGAGCCGTCCCCCGAACCGAGTTCCACGACGAGCTCGTGCTTTCCTGTAGGAACCCCGGCGAACTCCTGCTCGGGCGTGTCTTCCAAGCTCTCGGACGCGTCCTGCTCCTGGGCGTCATCACGCCACCCCGGGGACAGCTCCCCGGACTCGAGATCGTGCACCATCTCGAACTCGCCCGTCGGCGCCTCGGTCTCCTCGATGGCGTCGGCCGTCCCCTCGAGCGACACCGGCTCTTCGACATCCTCCACCGCGTCGAACTCTCCGGTCGACGCCTCGGTCTCCTCGATGGCGTCGGCCGTCCCCTCGAGCGACACCGGCTCTTCGACATCCTCCACCGCGTCGAACTCTCCGGTCGCCACCTCGGACTCCTCGATGGCGTCGGCCGTCCCCTCGATGGCATCGACTTCGCCGATCTCGCCCGGCTCGTCGAGATCTTCCGGCTCCTCGGTGAAAGGCTCCGCTGTCGCGACGCCCGCCGGCTCGCCGGCGCTCTTGAGGGCGGCGATCGCCTGCTCGAGGTCGGCCAGCTGCTGCGAGTCGTCCAGCGGGCCGGAAGCCGCATCGCCCCGTGCATCGTCACGTTCGGGCCAGTCGAGCTCCGGCTCGTCGACATCGCCGGCGAAGAGCTCGGGAGCCAGGCCGGCCGCCGTCTCGAGCGTCTCCGCCGACGTCGCGACATCGAGACCGGCACTCGCTTCGGCACCGGTCTCGGCGTCGAGCGGGGCATCGAGCTCGGCATCCAGCTCGGCGCCGGGGCCCGCCGGCTGATCCGCGGGATGCGGCGGCGCCACCGCAGGCATCGGTTTGTCCGCTGGCTGGCGCTGGCGCGCCCGCGCCACGATCTCTTGCTCCGGCACGCGCTGGGCAACCCCGACGACTTGCAGCGCGAACAACAGCCTGAGGATCTCGAAGTCGTTTTCTGAACGTGCCGAAAGCACCTCCGTCACCGTCCGCTCTTCACCCAGCAGCGAGACGATCTCCCACACCGCCGGCCTGAGGCGCATGCGGTCGAGCCGCTTGAGATACTGCGGCGTCAGCCGCACGAGCGCATCGAGACCACCGATGCGCGCCCATGCTGGCTCGAACACCTCGGAGCCTTCGATCGCGGCCATCAGCAGCTCTTCGGGGCTGATGTCGAGAACGATCTCCTCGCGCGTCGGCAGGCCTTCTTCGATCTGGTACTCGCCCTCCGGCCAGAGCGCGACGCTCTTGGCCACATCGAGAATCTGCTCGCTGACGAAACGATCGACTTCATCGGCGTCGATCGCGCCTTGCTCGGCGAGTATGACGCCGATGCGCTTACCGGAGATCATCCGGCGTTCCGCGGCCTCGTGATCGCGATCGGCAATCACGCCTCGCCGCAGCAGCTGCGCCAGCAAGCTTCTTTCCGTCTCGTTGGTCGTTGCGAACTCGACGTTGCCGTCGCGCAAGAACAACGCACCTTCACGCGCCCCGCTGAAGAAACGCGCCACACCGGTGAAGCGTCGCTCGCCGAGATCGAGCAGCACGGCGGCCGTCTCCTCGAGCGAGCTGATGAACCCGTCGCGGGTTTCCGGAAACTCGTCGGTCTCCGACGTATCGACCAGGCGGCTGTCGACCCGCTCGACGAGGCCGAGAATCGACAGCGCCCACAGCGAGCGGTACACGTCGAACGACGGCGCGTAGATCTTCCGACACAACGCTTCGATGCGAATCGGCCGCGCCACGTGATCGACGATCGCCTGCTCGGTTCGCGACAATCCGCTGCTGGGCATCGAGCCCGATCGACCCTTGCGATAGGCCGCGCGGGGCCCGCCGACGGCGCGTCGGATCGCGTGCCAGCTCCTCACGCGACGAACGCCGGCCAAGACCAACTCGTGTGTGGGAATGCGCAGCACGAGCGGCTCGTCTTCCGGAAGGCCCACGCGCGAGAGCGACCACTCTCCCTCGCGCCAGCCGAAGACGGACAAGGCCACGCTGCGGACCTGCTCCAGCACCAGGCGCGCCAGTTGGTCCTCGGCGATCACGCGCCGCTCGACGAGTATGCGACCCAGGCGACGGCCGCGCGCCACCTTGCCGCCCGCCTCGATCAGATCCCCCAAGCCGATCTCGCCGCGTCTGAGCAGAAACGTGCCGAAGCGATCCTCGGGATCGTTGGATGCAGCGAACACGACCTGGCCCGCTCGCAGGTACAGCACCCTGCGCTGATCGCCGCGCTTGAGGATGAGCGAACCGGTGTGACCGGCCTGGGCAGCAGCCCACACGAGTTCCGCGACGGACGTCCCTTCGAGCCGTCCTGCCGCCGACAGTGAGCTGTCCACTCCTGTCCCGTCGGCGGCGCTCATCGACACCTCGCCCAGTAGCTGCTCCATAAAACCCAATCTAGGGCTCGAAACCGGCAGATCGCCACCTCGCGTTCAGCGCTCACCGTGCGCCTCCCGCCATCGCACGAAGCTCGTCGCGGGTCACCGCTGCCGTGCCGAGATGCCCCACCGCGACGGCTGCCGCGGCGTTGGCCCAGCGGGCGGCGCGCTCGACCGGTTCCCCCGCCGCAAGCGCCAGGCCGACCGTGGCGGCGACCGTGTCGCCCGCTCCGGTCACGTCGAAGACTTCCCTCGCCTGCGCGGCGATGGCGCAGGCCGCACCCTGTCGCGGGACCAGCAGCATACCCTCCTCGCCGCGCGTGACGAGCACCGCCTCCAGCTCGAGCCGACGCAGAATCAGCCGCGCGGCCGCGAGCACGTCGTCTTGGGTGCGGATCTCGATCGCCGCCGCCCGGCCGGCCTCCATCTGATTCGGCGTGATCAGCGTCGCTGGCGTGTACAGCTCGAAGTGGCGCACTTTGGGATCGATCACCGTGGGCAACCCGCGCTGGCGGGCGCACGCGAGCAGCGGCGGGAGGCTGCGCCGGTCGAGCAGCCCCTTGGCGTAGTCTGAAACGATCAGCCCCTCGACGCTCGCGAGCTGGTCCGCGGCGCCATCGAGCAGCGCCCTCGCCTGCACGTCGCCCAGCGGATGGTCGCGCTCCTCGTCGAGTCGGACCACCTGTTGATGACGCGCCAGAACGCGCGTCTTGACCGGTGTCGGCCGGTCCGCGCTCGTCAGCACGCCGTCGAGCTCGACGCCGAGGGCTCGCAGCAAGCCGCGGACCTCCTCGCCCGCCGCATCATCGCCGACGACCGTCATCAGTCGCGGCGTCGCACCAAGCGACACCAGGTTGGCGATGACGTTCGCGGCTCCTCCGAGCCGGGTCTCTCGCCGCTCGAGGCGCACCACGGGCACGGGAGCCTCCGGGCTGATCCTCTCGACGTGGCCGTGCTCGTAGCGATCGAGAATGACCTCGCCGACCACCAGCACCCGACGGCCGCTCCAGTGCTGCAGGGGGTCTTCGGCTGCCCCGTTACCGCTGCTCATCTGCCGCCGGGCTCGGCAGGCTCGCGCGACTGGGCAGACCCCTTAGCCGAGGGCTGATCGGGACGGCCCGATTCCGGCAGCAGTTGCGGGATGCCGTCCTGGACCGGGTAGAACAGGCGGCAGCGGACGCAGCGCAGACCCGACTCGTCCTCTACGAGGACCAGCTTCTCGCGGCAACGCGGGCAGGCGAGCATCTCCAAAAGCCAGGGTTCCAGGGGGGCCACGGCCGTTCTCCGCTGACCGAGCCTCGCCCGGGCGGGCGCGACCGGGCGGGACGCTCAGGATGGTGCCAGAGGCCGCGGGGAGCGGTCAACTCCGAGCACGCCCACGGGCCGGATATGCCGACGCGGTGGCGCTGTCCGCGGTGCACGCGAGCGGCGGCCGAAACTGGCTTGCGGAGCGCGGGCTCGGAATAATGCGGCGATGATCTCGAACGAGAGCCCCTTCTCGCCCGCCCAGGGCCCCGAACGGCTGCTGGTCCTGCGCCTCGGCGCGGTGGGTGACGTGTTGCGCACGCTTCCGGCGGTGCGCCTCTTGCGGCGCAGCTGGCCGC
>CP070706.1:3660207-3674480 GCA_020350085.1 Acidobacteriota bacterium
AGACCATGTTCGTCATCGACGTGTCGGGCTCGATGCAAGGCCCGTCGATCCGCGCGGCTCGAGCCGCGCTGCTCAACGCGCTCGAGCGCCTGCGCCCCGGTGACCAGTTCAACATGCTGCGTTTCAACGATCGGCGCGAGCTGTTCGGTGACGCGTTTCTCGACGCCGACGCGCCGACGCTCGATGCGGCACGACGTTGGGTGCGCCAGCTCGAGGCCGACGGCGGGACTCAGATCCTTCCGGCTCTGGAGCTGGCGCTCGAGCGCTGCCGAGCCAGCGATGGGACGCGGCTGCAACGGATCGTCTTTCTCACCGACGGCGCGGTGGGTGACGAAGATCACGTCTTCCGCGCCATCCATACGTCACTCGGACGCGCGCGCCTTCACACGATCGGCATCGGCAGCGCCCCGAACGCCCACCTGATGCGCAAGATGGCGGCATTCGGGCGCGGCTACTGCACCTTCATCGACGATGTCGAGGCCAGCGACGATCCACTCGGGCGCTTCTTCACGCGCATCGACCGTCCCGTGTTGCGTGACCTCGAGCTGACGTGGGCCGGAGCCTCACCCGCGCAGACGTTCCCCGCCACACTCGGGGACCTCCACGCAGGCGAGCCGCTGTTCGTTTCCGCCCGCTTCGAGCCGGGCCGCGCGCCGGCGGCGGTCGTGCTGGCGGGGCGCACGGCGGACGGTCCGTTGCGGCTCGAGTCCGCGCCGCCGCTTGTTGCCGCCACCGGCTCCGGCGTCGCGCTGCGCTGGGCTCGCGCCAAGATCCGAGCCGCGATCGATGCGCTGCACGAGGGAGAAGACCCTCAGCGCGTGCGCGAGCGCGTGCTGGCGGTTGCCCTGCCTTTCTCACTGCTGACGCGATACACGAGCCTCGTCGCCGTAGAAGACGTGCGCAGCGCATGGGATAGGGCCCATCCGCTCCGTCTGGCTAGCGCGCTTCCGGCGGGCACGCAGCGGTTCGGCTCGACGCTTCCGCGCGGCGGAACGTGGGCCGGCCTGCTGCAGCGGGTCGGCCTGTGCCTCACGCTCGCGGGGCTCGGCCTGCTGTTGACCCCCACCTTGCTGCGGGCCCTGCGAGAACGTCCATGAAAGCGCATCGCTCCGCGAGGCTGAAGCTCGTCAGGTTGAGCGTGGCCCTCTCCATGCTCGGTGCCGGTCTCGGTCTCCTCGGCGAGCAGGCGTGGCTGGCCGGCAAAGCCGCCTGCGCCGCCGTGCTGATCGATCGTGCCTTTGCGCGCCGCCTCGAGGACGGACGCGATCACCGGCCGTGGTCCTGGGCCGACACGCATCCGATCGCGCGACTCGAGGCACCGCGACTCGGCACCCGGCGGATCGTGCTCAGCGGGTCGAGCGGCACGTCGATGGCGTTCGGCGTCGGGCACGTCGACGGCAGCAGTCCGCCGAACGGCAACGGCAACTGCGTTCTGACCGGCCACCGCGACGGGGCGTTTCGATTCCTCGACGAGCTTCGCGTGGGCGATGAGCTTGTGCTGCACACGAGAGGCGAGACGCAGCGCTACGACGTTCGACGAACCGCGGTCGTGGCTGAGCGCGAGCTGTCGGTGATGGCGCCGAGCGAGACGCCCCGCCTGACGTTGGTGACATGTTATCCGTTCGATGGATGGGGCCGATCGCCCTGGCGCTATGTCGTCGTGGCCGAAACCCGGGAAGATCCTGCCCGTGCGCCGCTCACGAGTAGCGCTCCAGCAGCTGCTCGAGGCTCCGTGCCGTCGGAAGCGCCGCGCGGCCCGCTCGCTTGTCGTGCCGCAGCAGCGACGCCCGCCTCAACAGACGATACAGCATCGGTCGCTTCGTGCGCAGGCGCGCCATGCGTGCCAGCAGGGCGTTTCGGCCGCGCAGCGCCCCGTGCTCGCCGAGAAGACGCGCCGCGCGATCGAACTCGGCCCAGCTCTGCTGCCTGAAGGTGAGCCGCAGCATACGCGAGAGCCAACGGATCAAAACGTCCTCGAAGCCGTGCTCGATCCGGCGCCTGACGTCCTCGTCCAGACCCGCCAGCGCGGTGCACCAGTTCTTGCAGCGCTGAAACGAGTCCTCGTAATCGGCGACGGACATCTGGCGCGACGCGCCGGCGGCGTGGCTGGTGAAAATCGACAGCGGCTTCATCGAGACCACGAACGGGAACACGGCGGCCGCCCGCGCCTGAAATGGCAGGTCCGTCACCGCCTGCTCGAGCAGAGGACCTGCGCTCGACCGCACCTCTCGGGCCCACAGCGTGCTGGTCCATGTGAAGTGGCCGCGGACCATCTTTCCCACGGCCTGCCCGGCTTCGTAATGGCCCGAGCTCCAATGCTTGGTCGGGATCGTCTCGTACTGCCCGCTGTGCGGGTCCCAGATCAGCGTCTGGCCACAGAAGAAGCGTGCTCGCGGGTGAGCGGCGAGCTGCTCGATCGCGTGCTCGTAGAAGCCGGGCAGCAACACGTCGTCGTCGGAGAGAAACGAAAACCACGGCGTCTCGACCGCGTCCATGCCGGCCTGGAAGTTGGCCACCGCTCCGAGGTTTCGCGCGTGACAGTGATAACGCACGCGCGGGTCACGGGCGGCAAGCTCTGCGACGACGGCGGCCGTCTCATCTTCCGAGTGATTGTCGAACACGGCCACCACGAGCTCGGCGTGGGTCTGCGCCAGCACGCTCTCGATGGCGCGCCGCAGCAGCTTGGGACGGCGAAACGTGGGGATGACCGCGGTGATCGTCGGCGGCGACATCTCCTCACCTGCCACGCAACACGTCGACCAGTCGCTCGCAGACCTGCTCCACCGCCGCGCGATCCAGATTGTAGCCGCTCGGCAGGTTCAGCCCGCGCGGCGAGATGCTGTAGGCGTGAGGGTTTCGCCGCGGCCAGTCTGCCGCGCTCGCGAGCTGGCCGTAGGCCGGAAGCGAGCTGAGCGGATGAAAGAATGGGCGTGTGTCGACTCCCTTTTGCGACATCGCGTCCATCAGCTGACGCTTGTCGATGCCGAGGCTCGCGTCGACGATCACGGTGACCATCCAGTAGGAGTTTTTCCAATCCGGACCTTCGGCATTCAGGGTCAGGCCAGGCACTCCTTCCAGCTGCTCGCGATACCAAGCGAAGATCTGCCGCTTGCGCGCGATCAGCTCGTCGATCCGCTCGAGCTGCGCCAGGCCGAGCGCGGCTTGCAGACTGGTCATCTTGTACTTCCAGGCCACCTCGGTGTTGAAAAAGTAGCGGTCACCCGGCGGACGCCCGTGGTCTCGCAGAAACAAACAGCGCTGGTACACGTCCTCGTGGTCGGTGACCAACATCCCGCCTTCGCCGGTGGTCAGCGTTTTCGAGCCGTGGAAGCTGAAGGTGCTGCTCTGGCCGAAGCTGCCCGCGCGCCGGCCTCGATACTCCGAGCCGAGCGACTCCGCGGCATCCTCGATCACGACCAGCCCACGGCGGTGCGCGAGATCGAGCACCGCATCCATGTCCGGCATGCTGCCGTAAAGATCGACCGGGATCACGGCCTTGCTGCGCGACGTCAGCGCGGCTTCGAGAGCTTCGGCCGACAGGCACCACGACACGGGATCGACGTCGGCGAAAACCGGCTTCGCACCGACGTACGAGATCGGTGCCGCGCTGGCGATCCAGGTCAGATCGGGCACGATCACCTCGTCGCCGGGACCGACCCCCGCGGCGAGCAGCGAGAGGTGCAGAGCCGACGTGCACGAGGGCAGGCTGATCGCGTAGCGGCGAGAGACGTAGCGGGCAAACGCGGTTTCGAACCGCTGCTGATAGACGCTGTGGTTTTCGTACCACGCGTTGCGGACGGCGTCCGTAACGTATTCGATCTCGCGTTCGGTGATCCACGGGCCCGCGATGGGAATCCGTTTCATGCTCAATCCATCACGCACTTGAGATACCCACTGGGCGCCACGGTGATCAGAAGCCGAGATTCCAGCTCGCGATCGACGACGAAGCGATCGCTGGCAGCCAAGAACTCGCGCACGGCGGTCTTGGGGTTGTTGCCCACTCCCCATGGGCGGTCGGGAAACGCGTCCTCGGGCATGTCTTCGACCACCGTGTCGAAGACGACCAGATAGCTGCCTTTACCGACGAAGGGGGAGTAGAGCTCGAGTTCTTTGCGGACGTGCTCGTGGGTGTGGTTCGAATCGAGCGCGACCAGGATCCGTTGTTTGCCCGCAGCCTTGCGGCCGACGCGCGCGAGCACTTCGGGGTCGATCGACGAGCCTTCGATCATCTCGATCCGTTCATACATCGGGTGCGATTCGATCCTATCTCTGTTGTGCGGCCGGATGTCGATGTCGATGCCGAGCACTTTCGCGCCCGCGGCCGCAGCGCCGGCCGACTCGAGCAGCTCGAGCAGCGACGCGTAGTAGATGATCGATCCGCCGTGGGCGATGCCGGTCTCGATGATCAGCTCGGGTCGCACCGAGAAGATGATCTCCTGCATCGCGATCATGTCCTGCGGGACCTGAATGATCGGCACACCCATCCAGGTGAAGTTGTACGAGTAGCGATAGGGCGCCGTTTTGACGATGAACTCGCGGCCCAGGTCGCGGGTCCGCGGGTCTTCGGCCATCCGGCGCACCAGCTCGGGATCGTTGATCACGCCGCCCCCTTGGTCACTGCTGGCGCAGTAGTCTCGCCGGGTTTCCGGCGACGATCGCTCGCGCCGGAACGTTGCTGATCACGACGGCGCCGCCGCCGACCGTGGCCCACTCGCCGATCTGAAGCCGCGGCAACACCGTGGCATGCACGCCGATCATCACCCCTGCACCAAGATGCACCAAACCGGCCAGCACGGACCCTGGTGCCATGAACACGTGATCGCCGAGCACGCACTCGTGTGAGACGACCGTGTGGCCATTCAAGGCGCAGTTGTTGCCGACGACGGCGCCGGGCTGGAGCAGAGCGCCCTCGTGGATCACGATGCCGCGGCCCAGCTCGACGTGTCGAGTGTCTACCGCAGGGTGGATCAGGTTGGTCAGCTCAGCGCCGAAGCGCTCGAGCTCGGCTGTCGTCTGCTGGCGTGTGAGGGTGTCTCGCGTGATGGCGTTGGCGACCACACAATCGCGATAGCGCGGCTCGGCCACGAGATCGCTGCCGCCGAGCACCGGAAAGCCCCAAGACGGCTTGCCGTGCTTGGCCGGGTCGTTATCGAGAAAGCCGACCAACTCGAACGTCGGCGCGGCGTCGTTGATCGACTGCACCACCCGGACCGTTTCCGGGTTGTTGGCTCCGAGCACGAGCAGTCGTCGCACGGACACGTCAGTGCTGCTTCACGCCCCAGTCGTACGGGATGTGGTTGTCGAACGGATCCAAGCGGCTGCTGCGCGCCGGGTCGTGTGGATGCGTGCAGCAGTTGGCGACCATCGCCCAGGGCTCGCTCATTCCCTTGAAACCGTTCCAGACCTCGGGCGGGATCACCACCAGCCGGTAGTCATCCGGTCCGAGAAACAGCTCCATCAGCTCGCCGCTGGTGGGAGACGGCTCGCGATCGTCGTAGAGCACGAGCTTGATGCGCCCGTGGACACAGGCGTAGTTGAGCGTCATCTCGCGGTGGCGGTGCCAGCCCTTGACCACGCCTTTGTAGACGGTCGAGAAGTAGATCTCGCCGAACTGAATGAAATGCGGGTCGGTCACCCGCAGCATGTGAAAGATCGTTCCGCGCTCGTCGGGAATCCGCTTCAGCGGCACGAGCTTGACGCCCTCGATCATGCGACCACCTCGCGTCCGACCACGCGCAGCTCGGGAATCGGCACGATGAACTCGCCCCCACGCCGGAGGTACTCGGCCTGCTGGCGGAAGATCTCATTGGCGAAGTTCCAGGTCAACAGCAGCACCGCATCGGGCTGGCGCTCGAGCAGCGCCTCAGCGGCGACGATCGGCAGATGATTTCCCGGGGTGTAGTGACCTTGTTTGACGGTCGAGCGGTCGGCCACGAAGTCGATCAGCGAGCCGTCGATGCCGGTGTAGTTCATCAGTGTCGAGCCTTTGGCCGACGCACCGTAGGCCGCGAGCCGCTGTCCGGACGCCTTGCGAGCTCTAAGCTCGCTCATCAGCTGCAGCTTGAGCCGTTCGGCCCGAGCCGCGAAATCGTCGTAGTACTCGCCGCGTGGGATGCCGCGCCGTCGTTCCACCTCGGCGAGCTGCGATACGGTGGGTGAGACGTCTGCCGCCGTCGCCGCGTGGCCGAGCGACAATCTCAACGAGCCGCCGTGGATCGTGAGCTGCTCGACATCGACGACGCGCAGGCCGTGACGCGCGAACAGCGCCTGCGCGGCGTGAAACGAGAAGTAACACAGGTGCTCGTGGTAGATCGTGTCGAACTCGAGTTGCTCGATCATCCGCGCCAGATACGGCACCTCGATCACCGCCGTGCCGCCGGCCGCGAGCAGCGTCGCGATGCCGGCGACGAAGCCGTTGGTGTCAGCGACGTGGGCCAGCACGTTGTTGGCGATGATCAGCTCGGCCCGGCGGCCCTGACCGGCGAGCCGGCCGGCCAGCTCGGCGCCGAAGAACTCGCACAGCGTCGGGACGCCGGCCTCCTGGGCTGCTTCGGCCACGTTGCGGGCCGGGTCGATGCCCAGCACGGGAATCCCGCGCGCGACGAAGTGGCGCAGCAGGTAGCCGTCGTTGCTGGCGATTTCGACCACCAGCGACTGCGGGCCGAGCTGCAAGCGCTCGGTGAGCTTCTCCACGACCTGCCGCGCGTGCTCCACCATCGTGTCGGAAAACGACGAGAAGTAGTAGTAGTGGCGAAACAGCTGCTCGGGGGCGACGGTTTCGAGAATCTGAACCAGCGTGCAGCGCGGGCAGAAAACCAGTGTCAATGGAAAGCGCGGCTCCGCAGCGTCGAGCTCCGACTCGCTGACGAGCGCGTTCGCAAGCGGCACGCGACCCAGGTCGAGCACCGAGACCAGCTCACTGGCCCCGCACGAGCGGCAGGCCGAGATGCGCTTCATCGTGCCCGCCGCCGCTCGGGTCCGGTCACCCACCCCAAGCCCGAGCGCTGGGCTGACGCGCAGTAGTCGCGAATCTGCGCGGCGGTGAAGGAGGCCATGTCGCCGCGCTCGTGATCTTCGCGGTACCAGCGGACTGTCTCGTCCACGGTGCGCTCGACGTTCCACACCGGCCGCCATCCGAGCCGCGCGACGGCTTTGCGCGCATCGAGCCGCAGGTAGCGCGCCTCGTGAGGCGCGGCCGGCTGCGGCGCGGCAGCCCATGTCATCCGACTGCCGTCCGTCCAGCGATCGAGGATCCGATCGGTCAGCTCGCCCACCGTCAGCACCGGCTCGGCAGGATCATCGAGCGGGCCGAAGTTCCACGCCTCGGCCAGGCCGCTCGGGCCGTCGTCGAGCATCAGCTGCGCGAGCCGCAGGTATCCGGCCAGCGCGTCGAGCACGTGCTGCCACGGGCGCACCGCCTCCGGGTGGCGCAGCTCGGGAGGCTGTCCCTCGGCGACGGCCCGCACGATGTCCGGCACGAGGCGGTCGGTCGCCCAGTCGCCGCCGCCGATCACGTTGCCCGCTCGGGCGGAGGCGACGGCGACGCCATGCGCTTCGTACTGACCGAGCGGAAAGAACGAGCGGCGATAGGCAGCGGTGACGATCTCTGCGGCACCCTTGCTCGCGCTGTACGGGTCGCGGCCGCCCAGCGGGTCGTCTTCGGCCAGTGCGACCTTCTGCTCGCGGTTCTCGTAGCACTTGTCGCTGGTGACGATCAGCACGACGCACGGCCGGCCGCGCTGGCGGATCGCCTCCAAAACGTGCGCCGTTCCCAGCACATTCGTCGCGAAGGTCTCGATCGGCTCGCTGTAGGACACACGCACGATCGACTGCGCAGCGAGATGGAACACGACCTCCGGCTCGACCTCGTCGACGCGTTGCCCCACGGCCTCGAGATCCCGCACGTCACCGATCCGGTGAGCCATGCAGCGGTCGAGTCCCAGCTTGTCGAACAGACTCGGCTCCGTCGGGGGTGAGAGGGCGAAGCCGGCCACTCGAGCTCCGAGGCCGAGCAGCCACGAGCTGAGCCAGGCTCCTTTGAAGCCGGTGTGTCCCGTCACGAGCACGGATTTGTCGCGAAACGCCTCCGCCAAGCTGGAACGGCCGCGTCTCGGGCTGTCGCTCACGATGACTCGTTCTCCTCGCTGCGATCGGCCCATCTGTTCCAAGGCGCTCGGCCGCTGCTCCACAGCTCGTTGAGCAACTCGAGCTCTCTGACGGTGTCCATGCACTGCCAGAACCCCTCGTGTTCGTAGGCCATCAGCTCGCCGGCGCGCGTCAGCTTCTCGAGCAGGTCGCGCTCGAGCGAGCACTTCGGATCGTCCGAGAGGTAGTCGAACACTTCGCGCTGAAAGACGAAAAAGCCGCCATTGATCAGCCCGGCGCTGGTCTGGGGTTTTTCCGAGAAGTGCCGCACGCGCCCCTCGGCAAAGCTCAGCTCACCGAAGCGGGCCGGAGGATGCACGGCGCTGATCGTGCCGACTTTGCCGTGCGAGAGGTGAAAATCGACGAGGCGGCCGAGGTCGATGTCCGATACGCCGTCTCCGTACGTCAGCATGAACGTGGGGCTCGAGATGTAGCGTTCGACCGCTTTGAGCCGCGCGCCGGTGTAGGCGTCAAGACCCGTGTCGGCCAGCGTCACGGACCAGTCCTGCTCGGCGTGCGCCGAGTGAATCGTGCGCCTCGAGTTGCGGCCCAGCTCCACGGTGACGTCGTTTTGCCGCACGTCGTAGTTCAGGAAATAGTCCTTGATCACGTCGCCGAGGTAGCCGAGGCAGAGCACGAACTGCCTGTGATCGAAGGCGGCGTAGTACTTCATGATGTGCCACAGAATCGGCCGCTCACCGATCCGAACCATCGGCTTGGGCCTGATCTCGGACTCGCGGCCGAGACGCGTTCCCCGGCCGCCGCACAGGATCACGACTTGCATCCGCTCACCTCGCCGTAAGCCGCAGCGGTCGAACTTCCGCCCGTGTTCGATCTGTGATCGGAAACCGCATGATAGCCAAAGCGAGCCACCGGGAGCAGTCGGTCTCGATCATCGAGCAGGTCGAGCTTGTCATCAGCCGCGCCGGCGCGATTTCGGATATCTTGTCACTCGACCGCACCCCCGGGGACCGTGCCGGCCGCGCGGTCGAGGGATGCTCGATGAGCGCACAGCTCGTTCGCGGCAAGGCCAACTTCGGCACCGCGCCGGTTTTCCTGACGGCGATCTCGACGATTCTCGGCGCGATCATGTTCCTGCGCTTCGGCTATGCCGTCGGCAACGTGGGGTTCGTCGGCACGCTGGCGATCATTCTGATCGGACATGCCGTGACCACCCCCACCGCGTTGGCGCTGGCCGAGATCGCGACGAACCAAAAGGTCGAAGGCGGAGGCGAGTACTTCATCATCTCGCGCTCGTTCGGCTTCGTCATCGGCGCAGCGATCGGCATCGCGCTTTTCCTCTCGCAGGCGATCAGCGTCGCGTTCTACATCATCGCGTTTGCCGAGGCGTTTCGGCCGATCTTCGAGTGGATCGATCGCAGCTTCGGCATCGCGCTGACCGATGCGCGCATCGTCAGCCTTCCCGCCGTACTCGCGCTGGCCGCGGTGGTGATCTACAAGGGCGCCAACGTCGGTATCAACTTGCTGTATGGGGTGGTCGGCACGCTGTTATTCTCGCTGGTGCTTTTTTTCGCCGGTTCGACGGGCTACGCGTCGAGCCACTCGTACGAGATGTTGATCCACACCATCGAGCAGCCGGACAGCTTCTTCCTCGTGTTCGCGATCTGCTTTCCGGCGTTTACCGGGATGACGGCCGGTGTCGGCCTGTCGGGTGATCTGCGCGACCCTCGCAAGTCGATTCCACTCGGCACGCTATCGGCCACGGTGGTCGGCATGGTGGTGTACGTTGCCCTGGCTTACAAGCTGGCGCTGTCGGCCTCTCCCGAGGATCTGGCAGCCGATCAGCTGATCATGTCCAAGATCGCCCTTTGGGGACCGATGATTCCGATCGGGCTCGCGTGCGCGACGCTGTCCTCCGCGGTGGGGTCGTTCCTCGTCGCCCCGCGGACGCTGCAGGCGCTGGCTGCCGATGGCATCTTCCCGTTTCGCCGGCTCGGCAGCTGGCTGGCCCAAGGCAAGGGACCCACGGCCGAGCCGTTCCACGCCTCAATCG
Source organism: Acidobacteriota bacterium (assembly GCA_020350085.1). Classification (GTDB taxonomy): domain Bacteria; phylum Acidobacteriota; class Polarisedimenticolia; order J045; family J045. Next base: position 3,670,367 of record CP070706.1, read on the forward strand.
TGGTGTTCGCGATCGCCTTCGTCTTCGTCGTCCTGGGAAACGTCAACTTCGTCGCGCAAGTGATCTCGATGTTCTTCATGGTCACCTACGGCTCGATCTGTCTGATCTCGTTCCTCGAGCACTTTGCGGCGGATCCGTCCTACCGGCCCGTGTTCCGTTCTCGCTGGTATCTGTCGGCCTTCGGTGCCGCCGCCTGCCTGTGGCTGATGTTCAAGATGAGCACGCCGTACGCGCTGCTCTCGATTCTGGTGATGATGGGGCTCTATTCGTGGATTTCCTACACGTCTCCTGACAGACGCGGCCTGGCCTCGATCTTCCAGGGGGCGATCTTTCAGATCAGCCGCCAGCTGCAGGTGTTTCTGCAGAAGTCGAGCCGCCGAGGAGCCCCGGATCGTTGGCGACCGTCGATGGTCTGCATCTCTCGTGCCTCGTTCGAGCGGCTCGATGCCTTCAACCTGCTGCGCTGGATCGCGCATCGGTTCGGCTTCGGCACCTACATCCACTAGATCGAAGGATATCTCTCCCTCGCGAGCGTCGAACAGTCCCGCGACGTTCTAAGCCGGCTCGTTCGTATGACCGACGTCAGCCGCAGCAACATCTACGTCGACACGCTCGTCAGCCCGTCCTACACGACCGCCGTTGCGCAGGTGGCGCAGCTACCGGGAATCTCCGGCAAGGAGAACAACGTCATCCTGTTCGAGTTTCCTCGGGACCATCCGGAGGAGCTCGGCGACATCATCGAGAACTATCGCCTCGTCGCCTCGTCGGGCTTCGATGTGTGCATTCTCGGCAGCTCTGACCGCGACTACGGTTATCGGCGCGAGATTCACATTTGGATCGCCCCGGAAGACTACGAGAACGCCAGCCTGATGATCTTGCTCGCTTACGTGATCTTGGGACACCCGGACTGGAAGCACGGCGAAATCAAGCTGTTCGCGTACTTCCCGCACGAGCAGATCGACGACGAGCGGGATCGGTTGCTGTCTTTGATCCGCGCCGGACGGCTACCGATCTCGGCCAACAACGTGGAAGTCATTCCGGCGAGCCCCGGCATCCCGCGACGCGAGATGATCCGCCAGCGGTCGCGCGATGCCGACCTGGTCATCATCGGATTCGTCGGCGAGGCGCTCCAGCACAAGAAGCAGGAGCTGTTCGCCGGCTACGACGGCGTCGGCAACATTCTGTGGGTGAACACGATGAAAGAGATCCGCATCCACGCCGACGAAGAAGGGGATCACGCCGCTCCGGAAGCCCTGGAGAGCGAAGAGCCGATGGAGAAGATCGAGGCCGTCGTCGATGCCGACTCCGACCGATCCACCGACGAGGGGCCGTCCGACCTCGCGACGCGAACCAACGACGCGTCACCCGACGACTCTGGACGCGGCGGTGCGCCTCAGGGCGATGCCGACCGGCGTTGAACGAGAAACACGATCTCGGCCGGACCGGCAGGCTTCATCATCAACAGCTCGAAGCGGCGCTCGAGCTGCGCGCGCCACCAGTCGGCGGACTCCACGATCAGGTGGGCGTTGCGGCCGTCGGGGAGCCGGTGGATGGCGGGGCGCGTCGGGTGCGGATGGCTCCTCGAAGGCAGGATCGTAGCCGCGGACGGCACGGTCGAGCGCGGCTGTCAGAGTCTGCTTGCCGCAGCCGTAATCGAGTATCTCGCGCGCATCGAACTTGTCCGCGAGCTGGGGTACGATCGGCGCCCAGTGGTGGCTGGTCGAGCCCCAACTCGCGTCGCCCGTGTGGTTGTCGGCGATCTGCTGGCGGTAGACCGGACTGAACAGCCCCGAGCCGCCGCCCGTGTCGGGATCATCCGAGCGTGAGTCCACCGCGTGTCTCCGTCGTCTCTCGGCGCGTTGCCCAGCCGCCGTCGGCGCTTCTTCGCGAATATGGTGGCCTTCCCGCAGGCTGACGAGCGGCCTCATCCGGGTTGAAGGCACGCGCTAGAATGCAGCAACGGTCGCCGCGCGGCGGCCGGAGAGCATGCGTTGGACTTCGAGGCGCTTCACAAGCGGATCACCCGTGGGGCCCGCAAGCGGTTCGGTCGGGCCTTTCGGGGCCTGTTTGCCGTCGAGCTGATCGACCCGATCGAACTGGCCGCGGTCGATCTCGGCCCCGCGCCGCGCATCCTGCTCGTTCGGCTCAACTACCGCATGGGCAACCTGCTGCTGATCACGCCCGCGCTGCACGCATTGAAACAGCGCTGGCCGCGAGCGGAGGTCATCGTTTGCTGCGGCGACCGGTTCGCGGACCTGCTGCGCGGCAACAACGACGCGAGCGAGATCTGGCCGATGCCGCGCACCTCGCCCGCGACGCCGCTGCGGCTGGCCCGGTTCTTTCGCAAGCTGCGCTCGCGCCCGTTCGACATCGCGATCGATGGGGGCCGAGGTGGCTCGCTCTCCGGAGCGCTCGCCGTGCGCGTGGCGCGCGCGAGGATCAAGGTCGGTGGTGCCGGCACGCCTTATTCCGAGTACTTCAACGTCCGCGTCGAGCCGCCGCCCGCCGGGGCGCATCGCATCGAAGGGTTGCTGTCGATGCTGGCCGCGCTCGGGGTTTCGACCGACGACAAGAGGATGCGGCTCGTGCTCGCGCCCGACGAACAGCAGTGGGCTGCCGAGCGCTGGCGCGAGTACGGTCTCGACGGTCGGCGCGTGATCGGTTTGAACGTCGGGGCGCGGGGCGACAAGCGCTGGCCGTTGCCGCGTTTCATCGAACTCGCGCGACTCGTCCGAGAGCAAGGAGCGGCCGTGGTCTTCTTCGTCGGCCCGGAAGACGAACAGCACCTCGACGAGGCCGGTGGCGTCTGGCCGCAAGGCGCGATCATCGACCGCACGTTCGAGCCGCGGCGGTTCGCGGCGCTGCTCGCGCGCTGCCATGTGGTCGTCACCGGCGACACCGGACCGATGCACCTGGCTGCGGCCGTCGGCACTCCTGTCGTCGCGCTGTTTCGCCGCTGGAACTACGAAGAGTTCCGTCCGCTCGGCGAGCGCCACCGGCTGCTGTTCGCGCCGCAGGGTCCGCCGCTCGAGCAAGTCCTCGAAGCGAGCGTCGCGTTGCTGAACGAGTCGAGCGCGCCTGCCGGTGGCGAGCGCCTCTCCGATTCGACGGGTCGCTCGTGACGATTCCCGCCGCTCGTCAAGCAGCTCGTTCGGTTCACGAGCAGTACGCTCGACGCCGGGACGCACGCCGCGCCGAGATGCGTCGCTTCGAGCGGCGCGAGGCACTGATCGCCAACGCGCGGCTGGCGGTTTTCTGCATCGCCGTCGTGGTCGCCGTGGTGATCTTCCGAGCAGCGCGGGGCTCCGCTTTGCTCTCGCTGTGGTGGCTGGCCGCGCCGGCCGTGGCGTTCGTCGTGCTGCTCGTCGTTCACGATCGGGTCATTCGCCGGCGCCGGCGGGCCGAGCGCGCGGTGGCGTTCTACGAGCGCGGCCTGGCACGGCTCGAGGATCGATGGGCGGGCGAAGGCGATGCCGGCGAGCGTTTCGCCGAAGAGGATCACCCCTACGCAGCGGATCTCGACCTGTTCGGCAGCGGATCGTTGTTCGAGCTGCTGTGCACGGCGCGCACGGGAGTCGGGGCACGCCAGCTCGCCCGCTGGCTACTGCAGCCTGCTGCCGTCGCCGCGATCCGCGAACGCCAGCAAGCAATCGACGAGCTGCGCGATCGAATCGATCTTCGCGAGCAGCTGGCCGTGCTCGGCGAGCGGGTCGGCTCGGCCGTCGATCCCGACGCCCTCGTCGATTGGGCCGCCGCGCCGCCGCTGGCTCTGCCGCGCGGGGTCCCCGCCTGCGCGGGAGCGTTGTCTTTTCTCACTGTCGTCGCGCTGGTTTCGTGGCTGGGCGGCTGGAGCGGCTGGTGGTGGCTGCTGGCCGCGCTCGCGGTCCAGGGCGGCTTTACCGGAGCTTTTCGCCGCCGCGTGCGCCGCGTGATCGCTGCCGTCGAGCAGCCGGCGCACGCTCTTCCGCTGCTGGCCGTGGTGCTCGAGCGCATGGAGCGAGAGCCGTTCACGAGCCCGGAGCTCCGCCGGCTGCAAAGGGAACTGCTCGCCCATGGGCGCCGCGCCTCGCACCGCATCGCGCAGCTCTCACGGCACGTGGCAGCTCTCGATGCG
>CP070706.1:3674580-3677268 GCA_020350085.1 Acidobacteriota bacterium
AGTCGCACTCTTTCCCAGCGCGTACACGTCCACCTTGGCAGCCGTCAGTGCGCGCATCGTCGCACCGAGGCTGCATGCCGACGGGACGACCTTTAGAGGATCGCGGTGTAGCTGCACGATGCGAGCGTCCGGAAAGGTCGCAACCAGCGCGTCGATCGTCCACAGGTGTCCCGGTGACTTGAGCACCCAGCGCTCACCGGGACAGTGCCACTGCAGCAGCTGGAGCTGCTTGCGATGGTACGCGTAAGCAGAACGCGCATCGTGAGCGCTCAGCCACTCGTTGAATGCGGGGACATCGAACATCCAGCTGAACTGGATCCCTGCGAACGAGTTCGCAAGCAGCGCAAAGCACTCTTCAGGACCTTCGGCCGAGATTTCGTGCATGGCGATCAGCCCCGGCACCAGGTAGTCCAGGGTTCGGACCTCGCGCCGTGCCCTGCGCCGGCGCGGGTCTGTCTGATAGGAAGCACGTTCTGGCGGTGGAGATGGCTCGTGGGCTTCCCAAAACGCCAACCACCGGTTCGCGGGATCGCTCGCCAGAAGATTCAAGAGCAGGGTTGTACCGGTGCGCGGCAAGCCGAGCACGAATAGAGGTGCCCGAACCTCTTCGTGCAGGATTTCCGGCGCACGTTTCCAGTGCTCGGTCAGACGCAGTCGGTTGACGAGGCACCGCAGAATCAGCTGGCGCGCATACAAGAGACCGAAAGGGTGAAGGTTGGCCTCGCCCGCGAGCGAGTGCAGCAACACCCGCAAGGGCTCGCGGAAACCGTCTTCATCGAAGTCTTCGAGCTCGGCCCGTGCCCGCGCGGTCGCAAAAAGCCCCGTCTCCGACAGATCGGCCTGCCCAAAGCGACCCAGAGAGCCGGCCACCAGATTGAAGATCCGCACCGGCGCACGCTGCACCGGTCGCTGGTAACGGACGATTCTTTGATCCGACATCCGTTGATCCGCCTGCGCGATCGATCTCAGTCCTGCCCCGCACAGATACACTCACGATCTCGATCTCACAACGCGCGAAAACGGAGCCGCCCGCGCGCCTGGCTTGGCTCGCAAGGGCGGGTCTCATAGGCTGAGTCCCCATGGCAGCAGACAGCTCTTCACGCGAAGCATTTGACTTCCTCGTCGGCCGCGACGACCTCGGTCGCTGCGAATTCCGCTCGGTAACGTCAGCCGAGGACGTCGCGCTCGAGCCGGAGCAAGCCTTGCTCACGGTCGACGCCTTTGGCTTTACGGCCAACAACATCACGTATGCCGTCTTCGGCGACGCCATGCGCTACTGGAGCTTCTTTCCCGCCCCTGCAGGCTGGGGACGCGTGCCTGTCTGGGGCTTCGCCACCGTGTCGCGCTCGGCCCACAGCGGGCTGGTCGCTGGCGAACGCTTCTACGGTTATCTCCCGATGTCGTCGTATCTCATCGTTCAGGCAGGCGACGTCAACAAGAGCGGGTTCACCGACCTCGCCTCGCACCGTAGCGAGGTCGACCCGTTCTACAACCGGTACCTCGCCACGGCTGCCGATCCTGGTTACGACTGCGAACGTGAGGCCGAGCAAATGATCCTGCGGCCGCTTTTCTTCACGGGCTTTCTGATCGTCGACTTCTTGGCCGACAACGGTTTCTTCGAGGCGCGCTCGGTCATTGTTTCGAGCGCGTCCAGCAAGACCTCGATCGGGCTGGCGTTCAACCTGTTCGCTCGCGAGCCCGCACGGTGCGAAGTCATCGGCCTGACTTCGAGGCGCAACGTCGCTTTCGTGGAAAGCCTCGGCTGCTACCACCGCGTCGTCGCCTACGACGACCTCGGCTCGATTCCCGCAACCACCGCAAGCGTCTTCGTCGACATGGCGGGCGATGCCGAGCTCACCACTGCGATTCATAGCCGGCTCGGCAGCGCACTGAAATACAACTGCCAGGTCGGCGCCACGCACTGGGATCGCCTCTCGTTCTCACTGGAGCTCCCGGGCCCGCAGCCGGTGCTGTTCTGGGCACCGGGACGAGTCGCCAAGCGCATGCAAGACTGGGGTTCTGAAGGTTTCCAAGTCAGAACCGCACAGGCGTGGAAGAGCTTCCTGCCTCTGGTCGATCGCTGGATGACGGTCGAGCGCAGCAGCGGAAAGGCGGCACTCGAGCGGGTCTATCTCGATACCCTGCGCGGCAAGGCCGACCCCCGAAAAGGCTACGTCGTCGCGCCTGGCTGACGGCTGCGAGGCCGGGCCCGTCTGCATCCGTGCAACGGTTCGGTCGTTCGCGGCCGCGCAATCTGTCAGCGCCGAGCGCGCACGCGGTAAGTCAAAGTGTTGGTACCCTGGGCGGGCACATCGAGGTCGAATTCTAGAGTGAATGCATCCGGCTCGAGCGCGCTCTCGGAGGACACCAGCACCTCGCGCTCGTTGTGAAAGCGCTCGATCACGGTCACGGTCACGCTTTCCTTCTTGCGATTGCGTACGGTGACCTCCACCTCTGCGTCCACTTCCTCGCGTGACAGCTCGCGGAACGACAGGATCTTGCGCTCCCAGACGACGTCGAACGCCTTGCCGACCTCCAGGGTGACTCGCTCGCCTTCCGGCGTGTGATCGATCGAATCCTCGCCGGCGAAAATCATGGTCTGGTCGGCGTCCTGCTTGTAGACACGAACGACCCCTCTGGGCAACGCTCGTCCGAGCCCCGACTCGTCCTCGTTTGCGAGCTCGATCG
>CP070706.1:3677368-3681884 GCA_020350085.1 Acidobacteriota bacterium
GATGCTTCCGGACGGTGCCGTGCACGCCGGCGACGATCGCGAGGATGTGGTCGACGTCCCTGTTGTCGGCGGGTATTCCGTCTACAGCGACACCCGCATGCACTCGATCAATGCGCCGAGAGTCATGGTCGGCGCGATCGTCGCCTTCGATCACAGCGTCGATCACCAGCTCGATACAGGAGCGGAGGATTTCTGGTTCGGGGATCCCGATCGCCCGACCGTGCTGAGCCGATTCGAGCTGCGCGTGCCGCCGGGATGGCACTGGGAGGTCGTCGCGCATCGCACGGAGGGCAGCGATGTGCTTCCCGTCGTCGAGCGAAAGGACCGCGCCAACGGCGTCATCATGACCGTGGCGGACATGAAGCCGCTTCCTCGTGAGCGCCACCGCCCCGTCGTGCGCGACATCATGCCGTCCGTGTGGGTCCGATGGTGGGATGGGAAGGGCGAGCGCGGCTACGAGGACTGGAACGTCGTCGGCCGCTGGTACCACGATCTGGCAGACCCTGTTCTCGAGGATCTGGGAGCGGCCGAAGCCCTGGGCGCCAAGCTGCGGCCGGCGGAGAAGGCAGGCTTCCTCGGCTCCTTGGTGGCGGCCTTTGATTTCGTCGCTCGTAGCGTCCGATACGTCTCGATCCAAATCGGCATCGGCGGCTACAAGCCTTACAGTCCAGCGTTCGTCTGCAAGAACCGCTTCGGTGACTGCAAGGACAAGTCGTTCTTGATGCGTTCTCTGGTCGGCGCGTGGGGCACGAAGAGCTATCCGGTGCTCGTTCGCACGCAGCGACTCGGCGCGCTGGATCCTGAGGTGCCGACACCCGGCCAGTTCAACCACTGCATCGCTGCGATCGTGCTGCCAGAGGGAATCGGGACCGAGCTGTGGGCTACGGCCGAGATCGACGGTGTGGGTCGCGTCGTGTTTCTCGATACGACGGCGTCCTCCTCGAGCCCCTGGGACCTGCCGGAGATGGATCAAGGAACGACGGCGCTGCTCGTGCGGCCGAATGGTGCCACGCTCGTCACCTTACCCGTCCAGCCGGCGGACTCGGCGAACGTGTCGAGACGTCTCGAAGCGACGATCGATGCCCAGGCGACGCTGCTCAGCGGAACGCTCATCGAAACCTGGTCAGGTCAGCAGGCCGCCAGAATTCGAGCCTACGAAGAGCTCAAGCAGACGGAGCAGCGTCAACGCGACATGGTGCGCGAGCTGCAAGGTCGATTCCCTGGGGCGTCCGTGAAGCAATACCAGATCGATGGGCTGGATGAGCCGCTGGGGCCGATTCGCGCCCAGACCTCGATCGAGGGAGGACGCTTCGGTCGCCGGGTGAGCAACCTGCTCATCTTACAGCCGGGGGAGCTCGGCTACGGTCTGGTGGGTGGACTCGCGCCGCCACCACGCCGCTGGCCGCTGCAGCTCGGGATGCCGCGATCCGAGACTCTGGAGGCGATGATCGAGATTCCAGAGGGCTGGGTTCCCGAGGAGCTTCCGGACCCGCGCGAGTTCATCAGCGAGGACCTCGAAGCCCGCGCCGAGTGGAGCTTCGCCCAAGGGCGACTCACCTACACACGACACGCCAGCCTCCTTTCCGCCGAGATTTCGCCAGATCGCTACGAAAGCTTTCGCGATCTCATCGGTCGGTTGAACGGGGCGGACAGCGAGGGGGTCGTGTTCGTTCCGATCGGGGCAAACTGTTGGAGATTCCGTCATAATCACGACTAGACGCACGACCTCTCCTGCATCGTAGTTATTCATGAGCGAACCGGCTGGACTCGCGCCGGGCACGCGATGAGCGGAGGCAAGCGATGAGCCGTCCGGATCGACCGAGGCGCCGCGTCACCCGGGTCTCGGTACGATCTGCCGGTCTCATCCTGCTCTTGGCTTTGGCTCTCCCGGCAGCGAGGCCTCTCGCGGCCCCAGACGCCACGCAACAGGACCGCGTCACACGCGGTCCGTTCCAGCAGATCCTCGTTCTCACCGGCAGTCTCGACGCCGCGGAGGCGGACACTTTCGCCGTGCCGCTGACGTCCACCTGGGAGCTTCAGCTCACCTGGCTCATCGAAGAGGGCGCTCGCGTCGGCGAAGGTGATGCGATCGCACGCTTCGACCCCGCGGGGGTCCAGGATCGGCTCGAGGAGGAGCAGCGTGAGCTGCTGGACAAGCGCCAACAACGCGAGCTCAAGCTGGCCGAGGCGCGCCAGCGCCGCTTGGACTTGCAGCTCGAGCGCGTGCGGGCGGAGGGCGAGTATCGCAAAGCAGCCATCGACGCGTCTGTGCCGGCATCGGTGATCGAAGGGGCAGCGTATCGTAAGTCTCAGCTCGAGAAGCAGAGAAAGAAGAAGAAGCTCGAGGAGGCCGAGCTCGCCGAGGCGGCCGAGCATGTCAGCGAACAGGCCGAGCTGTTCGCCATCGACGTGGGCATCGAGCAGAACCGGGACCAGATCGAGCGCTACGAGGATGAGCTCGACGAGCTGGAAATGCGCGCATCGCGCGCCGGGATCGTCGTGCACGAGGAGCATCCCTGGTGGGGTCGCAAGATTCGCGAAGGCGACCGACTGCAAGCATCGATGCTCGTTGCGAGCATCCCGGACCTGTCCACGCTCCAAGTGGCCGCGTGGGCGAGCGAGGCGGAGGCCTTGAGCCTCGCCATCGGACAGCCCGCGACGATCTTTCTCGATGCCTACCCGGAGAAGCCGTTTCGCGGGGAGGTTTTGTCCATCGGAAGAGCTGGCGAGCTTCGCCCCCAATGGGGCAAAGCGCCGTACTTCTCCGTGAGGCTCGGCCTCGACCAGCCCGACGTGGAGCTGATGAAACCTGGAATGAGCGTCCGCTGTGAGATCGTCGTCGCGGACTACGAAGATGCTCTGCAAGTGCCGCTGGCTCAGATCGGCCGCGATGGTGAGCGGGCGTGGGTCAAGCTCGCTGGTGGAAAAGCGGTCGCCATCGAGCTGCTCGGTCGCGAAGAGACCCACGCCGCCGTGCGCGCGGTCGATCCGCAGAATGCGCCCCTTCCAGAGGGCGGCGTGATCGAGCCGCCGGGCCCCGCTCCGGCCGCAGGAGGATGAGCCGTGGCTGCCACTAGCAAGTCACGACGCCGGCTGGCGTTCGGGCTGCTCGGGCTGCTCATGATGGCCGCACTCGCGGCGTGGACGGGCAGCGTCCTGTTCGCGCAACAACGCGAGCTGCTGGTCGAGGTGCGCGCCGAACCGTTCGTCCGCCGCATCGAGGCCAGCGGAGAGCTTCGCTCGTCCAACAGCGTGCTCGTCGGCTGTCCGGTGATTCCCCGCACCTGGAACTTCACGTTGACGAGCTTGGCGACCGAAGGGGAGGAAGTCAGCGAAGGTGAGCCGGTCGTCTCGTTCGATACCGAAGAGCAGCAAGAGCGGCTGCGCGTTCGCGAATCGGAGCTGGAAACGGCTCGCAAGGAGCTGGACAAGGCGCGGCTCGAGGAGCAGGAGAAGCTCGATCGGATGCTGCTCGAGCAGGTCGAAGCGCAAGCCAAGAAGTCGCAGACCGAGCGTCGGCTGTCCGTTCCCGAGCAGCTGCTGACACATAACGAGCTGGCGAAGTTGCGCATCGATCTCGAGGTGGCTAGCAGAGAAGTCGAGCTGGCTGTCGAGCGCGTCACGACGCAACGCGAGAACTTCGAGGCCAAAGTGGCGGCCGCAGAGCGCAAAGTCTCGCGGCTCGAATCCGAGGTCGAGCAGATTCGCGACCAGATCGACAGGATGACGGTTCCGGCGCCGCGCTCTGGTTTCGTCGTGCACGTGCCGAATTGGAACGGCGAGAAGCCGCAAATCGGCGAGCGGATATGGACCGGGCGCAGCATTCTCGAGCTGGCTGACCTCGCCCACATGGAGGTGGCCGCGCAGGTCGACGAGCCCGACGCGGGCTACGTCGAGGTGGGACAGACGGTGGAGGTTCGCATCGACGCCGCCCCGGAGCGCCGCTTTACAGGCCGGATCACCCGCTTGGGCAGGCTGTTCAGGGCCAAGTCGTACGACGTGCCGAAGATGATCTTTGACGCGGTCGTGGCGATCGATGATCCGGACCCAGAGCTGATGCGGCCCGGAATGGCGACCCAGCTCGAGATCCTCGTTCCCTCGGACGAACCTCTGATCCAAGTTCCCGAAACGGCGGTGCGGCAGACGGATCAAGGCCCCGTCGTTGAGGTCAAGCGGGCCGACGGAGCGACGGAGACCGTGCGCGTCGAGCTAGGCGAGCGCTGGGCGGGCCGCGTCGTCGTGCGCAACGGCCTCAAGCGCGGCGATCAGGTCATCACGCGGGAGGAGAGGACCTCGTGAGCGCCATCGCGCGCGCCGTGCTCTGGGCCGGCCTGATCTCGTTGGCGGCGGGATGTCACGACGGCGAGACCCGTCGCAGCGTGCCCACCGCAGAGCTGCAGCCCGACGACTTCGAAATCCGGATCCTCGCTGAGGGAGCGCTCGAAGCGAAGGATGCGACGATCGTCAACGTGCCGAGCGCACTCGGCGGAGCGCGTCGCATCGCTTGGCTCGCTGA
>CP070706.1:3681984-3696111 GCA_020350085.1 Acidobacteriota bacterium
GCGACGAAATCTACGATCAGTACAAGGCGAATCGGCCCCCGCCGCCGGAGGAGCTGGCGCCGCAGTTTCCGCTGGCGATAGAGGTCTGCTCGGCGCTGGGATGGCCTCAGCTGATGGCGCAGGGATTCGAGGCGGACGATGTCATCGCGACCCTGACCGAGCAGGCTCGCGCGCGCGGCCTTCGGGTCGTCATCGTCACCTCGGACAAGGACCTCTACCAGCTCGTCGAGGAAGACGTCGCGGTGCTCAACCCGGCCAAAGAGGACCGCGTCCTCGATCCCGACGGCGTCGAGGAGGTATTCGGTGTCAGGCCGGAGCACGTCGTCGACGTGCTGGCCTTGATGGGGGACAAAGTCGACAACGTGCCCGGAGTGCCGGGGATCGGCGAGAAGACGGCCAAGGCGATGGTCCGGCGTTACGGGGGAGTGGACACGATTCGGCGGCGCGCGGGCTGGTTCGCCGAGCTGTGGCAAGTTCGCGAGCGGGCACTCGAGCAGCTGCGGGCCGACGATGCCGACGCGTGGCGACGCTCGCTGCGCGAGTTGGCCGAGCCAGCGGCCGCGTTGTCCGCTCTCGAGGGCTCGCTCGCCGCCGGGCCGCCGGATGGTCTCACCGAGGATCTCGTCCGGCGCTTCGAGGCGGCGGCCCGGCTCGCGGCGCTGTCCGGCGTCGAAGCGCGCAGCGCACGCAAAGTGCTCAACGACCTGGGCAAGAAGACCCAGCCAAAGGCCTGGCTGGCGATCGCGGAGCACGATGCGCAGCTCGAGCTCTCGCGGTCGCTGGTCACGGTCCGGCGCGACGCACCGGTCGAGCTCGATCTCGACGCGATGCGGCCGGAGCAGCCCGATGCCGCCGCGGCAGCGGCTTTGTTCCGGCGGTTGGGATTCGGCCGACTCACGAAGGAGTACGAGCAGTTGGCCGGAGAGGTAGCCGCGGCCGGAGAATCGCTCGAAGTACAGATTCTCGACACGCGCGAGGCGCTCGAGGAAGCGCTGAGCCAGCTGAGAGAGTCCGAGCTCGTCGCGTTCGACACGGAGACCACCTCGCTCGACGCGCGCCGCAGCAAGCTGGTCGGCGTTTCGCTCGCGTGTTCCGACCATGCAGGCTTTTACCTTCCGGTCGGGCATCTGTCGGCCGGTCAGCTCGATTGGGAGCTGGCACGCGAGCGGCTGGCGCGAGTGCTGGCCGACGAAAAGATCGGCAAAGTGGCCCAGAACGCCAAGTTCGACATCGCCGTGCTGCACAGCCACGGCCTGTCGCTCAGAGGTCTGGCCTTCGACACGCTCATCGCGGCCCAGCTGCTCGAGCCGGGCCGCAGCGTTTCGCACAAGCTCGATGATCTCGCCCACCGCTACCTCGGCGAGCGGTTGATCGCCTACCACGATGTTGCCGGCTCGGGTGACGAGGAGCAGACGCTCGATCGCGTGCCGATCGAGCAGGTGGCGCGCTATGCGGTCGAGGATGCGGTCATCACGTGGCGCTTGGCCGGCGTGCTGCGCGAGCGGCTGCGAGAGCAGGATCTGCTCGAGCTGATGGAGACTGTCGAAACCCCTCTCGTCGGCGTGCTCGAACAGATCGAGCGCCACGGAATCCGGCTCGATGTCGGCCAGCTCGAGGCGATGTCGGCGCGTCTTGCGGCGCGGATCGCGAGTCTGGAGGACCAGATTCACCAGCTGGCCGGTCATCCGTTCAACATTCAGTCGCCCCAACAGCTGCGCGACGTGCTGTTCAAAGAGCTGCAGCTGGAGCCGACGGGACGGCGGACCCAGAAAAAGCGTGCCCACTCGACCGGGCAGGAGGTGCTCGAGTCGCTGGCGGAGCAGCACGAGCTGCCGGCGCTGGTGCTGGAGTATCGCGAGCTGACAAAACTCAAGAGCACCTACGTGGATGCGTTGCCGAAGCTCGTCGGTCCGGCCGATCAGCGGATTCACGGCCAGTTCCACCAGCTCGGCGCGGCGACCGGCCGGCTGTCGTCGTCCGATCCGAACCTGCAGAACATACCGGTGCGCACCGAACTCGGCCGCGAGATCCGGGCCGCATTCGTGCCGCAAGAGGGTTGGAGTTTCGTCTCCGCGGACTACTCTCAAATGGAGCTGCGCATTCTCGCGCACCTGTCCGACGATCCGCAGCTGATCCGAGCGTTTCGGGAGGGGCAGGACGTGCACCGCTACACGGCGGCCCTCGTCGCCGGGGTACCGATCGAGGAAGTATCGGCCGAGATGCGGGCGCAGGCCAAAGCGGTCAACTTCGGCATCATCTACGGCATGTCGGAGTTTCGCCTCGCCCGCGAGCAGAAGATGACGCGCGAGGCGGCGCGCGGCTTCATCCAGGCTTACTTCGAGCGCTATCCGCAGGTCAAGGCCTACATCGACGGCGTCATCGACGAGGTGCAGCGCAGCGGCGAGGTGCGCACGCTGTTCGGTCGGGTTCGCTTGTTTCCGGAGCTGCTCCATGGGGCGGGGGGGGATCGGCTCAGCCGATTGGCCCGCGAGCAGCTGCTGCGGCAAGCGGTCAATGCCACCGTGCAGGGGACAGCCGCGGATATCGTAAAGATGGCGATGGTCAGGCTCGCCGCACAGCTCGAGGACCGCGGCCACGAGGCTCGGCTGCTGCTGCAGGTGCACGATGAGCTGCTGCTCGAGGCGCCGCCGGACGAGCTCGAAGCGCTGACCGGACTCGTGCGCCGGACCATGGAGGGTGTGGCCCGGCTGGAGGTGCCGCTAAAGGTCGATGTCGGAGTTGCCGATAACTGGGCTGGGGCGCACTGATGAACTGGGGGACCGATGTCCCCCCGGCGTTCTGGGGCCGCGCGGGGAGAGACGGATGATGATCGGCTCTGAATGGCAGTCTGTGCCGTTGGCCGCGAGCCACGCGCTCGCGCCGTGGGGAAGAGGCGAGTAATGGAAGCCAAGGCCAGGGTCCTGGTCATCGACGACAATCAGTCGGTGCGAGACCTGTTGCGGGAGGGCCTGGAGGCTTTCGGCTACCACGTCGACACCGCGTCGTCGGCGATCGATGCCCGCGCTCGGTTCGAGGGCGGGGACGAGTTCGACTTGGCGCTGTGCGACATCGACATGCCGGGCGAGTCCGGCACCGAGCTCTTACGCTGGCTCAAGGACAAGCGGCCAGATGTCGCGGTGATGATGGTCACGGGCATCGACGATGCGGGCACCGCCGTCAAAGCGATGCTCTCGGGCGCGTCGGACTACGTGTGCAAGCCGTTCTCGTTGCCGGAGGTGCGCGCACGCACCGAGCAAGCGCTCGAGAAGCGGCGGCTCGTGCTCGAGAACCGTGCGTACCAGAACCATCTCGAACGGCTCGTGGACGACCGCACGCGTGAAGTGCTGCAGGCGATGTCCAAGATTCGCCGTCTTAACGAGGAGATCAAGTCCGCCTACGACAGCACGCTGACGGCTTTGATGATCGCACTGGACTATCGCGATACCGAGACGCAAGGCCACTCGCTGCGCGTCGTCGAATACACCTCGTGCCTGGCGCGCGAGCTGGGGATCGTGGATCCGGAGCTGACGAGCATTCGCCGGGGCGCGATGCTGCACGATGTGGGAAAGATCGGCATTCCGGACGCCATTCTGCGCAAACCGGGCCCACTCAATGCGGAAGAGTGGGAGATCATGCGGATGCACGCGCAGCTGGGCTACGAGATGCTCAAAGACATCCCGTTCCTCGCGATTCCGGCCAGCATCGTGCTCTCACATCAAGAAAAGTGGGACGGTAGCGGATACCCTCACGGGCTCAAGCAGGAGCAGATCCCGATCGGAGCGCGCCTGTTTGCCGTCGCGGACACCTTCGACGCGATGACCTCTGATCGCCCGTACCGCGCCGCATTGTCCTACTCCCACTCACGACAAGAGCTGATCGACTACAGCGGATCGCAGTTCGACCCGCAGGTGGTCGAGGCTTTCCTGCGGATCGCCGAGCAGGAGTGGACGGACATTCGCCGGGACGTAGAGGCTCAGATGGCCCGTAGGCCGACGGGCGTGCCCGAGACGACGCTGACCCGCCTGACGCACATGGCACTCAATCGCTAGTCCCGCGCTCGAGCCGGGCAAGAGCCGTCGAACAGCCCTTCAACTAGTCTGCGAGCAGCAGCTTGGCGATCGTTTGCAGCTGCATGAAGTGGGTGCCTTCGTAGATCTTGCCGATCTTCGCGTCTCGAAACAGCTTCTCCACCGGGTAATCGCGCGTGAAGCCGTATCCACCGTAAAGCTCGACGGCCATCGAGGAGCAATGGTCCGCGACCTCGGCGGCGAACCACTTGGCGATGGCGGCTTCGCGAACGAAGCGCTCACCCATCTCTTTGCGACGCGCTGCGTTGAGCACCGTCAGCCGAGCGGCCTCGATCTTTGCATCCATCGTCGCCAGCGCGAACTGAACGGCCTGGAAACCGGCGATCGCGCGGCCGAACTGTTGACGCTCCTTGGCCCAGCTCGTGGCGTGGTCGAGCGCACCCTGCGCCAAACCCACCATCTGCGCCCCGATGCCGATCCTTCCCTCGTTGAGGGTTTCGATCGCGACCTTGTATCCTTTGCCGACCTCTCCGAGCACGCGATCGTCATCGATCTCCACATCCTTGAGGATGATCTCGACAGTGCTCGACGCCCGAATGCCGAGCTTGTCCTCCTTCTTGCCGATCTCGAAACCAGGTGTGTCCCGGCTGACGATGAAGCAGGTGATGCCCTTGTAGCCCTTGTCCGGATCCGCGTTGGCGAACACGAGAAACAACCCGGCCTCGTGCCCGTTGGTGATCCAAAGCTTGTTGCCGTTCAGGCGCCATTTGCCGGCCTCTCGCACCGCACGCGTGCGAAGCGCGAAGGCGTCCGAGCCGGACTCGGCCTCGGACAGACAGTACGCACCGACGGTGTTCGCCGCGAGCGACGGCAGGTACACCTTCTTCTGCTGTTCCGATCCCCAGCGTTGAATGGCGTTGGTCACGAGGGTGTTTTGGACATCGCACACGGTCGCCACCGAAGGATCGACGCGCGCGAGCTCCATGATCACCAAGATCGCGTCCGTGAAAGTCATGCCGGACCCGCCCAGCTGCTCGGGTACGTCGATGCCCATCAAGCCCATCTCGAACAGATGCTTCAGGACCAGCGGATCGAGCTTCGCCTCCCGGTCCATCTCCGCGAGGCGCGGGCGGACGATCTCTTCGTTGAATCGTCGCACCTCGGCGAGCAGCAGCTCTTGATCGTCGTTCATCTTGGTCAGGGGGAAGGCGGTCTCGGCCATGGCACAAGTTCTCCGCAATCGTGGGTCGGTCTGATGCGGTCCGAATCGGTCCCCGCGGGCTGGTGCGTGGGAGAGCCCTTGCCGGGAACGCTCGGGCCTTCGTTGATGAGCCCCTCACCATACCGCACGAGCGCAGTCTCGACGAGCACGGTGCGGCGCCGATCCGAGCTTGGGGTGAGGCGTCGAAACGGCACGGGGCTCGCCCGGAAAACTCATCAACCCCTCTACCGCGGTCGCCGCGCGGCGTTGCGGCGAGTGTTAACGGGCAATCCGGGTTAGTATCCCCGATGGTCGCCGCGGTCGGCCCGCCGTGGCGTCGCCGCGCTTGCCGACGCGCGGCAACCGGGGCCGCCGCCCGGCCGGTCCGGCCACCGAGGAGATCCGATGCCGTATCTCAACGAGCCTGCGCTGGGCACGCGCGCCGCGCGGCGCGTGCTGGTCCTGCTGCTCTCTCTGTCGCTGGCGGTGTGCGGCGCCGGCCTGGCGGAGCCGGACAGGGCGGCGCGCAAGTCACGGGCCCGCGCTGACGCCGGCATCCAGAAGATTCTCGATCGCATCGACGAGGCGCAACGGTCGATGAACTCACTGAGGGCCGAGCTCGTCGAGACGCGTCACATGGCGATGCTGGCCGAGCCTCAGGTGTTCAAGGGCACGCTGTTGTTCCAGCGCCCCGGCAACATTCGCTGGGAGTACCGGGAGCCGGAAATACGGACCTACGTGCTCTCGGACGGACAGCTGACCGGCTGGATCCCGTCCCGCAACGAGATCGAGACGATCTCCATCTCGCGCAGCGAGCGTCGCATTCGGCGCCTGGTCGCGATCGGTGAAGATACCTCTTCTCTTAGGCGCGAGTTCCAGGTGACGTTGAACCAGCAGGCTGACGAGCCGAATTCGGCCGAGCTGGTCTTGATCCCCAAGTCACGGCGGATCCGCAAGCGGATCGCCGAGATCCGCTTGTGGATCGATCGCGAGGCCGGTCTGCCGCGCCGCGTACGCTACACGTCGGGCGAGGGTGACGTGATCGAGCTCGAGATGGTGCAACTGACGGTCAATCCGCCGATCTCGGAAGGTACTTTCGAGCTGTCGATTCCTCCCGGTGCCAAGGTCGTCAGAGGGCTGGCATCGATGGGTTTTCCTGGCGCCTCCTGACCGCACCCTCGTCCGGCGCTCACCCGCCTCGTCGGAAGATCAGAGACTCAACGCCAAACGCACGTCGTCATCGATCTCGTGTTGATCGCCGCCTCTGCCATGACTGGGCGAGCGCACGAGCAGACTCACCGCGAGCAGCACCACGAACGAGGCCGCGAGCGCCAAGCAAGCGGGTGGAATCTCGGCGGTCAACGGCCACCAGGGGCTGTCCGCAAGCTGCGTGCGCGTGCGGATCAACTCGAGGATGAGATTCAAACTCAGGCCGGTGGCGATGGAGGCCACGGCGGCGCGGGCATGGACCCTCTCCCAGCACAGTCCGACGGCGAGCACGGGGGCCAGCGCAGCCGCGAACGTGCCGAAGGCGAACGTGCCCAGCAGCGCGATCAGATCGCCGTACAGCCATGCCGCGGCTCCTGCCGCGCCGCCAACCGCGAGCGTGGCCCACCGACCCCAGGCCAGCTCGCGGCGCAACGGGCGGCCGAGAGCGCGCGGCAGATCGCGTACCAGTGCCGCCGCGGCGATGTTGAGAAACGAGTCCGCGGTCGACATGATCGCCGCCAGCGCGCCCGCGATGGCCAGCCCCGCCAGCGGCTCCGAGGCGAAGTGAAGCAGAAACGCTGGCGTCGCTTCATCGGGATGCTCGAGCGGGTCCATACGTCCCTGAGCCACGAGCGCCGGAACGGCGAGTCCCAGACCGACCCACATCAGAAGGCTCAGCGTCTGGCTTCCCGCCAGCACGCTCGGCAGCCAGCGGAGCTTGCGCGGATCGTCGAGCATGAAGAACTTGTGCAGCATGTGAGGCTGGCCCAGCGTGCCGACGCCGAAAACGAAGAACAACCCGAACGCCGTCCAGGCCGAGGCCCGGCCGAGAGGCTCGAGAAACGCGTCGCCAAAGGCCGGCGAGGCCGCGATGCTCGTCCCGATCTGCGACAGGCCGCCGGCAGCGTGGACCGCGCTGCCGAAGACGAGCACTGCCGTCGTCATCATCAGCAGTCCTTGCACGAGGTCCGTGTAGGCACCGGCGACCATCCCGCCGATGAAGCTGTAGCCGACCACGATCAAAAGCCCGGCACCGATCGCCAGGGCCAGTCCCGTCTCACCCCATGTCTCCCGCGTGCCGAGCGCCGCCTCGAGCAGCACGCCGAGGGCAAGCAACTGCGCCGCGAGATAGCCGATCGATCCGACCACGATCGCAGCCGCGGAAAGGCTGGTGGCTGCGGGCGAGCCGAAGCGGCACGCGAGCGCGTCGGGAATCGTGTACACCTCGCGGACTTCGGCCAGCAGCCGCAATCGCCGCCCGACTGTCCAGCACAACAGCGCAGCCGTAAAGCCCACCGGAAGGCAGATGAACAGCGAACTCATCCCGAGCCGGTACGTCAAGCCGGGCCCCCCGATGAACACGAACCCGCTGAACGCGGACGACATCGTCGCCACACCGGTCACCCACAGGCCGAGGCGCTGGCCAGCGATGAAAAAATCGCGAGCATCGCGCGTGCGCAGGGCGGACCACGCACCGATCACGACGATGATCAACGCGTAGCCCGCGATGGCCAGCAGCACGCCGGGACGAGCCGCAGGGGGCAGGGTCATCGCCGTGCCGCTCGTCTGGCACGGCGCAGTCGCTCGAGTTGGTCGGCGTCGAGGCTGCGGACATCGAACAGCCATGCAAAGCCGACGCAGGTCAGCACCAGCGGCGCGAGTCCGAGCACGGCGAACATGACCCAGCTGCTGAGCGGAAGACCGTGCCAGATCATCGAGCGCGGCGAGCTCGCCGAGAGCCCGAGCAGAGCGAGCGCTCCTGCCTCGAGGACCGCGCACGAGCCGATCAGCGTGGCGGCGAGAGCACGCGGCCGACGCGCCGGTGCGGTGCCCAGTCCGATCAGAGCCGCAGGCACCAGCAGCGAGGCGATGACGAACAACCAGCCGGCCGCGGGATGGGGCACCAGCGGGAGCCCGATCATCGCTGCGGCGCTGCCGGCGAGCAACGCGAGAGGCAGGCCTCGCTTCATCAGCTCTCCTTTCCCGGACGATCGAGAGCGGGCCGGGGTGGGGCGGGGCACAGGATACATCTCGGGCGATGCCGCCTCTTCGCGCCTCCGGGCGGGACCTTCGGCGGTGGTCCGCGCGGCGAGATGGCGAGACAATCTGCAGAATTCGGGCTCGAATATGTGGGCTCGAGCCCTCGGGCACGGACATTCGGCGCGCAGGAGCGTAGATTCGAGCCGATGAACGACTCTCGTGAAGGGTACCGTCTCAGCTCGGTCGCAGACCCCAGGCTGCGGGCGCCCGTTTACGTGGCCGGGGCGCAGCGGCTGAGCATCTTCGATCTGTTGGCGCGGTTTGCCGATCCGTCCAGCCACCTCGACGGCATCTGGCGCCGGTCGGATCTCCACATCAAGGTCGGACAGCCAGTCTGCTATCGCTTCGACAACGAACTGCAGCCGCTGCCGGCCGGTGTGCCCGTCAGCGCCCAGGTGGCCGAAGAGCTCGTTCTGCCGCTTCTGACCGATGCGCAAGCGCGGCGCCTCTTGTCCGATGCGCCTGCGGACGTGGATGCGAGCTTCGAGCTCGATGGCGAGGGCCTAAGCTTCCGGCTCAATGCGTTCCACGATCGTGACGGGCTCGCCTGCGCCATCCGCGTGCTGCCGCGACAGGTGCCGGATGTGTCCGCGATCGGCATCCCGACCGATCAGACGTGGCGTGACATCAGCGCGCTGACACAAGGGCTCGTGTTGGTGGCCGGCATCAGCGGTAGCGGGAAGTCGACCACCGTCGCCAGCCTGTTACATCGAATCAACCGCGAACGTGCCGTGCGCATCATCACGCTCGAGGACCCGATCGAGTACGTGCTCGAGGGCGAGCGCAGCGTCATCTCTCAACGAGAGCTAGGCCGGCACATACCATCGTTTCACAAAGGCCTGCGCAGCGCGCTGCGTGAAGACCCAGACCTGATCTTCGTGGGCGAGATGCGGGACCGCGATACCGCGGCGCTGGCGCTCAGCGCGGCCGAGACGGGCCATCTCGTGTTCTCCACGCTCCACACCCGGGACACGGTCGGTTCGATCTCGCGCATCGTCGACATGTTCCCGCCGGAGCGGGTTCGCGAGATCTCGACGAGACTGTCGTTCAGTCTGTCGTACGTCCTCGCGCAGAAGCTGGTCGTCCGTCGCGACGCGCGCGGACGGCGGCTCGTGATGGAAGTGCTCCGCAACGTTTCGGCGATCGCGAACCTGATCCGCACCGGGCAATGGCACCAGATCTACTCCACGATCGAATCGCACGGCAGACAGGGACTGATCACGTTGGAGCGCCATCTGCTGCAACTCGTGCGGGCCGGGGAGATCTCCCGCGAGAGCGCACGGCGCGCGGCTAATCACCCCGCGATGCTCGGCTAGCCGCGGCTCGATCGCGGGCCCGCTCGAGATGACATCGCCCCGAGCGGCTGATGCCGCCGGCGGGCGGGCCTATATTCGACCTCCCGGAGGAGCCGACGATGCCGATTCCGCAGGCCGGCCAGGTCAGAGTCGTCGCACGCTACAGGGACGGTCGAAAAATTAGGGGCACCACGCGCGATTTCTACCCCAACAAGCCCGAGTTCCACGTGCACGAGCTGGGCCACGAAGCGGCTCGTGCCACCACGATCACGCTCGATGAACTCAAGGCGGTCTTCTTCGTCAGGACCTTCGAGGGCGATCGTCAGCGCGCCGGCCATCGGTCCGGCTCTCCCATGGGGGGCGGTTTTGCAGCTCCTTCCGCGGCTTCAGATACCCGACGGCCAGGGCGAAGGCTGCGGATCAGGTTCTTCGACGGCGAGGAGCTGATCGGCTTCACCGTCGGCTACAACACCAATCACCCCGGCTTTTTCATCGTGCCGGCCGAAGCCGCGAGCAACAACGAGCGCGTCTACGTGGTGCACCGAGCGGTCGACAAGATCGAGTGGTGCTAGTCGCCGCGCCGGCCCTTCGCCACCCGACAGCAAACCACACTCATTTCCCGCTGCTGGGCCGCCGCTGCGGATCCGGGGGTCTGTAGCGAGGCTCGCCGTGTCCTGACAAATCGAGCTGAGACCCCGCCTCGAGCCCGCGAGCACAACGGATGATCTCCGTGCCCGGCCCTCGCCAATCGGCGGTCGGCTGCGAGATAATCGGCGCGAGCAAGGAGAGCAGCCGCCGATGATGGAAATGACGCTGGCCGACTTTCTTTCACTGCCCGACGCGGTCAAGGTGCGCTACATCAGGGATTTCGCGATTCTCTACTCGCAGCAGTTCAGCAGAGAGGACCTCGATGCTTACTGCCGGCTCGCCGATGCTTGCCGGTTTCTGCACCGGCAGCCCGGAGGTGCGAACGTCATGTCGCAGCTGCTGCGGCACAGAATGGCGCTCAACTTCTTCGTGCAGCCGAGCTCGCGCACGTTCATGTCGTTCAATACGGCCCAGGCCTACCTGGGCATGAACCGCATGTCCGTGCGCGACGTCAACATCTCCTCGATCTCCAAGGGGGAGTCACTCGTCGACTCGGTGCGCACGTTCATCTCCTACGTCGATCTTGTCGTCATGCGCCACAGCGACGAGAATGCCGGCGCGGCCGCGTTCTGGACAGCGATGCAGGCTCATCGACGGTTGCGGATCGAGGAGCAGGACCGGCCCGTGCCGATCATCTCGGGCGGATCGGGCAGCCAGCAGCACCCGACCCAGGCGCTTCTCGACATCTACACGCTGGACAAGGCTCTCGAGCCGATCGGCGGTATCGACGGGAAGAGCTTCATGCTCGTCGGCGATCTCGCTCGCGGCCGAACTGTGCGCTCGCTGAGCTACCTGATGAAGAACTACCGCGGCGTACAGTTGTTCTTCGCAGCTCCTGAGAGATACCAGATGCGCGCCGATCTGCTCGAGTTTCTCGACCGCAACGAGATTTCCTGGCAGATGATCGGTTCGATCTCGGAGGCGATCGACGTCGTCGATGCGGTGTACATGACTCGGATTCAAGACGAGTACGACCATCTCGCCACGGGCAAGCATGTGCCGGCGACGAAGGAGTTCGTGTTCACGATGAATCACCTCCGGCGCATGAAGCAGACGGCCTGCTTGCTCCATCCTCTGCCCAAGCGCGATGAGATCGATCCAGAGGTCGATTACGTCGAGGATCCGCGCGTCATGTACTGGCGCCAGGAGCGCAACGGCATGTGGATGCGCGTCGCCATCATAGCCAAGCTGTTCAAGGTCGATGGAGCGATTCTCGACGCGTACGAGTCTGACGAGATGTAGCCCAGATGATTCGTCGAGCGCTGTACCATCGCGCGTACCGGAACCCTCACCGGGATCGGAGGTGCGAGGGGCGTCGTCAGGAAGGCGTCGGCGTGGTGGCGTCGAGCAGTCTCAGATCGACCATCAGATCCGCGGCGACCCGCTCGAGCGCGCCATGCAGCTCGTCGAGCGATACCTCCGGCGGCAGGCGAAGCCGCGCCTTGGCATGAAACAGCATCTGCCCCGACATCGGAGCGCTACGCCGATCGGTGTCGAGTTCTTCGACGTTCACGCCGCGCTCGGCGAGAACGTGTGAGATCGACTTGACGATCCCCGGGCGGTCCTGGCCGACCACATCGAGCGTCAATCGGTGCCAGCCTCGTTGGTCGAGCCCCGGTCCGGGATCGCCAGCGGACTCGACCACGACGTGCAGGCCGCGAGAGCACAGCTCGCCGAGAGCACGCTCGAGCCGCGCCGACTCGGCGGCCGAGACTTCGATCTGGACGATGCCGGCAAACTTGCCCGACAGCCGAGCCATGCGCGACTCGAGCCAGTTGCCGCCGTGGCCCTCGACGACCTCGGATACGGACTCGACCAGCCCGGGGCGGTCATCTCCGATGACGGTCAACACGAGCGAAGCGGTCACGATGTCACTCCTCTTCCAGCTTCGGCACCCTGCGGCGTCGCTCGGCACTCGAGCGGCGCCGCCGAAGCGGTATGGGCTAAAGTGGCTCCTGAGAGGGTCTGCGACCACCCGGGGCCACCCGGCTCGGGGAGAAGACGATGATAGCCCGCAAAGCGACTCGCGGACTGGCACTCGTCACGTTGGTGGCTTTCCTCGCAGCGTGCGCGACGACGAGTCTGCCTCCGATCTCGGCCAGTGGCGCGGCCTTCGAGCCGGAGCGCGACGAGCGCGCGCTCTGGCGCCAATCACGGGAAGAAGAGCGCAAGCTGCTGGGTGAATTCAAGGTATACGCGGACCCGCTGCTCGAGGACTACCTCGACCGGGTGGCCGCCCGGCTGACGCCCGCCGAGATGGCGGCCAACCCAGAAGTCCGTTACCGCGTCACCGTGCTCGAGAACCCCACATTGAACGCGTTCGCCTATCCGCACGGCTCGCTCTACGTTCACACCGGCATGCTGTCGCGCACGGAAAACGAGGATCAACTCGCGACCGTTCTCGGTCACGAGATGACGCACGTCGAGAATCGGCACATGCTGCGCTATCGGCGCGCTGCGAGAAACAGGCAGTACGGATTCCTCGCGGCCGCGGTCGTCGGGGCGGTGATTCTGGCCGGTGAGCAGGGCGAGGCGTGGGAGGAGGGCGATTACAGCCGCGCCGCGCAGATCGGCGTGCTGTCCGATCTGCTGCTCGGCCTCGGCTTAAAGCTCGCCTTCATCGCCGCCGTCAACGGGTACGGCCGCGATCTTGAGCGCGAAGCCGACGAGGGCGGGTTCGAGAAGCTCCGCGCCGCCGGATACGACGTCGACGAGGCGCCGCGCATCTACGAGATCTTGAGCGAGGATCACGGAGAGCAGAGCAAGCTCGAGGGGTTCTTCTTTGGCAGCCACCCGCGATTGAGCGAGCGGATCGAGAGCGCCAAGAGCTGGATCGCGAGCGAGGCCGCAGCATCGACCGCGAGCGAGCCGCACGATCGGAGCGAGTTCATACGGCGCTTGCGTCCCGTGATTCGTGACGATGCTCGGATGAACCTTGAGTTGGGCCGTCTTGGTCTCGCCGAAGCTCAGCTCGACCGTGCGCTGGAGATGATGCCCGAGGATTCCGAGACACACTTTTTAATCGGGAGGTTACGGGCACAGCGGGCCGCGACGGCGCCGAGCAGCCACGACGGCGATGCGTTCGAAAGTGACGCGCTGGCCGCGTTTCAGCGCGCGATCGAGCTCGACGCCGACCACGCCCTCGCCCATCGCGAGCTCGGTCTGATCGCCTACCGGCAACAGGACTTCGCGACGGCCTGCAGGCAGTTTCGGCGCTACACGGAGCTGGAGCCGAAGGCGGACGATGCCCAGCGCATGCGTGATTACGTGCGCGAGCTGGAGCGCGACGGGCACTGTCCTGACTGACGGCTCCGCTTGACGCTTCGATCAAAAAACAAGAGCCGGAGGAGCGAGAGCCCCTCCGGCCAAAGATCGGATCCTCTCGTGATGAAGAGGATCAGAAGTCCATGCCGCCCCCCATGTGACCGGCACCAGGAGCGACTTCCTTCTTCTCTTATGGTATCTCGGTCACGAGGGCCTCGGTCGTGAGCATCAGGCCCGCCACCGAAGAGGCGTTCTGCAGGGCGATCCGAACCACCTTCGTCGGATCGATGATGCCGCTGCTGATCATGTCGACGTACTTCTCCGAGGCCGCATCGAAGCCCATCGTCGGCTTGTCCAAGTTGCGAACCTCGTTGACGACGACCGAGCCCTCGAAGCCGGCGTTGTTGGCGATCTGACGCAGCGGCTCCTCGATCGCGCGGCG
>CP070706.1:3696211-3708580 GCA_020350085.1 Acidobacteriota bacterium
GCTCGAGGCGATCTGCCGTGAGCTCGATTGCCAGCCGGGCGAGATCCTCGAGTACCGCCCCGACTTCGTCTGAGCAGCCAGGACACGGAGGACGAGATGCAAGACCACCGTTGGACCGCCGCAGGATGGATCGCCATAGGCAGTGCTGTGTTGATTCCTCCCAACGTGTTGCTCAGCCTGCTCGCCGACACGGTGCTGCGGCGTAGCGACGCGGCCCTGCCCGTGACGTTCATCGCGCTGCTTCTCGGCGCAGCATCGATGATCCTCGGGCTTGTCGCTCTGTACCTCTTCCGAGAGCTGCTCCACGCGCGATTCGAGTACCACGGCGTCGATCTGCCGATCGGCGTCGTGCTGTGGCTGGGGCCGCTGTTGATCCTCCTCAGCAGCGTTGGACGAGTGATCTCGGCTGCCAGCGGGCCCGGCGATCCCAACCTCGCCCTCGTGCTCCCGTTCTTGATCCCGATGATCCTCATCGCCGTCTCGCTCGGCGTCGTCAGCATCATCATCGGCGTCAAGCTGCTGAGCCTGCGAGGCGAGATGCAGGGCCTGATGCAGAGCTACGCCATCCTCTCCATCGCCGAGGGGGCGTGCTTCGCCATCTTCATCCTCGCACCGCTCGGCCTGCTGCTCGTCATCGCTGAGCACATCGTGCTGGCGCTGATGTTCTTCCGCGCCAATGAGGCCGTGCCGAGCGTGGAATACGTCTGAGACAACCGGAGCCACCTCCACGACCGTGACGAACCGTTCATCCGCACCAGTTCGTCTTACCCCCGTTGAAGGGGAAAATGGGTCACTGCGCAACGCGGGGGGCGACGATACGGTCAACGTCCGGCGCACGGAGGCAGCCGCTGTCAACCGTGACGGCGTCAGATAGGCGGACGACGTCAACGGGGACGAACGGCCGGACTTCGTCGCCGGGCCCGACGATCCCTCATTTCAGTCCGGGCGATGAGGCCTAGGAGCATCCCGGCTCGAGCCACGCCGCGAGCCACGCTGCTGGCAGCGGAAGCACGATGCCAGCGATCGTCATCCAGATCGGGTGGGGAATGATCAGCAGGTTGGCGATGACGAGCAGTACCATGACGCCGCCGACGATCAGTGCGCCGCTGACGCGTGCATCGCGAGCGATCGGGGCAGCGACGAGCGCGCCGCCGAACGCTCCCAGAATCCAGGCCACGACGACGAACACCAGCGCCATCACGGGAAGCTCTCCGATCAGACTCGCGAGCTGCTCGGGGTTGGATAGGTCAACCCCCGGAGGTGGTGTATAGAGCACGTGGCTGAGGGTCTCGACCAGATACACGATGATGACCGCAACCACGAGACCGGCGATGACGGCAAGTACGCCGCGTCCCGTCGGTTCCCTCAGCGCTCATCGAGCGTTGATGCGGGCCAGCAGACTCATGCGGTCAGACGGATCACGGCTCGCGTCAGCGAATCGAAGTCGTGTGCGGCCGCGCTCTGAGGTGCGTAGCGGCTGACCGGCATCCGGTACTGGGGACACTCGGCGATGCGCGCCGACTCGCGGATCGAGGGCAGCACTCGCCCGGGATAGCTGGCACGCAGATGGTCGATCGAGCTGCGCGCGAGACGGGTCCGCATGACGCGATTGGGGACGATCCCGAGCAGTCTCAGCGCGGGATTGTCGCGAGCGCGCGTTTCCTCGATCAACCGCATCTGATCGCCGAGCGCCTGCAGGCTGAGCGTTCGGGGCTCGGTGACGGCGAGCGCCTCATCTGCCGCCGCAAGGGCCCTGGCTGTGGAGGGTGACCAGCTCGGTGGCGTGTCGAGGATCACGTACTCCACGTTGCTGCGACGCAGCGGCGCCAGCACGACGCGCAGTCGCAGCAGACTGCGCATCAGCGCTTCGTAGCTCGCCACGCCGTGCGGTACGACTCGCAACTTGGAAACGCCGGGAACCGGAACGACGGCCTGGAGCAATTCCGCGCGCCCGTTGAGCACGTCCCACAGATCTACTCGGCCGCGTTCCGACTCGACCCCGAGGCACTCCGACGCCCCGCGTGACGGATCGAGGTCGATCAGGATCGTCTCACGACCACCGTCTGCGAGACCGCACGCGAGGTGAACGGCGACCGTGCTCTTACCGACACCGCCCTTTGCCTGGACCACAGCGATCGTCCGCATGCCACATCCCGTGCGGACGCCGCCGGCCCGTCTCCCCGGCGCCCGTCAATGTTAGGAGACATCTCTCTGTGCGCACTCAGCCGAGGTCGGAACCTCTCGGAGTGCGCTAGCGACGCGTTTTCCCTCGACTTCGATGGCTCGTCCCAAAGGCGAGCACAGGCGAGAATATAGCAAAAGAGGGCCCGGTTTGTACACATGTTTTCCACAGGCATCCGGCTTTTACCGGATGTGGCCGCGCACGGGAGCGACGCTAGATGAACCGCGGTCGCAATAACGCCGGGCCTGATGACGAGATGGAAATCTGCGGGCGGGCGAGCGTGGCAGACCTCTTGCTGCCAGCCGAACGGAGCCGGATCGCTGCGGTTGCCGCGGGTAGCTGCACCTCGTTCGGCATGTGACGCACTGTTCCACTCCCTTTCAGCACCGAGCGTCTGGCACATCCCTTGCTGCTGGAACCGGTCTCGGTGCCCTTCCCCGCCTCTCCGCGGGCGAGTGCAGGGTCCGTTCTGGAGTCGCGGAGTTGTGCCGTGGCGCAGGAGGCTCTGATGGCCGCACTCGAAGCATTCTCGTTCCGACCGACGCCCTCTACGGGGCGCGTGAGTCGCACTTCTTCGTCGGCTCCAGCGCGCCCGCTGCCGAGCCGGGAGATGTTGCGGCACCGGCCACGCGAGCAGACGGAGATCCTGCGTTTCCGTCGATCAGAACGGACGATGCACTGGGCGATCGCGATCCCGTTTCTGGCCTGCTTCGCATCGGCCGCCGTTTTGCTGCTCGTCTACAACCCTGATCCCTCGCGCTCCTATCGCATCGTCTTCTCCTGGGTGCACCGCGTCTCGGGCTTGTGTCTGCTGGTGCTTCCGGTGCTCGCGATGTGCGGAGACCTGGCCGACTTCAGACTTCATCTGCGCAATGTCAAGCGCGCGTGGAGCTGGTCCGCGGACGACGTCAGATGGCTGTTTCTGACAGTGCTCTCCCTTTTGAGAAAACCGGTCCGGCTGCCGGAGCAAGGCAAGTTCAACGCCGGTGAGAAGCTCAACTTCATGATGGTGACACTCACCGTTCCGCTTTTCATCCTGACGGGAATCATGATCTGGATGCCGGGCGTTGCGTTCTTGTCGTGGCTGCTTCACGTGTCGATGGCGATCATCGCCACGCCGTTGCTGCTCGGTCATCTGTTCATGGCGATGATCAACCCCAGCACCCGCGTAGGACTCCGAGGCATCTTCTCCGGCCTCGTCGATCGCGCGTGGGCTCAACATCACTACGCGAGCTGGTATCGCGAGAACTTCGAGACCGGTGGGTCCGAGCATGGTCGGCCATCCGATCCGCCGGGACCCGAGCCGCACACATACGGCGGGCAGGTTCGAACGATCGAGTCGCCGGAACAGATCCGCCTCGCGGCGGCACCACCCTCGCAGTTCACGAAGCTTCGGTGTCCGAAATGCTCCGTCGAGCACGTGATCGGGTCGATCGGATCGATCGTGCACTCGATCTTCGAAGCGCAGCCGATGTCGTGTCCTTGGTGCGGCCGGCAGCTCGACGCGATCGGACTCGTCGCGGGAGTCGGCCAGCTCGACGCGATCCTCAGGCAACTCGAGCGAGGTTCCGAGACAGCAGCCGCCGGGCAACAGGATCGCCCTGCGTCGGATCTCGACACCGATCCGTACGATGCCGGACCACCGCCGGCAGATCGATCGACAAATCTCATCCCCGGCCGGAAGCCTTCACTCCGTCGATCGGTCGACGACCCTGGTCGATGAGGCTCCATCCGACGAGCTTCGGGTTGGCTCCCCGCGGACCGCGACGTTTCACTGCCTGGCTGAAATCGCGGCGCGCACGGCGTCTGGCGGGGGTCCTCGTGATGATCGGCGTTTCTCGCGGCCCGCCGGGCCTGGCTCAGATCTCGCCTGGGCCGCTCTCACGCGCGCACGAGAAGCTCGACGGACCCTTGCAGTGTTTGAGCTGCCACGAAGGCGGGCAGAGCGTCGTCCGCGACCGTTGTCTCGCGTGCCACGAGGAAATCTCGTGGCTTCTCGAGCGGCGGCGGGGGCTGCACGGAGAGCAAGACACGAACGATTGCGGCCGATGCCACAAAGAGCACGGTGGCCGCGAATCGGTGTTGATCGGCTTCGAGGAGGGCTCCGCCGAGAAGTTCGATCACCAAAAGGCGGGATGGTCCCTCGAAGGTCGGCACACGGCGCTCGAGTGCCGCGGTTGCCACACCCCTCGCTATCACGTTTCCGAGGCGGCCCGTAGGATGAAGCGCCGGCAGATCGAAGCGAGCTATCTCGGCCTCGATGGGCAGTGCATCGCCTGTCACGAGGACGCGCACGGCCTCGTTCTGGGTCCTGACTGCGGGAGCTGCCACAACGCCGCCGCCTGGAAGCCTGCACCTTCGTTCGATCACGCGAAGACCCGCTACCCGCTCGATGGTGGGCATCGTGAGGTCTCGTGCGCGAAGTGCCACCACCACTCACGACAGCCGGCCTCGGGAGCAGGCTTCGCTGAAATCGTAGTGAGCTTCGCGCCGGTGAACCACGGCGAATGCAGTGACTGTCACCGCGATCCGCACGAGCAGCGCCTCGGCAGCGCTTGCTCGTGCTGTCACGTCGTCGACAGCTTTCTTCAGACCAACCAGCAAGTCTTCGATCACGCGCGCACCGCGTACCCGCTCGAGGGAAAGCACCGGCAGGTCCGGTGCGAAGCCTGCCATCGCGCACGGGAAACCTCCACCGCGTCGCCGGGCTCGAAAGCTGGTGCGGTGCTTCGGCCCCACCATGCGCGCTGCGGAGATTGCCACGCCGACGTTCACGGCAGGCAACTGGTCAATCGGCAGCCTGGGGGGACCGAGTGCGGCGACTGCCACGGTGTCGACGGCTGGCGACCGAGCACCTACACCGCGGCTAGCCACGCGAAGCTCGCACTGCCGCTCGAGGGGCGGCATGCGAAGATCGAGTGCGCGGCCTGCCACGTTCCCGGGGGCAAGAAGCTCCCTCCCGAGGTGCGGCTCGCGTCGCTGGGCCGCGCCCGCGTGGCCCTCAGCGTGCTCGAATCTCGATGCGAGGTGTGCCACGCCGATCCGCATCGTGGACGCTTCGCATCGATCGTTGCAGGTAGCGCGAAAGATGGCTGCCGCCTCTGCCATGGCGCCGAGAGCTGGCAGCTATCGGCGCTCGACGAGGGCATCCATCGGGCGCTCGGCTACGCGCTCGAAGGCGCGCACCGCAAGACGGCGTGCGAGAAATGCCACCCTCCAACGCCAGCGGATCATCCGGCGCGCCCGGAGCCGCTGCCCGCGAGCCTGCGCGGTGGTCAGTTCGCCGAGGCTCGCTCGTCGTTCAAGATAGAGGACAAGAGCTGCGCTGCGTGCCACCAGACACCGCACGGAGAGCAGTTCGCTCGCCGCCACGATCGAGGTGCCTGCGAAGCTTGCCACACCGAACAGGCGTTCAAACCCGCGCCTCGGTTCGATCACGAGCGCAGCCGGTTTCCGCTGATGCGATCACATTCGCGCACCAAGTGCGTTGATTGTCACGACCAGCAAACGGACGCCCAAGGTCGCACGATGGCGATCTACCGGCCGACGTCATTTGACTGTAGAGAATGCCACATCCGCAAGGGTCTCTCGCCTGGCGGCCGCCTGATCAAACCCGCTCGCGGCGAACCCCGGCCGACCGCCGGGAATCGCCCCCGGTAAGGCCCAACGATCCTCGCTGCCTCTCGGTAGTCCGAGGGGATCTCGGTACACTGTGCCTGTGGCACGTTGTAGCCTCTTGGAGCTCGAGCCTGAATGAGGCGCACCCTCTTTTTTCGATCCTCGCCGCGTCTGCTGCTGTGATGATCTCGCCCACCGGCACAATGGCCGAGAGCTCGGACACCAGCAAGCCCGTACCGGTCTACACACCCGATGTCGTGTCACCGCCGCAGACGACGGGCACGGGACTGGCACCAAAAGTCAAAGTCAAGATATGCATCCACGAGCGCAGCAAGGTGAGCGACGTCGAGATCGTCGGCATCGATCCATCGAGCGAATATGACGAAGACTTCGCACGCGTGGTGCACGAGCGGCTGGCAGAAAGGCGGTTTCGGCCCGCCAAAGAGAGAAGTCAGCCGACGAGCGTCGAGCTGAGCTGGACGCTCGCGCTTCAGACAGTCTACGGTTTGCCTGCCGGTTCGCTCGAAGAGGAGTTCATCAAGTACTGCCGCAAGTTCTTCCCCAGACTGTTCATGAACCTTCGAGTTGAAACTTCGCAGACGCCTGTTCAGTGTTGCTCGTACGCCTTCTGCTCGTGTCCCGCGTCACAGAGCTGCCACGCAGCGCGAATCAACGACTCGGTCAGCTTCTCGGCGACTTACGGGTACGCAGGCAGCTTTAGTATCCGTTCATGTATCTTGTCGTGTCGGCCGAGATTGACCAATGCGCGGATCGACAACAGCTCGAGGTGGGGATAGTCGCCGTCGGCGCGCTGCTGAACGACCAACTCGAGCAGCTCTTCCCAATGTCCCAGCTGCGCGTTCAGGCCGATCAAATTCAGGCGGGCATCGACATCCGGGTCGCACTCCAAAAGTGCGAGATAGGCCGCGCGCGCCTGCTCCAGCTCATCGAGTCTCTCATACACTCGCGCCTTTGTTCGCAGCAGTTTCTCGTCGTCAGGCCGGCCCGCCAGCTGATGTTCGACGATCTCGCCGATCATGCGAAGGTCTTCGGGAGTCGCCAGCTCGTCTTCCACGAGCCGCCTCAGGTTGTCGTAGGGATCCTGCGCGGTGCACCGGCGTCGGTCGCGTGGTGGCTATCAGCGCGTCGCGCAACGCTTCGAGAATCGGAGCAGTACCGTCACCCTCGGCCTGCGGTGCTTCGGAAGAGGTTCGCGCTCGCTCCGACTCCAACAGCGCGAAGTAGACCTCAGGGTCGAGCTGAAACCCGGTCCGGGCCTGATCGAGCAGCTCGCGCTCTCTGGCCTCATCGCCTCACATCGCCGGCGATCCGCGCCTGCGTCAGCAGCTTGACGCACTCGAACGGGGGCAGCTCGCCGCCGTGCGCTGCCAGCGCGCCGGGCGGCGACGTTTCCGACTTGATTCCTCCGGCCCGCGGAAAGTAAAATAAACAGCTAGTTAAGTTTCTCTGCTCGATCGACGAGCGCATCCGTTCTCCGTACGGGAACCGTTCACGAAAGCGGGGCGGCTGTGACCGCTTCCGACCGCCCGGTGCGAGCCGGACGGCGGCATCTCTCGGCGCCGCGGCATTCGTGACCGCAGCGAGGGTATCTCCATGCGAATCAGACTGTTACTGGGCGACGAGGCTTTGGCGCAAGCGGCCATCGACGCCGGGATCGGCGGGGCGTTCTCCTATCCGGGAACGCCGGCGACGGAGATCTTCGAGTACATCCTGGACGGGCCGGCACGCACGGGCGAGATCTCGGCACGCTGGTCTGCCAACGAGAAGGTGGCCTACGAAGAGGCGCTCGGCATGTCCTACGCGGGCCGGCGGG
Source organism: Acidobacteriota bacterium (assembly GCA_020350085.1). Classification (GTDB taxonomy): domain Bacteria; phylum Acidobacteriota; class Polarisedimenticolia; order J045; family J045. Next base: position 3,703,846 of record CP070706.1, read on the forward strand.
CGCTGGTCTCGATGAAGCACGTCGGGCTGAATGTCGCGGCCGATCCGTTCGTCAACTCGGCACTGACCGGGGTCAACGGCGGGCTGGTTCTGGCCGTCGCTGACGATCCCGGCATGCACTCGAGCCAAAACGAGCAGGACAGTCGCTTTTTCGGCGAGTTCGCGCAGATTCCCGTTTTCGAGCCGTCGACTCAACAGGAGACGTACGACCTGACGTTGCGAGCGTTCGACTACTCGGAGCAGGTCGGATTGCCGGTCATGATCCGGCTCGTCACGCGTTTGTCGCACAGCCGCGCCAACGTCGCTGTGCGACCGCCCGAGGGTGCGCCGCGAGACGCCGAACCGCGGCCGCTGCCCAACCCGAACGACTGGACGCTCGTTCCCGTCAACGCCCGCCGTCGCTTTCAACGGCTGCTCGAGCTGCAGAAACGGCTGCTCGAGGACTCGCAGACGCTGTCTCTCAATGAGCTGTCGCTTGCCGGACCGCGCGGCGTGATCGCCTCCGGGCTGGCCCACAACTACGTGCGCGAGGCGCTCAACGGCGGTGGAGAAGTATCTTTGCTGAAGATCACGCACTATCCCCTGCCGACGGACATGATTCGACAGCTCGTGGATCACTGCGAGGAGATCCTCGTCGCCGAGGAAGGCTACCCCTTCATCGAGCGCCGGCTGAACGGGCTGCTCGGCGTGCCTGGCAAAGCGATCCGCGGCAAGCTGACTGGCGATCTGCCGCTGATGGGCGAGCTGACGCCCGAGGCGCTCTCGCACGCGCTCGGACGGCCGGCGGCGCGAGCGACGACGCCGATCGGCGATCTTGCCGCGCGACCGCCGCAGCTGTGCCGCGGCTGTCCTCATGCCGACAGCTTCAAGGCGATCGTGGAAGCGACGACGAGCTACGCCCAACCGATCCTGTTCAGCGACATCGGCTGCTACACACTCGGCGTCATGCCGCCGTATCGCGCCGTACACTCATGTGTCGACATGGGTGCATCGATCGCGATGGCTCACGGCGCGGCGCAAGCGGGCGCGCGGCCGGTGCTGTGCACGATTGGCGATTCGACGTTTGCTCACTCCGGCTTGACGCCCTTGATCGGAGCCGCGCGCGGCAACGCCGACATGACGGTGTTCATCTTGGACAACTCGACGGTGGCGATGACGGGCGCTCAGGAGACGCTGACTTCCGGTGAGCGGTTGATCGAGGTCTTGCGCGGACTCGGCGTCGATGACGATCACCTTCACGTCATCTCTCCGCTCGCGAGCAAGCATGCGGAGAACGTCGAGCTGATCAAGGACGAGATCGAGCATCCCGGGCTGAGCGTGATCATCGCCTCTCGCGCGTGCATTCACCTCAAGCGCAAGCAGCACGAGACTGAGCCCGCCGCCGTCGGCGCGACGTCGTGACGTACATCTGGATCTGAACGGAGAGAGGATACGGCCGTGAAGCAAGATCTGATTCTGTCCGGAGTCGGCGGTCAAGGCATTCTCACGATCGCGCAGGCGATCTCGACGGCGGCGCTCAAGCGCGGGCTCAACGTCAAGCAGGCCGAAGTGCATGGAATGGCCCAACGCGGCGGAGGAGTGCAGTCCCACCTGCGGCTCGCCGATCAGCCGATCCACAGCGATCTGATCGCGGCGGGTCAGGCCGACCTGCTGATCTCCGTCGAGCCGCTCGAGTCGCTGCGCTACGTACACTACCTCGGCGAGAACGCCGGCCTGGTCAGCAGCGTCAACGCGTTCGTCAACATCGGCCGCTATCCTCCCGTCGAGTCGGTTCTCGACCGCATCTCGGCACATCCGAGACACGTTTTGATCGACGCCGAGCGGATCGCACGAGCCGCCGGATCGGGACGCGCGGCGAACATCGCCGTGCTCGGCGCGTCGTCCGTATGGCTCGACATCGAGCCGAGCGAACTCGAGGACTCGGTCGCCGAGATGTTCTCCGCCAAGGGCGCGAAGATCGTCGACGTCAACCTGCGCACGTTTCGCTTCGGCCGCCACGCGGCCCAGGCGTATCTCGACGGGCTTCAGCGGGGTGCCACTTCGACTGCGGTCCGACACTGGATCGATTCGCTCGCCGCCGAGCACCTCGCCGAACCGGAACGGCCCGACGCCCCGGTGTTCGACGTCGTCACCGTCGAGGACCGGCTCTCCGGTGCCGAAGCACACGCGGTCGAAAAGACACTCGAGCTAGCTTACGAAGAAGGGCGGCGCCCGCTGTTCGAGCACGAGGTTTACGCCATCGTCCAGCTCGTGGGCGCGATCTCCCCGCCGCACCACGTGTTCGTGTCGACCGAGGAGATGCTCTCCGAGCAGGACCTGGCCCAGTTCCCGGGCGATCAGGTCGTGCTCAAGATCGTCTCTCCCGATATCGTGCACAAGACGGAGGCGCGCGGCATCGCGTTCGTGAGCAAGGACTACGACACCGTGCGTTCTGAGATCGATCGGTTGATCGAGCGGCATCGCAGGACGGCGGATGTCCGCGGCGTGCTCGTCGTCGAGCATGTCGAACGCGTGCGGCCCGGCTTCGGCAACGAGCTGTTCGTCGGCATCCGCGCGACGCGAGAGTTTGGGCCCGTGATCGCGGCCGGCCTCGGCGGGATCGATACGGAATATCTCGCCGACAAGATGCTGCCCGGCCTGGCGGTGGCCAAGGCGACCGCGCTCGACACGACAGCCGAGCAGTTTCTCGAGCTGTTCAAGCGAACGGTCGCCTACGAAATTCTGTCTGGTCGTGCGCGGGGGCGGCGCAGGATCGTCTCTGACGGCGAGCTGCTGCGCTGCTTCAGAGCTTTTCTGCTGCTGGCGCGCCGTTTCTGCATCGATCGCGGTGAGGTGGGCCCGGATGTCGCCGAGCTCGAGGTCAACCCGTTCGCGTTTCGCCAGCAGCGGCTCGTTCCGCTCGACGGGCGCGGCCGGCTGGCGACGGCGACCACGCAGCCGCCCGCGCGGCCGATCGAGAAGATCGACCGCCTGCTCGAGCCACGCTCGATGGCGGTTTTGGGTGTGTCATCGACCTCGATCAACTTCGGGCGGATCATCCTGCGCAACGTGCTCGAGTGCGGTTTTCCTCGAGAGCACCTTTACGTTCTCAAGGACGGTGAAGCTTCGATCGACGACGTGCGATGCGTTGCGGCGATCGCCGAGCTTCCCGAACCCGTCGACTTGCTCGTGATCGCGGTTTCGGCGGAAACCTTGCCGGCCCTCGTCGACGAGGTGGTCACGAGTGGAAAGGTCACCTCGGCGATCATCATTCCAGGCGGCGTGGGTGAGGTCGCCGGCAGTGGTGCGATCGCGACCGATGTGCGTGAAGCGATCGCCCGCGGGCGTCAGCGCCCCGACGCCGGCACGGTGTTTCTCGGACCGAACAGCCTCGGCATCGTCTCGAGGCCCGGCCGCTACGACACGTTCTTCGCACCGGCGAGCAAAATCGACAAACGGCGAGCGGCGCCCGCGCGCCGGCTGGCCCTGATCTCGCAAAGCGGCGCTTTCATCATCAGCCGCATGAGCAATCTGGAGACGCTCGATCCGGCGTTTGCCATCTCGCTCGGCAACCAGATCGATCTGACCGTCTCGGATGTTCTCACGGCCGTTTCGCGGCGCGACGACATCGACACCATCGGAGTCTACGTCGAGGGCTTCAACGATCTCGATGGGCTCGCGCTGCTGCGTCAGATCGCGGCGGTCACCCAGGCCGGCAAGAACGTCGTCTTGTACAAGGCCGGACGCACCGATCCGGGGCGCAGCGCGGCAGCCGGCCACACCGCCTCGGTCGCCGGCGATTACGACGTCTGCCAGGCTGCGGCGGATCATGCCGGCGCGCTGGTGTGCGATACGTTCAAGGAGTTCGAGCAGTTGCTCGAGCTCTGCACGACGCTTCACGACAAGCGGGTGCGTGGCGTTCGTATCGGCGCCGTCTCGAACGCCGGCTTCGAGACCGTCGGTATCGCCGATGCGATCCGCGGTCAGCGCTACAAGGTCGAGGTGCCGAAACTGCCGGATGCCGCGAACGAACGGTTGGCTGTCGTCTTGAGCGAGCACGGTCTTGGCAGTCTCGTCAACCCGCGCAACCCGCTCGATCTGACGCCGATGGCCGACGAGCAGGCTTACGAGAGCGCCACACGCGTGCTGCTCGAGTGCGACGCGATCGATGCGGTGATCGTCGGTGTCATCCCGCTGACCACGAGGCTCAAGACCACCGCCGAGGAGCTCGCCGCTCCCAGCTCTCTCGCCGAGCGTCTGCCGCGGCTGTTCGCCGACTCGGACAAGCCGCTGGTCGTCGTCGTCGACTCCGGGCCGCGTTACGCAGCTCTCGTTCAAGCACTGCGCGCGGCAGGCCTGCCCGTATTCCCGTCCGCTGATCAGGCGGTGCGTTCGCTCGGACGCTACTTGTGCCATCGAGAGGGGCTGCGAGAAACGCGCCGGAGCCCCGGGTCCACGCGGGGTGCCGTGACTGCCGAAAAGCGCCCAGTGAGCCCGTAAGCTGATCGAGGTCGAAGGGGCCGACACGCCGTTTCTCAGCCGCATGGTCGGCGTCGATTTCGACAAGCCGTCGCTCGATGGGATCGGCAAGAAGGTCAAGACGCGCCACCTGCGAAACAGCAAGCTCAAGTCGGCGGACGTCTACTTCGTGCCGGCGTGGCCCGATTCCCTGCCGACGCCCGGCTTGACGGGGGGTGCAGCCGTGGAGCGCAGAGACACGGCTCTCGCAGCCTGTGTTCGAGGCGCTGCGAACCAGC
>CP070706.1:3708680-3717143 GCA_020350085.1 Acidobacteriota bacterium
CGAGGTCATCGAATTGCTGGAACTCGGATCGCTTCTGCGCCCGTCCGAGCTCGTCGTTCGACGATCCTCACACCCCGCCCGCGGGGACGGTGGCCTACTACCTCGTGACGGGTGTCTTCGCGGCGTCCGGCGAGGGCTCGATCGGCGACGATTCCACGGGCGCCGAACGATCGAATGACAACCCCTGCCCCAGCGGCCCACCGGTGTGAGCGCCGACCCGCCGACGCGATGCCCGTGGGGGTGGCCCCTCGTCCGGAGCGCTCATGCTGGTTCGTCAATCTCCTCGAACGGAGGGGCTGCTCGCCGCGTGAGAGGGTGCGGGAGCGTCCCGCGAGATTTGACCGAATCATGCATACCGGGACGCTGTCCGCAAAGCGAGCTCGGACTTCTTGTCCGCGCTGCCAAGACGGAACAGCAACCGCCGCGGCCGATACGTCTCGTCGAGCTACAATCGACTTGGATGTCGTGTCAGATACTGCCAGACAATCAAGAGTGACGAGCTGATGCCTGCCTTCGACATCATCGGCGATATTCACGGGCACGCGGAACCGCTGGAATGCTTGTTGAGGCGTTTGGGCTACCGCGACACTGGCGGAGCTTACCGGCATCCCGCGGGACGAAAGGTCGTGTTTCTCGGAGATTTCATCGACCGGGGGCCCGCAGTCAGGCGTGTTCTTCATGTTCTGCGCGACATGGTCGAGGCTGGCGTAGCCATCTCCGTGATGGGCAATCACGAGTACAACGCGCTCGGATACCACACGCTGGACGAAACCGGCAAACCGCTGCGGCCGCGAAATGTCAAGAACGTCGTGCAGCACCAGGCCACGCTGGCGCAATTTTTCGACCATCGCGCGGAGTGGCGCGGTCACTTGAGGTGGTTTCGGTCTCTGCCGCTCTTCTTGGACCTCGGAGACTTCCGCGTCGCTCACGCGGCTTGGCATCAGCCGCTGATCAACCGGCTGAGAACGGACCGGATCGACGCGCAGCTTCTTCGAAAGTCGATCGACAAACGGACGATCGCTCATCACGCCATCGAGGCCTTGCTCAAAGGGATCGAGATTCCCCTACCCCGCGGCGCGCTGTTTCGAGACAAGGACGGGATCGCGCGCCGTGAGATCCGAGTCAAGTGGTGGATGAATCCCAAAGACCGGACGTATGCCGAGCTGAGCTTACAACCCTCCACGTCCGTACCGAAGAGGAGCGTGCCCCGACGGCTCTCGCACAAGATCCCCGGATACGCCCGAACCGAGAAGCCCGTATTCGTCGGCCACTATTGGCTCAACCACAACCCACCGCGCCCGCTCGCGACGAACGTCGCTTGCCTCGACTACAGCGTGGCCAAGGGAGGTTTTCTCTGCGCGTATCGCTGGGAAGAGGGCGATGCGGGGCTGCGTAGAGGTCGGTTTGTGACCGCACCGTCTGGGTGAGAGCGGAACAGGGTCTCCGCGCGGACCTTCGAGATGCCTGCTATCGAGGCTCGATCTTGCGTGCCGTCGTGGACTCGTCGTGTTGACCGTTCTGAACGAGTTCCTGCTCGTCCAGCAGGTCCCAGAGGAAGTGAGCACGCGTCGCTTCAGCCTCTACGCTCCACTCATGCTCGTCGGTTCGATAAGGGTCGATGACCGTGACGTCCATGCCCGGAAGAACCGAGTCGAGCGCTGATTCTTCGTCGCTCTCGAGTTCCAGCCAACGGAATCCGAGCCCGCGTTGATACTTTCCGGCATCGACTCCGATGACGGCGAGATCGCGCTCGGCGTCTCTCGCGATGACCCTTGCCGGCAGGAGGAACCCGGATTCGTCGCAGCCTACCAGGAGTGCGAGATCACCATCCTCCTCATCTGATACGGCGTGCTCGGCCGTGACGAGAAGGCCGCGGGCGTTGATGAAGAAGCCCGTTGCCCGACCAGATGCGACATGAACTTCTACCAACGGTGTGTCGCGAATCTCGGACAGATAGTATGGACTGACGATCTCCTCGATATCTGCCTTGAGAACCTGATATTCGTAGCGCTGGCGTCTTCTCCCCGATTTCCGATCCACCGGCGCTCTCGTTCATGGGTTAGCTCTTGGTCCCAACGCCGGCCAAGGAGAGGGGTGTGAGTGGAGCCCATCACACTTCCCAGCACACCCATCTCCGCGGCAATCAGACGCTAAGGTTCCACCGGCACGAGATCACGGCCCACGAGCGCCGGATGGTCGGGAGGGAGGTGCGTCGCTCTGAACACGCAGTAAGGGGGGTCGCCTGAAGGATTCGGTGCCTCGCCGGAGTACGGATTCTGGTACTCCCAGACGGTTTCTCCGTTCGGCGATACCTCGAAGAAACGTCCGTCGGGACCGGAGCAGATGAAGGTGTTTCCGTTGGGCAGACGGTGGGCTCCTGAGATGAAGTCCGCGAAAAACGATTCTTTCTCCGCTGCGGTGTACTCCCAGACCGGCTCGGCGGGACCGAAGCGGCCTGTGGCCTCTATGGGATACCGACCGTCGGCATCGAGAGGCGGCTCGATCTCGACGATGGAGGAATAGCCGCGCGCGAGTCGCTTGGCTCCGTTGTTGAACACCAGAATGTTTCCGGCGCCCGGATACTCTCTTGGGATCCAGCGCGCGTCGTGTTGGCCAAACAGCCGCTGATCGTTCAGCCCGCCGCGGCCGTAGGCTGCGGGATGGCCCCAGCGATAGAGAAGGTCACCGCCTTTTCCGCATCGTCCGCCCGCGTGGCCGGCCGCTTGTTCGGTGGTGGTGCTGTGGTCGATGATCCAGATCTCGTTGAAGTACAGCACGCTGAGGGCAATCTGATCGAGCTCGGCGTTGTAGGCGACCGAGTTCATGTGGGTGAAGTCGGCAAGCTGGTCACCCGTCCTTGCGCCAGCTCCCAGGTAGCCGATCGCCTTGAGCCGCTGCAATACCTCGTCGGTCAGCTCCGGTGGCCGGGGCCCGTTGACATCGATCAGCTCCGGATGCTCCGACACCTTGCCGTAGTTCTCACGTTCAGGGTCATACTCCTGGATCAGGTGATCCCAAAGGTGCCATTCCCAAACGATCCGTCCACCGTTCGGCGGCTCGGGCTTAACCTCGAGGATGCAATCCGGCCACAGCCCCTCCGGGCCGAGCAGCTCTGGATCGCGTCCCGCCTCGATCGCCTGCTGCGGCGATTTGTGCTCCCCGGCGATGAGCAAGACGTTGCCGTTCGGCAGGGGCTCGATGTCGTGATGCTGCTGGATATTTTCCGTGGAGACGGCCCAGTCCCACAGAAGCTCTCCATCCCAGCTCAACTCCTGGACGCGTCCCCCGGCTCCTCCTTGATGAATCGGGGCACCCGCTTGTTGTGCACAGCGCAACAGGTGCCCGTTGTCGAGCAGATAGGGCGACACACCCGGTGGGCCCTCGCTGTGCCACGTATGGACGACTCTGCCTGCTTTGTCGATGAGGTATGTCGTGTATGACAGGACGGGAGAAAAGAGGACGTAGCCTTCGGCGGCTCCTGCGACCGGTGTGCTGAGCGCGCGCGATCTGTCGCCGTCTTCGCCGGGGCGCTCGCCGATGCAGCCGAGGCTTGCACCGACAAGGCCCACGAGCAGCAGGCCGAAACCACGGCACCAGGTGACAACGCGCCGGGCCAAGGCATCTTCCTCCGTGATGCGCGGCAACACTTCCAGTGCTCAAGTATATCTGTCGTGGATCTCTTACTGGCTTTGGCCTGACTCTTCTTCCGTCGTGGCGACAGAAGGTCGGAAAAAGACGATCTCGTCCGAGCGCTTCTTTCACCCGGTCGTGTGCGCTTTCCGAGCCGGGCGAGTCTATCATGGGGATTCGCAGTTCACGGAGGTGAACATGACGCTGTCGGTCTACCAGGTCGACGCATTCACCGACACGCTCTTCGGCGGAAACCCTGCCGCAGTGGTCCTTCTGCCATCGGAGCTGTCCGAGTCGACGCTACAGTCGATCGCCGCGGAGCACAACCTGTCCGAGACGGCGTTCGTGCTGCCCGAGGAGCAGCATTACCGGTTGCGCTGGTTCACGCCCGTTCTGGAGGTCGACCTTTGCGGACACGCCACACTGGCGAGCGCATTCGTGCTGTTCGAGACGGGTCTCGCGACGGAGGATTCGATCCGCTTCGAAACGAAGAGCGGTTCCCTGTTCGTCACTCGCGACGCCGACCTGATGCGCATGGACTTTCCGTCGCGACCTCCCGAGCCCGCTTCCTGCACCGATGCGCTGGTTGACGCGCTCGGGGCGCGTCCCTCGGAGGTCCACGGTTCTCGCGACCTGATGGCGGTGTTCGACAGCGAAGAACAGGTGCGGAGATTGCAGCCCGACTTCGCGAAGATCGCCGCACTGGATGCCTTCGCCGTCGCCGTCACGGCGCCCGGTCGCGAGGTCGATTTCGTCTCGCGCTTCTTCGCCCCCAAGGCGGGGGTTGCGGAGGATCCCGTGACCGGTTCCGCCCACTGCACGTTGGTTCCTTACTGGGCACGCCAGCTCGCCAAGCGCGAGCTGCATGCGCGGCAGGTCTCGGCGCGCGGTGGTGAGCTGTTCTGCACCGATCGCGGAGACCGGGTCTCGATCGGCGGACGCGCGGTGATGTATCTCCGTGGCCAGATCGAGGTGACTTGACCGATTCAGCCGGCCCACGCCTGGCGCAGCAGACGAGCGATCTGCTCGTCCATGAATCGCGATCTCCGCAACCGGTCACCCTCGCTTCGCTAACCGAGCGGAGATCCTAACGTGATCCAGTGGTCCAATTTTCGGGGTGGGCGCCAGTCGTAGCTCGGCGGATCGCTCCCACCCCTCAGTGATATCCTCACCCCCGGGGTGAAGAAGTGGACTGGCGCACGTCCGTCGAAAAGCCCACCCGCGAGCCGTCCGGCAGGAGCCGTCTGCGCGATGGCTGTCCGGGACTGATGCGCTTCTTCGGACTCGCTGGCTTTCTCACAGCCGGACTGTCGGCACTGCGCGTGGGCGCATCGTGGCTGGGCTACGAGCCCGAGTGGTGGTTTGACGCGACGTGGGACATCAAGACCGTCGCGCTCGTCGGGGGCGCGTTTCTCGCAGGGGGTATCGGGGGTCTGTTGGGTGCTTCGATCGGCCTTTCGATCCCGGTGCCGAACGAAAGGGTGAACCACGCTCTCACCGTCGTCTGGCACTACCTCGCCAACGGCTCGATCGCGTTCGGCTTTCTCGTGGTGCTCGTCATGGGGCGCACGGTCGGCGACAACGAAGAGATCGAGGCGTTCGTGAGGGAGATCGGCAGCGAGACCTTCACGCTATACCTTGCGGTGTTCTCCGCCGCGGCCTCGGTGCTGGCCGCAGTGCTGGTCCTCGTGTTCGGACTTTTCCCTCGGGGTGGGAAGACGCGGCTGCCCGCGGCGTTTTTCGTCGCGGTGCCACCATCGCTTCTCGCGAGCTACCTGCTATTCGCGCAGTTCGGCTGGAACTCCCGTCTGTGGTTGCTGATCGGTGTGCTGCACCCGATCGCAATGGTGCTCGTCTCGGCGCATCTCGTGCTGCGAGACGCGATAGCGCGAGAGCAGTCGCGAAAGGGGATGATCTGATGGCGGAGATCTACCGCCCTTCCCGCTCGGGGCTCTTTCGCTCGGTTCTCTTCAGTCTGCTTCCGGCCGGCGTGGCTGCGGTCGTGGTTTGGCTCGCTGGCTCGCACATGAACTGGATGGGGTGGGTGGCGTCGGGATTGATGGGGCTGCTGACGCTGTATCTCTTCCTCCAAACCGTCTTCGTGTTCGCCACGAAGATCGCCTGCGACGAGCGCGGGCTCGCGGTCCTCGCTCCGCTCGGGGCGATCGGGATCCTGTGGTCCGACGTCAAGCGCGCCGTGCTCCGCGAGAGGGTCAACGCGCTGAGCCGCACGGATCACATGCTGGTGCTCACGGGTTCGGCGAAAGAGGTCGTTTGCAACCCCTCCGTTCTCGCCCCCGAAGACGAGCAACGGCTGCTCGACTGCGTGCGGGCGCACGTGACCGTCATCGTGCAGCGGGACAAGCCCTCGATCTGAGCTCGTTCAACGGCTCGTTTCTCGCGCTCGGCGGAAGAACAGCTCCGCCGCCATCAGGCCGCAAGGGAACGCTGCGAGGGCCCACCCCGCGGTCAGCGCGTGGACGTGGGGAAACCACGCGACGACGGCGACGAGGAAGCCGGCGAGCGCGAGAAAGTCCATCGGCAGGCTGAACAGCGGCAAGCGCTCGCGCATGCGGGCGACGACGCGGGAGCGCGCGCCGAACCCGAGCAGGAAGCCGCACGCGATGTAGGCGGCATCGAGCAGTCCCGCCGCGTCGAGCATCGCGGCGGAGTCGTACTTGTCCCACAGCTGGAGGATGCCGAGCAGCCACGCGGCCGCGCCGGCGGGAAGCGACAGCGCCCCAGGCACGGCGACGACGAGCACGGCGAGAAGTACCGGAAGAACCAGCAGCGGAGGCAGCAGCGCGTTGTGCGCGACGAGCCCGCGAAGGCTCGGGCCGGGGATGCCGGCGGCCTCGGCGGGATCGCCGACGATGCGGCACGGCGGAGCTTCCGGACCTCCGGCCTCGATCCGCTCCAGCACGGCGGAGAAGACGGGGTGGCGGCGCTCGTCCGGGGGAAAGCTTTGCGGGTCGCGGTCCGTGAGGAAGACGATCTGCGGGAGCGCGGCGGTGGCGCGACCGACGAGCGCCGCGGTGACCTCGGCCGCCACCCAGTCGCGCCGCATCGACTCCGGGTCGAGCGCGGCGACGAAAACGCCGGTCTCGGCGATGCTCTCCGCGAGCGTGCCCTGCCACGCGCTACCCGCGCTGATGTCGCGGCGATCGAGAAACGTCTTCAGACCGGCGGCGGCGAGCGCTTCGCGGACGCGGTGCGTGGCCTCGCGTCCCCACGCCGAAGCGTGAGCGTAGCTGAGAAAGACGTCGATGCCAGGCAGGGGCAACAGTGGAAAACCCCACGGGTTCGGCAGCGAGAACGCGCTGCGGGTCAGGCGAAAAACGGTGTGGACGTCGGTGGCAGAGCGGACGATCCGTGCCGGCGAGACGAGCTGGCGCCGCGCTTGCCGGCGGCTGCGGCGGGCGGCCTCGAGCAGGACACCGGAAACGAGTCCGAGAGAAATCCAGCCCCACCCTGCGCCGGCGACCTGAGATACGTGCAACGCGACTGCCGACAGTGCAGCGGCGATGCCGAGCAGCCACACGTTCGCTGGACGGCCTTCGAGTAATCTTAGTCCCCGTGCGCCATGCAAGACCACGTAAAGCGGACCCGACAGCAGTGGGAAGACGGCGGCCCCGAGCACGAGAGAAAGAACGATCGGGGAGAGTGCTTCCCACGGCATGGACGGGACGAGCAGCAGCGGCGCCGCCACGACAACACCGGCCACGCACGCGAGCTCGACGAAGAGCGCGGCACGTCCCACGAGCAACGACAAGGTGAGCTGCAAACGTTGAAAGGTGCGCACGGTGCGTTGTGCGCGCACTCCCCTGAGGTGCTGCGACAGCTCCTCGCGCAACGAAGCCGCACCGGAGAACTGTATGGTGTCGATGAGCTCGGACAGCAGCGGGTGGCCTTGCTGGGCGAGGTCTCGAACGCGCTCGTCGGTCAGCCCGTCGAGGCAGATGAAGACGCGGAAGCCCGGATCGTCCATCGCCTGCACGGCCAGCCAGCGTCCGAGCTCGGCCAGGCGCTGCTCGTCGATCCCCTCCGGTTCGAGGACGAGCACAGCCGCGACGAGCCGCCCGTGCTGCACCGTGTCTGGCGTTTTCGCCCGGTCCGGATCCGGCGAGCCCAGCGCCGCCCGCTCGATGCGCAGGGGCCTTCCCACATCGTCGGCCATTCCGCTGAGTGTGGAAGCGATCCGGTCGTTGGCCTCCTCCGTGGACGACAAGAGCCACAGAGTATCCAGGTCGGCCGCCGCCACGTCGGACCAGTCGGGAGCGGCCACGTCAGCGGCGGCCCCCTCCCCACTTCAGCGAGAGGGGAAGGATGCTCACGGAGAGAATCGTCGTGCCGACGACCGCGATGATCGGGCCGACGGTCGTGAGCGTCGTCTTCGGAGGCAGAGCGAGCTTCTTTATGAAGAGCAGGTAGAGGAGGATCGAGCCGACGAGACCGATCCCGGCCGCGACGGGCATCGTTCGCAGCTCGGAGAGGCTCTTCGGACCGGTTCTTCCCGGAGACGACCGGGGAATTGGCGTGAAGTGGGCTTCAGACGGCTGCGCCAGGAATCGCGCCATGATCAAGATCCCGGCCACGGCCCCGCACACGGCCCAGACCCCTCCGACCTTGAAGGCCAGGTTTGAATAGGCGATGACGTTGTCCCGATCCTGCCCTTCGAGGTTTTTGTGCACCGGTCCGTGATACTCGAAGCTGGCCATCCCGATGACCGTACCGCAGCACAACCAGACCACCGCGCCCACGATGGCGGCCGTGAGGTAGAGCCTCTCGCGGCTGACCATGGCTGCTCCGTTCGAGAAACGACTTGGAGCGATT
>CP070706.1:3717243-3724319 GCA_020350085.1 Acidobacteriota bacterium
CTGACGCTCATGAATCCGCCCCAGAGATGGACCCCGTCGCCGCAGACCGCGGGATCGAAGGAGTCGAGACCGGCGCGCCTCGGTCTGCTGTGGCTCGTCTTGGCCATGGGTGCCATGGGGCTGCTGGCGGCGTGCACGTCCGGAAGCGGCGTCGCGGCGGAGCGAGACGAGCCGGCGCCCGAAAAAGGAACTGAAGGAGAGCCGATGGCTGTCAACTCGCCGGAGATCGCCACACTCGGGGGTGGGTGCTTTTGGTGCCTCGAAGCGGTGTTCGAGCGGGTCCAAGGAGTGGGCCGCGTCGAGTCCGGCTACTCTGGCGGGAGTGTCCCCGACCCAAGCTACAAGCAGGTCTGCAGCGGCGAGACCGGGCACGCCGAGGTCGTGCAGGTCCACTTCGACCCCGACTCGCTGAGCTTCCGGCAGGTGCTCGAGATCTTCTTCGCGATGCACGATCCGACGACACGCAATCGTCAGGGGGCGGACGTGGGCACTCAGTACCGCTCGGTCATCCTCTTCCACTCGGAAGAGCAGCGACGCACGGCGATGAAAATGCTCGAAGAGCTCGAGCGGGAGCAGGTGTTTCGCGATCCGATCGTCACGGAGATCGCGACCTTCGAGAAGTTCTATCCCGCCGAGCCGGAACATCAGGATTACTACGCGAGAAACCCTCAGCAGGGGTATTGTCAGGCGGTCATCTCCCCCAAAGTGTCCAAGTTGCGCAAGACTTTCACCGACAAGCTCAAGCCGGAGTTTCGTTGAGTTCTGATCGAGACTATTGCCGATCCAAGGCATCGCGCGCTGATCTTTCTGACACTCGCCCTCTCGTCGAGTCCCGGCGTGCCGCGAGGCTCCCCGAACGGATCGCCCAGCATCGCTCGCCGCAGCTCGCTCTGAAGGTGGCACCTCTCGACCGCGCGAAGTTTCGCGATCCGCAGCGCACGGCCACCGGTGCCCTTCGGGCGTCGGTCCACCTGCGTTCGCTCGACACGCTGTGGTTCAACACCGGGACTCTGTGCAACATCGAGTGCCGGAACTGCTACATCGAATCGAGCCCCAGCAACGATCGCCTGGCGTACTTGAAGGCCGCGGAGGTCGAGCGGTTCCTCGACGAGATCGCCTCTGGCGGCTGGCCAACGCGCGAGATCGGCTTTACCGGCGGGGAGCCGTTCGTCAACCCCGAGATCGTTCCGATGCTCTCGGCGGCGCTCGAGCGCGGGTTCGAGGTGCTCGTTCTGACCAACGCCATGCGGCCGGTGATGCGGCCCGAGATCCGCGAAGGTCTGCTCGCCGTCCGAGATAAGTACGCTGACCGTCTGACCTTGCGCGTCAGCCTCGATCACCACACGCGCGCGAATCACGAGCGCGAGCGAGGCGCGGACAGCTGGGCCTCGACGCTGCGCGGTCTGCACTGGTTCGTCGAGCACGGATTCCGCATGTGCGTTGCCGGTCGCACCTGCTGGAGCGAGTCGGAAGAAGCCATGCGCGCCGGCTATCAGCAGCTGTTCGATCGCGAGAAGATCGCGATCGATGCGTTCGATCCCCACGCGCTCGTGCTCTTTCCCGAGATGGACGAGCGGATCGACGTCCCGGAGATCACCGTCGACTGCTGGGGCCTCTTGAACAAGAGCCCGGACGACGTCATGTGTGCGAGCAGCCGAATGGTCGTGCGGCGCCAGGGAGCGGCCGAGCCGGTGGTGCTCTCGTGCACGCTGATCGCCTACGATCCCCAGTTCGAGCTGGGGCCGACTCTCGCCGCCGCCGATCGCGAGGTCCGGCTGAATCATCCGCACTGCGCCAAGTTCTGCGTCCTCGGCGGAGCGTCGTGCAGTGTCTGATCGGTGCTTGATCACACCGCATCGCGCGCGGTGGTGACGATCCAAGACGAAGCTGGCCCAAGAGCCCGACCCGGAACCGTCATCACGGGTCGGCAATCGGTATACGGTCGAAGGCGAGCGCGGCGCCGCTACCGTCGGTGGCGACGATCCACGGGGATTGGGGCGCCAGGCCAAAGCCGTAGCTCAAGGTGCCCGTTCCGATGATCGCGCTTTGGAGCTGCAGCGTGACGGTGTTTCCCGACGCGCTGGCCGAGATCACAGTCACCGGCGAGCCGTCGCGGATCGCACGGTAGAGGTTCGCCACGCCGCCGGTGATCGTCTTGTCGTAAGTCAGGATCACGCGGGCACGGCTGGCCGGATCGTATGCGACCGACACCAGCCGCGGACCGAGCACCTGCGGCAAGCCATAGCCGCCGTCCAGCACCGCCCGGGCCAGCCGCGCTCCGGCCGTTTTATATCCGGCGACGTCGAGATGGATCGTGTCCGAGCGCGTCAGATCGACGAGCCCCACGACGAACGAAAGCGAATCGGCCTCGGCCTGCTGGCGCTGGGCCTCCTGGATCTCGACCCACTCCGGCAAGTTCGCGAACAGATTGGTCGCGAGCTGGCAATTGCCGAAGAGCAATTGTGGATGGCCGAGATCGGCGCGATAGTTCGCGACCAAGATCTCGAGGTCCTGTCGATAAGCCTGCGTCCCGCGACCGACGTCCGACTCACCTTGATACCACAGCACCCCGCGGATCGGATAGGCGTAGCCTTGCGTCAGCACGCGATGGACCGACGAGCCGTAGAGCGTTCCCCGATGGGTCGGGTCGTCCACGCGCCGCTGCCACTGACTGAAGAGGTTCGTGCCGCCGAGCGGCGCGGGAACGATCGCGACCGGCACACCGATCGCCGCGGAGACCTCCTTCGCGAACCGCAGCATCAGCGTGTGGGCCGGACACTCCTCGCTGACCCGGTCGACCTGATCGGTGCCGTCGTCCATCGGCTCGCTGGCCTGCTTCCAGACGTAGTCGTTACCGAAGAGGTGAACCTCGGGCACCGGGGGCTCGACCGGATCGAGCGTGCCTGAGTAGCCCGACATGTTCGATTGTCCGGCGGCGAGAAACACGTCCCCGACGGCGATCGAAACGACCGCATCAGCGCCGAGCTCGGCGTCGGCAGCCTCGTCGAGCAGCCGCGCCTCCACGTCGTAGTTGCCGCCTGCCGGCACGGCTTCGAGGGTCACCTCGCCATCGGCACCGTCCGGCGCGGCCGGCAGCTCGAAGCGATGATCCGCGAAGTCGTGACCGATCAGCGGCACCCCGCTCGCCGACTCCACCACCCGCACCTCCAAGATGGCCGCATCCGCGACGCGGTAGGCGTACGGCACCGGTACCGGTACCGTGTCGTCCGGCCCCCGCTGGTACAGCTTCCAGTCCGCGAGACCGTCGTGGCTGCGGCGCAGCGAGAAGGTGTCTGCGGCCGAGAGCGGCACACCGGTCACGCGTACGAGCGGCTGGCGCCCACCGTCGTGGTCGGCGACCGAGAGTAGACGCCCGAACAGTCGGTGATCGTCCGTAAGCGTGAACAGCGCGGCGTCCACGTCCCAGCCGGTTCCGTTCCAGGTATCGATCGAGAGCGTCGATTCCGTGCCCGCGCCCTCGCGCAGCCGAGCACGAAGCCGGTCTCGCACCGCGAGGCTCGCGGAGCCCAGTCCGGTCATCTCGCGGCCGCGCCTGACGCGCGCCGCGATCGAGCCGTCCACCTCGTACCGGAGCTGCACTCCTCCCCCGGCGTTCTCGACGAAGGTCCCGTCGGACCACATCTCCAGCGTGAGGACTTCTCCAGACAGATCCGCGGAGTCGAGATAGACGTCGAGGTCCTGGCGGACTCGTCCGGCGCCCAGCCGGTCGAACAGGTCGTGGACGACCGAGGCGCCACCGTCGTAGGCGATGCCCTGATCGGCGCCCGCGCCGTAGCTGCGGACGACGAAGCTCGGTTCGTTGCCGCCTTCCTGCGTCATCGCGGCCGGCCGCTCGCCGACGAGGTCGTCCTCGAACGTGTACGTCGCCGGATCGCATGGATCTCCCACGCCGTCGTCGTTCTGGTCGGCCTGGGTCGGATTGGCGATCAGCGGGCAGTTGTCGCGATCGTCGCGGACCTCGTCACCGTCGTCGTCGGCGCAGCGAACGACCGGTACGCGGGGGGTGCCGTCCGATGCCGCGCCGAGCGACCCCTCGCCTTCGGCGTTCCAGGCGGCCACGAGATACGTCCACAGCACCGCCGGCAGCTCCGGATCGGAGGCGCTCGTCGCTGGCGTCCTGAACACCAGACACGCCAGATCGCTCGCGTCTGGTGCGCTGCCCCGGTACACGTTGTAGCGATCAGCGCCCGCCACGGCGTCCCAGCTCAGCGTCTCGCCGTCGGCAGCGATGCGCAGCGTGTCGCCGACCGCGCCCGGGGGCGCGGCCTCGGCGATCAGCGAGAACGAGGGCAGAATCGTGAGGCAGAAGAGGACGATCGAGCGCCTGCGCATGGCACCTCCCGGATCTCCCACCCAAGTACGGCGATCCGGTCGGCTCCGCAATGGATGTGAGGTGATCGCCCAACCGTGCGGTGTTTGCCGCGACGCGTTGTAGGCGGGGAAGCCTTGCCGCGCGTTCTCGGACACTTCGATCGATGCCGTCCGGTGAGCGTCCGAGATCTCCGCCGTCAGCCTCGTCTGACGAACCTCCCGAAAGCTCGTCCCGATCGTCCGCCTGGCGAGAATCAGCTCCGCGTTCTCATCGTAGTGGGCCATGGACTGCTCGAGCCCGTGCGTCGCGAGCGGAACCGTCCAGTGGCTCGGTCTCGTCGTGTGCTGCTCGCGTGGGCTGCATCCGTTTCCTCCTCGGTCCAGACTTTCCTCGGGCTGACCTGCCAGCGCTGCCGGTCTCGAGTGCCGCCTCATCGCGATCGAGGCTCGCTGGGGGGACCAATGCGGCGCGAGCCCGGCGACCCGGCCGGAAAAAGCTCGTGCACGCGAACAACGATCGCACCGCTTCCGAACTGGGGGAGGACGGCCGAGAACGAGTGCGTCAGAAACGCGCTCGCTCCCGCCCTACCGGCAGCTGCGCGTCCCCAGCACGAGCTTGACAGAGCGCTTCATGAAACATCCGGGCTAGGACCGTGCCAGCTCGAATTGCCTCCGCTTGCCCATCGATCCTATCTTTCAGGCGGTCGTTGCTGGGTAGTGCTGTGAATTCTCGGAAGATTTGCTCGAGGCGCGCGGATGAAGATCGCGATCTACCATGGCTACGAACTAGGCGGGTCTGGAAGCAACGAGTACACACGCTACCTGGCTCGCGCTTTGGCGAAAAAGGCCCACGATGTTGTTTTGATCTGCGGTGAGTCGCGGCCGGAGAAGTACGAGTTCATCAGCCGGTCCGTAGCACTCGGCCGGCACGGTCAGCCCCTCGAGCGCTGGTCTCGCGAGACCAGACTGCCTGCGTCCGTGACGTGCTACCAGCTCCCCCGCACGTCGGTGCTGCCCGTCTATCTGACCGACAAGCAGCGCGAAGGCACTGTCAAAATGTTCCCCGAGCTGACTGATTCAGAGCTCGCCGAGTACCACGACGTGACACTCTCGGCCGTGAGCAGCGTGATACGAATCGAGAAACCGGACGTTCTGCACTGCAATCATCTCGTTTACCAACCCGTTGTAGCGGCCGCTGCATGCTCGGCGACGGCCACACCGTACTACGTCGTTCCCCACGGCAGCGCGATCGAGTACACGGTCAAGGCCGATGGTCGATTCCGCGCGCTGGCCCGACGAGGTCTCGAGCGCGCCGCCGGCGTGATCTGGATCGCTCGCGAGGTGCGAGAGAGGATCCTGTCTCTGTATCCCATGCTGCGCCCTGACCTCGAGGCCAAGGGCCACAGCGTCGGCGTCGGCACGGACACTTCGCTGTTCAAGCCCCTGAAGCCGGGCGAGCGATCATCGGCATTCCGCAGGCTCGCCGCCCAGCACCGTCGTGGCGGCAAGACGGGCGAGCAGCGTGCAGAGCTCCGTCGAGCGCTCGACGCTGGCAACGTGGAAGCCACGCGCCGCTATTGGAATGCCTACGACCACCGGCTGGAGGACGATGATCTTCCGGCGCTTCTCGAGAGAGTCCCTCACGATGCATCGCTGCTGCTGTTCGTCGGGGCGCTCACTTACGGAAAGGGCGTGCAGTCATTGATCGCTGCGCTGCCGAGCCTGCTCCGACGTCGGCCGAGCACGCATCTGGTCATCGTCGGTTCCGGCACGTACCGTGAGGTTCTCGAAGGGCTCGTCCACGTCTTGGCCACCGGCAATGAGTCAGCGTTCGAGGCGCTCGTCTCTCGCGGACGAGATCTCGAGCGCGCCGACATGTCAGGGCCGATGGACGACGTGGCCGCGTACGCGTCAGATCCTGCGAACCGCAGAGAGATGTGGGACAACGGGCCGAAGCTCAGCCGGCACGTCCATTTTCTCGGCAGGCTCGATCACGAGCGACTCAGAGAAATCTTCCCCTGCTGCCAGATCGCCGTTTTCCCTTCGATCATCAAAGAAGCCTCTCCGCTCGTCCTCTACGAGGCGCTCGCCAACGGCGTTCTACCCGTCGGCCCCTACCATTCCGGGCTTCGCGACGGCCTCGATGAGCTTCGAACGCACCTCGACGCAGAGCTGTGGGAGAAGATGAAGTTGCCGCAAGAAGCTGACCTCCGAGTTTCCGGCCTCGTCGAGAGCCTCGACGCCCTGTTGGGGCTCGTGAGTGAGCGCGATCTCGGCCACGAATTGCACCAGATCGCCGTCGAGCAGCACGACTGGTCGGTGGTGGCGGCCCGCTTGGGTGAGGCCATCGAGGAGATGCTGTCCACGCGGATGGGACATAAAGGCTCAGCTTGAGCCCAGCATCCGGGTCACGGTTTTCCGTCACCTGGGAAGCTCGTCGCGACGGGCTCGCTGCAGGACCGCAGGCTGTCCAGGGATGCGTCGCGAGCAGAACGATTGGCTGGGTCAACGAACGCCCGGGGAGCGAGGACGAGTCGCCGAGAGTCGGCAGGAGGCAACGCGAGGGTGTCTTCCTGCACGCGGCGTGTCGGATGAGTCCACGGCGACAGCTGCACGAGGCCCTTGCGAGCCGCTCGGTGGCGACGGCGGGCCACGCCGTGTGGCGGCAGCGTCGCTCTAGGCGGCGCCGCTCGTGTGCAGGGATCGAGACACCAGCACGAAAGCCGATGCCGGCGACCTTGGCA
>CP070706.1:3724419-3733831 GCA_020350085.1 Acidobacteriota bacterium
GGCGGACAGAGCATGTTTCTCGATCTGGCCAGTCGCTTCGTGATGGTCATCGAGATCTCGGGTGGCGACGACACCAACGCCCTGCGCGATCTCGTCGAGGAGCGGATCGATCCGCAGCTGTCGGCGCTCGCGGGAGTGAGCGACATCTTGATTTTCGGCGGCTCCCCGCGCGAAGTGAGGGTCACGGTCGATCCTGACCGGCTGGCCGCGCTCGGCGTCGCACCGTTCGAGCTCGAGAACGCCATCTCACGCGCGGTCGAGCGCGTGCGTTACGTCGGCAGCACGGAGGATGAGGCTGGTCGCACGGCGATCCTCGTGGACGGACGGCCCGCCGGCGTCGTCTCGCTGGCCGAGGTCGCACTGATCAGCACGCGCAATCTCCGGCTCAGACACGTGGCCGAGGTTGCCGAGACGGTAGCCGAACGCGATTCGGTCTATCGCGTCAACGGCCAGCCCGCGGTTGCCTTGGTGGTGTTCAAGGACGAGGGCGCAAACCTCGTTCGTCTCGGACGCGCGCTGCGCCGGCGTGTCCGCGAGATCGAGCGGGAGTTCGAGCCGTACGGCCTGCGCTTCGAGCTCAGGAATGACGGCGCACAGCTCGTGGAGGACCAGCTCGAGCGTCTCGAGAAGCTCGCGCTGACCGGCTTCTTGATCGCTCTCGGCGCGTTGTTCCTCTTTCTCCGGAGGCTGCGCGCCGTGCTCGTCGTCGCGATCGCGGTGCCGGTCAGCTTGCTGATCGCGCTCGCGCTGTTGTTCGTCGGTGGCCAGTCGCTCAACCTGATCACGCTCTCGGGCCTCGCGATCGGGGTCGGCATGCTGGTCGACAACAGCATCGTCGTGTACGAGGCGGTCCAACGACAGCTCGAACGGGGCCAGAGTGCCGACGACGCCTCCGAGCAGGGTGTGCAGCGCACCATCCGCGCGATCCTCGCCGGCACCGTGACGAATGCGATCGTCTTCGTGCCGCTGCTCCTGCTCGATCTCGATCGCGTCACGCGTGCCATGCTGGCGGTGTTCGCGGCGGCGATCGTGCTGCCGCTTCTCGCGTCGCTCGTCGTGGCCGTGGGGCTGGTGCCGCTGCTGGCGCGCTATCTTGTCGCACCCGCGGCGATGGCGCGGCTGGCGAGCGAACGGCGACGACGCCAGCGCTACGCCGGACTGCTGCCGCCCGATCGCTCGCGCGAGCTGTTCGGCGGCGTGCTGATGGTGGCGCTGCGTCATCCGGGAAGCTGGCTGGCGGGCGTCGCGCTGGCCGTGCTGCTGTCTGCGATCGTGGGAGTGAAGTGGATCGCGTTCGATGCGACCGCCGCCGAGGCGGCGGAAGCCGACGAGGTGCGCCTCGAGATCGAGTTGGCGCGCGAAGGCACGCTCGAGCGGGCAGCGGCCATCTTCGACCGGCTCGAGCAAGCCGCCTCCGAGATCGAAGGCGTCAGCTCCGTCGCGAGCATCATCCAATCCGACGGCGGCTCGTTGACCGTGCGGCTCGTCGATGCGCATGAGCGGCCCGAGGAGCTGTCGATCGATCTCGTCCGCTCCCGCGTGCGCGGTGCGGCCGGCGAGCTGAGGCACCTGGGCGCCGTGCGCGTCACCGAGCCGGCGGCCGACGGTGGCGGCTCGTCGCGTCGCTCGGGTGGGGGGCCGGCAGCCCTGTTCGGAGCAGGGGACGAGGAGATCGTCGTCTCCGGTCCCGATGCTCGAGAGCTGCTGCGCTTCGCCGAGCAGATCGCCGAGGGTCTGGAGAAGATCCCCGAGATCGCCTTCGCGGAGCCCTCGTCACGCTCGGGTCGGCAGGAGATCTGGGTCGAGCCCTCGAAGGCGCGCCTCGATGCGGTCGGGCTCACGGCCGATCAGGTGCTGCCCGTGCTGGCGGCGCTGCGGCGAGATGGCGTGACGATGCAAACGCGCTGGAGCTTGCCCGACGGGCGCGAGATCCCGATCACGGTCCGCCGCAGCGAGCGCAACAACGTACGCGATGGCGAGCCCGCCTCGGCCACCGAAGATCTCGCCGATCTGCGCGTGGCCTCGCCGGCCGGCGTGCTGCCGCTCTCGGCCCTGGCGCGCGTACGCCGCATGCCGTCGCGGCCGGTGATCGAGCATCACGACGGGCGCCGAGAGATGGCCGTCGCGTACCGCTTCAAATCCGAGGCGCCGCAAGTCGGCCCTGCGCGAGAGCAGCTCGACCAGCGACTTCGCGACACGCTGCGCCAGTTGCGCCGCCCGACCGGCTACACGCTCGACACCGAGCCGACGGAGCCGCCCAGCGAGTGGTTCCGGCGGGCGTTGATTCCGGTGATCCTGCTGATGTACGCGGTCCTGGCGATCGTGTTCGAGTCGCTGGTCCTTCCCGCGCTCGTGCTGATCGCGCTGCCGCTGACGCTGGTCGGTGCGGTGTGGTCGCTGGCGCTGGCGGGTTCGGCCGCCGGAGTGATGGCCGTCGTCGGCGTGGTGGCTCTGATCGGGATGACCGTCAACCCCGCGATCCTGCTCGTCGATCGGATGGAGCAGCGCGCTCGGGCCGGCGCTTTCACGCCGGGCGCCGCCGCGCTTGCAGCCGTTCGCGAGCGCGCGCGACCCGTGCTGATGACGACCACGACGACCGTCGCCGGATTATGGCCGCTGGCGATCGTCACGGGGCGACAAAACGAAATATGGCCGCCGTTCGCGACGGTGGTCATCGGCGGGCTGATCGCTTCGACACTCTTGACCCTGCTGGTGATCCCGGTCGGCTTCGTGCTCGTGCGCCGACTCGACACGCTGTTCGGCCGACTCGGTGCGTGGATCGTGCTGGGCTGGCTCGCGACGACGGCGGCCGTGGTGACACCGCTGATCGTCGCGGATCTGATCACGTCGATGCGTTGGCAGATCATCACCAGCGTGCTCGTCGCCGCGCTGCTGCTCGGAGCCGCGGCCTGGGCCTTCAGACGCGACGAGCTACCACGGCCCGAAGTGCACGACGACGCGCCTCCCTCGTTCGAGATTCGCTTCCTGCACAAGACATACGGCGAGCCTGGACCGATCGGTTCCGCTTGGCGCGCGCCGGAGCGCTTCGCCCGGCGCGTGCTGGAGCGCGGGGCGATCCCGTTCGATCCGCGCCAAGCGCTGGCGCGGCTGGCCCCGCTCGGCTTGCTGCTGGCGGGAGCGGTGTTCTTGGCGATCTCGCTTCAGTCTGCCTTCTGGCGCGGGGCGTTCACGCTCGTCAGCGCCGTTCTCGTCGTCGCGCTCGCGCGCGAGATGCGACGAGCCCGCGGTCGCGTGGACGAGCTGGGTCGCGCGCTCGACGGCGGCGCCGAGGGCTGGCTCGCGGCGCTCGCGCCGTGGGCGGCCTACGGCGTGATCATCGAGCGCTTCTACGCGCGGCCGCTTCGAGATCGAGAGCTCGCCGACGTGAGCGGCTGGGAGTTGGCGTCATACGCTGCCGTGCCCGTGCTGCTCGCTGCGGCGCTGGCGTTCGTGCAGCTGGGGCGACGCACCGCACGTCGCATCGCGGCGGGAACGTTGCGAGAAATCCCCGGGCGAGGCAGATGGCGCCGCGTGCGCACGATCTGGCGCCGAATCAGTCGCCGCGTGCTGGGCCTCGATCTGCCGCGCGAGCAGGTGCGGGCGCTCGCCGAGGTCGAGTTTCGCGCCGAGCGCGGCATGATCGGCGTGCTCGGTCCGAATGGAGCGGGCAAGACGACGCTGCTTCGTCTCTTGGCCGGCATCCTCGAGCCGTCACGCGGGCGCGTGAGTCTCGGCGGCGTGCCGATCGGCAGGCTGCGACGCTATCTCGCGCGCTGGGTCGGGTACTTGCCGCAAGACTTCGGCTTGCCGGTGAACCTCACCGCCCGGGAGTATCTCGAATACTTCGCGATGCTGTATGAGATCGAGCCGCCCGCCGAGAGACGCCAACGCGTAACGCGGCTGCTCGAGGAGGTCGGGCTCGGCTCCCGTGCCGACGAGAGGATCGGCCGCTACTCGGGCGGCATGCGCCAGCGCGTCGCCGTGGCGCGGACGCTCTTGCGGTTGCCGCCGGTGATCATCGTCGATGAGCCGACGGTCGGCCTCGACCCGCGCGAGCGGATCCGGTTTCGCAATCTGCTGAGCCGGCTGGCCGAAGGTCGCGTGGTGCTGTTTTCGACGCACGTCGTCGAGGACGTCGCCGTCGCCTGCCGGCGTGTGATCGTGCTGGCGCGCGGTCGCATCGTCTTCGATGGACCACCGGCCGAGCTCTCCGAGCGGGCGCGAGGCCGCGTTTGGCAGCTCGTGCTGCGGCCCGGGCAGGAAGCCGCGCTCGCTGACGCCGCGCTCGTGGTCGACGAGGTGCCGCTCGAAGATGGCTCGCGGCGCGCTCGCGTCGTCTGCGCCGTACCGCCGCGCGCCGATGCCGTCCCGACCGAGCCGACGCTCGAAGACGGCTATCTGTGGCTCGTCGGCGTGTCGTCGTCAGCTGTCGAACAGACCCCAACAAGAACAGCAGACGATACGGAGAGACCAAAGTGACGCGCTGGATCGCAAGCGCGCGCGGGCACGCCGCTCTGGCCCGGCTCGCCGCGCGTCAGCTCGCCGGCCGCTGGAGCTGGGTCCTTGCGCTCTTGCCGGTCTCTTGGATCGGGTGGCATTACCTGCGACTCGCCGTGGGCTGGCGGCCCGAGCGCTTCGAGCCCGAAGACGTTCCGGCGTGGCTGATCGGATTGCCTCTGGCCGTGCTCGCGACGGGGCTCGGCGTGAGGATCATCGGCGCCGAAATCGACCGTCGCACGCTCGAGATCGCCTACACCGTTCCCGGCGGCAGCCAGCGCATCTGGTGGGCCAAGCTGCTCGCCGCGGGGGCCGTGCTGCTGGCGGCCGAAGGCCTGCTCGCGCTGGCGACGTTCAGCTTCTTGACCGAGTTTCCGGCTTGGTCGCTGTATGCCGCATGGCAAGCGGCCGTGTTCTATCTCGTGTTGGCGATGGTTCTCTCGGCTTGGTTCAAGAGCGAGGTGACCGCGGCCCTGCTCGCGATGCCGCTGGTCATCTTGGGTATCGCCACTTCCGGAACGCGGTTCTCCCCGCTGTGGAATGCCGTTCAGTACGTCGAGAGCTTCGATCGGCTCGACCTGCTCGCGTGGAGCGTGCAAAACCACGTCGGCTACGCGCTGATGATCGCCGCGTTGATCGCGCTGGCATTTCAGCGAGCTGAAAACCGGGAGAAGATGCTGGCCGGCTAGGAGCCTGCGCGGTAGAACGCTCGCGGCTGCGGCAGCGTGGCTGAGGCCAGATTCTGTGCGGATTCTCGTCGAGTATTCCGAGTACAATTCCTCGAATCCTTACAGAATCTGGCTCTCATCCACGCCGCCTCGCTCGCAATCGTTCTACCGCACAGACTCCTAGCGAACGTCACCCCTCCAGCCGCCCCTTCTCGCGCTCGACGAAGCGACGGAAATCGACATCGCGCCGGCACCGTCCTTGGCAGCGGCGGCAGACCGGCAGCGCTTCGGCACCTTCGGCAGGGTAGATCAGCGTGCGCGAGCGGGTGGAGGCTCGTCGCTTCTCTCCGCAGACGCCGCAGACGAACGACTCGGCGGCGCGATGCTTGAAGGATCCCTGGGCGCGCGGCGATCCGCCCGGCACGTTCGATCGGCGCGGGCCTTTCGGCCCCTTCGATCCGGTCGAGCCCATGAGGGTCACGAGCCCGCGGCGCTGCTCGGGGCTCGGACGCTGCGCAAAAAGTCCCGGCCAGGCGCGTATCTCGTCCGCGATCTCCTCGCCGGCGGGAAACAGCCCGGGCCGCAGCGCGGCCTCGCCCCGCTCGCGCGGCCGCTCGGGACAGCGGTGGGGGCAGCGCTGCAAGCAGACGGTGAAGATCAGGTACTCGGTCGCGCGCACGAGCAGGCCGACGAGCTCCTGATGGCCGGCGTCCGAAGGCACGTCCGGGAACTCCACCGCGTCCAGCGCGGCGTGGTATGTGCGCGCGAGCACCGATCGCCACGATCCGAGGCCCTGCTCACCCGACTCGTGCAGCCTCGAACCGGCTTCGTCGTCGCGATGCCGTCCTCTGAAACGGCGCCGCTCCTCCGCGCGCCCCCAGCGCACGACCCAGCGAGCGCCGGCCTGCGCCGTGCCCAGCGCGGCTTGTTGTTGCTGGTCGTGGTGGGGCCGCTCGCGAGAGGGAACTCGGGAGACCCAGACCTCCATCACGCGCGAGAAGAGCCACGCGAGATCGACGGCGATGACGCGCACTTTCGTCGGCGGCTGCACGCCGAGCAGCAAGCACGCGAAGTCCTCTCGATCAGGAACCGCCGGAGCCGGCGTGAAGAAGAACAGCCCCGGATGCAGACTCTCGCGCACCATCCGCCGCACGAGCGGACTCGACTGAAAACGGCCCACGCTGACGTCCTGCGCCGCGCGCAGCGCCAAGGCAGCCGCCGCCGTTTCGCCGGCTGCCTCGTGCACCATCGCGTTGTGGCGCAGCATGTGGAGCAGCCGACGTGGCTCTTCGCCTCGTGCCAGAAGCCCCGTCGCGCGCGCGATGAGCCGCTCGTCGAACGGGTCGCCGTTGGCGGCGCCGTCGAGCACCTCTAGACGCAGCTCGTCGAGAGCGTGATCGCCGGCATCGTAAAACCAGCCGCGGTAGCCAGGATGATCGAGAAGTCGCGAGCAGCGCTGCTCATGCGGATCGGGCTCTATCGAGCGCGGTGTGTGCAGCGCACGGACCGGCACGTCGCCGAGCGGATCGAGCAGGCGGCGCGCCAAGGGGTAGTCGGACGGCGGACGCTGGCCCTTCTTCAGACCGCGGCCTTCGGCCGAAAACAGCAGATCGAGGGATTCTGGCACCGCGAGCGGGAACAACCGCACACCGGCCTCTAGGTCCTCGCGGTGCTCCCCGTCTGGCTCGCCGTCCGACTCTTCGGCAGGCCGATCGTAGCGCGCCACGTCGTGACCGGTCAGAGCCAACGCCTCGCGCACGCCGCCGTCCAGATCGAGCACGAAGATCGAGCTGCGCGGCCGGCGGCCAGGCAGGCGAAAGTCGAAGCGCAGCGGGAAGCTGCCCGAGCCGTCGCAGAAACCCACCCGCGCGGACCATCCGGCGGGCACGCTCGCTCGGGGGGCGGATGGCGAAAGGCTCACCAGTGCGTTGCGGATGAATTCTTTCTCCTGCTCGGAGCGAGGACGCACCCGCTTGAGTGCAGCGCGCGTCGTGGGGTTGTCCATGCGGGCCAGCGCGGCGAGCAGCGAGCCGCGCAGCTCCTGCTCGTCCTCGATTTCCAGGAGCATCTCGAACACGGCCGTGCGTGCGTCCGGATCGACCAGCTCCTGGTCCTGCATCGCGAGCCAGCTGACCCGCTCCTGCCGGACGGCCTGCCGGTAGAGACTCATCAGCGGACCGCGCAACATCGGCTGCTCGGCGAGGTGGCGGGCTTGCCAGCGCAGCACCATGCCCGAGACGTCCTCGGCTTCGATCAGGTCTTGTCGATCGTGTCCGAGCAGCACCATCGCACTTGCCACGCGGGCCGAGTCGGCCAGCGCCGCATCGTTGACGATGCGGGCCAGCTGCTCCACATCCTCGGCGCCGGCAAGGCGTCCCAGCAGGTCGAGCGCGACGATCTCGTCCGCGATGCGCTGCTTGTGATGCAGGCGAAACAGCTGCCGGAGAGCCAACGCGCGATGCTCGCGCAGCCGCTCGATCGCCTGCGTCAGCTCGGTCGGCATCAGCGGGTTGGGGCCGAGCACGCGCTCGAGCAGCGCGCGGATGTCTCGGCGCACGGTGAACTCACTCGGATCGAGCGCTGGCCTCTCCTCGGGCATGTCTGCAGGATAGCGAGGGGCGGGCCCGATGTCAGCGACGCGCCGGAAGCTCCATCGCCTCTCGTCGGCCTTCGATCGGCGGTCCGGACGCGGGAGGCTCGCCGAGCGTCGCCGGCGCACCCTCGGGATCCTGCACCGCATCGGGCGCGCCGCGGCGGCCGAGGCGCCAGTAAGAGTACGCCAGGGCGGGGACTCCGCCGAAAACGACGATCGCGAAGTGCAGTCCTCGCGCGAGCAGGACGCCGGAGGCGGCCCCCTCGAGCGGGATGCCCTGACCGACGAGGAATCCCACTTGGGCCGCTTCGGTCACTCCGAGACCACCCGGCGTGCTGACCGCCGTGCCGATCGTGCTTCCCACCGCGACCGCCATCAGCGACAGCCACCAGGGCGCGGTCTGGCCCACCGCCTCCAGCGCGGCCGCCTGCGCGAGACCGGTCAGCAGCGCGAACAGCAGTCCACCGCCGAGCCCGGCGGAGAGCGCGCCGCGGTCCACCGCCAGCCGGCCCGCTCCGCGGAGCGTCGTCATGCCGGCGCGGGCCAGCCGGCCGCGGCGGCCGGGGCGCGGCAGAGCGAGCCAGGCCTGCAGCCGGCGCCGGTGCCCGTGAACGAGCACCGCCCCGGCGAAGGCTGCGAGCAACGCCCCGGCGATGCCGAGTCCCAACGTCGTCGTCGACCCTCCGGGGGCGTGCCAGGCGAGCACGGGCAGCAGCGCGGCCGCGGCGACGACCCACGAGATGGCCTGCAGGACCTGATCGACGATGTTGGGACCGAGGTGCTCCGTCGTCTCCCCTCCGAAGCGGCGCGAAGCGAGATGGGCACGCAGCCACAGCGCCCCTGCGCGCACGGCCGGCAACAGCACGATCAACTGCGACGCGAGCACGATCGGCAGCAAGCCGCTGACTCGGCACGGAACGAGCCGGCGTGTCATCACGGCCAATCGTGCGGCGAAGACGACGAAGCGACCCGCCGTCAGCATCGCGGCCAACAGCAGCCACCCCATCGAAGCGCTGGCGATGCGAGCGGCGATCCCGCTCGGGCCCGCGAGCCAGATCTGCCACGCCAGAAGTGCGATGGCCCCGCCCGCGAGCGCGAAGCCCAACATGCCGCGCACGGCCGCGCGGCGCCGCCGCGTTGGCGGCGCGGCCGAGGGATCTGAGGAGGTCTCGTTGACCGGGGAAACCGACATCGTCGCGATTCTAGCCTCCATCCGCACTCTGTTCGTCGTCCATCCGTGCTCTGTCGGCTGCGCAGACCGGCTGTGCGGACCGGCTGCGCGACTTTTTTGCGGTGATTATGCAGCGCCAGCCCGGACTGCGAGGCGAGCCATGGCATGGTCGCTCGGTAGCATGGAAACAGATCCTCCTGACAGGAAGCCGCGACTGCCGGGTCAAATCTCCCCCCTTCCCGGTAGACAGCGCTTCCCCAGTGACCCACCGTTTCGTGGTATCCGGCCCCCCGGCGTGCCCCTCCCCCCAAAGTGAGCGTCGGGGGGCCTCGTTTTGTATAGTGACTTCGGCCGGCACCCTCGAGATCCCGTTACCCGCGAAGTGGTGTTTGAGCGAAAGGCACGAGAGACGGTGGCTGAGGTCAATCTCAACCGTAAAGGATTCGGCCTGCGCAAGGAAGTCGCCGGGGAGTTGGCGCGCGA
>CP070706.1:3733931-3736451 GCA_020350085.1 Acidobacteriota bacterium
GACGACTGGTTCGTCAACTGGGCCGACTTTCCGTCGATGGCGGCGCTCGGTGACGGCACGCTCGCCGCGCACTGGCTCGAGAAGACCGGCTCGTCGGCCTACGCCTACGCGGTCCGGGTCTGTCTGTCGCGCGACGGCGGCGACACCTGGGGGTCGCCGCTCACACTTCACGACGATATGTCCCCCACGGAGCACGGCTTCGTCTCGCTCGCTCCACTCGACGGGGAGCAGTTCTTGGCGGTCTGGCTCGACGGCCGCGAGATGGCGGCGGGTGACGGCGAGCAGCATGCCACCGCTGGCGCGATGACTCTGAGGGCGAGGACGATCCACGCGAACGGCACGCTGGGCGAGGAGCAGCTCCTCGACGATCGAGTCTGCGATTGCTGCCAGACCTCAGCTGTGACGACGGGTGATGGACAGGTCGTGGTCGCCTATCGAGACCGCTCGGGCGAGGAGGTCCGCGACATCGCTTCGCTGCACGGCCACCCCGTGCGAGGCTGGTCTCGGCCGCACCCGGTCCACGAAGACGGCTGGACGATCGAGGGCTGTCCCGTCAACGGGCCGCGCCTCGCGACGCTCGGTGATCAAACGGCCGTCGCCTGGTTCACTGCGGCGGGCGATCCGGGCCAGCCGCGCGTGCTCGTGGCCTTCGCGGACGAGACGTCGGGAAGCTTCGAGACGCCGATTCAGATCGACCTCGGTCGTCCGCTGGGGCGCGTCGATGCGACGTTTCTCGCGGACGGAAGGCTGCTGGTCGCGTGGCTTGACAGGGCGCAGGGAATCACCGACGTCGTCGTTCGGACCGTCACTCGAAAGCGCGACCTCGGCGTGCCGCTCGTGGTCGGCCGGACCAGCCAGGCGCGCTCGAGCGGATTCCCGCGCCTCGCGCGCAGTGAAGACCAGGTCGTCATCGCGTGGACAGAGACGGACGGCGACGGGCACGTTCGGACGGCCCTGGTCCGTGCCGCCTCGCCCCGCCACTGAAGCGAGGCATCGTCGGACGCTGGGGCCTGCTTCGGACACGGGGAACGCCGCGCCGGCTTAGCTTACGAAACGATTAGCTCTGTCGCTTGCGCACGTGGGGGTCTGATGTCATTTTCACCACACCATGTTCCGACCAGCGCTCGCCATCGTCCTCGCCGCCGCGATCTTGGCGGTGACGCCTCTCGCGGCGATCGCCGAAGCAGGCGCCCCGTGTGCTGAGAAGGCGTGTTGCTGCACGCCGGCAAGTGCGGGCTGCTCCGCCAGCGCGGGCGAGGCGAAGGTCGGCACGACCCACTGCGGGTGCGAGCTGCGCGAGACGACGCCGGGGGCACCGGCGAGCGTCGAGACGGCCCTGCTCCACGAGCACGCCCCATCGGCCCCGCCGAAGGCTTCGGCCGGCCTGGCCGTCCCTGGCGCGCGCGTCGATCGCTGGGCTCCGGGCAGCGAGGGGAGGGCTTCCGGCCACCGCCCGCCGCTGTTCCTGCTTCACAGCTCCCTGATCTGCTAGTCGCGCCCCGTCGCATCGACCGACGTCGGAGGTGACCGCCAGCGGATGGCGCGTCGCCTGCCCGGCTTTCTGCCAGCTGACGCAGACCCGATCCAGAGCGGATCGCGCCCATCAGGGAGCACCCATGAAGTCGTCCTTCGTTGCGCTGCGCAGCGCCTCGCTGCTCTCCGCAGCCCCGTGCCTCGTCGCGGCCCTCCTCGGTGTGGCCGAGGCCACGCCACGATTTGAACAGGTCGAACAAGTCGAGCGGTCGCCGACATCGATCGCCGCGTGCGAGATCGCCGTCGAGGCCGACGCGGGAAGCGAGACCGGTCAGATCGACGTATCGGAGAGCTTCCACGTTTTCGACGCGCAACTCGAAAAGCTGATCACGGCGCTGCTGACGGGGAATCCTCGGCTGCAGTCCGCTCGAGCGCGGTGCGCCTCGAGCCGGGAGCGGGTGGCCCAGCATCGCTCGCTTCCCGACCCCCAGCTGCAGTATCGCTACTTTGCCAGCCCGCCGGAGACGCGCGTCGGGCCGCAGCGGCACGGCCTCGAGATCAGCCAGGCGTTTCCGTGGGCGGGCAAGCGATCGCTGCAAGCCGAGCGCAGCAGCCATCAAGCAGAGAGCTTGGCCTGGGAGGTGCGTGCGCTCGAGAGGAGCCTCGTCGCCGAGCTGAAACGCGTCTACTTCGACGCCGCCTACCTGCAGGAGGCCCTGCGCGTTAATCACGCCGAGAAGGAGCTTCTGCGCCGGTTCGAGCAGATCGCGCTGACGCGCTACAAGACGGGCCAAGGCATCCAGCAGAACGTCGTCAAGGTGCAGACCGATATCAATCGTCTCATCGACAGGGAAGCGTTCTTGCGCGAGCAGCTGCTCGTCATCGAGCGTCAGATCGCCCGCCTGATCGGAAGCAGCGGAGGGCCGATCTCGCTGGATCCGATTCGACTGGCACCGCCGCCCGCGCTCGAGGACACGTCGCAGCTTGCGTCCCGATCGCTCTCGAAGCACCCGAGCGCGCGCTCGCGCGAAACACGCATCGCCGCCG
>CP070706.1:3736551-3747906 GCA_020350085.1 Acidobacteriota bacterium
GAACGGGCGAGGAGCCCGTGGGCCCGCTGGCCGAGGTCGTGGCGCAGCTCGCGCCTCGGGGCGCCAAGCTGCGCTTATCGGACAACGAAGTCGAGCTCGTCTTCTCTTCTGCCGACAGCTGAGCGTCAGGCGAACCCCCGCCGGCGGTGCATCAGTACGATGCCGGCGAAAACCAGTGCCAAAAGCAGCGTCACGATCACCATCTCGGGCAGGATCGGCACGCCGTCAGCATCGACGGGAACCGGCACCAAGTGCGCGATGATCCCGTTGACCCACACATGCGTCAGCATCACGAGGTACAGATTGCGTGACACCTCGAGCAGCGTGCCGAGCATGACCGACATCGCGAACACGAACACGAGCTGTGAAGCGCCGCTCGCCAACGAAGCGTTGGTGTCGAGGTGCTCGAGCGAAAAGCCGATCGAGACGACGAGCACGGCGATCATGCGCGAGAGGCGCGCTTCGGGAAGACCCGCCTCGACGAGCAATCGGCCGAGCGTCGTTTGAATCAACCCCCGATAGAACAGCTCCTCGGCCGCGCCGCGCACGAGCTGTGCCGAGGACGCGACGAGCCACACGTTCGCCGGCAGCGATACCCGCGGCCAGCTGAGTCCGGCCGTCCGTCCGGCGAGCCAGAGGGCGAACAGTGTGAGCACCAGCGCACCGGTGAGAAGGAGCACGGCGGGCGCGAAACGCGCACGATCGAGCAGCCGCGCCAAGCGCGCGCGCGTCTGCCGCAGCACCCACAGTGAGCACAGTGCCACACCGACGAGCGTTAGCGCGGTCCACAGTCGGTACACGGCGTCGGCCAGCCGCGGGTCGCCGAAACCCGGGCCGATCCAGTCGTACGCACCGGCGAGAAGATCGACCGAGACCCATTTCTCGCCGAAGAGCACGACGAGAAGCGGCAGCGCCTTGGCCAGTGTCAGCCGGCGGCTCGGATCGTTCGCCAGCGCCAGCTCGTCGAGCCCGCGGCGACGATGCGCCGCGTGCAGCGCGAGGAGAAGCAGCAGGCCGAAGAACAGCAGGCTGCCGAAGGATCCGGGGAAAAGCGCCGGCGTGACGTCGTGCAGGCTCCTCAAGAGGCCCATCGCGATGACCGCCGTCACCAGCAGTGCAGACACCGCGAGCGCCATGATCCGGCTTTGGCAAGCCATCGAAGCCGAGCTCGTCACCAGGGAATCTTCGAGTCCACGCCCAAACCGGGCAACCGCTCGTGGCCGGCTCGCTACCGCCGGTCGGCTCCGCGCGAGCGCTGAGAACGAAGGGTGATGATCTGCGGCCCCAGGCTGGTTTACGATCGGACTCGGACAGTGGGATAGCGCAGAAGGATCAGGAGGACGAGCCGCATGACGCACTCGCCGAGCGTGATCACCCAAGGACCACCGCCCAAGATCGAGCGCCTGACACCGATCCTGATCGGCGGGACGATCTGCGGCCTGCTCGCGGCGATTCCGCCGTGCTGCATTCTCAACTGCTGCTGTCTGTTGTACCTCGCTGCCGGCCTCATCGCGGGCGGTCTTTTCGCGCGC
Source organism: Acidobacteriota bacterium (assembly GCA_020350085.1). GTDB lineage: Bacteria > Acidobacteriota > Polarisedimenticolia > J045 > J045. The sequence goes on from CP070706.1 coordinate 3,738,084, forward strand.
GAAGCCGCCAAAGTCGCCTTCTTCCCCGGCGTGGAACAGGGCTTGCTCATCGGGCTTCTCGCCGGTCTCGTGGCCGGCGTGCTCAACGCTCTGATCGGCTCCGTCATCGAAGGACTGATGATGGTCACGGGTCTCACGGAGCATTTCTGGGTGCGCGACCTGCCGCCCGATTTCCCGGACGAGCTGCGTCACTGGCTCGAGATGATGCAAGGCGCTGGCGCGCTCACCGCTCTCGGCATTTTGATGAAGCTGCTGATGTCCTCGGTCTTCGGCATGTTGTTCGGCGCGCTCGGCGGTCTTCTCGGCGTGGCGATCTTCCGCAAGCCGCCGATGCCGCCGCCGGCCTCGTACACGCCACCGGCGCCACCCGTGCCGCCCACGCCTCCCACGGCCGAGCCGAGCGAGCCCGCTGAGCCCATGCCTGGCGAGGAGCCCGCACCCGATCGCTGGGAGCCATCACCCCCCGAGCCCTCGGAACCGTCGGAGCCTTGGGAGCCACCGCCGGAGCCAACGGAGCCGCCGGAAGAGCCGGAGAGGTCGGAGCCGTCGGATCCTCGCCGCGGTCTCGGCAGCACGCCCGACGACGACCCGCGCGAGTAAGCGCTCTGCGTGATAGGCCGGCCCGGCGCCGCGAGATCCGCGCCGGGCGAGGCTATGAGTCCGTGCGAGCAAGAAGGAGCTGGCGGAAGCGTGTGGGAATCGAACCCACCCCCCAACGGCTCGACCGCCGGGGCGACCGGTTTTGAAGACCGGGAGGGACACCAGTCCCCGTTCGCTTCCAGGCGCCTTTCTTTTCGGCTACTTGGCGTGATTGTACACGCACTTTCCGAAGCGCTCCGAGCCACAGATATGCCACGACGATCAAGCGCTCTGCCCATCAAGTGTGGCGGCGCTCGGCGGGACGGACCGCTGCGTCACGGAGAGCGTTTCGTGACCTCTTCACAGCACGAACTCCGCGAACGGCACGCTGGCGTCGACTACCAATCGAGCTCGCTGACCCCGGACCACGGAATCACGGTCGCCTTCGTTCGCTCCTGTGGTTGATCTCCCCCGTAGATCAGCCAAGGCTTCAACGGCGGGAGATTCGATCCGAGGTTCTGCGCACGCAGCCAGTCGAGATCGGAAAAGAAGTCGCTCGCGATCGTCCGCGCGGACTTGATCTCGACCGCGGCGGTCGAGTCGCCGCGCTCGACGAGCAGGTCGACCTCGTGACCTTGGTGATCACGATAGAAGGAAAGCTTCGGGCGACGGCCGATGTTGAGAGCCGCCTTCAGGATCTCGCAGACGACGAAGTTCTCGAACAGAGCACCGCGCAGCGGGTGCCTCTGCAGCTGAACCGCGGAGCGAATTCCGATCAAGAAGCAGGCAACGCCGGTGTCGTAGAAGAAGATCTTGGGCGATTTGACGAGGCGCTTGCGGATGTTGGCGTGAAACGGTGGCAGTCGAAAGGCGACGTAACCCGCCTCGAGAACCGACAGCCATGCCCGTGCCGTGTTGTGGGTCACGCCCGTTTCCCCGCCAAGCTGTGAAAGATTCAACAACTGCCCGGTGCGTCCTGCGACGAGGCCGAGGAACGTCTGAAAGGCCGAGAGGTCAGTGACGTTCGTGATCTGGCGCACGTCGCGCTCGACGTAGGTCGCGACGTACGTCTCGAACCAGTCGACAGGCGCGATGCCGCGATCGGGAATCGCCGGAAAGCCTCCCCGCCAGATCTGTTCCCACAGTGAGGGAGGCTTGCCGGGGAACCGTTCGACCTCGCGTCGCGAGCATGGAAGCAACGTGACTGGCTCGGCCCCCTAGCTCCGATCCGTCTCGAATGTGAAGATCGGGCGGTTCGGGAACGAGGAGGGCCAGATGCCCAAGAAGCGACATTCGGCGGAACGGATCATCACCAAGCTGCGTGAAGCGGAGGTGCTGCAGGCCAAGGGCCAGACGCTGGTCCAGGTCTGCAAGGCGCTGGGCGTGACGCAGCAGACCTACTACCGCTGGCGGAAGGAGTACGGCGGTCCGAAGGTGGACCAGGCCAAGCGGTTGAAGGCGCTCGAGAGAGAGAACTCGCGGCTGAAGAAGGTCGTGGCGGACCAGGCGCTGGACATCGCGATCCTGAAGGAGGTTGCGGAGGGAAACTTCTGAGCCCGGTCAGGCGCCGCCGGGCTGTCGATCACGTGTGTCGGGCGCCAGATGTTTCCGAGCGAAGGGCTTGTCGCGCACTCCGCCAGCCTCGCTCGACCCAGCGTTACACGCCTCGGGCAGCAGACGATGAGGAGCGGCTAGTCAGCCGGATCATCGAGCTCGCGACGTCATACGGACGCTATGGACACCGCAAGATCACGGACCTGCTGCGCCGGGAAGGCTGGCGCGTCAATCACAAGCGTGTGGCCCGGCTTTGGCGTCGCGAAGGGCTGAAGGTGCCCCATAAACAGCCCAGAAGGAAGCGTTTATGGCTCGGTGACGGATCATGCGTTCGTCGCCGGCCCGAGCATCGAAACCATGTCTGGAGCTACGACTTTCTTCACGACAGGACACACGACGGACGGCCGCTGCGCGTGCTGACGGTCATGGACGAATACACGCGGGAGTGTTTGTCCCTTGACGTGGCCCGCAAGCTGAATGCAGGCGACGTGCTCGAGCGGCTTGGCGAGCTGTTCGTCACGCGTGGCGTGCCGAGCTACCTTCGCTCGGATCGGGGCAGCGAGTTCACGGCCAAGATCGTTCGTAAGTGGTGGTCCCACATGGGTGTGAAGACGCTCTATATCGAGCCCGGCAGTCCGTGGGAGAAAGGCTACGCTTCACACTGCACCTCCTCGGTCCGATCCGTCATGACCTCGTCGAGACGTCGCCGCTCGCTGAGTTTACGGCCTTGCATCTTCGCAGGAGCGTCCTCGCCGGGAGGCTCGTAGAGGCACTCGGGCTTGTCGCTGTAGCGATGCGCCCGCAGCAGGCCATGCCTGGCCCAGATCTTGATCGTGGCCGTGCAGACACCGAGCAAGCGGGCCATCTCCTCTTTTGTCAGCATCCCCGCCTTGCGTAGACGCTGGTAGCGCGTCGTCAGATCGTAGTTACGGATGATGTTACCGACGATCAGCGAACTGAAGCGACATCCCGCTCCCGACGTGAGACCCTGCTTGTTGAGCTCGGCGGCGATCTCCCGCTGCGTGTGATGCTTGAGCAGTCGGTCGATCTCGGCGACGACCTGAGGGGGCGTCGTGTGCTGCTTCCAAGCGCGAGGTGGCACAGGCAGGCACAGACTGCGTATCGCTCCTCCTTTGAAGCGCACGTGCACGCTGATCGCGTCGGCTCTGAGCAGAGTGACGTCCTCGATCAAGAGACGCACCATCCGTTTACGCTCGCGCTGTGGCGTGTTGGGGTCGCACCAAAGCGCCGGGAAATCACTCGCGAGCGCGAGAATCCGCCGGCGCTGCTCCTCGCTGAGTCGCGCGCGATCGGCCTGGCTTTGCTGCTCGTAGCGCTGCTGGGCCTGAGTCAGCTCACGCAGTTTCGCGTTCCACTCGGCTTCCAGCTCGTCGGCCACCAAACGGTTGGCCGGATCGACCTGCATATAGCGCCGTCGAGCCAGATCGGCCTCATAGCGGGCCCGCTGCACCTGTTGGCGGCGCAGACGGTCCGCTTCCTCGATGCGCGAGTGCAGCTCCTCTTGTACCTGCAAGGCGACTTCCAACGCCGCCGGGCTCATCGTCTCCACCAGCAGCGCACCGATCGCTTCGTCGATACCGCCGCCGGGTATTCTCTGACAAATCGGCTCGCTCATCTCGATCCCTTGGCGCTGACAGACGTAGTCCGGCGAGAGCTTGTCCTTGCGGATGTGGTAGTGGACGGTCATGCGCTGGCCGCACACGGCGCACATCACCAGCCCCTGCAGCAAAGCTGGTCCTTCGCGCGGCGGACTGCGACGGCGCTCGGCCCCGTGGGCCTGCGCGTTGTCGCGCAATCGTTTCTGATTCTGCTCGTACTCGTCCCACGAGATGTATCCGCGATGAGCATCGCGCACCAGCGCATCCCACTGCTCGCGCGGCACCGCCCGGTAATAGGCCTTTCCGCCAGGGAGCTTTCGCATCCGCCTGCGGCCGAAGGAAAACGCGCCGGCATAGCGTGGATTATGCAGAATCTGCAGCACCCGAGAGTGACGCAGCACCGACCATGTCAGCTGGCCCTTGTCAGGGCCGCGATGCATCCGACGAGGAAACGGCAATCCTTGCTGGCGAAATTGCCTGACGACGGCACACGCCGAGCCAGTGCGGCGAAACAGGCGAAACAACAAACGGATGCTTTCGCGCACGCGGCGATCGGGATCGAGCACCACCGCTCCCTTGGCATCGCGGACGAATCCGACCGGTAGCGGTGTGGGCAACTCGCCACGACGGGCCTTGTTGAGGATGCCGCCGCGCAGGCGGGCTCGCAGCAGGTGCAGCTCCGCCTCACTCATCGTTCCCTTCAGACCCAAGAGCAAGCGGTCGTTGAAGTCACACGGATCGTACGTGCCATCCTCGTCGAGAATCAGCGTGTCCGTCAGCGCGCAGATCTCCAGCAGCCGGTGCCAGTCAGTCGAGTTACGAGCGAGGCGGGAGACCTCCAAGCCGAGCACGATCCCGGCTCGACCCAAGCCCACTTTTGCCACCAAGCGCTGAAACCCTTCGCGGTCGGCTGATGCTCCAGATTGCCCCTGATCGGAGTCGATCACCGTGATCCGCTCGGGCGGCCAGCCGAGAGCGACCGCACGTTGGCGCAACGCATATTGACGCTTGGTACTCTCGGTGTTCTCGAACACCTGTCGCACCGTCGACTGGCGCAAGTAGAGGTAGGCCTCGCGGCCCAGATGACTCGCCGTGACTTTCTGATGCGTCTCGAGCTTCACGCGCAGATCTCCTGCAGCCGGTTCCACGTCATCCCGGCCAACACGTGAATCAGCTCACTACGAACACTGTCCGGCAGGACTGGCTTGTCCGCATCAGCTGCGGCGATGGCCGGCACGTCACGCACCGCGCAGGACAGCCACGCTTCGATCCAAGCGGCCATTCCGTGGCGCAACAACAGCGCGAGTCCGCGACGCTCCTGTCCGAGGTGCGGCTCGCATGCGCAGCGGCGCAGCCGCTCGTAGCGCGCCACCAACGCGTCGCGCTCGCCTGGCTGAACAAGCACCGGCCCACTCAGTGGCGTTTTTTTTCCTGTGGCTGCAACGCCCGCTCGACACTGCGCGGATGGACCGAGATGCCGAAGCGTTGCTCGACAAGTTCGGCCAGCGCCGGCGAGCGCAGCGCGGGATCGTCGGCCAAGGCTCGTTTGAGAAACTCGAGCACTTCCTCGCTCAGCTTGTGTCGTCGGCGTGGCCCTGGCTTGCGCGGCACTAGCGCCGGCAGCCCGCCTCGCTCGAGCGCTGCCTGCGCCTCGTAATACGTCGGCCGCGACAGTCCGAAGCGCCGCGCCGCGTGGCTGATCGGCTCGCCCTCCACGCGCACCGAGCGCAGCATCTCGTACTTAACCTGCACCAGATCCCGCGCGTCGAAGAACTCCGAGCTGTGGAACCGCTCGTCGAGGACCTTCTCGGCGTGCGAGTGAACGCATCCGCGCCGGGAAAGCGCTTCGTACTTCGGATCGGGGCGCGGGCGTCGGCTCATCGGCGCCTCCTAGGAAAGAGCCAGGTAATGTAAGGACGATTATGTCATGACTCGTGTCATTGTCAAGGACCAGTAGTGGCAAAATTAGCTCATCTAGGAATCATAAAAGCCACCATACACCCTCTAGCAAATCACCTCGCGCAAGTCGCGCGGCAAATTCACCTTGACACTTGCGGCATAATCTGCCTAACATGCCCCTCCGAAGCTGCAGACCGACTCGAGCCGCACTCATCGCCGCAGCCTCCCGATCAGCTCGGAGAGCTCACGAAGATCTTCGACGCGAAAGCACGAACGGCCCGCCGCGATCACCACGAAGGGATCCTCGGGGAAAACACTCGACCAGCGCGCAGGAAGCGACTTCAGACGGCCTTCCGCGTCGTGGTAGTAGACGCGATCCTCACCCCAGTTGTGGCGCTGGGTGACGAGCGAAAACTCTTCGCCGACCAACGGGTGAAACGGATGCGTGATGCGGAAACGTCGTGGTGGACCACATCGATCGGCTGCATTCGACGACCCGGTCCAATGGTTACGTCGAGTGGCTGCACAGCATCCTGCGCAACGAGCTGCTCGACGGAGAGATTTTCACCTCGCTGCGCGAGGCTCAGGTGTTGATTGAGAGATGGCGCATCGAATACAACACATTTCGACCGCACGGTTCACTAGGAGGTCGACCACCAGCTCCGGAGGCGATCGAGATGTCCTTGCTGGGACCGCCCATCCTGGACGCGGCTCTTCATGGCTGAAAAACTAAGATTCGCTTTGGTACGAAACCCGGGGTCGGGCCACAGCGTCCGGGTATAGGTTTTTCGTCAATTCTCTCGGGGCCCTCGCGCGCGGCGAGGATAGCCTTCACTCGAAAAGATTCGCAGGCCATCAGGGAGCGAAAACCGCCGCGCAGTCGGCGCGGACGGGCGCAGGGGTGCCGCGCCGATCGCATCAGTTCCAGTTTTGCTGGAAAGTACAAGAGTCTGTTTCTTCCTAACACCGGCTCGCGGGAAGAGCGGATGGAGGCCCTTCGGGACGCGATCGCTGAGATCTATGCCTACGCGTTCGGCCCGGATCCGATAGAATACCGTGCCGAGCGGGGCCTACTCGATATCCACGATGAGATGGCAGTCATGATTCAGGATGTGATCGGTTGTCGGGTGGGCAACTACTTCCTTATGCGCAAACCTGCATCGTCTTCACCCTCCATCCCGTAAAATCTGTAAAGAGATCAAGAGGAAAACAAATCCCGTGGCTGGCAACCTGACCATCGTTTTGCCGAGCCTGGTCCACTGGAGATGGCCGTCCAAGTAGGGCTCTTCGAAGACAGGAGCAACGAAAAGATGCGTCCAGTATCGTGGTGACGACGGCAGTCTTGCCACCGCTGTTCAGAATTGGTCGGATTTATGAGGTGTGACGTTCGTCACATGAGGAAAGCAACCGAAGCATGCCCATGCCGTGTGTTCTTTATCACGAGCTGCGCACATATCCTGTTTCACTTTGTTCATACTGCTCGGCGTGTTCGTTGAAAGGACATGCGAAGCTTGCCCAGGCTCGAATGAACCGTTTCCGCGGGTTGCACGAGCGTTCCAGGAACCTCTGCGTAGACTCCGGAAGTTCGGTCGCAACAACGCCCGCCCGTGGGCCGATCCTCCAGCCAACGAAGCTGTGCTACTGACCAGTTAAGTCTGCGGCCCGATGCAACGTCGCGAGCAACAGGTGCAAGCGATGAAAATAGAGCGGCGATCCACCTCGCAAAGGCGTACCAATACGAAGAGATGCTCCGGTTGGCCGCGCACATCGGGTCGCGGCCGGGGCGCGTTTGGTTTCTACTCGCCATGGCCTGGATCGGCTAGGCAAACGAGAAAGGGGGTCGTTCAAATGATGAGAGTTCGCAACTTGATTGGCAGGGTGGGGTGGTGCCTCGCTCTTGCGGTCCTCGCGGCGAGTCCTGCTGCTGCATGGTCGCTGTCAGGGTACGTCTACTGCGACAACAATCAGAACGGGCAGATCGACCCAGGTGTCGATGAGGTCATCGAACATGCGTGGATCGAGGTGAACGGTGTGACGGCAACGTACTACGACAAGGGCCGGACCGACTCGACCGGATGGTATTGGTTTCGGCTCCTCGACACGGAAGACGAGTACACGGCTTCGCTGCTTCGGACGGCCGACGAGGGAGCGCTCGATCCGAACGGCATGCCGGCTGATGCGGAGTTTGTCATTCCGGCGTCTGGGACTTTCACGTTCGACACGTACTCCGAATGGCATCCGGTACGCAACTTTCTGATCAGTAGCGATACGTGCGTGCAGCGCGACTGCTGGCTCACCGGAGGCGGCGTGAAGTTCGACGACGAGTCGAACCACTATCTGGGTGAGCGGGGCCCGCGGCACAACTGGGGAGGCAACGTCTACCCGAGCTGCGACCCGACACCGGGTGACGGTGGGCAGTGGACCCACATTGCCCACAGTGACAACCTGCGCTTCCAGGGCAGGGAGATAGAGGTCGTTCGGTGTGGCAACGTGGATGGCATCGACCCAGGATCGACTTCGCCGGTGACGCCCTTCAACTTCATCGAGTTCCGAGGAACAGGGATCTTGAAGTCGATCGGTGGCCCCGGGAAAGGCAAGAAGAAGGACTCCGGCGGTGAGCAGGCCGTCAGCTTCTTCGCCCGGGCCGAGGATCGGAACGAGCCCGGCGCGAGCGACGCCCTCTCTGGGTCGAGAATTGATCGCTACTTCCTGCACGTCTTCGATGCGGACGGAAACACCTTGTTGCTGGTCGACATGGACGGCGATCCGAACACGGTTGATCCGATAGAAATCACCAAGGGAAACATGCAGTTGCACGCCAGCTCGTGTGACGGCAAGCCGTAGTCAATGTCGCGCCCAGCCGGGGGGGCCCTGCTCCCCGGCTGGGCGTGCTCCGCCGCAGAAACGGAAGTGGCCTCTGAACCGTGCATCGCTGACCGCAAGGATGGCAGGCCTTGGCGTTGCGCGCGGTGCTCTCGGATGAGGGAGGCCGTGTCCGCTCCGCAGCTCCCGACGGGCGGCTTTCGGCGTTTGCCTAACGCATGGCTCTTATGCGTCATCTGAGGTAGTCACTACTCAATCGGCAAGGTGGCCCTAAAAGCCCACGGGTCGCGTCCGATATGAATCACCGTTCGACTCAGTCGTCGTGCTCGCTCTCCCTACAGCGCACGACGGTGGTCTCGATCAGCATGTCACCGTCTGGCGTCCGATTTTGCTGTTACACTGCGGGCTCTCTGCGAGAAGAACGAAGATCGCGTCTTGAAGGATCTTGGCATCATCGGGGCGATCGGCGGCACGCGGCTGGTCGAACTCGGGCGACTCGTCGCGCCAGGGCACGCGCGCGTTCTCGCCAAGCTCGAGAGTCACAACCCCACGGGCAGTCTCAAGGATCGAATGGCCCTGTCCGTCGTCGATCGCGCGGTCGCCACCGGTCGACTCGCGCCGGGCGGCACGCTGGTCGAGTACACGGGTGGGAGCACGGGGACGTCTTTGGCCTTCGTGTGTGCGGCGCGCGGGATCGACATCACCCTCGTCAGCTCGGACGCGTTCAGCCAGGAGAAGCGAGATCACATGAGAGCGCTGGGCGCGAAGGTGATCGAGATTCCCAGTGATGGGGGTCGCATCACCAAGGAGCTCATCCAGTCGATGATCGCCCGGGCGGCCGAGCTCTGCGAAGCTCCCGGGACGTTCTATGCCGATCAGTTCAACAACGTCGATGCGATGGCTGGCTACGGCCCCCTTGCCGAGGAGATCTGGCAGCAGTCCGATGGCCGAGTGGACGCCTTCGTGCACTCGGTGGGCACGGCTCAATCCATCTCCGGAGTCGCGAGCGTTCTCCGCGATTTCAAGCCCGACGTGAGGATCGTCGCCGTCGAGCCCGCGGAGTCACCGGTTCTTTCGGGTGGGAGCCCCGGGGCCCACCAGATCGAAGGCATCGGGGCTGGATTCATTCCTCCGCTGTGGCGGGACTCGACCGCCGACGAGGTCGTCTCGGTGTCCACGGCGGAAGCAAGAGCGATGAGCCGCAGGCTCGCGCGGGAGGAGGCCTTGTTCGTGGGCACCTCGTCTGGAGCCAACGTCGTCGCCGCGTTGCGAGAGGCGGAGACGCTAGGCTCGGGCAGGACCGTCGTCACGATTCTGTGAGACTCGGGCCTCAAATACCTTTGCACCGA
>CP070706.1:3748006-3751795 GCA_020350085.1 Acidobacteriota bacterium
AAATCCCTCTGGCACCAGAAGCGCGGGATTTTTCTCAACCCCAACGACGATCGCTCGGTTTGCGCGATGGGGGAGATCCTCACCTTCCTCGGCCGGCACGAGGAAGCCGAGGGCTGGGTCCGAAAAGCGATGCAGCTCAACCCCTACCACCCCTCGCGTTACTGGACGCATCTCGGCAGAACACTGTTTCACTTGGAACGGTTCGAAGAAGCGATCGGCGCCTTCGAACACGTTCCACGGCCTCGACAGGATGATCTCGCCTATCGCGTCGCGGCGTCTGCTCGCATCGGGGACGCCCCCGCTTTGCAGCGCTCCGTGGCTGCTCTGCAAGAGGCGATCCCCGAATTCGATGCAGCCGCCTTCGTCGCCTCCCTGCCGTACGAGAGGGAATGCGACATCGAGTCCGTGCGCGACGCGCTCGCCGCAGCCGGCCTGAGCACCTGAGCACCTCACGCTGCCCGATCGCGCCGGCGCTCGACGAGGTGCTGTGTCAGCTCCGCAGCGTCGTTGCCCACGCCGTCGATGAAATTCGAATTCTTGCGCCGCTGGAAGCGCAGTCCCAGCACGTAGAGGCCAGGCTCGGCGGTGATGCCGCCCTCGTGACGAATCTCGCCGCGCTCGTCGAGGACGGGAACCTCGAGCCACGGATAGCTCCTGCGGTAACCGGTGGCCCACAGCACGGTCTTGATGTTTTCCGCTCGAAGATCGATCTGGGTCGGGGGCGGGAGCAGCCGGGTCGGACGGACGGCTTCCTTGGGGCCCACCTCGTCATCGAGACCGATGCTCGTCACGTACTCGTCAATCTTCGCCAGTGTCGCCGCCAGCTGGTCGTCGGCTGCCTTGATCACCTCGGCGAGATCGTCGTCGAGGCGCACGCGGTAACCCTCCGCCGCGATCACCTTGCCCGTCAGCCGGACGCCGCGCTCCTGGAGCAGGCCGACCTCGATCGAGCGGTTGTCGGGCGCGCCGACCAGCTGCGGTGCCGGAGACTTCGCCTCTTCCGCCGGATCGGCGGGCGCCATGAACCCGCCCATCGTGTCGATCCACCACAAGATGTCTCGGCCGCGGTACCTGCGCGGAAGGCGAGTGTGTCGCCCGACGGCAAGCGTGACCTTCCGCCCCGCGTCGGCGAGTTCCTCGGCCAGTTGAACCCCGGAGGCCGACGCTCCGACGACGAGCACGTTTCCGGCGGGCAGCTGGCCCGGGTTGCGGTAGTTCGAAGGCACCATCTGCAAGACGTCGTCTGCCAGTCCGGAGGCGAGCGGGGGCACCCAGGGCACGTCGCAGTGCCCGGTCGCGATGACGACGTTTCTCGCCGCCCAGACGCCCCGGTCGGTCGTCACCCGGTAGCTCTCGCGGCCCACCCGCTCGACCGCCCGCACCGTGGTGCCGGTCCGGATCGGCGCGTCGAACGAACGCGCGTACCGCTCCAGGTGCTCGATGAACTCCTTCGTGGTCATGTACCCGTCGGGGTCGTTGCCCTCGTAGTGCCAGTGAGGCAGACGACTCTGCCAGTTAGGGGTCAGCAGCCGGAGCGAGTCCCAGCGCTCGCTGCGCCAGCGCTCGCCCACCCGCCCCCGCTCGAGCACGACGTGGTCGACCCCGCGCTCCAAAAGGCACCGACTCATGGCCAGGCCCGCCTGACCGCCTCCGATAATCACTGTGTTCGTGTGTTGCATCGTTTTGCCCTCCTTGAACGCACCCAATATCCAACGGGGCCGTCTGGGTGCCGTCCGAAGGAGCGGCAAGAGACCGTCTAATCGGCGTCTATTTTCCGTTCCGACTATCCGCGACGAGGGCTAGCGCCGCGTGTGGTGGCAGATGATCAGCCCTCGCCGAGCAGATCGCGCAGGTGGCGCAGGCGCGGATCGCTCAGCGCGGCGAGCTGGTGCTTGACGAAGTTCAGGGCCACGACGCTGAAGTCGTACATATCCGCGAGCTTTGCGTACAGCGGCGCCTCTCGTGCGAACGGGCCGGCGCTGTATGCGGCGACCATCCGGAACGACTCGCGCCCCGTCCGCACCCAATCGACGTACATGTCCGGCACGCGCGTGGTGGCGTGACGCTGGACGTATTCGGGGAACAGTCCGAGAAAAAACAGCGTGTAGTCGCCGATGTGCCGGCGCAGCTCACGCTCGTCGTGCGATCTGTCGCGCGCGGCATCGCATGCGAGCAACATCTCACCGACGTCGTCGAGCGGCCGGCCCGCAGCGCTGCGCAACTGGCGAAGCTGGTCGACGTGCGTGAACCGCGTCAGCAAGTCTGCGAGATAGCAGGCGATCGACGGGTCGGGCAGGCCGACCTGCTCGAACAGCGCGCGTTCACAGAGCGCCGCGAACAGTTGCCTCAGCGGATGGTTGGGGCCGACACCCGCCATCCGATCCGGAGCCCATCTCATACGCCTTCCGTCGGAGAGAAACGTCAAATCCTTGATACCACACGCGCCGCCCGTCAGCTCCGGGCCAACAGCTCGCGAAACGCCAGCGCGTTCTTCGGCGCGTTGGTGTGCCTGTCGTTGTTGAAAAACGCGTAGAGACGCCGCCGCTCGAGGTGGGGCCGCGGGCTCTCGACCCACTGCTTCAGCTCGCGCCTCGAGTAGTCGTAGAGCCGACGACCTTTGCCGTGGAAACGAAGGTAGAGGAGATCTGCGGTCGACAAGACCGTCTCCGGGAGCTTCGGATGACTCACCGCCACGAACGACGCGCGGTGCTTCGCCAACAGCGCCGCGACATCATCGTACCACCAGCTCTCGTGTCGAAACTCCACCGCGTGGCGGAGTCGTGGGCGGCGCGCGCCCAAGACCTCACGCTCAGTCGCGTCGAGCTCGTCGAGGAACTCGCCGAGTCGGTCGAGGTTCTTCTGCAGCGACGGCGGGAGCTGCCACAGCACGACCCGCAGCGCCCGGAGCGGCTCGATGCTTCTCAAGAACGCCACGAGCGGGCCGGCGATGCCAGCCAGCCGGCTGCGGTGCGTGATCCGTCGGTGGGCCTTGACGACGAGATGGAAGCTGCTCTCGAGACGCTCGTTCCAGGCGGCCACCATCGCGCGCCGGGAAGCGATAGAAGGTGGCGTTCACCTCGACCGTGTCGAACTGCGACGTGTAGAAGAGGAGCCGCTCGGGACCTCTCACCCCCTCGGGGTAAAACACGCCGTTCCAATCGTCGTAGGTCCATCCGGAGGTGCCTATGTGATACCGCGCCATGGTGCCGCTTCGCCGTGCGTCGGCTCTCGTGCGGCCGCGTCGAGCGGAGTATCGCCGGAGCCGTCAGGACCTCTCAACTCGCGCTGCGACAAGGGGCGACGGGAATCTGGCATGACCCCGAGATCGGATGCGGGCGAAATGCGAGGAGATGTCACACTCCGTACCGATCGAGCGAGGTCAGATGGCGAAAAGAGAGGTACACCGCCGAGCAGATCATCACCATGCTGCGAGAGGCGGGCTTGCTGCTCTCGAAGGGTCAGCCGGTCCGAAAGTCCGTAAGGTGAATGGCGTCACCGAGCTGACGTGGGACGGCCCCGAATGCATCTCGGAGCTACTCGATCACTGGGCGTCGTCGCGCCGGGTCAGACTACCGTTTGTTACCCTCGCAGACGGGTGGAAAGCGCCGACATCGAGGGTCTCAAAACTCTGTCGCGGAAAAGAGTCTCTGAACGCGCATGAGTTCGAGACGATGAACGAGGCGAAGCGGTACGTAGAGTGGAGGGCGTCGGGACCACGATCGGCTCCGCCCACGCGGGCTGCTCGACGACCCGTCTCCTCGGGAATTCCCGAAGCGTCTGGTCGTCGAG
>CP070706.1:3751895-3755902 GCA_020350085.1 Acidobacteriota bacterium
AGTCGTATCCGCCACCGAACCACTGTGTGCGCTCGGGGCGGTCCCAAAGTGCGCGGATCAACGTCCAGGAGCCACCGGCGTCTTCCGAGCGGAACAGCCCACCTGGAATCGTGCCGCACCACAAGACGTCTTCACCGCCGGACTCGAGCGACCAGATCAGATCCGTGCTCCACGGGATCGGCGTCTTGCGCATCGGATCGATGTCTTCGACGTCGGGAGGCTTCTCGGGGTAGGCCGGCGCGGCCAGCTCTTCCCAAGTGAGCCCGCGGTCGCGCGAGCGATGCAGCTTGACGCCGAAGTGGCCGAGCCGTAGCGCGGCGTAAACGGTCTTTCCGTCCGCGAGCGGAAGAACGATCGTGACCGGATCGCCGAGAAACGCGGCGGCACGAATGTGCCAACTCGCCGAGCCGTCGCGCTCAGCGGTGAACAGCCCCTTGCGGGTTCCGATCAACAGTCGCTCGCTCATTCGCTCGCTCATCCGCCTGACAGGGCCTGCATCACGAACACCTCGTCTTCACGCCCCACGCCGTCCGAAAGCTCGCGGCGATCCTTGATCTGCGAGCCATTCACGAAGACGGCGACGTGCTTTCGCAGGGCCCCTTGATCATCGAGCACGTAGCCGCGAAGCGCCGGACTGTCGGCGAAGACGGCCTCGAGCAGCTCTCGCACGGTGCCGGCCTCGGCCTCGCGCGGTGCGCACGCGAGATGGCGTGAGAGGTTCTGCGTGAAGCTGACGCGGGCCACTTGGCGACTCCTCGGCGGGGTGATCGAGAAAAAGCCTGCCGTAAGATACACGAGCCGACGTGTTCGAGAAAAGCAGGGAGGCGTCGTCCATCAGACGCCTGCGTACCATCCGGCGACAAACAAAACGGTAAACAGCGCGCTCACGGCCAGCTGCCTGAGGCCGATCGCCCGTGGTTTCCAGCCCGCGCAAGGATGAAGCGTTCCCCAGACGGTCTCGGCGGTTTGGATCAGGAACGGCGCGGTGAGCCAAAAGGAGACGATCTGACCGAGAGCCAGCGCCAGTACCGCGACGAAGTTCATCGCGCTGAACGTGAGCGCCGCTCCGCCAGCACGCCATCGCTTCGCCGGTGGCGGCACGCTCTTCCACTCGCGCTGGACGAGCCTCAGGTAGACATAGACGATCGAGGCTGCCGATTGGGCCCAGACGAGAAGCCACAGCAGCCAGCCGAACGGCAGCGGCGCGCCGCGGCCGATCCAATACGCCGCCGGCGCGCTGAGCGCCAGCGCGCCCGTTGCCGCGAGCTCCAGGCCGAGCTGTCGCCGCTCGGTGCGCCGCGAGACGAGCAGCAGGTACCACGCGAAAACGATCGCTCCCGGAATCGCCAGCAGCAGCACGTAGCCGAAGCCACGCACCACCAGGCCTGCAACGTGCGCCGCGGCGATCCCGCCGTAGACCGCGGTCCAAAGCAGCGCCACCGGCAGCTCTTCGCGCGAGCGCCGCCCACTGAGCGCCTTGATCGCGATCGTCAGCGGCTGGCGCGCGAGAAACCCGGCCAGTGAAGCGACGACCAGATAGACCGTCACGATCGACAGACGGCCACCGCCCGCGAGACCGATGATCAGCGGACTGAGCAGAAAAACCCACGAGCCGTGATCGGCGGGCAGCGCGATGTGGCGGCGCCAGAGGCGGAAGCGGTTCAAATCGCCGATCCCCTCAAGGATGGTCAACGGATGAGCCGAGCGCGATGGCGGAGCCTCGCTCCGAGCTCGCACACGAGCCGGAGCTCGAATCAGCAGTTCTACGGTTGGCAGCCGATGTCCGTACGCTTCGTACTGGCGCACACCGCCGCGGCCGACGGCCGCTCGCGCGCGCGCGAGTCGAAGCCGTGAGAGCCCTCGGTACTGACGTCGTCATCGGTGACGACGATCGCCGCGACGCTTCCTCCGGGTGGCGTGCCGGTCCACGAGCGGCTCAGGCCGATGTCGCACGTCTCGCTGGCGATCGTGTAGCTGGCGAGTCCGGCGAGATCGAACCAGACGAGATGGTTGTCCGCGGGCGCGCACTCGGCGGCGCCCCAGGTGATCGTCACGTCGTTGCCGGCAGCCTTCGAGACGAGCAGCTGTTCGCCCGGCACGTTGTTGCCGTTCGGCGTCGTCGGCAACGAGCCTTGGACGCCGGCCTCGTCCTCGAAGCGCACCGAGGCGATCTTCTGGTTACCGGAAAAAGAGCTGTTCTGCATGTACTGCGCGATCATCCACACCCGATTGCGATCGATCGGATCGGCATACATGGAGAAGTAGTCGCCGTGCCGCCCGGACTCGTTCGAGCGCGTGCCGCTCGCGAGCAGTTCCGTCGTGCGGACGGTGCCGTCGGCACCGATGTTCCAGTAACGGCCGGTGACCTGAAGGTCCGATCCCGAGTAAGCGCTGAGCATCGCGAAGTCGTTGTCCTCGGTATCCGGCACGATGTGCGGGAAGTAGGTGTCACGGCCCGATTCCTCGATCTCGTACGTCGTCTCGCGCACGGCGGGCGTGCTCGACACATCGACGCGGTGCACCCACGCGGCGATCGACACGGAACCGCTGATCGCCTGCGCGGTCCAGACCGTGCCCGCGCGGTAGTAGACGTTCCACAGCGACCCACCGAGCGTGTCGACCGAGCTGCCGCCGGGCTGGCGCGCCCCCCCCGGGCCGAAGTAGAAGGCCGGCAAGCCGATCGACTCGGCCGAGATCGACGGCGAGCCGAACCGATCGCCCGTCAGTCGGAACAGCTCCATCGAGCTGGAAAAGCCGGAGCTGGCCTGCATCAAGTAGTACTCGTCGTTCGGCACCACTTCGCCAACGAACCCCGGCCGCAGCCTGAACGGTGATCCGCCGCCCGAGCTGCGCACGTCGATTAGGTGCGTGTTGTCGAGCGCGACGCCGGCGTAGCCGTCTTCCTTATCGTAGACGAACAGCGTGACGTTCGAGAAGCCGCCGCTGCGCATGAACATGTTGGCCGTCACGTACACGGCGTTGCGGTCGATACCGATCGACGCGTAGTCGGCCCAGTTCGCGGCCTGGTCGCGATCCGCGTCGATGAAGTACTTGTTCCACGTCGCGGTGGCATCGGCGCTTGCAGTGAACGCGATGTAGATCCGAGCGTCTTGGGCGAACCCGTCGTCCGCGATCACGGCGACCACGAACCGGTCCGAGAAAGGATCGTGAATCGCCAGCGGATCGAAGATCGAAAAGCTCGACGGAATGCCGAAGAAAGAGCGCAGCGAGACGGGACCGTCGAGCAATGCACCGGCCTTGTCGTAAACGGCAAAGCGCGAATTGATCAGCGAGACGACCTGAGAGCTGCCAGCGGCCATCACAGGATCCGGCGGCGCGATGCCGCTCTGATATGGCCCGTCGAAGCGCACGTCGATCGTCGGAAGAGCGTCCGTGCCCGCATCGACGAGATCGGACGGCGCGGTGACGAGGGTCAATCGATCGGGCGCGCCGGAGCGCTCGACGGTGGGGAGCCGTTCGCCGAGCTCGGCCGGGGAGGGGAAGACGTTCGGTACCAGCACTCCGGTGTCGTCGTCGGTGACGGACGGCGCCGTATCGAGCTGCGGCAGGCCCGATGGATCGACCGTGCCGACAAGCTCGACGTTCGGGACGTGAACGACGCGGGGCGCCGGGCTCGTTGTCTGTTGCTCGGCCACGCTCAGCCCGCCCGGAGCCAGTCCGACCGAGAGGCAGATCGCCGCCAGCATCACCACGTCGAGTTTCGTCTTGCCCATCACGCATCGCCCTCCTGGTCGTTCTTGCGTCGAGCTCCACCTCTTGAGTCTTCCGATGCTTCATCGGGGTCCAGCCGTCGCACCGCGCGGACCAAGACCGGCTCTACCGGCCGGTGAGACTTATCGACGGGAGCGCGCGCGATCGCTGCGAGTGTTGGCCACCCCTCGACGAGCCGGCCGAAGACCGTCGCCCGACCCTCCCGCTCGGGCACGTCCTCGAGCGCCACGAGAAAGCGCGCGTCCGCCTCTCCAGGCCAGATCGACGCAGTGGCC
>CP070706.1:3756002-3759081 GCA_020350085.1 Acidobacteriota bacterium
ACCACGACCAGCAGCGCGCCGCTCGCGATGCGGCGGTGCCCGGAGCACCGCGAACGGGACATCAGAGGAGGGGCCCTTGGTGAGCGATCTCGTGCTCGGGGTCGAGCAGGTGCTTGACGATGATCCCGTGACGCATCAGGTCGTCAGCGATGTGGCGCCGGTGGCAGTTCCACGGATCGCGCTCTGCACAGAGAATGGCCGCGCGATGCACGCGCGCCAGCCCCATCAGCTGCGCGAGCCCTTGCTTGTAGGCGTCGGTCTGTTGATGAGCAGCATAGCCGTCGGGTCGCATTCCGCGGAGGGTCGCCCCCATCCAACGGGACTCGATTCCCGCCTCACGCAGCCTCTTTTCCATCTCGGCGCACCCATGCCACGGGTGGCGGCGGGACCAGGGGTGAGACCGTACGTCGACCAAGAGCTCGATGCGCGCAGCCCGCAGCAGTTCGACGAGTTGCTCGCCGGAGCGATCCGAGTGCCCCACCGTCCATATCGTCAGCGACTCGGGACTCGGCGTACCGTTCGAGGAACAGGCCATGTATTGTTTGTACCATGTCCGGAGCGCGTTTGGCGCGGTTCGGGCGCGTGTAACTCGGATTCTGCATGATCTCTCGCTGCGAGGCCTCGCCGCGCGGGGATTCATGGACGATCCGGACTTGTGACCGGTCGCCGAGACGTGGAGACCAGCGAGGTCGCCCCGGTGAGCGAGCCCCTTTCCCCGGTTCTGATCGATGGCTACAACGTGCTGATCTACCTCGCCGAACGCGAGCACGAGAAGCTGGACGGAGATCGCCTGCCGCGCGCGCGCGAGCGACTCCTGGGTCTGCTCGACGAGTGGGCCACCGCTCGCTCGCAGCCCGTGGTCGTCGTGTGGGACGGGCGCGGCAGTCCGGCTGCGGGGCGAGGTGAACTGCTGCGCGTCGTCTTCGTCGAGCCGCCCGCCGAAGCCGATGACTGGATCGTCCTCGAGGCCGAGCGGCTGCACGCCGCCGGGCGGGCCCCGATCGTCGTCACGCGCGATCGGGGGCTCCGCTCGCGGCTGCCAGCAGGATGCGGCCGGCTCGGCGTCCGTCGCCTGGCAGCGGATCTCGACGCCCTGGCCGACGGGCCGCTCAGCGCCCCGCACATCTCAGGCCCGCGGGGAGCGCGGGGACCGATTCCCGTCTCGACGGGCCCCGTGGACACCTCGCGGCTGCCGCGCCGACGGCGTCCGCCAGCGGTGCCAAGCGGTTCGGCGTCCGAGCAGCTGCCTCGACCGGTTGCGGTCCCTCAGGCTCGCACCGAAGACGGACCGGCTCGCCCCCAACAAGCGAGACGGCAGAAGAAAGCGCGCTGGGAGCGGGCGCAGGCGCGACGCCAGGCGCGACGCACGGGCCGGCGGAAGAAGTGTTGGCGATGAAGGCGGCGGATTGCGGCACGCTGTTCGTCGTCGCGACGCCGATCGGCCATCTGGGGGATCTCTCTGCGCGGGCCGTGGAAGCGCTCGCCCGCGCCGACGTCGTGGCCGCCGAAGACACGCGACGCACGGGCAAGCTGCTCGCGCAGCTCGATCTGAAGCGACCGCTCGTTTCCTGCCACAAGTTCAGCGAGGCCCGCGTCGTGGGCGAGCTGGTCGAACGCGTGCTCTCGGGCCAGCGTGTCGCGTTGGTCAGCGACGGCGGGACACCGGCTGTGTCCGATCCCGGCTCTCGGCTGGTTCAGGCGGCTCACGAAGCGGGCTGCTCGGTCGTCGCCATTCCCGGTCCTTGCGCCGTGGCGGCCGCATTGTCCGTCGCCGGCTTGCCGGCCGACCGCTACCTGTTCGCCGGTTTCCTGCCCCCGCGCCGCACGACGCGTCGCAAAGCGCTCGCCGAGCTCGCTCGCTGGGACGGCACGCTCGTCGTGTTCGAGGCGCCCCATCGATTGCACGGCACGCTCGACGATGCGCTGGAACTGCTCGGGAACAGGACGGTGGTTCTGTGTCGTGAGCTGACCAAACTCCACGAGGAAGTCTGGCGCGGCTCGGTGTCGGCTTTGCGTGCGAGAATGCAACAGCGCGCCCGCGTTCGCGGCGAGATCGTGCTCGTGTTCGGACCGCCCGAGACCTCGGTCCCGGCCGGCGACGCCGAGCAGCTCGATGCACTGCACCGGCGCTTCGCCGATGCGCTCGAGGCCGAGGAGGGCGACGAGAAGCGCGCCCTGCGGCGGCTGGCCCGCGAGCTGGGACTCGCGCGCGGAGAGCTGAAAAGACGTTTGTTCGGCTGAAAATCCGGCTTGGCGCGGATCTGTCTCGATCTACCTGATGACGACGAGAAAGGGGGCGGCCCCACTGGGCCGCCCCCTGCACGTGAACCTCGAAGAAAGTGTCAGACGCTCGCCGGCTGCTCGGTCCTCGAGCCGATCTGAATCGGGATCTTGCGTGGCTCGATCGGAGCGGTGAGCCGCAACGTCAGCTCGAGCACGCCCTTGTCGTACGAGGCTTCGATTTGCTCCTCGTCCACGTCCTCGGGCAGAGTGAAGCGTCGCTCGAACCAACCCTCGCCGACCTCACGCAGCAGGTAATGGCGCGTCTTCTTCTCGGTCTGCTCGCGGCGCCGACCCCGCAGTACCAGCTGGTGCTCTTGCACGAAAACTTCGATCTGCGCCGGGTCCACGCCCGGCACCTCCGCGCGCACGCGGAGCTTGTCATCGTCGATCCACGCGTCCACGGCGGGGTAGCCGCGCCAGAACGGAAGCGTCTCGTCCTCGCCTTCCGAGGTCTTTGCCGTACCGTCGCTCAGCAACCGTTGGCCTCCACCGGCCCAGCCGGTCCGACGCACCAGATCATCCATCTCCCGCTGCATCGCGCGAAAAGAATTACGGATGTCTCCGAAAATGTCCGTGCCGAATGTGCGCCAGATCATCGTTTACCTCCTTCATCAGTTGTCTTGCCGGGGCCGTTTCGTCTCTCGCCCCGTCCTGCGATCTCTTGTGACGCGGGCGTGGCGATGTCAAGTTCGCTCGGCCGGAAAGCTCGGCTGGCGTCAGCGAAGACTCGTGCTCAGCCGCGGCGGGAGGAGACGACCCGTTGCCGGCCGAAGCGATCGCGATGGATCTCGATCTC
>CP070706.1:3759181-3768459 GCA_020350085.1 Acidobacteriota bacterium
CACATCAACGCCGATGCCGATGGGCTCGCCTCACTCGTCGCACTGTGGCTGCTCGAAGGCCCGCTGGAGATCGTGCTGCCTGGTGCGATGGAACCGAGCACGCGGCGCATCTGGAAGGATCTCGCTGAGGGTCTGCCGCCGATCACACCGATCCGCTCGCTGATGTCCCGTCTGGCGCGCGAGCCGCTCGAGCGCATGCTCGTCGTCGACACGTCGAAGCGTGAGCGGCTCGGCGAGCTGGCCAAGCTGATCGACGAGGCAGGCGAGGTGCAGGCTTGGGATACGCACACCGCTGCCGACGCGGACCTTCCGCGCGTCGAGCTGCCCGCGGCCTGCGCCTGCGTGTCCACCTTGATTCTGCGCTTGATGGAAGACGGAAAGCAGCCGACGCCCGTGCAGGCCGGACTGTTTCTGGTCGGCATCCACATGGACAGCAAGCATCTGACGGTGCCGGAGACGACGGACATCGATTACCGCGCCGCCGCGCAGTGCCTCGCCTGGGGTGCCGACCCGGCCTGGGCCGGTAAGTACCTGCCGCAGGGCTTCACCGCGCGCCAGCTCGCGCTGATGGAGACGATGTCCCGCTCGGTCGTGTTCGTGCGCTCGGCGGTGCGGCAGGTCGCCCTGCTGACGCTCGAGCTCGACGTCTACGAGCCCGATCTCTCGACGCTCCTGGGGCAGCTCCGGGAGGCGGAGGGCTGGCCGGCCGCGTTCTTGATCGCGTCTCTCGAAGGTCGCATGTACGTCATGGGTCGCAGCGAGGGCGCCGTCGATGTCGGCGAGATCCTGCGTGCGATCGGCGGAGGCGGTCATCCAGGCGCGGCGAGCGCCGTGCTTCAGGGCGTGACGATGGCCGGCGCGCTCGCGACGCTGCGCCAGGCGATCGAGGAGCGGCTCGAGCGCCACTGGACCTGCGGCGATCTCGCCGTGCGGCCGTTCATCTCCCTGCCGGCCGATGGGCCGATCCGCGAGGCGGCCGACCTGCTCCACAACCACCGGATCAATGCCCTACCGTTGACGGAAGGCCAAGGGGACGATGTCGAGTTCGTGGGTCTCGTCTCCCGCCAAGAAGTCGATGCCGCCATGCGCCACGGCATGGCAGACAGGCCCTCGATCGAGATCAGCGCGCGGGCTCCGGGCTGGGTCTCACCCGATGCACCGCTGGCCGAGGCCCGCACCCAGATGCTCGGCGGTGCGGGCCGCCTGTTGCTCGTCGGCGAACCTCCTCACGACGCGCGAGGGATCCTCACGCGTACGACGATTCTCATGGCCGGCACGGGGGATCCCCCGCTGGCTCCGCCGCGGCGGGCCCCGAATCGCGAGGTCGTGCTCGCCATGGCGCGCGAGTCGCTCGGCGAGGCGTGGCCGTGGGTGGAGAGGTTGGGCCGGCTGGCGGGCGAGATGCAGATGTCGCTGCATCTCGTCGGCGGCTGCGTGAGGGACATCTTTCTCGGCCAGCCATGCCGCGACGTCGATCTGGTCGTGGAGGGCAGCGCCCCGCAGCTCGCGCGGGAGGCCGAGCGGCGCTTTGGCGGTCGTGCGCACGTGCACGATGCGTTCGCGACGGCGAAGTGGACCTCGCCCGACGATCGGACGATCGATCTCGCCACGGCGCGTTCGGAGTACTACGAGTCGCCCGCCAGCCTGCCGCGCGTGCTGCACGCCGAGCTGAGGCGCGACCTGTACCGGCGCGATTTCACCATCAACGCGATGGCGATCACCGTCGATCCACCCGAGGCCGGCTTGCTGCGCGACCCCTACAACGGTTTCGACGACATCCGGCATGGCCTGTTGCGCGTGCTGCACGGGCTGAGCTTTCACGACGACCCGACGCGCGCCTGGCGCGCCGCGCGGCTGGCGGCACGCTTCGACTTCCGCTTGTCCCCGCATACCGAGGGTCTGCTGCGCGCGAGCCTCCGCTCCGGCGCGTTCGAGAAGCTCGGCATCGAGCGGCTCGGCCACGAGATCGAGCGCATTCTCGACGAGCGCGAGGTCGATCAGGCGTTTCGCTTGCTGCGCGAGTGGGATCTCTTGGACAAGGTGCACCCCGAGTTTCAAGCGGACCGCGCGTTTCTCGATCGGCTGACGGCCGTGCAGAACGCTCTTCACGAGATGCAGGGAATGACGGGTG
Organism: Acidobacteriota bacterium; assembly: GCA_020350085.1. Classification (GTDB taxonomy): domain Bacteria; phylum Acidobacteriota; class Polarisedimenticolia; order J045; family J045. The sequence goes on from CP070706.1 coordinate 3,761,313, forward strand.
GAAAGGCGGATGGCGAGCCGATGCCGCGGCAGTCCGACGTGCTGTGGGTGGTCGTCGCGGGGGCGATTCCCGCGTCCCATCGCCGTCGCTTGATCAAGCTGGTCGCGGGCGAGAAGAGGCGGCGGGATCGGTTCGTGTATGCACCGAAACGGGTCTCCACGGCGCTCTCGAAGCTGGCCCGGGCTCAGCGAGCAGCCTTCGCTGCGCGAGCCCTGGAAGAGCTCGACCTGGTCGAGCTGATCGTCGCCCTCGGCATCGCAGACTCCGAACCGAGCAAGAACTGGGTCCGCTGGTGGCAGCGCGAGGGGCGCGGCATCGAGACCGCGCTCAGCGGCGATCGATTGATCGAGCTCGGCGCCAAGCCCGGTCCGGCTCTCGGCCGTGCGCTGCGCGCCGCCCAGGACGCCGCCTGGAACGGCCGCTCGGAGGTCGAGCAGCTGGCCGCGGCGCGCCGCGAGCTGATGCGGCCCGCGAGGCGTTGACCCGGTGATCATCAGCCTGTCTCATGGGGGCTGACCTGTCATGGATTCGGCGACGCACCAAGCCGACGTCGTCATCATCGGCGCCGGTCTCGCGGGTTTGGTCACCGCGCTCGAGCTGCTCGAGCGCGGCCGGCACGTGATTCTCGTCGATCGTGGGCGCGACGATCAGATCGGGGGGCTCGCTCGCTGGTCTTTCGGGGGCGTGTTCGTCGTCGGCTCGCCCCAGCAGCGCCGATCGGGGATTCGCGACAGCGTCGAGCTGGCGCTCTCGGACTGGCTGGCCTACGGCGAAATCGGAGCCGGTGAGATCTGGCCCCGCCGCTGGGCCGAAGCGTACGTGACGCGCTCGCGAGACGACGTATGGGGTTGGCTGCATCGTCTCGGGATCCGCTTCATCCCGGTCGTTCACTGGGTCGAGCGGGGCCTGTTCGTGCCGGGTAACTCCGTCCCGCGCTTTCACATCATCTGGGGCACCGGCGAGCGCTTGATCCGCGTGCTGCGGGAGGCCATCGAGCGCCATCCCCAAAGGCGGCGTTTGAAGCTGCTCTTGCACTCGCGCGTGACCGAGCTGATGACGACGGGCGGCCGCATCGACGGCTGCTCGGGCTTCGACGAGGACTCGGGCGCCGCCTTCGAGGCTCGCGCGGGGGCCGTCGTCATCGCGGCCGGCGGTATCGCGGGAGACATCGAGCGGGCGCGGCGCCACTGGTACCCGTCGTGGGGTGAGCCGCCGGCAACGCTGCTCAACGGCTCGCACCCGCTCGCCGACGGGGCGCTGCTCGACATCGTCGAGCACCACGGCGGGCGCGTGACCCATCTGGAGCGCAGCTGGCACTATGCCGCGGGGGTGCACCACTGGCGCCCACAGCATCCTGAGCACGGCTTGAGCCTGGTGCCGCCGAAATCGGCCCTGTGGGTCGGCTACGACGGGCGCCGTCTGGGTCCGCCGCCCCTCGTCACGGGCTATGACACGCGCTACCTGGTCGAGACGATCTGCCGTCAACCGAAGAAGTACTCATGGCAGATCATGAACTGGAAGATCGCCACCCGGGAGCTCGCGATCTCCGGTGCCGAGTTCAACCCGGCGATTCGCGACCGTCGGTGGCTCGATTTTCTCAAGACCGTGCTGTTCGGCAGCCCGGAACTCGTGCGCGAGATGATCTCCGCGTGCCAGGACGTGGTGACCGGCGAGTCGGTGGCAGAGCTGGTAGAAAAGATGAACGAGCTCGCGGGAAGCGACGACATCGATCCCGTTCGGCTTCGCGAGCAGATCGATCGTTACGATCAGAACGTCGCGCGCGGACCGCGCTATCAAAACGACGACCAGCTGAGGCGGATCTCGCACGCCCGGCAGTACCGCGGCGACCGCGTGCGCACCTGCAAGCAGGCACGTATCGATGATGAAAAGGGGCGGCCGCTGATCGCGATTCGGGAGTTGATCGTCACGCGCAAGAGCCTCGGCGGCATACAGACCGATCTCGACGCGCGAGTGCTCGATCGGGCCGGCGAGCCGATCGCGGGGCTCTATGCCGTGGGGGAGGCGGCGGGGTTCGGTGGCGGCGGCATGCACGGCCTGCGCGCGCTGGAGGGGACGTTTCTCGGCGGTTGCATCCTGACCGGCCAGGTGGCGGCGCGAGCGATTGCGAACGCGGGCTAGCGGCCGAGAAAGCGAGATCCAACAGCCGGTGAGAGCCGCTGACTTTTGTTGCATCGAAGGACTCATCGAAGAACATATGTGTTAACGTGTTGGACGACGGGAGCCGAGTCGGTGGTCCGCGCTCGGCCCGGATGAGTCATGAGCGAGCGAGTCTGCGGATCGTTATTCGGGCGGCGAATGGGTAAGTCTCCTGCGCCCTCGTCCGCGATAGAATTCGCTTGCACTCTCATCGGAACAGATCTCGAAACACTCATTCTCATGGAGGCCTGACGGCTTCCCTCGATCACCCACGCGCGCGGAGGAGCGAACGATGGCCATCACCCCAGAAAGCCTGACCACCAACAGCAAGCTGACCCACTGGGTCGAAGAGATGGCTCGGCTCTGCCGGCCGGACACAGTGCACTGGTGCGACGGGTCCGAGCGCGAGTACGACACGTTTTGCCAGCAAATGGTCGCTGCCGGCACGTTCATCAAGCTCAACGAAAAGCTGCGTCCGAACAGCTATCTCTGCCGGTCGGATCCTTCCGATGTCGCGCGGGTCGAGGACCGCACGTTTATCTGTTGTCGTAACCAAGACGATGCCGGCCCGACGAACAATTGGCTCGATCCGGTCGAGATGAAAGCCAAGCTCAGAGGCCTCTTCGACGGCTGCATGCGCGGACGCACGATGTACGTCATTCCGTTCAGCATGGGGCCGCTCGGATCGCCGATCGCTCACATCGGCGTTCAGCTGACGGACTCGCCTTATGTCGTCGTCAACATGCGCATCATGACCCGCATGGGCACGAAGGTGCTCGAGGTGCTGGGCGACGGGGACTTCGTACCGTGCATGCACTCCGTGGGCATGCCGCTCGAGCCCGGCGAGCAAGACGTCCCCTGGCCGTGCAACAAGGATCACAAGTACATCACGCACTTTCCCGAAGAGCGGGAGATCTGGTCCTTTGGCAGTGGCTACGGCGGCAACGCACTGCTCGGCAAGAAGTGCTTCGCACTGCGGATCGCCTCGACTATGGCCCGCGACGAGAACTGGATGGCCGAGCACATGCTGATCATGGGCGTCGAATCGCCCACCGGCGAGAAGACCTATGTCACGGCCGCGTTTCCGAGCGCGTGCGGCAAGACGAACTTCGCCATGCTCATCCCCCCGAAAGGGTTCGACGGCTGGAAGATCTCGACCGTTGGCGACGACATCGCCTGGATCAAGCCCGATGCCGACGGCGTGCCGCGAGCGATCAACCCGGAGGCCGGCTTCTTCGGCGTTGCGCCCGGAACCTCGTACGAGACCAATCCCAACGCGATGGAATCGATCCGTGCCAACTCCATCTTCACTAACGTCGCGCTGACCGACGAAGGCGACGTGTGGTGGGAGGGAATGACTGAAGAAGAGCCCAAGCATGTGATCGACTGGCACGGCAACGACTGGACGCCGGGATGCGGCCGCAAGGCAGCGCACCCCAACGCGCGGTTCACGGCTCCCGCGTCGCAGTGCCCGACGATCGATCCTGCCTGGGAAGACCCGGCTGGCGTGCCGGTCAGCGCCTTCATCTTCGGCGGCCGGCGAATGACGACCATCCCGCTGGTCTATCAGGCGTTCAACTGGAACCACGGCGTTTACATCGGCGCCACCGTCGGCTCCGAGACGACCGCCGCCGCCGCGGGCGAGGTCGGCAAGGTGCGGCGCGATCCGATGGCGATGCTGCCTTTCTGCGGCTACAACATGGGAGACTACTTCCGCCATTGGATCAAGATGGGCAAGCGGCTCAAGGAAACGCCGCGCATCTTCCACGTCAACTGGTTCCGCAAAGACGAGCGCGATACGTTCATCTGGCCGGGCTTCGGCGAGAACATGCGCATCCTGAAGTGGATCGTCGAGCGGGCTCATCACGGTGCGCGGGCCAAGGAGTCGCCGATCGGTTGGGTCCCGCGCTACGACGACATCGATTGGACGGGGCTCAACTTCCCGCGTGAGCGCTGGAACGAGCTGATGAACATCGACCGCGAGGCGTGGAAGGGCCAGACCCTGCAGCACGAGGAGCTGTTTCTCAAGCTCGCGGAGCACTTGCCGAAAGAGCTGATCTTCGAGCGCGAGATGCTGATCAGCCGCTGCTGAAGCCGACAGCATCGGTGCATCTCGGGGAACGCCGTAGCGGCGTTCACGCGGCGTCAGGATGGGCGATGAAGCGAAACGGAGCCTGGCTGGCGGTTCGTGCGCTCGAGCAGCTCGGCGTACGCACGACGTTCGGCATTCCCGGCGTGCACAACATCGAGCTCTACGATGCGCTCGACCGGTCCGAGTACATCACACCCGTCCTGACGACCCACGAGCTGTCGGCCGCGTTCATGGCTGATGCGATCAGTCGGACGACGGACTCGATCGGCTGTCTCGCGATCGTGCCGGCGGCGGGACTGACTCACGCGATGAGCGGCATCGGCGAGGCTTTTCTCGCGGGAGTGCCGATGCTGGTTCTCACGGGCGGCATCCGACGCGACACCGGCCGGCACTATCAGCTCCACCATGTCGATCAGCAGCAGCTCGCCGCCGCCATCACGAAGGGGGCGTTTCTAGTCACCGAGCACGAGGAGATCGTGCCGACGATCTACGAGGCCTACGAGTTGGCGACCTCGGCAGAGCCCGGCCCAGTGCTCGTCGAGCTGCCAGGAGAAGTGCAGATGTTCAGCACGGCGGTCGGCGAGATTCCCGCCTACGAGCGGCGCTGGCGACCGCCACCCGTGGACGCCGAGAAGATCCGCGACGCGGCGCAGCTGCTGCTCGATTGCGAGCGGCCCGGCCTGTACCTTGGTTGGGGCGCGCGCGAGGCCACCGGCGAGGCGATCGAGATCGCGGAGCTGCTCGGCATGCCCGTCTCGACGACCTTACAGGGCCTGAGCGTGTTTCCGGGCTACCACCCGCTGCACACCGGCGTCAGCTTCGGCCCGTCCGCCGTTCCCGCAGCGCAGAAAGCGTTCGAGCACTGCGATGGCCTGCTTGCCGTGGGCCTTCGTTTCGCCGAGATCGCGACGGCGAGCTACGGGATGTCGATCCCGGCAAAGCTGATTCACATCGACATCAACGAGGAAGTTTTTCACAAGAACTATCCAGCAAGCGTGGCGATCGAGGCCGACGCGCGCGAGGCGCTGCGCGCCCTGGTGATGGAGCTCGGCCGGCAGGGCATCCAACCGCGCGAGCCGACCGCGCTGCACCAGCTGGTTGCGAAGGAGAAGGAGGCGTACAGGGCCTCGTGGACGCGCCGGCCGAGCAAGAAGAAGGTCAGCCCCGGAATCTTTTTTCGCGAGCTGCGCAAGCGACTGGCCGACGAAGCGTTCTTGATCGTCGACGACGGCAACCATACGTGGCTCGCCGCGGAGCAGTTTCCCGTGTTCCGCTCGAAGCACTTCCTCTGCCCGACGGACTTCAACAGCATGGGCTACGCCGTCCCGGCGGCGATCGCCGTCAAGCTCGCACACCCCGACAAGCAGGTCGTTGCCGTCGTCGGTGACGGCGGCTTTCTGATGACCGGCATGGAGCTGATCACGGCAGCGACGAGAGAACTGGGGATCGCCGTGTTCGTCTTCCACGACGGTGAGCTGGCGCAGATCTCTCAGTTTCAGAAGCTCCCGCTCGGTAAGAAGGCCTGCACGGTGCTGGGCGAGCTGCACCTGCCGGGCGTCGCGCTGGCCACCGGTGCCGCGGCACTCGCAATGCCTCAGGACGACGAGGTCGGACCTGTCATCGATGAAGCCCTCGTGACGGCGCATGAGGGCAAGCCGGTCCTCGTCGATGTCAACATCGACTACAGCCGCAAGACCCGCCTGACCGAAGGTGTGATCAAAGTCAACCTCGGACGGTTCCCCGTTTCCGAGAAGTTGCGCTACGTCGGCCGCGCGATCAAGCGAAAGCTGATCGGCTGATGACGGTGACCTCGTCCCGCTGACCGCACCACGGCGCTGCTTTCAGCCTGCGTTTGCGACGCAGAAGCGCTGAAGATCTCCTCCGAGGATGCGGGCGCCAAGCGCTGCCAATCATCTCCAAGAGCTGTCCCGGTGCGGCGGTGAAGACGTCCGTTGTCCGCGGACACTCGTCCGTATGCGGACAACCCGAGACATCTGATGTCGACTTCACGCGGCGCGAATGACCGGCACGTCTCTGGCACGCCGCCCGTCATGTGGCGACGACACGAAACTCGTTTGCAAAAGCCGGCTCCGCCGGCGGCTCCGAGCGCCGGCGCCCGGAAGAGACGATTCTGCACCAGGTCCTGACCTGGCATCTCGAAACGTTTCTCGAAGTTGCCCGCCATCGCGGCCGCACGATCCCTCGCTTCGTCGAGCGCGAGCTGCGATCGTTCACGGAATGCGGCATCTTGGCCCACGGCCTTCTGCGCGTTCGCTGCGACGAGTGCGGCGCCGAGCGCCTGGTCGGTTTCTCGTGCAAGGGGCGCGGGTTTTGTCCGTCCTGTGGCGGGCGGCGCATGGCCGATACCGCGGCCCATCTCGTCGATCACGTGCTTCCGGAACTGCCCGTCGGCCAGTGGGTGCTGTCCTTGCCGATTGCGCTGCAATACCGGCTGGCCTACGACGCGCAGCTCGTCGCGGACGTCGTGCGCGAGCTGGTCCGCGCGGTCTTCGCGTCGCTGCGCTGGCGCGCGCGTCGTGAGCCTCCACCCCGATTCCACCTCGTGCGCTATCACGGCATCCTCGCGCCGTGCGCCAGCTGGCGCCGCTACGTCGTGCCTGCCTGCGAGCACGACGCCACGGAGCACGGTTGCTGTCGCGCCGCACACTCGTCTTCCACGGACGCCGACCCACACTCGCGCGACGAGCCCGCGAGTGATGGCCTCCCGCGCCGACGATATCCCCCGACGCGCCTTCCCTGGGCCGAGTTGATGGCGCGGGTGTTCGCCAGCGACGTGCTCGAATGCCCCCGATGTCAGGGCCGCGTGCGCATTCTCGCGGCCATCCATCCACCCGATGTCACACGCGCCATCCTCGAATGCCTCGGACTGCCCGCACG
>CP070706.1:3768559-3775004 GCA_020350085.1 Acidobacteriota bacterium
CATCCTCGCAGCGGATCGGATCGCCGTTCGACCAGCGCCCCCCCCCGCGCAGGCGGAAAACGAGCGTCGGCCCCTCGTCTTCTTCAAAACGCCAGCTCTCGGCCAGCAACGGCTCGAGACCGGCCGTTTGCTGCTCGCCCGGAAAGCGCTCCTCGGCCAGACGCGGCAGCACGCGGTGAGCGACGAGCAGTGAAGCCGAGGTGCGCGCCAGATAGATGTTCAACGAGTCCGGCGCACTCGGCACCCCGACGACGAGCGTCCCGCCCCGCTGCGGCTCGGCCGAGACGCCCGCAACAGCCTCATCCTCACGATTGCCACAGCTGGCGAGCAGGACGAAGGTGAGCAGGGCGGACACGATGGCGGCGATCGAAAACCCCACGTCCCAGCGCACGTTCACGAGCACACCTCTTGGCGACCCTCCGGCCGCGGTTGTGATTCGACGCGCCCCACACGATCGCACGAGCACGGACGGCTCCGAGCAGAAAACGTCAACCCACACCGCGTGTCAACCGGCACTCCCCGTCACGCCGGCGCCGGGCCGGCCGACCGACGAGGGAATAGGATCGGCCGACGCGCGTAGTATCGGGTGTGAGCCTCGTGATGACCCAGACCGACACCGGCGCACGGATCCCGTCGATCCCCTCGGAGAGCACCGTCAGGCTTGCCATCGAAGGCGACGCCGCCGCGCGCGAGGAGCTCGCTCGCTCCTGCCAACGCGCAGCGTTTCTGTTCGCCCTGCAGCTGGTCGGTCAACGGGATGACGCCCTGGACCTGGCGCAGGAGGCCGTGCTCCGCTTATTTGTCTCGTTGCGGCGGCTCGATTCCTCGCGGCCCGTGCGACCGTACTTGTTGCGCATCGTGCGCAACCTGGTGTGCGACCGGGCACGCCGGAGCCGGGTGCGGCCGGTCCAGCCCCTGGCTACGAGCGAGGACGGTCTGCTTCTCGAGCCGGCCGATCCCGATCTCGATCCGGAAGCGCGAGCGGCTCGACGGGAGATCCAGCGTCTGGTTTGGACAGTCGTGCAGGGACTGTCGGCTGAGCACCGTGAGGTGATCGCGCTGCGCGACTATCTCGACCTGTCCTACGACGAGATCGCCACGACGTTGAAGATCGCGCGCGGGACGGTCATGTCGCGCCTCCACCGCGCTCGCCAGCAGCTGCGCCGGCGCGTCAAGTCGCGGCTCGAAGGGGGCGCGGAGGTGTCCCATGCGTGAGCGGTGTCCGAGTGGATTCGATGTGACACTCGTCTCGGGCTACCTGGATCACGAGCTGACGCAGGCCCGCGAGCAGCAGGTGCGCGTTCATCTCGAAGACTGCGCGCACTGCCGCGCGCTGTTGGAAGAATTGACAAGCATCAGGGAGGCAACGATGTCGACACGATTCCGCGAGCCGCTGGACTCGCAGTGGGACGAAAGGCCGCGCGGTGGTGTGAGCCTCGGGGCCCGCGGTCTGGGCTGGCTGCTCGTCATCGTCTGGCTGATCGTCGTGAGCGGATTCGGGCTGTGGCATGCATGGGTCGAGAGCGAGGGGCTGTTCGAGCGGCTGATCATCTTCGGCGGGCTGAGCGGCGCCGCTTTACTTTTCTTGTCCGTTCTGCTCGACCGGATCCCCAGTGCCCGGTCCGACCGCTACCGCGGGGTGCAGAAATGATCGTCGTCAACAGCCCTCAGATCGTCGGCAAGCGCATCGTGCGCAGCCTGGGGCTCGTCCGAGGAAACACTATTCGTGCCCGCCACCTGGGCAAAGACATCCTTGCCGTCTTGCGAGCGCTCGTCGGCGGTGAAGTCGCCGAATACACCAAGATGATGGCCGAGTCGCGCGAGCAGGCGCTCGATCGGATGGTGGCGGAGGCTCGTGAGCTGGGAGCCAACGCCGTCGTCGACGTCCGTTTCATCACGTCGATGGTGATGCAAGGGGCGGCGGAGCTGCTCGCCTACGGCACCGCGGTCGTCGTCGAGGACGAACACGTCACGCAAACGGCGGAGTGATCGCCCGAGCTCTTCCGGAGGATCCGAACGGATCGCGAGATTCGCCGCGGACCATCACGGGCGCGACGATACGGAACAAGCGCCACGCCACGTGCTGCAACGAGACCCGCCTCCCAGAGCGACAGAGCCTCTCTCAGCATCGCTTCTTCGGTTTGAAGCCGCTCTGCGAGATTCTCGAAGGCTCGGCGAACCAACTCGAGCGCGCGGCGCTTCGAGCCGCCTTGGCGGGTCAGCGCGGTGGCGAGTAGATCCAGGTACGGAGATCGCGAAGCTGCATCTGCGGACCGCTCGGCCCGCGATCAGTCGGTGAGCGGTTCGACGCTTCCGACGCCGGTGATGTTCTCGGTCACTACGGGACTGCCAAGATAGAAGACGTTGCCCGTCCCGCTGATCGTGACATCCAGAGTGCCGGTCGCCCAGACCGTCACCGTGCCCTCGCCCGAGATGCTGACCTCCGTGTCCGTGCTGGCGAGGTTTCGGGCGTCGTAGTTCCCTTCGCCCGACAGGTCGACGAACTGCAGGTTCACCTCGCCGGACACGTCCATGTTGCCGACACCGGCAAGCGTCGAATCGAGACGGTTGCCTTCGACGCTCGTCGCAGTGATGTTGCCCACCCCGGAGACCGTCAGTCGAAGCCGATCTCCCATCGCGCCGATGGCGGTGGTCTCGCCGACACCGCTCAGCTCGACCGTTTCCAACGTGGTCGCCGTGGCCTCGAACACGATCGGGCGCGTCGGCTCGAGATCGACGTTGCCCTCGGTGCGCAGCTCGAGTGTTCCCCCGGTAACCACGGAGTCGAGATAGGGCAGCAGGTTGTCCTCCGCTCGCACCAGGAGACTTTCGGAACCGGTGCGCTCGATCTGAAGCGAGCCTTGGGTGGCGTGTCTGATGCCAGAAAAACCGCTGACGCTGCGTGTCTCCTCGGCCACGACGCCCGAGCCGAAGATTCTCACCACTCCGGCGAAGACGCCATCGTCGTCGTCATCGAACAGATCGCAACCGCACGAGAGGATGGCCGCAAGGCCGAGAAAGGAGGCCAGGGAAAAGAAGAGCGCGTGAGCTTTCATGCCGAGTGTCCTCGGGTTCTCAACACAAGAACCCTTCGGCAGCCCGATATGCTGGCGACGGGCGCATCCTGGAGTGTAGCAAACGCTGGAAGGCGAAGATGTCGAATTTCGCTTTCTTTCGACGATGGCGGCGCAGCGAACGCGAAACTCGCTCCCGTTGCCGCTAGTGGCTTGCTTCGGGAGCGGAAGAAGCGCCGCGCTTCGGGATGATCACGGGGCCGGGGATCGGGAACGGGCGGGGCTCCGGCGGCTCGTCGGGCTCGTCGGCCTGGGCCACTTCCTGGCCCTCCGGAGGCGGCGTCCAGCGGTGGCAGCCGAGGCAGTTGCCGAGTGAGAAGGCGTCGGTCGGGTCCTTTTCCTCGAGGCGGTGGCAGGTCATGCAGGTGCCGTGCATCGCCTGCACGAATCCGGGGGCGACGTGGGAGAAGCCGCGCTTCTCGTAGGCCGCCAGACCGCGCATCGTCTCCTCGTGGCAGATCATGCAGGCCTCGAAGTTCTCCGTGCGGTCATCGAGATCGAGCGCTTCGAATCGCGCGCGCTGCTCCGGCTTTTCGAAGCGCGAAGCATGCCGTTCTGGGCTGAACATCGGCGTCGGCAGATGCATGTCGGTGTGGCAGGCGCGGCAAACCGTGTTGTGGTCCTTGGGCAGCGCGAGGTGGTGACACTTGACGCACGTGTCTTCTTTCTTGAGCCCGAACTTCTCGCTGAAGTGTTTTTGGTGCTTTTCGTGGGGGAAGATGATCGCATCGTCGTTGCGGTTCGCGTTGAGCACGAGCGTGGTGCGCATCACGTCCGAGCCGGTGACGGCGACCTCGACCCGACGCGCGATCGGCTGAAAAGCCCCGGTCGCCTGCTCATGAAGCCCGGCCCATGTCAACGGGATCGTCAGCAAGGAGATCATCGCGACGCGCCGGGCACCCCTGCCGGTCAGAAGCACCCTCAGCTCGTCCCAGGTCCAGTAAAAGCCAGTCTCTGGCGCCTCGCTCACGTGATCGTGGGCGTCGTGCTCTTCCTCTGGAGCGCCGAAGCCGACGCCGATCAGCACCGGGAACTTCTCGATCAAGAAGAAAAAGGCCAATCCCGCAGCGGCCACGACACCGAAGCTCAAGATCAGCTCGCTGAGATTCGGATAGTAGATCGCCTCAGAGGTCCTGAAATAGCCGACGATGCCGGTGTTGAGCCGGTGGGCGACGAGACCGAGAAACGCCGCCGCCGAACCGACGAACAACATCGAGTTGCGCCGGCGCAGCTGAGGGGTGAGAAACAGCGCGAGCGGAATGATCGTTTGCAGCGTGATCTCGCCCCAAAACACCCAGCTCTCCCAGGTTAGATGCGGGCCGAAGACGAAGTTCCACTTGCCGTGCCGCGCAAAGTCGACGCCCTTGACCACCAGGTACAGGCCGAGAAAGAAAGCCGAGACCACTGCCAACCGCGGCAGCAGCGGCAACAGTCGCTCCCAGCGGTAGAGCCAGGACAGCACCAGGACGACCAGAATCATCGTCGCCACACCAGCGCCCATCGCCGAAATCAGAAACTCGGGCGGGATCCAGATGCTGTGCCACAACGGGTGCAGCCGCGTCGGCGAGGCTAGAAACAGCGAGCCGAGCGAGCTGTGGTGCATCGTGGAGAGGGTGACGCCGAGCACCACGAACGGCAGCATGATCTCGTGCAGGTAGTGGGTCACCTTGGGGAACGGGAAGCGCTCGGAGAGGATCGGCAGCAGCTCGAGCGCCGTCACGCCCCAGTACATGGACACGCACCAAAACACCTCGAACAGGAACGAGTGCGGGTTCCACATGAAGAACGGATGCCAGCCCCTGTGGGGCAGACCGATGTCGAAAATCAGCGCCGTCAGGCTCGCTCCATAGCCGAGAAAACCGATCAGCACCGCAAGCCGCGCCACGGCACGATAGCGGTCGAGCCGAAAGATGTAGATCACGGCGGCGATCACGAAGCCGCTCGTCGCCACGGCGGCTCCGGCGACCATGTTGAAGATCTTCCACCAGCCCCACGGCAAGCTGTCCATCATGTTCGTCGAGGCGGCCAGCCCGTGAACGAAGCGACCGACGCCGATCACGGCCCCCGAAATGGCGAGGACCCACAGCAGGTCTTTCAGACGCTTGAGGACGCGTTCCCTGCTCATGGCGCGCGTTCTCCTTTGGCCGCGCTGGAGGCTGACTCATGCGCTCGCTCGCTCGCCGCGGCCTGCTCGGCCATGACCTTCGAGCGGCGCCGGAGAAACGCGATCCCACCGAGTACAGCGAGCCCTCCGAGGAACTGGAACGGCGTCACCATGACCCAGCCGTGCATCATGTGGGGCACCGATTCGTGAGTCAGACGACCCACACCACGCCTGGCGAGCTCTTCGGGCGTCGGGATGTGCAGCACGTCGTGGAGTGGCGTGTCGGAGATGTAGATCACCGACGTGCCGCCGAACTCGTGCTCGCCCCAGATGTGGTCTACGTAGAGCTCGGGCCGTTCGGCGATCCGGCGCTTGGCTTCGGCGATCAGCTCCTCGCGCAGGCCGAACAGTGTCGCTCCGGTCGGGCAAGCGGCGGTGCACGCCGGCTGGCCACCCTCGACGCGGCAGGTCTCGTCCATCTTGCACTTGCGAATGTAGGGCAGGATCTCGTCGTACTCGTAGCGCGGAATCGAGAACGGACAGGCCAGCATGCAGTAACGGCAACCGATGCACTTCGAACTGATGTACCGCACGGACCCGTCCTCGCGCTTGCTCAACGCCCCGACGAGGCATGCCGCCGCGCACGTCGGGTCGACGCAGTGCATGCATTGGCGGCGCACGAAACGGGAGGTTTCTTCTTGACGGCCGTCGATCTCGACACTTGAGGTGTACCGGACGGAGGAAAGGCCGTCATCCGCCTTGAAATGAGCCGGCAGATCCGCCGGGAGTTGGTTCTTCTTGACGCAGCCCTGCACGCAACGCTCGCAGCCGATGCACTTGGTCGTGTCGGTGAGGATCGCCTTGGCTTTGCTCTTCGTCTCGGATGTCGAGCCTTCACTCATGGCGCACGCTCCTGTGCCGGTTCGCTGCGCGGCTCCGCGACCGTTTCCTCTTCGATCACGGGCTCGAGGAAGTAGGCTTCCCAGCTCTGGGGTCCACCGCCCAAGCGCTTGTGGCATTCAATGCAGATCTTCTTGAACACTTCGATCGTTGAGGGAGCTTTCGATCCCTCGGCCACCGTACCCGCCACCGGGCCCGTCTTCCCGTGGCAGTTGCGACAGCTCTGAATCGCGCCGGCCTTCGCGGTCCACTCGCGCTTGGCACGCAAGGCCGTGACGTGCTGGCCATCTCTTTTCAGCGTGTTGTGGTGACAGTTCTTGCACGAGAAGGCATCAGCGACCGCGTGGCCATGGTGGTCCCACCAGAT
>CP070706.1:3775104-3778296 GCA_020350085.1 Acidobacteriota bacterium
CAAACCGCTCTCCCGGCACCGGCCCGGGCCGCGCAGGCACGTCAACGGCCGTCAGCCGATCGAGGGGGACGCTCTCGATCGTCTTGCTCGTCTCTTTGTCCGTCATGACGACGACCGGCGTGCGTAACTCCTCGGTCCACGAAAAAGCCTCCGCTGTGACAGCGTAGGCGTCGATACCATCGACCGGGCAGAGCACCGGTATCGGATAGCCGCCCGATGTAGCATGCTCGATCAGCAGGATGTCCCCCTGAGCGTTTTGCGTCGCGCCTCCCGTCGCCGGCCCGAGTCTTTGGGAGACGACGATGACGACCGGGGTTTCGGTCATCAACGCGAACTGCATCGTCTCGATCATCAGCGACCAACCGGGGCCAGACGTGGCCGTCATCGAACGAGCCCCGGCCAGAGAAGCGCCGACGGCATAGCTCAGCGCCGAAATCTCGTCCGGTGCGCCGATCGCGACGCCGCCGCGGGCCGGCAGGCGCCGCATCATCTCGGCGTAGATCTCGGAGGCGGGCGTGATCGGGTATCCGCTGAAGAAGTTGCAGCCGGCGGCCAACGCACCGCAGGCGATCAGCTCGTTTCCGCTGAGCAGGGCGACGGGGGATCGAGAGTCGTTCGCCGCTCGCGCATCGGCTCGCGGCGGGGATGTTGGCGTCATCGAATGAAGCCTCTCGGGCCGCGGTCCACTCAGTCGATCGACCGGGCTGCCGAAGGAATCCTAACCTGGATCGTTCAGGAATCCCGCCGTCGCGCAAGGGCGTGCCATGTCGCGGGCTCGCACTCGAATCTCGTCCCAACCTGGAGCTGAGAGCGGCAAGTCTCGTCGTGGGAAGCGCTGTTCGGCCGACGCAATCGTCGATTCGTCTCCTCCGAGAAATACCCGTCACCGAAACGATCTTTCTGCAATGCAGCAGCTTACGAAAACAGCTTCTGATTGGCACGGTCAATGCACCTTCCGAGAACGAGCACCGCAGCCCCGCCTCGGTTCCGGTTGGCGACGAGAGCGGAGGATGCAGTCAGGAGTACGAACAGGATCGTACAAGTGCCCAGGGAGCCAGCCGTGGCAGCGGCGAAGGTGGTGGCAAAGTGACGTCGCCACAAAGCGGCGGATGTCGCTGACGCGGACTCAGAGGAGCCCTCGGCAACATCTTCCCCCCCCCGGGGCGGCCGGGTCGGAAACGAAGACGGAGAGCTGGTCTTCGAGAGATTCTCCGATCCGGCCGCCCCCTCACCCATCCCTCGGGAGAAAGCAGCTGACTTAACCCGTGTTCTCGCTCTCTATGGCCCTTCCCGGAGAGGGTCAGGGGCCATCGGGACCCAGCATCGCTGCGCTCGTTCGGTCCGGTCGCCCTCTCCGCGCGGGGCCTCGATAATGGAGACATGACGCGCGGCCGGATCGCAACGCTGACTGCCGGTCTGCTCGTTTTCGCGGCAGCCCTGGCAATCTGGGCCGGTCTCGAGGCGCGCAACCAGCGTCTCGAGATCCGCTCTGCGCTCGAGACACAGGCGGTCGTGCTCGCTCGCTCGCTCGGCCCGGCGCTCAGCGCCGCGTCGGCGGCGTCCGACGAGCTGGATGAGGTCGTCTCGTGGAAGCTGCTCGACAATGCGCGCCTGATTGCCGACCTCGACGCGGCCGGGGCCCTGCCTGACGAACGGCTCCCACGCATCATCGAGGACAACGGCCTGGACACGTTGATGCTGATCGATGACGCAGGAGAGCTGGAGCGGTGGGCCGGGGCTCAAGTGCGCCACGACCTGCACAGCGATCTGCTCGATCTGCTCGAGGGTCTGGCCGACGAACTGCTTCTCGGGCGCAGCATAGACAGCGATGGCGAGCACATCGCAGCAGCGGTCGCGAGACCCGGGGGAGGAGCGGTGCTGGTGCGAACGCATCCGGCATCGGCGTTTTCGTTCGTCCGCCGCCTGGGAGTCGAGAACTTGCTGCGCGAGCTGGTCGGGCGTGCGGGGGTGCTGTACGTCGTCTACCAGGAACAGCCCAGTGGAAACAGGTTCGAAGTCAGTTGGGACGGCGGGCCCGCCCCCGCGCCGCCGTCCGCCGCGACGGCCCCGCAACAGGTGCGCGGGCGCAGCAGTTTCGAGGTTCCTGTCGAGGTCGATGCTCCGGCGGGCGAGTCGGCTGAGCTTCGCGTCGGGCTCGACGCGAGCCCTCTTCGGCGCGCGGAAATGTTGGCCATGCGGCGCACGCTGCTCGTCGGCATCGTACTCGCCGGGCTCGGACTGACCGGCGTCGGCTTCGCGATGGTGACACGACTGCGCGCGAGGGAACGAGAAGAGAGTCAGCGCCGCCTCGCCGCTGCAGACGAGGCTCGCCGGCGCAGCGAACGACTCGCTGCTGCCGGCGCTCTCACAGCAGGCCTCGCCCACGAGGTTCGAAGCCCGCTCAATGCCATCTCGCTCGCCGCTCAGCGCATCGCGCGCCAACACGACGAAGCGAGCGAGTGTCGTGCCTTTGCCGACCGGATTCGTGGTGAGGTCACTCGTCTGGAGGCGGTACTCGGTGAGTTTCTCGATCTGGCGCGCCCGACTTCGGAGCAGCGCACGCAGACCGATCTCGCCGAGTTGGCCAGAGAGGTCATCATCCTTCTCCAGGACGAGGCAGCGCTTCGAGGAGTGCGGTTCGATCCCGTTCAAGGCCGAGCGAGTGCCGAGATCAATCGTGAGGCCGTGCGCCGAGCGCTGGTCAACCTCGTCAAGAACGGCATTCAGCTCAGCCCAGCTGGGGGAAAGGTCTCGATCGCCGTCGATCAGCGCGACCGGCGCGCGACGATTCGCGTTCGCGACGAAGGGCCCGGAATCGACCCCCAGCTCGAAGACAAGCTGTTCGACGCGTTCGTGACGGGGCGCGCCGACGGTACGGGCCTGGGTCTCTCGCTCGTGCGGCGAGTCGTCGACGAGCATGCGGGCGCTGTGCGTCTCGCCAACTTGCCGGCGGGAGGCGCAGAGGCCGTGATCGAGCTGCCGGTGTCGGCGGAGGCCTAGCGATGAGTCTCAAAGGTCGGATGCTCGTCGTCGAAGACGACCTCAGCCAGCGGGAGCTGCTCGCCGGATTCCTGCGTGATCTCGGCGCAGAAGTCGACGAAGCCGGCAGCGGCACCGAGGCAATCGAAAAGCTCTCCGTCTCTCACCCGGATTTCGTGATCACCGACGTTCGCATGCCCCACCTGGATGGCA
>CP070706.1:3778396-3789049 GCA_020350085.1 Acidobacteriota bacterium
AGACGAGTTCGGCACGTAGCTCCTCTTCTTCTCGAAAGTACGCCGTATCGGACGCGGGCGCAGCGCGACGCGTGCCACGAGATCCGTTCCTCAGCCCGCAGCACCGCTACACGAGATTGCGTCCGGGGAAGGTCGCGTGCGTGAGGCGGCCGGGCGCCGTTCGCCGCCGACGCAGCGATCAGCTCTCGCGGTGAGGCCGCTGGCGCACGTCCTCGAGCGGTTTTGGAGGGTTCTCGATAAGGCTGAGGTAGAGCCGGCGTTGAGACGGACCGCTGGCAAGCGCGACGTACCAAGCTCGTCGGAGCTGTTGGATCTCCTCTTCGCTGAGCGGCTCGCGCAGCCCGGCCTGGCGCAGCCTTCGATCGAGCGTGTACAGACTCATGGCCGCCGACACCGACACGTTCAGATATGACGTGAAGCCCACCGTCGGCAGAAAGAAAAAGCCGTCCACATGCTCGCGAAAGGCATCGGAGAGGCCTGCCTGCTCGTTGCCGAACACGAGCGCCATACGGGGCGCCAAGTGCACATCTTCGATCGAAACGGCGTCTGCGGTGATGTCCGCTGCCAGCACCGTATATCCTCGGTTCTTGAGGCGCTCCACACAGGAGGCTGCGTGACGATGCCAGGATAGATCGAGCCAGTCGGCGCAGCCTCGATGAACGGCTCGGTTTAGAGCAACGCGCCCCTCCGCATGGCAGAAGTGGATTTCCTGCAATCCCAGCGCTTCGGCAGTGCGCACGACAGCCGACGCGTTGAGAGGATCCTGCAAGCTGTCGAGGACCATCACAATCGAGCGCGTTCGCTGATGTAGAGCCCACTCTGCAGTGCGCAAGCGTAAAGGCGGCTGATCAACCGGCAGTCCATGGTCTTCAGTGACTGATTCGCCCGGCGAAGTATGCCGCTTCGCCTGCAGCCGCGCCTGCGAGCTGACGGAGAGTGTGTCCTTGTCCCCGGACCAGTGTCGAAGGAAGTCCCGATCCACCGGCTCGTCAATCGAGTTCCGGTCCACCCTCCAGCTCGCACGAACGAGCTCACGAAAAAACGGTATCGTGAGCGAGCGGCGCACCCACTCTCGCTCGAGCTCGTCGCGCTGATAGGCCATCAGGCGAGAAAGGCGATTTTCCTCCGCCAGATCGGCCTGATCGCGCGAGAGTCGTTCGCCAGCAAGACGCATCAGCTCTTCCAGCTGGCGGAAGTAATGTCTCCATCGTCGCCAAGGGTTCTTCATGACTCATCCGGGAAGCTGAGCTCGGGTCGTTGCAGGTGAAAATCGGTCGCCTGTTGGTAAGCGTGGGCGAGCGCGAGAAGCTCACTCTCGCCGTTGAGTCGCCCCGTGAAGGTGATGCTCGTCGGCGTCCCGTCGACAGAGCGAAATCCGTTGGGGAGCACGACCGCCGGATGGCCCGTCAGGTTGGTCATCAGCAGGTTCGATCCGCCGAAAGAAGGCGCGACGTAGGCATCGAGCCCTTCGATCGTCCGTTCCAGCTCTTCGATGACGAGAGTCCGGATCCGATTGGCGCGGATGTACTCGACCGCTGGTATGAGCTGCCCCTGACGGAAGACGTTCGGCCAGGCGTTTTCCACCTGCCGCAATAGAAGATCGTCGTCCGAGCTGCGTGTCAGCTCGTCAAACGCCGTAGAGGCCTCGGCCGTGAGAATAAAGGACAACGCGTCGACGGGGTAGCGGTCCGGAAGCTCGATCGGCACGAGCTCAATCCCCAACCTCTCGAGAACGTAGAGCGTTTCGTTGTCGAATCGCTGCCACTCGCGTAGCGCATCGGCACTCTCGCTCTGCTCGGCCCCCTCCGCTGCTTGCGCGTTGGCCCCACGATCCTCCTCGAACAGGCTCTTCACGAAGCCGACGCGCAACGCGCGGACATCCTTGCGGGCAGGCCAGTGAAACGGTCTGTCGCTGGCCGTGGGATCGAGCCCGTCAGCCCCGTGGATCGCGTCGAAGACGAGCGCGCAATCCTCGACCGACCGGGCGATCGGTCCGAGCTTGTCCATGCTCCATGACAGCGCCATCGCCCCGAATCGACTGACGCGCCCGAACGTCGGCCTCAGACCGGTCGCGCCGCAGCGTGTGCACGGCGAGACGATGCTGCCCCACGTCTCGCTGCCGATGGCGAAGCCGACCAGTCCGGCCGCCGCGGCGGCGGCCGATCCGGCGGACGAGCCACTCGAACCCTGTCCGAGATTCCACGGGTTGCAGGTCGTCCCGCCGAACCAAACGTCTCCCCAGGCCAGTGCGCCGAGGCTCAGCTTGGCGACGAGCACCGCGCCGGCGTGCTCGAGCCGCGAGACGACGGTCGCTTTCGTCGGCAGCACCTGACCTCTGTATGGAAAAGCGCCCCAGGTCGTCGGATACCCCGGCACCGAGAGAAGGTCCTTCGCACCCCAGGGAATGCCGTGCAGCGGTCCGCGGTAGATCCCGCGCGACAGCTCTCGGTCCGTACGAGCCGCCTGCTCGAGCGCCAGGGCTTCTGTCAGCGTGATCACGCAGTGCAGCCGTGGATCGAGGTCCCGCAGTCGCTCGAGGTAGAGCCGCGTCAGCTCGACAGACGAGATGGCGCGCGTGCGAATCAGCGCCGACAGCTCGGTCAGAGGCATGAAGGCCAGCTCGTCATCGCTGCCCGGGCGTGGTGGCGGAGCCGTCTCGATCGGCTGAGCTCTCCGCGCGGCCGGCGAGGGGGCCTCTGGCACGTCGCCGGGCGGCACGAATCGCAGCGCCGGCGCGATGCCGTTGTCGAGCCTGATCGCGCGCAACGCATCGAACGCCTCCAGCGTCTCGTTGACCCCTTTCGCCATCAACTCCAGCTCGTCGTCGGTGAACTGCATGCCGGCGATCCACGAGGCCTGGCGGATGGTTTCGACCGTGACGGGGCTCTCCTCTGCGGCCAGCGTCGCGACCGCACGCCCAAAAACGGCGGAGCCGGCTCCGAGGGCACTCAGGGCGCCGAGCATCTGGCGACGCGACCAGTTCCGCTCCATGGCTGATCTCCTCATCGGAAGGGGTGTGCTCAGGTTATCAGGGCGCGATGACTCCGGTCGTCCGGTGCGCGAGTGCTCCGATCGCTCGCGGACACCCGTTCGCCGCTGACCGTCATTTACCAATGATTTACGCACTTCCATGTTGACGGCGCGGCTCGCTTCACTGAGGCTCCCGCCTCGTCGGCCGGAGACGGACCACGGTGGTGGCCGGCTCATGGCTT
Organism: Acidobacteriota bacterium; assembly: GCA_020350085.1. Classification (GTDB taxonomy): domain Bacteria; phylum Acidobacteriota; class Polarisedimenticolia; order J045; family J045. Next base: position 3,781,609 of record CP070706.1, read on the forward strand.
CCAGGGCCGCTTTCGACGGCCCAGCTGGAGCGCCATGCGGTCCGCGCCCGCCGCGCGGGTCGATCCGCCGGGTGGGGCCTGCCGGGAACTGGGGAAGGGGGCGGCGTCCCGCGGGCGGCCCTCTCTACGTCGTATGCGCCGCCGTCGAGACCGCGTCAGTCCGTACCGTAGACGATCTCGAGCCGCTGAGCACGCCACGTGGCCAAAACGAGCAGCGCCGCGGTGACGATGAGAAGTCCGGGAACGGCAATCCAGGGCGAAACGGGCTCAACGAGAATCACGAACGGACCGTCCTGCGGCGGCATCGGCGCAAGAGCCTGCAGGTAGTGAATCACGCTGATCTTCTTGAGCGTCGCCGGAAGGAAGTAGTTGATCGACTCCCAGCCCCAGATGATGACTCCCGGAATGATCGGGTTCTTCGTCAGAAGTCCGATAGCCAGAAACAGTGCACCGTAGCCGAGGCAGGCCAGCACGGTCGTGACGACGTAGGCGACAACCTGGCCGACGCCCGGCCCGTTTATGAAAAAGTCAGCCAGCTCCCGAGGGCCTGCGGGCAGCACCATCAGCAACAGCGCCAGCACGGTCGATGATGAGAGCATCACGGACGCGCTCACCCACGCGGCCAGGAATTTTCCTGTCACGAGCAACCATCGTCGGATGGGAGTCAGCAGGTAGTAGTGCAGGCTGCGGTCGATCAGCTCACCACGAAAGAGGTTCATGAACATCCACAGGCAGGTGAGGAAGATCACGAAGCGCAAAATGAACGTGCTGTACATTCCAGTGAAGATACGAGCGTGACGCCCCAGGTTCGAGGCCATCCCCTCGGGCATGAAGGGTGTCGCCAGCAGGTGCATTCCACCGAGCAGGACGGGCATCGCCGCTAGCGCATAGAGCATGAGCGAGCGCGACGAGAGCAGCGTTTTTCTCAGCTCCAGTCGCAGAACGCCGGCGAGCTGCCGCCGCCAGAGGGGCCAGCCAACGAGTGTGCCAGCTGGCACCATCACGTCGCCGCTCATCTCTTTTCTCCGTTACCACCGATCAGGTAGCGGTAGACGGCCTGGACGTTCTCGTCGGCGGGCGTGACGTGCTCGATTTCGAGGTCCTCGGCGAGAACGATCTGATTGAGCAGCAAGTAGAAGCTGTCCGGGTTACGCGTACTGACGAGGAGACCGCGCCGGTCGTCATGGATCCTGACCTCGACGACGGCGTCCTGAGCGAAGACCTTCGCGGCGAGAACTTCCGGTTTCTCGCAGCGGATGAAGATCTGTAGCGGATGGCTTTCCATCTCACTGCGCACACCCCGAATGTCTCCTTCCGCGACGACATATCCTTCATTCAGCAGGATTACGGAGTCGGAGATCAGATCCACTTCGTGCAGGATGTGGCTCGAGAGAATCAGGTGCTTGCCCTCGGTCGCAAGCTCGCGGAAGAGATCGATCGTCTCGGCGCGGGCCATCGGATCGAGGCCGTTGAGCGGTTCGTCGAGCACCAGCACGGACGGATCGTGACAGATAGCCTGCGCCAGCTTGATCCGCTGTCTCATTCCCTTGCTGTAAGCGGCAATCTTGCGGTGTGCGGCGTCGTTCAGACGCACGCGCTCGATCGCAGCCATCGCCAGGCCGTGCGCCTGTTCGCGCGACAAACCGTGAACGAGTAGGTACGAGCTGAGGAACTGAAACCCCGTCAGCCCGCGCGGAAACGTGTCGTGTTGCGTGCAGTAGCCGACGATCTTGAACAGCCGCTCCGGATCGTCCGGGGCGATCCCGCGTACCCGGATTCGCCCATCCGTGGGGCGCAACAACCCGGTCATGAGATTCATCAGCGTCGTCTTGCCGGAGCCGTTCGGACCAACCAGACTCGTAATCCCTGGCTCGATCGATAGCTGTACACGATTGACCCCGAGTACCTCCCCATAGAACTTGGAGACGTTCTCGAACGCGATTCGTGAGTCGCTATGCGCGGTCATCGCCTGCCTCAGCGGACCACTTCATACGGCTGCAGTTTACGACGCAGGATCAACAGGCACACGCCGCACAACGTGAGCAGCGAGGCCCAAGCAGCCCATAGCGGAATGGGCGTCGTGTCGAAATCAAGACCCAACAATCCTTCCCAAACGCGGGCGATCAAGCCGCCGATGTCGAGCAAGCTACCCCAGACGGTGCCGAACAAAACGTTGATGGTTTCTCCGAAAGCGCCTGGGATGATGAAGACCCCGAACAGTGCAGCCCGAGCGAGAACCTTCCAACGAACGAGAGCCGAGATCGCGAGTGATAGCAGAGAGAGCACGAAGATCCAGATCCACAAGCCCACGAACAGAGCTCCGGCGAGCCGCATGTTCTGCACCAGCCAGTCCCAGCCGGCGTAATATGCCTGCTCGGTGAACAACAACAGGGCTGGGATCCAGGTGATCAGAGACAACAGAATCGCGAGTACCGAGATCTTTCCGATCACGTACTCTGCGCGGTTTATAGGTCGCGCGAGGTAGAGCGGAAGTGCGTTGTTCGTCAGATCGGATGAGATCAACGCTGGGCCGATATGAAGAGCGAGCAGGAACCCTGCGATGATTCCTTGCGGAAACATCACGGTCCACAAGAAGAAGTCGCCGTCGATCACGATCTGCTCGGTCGGATCGAACGTGATCGGCACGGGCGAGATTCTCGCGAGGTTGTGAAGGCCGTAGATGAACGCCCCGAGGCCCAGCGGCCAGAGATAGCACAGCACGAGGAAGCCGACGAACACTCGCGAGGCGAACACGCTCTTGTAGGCATAGCGCGGGATGACGAGAAATCGCGAGCAGTCCGGCATCAGCGGACCGTCGTAGCCGCGATAGCCCTGCTCATACACGGCCATGGGGTTGCTCCATCGCCTTGAGGAAAATGTCCTCGAGCGAGTCGCGCTTGAAGCTCAACCGACGGATCTGCACCTGCCGCTCGTTGGCGAGCCGGTAGAGATCCTTTACTTCGAGCCGGTCGGGAAGTACGGTCTTGATCCGTCGGCGGCGATCGATCGCGCACTGGCAGCCGAGCTGCTCGATCGCCCGGGCAAACGCTTCGTGATCGCCGACGGTTTCGAGCTCGATGAACTTCTTGTTCGCGCGGCGTTCCTGCTCGAGGTTACAGGATGCTGCGATCTTGCCCTCCTTGAGAATCAGCACGTCGTCGCAGCACTCCTCGACGTCGCGCAGCAGGTGAGACGAGAGCACGAGGTGGATGTCGTCCGCTTTGCGAATCTCGCGGATCAGCTCGATCATTCGCTGGCGATGAGGAGGGTCGAGACCATTCGTCGGCTCGTCGAGAAACAGCAGCTGCGGGCCATGAACGATCGCCTGCGCCAACTTGGCCTGCTGGCGCATGCCGAACGAGAATGTCTCGAGTCGGCGGTAGCGTGCTTCGCCGAGACCGACGTAAAACAACGCCTCGTGCGTTCGCTCGAGGGCCTGCTTGGCGGGCAATCCACTCAGCTCGGCCATCAACCTGACGAAACGCACAGCCGTCATACCGGCGATGAACGACTCGTTTTCCGGCATGTAGCCGATCAGACGGCGTGCTTCACGCGAGCGCTCGTGAATGTCGTGGCCGAGAACTCGCGCCGTGCCGGCGGACGCTGGGTGGAACCCGAGCAACGTATGGATCAGGGTCGTCTTGCCGGCACCATTCGGACCGAGTAGCCCGATCGAGCGTCCGGTCAGCTTCGCACTGAGCTTCTTGAGGATCGGCCGGCCAGAGAAACGAACCTCCAAGCCGTCGAGCTCGATGACCGGCTGTGTCATCGAGAGTCCACCTCCTCGCTGTTCATGCCGCTCTTCCTACCATCGAGTAGCTCACGCACGCTTAGCATGCTACTCCAGCCGAGAATCTGCCCCAACTCGTTCCCGAAAACTCCGTCCGATGTCGTGGCCACTTCGATCCGGTCGGCGTAACCGTTGGCAATCAGCATCGACGGCGGCGCGTCCGCAGCGATCTGATGGAGCATCTGCTGCTGCTGAGGAGTCAGCGACTGCTCTCCAGCGACTCGGCCGACGAGCGGTGCCAGGAGAGGAGCAAGATTCTGGTACATCAGGGCGGAGAAGTTCGGCTCGTCACCGCTCGGCACTCGCGCCAGGAACTCGGGAGAGGAGGAAATGTCGTAGCCTGTCTGCTTTTGCCGCAGCGCCAGGTCCAAAACAGCGCGGCTTGGGCCGGCCACGAAGTAGCCATCCACAAACGCGTAGTGGACCGAGAAGTTGCTCTCGGTGAACTGCAACGCATGCGATTCGAACCCGCGCAGGGGGGAAGACTCCAAAGTCAGCAACGTGCCTCGTTCGGCGGCGTGCTCGTTGATCTGAGCGACAGCCCAATCGATCGTTTGCTGCAGGCGCTCGGGATTATAAAGTTCTACGACCACTTTCCAAGTCGGGCTCGGCAGCACGGGACCGTCAAGAGCGATGACCATCTCGCCGCCGAGAGGTGCGGCTACGTCGTCGAGCAAGCTGAGTCCTTCCTGTTTCTCAAAATCACGAAGCTCGGCGAGCGCGTTCTGATCCGACTGCTCGATGAACGAGAAGAGCTCGCTCATCATCGCCTTGGGGTCCTTCATCACGGCGGCGCCGACGGCATGTGCTTCGGGCGATACGAACCCGAGCGCTCCCATCGGAGCTGGCTCGGCGAGCCAGGAAGCGATACCCTGCCGTGCTTCGCTGAACGTCAGTACCGCGCGGTTGGTCGTCTGATCGCGATCCTGTTTGCGCTCGAACAAGAGATGGCGCATGCCGGTGAATCCAAGCTGTGCCAGCGCATCGCGATCCCCTTCGGAAGCAGGTCCCTCCGGGCCGAACAACGTGGCGAGATCCGCTGCGGCGAGCCATGCCGCACCGTCGCGATAAGCGCTCGCGAGGCGCTGATGAAACGGCGTGCCAACGAAAGAACTCGTGACAGTGCCGTCCAGTGCCGCAAGCGACAGACGGATCCGCTGCGGATCGTTGCTGGCGAGTACCAGTTCCTCATCGACCCACAGCAGCAGCTGGTCAGCTCCTCGTACAACAGGCAGTGTCTCGTCCGCAAACGGACCGAGGAGGCGTATCGGAAGCGACTCTTCTGCGCTTTGACCCAGCATGGCCAGGTCCCGACGGGCAAGCTCGATCAGAGCGCTGCCGCTGCGCGTTTCGGCCATCACCAACACCCCACCGTCATCGGCCAATCCCTTGAGGGGAATACCGACGACGATCTCGTCGCCAAGCAGCTCGCCGTAGCTGCGGAAGCGCTCGATCACCTCCGCCAACACGCGTTCGCCTTCGCTGCCCAAGTGCTCGTCCCACCAAGCCTGCAAGGCCGGTCGCGAGCGCACGCGTTCCATGATCAGCTGGTAGCTCTGCTGCACCGTGCCGCTCAGATTCGGAATCGCTCCGTAGATCACCGTGTCGGCCGGGGCGAGATCGAGCAGCCGCGTCGAGTATCTCGTCTCGGGCTGCTCGACGCGTGCCAGCTCACGGCGCAGCTCCGAAAGTTCACTCACAAGCATCAAGTGCTGATCGATATTACGGCTCCACGCGATCTCCTGAGCCAGTGGTACGGTGCCGACGCTGGGGTGCGTCGAGAGCTGATCACCCGGTTGAAGCACCGTCGTGTCGCCCGCTTGATCGACGAGCACCTGACCCTCGAAGACCGAGATCCGCGAGCCCTTCGTGCCGTTGTTGACGGAAAAGACCGTCCCTGTCACCGCGACGCGGCAATCGGCGGTCCGCACGTAGAGATGCCCAGAGCCCTGATCGGAGGCTTCGACGATGATGTTCCCGCGCTCGAGCTGAATCGTGCTGTCGCGCCAACCGCGAGCGAGGGCGATCTGCGAGCGCTCGCCCAACTCCACGCGAGATCCGTCGGCGAGCGCAACGATCGCACCCGAACCCTTGGCCGTGCGCAGCCAGTCCCACGCGCTGAGCTGCTCTCCCGCGCTGACCGGCACCAGCCGTCCACTCTCCACGCGGAACAGCTCACCGTCGACCAGTGCCACCTGGCCCAACGTCGTCACTCGACCGAGCAACGACGGCCCGAACGCGAACAACCCCACACCGAGGATCATGAGTGCGGCCGCGGCCATCGCCCAGCGAGACCATCTGCCGCGACCGGAATGCTGACCAACCGGCCCCGACTGCGCCGCGGTTGGCTGCACGCGTCCGGCGGCGCGAGCATCGTCCAAGCTGCGGCGGCAACCGGAACACTCACGCAGGTGGTCTTCGAGCAGTACCGTCTGAGCCTGCGGCAGTTCGCCGGTCAGGTAGCGGGGCAAGAGAGCCCGGAAGCCGAGGCATCCTTCGATCACCTCCGCGGCCCGTGCGTCACCTGCCATTTGCGAAGTTGCTGCGCTGCCGCGTGACGGCTCCGCGAGGCGGGTTCTCACCCGCTCGGCGGCCTGCTTCAGACGATCGTCGTCAACAGGCGTGTCGCGAATCTCGCGGATCGCGCGGTCGAGGGTCTGTTCGAGGTCTTTGTCATGACGCTTCATGGCGTTTCTCCGAGAAGCGGACGAATCCGGTCTTTGAGGAGTTGTCGAGTCCGATGCAGGCTCACGGCGATCGACCCGGCTGATGTGCCAACCATCCGCGCGATCTCGTGATTGCCGTAGCCCTCGAAGTAGCGCAGGGCAAAAATCTCCGCCGAGCGCTGCGGAAGGGAAGCAAGGGCTCGCCGGACGACATCGCGGATCTCACGGCTGAGCTGCTCGTCTTCCTGAGAGCGCGGATGGCGGCTCATGTTCACAGTCTTGCCCACCGGAGTTTCGTCGAGCGAAACGTCAGGGCTGCTCGCCCGACGCCGCACGAGATCGAGCGCCGCGTTGACCGCCGCGCGGTGCAGATAGCTTCCCGGCGAGGGGGCCAGATCCAACTCGTTCTGGCGGGCGAGTCGCAGAAAGACCGTCTGAAGCGCATCCTCGGCGTCCTCGCAGCGACCGGTGATCCTGAGGGCCGCACGGAAAACGCGCGCGTGGTGCTCGCGGAATAGGGCCTCCAAGGCTTCCGCGGCATCAGACCGGTGCCCTTGCTCTGCGGCAGGTGTGCCAGGAGCGGGGAGCGGCGCATCGGTGGGATGCCTGGTGGGGATCGATTCGCTCGCGGCCTGCACGGCGTTCTCCCTCCGTTCGTCTTCGACCATGACAACGTCCTCCTGGCGAGATCCTTACAAACACCGACCGGGCAAGAGTCGTCAGCAGGCGACCTCAAGCAGCGAAGTATAGCTTTTTCAGAGGGTTAGGATCACCGTCCCACGAAGGCCGAGCGACGAGCGGACCTGCCGAAGTGTCGAGCGGCCTGGAGAGGCGTGCGCGCTCGATGCATCGCGGCGACTGGCGGGTCGGACGGGCCCCCTCTGAGCCGGCGGCGAGCGAGCGACGGCATCGCGTCGGCGCCCTGCTAGCCCGACCGCCGCGAAGCGGTCCGCTCGTGCAACCGCAGACGCTCTGCGTCACGCGA
>CP070706.1:3789149-3800755 GCA_020350085.1 Acidobacteriota bacterium
ATCGTGCGCAAGATTCGCGAAGAGGAACCGCCGAAGCCCTCGACGCGACTGACCATGTTGGGGGAGCAGTCGACGGAGTCGGCCCGGCGCAGGCGGACCGAGCTGCCGGCGCTCAAGCGCGAGCTCGAAGGGGATCTGGATTGGATCGTGCTGCGCGCTCTGGAGAAGGACCGCACGCGGCGCTACGGCTCACCGCAGGAGCTGGCGGCGGACGTGGGGCGGTACTTGGCCGACGAGCCGGTCCTCGCCAGCCCCCCGAGTGCGGCCTATCGGGCGCGGAAGTTCGTGCGGCGCCATCGCCTGGGGGTCACCGCGGCAGGGGCGGTAGTGCTCGTGTTGCTCGCGTTCGCCGTGACGATGACGGTGCAGGCAGGACGGATCGCCCGCGAGCGCGACCGGGCCAACGCGGAGGCTGAGCGGGCCAATCGCGAGGCCGAGGCGCGCGGGCAAGTTTCGGAGTTCATGAAAGGCTTGTTCGAGGTTTCGGATCCGGGCGAGGCACGGGGCAACAGCATCACCGCGCGCGAGCTGCTCGACAACGGAGCGCGCGAGATCGAGGAGAAGCTGGCCGATCAACCGGAGGTCCAGGCACGATTGATGGCGACGATGGGCGAGGTCTACCGCAGGCTCGGGCTCTACCCCGAGGCCGAGCCGCTGCTCGAGCAGGCCGTCGAGATCCAAAAGCGCGTGCTCGGCGACGAGCACCGGGACACGCTCACCTCGATGAACAACCTGGCGATCCTGTACTTCCACCAGGGCCGCCACGACGAGGCCGAGTCGCTCGATGTCGAAACCCTCGAGACTCGCAAGCGTGTGCTCGGCGACGAGCACCCGGAAACACTGACTTCGATGAACACCCTGGCCATCCTGTACAAGGATCGCGGGCGCTACGACGAGGCCGAAGCGCTGTATCTCGAGTCCCTGGAGGCTCGCCGGCGCGTGCTCGGTGCTGACCACTTGGACACGCTCAGCTCGATGAACAACCTCGCGCTGCTGTACTGGAGGCAGGGCCGCCACGATGAGGCCGGGCGACTGCTCGTCGAAACCCTCGAAGCCCGCCAGCGCGTGCTCGGCGACGACCACCCGGAAACGCTCAGCTCGATGAACAATCTGGCACTGGTGTACTGGAAGCAGGAGCGCCACGCCGAGGCCGAGCCGTTGTACCTCAAAGCCGTGCGGCTCCAGAAACGCGTGCTCGGCGACGATCATCCGGACACGCTGCGCTCGATGAACAACCTGGCCAACCTGTACTGGGAGCAAGCCCGGTACGAGCAGGCCGAGCCTCTGTACCGCGCCACACTAGAGACCCAAGAGCGCGTGCTCGGCCAGGACCACATCAAGACGGCCATCACGGTGCACAACCTCGCCTGCCTCACCCGCGACACCGGGCGCTACGAGGAGGCCAAGCGAATGTTCGAGCGCGCCCAACGGATCTGGGTAGACAAACTCGGCCCTGACCACCCGTACGTCGTCGAGAGCCTCAAGGAGCACGCGAAGCTGCTTCGGATGACGGGCGACGATGTCGGCGCCGCTCGCCTCGAAGCCCGCGCCCATGCAGGACCGCCGTGAGGCGAGATCCTCGACGCAAAACGAGAGGACAACGGGATCAAGACTCGGGGTGAATACCCCCTCGGAGGAGAATCCGAGCTCGTTCGAGGTACATTACCGCTTGATCCCGGAGGTGGGAGATGACGATCTCGAGCCGCGCGGTGTTGGCCTTCATGGGCAGCATTCTCGCTTTGTCTGGGGCGGGATTCGCCGCCGAGCCGACGATCGTCGGGAAGGTCTCGCCGCTGCGCCTCGAGACGCCGCATCCCTATCGGGCCGGCGATCCGGATGGAATCGTCGTCTGGCGCCGAGCACTGCGCCATCCCGGCGCGACCTATCTGACGATTCACCTCGAGCGCTTCGAGCTGGCGCCGGGCGATTATCTGTCGATCTTCGACGGCGCGGGCAAGGAGCAATCGCGCCTTTACGGTCGGGGACCGCGCGGTGACGGCCGCAACGTCTGGACGCCGGCCGTCATCAGTGATGCCGTCGTTCTCGAGCTTCGCGCCTTCGGGCGCGGGTCCGAGGCCGAGCGGTTCGGGCTGCTCAGCGACCGTTATGCGCACGGTTTCCGTCCGCTCGATGATCCGGACCTCGACCCGCAGACCGACGATATCTGCGGTGAGGACAATCGCAGGGACGCCATCTGCTACGCCGACTCGCACCCGGTCGAATATGAGAAGGCGCGTGCCGTCGGCCGGCTGCTCGTCAACGGCTTCGTCGTTTGCACCGGCTTTTTCGTCTCGTGCGAAGGTCACATGATGACGGTCAGTCACTGCATCAACACCCAGGAGCATGTCGAGGGCACGCAGATCTGGATGATGTGGGAGCGCGACGGCTGTCTGTTCGGCACGCCGTCGTTCGATAGGCAGCTCAACGGCAAGGAGCTGATTCGCTGGAGCGGGCCGCTCGACTGGGCGCTGTTTACCGTCGTCGAGGACGCGTCCGAGTACGGCTATCTCGGTCTCGACCCGCGGCTGCCGCCGCCGGGCGAGCGCTTCTACATGCCGGCGCATCACTCGGGCAACGTCAAGATGTTCGGCATCGAATCGGACAGCGAGCCGGAGGGCGTTTGCCGCATCACCGAGAGCCCGTGGAGCTGGTCGAACGACGATCTGATGTATTACTGCGACACCGTCGGGGGCAGCAGTGGTGCGCCCGTCATCTCGGGTGAAACCCATCGCGTGATCGCGATCAATCGCACAGCGAGCAGCAACTGCTTCGACGGCAACGCCGGCGCACGGATGGATTTCATTTTTCCGCAGATCGAGGATGCTTTGCCGGCCTGTTCTTTCTCGCCGGACCCGCTGCTGAGCGGCCAAGAGATCTTCGACACGTCAGGCAACGGGAACGGCAACGGCTTCGCCGACCCAGGCGAGACGATTCGCCTGCGCGTGACAATCTCGAACACGGGCACGGCGCCGGCGACCGGCATCGTCGGCACGCTGAACACGACGGAGCCGGGAGTCAGCATCACCGACGAGACCGCGGATTTCGAGAACGTGCCGGACGGCGGCAGCGGCTCGACGCTCGCACCGCACTTCGAGATCGCGCTCGCCGAGTCGCTCGCCTGCGGCGCACGCATACCGTTCCAGCTCGACCTGGCGACGGATCAAGGTGCGTACGGGCTCTCACTACTACTCGAAGTGGGCGAGAACCTCGGCGGCCCGATCGTGTACGAAGCGACCGACGTACCGCGCAGCATCCCGGATTTCGACGGCGGCGGAACGACGTCGGTTCTCGACGTGACGGACTCGTTCACGATTCAAGATGCCTTCGTCCGACCGGTCGTGACGCACACCTTCATTGGTGACCTCGTCGTCGAGCTCAGAGCACCCTCCTCGACGACGGTCCGACTGCACGACAAGACGGGATGGAGCCGCGACGAGATCTGCTTCGACTACGACCGCGACGTCGGGCCGGACGGTCCGGGGACGATGGCCGACTTCGATGGCGAGAACGCCGTCGGCGAGTGGAGGCTGAAAGTCGTCGACGACGCTGCGTTCAACAGCGGAACGCTCGAGTCTTGGCAGCTCGAACTGCACCCCCCCGACGACTTCGTCTGCGCGCCGCCTCTTGCCGCCAACGGCCCGGGCGAGGCCTCGGACCCGAGCGGAGCGGCGCCCGCGCTGCTCGTGACCAGCTACGATGGTGCGACGGAGGAGGTCACGATCAGCTACGCGCCGGCGTGTGATGCGACGGATCATGCGGCCTACTCGGGTGCACTCGACGCAGTCGCTGGCCTGCCTTGGGACGAGGTGGCCTGCGGGCTGGGAACGACCGGCAGCGCAACGTTCGATCCCGGAGCGGAGAGCCGCTTCTTCGTCGTCGTGGGCCAGCACGCATCCCGTGAGGGCTCATATGGTCGCGACAGCGCGGGAAATGAGCGCAACGAAGCTGACGCAGTCGGCGCGTGCGATTTGCCGCTCGAGTCTGCCGGCTGCCCGTGAAGGGTAGCGATCGATATCGGACGGCCTGCTCTGTCGACCCTCATGGTCCGCGCCGTTGTCCTGCTCCTGATGGCAGTTTGGCCGCTTCACGTCGAACGTCTACAATCGAGCTGCACTGTGCGGAAGGGCCATGTCACCGAAGAGCAGTGAGACGAAAGAGCCGGCTGCCGGCTCCGCGCGCCAGCGACCCCGTCCCGGCCTTTCGACGCGGATCGTCACCGACGACGTCATCTCCGATCCGCTCGCGGCGGAAAAGCCCCGCTTCGTTGTCGATGACGACCGCTACGTGGGGATGCTGTGGGAAGCCAATTCCGAGCTGCATGCCAGGCTCGAGGCGGCCGCTACGCTCGAGGATGCCAGGGAGGCCGTGCTGGGCTACCTCGAGCGGACCGAGCGCGCCGTGTTCGAGCTCGACAATCCGGCGCACATCCTCGAGAAGGCGACGATCCGTGAGTGCATCCGCGTGTTCAAGAGCATCATCGGGCCGATCAACGAGAAGCGGACCGAGTTCAGCGCCCTCAAGTGCTTGTGGAAGCTGGCCAGCGGCCGCCGGGACGAGCTGAGCTGCGAGATCTCGGTCGGTTTCCTGATGGAGTTCATTCATCTGTTCCGCGGCGTGGCCGGCAACAGCAACATCTACCGCGAGCAGGAGGTGATGCGAAAGGGGATTCCGGAGTTTCTGCGGCTCGAGGGTCGGGAGGCGGCGCTGCGGCGCTCGGAGATGCTCGACGAGATGGGCAGCACTGTCCGCAAGTACTTCAAGCGCTACCCCTCCGGGCTCGATCCCGAGGTCGTCAAGTGGCGCAAGACCAACCGCACGAGAATCATGCGCCACTTCGGCGCCAGCGAGGACGACTGGCGGGACTATCGCTGGCATCTCCAACACGTCATCCGCAGCGCGGACGAGGTGTTGAGCCTGGTCGACCTCTCACGGGAGAAGGCCGCCGCGGTGAAGAAGGCGCGCTCGAGCGGCCTGCCCTTCGGCATCACGCCGTACTACCTCAGTCTCATGGACCGCAACCCGGCGATCGGCTACGACCATGCGGTGCGTGCCCAAGTGCTTCCACCGCCGGCCTACGTCGATCAGGTGGCCGAGCACCGCGAAGACCGCGGCATGCTGCTCGACTTCATGGGCGAGCACGACACCTCGCCCGTCGACTACGTCACGCGGCGCTACCCGCTGATCTGCATCCTCAAGCCGTACAACACCTGCGCCCAGATCTGCGTCTACTGCCAGCGCAACTGGGAGCTCGACGAGTTGCTCGCCGAGGACGCGATGGCGGCACCCGCAGACCTCGACCGCGCGATCTCATGGATCGCGGGCCAAGAGGGGCTCGGCGACGTGCTGATCACGGGGGGCGATCCGGGCATCATGCCGGACCGCGCACTGGATTCCTTGCTCAGCCGCCTGGCCGACATCGATCACGTCTACCGCATCCGCTTCGGAACGCGAACACCCGTGGTGCTGCCGTTTCGTTTCACGGACGAGTTGTGCGAGCTGCTCGCCAGATATCACGAGCCAGGCCGGCGCGAGGTGGCGCTGGTGACCCATTTCGAGCACTCGTACGAGATCACGCCCGAGGCGCGCGACGCCATCGTCGCCGTCCGCAAGAAGGGCATCGGCGTTTACAACCAGCAGGTCTTCACCGTGGAGAACTCTCGGCGTTTCGAGACCGCGAAGCTGCGTCACGACCTGCGTCTGATCGGCGTCGACCCGTACTACACCTTCAGCATGAAGGGCAAGAGAGAAACCGGCGACTACATGGTCCCGATCGCGCGTATCTTGCAGGAGCGCAAGGAGGAGGCGCGGCTGCTGCCAGGGCTCGACCGCACGGACGAGCCCGTCTTCAACGTGCCCCGCATGGGCAAGAATCACCTGAGGGCCTGGCAAGACCATCGCGTGGTGATGATCCTGGCCGACGGCTCACGCGTCTACGAGTTCCATCCGTGGGAGAAGAACATCACCCCGATGCCACCCTACAACTACGTGGACGTGCCGATCTACGAATACCTCGAAGAGCTCGCTTCGCGCGGCGAGAACATCCGCGACTATCGGACAATCTGGTACTATTACTGATCCTATTACTGATCGGGCGCAGCCCTCGCATCGTGGTCAACGAGGAAGGATCGGACGCCATGGGAATCCGCCGACCGACGAGGCGCCAGTTCGTCCAGCTCGCCGCAGCGGCCTTCAGTGGCGGCTTGCTCGGGACCTTTTCGGGCTGCGGCCGCGAGCAGGCCGACAGCTCGGGGCCAGCAGGCTCACCACCGTCGGAGTGCGACGACACTGTCGGTCTGAGCGAGGAGCAGCGCCAGGCGCGGGACGCTGTCGAGTACGTGTCGGTCACCGTGGTGGAGGGCCAGCGGTGCGACAACTGCGATTTCTGGGAGCCGCCTTCCCGGCCCGACGCGTGCGGCGGGTGTGAGGTGGTCGAGGGGCCGATCGCGGCACCCGGTTACTGCGCGCTGTGGGTCGCCATGAGCTGAATCGGACGAAGTCGGCTGCCTGATGACAGCTCGAGCACGAAGATCTCATCACGCCGGGTGTCAGTGACGAATTCCGAGCAAGCGGTCGAGGTAGCGCGATCTCATCTGTCGCCTTGCGAGCGTCTGCTTGACGGCGGGCAGCTTGAGAATCACGCCCAGGATGGCCGCCATCGCCCGGTGGCTGGCTAGCGCCTGATTGTCGAAGATCAGCTCCTGGAGCTTGCCTCGCTCGAGCGCCATGAGAACGGTTCGATGCGCCGAGTTGACGGGCGTGATCACGCGCTGATCTCTCGGCTCGAGACGAATCGCTTCGCGTTTACAGTTGCGAACACAGACGCCGCAGCCCAGACAGACCGCATCGTCGAGCTTCGCCTTGCGCAGCTTGGGATGGCGGGGGTCGTTCGCTGAGACCGCCGACATCGCCTCCACCGGGCAGACCTGAACGCACTTCGCGCAGCCGTTGCAACGATCGAGATCGACCTGCGGCAGGTAATTCGACGTGTGGATCGGACTCAAAACTGCGAATCGGCGTTGCACACGCATAGCCTCGCAACAACACCCGCAGCAGTTGCAGATGAAGCTGACGCGCCGCTGGACGTTCTCTCCGAACTGAACGAGGTTCTCGTCCTGGGCCCGCTGCAGCAGGTCGAGCCCCTCCGCCGCATCGATCTCGCGGGCGAAGCCATGACGGATCAACGAGGCGGCGGTGCTGTTGAAGGTCATGCAGATGTCCATCGGTGCGTCGCAGGCGTGGTCCAGATGCTGCGCCTTGTGCCGGCAGTAACACATGCCGATGCCTCGACGGAAGGCCGATTTGATGACCTCGCTCGCTCGCTCGTAATCCAGGACCTGAAGGGTGTTGTCGGCAGGCAGGGCGGCTTCTTGAACGAAAGCCCTGCCGAGCTGGGTCTGACCGTCTGTGAAGAGAGCCTTGATGAATTCTTCTTCGACGGTGATGTATTCGTAGAAAAGCTCGGAGAGCACCTTCTGATTGACATCGCCGCGGACCCGCATCAAGGAAAACTCGAAGAAGCCCGCCATCGGAGGGGGGAGCACGTACAGCAGCTCGCCTTTGCTGCTCTCGATGTCGAGCAGGATGGCGCGGCTCGCCAGCTCCTCGAGGACTTTGCGAGCCTCGGCCTCGGGCATCTTCCAGACGGAAGCGGCCTGCTTGACCCGGAACGGCTTGATCGGAAGCAGAGCGACCAGTCCGGCTTCCCGCTCGCTGAACAGCAGCTCGAGGATGCCGTAGAGAAGATGCGAGGGCGGCGCCCCTTGCGGGGCACGGTTCAGCCGATCGACGAGCTTCTCGTATCCGGAACGAACAGTCAGGTGAGCCACGTCATGCCTCGCCCATAGTCTGACGAAATCGACGTTCAGTTACCACACCCACGAGGGCAGCTCTCATGCGGGGACCGTTTGCCCTAGAGAAAGGCGTCAGGAGACTGATTCCGGATGGGCCGTCCGGCGCATCAAGCCTTCAAAGCGCGGCCCCGAGCGCATCCGATCCCAGTGCGCGACGGCCTCGAGATCGCGCAGCATCGTGTCGCGCTCAGCGTAAGCCTGCTTGAGTCGATCGAGGGCTCGATCCGGCTGTTCGAGACCACTGTGAACGAGGGCGAAAACGTACGGCGGGACGTGTCGACCGCTGTCTACATTCTGCGCCATCGCAGCGGCGCTTCGGCCTGCGGCCGAGCAGGGGCTCGACGGCTTCTCGCGAAGCGGGGACTAAGGGCACTCGCCGAGCGCGCGGGGCAGACAGGCCGACTGTCCGGGCTCGCGCTCCCAGCCGTCGCTGTCGAAACCGTACGATCCTTCGACGCTAGCGTTCCGAGGAACCACCAAGTGGTAGCGGCTGCCATCGCCCGGAACGAACGTGTGCTGAGTTGCACCCCCCGTCGTGCAGAACAGTGGCGTGTGACTCGCGAAGTCGCCGAGCAGGCCCTCGTAGATCTCGTAATCATCGTCCGTCAGCAGACAGGACGGCGACCAACTCAACGTGATACTCCCACCTTCCGCCTTCACCGCGACCAGCGAGTCGACGGCGCCGCTCGCCCCTGACGTGCTGTCGCACTCGTCGGGTGTGCCGTTGCCGTCGGCGTCGTTGCTCGCGCCGTTGATGATGTCGCACAGGTCGAGAACGTCGTTCGGCTGGCAGTCGGAAAGGCCGTGGTAGGTGAAGGCCGCGCCCGCGTTGTCGTAGCCTTCGGTGGTGTAGCGCCGCGCTCCGGTAACCGCCACACCGCCGGCGATGGCGACGGCGTAGGCGAACTCGTCATCTTCGGCCCCGGTGGTCGAGGTCAATTTGGCGTCCTCGGTGCTTGTCGCCCAGCCGCTGGCCGGCCGCCGAAAAACGTACGCCGCGCCGGCGCCTGTTCCGTCGAACAGAGTGGCCGGCGCGCCGCCCAAGACAATCTCGCCGCTGATCGCGACGGACCAACCGAGGTGGTCCCCAGCCGCTGCATCCGAGGCGGTAAGCTTCGCCGTCTCGGTCATGTTCGACCAGCCGGACGAGGGCTTCTCAAAGACGTACACGGACCCCGTGCCGGCGTCGCCATCGTCATCACCCCACGCCCCGACGACGATCACGTCGCCACTGACGGAGACCGAGCGGCCGAAGCGGTCCTGCGCGGCGGCATCGGAGGCGGTGATCTTGGCCGTCTCGGTCATGTCCGCCCAGCCCGCCGGAGGCCGCTCGAAAACGTACGCCGCTCCGGCGCCGGTCCCGCCGCTGGTCTCGAACTGCGTGCCGACGACGATGACGTCGCCACTGACGCCAACGGAGACACCGAACTCGTCGATGTCCTCGGCGTCGGAGGCGGTCAGCTTGGCCGTCTCGGTCATGTCCGCCCAGCCTTCGGGAGGCTTGACGTACACGTAGGCCGCGCCGGTGTTCGCGGTGCTGGCGAGATTGGCTCCTACGACGATCACATCGCCGTCGATGGCGACGGAGATGCCGAGGTTGTCCCAGAGGATCCCGTCTGAAGACGACAGCTTGGCGACGGCGGTCCACCTCTCTCCGTCGAACTCGAAGACATACGCCGACCCGGAGTCCCACCCGCTGTCGTCGTCGAAATGCGATCCGATCGCGGCGACGTTCCCGCTGACCGCTACCGACACACCGAACTCGTCGTTTTCGGCCGCATCCGGGGGGACGAGCTTCGTCTCGTAGACCCACGAAGTGCCGTCGAAGCGATACACGTGCGCGGAGCCGTAGTCGAGTCCCCAGTCCCCGTCCAGCGGCTCACCAACAATCGCGATGTCACCGCTGACCGCGACGGCGCTGCCGAACTCGTCTTGGGCGAAGACGTCCAAAGAGATCAGATCGTCGAACTCGTTCGAGAGGCACTGACCCTTCGATACAGGGGCCCCGGCGGCGATCATCACGGCGGCAAACAAGGAAACGGAAAGACGTGAGACAGCAGTTTGCGGAAGCATGGCTTTCACCCCGAGCGGCCACTCTACAGCTCGGATCGCGAGGTCGGCGATCGAGCGCTGGTGATGATCTGTCAAAGGTCGGGATCTCCCAACGAGTGGTCAGGAGCGAAGACGTCCAAGAGACAACCGCGGCCACACCGTCCGAAATGTCCGGTGATTTGTGTGGGTCGAATGGTCCCCCGCTCGGCGTGGCGATGGGCTATCTTCTTGAACACCGATTGCCGCATAGCCCGTTGCGGGAGAAGACAAGCTATGACGACGACCAACTGGAGCATCGCGCCCGAGGAGCGGACGCTCGCCACCTTGACCCACCTCTCGGGCCTGGCCGGCTATCTGATTCCGCTGGGCGGCGTGCTCGTCCCGATCATCATCTGGATAGTCAAGAGCGAGTCGCAGGTGATCTCGAGCATCGCGAAGCAGGCGCTCGTTCTGAACCTCGTCGTGTTCTTGGTGGGAGCCGCATCTGTCTTGCTGCTGTTGACCTGTGTTCTGATTCCGCTGGTGCCCGTGATCTGGTGGCTGCTGGCGCTGGCGGCGATCGCGCTGCCGATCGTCGGTG
Organism: Acidobacteriota bacterium; assembly: GCA_020350085.1. Lineage (GTDB taxonomy): Bacteria > Acidobacteriota > Polarisedimenticolia > J045 > J045. The sequence goes on from CP070706.1 coordinate 3,799,632, forward strand.
CGATCAAGGCGTCGGAGGGCGAATACTACCGTTACCCACTCGTGGGGATCGGGCCGTCCTGACCAGCGCAGCTGGCGTAGCATGAGCGCCGTGAAGCGACACGTCGGCCGCGCTGAGGGCCCACATGCTGCACGCCGCCGCGCTGCAGATCTGGACCGACGTGCCCGGGATGTTCACGACCGATCCGCGTCGCACCCCGGTGGCACGTCTCATCCGGCGCTTGGCCTATCGCGAGGCGCAGGAGCTGGCCGCGATGGGAGCCAAGGTGCTCCACCCGCGCTGCCTCGTCCCCGTCGCGGCCGGCGAGATTCCCGTCACGGTTCACTCGACGAACAATCCGTCGCTCGAAGGAACGCGCATCGAGCGAACCGGGCGCGCCCTGGCAGCGTGCCTGAGCTCACTGCCCGACGTCCGTTGGATCGACGTCGGCGGTGGTTTGGGCGTGGTCAACCGTCCCGGCCAGCCGGCTCTCGACCTCAATGAGGAGCAGTGGGGGACGACGGCGGATCGCTCCCGAACGTAACGGAGAGCCAGCTCGTCCTCTAACGCGCGTCGCCCTTCTCGCCGGCCGAGAGCTCCCTGGCCACGCGCTCGACCTCGCGCATGACCCGAAGAACGTTTCCCGAGCAGATCTTTCGTAAGTCTTCCTCGGAGTAGCCGCGCTCGAGCAGGACGCGGATCAGATGCGGGTAGCCGGAGACGTCCTCGAGACCGACGGGAACGTGGCTGATCCCGTCGAAGTCGGAGCCGAGGCCGACGTGGTCGATCCCAGCGACCCGTACGACGTGATCAATGTGGTCGGCGACCTCGCCGATGTCCGCGATCCCGACCGGGTTTTCTTCGAGGTACCGTTCGCGATAGCGCTTGAACTCTGCGTCGGGCCAACGCAAACCGTGCTGTTTCGCGTACGCGGCGAAGTGCTCCCAGGCCACCTTGGCCTTCTGGCTGACCTCGGCGTTGATGAACATCGAACCGAAGTTGATCTGGATCACGCCGCCGCCTTCGGCGAGCTTGCGGATCATCTCGTCGCTGGAGTTTCGTTCCATTCCCGGCGTGAAGTGCCGGCAGCCGGAGTGCGAGTCGATCAGCGGCGCCTTCGACAGCTCCGCGATCTGCCAAAACGC
>CP070706.1:3800855-3804688 GCA_020350085.1 Acidobacteriota bacterium
CCAGCGCGTCCGCGGCGGCGGGCAGGAGGCCGCTCTGGCGGCCGTTTTCGAGCCCCATCATCTCGATCACCGCCAGCAGCGGCTGATGGCCGGTGAACTCCGCCATCAGCTCGATGAAGCGCTGCTGATTGGGGTCATCCGCAGGGACGAGCTGATGGCGCGAAGTGCGAAGCTCGACTCCCGAGCCGAGCCACACAGCCAGCGCGGTAAGCACCGCTGCGAGCACCAAGACCGCTCTCGGCCGGCGCACGACGAGATCGATCAGTGGTTTGTGACGCGCCACCCTAGCGTGACTTCTTCAAGTACTTCAACAGATCCGAGTCGGTCGTCAACACCAGACGCGTGTCGTCCGAGAGCGTCTTTTCCCACGTTTCGAGAGTGCGCAAGAAGGCGTAGAGCTCGCGATCGCGCGTGTAGGCCTTCGCGTAGATACCGGTCGCCTTGGCGTCGGCGCGACCGATAATCTCCTGGCTCGTGCGGTAGGCCTCGGAACGAATCTTCTTCAGCTCTCGCTCCATTTGCCCGCGAATCTCCGCGCTCCTGCCTTGGCCCTCGGACCGGTACTGCTCGGCGATCCTCTGCCGCTCGGAGATCATGCGCTCGTATACTTTCTGGCGCACGGACTCGATGTAGTCGAGGCGCTTGAAGCGCACATCGACCAGCTCGATGCCCAGATCCGGGGCGATCGCGGCTGCGCGCGTGAGAATCTCCTGCTCGAGCTGGTCTCGACCGGCCCGAATCTGCACCACATCGCCGCTCGGTGTGATGTCCTTGAGCTCTTCGGTGATCTCAAACGGTCTGTTCGTCGATCTCACCGCCTCGATCAGATCATACGAGGCGATCACGTTGCGTGTTTCGCCGTCGATGATGTCGTCGAGCCGCGTTTGCGCTCCTCGTTCGTTTCGCACCGCTTGGAAGAACTTCAGCGGATCGGCGATGCGCCAGCGCGCGTAAGTGTCGACCCAGATGTACTTCTTGTCTTTGGTCGGTACTTGGTTTACGTCACCGTCCCAAGCGATCCAGCGCTTGTCGAATCGATTCACCTTCTGAATGACGGGCACCTTGACGTGAAGGCCCGGGTCGGTGATCGCACCGCCGGCCACGGGCTCACCGAACTGTGTGATGATCGCTTGCTCGGTCTCGTCGAGGACGTAAAAGACGGAGCTTCCTGAGATCAGAAGCAGTACGATCACGATGACGACGATGACGAGTCCGGCTCTCATCGTCCACCTCCTTGCTCTGCCGGGCTCTTGGCCGGCAGTCGCGGTGCGCCGCCGAGATTCATCAGCGGGAGCAGGGTCTCGAGCCGTTCGTCGACGACGATCTTGTCGCCCAGACGCGGCAAGATGGCCTCGATCGTCTCGAGATAGAGCCGCTGGCGGGTCACGGCCGGTGCTTTGCGATACTCGTCGTACACGGCAAGAAAACGTGACGCCTCGCCTTCGGCATTGTTGACGCGCTCGAGCTCGTAACCCTCGGCGCGACGGATCTGCTGCTCCGCCTCACCGCGGGCCCGAGGGACGGCCTTGTTGTAGGTGGCCCAGGCTTCGTTGATCAGCCTCTCCCGCTCCTGGATCGCCTCGTTGACTTCATTGAACGACGGCTTGACGGCATCGGGCGGATTGACGTCCTGCAGAACGAGCTGCTCGACCCCGATGCCGATCTCGTAGCGGTTGCACAACTCCTGCAGGTAGTCCTTCGCGTCGGCCGCGATCTTAGTGCGCCCGATCGTCAGCACCTCGTCGACGCTATGGTCGCCGACCACGTGGCGCATCGAAGCTTCTGTCATGTCTCGAAAGGTGCCGATCGGATCTTGGACCTTGAACAGAAACTGATACGCGTCACGGATCTTGAACTGCACGATCCACTCGACGTCGCCTACATTGAGATCACCCGTGAGCATGAGAGACTCATCGCTGTGGCCTTGCTTGATGTACTCTGTGCGCACGCCGGGCTCTCGGGTGCGGAACCCGAACTCTTCCTTCAGCTGTCGCTGCGTGGGTACTCTGAAGACTCTGTCGATGAAAGGGAGCTTCCAGTGCAGTCCCGGCGGGTGCGTCTCTCCCGTCCATCGACCCAAGCGCAGCACGATCGCCTCCTCCTCGGGCTGAACCGTGTAGAACATCTGGCTCAGCGCGACGAGAGCGGCGATGGCCAGAATGACCCACAGGATCAGCTGCCCGGGAATCTTCGGTAGCTTGGGCAGCGTGATCTGGGTGGGACCGGGCCACTGCGGTCGCGAACTCATCGTGTCACCTCCTGGGAATCGCCTGAAGCCGGACCCCGAAACGGGGCCCCGGGGCCGAGCCGGTCGAAGCTCGACGGCAGCTATCACGGGAGCATACCCGTCCTGACGCGGCGGCGTCGACGCGGGCTGTCGCGGCCCTATGAGGCCTCTTGCGGGCAAGCGCGGTCAATGCGCTCTGGTCGATCACCCCGATGGCGTGGTCAGGGCGGGGTCAGCCGCCTAGATTGTCCTGTGGGCCGGGTCAGCTTCGAGAGCTGAGAAGGCCCGACCGGTTCTAGACGGCCGGCTCGAGCGGACGCTGGCCAGGAGGATCGATCCGTGCGAGGAGAGAGCGGGCGAGGAAAAGTCGGCCTGTTCATCTGGATCGGCATCATGGCGGCGGCTGTCTTCGTCGCCTACCGGACGGTGCCGGTGCGCGTCGCCGTGATGAAGCTCCACGACTTCGCCGACGAGCAGACTCGTTTTGCAGCCGTGACGGGAAGGTACGACGAGCGCAAGCTGGTCCACGACATCGTCCAGCGGGCCCACGAGCTGGGCCTGCCGCTGAATCCCAAGCAGATCAAGATCGAAGAGCGGCCGAACGTGTTCCGGCTGCTGCTCAAGCACGAGGTGTCCGTCAATCTCGAGCTCTACATGTGGAACTGGAGATACGACGAGGCGTTCGAGCACATTCGCCTGTGAGGGTCCGCGTGTCCCCGGCGCGCACGAGGCCTTACGTCACCACTCGGCCGCCGGCAATCACGAGGTGGATTCCCGGCGAGCCGAGCCGGTAGACGAGCTGGCGCCGATCCTCCGCGTCGAGCACCAACAGGTCGCAGCGCTTGCCGGGCTCGATACTACCGACACGGTCGGCCAACCCGATCGCGCAAGCGGCATTGATCGTCGACGCCACGATCGCCTCATCGATCGTCAGGCCACAGAGCAGACAGCCAAGCTGCATCACGAGCGGCATCGACTCGCAGGGACAGGTTCCCGGATTCAGATCCGTCGCCAGCGCGACGGGAATACCGCGGCGGATCATCTCCCGCGAGGCCGCGTAACGCCCCATCTTTAGAAACAGGCTGGCCCCCGGAATCAGGACCGCGACCGTCCCTGCACGCGCGAGCGCATCGAGGCCTGCGGCGGGCGTATGCTCGAGATGGTCGGCGCTGATGGCTCCGAACTCGGCCGCGAGCGCGGCGGCGCCATCGTCAGCGAGTTGGTCGGCGTGGACCTTGACACCCAGGCCGTGCTCGTCGGCGGTGCGCAACACCCGCGACGCCTGCTCCCGGTCGAACGCGTGGGCATCGACGAAGACATCGACGAAGCGTGCCAGCCGCTGCTCAGCGACGCGCGGAATCATCTCCTGGCAGACCACGTCGACGTAGTGCCGCCGGGCCGCCCCCGAGCCGCGTGCCTCGGCCGGGAACGTGTGTGCACCGAGAAAGGTGGTCACGACCTCGTAGGGCCGGGACGCGGCAGCCTCCTTCGCGGCTTCGAGAAGCTCGATTTCGGCATTCGTCGCGAGACCGTAGCCGCTCTTGATCTCGAGAGTCGTCGTTCCCTGCGCGGCCATGCGATCCATCCTGAGCTGGGCCGCCCGGGT
>CP070706.1:3804788-3808422 GCA_020350085.1 Acidobacteriota bacterium
CTGCACTTGCTCGTGCTGATCGCCTACGGGCTGAGCGTCCTGCACGTCGCTTACGGCGTGCTGCAATCGGAGCGGTCTGCCGTCTACGCGGTGCTGCTGTTGGCGGCCGCCGTCACCGTTTATGGACTTCACATCGCCGCCGGATGGCGCGAGGCGAAAGCTGATCGCGTCAAGACGGACCTGGTCGAGGAGGGATTCGTCTCGGTCTGCCGCGTCGGCGATCTGACCGACGGTGCCGGACGTACGGCATGGCTCGGGTCGCGACGGGTCGCCTTGTGGCGCCACGAGGGGAAGATCTACGCGACTTCGAATGTCTGTCGCCACCAAGGCGGCCCGCTCGGCGAAGGCGAGATCATCGACGGCTGCATCACCTGTCCCTGGCACGGCTGGCAGTATCGTCCCGCCGACGGCCAGAGTCCTCCGCCATTCGACGAGCGGGTGGCGACGTACCGCACGCGGGTCGTCGACGGCGACGTCTGGGTCGCCGCCGAAGCCGATCCCGCGGGAACGAGCCAGCACGGCGCTGCTGTCGAAGGGGAGGTGAGAGATGGCTGAGGGCGAATTCTACGTCGGCTACCTGCCGGCGCCGCCCGGATTGAAGCGCTTCGTCCGCCGTTTCGTCTCCGCTCTGGCGGTCGCGGTTCTCGCCGGGGCGAGTCTCGTCGCCGCACTCCAGCGCCCGCTGCCGAGCGGCGTGTTCGAGTTCGGCGTCCAGCGCGAGTTCGAGGGTGTGCTGTTCGAAGAGCCGATTCCCTCGCTGCGCGTGCGCGAGGGTGAAGGGGCGACGAGCTACCTGCTCGTCGGCTTCGGCAAGTTCGGATTGCCGCCGTTCGCGCGGGGGTCGCACGGAAAGACAGTCCGCTTTTCCGGCTCGCTCATCTACCGTGAAGGGATGACGATGATCGAGATGAACGATGCTTCGTCATTCGAGGTGCTGGAAGCGGCAGCCGGCTCGGCATCGGAGAGATCTACAGCGACGATTGGACCGGTCACGCTGACCGGTGAGCTCGTGGACACGAAGTGCTACTTCGGCGTCATGCGGCCGGCGACGGGCAAAATCCACCGAGCCTGCGCTATCCGCTGCCTGTCGGGAGGAGTGCCTCCCGGCCTGCTCGTGCGAGACGATATCGACGACGGCATGGTGTTCATGCTGGCCGGCCCCCGCGGCGCGCCGCTCGATTTCGACGTCGAGTGGGCGGCGCGCACGGTGCGCGTTTCGGGCACGCTCGAGCTTCACGACGGCATGCCGGTCGTGAGAGTGAGCAGGCTGGCACTCGCCGAGGGCTGAGACGCGATGGCACCTCGAGTCAACGGCACTCTTGCGCCGACCGCGCTTGGGGCCACGCCGACGGTGAGCCGGGTCGAGGCCGGAATGCCCCGAGCTCCGTGATCAACGAATCGGTCGGTACAGCCCCCGAATCAGCTCGAAGTTGCACAGGGTGACGATCGGGTGGTCGTGAGCGTCCGTGTCGAAATGTCCATCGGGATCCATCGACAGCAGCAGGTGGGACCCGCCTCGGTCGAGCCCCTCGCAGTCGACCGCCTGCAGACGAGCCGCGACGCGCTCGACGAGTTCGTGGTACGCATCGTCGTCCAACAGCCCGAAGTCATACGCGGTCAGCGCGTCGATCGCCACGCGCACGTCGATCTCGCCCTTCGCCGTGCGCACCAATCCGTCGCTCTCGTTGGGGAGCACGACGAGCTCACTCGGATCGAGGCCTCCGGGTCGTAGCCCGATCCCGTGGAGTCGACGCAACGTCCGTTCGAGGACCGCGTCCCGCTGTTCGATCTCCAGCAGCCCGTCCTCGACGGCACGGTCGAGGTCGACGACCCTGCCCGCCGCTTTCGGGGGTTCGCCGCGGTACTCGTCCCAGATCGTGTAGTAGTCCCGATCCGCTGTCAGGACCGGTTCCGACTCCGGAGCGGGCGTGATGACGTCGCTGTGATCGACGAATCGGCTGTCGTCCTTGAGGTAGCTGGCGGTCGTCGAGCGTTGGGCGGTGCGGAAGATCGCTCGCGGCACCGTGCTGGCGACGCCCATCTCCCGCAGCCGCTCGGCGATCGCGACCTCTTCGAACGGGCTGTTGTAGCCGTGCTCGCGGATAGCGCGGCCCTGACCGAGCAGCGGATCGATGCGAGGTCGGGTCCCGACCCTCGATCGCCGGTACACGACGTCGATGTTGTCGCGCGTGCGCGTTCGATATACTTCGTTCATCGGCGAGAGCTTGACGCGCGGCGTTCGATGCCACCGCTCGGGCATGAAGTAGTCGAGCAGCTCGGGATCGTCGCCCAGGACCCAAAGCCGTCCCCCGTCCGGAGCGTGACCGAAGAGGTAATCGACGCCGAAGATCCGCACGGCCGCGAGCCGAGAGGAGTCGAGAGCGAGCGGTGACCGCCTCGCGCTGGCCCGCGAAGCCCAGTACCGGTGGCGCCGGTGGTCCCGGTAGCGACGCTGATGCTCGGGGGTTCGTTGGAGCAGCTCGAAGTCGATCAGACCGTAGACCAGCCGTCCCTGCCGGTCGCGCAGCAAGGATCCGGTTCGCTGGCTGCGACGCAGGATGAAATGACGCGGCTTGTTGTCGAGAACCCGAAATCCGTTGTCCGCGAGTTCTCGGACCACGCGCGGCGTCAAGTCCAAGAACTCGTCCTTGCGCAGCACCCCTCCCTCATAGCACTCCTGTGCGTCGTTTCCTTTGATCCAGTTGTAGAGCACGACGTACATCCGCTTGATGTCGAGCTCGATCGCCTTCACCGCGTCCTCTTGGTCTTCCCTCAGCAACAGTCTGTGGGTGTTGAAATCACTTCGGACGCGACCGAGCTGCCACAGCTCGAACTCCTCGGGCGGGACGTACATCGCGAGCGGCCGCTGCGCGAGGATCCGTGGACCGGTGAACTCGGCCACGCCGCTTCGCAGCTCGGTGACCAGACCGAACTCTTCCATCGGGCTGTTGAATCGCGCCGCGGCGATCTCCTCCGGATCAGCGTCGGCCGGAAACGACGTCTCGACGATCAGAGGAACGTTCTGGGCCACTCGCGAAAACTTGACGACGATGTCGAGCGGTGGTTCTCCGATCCCATGCGTCGGAACGCGGTAGACGCGACCCGTGGCCGCGGTGAGCCGTGTTCCTTCGCGAACAAAGCGATTGTCGACGTACCAGCACGACGGCATGAGCCGCTTCAGCCACGGCCATCCCCAGCGTGTCACGAAAAGATCGCCGCCCTCGGGCGGGCGGACGTGGCCGTATTCGACCCCGAAGGCCCGAAGGATCCGCCGAGATGCCAGAGCGTCGAACGTGAGGGGCCATTCGTCACTCGGCGAGTCCAATCCCGCCGGAGATCGGTCGTCTCCTGTCACGCTCATTCCCGAACGTCCTCTGGAATGTATTCCACGTAAGAGGGATCCCAGATCGCTGCGTCGAGCACGCGCTCGATTTCTTCATCGTCGAGTAGCCGGCCAAAACCGAGGTCTCGGGCGCCGCGCATGACGGCGGTCGCGACGTGTCGGCTCACAGCGCGCAGATCGTCGACCGCCGGGTAGATCGATCCCCTGCGCAGCAGCTCTTCATCGACCGAGTCCGCCACCGCTCGGGCTGCCAACAAGAACAGCGGATCCGGGATCTCACGAACTTCGCTC
>CP070706.1:3808522-3811596 GCA_020350085.1 Acidobacteriota bacterium
CCACGGAGCGACTCATCGCCCGCGCGGCGACGATCTCGGCTCCGGTCAGCACGCGCAGCAGGTCGAGACCGTGCACGCCCGTGTTCGAAAGAACGCCCCCCTGCACGGGATCGTCGAGCCAAGAGCGGCCCGAGGGCTCGAAGCGCTGATTGATGGCGACCAAGTGCAGCGGGCCGAGCTGGGGCAGCGCCGCGCGCAGCGCACCGACGAGACTGTCGTAGCGCAGCGTCTGCGCCACCATCGCCGGCACCCCCGCTCGCCGAGCGCTCTCGACCATGGCTCGTGCTGCAGCGACATCCGCCGCGATCGGCTTTTCGACCAGCACCGGGACGCCGCAACGCACCGCGTGCTCGACGGCGGCCGGGTGCTCGGCCGGGGGCAGCACGATCGCCACCGCCTCGACGGCCGCGTCGGCTGCCAGCTCGCTCAGGTGCGCGTGAAAAGCCACGCCGTGCTCGGCAGCCCAAGCTACACCCTTCGCCGCGTCGCGAGTGTGCACGGCGACGAGTTCGGCCTCAGGCACGTCGCCCCGCAGCAGGTGTGCCGCGTATCGGCGTCCGTGGACACCGAGTCCCGCAAGTCCGATGGGGAGCCGCGATCGACGCATGACAAGCGACAGGCCTCAAAAATGAAGGGTAGGTTACCTCATGCGGCGGCCGACGATGACGCCCGCCGGCGAACGGTCCGCGAGGTGATCCCTGAGCGCTGCGACTTCCGTCGCAAGCTTCTGAAAAAGTTAGGCTTGCGAGCCGTGCGCGGCGAATGAGCGAGCGATGACGATAGCTCTACTCTTCGCAGGACGTTACGGGCCGGCGCGCACCGTTCAGGATTCACCTCACAGCGGGTGCTGAGCATTCTCCGCATACTGCGACTTTCGGCCTTGTTCGCCGCGTGCAGAGAGGGGTAAAGTTCCCTTGGAGGCGAAAGCGTGCGGTCTGGGGCGATGAGCGTCAGCCGCACACGCCACGATGTGCCAAAATGATATGTTCGCGCCGAGGGATCGGGTGGCGGCGCGGACGTTGCAGCCGGTGCTTTGCGGAAGGTCCCGGCTGGGCTCGAAACGATTCACCGGGGGGCACGGGCGGTGGTCGCGGACACGAGTCGCGGCTCGCTCGGTGGAAGCGTGTGGTTCGCCGCGGGCTCCCTTTCGGGGGACCGCGAGAACGGCCGGGGCTGGCTCCGGCCATCCTGAGCGCGCGCTGGGGCGCGGTGCCCAGGGGAGGTGGAGACGATGAGGAACATGCGTGTGCTGGTCGGGCTTCTTGCCGCGATCGCGCTGATCATCGGCGCCGTGCCGAACGCCTGGGCCGCGAACGGGGGGATCCAAGTCACCGTCTACGAGGTCACGTCGAGCGGCAACGAGCCGCTGCCAGGAGCGCAGGTCATTCTCCGCCAGCCGAGCGGGCAGTACCCGGAGACGGCCCTGTTCACCGACGCCAACGGGCAGGCCTTGTTCCCGGTGGTTCCTTCGGGTGGTGGCTACGAGATCCGTGTGGCGATGCCGGGATACGGGACCGTTGTCCGCGACGACGTCCGTGTCGTCGCGGGGCAGATCAGCCCCGTCGTCGTGGCGCTTCAGGCCGAGCTGAAAGAGGTCGTCGAGGTCAAGGCGAAGGAGCAAATCATCGATCTCGACAGCGGCGAGTCGACGACCGCGATCTCGGACGATTTCTTCGCTGACCTGCCGGTTCTCGGGCGCGAGTACCAGAACGTGCTTACGCTCGCACCGGGGGTCAACGATACCGACGGCGACGGCAATCCGACGGTCCACGGCTCGCGCGCACGAGATTTCAAGCTGACGGTGGACGGCGTGAGCAACGTCGACCCGCTCACGGGCCAGTTCATGTCGAACATCAATCCGGACGCGATCGAGGAGATCGAGGTCATCGACGCTGGTGCCGACGCGAGCTTCGGCGGCGCCGCAGGAGGCTTCGGTCGGATCATCACCAAGAGCGGCGGGAACCAGTTCGAAGGCTCGGTGAACATCCTGTTCCGCGACAGCGCGTTCGATAACGATCAGGCCGGGAACATCGATCCTCAAGACTTCGGCTGGTTCCAGCCCGCGTTCTACCTCTCCGGGCCGATCGTCCGCGACCACTTGTGGTTCATGGCTTCGCACGAGTACATCGACGTGAAGCTGCCGGTCGACCTCGTCATCGGCGCCGATTTCGTGCGGAAGTTCACCCAGCTGAGAAGCTTCGACAAGCTGACCTGGCAAGCCGGGCCGAAGAACAAGTTGCAGCTGCAGTACTCCGCGGATCCGATCGAGGTCGAGCCGGTCGAGACCAGCTCGCGCATTCCATTCGAGAGCGGCTCGATCGGCAAGCTAGGAGGACCGGCCTTCACTTTCAAGTGGACGGTTCCGTATTCGGCGACCTTCTTCTGGGAGACGACCGTCGCGTTCCAAGACCGTAAGCTCGAGCAGTTTCCCGTCAATCGGTTCGCCAGAAACAGCTGCGTCTCGAATGCCGAAGGCGACTTCGCGTACTGGGGTGAGCTCTCGTGCGTCGATGATCGTTCCGGCGGCATTCGGAGCGGACCTTACTTCCGCGACTACGAGGATCAGCGCTCGCGCTGGTCGTACTCGATCGATGCCGAGCAGTACGTCGATGAGTGGTTGGGAGGCTCGCACCAGATCAAGTTCGGGCTGCAGACCGAACGGGCCGAATTCAGCCGCCTCGAGTACAGGCCGAACTCTCTGCGGCTGAACGAGCTGCCCGGTAGCGCCGATTTCTTCAACCAGATCAACGTGGCCAGATTCTCGCTGTCCGAGACGGTCTACGTGCCGAAATCCGATCCGCTGGATCTGGCCTCGACCTCGTTGAACGACGACGTGTCGCGCGGCAACTTCTACGACCTGTACATCAACGACACTTATCGCCCGTTCAGCAATCTGGTGTTCAACATCGGGTTGCGCTTCTCGCGCGAGGAGATCTCCGGTACGGGCTTCACGCAGTTCGATCCGAGAAGCGAGCGCCGAGCGTGGGAGCAGTATCTCGATCGCTGCATGAACGGCGAGATCCCCGGTATCCCGGTGGCGAGTGCGAACCCGCGCACGTGTCTCGCGTTCTTCG
>CP070706.1:3811696-3816593 GCA_020350085.1 Acidobacteriota bacterium
GCGGTGAGCTGATAGCCGGTCGAGGTCTCTGAAGAAGGACCGCCCACGGCGGTGAACAGGCCCGAGTCTGGGTCGGTTGTGAACAGCTCCGAGTCGAACAAACCGACGCCGCCACCAACGAAGGGCTGCCAGCCAGTGAATCGCTGGTGCAGCTTGGCATGTAGCGAGAGCCCCATGGAGATGATGCGGACGTTGTTGTTCGCCGTACCGGGCAGCACGCTGTCGGAGATGCGCTCCCCATCGCGCCGCGCCCAGAGAAACTCGGCTTCGAGCGAGAGGTGATCGCCGAGATAGCGTCCTGCCGAGACACCCCAACCGTAACCTCCTCCATCCGGCCGAAACTGGTTCGGATTCTCGTTGGCACTGAAATCAGCAGCAAACACCGAGAAGCTCCACGGTCTCGTTGACTGCTGGCCGTTCTCTGCAGTGGGTGGATCCCCGCCCCAGGCCAGCGGGCAGCCGGCCACGAGAGCCAAGATCAGGAGACGGACCCGCGCTCGCGTTGCCACTACCGTATCTCCAGCGACTCGCCCTCGTCCGTGGCGGTTCAAATAGCTTCACCAGCAAGACGTGCTGTCATGGGGATTCTACTCCTGAGAGTGACGGTTTTGCGTGAGGGCCGACATCGTTAAGAACCGTGCACATGGCATCGGATGGCAAGGACTAGGAGTGACAAGACGCTCCTGCCGCTACGTCTTATGTTCGATGGCCTCGATGGAAAGAGCCGATAGACTAGCCGTCGGACCGTGCGGGGAGCGTACGATTTTGGCCAAGACCGAATCGTCGGCGCTCGATGCGCGCTTGGGAGAGCTTCTGTCCGGCCTTGCGCCGGACGATCTCGGCGCTCTGAACGAGATCTACGAGCTGCTCGCCGACGAGCTGTATGCGCTTGCGTTGTGGCGCACGGCCTCGACCACTGAAGCCGAGGACGCCGTTCAGGAAGTCTTCGTCCGGCTCGCACAGCGCGCCGGGTCACTGACGTACGTGCGCCGTCCGCGGGTGTTCCTGTTGACGCTGGCTCACCGCGCCGCCGTGGATCAAGTGCGAGCGCGGCGCCGCGCGGCCAGTCTCGACGAGCTGCCGGAGCTGATCGCCGAGGAGCCGCGATCGCCAGACAGGCTCGATGCCGAGCGCGCACGGCACGCACTGGCAAAGCTGCCGGCAAAGCACCGGACGGCGGTCTATCTGCGCCACTACGCCGGACTGACGTTCTCAGAGATCTCTCGCGTGACCGGTGCGCCGACTTTCACGGCGGCCAGCCGTTACCGGCTGGGGCTCACCCAGCTTCGAAAGCGACTCGGAGTGGACTGATGACGAGGCCAGAAGACGAGCTGCTGTCGAGGATCAGGCCTGCCCGCGCTCCCGCGGGGCTGAAGGAGCGGGTGTTGAGGGCGGCACGGCGGGCCGCGGACGAACCGGATCGACCCTCGCTCGTCGAGCGCGTGTGGGACAGCCGGGCGCTGTGGTGGGCGTGGGCTGCGTCCGTTCTCTTGTTGCTCGGCGTCAACGCCTACCTGTCTCGGGCATCGTCGCCGCCGACCGGCGATGAACGGACTAGCGCTGTCGCGCTCGAAAGTGCCGAGATCGACGACTCGCTGATCGCGTCGATGGCAGTGCCTCGTGGCCGCCATCGTCCCGCACGGCGTGCCGTGCTCGATCTCGACGAGGTGCTGGCCCAGATTGACCATGAGGTTCGAGATCCGCGACCGTCGATGGACGCGCCGACAGGAGGAACGACATGAGCACCCATATGCGTCGCTCGGGCCGATTCATCGGTGTCTTGCTGGCGGTGATCGTGCTCGTCGCTCTCGTCGTGTTCACCGCGCTTCGGCTCTACGGTGCTTCGCGGCTGTCACGAGCACAGGCCGCGTTCGATGAGAGCACGGCGGACGTGCAGGAGTTGGCGGCCCGCATCGCGGCAGCATCGGCCAAACCGCTCGAGCCGACCCACAACGCGGCGCGCTTCTTGGAGGCCGGCGCGAGCGCGGTCATTTGGAGCGAAGAGGATCAGGATCTCGTGAGCGAGGCATCGCTCGCTCCGGCTCGCGAGTGGGAATCCGAGCAGACGGCGAAGCTTTACAGCGTGATTTCAAGACAGGAAGCAGCGCTTGCACTTTTGCATCGCGCGGCCGACATCGAGCAGTCCGATTGGGGCGTGGATGAGACACGCGGTGCGGCGGCCGAGCTCCCGGATCTGATCAGGCTCTTGAAAGCCGCTCGGCTGCTGCTCATCGAAGGGCGCGTCGCGCTGGCCGATGAGCGCATCGACGACGCGCTGCTGAGCGTCGCGTCGTTGTCCACTCTCGGTGAATCCATCAAGCAGACTCCGTTTCTCTTGTGCACTCTCGTCGGCATTGCGATCGAGCGCATGGAGCTGCATCTCGCGGGAGAAGTGCTCGGGATGCCGGATCTTTCAGCGCCACAGCTCGCGAGATTGCGCTCGCTCGCAGAAGGAGCCCCTCCGATAGACACGCTTCGTTTCGGACTGATCACGGAGACACGCGACGTGAGGGCCACTTTCCAGAACGCCGAGACCCCGCTCTCGCTCCGCGGGCTGGCATCGATCGCTCTGTGGCAACTGGAAGCGGCATCGGGTCTGGATGACGTGCGGGAGTTTCTCGACTCGGCCAGCGTGCCTTATGCCCAGACGCTTGTCACCAGGGAGAAGGCTTCCCCGCCACGCGCGTCGTGGTTCTCTCGTTTGGTCAGTGGAAGACCCACGACTCCGAATCTCAAGAACGCGATCGCGCGCGCGCAATCGGTCGCCGCGGAGCGGCAAAAAGTGCTCGCCGGCATCGCTGTCTACGAACTCGCGCTCAGCACGCACTATCTTCCGGCCGCCCGCCCTGACCTGCCACCCCTCGGGGAACCCGATCCTTTAACGGGTCAGCCTCTGCTCTACGAACGCCTGCCTGACGGTCGCGTCCAGATCGAGATCGACGGCGGCCGCGAGCTGCTCTCGGAAATCATCCCTCGCGGCGCGACCCGCGCCGCGAGGCCGGTGATGCTTCCGGCGCGTCGTTGAGGGCCCGGACCGACGATGACGCTCATCTCTGACAGGGCCCAACAATGATCGACCGACACGCATTCCTGTCGGTCGCCCAACCGTGTAGCGACTAGGCTTGCCTTGTCAGACCGGCGCGCAGCGCCGGATACATCTCGCGCTGCGCGCGAGCCTGACAGGGCAAGCCCTGTCGCTACAAGGTTGACATTTGCCGCAGCGCCCAGCGCCTCGGGTTATCTCGGATGTAGCGTCGTGCGGCTTCCAGCTCCTCCTGGTTCCGCAGGATGCGGTCGAAGAAACTCCGCTGCCACACCTTTCGACCGGGGCGGGCGTGCAGTCGATTGATCTCGATGGCGCTGATCGACTTGAACGCGCCGATGATGCGGGACAGCGAGACGCGCTCTCCGCAGTCGAGAAGGACGAGTATCCCGTGCAGGTGGTTCGGCATGACGATGTACTCATCGAGCATCACCCGAGTGAATCGACCCGATAGCTCGTTCCAGCCTCGATCGACGATGCGTCCCGCCTGAAGCAGATGTACTTTCTCGTTCGTGACATCCCCGAACAGACACCGCATCCCCTCCGCACAGACCGTTACGAAATACCATCGCGAAGCCGCATAGTCGAATTCGGGAAGGCGCTGGTTGCGTCGAGTTGGCAGCAGTGGCATGCCGTGAGAGTGACGCAGCGATCGGTTCTCCGCGCCTCCCAGCACCTCCCCTCCTCCCGGAGTCGAGAATCACCCCGCAGCGACAGGGCTCGCCTTGTCAGACTCGCGCGCAGCGCGAGAAACCTCCGGCCCCGCGCACCGACCCGACAACGCAAGCGGTGCCGTCGCAACCAGAAAGTCACCTCGCAATGGCACGATCTGCGGTAAGCTGCCGCCTGGTCCGAGACACATCCTCGGAGGAAGAGTCGTGGCCGATCGACCGCATTTGCTCGTCAAACGCCTGGACACGGTCAAAGACCAGTTCGGCTCTGGTGGCGCGGAGACGAAGCTCGAGCTGCTGCAGCAGCTCGCACGTCGGCGGCTTCACCGCGCCGCCGACGTCTACCGGTTCCACGAATGCCTGTGCTTTCTCCGCGCTCACCCCGACAGTCAGGCCGTGCTCGACGCCGTCGAGCAGTTGCTCTCGGACTTTCCCAGCCGAAGCGACCTTCGTCGCCACCGGAAAGAGCTGGCCGACACCGGCATCGCGGGTACGCCGATCCACTACCGTTTCTTCTGGTCGACAGCGAAGTGGCTCGCGCGGCGCTGGCCGGATCAGATGACGATCGACTGGGGCGAGTTCGAAAACAGAGTGGAGCTCGATGCGCTCGTGCACCTGCTCGCACCTTTCGGCGAGTTCCCCGCGCTCGACATGTTCGACGCACCACTCGACGCCCGGGGCTGGATCGAGCGGCTCAAGGCCTCGAGCGAGACCGACGCCGCTTTTCTGATGCGTCGCTTCGCGGGTCTTCACGCCGACGAGTTCTTGCGCGACGCCCTCTACGAGCGGCTCGACGTACCGCTGAGGATCGCACCGAGCACCTCCGGCCCTTCCCGCACCCGCGCGCACTACTCCTCGACCCCGGTCGTGTTTCAGACTCAGCCCCTCGCGCGCACTCGGCCATCTCTGCGGAGCGAAATCCGTCGCTTCCGGATGTCGGTGCGGACCGTCTCGCCGCGAGAGGGGCAAGCTTTGATCGACTTGTGGCGAGAAGCGTTGGTCACGCGCCACCGCGACACGCTCGCCGCCGAGTACGCGGACAACAACGACGTGCGGCTCGTTTCTGCCGACCGCGGGCTGCAGTTCGCTTTCTTCGGCGTGGTGCCGGCGCGCCGTCCGGTGCTCGAGACGCTCTACGGTTACCTGAGCCTCAGAAACGGCGTGCCGATCGGCTACGGAACGA
>CP070706.1:3816693-3835419 GCA_020350085.1 Acidobacteriota bacterium
CCGAGAAGCTCAAACCTGGCGAGCGGACGAAGATCCGCATGCAGTGGGAAAACCCGAAGGCGATCCGCGACTACTCGTACTCCTTCAAGGCCGTCCCGCGCGGTGGCTGGCTTCCTCTGCTGCGTATCTTCGATCTCGTCGAGGAGTTCGAGCTGACCGTCAAGACACCCGAGGAGTACAAAGTGCTCGGCATCGGCGGAAAGATCTCCGATACGGTGGAAGGCGAGGTTCGCACGACGAAGTGGAGAGCCGACCATCCCGTCACCTTCCCCTCGATCATCTACGGCGATTACTTCGAGGTCGAGTCTTCCGTCCAGGCCAAGAAGATCGATGGAACGCCGATTCCGGTGACGATTCACGTGGACAAGGTGTCGATGAGTGAGTACCAGCTCGTCCCGCGCCAGCTTCAGACGCTCGTCGACGAAGCCGCCCAGTCGATCAACCTGTACGAGGCGATCTTCCAGGTCGACTACCCGTTCGACAAGCTCGACCTGGTCAATGACCCGGTACCAGCTCTGTACGGCCAGGCCCCGAGCTCGGTGATCTATCTCGGATCGCTCGTATTCCGGAGCATGGGAACACTCGCCAATCTCGGCAGTTCCAGAATGGACGCGACGCGAATCTCGCGGTTCATGCGCTCGGTCGTCGCGCACGAGGTGGGCCACCAGTGGTGGGGCGCCTCGGTCAGCAACGCCAACTCCGGCAACTACTGGTTCGTCGAGAGCCTGGCCGAGTACGCGTCGGCTTACTATCTAGAGTACGCCTACGGGCAGAAGGAGTACGACGCCCAGGTCAAGGAGTGGCGCGATACGATTCTCAGAGCCGAGCCGCTTGCCAGCGTTCAGAACGCATCGATCATGTGGTCTGGAGATAAAGGCTTCGGCAACTACCAGGCGGCGGTCTACAACAAAGGACCGTACGCGTTCCACATCCTGCGCGAGACGTTCGGTGACGAGAAGTTCCTGCGCTTCATGCGGATGCTTTCGCGAAGCCTCGCCAAGAAGCAGATCGTCACGCGCGACATCCAGTACATCGCCGAAGTCGCCTTTGGCGGTGACATGGGATGGTTCTTCGACCAGTGGATCCGCGGCATCGGCATGCCGCAGTTGACGTACGACGTCTCTTACCGAGCGACGGAGGACGGTCAGTACGTGGTCGAAGGCAAGGTCCAGCAAGAGATCGTCCTCGGCGAGGACGATACGGTCCTCGAAGGACGCGCCTTCCGCGGGGCCGTACCGATCCTGATCGAGTACAGGGACGGCGGGGAGCACGAGCAGGTGTTGCTGATCGAGGGGGAAGAGACGGAATTCCGCTTCAAGGTCCCCAAGGAACCGCGCAAGATCCTGTTCAACAACAGCGGCGAGATCCTGTTCAAGTCGATGGACAAGGCATCGCTCTGACCCGTTGAGACCCTCACCACCGACTGCAAAGGGGCGGCCGTCGAGCGGTCGCCCTTCGTTTGTGCCGACCCGACGCCGCCCGTCACGTCGTGGATAATCGGCACGAGGATGAAGACGCTCGCAAAGCAGCTCTTCCCGCGCCTGCAGCGCAGCCGGCTGTGGCGCGCGATCGGCCGGTGCTACGTGCTTCCTCGGCTTTCGATCGTTCGCGCGCTCGATGATCCGCAAGCTCGCTGGCGCCAGGTCTACGGCGATTTCGACCGCCGGCGCGCCGGTGCGGCCGGGCTCGAGGCGGCCCGGCGGCTCGAGGCGGCCTGGATCGCGGTCTGGGGTCGGCGCGCGCTCGGGGGCATGCTGCTGGCGGTCTTCGAGCACGGGCTGTTTCTCAGCACCATGCGCGTCCGGCCGGGCTTCCGCGGCTGGGGTGTGGGCCGCGCGCTGGCCGCGCATGCCGTCGCCGAAGGCCGGCGCCTGCACCGCGACGTCTGGCTCGTCGTCCGCCCCGAGAACACTCCCGCCATTAGCGCCTACGAAGCCGTCGGCTTCCTCGTCCAGGAGCCACCGACGCCCGTCGATCGACCCGAGCATGACGCCTACCGCTGGTCAATGCGCGCGTCTCGTCCTGCGCGACCAAGCGCACCTCTGTCAGCGAGCAGACCCCGGTAGGGGAAGCACTTTGGGTAGGATGGAGCGCCGAAGGAGGACACGATGCGAGAGCTGCTGTCGACCGAGGAGCTGATCCGACTGCTCGAGGGCGTGTTCGCGCCGCGTCGCGAGGATCGCTCGCTGGCGGTGCTGGTCGATTTACCGGACGAGCGGGTGCCGGACACGCCGGCCTGGACCGAGCGCCGCGAGATCGCCCAGCAGTGGACGCGACAGCTCGACACCGCGCGCGGGACGCTCGGGCTCGAGACGGTGAGCCTCGTGCGCTACCGCAACGTCAGGCGCAACAACGCCGACTTGCCCGAGCGGGCGGAACTGATCGAGGGGGCGGCGCTCGCTACCGGGGTGGTCGCGGCGAAGCCGCTCCCGTTCAGCCAGGTCTTCTCGTCCCATCGGCTGCTGATCGCGATGACCGAGTTCTCCGCGACGGCTCCGCTGAAGCTCGCGGCGCCTCAGTACGGGTTTCGCGGGGTCACGATGCCGGGTTTCGGCCCCGCGATGATCCCGGCGCTGCGACTCGATTACGACGAGATCGGCCGGCGCTGCGAGGCACTCAAGTCGCTGCTCGACCCGGTGGCGGGCGCGCGCATCATTTTTCTCGTCGACGGCGAGCCTCACGAGCTGGAGCTCGATCTTCGCTATCGCTCGGCCACCGTCAGCGGTGGGCTGGTCCGCGAGCCCGGCAAGGCCGGCAATCTCCCGTCCGGGGAGACGTACATCGTTCCTTATGAAGGCGAGCGAGCGGCAGAGCCGTCGCGCAGCCGCGGGTTGCTCCCTGTGCAGTTTGCCGACGAGGTGGTCGTCTATCGCATCGAGCAGAATCGCGCGGTCGGCGTGCGAGGAAAGGGGCCGCGCGCTGATCATGAGCGCCGCGAGCTGGCCGCCGAACCGGCCTACGGCAACCTGGCCGAGCTCGGGCTCGGCGTCCTTGGCGACTACGGCCTGGCGCCGATCGGCGAGATCCTGCTCGATGAGAAGCTCGGTCTTCACATCGCCTTCGGACGCAGCGATCATTTCGGCGGTCAGATCGGGGCGGACGACTTCTCGTCGCCGGATAAAGTCGTGCACATCGACAGGGTCTACGTTCCCGAGATGCAGCCGAGGATCGCGGCCAAAGCGGTCGACTTGCTTGCCGAGGACGGCAGCGCCGCACCTTTGATGCGCGAAGGTCGTTACGTCACCGCACTCGCATGACGGCGCGCCGCGAGCGGAGGGATCGAGATCCGACCCGAGCCGTGGCTCGGGACACCGGCTCCCGGTCCCAGGAGCACGCTCTCTAACCGATGGGTTAGCGCCACCTTCCGGTTTGCGACATCCTCTCCGCTTGTGAGACCGGCCGTTCTTCCCTCGTGGATCAGCGAGTTGCTGGCCGAAGAGGCCCGCCGAGGGCTGCGGGCCGCTTTGCGCGGCGAGGGACCGCCGCTGCGCGCGACGGCGCTGGCGCCGACCGCGCGGCTGATGGCGCTTGCCGCCACCGTCCGCCCATCCGAACGGCCCGTGCTGGTGGTGACGCCGACCGACAGCGACGCCCGTCAGCTCAGCCACGAGTTGGCCGACCTGCTCGGCGCCGACGACGGCCCGCGGACCCTCCGGCTACCGGCCCTCGACGCAGATCCTTACCGGCAGATGCCTACGCACCCGGCGATCGCCGCCGAACGTGTGGGCGTTCTCGACCGGCTCGCGACAGCGGAGCCGGTGACGGTGGTCTTATCGGCGAGAGCGCTGCTGACGCCGGTTCCCGAGCGGCGCACCGTCGCGAAGTGGGGCCAGGACGTCAAACCGGGACAGAAGATCGACCTCGAGAAGCTCGCCCGCCGGGTCGTCAACGAGGGCTACCGTATCGTCGACGTTGTCACCGCGCCGGGGGACTTTGCCCGACGCGGGGGACTGTTCGACATCTGGCCGCC
Organism: Acidobacteriota bacterium; assembly: GCA_020350085.1. Lineage (GTDB taxonomy): Bacteria > Acidobacteriota > Polarisedimenticolia > J045 > J045. Next base: position 3,820,664 of record CP070706.1, read on the forward strand.
CCACGAGGAATCTCCTCTGCGCGTCGAGCTATGGGGCGACGAGGTCGAATCTATCCGTCGGTTCGAGGCGGCCTCGCAGCGTACCGTCCGCCGTGAGCCGGGCTTCCGCTGGTTGCCGGCCCGAGAAGCTCCGATCGGACCGGAGCAGGCCGACCGGCTGCTCGATCGGCTCGTTGGACGGGCGCGCGAGGTGCTGGCCGACGCCCCGGCCACCGAGGAGGGATTGCCGCATCTGATCGAGCACCTGCTGGCTGGCGTCGAGGGGGCACCGCGTCTTTACCGCAACGACCTCGTTGCCCTCGACGCACTCGCCTCCTCAGACGTGGTGGTCTGGGAGCCGGAGGCGGCCCTCGAGCGGCTGGATGAGGCCTGGCAGGATCTCGAGCGTGCCCACTCCGAGACCGACGGAGACGCTCTGCCGGCGCCGCGCGAGCTTTACGTGCCCCCCGAGCGGATCCATCGCCTCATCCGCGAGGCCCCCGTCGTCCTTTCCGAGCTGGCGATGAGTGGCCCGGGGGAGCGCACGCCGATCGATCTGACAGCCCGACCGCCGCGCCGCTACGTCGAGCGCCTCGCCGAGCTGACCGACGACCTGCGCCAGTGGCTCTACGCTGGCCGCCCCGTCGTGCTGATGGTCCGCAATCCGGGCCGCCGGATGCGACTCGCGGAGATTCTCGACGAGGCCTCGCTCAGCTATCGCACGCTCGACGAGGACAGCTCGTGGGCCCCCGACGCTGGCGAGCTCGTGGTGATCAGCGGGAGCTTCGACGAGGGGGTCGAGTTTGCCGGGAACGGTCCGCTGGTGCTGGCCGAGCCGGATCTGTTCGGCGCCGACCCGCCCGCGCCCCCGCCGCGCAAGCGCCGCGGTGGCGAGGCGTTCCTCTCCGATTTGAGAGACCTTAAGGCCGGAGACCACGTCGTGCACGTCGATCACGGCGTCGGCCGATACATGGGGCTCGACAGGCGGCCGGGCACGGGCGAGGAGCTGCTCGTGCTCGAGTACGCGGCGGGGGATCGGCTGTTCGTTCCGGTCTCGCGGCTGGATCTGATCCAAAAGTACTCGGGCGGTGACCACGCGCTCGTGCCGCTCGACCGGCTCGGCGGGCCGGGCTGGGACCGCCGCCGCCGCCGTGTCCGCAAGGCCGTCGAGGAGATGGCGCGCGACCTGCTGGATCTCTCCGCGCGGCGCAAGACGGCCCGCTCGCACGCCTTCACCTTAGAAAGTCCGTGGCAGGAGGAGTTCGAGCAGGCGTTTCCTCACGAGCTGACCCCGGATCAGTCATCGGCTCTGACCGACATCAAGTCGGACCTCGAAACGACCGAGCCGATGGACCGTCTGCTGTGCGGTGACGTCGGTTACGGGAAGACGGAGGTCGCGCTGCGCTGCGCGTTCAAGGTAGTGCAAGAGGGTCGCCAAGTCGCTGTGCTCGTGCCAACGACGGTGCTCTCGTTCCAGCACCTGACGACGTTTCGCGCACGCATGGCCGCCTGGCCCGTGCGCGTCGAGGTGATCTCACGACTGGTATCCGCCGCCGAGATCAAGCGAATCCTAGAGGCCACGGCTCGAGGGGAGGTCGATATCCTGATCGGCACGCACCGGCTGCTCAGCAAGGACGTTCGCTTCAAGCGGCTGGGCCTGCTGGTCGTCGATGAAGAGCAGCGGTTCGGCGTGCGGCAGAAGGAAGCGATCAAGCGCTTGTCCGTCGGCGTGCACGTGCTGTCGATGAGCGCCACACCGATCCCACGCACGCTGCAGATGTCGCTCGCCGGGGTGCGGAATCTGTCGGTGATCGAGACGCCCCCGCGAAATCGTCTGGCGATCCAGACCCACGTCGCCCCCTGGTCGCCGTCGCTCATCGCGGCCGCGATCCGCAACGAGCTGCGCCGCGCGGGACAGGTGTTCTTCATTCACCCGCGTGTACAAGGAATCGAGCGCGTGGTCGCCGAGCTACGCAAGCTGGTGCCCGAGGCGATCATCGAGCATGCACACGGCCAGATGCCTGAACGTCAGCTCGAGCGGGTGATGCTCGCTTTCATCCGAGGTGAGATTCAGGTGTTGACGGCGACGACGATCATCGAAAACGGACTCGACATCCCGCGCGCCAACACGATTCTGATCAATCAAGCTCACCGCTTCGGTCTGGCGCAGCTGTATCAGATGCGCGGCCGTGTCGGCAGATCCGACCAGCGGGCATACGCTTATCTGCTGGTGCCCTCCATGCGGGAGCTGACGGCTGAGGCGCGGCGTCGCTTGGCGGCGCTGGTCGAGTTCACCGAGCTCGGTGCCGGCTTCCGCATCGCCGCCCTCGATCTCGAGATTCGAGGCGCAGGCGAGCTGCTCGGTGCACGCCAGTCCGGCCACATCGCGGCGGTCGGCTTCGAGATGTACGTCCAGATGCTGGAACATGCGGTGGGAGAACTTCGTGGCCAGCCGCGACCTGCGCATCCCGACCCGGTATCGATCAATCTCGGCGTCGAGTCGTACCTTCCTGAACAATACGTCCCCGAGCCGGGTCATCGCCTCGAGATTTACAAGCGACTGTCCGTCGCCGAGAGCCCAGCCGAGGTGAGCGAGCTGTACGGGGAGACGGAGGATCGTTTCGGACGCCCGCCCGAGCCGGCGCGCAATCTGTTCCGCTTGAGCGAGCTGAGGATTGCAGCGACGATGCAAGGAGCCGTGTCCATCGATTGGGCGGAGGATGGCGTGGCCGTGCGCTACGGCGAGCGGCCACAGCTCGACGCCGACCGGCTGGTCCGGCTACTTCAAGAAGACGACGGCGTCAGGATGACGCCGAGCGGAGTGCTCAGGCTCGCCCTGCCCGAAGCGGGAGACGATCGGATCAGCGCGGCCACACGAGCACTGAGGAGGCTGATCCCATGAGTTCATGCCGCTCTTCGCGCGTGATCATCCTCACTGCCGCTTGCCTGCTGATGAGCGCCGGATGCGGCGGCGAGCGAGGGGGCGATTCGACACGAATCGCGACGGACACGGTGGGTGGACAGCCTGTTTCACAGCAGGAGTTCGAGCGTTTCCTGAGTCTGGAAGCCGGCATTCCGCCCGAGGAGCTCGAGCCGGAAGTGCGACAGCGCTTCTACGAGGAGTTCCTGGCCGAGGTGCTGTTTGCGAGGGCAGCGGAGCGCAGCGGGATCGAGGTGCCGGCCGAGCTGCTCGAGCAGGAGCGGGCGCGGCAGGCCGAGGCGGGTGAGTCCGCGGAAGAGATGCCAGCGGCGGATCTGCGGCGAGGCCTACTGGCCCAGCTCTACGAGCAGAAGATCCTGGCACCGGATGTCGTGGTCACTGCCGAAGAAATCGAACAGCAACTCGGCGCGCTCTCCAAGCGGACTTCGCGTCAGTTTGCCGTTTTCAGGCAGCTTCGCGCTGACACGAAAGAGACGGCCGACGAGGCGTACCGTCGCATCGTGCGCCAGCGCGAGCCGTTCGAGATCGTGGCGCGCGAGCTGTCGTCGGCACCTGATGCAGGTGCGCTCCAGCAGCGCGCGTTCGATAATCTCCCGCAGCTGATCGCGGACAAGCTCCGCGCCGTGCGCGAGGGAGACGTCTCGCGGCCTCTCGAGTACGATGGCGCGTTCTATCTGTTCCAGCTCGAAGCCCGAAACCGCGACCCCGATCCCGGCCGTGTGCAGGAGCGCGAACGGACGCGCGAGCGGTTGTGGGCGGAAAAGCTCGCGCGAGCGCGTGCCGAGCGGCTATCAGAGCTTGCTGCGGCGGAAGGCGTGACGACGCTGGTGACGTCTCTGGCTGCGGAGAGAGAACGATGAGTCATCGCACATGGGGCAGATCGGTGCTGCCGCGAACGTTGCTTCGAGCGTTAACGGTTGCGCTCGCCTTTTTTTCCGCGTCGCTGTTGCCCGTTGCCTCGCAGACCGAGCGTCCTTCCGAGGCCGCCGCTCAGACAGGGGGCAAGGAGATGCTCGTCGAGGACATCGTTTGCTGGATCAACGATGATGTCGTGACGCTCTCCGACCTATTGATCGAGGAGCAGCAGGCGCTCGCTGCCGTGCTGCAGAATACGTCGCTATCCGGCGACGCGCTCGCCGCGCGCGTCAACGAGGCCCGCAAAATGGTGTTGATGCAGATGATCGGCCGGCGGTTGCTCGTACAGGAGGCGGAGAGACTGTTCGACATCGACGCCATCTCGGAGGACCTAGTCGATCGCTTCATGGAGCGCAACCAGATCGCCACCGAGGAGGACCTGACGAAGCTGCTCACCAACCAGTATCAGATGACGCGTGACGAGCTCGAGGACAGGCTGCTGCTGATGGCGGCCCCGGATTACGTCATCGACACGCAAGTGCGCGGGAGCCTCGGTGTCTCGGAGGCCGAGGCGCGGCAGTACTACGAGCAGAACAAGGATCAGTTTGGCTCTCCGGGTTCCGTAGTGTTCCGCGAGCTCGTGTTGTTCGCTAAGAGTGACGAGGAAGCAGCTGGGCGGCGCGAGGAGATCGACAAGCTGGCAGCGACGGCACAGGCTGGCGAATCGTTCGTCAGGCTCGTCAAAGAGTACTCCGAAGCGCCATCGAAGACGATCGAAGGCAAGATCGGTCCAGTTAATCCGAAAGATCTCGTCGAGAAAATTTCGGAGGCGGCGGCCACGCTGCCCGTAGGCCAGCTCTCGGCTCCCATTCGCACTGCTCAAGGCTGGCACTTGATCGAGGTCCTGGAGCGACAGGACGCCGAGGCCCCTCCCTTCGAAGAGGTGGCCAGGCAGTGCGAGGACGCCGTCCGAGCGTCGCGGTTCGAGGCGAAGTACGACGAGTACGTTCAGGAGCTGTTTGAGGACTCCTTGATCGAGCTGCGCGGGGACTATGTCGAACTGCTGCCATCGCAGTACCGCTCGATGGTGATCGTGAGGTGAGTCCCTACACCGAGAACTGTCGCCGAAAGCCCAGCCAGGCCTCGTTGAGCATTGGCTCGGAACCGTGCTATCGTCGAAGGCAGTCAGGAGACAAAAAGGTGGAAAGAGGACAGATGAGACGCGGCTTCGGCGATGGCCGAGAGCGCCGGTTCGGCGGTCGAGGTGTGGCTCAGTCCGGCGATTCGCCGCGGCGCAAGAGCCCACCGCCGGACAAGACACATGCCGAGGAGTTCTACTACCTCAAGCAGATGAACACGAAGACTCCGATGGTCGTCGTGCTCACCGACGGGGCAGAGCTTCGCGGCTGGATCGAGTGGTACGACCAGGATTGCATCAAGCTGCATCACGACGAGCAGCCGAACGTCCTCGTCTTCAAGCAACACATCAAGTACATGTACAAAGATCCGGACTTCGACGCTGACGCGTGACGAGTCGTGCCGTGAGCAGCGATAAATCGCGGTCAGACGAGGGCACGGAAAAGCAGGACAAACCGTTGCTCGCCGTTACGACCGGCGATCCGTGTGGAGTCGGGCCAGAGATCGCTCTCAAGGCGGTTGCCAGCGAACCTGCCACGTCCGCAGCGCGGCTGCTCGTATTGGGAGACGAGCGCAATCTCAGACGCACGGCACGCGATCTGAAGCTTCGTTGGCCGTTCACATCCGTGATCAAGGAACCGCCCGACGGACGTCGCTGGGAAAAACCGCAGCTACTCGATCTGGCACTGTTCGACGAGCCGTTGATACCAGGGCAGATCACGGCCTCGGCGGGCAAGGCCGCCGCAAGAGCGATCGAAACGGCGGTCGAGTTCGCACTCGCCGGTAAGGTCGACGGCATCGTCACGGCCCCGCTACACAAAGAGGCGCTCGCGCTGGCGGGCTACTCCGACCCCGGCCACACCGAGATGCTCGCGAGGCTGGCCGACACCAAGAAAGTCGGCATGCTTTTTTGGTCGGAAAAGTTGTCGGTGGCGCTGTTGACGACACACATGTCGCTGCGGGACGCCATCAAGAAGGTTCGGCGCGGAAACGTCTACGACAAGCTGGTCTTGTTCGACCGAGAGTGGACGCAACTCATGGACCAGCGGCCGCGCATGGCGGTGGCCGCACTCAATCCTCATGCCAGCGAGCACGGTCGCTTCGGGACCGAGGAGAGCCAATGCATCGTGCCGGCGATCGAGAAAGCGCGATCACGCGGTCTTCTCGTCGAAGGACCGATTTCGGCCGATACCGTGTTTGCAAAGGCGAATGACGGAGCCTACGACCTGGTCCTGTCGCTGTATCATGATCAGGGTACGATTCCGGTCAAGCTGCTCTACGGGCGTCAGTCGGTCAACGTCACCGTCGGGCTGCCGTTCGTTCGCACATCGGTGGATCATGGCACGGCGATGGACATCGCGGGCAAGGGCCAGGCCTCCGAAGAGAGCCTCGTCTGTGCCATCCTCGCCGCCGCTCGGTTCGTCAACACCATGAGGGCGCGGGACGCGAAGAGCACCAAGGGCACCGAGTGATCGAGAGGTTGCGTCTCGCGGCACAATCGAAGGTGTTCTCGCTTCTCGCTGCCGCCTATCTCGGCGCTGCCGTTCCGCCTGCCGCTGCACCGGCTGCAGGCGGCCCGGAGCTTTCCATCTCATTCCGTGCACGTGCCCTGACCGCGGGCGAGCCGGTCCGCGTCGTCGTCGAAGCTCCGATGCCGCTCTCTCGCCTCGAGGCGCGATGGCTGGACCAAGACGTGTTCATGGTACGAGAGCCGGTGATGCTCCCGAGCGAAGCGGAGCGCTGGACCGGCTGGGGTCTCATCCCGCTCGATCAGCGGGCCGGTGAAACGCTGCTCGAGGTCGAAGGGATCGATCTCGCGGGACAGCTCGTGCGCGCCGCGTTGGCATTGGCGATCGTGCCGAAAGAGTTTCCGATCGAGCATCTCAGCGTGGCGTCGCGTTACGTCGAGCCGCCCCGAGAGGTCGCCGAGCGACTGGCACGAGAGCGCGAGCAGCTACGGGAGCTCTACGCGCGTCGGACGCCGCGCACCGTGTCTGATCAACCGTTCGTGCGCCCGGTCGCCGGCGAGGCGACGTCGGTCTTCGGTACGCGGCGATTCTTCAACGATCAGCCGCGCAGTCCTCACCCGGGTCTCGATCTTCGCGCGGCCACCGGAACGCCGGTCAAAGCCTCCGGCGCCGGAATCGTCGTTCTCGCTGGGGACCTGTACTACTCCGGTAAGACGGTTCTGATCGATCACGGCGGCGGCTTGTTCACGATCTACGCGCACCTCTCAGCCATCGAGGTCGAGGAGGGCGGTGAGGTCGAAGCCGGCGATCGAATCGCACTTTCCGGCGCCACGGGTCGCGTGACCGGCCCGCATCTACACTGGGGTGCCAAGATCGGCGAACGACCGTGCGACCCGCGCGCGCTACTCGACCCGGCGGTGTTCGCGGATTGAGCGCAACGAGCCCCGCTCAGCCCAGGGTCCCGTCCCCTTGAGCGCGGTGCACGATCTCCCTCAGCGCGGCGTGAACTCCCGGCGTGGCGGCGACGATCGCTCCCGTGTCGAGGTAGCGCGCGCCGCCGCTGAAGTCGGTCACCACGCCCCCGGCTTCCTCGATCAGCAGTGCGCCTGCCGCGATATCCCACGGCCCGAGGCCTTCTTCCCAGAAGCCGTCGCAACGGCCCGAAGCGAGCCACGCCAGGTCGATCGAAGCAGCGCCGGCTCGGCGGAGGCCGGCGGTGTGCGGCAGCAACTCTCTGAATGTCGCAAGAAACTGCTCGAGTCGTGCCAGACGGCGAAACGGGAAACCGGTCGCGATCAGCGAGCCGGGCAGCTCCTGGCGCTCGTTGATGTGACAGGGGCGACCGTTCAGCGTCGCGCCGAGCCCGCGAGCCGCGGAGTACAGCTCGTCGCGTACCGGATCGAAGACGGCGCCAGCCAGGATCTCCCGCTCCTCGGCACACGCGACGGAAATACCGAAGACGGGATAGCCATGAATGAAATTCGCGGTTCCGTCGAGCGGATCGACGATCCACAGCGGTCCGTCGGCATCCAATGTCACTTCGAGGGTTGATTTCGCCTTTGCCTCGGATGATTCCTCGCCGAGTATCAAATGGCCAGGGTGGCGCGATCGAATCGCTTCGGCGATCGCCTGCTCTGCGGCGAGATCGGCCTGCGTCACGAAGTCGTGAATTCCCTTTTGCTCGACTCTCAGCGCGCGCCGTCGCTGGTGAAAGGGAAGTAGCGCCGCCCAGCCGACCCGCACGGCGGCGCAGGCCGTGTCACGCAGCGATTCGAGTCTTGGTCGATCGTTCATGGGCACCTCATCGCTGACTCCACCGCGGCTCAACGGTGCCTCTTCGACCGGCGCCGGGCCTCCGGGCCGCCCAAAGGCAGACTTGCTGCCGTCTCGAGCCGGTCGATCTCGTCATCTCCCGCCAGCAGCCGCCGGCGGCCGGCAAGCGCGATCATGGCGGCATTGTCGCCGCAGTAGCGCAGCTCGGGAATCGATGGTGCGAGTGCGAAATCTTCTGACAAGGTCGAAATCTCGCGACGCAGCAGCTGGCTCGCGGCCACACCGCCCGCAAGCACCAGCGACGCGGGGCGCTGCTCTTCGATCGCTCGGCGGGTCTGTCGCACCAACTCGCGCACGACGGCGCAGCGGAACGATGCGATCAGATCGAGCATCTGTTGGGGAGGATCCTGCTCGGGATCCGTCAACGGTGCCAGCCCCGTCTTCTCGAGGTAGACCCTGACGGCCGTCTTGTAGCCTGAAAACGAGAACGCGGGGCCGTCTTTAATCCTCACTTCGCCGAAACGCACCGCCTGTGGATCGCCCCGCTCGCCGAGACGATCGATGGCCGGGCCCCCCGGGTAGGCCAGCCCGAGCAGCTTGCCAACCTTGTCGAGCGCTTCACCGGCGGCGTCATCGCGCGTGCGGGCGAGCAGCACGTAACGTCCAGGCTCGGGCACCCGCCACAACCCCGTGTGGCCTCCTGAGACCACGAGTGCCAGCGCTGGATAGGCCAGCTTGGGCCTGTCGATCCAGCCCGAGACGACGTGACCCTCCAGGTGATTCACACCGACCACGGGAAGCCGCCTTGCCAGCGCGAGCGAACGGGCGAAAGCGGTGCCGACGAGCAAGCACCCGATCAAGCCCGGCCCGCACGTGACCGCGATCCCGCCGATATCGGAAAGTCGCCGGCCAGCCCGCTCGAGCGCCCGGTCGATCACCGGTTCGATCGCCTCGAGGTGCTGTCGCGCGGCGATCTCCGGCACGATGCCACCGTACGGCGCGTGCAGCTCGATCTGCGACGAGACGATCGACGAGCAAACTCGACCCTCGCCGTCGAGCACGGCCGCGGCGGTCTCGTCACAGGAGGTCTCGATGCCGAGGATGTTCACGATAAGTCGGCCTTGGTGACGGAGCTTCGGGCACCCTCGATTCTACCGTGAGGGTCCGCAAAGCGGCGGCCCCACCCCAAGAGAACCTACGAACAAGCTTGACCGCAGGCCCGCGCCGCAACGATCTTCATCCGTGGAGCAGCGATGTTTCCGTTGGATCGTCAGATATTCCTGCTGGTCAACGATCTCGTCGGACGGTCGGAAACCGTTTTCGAGATCGTGCTGTTGTTCTGTGGGAGCCTGCCGCTCGCGGCCTGTGTGGCCGTGATGCTCGCGCTGTGGTGGACCAACGCCGAGGGAGGCCGAAGGGGCGGCGCGCTCGCTCTCGATCTCGGCCAGACGGGGCCGGCCGAAGGTCTGCGAGTCTCACGCCGCCGCTGTGTGGCACTCGCGATCGGTGTCGCGCTGGCCTTCGTGTGCACGCGGCTGATCGCGTTCACGGGTGATTTCGAGAGACCGCTCGGTAGCGAGGCGCTACGAGTGCCGATCGAGCCAGACCGCTGGAACGGGCTCGTGGACGTCATGACCGGCTATGGCGCCTTTCCCTCGGATCAGGCCGCGCTGTTCTTCGCGGTCGCGGTGGCGCTTTTCGCCTGGAGCCGTCGAGCCGGTGTGTGGGGCCTGATCGTGGCGAGCAGCCTATCTATCGGCCGCATCGCTGTCGGATTCCACTACCCGTCCGACGTCGTCGTCGGCGGCATGATCGGCGCGGTGTTCGGCGGTGGGAGTCTCGTGCTGGCGCGGCGCTCACCTGAGTTCTTCGATCTGCTGTCTGAGCTGTTCGACGATCATCCGACGGTGATGTATCCCGCGCTGTTCGTGATGGCGCTCGACTTCACACAGCACTTTCGGCTCGTTTTTCGAGCCGTGTTCTACCTCGTCCTGACTCTCTTCACCGACGCCTGAAGAGCCCACGCTGTCCTCGACAGCCGGACAAGCTACGGAAAAGCGAGCACGACGTCGAACTTCACGCGCGTCCAATCGAAGGCGGCGAGCACGTCGTGGCGGTCGAGCTGGCCGCGGAGCGTGACTCTGTCTGTTACCCGCCAGCTCCAGCCGAACAGCAGCTCGGAGGACGTCGAGGTATCGCCAAAGTCACGCGACTCCGTGTCCTCGACCTGTTGTCTTCCTATCGCGCCCCCGGCGAAGAAGTGTGTCTTGTCGTTACCGGACCACGATGCGTCGAGGTGGAGCATCTGATTGCGAAACTCGAACGGCGAGAAATAACCACCCACGCCGCGGCTCGTCACGCCGTCACCTCCCAGCTCATCAAGAGGGAACCCACCGAGGTCGAGATCGTAGGACATCTCGAAGAAGCTGTAGCCAGCACGCCAGCGCACATCCCATAGCTCGAAAGAGCGGCCGAAACCGAAATAGAATGCGTCTCGGTCGTTGTTCTGCACGTTCGTACCGCCGATCGACGAGAGCGAGTAGCGCCCTCTGACATCCCACCTCTTCGGCAGCCGCCAAGAGGCGCCCAGGAAAAGATCGTCTCTTAGGACGGGGCCGTAGAAGATGCCGTCGATCTGCTCGCCAACCGCGGTGAGTCGCGAGCTGAGCAAGAGCTCCCGGTCGGCGCCAACGCGCAGGATGAGCCGATCCAGCGGCCTGATGCGACACTCGACACCGCCCGTCCACTCCGTGTCCGCCTGCTCGAAGTCGTGCGCCATCAGCGACGATGCGACCCGCGCGGAGCGGCCGATCGGTAGCTCGAGCTCGACTCCTCCGGCCAGCTTGCTCGTGCTCCCTCGCGCGTTGTCGTAGATGCCGTGGCTGGCCAGCACCCGCAGCTGGAGATCGCCCACAGGATGCCACTCGTAGCTCACCGTCGGCAGCTCGAGTCGCTCGAGCTTGCTCGTCAGCGGATCTCCGCGCTCCGTGCTGCCGATGAGGCCGAATCGCAGCGCCGGCTGAAGCCGGCCCGTCAGGGCGAAGATTCTCTCGCGAGCCGTCACATCGTCGGGGCGGGACGACAGCACCGCTTCGTACTCCGCCAGGGCGCGCGCCGGCATGCCGAGCGAGGCGTAGGCTTCCGCGCGCACCCTTCTCGCCGAAGGATCGCTCGCACGATCCTCGGGCAGTCCGTCCAGCGTGGCCAGCGACGCCAATGCGTGACCGGTCCAGCTCTGCACCTCCGCCAATCCGGAGCGTGCTTCTGGATCGCCCGGCTTGCGGTGGAGCGCCTCGAGATATGTCTTCTCAGATGCCTCGAGCTCGCCCCGCCAAGACAGCAGCCGCGCCAGGCCGACGCGCGCATCGACCGAGTCTGGCTCTGCCTCGAGCACGGCGCGATAGATCAGCTCGGACTCGTCGCGCGTGTCGCGATTCCAAGACAAGACCTCGGCCAGTCTGAGGCGCGCACTGGTTCGACCAGGATGCGCGTCGGTCAGCTCACGCAGCCGCCAGACCGCCTCGTCTCGCGTAGCCTGATCCCAAGACAGTACTTCTGCAAGCGTCTCGGAGACGTCCGGATCGCCGGGTCGCTCGAAGTTCAGCGCGCGGATGATCGCGATCCCTTCCTCGCGCGTATCTCTGCTCCACGTCAACACGCGTCCGAGCTCGAGCCGCGGAGAGAGGGCGCCGGGTCGCTCCTCGACGAGTGATCTCAGTCGAGCGATGCCGATCGCGCGCGTCTCCGATGACCAGGTCAGACGCCGGGCGTCCTCGAACTGGTCTTCGAACGCGGAACCGGCCAGAGCCGGCACGACGCCAATCGTCAGCACGACGACAACGAGCGACAACCTAGTCCGACACCGCGCGCTCATGGCGTTGCTCCCTCCGGCAGAGCATCCGCCGGAGATTCTCGGTAAAGATGCTTGGCCAAATCTTCCCGTTGTTCCATCGTGACGTTGACGAAGCCGACGCCGAGAATCGTCTCCCCAGAGGCTCCCATGCGCACGCTGCGTACCTCTGCTTCGATCGTCGAGCGTTCGATCGGGTTCCAGGTGAAGGTGATGCGCAGCAGGTCCTCCCGCGGCCGGATCTCACCCTGATTGAGTCGCAAGGCCGCACCGTTGAGGCTGAGGTCGACCGTACGCGCCGTTCCGATGAAGCGGCCGCTGGTCTCGATACGGGCGAGAACCTCGCCGCGCAGTCGCGGCGCCAGCCGTCGAAGAGCTCGCTCCGCCGAAAATATCGAGATCATCGCGCGGACGAGCCTCATCAGGTGCTCGGGCGCACCGATCGTCAGTGAGTGCGGCCCGCTCCACGACAACGGATCGCTGAACATCAGCTCGACGAGATGACGGCGCTGCTCTTGCGACTGATTCACGAACTCGAGCGCTACCGACAGCTCGTGCTCAGCATCGACATCGCAGCGGACGAGGCGACCCTGAAGCGCGAGCTTCGTGCCGTCGAGCCCGGTAAGCATCAGATCCAACATTTCGGGAAGCGGCTGCGCCTTCGAGAGGCGCAACGACAGACCGTTTTCGGAAAGGTCGATCGTCTCCGCTTCTGCCACCGCGCCGTTCCAGCTCAGAAGACATCTCAAGCGTCTCGGCAACCGCACGGCGGCGCGCCGGCTGGGCACCGACCGCAGCAGCAGGAGCCCCATGCTGATCACGATCAGGTTGTATGCGGCCCAGAAGGTGTTGATCAGCGTCCCACCCGGATCGATGAACCCACTCGCGAGTCTGATCACGCCGACCGTCATCCCGATCAGCAGTCCGACGAACAGGACGAAAATCGGAGCTGTCACATGCCAGCTCGACTTCGTCAGCGCAGCCTTTCCTTTCGGAGTCACGGCGAATCGAGTCTTCTTGGTCGCCGTGAACGGAAACAACAGCGCTGTCAGAGCGATCTGCACCGAGATGCAGGACTCGTAGACGTCTGACCAGAAGATGCGGCGCATCCCCATGTTGACCAGCTGGAACGCGACGATGGAGATCGCCAAGTGTGGAATGTAGTACACGAGCAGATCCGTCAGATCGTCGATGACCAGTGGCTCTATACCGCCGAGTAGGAAGAACAGCGGAGCGACGACATAGACCACACGCGGAAAACCATACAACCAGTACCACAACGTCGAGAGGTAGTTGATTCGCTGCATCAGAGACAAGCCGCGTCGGAACAGTTCTCCCCGTGTCAACATCACCTGGAACGTGCCACGTGCCCAGCGCCGTCGCTGCGTCAGATAGGCGTCATACGACTCGGGCGCCAGGCCAGCCGACAAGTCCCGGTTGACGAACACCGACTTCCAACCGCGGCTGTGCAACAAGATCGACGTGTGCAGATCTTCAGTCACCGTCTGCATCGGAAAACCACCGATTGAGTCGAGGGCTTCGCGGCGGAACACCGCACCCGAGCCGCAGTAGAAGCTCGAGTTGTACACGTCGCGGCCGGGCTGCACGACGTGATAGAACATGTCTTGTTCGTTGGCGATGAACTCGCGGATCCGCAGCCGGTCTTGGAACAGGTCTGGGTTGTAGAAGTGGTGCGGTGTCTGAACCTGCACAATCTCGTCGTCTCTGAAAAAGCCGACGGTCTCGTTGAGAAATGTCCTGACCGGTACATGGTCGGCGTCGAAGGTAACGACGAGGTCTGCGTCGGTTTGCTGCAGGGCGTTGTTCAGATTGCCGGCTTTTGCGCCCGCGTTGTCCGCGCGCGCGATGTAGCCAGCGCCGAGCTCTCGACAAAGTGTTCCGAGCTCGGGCCGGTTGCCATCGTCGAGCACATGAACACGTTTGTCCGGGTAGTCGAGTGCAAGGCAGCCCACGATCGTGCGATACAGCGTGTCGAGGCTCTCGTTGTATGTCGCAATGAAAACGTCGACCGAGGGTGTGAACTCGGCGTCTGGTTCGTCGGCTCGGCGGTCGGTATGGCGCGTGGCGATCAGGTAGTGGTGCAAAACGACGAGAAAGCCATAGATCTCGGCGATGAAGATCGTCAGACTCAACACCGTGCCGATGCCGCCTTCCCAGTTGAGGGTCTCGGTCGCTCGCCACCAGAGGTAGCGCACGGACACGATGATGTTCAGAGCGATGACGAGAGGGCGCCAGCGCGGGTGAAGCGGCAGCCAGCGGGACAGGATGATCGACGCCGCGATTATGGTGACCACGAACGCGAGCTTACTCAGCAGGTCCATCACGGTGTCCCGCGCGGCTTCCCCGCGAGCGCGGCGATGCCCGGCGACGCAATCTGGCCGGACGACCCGCGCGCAGGCTTCGACGGAGAACTTATGTTCCGGACAGAGCGGCGACCGCCCCGCAACGAGCTCGCTCAGGACACCCAGACGGCACGCCGTGTCATGCTATCGTGCGAAACCGTGCGGAATTGTCCAGGATCGTTCTCGACCGGCAGACCCGAATCAGGAGGAGAGATGAGTGAAGAGGCAACGCGCGCCGGACTGGCGGGCCGGGCCGTTCGTTTGCCCGATCTGACGGACTACCAAGAAGGCTCGATCGTGAGTCGCACGCTGGTTAAGAAGAAGACCGGCACCGTGACGCTGTTCGCGTTCGATGCGGGGCAGGCTCTCAGCTAGCATACGGCGCCGTT
>CP070706.1:3835519-3842691 GCA_020350085.1 Acidobacteriota bacterium
ACCGCAGGTGGTCGTCTTTCCCGACCCCTGCAGTCCAGCGAGCATGTAGACCGAAGGAGGATGCGGGCTGACGGCCAGAGGCTTCGTGGCCCCGGTGCCGCCGAGGAGCTCGACCAGCTCGTCACGGACGATGCGCACCACCTGCTGGCCGGGCGTCAAGCTGCGCAGCACCTGCTCGCCGAGCGCCTTGTCGCGAACCTGTCCGAGAAAGCCCTTGACGACTTTGAAGGACACGTCGGCTTCGAGCAGCGCCAGACGGATCTCACGCAAGGCGGTATCGAGATCCGCCTCGGTGATCCGTCCGCCGCCCCGGATCCTCTCCAGGACGCCGGTCAGGCGCTCGCTGAGTGCATCGAACACAAAAATCCCTCGCCCTCGCGAGTCGAGGGCGCGCGAAACGCTGAGAGTATCAGAAGTGCTCGGCGCGTCAAGATCTTGCCCGGGCGAGTCCCGGGCCTCCGACTCAGAGCCCGGACAGCAGGTGTCCGAGTTTGTCCTTTTTCGTCTTCAGATAGCGACGATTCTCCTCGGTCGGCGGCACCTCGAGCGCCACGCGCTCGACGATCTCCAGACCGTAGCCGCGCAGCGCGACGAACTTCCGCGGGTTGTTCGTCAGCAACCGGATCCGCCGCACACCGAGCTGGAACAGCATCTGGGCACCGATCCCGTACTCGCGCTGATCAGGTCGAAAGCCCAGCGCGACGTTGGCCTCGACGGTGTCCTGGCCCTCCTGCTGGATCTCGTACGCCTTGAGCTTGTTGACGAGGCCGATGCCCCGACCCTCCTGGCGCAGGTACAGCACCACGCCCCGGCCCTCGCGGGAGATCGCCGTCATCGCTTGGTGCAGCTGCAGGCCGCAGTCGCAGCGGCGCGAGCCGAAGACGTCTCCCGTCAGACACTCGCTGTGGACGCGCACCAGCACCGGCTCGGCCGGGTCGATCTGCCCCATGACGAGCGCCAGGTGGGTCTGCCCGTCGAGGGCGCTGTCGAACGCGTGGAGCACGAACGGACCGTAGTCCGTCGGCAGCTCCGGAGCGGCGACCTCGCGCACCATCTGCTCGTGCGCCATCCGGTATTCGATCAGCGTCGCGATGCTGATCATCTTCAGCCCGTGCGCCGCGCAGAAGCGCTCGAGGTCCGGGACACGCGCCATCGTGCCGTCGGCGTTCATCACCTCGCAGATCACCCCAGCGGGGTACAAGCCGGCCAAGCGCGCCAGGTCCACCGCGGCCTCGGTCTGACCGGCGCGGCGCAGCACGCCGCCGGCGGCGGCCCTGAGCGGAAACATGTGCCCGGGTCGCAGCAGATCCTCTGGCTGTGTTGCTGGGTCGATCGCGGTGCGCACCGTCGCGGCACGGTCGGCAGCGCTGATGCCCGTGGTGGTGCCGCGGCGGGCTTCGATCGAAACGCAAAACGCCGTCTGATACTTCGTCGTGTTGCGCGGCACCATCAGCGGGATCTTCAGCGCATCGAGTCGCTCTTCGGTCATCGCCAGGCAGATCAACCCGCGGCCGTGAGTCGCCATGTAGTTGATCGCCTCGGGCGTGATCTTCTCGGCAGCGATGGTCAGATCGCCCTCGTTCTCGCGATCCTCGTCATCGACCACGACGACGAACCGTCCGGCACGGATCTCGTCGAGCGCCTCGTCGATCTTCGCGAATCCCATCGGCTCTTTCCCGTCACTCACGGCACGGCCCGCGATCCGGCGGCGCGCCGGGCAGCTGCTTCGACCGCTCGCTCGGCGTACTTGGCGAGTATGTCGTACTCCACGCCGACCAGCTCTCCGGGGCGCCGCTTGCCGAAAGTCGTCGCCGCGAGCGTGGCCGGGATGAAGGCGACTTCGAACCACTCCGGCCCGATGGCCGCGACGGTCAGGCTGACGCCGTCGAGTGCCACGGAGCCTTTCTCCACGATGTAGGCCGCGCCTTGCTGCGGCAGTGAGAACCGTCCCGTGGCCGAACCGTCGGCGTGGCGGCGCCAGGACAACACGCGCAGCGTGCCGTCGAGGTGTCCTTGCACGATGTGGCCGCCGAGCCGGTCACCAGCGCGGATGGCCCGCTCGAGGTTGACCGGGCGCGACACCACCCAGTGGCCGGCGCCGCCGGTGCGCGCGAGCGTCTCGGGCGACAGATCGCAGCCGAAGCGCCGCCCCGCCGTGGCGACCACGGTCAGACAGCAGCCATCGACGGCGACGCTCTCGCCGCGCTGGAGCGGCCCGCTCGCCAACTCGTGCTCGATGCCGAGACACAAGCCCCTCGCTCGCGGACGAGACGCGACGATCCGCCCCAACCCTTCAACGAGACCTGTGAACACGTCGTCAACCTGCTCGCGCCGCTCAGCTCGGCCGCTGGGGATACAGGCTCAACAGCACATCCTCGCCCACCCGCTCCACGGCCGCAATCCGACCGCGCCACGCCTCCGGCAGCATCCGCGCCCCGATCTGCACGGCTCCGACGGCGTCCGGATCGCCCAGCACCCGCGGCGCCACGAACCACTCCACCCGATCGACGAGCCCAGCCCGGAAGAAACCGCCCGCCGTCTCGCCTCCCCCTTCGACGATGACTCCGAGCACACCTCGCCGGGCCAGGTCACGCAGGACAGCCTGCGGAGCCAGCCGCCGGTCGATCGCCTCGAGCGGCACGAGCTCGGCCCCTGCGGCCTCGAGACTCGCTCGCCGCGTCTCGTCGGCGTCGGCGCGCTCCTTGCTGGTGTAGATCAGCACGGGCGACCAGCGACCAGTGTGCAGCAAGCGGGCCTGAGGCGACACGGAAAGCGCACCGTCGATCACACAGCGCAAGAAGGGCCCGCCCTGCGGCTCAGCCGTTGGCGGCAGCAGCTCCGGATCGTCTGCCCTCACCGTCTTCGCCCCGACGAGAATCGCCCCGTAGCGGTCCCGCAAGCGACGGCCTCGGGCTCGAGCGGCTTGTCCGGTGACCCATTGCGAGCCGTGAGAGCGGTCCGCGATGCGGCCGTCGAGCGTGGTGGCGAGCTTGACGAGGCAGAAGCTCCGCTGTTGCCGGCGGTGAACCAGGTAGTCCTCGACCACCTCCGCCGCCTTCTGCGCAAGGGGCCCGTCGGCCAGCTCGACGTCCACGCCGCGCTCGCGCAAGCGCGCCAGGCCGCGGCCATCGACGCGCGGATCCGGATCGAGAAGCGCCACGACCACGCGCGAGATTCCGCCGGCGAGAATGGCCTCGGTGCACGGCGGCGTGCGGCCGCGGTGAGAGCACGGTTCGAGCGAGCCGAAGAGCGTCGCACCGCGCGCGGCGCTGCCGGCCTGCTCGAGCGCGCGATGCTCGGCGTGCGGCTCGCCGGCACGCTGGTGCCAGCCTTCGCCCACGATCGTGCCCTGGCTGACGACGACGGCACCGACGCGCGGGTTCGGAGCGGTGGCACGACCGGCACGCTGGGCGAGCTCTAGCGCTCGGAGCAGATGGGCTTCGTCGCCGGGCGAGATCACGCAGTGCCCGCGATGGGTCCCGAGCTCGTGGGCGCTAGCAATCCCGCTAAGAACTAAGCCGCGTCGAAGTCGAGCAGATCGTCGGCGCCTTCGCCCACGCCTACGTAGCGGACGGGAAGCGCGAGCTCGCGGCCGATCGTCACCACGACTCCGCCCCGCGCCGTCCCGTCGAGCTTCGTCAGCACCAGGCCGCTGACCGGCACCACTCGAGCGAATTCGCGCGCCTGAGAGACGGCGTTGCGTCCCGTCGTGGCGTCGACGACGAGCAGCGTCTCGTGTGGCGCACCGGGAACATCCTTGCCAATCGCGCGGTTGATCTTCGCCAGCTCGTCCATCAGCGGCTTCTTGGTGTGCAGCCGGCCGGCGGTGTCGACGAGAACGTCATCCGCGCCTGCGGCGCGGGCCGCGCTGACCGCATCGTAGGCCACGGCGGCCGGATCGGCGCCGGGACGCGCGCGCACGACGCGGGCCCCGGCCCGCTCGGCCCAGACGACGAGCTGCTCGACGGCGGCCGCCCGAAACGTGTCCGCCGCCGCCACGGTCACCTTGCGTCCGGCGCTCGCCCAACGCGCGGCCAACTTGCCCGTGGTCGTCGTCTTTCCGGAGCCATTCACTCCCACGACGACCGTCACCAGCGGGCGCGCGTGCTGCTCGGCCGGTGCCTCCGGCGCGACGAGCACCGCCAACAGCTGCTCCCGCAGCATCGCCAGCAGCTCGTCGGCGGATTCCACCCGTCTACCGCGCGCGTCGCGCCGCAGACCGTCCACCAGCTCGGCCGCGAGCTCGACGCCCAAATCGGAAACGATCAACGCTTCCTCAACCTCGTCGAGCAGCGCCTCATCGACTTTGCGTCCCGGCAACGCCACGCGCCCCAGCCGCTCGGCCAGGCTGTGGCGTGTCTTGTGCAGTCCGTCTTTGAGCTTTTGGCGCAGACGGCCGAGCATCAACCCATGACTCCGAGCAGGTCGCGCGCCTTGGCTGCCGTCTCCGATCCGGGGGCCAGATCCATCGCTCGGCGCAGCTCGCGGCCCGCCTCGAGCCGTCTATTTTGGCGAAACAGCGCCGCTCCGTAGCGGTAGTGGAACTCGGCGTCGGCCTCGTATCCGGGTTGCGCAGCGACGAACGCATCGAGCGCTTCTTCCCCTTGACCCATATCGACGAGCAGTCGAGCCATCTCGTAGTGCGCGCGGTAGTAGCGCGGCTTGATCTCCACGGCACGTCGCAGCTCCGTCAGCGCATCCGAGAGCCTCCCCTGGCGGCGCAGCAGGACCGCGCGATTGACGCGGATCTTCTCCGGGAACGGATACGTCTGATCATCGAGCGCGCGCGACAGTTCGCTGAGCGCCTCGTCGATCCGATTCTGCTGATCGAGGCAGGTGGCGAGGTACATGCGCGCATCAGTGTAGTAGGGGTGCAGCTGCAGTGCCTCGCGGAACGCCGCCTCCGCAGCCGACCAGCGCTGAAGGCTCCAAAAAATGTAGCCCTGATAAAAGTGCGTCTGCGGCAAGGTATCGTCCAAACGCAAAGAGCGATCGACCTCGGCGAGCGCCTCGGGAACCTTCCCCTGCTCGAAGTACATGCGTGCGAGCTGGTAGTGCTGCAGCGGGCCATCTTTTCGTTGCGAGCTGGCCGGTCCGCTAGCGCACGCCAGCGCGAACAGCGCTGCCGCGAGCGCGAGACAGCTCACGGCCGTCACGTTCGCCTGAGGTCTACGGGCCGATCGTGGCATCGGATGTCTCCGCTCCAGAGCTCTCGACCGAGCGAGCATAACCCGGATCATCCGTGGATCCCGACACGGATCCGGCTGTGGCGGACCTCCAGCAGCTGTCGGGCCGTCTCAGGGCCGACCTCCGAACAGCCGACGCAGCAGTCCGGGAGGTCTCCTCTCGCGGGAAAGCGGCGGCTCGGGCGTGATCGGATCTCCTCGCAACAGCGCCTCGGGCCACTCCATCGCCGCCCGCGTCGC
Organism: Acidobacteriota bacterium; assembly: GCA_020350085.1. Lineage (GTDB taxonomy): Bacteria > Acidobacteriota > Polarisedimenticolia > J045 > J045. Next base: position 3,840,946 of record CP070706.1, read on the forward strand.
ACTCTCCTCGCCGGCGAGTTCTGCCCATCGCTCACGCGCTTTGGCCAGTCGCGGCGGACGGTAATCGGCGTCGTGGGCGTCGCTGGCCAGCAGATGAACCATGCCCCGCCGTACCCAATCTTCCGACACGCGCTGGATCGTGGGGCCGAACGTGCCGAGCAGACTCGAGCTGGTCAGCTGACCGAGCGCGCCGAGTCGCAGCGCTTCCTCGTAACGTGCGGGCTCCTCGAGGAAGAAACGGATCCTCTCCGGATGGGCCAGCACCGGTGTGATGCCCGCGACCTTCAGCTCGAAGACCGCCTTCTCGAGTCCTACCGGTGGAGAGCGGTACGGGCACTCCAGCAGCAGGTAGCGGCGTTGGTCGGCGTAGGTCAGCAAGCGACCCTGCTCGATCCGCTCGACCATCCGCGGTCCCAGGTGAACCTCGGAGCCGGCTTCAAGCTCGAGCGCGACGCCGGCGAGCTGTAACTGCACGCGCATGTACGCCAGAGCATCGAGAATCTTCGGCCGTTCGTTGAGATAGTCGCCCTCCCGCATGTGCGGTGTGACGACGATCGTCTTGATGCCGTCTTGGCAGGCGACACGTGCCATCGCCACAGCGGCCTCGACATCCTGCGGGCCATCATCGATGCCGGGCAGCAAGTGACAGTGCGTGTCGATCATCGGCGAGAGTCTTCCTCTTCGGCCTTGAGAGGCCGCGCCAGCAGGTCCTGGAGTGCCTGCGCCGGGCTCTTGTGCTCGAAGAGAATCGCGTGCACTTGCTCGACGATCGGCATCTCGACGCGACAGCGCCGTGCCAGCTCGAGCGCCGCGCGACTGGTCTCAACTCCTTCGGCCACCATCGTCATGCGCTGCAGAATATCTGTGAGCGACTCGCCGTGGCCCAGCCTCTCGCCCACGTGGCGGTTGCGCGAGAGCGCGCCCGTGCACGTCAGCACGAGATCGCCCACTCCAGCCAGCCCGCTGAACGTCTGGCGACGCGCGCCCATCGCGACGCCGAGACGGGCGATCTCCACCAGCGAGCGCGTGATCAGCGCCGCCTGTGAGTTCGCGCCGAATCCGAGACCGGCGGCCACGCCGGCCGCGATGGCCACGACGTTTTTGAGCGCACCGGAGAGCTGGACGCCGAGCGCGTCGGTCGACGTGTAGACGCGCAGGTTCTCGAGGCTGAACATCTGCTGCACCGCTTGTGCGAACCTCTCGTCGCTGCACGCAGCCACGACAGCCGTCGGCTCGCCGCGAGCCATCTCCACGGCGAACGAAGGTCCCGACAGCGCGACCGCACGGCGGCCCGCCGACTCGCCCAGTCGCGTGGCGACGATTTCGCTCGGCAGCGCGAGGGTGCCGACCTCGATCCCCTTGCAGGCGAGAACGAGCGGACCCGCGGGCCACGCCCCGGGTCGAACGGACTCCAGCACGCCGGCCAGTGCCTGGGTCGGCACCGCGAGCACGGCGCGACCCGCGCCCTCGAGCGCTCGATCGAGCTCGTCGTGTACCTCGACGCATCGGGTGAGCCGCACACCCGGCAGGTAGGCTTGATTGACCCGTTCACCAGCGATCTTTCGCGCGAGCTCGGCTCGGCGACACCACAGTCGCACCGGTCCGACGAGAGCCAGCTGGTGCGCGAGCGCTGTGCCCCAAGAGCCTGCGCCCACGACGGCGGTCGGTTCGGCGGCGGCGGCCTGGCTCACGGATCACGCCCCGTCACCCGCGGTCCGCCGAGTTTCGGCTCGCGTCCTCTGACGA
>CP070706.1:3842791-3845596 GCA_020350085.1 Acidobacteriota bacterium
CGAGACGAAGCGCCGCTTCCGGGAGCCGTCTCGGTGCGGGTGTTTCGGGATCACGTCGAGGCTCCCGATCGACGCCAGCACCCGGACCTCGGAGGCGACGCCACGCTCGTGCTCGACGACATCCCGCTTCGCGGACAGATCCGCGAGCGGCTCGTCGCCGGTCCTCTCGACGAGGGCGGCTATCACGTCGCCGTCCGCCCGCACGGATTCGGACTGTGGTGGTGGCTTGGTGCGGACGATCTCCGGCGCGGCGCCAGCACGATCCAAACTACGCTCGGCGAGACGACGGAGGTCGGCATCGAGACGATCTTCTGCGGCCCGACGGTGGAGCTGCCGCTCGTGGCCCGCTCGGGGCAGCCGCCGCCCGACGTGAGAGACGGCGGCGCGGTGGCCGAGTATCGGCTGCTCGTCGACGAGACGCCTTGGCAAGCGGCAGATGTGCGCTTGCTCGACGATCGGATCCGCGTTCGCGGCCTGCCCCACGGTGCCGACGTCGCCGGCAGCCCGAAAGGCCGCGCCGAGATCCGCGTTCGCTACGAGCACCCTCACCTGCTGCCGGTGCCGGAAGTGGCGATACGGCTCGAGGCCGAGTTGGCGCGCGGCACGCTCGTCGAGGAGCCGCTTCACGTCGAGGCGATCGGCGGCGCGCTCGGAGTCCGCTCCGATGCGGCGGCCGTGATTGTCCGATCCGAAGAATCTCGTCTCGTCGCTCCGCTCGATGCAGGCGAGGCGCTCGTTGTCTCGCTGATGCCCGGCGAGTACGAGGTCACTGTCTGTCGCGATGTCGCATGTGAGGAGCTTCAGGGGGAACCCCACCCCGTCACGATCACTCCAGCTCGGACGAGTTGGCTGGAACTCCCGTGACGACGACGCTCCCCGAACCCGTAGCGACAGGGCTTGCCCTGTCAAACTGGCGCGCAGCGCCAGAATCATCCGGCGCTGCGCGTCGGTCTGACAGCGCAAGCGCTGTCGCTACAGGGGTCGTCTCGGGGTGGGTGCGCGTCAGAGGTAACCGAGCGCTTTGAGGCGCTCGATCTTTTCGTCAAACTCATCGGCACCCGGCTCGTTCTCCTCTTCTTGGCTCGCCGTCGGCGGGGCAAAGGCCACGTGGCGGATCATCTGCCAGTACGCGGCGTCGGCCTGGTCGACGGCGATCTCCAACACGCAGAGATCGTCGAGGATGTCGATCGTACCGAGCTCGACATACCATTCGTTGTGGCTCGCCTCGAATCGCTTGGTCGAAGCGGGGCGCCGAAACGTGGCGGCTTGGGGCAAGCGGTATCTCAGGCCCCAGCGGGGACCGGCCTCGTTGATGGGTCGACCGCTCGGCTCGCGCTCGAAAGCGGCTACCAGCAGCGACACGCGATAGCTTCCCGAGGGCAGCTTCGCCTTCAGCGTCACGGCGGGGGCCGCGCCATGCTTCGGCAGCGGAACGAGGCCGTGATTGAAATACTCGAGATTGAGAGCCCACCCCGCCTCGCGGCCCTCGGCGAGTTGCTCGAGCTGCTCGAGCGTGCGCTTCTCGTTGCGCTCGTGAATCGTGCGCACGGCTGATGGCGGACCGACCTCCAACGACGTGATCGGGAGATAAAACGGGAAGTCGGGCGGTTCCGTGAGCACGGCGCGCTCGAATCGCTCGCGGTAGGTCGTGGTGGCCATCTCGAATCGTCGGCGCAGCTTCCTCACCGTCGATCTCTGCTGCCGAGCGACATCGGAAGTCTCGCCTGGGTCCGTGCGGAGGTCGCACAACTGCCCCGTGCCGGGACAGAACTTGTGCGTGCTCGTGCGCAGGCCTTCCTCGTGGGCGTGCCGGGGTCGTTTGAGCACGAGTGAGGCGTCCCTGCCGCGTCCCTGGCCGGCCAACAGCGGCACGAGGCTCGTACCGTCCGTCAACTTGCCTGCCGGAATCTCCACGCCGACGAGCTCGAGAATCGTGGGCGCGATGTCGATCGACTCCGTCAAGCCGTTTCGCTGAGTGGATGACGGAATGACGCCGGGCCAGCTCATGATCAGCGGCACGTGCGTGACCGAATCCCACGGCGGGCCGCCGTGTCCGTACAGGCCGTGCTGGCCCAGGTTTTCACCGTGATCCGAGGTGATGATCAGCAGGGTGTCGCGATCGAGCTCCAGCCTTTCCAGCTCATCACCGAGCGTGCCGACCCAGCCGTCCACGTGTCTCAGGTTAGCGTCGTAGAGACCGTGGAAGGCTTCGATGCTGTCCCTGGTCCACGTATCGACGTCCAGGTTGGAGTGGTTGTGAAGACGCTTGCGGACCTTCTCGACGGTGCCGGGAGCCACCCCGGTCAGGAACTCGGCTTCCTCTGCCTTCGGCAGGTAAGGCTCGTGGGGTGAGAGCACATGCAGCCAAACGAAGAAGCGCTGATCACGGTGCCGCGCCAGCCAGTCGAAAAACCGTTCGAAGAGGTCGCCTTCCTTCGGCCGGCCGCCGCGGCCGCTGACGGCGATCGTCTCGTCGAAGAGCCGGGCGATGCGAGTTTGGGGCGAGAAGAACGCATGGTTGTGAATCAGCAGCGTCTTGTAGCCCGCAGCCGACAGTAGCTCAGGAAGAAAGACCTGCCGCTCATCGAACGTGTGAATCGGCTGATCCGGCTTCTTGCGGATGGCCTGGATTCCGTAGCGCCACGCATCGTGCTCGAAGACCGGCGCGGAGAGGTAGCGTGAAGAGAGCGCGCGCGGCATGTAGCCGAACGTGTTCGTCGCCTGCGAGAACGTCTGAGCGAACAACGTCCCGTTGGCGGCGATGCGATCGATCTGCGGCGTGGTCTTTTTCCCGTACCCGTAGCA
>CP070706.1:3845696-3848532 GCA_020350085.1 Acidobacteriota bacterium
AGGAAAGACGGCGTTCGGAGTCGTGCTGAGCGCCGTCGGTCTCGCGATCGTCTTCGGGCTCGACAAGACGATCGAGGCCGCGCTTCTCGGAGCGCTGCCGACGTGGTGGGTCGAGGCGATCACGAGCTTCTGACGCGGGCGCGCGAACGCCCTGAACACGCGCTGTCGAGAGCTCACTCGAAATGAAACGAATCGCCCGCCGCGAACGGCGGGCGACTCAGGCGATTCGGTCGCGCGGGCGGCGGCTAGTTGCTCCAGATGACGCCCTCGGCCGAGAGTTTGGAGAGCGTGTTCGCGAGCTTCCGCAGGTCGCTTTCGGCGAACAGCACCCCTTCGTTGACGACGACCACGTCGTCCACGTAAGCGTCGCTACGGTAGCTCACGCCCAGCATATCCGGGCTCGAGAGGCTCTTCTCGGCAAACAGGATGCCCTCGGCGAAGAGGACTCCCTCGGCGAACAAGATGCCGTTGGCGTCGTAATGGTTGCCGTTGCAGAGCGGCACGCTCTCGGCGAAGAGGACGCCGCTGGCGTCGACGACGTCGTCCGTCGTGACCGGGACGACTCCCTCGGCCAACAGGATGCCACTCGCCTCGAACTCGGACAGCTCGGCGAACAGGACTCCTTCAGCGAACAGGACTCCTTCAGCGAACAGGATTCCTTCGGCGAACAGGATGCCCTCGGCGAAGATGATTCCCTCGGCAAAGAGGACGCCGCCGGCCTCGACGAGGCTACCCGGCTCGCCGTCCTTCAGATGGACCAGCACGCGGCCGGCCGCCCAGGGGAACGTCGCGCCCTCGATGGTGCTCGAAGCCTGCGGCAGCTGGGACGGCTCGAGCGACCACTTCGGAGAGCCGGAGGCCGCGCTCGCCGTCATCGGCTTGTAGCGCAAGGCGTTCGCGAGGCGCACCGCGCCCTCGCCGTTGACCAGCCCCGCGCCCTGCTCGAACACGCTGTGGCCCGGCAGCGTTTGTGCGGTGTACATCAGCACCCCCTTGGCCATGTCGGGGGTGAGGTCATCGTTCTCATCGAGCATGTTCGCCACGATGCCGGAGACGACGGCCGCGGCCATCGAGCTGCCGTTGAGATAGATGTAGGCGTTGTCCGAATTCGGCACGCGGGCGATGGAGGTCTTGCCGTCGAGGAAGGAGCCCGCCGGCACCGCGCCGGGGATGTCGGTCCCCGGGGCGACGAGATCGGGCTTGATGAGGTGGTCGTAGCTGTCCGTCGCCGGATCGTAGCCCCGCGTCGGACCGCGCGAGGAGAAGCTCGCGACGACATCGTCGAGTCGATTCGGCGTGTTGTTGTCGTCGGCCGCGCCGACCGTGATCACCCACGGAGAGGTCCCGGGCGAGGTGATCGAGCCGTAGGCGGTCACGCCTTCATCGGTCTGGCCGAGATTGCCAGCGGAGACGACGGTCACGATGCCCGCGTCGTGAAGCTGCTTCGTCGCCTGGACCAACGGGTCGGTGCGGTAGGTTTCGACCGTTGGGGCGCCGAGGCTGAGGTTCACGACGCGAATGTCGTACTCTGAGCGTTCCGCCAGCACCCAGTCGATCCCGCTGAGCACGGACGAGATCGTCCCTTCGCCGTTGTCGCCGAGGACGCGGACGCTGATCAGCCTGGCGTCCTTCGCCACGCCACGCGTGTTGATGTCGAGGCCGTCTCCGTCGTCATCGCACTCGCCCGCGCAGTACTGGCCGCCGGCGATGATGCTCGCGACGTGCGTCCCGTGGCCAAACTCGTCGTCTCTTCCGGAGCGGTCGAGGATCTTCGACGTGCTCGCTTCCAGGCGCACACCGTCGTGACGGCTCTCGACTCCGGAGTCGAGCACGGCGACGCGGATTCCGTAGCCGTCGGCGTTGTAGTCCGCGTAGCCTACGGAGGCGCCGGTGAGCTTCTGTAGGTCGCTGTAGCGCGGAGTCCAGAAGGCGGTCACCTTGCGGTCCATGCTGATCGCGCGGACCTTCGCGTGCGCGGCCCAGCGCGGCAGCTCGCGCGCCGGCAGGTTCACGGAGAGCATGTTGAGGCTCTCGAGCTCCGTGAGCTGCTCTGCCTCTGCGAGCAGATACGCTCGGTCGAGATCGCTGAGCGGCGCCTCGAGCTGCACGATCAGATCCGCGCGCTCGTCGAGCTGGTAGCCGTCGGCGAGCCAGTCGAGAACCTGCGGCGAGAGGTCCGACGCCAGTGCGCCCGGCGTCGCGACCAGGAACGCCGCGGCGATGAGGAATGTGAAATTGCGTCCGTGTCTCATGCGATGTCGCCTCGATGTGGGACCGCATGGGTTCCGCCCCGGGACCGTCGTCGGTTGAACGTTTCGACAACCGAGTGTCGCAATTCCGGTGCCAGCAGTTAAACCCATCTAAAAAAGAGACTTGGTTACGAAATAGGGGAGCCGAGATCAGACTACCCGGCCGACTTCCGGACGGTGGATGGGACGGGCTGTCCGCCCCGGGGCCGGGCACGTCCTCGCGATCGGTCGTGCGGAGATGCGCCGACTCCGAACGCGCCCCCGGCGCGCTCCGAAAAGAGACGTCATGACGGACAGCGAACCAGACGTTCCCAGTGCGCGACTGCTGCTCGAGGCCGGCCCACGGTTTCAGCTTCGCAGCGCGGCTCCGCACAGCTTTTTCGTCGTGCGTGCTGCTGGCACTTGCCATTGTGATGCGGAGCGCCGCGCAAGACAGTGGCGATCTCGAATCACCAGCCCTTTCAAGCTCGACAAGACGCTCGAGGCCGCGCTTCTCGGCGCACGGCCTTCCAGCTGAATCGACGTGATCACGAGCAGCTAGCGCGGAGCGTCCACGGCCGCGCATCGGCCGTGAACGCATGACTGCG
>CP070706.1:3848632-3854444 GCA_020350085.1 Acidobacteriota bacterium
ACCAGCATCCTCGTCGGGCAAGGCCTCGCGGACGTGCGATTCCTCGGCCTCGGCGATCGGCTTCCGATCAAGATGAACAACGGAGAGCTGTTCGCTCCGCGAGTGGCAGGGATTTTCGTCGCCCCGTCGGCGCTTCTGACCAACGATCTCGTGGTGATGCCGACGGACCAACTCCGATCAGTGTTCGGCTTCGGTGCGGAGGAATGCACCGACATCGCTGTGGAGGTGCCCCAGACGAGTGAGATCGCCACCGTCACGCGCAAGATCTACGAGGCGTGGCCGGACGTGAGAGTCGTGTCGCGGGAGCAGATTCGGCACACTTACGAGGCGATCTTCGACTGGCGTGGCGGCCTGTGGCTTGCCGTACTGATCGGTACGATCGCGGCGTTCGCCGTACTCGTCTGGGACAAGGCCACCGGCTTGTCGGCAGAAGAGTACCGCACGATCGGCCTGCTCAAAGCGGTCGGGTGGACCACCAGAGACGTGCTGGAGCTGAAGGCCTGCGAGGGGTCGATCGTCTCGCTGGTTTCGGTGCTCTCTGGGCTGCTCTTGGCCCAGTTACACCTGATCTGGCTCGACGGTGCCCTGTTCGCCCACGTTCTCAAGGGCTGGTCGGTGCAGTTTCCGCCGTTCGATATCGCGCCGCGGCTCGATGCCTACACGCTGCTGGTCTGTCTGCCGCTCGCCGTCGTTCCGTACGTCGCAGCCGGCCTGGTCCCCGCGTGGAGAACCGCCATCATCGACCCAGACAGTGTGATCAGGAGCTGATCTGATAATCATGCGCACTGCCTTCTCATCACTGCTCGTCTCGTGGTTGCTGCTGCAAGGCTGCGGCCCCGAACTGCCAGAGTATCAGATTGTCGAGGCCACTGGGGACGTGGTTCGCATCGCCCGATCTACTGTCGCTGACGGGGAAGTTCACTTCTTCACATTCAAGCACGGCGACAAGAACGTGAACTTCCTCGTACGCACCGACGGCACCGGCTTGCTCCGGGCTCACCTGGATGCATGCTTCAGCTGTTATCGATACAAGCGTGGCTATGTCGTCGAGGGCTCCGATGTCGTCTGCATCGCTTGCCGGCTCAGCTATCGCATCGACGATGATGAATGGGACTACATCGGCGCCTGCGCGCCGATTCCGCTCCGCTCTGCCGTCGATGGCAACAGCTTCATCGTCAGCACCGCGCATCTCGAGCGGGCCGCACGCTACTTCTGAGTCATTCCCGCTGCCGAGCGCGCTCCTCCTTCTTCATCGCGTGGTGGACATCCGCAGGCACCGGGCGTAGTCTTCAGCACACTCGCGCTCTTCCTCGTGCTCGGGGAAGACCGCGGCCGGTGAGGATGAGGGCGATGACGAACGAAGCACAAGCGAGTCCGATCGGCTACGAGGCGCTCAAGCAGGTGCTCGACATCACGCGCAAGCTCGCGACGCCGTTCGATCTGCAGACCATGCTCGAGGAAGTGATCGCTGCCGGCAGGCAGGTGCTGCACGCCGATCGCGGCACGGTATTCCTTTACGAACCGGATACAGACGAGCTCGTGGTCAAGGCTGCCGACGGTTTCGATGCGGTGCGCATGTCCGCGCGCACGGGAATCACCGGTGAATGTATCCAAACCAGGTCCGTGATCAACGTTCCTGAGGCCTACTCGGACACACGGTTCAATCGCTCGTTCGACGCCAGGACCGGCTATCGTACGAAAAGCCTGCTGACGATGCCACTGATCGGCTACGACGGGGCACTCGTCGGCGTGCTGCAGCTGCTGAATAAGCAGGGCGGGGCGTTCGATGAGCACGACGAGCGGGTCGGTGTCGTGCTCGCTGCTCAATGTGCGGTCGCGCTGCAGCGCGTGCGGATGACCGAGCAGATCATCGTCAAAGAGCGCATGGACCGCGAGCTAGCCGTCGCGCGCCAAATCCAACTCGGGACGCTTCCGGCGCGCATGCCCGAACTCGAGGACTACGAATTCGCCGGACTGACGTTGCCCGCAGAGGAAACCGGCGGCGACACGTTCGATATCGTCTCGCTCGACGACGAGCGCGTCATGCTGCTGATCGGAGACGCCACCGGCCACGGCGTGGGTCCGGCGATCTGTGCCACCCAAATGCGTTCGATGCTGCGCGTCGCCCTTCGTCTCGGTGCCGGACTGGACCACGCGTTCGCTCAGATTGACGAGCAGTTGGCTTGCGATCTTCCTGACGAGCGCTTCGTCACCGCGTTTCTCGGACTGCTGAACGCGCGCGAGCACACGATCCAATACCACGCAGCCGGGCAAGCGCCGCTTCTGGTCTACCGCGCCGCCATGAACGACTGTGAATGGTTCGGCTCGACTACCTTGCCGATGGGCGTGATGCCAGGGCTTCCTCGACCGAACTCCGAAACGATCGTGCTCGGTCCAGGTGACATCCTCGCTCTCATCACGGACGGGGTGTACGAGTATCACAACGGCTCACAGCAGATGTTTGGCGAGCCACGCGTCGCGGAGGTCTTCCGCCGCCATCACGCAGAGTCACTCTCCGACCTGTCCAGCAGGTTGCTCGAGAGCGTTCGAGCGTTCGGCGGCGATGCTCCGCAGCTCGACGACATCACCATGGTGCTGGTGCGGCGCTCTCGATCCGGTTGACGCTCTACTCGTTCCCACGACGCAGCAGCTCGGGCTCGACCCGAGCACCCGTGTCCTGATCGAGCGGCACGTCGTAGACATCGATCGGTTCTGCGAAACCCTTGACCCGGACCGGCTCTATCCGCCGCGTGACGATCTGGTCGCCGGCTAGCTCTCGGGTGCGAGCCGAAATCAAGATGCCTCCGGTCGGTGCCGCTGATTCGAGACGCTGTGCCAGGTTCACGGCCTCGCCGAGCACCGTGTAGGACAAGCGCTTGGAGGAGCCCATGTTGCCGACGATGACCTCACCGGTATTGATGCCGATACGGATTGCGAGCGGCATGTCGCCGCGCCGTCGCCATGCGTTATCGATATCACGCGCCGCTCGTTGCATCTCGAGTGCGGCGCGTACGCAGCGCAACGCATGATCCGACTGCGGCTGCGGATCGCCGAAGAAGACCATCAACCCATCACCGATGAACTTGTCGAGCGTTCCCTCGTGCCGAAACACGATCTCGATCATGCGCTCGAAGTACTCGTTGAGCAGCTCTCTGACGTGCCCCGGTTCCAGGCTGGACGAGTGCTCCGTGAATCCTCTGATGTCGCTGAAGAGGATCGTCAACTCCTTCTTCTGAGCGTTCGCGGCCATCTCCCCGGCCTGCATCATGACCTTGTCGACGACTGCCGGAGGGAAAAAGGCATCGAACGTGTGGCGCAACACCGCCCGCGCCTGAGATTCGGAATGGTAGCGCCAGGCGGCGATCACGAGCGTGGATACCGCGAGGATGATCATCGGCCCGGCGATTCCCATGATCACGCGGCCGAACAGAAACGCTGCCAAGGCCCCCACGACGTGCAGCGCGACGAGCAGCGGTGGCAAGAAAACGAACGGCAGCGTCGACAAGCGCCTCGATCCCACGAACAGGAGAACGAGCAGTGGCACCTCGACGCACAGCATCATGAACCACGTTGGCGCCTGGCGCAGAAACTGCTCGGTCAAGATCGAATGGACGACGTTGGCCTGGATCCCCGACAGCGGGTAGGTCGGATCGACCGGCACGGCGGCAATGTCCCCTGCCCCGGTCGAGACCCACGAGACGACGGCCACGCGACCCGCCAGCTCCTCGCGAAGATCCTCCATCATGAACCGGTCGTCGGACGCCTCGTAGATGACCGCGAACGGATAGTGTGTCATCGCTCCCCACGGCCCGACGAAATCGACGATCATCCGTCCGTGCGCATCGATCGGTATCTTGATGTCGCGCGGCTGCTCCGCACCGGGGGGCCGCGCCCCTCGCAGCGTGATCGACCGGCCGGGCCGGATCTCGATCTGGTCCAGCCCGACACCGAGCAGATCGCAGGCGACGCGAAACGGCAGGCTGGGCAGCAGGGCGTCACCGTCGCGCGCCAGCAGAGGCACGCGTCGGTACACGCCGTCGCGATCCACAGTGATGTCGAGAAACCCGATCCCGCGCGCCGCGTTCGCGAGCGACGGATAGGTCAGGAAATGCCGGGTCGCCCGATAGAACCCGTCGAGATCTTCGTGGTGCGGCCTCGGGAGCCGCACGCGATCCAAGAGCGCGAGAGCATCACGACCGAGATCGTCTTCCGCCTCCACGTCCGTACCGAGTGCGAGTCCGAGCGCCATACCGTAGTACGCGTTCTCGGCGCGCTCGGTCGCGAAGATCAGCGCCTGGTCGGCCGCGGCGGACTGCGGTGAAGCGAAGATGACGTCGTGAAGCTGTGCCGCCACGCCCGCGCGCGAGAGATTCTCCACGAGGCGAGCGTATTCCTCGCGCCCGAGGTAGTAGGTGCCCATGCTCTGTAGGCTTCTGTCGTCGATGTCCACGCGCACGACGGTGTCGTCGTAGCGTGGCGCCAGAGTCTCGAACTGGGCGCGCAGCGCGAACATCCGGTCCGCGAGGCGCGCCTCGAGCGGCTCGAAAATCCCCGGCAGCAACCAGAATGCGGCGTGGGCCGACAGCAGAACCGCTGCCAGCAGCAGGAGCGTCGCCTTCGACCCACCGTTCAGGTCAGTGATCGATGGTGATCGACTTGCCGTAGAAGCGCTCCGCACTGATCTCCACCGCGAGCTGTTCGATACTGGCGGGAGGTCCGCCGCTTCGAGTCTGACCGCCGATCATGACCGGCTTTTCGACGGGGCGCGAGAACCTTCGGTGCTCCTTGTGCAACCGGCGGATCTCCTGGACGATCTCTTCCACCACGCCTTGGCGAGCTGCCGGATCGGCCGACGCGTGCCGTTCGAGCAACGCGTCGAGCGCGACGAGCGGCTCCGCAGACGCGAGCAGGAAGAAGGTCTCACGCCCGGCGTTGTCGTCGAGCTCAAACCACTGGCTGCCTGGTGGGACGTAGGTCGGCGAAGCACCGTCGCTAGCCTGCTGTGCCTTCGCCGACTCGTGGTAAAGCAGGTGGATCTGCTCGCTGGAATCGAGCAAGATCAGGTACACCGACGATGGCGAGAGCGGTTCGACGAGAAACTTCAGCTTCGTCCCTGGCTCGAGCTGAACGTCCTTGTCGATGGCGCTTGGAGCGGCGCTCTGCGCGGCCAGCTTGCCCAGCGCCCAGCGCAGCTCGACGAGCGGCTCGCCGGAGTCTCCTCCCAACGATGCCATGCCGGCAACACACAGCAAGGCCGAAATCACGACGTGTACCTGCAGTTTGCCGAAACCGGTCATCGTTCCTCCCACCGCGCCCGCCGCGCTGACAAACGAGTTAGTGAGGGGCGTCGTCCCTCGACCCTTAATCAATCAGTAAGTGGAACGCTCCCTCTCACGCTCATACGATGAGTCCACAGTAGAAGTAAGGGTAGCATGAACGGACGTAAAGAGCGGCTCGAGGCGTTCGCGAGAACGGACGCGTCGAGACGGTCGACACAACGATCTTAGATCTTGGCGTGGAGCGTATCGATGAGCATCGGTCAATTGAAGCGCGGCGGCCTCTCATTCTTCGTCTTTCTGCTCGTTGCCGCTTCGGCTGCACAAGAAGCAGAGCCGGTCACCGTCGAGCAGCTGCGCGCAGCGATGAAGCAAGGTCAGTATGCCGCGGCTGAGCAGCAGGCGCGCGACTTGCTGCAGCACATCGAGGCGGACTTGGGCGCCGACTCGATCGAGGCCGCAACGGTTCTCGATGCGCTCGTCGAGGCATGCTGGCGGGGCGGCAAGGCGCGCGACCCGGAGACCAGCGCTCTGGC
>CP070706.1:3854544-3858965 GCA_020350085.1 Acidobacteriota bacterium
AGGTCGAGCGCACCGGGTTGTTTCGGCCGCAAGGGGAGGCGGCCGTCGGCTGCTGGCGCGTTGGTCGGGGATGAGTGCGAAGCAACTCGAGCGGATCAAGCGGGCGGCGCGCGCGCTTCGAACGGGTCATCGCCGCCGCCATTTTCGATGTGGCGCACGATCTTGTGCACGACATCGGTCTCTGTGAGAAAAGCGATGATCTTCATCGGCGCGCCGCAGCGAGCGCATAGGAGTGGATCGATCTCGAGGATGCGCCTCATCAGGCGAGCCCAGGAGGCTCGCGAGGCGGATGCGGGCTGCGGGCTCTCGGGGGCTTTTTCCGGCTGTTGCTCGACGGATTCGCTGACGGCTCGGGCTCGCGCCCCGCGCGCTCGGTGCGAGCAGAAGCCGTAGGCCGCCCCGGTCAGATGCTGGCCGCGGTCGGGTATCTGCGCCGTGACCGCGTGAATGAGGGGTCCCCGCTTCGAGTTGGACGAGCGTTGCGCGTCCAACTCGCATGCCGGACAGTCCGGCGGACTGTCCGGCCGCGGGGGAGAGGATCGAGGCTCAGCTGCGTGGCGCCCGTGCGTGGATCGGGTGGGGTGCAGACGATGACCGCTCGACCCGCGATTCGAACCGTGCCAGCCGGCACGGGCACGCGGACGATGTACCGGACAAGACGTTCGAGTCCAGCGCGGTCATCGGCGCCGATCGCGACGCCGAGCCGCGCGGAGAATCCCGAGTGTTCCCACGAGAGCAGATTCTGCATGAACTCTTGCGACAAGCGTTTCGCCCGGTTGAGTCGGCCGAGGACGAGCCGGCGGAAGACTTCCTCGATGACCGCAGTGTTGAGCTCCGGGATCGGGTGGAATGCGCCCGCGTTGCCAAAGCAGCCTTTGGCGAGCACGGCGTGGATGTGCGGGTGGTAGTTGGCGAACGATCCGAAGGTCTGGATCGAGAGCACGGCGGCTGGCCGGAGATCTTGTCGCTCGAGGGTTGCCTCGCAGGTCTTGCGGATCGCGTCGTAGGCACTGCGGGCCAGGATGCCGAGCAGCCTGCGGTCGCGTCGGAACAGGCCGCGGATCGCGCGGGGGATCGTCAGCACGAGATGCTGATGGGCGACGCGCTCGAGCACCTCGTTGACGAGCTTCTCGGCGAAGAGTGCAGCGCGTTTGGCTTGACACGAGGGGCAGAAGTTGCGGCACGAACAGGAGAACGCGAGCAGGTGCTCGGCGCCGCAACGTTCGCATCGAACCCGCGCGAAGCCTCCTTGAAGGCGACCGCAATCGAGGAAGCGCTCGACCGCAGGTCGCACGACGGGACGCAGCGGACCCCATCGCGGCTCGTAGCGCTCGTCGTAGACCGAGAGGTATCGCTCGAAGTGCTGCTCGAAGATCTCGTAGAAGTCCGAGCGCTCGGGATGGCGGGGCCGGTAGACGGTCGAAGGCGCGGCGGCGGGCATGACCGCCAGCCTGTCGCGCGCGGTACGCTCGTGGGGGCGTCAGAGACTGAATCCCTCCCTACTGCGGGATGCTGCTGAGGACGTTCGCCGCCGGGACGGCCGATCGAGACTGCCGGCGGCGGGACACCTTTCCCGCCGCTCTCCAAGACTGGGGAGGACTCCAGGGGACTCCAGGGGAAAGGAAAGGGCAACAAGTTAGCTTCTAACTCGTTGCCCCCGGCGCGATTTCGCCCTGAAAGTCCTGCATCGTAGCAACTTACGAAAAACGGTCGGATCGAGTTCGATTCCCGCCGCCTCCACCATCGCAAAGCACTCGAACCACTCCCCGAGAGGGGATCGTCGGGAAGCGGTTCGAGGAGTGCGAGGACTTGCAGATTCGAATGGGCGCGATAGTAGGGTTTGCCGATATCACCGCGGGTGGGCTCGAGTCTCACGGTTCCGAGGAGCTTTCTGAGCAACCTCGCCGAGGCTTCGGTTTGTCGTTCGAGAAGCTGTTGTAGTGTGGCGAGGCGTTCTTCGACCCAGGCCAGTGGCGGCGTTTGGAGCAGCCCATCCCGGCTGCAGCAGAGCGCTCGGACTTCGGCTTCGAGCTCGTCGACGCGCCGCTCTGACGTGGCGAGGGCTTGTCCGAGCGCGCGGCTACCGCGGCCCTCGGCGACGAACTCCACGAAGTTGTCGACGCGCCGCTGTTCGTTTTCCAGCTCGGCTTGCTTGAGTCTGATCGTCGCTGGCAGGTCGCGATGGAGGTCACGGACCTCCCCCTCGACGCGTTCGAGCACGTAGTGCACGCTTCTCGGTGAGCTGAGTCTGTCCCGAACGGCGGAGAGAACGATTCTTTCGGCGAGCGTTCGTCGCACGAGCAGACGGTTCTCGCAGGCCTTTTTCACGGCCCCGAGACAGCCGTAGTAACCACCCCCCTTGCCGCTGACCTGAGCGATGGCCGCGCCGCAGTTCGCGCAGGTCATCAGCCCCGAGAGGAGCTGTTGCGGGTAGTGTTGGACCCGGCCGCCGTGCTGGTTCGCGAATCCCCGCCGGCCCTTCCCGCCGGGCCAGGTCTTGCGCACCTGTTCGATCCGCTGCTGGACCTCGTCCCAGAGCTGTTGTGGGACGATCCGCAGCGCGTCGTCTTCGTGGATGATCCACTCCGACTCGGGCTTGGGAAACGCCCGCCGACGTCCGGTGCGTGGATCACGTCGAGTCTCTGTCGTATTCCACGTCCACCGACCGACGTACTTCGGGTTACGGAGGATGCGGTGGACGGTCGCTGGGGACCAACCTTTACTCGCACGAAATCGCCCCGGGACACCCTCCTCGTTGAACCGTTTCACGATACGTGATTGGGAATGACCGTCGGCGAACTCACGGAAGATGCGCAACACGATGGCCGCTTCGCGTGGCTCGATGACCATGCGATAGCCGTCGGGGCGGGGCCGACCCTTCTTGTCCATGCGCATCTCGCCGACCGGCACGGATTTGTAGCCGAAAGTCCGCTCGCCGACTGAGAAACCGCGTTGCTTTTGGCCGATCTGGCCCCGTAACGTCTTCTTGCGCAGATCCTGCAACTGCAGCTCGTTGAAGATGCCGCGTACCTGGATGCCGATCGTCGCTTCCTGATCCTCGCTATCGAGACCGTCGGCGACCGACACGACGCGAATGCCCTGAAAGCGAAGCTCCGCAAGTATCGACAGCATCAAGAAGTTGTCCCGCGCCAGACGCGAGAGATCGTCGACGAGCACGACCTCGAAGTCGCCGTTTGCGCTCTCGGCAAGCAAAGCGGCCAGTCCTGCTCGGTCCTTCCGGGCGCCCGAGGCCGCCATGTCGCTGTAGATACGGCTGTCCTCGACAGCGTAGCCCCGTTCCACAGCGAGTCTGCGACAGGCCGAGATCTGGTCTTCGATACTCTCGGGCCGCTGGTTTTCCGAGCTGTAGCGGGCGTAGATCGCTGCTCTCATCGCTGATCCTCCGTGGCGGCCTGCTTGATCAAGCGCACGTATTCCTCGGCGAGCTGATGAGCCACGTGGTCCAACAGCTCTCGCACGGCGGGGTGATATCGAGGATCCCAGTCCCTTTGCTGCTCGGATTCCGTGCAGGCAGGCTTTGTTTCCGCTTTCATGGGGCCGCCCCCATAATAGACAGCGTCTATCATTCTCCCCAAAAAAATTTATCTCCCCACGGGCAGATCCTTGGCCAGGCGAGTCACATCGATCTCGACCCGCGCATAACGACTCCCCTCTGGCCCACCGAACTTCTCAACGGCGCGCAGATCACGCCGGCTCACACGCCGACGCTTGCCTCGAGAGGTGAGCTCGCGAAAGTCGATCCCGCCGAACAGTTTCGGCCGCTGATTCGGCAGGCCCAGCGTGAAGTACAGGCATTCCCCATCGCTGATGATGATGCGCAGGTCCGGCCCTCCGCTCTTACGCAGCCCCTCGGCCAGACCGAAACCGTCAAGGTGAGCGGCCACCGTCTTCTCGAAACCTCGCAGCACGTGCACGATGGCCGCGACCGTCCCCACTGGAATGGTCAATTCCCGCAGCTTCAGAGCTAACGCGAACTCCAGCAGATTGCGGGTGGAAAACCGCCGGCTACTACCGCGCCCCTCGGCATCGCCCAGGTCCGGCACGATGACGCCTTTCTCGCACAGATAGATCAGCCGATGCTGCGGCTGCTCGAGCAGTCGGGCCGCCTCCGAGAGCGACCATTCCTGGCGCCGGCTCATGATAGGCAGTGTCTATCATACCGCTCCTGCGCCTGTCAACCCTCACCGTCTGCCAGCGAGCGGTGCCATCGAATCGCCTTGGTCACAGTCTTCCCGCTCACGCCCAGCTTTGCGCCGATCCGCTCATGGCTCAGGCCAAGAGCGTCGAGTCGACGAGCCTTCTCCGCGATCGCCTGGTACACGGGCAAAGGCGAGGGGTCGACAAGCACCATGTCCAAAGCCATCTCTCCAGCGGTTCGAATTCTTTGCGAACGGGTCCAC
>CP070706.1:3859065-3865519 GCA_020350085.1 Acidobacteriota bacterium
ACTCGAGCACCTGGGAGACCATGCGTGACAGGCGACCGGCCTCTTTGACGATCATTGTGCCGTAGCGGCGCACCTGGTCTTCACCTGAGACGACTCCATCGGCGAGATTCTGACCGGCGGTGCCCAGGGCGGTCAGCGGCGTGTGCAGCTCGTGCGTCACCCCAGCGACGAACGTCATCTGCTGATCGGCCAACAGCTCGGCACGCCGAGCCCACCGCACCATCAACCACAGCGTTACGCCCAGCAGTAAGAGAATACCGAGGCTCAGGGACACGTTGCGCCAGCGTGCGTGGCGAATCGCGGCCTCGATCGAGCCGGCGCGGTGAATCCACACAAACGTCCACGGGCCGGCCTGCGCCTGCTCGGGCCACGACAGTCGCGGCGGCCACCCGCGTCGCTGGCCACCGCGGGAGCGCGCGAAGCGGGAACGGGGGTCGGCTCCAAAGAACTGCTGCAACGATTCTCTCAGCTCAACGGGCAACGATCGCAACTCGCGGAACGGCCGCAGCCGCAGCAGTGGGCGACGACCGTCGGCGCGCTGAATCTGATCCGTGTTGAGCGAATCTGACGAACGATAGACGATCGTTTCGAGCTCTTCGCCTGCCGCAACGACCACCTCGAAGCCGTGCATACCGTGCGATGAGAAGTAGCGCTCCGTCAGCTCGGGCAACCACTCCGAGGCGATGAACTCTTGGTCGAGAAGCACGATGACGTAGGAGGCTTCGCGGCGCGCTTCGGACCGACGCGGCAGGGGGGAGGGGACGTCCGGCGGTTGAGCGAAAGGCAGCGGGCCACGTGTCGGGCGTGCGCGAATCACCAGGGCCGGGATGGGAGATCCGATCACGGGGTAGGGAAACCTCGCTCTTCGATTCGGCATGGTCCGCATTGCTTGGCGAAGTCGATCGAGCTCCGGCGGCCAGTCCGGGCTTCGTGTCAGCTCACCCTCACGCGTCCAGTGCACGACGAGATCGATCTCCTCGTCCGTACGCTCGACCAGGTACAGGTCGCGCACTATCTGAGGGTAGGGCGCGGTGTCACGCCACTCGGTCAAGCGCCTCGTCAACAGCCGTTCCCACTCGGACGAAGAGCTCCGAGGTGGTGGTATGAAGAAGAAGAACGCCCGCGTGATCTCGCGATCGACATCTTCGGTGAAGCGATCTGCAGCCGCGGCAGAGCTGGCCGCCAGCCGCTCGCGCTCGGCTTCGCTGAGCCGGCCCAGCCAAACGTACTGCAGCGCTGCCAGAGCCAGCAAGAGCCCGGCGATCAGTGGCAGCACCCAGCGGCGTGGACGTCGAACAGTGCGCCTCATCAAGGAAATCCTAGCACCGGACGGCTCCGTAACTCACTCACAACGATGGGCTTTACATTTCTTACCAAAGCCTTGCGCGAGGTTGAGGATTGCACCACTCGAGCTCGCTAAGATCTCAACGTGAACAGAAACCTCTTCCGGCCCGCCGGAGAACGCAGTTGAAAGGAGAAGTGACGATGAGACGAGTTGCCCTGGCCGGATTGGCGCTGGCGCTGATGGGGCTGACAGCTAGCACTTGGGCTGAAGCGGATCGCCGTCACCATCGAGGGCGGCACGAGCTCGGTCCCGCGGGTCCCCATGCCCGCCACGAGATGATGGCCGAACGGCTCGGCCTGAACGACGAGCAGCGCGAGGCCTGGACAAGCGCCCACGAAGCTTTTCGCAGCGAGATCGAGCCGCTACACCGTGAGATGTACGAGGCTCGCGAGCAGCTTCATACGCTGATCGAGGCTGACACTCCCGATCCGACCGCCATCGGCGAGCAGATGCTGTTGATCAAGGACCTGCGCGGACAGCTCGCGGAAAAGCGCGTCGAGCTGCACGAGACTCTCTCTGGCGTGCTGACACCCGAGCAGCGCGAGAAGTTCGAGATGTTCGCGGAGCGCCGCAAAGAGCGTCGCGAACGATGGGACCTTGCGCCCGGACGCGGCCGGCCTCGCTTCGGCCGGGGCTTTGGCTTCGATCCTCCTCCTCCTCCCGATCCGGAGTCGTGACGAGCGCTCAACTCCCCCCTCTCCCTCCCCGTAAGAAGGTCGGCCGGACGCTCCCCCGGGCGTCCGGCCGGCGCATTCATGAATAATTCGGGCTAACGTTCGATCAATCGCTCGAGTGAAGCACGCGCTTCGGGCTTCCGCACCACAGCTTCTCGAACGAGCTGTCGCGCATCCTCGGTCGCGCCCAATCGCGCGAGAGACTCGGCCAGCGTCGCGATCGCCGGCAGATAGTTCGGGTCCTTCTCGAGGACCTCGCGCAGCAACAGCATCGCCTGAAGAGGCTGACCCGAGCGATCGATCAGAGCTCGAGCCCACCACACATAGGTCTCTTTCTCTCCAGGCACTCTTTCGATCAATTGCTCGAAACGAGGAGTCGCCGCTTCCAGATCACCGTCTCGCAGCAGAGAGTGGAGCGCATCCGCCAGTAGTCGCTCTCGTTCAGGCATCCGATCGGACTGCTCGAGCGCTCGATCCAGAAGTGTCAGCGCGTCGTCCGATTCTCCCGACATCTGCAGGCTCAGAGCCAGATAAAGCCGCGAAACGGCGAAGCTCGCATCGAAATCCAGAGCACGGCGAAAGCTTTCTATGGCTTCGGTGTACTGCAGGCCGTCGTAGAGCTCCTTACCGCGAACGTACGAGCGGAACGCTTGCGGAGAAGAAGTCAACACGAGCTTGACTCGCAGCGGTTCCGCCGGTTTCAGCGCGAGCCCTTCCAGAAGACCAACCGTCAGATCGCCAACCATCTGGAACAGATCCTCGCCCTCGACCTTGTGCGCGGCGAGCACCGTGCCGCTGCTCGTGTCGTACGCCTGGGCGTCGATGCGATACGTGTCGCCCAGCTTGAACACGGACCCACCGATGACGACGCTCGCGCCCGCCCACCGGGCGAGCTCGGTGGCGGTCGAACGATCGATTTCCTGCCGATCACCTTGACCTGCCTGCTGCATCAGGTCTCGCAGCCTCTGCGTGGCGATCACTTCGAGTCCACCAGCGCGCGATAGATCCGTCGTCAGCATCTCCGGCAAGCCGTGGCTCAGCCAATCGGCGGAAGTGTCACCCGTGTTGTTCTCGAAGAAAGCGACCACGACCCGCGGCTCAGCGGGTAGCGGCGACGACGTGGCCATCAGCGGTGCCGACGCGACAGAGGTCCGCCGCGCCGGAGCGGTGCCCGCGCCGATCATGCGCCAGCTGGCGACGCCGACGGCCAGACCGATCACAGCCAGAACACTGACCACCAGCCAGGTCTTCCACGCACGTCGTCGCGGGGCATGAGCGTGAAGACGCAGTCCACTGTGCGGGCCGGACAGGCTGTCGAGCCGTAGTGCGCGAAGGTCGGCGGCGAGCAGCGCGGCCGAGGCGTAGCGATCGTCCTTGCTCTTCGTCAGGCACTTGTTGATGACGGCTTCGAGGCCCATCGGCGCGTCGGTTCGCGCGACGTGGAGCGGAGCCGGTTCGTCGTGCAGGATCGCGTGTGCCGTGGCGATCTGGTTGTTGCCGTGAAAAGCAGTATGGCCGGTCGTCAACTCGTACAGCACGCTGCCGAGCGAGAAGATGTCAGAGCGAGCGTCGAGCGGTTCACCGAGCACCTGCTCCGGACTCATGTAGGCGAGCGTACCCAAGAGCATGCCCGTCTTCGTGGCGTGCTCGAGCGTGTGCGTCTCACCGTCGTCGCTTCCGTCGACCGGTCCGGCCAACGAGTGATCCACGCGTGCCACGCCAAAGTCCAAGATCTTGTAGTAGCCGGAATCTGCGGCCATGATGTTGCCCGGCTTGAGGTCGCGGTGAACGACTCCTTGACGGTGAGCAGCGGCGAGTGCCTCGCTCACCTGAATGCCGCAATCCAGCACGCGATCGATCGGCAACGGTCCTTCGCGCAGCAGCTCACCGACGGTGCGGCCCTCGACCAACTCCATCGTCAGGAAAGCGACGTCGCCTTCCCGATCGAACTCGTACAGAGTGGCGATGCCGGGGTGACTGATCGAGGAAGCGATCCGAGCCTCCCGTTCGAACCGTTCGCTTCGCTCGCGGTCCTTAGCCAGCTCCCGAGGAAGCATCTTGAGTGCGACCGTGCGCCCGAGACGCTTGTCCATCGCACGGTAGACCACCCCCATGCCGCCCTCGCCGATGCGCGAGAGAAGCTCGTAGTGCTTGAGGGTGGTTCTCTCCGACATGGCCGAACCTCGCGGGATGCTCCCCACATGCGTGGGTCGACTCGAGGACGCCAGTCTAGCCTGAATCATCAGTTCCGCCGAGACCTCGTGCCCAAGCGAAGGCCAGCCGTGCTCGCCACGATCCTCAGTCCGCTGGCTTCTCACATCTTTCGCAGCACGATGCGACCGCTGAATGACTCGATCGAGACTTCGGCCTCCCCGTTGCCGAGCGAGAAGCTCAACGATTTGGCCGGCAAGAAGGAGCTTCGCTCTGCCTTCTGTCCGAACTCGTTATCGATTTCACCGCTGAACGTTTCGAGGTCGAATTCCGCAGATGTTCCCGCCGGGATTCTCATCTCGATCTTGCCCGAGACCGTTTCGAAATCGAAGCTGCCTTTGGGACTCAACGGACCGACGAGGGTCGTGGTGCCGGAGACGGACTCGACCGACACGTTCCGCAGAAGCTCGTCGGCGGTGATGTTGACCGATCCGCTCACCGTCGATGCGTCGACTTCCACGACGGCACCCTCGATCGCGATCTCGCCCGAGATCGACTCCACCGAGATCTCGCCCGTGACGGCCTTGACGGAGATTCTGGCGCTGACGGTCTCGACATCGAGCTCACTGGTTGACGGGATGTGGATCTCTAGGTCGGTCTCACCGGGCATCCGATGCGAATGTTCGGCCGGCACGATCTCGATCGAAGTCCGGCTGCCGGAAGTCGAAAAGTCGAACTCCTCGACCGAATCGTCCAGCACGCCGGTCACCTGGACCTCGGCGCGGTCCCAACCCACGACACGCACCGAGCCGGCGAGAAACTCGATGCTCACCGTGCCATCGGCGGCTGCCGGGCGCGTGATGTCGACGGGTTGGCCCGCCAGTGCGACGAGGCACGAAGCCGCGGCGACGATCGCGACGGTGCTGATCAAAGCTAGCTTACGCATGACGATTCCTCACTCCGCTCCGACTCACGAGGAGAGCCGATTCGCGGTCCAGAGCAGCTGCATTCGCTGCTGATAGAGAGCGGTCAGAATGTGACTGCTCTGTGTATTTGCGGGATCGGACTCGAGGGCGGTCCGTACATCCTCGATCGCATCGTTGATGACCTGAAGATTTTTCTCCAACACGGCAAGCGTTTGGGGTGATAGCTGCGACTCTCGCGCCTCGAGCGCGCTCAGCAATCGGTCTGTTGCCTGAAGGTACTCGCGCTCCGCCACGAGCCAGTCGTCGGCCATGAGGGTCGCGGCAGGCTGAGCGAGACCTGTGCCCCGCGGGGAGGTCGCCGGGCTACGCTCCGCGCGACCGAGCAGAAGCGCCGCCGTCAAAGCGCCCGCGGCGAGCAACCCTGCGGCCGCGAGCCCAATCCAGCGCCGCGGGTGGCTGGCTGCGCGCGGGTGCGTCACGACAGTGCCCGGGGCGATCCGCGAGCGGATCTCGGGGAAGAGATCACGCTCGGGCGCGATCTCTTCCGGAAGATCGGCGGTCGCACGGCGCAGATCGCGGAGCTGCCGGAGCTCCGTCCGACACGACGTGCAGCGCTCGAGGTGTCGCTCGATCGCGTGCCGATCGTGCTCGGTGAGCAGATCGCCGCTCGACTCGCCGACCTGCTCATCGACGAGCTCGTCGAGCAGCGACTTCGCTTCGGTGCAATCGATCATGGGGGTCATCTCTCGAGTCATCGCCGGAGTGCCTCCCTGAGCAGCCTGCGTGCCCGATGCAGCTGCGCTTTCGAGGTTCCCGTAGCCGAGCCGACGAGACGTGCGATTTCCTCGTGCCGCAGACCCTCGATGTCGTGCAGCACGAAGACGGTGCGCGCCCCCGCAGGCAGTTTCGCGATCGCCGCCTCCAGGTCGAGGCGCGAGGCGGATGCCGCCTCGTTGCTGGCTAGAGGAGGCATCTCGTCCAAGCCTCGTTCGAGGGCACGCAGGCGTCCCGAAGAGCGCCAGTCAGCGAGAACGGTGTTGATCGCGATCGTCCGCAGCCAGCGACCGAAAGGGCTCTCACCGCGGAACGTGCGCAAACGCTCCCAGACACGAACGAACGCCTCTTGGGTCAGCTCTTCGGCCCGCTCGGCGTTTGCCGTCATCCTCAAACACAGGGCGTAGACCCTGTCGACGTGCTCGCGGTACAGCTCCTCGAACGCGGAAAGGTCCCCAGCTCGAGCGCGAACGACCTGCTCTTCGGGCTGCGGGGGCGGCTCGGAGCGGGGAATGGCGCAGGCCTCCATCGGCGACGGCTCCCAGGCAAACGGCTGCTCTCATCTACCCAAGATGCGCGCGGGA
>CP070706.1:3865619-3900399 GCA_020350085.1 Acidobacteriota bacterium
CTCTGCCGCCCGTGAGGAGCGCACGATTCCGACCAGGAGTCCATGGTGAAAAGCGTTCACTCAACCGATCAGCTCGACGCGATTCGTCCACGCGGCGAGCGGGACGCACGGCCGGCTCCAGCCCGGCTCGCGCGGCGAGCCCAGCGGGGCGGTCTGCGGTCTACGCCGGGGTTCGTCTTGTCGCTGGCGCTGGCCGCCGTGCTCGCCGGAGCGGCGCAGGCCCAGCAGGACGAGCTGACGGGCACGTTGCGAGCCACAGGCGCGCGGCGTGTGGCCCTCGCCGTGCCCCCCACAGAGGCCGGAACCGGTGCGGGTCTCACGGGGGCTGCCGAGGTCTTCCGCGTGCTGCGCGACGACCTCGAGTTTTCCGGCTGGTTCGGCCTGCTCGACCCCCGCGGCGAGGGACGCATCGCGGCGGGCCGGCTGGCCGACGCTCGCGCCTGGCGCGAGGTCGGCGCCGCGTATCTGGCCACCTCGCGGCTCGAATCACTCGGCGATCGGGGCCGCTTTACGGTTCGACTGGTGGAAACCTCCGCCGGTGAAGAGCTGTTGCACAAGACATGGGGCGGCGCTCTTCCCGGTGACCTGCGAAGGTTGGCGCACGTCGCGGGCGACGCCATCGTCGAGGCACTGACCGGTCGGCCCGGCATCGCTCAAACCAGGCTGTCTTTCGTCTCCGTGCATGGTGAGGGCAAGGAGGTCTACTTGATGGACTACGACGGCGCGCGAGTGCGCCGTCTGACTTCCACCGGGACGATCAACCTCTCGCCGTCGTGGTCGCCCGACGGCCGGCGACTGACCTTCCTTTCGTATCTCGACCGAAAGCCGTCGATCTATCTGCTCGACGAGGACGGCACGGTGACGACTCTGCATCCAAAAGGCGGTGATCTGAACGCCGCGCCCGATTTCGCCCCCGACGGCCAGTCGCTCGTCTTCTCTTCCGACAGAGACGGCAACACGGAGCTCTACCTCTACGAACTGGCCACCGGACGCGAGACGCGTTTGACGCGCCATCCAGCGATCGACATCGCAGCCTGCTGGGCGCCGGACGGGCGTCGGATCGCTTTCACTTCGGATCGTTCGGGATCGCCGCAGATCTACGTCATGAGCCGCGACGGGTCAGAAACGACGCGCTTGAGTTGGCAGGGCGGCTACAACGAGTCCGCCGCGTGGTCACCCGATGGGACTCGCATCGCCTTCGTCAGCCGCATCGCGGGCCGCTTCGAGATCGTGCTTCACGAGCTCGCCACGGGGCGCGAGACCATCATCACCAGCGGTCCCGGCAACAAGGAAAACCCTCGTTGGGCACCCGACGGGCGCCACCTGGTGTTTTCCGGCAATCGAGACGGCGAGTACGCGATCTACACGATTCGCGACGACGGGACCGACGTGAGGCGCTTGACGCGCGGCGCACCGGCGGAAACGCCCGACTGGAGCCCGCCGCGGTCTTGATCTGGACTGCGTGGGTGGCGGCTCACGTCGCAGACGAGCGCGGGATCCGCGGTATACTCCGCCTCCTTGCCGACTGCGGGTGCCAAGGGTCAAGGTCGAGGGTTGCCGTTGCCGTCGATCGGTGCACCCGCTCAGGAGATGTTCGAAGATGCGACATGCTGGCGTCATGCTATTAATCGCTGGAGTGTTCTTCGCGTTCGCGTCGGGCCTTGCGGGTTGTGGCAGCCGGAGCGGTCCAGGTCTCGATACGGGGCCGGGGCCGGCCACGACGCCCGCGACTCCGGACACCGATCCGCGCGATGCCATGGATAGCGGCGCGGATACGGCCGAGCTCGGAGCCGAAGGCTTCGGCGAAGGCGAGCTGATTTCAGAGGAACTCGGCTCCGGCCTCGTCGAGCAACCACGCGCAACCGAGCGGGGGCCGCTGCGTACGATCTACTTCAGTTTCGACTCGAGTGAGCTGGACGACGTGGCATTGCGCACGCTCGAGGAGAATGCGCGCTGGCTGCGCCAGCATCCCGACAACTCGGCGGTGGTGGAAGGCCACTGCGACGAGCGGGGCACGATCGAGTACAACCTCGGACTCGGCGCGAGGCGCGCTCGCTCCGTGCGCGATCACCTCGTGCGTCTCGGCATCGACTCCGGGCGGCTACGAACGATCTCCTATGGTGAGGAACGACCCGCCGATCCGGGACACGACGAGATGGCGTGGTCGAAGAACAGACGGGTCGAGTTCCAGGTCCTCGAGCCATGACGAAGTCTTCGGTCCCAGCTGTCTCCACGCTGATGGCGATTGTGGCGCTCATGGGAGCATCGTGTCTGTCTGGCTGCGCGACGCCGGTTCAAGGCCGGTCGGTCGCGACGACGGATGCGGCCGAGATTCGCGATCAGCTGTTCAAGCTGCAGAAGGACTCCGCGCGGCTGATCGAATCGATCGAGCGCATCGAGCAGCGTGGAGGAAACGCCATGTCCTCCAACGCGTGCGCCGAGGCCGTCACCAAGATCGAATCGGTCGAGCGGCGCGTTCTCGTGCTTGAAGAGCAGCTTCTCGCCGCCCACCAACGACTCGACCAGACGCTCGCGGAGCTGCGCGCGATCCGGATTTCCGGCGGGTTGGCATGGTCCGGGACCGGGTCATCGACCTGGGACGAAGGGACCGGAACCCCCGAGCTCCCCCCGGCCCAGCCCCCGGCGGGACAGGAGCGTCCTGACGCTGGGGACCTGTCGGCCTCGGAGATGTTCAACGCCGCCTATGCCGACTACTCGCGCGGAAAGTTCGACTTGGCGCTGGCGGGATTCGAGGCGGCGCTTCGTCAAGACGCCGGCGGCCCGCTGGCCGACGACGCCCAGTTCTGGGTCGGCGAGACGCTGTTCGCGATGGGCCGCTACGAGCAGGCTGCGGAGGCTTTCGAACGGGTGATCAGCGATTACGGCGTGCCGGAAAAGATGCCCGCGGCACATCTGAAGAAGGGCCTGGCGCTGTTCGAGGCGCGGGACACCGCCGCCGGCGTCCAGGAGCTGCAGTACGTGATCCGGACCTGGCCGGCCTCCGATGAGGCCCGCATCGCCCGCGAGTACTTCAAGCGCAAGGGGATCGTGGCGGAGTGACGCACCCGTTGGGCCTGCGGGCCCCGTTCGGGCCCGAACTAGCGGCGCGTGCAGCTTGACAGGCGGCGCCCCGCCGCCCAGAATGCGTGGCTTCGTGGGTCGAAGCCGCCTGGGGAAAACCGAGGGGCGCTCGGCCCCCTTCATCTCGAGAGGCTGGAGACGATGGCCAACCACAAGTCGGCCGCGAAGCAGGCGCGGCGCAACGAAGTCCGCCGCCAGCGCAACCGCGGCTGGCGCTCGCGAATGCGCACCGAGGTCAAAAAGCTCCGCAGCGCGCTCGAGGCGGGCGACGTCGACGCGGCACGCGCGATGCTGCGAGGAACGCTGGGCCTGATCGATCGTACGGCCCGCGCGGGCGTGCTTCACGACAATACCGCCGCGCGTTACAAGTCCCGACTCCAGCGCGCCTTCGACCAGCGCGCCGCCCAGGCCTGACGCTCGCTGGGACCGGGCAGCCCCGCCTGGATGAACGACGGTTTCTCTCTCTACAACCCCCTCTCTTCTCCCTTGGCTTAACCCCGCTTATCCCCCCGTTCATCCCCCGTTCATCCCTTGATGACGGCGATCGGGCGAAGCCTCGCCAACCGCGCCGCGAGCCCGGCCCCATCGACCGCCCGAACGACGTCCGCGACGTCCTTGTAAGCTTCGGGGATCTCCTCGAGCACCGTGGCCATCCCGGCGGCACGCACGGTGATGCCCTGATCTGCAAGCTCGCGCACGACGGGTCGGCCGCGGGCCGACTTCTTCGCCGCGGTCCGCGACAGCCTGCGGCCCGCTCCATGACACGTCGAGCCGAACGCTTCTTCCGAGCCTTGTCGCCCGAGTAGCACGAAGGAATAGCGACCCATGTCACCCGGGATCAGAACCGGCTGGCCCAGGTCGCGAAGGCCTGGAGACAGACTCGGGTGACCCGGGCCGAAGGCCCGAGTCGCCCCCTTGCGGTGAACGCACAGCTTGCGACGTACCCCGTCGACCTCGTGTGTCTCGATCTTGGCGATGTTGTGGCACACGTCGTAGACGGTGCGCAGTCGGTGCTCGCGCGGCGCGAGCCCGAGATCGAGCTCCAGCGCTTCGCGCACGTGATGAGCCATCATCGCGCGGTTGACGAAGGCGTAGTTGGCCGCCGCAGCCATGGCGCCGAGATAACGCCGGCCTTCGTCCGAGCCGATCGGTGCGCAGCACAGCTGGCGATCTGGAAGCTCGATGCCGTAGCGGGCCGAAGCCTTGAGCATCTCACGCAACCAGTCGTCGCAGACCTGATAGCCGAGGCCGCGCGATCCGGAATGAATCGACACCGTGACCACTCCGCGCTCGAGACCGAGTCGCGACGCCGGCTCCGGCTGATAGACCTGCTCGACGTATTGCACTTCGATGAAGTGGTTGCCCGAGCCGACGGTCCCGACCTGCTTCCGGCCGCGCTCGAGGGCGCGCTCGGAGACCTGCGACGGATCGGCCGAACTCAGACAACCCCTCTCCTCGATCTGATCGAGATCGCGCGACTCCGCGACCCCGCGCTGGACGGCCCAGCCGGCTCCCTTTCGCATCAGATCCATCAGCTCGTTGCGGCTCAGCTTGGGAGCGCTGCTCGTGCCGCCGACACCGGCGGGAATGCGCCGAAAAAGCGCGTCGGCGAACGCGCGCACGCGGTCGACCAGCTGCTCGCGCCGCAGCGACGTTACCAGCAGGCGCACGCCGCAGTTGATGTCGTATCCAACACCGCCCGGCGAGACGACGCCGTCGTCGAGGTCGAACGCGGCGACGCCTCCGATCGGGAACCCGTATCCCCAATGAATGTCGGGCATGGCCAGCGAGTGCTTGACGATGCCGGGCAAGTGAGCCACGTTGGCGACCTGATCGAGACACTTGTCCTGCCGAATGTCATCGATCAGCATGTCGTCCGCGTAGATCATTCCATCGACGCGCATGCCGCCGCGGCGCGGGATGCGCCAACGATAGGGATCGATTTTTTCGAGTGGAATCGTCATCGTCTTCTGCTCCGAGTCGTCCGCCCCGATCGATAAACAGCAGCGCTTCAGCTCCCATGGTGCCACGCGCGCCTCGCCCTCGACCAAAGTCATGGAAACGGCATCACATGCTCGGCAGCGGGACTTCAGACGTCGAACACCACTCTGGCCACGAACCCATCCTCCTGCTCACCAACGAAAAGGTGGTGATAAGTCACGGCTTTCAGCTCGGCCTTGAAGCCGTGGCGTTCGAGGTCGAGCGGCTCTCCCCAGACGCGTCCGATCAGCTTCAGCCCGCCAGCCACGGTACCGACGATGCCCTCCACGGGCCCGATGGCGACGTCGAATGCCCCGTAGACCAGCCCAGCGGCCATCGCGCGACTGAGCAACTCCCCCAGCCATGCCACGAGCAGCGTCTCCTCATCGTTGGCCTCGACACGGACGAGCTCGGGCGGATCACTGACGCGGATCGCGTCGACATCGACGATCTGATCGAACATCGCCGAGGCCATGAACTCGAACACCTTCTCGAGTCGAGTCGACCGCACGACGATGCCCGTGTCCGCCGTGTGCTCGACCAACTCGTAGGCTACCTTTCCACGCGTCATCGGCGCCGCCTCGGCCGTATGGCCTTTCGTCGTCCACGCCCGCTCCGTCGCTTCGGGCCGGCGGATGGCGGTCGCTGGCGCCGGCTCCGTCGTCCGCGATCTTCGGCGTTTTCGTCACCGACGAGAGTAAAGTCCACGAAGTGGCGCAGCAGATCGACTCGGTCGACGCGGACGCGTACTTCCTGACCGAGCCGGAAAGTGGCTCCTGACTTCGAACCGGTCATCTTGCGCCGCTTCGCATCGTAGCGGAAATACTCCTCGCCCAGCCGGCGAACCGGAATCAGGCCCTCCACGTAAGGTTCGTCGAGCAACACGACCAGGCCGTGAGGAGCGATCTCGACGATCCTCCCCGCATACTCCTCTCCCAGTCGCTGACTCATGAAAGTGGCGGTCTTCCAGCTCAGCGCCTCACGCTCTGCCGCCTCTGCGTCGCGCTCGAGCCGCGAGCACTCACGCGCCATCTCGGGCATTCGCGCGGCGCGATCTTCGGCGCTACCCGGCAGCTCGCGGTGACCGGCGCGCAGCCTGCGCAGTGCGCGATGCACGACAAGATCGGGATAGCGCCGAATGGGTGACGTGAAGTGCAAGTAACGCGGCAGTGCGAGGGCGTAGTGCCCCAGGCACTCGGGATCATAACGGGCCAGTGACATCGTGCGCAGTACGAGCCGGACAACGCACGGCTCCTCCGGCCGCCCGGCCACGAGGCGCAGCAGATGAGCGAAATCTTCAGGGGCCAGGGCTTGATAGGGCTCGGGAACCCGGTAGCCCAGACCTTGGAGCATCTCCGCCAGCCGAGCAACCCTATCGACGTCCGGTCGCTCGTGCGCCCGATACAGGCAGGCCGCGCGAGCTTGAACGAGTTCGGTCGCGACCGCGGCGTTGGCCGCGATCATGAACTCCTCGATCATGCGGTGTGCGGCATTGCGCTGGCGGGCGACGATCTGCTGCGTCTCGCCCGTGAGCGCCAGCAGAACCTCCGGTTCCGGCAGGTCGAAGTCGATGGCCCCTCGAGAATGACGCCGCTCGGCCAGCTTGCTTGCCAGCTCGTGCGCCGTGTCGAGCATCGGTACGAGGAATCGGCGGCGCTGGCGCGCGGATCGGTCGCGCTGCTCGACGACGGCGGCCACCTCGGTGTACGTCAGACGTGCGCGAGACCGGATCAGACCGTCGTGGCAACGCCAATAAGTCAGCCGGCCCTCGTCGTCGAACTCGAGCGAGACGCCCTGCGTCAACCGCAGCTGGCGCGGCCGAAGCGAGCACAGGTCGTTGCTCAACCGCTCGGGAAGCATCGGGACGGCGCGGCCCGGAAAGTAGACGCTCGTCGCCCGGCGCGCCGCTTCCTCGTCGATCGCCGACTCCTCGCGCACGAAGAACGCCACATCGGCAATGTGCACGTGCAGCCGGTAGCCTCCGTCCTCGAGGCGCTGGACCGAGATCGCGTCGTCGAAGTCTTTCGCGGTCTCGCCGTCGATGGTCACGACCGTGTCGTTCGTGAAATCCTCGCGTGAGGACAGCGGCCAGCCCGCCGGCGAGCCAGGAAGGGCATCGACCTCTTCGACGACGGCTTCGGGGAACGTCGGCGAGAGGTCGTACTTGCGGATCAAGACCTCGACTTCGACACCGGGCTCGTCGAGCCAGCCCAGCCTCTCGACGATGCTGCCCCGCAACGGCGCACCAGAGCGGCTGGCCGGCAGCGGCCCGAGCTCGACCCGTACGACCTCCCCAGCTCGAGCGCCAGCGCGTCCCTCACGCGGTACCTTGATCTCGATCCCGAACCCCTCGTCGAGCGGCTCGACGCGCCCGCCACCGCTCGAGCTCGGATGAAAAAGCCCGGTGATGCGATCGCTTCTGCGATCGACGATGCGAACGATGCGCCCCTCGCGCCGGCCGTCCGGCTGCACGTCGACCACGCGGGTGGCGACGATGTCCCCGTGCAGCGCGCCGCCCGCCGCACCCGGCGGAATGAACACGTCGCTCTGAAGCGGATCGTCCGGCACGACGAAGCCGAAGCCTTGACGATGACGGCTGAAGCGACCCACGGCATCGCCCATCAGCCGCGTGGGCGCGAAGCCGCGCCCACGCACCGCGACGAGCCGTTGTTGATCCACGAGCTCGCGCAGCCAGCGCCGCAGCGCCGGACGGCCGCTGGCGCGCACGCCGAGGGCCTCCGCTATCTGGCGGGCGGTCATCACGGACGGCATCGACGGATCGGCAAACAGCCGCTCGATCTGCGCGTAGCTGGGAAGCTCTCGTGGCAATCGATTCGCGTTCTGAGACCTAGGAGCCTTCCACCGCCTCGTCGGCTCGACGCACGGTCTCGAGGAATACTCAGGGCTCGTACCGCAGTATTCTGGCACTTCTTCCCACCTCAGGGCAGCGGCCCCGCCGACACCCGGAGCTGTGATGAAGCGTTCGAAAGCCACGCACGAGATCGCCCCTCCCGCCGTTCTGCGCGGCCTCGCGATCGCGTTGTTCACGCTCTCGGGAGCCGCTGCGCTGACCGTCGAGGTGGTCTGGACCCGCTGGCTGACGCTCGCACTCGGCAGCAGCGCGCGAGCGACGGTGCTCGTGCTCGGGACGTTCATGCTCGGGCTCGGCCTCGGCTCGCTACTGGCGGGCCAGATCGGCGACCGGCGACCCGCCCGGGGCTTGATGCTCTTCGGCACGGCCGAGCTGCTCGTCGGTGGCTGGGCGCTGCTGTCCATCCGGCTTCTCGGTCAGGCTCTCCCGGAGTGGGCTGCCGCCGCGGCGCGGGCCGGCGGAGACGTGGCGCTCGCGCTACCTCTTCGTGCTTTTTTCGCTCTCGTGGCGCTGTTGGTACCGACGATCCTGATGGGTGCCACGCTGCCGTTGATCGGCCGCTGGGCGGTCGCCGTCGGTGGCCTGCCCGGGAGAGACATCGGCTGGTTGTATGCGCTGAATACCCTCGGAGGTGCGGCAGGCTGCCTGCTGGCTGCCTTCTGGCTGATCGAGCGGCTCGGCCTGGCGGGCTCGGCCGCGGCGGCGGGAATGACCGACATCGGGGTCGGTCTGCTGGCTGTCGGCCTCGCTCTCGGCCTGGGTCGAGCGGGTGCCAGCGAGCGGGCGCGCCCCGAGCGGCCCCGCCCACGTCTCCGTGAGACCGACCGTCGAGCGCCGGCTCTCTCTTCAATGCCGGGTCCTGCGCCGGCGCTGTCGGCCGCCTTCGGCTTCGGCGTCAGCGGGATGGTCGGCCTGGGGCTGGAGGTGGTGTCGCACCGTGTGTTGTCGATCCTCGCCGGCTCGAGTGCCTACGCCTTCGCCGTCATGCTCGCGGCGTTCTTGTTCGGGATCGCGCTCGGCGGTCTGATCGGCTCGTGGCTGGCGGATCGAGTCGGTCAGCCCGGCGCCTGGCTCGCCGGCACGCTCGCGGGCCTCGCTCTCGGCGTCGGCATCGCGCGCTGGGTCTTTCATGCCGGCTGGTGGGAGCGCGCGGGCACGCTGGCGGATGCTCTTCCCGGCCTGTCCTCGTGGAGCTACGGGCTAGAGATGGCGGGGTGTTTGCTGGCGCTGCTTCCCGCCACGCTGATGCTCGGGGCCGCGGTGCCGCTGGTGGCTCGGCTGGCGGGCGAGATTCCCGAGCGGCTCGCTCATCGCTTCGGCGCCGCGTACGCGTTCAATACGATCGGCGCCGTCGCCGGAGCGGCATGCGCTGGACTGCTGTTGGTGCCCTGGCTGGGCACGGCACGGAGCTTCTCCGTGCTGGCAGGCCTCGCGGGGACCGCCGGCGCGCTGCTCGTGGTGAGCGCCGTGCCGGCCGGGAGCCGCGGCCGACCGTCGCTCGTGGTGGTCGGCTTCACCGCGGCCGGAATGCTGCTCGGTATCGGCACCGACCCGGTGCGGGAAACGATCCTCTCACGCGTCGGCCCGCACGAGTTGCTCGCGTTTCACGAGGGGCCTGTGCAAACCATCGCCGTCGTCGAGGAGCAGAACGATCAGCAGCTGCGATTTTTGCGCCTGCTGACCAATCGTACGAGCCTTACGGGAACACATCTCTACGCTCGCCGGTACATGAGCCTGCTCGGCCACCTGCCAGCGCTCTGGACCGAAGCGCCGCGACGCTCGCTCGTGATCTGCCTCGGAACCGGAATGACGGCGGCCGCACTCGCGACGCACCCCGATGTCGAGACGCTCGACATCGTCGAGATCTCCCCCGAAGTCGTGGCCGTGGCGCCGCTGTTCCGAGCGGTCAGCAACGACATCCTCGACGATCCCCGAACCCGGCTTCACGTCGAAGATGGCCGGCACGTGCTGCTGGCGGCCGCCGATTCGTGGGACCTGATTACGCTCGAGCCTCCCCCGCCCCGCGACTCCGGGGTCGTTTCGCTGTACTCGACGGATTTCTACCGTCTCGCGCGATCGCGTCTGAGTCCCAGGGGCGTTCTTGCGCAGTGGGTGCCATTGCATTCGCAATCACTGGAGGAGGTACGGGCGCTGGTGCGCTCGTTCGTCGACGAGTTCCCGCACGCGCTCGGCTTTCTGCCGGTCGAGCGCGAGCTGCTGCTTCTGGGCGCTGACACGCCTTTGCGGGTCGATCTCGGCAGCTTCGCCGAGCGGATCTCTCGAGACACCGTGCGGCGTTCTCTCGAGACGATCGGTCTCGCCGACGCGGCAGCTCTCTTGGCCACCGCAATGCTCGATCGGAATCAGCTCGTGGGCTTCGCGGGCCAGGCCGTCGCGGTCTCGGACGACAATCCGCTGGTCGAGTACTTCGCCCGATTCGGCAAGCGGCCGCCTCTGCCGGTGATCGACGCCCTCGCTGCAACGCCGCTTCCGCTCGATGAACTGCTCAACCATCCGCCGCCGACTGTTTTCCGAGACGAGTTTACGCGCGCTCGCTCGGCGTTACGGGCGCTCTTGCGAGCCGGTTGGGAATCGGAGCGCGGCAACATGCAGCAGTGGGAACGAATGAGCCTGGAATCGCTCCGACTGCGGCCACACGACGCCTATTTGCGGTGGGCGGCGGGGCTTTCTGACGAGCATCTGGCGCTCCACCGCCGCCGCGCCGAGCAGGCCTCGAAAGACCCCAGGCTGTGGCGCACGTTGGGCCGCAAGCTGGTGCTCGCGGGATCGTACGATGAGGCGTTGAGCGTT
Source organism: Acidobacteriota bacterium (assembly GCA_020350085.1). Classification (GTDB taxonomy): domain Bacteria; phylum Acidobacteriota; class Polarisedimenticolia; order J045; family J045. The sequence goes on from CP070706.1 coordinate 3,876,364, forward strand.
TACGAACGGGCCTACGAACTTGCGCCGGAAGACCCGATGTTGCTGCTCGAGTATGGTGACCTGCTCGTCGGTCCGGGAGGCCGGCCTGAACAGGGCCGCATCTTGCTCGAGCGGTTACTCCGCAGGCTCTCGCCGGACCATCCGCTGGTTGCCGAGATTCGGCGGCGCATCGGGCGCTGAGCAGATCCGCCGGTCAGCATCGTCTTGCCGACTCGCGCCGGCCGCGGAGGATTCGTGTTTTCGCGCTTGCAGGCACCGGGAGCGATCTTGACGGACCTGCCGGCAGGTCCTACCCTGATGCGCTCCGGGGAATCACAACCCCGAACGTCTCTGCTGGCCGAAGTGGCGGAATTGGCAGACGCGCATGGTTCAGGACCATGTGCCCAATAGGGCGTGCCGGTTCGAGTCCGGCCTTCGGCACCAGTTGATGGCTCGCTGGTTTCTCGCCAACGCCCTGCTTCACGCGTTGCGGTGCCGGGATCTCGATGGGGCGAGGGCTCGAAGCTGCGAGCTCCTCCGAAGCTCAGACATCGCCAGGATCTTCCTCGTCGGCCCGGCGGGCGGCTTCGAGCAGCAACAGCTGAGGGTCGATGGCAATCTGGGCATCTGCGTGGGGCAAGCGGCTGCTTACCGTGCGGAATCGGAAGATGCCACGCCCCCAGCCGAGCATTCTCGTCGTGTGCGCCTTCATCTGTTCGCTGAGCGCCTCGGCCAGCAGGACGGGAGCCAGGGCCTGCATCTCCACCAAGACCTCGCCCAGCGGTCTCCAAGCGGCAGCCGCGGCCTGCCGGCGCAGACCCTCGTGCAGTTCCTCAGCCTCCACCGCGTAGCGACGCAGCAGAATCGCGCCCAGCGTCTCCGATGAGGGCGTGACTCGCGCCCGCGCGACGCGCCCGCCGCGAAGCTCCAACTCACCTCGCTCGGGGGGCATCTCCCGCTCGACGATCAGCACGCCGTCCTGACCGGAAGCAGCGATCACTTGCAGCGCGTCGGCAAGGGAGATGGCCTCGAGCCGTCCCGACAGCACGAGCGAGCTGGCCGATCTCGACGACGTGCGAGCCGATGCTCTGCTGCGGTTTCGTTCGACCTCGTGGGCAGCTCTCACCCGACCTCCGGAGCCGGCACGTCGTCCGAGCCGCACCCCCCGGACCGGGCCGGCGGTGCTCCTCGTCGATCACTTGCGAAGCAGAACGTAGGTTTGCGAGCGGTCACGGGCAATCGCGGAGCTCAGCCTGGCCTCGGCTGTCTTTTGACCGCCACCTCGCGCAGCCCGTCACGACGCAGGTAAATCTCGTCGACTCGCATCGGGCGCATCAACGAGTCGATCTCGCGATTGCTGCGCGGACGCGAGGCCGACGACGAGCCCGGAACCGGGGTCAAGCGCAGGCGCCCGTCTCTGGCGACATCCAGTCGGAATCTCGGAATCGTCCGGCCTGTGCCACGACGGACAAGCAAGAACACTCTTCCCCCGGGTCGCAGGATGCGCCGCCACTCGCGGCTCAGCTCGCGAGCCTCGTCGTCGTCGAGCATGTCCAGCACGTCGCTGGCCAGAATGAGATCGAAGCTCTCATCGGGGTAGGCCAGCGGCGGCGTGAGTCGGTCCTCGCCTTCGACCGTGACGTGCGCTCCCGCGGCGCTGAAGGTCTCGATGGACTCTCCGGACGGCGGGCCGAGCAGCAAGACGTGTGTCTCGCGGCCCTGTTCCGAGCGCCGGCCGACCAGCTCGAGAACCTCCGTGATGATGCGCGAGGGAGACAACATGGCGGCGCCCGGCATGGAAAGAAGATCTCCACCTGAGCGCCGCCGAAACATTCGCATCGACCCTAAAGACCCTTACAGCGCATGGAGCCCCTGCGGCCCAGACCGTCCAGACCGTGATTCAGCCACACCGACGGATCAGGACGAGACGCCGACCGGCTTGGCCGTGCCGCTACTGGGGACGCTCTTGTCCGCAGTCTGCGGCTTGGCTGTCGCAGGTGCCGGAGCTCCGCTGGGTGCGCGCTTGCTCCGATCCATGTCAACGCTGCCCTTGAATTGCGCACCGTCGGCAATGACGATCCGTGGCGAGACGATATCGCCGTTGAGCGTGCTGCCCGCAGCGAGCTCGAGTCGCTCTCCGGCGACGACGTCACCTTTGACCGTACCCTCGACTCGGATCGACTTGGCCTCGAGGGTCGCTGCGATGTGCGCCTGCTTGCCGATCGTCAGATGATGGTCCCGCAGACGGACCACACCCTCGATGCGACCTTCGATGACCAAGTCCTCGCTTCCGATGAGCTCACCTTTGACCTGAATCGATGGTCCGATGATCGCCTTGCGTTCCTCCATACCGACACCTCTTGCGGGGGCCTGACCGGTCGTCGAGCGAGCCGGCTTGGGCGTCTCCGCGGGAGTGGCCGTCGAGCGGCTCTCGTCTTGTTCTTTGCGACCCCACATGGCCATACCTTGCCTCCTAGCAGTCGTCGCGGCCGTGGATTGGGCGGACCGACGGCAATGCGTCGCGGCGTCGTAAAAGGGCGCGTTCCGTCATCAAGACGCCGACTCGCTCGGGAAGCGCTCGATCAGCTTTCGCATCGAAATGCCGGCCTCCCGCTTGACGAGCCCGTCACGGTCCTCGTAGAAGGCCTTGTCGAGAACCTCCATGCTCTCGCGGCGCCCCACGTCGCCAAGAATGCGCGCTGCTTCGGCTCGGGCGAGTTCCGATCGAGCGCGCAGCGTACGGTCTTCGAGAAAAGCCACCGCTGCCTTGTCGCCCATGAGCGCCAGGCAGTGAGCCATCACGACCGCCGCCAAGTCATCTTCTTCTATCGCCAGCGCTTGCTCAATCACCTCGCGCGCGCGGTCTCCTTGTAGCTGCATGACGGCCCACGCAGCTTTGCCTCGCGTGACCGCATCGAAGTCCTGCAGCGCCTCGAGGACAGTCGCCAGCCCCTTCGGATCCCCGATCTCGCCGAGCGCCTCCACCGCCCACGATCGGTTGCGGTTGTTGTCGGTGTGGTAGACCTCGATCAGTGAATCGACGGCGCGCGGATCACCGAGTCGCCCGAGGGTCATTACGGAGGCGTTGCGAATGTTCTCGTCGTAATCATTGGCCAATCGCTGCAACAAGAAGTCGATGCCGGCGGGCTGCTTGACGACGGCCAGCGAAGTCGTCACGGTGCGGCGCACCTCGAGAGCTGGATCGTCGCCGGGCCCGCGCGGTAACGCCTGCTCACCCATGCGAACGAGCACCTCCGCGGCGTCTGGGTAGAACTCCGGCTCGACGTCGCGAAGAGCCTGGGCCACCGCCACGCGCACGAGCAAGCTCTCGTGCTCGATGAAGCGCGCGAGGGCGTCGACGGCCCGCTTCGTGCCGATGCGACCGAGAGCATCGACGGCGTTGATCTGCACCAGCTCGGGCTGCGTCTCGATCGCCTCCACCAGCGTCGCGATGTTCTCGTTGGCGCCACGCTTGCCGAGCTGGGCCGCAGCGAGCGCCTTCTCGTCCGGGGTACCGCCGCCGAGCCCGCCGCCGCACGCTGCGAGCAAGCCAGCGCAGACGAGCAGCAGCACGATCCCCGTCAATCGCGGAGTCTGGCGGCCACCGCCCTCCGCGCCACCTCCGTCGTTGCGCATCACGTCTCCCTGGCTGAGTATTCGGCGCAGTCGAAGTGCGGGGGTATCTTAGTGGCGTGCTTCGCTCGGGGGCAAATCTGTGGCGACGGAATCCCGGCCGCCTCGCGGCGTCTTGCCTGCTGTCGGCGCTCGTCACACTGACGGGCTCGGGCGCCGCCAGCGCTGAACGAGACCCGCTCACCGAGTGGATCAAGGGGCCCGTTCGCTATCTGATGTCGCGGAAAGAGGCGCGCCTGTTCAAGCGCCTGGAGACCGACCCGGAGCGGCTCGAGTTCATCCGCCGATTCTGGGAGCGGCGAGATCCCGACCCCCGCACGCCAGAAAACGAGGCCCGGCTGGCTTTCTGGTTCCGCGTCTCGCAGGCCAACCGGCAGTTCGCCGACACCCCGGCACCCGGCTGGCGAACGGACCGCGGAAAGATCTTCATTCTGCTGGGGCCGCCCGACGATATCGAGCGTGCTCACGATTACGACACGCAGCAGCGGGAGATCGCCGCGCGCGGTCTGATGCGCTGGCACTACTACGGGCTCGAGCGGGCGGCGATTCGCGCCGTGACGGTGATCGCGTTCGTTCGAGACAGCGACGACGACTGGCGCCTGACGGCGGACCCGAAGCTATCGAGCGTTTTTCTCGACCTCAACAGCCCGTATTCGGAGGCCCTTCCGCCGACGATCGAGCTGCTGCTCGATCAGATCCCCTATGGCGGGGGCACGATGAGCACCGCCATGGACCTCGGGCGCCTGCAGGAAGTCCCGACGGAGCGGGACATGCTGCGCTCGGCCGTGCGCTCGGAGCAGTTCCTCGGCACCTACGACGGCCGTGCGGCGGTCCACTCGTTGGTCGACACGGCGGACACGGCCCTGCTCGCGGTGACAGTCGCGCTGCCCAAGAACCAGCTGCGTCCCGAATGGGACGGCTCGCCGATCGGACTCTCCCAACGCTTCAGCATCTCCGCGGAGCTGCGTCCAGCTTCGCCAGAGACGATCGAAGTCGGCACGATCGAATTCCCCGAAGCCTCCTTCATCGCGGAACCGGCTCCGCAAAGCGACGATCCTTGGATCCGATTTCAGGCCGTGCGCGCCGTGCCCGCTGGAAGCTGGCGATTGTCCGCGCTTGCGTTCGACCGGCCTGGAGGCGGTGCTGCCGTCATTCATCGCGACGTGACGGTCGAAGCTCCGCCGGTGCGCGGACCACGGGTCAACGGGCCGATTCTCGCTCGATCGCTCATCGAAGCGGGCGGACCGGCGGACGAAGGAACCGTCCCGTTCAGGCTGCGCGACTATCTGGTGATTCCCCGCGTGGATCATACGCTGTCGATCGAGGACCCGTTCGCGATCTACATCGAGGTTTTCGAGCCGCCAGCAATCGCTCAGCCAGTCGGTCTCGAGTGGCAGTTCTGGCGGCTCGGCGAGGACGAGCGTGCCACGGCGCTCGGTCAGCCGGGACGTCTTGATGACGGGCGAGGGCCGCGAGCGTGGCAATTCGAGCCGGGCCGTTTCGCGCCAGGGAGCTACCGCGTCGTCTTCACGGCAACGGTGCCCGACGGTCAGCCTTTGATCCGCTCGCTCGAGTTCGTCGTCAAGGACTCGCCGGCGGCGTTGCGGCGGGGGAGTTGATCTCGCGGGCCGGAGATTCGTCCGGCTCGAGTTCTTTGAGCGGCGGCAAGCCGAGCAGCTTGCGACCGACATCGAGAACGATCTCGGCGGCGCTCGGCGAGACGAGCACGACCCGCTTGAATCCATCGAGGCGCGCGTAGACGGCCGGCGCGAGCGGCGACAGTCCGCCGATCTCGATCTGCGGCGTGCGGCGCGGCGAGGACCCGTCATCCGCCGGCCGAATGACGGCCGAAAGCGAGCCGATGGGCGGGGCGAGTTGGAAACGCTCGAGGCTCTCGGGGTGCTCCTCGACGGTCTCCAGATACCGCACGCGAGACCACGCTCCGAGCACGTCACCGGCGAAGTACGGATCGACTCCCTCCGGCCCGTCGACCACCACCCAGCGCCGCGATGCGTCACGCTCCAGCCGCGCGCGCACATTGCCGAGTGTAAGCGTGAACTCCTCCACGCGGTACACGTTGAACGGAAACACCATATCCTGCTCGCGGCGAAGCCCGCGCTCGACGTCCTTCTCCTTGAGCAAGTACGCCGCCGCCGCGAGTCCGGCGACGAGGACCAAGCCCAGCCACATCCCGCGGGATCTCACTTGCTCCTCCTCAGGAACCAGATCACGCCTCCGATCAGCAGCACGACGACCGGCTCCAAGACCAAACCTAGTCGGACGCGCCGCATGCGGGGCGGCTCGATCGTCACCGCCGTCTTGCCCATCTGCCGCTCGCCTTCGCGCCGAATCAGCAGCTCCTCTCCCGTGATCCAGTTGACGACGTTGAGGGCGAGATCGTCATTGGCGCGCTGAGGCAGCTGGGCATTGTTGAGAAAGTCGGCGTCACCAAACACCACGAACCGCGCCTGCGTGCCGGCGTGCGTCTCACCGGGCCGCGGCTCGAAGCGCCGGAAGGCAGCGATGCCGAGGATGGGCGGATCCTCCGCTGCCTCGGCCATGGCCACACTGTCGCCAGCGCGTCCGCTCGCCGCGCGCTCAAGATCGGTTTCCGCGTAGACGCCCCGGCCTGCGCGCACCATGACGTGGTGGAAGATCTGCTGGTCCTCGAGCACCTGGAAGAACTGCAGCGGACGAGCCCCGATGTAGACGGTGCGCTTGCCGCGCAGCGCCGCGACGGACTCGTGGCGACCGTACTGCTCGCCGAGCACCGTCCAGGTGTCCTCATACTCACCGAGCTTCTCGGGCCGTGCGTCGATGGCCACGCCAGCCAGCGCCCGAATGCCCCACCTCGCGAGCAGCGGCGCCAGCGGATTCTCGTCGCTCGTGCGCTGCTTCATATCGACGTCCGTCAAGGCGAGAATGCTGCCGCCGCGGCGCAGATACGCATCGTAGGCCGCGAGCTCCGATTCCTGAATCGGGTCCTGCGGATCGGCGATGATCAACAAGGACGCATCTTCCGGGACACTCTGGCCCGGGCCGAGGCTCAGCGTTTCAACCCGGTAAAAGCTCGAAGCGAGCTCTCGCTGGAGTACCTGGTAGCCAAGCTCGCCTTCCGCCTCGAGGGGGCGTTCGCCATGGCCGTAGATCCAGTAGATCACCTTGTCCGTGTCGCGGGTCACCTCGCGCAGCGCCGCTGCCAGCTGTGCCTCGCGCTCGGTGGCATCGCCCGGATCGGGAAAAGCCACCACGCGCTCGCCCGAGCGCACGACCGTCAACTGCGTGCCGCGCACGCCGAGCTCTTGCATCAAGTCGGGCCGCCGCTGCGGATCGGCTACCGTCAGGCTCATCGTCGGCGTGTAGAACTTGAACGTCTCATACAGCCCTTCCACCGCCCGCGCCGCCAGCGGCTCTCGTTCTGAGAACAGCGCAAAGACGTCCACCTCGCGATCGATGCTGTCGAGCACGCGCATCGTCACCGGGTGGAGCGAGAACACGCGCGCTCGCGTCAGGTCCCAGCGCTCGCGGTAGCGCACGGCGAAGAAATTGAGCAGCAAGACGATCGACACGACAACGGCGGCCGTCACCAGCGCGTTGGCGCCGAAGCGCACGCGCTTGCCGCCCACCGGGTCGCGTAACGTCTGGCGCCAGCCCCAGATCGCGGGCAGCAGCATCAGCAATCCGACCACGACCAGGCCGCGATATGTCCCGGGATGAAGTCTCGGCGCCAGCACAGCCCAGCCGGCGCCCACGACGAGCAGCGCCATTCCAACCGGTCCTGCGATGTAGAAGATGCGCTTCACGCCCTCACCTCCAACGCTGACTGTCGACGATCTGAGACGTCAGGAACAGCAGCAACGCCGTCATGCTGAGGAAATAGACCAGCGGCTGCGTATCGACGACGCCGCGGGCGAGCAGGCTCAGATTGCCGCCCGGGGTGAACTGCTCCAGGTTCTCGCCGACCAGCGGCACGCGCGGAACGAGAATGCCCACGACGTAGACGACGGCCATGAACAGCAGCGTCAAGAACCCCGCTTGAATCGTGCTCTCGGTCAGACTCGAGGCCAGCAACGCGATCGCCAGCATGAGCGCTCCGTACAGCAGCACTCCCAGAATCCCCGAAAGCAGCGGTGCCGGATCGGCACTTCCCCAGTAGACGACGACGAACGGCATCCACACCGCCAGAGCGAGCATCGTGATCAACACGAACACGGCGCCGAAGAACTTGCCCAGCACTAGATGCCACGTCGTCATCGGAGCCGTCAACAACAGCTCCGCCGTGTGCTGTTGTCTCTCCCAGGCCAGCATGCGCATCGATAACAGCGGCACGATGATGAGAAACGCCCACATGATGTCCGAGCCGAGCATTCCCCTGACGATATTCTCCACGCCCGGCATCTCCGCCAGCGGGTTCATCGCCGCCCGCAAGCGAGTCCGCTCGTAACCCATCAACAGGGCGTAATAGAGCACCCCCATGATGCCGAGAAAAGCCGCAATCGCCGTGTAGCACAACGGGGACACGAAATACGATTTGATTTCGCGTCGAAACACCGCCCAGACGAATCTCACGCGGGGACCTCCTCCAAGACGACATCTCGGAAGACCTCTTCGAGCGTTGCCGTCTCGGCTCGGACCTCGATCAGACCGTAGCCGCTGTTCGCCAGACCGGCCACGAAACGCTCGCGAACATCGTCGCCCGGCTCGAGGAAGAAGCGGAACTCCTGCTCGCCGAGGCGCTGAACCTGCCTCACCGCCGTCAGCTGCCGCAAGGGGTCGAGCTCCTCCGGGGGCCGGCGCAGGCTCGCGACCACACCGCCGTGGCTCTCTCTGCTCAGCAGCTCGTCCATCGGTCCATCGGCGACGACGAGCCCCCGATTGATGATCACCACCCGATGACAGGTCGCCTGCACCTCGGGCAAGACGTGACTGGACAGAATGACGGTTCGTTCCTCGCCCAGCTCGCGAACGATCCCGCGAATCTCGATCACCTGCGTCGGGTCGAGGCCGACGGTCGGCTCGTCGAGGATCAGCACGCGCGGCTCGTGGATCACGGCTTGGGCCAGGCCCGTGCGCTGGCGGTATCCCTTCGAGAGGTTGCCCACGAGGCGTTGCGCCATGTGCGTCAGTCCACAGCGCTCGAGCGCGAGGTCCACCGCCCGGCGCCGACGCGCCCGCGGCACCCCTCGCAGCTCAGCAGCGAAGGAGAGATAGTCTCGTACCGTCATCTCGGGATACAGCGGCGGGATCTCCGGAAGGTAGCCGATCGCCCGGCGGACTTCGAGCGGCTCGTCGAGTACGTCGTGACCGGCGATGCTGACCGAACCTCGCGTCGGCGGCATCAGGCCGGTCATGATCTTCATCGTCGTCGATTTGCCGGCTCCGTTCGGTCCGAGAAAGCCGACGACCTCTCCGCTTCGCACCGTGAAGGAGATCCCCTTCAAGGCCTCGAACGGGCCGTAAAACTTGTGCAGCTGGTCGATCTCGATCATCGACTGGCGTGGCCGACCGGGTGGCACGGGACTCGCGCTTCCGCCCCCCGCAGACGCGGACGTCGAAGTGCTTGTCATCAGCTCTGGTCCTCTTCGTTGGACGACCGCTCGCCGGTGCCGGGAGACTCAGCACCGGCGGCAAAAAGGCCTCTATTTATAGCGGTTTAGTTCGAGTGTCAACGAACCGGCGTCCGGCTCGTCTCAGGGCCGTTCGCCGCGTGCCGATCTGAGCGTGTGCGGGCCGGACGCCTATTCGGCCGGTTCTCGTCGACGCCGGTCGCAGGGCTGTCCGTGCGTGAGACCACGCACACGGACAGACCGGGGCGCCGCAGCGCGGCTCGCACACAAGCCTGCAAGCGAGCGTTCGCGCCCGCCAGCCGGCGCTCCCAGCCATCACCTCGGAAAACCAGGCTCACACGATGGTGCCTCTGTTCGATGGCGAGCAGATGTCTCGCCAGTTCGGGTCCTAACGCCTGGCGGACTCGGGCCAGCCTCACGCTGCAGTACAGTTTCGACGGTCCGCCGGGAGGCGGCGACAAGCTCGAAACCGCCACCCAATCCCCTCGCCTGCGTCTCCAACGCCGTCCCGCGAAATCGTCCATGGCGTGAGCATACATGGTGGAGCGAAGATTGTTGATCGGCTGCCCTGGGCCAGCACCAGAGACCAGCTCCAGAACTCGTCGGCCAGTGCACGGCCGAGGTTCATCCGAAAAGCGCGCCATCGCCCAGAACGTGACGGAGCGCCGCTTGCGGTGCCCGTGCCGTCCGCCTGCCGACGCCCGTCCTGGATACGCGTCCGCCAGCGACGAACACTCTCGGCTCCACCAGGCTCAGAGTGTGCTATCGTGCCTCTTCCCGCTCGGAGTCGGCCCTGCCGAGGACGCGGGCCGTGAACTTGGTGAGCACGCGATGAGCATCCGATCTGTTCCGCACGAGGAGCCGCCGTGTCGTTTCGTCACCAGCTGGGGCGGCACGCTGCGCTGCCAAGACCCGGTCTACGAAGAAGGATTCTGCCGTTTTCACTACGAGTGCTACCTGAGAGGCGAGCTGCTGCCCAACGGCCAGATCAACGAAATGCTATCCGACCAGAATCGGCGCCGTACGATCAATTTCCACGGAATCCCGCGCGACGAGTCCGTGTACGTCCACCAGGCCGATTCCTGAATCGTGCTTGCGGGCCGTCGGTGATCTGAACAACGCTCTGGGCCCCGTTGCTGCATTCCTCGCTGACGTCGCTCCCCAAGTCTTTCCGGATCGACCTCGCATCCGCTCGCGGAGCACGACCGACCTCCGTCACCTTCTGCGCGCTGGCCCGATCTGGTAACGGCGCACCGCTCGCTGGTGCTCGCGCAGCGTTCGGCTGAACTGATGCGAGCCGTCGCCCTTCGCAACGAAGTATAAAGCGCCGGAGACATCGGGCTCCACGGCCGCAACCAGAGCGGATAACCCGGTCGAGGCGATCGGACCCGGCGGTAAACCGGCATGGCGATACGTGTTGTAGGGATGGTCGAACGAGAGGTCGGCTTTTCGGATGTTTCCGTCCCAACGCCCCTCCATCTTGAGCGCGTAGACCACGGTCGGATCGCACTGGAGCAACCATCCCCGCCGCAATCGCTCAGCGAAGACACCGGCTATTCGGCCCCGCTCCTCGGCGAGACCTGTCTCCTTCTCGACGAGCGAGGCGAGCGTGACGATCTCGCGCAAGCTGCGTTCGCTGGCCGCGATCTCGGCCGCGTACGGCTCGGCGAATCGCAGACGAAACGTGCGGACCAGCTCCTGCGCCACGCGCCGGGCGACAAACGGCAGCGGGAAACGGTACGTCTCGGGAAACAGATACCCCTCGAGATCGCTCGCGAGTGGATCGAGGTCCTCGATGAGGCTGACGTCGGCGAACGCGGCGAGCAGCTCCGTCTGTTCGGCGACGCCCTTCTCCGCCAACAGCTGTGCTGTCTCGAGGCGCGTCAGGCCTTCCGGCAACGTCACGGCCGTGGTGACGCTCTGGCCTGCTCTCAGCTCGCGGATCAGCTCCAGCGGCGTCAACGGCGGCTGCAGCTCGTACTTGCCGGCCTTGACCTCGCGATGTGCGCCGGTCAGACGCAGCAGCGCGGCGAACATCCAGCTCGGTGCCACGAGGTGGTGTTGCTCCACGAGCCGCGCGATCTCGCGCCCGTGTGCACCGGCGGGCACCTCCATCTGAACAGGACCCTGACCACGGGTGCCCTGGGGATGGAATGCGAACCCGATCAGGCCGAGCCCCGCGGCCAGCCCTACCAGGGCGATGGCGGCTAACGGCATCAGCAGCAGACGCGTCGCGCGGCGTTTGCTCACGACGAGCGGTCCTGCTCCAGGGAGCGCCGATCGAGAAACCCCTGCAAGATCAGTGTCGCCGCCAGCTTGTCGATCACCTGGCGCCGCTTGCGTCGCGAGACATCCGCCTGGATCAGCACGCGCTCGGCCCCAGCCGTCGTCATCCTCTCATCCCAGAGGAAGACCGAGACCGTGCAGCGCTCGCGCAGCTTCGCAGCGATCAGCTCCGCTTCCGGGGCCAGTTCGCCCGGCCTCCCGTCGAGCTGCAGCGGCATTCCAACGACGACCTCGGCGATCTCCCGCTGCTGAATCTGCTCGGATAGCCGGCGCAGATCGCGCTCCAGACCGGACCGGGCCAGGACCTCGAGCGGCATCGCCACACGGGCGTTTTCGTCGCTGACCGCCAAGCCGAGCGTCTTCGTGCCGACGTCGATGCCGAGAACGCGCGCCATGACTCGATTGTCGTCGAGCCGATCGATGCGGGCAAACCGCCTCGGCCGCTGCGCGTTGGCCGCCGACGGACTCGCCGGGATCTTCGATCAGAACGGCTCACCGATCGAAAGGAAGAACTCACCACCTGACTCGCCTTCCAGACGATCGAGCTTCCAACCGTAGCCGATGCGCAGAGCACCGACGGGCGTACGCCAGCGCAGGCTCAGACCGAGCGTCTCGCGCAGATCGTCGAGCGACAGCTGGTCGGCGTCCAGCCAAACATTGCCCCGATCGTGAAACAGCACCAGTTCGAAGTTCTCCCACAATCGCCGGCGGAGGTCCACGTTCAACAACAACAACCCCTCGCCACCCAGCGGCTCACCGCCCGGTCCATCTGTCGGCCCGAGCCGGTCTCGCTCGAAGCCGCGCAGAGTGTCGGCGCCGCCGGCGAACAGCCGCTCGGCGAGTGGCACCCGCCGCGTGTCGCGCCTCGGCGCGGCGGCGGCCACCCTCAGCGAGCCCCCCAACGTCCACCTCTCGCCCAGCCGACGGTAGCCCGCGAGCTGACCGCTCCAGCGCATAAAGTCGGCCTCCGAGGCCAGGGTGTCGGACCACCAGCCGAGCTCGCTAAGCCCCATCCAGCCCTGCGTCGGCAGAAAGATGTCGTCGCGACGATCGAGAATCCAAGATGCGCTGAGCGAGCCGAGCTGAATCGGATCGAGCCGGCCGCGCTCGGTGAGCAGCACGTCTTCGAGCACCTCAGCACTGAGAGTGACGTCCTTGAAGCGGTTGTCGTCCAACTGGTATCGCAACTCCCACCGGCGAGACCGGTCTGTCCTGGTGGCGAGTTGGACCGCAATGCCCGGTGAGGTGACGGTGAAGCCGTCACGCGTCTCTTCCTCGATGCCGAGCGAAAGCAGTGCTTCATAACGCGCGCGCCGCACGTAAGGGTCCTCGAGCGTGATTCGAGCCCCTCGCCGACGATCGGAGACGAAACCCTGCAGTGCCCCCGTACGGCCCAGCCCGGCCAGGTTGTCGTGCGAGAGTGATGCGCTGACGCGGACTTTCTCCTCGGTGTCGTAGCCGAGCGAAGTCAACAGCGAGAGCGGGGAGATCTCCTCGAGCTGGATCATGACGATGTGGCGCTCAGGGTCGCTGACGAGCGGTTCGTGAACGATCTCGATTCCACGAAACAGTCCGAGCTGGAACAGCTCCCGTTCCGTCGCGCGCAACGCCCGCTGAGACAGCGGCTGTCCGGGCTCGATCTGAAGGCGACGGGCGACCAGCTTCTCGCGCGTGCGGGCCAGTCCCTCGATCTGGATGCTCTCGATCATCGCCTTGGGGCCGGGCTGGACACCGAAGGTCACATCCACGACCGATTCGCGGATCTCCGGGCGGATCACGACCGCCGCCGTGTAGTAGCCTGCCTGGTCCAAGTCTGTCGCCAACCGCTGCAGAGCCCGCTCGAGATCTGCCGTCAGGAAGGCCGCCCCGGGAGTCAGCAACACCCTCTGCGTCGCGGGGCCGAGCTCCTCCGGCCAGTCGCCTTCGACGCGCACCTGGCCCAGATCGAATCTCCGGCCCTCCTCGATGACGAAGGTCAACACGACCGCCTCGCCGTCGCCCCGAAAACGCACGCGCGACGTCACGTCTGCCTCGAGATAGCCGCGCGACTCGTAAAGCGTGCGGATCGCGGCGAGATCCTCCCCGACCAGCTTCGGGCGGTAGAGGGTGCGTCCGCCCGGTGCCCAACCTGCCCGGGGACGCGACAGCACCTGCGCGCTGACGTCCTTGACCGGAAGCGCCTCAAGTCCCTCGAACGAGACCTCCTCGACGAACACTCGCGGCCCGGGATCGAGCGAGACGCTCAGGTGCCGTCGTGCGGGATCGGGTTGGCGGACTTCCACGAAGGCCGCTGCGTAGCCTTCGTCGGCCAGAGCATCCTCGAGCACGCGCTCGGCTTCACGAAGTCGTTCCGGGCGGAAATCGGTCGCGGCCCACAGGGCAGACAGCTGCTCGCGAGCACGGCGAACCGATCGCGGAGGCCCATCGAAGGCGATCTCCCAGCGAGGGCCCGGATCGACGCGCAGGCGGACGTTGGCCCCTTTGACCATCGTCTTCGTCTCGATCTCGATGTCGGCTTCGAGGAAGCCCTGCTCGGCCAGCGATTGGCGCAGGCTCTCGCTGGCCGCCAGCAGCCGCGCGCGGTGGGCTGGCTGACCCGACCCGAGTCCTAGTCGCCGTAGGCTCGGCGGGTCCAGATCTTGCGGCAGGCCCGTGATGCTCGCTTCGCGGATCGCGACGGACGAGCCGTCGTCGATCTCGGCGCCCATCGTTCGCCGCCGACCGAAACGGTTGAACCAGCGAAGATCGACGGCGACGGCGTCGGACTCACTGCCGAGCGCGAGTCGGAACGCGCGCCCGAGGTCTCGCTCGATGCGATACACGTCGCGGGCCTCGGCCGACAGGTCGCGCGAGTAGAGCACGGACGTGCGCTCGTCGATGCGGCTGCCGACGGTCAGTCGCGCCGTCGGGCGTGATTCTGGTCCCACGACGGTCGGAGCGAGCTGCAGCGTCGTGATCCCGAACAGCCGTCGCACCGGCTCGGCGAGCAGCAGCTCACCGAGCTGGGTGCCGAAGTAGGCCGTCGCGAAGTCGGGCCGGAGCAGTCCTCCTCGGCCTCCCATCTCGTCGAGCGTCTGTCCCGTGATCAGCAGCGCAAGGATCTCCTCCTGGCTCAGCGCCGGGACGGACGCCAGCCGATAGTCGAGCGAACTGCTCGAGGCATCGAGATCGAGCTGAATGCGATAGCCGCGCAGCTCGGTGAAAGCCCGCAAGCGCAATCGCACCGGCTCGGCGTGCACGTCGTCGAGGATGACTTGCCCTGAGACGACCTCGTAGTCCTGCCCGCGAAACGAGAGTCGTCCGCCCTGAGCCAGCACGATCGTGCCCGCGAGCAGCGGGCGACCCAGCGTGCCGCTGACGTCGAGTCTCAGCGACGATTCGAGCCGCGCCAGATCGTTGCGAATGGCGAGCGAATCGTCGGCCACGAGCCGAACGCGCACGCCGGTGCGGTAAAGCCACGAGGAGAGGCCATAGGAAGGATCGAGCAACCTCACGCGATCGCCGATCAGTCCACCGATACCGAACGGCTGCGTGTAGCGGCCCGCCAGCATCCGCAGCTCGCCGCTGATCTCGAGTCCAGACAGCGCGCCCTCGACCTTCAGATCGCCATCGTAACGTCCCCAGATGCCTTCCGGCTCGTTGAGCGCGACATCGCGAGCCGTTAGCGCGATGTCGACCCGCTGAGGCGTCCATCCTTCCAAGCTGACTTTTCCAGAAGCATCGACTCGCCCGCCTCCGAGCCGGCAACGGGCTTCTTGAATCGTCACATCATGACCTTCGAGTCGCAGCCGCCCGGAGAGCCGGTCGAGCCCGTCGTCAAATGCCAGCGACCGCGCGAAGCCGTCGGACACGCGCAGCTCCCCACCAAACTGCGGATCGCTCGTGGTACCGCCGATCTCGAACTGGCCCTCGACTCGGCCGTCGATGATCAGCTCTGGAGCGAACGCTTCGAGCAGCCGAAGATCCCACGAGCCGTCGCCGACCAGCTGCAAAGTCCCGGCGCCGTCACCCGCGAGGCCGACGCCACCCGTGATGCGGAGCAGACTTCCGCGCTCGCCAGCGAGCTCGGCAGGCCGATCCCGCTCGATTTCGAGCAGGCCGTCGCGGGAGAGACGCAAGCCGACTGGGTCCCGCAAACCGGCAAAGAAGGTGGGACCCTCGATATCGAGGCGCATCAGGCTTCCCGAGCCGGTCCACTCTCTCGGAGCGCTCCATGCTCCTTCGAACGACAACCTGCCGTCGGTACGCAGCGACAGCGACAACGGCGAGCGTCGGCCCAAGATCTGCTCCGCCATCGGAACGAGCTCGAGATCCGACCAGCGCAGCTCGGCGGCCACTCGGCTCGCGCGGTCCACGAGCTGCCCGTGCAGCTTCATGGCCCCGGCGCGCGCCTCGAAGCTCCAGGCTCCATCCGCGGCCGGCCCAAACGTCGCGACGCCGTCCGGGACGGGCGCTCCGGCTGCGATGAGATCGCGCCACCGGATCTCACCGCGACTCGAGGCAAGCAGCTGCTCGGCCCACTCGGGGCGGTGCTCAGAAGACCATCCGGCGAGCGGCCCGCTCAGCGCCGCATGGAGCCGGACCGTCCCGCTGCCGAGCGCCACGGACCAAGCGAGCGGGAAGCGCTCGATGTGCGTACTCGCCGTCAGCATGCCGTCGATCGCGCCGGGTTCCGTCAACGAAGGCAGGCTGCCTCGACCCTCAAACTGTGCTTCGAGACCCGGCGCGCGCAGCAACACGAGCGGCACGCGGAAGTCCGATCCGCGCCACGACCCCACGCTGATCAGCTGTCCCGGCCAAGCGCCAACGTTTCCGCTGCCGTGCACGAGCCAGTGCCCGTGAAGACCCGTGAGTTGCTGCTCGAGATCGACCTGGGCATCGAGCTGGCCCACGAGCTCTGTGGCGAGACCGTCGTCGGTGCCACTGAGCCAGTCCACGCCCGCGTGGCGCTCGGCTAATGCCCGCACCGCGGAGAGCGGAAACGCCTCGGCACGCACGCTGACCCGCCATCCCGGCCCTTCCGAAGCTGCGGCGCGCAGAAGCAGGCCGCGCCCGTCATCCTGCGCGAGCCGGCCCGAAACGGAGTCGATGCGCCCGTGCCGAACTCGAGCCAGCACTTCGAACCGATCGAAGCGCAGACCGGCCACGTCCGGCGCGGCCAGCTGCGCTTCGATCGTGCCCTCGCGAAGCTGTCTGCCGCGCCCGCGCAGCACGGCGCTGGCCGACGCCGACTCGCCGCTCGGCAGACCGCTCGACAGCGGACCCCAAACCTCGCGAGCGAGCGCGGCAGCCTGATCGCGCCACTCGCCGAGCGCTTCCGCCGTTGGCGCCGTGAGCCTGACCTGGGCCGTCCACTCCGGCTCCGGCCACGCCCCTCGCGTTTCGACGCCGAGATCGATCGCGCTCGCGCCGCAGCGGCCCGTCAGCCGGAGCGAGCCGCTCGTGGCGCGGCCCTGCGCTGCGAGCTCACCGCGCAGGGGCACGCCGCCGACAGCCGCCTCGTCCGGCGTCAGCCCCCCCGAGAGCGTCCAGTCCGTCAGTCCGGCCCCGCCGATGCCGCGCGCTTCGAGCCGTAGCGTCGCGCGCGCCGAGAGCAGGCCCGATGCGGCCGTGGACTCGAGACCCAAGGCGCCGATGAGATCGGAACCGCTCAATGAAGCCGCAAGGCGCGCGTTCCAGTCTCCTCGCTGCCAGTCGATGATCCCGTCATCGACCGTCCATCCGTTCCGACCGCGAGCTTTCAGCTCCGAGACCAGCACGCGTCCCGGCGAGAGCGTCATGCGTGCGTCGATGCGATCGAGCGACAGACCCGACCATGACAACGAAGGCCCTCCATCGAAACGCGTTTCTACGAGCCATCGGTCGCCGTCCGCGTAGCGCAATCGGCCGTGCGCTCGCACCCGCCCACTCGGCTCTCCAGGAAGCAACCCACCCAGCTGCTCGGCTTCGAACTCGGCTTCCAGCTCTCCCGTGGCGACGAGTCCGGATGACACCAGACCGACGTTGAGGCTGCCACCGAACGTAACGTCAGCTCCGCGCGCATCGATCTCGTCGAACGCGAGCCTCGGCGGTGTCCAGTTCAGCCGCGCCGCGACGCGCTCGAAGCTCCACTCGGATACACCCCGCACGGCGAGCCACACGCGACCGGTTTGGAGCCCACCCCGGCTGGCCCCCCTCGCTGGCGCGGTCTGCACCTGCAGCTCATCGACGTCGAGATCGAATTCGAGCGATGTCTCGTGCAGTGCTATCCGCCCCTCTCGCACGCGCACGCGCGAAAGCCGTGAGAGAATCGAGAAATCGAACTCGCTGTCCTCGGACGATTCTTCCGCGGGGGACTCGAGCCGGAGCCCGAGTCTGTCGACCGCAACGGACCGCAATCGGAGCCGGCCTTGAACGAGATCGCGTGCGAACACGGCGGCCTGGGCGCGCTCGGCCCGCAGACTGCGGATCCAGCGATCGCCCCCCTCGATGGACAGCTGTTCGAGGACCACCTCCCGCCGTAAGAACGAAACGTGAAGCGTTCCGAGCTTCGCCTCGCCTCCCGTGGCCTGCTCCAGGCGCTCGATCACGAGCGGATGCAACCACGCCGCCGCCGCGCGCCCCGCGTACACGTACGCTGCCACCCCGAGACCGATCACGACCAGCGCCGCGCCCATCAGCGCGGGCCGTGCACGGCGTGCCGGGCGACGCGAGGCCTCCTCTCTCGTGTGGCCGGGATCAGGCGGAATGCTCATCGCCGGTCATGTTCGCATGAGCCGTCGCGCGGAGCGCACTTGCCGCGCTGCTCGTGGAATGCATCGGAACCGGGCGCGACCAGCGCCCGAAGACGCCAGGCTACTCTTCCTCGCTGGAATCCTTCTCGGCGAGGCGCGACGAACGAACCCCAGCCACGTCCGCACCATCCGCGTCGTCGGAATCGTCCCCGTCATCCCCTGCGTCTGAAGAGGACCGCGCCGCACTCTCGCCGCTGTCGTCCTCGCCAGTTTCCTCCTGAGCGAGATCACGCAGCGCGTGCTCGGCCAGCTCTTCGCGCTCGGCGAGCTCCTGGCAACGTACGCACAAACTGGCCCAGGGGATCGCCTGCAGGCGTTTCATCCCGATCGTCTCGCCGCAGTTGATGCACTCGCCGTACTCACCCTGGCGCATGCGACCGAGTGCCTCCTCGACGCGGACGAGCTGGCGGCGCTCCAGATCAGATAGTGAAAGCAGGAACTCGCGCGTGTAGTGCGTGACGGCGTCGTCGACGTAGTCCTCGCCGCCCTCCGAGACGGTGGCGCGGCCCTCGCCGGCCGTGCGCGCAGACTGTTCGAGGAGGCTTTCGCGGGCTGCCTCGAGCAGCTTGCGGAACTTGTCAAGCTCGCGTTTACGCATCGGCTCTCCCGCGCACGCAGTGGCGCACGCCGGTGGTTGGGAACCGAAGAAGCTAACACCGCGTCAAGCACCCGTCAAACCACGACCGCGCGCATTCCGACGCGCGCACGCTAAGCTCAGATCGTCCGCCTAACCCCGCCGCCGCAGCGCGGAATCGCGCGCCCGCGAGAGAGGGCTTCATGAAGCCTCCGGGCCGAGTCCGGCTCCCTGTCTCGCAGGCCGCGCTTTGCCCGCGTCAGCCGCTGGCTATCGCTGCCTGGGCGGCGGCGACGCGGGCTACCGGCAGGCGGCGCGGCGAGCACGACACGTAGTCCAAACCGACCTCGTGGCTGAACCGGACCGACTGCGGATCGCCGCCGTGCTCGCCGCAGATGCCGATCTTCAGCTCCGTCTTGCTGGTCCGGCCACGCTCGCATCCGATGCGTAGCAACTGCCCCACGCCGTCCTGATCGAGACTCTGGAACGGGTCCGTCGCGAAGATCCCCGACTCTATGTAGTGCGGGAGGAATGACGCGGCGTCGTCCCGGGAGATGCCGAAGGTCGTCTGCGTCAGATCATTGGTCCCAAACGAGAAGAAGTCCGCCGAAGCGGCGATCTGGTCGGCCACGAGCGCCGCTCGCGGCAGCTCGATCATGGTCCCCACCTGGAACGAGACCCGCCGACCACGCTCTTCGAACACCTGCTCGGCCACCTGCTCGACGACGGCTCGTTGGCGTTTGAGCTCCTCGGGGTGACCGACGAGCGGGATCATGATCTCTGGGTGCACCTCGATCTGCTCCTGCGCCACATCACACGCCGCCTCGAGGATGGCCCTCGCCTGCATGGCCGTGATCTCGGGAAACGCCAGTCCGAGCCGACACCCGCGGTGGCCGAGCATCGGATTCAGCTCACGCAGTCCTTCGACCTTGGCCTCGATCTCGCTGGCAGGCCGTGCCAGCCGCTCGGACAGCTCGGCGAGCTCTCCCTGCTCGTGCGGCAAGAACTCGTGCAGGGGCGGATCGAGGGTGCGAATCGTCACCGGCCGACCCCGCATCGCTCGAAAGATTCCGGCGAAGTCCTCACGTTGCATCGGCAGCAGCTCCGCGAGCGCCTCACGGCGACCCGCCTCATCGGCCGCCAGAATCATCCGGCGCATCGCCGTGATCCGCTCGTTCTCGAAGAACATGTGCTCCGTGCGGCACAGTCCGATTCCCTCCGCTCCGAGTGCTACCGCCTCCGCTGCTTGCTGCGGCGTGTCGACGTTTGCACGCACGCCGAGCCTGCGGAACCGATCGGCCCACTCGAGGATCCGCATGTAGCTGCGCGCGACCGGACTCTCATCGACGCTGCGCGATCTCTCGGTCAGCACCTGGACCACTTCCGACGGGTGAGGCGTCATTCGACCGTCGAAGACCTGTCCGCGGGCGCCGTCGAGGCTGATCCAATCCCCTTCGCGAAGCACACGGGAGCCCACCGCCAGTGTCGCGCTTTCGTAATCGATCCGCAGTGCGCTGCAACCGACGACACACGGTTTGCCGCGCTGGCGCGCCACGAGAGCGGCATGACTGGTAATGCCTCCTCGCGCGGTGAGGATGCCTCGGGCCACCTCCATGCCTCCGACGTCCTCGGGCGAGGTTTCGACGCGCGCGAGGATCACGCTCTCGCCTCGAGCGGCCCACTGCTTGGCGTCTTCGGCGTGGAAGACGATCCGCCCCGTCGCGGCGCCGGGGCCGGCCGGAAGACCGGTGGTCATCAGCCTGCCATCGCGCTCGGCTTCCTGCAGCGCCCGGTCTGAGAACACCGGCGCCAGCAGATGCTCCATCGCTTGCGCTTCGACGCGGGTGATGGCCGTCTTCTCGTCGATCAGCTGCTCGTCGACCATCTCGGTCGCGATGCGAACCGCGGCGAGTCCGGTGCGCTTTCCCGAGCGTGTCTGCAGGATGAACAGCTTTCCCTTCTCGATGGTGAATTCGAGGTCTTGCATGTCTCGATAGTGCTTCTCGAGCTGATGCGCGATGTCTTGAAGCTGCTCGTAGCAGGCCGGCATCAATTCCTCGAGCGAGCCGCCAGCTCGGTCGGCGTCGGCTTCCTGTACGCGACTGATGGGCTGCGGCGTGCGCGTGCCGGCGACGACGTCTTCGCCTTGGGCATTGACCAGGAACTCGCCAAACAGGCTGTTGTCTCCCGTGGCCGGGTCTCGCGTGAAGGCGACTCCCGTGGCGCAGTCCTCACCGAGATTGCCGTAGACCATCGCTTGCACGTTGACGGCTGTTCCCCACTCAGCCGGGATGTGATAAAGGCGCCGGTACGCGGCCGCCCGCGGGTTGTCCCACGAGCGGAACACGGCAGAGATCGCTCCCCAGAGCTGCTCGAGCGGATCGTCCGGAAACTCCTTTCCCGTCCGCTCGCGTACGAGAGCCTTCGAGCGCCGAACCAGCTGTTCGAGCGCGTCAGCGGTCAGTTCCGTGTCGAGCGCGGCGCGCTGCTCGTGCTTGATCTCATCGAGCAGGCTCTCGAACGGGTCCGGCTCCGTCTTGTTTCGCGGGCGCACCTGCAGCACCACGTCCGAGTACATCGCCACGAAGCGCCGATAGGCGTCGAAGGCGAACCGTCGGTCACCAGAGCTGTCGGCCAACCCCTCAGCGGTCCGATCGTTCAAGCCGAGGTTGAGCACGGTATCCATCATCCCCGGCATCGACATCCGCGCCCCCGACCGCACCGAGACCAGCAGCGGATTCGATGGGTCGCCAAAAGAGCGGCCCATCATCTGCTCGACCCGACTGACGGCTTGATCGACCTCGGATGCCAGCACGGCGGGGAATTCACCACCGCTGCGCGAATAGTGCGCGCACACGTCGGTCGTGATGGTAAAGCCGGGCGGCACCGGCAGCCCGAGCCGCGCCATCTCCGCCAGATTGGCTCCTTTGCCGCCGAGCAGATCGCGCATCGATGCGCTTCCGTCTGCACTCCCGCCTCCGAACACGTACACATGCTTGTCCGACATCACATCTCCTCTCCGAGCGTCGGTGCTCCGCCAGCGTCCCGACTCACAGCGGGCAGCAGAGCACACCACCGTCAAGATCCGGGCGTCATGAACAACCCGGGCTTGCCCGAGCGCTACTTCCTCTCCACGACCAGTTCGGACAGGTCGACGATGCTGTTCGCCAGCTGATCGAACTCTGCGATCAACGAGAGTCTCGCCCGCCGCACCGTGGCGTCCTCGTCCATCACCAATACCTCGTCGAAGAAACGATCGATCGTCGGTCGCAGCCGCGCCAGCTCCGCCAGTGACGCCGCGTATTTCCCCTGGCTCGTCGCCGCTTGGACCCGCTCGCCGGCGCTCCGAATCGACTCGCCGAGAGCGCGCTCCGCAGCCAGCGTGAGCTGATCGCCGTGCTCGCCGATCCGAGCTGGCTCACCCCGCTCGGCCGCCTGCAACAAGATGTTGCGCACCCGCTTGCTCGCGGCCGCGAGCGCGAGAAAGTCGTCGCTGCTGCGAAAGCCCTGCATCCCCTGCAATCGATTCATCAGGTCCGTCGGCAGCATCCTTCGAGACGCTCGGCTCCGTACCGCTGCGATCTCGTCGTAACGCGCCCCGATCCGCCTCTCCGCAATCACGGAGAAGCGCTCGAACAGGAACGTTACCAGCGTGGGCCGCGCCTCGTCGGCACGCTCGGCGACCGAGCGACCATCGGGGTCTCGTCTGTAGGTGTCGAGCGCCGAGTCGATCACGCGCAACAGATCGAGCGCCGGCTCCTCGAGGGCGAGTCTGACCGCGGTCGTCGCTGCACGCCGCAGCGCGAACGGATCCTTGCTACCGCTCGGAACGAGCCCCACGGCGAAGCATCCGACGAGCGTGTCGAGCCGATCTGCGATGCGCAGCAGTCGCGACACACGCGCCGCGTCGCCGACGGCCGAGCACTCCTCCGCCGCGTGAAAATCGCGAAGCGCCGCAACCACCGTGTTCGGGCTTCCCTCCTCGTGCGCCAGCAGGCTACCGACGACGCCCTGGAGCTCCGGGAACTCGCCCACGAGACCGGTCGTCAGGTCACAGCGCGACAGCCGCGCCGCACGGGTGAGCGCCTCACGAAGCTCGGCCGCGAGCTCCCGCTCTGCGCCGAGTCGGTCAACGAGACCGATGAGCCGCCGGGTTTTGGCCGCCACGGTGCCGAGCTCGTGCTGGAACAAGATGCCGTCGAGCTCCTCGAGCCGATCTGCTAGCGCCCGTTTGCGGTCCTCGTTCCAGAAAAAGAGCGCATCGTGCAGACGGCCCGAAACGACCCATTCGTGACCGCGCTGGATGTGTCCTTGGGGGTCGTCCGGCATGTTCACGCCGACGGCGAAAGCGGGAAGAACACCACGCTCGTCGCGGACCGAGAACGCCTTTTGGTGGTGCTTGAGGCAGGTTCGCAGGACGGGCTCGGGCAGCTCGGCGACGAACGCGGCTTCGAAGCTTCCAGCTCGAGCTGCCGGCCACTCCAGTATGTCGGCGACCTCGTCGAGCAGCTGCGCGTCTTCGACCAACCGCCCGCCGCGGCGCTGCGCTTCCCCCTGAAGTGACCCGCTCAACCGTTCTCGCCGCTTCTGTGGATCCGCCGTCACGCACGCACCCTCGAGGACATCCTCCCAGACGTTCGCCGACGGGACTGCGTGAGGACCGGGAAAGAGCACCCGGTGACCACGCGTCCATCGATC
Source organism: Acidobacteriota bacterium (assembly GCA_020350085.1). Lineage (GTDB taxonomy): Bacteria > Acidobacteriota > Polarisedimenticolia > J045 > J045. The sequence goes on from CP070706.1 coordinate 3,899,874, forward strand.
CGCCGCGATTCCGAACAGACTCAGCCCCAGAACCTCCCGATCGGCCAATGCGACGAGCCAGTGAACGGGCCGCACGAAGGTGTGCTCGCCATCACCCCAGCGCATCATCTTGCCGAACGTCAGTCCGGCCACGGCCCGTTCGAACGATTCGCTCAACACGTCGCCGAGCGGACGGGCCGGCTGCTCGAGGCGCAGCGCGGCGTAGACTCCCCGCTCGGTCTCATGCCGCAACAGCTGCTGCGGGCTCGCGCCGTGTTTGGCGGCAAATCCGCTCGCAGCTCGCGTGGGCTGACCCTCGCCGTCCCAGGCCGCCGCGGCCGGCGGGCCGGTCACGAGGGTCTCGGTCGGTCGGGTCGCCGTCTGTGTCTGCGGCAAGCGAACGGCCAGCCGGCGCGGACCCCAGAGCAGCTCGGGCTCACCGTGTGTCAGTCCCGCCCGGTCGAGAACCTCCGTCACCGCGCGAGCAAGGTCCCGCGCTCCACTCGGCAGCATCCGCGCAGGGATCTCCTCGCAGCCGATTTCGATC
>CP070706.1:3900499-3920322 GCA_020350085.1 Acidobacteriota bacterium
ACCGGCCCGCTGAAGAGAACGCGCGAGCCGAAGCCAGGGTCGTTGCCATGGATGGCTTTGCGCGAGCTGGATGACGACGCGTCGGACGGATTCGGCGACGCGGCCGCCGATCTTGATCAGCATCAGGCGCAGGCGGTGGACTTGCGGCCGTCCGTGGTCGAACCGGCTCATCTGCCGCCGCAACTCCTGCATCAATGCATAGGCGCCGAGCGTCAGCAGCACGCGGCACTGGTTCGCCATAAACCGTGAACGGCTGGTTCGGCCGATCTCGATGCCGTCGAAAAGCTCCTTGATTCGGTTCTCGATTTCGCCGCGCTGGCAGTAGAGCTGATACGCGCGATCGGGACGATGACGCAGATTGGTGACGACGAAGCGGACGTTCTCCCGTGGGAGACGGCCCTCGTGTCGGACGATCTCCGCTTTGACGATGATGCGCCGCGTCTGTGCACGCCATGTGCCTGCGGCGTACCTCAGCTCGCTGTTGAGTGTGACTGCCCGGCCCGCACGGTCGAAAGCGCGCCATGCTCGGTCTCGAAGGCGTGCGGTCTTTCGCTGCAAGACGCTGTTCTTGGCCAGCCCGACGACGTGTTCGAGCCTCTCGCCCTCGAGCCCATCCATCAGCTCGGGTCCAGAAAAACCACCGTCGAGACGGACACGCAAGCGCGCGCGAGGAGACAGCCGCCGTAGACGTCCGACGAGCTGTCGCAGCAACCACAAGGCACCTTCCATCGGAGGAGCCGTCCCGCGCCGAAGAACACGTGCTGACTTGACGTCGGGCCCGACTCTCCGCGCGACAACCATCTGCCCACGATCGGCTAACCCGACAAGAAGAACCTTTCTTTACTTCCACACTCTCGCCTCGCGGGAGCTGAATGGCTCCCGCTCTCGCTTGACCTGAGTGCCCCGCGCGGTTCGACACTTCGGAAGTAGACTCGCGCTTCACGTCGGTGTTAGCCTGATGCGACGTGGATCTTCCTAGACCAGATGAAGCTCCGTCCTTACTGGTCCTTACGCCCGAGGGCCAGGAGTTCCCATTACATCCTCAGCCTGTCCGAGATCTTCATCGGACGAGACACGTGCTGCCACATCCAGCTCGCACGACGCGGCATCTCACGGCGACATGCAGTGATCCGAATCGGCGAACGTGGGGCCCGGGTGCAGGATCTGGGCTCGACCAATGGCACCTTGCTCAACGGCCGACGTCTCGGCGAGGGCGAGGAGAGATTGCGAGACGGCGATACGATCACCGTCTCGCGCGTTGAGATCCGCTACATCGACCCCTCTGCTCACCGACACGCCGTCCCGTCCGAGCAGCAAGAGTCGCTCGCCACGGAAATGGGGACGATGCTGACGACGACCGGAACGCTGAGCACGGTGATCAGCCAGAACCCGGCGCTGCTGAACTCTTCGGAGGCTGAGGCTGCACTGCTGCGTGTCGTCGTCTCACAGTCCGAAGGGGCGCGAGTCCTGCTGCACGAAACAGGCACGACGCGGGAGATCCCGCTCCACCAGGACGAGACGCTCATCGGTCGTGCCCCCGCCTGCGCCGTGCGACTCACCGACCCTCAAGCCTCGAGCCGGCACGCTTCGATCGGCGCGCACGGCGAGCGCTTTGTCATCAGGGATCTCGGCTCCAGCAACGGCACGCTGGTCAACAGTGTAGTGGTTCGCGAGCACCTCCTCGCGGAAGGCGACGTGATCCGGATCGGCAAGGCCAAGCTGGTCTTCTTCTCCCCGGCGCCCGAAACGGAGGAGGTGACTCCCGCGGACATGCCTCGTCGGCCGGTCGTGCTCATCCCGGGCTTCGCCGCCACCGAGCTTTGGAAGGGAGAGGAGAAGATCTGGCCCAACCTCGCCCGGGTCCTCGCCACCTCCGAGGCCAGGCTCCTTCGGGACCTGGAGAGCGTCGAGATAAGAAACATCGTGCGCGAGATCGTGATTCTCCCCGGCTTCCTCAAAATCGACTCGTTCGGCGCGATCCTGAGCTTCCTGTGCGAGGACCTGGGGTACGAGAAGGACAAGGATCTGCTCGAGTTCCCCTACGACTGGCGTCAAGACAACCGTGTGACAGCGCGCTGTCTTGCGGAGAGCATCCGAAACTGGCGTGAGAGCTGGCTGCGGCCGACCGAGAAGTCCACGATCGTGGCTCACAACATGGGTGGGCTCGTGGCGAGCCTGTTCATCCTCTACCACGGCGGTGCCGATGTGGTAGAGCGCTGCATCTTCCTCGGAAGGCCTCACCTAGGGTCGATCTCTTCCCTGCGAATGGCGATCGCCGGCAAGGGGTTCCTCCCCTTCGGCGTCTCGCTGGGCAGGATGCAGACGGTGCTCAGGAGTTTTCGCGCCTTCTACCAGCTGCTGCCCGCCTCAGCGGCAGCGAGACTCGAGGATGAAAGAGCATTCCTGCCGTTCAAGGAAAACCACGACTGGCTCGAGTCTCACGAACGCCCTTTCCTCGAAGATGCCGCCGCTGTTCGCGAGCTTCTCGACACACGCCCCGTGACCGATCTCGTGCCGACGACGTGTGTCTTCGGATACCGCTAGAAGACTCTCGAGGAGATCGTTCTCCAGCGCGAGCCCTCTGGTGCGCTCAGCATCACGTCCGAGAGCTTCTCGAGAAACGGTGACGGCAGCGTCACCGAGAGGAGCGCCGTGCTCGAAGATGCCGAGATTCACCCGGTGGTGCAGCAGCATGGGGCGCTCTACTCCGACCGCGACGTCCTGCGCCGGCTCCGTTTCGAACTGTTGCAGCGCCGGCGTCACTGAGGACGCCGGAACGTGCTCGGCGAGGAGGCAGCGCAGGATCTCGACGATCGAATCATCGGCCCCCGCCGTTGCCTCGGCGGATCCTTGGGTTGCGAGCGATGAACGATAAAGACAAGACCGATCCCCCACTGGCGAAGCAGTCCACGGCTTCTGACACGGTGCGGCCGGAAACGCACGGGACGGCGCGCGAGTCCCGGTTCATCGGCTCTTACCGTCTGCTCCAGCATCTCGGCGAGGGGGGAATGGGCGAGGTGTGGGAAGCGGAGCAGACCGAGTCGGTGCGCCGTCGCGTGGCGCTCAAGCTGATCAAGCCCGGCATGGACTCGCGCCAGGTGCTGGCCCGCTTCGAGGCCGAGCGCCAGGCGATGGCGCTGATGGACCATCCGGTGATCGCCCGTGTCTTCGACGCCGGCGTCACGCCGCAGGGGCGGCCTTTCTTCGCCATGGAGTACGTGCACGGCGAGCCGATCACCAAGTACTGCGACCGCCACCGGCTGCGCACGCGCGAGCGTCTCGAGCTGTTCATGCAGGTGTGTGAGGGCGTGCAGCACGCGCACCACAAGGGGGTGATTCATCGCGATCTGAAACCTTCCAACGTGCTGGTGTCGATCCAGGACGAGCGGCCGGTGGCGAAGATCATCGACTTCGGTGTGGCCAAGGCGACGCAGCAGCCGCTGACCGCGCAGACGCTGTTCACCGAGCTGGGACAGATCATCGGCACGCCGGAGTACATGAGCCCGGAGCAGGCGGAGATGACCGGTTTGGACGTGGACACCCGCTCGGACGTCTACTCGCTGGGCGTGCTGCTGTATGAGCTGTTGGTGGGAGTGTTGCCGTTCGATTCGAAACAGCTGCGCCGCTCGGGCGTGGAGGAGATTCGTCGTCGGATCCGCGAGGAAGAGCCCTCGAAGCCCTCGACACGGATCTCTCGGGCGGATCGCGCGGCGTCGAGCGAGGCGGCGAAGCATCGTCGGACGGAAGCGAGCGCGCTCGAGCGGCGACTGCGAGGTGATCTGGACTGGATCACGATGAAGGCGCTGGAGAAGGACCGCACGCGGCGCTATGGATCTCCTGCCGAGTTGGCGGCGGACATCCGGCGGCACCTCGACCACGAGCCGGTGCTGGCCGGTCCGCCGAGCGCGGCGTACCGGGCGAAGAAGTTCGTGCGGCGCCACCGGCTCGGGGTGACGGCGGGTGTCTTCGTGGTGGCGGCGCTGGTGTTGGGGATGATCGGCACGAGCGTGGGAATGGTGCGGGCCACGCGGGCGGAGGCACGAGCGCTCCGGGAGGCCGAGTCGAAGACGCGGGTTTCGGAGTTTCTCAAGGAGTTGTTCACGGTCTCGGATCCGAGCGAAGCGCGCGGAAGCAGCATCACGGCGCGGGAGCTGCTGGACAAGGCCGCCGGGACGATCGACGAGACGGTGGTCGACGAGGAGACCCGGGCCGAGCTGATGGATACGATGGGAGAGGTTTATCTGGCCCTGGGCCTCCATGAGCAGGCGGAATCGCTGCTCGAACGGGCGGTTGAAACCCGCAGGCGCGTGCTCGGGGACGAGCACCCGGACACGCTGAGTTCGATCGATCACATGGGCATCTTGCACCACGAACGGGGCGAGCTGGACGAGGCCGAGGCCGAGTTCGCAAATGTCCTCGAAGTCCGTCTTCGGATCCTCGGCGAGGACCACCCCGACACGCTGTCCGTGATCAGCTCCATGGGCTCCGCGCTCTTGGGACAGAGCAGGCTCGACGAAGCCGAGCTGTACCTCCGCCAAGCACTCGCTGGTCAGCGCCGCATCCTGGGCGACGATCACACTGACACGATGCGGACGATCTTCAGCTTGGGCACGGTGCTCTATCAACGCGGCGAGCTGAGCGAAGCCGAGCCGTACTATCGCGAAGCGCTCGAGGGCCGCCGACGAATCCTCGGGAACGATCATCCCCACACTCTCGCTTCGATCGGATCCATCGGCGTTCTGCTCCACCAGCAAGGCAAGCTGGCCGAGGCAGAGAGGTATCTGCTGGAGTCACTGGAACTGCGACGGCGCATCTTCGGAAACGATCACCCCGACACCCTGCGTGCGATCCAGTACGTCGGCACCATGCTGTTTTATCAGAATGAATTCGACGAGGCGGAACCGCTCATTCGCGAGGCGTACGAGGGCCGGCGCCGCGTTCTCGGCGAGGAGCACCCGGACACGCTGGAGTCGTGTCACACCCTGGGGCTGCTGCGGGTCAAACAGGGCCGGCTGGATGAAGCCGAGGCGTACTACAGCGAAGCAGTGGACGGCTTCCGTCGGGTCGTCGGTGAGGAGCATTTCCACACCCTTTACGCCATGGCTGGGCAGGCGTACCTCTATTGGAAACAGGGTCGGGAGGAGACCGAGGCGTACTTCCGCGACGTGATCGAGCGGATGCGTCGCGTGCTCGGCCCGGAGCATCCCCAGACGCTCCAGTGCATGGGCCTGCTCGGCGAGTATTATCGGCAAAAGGGCTGGGAGCAGGCGGAATCGTACCTCGGCGAAGTCGTCGATCGTATGCGCCGTGTCCTCGGCGAGGAGCACCCCATCACGCTGCTGAACATGGGCCGGCTGGTCGAGCTGTATCGGGATCAGGGTCGTGAGGACGAAGCGCAACGGCTCGAAGATCAGATCGCCGCTCTGAGAGGGCGTTCCGGCCAGAAGTAGCTGGTGACCCACGCGCAGAAGAACGAGTCCGTCACCGGGGGTGAGAACCCCATGGTCGGTTCGAGAGATCTAACGTACAGCGTTCTATCCGCAGTGCTCGGAGCAGCGCTCGCGCCTACCCGAACCGCTCTTGCCGAGCACTGCGGATAGAACGCTGTACGTTAGCCCGGATTATTCATGAGCACTTCACGGAAACGCCACATCTGCCCACTGGCCGGGGCGAGATTGTCTGAACAGATCGGCCTGATCACCGAGTAGATCGTGGCGATGCCTTGTCTGCCGCTCGACGCGACCGGCCTTAATGGCCCGTGAGTCTCTTCAAATGGCGGCTCTGCTCGCTGCTTGGGAGGGTCCCGACAGATCTGACCGGATCAGCCATAACCGGACGCTGGGCCGAAGCGGAGCTTCAACTTCCCGGCCGCTCCACCGTCTTCTTCCGCGACGAGAGTCGGCTTGCTAAGATCGAGTCGTTCGACGAGTCCAGGACTCGTGGAGGGTCTCATGTTTCGGGCATCGTGCAGCCTGGCGCGCTTGTCTCTCACTCTTTTCTTGCCGGTCACGTTCATCGGGTCGAGTGGAGCGGGAGAGCTCAGCCGCGCTCTCGTTGCGGCTCTCGAGGCGTCGTCGCCTGACGAGCGGATACCGGTCAGCATCATCATGCAGCGCCAAGCAGGACTCGACCTTTTCACGAAGACAGCGCGGCGCTACACAGACCGTGCACAAAGACGACGCGCCGTGGCGAATCTGCTGCGCCGCGAGGCCACCGCGGGCCAGCAATCACTCCAAGCCCGTCTCGTTATCGAAGCGCGATCCGGGCGAGTCTCGAAGATCCGTTCTCTGTGGCTCACGAGCGTGATCGGAGCGGAGATGCCCCCGGATCTGATTCGAGAGATCGGGCGACGTGCCGACGTGCAGCGCGTGAATCTCGACCGGCCGCACGAGGTGTTTCTCGACGTTGGCCGTCACGGAGTCGCGAGCCTCGAGAGCATCGAGTGCGGCTCGGCGCTGATCGGAGCCCCCGATGTCTGGGAGCAGTTCCAGATTCGTGGCGAGGGAGCCACCGTCGCCGTCATCGACAGCGGCGTTTGCTACAACCACCCGGACATCCGCCGGCAGATCTGGGTCAACCCCGGGGAGGATCTCGACCGCGACGGCGTGGTCATGGATCCGGACGATCTCAACGGCATCGACGACGACCACAACGGCTTCGCCGACGATCTGATCGGCTGGAACTTCAACGATGGGAACAACGATCCGAACGACACGACGTCGCACGGCTCCCATGTGGCCGGCACGATCGCTGGAGACGGCACGGCGGGCTTGACTGCGGGCGTGGCACCGGCCGCACGCGTGATGGTACTGAAAGTCGGCACGGATTTCGCGGCCGAATTCGACGTCTGGAGCGCCATGCAGTACGCCGCCGACAACGGTGCACACGTGATGAACATGAGTCTAGGCTGGCCTCACGAAGAGAATCCCGACCGTGCGACCTGGCGCCAAAACGCCGAGAATGCGATTGAGATGGGCACGGCCATCGTCGTGTCCGCCGGCAACGAGGGAAGCGGTCACGCGCCCGACAACGTGCGAACCCCGGGAGACGTCCCGCGCGTCATCACGGCAGGTGCTACTGATTGTGACGACGTTCTCGCCGAGTTTTCTTCACGCGGGCCGGTGACGTGGCAAGACGTGCCGCCCTACAACGACCATCCTTATCCACCTGGCCTGATCAAACCCGATGTGGCTGCGCCCGGTGTCGATACGACGAGCCTCTCGTACTGCAGCGGTTACACGGATAAGTCCGGGACATCGATGGCGGCGCCGCATGCGACCGGCGCGGTCGCTCTTCTTTTCTCGGCCGATCCGACGCTCTCTCACGATGAGATCAAGACGATCCTCGAGCAGCAGGCGATCGACCTCGGACCGGCGGGCAAGGACAACGGCTTCGGCAGCGGCCGGATCGACGCGTTCAGCGCCGTCTCGGCTGTCGCGTCGCCTCTTGCGTTCGAACGGCACGAGATCGATGACTCGCGGCCGGAGTATGGCAACGGCGACGGCGTGATCGACGTTGAGGAGATCGTGACGCTCTCCGTGACGCTCGCTAGTCGAGGATCGGAGGCGATCGGCGGCATCCGCGCGCGATTGAGCACGGACCATCGGGCTGTGGAGATTCTCGACACCGTCGCCGAGTTTCCAGACGTCGCCCCAGAGGGTCTGACCACGAGCATGATGCCCCACTACACGATCCGGCTCGAGCAAGGCTGCGGCCAGCTCGTCCGATTCCGACTTGACATCGAACACGACGACGGTGCGCGGTCGTTCGCGCGCTTCTCGTTGCGCACCGGCTTGCGAGAGGACGCCGTCTTTCTCGACGACGACATGGAATCCGATCTCGGCTGGAGTCCCGGTGGTTCTGAGACAGACGGGGCGTTCGTGAGGCAGGACCCCCACGAAGTCCGATCCGGCGAGACAGTGATTCAGCCTGAGGACGACCACACGCCGTCGCCTGGGCAGCGTGCTTGGGTCACCGGAAACCCGGTTCCGGGCTCCGGCTTCGATCCCACCGACGGCGACGTCGATGCGGTCGCGTGGGTCGACTCGCCGGTCTTTGATGCTTCAGGTGGAGACGAGCTCTGGGTCGATTTCGCGCGCTGGGTCACCATTGGCGAACTCGGTCTCGGCGATACGAGTCATTACCGACTGGAGGCGACGAACGATCGAGGAGCGAGCTACACCCCCTTGGAACGACTCGGCACTTCCGCTGCAGCCTGGAACGAGGTGAGCCTCGCGATTGGCCTGACGCCGACCGACGGCATGCAGCTGCGCTTCTACGCGGTCGATGAGGAGTTCGCCGGAACGCCGGGAGATGTTCTCGTCGAGACCCTCGTCGACGATGTTCGCGTTCGCGGGTCACGTTATCTGTGTGATCGGTTCTCGCCACCGTCTGCGCAGCCGCCGAACCCGGTCGGCAACACGCTGTACTTGACGCGTGCGGGCGACGACACCCGGTTCGATTGGCAAGCGCCCCCTGCGGACGCCGAGCACGATCCGGCCACGCTCTATCGTATCGAGAGGTCGGCTCTCCCGGACAGCGGTTTCGAGCTGCTGAGACGAACGACGGCGACGTTTCACTTCGACGCCACGCCGATCGAGGCAGGGAAAGCACAATTCCACGTGGTCGTTGCCGTCAACGGAGGAGGGAGCTCGGGCGAGGAGCCGCCTCCGTGATCGGGCAAGTCGTTCACGCCCGCATCCGAGCCCCAATGAGACAGTATCTTTTCGAGTCGAAACGCGGGAGAGTGCGCCAGCTGGGGTGTTTTCGGCTTTTCGAAAGGCGACGCTTACCTCATAGGTAGGGGAGTCTTGCGAATCCCCGAAAAAGCCGCAGATGGCGTGCTATCGTGCGAGCGAAGCGCTTTCGGCCGAAGAGGTATTGTCTTATTGGGGTCAGCCGTCAGATGTGCAGCTCGACGACGTCTCGATCGCTCAGCACGAAGTCGCGGTTGATGCGCTGGCCGTCATACTTGCCCTCACCCCACACCCGAGCGAACTTGAGCTTCTCGGCGAAGTCCTTGTGGACGAGCGAGGCGAAGTCCTGAAGCGAGCTGCCCTCGGCCAAAACGTACGGCCGATCCAGCTCGGCCTCGTGATGCGGCGGCTTGGAGTAGACCCGGATCAGCTTGAGCCGCTGAAAGACGTGGCGACGAGCCTCATCGAGACCCTCGCCTGTCTCGGCGGACACGGTCAGCAGCTCGAAGCGGTCGCCGTACAGCTCGCTCAATGCGGCGGCGTTATCGGGCCCGCCGGAAAGATCGCACTTGGTGCCGATCATCAGCGCAGGCTTTTCGACGATGCTGGCCCAAGGCTCGCTGTTAGGCTCGCCGCCCACCAGTCGCACCTTGCTCGCTTCGAGGACCTCGAGCGTCTCTTCGACCTGCTCGAGCGCGTCGTCCGCGCCGAGATCGACGACGATCACCACCAGGTCCGAGATCCTGACGATGCCCGCCACCCAGCTCTCGGTGTGCAGCCGCGAGACCGGCGGCAGATCGACGAGCTGAATCTGAACGTCCTCGAACGCCATCATCGCCGGGTGCGGGCACTGCGTCGTGAACGGATAGGCGGCGATCTCGAGCTCGACGCCACTCAGTGACGCGATCAGGCTCGATTTTCCCGAGTTGGGTGGGCCGACGATCGTGACCTGCCCGGCCCCCTCGCGATCGACGTGGATCGAAAAGCCGCGCTTCTTGGTCTGCTGGCGGATTTCGTCCTTGAGCTTGGCCAGGCGGCGCTTGATGTCCGCCTGCATCTTCTCGGTGCCCTTGTGCTTTGGGATCGTGGACAGCATCTGCTTGAGCGCGGCCGTCTTCTCCTCGGGCGTCGAGGCGCGCTTGTACTCCTGCTCGGCGTGCCGGAACTCTGGAGTGAGGTTGGTCGGCATGCGCCTGCTCCGTGCGAGGATGCCTGCGGCCCCGGGGGCTGATCGGACGTTCTGGGTCTATTTTTAGCCGATGCTGGCCCGGGTGTGAAACCTGCGGCGAGACCGGCCAGCGCGCCGCTACCTTCCCGGGGCCTGCGTTTCGGGGTATGGTTGAGTTGATCGATGTTCCGGCGCCGCGCGATGGGAAGCTCGCAGCGGCGCCCCCTCCCGGAGACGATTCGGTGTCCAAAGACCGGCGAGGTCCTCCGCCTCCGCGCCCCGACCTGGGCAATCCGGAGCAGGTCCGTCGCCTCAAGCGCTCCATGGAACGCTCCGCCACGGAAGTGATTCGGTGCCAGAACTGCGGCCACCAGCAGCTGGCTCAGGCCGCGTTCATCAGTGCGCGCAGCACCTGTGACAAGTGCTCGACGCCGCTGCACTCGTGCCGGCACTGCCGGCACTTCGACCCCAAAGCGCGTCATCAGTGTCGCCAGCCAGATATCGAGCCCGTGTCGGACAAAGGGGCTGCCAATTCCTGCCCCAGCTTCGACCCGCGGCTGGTGCTCGATGCAACCGGCAAGCGTCACGGCGGTCGGGGCAAGCCGGACGCGAAGAACCTGTTCGACTCGTTGTTCAAGAGGCCTTGAGCGGCGCCCCGCCCGGTGAGCGCGACACCGGTCGCTCCGCGTCGGTCACCAACGCACCGATGCTAACGATCGCGAAGGCCTTCGGGGTTGAGCACACTCGCCGGCGCAGGCTTTTCTTTGAACTGATCGAGCTGTCTCAACTTCTCCAGAGCGGCGCCCCAGTCCTTACCCGCCAGATGTTGGCTGAGATGCTCGAGCACGGAGCCGTCGTCGTCGATCTCGTAGACGCCCGGCTCGAGAATGCGCGCCTTCGCGACGTCGTCGACCGACTCGGCAGCGAGACGTACCCATCGAGGCGTGGCCCGCTGGTAGCTGTTGAGCACGGGAATCGCTTCGTAAACGAAAGCGCCCAAGCTGTTGCGAGCGATGACCGTGACCGGTCCAGACTTCTTTATCCTCACGCTGCCGCGGCCGGACACGATGCCATCCGCGGGGTGACCCGCGAGCAGCCGTGGAGCCTGGTCCTCCACCAGCAGCCAGACGAGATGTCCGTCTTCGACCGTGAAGCGGAACTGGACCTCACCGGTTCCATGGACGATACGAGGCTGAACATCCCACTCGGCGACGCGCACGGGGGACCCATCAGCAGGGAAAGTCCGCACATCGACCGATCGCACGTCGTTACCCGGATCACCGTCCCACTCGGCGAAGCCCGCGTGCTCGGGATCGATCTCCGCACGCAGCGGCGCGCCTTCGGCTAACGGGCTCGGCAGTGTCAGCCAGATCTCGCACGCCGCGACCTGACCGCGTGGCAGCGACTCCCCGCCACAGCGCCCGACGACTTGCTCCTTCGACGGGACGGTCAGTCGCACCTGCCAAGGCTCGATGCGATCGATCGGGCTTTGGTTCTCGACCAACACGCGGGCCAGCAATCGGTGAGCGCCGCCCGTCGTGCTGACGTCGAAGATCTTCACGTCCGTGATGGCGAGGTTGCCCGGCGGCCCATCGCGGCGCGGGCCTGCCCGACCCGCCCATCGACGAGCGGCTTCAGCCGTGCCGAGACCGGCCAGCAGCGCCCCCAGGACGATCACAGCGCCGATACGATTCCCGCGTGCCAGAGACAGCCTGGGCAACATGCACACCTCGCGTCCCCCATCGGTGAATATAGGACTGCGGTGAAAGCCGTCCAGCCGCCGGTCGGCCGTCCTTTTCGGGCGCGAATCTGTGGGTCAGTGTGTCGCGCTCGGGACGGCGTCAGGGCCGGGCCCGCCGCACAAACGGTGGTGTTCCTGCAGGGCGAAGCGATCCGTCATTCCCGCCATGTAGTCGCAGACGCCGCGGGCGAGCCCGTCGTCCGTGGCGAGCTGTTGGAAGCGCTCCGGCATCTCCTCAGGCGCCGTGCTGTAGGCTTGGAACAGCTCTCGCAGCACGCGGGCACAGTGGCGCTTCGTCTGTTGGATGCGGGGGTGGCGGTAGAGCCGGTCCCACAGGTAAGCCTTGAGCTCGCGGTTTTCGCGCTCGGTGACGTCCGACAAACCGATCAGCCACCCGGGCTGGCGTCGCACGTCCTCCACCGAGGACAAGCGGAGTTCTTCGAGCCGCCCGCGGGTCGTCAGCACGAGATCGGAAACGAGGCGATCGATCACCTTTCGCAGCGCTTCCTTGGCCCACATCCAGGAACCTTCCGTCGGGTGGCGGCGCGAGGCCTCCCGGTAGGGACGGCCGAACAGCGCCACGGTCTCGGTCAGCTCATCGACGTCGAGCAACCGCGACTCGAGGCCGTCTTCGATGTCGTGGTGGTTGTAGGCGATCTCATCGACCAGATCGATCATCTGCGCCTCGAGGGGTGGCGGTACTCCCGGCCAGTAGTCCCGCGCCTCCGGCATCTGCTCGAGATCAGCAGGGCCGGAGTGCTTGGCAATCCCCTCGCGCACCTCCCAGGTCAGATTCAGACCCGGGAAGTCGGGGTAGCGCTGCTCGAGCAGCTCGACGACGCGCAGGGTCTGGCGGTTGTGATTGAATCCGCCGCTGTCGATCAACAACGGACCGAGAACCTCCTCGCCGAGATGACCGAACGGCGTGTGTCCGAGGTCGTGACCGAGAGCGAGCGATTCCGCGAGGTCCGAGTTCAAGGCGAGGGCGCGGCAGACGGTGCGTGCGATCTGGCTGACCTCGATCGAGTGGGTCAGCCGCGTTCGATAATGATCTCCCTCATGATTGACGAAAACTTGTGTCTTGTACTCGAGTCGGCGAAACGCGCGCGAATGAATGATGCGATCGCGGTCGCGCGCATAAATCGGCCGGTAGGGATGCTCACGCTGCGGGTAGCGCCGCCCCCGACTGTCAGTCTCGCGCTGGGCCCATGGCGCGAGCGGTGGGTTTGCCTCGGTCACTCGTCTCAAGCAAGAAAACGAAGACCAGGGCGTCCGGCCCTGGTCATCGCTCCCGGGATTCTCGAAGCAGAAATCCCGAACGCGATCAGCGTTTCTGATACCAGTCGGCGTTTCGCTCCGTGAACTGCTTCCATTTGTCGGGAAGATACTCTTCTTCGAAGATGGCCTCGACGGGACACTCTGGCTCGCATGCACCGCAGTCGATGCATGTCTCGGGATCGATGTAGAGCATTTCTTCTGCTTCGTACTCGGGCTCGTCTTTGGTCGGATGAATGCACTCGACCGGACAGACGGCCACGCAAGCGGTGTCCTTCGTCCCGATGCAGGGTTCTGCAATCACGTAGGTCATCACTCGTCTCCACGTCTCGAGCTGACCGAGCGGGCACGTCCGAGCCCCGCGAGGTCGCGCAGAATGATGCCCTCTCGCGTCCGGGCGGGCAACCTCGCTCACGCACGTCCGACTTCGTAACGCAAGAACAGCTCGTCTCCGGCGCGCTCGAGCTCGGACAGCCGAAGCCGACGCCTCGAAGCGAGCCTCCAGCCCTCCCCTCCGACCGGAGTGGGGGCCTGCCGGCCACCGATCAGTGTCGGGCACAGCGTGATGCGCAGCTCGTCGAGCAGGTCGGCCTCGAGAAAAGAGGCGACGAGCTCGCCGCCACCTTCGACCAGGATCCGCTGGCAGTCGTAGCGAGCCAACGCGCTGACGACGCGGCGCGGATCGACGAGACTCTCTCCAGCCCGAAGAAGCTCCAGCCTGCCAGCCTCCAAGTGCGGGGCGAGAGGGGCGAGCGTCTCCGGGTCCAGCTGTGCAGGAACAGCCAACAAGCGCGCTGCCGCTGGCTCGCGCAGGAAGCGCGCGTCGGACGGAAGACGACCGCTGCGAGAGACGACGACGACGACGAGCTGCTCGCTGCGACCCGCCGCCGCTCGGCGATGTCGCCGCGCAGGATCCCGGACGTGCAGCGGGGGGTCCTCCGCCCGAACCGTTCGCGCGCCCACGACGAGCGCGTCGGACTCACTGCGCAGCTCGTCCACGCGATCTCGATCGAGACGACTCGAAAAGCCGCCCCCTTCCCCGTATGCGCTATCGATCTTGCCGTCGAGACTCATCGCCAGGTTCGCGACGATGTAACGCCTTCCGGAGCGCTCGCGAGCCGCCATGCGGGCATTCTAGCCCCGATGAGACAATACGACTGGGAGGCTCGATGCAGGAGAAGGTTCGTTCCTCTGGTTTCGATGCACCGGTGCACCTGATCACGGCGGGGCGCCCCGACGGCTGGGCGAGCGTGATCGAGCGGGTCAGGGCTGCTCTCGAGGGCGGCGTGCGCGTCGTCCAGTACCGGCACAAAACGGCCCCTGTGCGACAGATGATGGAGGAGTTGGCGACGCTCGTGAAGATGTGCCGTGCGAGCGACACCGCGCTGATCGTCAACGACCGGCTGGACGTCGCACTGGCCGCCGGCGCCGCGGGTGTGCATCTGGGCTGGAACGATCTGCCGTGGACGTGGGCACGCCAGCATGCCCCGGTGCCGTTCGTTCTCGGCTGCACGGCGGCCAGCCCGGAGCGTGTTGCAGAGGCGATCGCGGCCGGTGCCGATTACGTCGGCGCAGGCCCCGCCTACGCGACGACGACGAAAAAAGACACCGGTCCGCGGCTCGCAGGCAGAGACTACGCGGCGCTGGCGCTGGCTTGCCGCCGGCGCGCCTCGAGCCCGTTGCCGCTGGTCGCCGTCGGGGGAATCGGCCCCGGCCGCGCCGCTGGTCCCGTCGAGGCCGGTGCGGACGCGGTCGCCGTCAGCTCCGCGATCCTCGATGCTGCCGATCCCGCGCGCGTGGCACACGATTTGACGCAGGAAGTCGTCCGCGCGCGCCTGGCCCGCACGGCCACTGGTCCAGAACCGCGCTAAGTGATCATCTCCCCGGCCTCATCGGAGAGCGCCGTCCCAGCTCGCGATCGCGCTCGCAATCCTCTCCGCGGCCTTTCCGTCCCACTTGTCGGGAACGCGCCCAGTCTTGACGCGGCCGTCCAACACCTGCCGAGCAGCGTCTCGAATACGCTGCGGATCACGCCCGACCAGTTGATTCGTTCCCTGCTCGACGGTGACCGGTCGCTCGGTGTTGTCTCGAAGCGTCAAACAGGGCACGCCGAGTGCTGTCGTCTCCTCTTGAATACCGCCCGAGTCCGTCAGCACGAGTCGGGCCTCGGCCATCAGATGCAGGAACTCGAGATAGCCGATCGGGGACGACGTGCGGAGCGCTTGCGGGACCTCGCTCCGTCGAGCGCGCCACCGATCGAGCGCCGGTCGCGTGCGCGGGTGCACGGGAAACAGAACGGGGATTTCGCGCGCGACATCCGCCAGAACGTCCATCATTGGCTCGAAGACGTGGGGCTGGTCCACATTGGCCGGCCGGTGCAGTGTGATCAGGGCGTAGGATTTCGGCGCCAAGCCCTGCTCAGCCACGGCGCCGGTCTCTCGCGCGCGCTCGAGATGCTCGCGGAGCGTGTCGATCATCACGTTGCCGACGAAGTGGATCCGCTGCGTTGGGACCCCTTCGAGCCGCAGATTCTGCTCACCGCTCGGTTCCGAGACGAACAGCAGGTCAGACAGTGCGTCGGTGACCAGCCGGTTGATCTCCTCCGGCATGGTGCGGTCGAACGAGCGCAGGCCGGCCTCGACGTGCGCGACGCCCACACCGTCGAGTTTCTTGGCCACCATCGAGCAGGCGGCCGTGCTGTTCACATCACCCACGACCACCACCAGTCCCGGCGCGCGCTCGAGCAACACCGGCTCGAAACGTTTCATGATCTCCGCGGTTTGAACCGCATGAGAGCCGGATCCCACTTCGAGGTTCAGATCGGGCTCGGGAATGCCGAGCTGATCGAAAAACAGCCGGCTCATCTGCTCGTCGTAATGCTGGCCCGTGTGGATCAACGACACGCGCATGCCCGCATCGAGCAGCGAGCGGTGCACGGGCGCGATCTTCATGAAGTTGGGTCGCGCCCCAGCAACGAGCATGACCTCTCGCGTCATGGGCCGACCTTGCGCCGCACAGCGGTCCCGCGACGAGCGACAGAGTCAGCCCGTTTTCGCGCCGCATTCAAGAGCTGCTTCTGCGCGTGCCCAGCCGACGGGCACACGTCGTTCAGACCGCAGTCCGCGCAGCGCGGCGCGCGCGCCTGACAAACGCGTCGGCCATGCCAGATCAGTGCGTGGCTGACGAAGCTCCAGCGCTGGCGCGAGAAAACCGATGTGAGGTCGTGCTCGATCTTCAACGGATCCCGCTCCACGGACAGGCCCAGCAGGCGCGCCAAGCGTTGCACATGCGTGTCGACCGCGAGCGCCGGCTCGCGGAACGCGGTCGACAACACGACGTTGGCCGTCTTGCGACCGACGCCTGGCAGCGACTCGAGATCTCGACGATGCTCAGGAACTTGCCCACCGAACCGCTCGACGATGGCCTGCGCGGCGCCGATGATCGACTTTGTCTTGTTTCTGTAGAGCCCGATCTTGGAGATCATCGCCTCGACATCCTGCGGGTCTGCCGCGGCGAGTCGTTGCGGTGTCGGGTAGCGCCGAAACAAGGCCGGTGTCACCTTATTAACGGCTTTATCCGTCGTCTGTGCGGACAGGATCGTCGCGACCAGCAACTGAAAAGCGTCCCCGTGTGAGAGCTCGCAGTCGGCCTCGGGGTAGAGCCGCTCGAGACGCTTCAGAATACGGCCGGCATTCAGCTTGGCCCGTTTGCGGGGATCTTCAGGTCGGCTCATTCGCGCTCTCCGGCGGGAGAGACGATAGCTCAATCGAGCAGGCGATGCGTACCAGAGATCGTTTTCGATGACCTGGCCGCTCGCCGTCCTCATCGCTGAGCAGGCTAAGCAGGCTGCGCCGGTTCCTGCACCGAGAGGACGAACTCGCGCTCGGCACGGCAGCGCCTGACCGCTCAGGCCGGCGCCCGTGGCAGACTCTTACCATGAGCTTTCGGCTGCGGCTGCTGCTCGCGCTCGGTCTCGTCGCCGTGATCCCCGCGCTGCTTCTTACCTGGCGGGCGCGGCCGCGCCTCGACGAGGCGCGAGCGCGCTACGTTCGGGAGGCGGCCGAGCGCTCCGAGCTGTTGATCGCCGAGCGACTCGATCGCTGGGCCGTTGAGCTCGCTTCCGAGGTTTCGGCGTGGCGCAATCAAGCCGCCGACGAGTTCCAGAAGCTGGACGATTGGATCGAACACGAGCGCGGCCTCGCCCGGCGGCGGCTCCGAGACGCGATCGAGGCCATCGAGACCGCTGCCGTCGATCGCGGCTTGAACGCGGGGCTCGTCATCGATGGGACCGGTCGCGTGCGGGCGGCCTGGCCCGAGTCGGATCCGCCTCGCCGGCCGGCATCATCCGAAGCGCTCGCCGAGGGGCTTGCGCGGTGGAGCTGGGAGGAACCCTCTTCGCCTTTGCAGCTGCGCACCGTGGCGCTCTGCCCCCCGAGCGCGCCGCGCGAGTCAGCTCTCTTGCTGCTGGCTGAGCGGCGCCTCTCTGCTCAGCAGCTCACCGGCGAGATGGAGCGATTGTTGGGCTACCCCGTTCGCGTCGATCCGCGTCCGGCGGGCCAGCCGCTCGAAGCGTCCGGCGAGCGGCTCGTGCGGGTCCCGATTCCTCGCTCCGGTCCGCCGCCGGTAGCCGTCGTAGAGCTGGACCTCGAGGACGCCGGCCAGCTGCTGTTCGAGCCGCTCCGCTTCGAGCTCGGAATCGCCGTCGCGCTCGGTTTGGCGGCTGCGGTGCTGCTGGCGTTGCTGCTGTCCGACTCCTTGGCGCGTCCCGTGCGCCGGCTGACCGCGTCGGTCACTCGGTTCGCGGAAGGCGACCTCGCCCCCTCGCCGATGCCGCAAGGCCCAGGTGAGCTGGGCACGCTGGCATCGGCCGTCGATCGCATGCTGGCGCGCATTGACCGCGAGCAGCACCGGCGCGCGCGGGCGGAGAGGCTCGCTGCCTGGCAGCAGGTGGCGCGCCGTGTCGCCCACGAGGTCAGGAACCCGCTGACACCGATCCGCCTCGCCGTCGATAACCTGCGGCGCGCCGCGCGGCGCGATCCGCAGTCGCTCACCGAGCATCTCGACGACGAGTCCGCGGCCATTCTGCAGGAGGTCGATCGGCTCGAGCGTCTGGTGCGTGAGTTCTCGGAGTTCGCGCGGCTGCCGGAACCCGAGCCGCGCCCCGTCGAGCTGCCCGAGCTCGTCGAACGCGCGGTCCGCGGTCAGATCCCCGCCGACGGCTCGGTACGCGTCGCATTCGACATCGACGAAGCTTTCCCCTGCTCGCTGGCGGTCGATCCCGACTTGCTGTCGCTGGCGCTCGCGAATCTCGCGCGCAACGCGGCCCAGGCGATGGAGGCGGCCGGCGGACAGCTGCGGGTTCGCATGCAGCGGCGACACGAAGCAGGCCCTCCCGCCGGCGACGGCGCGGCGATTGTCTTCGACGATACCGGCCCGGGCATCTCCGATGAGATCATCGGTCACGTGTTCGAGCCGTATGTCAGCGGACGGGGTGAAACCGGCACCGGCTTGGGGCTGGCGATCGTGCGGCGCATCGTGCGCGATCACGGCGGGCTCGTCACCGCATCGAACCGAGTCGAAGGAGGTGCTCGATTCGAGATCATTCTCCCGCTCGGCGGCCGCTCGTTCGACGAGCCGCGCGCGGGCTGAAACGGCTCAACGAGCCAGATGGGCCGAAAGGGCCGATAAGGATGACTCGATGCCCCGCGTGTTGATCGTCGATGACGAGGCCAACCTGCGTGCGACGCTGGCGCGGACGCTGCGCTCGGAAGGCTACGAAACGGACGAGGCCCGCGATGGGGTGCAGGCGGTCTCGCGACTCCAACGCGGCGGGATCGATGTCGTGCTGCTCGACCTCGCCATGCCGAGGCTCGATGGGTTCGGTGTTCTGGCGTCGCTTCGCGACGAGCAGCATGCGCCACCGGTGATCGTGCTGACGGCACACGCCTCGCTCGACAACGCGGTGCGGGCGGTGCGGGAGGGGGCGTGGGACTTTCTGGAGAAGCCTCCTTCGGCCGAGGCGATTCTGCTGCGCGTGCGGCGTGCGCTGGAGAGCGCGCAGCGCACCACCGAGGTTCCGCTCGTCCCCGCGGCGGATCCGCTGGCAGCAATCATCGGCGAGACACCAGCGATGCGCGCGCTGAAGGAAGCCATCGCGCGCGTGGCGCCGACCCCGGCGCGAGTGCTGATTCTCGGCGAGAACGGCACCGGCAAGGAGTTGGTGGCCCGTGCGATCCACGAGCTCTCGCCACGAGCCGGCGGGCCGCTCGTGCGGGTCAACTGCGCCGCCTTGCCGGCGGAGCTGTTCGAGGCCGAGCTGTTCGGCCACGTCAAGGGCGCGTTCACCGGCGCCGTCGGCTCTCGGCGCGGTCGTTTCGAGCGCGCCTCCGGCGGCACGCTTTTTCTCGACGAGATCGGCGAGGTGCCGCTCAGCTCGCAGCCCAAGCTGCTGCGAGCGCTCGAGGTGGGCGAGATCGAGCGGATCGGTGCGGAGAGCAGCACACCGATCGACGTACGCGTGATCGCTGCGACGAACCGCGATCTGCCACGCCTGGTCACCGAGGGTCGCTTTCGGGAAGATCTCTACTACCGACTCGAGGTCGTCACGCTCACCGTGCCGCCGTTGCGCGAGAGACGCGAAGACATCCCGTCAATCGGCCTTTGCTTGCTGCGGCAGGCGTTCGGCGAGCTGGGCCGGCCCGTTCCCGAGATCAGCAAGGAGGCACTCGTGCTGCTGTCGCGCCAGCCATGGCCGGGTAACGTGCGTCAGCTGCGAAACCTGATGGAGCGGCTCGCCATCCTCGCGACCGATGAACCGCTCGACGTCACTACCGTCGGCACGCAGCTCGGCAGCCCACCGCTCGTCGGCGACGAGCCCGGCTACGCGGGACGGATCGCCGAGGCCGTCGCGAGCTTCGAGCGGCGGTTCATTGAGGCCGCGATC
>CP070706.1:3920422-3923622 GCA_020350085.1 Acidobacteriota bacterium
GCTGCTGCAGCGCACGGGGAACCTGTTCACCCCGTTTCTGATCACGTTGTTCTTCTTGCGTTACCCCAAACGCTCCGTGATCGACCAGCGCGTTCCGTGGCTCAAGACAGCGGCGCTGGCCGCCACGGTGCTGCTGTGGATCATCAACGTCGCCGTCGTCGGCGCCGAGCACGTCTCGTTCGTGTGGCACCAGCAGCTTCTCGAGGGCATCTCGGCCGCCGGGCTGACGCAGCTCCTGTACGGCTTCGGCATGATCCAGGCGCCGCTGATGCTGACGCTGGTTCTGATCGGCCTCGCCGCCGTCGTCGTTCACTTTCTCGGCCCGATCGGCACCGCCGATCGGCGCCGGCTACGCATCATGATGATCGGCTCGCTCGTCGGCCTGCTGCCGCTTCTGGCGATCAGCACGCTGCGGCTGTGGGGCATGAGTACGCCGCTTTCGCTGATCGTGCTCGTCGTGCTGACGATCGGGCTGTTTCCGCTGAGCTTCGTCTACGCCGTGGTGCGCCACGAAGTGTTCGGCATCCGCGTGATCCTCCGCCGCTCGCTGCGCTACGCGCTCGTGTCGCGCGGCTTTCTGTTCGTCGAGGGCCTGATCGTCTTCTTCGCCCTGTACTACGCCGCCGGCCCGGCGCTCGTGCGCATGCTGCCCGAGGCCGGCGCCGGGCTGATTCCGGTCGGCAGCGCGGCCGCAGCCCTCCTGATCGTCGGCGCGCTGCTGCGCATCAACAGGCGCGTGATGCCGCTGATCGACCGGCGCTTTTTCCGCCAGGCCTACCGCTCCGAGCGCATCTTGATGGCGCTCAGCCGCCGGGTGAAAACCGACGTCAGCCGCCCCGAGAGCGTGCTGCAGTTCGTTACCGATCAGATCGTCCGCGCGCTTCACCCCTCCCACGTGGCCGTCTTTCTCGCCGACGACAAGTGGCGGCTCTGGGCCTGCGAGACCGATCGCTCCGGCGGCACCCCTGGCGCCGTCGAAGAAAGCCCCGATCCGTCCCGCTATCGCCTCTACCGCCATCATCAAGTGCGCGAGGCGTCCGCGGCAGGCGGCGTTCCCGAGATCGAGTCCGGCATCGCGAGCGGCGAGCACGTCGTGCACGTCGCCGCGCAGGCGTTCGTCGCGAAAGGATCGGACGAGGCCCAGGTGCTCGAGTGCGTCCCGCGCGCCGACGCCCTGGATTCCCGTCCCGGCGACGACGATCCGCGGTGGCGGGCGCGCCGCTGGATCGCCCGTCACCCGGCCCTCTGCGACGAGCTGCAACCGTTCGGCGTGCGTCTGATCGTGCCGCTCGCCACCGACGGCGAGCTGTTCGGCTTTCTCGTTCTCGGCGAGAAGCTCTCCGAGGAGCCCTACTCGCGCGACGACAAGGCGCTGCTTCTGACCGTCGGCGAGCAGGTCGCGATCGCGCTCGATTACTGCCGACTCGTCGGCCAAGAAGCCGAACAGCAAGCCCTCAAGCGCGAGATGCAGATTGCGCAGGAAGTCCAGCGTGACCTGCTGCCGAGCACGTTCCCGCCGACGAAGACGCTGCGCTACACGGGAAGCTGCTCACAGGCGCGAGAAATCGGCGGCGATTACTTCGATTTCGTCTCGCTGGGTGCCGACCGGCTCGGGCTCGCCTTCTGCGACGTCTCCGGCAAAGGCATCTCCGCGGCCCTGCTGATGGCGAGCCTGCAGGCGATGATCCGCAGCCACGCGGCGCGGCGCGATCGGACCCCGGCCGAGCTGATCCGAGAAATCAACGTCTTCATGGAATCGTCGACCGATCTCGGAAGGTTTGCGACCTTCTTCTACGGCGAGTACGACGATCACTCCCGCGAGCTGACCTACGTCAACGCCGGCCACGAGCCGCCCCTGCTGCTGCGCGCCGATCCCGCTCGCGCGCGTCCCGCCGCCGAGCTGCGGGCCGTCGGCGCGATGGCCGCCGATCACGTTGACGAGCGCCTCGAGCGCCTCGGCTCATCTGGCATGCCGGTCGGCTGGTTCGCCGACGAGACCTACGAGCAGCGAACCGTCTCGCTCGCGCCGGGCGACCTGCTCGTCATCTACTCCGACGGCGTCACCGACACCGAGCGGCCCGACGGCGAGATGTACGGCGACAAGCGCCTGAGAGATCTCGTCGTCGCCCACGCCCACCTCGACGAGCACGCCCTGCGCGAACGCGTCCTTTCCGAGCTGCGCCGCTTCCGCGGCCCCGCCCCGCAGCGCGACGACCTGACGCTGATCGTCCTGCGCGCCGTCTAAAGCGCTGCGACCGCCCCTGTCTGCTCTGTTTCTGGCCAAGCTCGACGAACTGCCGCCAGATCGCCGCGCCCTCGGTTTGGTCGGGCTGTCCGGTCTTCTTCTGGGCGCGATCTCCTGTCAGTGAAGACCGCCCACACCGGGTGCCCTGTTCGAACGAGCTGCGATGAGATCGCACGCAGGTGCCCGGAGAACGAGCGGCGGCAAGGAGGAAAGATGACGACTCTCTCTCGGACACGGACGATCGCTTTGCTCTCGACCGTGATCGTCCTGACTGTCGGCAGCCTGACATTTGCCGATCCACCGATTCTCGAGCCGGACTTCGCCACGATCGACCTCGGCGTGGAAGACATTCTCAGCGCCGGCACCGATCAGCCAGAAACCGACGGCGTTCCCCCCTACGACCTGGTGGGGACGTGGTACGGGAAGAACTCGGTCAACGAGTTCTACGTCATGACCATCGAGCGCACCGGCGTCGGGCGCTTCAACGTCACGTCGCTCGGCAACCGCAACCCGGACCCGCTCGGATGGGGTTCGACGATGGTGACACCGTTCGGCGGCGAAATCGTGAGTGTTGGCATCAACGAGTACGAAACGACGATGGTGACCCACTACGGCGACGAGTCTGTGAGCGCGATGTACTCCGCCGTCACCAACGGGACGCTGACTCAGACCGGGCCCGATACGTTCGTAGCCTCCCTTTACGCGGAGATGTCGTGCAACCCGTGCTGGGTCGGCTGCTGGAAGCCGCCGTCGATGTGCGATCCGGCGAAGGCGTGGGATCCTTTCGATGACCCGTATGCCTCGTGCTTTAGTGACGTGTTCAACCCCGTTCTGCTGACCTACGAACGCGTGCCGATCGACGAGCCGTGCACGCCGCCGGAGAGCTGAGACGCGGCGCCGTGAGGCGACGAGCCCTCGTCGTGAGATACCGACAGGGCCGAACACAGGAAGCGAC
>CP070706.1:3923722-3926527 GCA_020350085.1 Acidobacteriota bacterium
CATCGAATCTGTCGGCAAGTCCCATTCGAACGTGATGGAGCCACGCTGGCGCGACACCGTCAACAGCTCGACCTCCGCCGGACCGAACGGGGAAAGCTGCGCTCGCCGTTCGCGGTAGGCGGCGAGACCGGCTCTCGATAACTGCGCGGCCCTAGGGGCTCCTTTCAGCGCGATCGGCGGGAGCGCTCGTGAGCGTGTCTCCTGGACATCCTCTACCCCAAGTGAACGCTTGTCGCTGCGGTGAGTGCTCTCCGGAGCAGCATTCATCGGACACATCGACAGGCCCAAGCAGATCGAGGCGACCGCGCTTGTAAGACTCCGGCCCACACGCCTCGAGGACGGGTTGGTTCTCAGGCTCTTCAAGACACACCTCACCAGTGACCACGAGTACCCGAAAGTGTACCGCCATCGCATCCCGATGGGCGATGAATAGTGCTTCGATGAGGCCGAGCTCGCACGTCGGGGCATCAGCAGCAGTTTCGATCAACGACGTCACGGATCACTCGGAATGACGGTGAAAGCCTCGACCAGCCCCCGGGTGATGCGCGCAAGAGTGCAAACGCGCGCGGCATGCGCCGGCGCTGGACGGGGAGAGCGGATTCGGCGCAGAATGGCGCGATCGCCCCGGGCATCGTCTCCGCCATCGCCTGCGTCGACGTCCCCGTTGGAGTGGAGCGATATCGGTTGAAGGAGATCGAGCGTATGAGCACCGTAGCCGAGTTCATCAGAGATCAGCGCGAACGGCACCTCGAGCTACTCGAGCAGCTTCTCAGCATCCCGTCGATCAGTACCGACGCCGATCGCGCCGGCGATGTTCGTCGCGCCGCGGAATGGGTTCGAGATCGGCTGAATGCGGCCGGCTGCCAGCTCGTTGAGCTGCACGAGACCAGCGGTCACCCGCTCGTTTACGGCGAATGGAGCGGAGTTCCCGGTGAGCCGACGGTTCTCGTCTACGGGCACTACGACGTGCAGCCGGTTGATCCGTTGGAGCTGTGGACCAGCCCCCCGTTCGAGCCGACGCAGCGTGATGGGAAGCTGTATGCCCGCGGCGCGTCGGATGACAAGGGGCAGTTCACGATCCACATCAATGCACTCGAGGCCCACCTGAGAGCCACGGGAAGCTGTCCAGTGAACATCAAGTTCTTGCTCGAAGGAGAGGAAGAGATCGGATCGCCGAATCTCAGGCCGTTCATCGCTGCCAACAGGGATCGGCTGAAGTGTGACGTCGTCGTGATCTCGGACACCGCGATGTTCGCGAAGGGCGTCCCCTCGATCTGCCATGGACTGCGCGGGTTGGCCTACCTGCAGATCAACGTGACCGGCACGAAGACCGACCTGCACTCGGGCTCTTACGGCGGCGGCGTGGTCAATCCGGCCAACGCCTTGACCGAGATGCTCGCCTCGTTAAAGGACCGAAACGGCAAGATCAGAGTCCCCGGCTTTTACGACAATGTGCGTCGCATGACACGCGAGGAGCGGCTGAGCTACGCGGATTTGCCGCACAAGGACAGCACCTTCCGGCGCGGCATCGGAGCGCCAGCTCTGTTTGGCGAGAAAGGCTTCACGACACTCGAGCGCCTTTGGGCTCGGCCCTCGTTGGATGTCAACGGGATCTGGTCGGGCTTTACCGGAAAAGGGGCGAAGACGGTCATTCCCGCGACGGCCCATGCGAAGATCTCCGCTCGTTTGGTGCCTTTTCAGGCATCGAGCGAGATCACGCGCAAGCTCTCGTCCCACCTCAAGAAGATCGCTCCGGCATCGGTGAAGGTCACCGTCGAGGCCCTGCACGGCGGTGAGCCGTGGCTGGCCCCGAAGCAGCACCCGGCATTGCAGGCCACGGGCCAGGCCCTGCAGCGCGCGTTCGGCAAGAAGGCGGTCTTCGTCCTCGAGGGCGGCTCGATCCCGATCGTCGCCGACTTCGATCGGATGCTGCGAGTGCCGTGCGTCCTGATGGGGATCGGCCTTCCCGATGACGGCCTCCACGCTCCCAATGAGAAGATCGACCTGAGCCAGCATTTTCGTGGCATCGAGGCGGCCGCGTTTCTACTGGAGGAGCTGGCGTCCGCTTCGCGCGAACGAGCCGCCGGCGTGGCGAGCCGCGCACCACGGGTCAAAAAAGCCAACAAGGCCAGCAGAGCCAAAGGGACCAAGAAGGCCAAGCGCCGGACGAACCGCTGACCGCGTCCTCAGGACAAGCCGGCAGCGTCTGCGCGCGGCCGAGAATCGGCGCCGCGGATCGGCAGCGCCGCGCACAGACCGCCCTTTTGGCGTCTTCCCGGGGAGCTGTTTTTTTTGATCGCGGCTCGCTGTCAGGCAAATCGACTTACCCGCCTCAGCCTCTCGATTAGAGCTCCGAATTTACAACCGGAACAATGCGATCACGTCGCAGGCGCGGTATACCTGGACAGCCGGCCCGGATGATTCATCAAACCTCGTGGCGAGGGCGTCATGGACCCATCGGGTGAGGCAGGGGCTTTCGCGGACGGGCAAGTGTGCGGCCGGCGCACGCTTTCCTGCTTTCGGTGCGGAGAACTCATGAGATCCATCAGAATGAGACTTTCGTTCGGACGACGTCGGTCTGCCCTGCTCACGGCGATGGCGGTACTCGCCCTGAGCTCGCCGTCGATCGCTCTGCGGGCTCCCGACGGCCCACGGGGACGTTACGATTACGCCTACCAGCCCCGCGCCGGCGGTGCGGTCGCCATCGCGCCGCAGTCGCTCGCGGATCTTCCGGCAGGCGATTCGCTCCGGACGGCGTGGGAGAGTTTCGTCCGAGCACAGAGCGGCGGCTGGTCGATTTATCTC
>CP070706.1:3926627-3943962 GCA_020350085.1 Acidobacteriota bacterium
CCAGCTGGCGGCTGGTCTGCACGGCCCTGGTGGCCTCGGCAGAGGGACAGACTGTGATCGTCGTGGGGAGCAGGAAGCTCGCCAGCGCGACGGCTCTCAAAGCTCCAGAGACTCTCATTCCGCGCGTCCCGCGCATCGCCGCAGCCCTCACTCACGGCGTACCGACTCCGCAGGCTGGAGGATCTCGGCCGCACCGATCGTCCTTCGTTGATGCAAGATTCGCTCCGGAAAGCCCACGACGGGACAACGGTGGACCGGACCGCAAAAACCGCCCCGTATCGTCCTTTCCGGAAGACGGGATGTTGTCCTCTCAAGGTGTCGGGCCCGGGGGGCCTGTCCCCGCTCTCCCGAGCGAGAACTCGACCTCGTGACGGTCGAAACCTAGCTTGCCGACAGCCAGCTCAGGCGGACGGTGCGCAGACGCTCGACGCTGCCCGAGCGAGAAGAGAGGTCGAAAATGGCGGAAAAAGTGAAACTCGCGATCCTGGGTGCGGGCAACATCGGGCGTGCCATGGCGATCGGTCTCGACGCTTCGGGCACCATCAAACGCGAGCAGATGGTGCTCACGCGGCGACATCTCGAGCGCTTGGAGGACCTGACCGAGCTCGGATTCGCAGCGCAGACCGACAATCGTGACGCCGTCCGACGCGCGGAGATCGTCGTCATCGCCGTCGAGCCGCAACAGCTCAACGATTTGCTGCATGAGATCGGGTCCGAGCTGGACCCTGGCCGACACCTTTTGATCTCCGTCGTCTCAGGGGCCGGCATCGACGACATGCTCCGTCACGCCGGCAAGAGCCTGCCGGTCGTTCGCGCGATGCCGAACACCGGCATCGCCATCGGCCAGTCGATGACCTGCCTGGCCACGAATTCACGACATCAGCCAGTTCTCGACCAGGCGGTCCAGATCTTCGACGCCGTCGGCAAGACGCTCGTCATCGACGAGGACCTGATGCTGCCGGCAACGGCTCTTTGCGCCTGCGGGATCGCGTTCTTCTTGCGAACGGTTCGTGCGGCCTCTCAGGGCGGGATCGAGATTGGCTTCCATCCGGCGGATGCGCTGATGATGGCGGCGCAAACGGCGTTGGGTGCTGCCTCGCTCGTGCTGGCGCGAGGCAATCACCCAGAGCGTGAGATCGATGCGGTCACAACGCCTCGCGGCTGCACGATCGCTGGCCTCAACGAGATGGAACACCAAGGACTGAGCTCGGCGCTGATCAAAGGAATCGTCCTGTCGGCAAACAAAGCGGCCTCGCTCTACGTCAGCGAGGTGGATTGAGTCGGTACCGCGAGCATCTTCAGACGCCGATCAGTCCCAGCTCGGGCGGGTTGAGCGCCGTGTATCCGGGAAAGATCGTATCGACCGTTGCCTGACTCGCGCCCATGTGATCGCGAAGGATCTCCCACATGACGGCGCGGTAGTCGGTCGCGTGAGACAGGTAGCGGTTGTAGATGTCGAACATCACACCCGCCGGCCAGCTCGAGCTGTCGCAGTTGTAGACGCCGCCGTTGACGTAGCCCCCTGCCGCGAAGACCGTCGTTCCCTCAGCGTGGTCCGTTCCCTGGCTGCCGTTCTCCTTCGTCGTGCGACCGAACTCCGACAACGTGATGACCACGGTGTCACTCCACACGGATGGATACATGCGTGGCTCGTTGGTTGCCTGACCTGACAGAGCGACGTAGAGCGAGTCGAGGCCGTAGCCGAGCTGTTTGAGCAGGTCGCGGTGATCGCCGGCAAGACCCCCTTGTCCGTCGTGATGGTCGAAGTTGCCGAGCTGCGTGCCCGCAACGCGCGTTCCCGTCGTCCCGTCCGCCTTGGCTTCGAGCAACGACAGGGCGCAGACCTTGAGCGCCCTGAAGTAGGAGTAGGCGCTGGAGGGAAACATCTTGCCACCCGGTCCGCTGGGATCGTTCGGGTTCGTCGCTTCATCGACGGGGAACAAGTAGTTGCCTGTATTCGGGTGAGTCGGGTTCCAGTTCACCTGATCCCACGAGCGATACTCGTCG
Source organism: Acidobacteriota bacterium (assembly GCA_020350085.1). GTDB lineage: Bacteria > Acidobacteriota > Polarisedimenticolia > J045 > J045. The sequence goes on from CP070706.1 coordinate 3,928,635, forward strand.
AGCGTGCCGATCAGCTCCAACCCCAGCGCAGACAACGAGCCCCGATGGCGGCCGATTCGGGAGACGTCCGCGTAGACCCGTTCCCAAGCCTGCTCGTACTTGTCGCGCTTCGGCGGCTGATCGAGATAGTCGAACGAGTCCGGGTTGGCCACGTTGACGTACTTTTCCGCCCCGCGAACGATCAGCGGCGTGGTTGACTGAGACGTCAACACCGGCAGGCGCACACCGCTCGAAACGCCGTTTTCCCTGACGTAGCGGTACAGCCAGCCTTCGAACAGAGTCGTTTGCGTCGGATCGCCGTTCTCGTAGATGCGCTGGCTATCGAAGTGCGAGCGCGACTGTCCCGGATATCCCACGCGGTGCACAGATGCCAGCTGGCCCGCGTTGTGGAGGTCCATCAGATCGGAAAGACCTGGATGAAAGTGCGCAAAGCCGTTGCCGAGATCGATCGAATCGAGCGGGTCGATATAGAGCGTCGGCCGGTTCGTGGTGTTGTAGTCCGGATCGCCCTGAGGAATCAAGGTATTGATCCCGTCGATTCCTCCGCGCAGGAAAATGAACAGCAGACGCTTGTCGCTCGTCGCGTCCGCGGCCATCGCGTGGCGCAGAAACGAGCTCGGAAACAGACTCGTCAGCCCGAAGCCGGCGAGTGTCAGCCCCGAGCCCTTCAAAAAGGACCGGCGCGTCCAGTCGCGGTGAAAGATCATGGCACTCACCTCACAGCCCGAACCCGGGTATCTCGTCGGACCGAGCTTCTACTGCTCCAAGAACTGCGGATATCCCATCATGAAGCCGACCGTCTCGCGGATGCGCGTGTCGTCGGGGCTCGACGGGTTTCCTTCATCGTCGGTCGTCAGGTAGTCGATCGCTTCTTGCTTTTCTGCTGGTGTCAGCGCGCCGCCGAACAGAATCTCGGCCCAGAACTCGATGATTTCCCCAGCCGGGGACGTGGCGTCAAGCCCGTTGTCCGCCATCAAGTTGGTCAGTCCGGTGCCGTAGTTGAAAGCGGTGCGTTGCGTCAGATCGCGACCCCACTTCTGTCGCTCGAGCAGATTGCCTGTGTCGAGCCAGTCATCACCGAGTTCCGGGTAACCGGTCGGGACGGGATTGCGATGGGGTCGATGGTCCAAACGCTGCAGATAGGTCTGGACTCCGTTGATGCCGTTCGTCAGCCCGCGGGTCGCTCGAAGGCTGCAGATGATGTGCTCGAGCGGCGTTTTGATTTTCTCTCCTACGGAATCCGGAGAATCGAACAATTCCAAGCCCACAATCGCTCGCAGAACCTCACGAAGGTCGCCCACGCCTCGAGGGTTCGCCGGGTTGTTCCAGGCGGCGACGACCGTGTCGATCATCTCCTGTGTCGGCTGCTCGGTCACGAACCATTCGATGAGCTTTCGAGAGATGAACTCCGGCGTAGAAGGATGATCCGCGACCGCATCGAGTGCCGTATAGACGTCTTCGACTCCGAGCGGTGGATCACTGCAAGTGCTGTCGATGATCGTCTCATACGCCGTCCCCTCGAACAGAATCTTCTCGCCGCAGTCGTGCTCGTTGACGCGGAAGTTCGCAACGTACTTTCCCGGCTGGTCCTTCTCGAGCGCCTTCGGCAGGCAGGCCGCCAACGGGTCGCTCGCACCGCCTAGGGTCTTCTTGCAGACGTTCCAGCCGCTCCAGATCCGTGCCATTTCTTCGACGTCTTTCTGGGTGTAGCCGCGATCGACCCCCATCGTGTGCAGCTCGAGCAGCTCGCGCGCGTAGTTCTCGTTCGGCCGGTTCGCGACGTTCTGGTCGTTGTCGAGATACAGAATCATCGCCGGCCCCAGACCGCTCGCCTCGACGATCTCCCGGAAGGTGCCGTTGAACGCGAGATCGCGAAACTCCTGCATCTCGCGATACTGCGTCTCGACGGTGAGCTGATCGATTTCAGCGTTCGTGTAAATGCCGCGATTGTTGAAATACGGCCGGATTTCCTCGTAGTTGGTATTGAAGTGATTGACCCAGAACATCGTCGTCTGCTGCTCGAGCTGGCGCCTTGCGTACATGCCGCGAACGACCGCCTGGGCGACGATTTCCGAGACGTCCTCGGGCGGGTCGATACCGTTGAGCCGCAACTGTAATGTCGAGTTGCTCACGTCGTTGACGCTCGACGGGTCGAGCTGCTCGTTGAGATACCCCTCGGCACCGAGCGCAGCGAAGCGATCGGCCGTCCACTCGCCCCAGCAGTAGCCGGACCGTGCAAAGAGGTGGTTGCGCATCACGAGATCGCACGAGCCGAGTGTGGCGCGCGCCTGACCGGTCGAGCTGGTACCGGGTGACCCCTCTCCCCCGGCATCGCTCTCGGCGGTGACGAGAAAGAGATAAGCCTCGCCGGCCGACGGATCTGCAGGAGAGATGAATGCCAGCTCGGTGATCTCGTCGCCGTGGCAGCGTGGCCCGATGCCGCGCTGAAGCTCCGAGACCAGTCCGCGGTAGACGCTGTAATCGTCAGCCGCCGGATCGGCGTCCCAGCTGAGGGTCGAGGAGCTGTCGATGCTCACTCCGGTGACCTCACCGGGAGCCTGCGCTGCGGCCCTCTCGACGGCAAGACCCACGGCGAGCACAGCGATCAGGACAGTGGTCGGCGTGCGGTTCGAGCATCTCATCACTCGCCCCTCCTCCGGGCTCGCCGACGCGCGCTCTCGAGAGCACGGGCGGAGCGGATCGCGGCCGAACGAAACCCTCAGCGCGCGGGGCAAGCCACGCGAAAGCGCTCTCAGCATACGTTCATTCGGTCAAGAGGGGGCGGAAACCCGCATCCAAAGGGCGAATGAAGCGCGAAAGTCGCTCAGGGGATCGTCGCGTGGCTAAGCGACGGCAAGCGCCGCTTCCAAGTCACCGATGATGTCCTCGGCCTGCTCGAGACCGATCGACAGGCGAAGACCTCCCGGATCGATCCCCGCCTCTAGCTGCCGGTCCGCAGGCACCGCGGCGTGGGTCATCGACGCCGGGTGCTCGATCAAGGTCCGCACCTGGCCGAGAGAAACAGCGAGCGTGATCGACAGGGCCTCGTCCGCGAGGTGGTCGATGAACCGCACCCCGCGCTGGCGAGCTTCGTCCGGTCCGCCCTCGAGCAGGAAGTAGATCAGGATCCCGGGGGCGAACTCGCCGTCGAAGTCGAGCATCTGACGTCGGGCCAGCTCGTGCTGCGGGTGTGAAGCCAGACCGGGGTAGACCACACGCTTCACCTTCGGATGCTGCTCGAGAAACTCGGCCACCTTCTGCGCGGATTCCATCTGCTGTCTCGCGCGCAGCGGCAGCGTCGGCAAGCCGTATACGAGCGCCGGCCAAGCGGCTTTCGGTGACAGCACGCCGCCAAAATCCTTGCGGTACAACAGTAGGTCCGGCTCGAGCAGCTTCGGTCCGACGACGGCTCCACCCATGTCCGTGCCGAAGCCGCCGATGTTCTTCGTCAGGCTGTGCACGACGAGATCGATGCCGAATTGGAGCGGCCGCTGGCAGTAAGGCGTCGCGAACGTGTTATCGATCACCGTGAACACCAGCCGGCGAGGCGGTCGCGATTGGTTGACCTGCTTCACCGTGTCGGCGATCGCTTTCAAATCGAGCAGCTCGAGGCTCGGATTGCATGGCGTCTCGCCGTAGACCGCCATCACGTTGCTGTCTGCGCGCAGGATCCTCTCGAGCGCTTCGAGCTCGGTCAGGTCGGTGAAGACCGTCTTGATCCCGAGGCGCGGGTACCAGTTCGTGAACAGCGAGTAGGAGCAGCCGTAGAGCGTCTTGTGCGCAACGAGGGTGTCGCCAGCCTTCAGCAGCACGCCGAGGGCGGCCGAGATGGCAGCCATCCCGGTAGCGAACGTCACGCTCGCCTCGCCTCCTTCGGCGATCTCGAGGTTCTCTTCCAGCATGCCGCGGCTCGGCTCATCGAGCCGGTCATAGATGTAGATCGGCGGATGGGTCTCGCGATTGAACTCCGGGTTGGCGAACTCGAGAAAGCCCTCGGCACCACGTTCGGCACTCTCGAGCCGATAGGCGGTCGAGGCACTGATCGGCGGGACGATGTGGTCGCGGTAATCCCAGTGCGTGCTGACCATCTTCCCGTGGATCAGGCGAGTTCGAAGCCGATAGTCGCGCTCGTTGTCGGCCATGGTGGATCTCCTTGCTGTTCCAGCTTATCTCGAATCGTTGATAGCCAGCCCCCGCACACGGGCGCTTCACGCGCGGACGACGGCGGATCAGCTCGGAACAGCGCGAGACGTCTGACAGCAGTGCGCCGGGACGCGATTGGCCCGAGGATCCCGCGGGCCTCAGATTGGCCTTGGTCATCGCGACGGGGAAACCGGACGGCTGACCGATGCGGCGCCTCGAGTGACAGCCAGGACGCGCCGAGATCATGCTGAGTTCACGCTGAGGAGTGCTGGATGACTCGAGGACAGCCCCGCGAAGTGCACACGTCACGCCCTGCGGGACGAGAGGGGGCGTCGTGGTCCTCGCCGCGTTCCACGGCGACCGTCGAGCATCGGCCGGCACGCCGACGCTTGTGGAGCATGCTCGAGGCGCTGATCCACCCACAGGAGACTCCGCCGACGCTCGAGGTGCACTCCGTCGACTCCGCCCTCGAGCGGGCGTTCCGGTCGTTCGAGACGCCCGCTTCTCTCGATCGAGCGGCCCGGGATCGCGAGCGTTGGGACGAGCTCGGCGATCTGGCTCGTCCACAGAGACCGGCGCCGCAGATCGAGGCGTTCCACGTCGACTCCCCGCTCGAGAGAGCCTTCGCGAGGTGGGCCGAAGATCCGCCGGCGGCGCGCGCGGCTGGTGACGCGAGGGCGACGCCGACGCCACGTACCGCAGCCGCGACCACCTCTCCGCATGCGGTCGAGTTCGACCCCGGCTTCGCGCCTGCCGTCGCCTCGGGCTTCCTCACGCCCGAGCAGGCAAAGACGCGGGGCGACCGGCGCCAGCTCGCCGCGAGGCTCGCCGGGAGGCATGGGCTGAGCTTGGCCAATGCCCAGGCACTGGCCGATGACAGGATCACGCTCTTGCAGGCGCTCGAGCGAGAGGCCGCCATGAAAGCCACCGCGGCCGCCCCCGAGCCGATCCGGCCACCCACCTCGCGGCCGGTGACGCGGTCGCGGACAGCGCTGATCAGCCTCGGTGCCGTTGTGATCGCAGGCCTACTTCTTTTCGGCCCTCGCTGGCGCACTCGCGCCGTCAAGCCCCCTGTCGCGACGGGTGAGACGGTCGCACTGCCCACCGACGTGGTCGACATGCACGTTGGCGACGGCGTCATGGTCACTCGTTCGGCCGACTCGGCCGCCATCGTCCGAATCAGCGGGCCGACGCCGGACAACGTGCTGCTGGCCTACTGCGAGCTGGCGAGCGGCAAGGCTTTGTTGCGACCCGAGGGGATCGGCCCGACCATGCCGCCGCGAAGCGGCGCACGGCTCGGGCTTTTCGCCGATCCGGTCCTCGAGGATCGGGCCCGCGCGATCGTGATCGAGCGAGATGCGGTCGCGCGGCAATGGATCGCGGGAGACGGTCGATCCATCATTTCAGCCGAGGATGCCCCCGACTACCCGGAGGAGGTCCGGATCGCTGGTGTGCGGCCGGTGAAACAGCGGCGCTGAACTCGCCGGTCCCGCGCGTGGCCTACCCCGGATTATTCATGAGCCCTTCGGCTGAAACGCCGCATGTGCCCACCGGCCGGGCCCTTCGGGCCCTGTGGCCCGTACTCGGGATCTTCCTGCGGCGTGCCTACAGGCACGCCTCAGTCGCGAAACCCTATGAGCGGGCCATCCAGTAGGCATCTGCCACGTTTCAGCTCGAAGGATCATGAATAATCCGGGCTACTCCAGCTCGTTCCAGCTCGTCACCCGAACGCGGCGCCACGTCGGCAGCGGCGGCGCGAAGGGTGGCTCGCAGTGGTTGCGGACGAGCGACGGCGTCTGCACGAAGCGAACGTCATCGACGCCGGCTACAAGCTCTCTGAAGTAAGCCGCTCCGGCGAACTCGGAATCCGAGCCGAAGATCATGCGCCCCGTCGCGTAAGCGACGGCAGCCGCCTTCATGGCGTTGCCCAGCCTTATGTCACCGTGCGAGACGGTCGCGAACACGTCATCGCAAGGGAATCGGCGGCCCCGCGCGTGATCCGGTAGCAGGTTGGTTCGGTACTCGATGCGCATCGTGCCGGTTCGATTCTCTGCGACCAACGTTCCGCGGCCGTAGTACATGATCGAATGGCAAGGCGGACCTTCGAGCTTGCCCAAGGCGAAGCTCGTCGAGAGCATCGTGGCTCCAGTGAGAAACAGTCGAGCGTCGGTTTCGCTCAGCGGAAGCTGGGTACCCAGTTCTGGAATAGGCCGGTGTGATCGCATCACCGACGAGGCGTTCATCTGGCCGATGACCTGGTTGAGCAGATCGACCATCGTCGCGTTCGGTGTGTGATTTCCCGGCAGGTACACGAACGCGTGCACGATCTGGTCGTAGCCTCCAGCGGTATAGCTGGGCGGCAGCTTCTTGACCAGCGCGAAGGTCACATCGGTGTCGCCCGACGGTGCCGGCGCTCCCGGTGGAAGTGCGACGAGAGTCTGACCCGGACTGCCAATGATGTCGGCACCGTGCTCCATCTCGATGATGATCGCCATCTCGGTGCCGGCAGGCTCGTTGTTGGTGTTGTACGCGACGACCTCGGGCGAGCGCGCACGGAGAAGGTCCATCAGGCCCTGGCTGGCGTAGCCCAGCGGACAACCCGTCGAGTCCAGGACCATGATGCCGAAGATCCTCACGTCGAGCGCGAACGCCGAGCAGCCCTCCGGGCGCGTGCAGCCGGCATTCGGCGCGTCCTCGCCTTGGAGCCAGTCGCGGTAATCGTCCCAGCTCGAGCGGCTGTACGGATCCTCAAAGCCCGCATTCTGGCTGAAATCGATGAAGTTTGGCGTGCTCGTTCCCGCGGGAAAGTTGCTCGAATACGGCCCGATGTCGTCTTGCCAGTGGTTGTCGCCCGCAGAACCGACGAAATCACCCTGCTTGTAGATGCCGGTCAGCAGCTCCTTGAGACCGTTATTCGGCAGGTCCTCTTCGCCAAGCCTAGCCTGGCTGCTCTCGATCGCGATGTCGCCCATCTTGACCGCCAGCTTCGCGTCGAGACTCTGGGGCGTCGAGAACAGCGGCGCGATCGCCGTTTGCAGCGTCGCGGACACGCCGTCGTAGTTGTTTCGCATCCCGGAAGCGCCGCTAAACGTCACCGCGGTGTCATTGGCGGGCAACGGCGGGTTCGACCCGATCTGCCAGTTGAAAACGTGCACCGAGCCGTGAACGAGCTGGCTGGCAGTGAACGGCACGCCGGTTGGAGCTTCATTGAAAATGAGCGCGTTGTTGAGCAGTCCGTCGACGAGCACTTCGACGCCGGCCTCGATCGCCTTGTTACTGCGCCGCCAGCCGCGTTCGCCGGCCAGACGCGCCTCAGAGCTGCCGGTGGCGACGATCTTGAGCAGATCCGGCTCGAAGCCTCCTACTCCGTTCGGCACGTTCCGCAGCTCGACTTGGTAACCGCCGAAGTTCAGATCCGTTCCGGGCGGCAACGCGGCGGATGGGATTGGGAACCGTTCGTTGGACGGGATGCCAGGTTGGCCGGCGTGATCGAGCAGCGTGACGTAGCAGCTGCCCGGGACACCGGTTGCCGAGCCGTCCGGATCGAGCGTGCTTCCGGGGCGGCAATGGCCGTTCGACAGCGGCGAGACGAGGAACAAGTTGTTGAGCCAGCCTGCCGGATCGTTGTCGTGATCGTACAGTGCCGCCACCATCGCCGCTTGGATTCCCGCATCCGCGGCGGCAAGCGATTCTTGCAGCGCCGAGTTGTTTTGCGAGAGCACGCTCTCGAGCTCCATCGTGCCGAGGAAAGCGAGACCGATCACGCTCAACAGCGCCAGCACCATGAGCACCACGGGAAGTGCCGAACCTCGCTGCTGGTTGCCCAATCGTCTTCTCATAGCGTACCGACCCTCCGGACCACGTCTGCCTCGAAGGACGTGCTCCAGAATCTCCGATCGCCGGGCCCGACGCCGGCCGTGCGCGGCTCCGCGCTGTCGATCGTCATGTTGATCTCGATGCGGGCGACACCGTCGCGCTCGATCGGCATCAGCGGAGGCGTCATCTCCAGCCCATCGCGAGCGAAGTAACGCAAGCGGAAAGCCGAGACGTTCTCCGCGATGATCTGCCTCACCGGTGTCGAACTGTCATCCAGCACTTGGGCGTCGACGCGCGCCAGCGTCCGCTCGTTGGGGTCGAAGCGATACCAGATCGACTCTCCGACATCGTCGAGCACGCCATCTCCGCGCTCGTCCTCGTCATTTCCCGTGAACACCCCATTGCCGTCGCTGTCGAAGCTGTCGGTGAAGTCTCCATCACCGTTGATGTCTTGCGGTCGGTCGGCCTGAAAGCCCACCTCGTCCTGATCCGCAACGAGCAGCTGTTCGGCACCGGCGCTAAACGCCCGACCCGACGGGTCGCTGCCAATCTGCTTCAGCTCGCGGCTCATCAGCTCGAGAGCGAGGCGCGCCTGTTGTCGTGTCTCGGCGAGTCGCTCTTGGTCGTGATACAGCGCGTGGTTCTGTCGCACGAGAACGAGCAGTCCCAACAGGATCACGGCCGTGACGGCGAGCGACACGTACACCTCGGCGAGTGAGAATCCCGTCTCGCTAGCGCCGACTCGGTCTTGTATCTGCACGTGTGGCACTGTTCGATGTCGTCACAGGCGGGGATATGCCAAACCGCAGCAGTGAAAGACGCATCAACGAGCGCTCCGATTGATTGGTCGCACTCGCTCGGGCAGCGAAGACCGCATTGATCTGCTTGACGTGATGACTGGTGGAGACGTTCTCCACCACCGCCCAGCGGAGCACGTACTGCGCTTCGGAAGACGAATCGCTTACTTCGTTGCCATGAAACTCGAAGTTCTTGTAATAGCCGGTCACGTCGCTGTGGACACTGCCACCCGCCGTCAGCTCCGTCGCATCGAACGGTGCGCGGCGCACATTCTCGAGCCAGTCCTTCATCTTGAGTGTCGCGACGGTATCGTGACTGGAGCGATGGTTGATCTGCGCGCCCGTGACCATCGGGGCCAACAACGAGAGCGCCATGATCGAGAGCAGCAGCTCGGCGACGAGCGCTTCGACGAGGCTCATGCCGTGTTCCGAGCCAGCGTTAGTGATCGTCATGTCCTCGTCTCCCAGCGTGCCTCGCGCTCGTCATACTCCCACGTGCGGACTCTCCCCGAGCGCGTCAAAGAGACGGCGTACAGGTGGCCGCGGCGGTTGCTGAAATAGATCGCTTCGTCGCTCGTGATCGTGCCCGCCGTACTATTTGGACGGAAGCTGACGCGGCTCAACTTCGGCGATCCAGCTGCCGTCCGCGGCACCCTCGGTATCAGTGCCGTATCCAGGTCTTGGCGCGGATCGAGAAGCTGCGCTCCTCGCGCATAGTGCGGGATTCGCCCTTCAATGCGCAGCTCGTCGACGACACCGTTGTCGTTCAGATCTTCGAACCGGTCCAGGCTGCCGTCGCCGTCCCTGTCCTCGGAACCCGTCATCAGGTAGCGGCCGCTCGCATCGTCGATCTCTAGCGTGACGATGAAGTTGTGGGACACCGCTTTGATGCGCGCCTCTTGAAACACGCTGGTCATCGTCCGCGCGGCGCTGACCACCTGGTAACGCGGCAGCCACTCCACGAACGTCGCCGCCGTCAGCGTCAGCAGAATGCCCCCCAGCGCGGTCGCGATCACGAGCTCGACGAGTGTGAACCCCTCGGCCTTCGCCCACTTGCAGCAGAGTGGCCGGCCCCCACGCCCTGCCCTGGTTTCTCGCTTTCTCTCCGCCCGCGGCCTCGCATCGAGACTTCTCACGACCGCTCCGCACCCGGCGAGATCCACGCGCGGCATCGTCAGTTGTCGATCGGAGAGATCGAACGACACCCTTCCGCGAGTCCCCGCACCTTCACAGCCTGGTGGGCACCTGGCTGCTTCCCTCGTTGGACAACCTAGGTCGGCCCGCTTGCTTCGTCTATGGACTTTCATTGTCAACGCCGTGTCCGTCTGGGCCAGTTGGCCCCGGCTGTTCCGGCATGTGCCGAATTGTTTCGTCGCTCTTCGTCGGAGCACGCTTTCCGCCTGGTAGCCGACGTCCCGTCGCCATCGAACGGCAGCGACGGCACTCGCCGGCAGTGAATTGCAAAAACATTTTGAACTCTCGAGGACTCATGCGGGTTCACACGATGTGGAAAGAGGTCGAGACTTGTTTTGCTCCTTTGACTGACAGTTGTTAACCGACCTAAGTTTTACTCGGGCCCGAAATGTACGTGTGGTGGAGTCATCGTCTTGCACGCAAGCGACCGGCGGAACTCCTCGCGATCTCTTTGCAGCGCTGAGCGCGGCGAAGGACGGGACCAGTCTGGGTTCACCGCACTCGAGATGCTGATCGCGTTAGCCCTCGCAGCGATCCTTTTCGGAATGACGTTGTCGTTCTCCATCGACTGGTTTCGCAAAGAACGGGTCCGCGGCAGCATCCACACGATCCAAACACAGCTGCAGCTGGCACGTGTCGAAGCGCTCCGCCGCAACAGAGCGTGCCGGTTTACGCTGAACGAGAACACGAAGCGCGTACGAATCATCGATCTGCACGAGCCGGGCACGAGCTCCGATGACGAAGAGATAGCCTACGCCAAGCTCAGCGATGGACTTGTTTTCGCACATCCGCAGGGCGGGCCGCCGATTACGCTGAAGCACATGGGCGGGCCGCTGTACGAGACGACCTTCGCCGCGGACGGATCAACGTCTTCCGGTTCCGGCGCGATCACCCTCAACGTCGATCAGATCTATTTCCAGATTTCGGTCTACGTCGCTGGCGGCATCCACGCCCGCTACTGGAACGGAACGAACTGGGCTTCGGGAACCTGAGCCGTGTGCAAGCAGCGAGGATTCACACTCGTCGAATCATTGGCAGCCATGCTCCTGCTCGCGCTGGTGTTGCTCTCGGTGGCACCGATGTTCGTTCATGCCGTGCGGACGACCGAAGCGAGCGCCGACTTCAGCTCGGTGGGCGTATTGGCTGTCGAGCGGATGGAGCTGCTGCGAGCGAGCGGGTTCAAGCAGTTGACCGCCGGGGGCTCGCTAGCCAGCGACATCAGCGGCTACTTCGACGACTCTCATGACGGCTTTTCGGTGCGCTGGCGCATCCAGGATAACGCTTCGCCGCCGACGATGAAGCTGATTCTGGTGCGGGCGACGGCTCTGCGACAGATCGACGGACGCCCCAAGCAGGTCACCCTGACAACGGTGAGGGCCAAGTAGTGCCCAGAGCAAACCAAAGAGGATTCACGATCGTCGAGCTGACCGTCAGCTTGGTGCTGGTGCTGCTGCTCGTACTCGGGATGGCCGGCGTACTGATCCAGAGTGCGCAGATGAATCGCGCGCGGCAGATGGCCGTAGAGATCCAATCCACGGCGCGCAACTGTATGTCGCAAGTGACGCAGACGTTGCGAACCGCCGGCTGGGACCCGCTGGAGGTGGGCTTCTCTCCTGTCGTTCTCGACGCTGATCCGAGCGACAGCGTGAGCTACATCGAGGTCTTCGCCGACCTCGACTCCGACGGCTCGACCGATGGAAGCGGCGAGCAAGTGCTCATTCGTCACGTTCAGGATCGGATCGAATGGCGGCGAAGCAGCGATACCAGCCTGCCGTTCGAGACGCTCGGTGTTTATGTCTCGAACGACTCCGACGGGGACGGCACCATCGAGCCGATGTTCAGCCCGGATTCGGTAACGGATCCAAGTCGCGTCGTGGTCACGATCACCGTCGAATCTCCCGCTCCTGACCCGCGTTCGGGCGAATTCTTGCGCTATACCCTGAGCAACGAAGTCGTTCTGCGAAGGGTTCTCTGAGGAAAGGTCATGAGTGAGATGATCGAAGATGGCCGCAATGCGGCCGAGCAGCATGGATCGGGGCTCGTCATCTCCATCTTCGTGCTGGCTCTGTTGTCGGTCATGGGTATTGCGCTGCTGTTCGTCGCCCAAGTGGATCTCAAAGGCGGCAAGTACGATCTCGACTCGAAGCGCGCTTTTTACCTGGCCGAGGCTGGACTTCAGCGAGGCCGCGAGCAGCTGCGGTTGAACAACATCGCCTCAGGAACTCTCGGGTTGGACGACGAGCTGGCCGCCGCCGCCGGCGGTGACGTCACCATGGACTTCGACGCGACGACAGTCCGTCCCGTCTACGATAGCAACGGCAAGGTGACGTCGTTTACCGGGTTCAACGACGACGTTCCACTCATTCCCTTAGCCCAGCTCGGAGACGGCTGGTACAGCTCGTATCTGACCAACGACCCCGCTGAAGGAGCAGGCACGCTGACGGACGGCAACATGAAGCTGACGATCACGAGCATCGCGGCGATGCGGGACGGATCGAGCGAGCTTCTGGAAACGATCGTGCTTCGTCCCGACGAGGTCGTGCCACCATTTCCGGCATCGATCACGCTTCTCGGTCCGACTCCGGTCTTCGACGGCGGAGAAGCCGCGGCCAAGAACTTGACCGGCAACGACTGCGGCGGGTTCGGGATCCCGGGGCTGTCGGTTCCCGTGGTCGGCACGATCGGCACCGACGAAGAGGCCGACGCGGAGCTCGGTGTCAAGAAGCCTTGGACCTTCACGTCGGGACCTTACACCGGCGTCGATACCGTGGAAGACCTGCAATCGACGATCGATTCCCGTTGGCAACAGTGCATGTACTTGACCGAGCTGGCTTTCAAGCTGAGAGACGTGGCCGACGTCTTGGGCGACTCGTCCACGCCAACATCGCTTTTCGGCACTCCGGGCGACGAGAAGATCGTCTTCATCGACGGCGACGTCGCGTTGGGCAACGGCTACGTTGGTGCGGGATTCCTGTTCGTGACCGGAACGCTGAGATTCCACGGAACTCCCCAGTGGTACGGCCCGGTCGTCTTGATCGGAAAAGGTGAGTTCATCCGATCCGGTGGCGGCAACTCGATCCTCTCGGGGGCCGCGATCCTCGCGGACGTCGCCGGTCCGGACAGGCAGATCTTCACCAGCGACGACTGCTCAGGGCCCGACGGCGTGCTCGGAACCAGCGACGATGGCTACGAATCGGTGTATTGGGAAGTACAAGGCGCCGGCGTTCACGACGTGCAGTATTGCGTCGCGGATATCGAGGCCGCGTTCCTGAGAATGCCGTTCTTCGCACGAGATTTCCGCCAGCGCTGAGAAGACGCCCTCATGGCTGTCTCGTGCCTGCCCGAGCTGTAGTCTGTCTGTTTGCCGTGTTCTGCTGGTAACATCGTAGCGTTCACGAGGAGCCGTCCGTGCCCCTGCTCGGGTTTCTCTACCGCAAGCAGCGTCGCATCGAAGCGATGACCGGTGACTACCTGGATCAGTGCCGGGCGTCTGTCGACCATTTCCGGCGCGCCATGGAGCTCTACGTGCAGCAGGGTCGCGGACGCGAGTTCCTGTTCATGGTCGAGCAGACCCACAAGCACGAGTCGCGGGCGGACGATCTGCGGCGGAGAGTCGAGTACGAGATGTACGCCAAGGCGCTGCTGCCGGAGTCTCGCGGTGACCTGCTCGGGTTTCTCGAGCGCGTCGATCAGCTGCCGAACATAGTGCAAAAGGCGCTCTACAGGATCGCCAACGAGCGGATCGACTTGCCGGCGCAGCTGCAGGACGATTTCGCCCGACTCGTCGATAGCAGCTGCGTGTCGGCTGAGCTGTTGCTGCAGATGGCTCAGCGGATGTTCAACAGAGACCCCGCGGTCGTCGAGACGCGCACGGCGATCGACGAGAAAGAGAGCGAATGCGACTACATCGAGAGCGAGCTGATCAAGAAGTTGTTTTCTTCTGACGCCGTTTCCGACCTGCAGAAGATTCTTCTTCGCGGGCTCGTTCGCAAACTGGGCGATCTCAGCGACGCCGCGCAGGAGGTTTCCGACCGGCTGTTGATCATGAGTCTGAAGCGGAGAGTCTGAGCGTTGTTGCCGTTGCTCGCGCCGGTGTATCTCGGTTGGTCGCTGGGTGCCAACGATGCATCGAACGTGTTCGGGACCGCTGTCTCGACGAGGATGGTTCGATTTCGCACGGCCGCCGTGTTCGGCTCGGTTTTCGTTGTCGTAGGTGCCCTGGTGCAGGGCGACGCGGGAATGGTCACGGTCGGAGGGCTGAGCCGCTTTGACGCCGGTAGCGCCCTGATCGCCTCTCTGGGGGCTGCTCTCACGGTCACGCTGATGACCGTGCTGAGACTGCCGGTTTCGACGTCGCAGGCGGTCGTGGGCGCGATCATCGGAGTGGGGCTCCTGGGAGAGGGAATCGAGACCGGCGGGTTGGTGAAGATCGTCTTGTGTTGGCTCAGCACGCCGTTTGGTGGGCTCGTGTTTGCGATGGCTCTTTATCGTCTGCTGACGCCGCTTTTCGATCGGCTCGCTCACCAGCTGATCATCTACGATGCAGTGCTGCGGATCTCACTGGTGGTGACCGGCTGCTACGGTGCCTATGCGCTCGGCGCGAACAACGTCGCCAACGTGACGGGTATCTATGTCGGTGCCGGCATACTCTCGCCGCCGGCGGCAGCGCTCATCGGCGGGGGGAGCATCGCGCTCGGGATCTTGACGTTCAGCAGAAGAGTGATGTCGACGGTCGGTCGCGGGATCGTGGGGCTGAGCGCCTACTCCGCACTGATCGCCGTTTTGGCACACTCCGTCACGGTGCACGTGTACGCCGTGGTCGGCGTTCCGGTTTCCTCGTCACAAGCGATCGTCGGAAGCGTGCTCGGGGTCGGGATCCTCAAGAGTGCCGAGACCGTCCGCCTGCGCGCCATCGCCGGCATTCTCTCCGGCTGGCTCGCCACGCCGGTGATCGGCGCCCTTTTCGCGGCCGGCCTGTTCTTCGTCGCGAATCTGCGTTACGTCCCCTGAGCTTGTCGGTCCGGCCCGGTCCGGCTGAGCCCCCTCGTGGCGGATCGCCATCGGAGTCCGGGCGCGTTCACCTTGACTCGGCACGGATCGGCAGGCTTGACGGGCCCGCATTTGACGGTATCTGAGCGGCCATGATGGGGTCCTCCCACGCTTGGCTTCCCGGCTCCACACGCAGCGTCGGCGGCCAGCTACGCCGGCTCGCGCGGATGACCGGCGCGCCGGCTTCGCTCGTCAAAGAAGTCGCTCTGCGGCTGGCTCGCGTCGGGATCCAGCTCGACGAGGACGCCGGGCCATATCTGGCCGTGCTCGAGCAAATCTTCGTCCAGGAAGCGCAGCTGCGTGATGATCTGGCACGCGTGAAACATTAC
>CP070706.1:3944062-3971792 GCA_020350085.1 Acidobacteriota bacterium
CGGCGGTCTCCAGACTGGCTCGCGAGCTCGGCGTGCCAGATTCGCGGGTCCACGCGGTTCCGATCCAGTTTGACGCGGACGGGTCTTACTGCCGGTTCGACGAGGACTGCCCGTTGACCAGAGGCGGTGGGAAGCGAGTCGTTTGCCAACGCGTGATCGCCGCCCATGCCGGCCGCAGTGCGCTAGTCGGCGATGGCGGCACGGATCTGGAGGTCCGTGGCATCTGCGATCTCATCGTAGGATTCGGCGGAGTGGTTTCTCGGACGCTGATGCGCGCCCAAGCCGATGCCTTCGTCGAAGGACCGACACTGTTTCCCGTGCTCGGTCTGTTGCTGACCCGGGGCGAGCGCGATCGACTCCGAGAATTCGGACTGGCCTTCGTTCTCGAGCTGGCAGCTGGGGATTGAGCGTGGGTTGCCATCCACATCGACTGACGCTTCGGCTCTCGATCCTGGCCTTCATCGCTACTCAGATCTGCCCGATCATCACCTCAGCGACCGCCAGTGATTTTCGCGTGCCCCGGATTGACGGCAACGTTCAAATCGACGGCCGGCTCGAAGAGCCGTTCTGGTCTGATGCTCTACATCTGCAGCTGTCGTTTGAGGTATTCCCGGCCGACAACCGAGCAGCCGATCTCGTCACCGATGTTCGGATTGCTTACGACAAAGAGCAGTTGCTCGTCGCATTTCGCGCGCAAGACGGCGATCCGTCCCGTGTGCGTGCTTTCTACAGCGACCGCGATCAGGCCGTCCGCGAGGACCTGGTCGGCTTCATCATCGACCCTTTCAACGATCGCCGGCGCGGATTGTTGTTTCTCGTCAATCCGATGGGGGTTCAGCTCGATGCGGCGATCGACGAGGTTGTCGGTACGGGCGGAAGGAATCTCGTTGGCGCACCGTCGGAGGATTACACCTGGGATGCGATCTGGCACTCGGCAGGAAAGCTGACAGCCGACGGTTTCGTCGTCGAGATCGCGGTGCCGTTTTCCTCGCTTCGATTTCCCCAAAGCCTCGAGAGCGACGAGGATCAGGCGTGGGGCTTCATGGCCTTTCGCGCGCAGCCTCGCACCCAAAGGCGCCGGATGGCCAGCGTACCGATCGACCGGGACCGCAGTTGCTTTCTCTGTCAAGCTGGACAGATCACCGGCCTGAGAGACATCCGGCCGGGACGGGACATCGAGCTCGACCCGACGCTGACGGCCCGGCGAACGGACCAGCGAGCCGGCGAGGATCCGAGCGAACCGATCGGTAGATACGAAGATACCGACGTTGGGCTCAGCGCTCGATGGGGCATCACTCCCGATCTGAGTCTGAACGCGACACTCAACCCCGATTTTTCTCAGGTCGAGGCGGACGTCGCGCAGCTCGAGGTGAACAGGCGCTTCGCACTGTTTTTTCCCGAGAAGAGGCCTTTCTTCCTCGAGGCCCAGGACTTTTTCCGCACACCTCTTTTTGCCGTCTTCACACGCTCCGTCGTCGAGCCGGATTGGGGGCTCAAGCTGACGGGCAAGCAGGGACGATCCGCCGTTGGCACCTTTCTCACGCAGGACGCCGTCACCACGCTCGTTTTTCCTGGAAGTCAGAGCTCGTCTTCTACTCTCATCGAGCAGCACAGCCAAGCCGGCGTGCTGCGCTATCGACGGGATGTCGGCGAGACATCGACGCTTGGCGCGCTCGTCACCGATCGGCGAGGTGACGGATACACGAACCGGGTGTACGGGATCGACGGAGCGATTCGCCTCTCGGACGTCGATCGCGTGCAGTTTCAGTATCTCCGATCTCAAACACGCTACCCCGAGCTCGTACATGGCCTCGACGAAGACGCGGACGGAACGCTCGATTCAGAAGATTTCGGCCAGTCGAGAACACGCTTCGAAGGGTCGGCCACAACGATCGGCTACGAGCACCGCTCGCGTCACTTCGCGGCGTGGGCTGGCATGGAAGACCTGTCTCGCGGCTTTCGTGCCGACCTGGGCTTCATGCCCCGAGTCGATCTGAGGCGAGCCGAGGCGGGAATCGAGCGAATTCATTGGGGTGATGGCGACGGAGCGATTACCCAGATCAGATACGGCTTGGATGCGTCGCGTGCGGAGAATCAGGAGGGCGAGCTGCTCGAGCAGCGGATCGGTGGCAGCGTGCGAATCAACGGTCCGTGGCAGTCCGTCCTCGTTGTGGGACTCGACCACGAGAAGCAGGCCTTCGACGGGGAGATGTTCGATCAGAACGAATACGCCATGTTCTATAACATCCGGCCGTCCGGCGTCTTTACTCACTCGCTTCGAGTCAGCTGGGGCGATGCGATCGATTTCGTCAACACCGCATCGGCAACGCGCCTTGCCGTCGAGCCGGAGATGACTCTCAATCTGGGCCGTCACTTCTTCACCCAGCTACGGCACAACTTCGAGCGGCTCGATGTCGCGGGTGGACGCTTGTTCCGCGCCAACCTGTTCCAGGGCAATTTCATCTATCATTTCACGGTCCGATCATTTCTGCGGCTGATCCTGCAATATCGCGACTTGAAGCAGCAACCGGAGCTGTTCTCGTGTACCTCGGATCCAGTCGAGCCGTGCACGATCGAGCAGCGTGAGCGGCGAGCTTTCAGCCAGCTACTGTTCTCCTACAAGCTCAATCCCAGAACGGTGCTGTTTGTCGGCTACAGTGACAATCGCTCTGCCGACGGAGATGCGTCGCTCGATCTCGACGATCGAACGCTGTTTCTCAAGCTCGGCTACGCTTGGCTGCTGTAGCGATCTGATGACCAGAGACGGATCACGGTCCGACGGCCAACTCCTCGGCGGCGCTTGCGAGCAATCCTAGGTCGGCCGCCAGATCGAGGACCGTGAAGCGGTTGCGCATGTGGTGCGCGCGACGGATCAGAGCGGACGCTCGCTCGGGGGGCACGTCGATGTCGGCGAAGGTACAGGGCACCTTCGCGCGACGGAGATCATCGGCGATCGCGCGACCACCTTCGAGCTGCCAGTCGATCTCATGCCACAGCTCCGACCAGTGGTCGGCGAGCAACGCGAGCCTCTGTTCGCGGCCCGGTTGTCGGGATGCCTTCGCGCGGGCCTCGGCGAGCAGCGCCTCGAGCGGCGCGGGAGGCAGTTGTCCGTGCAGGAGCCGCAACTCGCGTTCGGATTCACCGTCGCCGGTGCCCGTCGTGATCGATTCGGGCCCCGATCGGCGGATCCGCTCGTAGAGCGCCAGACTGACCAGCGTGCCGACGGCTACCTGCTCGCCGTGCAGGAACGGCTCTCTGGACCAGCCCTCGGCGCTGATGTCGAGATAATGCGAAAGCAGATGTTCGCCGCCCGAAGCAGGCGACGAGCTGCCGGCCAGCGCCATCGACACCCCGGAGAGCACGAGCGCCTCTGCCAGGCAAGCCAGCGCTGCGGGTTGTTGACGGGCAATCCCGTCTGCGAGTCGACGGGTACGCTCCACGGCCTCGTCGACGATTCTCATCGCCGCCGGACAGACGAGTTCTCCGAAGAAAAAGCCGGATAATAGCCAGTCTGCACCGGAGACCGGCTTGCTCAACAGATCACCGAAGCCGGCCCGGTTGAGTCGAGCTGGAGCATCGGCCAGCACGCGCGTGTCGAGGAGCAACGCTTCCGGTGCGAGGGTCGGTTGCGTCTTCTTCAACCCTTGGGCGGTGATCGCCGCGATCGTCGACAGGTATCCGTTCATTGATGCGGCCGTTCCGACGGTCACGAGCGGGATACCTACGTGCTGCGCCAGCAGCTTTCCCAGATCACTGATCGTGCCCGATCCGACCGCGACAATCCGTGACGGCGAGCCGCTGAGCTGTGAGACCAAAGCGGCGAGCGTGCTCTGGTCGGCCTTGGGACGTCGATGGCACTTCACGACACGCACGGAGTGACCGCGGTGGGATAGCACCGCGCGAACCCTGGCGCCGGCGGCGTCGTACGTGTCCGGATCCGCGAGCAGCAAGACGGGACCCTGCAGGCGCGCCGCTGGTGGAACCAGCTCGGCGACGGAGTCGATCACACCCTCACCCATGACGACACGCCGCGTGCGAATCTCATGCGACCGCCCGCAACGGCATCGCTCAACCCGAGGCTCGAGCCAACGAGCCAGTGATGCTCCGTCGAGAAAAGGGGAATGATCACTCATCGCGCCAAACGATACGACGAACCGCGTCTACCACAAAGTCTTCCCACTGGAGCGGCTTGCATCTTGGCAACTGCTGAGTATGCTCGGAGACAACGATTACCAAACTTGGTGTGAGCGGTGCATCAGTCCGTCACGATTACCGCCTCGATCGCGCGTTGCGAGCATGAAGGGGAGCGGGACTATTTCGACTGGAGCATTTCGAATAGGGGAGGTCGGGTTGAATCTGGAGCTGCGCCAGCAGCTTGCTCAGATGCTCGCGGAGACACGCCGGCGCACACTCGCTCTCGCGGAGCTCGTGGACGAGCAGTGGCTCACCCGGCAGTTTCGGCCATATCTCAGCCCGATCGTTTGGGATCTGGGGCATGTCGCTGACTTCGAGAAGCTGTGGCTGATCGACGCGATCACGTCTGCCGAGACGAAGTCTCATCTTCGGCTCCGGCCCCTCTACAACCCGTTCGACCATCCAAGAAAAGACCGCGGCGAGCTGTCGCTGCCGCGCTATGCCGAGACACGCGCGCACATGAGCCGTGTTCGCGAGCGCGTCATCGACATCTTGTTCTCGCTGCCGATGAGCTCTGATGAAACTTTGCTTCGCGATGGCTACGTGTACCGGATGGTCGCGCAACACGAAGGGCAGCATCAGGAGACGATGCTTCAGGCAATCAACATCATCGGTCAAGAAGGCGCACCTGTGGAGCTTGCTGCGTCGATCGAATCGAGTTCACGCGAGCCGAGACCGAGCGAGGCCATTGACGACGAACAGCGCGTGTCGATTCCTGCTGGATCATGCACGATCGGAACAAACGATCGCACCCGCTGCTACGACAACGAGCGCCCCCGGCGTGAGGTGAAGCTGCCGGTTTTCGCCATCGATCGGTATCCCGTGACCAATCGCCGCTGGCTTGTCTTCATGGACGATGGAGGCTACGCGAATCGCGACTGGTGGACGGCCGATGGCTGGAGATGGCTGGCAGGCAGTCACGTTCGGCATCCGCAAGGTTGGTGCAAAGATGCACAAGGGGGCTGGCTCGAGACAACGTTTGGCATTGAGCGACCGCTGGTTCTCAACGAGCCCGTGCAGCAGGTCAGCTATTTCGAAGCGGAAGCGTTCGCACGCTGGGCCGGCGGCCGGCTGCCGAGCGAGTTCGAATGGGAGAAGGCGGCGGCATGGGATTCTGCTTCCGGTTGCGCGCGGCGACTGCCCTGGGGAGATGAACCGAGTGCCGACTGCGCGAACATCGATTTGAGTCGTTGGCATCCGGCGCCGGTTGGCAGCTATCCGGGCGGCGTCAGCGCCAACGGCGTAGAACAGCTCGTGGGCGACGTCTACGAGTGGACCGCGAGCCGTTTCGATGGCTACCCAGGCTTCGAAGCGTTCCCCTTTCTTGAATATAGCGAACCGTTCTTCGGCTCGTACTACCGCGTGCTTCGCGGTGCGGCGTGGTCGACTCCCACGATGCTCGCCCGCTGCAGTTATCGGAATTGGGACCTCCGCGAGCGCCGTCAACTCTTTTCTGGCCTGCGTGTGGCCTGGGATGCCGACTGATGTGCCGACTGGCGGGATACCGTGGTCCCTCCGTGCCGCTGGCGACGCTGATCTACGATCCGCCGCACGGACTCGAGCACCAATCGTACAAACCACGAGAGATGATCTCCGGCTCCGTCAGCGTTGACGGTACGGGGATCGTTTGGTGGGTCGAGGGAGACAGCACACCTCTGCGTTACGTGTCAGAGCGGCCGCCGTGGTCCGATGCAAACCTGCCTCGGCTCGCCAGCCGTCTGGGCGGGTGTCAGCAGCTCGCGGCCGTACGGTCGGCAACTCCGGGCACGGCATTCGGCCCGCGTGCAGTGCTTCCGTTTACTCACACTGGCGTCGCGGGGGCCCTGAACGGTTATCTCGGGCGCTTTCGAGAGCAGACAGGCCCGGCGCTCGTGGCTCGACTGCCCGCGAAACTCTTCGCTGCGCTCGATTCCGGATCGGACGCCTCCGTCGCGTTCTTGACCGTGATGAGACATCGAGAGCAGGGTTCGGCAGAAGACTCCGGTGATTCACTGCGCAGAGCTCTGCGGGAAGCTGTGGCGGAGATTTTCGCTGTCTGCTCCGAGGCGGGTGCGCCAGCGTCGCTCACAATGCTGCTCGCCGAAGCGGATCGGATACTGGCGGTACGGGCCGCGAGCGGGGCGCCGCCGAACTCGCTCTATGTTGCACAAGACGCCCAGCGCTGGCCGTCGGCGTTGTTAATCGCTTCGGAACCACTCGACGACGACACGGCATGGCAAGCGGTGCCTGCCGATCACCTGGTTGAAACGAGCCGGATGGGCTGGCACATGGAACCTCTCTGATGAAAGGCGGTTCTCGATGAGCAGATCCAGCCCACGCGTCGGTCTCACCCACATCGATCTCGGGGACGATCTGCGCGGAAACATGGCCGAGGAGATCCGTGCCGGTCTCACCGACGAGCCGAAGTGGATCGCCTCGAAGTACTTCTACGACGAGCGGGGCTCGAAGCTCTTCGAGCAGATCACAGCGCTGCCGGAGTACTACCTGACGCGGGCCGAGACTCGTATTCTCGAGCGTGCATCGGACTCGATCGTCACCGCAGCACAGCCTGACGAGTTGGTCGAGCTCGGTTCGGGTTTTTCTCGCAAGACGCGGTTGCTTCTAGAAGCGATGCAGCGCCTGCAAGTCGGATACCGTTACCTCCCTCTCGATGTCAGCGAGGAGGCACTGCTCACCGCTTCGAAGTCGTTGGCTCGAGACTATCCGTGGCTGGAGATTGTCGGGGTGGTCGGTGACTTCATGAGCCATCTCGAGGACATCCCTCGTGACGGGACGCAGCTGCTGTGCTTTCTCGGCTCCACGGTCGGGAATCTCGACCCGGATGAGCGAGCGGCGTTCTACCGGCGCGTGTCGGCCCGATTGGAACAGCGCGACCGGTTTTTGGTCGGTTTCGACCTAGTCAAGGATAAGCGAGTGTTGGAGAGCGCCTACAACGACAGCCGCGGGATCACGGCGGAGTTCAATCGCAACATTCTACTGGTCATCAATCGTGAGTTCGCAGGCAATCTGCCGGTGGATGAGTTCGAGCACGTGGCCCGCTATGTCGATGAACGAGACCGGATCGAGATGTGGCTGCGGGCGCGCCGCGCGATTCATGCTCGTCTGGACCATCTCGATCTCGAAGTAAGCCTCTGCGCGGGGGAGGCGATACGAACGGAGATCTCCTCGAAGTTCACCAGGGATCGGGCTGAAAGGGAGCTGTCGGCGGCCGACCTGACTATCGAGCGCTGGTTGACCGACGAGCAGTGCCGATTCGCGCTCGCGACGGTCGCGCCTGGCGATCGACGGCAAGGAGAGTGAGTGATGACAGAGGATCGCTCCGAACGTGTCGTGATAACTGGCGCCGGCCGCGGTCTCGGACTGGAGTTCACACGCCAGTACTTGGCCGCCGGGGCTGGAGTCTTCGCTCTCGCGCGGCACCCAGACGCGTCGACCGGCCTGCAAGCGTTGCTGACGGCACACCCCGATCGGCTGCGGACGGCGGAGGCCGATGTGACGGACGGACCGCTGATCGCGGCGGCCCATGACGCCGTTCGCTCGCAGTGGGAAGGGATCGACGTCTTGATCAACAACGCGGGTACGTACGGGCCGCACGAGGCCACTCTCCAATCGCTGGATCTCGGGGAAGTACGAGATGTGCTGGAGATCAACACGTACGGTCCGATCCGCGTCACGACCGCGCTGCTCGATCTGGTACGCCTCGGGACGCATCCCAGAGTCGTCAACATCACGTCATTGATGGGATCTATCGGTGACAACACGAGCGGCGGTAGCTGGGCCTACCGCATCAGCAAGGCGGCCTTGAACATGGTCACGCGCAACATGGCGCACGAGCTGACGCCTCTCGGCATCGCCGTGATCGCGCTTCACCCCGGCTGGGTGAGAACCGACATGGGGAGCCACCGCGCGCCGCTCGAGGCCCCCGAGTCGGTACGCGAGATGATCTCGACGATCTCTCAACTCACTCTCGAACAGGGTGGCCGGTTCCTCGATCGTACTGGCCATCCACTTCCGTGGTGACGAGGCACTAGCCCCAATAAGACAAGTTCTTCTCCGCCGAAAACGTATTGTCTTAATGGGGGCTAGTTTTCGCGCAGATTCCACCCGCTCGACTGGCCGAGAGGGGAGCTGGTGCCGTTGACCGTCAATCGCCGGCGCAAGCGGCGCCGCAGCTTCGAAAGTGCTTCTTGCTCGATCTGCCTGGCCCGCTCGCGGCTGACGTCGAGCCGCTGGCCAAGCTGCTGGAAGGTCATCACGGAACCGCCGTCCAGCCCGAAGCGATTACGGATGATCAGGCGCTCTCGGTACGGAAGGCGTGCGACCTCGGCCAGCACTTCGGCCCGCACCTGCGCGGACAGAACCGTCTGTTCGGGGTCTCGCACGCGAGAATCCGGCAGGCGCTCCTGCAACGTCGCGCCTCCTTCCACGCGTGTCTGCTCCAAAGGAACGACCACCAGAGTGCTCGACATGTCCTCATCGACGCTGCTGATGGGAAGCCCACTCTCTCTCGAGAGCTCGTCGGCGGTCGGCTCCCGGCCGAGCTGCGCGCGCATCGTATCGCGGACCAGACGCAGACGGCGCCGTTTCTCCCGCGCATAGCGCGTGAGGCGAACCGGCTTACCCTCGCGGGCCAGATGGTCGAGGATCCGCTTTCGAATCCACCAAGAGGCGTAGGTCAGGAACTTGACCTCGTGGGATGGATCGTAGTGATGAGCAGCCTCAACCAGTCCGACGTTGCCTTCAGCGAGAAGATCCTCGAACGGAATGTCTCGTGAGCGAAACTCGCCGGCCACCTGAACGACGTAGAACAGATGCGGCTCAACGAGCTCGCGTACGCGCTCGTTGAGAGACTCGGCAACCACACGCGCCGCGGCCGAATCGGACCGCGCCACCTCTTCAACGTCTGGTTCGAGACCCGGAGGTTCGGACGCATCAGCTTCATAGACGGCTAGCAGACGTCGTGCGTCCTCGAGAAATAGACGCACGACTCGGCGTGGCGTCCTGTTTCGCGAAGACGGAGCGTAGGAAGACACCCCTTCCTCCCTCTGAGCAGCCTCCGACACTCGCTGAGCAGCGCCGAGCTTCGCTGGGCAGCGAGCGGTTCGGATCGTTCCTCACTCCAGCAAGGAGACCTTCCCGACCGCAGCATCATATCGCGACTCGGCCCCAGCTCTAAGTGCCTCCTGGTGACGGACTCGTGACAACCCGGAAAGACCGAGTTAGCCACCAGGGGACGCTGCCTTTTCGAACCCCATCGCGGGAGAGTGCGCCAGCGAAGACGTCTCCGCCGCAAACGTACTATCTCATTGCAGTTAGCCGGACCGGCGACTCTCGGCCCAGCTGCGGCAGAAGGTGCCCGCACTCAACGGCACGAACCGCGGCCCGTTGCTCGGCCTCAGCAGGCCGGCCTGCGCTGCAGCCTCCCAGAACGCGAGCAGCCCGTCGAGCTCCGGCCGTCCGAGCCGGAAGACGACCGCCTTTTCGACGATCTCGACGAGATGTCGCTCGCTCGTGCCGTGACGCTGTGCAAACTGCCGTGCCAGAGCGGGCCAAGCTCGCCGCCCACGAGCGCGCGCGGTGTGCAGAAGACCATAAAGCTCACGATCCACCACGCCTGGCCGCGCGGCGCCCACGAGCCAAACGAACGGTAGGCCCGTCAACTGCGTCCACGCTTGGCCGAGATCGAGTCGCGAATACTCGGGGGAAGGTGATTCGATCAACGCGCGGTCACCGGCTACGAGCAACCCGTCGCAAGAGTCGAGCGCGCCCGCGCTCGCGCCCGTCCAAGCGGTGAGGTCCGGACAGAAACCTGCCGAGGAAAACAATATCTTCAGCAGCATCCCGGCAGTATCCGCGGGCCCGAGGCACGCGATCGACCTCAACTCGCCCAACCCGCGCCGATGATGGAGGATCGCCAGACCGGAGTTTCCGCGCGTGGTGACGGCCATGCCGGGAATCAACTCCAAGCGCTCGGAGCCATCTGCCGCTTGCTGCGGAGCCATCAGCGCCGCGTCGAGCTCGCCGTCGAGCAGTTGCCGGCCGATCACACTCGGGTCCGCGTGCGCGACGAGTTGCACGCGCTTTCTCGCCTCGGGGCGATCGAGCCCCCGCACAAGCGGCGCCGTGGTCAATCCGGCCGGTAGTCCGAAGCGGAATCGGTCCATGGAGGTTCCCGGGGTCGTTCCCGTGCTTCCTATGGTGCCGCCGTCTGCGGGAGCAGCGCTAATGGGACCGAATGCGACAGCCGCTGCAGCTCGTTCAGAACACGTTGCGGATCGTGCTCATAGCGCGACGACAGATGTACTGGGCATAGCGCATCGGCCGCTGCCTCGCGCGCAACTCGTGCGGCGTCTTCCGTACACAGATGCCCGTAGGCGAGCCCCAGCGATCGGTCTTCCACACAGTAGTACGCTTCCAGGACGAGCCGTCGGGTTTGCCGCGCCAGTGAGGCGAGCCGAGTGATGTTGGCACTCGTCGGTGAGAGATCCGTCGCGTACGCGATCGTGTCCCCAGGTCGTTCGCGAATCAGCTCACGACTCAGTTGGAGCGCGTTGACCGAACACCCTGACGGCAGGCGGATCTGGGTCGCGTCGGCCGATCCGTCGCGAAGGGCCTGCTTCAGCCTGCCGAGCCACGGTCCCGGCTCCAGCCCGGAACGCTCGAGCGCGACCTTATCGACGGCAAAATCGAGGTGTTCGCGAATCAGGTAACAGATCGAAGCCACACCGGCATGATCGAGCGGGCAGGCGAGGATCTCGAGTGTCTCGTCGCGGTGCACGGGTTCGTCGTCGCGACGGTCCCGGCGCTCGAAGCAAGCCGGCTCGAAGCCGCGCTCGCGCGGAAATCGCCATCGCTCGATCCGGTGCTCGTGGATCTCGGACACGCTGAGGTCGATCGGAAAAGCATCGACGAGATTCCAGGTGAAGGCCCCGAGATACGAGCGCAACTGTCGCGCCATCCCCGGCGGGCCGAAGATCTCCAGCGCGCGCTCGGGATGATCGAGGTGCACGCGCAGCAGGCGACCGAGACCGAAGACATGATCCACGTGGGCGTGCGAGACGAGCGCCTGCCGACAATCCAGCAGCGAGCGCGCCGGAATCCGGCTCGTGTCGCCGCAGTCGAGCAGCAGGGTGCGACGCGACCATCGTAGCCGCACGATCACGAGCGGATCCCCGAACAGCCCGTTCGGCAGTCCGGCACGAAAGGTGTGCTTCACGAGCTTCGCCGTCAGCGAATGTGAGGCACGGAGCGGTCGATGAGCAGCTCTTCCTGCCCGTCAGCCAGTGCCGCGAGCTGGCTCAGAATACGGCGCAGCTCGGGCGGCAGCGAGGCGGCCGCGCCGGGGCCGAAGAGTGATTCGAAAAACGGTCTGCGACGTGGCAGGACGATCAGCTCCGTCGTTGTGTTCGGAGGGATTCCCGCTAGCTCGCGGGCGACCTCCACGGCGCGTCGCAGCCCGCCGATCTCGTCGATCAGGCCGCGTTCGAGCGCATCACGGCCCGACCAGACGCGTCCGCGCGCCAGCGGCTCGAGTTGCTCGACGGAAAGTCCCCGACCCTCTGCCGCCTTGGATACGAAATCTTCGTAGATGGCGTCGAGCATCTTGTCCATGCGCTCCCAACCACGCTCGTCGTAGCGCTGCTGAGTGGAAAGAAGCTCCGCATTCTCGCCCACTTGAAGACCGCTGAAGCGAACACCGAGCTTGTTGAGCCAAAACTCGTGCGTCACCAATTTGCCAGCGTAGACGCCGATCGAGCCGGTGATCGTGTTGGCATCGGCCATCAGGTGATTGGCCTGCATCGAGATGAAATAGCCCCCAGAGGCAGCCACGTTGCCCATACTGACCACGATCGGCTTCTCATGGCGTGTCAGCGCGAGCTCGCGTCGGATCAGATCGGACGCGACGTATGAGCCACCGGGACTGTCCACACGCAACACGACGGCGTGGACACTCCCATCCTCCCGCGCCTCGCGTAGAGCCTCAGCGATCGTATCCGAGCCGACGATCTGTCCGCCGAGAGCTTGTTGGCGCGAAGGTCCCCGGGCGATGTCGCCGACGGCGTAAATCAGTGCGATACGCTGCCAACCGCCACGAAACAGTCGTTGCCGGCCGAGGTATGTGCCGAGGTCGATGAACGGCTCGTCGATACCGAGCTCGCTCTCGATCTCCTCGTGGACTTCGTCGCGATAGGCGATATCGTCGATGAGCCCGGCATCGCGCGCCTCCTCGGCCGTGAAAGGACCCGCGTCGATCAGCTCACGCACGCGCTCAGGCGTCAGCGCGCGGCCGTGCACGATTCCCGCGACGAGCGTGTCGAACACCGACGTGATCAGGCGGCTCGTCGCCTGACGGTGAGTATCGGTGTAGTCGCGCTCGGTGTAGAGATTGACGGCATTCTTGAACTCCTTTCGCCGGCCGAATTGGGGCTCGATCTCGAGCCGGGAAAGCAGCTCGCGGACGAACGGAGTCTCCACGCGCAGCCCCGTGAGCCCGAGGTGGCCGGGAGGGGCGACGACGACGCGATCGCACGCCGAAGCGAGATAGTAGCTGGCGTTGCCTCCGCCGAACTCTCCTGCCGATTCGAAGAAGGCAGTCGTCCACTTGCCGGATTCTCGCAAGTCCTCGAGCGCCTCGCGTAGCTCCTCGATCTGGGCCCAGCCAGCGCTGATGCCCCCCACGTCGAGCAGCACACCGACGATAGAATCGTCGTCGCGTGCCGCGGCAAAGGCTTCGAGTAGGTCGCGAAGGTCCAGCTTCTGACGTCCCACGAGCTCTCCGAAGACAGCGCGAGGCTTTAGTTCGGGGATCTCTCCGCGGAGTTCGACCAGCAAGACACGCTCGGGCCTCCACGGAGCCGCCGGTGCCGGACCGAGCATCGAGAGCGCGATCAGCACGACTGTCAACGAGACCACGAGCAGAACGAATACGGTAAGAACGAGCCAACGGATGGTGCGTGACATGGTCCCTTCTCCTGACTCATCGCGTGCGGATGTCTCTACCGGCCGACTCCACCGAGGCGACCCTTCTGCCGGCCGCCGCGCCTGCAGGGTTCACGGGGCGCGAAGCACCTTTGGGGATTGTAGAGACGCGCTCCCGCCGGCGCCCGCTCTCGGGCTGAGCTACGATCCCGCCCCCGCCTCACGCAGCTGCCAGCGCTCGTCCCACGCCTCGGGCTGGGCGCGCAGGAAGCGGTCGAACCACTCGAGGAGCATCGAGCGGACCTCGACGATGCGCTCGAACCGGCTCGCGATGCCGTGGTCCTCGCCAGGAAACAAGACCAACTCCGACGTCTGGCCCTGGACTCGCAGAGCCGTGAACAGCTGCTCCGACTCACCTGGGGGAACGTTTCGGTCGGCGCTTCCATGGACGAGAAGCAGTGGCGTTCGGATCCGGTGCGCTCGGAACAGCGGCGAGTTGCCCACGACGAATCGCTGATCACTCCATGGCTGCACGCCGCCGAACGCCATGTCGCCGTACGTCCAGCCCCACACACCTTGGCCCCAGTAGCTCGACAGGTCGGAGATTCCGAACAGCGACACGGCGGCGGCGAAGCGAGTCGTCGACGAGAGCAAGTAATCCGTCATGAAGCCGCCAAACGAGCGGCCGTAGACGCCGATCCGTTCTGGGTCCACTTGCGGATGAGCCGCGAGAAACGCCTCAACACCCGCCAGCGTGTCTGCCGCCGCCTTCGGTCCCCAATCAGCCACGTGATGGTCGGCGAACGAGGACCCATAGCCGTAGGCTCCACGCGGATTGACGACGAGGACGCCATATCCGTTCGCAGCGAGAAACTGGTGCGTCGGGTTGAAGCGTTTCGGCGTTGGCGTGGCGCCGCCGTAGAGATAGACGATGAGCGGTATCTCGCCGCGGCTCGATTGCTGGTCCCGATGGCCATGATTCTCAGAGGGCGCATACCACCACGCTTCGATCGTCTGTCCGTCGGGTCCGACAAAAGAGGCCGGCTCGGCATCGACGAGCTGGAAAGCCCCGACGAACTCTTCATCCGGTCGCTCGATGGCAAGCACGGCGCCGTCTCGAGCAAGCACGTGCAGCTCCGAGGGGCTGGAGGGTGTCGAGCGAACCCAGGCGGCAGCACGAGCGTCCGCGGAGACCGACACGATCATCGAGACGCCGTCCGTGTCTTCGGCGACCGGCTCGGGTCGCCAGCCTGTTTCCTCGCGCAGTCGAACGAGGTTTACGCTCGCGCCATCGGCGTGGATGGCGAGCAGCGAGCCATCCGCCGTCCAAACCAAGGGGTCGTGGGCGGCGGTGCCGATCGTCACCGACCGCAGCAACTCGGGTACCTCGTAAAAACCGGATTCGAGATCGAGAAAGTGAAGCCGCCGATCGTAAACGTTGCGCGTCGCGCCGGAGGAATCCGGTGGCTCCGGGGGCCCGATGAATGCCGCCCGCCGTCCGGCCGGGTGCACGGCGATCGAACTGGGGCGAACCTCCCATCCTGCAACGTACGACGTGACGAGCTCGTCATGGCCGCTGACGAGATCAAGCACGCGAAACTCAGTGTGAAACCACGGCCAGCTCTCCTGCGGCAGCGTGCGGGCGTAGAGCACCCGATCCCCCCCGGGAAAGAACGTCGCGTCATCGATGACGAAGTCACCCGGAGCCGTGAGGCGTCGCCGCGCTCGGCTGGCGGCGTCGAGTAGGTGCAAGTGTGGCTCGCGCGTGTAGTCCGGGACCTTCTCACGCAGCTCCGCACGCCGGGTCGCACTCTCGGCCGCCGCCGCCGGCAGCTCGGCACCGCGAGACGAGGCGATCAGCAGAAACCGTCCGTCTGGGCTCCATCGTGCGAGGCCCAGGCCCGGCTCGTCACGGACGAGCACTCGCGAGGACCCCGTATCGACGCTCCATTCGACGAGATCCACGCCGTCGTCACCGCTTCGCTGCAGCAAGATTCGCGACCCGTCGCTCGAGAAGGCGACAGGAGTCAGCATCTGACCTTCGACAGAGAGGACCGTCCGCTGACCGCTGACGCCGATCAGGTCCGTCCGCGCACGCCAATCGCCCGTCGCCGGGTCTCGCCGATCGAGCCGCCGTGCCACCAGGCGGCCGCCAGGAGAGACGGCCAGCGCACCGATCCGCGACAGCTCGGAGAAAGCTCCGTAACGGGCGGGCGCAGGGCGCGCCTCGTGTGACCAGCGCAGGCCGAGCGGCACGTCCGCCCGATCAGCGTGAGCAGAGATCTCGAACGACACCGGCAGCGCAGCCTGCTGCGGCACGACCAGACGTATCAGGAGCAGCGAGGCCCCGCGAGGGCGGAGAAAGGAAGCCGTGCGAGCCTCGCCCTCCTCCGACGGCGCCAGCGGGAGGGCCTCTCCGTCCGCGTACACGGTCGGGTCTGCCCCCGTCGTCAGGCTCAGCGTGAGCGGACCGAATCTGTCCTGCTCGAGCTGAGCGCCGAACCAGAACACGCCGGGCTCGTTGAGCGAGAACGCCGATCCGCGTGCCGCGGAGGGTTCGACGATCTCCCAGGTACGTGTCAGACCGGGCCCCAGCGTCACCGGCTGCCCCGCGCGCGGGCGCGAGCGGCGGGGGTCGAGTTCCGGCACGAGCTGGATCGACGGGGCCAGCGGGCTCGAAGAATCCTCCTCAGCCGGCAGCGGAAGCGGTCCCAAGCCGAGCAGTCGATTCGGCTTGGCCAGGTTGATGTCGCTGGATCTGCCGGTCCCGCTCGTGGCGCGCGCCGGGGATTCGGCCGAAACGGGCCCGCCGGCGCACGCGATCGCGAGCAGCGCGCCGGTGACGACGAGCGCGCGACGTCGATCGGTCAGTCCGATGGTAGCGAATCGACGAAGCGGTCTGAATCTCATGGGTTTCTCCAGAGCCCGAGCGGGTCTATCGAGGAAAGCGGTCGAGTCGGTTATCTTACGCACGGGGGCGCCGCGTGAAAGCACGTTGGCGGCGCCGGCGGCGCGAAACGCGGATCCCGTCTCCGCGTTGCCGCCCGTGGCCGGGTGCTGAGCCACCGGACGGCAACGAGCGGGGCTCGTTGCCGACGATGGCCGAAATCGCGCGATGTTGCGTGGTTTCGAAGGAGGCACGCTGTGGTCGAGGGGCTCTTGCACGATCGCCGAGGTGGCGCGCGTCAGCGCCGATTGATCGCGGCGGTGCTCGCCTTCACGCTGGCCGCGACCACGTCGTCATTTGGCGACACGCGAGAAGAAGACGACGTGCTGCGCATCAGGCGCGCCGTCACGCAGGCGCTCCGCTCGGCAGCAAGCCCTCCGCTCCGCATCGAGGATCTGCTCGTGGACGCGGACGTCACGGCTCGAGGCCTTGGCAGGGCGCTCGCGGAGGCGACCATCGCGCGGGCGCAGGGCCGTGAGGGCCAGGCTCGATCGATCGTCATGGGCGCCCTGCGCGGGAGAGGAGATGCAGACGCTCCTGCTTCGACGATGGAGCTCGATGCGGCGCTGTGGAGTCTGCTGTTGGAGACAGGTCCCGACGAGAGTGCGCGGGCGTTGCTGGCCGCCTCGACGGCGTCGGCGGGACGGTTCGCGTACCCCGCGCTGCTCGCCAGGGATGGCCGCTGCGAGCAGGCGTTGGATCTCGCCGAGTTTGCCGGCACGGACAGAGACGAACAGCTCGGCATCGAAGCCACCTTGCTCGCATCTCAGTTGCTCCAGCGTTGCGATCGGCGCGAGCGGGCTCTGGCGTTGCTGGAAGCGGCGGGGCCGGGCGATCCTCGCGTCGCGACCAGCGCCGGTTGGGCTCTGATCAATCTCGGTGACTACGACGCGGCAGCGCACTGGTGCCGACAGGCCCGCGTGGGGGCCGCTGGAGTGTCGCCACTGGAGCACGACGCCGCGCTCTGCACGGCGTTCGCCGATGCGCTGCGCGGGGTTCTGCCCGCGGCGCGAGAAGACTATCTCGACGCGCTGCGCAACTTGCTGGCCGATCCGGCCGCGCCGCTCCCCGAGCGACGCCGCGCAGGTCTCGTCGCCGCCTGGGTTGCGTTGGGACCCCGAGGGCCCCGCGGCGCCCAGCAGGCCCTGGCGCTGCTCGATGAGACGTTGGCGCTCGAGGCCGAACCGGGCCAGCGGCCGCTGGCCGGCTTGATCCGCCGTCTCGCTCTGGTCGAGCTAGAGCAGGTGGACGAGGCTCGCGAGGGGCTCGCTGGCGTCGAAGAGGCCGCCGCAGGAGAGAGCGGTGTCGTCAGGGCGCTACTCGAGGCAATTCTCGCTTCCGCGGAGGGTGATCAGATCGGTGCCGCGGCGGCGCAAGCCCACGCCCTCGAGCTGGCCCGCGCTGCAGCGCTCGGCCCGCTCGTGGCGGCCGTCGAGGCGGCTCGGCTGGAGCTCTCGCGCCGGGGGGATCGTGAGCCGCTCGGCCGGCTGCACGCTCTGGACGGACTCGAGGCATGGACACGGGCCTCCGTCGATCCGCGTACGCTTCCGCTCGCAGATCCCGCGCTGCCGCGGCGCATGATCGAGATGGCAATGCTGCTGGAGAGCACGGAGGACTCGCCGACCACCCAGCAAGCGGGCGGGCTCCTGCTCACGGCGGAGCAGTTGCGCGAAGCGCTTTCGGGTCGCGCGCCCCGTCCCGGCAGTCTGCCACGCATCGGGCAGCTGCAACGGTATCTCGCCGCTCGAAACGGTGTCCTGCTCTACTTTCTGATCGGCGAGCGACGCACGTTCGCCTGGCTGCTCGAGCCGGGGGTGACCAGCCTTCATCAACTGGAGCCGGGCGATCGCCTCGAGCGTGCGCTGATCGGCTCTGGCGGCTCGGAATCTGTCCGCCAGAACGAAGAACGGGAACCCGCTCTGGTCACCGCACTGCTCGACCCGCTCAGCGATGGATCGACGCTGCTGATTTCGACGGATGGTGTGCTCGCGGGGGTTTCGTGGAACAACCTACCGGCCCCCGAACGATTGAGCGCGGTAGAGCATCAGCTCGCCGAAGTGTTCGACATCGCTCTGATGCCGACGCTGTCAGACGTGGTGGCGCCGGTGGGAAGCCGCCTGCAGGAGATGCGCGAGGAGCCGACGCTTCTCGTGATCGGCGGGCCGCCGAACGAGTTCGACGGACTGCTGAAGCTTCCGAAGCTCGAGCGCTACGCCTGGATTCGCAGTCTCGACCCAGCCCAGTCGACCGGTCGGCAAGTCGCGCAGGCCACGGCGACAGGGCAATCCGTCGTCCACGCGAGCATGTCGCTGCTCGTCGCCGGCGCGCGACCGGCAAGCTGCGAGTTCGGACTCGGACACCGACGGTCCGTGAGCTTGGAGAGTTTGTTCGAATCCAAACCCGAGATCGACCTCGTCATTGTCGACAGCTTCGGGGGCTGGTCATCGGGCGTCGCGGCTTCACGAGTTCGGGCCGGAAGTCATGCCGTGCGCCTTGGCGCGCGCACCGTGCTCGTGCCGCTCTCGCCTCGGTCCGTCGGTGAACGGTTGGAACTTTGGTCTCGTTTCTACGGCGAGCTGAATCGTGGGCGCTCGAAGACCATCGCTCTGAGAAAAGCCCTCGCTGAGCTGAGCGCCGCAAGCGTCGTCGCTGGAGAACATTTCGTACTGATCGGGCATGCCAACACGCGGATCATGCGGCCAGAGCGACTTTGGTGGCCGATATGGGCGTCGTTGTTGGGAGGTCTGGCGCTCGTCGCGATCGGATTGCTTCGCTTGTGGCGACGCCCTCGCGACCCGTTCGAGATCGAGCCCCCGGAAGAACCGCTTGAAGAGCCGCCAGAAGAGGCCAAATAGGCGTGTGTGAGCGCGTCTCAGATGACCAGCACGCCGGCGGGATCTTTCGTGGGTAATGTGTCGCCTTCGCGCTGAAATCTGTCGATCAGCGACCAGACCGACGAACGTTCCCCAGCGGCTTTCAACAGCGGCCCGCGGCGTAGGGACAAGACCACCGTGCGTCGGGTCGCGATCGCTTGCAGGGAAGACGCTTCACCGTCGTCGAGTGACAGCCGGCCAAAGCATTCGCCTCCGCCCAGGCGGCGGACCTCGAAGCTCGGTCCGTTGCTCCCGTGATCGGTGACGGCCAGCTCGCCATCGACGACGATCAACAGCACGTCGCCGCTTCGTTTGTTGTGTCGCACGAGTTCGCCGGTGACGAGATGCTCGACCTCCGTGGCCTCGAGTACGGCCCGAATGTCGTCGGCGCTGAAGCCCGCGAACAGCGGAGTCTGTGCCGAACGGGCGACGCCGAGCAACGAACTGCGAATCGGCTCGAGGTTCGGAAAGACGCGATCGAGTTCGAGCAGGACCGACAGCGCGTGAAGCATCCGCCCCTCGTTCTCGAGCTCACGGGCCACGATCAGCGCGGCGCGAAGGTCGATTCGGGAGGCGTCGTCAGAGCCCTTCTCAGTATTTGCGGCATGTTCCTCGATGCGACCGCGGAGCAGGTGAGCCATCCGGCTAATCTTCGCGCGCTCGGATGCAGAGCGTCGTGACGATCCCCACCTCGGAATCTAGGTTCGATGCCGGTGCCGGCCAAGCCCGCCCGAGAGGGGAACGATATCAGCGAAGATTCGCGCCCCCCGTTGGGCACAGAAGAGTGATCAGCTTGCGAACCAGCGTCTGATCGTAGCGGTGCTTGCCCTCGGCACAAAGGATTCGCAGCGCTTCTGCCCCGCTCAAAGCTCGCTGATACGCACGGTCGCTCGTCATGGCGTCGAAGCCGTCAGCCAGCGAGACGATGCGAACCTCCATCGGAATCGCTCGCTGCATCAGCCCGCGAGGATAGCCGGACCCATCGAGCCACTCGTGATGAGCCTGGCAGATTTCGAGAACGAGCGGATCATCCCAGTTGCCTTCGATGAGAATCGCAACACCGCGCTGGGGGTGGGTCTTCATCAGCTCCCACTCGTCTGCAGTCAGCATGCCGGGCTTGTTGATCAAGCGCGATGGGAGATCGCACTTGCCGCAGTCGTGCATCAGCGCACCGCGCCCGATGCTGTGCAGCAGATCCGGTGCGGTCACGCCCGTTGCCCGCGCCAAACCGACGCTGTAAATCGCGTCGTGAAGGCTGTGCGTGTACGTGTAGTAGTCGTGCTCCATCATCCGAACCGCCGCGGCCATGGTGTCCGGCCCATCGACAAGCCTGCAAAGGGAGCGGTTGATGATCTCGATCTGCTCGCGCACGCTCGAGGCTCGGGGGTTGCCGAGAATCTCTCGCATCAGGTCGCGCGAGGAGTGCACGAGAACGCCCACCCGGTCCTCGATGGACAGGTGGGGGTCGCTCACCCGAGTCTCCAGCCGGCCCGTCACGTAGCGCGACCAGTCTCCCGACTGCTCGAAGCCGACCCAGACAGAACGCACCCCAGAGTCGGCCAGCCGCAGGCGCTCCGCGGTGCCGAACGGGAGGTTCTGGGCCCGATAGAGCACGGGCTAGCTGTCGCCATGGCGCAGCCACAAATCACAGGGCACGAGCGAGTCGGTGTCGAGCAGCTCGATCGAGACCGGAAAGAACGATTGCGGCGGCGCCGTTGGCGGAGTCGTCGACACGGTTCCCGACCGAACTCTTCGGCGAAACGTGCGAGCACCCGAGCCCAAATCATTCGTGAGATCGACGGGTTAGCCAGAGCGCCCGGATCGGCGAGAGGTGATCCCTCAACGGTGCGTCGCTGGCGGCAAGTGGTTGTAGGCGTGGCGGTTTTGCAGCCCGCTCCCGGCTGCGGGAGCCGCTGTCGGCCCGGCCGGCGCGAGACCCTCGGCTTTAGCAAGACCGCGGCCGGGCTCATGGACCGCGCGCTGGTGCACGAGGATCACCACGCCGGCACCGTCCGCTCACGGCCCGGCGAGAACGCCTCGTCCTACCGCTACAAGACCGCGATCGCCGCCTGAAGCACCCGCCGAGAAACCGTGCCAAAACGCCGCCCTTCGCTCGATCGGCTCGAGCACGCACCGTTGAGGGCTCACCTCGGAAGGCTTCGCGGCCAATTCGGGCTAGAATGCCGGCCCTCCGCGCCCGATCGCGCGGGCTGACGCCATGCCTAACGAGAACAAGCAGCGCCCGATCACGGCGATCGACCTCGTCGGGATTTCCGAGCCAGTAGACCTTGCCCTCTCGCCGGATGGCGAGAAGGTGGCGTTCGTCTTGACCGAGACCGATTTGCAGCGCAGCGAGGTGCGGGCCCAGGTTCACGTCGCCCCGGGCGAAGACTTGGCCCCGAGCGGGGGGGTTGATCGGCATCGGCAGCTCACCTATGGGCTGCAGGACGCTGGCCATCCGACCTGGTCGCCCGACGGGAAGCATCTTGCTTTTCTCACATTTAGGCCTCAGCCCCATGAGGAGGAAGATGACGATCGGAGGGAGGACGGCCGAGAGAAGCACCAGGTGTTCCTGCTGCCGGCAAGCGGCGGGGAAGCGCGCCGCCTGACCGAGTCGCCCGAGGGCGTGGATCTGTATCTGTGGTGGCCAGACGGTTCCGGCGTGGCGACCTTGGGACCGGTCCCACGGGCCGCCGCCGAGCGCGGGTGGCGCCGCCGCCGACACGAGCAACACGACGACGCTCACGTGGTGTACGCGGACATCCCGGCATTGGAGATCTGCCTGCACCCGCTCGACGGCCGACCGGAGCGGCTGTTGGCAGGGGTGCGAGGGATCGAGGACTTCGACGTTTCACCGGACGGTCGCTGGCTGGCCTACTCGACGAACCACACCGGCCGGCCGCAGGACTCCGAACGCGTGGAGGTCATTCTCCGCGAGCTTGAAACAGGCCGCGAGCGACGCGTCACGAACGGCCGTGGAGGAGCCGAGAGCCGACCGCGCTTTACCGCCGACGGGCGCTTTCTGCTGTTTCAAGGTTGGTCGGACCCAAAAGTCTCATTCAGCCGCCAGGAGCTGCTGGCCGTCGATCTCCGGCAGCCCGGCGCGCCGCTCAGAGCGTTGTTGAGCGGCATCGATCGTGATCTGGAAGAGTTCGCGACGCTGGCTGACGGGCGCGTCGCGGCCCTGCTGGCGTGGGGCTTCGAATCCCGGCTCGCGATCATCGACCCGGCCACCGGGCAATGGGAGATCGTCCCCATCGAAGGCCGCGTGATGACTCAGCTGGCGGCTGCGCGAGCTGTCTCGCGACTGGCACTCGTCGTCGAAGACGGTGCGTCACTACCCGAAGTAGCGCGGATCGATCTGCCCGCCGAAGCCTCGTTGCCGCACGGCGCGAGCCCAACAGGCCGTGACGTGAGGCTGATCGAGACGCTGACAGACCTCCACGAGGAATCGCGGGAGTGGCTCCGCGCGCGACGGCGGCGCAGCGGCTGGCGTCACGAGGGTCACGATCACGAGGGGCTGTTGCTGTCGCCGCCGATGCGGGGCGAACGAGCACCGCCCTGCCTCGTCTGGATTCACGGCGGACCGCACTGGAGGGTGCTCGACACGCTGCGCGTCTACGAAGCGGAAGCGATTGCCGCAGAGGGGTGGGCCGTATTCATGCCGCACTTCCGCGGGTCATCCGGTTACGAGCAACGCTACAGCCTCGCCTCGCGCGGGGATCTCGGCGGCGCCGACGCACGCGACATCCTCGCCGGTATCGAACAACTCGTCGACTCGCGGCTCGTCGATCCAGAGCGACTGGCCGTCGCCGGCGCGAGTTACGGCGGCTACATGACCAATTGGCTGCTGGCCACCACCGAACGATTTCGGGCCGGCGTGTCGATCGCGGGAATCTTCGACCTCGCCCAGGACTACACCACTTCCGACCTGTCTTCGTGGGAAGAGCACTACCTCGGTGCCAAGCCGTGGGAGAACCTCGATCTGTACCGCGAGCGCTCGCCCGTCACACACGCGGCATCCATCACGGCGCCCGTGCTGATTCTGCACGGACTCGACGACGACAACACGATCTTCACGAACAGCAAGGGCCTGCACCGCGCGTTGACCGCTCTCGGGCGCGAAGTGGAGCTGGTCTACTACCCTCGGGAAGGACACGGCCTGTTCGAGCCCGCGCATCGCGTCGACGCGCTGCATCGGATCATCGACTGGATTGGCAGGCACGTCGAGGGACGCTCAACGGTGCACGTGACCGGGCGAGATGTCCGGGTGGATGGCCTGCGCCTGGTACCGCTCGGCCATCAGGCGCGGCGCGACTACGCGGGGGTGCGGCCAGCCGAGAGGCGACAGTTTCTGGAAGTCAGCGTCGTGTTGCAGGCGCGCGAAGATGGACCGGAGCATCTACGACTGGTCCCGTGCGGCTCCGGTTCAGACCTCGTGCTCGCCGACGAGGCGGGGGACATCTACCGGCCGATCGGCGTTCCGATCGACGTGCACGGGCACTCCGTGCTGCTCACCGGGCGTGGCTCGCTCGAAGCTTGGCGCGCGGAGGATTCCCGGCCGGCGGCTCTGCCGCTGACGGTCGTTTTCGAGGTGCCGGCGCGGCCGGGACAGTACCGGCTGATCGTGTGGGACCTTCCAGCGGTGATCCTCGACGTCGCTCAAGCCGAAGACGACGACGCTCACAGCCCCGAGGACGCCCCGGTCGAATCACCCATCGAGTCTAAAAAAGAGGAGTCGAGCGTCGAGTCAAACCCGGACCGTTCATGAGCCCACGCGTCGAAGCGCTCATGAGTGGCACGATCTGAGCGAGGTCCGAACGTGGCAACGTACGCCATAGGCGATGTCCATGGCTGCTGGCAAACGCTGTCCGCGCTGCTAGATCGCGTCGGCTTCGACGAGAAGGTCGATCGATTGTGGTTCACGGGCGATCTGGTCAATCGCGGCCCGGGTTCGCTACGGGTGTTGCGCTTCGTTCGTGATCTCGGTGACCGAGCGACCGTGGTTCTCGGCAATCACGATCTGCACTTGTTGGCGCTCGCGGCCGGAGTCCGCCGTCGCAAGCGCCGCGACACGCTCGATGAGCTGTTGTCCGCGCCAGACCGCGAGGAGTTGCTCGATTGGCTGCGCCACCGCCCGCTGTTCCATAAGGAAGAAGCGTGGGCCATCGTTCACGCTGGCCTCATTCCACGCTGGAGCTTCGCAGTTGCCGAGCGGCTCGCCCAAGACTCATCAGAGGCCTTGCTCTCAGACGAGGCGCCGCAACTGCTCGCGGCCTACGAAGCGCCGTCGGCTCGAGGCGAGCACGATCGCTGGCCGGCAAGTGACGGCTTGCCAGGTACCACCGTCGCCGTGCTGAACGCCCTGACGAGACTGCGCACCTGCACCTCGGACGGACGCATGGATCTCGACAACACCGCCGGGCCCGAGAGTGCACGCCCGGGTTTCGCCCCGTGGTTCTCGCTGAGCGCGGCGCTCGCGGAGGGGCGTACGATCGTCTTCGGCCATTGGGCCTCGCTCGGGCCCGTCGTCAGCGAGCGGCTCGTGGCACTCGACGCGGGCTGCGCCTGGGGAGGCGCACTGGCCGCCGTCAGACTGGACGATCGAGAGCTGATCCGCGTGCCGTGCCGCGACGAACTGACGACGGACGACTAACCCCAATGAGACAATATCTTTTCGAGTCGAAGCGCTTTCGGCCGAAAAGGTATTGTCTCATTGGGGCTAATCCTGGCTGGGAGCCTGCGCGGTAGAACGCTCGCGGCGGCGGCAGCGTGGCTGAGGCCGGATTCCGTTCGGAGTCTCGTCGAGTATTCCGAACACACGTCCTCGAATCCTTACAGAATCTGATTCTCATCCACGCCGCCTCGCTCGCCATCGTTTTACCGCACAGACTCCTAGCGATCCGAGAGACAGTCCTCGAGCCGCTGCTCGAGAAGGGTCGCCGTCTCGCGCGGAGGCCCGGGACGCAGCCAGAAGGTCGGGCACCCGGCCCGGGCCCGGGCCACCTCTGGTATCAGCCCTTAGTGTTCGTCGTCGAGCGATCGCAGCAGAGCGCTCCCTGCACGGCGGTTTTGTATCTCTCGCAGCTACTTCAACAGCGCCTCGCGCGGTGGGACAGGGTTCAACACGATCGGACCGGGGCTTGCCGAGGAGTCTTTGCTGACGACGACACCGTAGGAGAGCACGTGCGCCGCCGCTCGGTCGAGCACCTGCTCGAGC
This sequence comes from Acidobacteriota bacterium, assembly GCA_020350085.1. Classification (GTDB taxonomy): domain Bacteria; phylum Acidobacteriota; class Polarisedimenticolia; order J045; family J045. The sequence continues at coordinate 3,969,216 of CP070706.1, forward strand.
GCAGCGGTCGGCACGAGGCGGGGATCGATCCGAAGCTGCGTCTCGCCGTGGGAGCTATCGAGCACGCCGATTCCCGCAAGACCATCGACCTCTTCGAGGATCGGCGAGGGGTCCCCGACGGTGCTGATCGAGAAGCGGTACGGAGCCAGTGGGTCGGGGGGCGCGCCGCCGACACCGAGCAGCACGATGGCACCGACAGGCACGGGCGAACCGACACGACCTCGCGCCACCTCGGGCTCGGAGCCGAGTGGCCGAGCAGTCGCTGCAGCAGGCTCGAGCCCGATGGCATCGGCGAGCTCGGTGGCAGCCCCAGCGCGCACGCCGATGGCGCGCGGAAAGGGGTGGACGAGGCCCGTCTCGCGTTCGAGGGGAGTGAAGTCGTCCGACAGCATGCGAAAGCCACGCTCGAGCAGGGCGAGCGCCAGCGTGGTCTTCCCCGTGCCCGACGGGCCGGCCAGCACCAGCGCCCGACGGTGGCGCTCGAGGGCTGCGGCATGCAGCACGACGAATCGGTCGATGCGGTCGAGTAGCGCGCGGAACACGAGCCCGAAAGCCTGCTGCTCGGCACGATCCGGATCGAGCGGCACCGGCGATCCACCGGTGATCACACGCGGCGTTGCGGTCTTCAAACGCACCTCGATCATCTCGCCCGCGACCTCATCGGTGACGAAGTAACCGAGCTGCCCGGCAAGACGCTGTCGCAGGCTTTCATCGTCGCAAACGAGCGTCAGCTTGGCGCCGAGGCAGTCGAAGGCGAGCGGACGGGCTGAAGATCGAGAGGGATTCATCGCTCGGACCCTCCGCCGGCCGGCAGACCGGCAAGCGTGACCCCCCGGTCACGGCGCCGACATGTTAGCCCGGTTCTATCCGGTGGCTGGCGGCCAGCCTGGTGCCGGACCGTGAGCTCCCCGGCCCCGGCATCATGCACGAAATGGCCAATCGATATAGACTTGCGTCGAGATGCCAGACCCGCATTCTTCCCGCCGTGCTGCTTGCGGGCAGCCGTCGAGCGTCTTTCGAGCGGAAGGGCGCGGGTCCTCGTCGCCGAGCAGCGACGCGCGACCCGGCATGGGCCGGTCACCGCGCGGCTGTTGGGGCGGGCGTATGGCGCAGGCCGCGACACGATCCGGCCGAAGCCTGATGCGCCAACGTATCGACACAATCCGCGGTGCCGTCGAGCACTCGAGAAGCCTCGAGGGGCTCCGGCTTCGTGACCGCCGCGTCCTGGCCAGCGCGGCGATGAGGAGATTTTCGCGTGGCCGACACCAAGAGAAAACAGATGCTGATCAACGTGACCCACGCCGAGGAGAGCCGGGTTGCCATCCTGGCCGACGGCGTGCTGGAAGCGTTCGAAATCGAGACCGTCGATCACAAGTCGCGTAAAGGCAACATCTACAAGGGGCGTATCGAGTCGATCCAACCCGCTCTGCAGGCCGCTTTCGTCGATATCGGCGGCGCGCGCGGGGCGTTCCTTCCACTTGATGAGGTCAACTTCAAGGTCCATCCGACACGCTCGGACACGGGGCGTGGCCGCATCGAGAAACACCTCCAGCGTGGACAAGAGGTGCTCGTTCAGGTGGTTCGCGACGCCTTCGCGACCAAGCCGCCGACGCTCTCGACATACTTCTCGCTGGCTGGTCGCTATCTGGTGTTGACGCCGTACAGCGGCAACGCTGGAATCTCACGCAAGCTCGGTGACAAAGATCGCGAACGCATTCGCAAGAACGTCGACTCGCTGCCACGGCCGGAAGGCTTCGGTCTGATCGTGCGCACGGCGGGGGCGACGGCGACGAAGACCGAGCTACAGCGAGATCTCAAGTATCTGCTCGGCCTGTGGGAGAAGATCGAACAAGCCTCCGCCGAAGTGCGGCCCCCCGCGCTGATCTACGAAGAGCGCAGCCTCGTCATCCGCACGATGCGAGATCTCTACACACGCGACATCGACGAGATTCTCGTCGATGATCAAGCGACGTACGAAGAGGTCTTGGAGTACTTCGATATCGTCTCGCCTTTGAAGAAGAAGACCGTCAAGCCGTACCAGGGCCAGCGACCGATCTTCAACAAGTACAACCTCGAGGAGCAGATCGAGAACATCTTCCGAAGACGAGTGGCCCTGCCATCTGGCGGCGCGATCATCTTCGACGCCACAGAGGCGCTGACGGCCGTCGATGTCAACTCCGGCAAGATGAAGAAGGAGGGCCACATCGAGGAGACGGCACTGAAGGCCAATCTCGAGGCTGCCGAGGAGATCTGCCGGCAGATGCGCCTGAGGGATCTTGGTGGGCTCGTCGTGATTGACTTCATCGACATGCGCTTGCAGCGAAACGTGCGGCAGGTCGAGAAGAAGATCCGGGATGCTCTCAAGAAGGATCGGGCCCGCTGCGATATCACCCGTATCTCGCGACTCGGACTGATGGAGGTCAGCCGTGAGCGCATCAATCCGCAAAAATCCTCGCTTCGCTACGCCGACTGCCCGACGTGCGAAGGAACCGGCTCGATCAAGACGGTCGAGGCCGCCGCGATGCAGGCTTTGCGGCGATTGCAGACGCGGGTCGTGCGCGGTGATCTCGAGCGCGT
>CP070706.1:3971892-3989880 GCA_020350085.1 Acidobacteriota bacterium
CCGGCCGATCTTGAAGGCTGGGTCGTGGTGCATCTCTACCCACTGCGAGATCCATCCGGGCAGTCGTCCCATGGCGAAGATCACGGTGAACATGTTCACCGGAATGCCGATCGCCTTGAGAATGATCCCGGAATAGAAGTCGACGTTCGGGTACAGATTGCGCTTGATGAAATACTCGTCGCTGAGCGCGATCTCCTCGAGCCTCATCGCGATGTCGAGCAGCTTGCTGCGCGTACCGAGCCGGCCGATCACCTCGCTGCAGGCCTGCTTGATGATCTTGGCGCGCGGGTCGTAGTTCTTGTACACGCGGTGGCCGAAGCCCATCAAGCGGGTCGTATCGTCCTGTGACTTCGCCTTCTGGACGAAGGCTTCGGCGCTGCCCTCGCCCGCCGCGATGTTGTCGAGCATCTCGAGCACGCGCTGATTCGCGCCGCCGTGCAGTGGCCCCCACAGCGCGCTGATCCCGGCCGAGATCGACGCGAACAGATTGGACATCGAGCTGCCGACCAGGCGTACCGTGCTCGTCGAGCAGTTCTGCTCGTGATCCGCGTGGAGCAAAAGCAGCAGATCGAGCGCCTTGGCAATCACCTCGTCGACCTCGTAGTGCTCGCAAGGCGTGGCGAACATCATGCGCAGGAAGTTGCTCGCATAGTCGAGGCCGTTGTCGGGGTAGATGAACGGCTGGCCGATCGAGTGCTTGTACGAGTAGGCAGCGATCGTCGGCAGCTTCGCCATCAAGCGAATGATCGCCCCTTCGACCTGCACCTCGTCGCGGGGATCGACGATGTTCGGATAAAACGCCGAGAGCGCCCCCACGACGGCGGAGCAGACGGCCATCGGGTGCGCTTTCTTCGGCAGGCTGCCGAAGAAGCGCTTGACGTCCTCGTGAAGCATCGTGTGGTACCTGATCCGCTCGACGTAGCTTTCGAGCTCCTGCTGATTCGGCAATTTGCCGTAGATCAGCAGGTAAGCGCTCTCGAGAAACGTTCCTTTCTCGGCGAGTTCTTCGATCGGGATGCCGCGGTAACGCAGGATGCCGCGCTCGCCATCGATGAAAGTGATCGCGCTGAGGCACGATCCCGTGTTGCCGTAGCCGGGATCGATGCCGATCAAGCCCGTGCGCGCACGAAGCTTGCTGAAATCGATGCCGCGCTCGCCTTCCGTTCCCTCGTAGACGGCGAACTCCAGTTCCTCACCGTCGACCTTGAGAACGGCCTTGTCGGTTTTCTGGCTCGACATGTCGGTTTTCATTTTTCTGACTCCGGATTCGAGGCGGTGGTCGGCTGACCACCTGAGGACCTATGGCCAAATGATAGCCCGAGCCCGGGCGATAAACATCGCCTTTCGGGTCAGTAAAACCCGAGACTCGGTTATTGAGCCCTCTCGAGCGCGTGCTCGACGTCCTGTGCCAGGTCGTCGAAGGACTCGATACCGACCGACACACGGACCAGAGCGTCGGTAATACCGAGCCGCGCGCGCGCCTCGGGAGCGAGGCCCGCGTGGGATGTCAGCGCGGGAAGAGTGACCAGCGTCTCCGGTCCGCCCAGGCTGGGGGCGAAGATCGCCAGCCGCAGAGCGCGCACGAACCCGTGCGCGGCCCGGCTGCCGCCCGCGAGCTCGAAGCTGAGCATGCCGCCGCAGCCGTCGAACAGCTCGCGGGCGCGTGCGTGGCCGGCGTGTGAGGCCAGCCCGGGATAGTTCACGCGGTCGATGGCCGGGTGCCGCTCGAGCCGCTCGGCAAGACGCTGGGCACTGTCGTTTTGCTGGCGGATCCGAAGCGCCAGTGACTTCAGGCCGCGGTGAAGCAGAAAGCAAGCGTGGGGATCGAGGGTGGCGCCGAGATGATCGAGCCGGCGTTTGACCCGCTCGAGCAGCGGCCGGCGCCCGATGACGGCACCGGCCACGATGTCCGAGTGTCCGTTGAGATATTTCGTTCCGCTGTGAAGCGACAGATCGAAGCCCAGCTCGGCGGGACGAAAGTTGATCGGTGTGGCGAAAGTGTTGTCGATCATCGAGGCCAGTCCGCGCTCTCGAGCAAAAGCGACTACGGCGCGAAGGTCGGCGACCTGCAGCGTCGGGTTGGTCATCGTCTCGACGTAGATCGCGCGGGTCGTCGGCTGGCACTTCGCCGGCCACGATTCCGGATCGGTGGCGTCGATGAAGTCGTGCTCGATGCCGAAATCGGCGAGATCCCGGCTGAAGAAATCGTGCGTGCCGCCGTACAAGCAGTCCTGCGCCAGCACGTGGTCGCCTTGGCCGAGGACCGTCAGCACGCTGGTCGTGATGGCCGCCATGCCGCTGGCCGTGACCAGCGCCGCCTCGGCGTTCTCGAGCGCGGCCAGCTTTTCGTGCAGCGCGATGTGGTTCGGCGTGTTGTTGAGCCGCGCGTAGCGCACGTCGTGATAGTCGAGCTCCTCACGCGCCTCGTAGGTCGAAGACTGGAACACCGGCAGCGTGATGGCGCCGGCGATCCGCGGCCGAGGCTCACCGGCGTGAACGAGCTTGGTTTCGATCTTCATCGGGTCCCTCTTCGCCGACTCGCGACGGGCGGAGCTCATTATGCTGATAGCCGCACGAGGACGCTCTTTTCAGCCGATTCCCGACGCAGATCGAACGGCAAGAAGCGACGGATCACCTCGGCATTCGTCCGCGCGTGGTCGGTCCACTCGCAGGTGCGGAAGGCGCCCCCACCGGCGAGCGCGAGCGGGAGCAGCAGCTGGTCGGCGAGGTGCGGGCCCACGGGTGCGTTCGCGTCGAGGTAGCGGCGGACCTCGGCGACGGCCTCGGCGGCGACGCGCTCGGCGGGCACGCCGCGCCGCCCGAAAGCGCAGACGACCTCGGTCAGCGCCTCTCGCGCGATCTCCAGCGCGAGCATATTGCCCGCTCCGAGGGCGCTCGCGGTTTCGATGCGACAGGCCGCAGCCGGCCAACCGAGCTGCTCGCGCACGAGCGAGAGCTCGCGCTCGGCGATGTGGCGCGGAAGGTTCGCCACCACGGCGCGCGCGGTGCAGCCGAGAATCGGCCCCGCCTCGACGAGCTCGATCGGCTCGAGCCGAGCGGTGGGCTCGATCCGGACCGCGATCCTGCCTCCTCCGGCCGGGAAAAAGCCGGGCCTTTCCAGCACGGCCTCGACCCTCGCTCCCATGCGTCGCAGCGGCGGCAGGTACGCCTTGTCGATGAAATCGAACGGTGGAGCGAGCGGGTTGTGCGTCCCGCCCTCGAGGCGAAGCCGCGAGCGACCGCCAGCCGTCAGCAGCGGCAGCAGGATCGTCTGCAAGACGAGACAGGCGCTGCCGGCGCTGCCGACGTCGAACGCGTACTCGCCCGGCTGCACCTGCCCGGGCTCGAATGTCAGCTCGGTGGCGCCCAGCGCGGCGCCTTCGAGCTGGGCCCGGCTGATCGCGGCCGCGGCGCGCACGGCGGTCAGATGCTGGCGCATCAAGCCGGGCCGGCGGCGCCGAGCCCGGATGCGCACGATCCGAAGCGGCTGGCCGGTCGACAGGCTGAGGGTCAGCGAGGTGCGCAGCACCTGTCCCCCGCCCTCGCCCCGTGCCCCATCGACCGTCACCAGATCCGACATCGCCGTCCCGATCGGCCCGCTTTCCGTCTCGTCCAGTTTCCCCCACGACTCGATCCGTCATCGATTACGATAGCTCGCTCGGGAGGACGAGCCGATGCATCGACCCGAGCTGCTGGACGCCGAGCGAAGCCTCGTCGTCATCATCGATCTGCAGGGCAAGTTGATCGAGATGGCCTACCGCAGCGAGCTGGTACGGGCGGCCACGATCCGCTTGATGCAGCTCGCCGAGGTCTTCGACGTGCCGGTGCTGCTGACCGAGCAATACCCCGAGGGGCTCGGTCCGACGCACCCCGAGGTGCGAGCCGCCTTCGACGCGCTCGGGACCGAGACGCGCTCTCTGAGCAAGACCAGCTTCGGCTGCTGCGGTGATGCCGGCTTCGAGCGCGCGATCGCCGAGCTGCGCCCGAAGCTCGCGCCCGAGCAGCGCCAGATCGTCATTGCCGGCATCGAGGCGCACGTGTGCGTGATGCAGACCGTGATCGAGCTGCTGCGCGCGCAGCACCAGGTGCACCTGTGCTGGGAGTGCATCAGCGGCCGCCGGCGAGGAGTACCGTCGCCACGCTCTGGATCGGATGCAGCAGGCCGGCGCCGTACTGACCAACCACGAGTCGGTCGCCTTCGAGTGGGCGCGCGACAAAGGCCATCACGGTTTCCGCGAGATGAATCGGATTCTGCGGCAAGGCCAGCTGATGTGACGGGCGCGGCGCGCGCGTCACAGCGGCAAGATCTCGCCCTCGCGCGCCACCCGGCAGCCGGCCGCGTTGATCCGTCGCGCCGCAGCGCCTTCGGCGTCGGCCGCGGGGTTGCTGTGATTCAGATGCGTGAAGACGATCTTTCCTCGCTCCACGGGTGCGAGGGCGGTGAGCCGGGCGAGCGTTTCCTCGATGAACGGGTGCGGGATCTCCGACATCGCCCGACCCGGGACCTCGCCGTCGGCGAAGAACGTCCCGTCCACGAGCGCCAGGTCCACTTCTTCGAGCACATCCTCGAGCCGGCGCTCCCAGCGATCCCATTTGTCGATGTCCGGTACGTAGAGCAGCGCGCGCGACGGACCGCGCACGATGAACCCGAACGTGTCGCTGTACTCGTCGCGGTGCGGGACGCTGACCGGGGTGAGCTCCAGCTCGGGAGCGAGTGAGACGGGCTGGCCTTCGGCGAGCGTCACGAGCTGAATGTGGCCGGCGCTGACCAGCAGGCTCCACGGGCCGTTGTGTTCCAGGTATCGGCGCAGGCTGGCGCTGGCGAACACCGGAAGTCGATCCGCCCCGTACGCCTCGCGGCCGACGTGAACCAGCCCGGTGTAGTGACCGATGTGCGCGTGGCTGAGAAAGACGCCGTCGAAAAGAGGCGGCCGCGGCCCTTCGGAGCGGCGCGTCGGCGGATGCTCGCGAGCCCGCTCGAGCTGCTCGCGGATATCGGGTGTGGCATCCACGAGCCAGCGCCGGCCGCTCGACGGATCGGCAATCAGCAGCGAAGCCGCGAGCCTCCGGTAGCCAGGCTCGCGCCAGGCCCTGCGGCAGCACTCCCGCTCACAGCCGAGATGCGGAAGGCCGCCGTCTTGCGCCGTGCCGAGCACGACGACATACGGCTCGACGGGCGGAGCAAGCCTCGGGGCGGCGGGGCCGCAGCCGACGAGGGCGAGACCGCACGCAGCGGCGATGACGAGTACGCGAGCCGTGACGAACGAGTGTGACCCTGCGAGCATGGCGGCATTCTGCCATGCGGTCCGCGCCGAATCTCTCAGCTCTCACGAAGCCAGGTGCTATTCTCGCACTCGTGATCGGCCGGCAGCTCGCACACTACAAGATCGTCGATCGGCTCGGCGTGGGCGGCATGGGCGAAGTCTTTCTCGCCGAGGACACGCGGCTGGGCCGCCGCGTCGCGTTGAAGATGCTGCGACCCGAACGCGGACTCGACGAGCAGCGCCGGGCGCGCTTCGAGCGCGAGGCGCGCACGATCGCGGCACTGCAACATCCCCACATCGTGACGATCTACGCCGTCGAAGAGGACGACGGCGTGTTGTTCTTGACGATGGAGTACATCGAAGGGCAGAAGCTCTCCTCGCTGATTCCGGAGGGAGGTCTGCCCCTCGAGCGTTTCTTCGCGCTCGCGATGCCGCTGATCGAGGCCGTCGCCGCCGCGCACGAGCGCGGCATCGTTCATCGCGATCTCAAGCCCGACAACGTGATGGTCGATGGCGAAGGACGCGTCAAAGTGCTCGACTTCGGGCTGGCGAAGCTGGCCGAGGCCACCACCAGTGAGTCCGCCGAGACGCGGGCGCCGGAGCTGACGGCGACGATGGAACGGGCGATCGTCGGCACGGCGGCCTACATGTCCCCCGAGCAAGCGCAAGGACAAAGCGTCGATGCACGATCGGACGTTTTCTCGATCGGTGTGCTGCTGTATCAGATGTTGACGGGACGTCCGCCGTTCGAAGGCGAGACGACGCTCTCGATTCTGTCTTCGATTCTCAAGGATACGCCCGACACGGTCAGCGATATCCGTCACGAGCTGCCGCCTGCACTCGGCAGCGTGATCGCTCGCTGTCTCGCCAAAGACTCGGGCGAGCGCTTTCCCGACGCGAGAGCGCTGCAACGCGAGATCGAGGCCGTCCAGCAGCGCCTCGAAGGCCGAAGACGCTCACCCGCGAGCGGCGCACGGCGCGGCTGGCTGATCGCCGCGCTGCTTCTCATCGGCGCTGTCGTGACCGCGTGGGCGGTCTGGCCACCGGCCCGAGCACCCGCGACGCGAGCGCCTGGTGCCGCGATCGGCGCGTCGGGGCGCCCCTCGATCGCGGTGCTCTCGTTCGAGGACCACAGCGGCTCGGAAGAGCTGCGTTGGTTGGCGAGCGGGCTGCCGAGCATGCTGCTCACCGGTCTGGCGCAGACTCCCGGACTCGATGTCGTCAGTCGGCAACGAATTCAGGACATTCTGCGACAGCTCGGCAGCGAGCAGGTCGAGGCGATCGATCAGCGGTTGCGAGAGGAGATCGCCGAGCGTTCGGGTGCCGGTGCCGTCGTCGTCGGCAGCATCTTCAAGTCAGGCGAGGAGATCCGCATCGACGTGCAGGTCGAGGACGTCGGCAGCGGTCGCGTGATCACGGCCGAGAGCGTCCGTGGGCAAGACGTGTTCCCCATGGTCGACGAGCTGACGCGTCGCATTCGACGAAGCCTGCCGCGCCTGCCGCGAATCGGTGCGGCTCCCTCGCGCGGCTTGGCCGAGGTCACGACATCCTCACTCGAAGCGTACCGGCTCTACAGCGAAGGACTCGAGGCGCTGCACAACCATCGGATGAGTGAAGCGCGAGAGCTGATGAGGCGAGCCGTCGAGGTCGATCCACAGTTCGGCATGGCGTACTTCTACTTGTGGACCGTGTCCGAGACGCTGCGCGACATGACCTCCGCCGAAGCGTACCGGATCCGGGCGCTCGAGAACGTCGAGCGCTTGCCCGAACGCAACCGGCTGCTCGTCGAGGGTGCGGCGGCGTATCAAGAGGGGCGCATCGACGAGGCGATCACCACGCTGGAGCGGCTGATCGAGCGCTATCCCGACGAGCTCGATGCGTACATCAGACTCTCGCTCGTCCATCTGTTCAACGGCAACGACGACGCCTATCTCGATGTGCTGCGGCGCGGTGTCGAGGCGATTCCCGCCTCAGGTACCGCGCACAACTTCTACGGCTACGCGCTGCTCAGGAGCGGCCGTTACACCGAGGGCTTGCGTGCGCTGGAACAGTATGCGCGCCTCAGTCCCGGAGAACCCAATCCGCTCGACAGTCTCGCCGAGGCGTACCTGTTGACGGGCCAACCGGAAAAGGCGCTCGCGCGCTACGCACAGGTGCTCGCGTTGGATGCGAGCTTCGAGAACGCCCATGCCGGCCGCGCCTGGGCCTTCGGCATGCTCGGCCGCTTCGAGGAAGCCCTCGAGGAGCTCGCCGCGCAGAAATCCGTGCTCGAACGAGAGTCGCTGCCCTTGACCGAGCACCACATGTTCCGGGCGGTCGTGCTCTCGCGCGGCGGGCGCTACGAAGAGGCGAGCGCCGCTCTCGACGACGGCCTGAGCGAAGCCGAGCAGTACGACGATCTTCCGATGGTGGCCGCACTGTACGCGCTGCGCGGCATGCTCGAGCGCGAGCGCGGCGAGCCACGCGCGGCGCTCGAGGCGCTCGAGCGAGCGCGGCGTGCCGCCGAAAACGTCAATGGCGACGTTATTCGACGTGGTTCATTGCAGTTTCTCGAGCGCGCGCGAGCGATCGTCCGCGTTCGCGAGCGGATGCCGGGTGCGCCGGCGCAGCCTCTCGCGCGTGATGAAGAACAGCTCGTGCCCGGCAATCCATCGGCGGCTTGCGTCAATGCGGAGATCTTTCTTGCCACCGGCAACGTGACGGCCGCGCGCGAGGCGATCTCTCGCTGTGAACCGTCGCTCAAGGCGCAATTCAACGTCGCCGTGCTCGGACCGACACTGCTCACCAACAGCCCGCTGACGCGCGATCTCGGCGCGCGCCTGGCGATCGCAGAGGGCGACCCGAAACACGCCGCGGAGATCTACCGCACGCTCAACAATCCCGATATCGCGGCCAAGTGGACGGCCGTGCTCGAGCCGCGCTTCGTGCTCGCCGAGGCGCGGCTTTGGGCGCAGCTCGGCGACGAGCCGGCCGCTCGTGCCGCGTACGCGCGTTTCGCCGAGCTATGGAAAAGCGCCGATCCCGAGCTACCAGAGCTGGAGGAGGCGCGAGACTACCTCTCGCAGCCATCGGACTGATCTCGAACCGTTCGACGCCGTCGGCCAGATCCTCGGCGCGGCGCTGTAACCTCGCGGCGTCCGGCTGCATCTTTGCTGGGGGAGAGATCTCTCATGCTCAGCAGAAGGCGCTTTCTGAAGATCGGCGCCGGGTCGATCGCAGCGTGCGCGAGCGGTGCGGTGGGGTGCCGGTCTGCTGCTTCCTTGCCGAAAGCGTCCATCGAGGACGTTCAGAAGACCCCGACTTTCTGCGACATCTGTTTCTGGAAGTGTGGCGCGATCGCGTACACCCGCGGCGGCCGACTGTGGAGAATCGAGGGCAATCCCGAGGACCCGCTCAGCCGCGGCCGGCTGTGCCCGCGCGGGACGGGCGGCGTCGGCGCGCACTTCGATCCCGACCGGCTGAAGGCTCCGCTGATCCGGCGCGAGCGGCGCGGCGCCGAAGAGTGGGTCGCCGTGACGTGGGACGAGGCGCTGAGCCAGATCGCGGAGAAGATGCTCGCGATCAAGAGCGAGTACGGCGCCGAAGCGCTCGCGTACTTCAACCACGGCATCGGCGGCACGTTCCTCAAGCACATGATGAAGGCCTACGGAACGCCGAACATCGCCGCCCCGTCATACGCTCAGTGTCGCGGCCCGCGCGACGTCGGCTTTCAGCTCACGTTCGGCGAAGGCGTCAGCTCGCCCGAGCGCACGGACATCCGCCACAGCCGCTGCCTGGTGCTGATCGGATCGCACCTCGGCGAGAACATGCACAACACCCAGGTGCAGGAGTTCGCCGAGGCGATCGAGGCCGGTACGTCGATCATCGTCGTCGATCCGCGCTTTTCCGTCGCGGCGAGCAAGGCCAAGCACTACCTGCCGATCAAGCCGGGAACCGACATCGCGCTGCTCTTGGCTTGGATGAACGTGCTCGTCTCCGAGCAGCTGTACGACAAGCCGTACGTCGAAGCGTACGGCTTCGGCTTCGAGGCGTTTCAGGCGCACATCCGCCGCTACACGCCCGAGTGGGCCTATCCCAAGACGAGCATTCCGCCGGAGCTGATCCGCGAGACGGCGCGAGAGATGGCACGGCACCGACCGGCGACACTCGTTCACCCCGGCCGGCACGTGACCTGGTACGGCGACGATGCGCAGCGCTCGCGCGCGATCGCCTTGTTGAACGCGCTTCTCGGCAGCTGGGGACGAAAGGGCGGCTTTTACGTGCCGGCCAGCATGGAGCTGCCCGCTTACCCCTACCCGGCCTACCCCACGCCGCAGCGGCCGAAGGCGGACAACCCAGATCAAAGACATCCCTTCGCCGGCAGCACGCTGACGACCGGCATCCGCGAGGCGACGCTCACGGGCGAGCCTTACCCGATCAAGGGCTGGTTCGTCTACGCGACGAACCTCCTCGAGGCGCTGCCGAACCGCGACGAGACGATCCGCGCGATGCAGCAGCTCGACCTTCTGGTCGTCGTCGACGTGATCCCGAGCGAGATCGCCGGCTGGGCCGACATCGTGCTGCCGGAGTCGGTCTATCTCGAGCGCTATGACGATCTGAACGTCGAGCTGTTCCGCGAGCCTTTCATTGCGCTGCGCCAGCCCGTCGTCGCCGCTCCCGACGATCAGAAGCCGAACTGGTGGATTGCGCGGCGCCTCGCTCACAAGCTCGGACTTTCCGACTACTTTGCCTGGAACGACATCGAGGAGTACCTCGAGCATCGCCTTCGGGCCGCCGGCCACAGCTTGGCCGAACTGAAGCGGCGCGGGCTGATCAAGGGCCGGCCGCAGCCGATCTACTTCGATCAGGGCCTTAGCGCCGATTTCTTCACGCCGAGCGGCAAGATCGAGTTCTACTCGCCGCAGCTGAAACAGGCCGGCTTCGATCCGGTGCCCGCCTTCACCGAGCACGAGCAGCCGCCTGCCGGTTGGTTTCGCCTGCTCTATGGGCGCGCGCCCGTGCACTCGTTCAGCCGCACGCAGAGCAATCCGGTGCTGGCCGAAATGATGGACGAAAACGAGCTGTGGCTGAACGCGTCCGTCGCTCGCCGGCTTGGCCTGAGGTCGGGCGATCTCGTGCGGCTGAAAAATCAGGACGATGTCGTCGGACAGCCGATCCGCGTGCTCGCCACCGCGCGCATCCGGCCCGATTGCGTCTACATGGTGCATGGCTTCGGACATACCGCGAAGGGCCTGAGAGCCCGCGCGCGGCGCGGCGCCAGCGACTCGCAGCTGCTGACGCGCTACGCGACGGACCCACTGATGGGCGGCACGGGGATGAGCGTGAACTTCGTCACGCTCGAGTGGGAGGCTTAGGGCGATGGCGCGCTTCGGCATGGTCATCGACACCCGCACGTGCGTCGGCTGCATGGACTGCGTCGTGGCGTGTAAGACGGAAAACGACGTCCCGGACGGACGCTGCCGCGATTGGATCGTTCAGCAGACCGAGGGCACGATGCCAGAGCTCAGGCTCGAGATCCGCAGCGAGCGCTGCAATCACTGCGACCATCCGCCGTGTGTCGACTGCTGTCCCACCGGCGCGAGCCACATTGAGGATTTCGGAACGACGGTTCAGATCGACGCGAAGCTGTGCATCGGCTGCAAGGCTTGCCTGGCCTCCTGCCCTTACGACGCGCGCTTCATCCACGTCGAGGGCTATGCCGACAAGTGCACGTTCTGCCTGCACCGCGTGCGGCAGGGTCTCGATCCCGCGTGCGTGGCGGTCTGCCCGACGCACTGCATGAGCTTCGGTGACCTCGACGATCGAATCAGCGCCGTCAGCCGGCTCGTAAACGCGAGAGCTCATCACGCACTGCTTCCCGAAGCGGGAACCGGCCCGCGGATCTTCTTTCTCACTTAGCTGGCGTCGCCGCGGAGAGCGACGATGTTCGAGATCACGACAACCCGCGCCAATCCGATGGTCGATCCCGCGCTGCACGTCTGGGGCTGGGAGATTCCGGTGTATTTGTTTCTGGGCGGCCTCGTCGCCGGCATGATGATCATCAGCGGCTACTTGCTGTTTCGCGGCGGGCACCGCAACGTCCGCTCCGCCGCGCTGATGTTGCCCGGCGTCAGCGTCGCGATGCTGACCGCGGGCATGCTGGCGCTGTATCTCGACCTCGAGCACAAGCCGTACTTCTGGCGGCTTTACACCAGCTTCGAGCCGCTCTCACCGATGTCGTGGGGCGCGTGGATCCTGGCCCTGGTCTACCCCGCCCTGATCGCCAACCTGCTGCTGCGCGTGCCGGGGCGGCTCGCGCGGCGCTGGCCTTGGCTCGCCGAGCTTTCCGGCCGGCTCGTCCGGCATCAGCTGGCGGTGCGTGTCATCGGCGCCGCCAACCTGTTCTTGGGCGTGCTGCTCGGCGTTTACACCGGCGTTCTGCTCAGCGCGCTCGGTGCGCGGCCGCTGTGGAACAGCGCGCTGCTCGGCCCGCTGTTTTTGGTCTCCGGACTTTCGACGGCGGCGGCGTTCGTGCACATCATCGCGCCCGATCCGCTCGATAAACGGCTTCTCGCACGAGCGGACAACGTTTTCCTGGCCAGCGAGTTGATGCTGATCGTGCTGCTGATCGCCGGCTTGCTCACGGCGACGCGAGCCCACATCGACGCCGCCGCGATGCTGCTCGGAGGCGCCTACGGCGCCGCGTTCTGGGTGCTCGTCGTCGGGCTCGGTATCGTCGTGCCACTGGTCATTCAAACACTCGCCGTCAGCCAGAGAATCCGACACACACAAGTCGCTCCGGTGCTGGTGCTCGCCGGAGGGCTCGCCTTGCGCTTCGTGATCGTGTACGCCGGTCAGGCCAGCCGCTGGCCGGTGGCGTCGTAGGTGTTGGAAGGAGAACCGCTTTCATGTCGTCCAGCTCACCTGCCCTCACAGCTGTCGCGACGGACGAGGCTGACACGACACGACCCGCCGCGTACATGAACCCGTACCTCGCGGGCGTTGGCCTCGGTCTGGTGCTGCTCGCGGCGTTCGTCGTCATGGGGCGCGGACTCGGTGCCTCGGGCGCGTTCACGTCGCTGACGGCGATCGCGGTCGAGGCCGTCGCGCCCGAGCACACGCGCGCGAACGAGTTTTACGCCGGCTACCTGGAACGCGGCGTGGGCCATCCGCTCAAGACGTGGCTCCTGTTCGAAGTGCTCGGCGTGTTGGTCGGCGGCTTCCTCTCCGGCGCCCTCGCCGGACGCGTCGGCCGGCGCATCGAGAAGGGCCCGCGCGCTGCACTCGGCACGCGGCTCGCGCTCGCCTTCGCGGGTGGCGCGTTGATGGGCTACGGCGCCAAGTTGGCGCGTGGCTGCACGAGCGGCCAGGCGCTCTCGGGAGGAGCGGTGCTCAATGTCGGCAGCTGGGCCTTCATGCTGATGGTGTTTGCCGGTGCGTACGCGCTGGCGTGGTTCGTCAGGAGGCAGTGGACATGAGCGCGCCGCTTTTCAAGTACGGCCTGTTCGGCGACGAGATCTCGCTGATCGTCGCGTTCGTGATCGGCATCGGCTTCGGCTTTTTTCTCGAACGCGCCGGGTTGGGTAGCGCCCGCAAGCTGACGGCACAGTTCTATCTGACCGATCTTTCCGTGTTCAAGGTGATGTTCACCGCGATCGTGACGGCGATGCTCGGCCTGTTCTATCTGTCCTGGGCCGGCTGGGTCGACATCTCGCTCGTTTACCTCAGCCCGACGTATCTGCTGCCGCAGCTTGCCGGTGGGCTGCTGTTGGGCCTGGGCTTCGTCATCGGCGGCTACTGTCCCGGGACCTCGGTTGTCGCCGTCTCGACCGGCGCGCTCGATGCGTGGCTGTATCTGGCGGGCGTGATGGCCGGTATCTTCGTTTTCGGCGAGATGTTTTCTTCGATCGGCCCGTTCTTCTATGCGACCGACATGGGTTCGCTCACGATTCCTGATCTGATCCACCTTCCCTATGGCGTGGTCGTGCTGGGCGTCGTGCTGCTGGCGCTGGGCGGTTTTGCCGGTGCGGGGTGGGTCGAGCGGCTGTTCGCACCCCCTTCGCGGGAGAGCTGATCATGAAGCGGCCCTTCTCGTACCACCCGACGATGAATCAGCTGCTGGCCGGCGGCGCGCTGCTTCTCGGAGCTCTCGCCGTATTCGGCTCGCCGTATCGAGGGCCGGTGGCGCGTGTCAACCTGCGCGAGCTGGCGCGCGACGTTGGCGTTGAAGCGGATCACGTCACCGCAGAGCAGCTCGCCGACTGGATCCTTCAGCAGCGCGCTGATTATCGATTGCTCGACCTTCGCGACGAAGCAGCATGGTCCGAGTACCACATCCCGGGTGCCGAGCTCGTGCCGATGGCCAAGCTGATCGACTACCCATTGCTGCGCAACGAGACGATCGTTTTGTACTCCGATGGAGGCATCCATGCGGCGCAAGGCTGGTTTCTGCTCGAGGCCGCCGGCCACAAGAGCGTGGCCCTTCTTCTCGGCGGGCTCAACGCCTGGAAGGACGAGATCCTGTTTCCCGTGCTGGCAGAAGACGCCTCGGCCGAGCAGCGCGCGGCGTTCGAGCGGGCGCGCTTCGTCAGCGAGCATTTCGGCGGCACGCCGTCGGTGAGCGGTGGGACGCTCGAAACCGATCGGACTCCGACTCCGTTGCCGAAGACCGACATGCCGGTGGCGCCCGCTACGCCGCGCGCGCGAAAGAGAAAAGCAAAGGAAGGATGCTAGTAAGCGCGTTTCCGCCCCTGTCCGGTGCGAGCACATGCGGTAGAATCGCTTTTCTTCAACGCGGACCCAGATCCCTTCTGCAAGGAGCTTCCCGATGCGTCTTTCAGTGCTTCTGTGCACTTCGTTCGTCTTCGCGACTGTCCTTGCGCTCCCGGCCGTCGGCGGCGAAGCCACCACTTACGGCGAGGGCCTGACGGGTAGCGAAACGGTGAAGCTCTCCGAGCTGCGGGCCGATCCGGACGCATACCTCGGCAAGACCGTGCGCGTGGAGGGGCTCGTGCTCGACGTCTGCCCCAAGCGGGGCTGCTGGATCGAGCTGGCCGGCGATGAGGAGTTTCAGTCGATTCGCGTCAAGGTCGAAGACGGCGTGATCGTCTTCCCGCCCGAGGCCAAGGGCAGGAAGGCCATCGCCGAAGGCCTGTTCACCAAGCGCGAGCTCACCGAGGAGCAGGCGGTCGCGTGGCAGAAGCACCAGGCCGAAGAACGAGGCCTCGAGTTCGATCCGAGCTCTGTGGACGGACCGCTGACGATCTACATGATCATGGGCACGGGAGCGATCATTCACTGAGCCGCCCGGCCGCTCCGATGATGCCGTCCGTGCCGAGACCTCCGCGCAGGCGGCGTTCGCGCTCGTGGAGACGCCTGCTCGTCGCGATTCACCGTGACGTCGGCTACTCGGTTGCGGCGCTGACGATCGTCTACGCCGTCTCCGGCATCGCCGTCAATCACATGCACGATTGGAATCCCAACTACAAGCTGGCCCGAGAATCGCGGCGCTTTGATCCCGTCGAGACCAGCGGTCGCGACACGATCGTCGCGGCGCTCGTCGAGCGTCTCGATCTGCCGGGCCCACCGGTGAACTCCTTCAGGCGCAGCCCAGAGAAGATCGAGCTCTTTTATGACGGCTGGAGCATCTCGGCGGATGCCGCAAGCGGTACGGCGATCGTCGAACGCCCCCGCGAACGCTTGCTTCTGCGAGACTTCAACTTCTTGCACCTGAACCACGCCAAAGGGATCTGGACCTGGCTGGCGGACGTCTACGCGCTGGCGCTGCTCGCCCTGGCCGTGTCCGGAGTCGTCATCTTGCGCGGCCCGCAAGGTCTCGCCGGCCGCGGTAAGTGGTTCCTGCTCGGCGGGGCGCTCGTGCCGCTCGTCATCTTGCTTTTCTTGCGATATCTCTGACGGCCTGTCGGCCTGACTGAACCACGACGTCGCGCCGGCGAGGCTGGAGTGGCCTTCCTCTGGCTCTCGAACGGCCAGCGATGGTTGGCAGGGCGCGGCGTGAGCCCGAACGAGATCGGACGCCGGCGCCGAGCATCGAGACCCCGGCAGGGTCCGCGGTGCCGCGTTCGCGGAAGCACAAAGCGAGTAAGAGATATCACTTAGACGAGTCGTTCGTTCCGCTAACCGTAGCATCTGCGGTAAAATGACCTTCCCCCCCAACGCAACGTTCGATCGAACCCGTAAGGAGCGATCCGATGCGTTCTTCAAGAGCAGTCCGTGTCCTGCCGCTTCTCGTCATTGTCTTCGTCTTCACGCTCCCGGCCGTGAGCAGCGAGGAAACGACCTACGGTACTGGCGTGACGGGCAGCGAAACGGTCAAGATTTCTGCGCTGCGGGCCGATCCGGAGGCGTTTGTCGGCAAGAAGGTGCGCGTGGAGGGTCGCGTGCTCGAAGTCTGCCCCAGGCGCGGCTGCTGGATCGATCTGGCCGGGGACAAGGAGTCGCAGTCGATCCGTTTCAATATCCCGGGTGGCTTGGTCGTCTTCCCTGCCGAGGCCAAGGGCAAGCACGCCCTAGCCGAGGGCGTGTTCGTCAAGCGCGAGGTGAACCAAAAACATGCGATGGAGTGCGAGAATCACAAGAAGGACGCGGAGCAATACCGGGAGCTCCATTTCGGCCTGCCCGACGGGACGATGACGGTCTACCTGATCCTCGGAACCGGAGCGGTCGTTCGCTGAACCGTTCCGGCGGGGCGGCGGGCTGACGGCCAAGGCTCGATCGGCCCGATCTGCTGGGACCCCCATCACGCGCGAGAGCTGCAGGCGCGCTGCGGGCGAAAGGATCGCTCTCGTCGCGCCGATGAAGCTGCGCCCGCTTCGGATGCAGCTCAGGCCCGTGACGCACGCCTCCAGACGACAGCTCCACTTCGGTCCCCGTGCACTCAGATAACAGAAGGCCACAGTCTTCTCAGCGAAAAAAAGCGTGTCTATAAAATGACGTTTTGCGTCGTATTATGTGAACACATCTTCATGGAACCCGGACATGCCTCGCCACCCCCTCAAGCCCTCGCCGAACGTCGCGCGGTTGCTCGCAGAGCGGCGCGAGGCGCTCGGTCTGAGCGCCCGGGACGTCGAGGCCCGCAGCCGGGAGCTCGGCGAGCGGATTCCTCCCCCCGACGCTGATCCGCATCGAAAAGGCGCAGCAGGAACCGGGGATTCGCCGCTTCTACACGCTGCTCAAGCTCTACGAGGTGCCGTTCGAGATCGTGCCGGACCTGCTCGAGCACGAGCAGCTTGCGGGCGAGGCTCCTCGAGAGACCGATCCCGAGCTGCTCCACCAGCGTGGTTTGGAGCACTGGAAGCGCGGTGAGCTGGGTCCCGCACTGGCGCACCTTTTCGCCTTATGTCAGCTCAACCCCTCGCGACCGTCTGACAAGCTCCACCGCCAGAAGGGGCTGTTGGGGTTCGCCATCGCTGCGAGCGCGCTGGGGCGCATCCGGCTTTCCCACCGCTTGATAGAGCTTCTGCTCGCAGAGCCTCTTCACGAGTCCCTGCGGGTGAACGTGCTGTGCCAGGCCGCGCTCAACTGGGCGGACATCGGCTCGAACGACCTCGCCATGGGCTGCTTGGATCGAGCCGAGGCGATCACCAAACGATCGGATCACCGAAGCAAGGCGTTCATCCGGCACAACCGGGCGATGTTTCTTCTCGCCGCCCGTCAGCTCGCCGTTGCGATGAACCAGGTCAACCGCGCCATCAGGGCCTATCGCAAGGCCGGCGATCTGCTGAACGCGCTGCTTGCGCACGGCATCAAAGCTCGGATTCTGCTGGCCTCCGGCGAGCCGGCGGCCGCTCTCAAGCTCGCGCGCCGCGCTCGTCGTGAGGCCGAAGAAGAGGGCCTTTCCCACGTTGCTGCGCGTCGTGCTCTCGACGAGGCTCACGCGCTCGTGGCGCTCGAACGCGCGGACGCTGCCTTGCCGGTGCTCAACGTGGCTCTCGCCACCGCGGTGGAAGTCTCCGACCGCACGCTCGAGTTTCAGGTTCACTTCTGGCTGTGGAAAGCCTACACGTCGCTCGGGGACGCCACCCGAGCCGATCTGCAACGTGAGACGGCCGAGCACCTCGTCCGCTTCGTGCAGGACCCCGTCGATGAAGCGAAAGAGCTTCGTGCTCTGGGTCAAAAAAGAAAAGATGTTTCGCCGTCGCGCAGGCCACGTTCTCGTCGCCGTTAACCTCGCTCTGCTCACCGTAGTCGTCGGCTTCGCCTCGGGTCCGTCCGATGCCGCCGTCAACCCGATCGACGGCGGCATCGAGCTGGCCGACACGAGCTGGGATGGCACCCAGGACGAAGTGCGTCGCGTCGTCAACCGCGGTGGTGGGAAACCACCCAAGATCGACGTTCTGACGAGCAATGCCGTCGACGATCGCGAGCCGCGTCTGGCCATCTCTGGGTGACGCGGACCGACAGTGCGACCCACGTCGGCTGGAGCGAGTACGACGACGCGGCCGACAGTTGGTCCGTGCCCGCCTACGAGTCGTACGCGAACGACAGCATCCAGGACGCGTTGGCCCGTGTGCGAACGACGGTTCTCGGGCAGTAGGGCCCGCGGCGGTGCGAGAAGCAAATGTGCCCGGGGTGGCCCCGATCGCTTCCTGGCCCAAGGGGTGACATCGGGGAGAAGACCCGTGGGCGGGAAGCTGCGACCCCGGGCACAGAGCAGAGTATGGAGCGAGTCGCGTCGCGGCTTCAAGAAGAGTTGTGGCCCGGCACACTCGCGCGAGTCGATCGC
>CP070706.1:3989980-4001961 GCA_020350085.1 Acidobacteriota bacterium
AGGACCATTGGGCGGCCTGTCGCGGCGGGCTGATCTGTCTCGAGCACACGCCGCGCGGACCGGTGCTGCGGCCGATGCCGCAGGGCGTGCTCCAGGCGCTCGGCGAGACGCTGCTGGTGATCGACACGGGCCATGCCAGAAGCTCCGCACCCTCGAACTGGGATCTGTTCCGCCGACGCATAGCAGGCGAGCCCGGCGCCGTCTCGGCGCTCGCGGACGTCGCCCGCGCCGGACGGCGAGGCGCCGAGGCGCTCGCCGTCGGCGACTGGCGCCGGCTGGGGCGGGCGATGAGCGCAGATCTCGAGGCCCGCGCCCGCTGGTCCTCGCTGGTGCTACCGTCTCGCAGCGCGGCGCTGCTGGCTGCCGCCCGCCGGGCCGGGGCATGGGGGGGACGCGTGTGCGGGGCGGGCGGTGGCGGGTTCGCCGTGGTGCTGGCGCCGCCGCAGCGCCGCCGGCGCGTGGCCGATGCCGTCGCGGCCGCCAGCGGCGGAGCGGCCGGAGGTCTCGTCGAGACGCGGCCCGACCCCAGGGGCTTGACCGTGCGGCGGTTTAGCCCGAAGGGCTCATGAAGAACTCGGGTCAGCGCGCGGACACCTTGACGGGGACGCTGACCTGCTGCTTGCCCGGCGCGCAAAAGCCGCTGGCCTTCACGCAGTAGAAGAACTTCAACGTGCCGCGTGCTTTCCGCTCGGAACGTCCCGAACGCTCCGGGACGAAGCGAAACGTCAGCGGTTCGGGCTTTTTGAAGTAGGCCTGGCTCGCGTCCTCGATCGGCTCGCGGCTGCCGGCGAACGCGCTCGGCTGATCGGTCGTCAGACCGTCGATCTTCTCGAGCTCGAGAGTCAGCCCCGGGAAGCGATTGAGGACGATGCCCTCGGGAGGTCGGACGGCCACGTCCACCTCGACGCTCTCACCCGGCCGCGCGGGCGACGGACGCTGAGTCACCTCCACGGCCAGCGTCGGCGGTTTGCGGGCCTTCTTGGCGGCCAGCTGCGGCGTGGATGCAGCAGCAAGCACCAGCAACGCGATCAGCACACGGCTCATGAAGCCCTCCTGTGGCATCATACCAGGCGGTCGGAGCGCTTCACCGGCGCCCCCAGACGGTTCCAGCTGCACGCCCGGAGGCTGACGCTTGCGCTCGAGACCTCAGCCACGGGGAGCTGGTGGACAGCGGCGCCGATTCGTCGTACGAAGAAGGCGCGGGCACGCGCCTTGAGCGGCTGATCCGCGCGATCGACAGACGAGGAAAAGATGTTCGCGGTCCCCTTCAGCAAGACCTTCCGTTCGGACGAACCCCATCGACGAGCCTCCTGCC
This sequence comes from Acidobacteriota bacterium, assembly GCA_020350085.1. Lineage (GTDB taxonomy): Bacteria > Acidobacteriota > Polarisedimenticolia > J045 > J045. The sequence goes on from CP070706.1 coordinate 3,991,296, forward strand.
GCCTCGTGCTCAGGCGCGCCGGTCTCGTGGGTCTCGTCGGCACCCTGCTGCTGGCGGCGAACGGTCTCGCCAGCGCGGCCGAGCGCATCCACTTCAAGAACGGTCACGTGATCGTCGTCGCCTCCTCCAAGGTCAGCGGCAACAACGTCATCGCCGTGCTGAAGGACGGCAGCAAGATCACATTCCCCAAGCAGCTGATCGCAGAAGTGGACAAGGGCCGGCAGATTCGCTTCAGCAACCGGAAACGCTACGCCGGTTCCGGTCGCGGGCCGAGCGGCACGGAGCTGATGGGCTACCAGCGGCACGTGCGGCAGATGCGCCAAAGAAACAGTGGTCGTGTGATCGGCAAAGGGAGTGCGACGAGCGCCGCCGCCGGCGGTGACGTCACCACGGTCGGCTACTCGCGCTGGGGAAGCCCGAAGGGGGACCGCCGGGGAGCCGGCAAGGACGAGGAGCAGTCCGTGTCCTTCTCGCAGTTGATCCGGCAGAAGAGAGCCTCTGGCGGTGCGACTTCGGTGGGCGCCGGCGGCACGAGCGCGCCTACCATCGACGTCAAAACGGCCGATCGGGATCGCAAAAAGACCAAGGCCCACTGAACCATCGAGGGCGAGCCTTCCGTGGTGATCGGACTCACCGGGCCGAACGCTGCGGGCAAGGGTGAGGTCGCGCGCTGTCTCGCCGACGGGGGTTTCAGCGTCCACTCCTTGTCCGATGTCGTTCGAGAAGAAGCGCGCCGGCGCGGCTTGGGCGTCGATCGAGAGACGCTCATCCGCATCGGTCGCGAGCTTCGGCGCGAGGGCGGCCCCGGTGTGCTCGCCGAGCGCATGCTCCCGCGCCTGGGCGAGCGAGATGTCGTCGATTCGATCCGGCACCCGGCCGAGGTGCTGTTGCTGCGCCAGCGCACCGACTTCCACCTGCTCGGCATCGACGCCCCGATCGAGCTGCGCTGGCAGCGGGCCCATCGGCGCGGTCGCCCCGGGGATCGCGTCGATCTCGAGACGTTCAGCCGCCAGGAGCAGCAGGAGAATCAGGACCGGCCCGAATCGCAGCAGCTGATGCGGGCGCTCGCGCTGTGCGACGTCGTGCTGCGCAACGAGCAGTGCCTCGAGACGCTCCGCCGGCGCCTTCGCTCCGTTGTCGAGATCTGGTCTTCCGCGCCGCCGCTGGCGCCCCGCAACCGAGTTTCCTAGAATTCACGACTCTGAATCGCCTCGGGAGATGCACCGTGAAAGTCGCGCGTCGCGAGCTGAGCCTGATGGAAAAGCTCTATCTTCCGGAGATCGTCCGCGGCCTGATGACGACCATCGGACACGCGATCCGCCCCTCGCACACGGTGACGCGCCAATACCCCGAGCAGCCCACACCGCTCCCGGCGGGCTATCGCGGCATCCCAGCGCTGGTCACGGACGAGCAAGGGCGCATCAAGTGCGTCGCCTGCCAGCTGTGCGAGTTCGTTTGCCCGCCGGAGGCGATCAAGATCGTTCCCGGCCAGTTCTCCGACAGCAACGTCGAGAAGTATCCGGCGCGTTTCGACCTGAACATGCTGCGCTGCATCTACTGCGGGCTGTGCGAGGAGGCCTGCCCCGAGGAGGCGATCTTCATGAGCGACGTCGCGACGTTCGTCGTCTCCTCGCGCGAGCAAGCGGTGCTGCCCAAGGAGCGCCTGCTCGAGATCGGAGGCGCGCGTCCCGATCCTATCGGCAAGTGGGCCTCGAAGTGAGCGCTGCGCCGGCCTCCGCCCGCCGGTAGACGCACACCCGCGTTTGCCGCGAGAATCCCCGCTTCGGGGTGGGGGTGCGCGCGGTGTCCTCACTGGAGGGAGGGGCTGATGAGCTCGAAGCTGGTGCTGTCGAGAAAGCGGCCCGCCGATGTCGCGGCCGACGCCGTCGTGCTCTACGCCTTCGAAGGCGGCAGCGTGCCGAAGCTGGGTCGCAGCAAGCTCGATCGCGACATCAGCCGGGAACTGATCCGCCGCAAAGCGAAGTTCAAGCTGGCTGAGGTGACCGATGTCGTGGCCGGTGACGGGAGCGAGCGGCGATTCGTTCTGGTCGTCGGGCTCGGCAAAACGGCGGACGCCAGCGCCGAGGGGATCCACAAGGCCGCCGCCGCCGCCGTGCGTCGCGCGCGGGCGCTTCGTTGCGAGAGTCTGGTCAGCACATTGCCCGGCAGCATGCCGGCGGTTACGGACGTGGCCACACGATTGCGACTGACGGCCGAGGGCTTGCTGCTCGGCTCGTACCGTTTCGAGCAGTACCTTACCCGGGGGCGAGATTCATCGGCGGCGCCGCCCCGGATCACGCTCGCGCTCGAGAAGACCTCGCGCGCCGCTCGCGCCGCGCTCGAGCGTGCCCGCGCTCTCGCGGACGCCGCCGGGCTGGCCCGTGATCTCGTCAACGAGCCCGCGGCGTCGTTGACGCCGTCCGAAATGGTCTCGCGCACGCGCCGTCTCGCGCGCCAGCACGGTCTGAGCGTCAAGGTTCTCGGCCCCCGCGAGATCGAGCGCCAGAAGATGCGTGCGCTGGCGACGGTCGGACGCGGAAGCCACGAGCCAGAGCGCGTCGTGCATCTGGTCTACAAGCCGAAGGGTCGGCCCAAGGCGCGGTTGGCGTGGATCGGCAAAGGCGTCACGTTCGACTCCGGTGGCTACAACATGAAGACCGGCTCTCACATGGACGGCATGAAGGCCGACATGGCCGGGTCGGCGGCCGTCGTCGCGGCGATGATGGCGCTGACTCGTGTGGGTGCTGCCGTCGAGGTGCACGGTGTCGTCGGCTTGGTCGAGAACCTCGTCTCGGGCCGCGCCTTCAAGCCCGGCGACGTGTTGGTCACACGAAGCGGGAAGACCGTCGAGGTCAACAACACCGACGCGGAGGGGCGCTTGGTACTGGCGGACCTGCTCGATTACGCGCGCACCACGATCAAGCCCGATGCCACGATCGACTTGGCGACCCTGACCGGAGCTTGCGTGATCGCGCTCGGACCTGCGGCGAGCGGGCTGATGGGCAACGACGAGCGGTGGGTGGCTCGCATCCGTGACGCATCGCAGCGCGCCGGAGAACGGGTCTGGCAGCTTCCGCTCTACGACGACTACGTCGAGATGCTGCGCAGTGACGTCGCCGACAGGAAGAACACCGGCTCACGTTACGCCGGCGCGCTGACGGCCGGGCTGTTTCTGCGCGAGTTCGCTGGCGAGGGTCGCTGGGCCCACCTCGACATCGCCGGGCCGGCGTTTCTCGAGAAAGACGATCCGTTCTGGGGCAAGGGGGGCACGGGAGCTGGCGTCGCCACGCTGCTCGAGTTGGCGTTGTCTTATTGAGCAGCGTCGCGTCTCAACCGGTGCGCGCACCCTTTTCGCCGTGCTCGCGGCGAGAGCGGCGTGTTCTCTTGCGCCGTCGCGGCGGCTCGGGGGGGCCGTTCGGGTATTCTTCTTCGTAGCGCCGACGCCAAAGACGCGCCTCCTCGACGTACTGTCCGGTGGCATCCGCCATCAATTCGAACAGATCGAGCGCATCGGCGAAGTAGTGCCGGCGCATCAGCGCCCCGAGCGCGCGCCGGCGCCGGCGACCCGGGCGTGGTGCGAGACGCTTCACGGCGCGCAGCACCTGCCGCAATCGCTCGGACTCACGCTTGCTGATCGCCAGCCGCTGGGCGATCGGCCGAAAGCGTTCCGTCAACAGTTGGGCTTCATCCGAGCCGGACTCGCCGGCGGGGCGCGCCAGCAGAACCGGCGAGAGCAGAACACCGAGCTGAACGGCCTGGCTCAGCTGTCGGCCCTCGTGCGCGTAAAGGTCGGCCTGCCGCAGCGTGTGTCGCATCGCCTGCAGCTCCTCGTCACTGCCGCGCGCGAGCTCTCTTTGCAGATGCGCGTGCAGCTCGGGCAGCACCACCTCGAGCATTCCGCTGGCGTGCAGAAGATCGAACGCGGGTGCCATGGCGCCACCGCGAAACATCCGCAGCAAATCCTCGCCGATCCGCGGGGCGGCGGCTTGCAGCACGTCATGGCGGTGCTCGACGATCGCATCCCAGGTCGATGGCTCAACCTTCGCGTCGAGTCGCGCAGCGAGACGGATGGCACGCAGCATACGAATCGGATCTTCACGCAGCCGCACCTGCGGATCACCGATGACGCGAATGACGCGATTTTCGGCATCCTCGACGCCGCCGACGTAATCGACGATCGTCTGTCGCTCGACGTCGTAGAGCAGCGCGTTGATGGTCAGATCTCGGCGCCAAGCGTCCTGCTTTGCCGTGCCGAACACGTTGTCGTCGCGGATCAGCAGCTCACCCTCGTCGCCGAGCATCGACTCCGCACGGAAGGTGGCGACCTCGATCACCTTCTCGCGAAAGTAAACGTGCGCGAGCCGGAAGCGACGCCCGATGATGCGGCAGTTGCGAAACAGCTTGCGGATCTCGGGAGGATGCGCCGAGGTGACGACGTCGAAGTCCTTGGGACGCAGGCCGAACAGCAGGTCGCGCACGCAACCGCCGACCAGGTACGCCGCGTGCCCGTTGGCGGACAAGCGCCGGATCACCCGCACGGCTTCGCCGTCGAGATCACTCTCGTCGAACGGGCGATGGATCTCCAGCTTGCCGTCTGGCTCGGAGTCGGAATCACGGCCCAGCGGTAGCGGCAGCGTGCGCGGCGATCCGCCGTTGTTCGTCGATTTTTCCGTCTCGTCGATCATTCTCGGATACAGCCCGTCGTCCGCTCTCGTTCGGAACCATGGAGGGTTCCCAACCGCTCGCCGGCTCCCACCGGGGCGAGCTGCGCCGGCCACGTCCGGAGAGGTGTCGGTTTGGCGCCGGTCAGGTGGTGACCCAGACCGTGGCCGGCTCGTCAGCGACGAAGCTGGATCTTAACCCGGATCGTTCACGAAAACTCCCGGCCGCGGCAGAGGGCTTCGAGAATCGTCCGGGTTTAACCCCAACGAGACAATATCCTTTCGAGTCCAAACGCGGGAGAGTGCGCCAGCTGTGGTGTTTATGGGGTTTCGAAAGGCGACGCTTACCTCATGAGTGGGGGAGTCTTGCGAACCCCCGAAAACGCCGCAGATGGCGTGCTATGGTGCGAGCGAAGCGCTTTCGGCCGAAAAGGTATTGTCTCATTGAGGTTAACATCAGCCCGACAGATGAGGGCGACGAGACGCATGAATTCGATGAGGATCAGAGCTGTGCTCGCCTGCGCGCTGGCCGTTCTCGCCGCGGGCCTGCCGGGGCCGATCAGAGCCGGCGCGGAAGTCGGCCCGGATGAGAGTGACGAAAGTCCCGCCGGGTTGGGCTCCTGGGCACGCCTGCGACTCGAAGGGCGCAAGCTGCTCATCGCCAAAGGCATCTCGGAGATCTTCCGCTGGCCCGCCGACGAGGCGTCGAGCGACGAGCTCGTCGTCGTCGAGTCGTCGGCGCGCGTGCTCGGTGCGCGAGCGGGCCGTCACCTCGCGGCAGCGCTCACGGCTGCGCTCACCGACGGGGCAGGGGTCGAGACCAAACACTGGTTCGAGGTCTCGCCCGGAAAGCGGGTGCGGCGCGGCGTTATGGTCGGCCACGAGCGTTACGAAGTCAGTCGCTACCCCCTCGAGGACGACGAGGATCGGCCCGCCCACTGGGTGGCGGATCAGTCCGCCTCGTGGATGCTTGCCGCCGAGCGCCCGAGGACCAGGCTCGGGCTCTACGCCCTGCTGGGCCGTCTCGGTGAGCTGACGGCTTCTCCCAGGGGGGAGCTGCACGTGCTGACCAAGAACGGACCCGGAATCCTGCGTTTCGAGACGCGCGATCGACGTCGCGAGCTCTGGCGCTTGACCGATCTCGATCAAGAACGACGTCGGGAGGTCACGCTCGATGTGGTCGAGGTCCATCTGCTGCCGGCCGACGACGGGGAGACCCTGCTGCGCATGGAAGGCGAGACCAAGCTGTGGATCGACGCCGATTCGAGCGCGCTGCTGCGGATCGCCGGTCGTCGCGACGGCATCGGTGGAAAGGTTCAACTCGAGCTCACCGGTGTCGGCTACGAGCTTGACCCGCGCCCGCAGCTGGCGTGGCCGCCCGCTCCGTCAGCCGCCGACGACGCGAGCCACTCGCATGATGCGGCAGCTCGCCCGGCGAGCGATCGGTCCACGCACGCGGGCGAGCGGCTTGACGTGGGAGGTGAAGCTCCTTAGATTGCCTCCCTTTTCTTTCGGTCCCGAGGCCCGGACGTCTCGTGCATCCTCGCAACGGGAACAAACTGCCGGGGCCGCGCACGATCCGAGCGGGGCTCGACCGGGAAGCGGAGGCGCCTGTCATGACGCCAAGTCCTGAGCGGGCTGAAGGCGGCTACTTCGCCACCGACCTCGACATCGACCCGACGGCGTTCGTCGCCCCGGGGGCGGTCGTGGTCGGACGCGTGCGCCTCGGTGCCCGAGCCAGCGTGTGGTACGGCAGCATCGTCAGAGGTGACATCGAGCCGATCAGCATTGGCCCGCGCACCAACATTCAAGATCTCTGCGTGCTGCACGTCGACGTCGGTTTTCCGACCGCGATCGGCGCAGATGTTTCGGTGGGTCATCGCGCCATCGTTCACGGCGCCGTACTCGAGGACGGCTGTCTGATCGGCATGGGAGCGGTGTTGCTCAACGGGGCCCGCATCGGCAGCGGCGCCGTCGTCGCGGCCGGTGCCATCGTGCGTGAGGGCTTTCACGTTCCGGCCCGATCGCTCGTCGCCGGCGTACCGGCGCGGATCATCAGGCAGATCGACCAGGCCGACACCGAGCGGATACGAGCCGGTGCCGAGCTTTACGTCCGCTACGCCGAGGCTTATGCCGAGCGTCGTCTGGGGGGAGGGCCTTTTGGCGGGTCTTGAGCTCACACGCCTGAACGAGCTGCGGCGAAGCGCCGGCCAGTGGGTGCTGACGACCCACGTCAACCCCGATGCGGACGGTGTCGGCAGCCAGCTCGCGTTCGCGAGCTGGCTGCGGAGCGCCGGTGCGAGCGTGCGCATCATCAATCGCGATCCGCTGCCTCGGCTGCTCGATTTCCTCGATTCCGCTGGAGAGGTGGACACCTACGAGCCCGAGCGGCACGATCGGTGGATCGCTGCTGCCGATGTCGTCGTCATGCTCGATAATTCCGTGCCGAGCCGGCTGGGCCAGATGCTCGAGCCGGTCAGCGCGAACGGCGGCGTGAAGGCCTGCATCGACCACCACCCAGATCCAGACCCGTTCTGGCAGCTGCTGGCGGTCGATCCCACGGCGTGCTGCACGGCGGAGATCGTCTTCGATCTGTTCCGGATCTCCGACGAGCCCGTCGATCCCTCGACGGCGAACGCGCTCTACACGGCGCTGATCGCGGACACCGGCCGCTTCCGGTTCGCGAACACCAGCGAGCGCGCCTTTCGGATGGCTGCGGATCTGGTGGCCCGCGGCGCCGATCCGGCCTTCGTCTGCAGCCATCTCGAGGAGCGGCTGAGCGGTCCGTTCGTGAAGATGATGGGCTCGATGCTGGCCGGGATCGAACAGCGCGCGGAAGGCCGGCTGCTGTTGCTGCGCACGCCGGATGAGCTCGCCACCTCCGATGCTCTCCACGGCGAGGATCTGGCGGAGGTGATCAACTTCGCGCTGCGGGTCGGCTCGAGCCGAATCGCGGCGCTGTTTCGTCAGCTCGGCCCGGGCCGGACGAAGGTGAGCCTGCGCTCCAAGGGCGACCTCGACGTCAATCGGCTCGCGCGCGCACATGGTGGCGGGGGGCACAAAAACGCGTCCGGCCTCGTGCTCGATCGCTCGCCTGAGGAGGCGATCGCGTTGCTCGTCGCGGAACTGGAGCAGCTCGCCCGATCTTGACACCGGCCTGGCTCCAATCCAGGATGACCGTCCCCTTACTGCCGTCCGCCTGCTCGAGTCCCATCCCGCACCAGGAGGTCTGATGTCACCTGGCCGTCGCGCGCTGCTACGCTTGCTGATGTTGGCGCCCCAGAGCCTCGTGTGGCGCTTTGCGCGCGTGTACATCGCCGGCCAGACTCTCGATGAAGCGGTCGATGCCATTCGAGCACTCAACGGCGAGGGGTGCAGGGCGACGCTCGACGTCTTGGGAGAGAGCGTCACCCGAGCCGAGGAAGTCCAGGCCTACGTCGACGAGTACGTGCGGGCGCTCGAAGCGATCGTCGAGGCGCGACTCGACGCCAACATCTCCATCAAGCCGACGGCGATGGGATTGGCGTTCTCGCCGGAGCTCGCTCGGGACTCCGTGCGCAAGATCCTCGAGGCAGCGGCTGGCCACGGTCTGACGGTACGGCTCGACATGGAGGACTCCAGCGTCACGCAGAAGACGTTGGATCTGTACCGTGCGTTGCGCGCGGAGGGGCTCGCGAACGTCGGTGTCGTGCTGCAGTCCTATCTGCGACGCACACTGGTGGACGCGCGCGAGCTCGCTGCCGCGGGGGCTTCGGTGCGCGTCTGCAAGGGGATCTACGTCGAGCCGCGGCGGTTGGCTTATCAGGATTACTGGTTGGTTCGCGACGCGTTTCTCGACGCCGTCGAAGTGTTGCTCAGAGAGCCCAAAGCCTACGTGGCGATCGCCACGCACGACGAATGGCTGGTGTTTCAGTCGCGTCGGCTGATCGCCGAGCTGCGCGTGCCGCGCGAACGCTACGAGTTCCAGATGCTGCTCGGTGTCGATCCCGCGATGAGGAAGATGATCGTCAGCGAGGGTCATCCGCTGCGCGTTTACGTGCCGTACGGGACGGGCTGGTACGCGTACTCGATCCGGCGGCTGGTCGAAAACCCCCGATTCGCGGCCCACGTCGTCAGAAACGTGCTCGGCTTCGGCCCACCCCAGCGCGCTTGACGGTGTCGTGAAGATCTTCGCCATCGGCGATCTGCATCTTTCGTTCGCGCGGCCGAAGCCGATGGAGATCTTCGGCGAGCTTTGGCGTGATCACCCGATCAAGCTCGCGGCGGCTTGGGACCGGCTCGTCGGCCCTCAGGACCTGGTGCTCGTCGCCGGCGACACTTCTTGGGCGCACTCGCTCGCGCAGGCCGCGCCGGACCTGGCGTTTCTCGCGGAGCGGCCAGGCCGACTGAAACTGATTCTGAGAGGCAACCACGATTCGTGGTGGGCGAGCGCGGAGAAAGTCCGCCGCGCGCTGCCCGAAGGGTTGGCGATCCTGCAAAACGACGCGCTCCGATGGGCGGACGGATCGAAAGGGCAGCGGGGGCTAGAAGGAGTCGTGGTGTGCGGCGCGCGGGGCTGGAACCTGCCCGGGATGCCCTGGACAGACCCGGACAGGGACCTGCCGATCTACCGCCGCGAGCTGGGCCGACTGGAGCTGTCGCTGGCCGCGGCGCGCCGGCTCGCGAGCCCCGGTGACACGCTGCTGGCGATGCTGCACTTCCCGCCCCTCGGGCCCGGTCAAATGCAGAGCGAGGTGCTCGAGCGATTGAGCGCGGCCGGGGTCGATCTGGCCGTCTACGGCCACCTGCACGGGGAGGATCATCGGTGGGCCCCAGAGGGGACTTTCGACGGCGTGCAGGTCCGCTTCGTGGCGGCGGACTTCGTCGACTTCACGCCGCAACTGGTCTTCGAGCGAGGCCGAGGGATCGTCCCCGCACCCTCTGCGCCCGCCGACGGGCCCCGGTGAGCCGGCGCCCCGCCCGCTCGGCTTCATTGACAGCCGCGCCGATGGGTCTTATCCATGACCGATCTTTCAAGCGAGACAGCCGCCGATGCCCCTCTACGAGTACCGTTGCCAAGCCTGCGGGCGCCAGATGGAAGTGCTGCAGAGATTCTCCGACCGGCCGCTGACCAAGTGTGAGGACTGCGGGGGCCGGCTGGAGAAGCTGTTGAGCCGCAGCGCGTTCTTGCTGAAGGGGGGAGGTTGGTACGCCGACGGCTACGGCCAGTCCAAGCCGGCCAGCAAGCCCGAGAAGCCCTCGGCTGACAAGCAAGCCGGCAAGTCTGCCAGCGCCGAGAAGAGTTCCTCGTCGTCTCCATCCGCCGACTCATCGAGCGGCTCGTCCTCCAAGACCAGCAGCAAGGCGAGCGGCGCCTAGCCCGGAATATTCACGAGCCCTTCGGCCGAAACGCCGCATCTGCCCGCTGGCCATCCCGCGGCTAGACAGTCCGCCGGACTGTCGAGCAATCCGTTTGGCCGACTTACTGCCGGCCAAGCCGGAAGCGGGGCCCTCCCTACGTGCGGACCATCCAGCAGGCATCTGCGACGTTTCTGCTCGAAGGTTCATGAATAATCCGGGCTAGGAGCCTGCGCGGTAAAACGCTCGCGGCTGCGGCAGCGTGGCTGAGGCCAGATTCTGTTCGGATTCTCGTCGAGTATTCCGAATACACTTCCTCGAATCCTTACAGAATCTGACTCTCATCCACACGGCCTCGCTCGCAATCGTTCTACCGCACAGACTCCTAGCTGGCGTGCGACCCGGGAAAGCGCCGTTCCTCTGTTCGAAGATGGCTGTCGAGAAAGCGCGCGATCGCATCGGCCACGAGCTGGTGAGCGAGACGGCTCGGATGCGGATCGTGGGCGCTGACGACGAGCTGTGCCGGACTCCTTCCCGAAAGAGCGTGCCGCAGGTCGAGGTGCGCCACGCCTTCGCCGTGCCAAAAATCGGTCAGTCGCTCGTGAATCGGCAAGTACTCGTCGTACTGATCGAGGCGGTGCAGAAACGGAAACGTCGCGACCAGAAAC
>CP070706.1:4002061-4009568 GCA_020350085.1 Acidobacteriota bacterium
CGGCTGACGGTGATGGAGAACGTACTGTCGGGACGCTTGGGCTACGTCGGCCTGTGGCGCAGCGCAGCGCGCCGCTTCCCTTCTCCAGATGTCAAAGCCGCGATCGAGCTGCTCAATCGCGTCGGTCTAGACGGCTTCGCCGACCAGCGCGCCGATCAGCTCTCGGGCGGCCAGCGCCAGCGCGTGGGCATCGCACGGGCGCTGATCCAGCAACCGGAGCTGCTGCTCGTCGACGAGCCGACGGCGAGCCTCGATCCCAAAACGCCGCGCCAGATCATGCGCCTGATCACCGAGTTGGCCAGCGAGCGAAGGCTGGCCGCGATCATCAACATTCACGACGTCCCGCTCGCACGCCGTTTTGTGTCCCGCGTCGTCGGGCTGCGTGAGGGCCATGTCGTCTTCGATGGCCCGATGGAGCGGTTGACGCCCGAGGTGCTGACCGACATCTACGGCGAGGAGGACTGGCAGGAGGCGGCCGCCGACGGGACGGGGGAAGCCTGAGTGACAGTGCCCGCATCGACCGCGCCAGTGCGATGGAAGCTTGGGCGAGCCGCTCGCTGGCTTTTCTGCATGGCAGCTCTCTGCTATCTCCTGCTCGCATGCCTGACGATCGATGTCGATTGGACGCGGGCGGCACAAGGCCTAGAGCGCGGCGCACGTTTTCTGGCGGGATTCTCTCGGCCCGATTTTCTCACGCGCTGGTCCGACATCTCGCAGGGCCTACTCGAAAGCCTCGCCATGACCGCTGTGGCCACCTGCATCGGCGTTCTCATCTCTTTGCCGGTAGCCGTTGGAGCGGCACGCAATGTGGCGCCGCTGCCGATCTACTTCTCGTGCCGGTTCGTCATCGTCCTCTCGCGCAGCTTTCACGAGCTGATCGTCGCCATTCTGTTTGTCGTCCTCGTCGGCTTCGGCCCACTCGCCGGCGTTCTCACACTCTCTTTCGCATCGATCGGCTTCATCGCCAAGCTGCTCGCCGAGGAAATCGAGAGCATCGACCGCGACCAGGTGGAGGCGATTCGCTCGAGCGGAGCGAGCTGGCCGCAGCGGATGATCTTCGGCGTCTTGCCGCAGGTGACACCACGACTGACCGGTCTGACGGTCTACAGGTTGGACATCAACTTTCGAGAGTCGGCGATCATCGGTGTCGTCGGAGCGGGGGGCATCGGAGCCACGATCAACACGGCCTTCGATCGTTACGAGTACGACACGGCGGCGGCGATTCTGCTGCTGATCATCGCCATCGTTTTGGCCGGCGAGTACGGCTCGGGCTGGCTGCGACAGAGGTTGATCTGATGCCGGTTTTAGAGCGAGACGGAGAGCCGATCTGGCGCCGTCGCACTGGCACGGCTGCACTCGGGCGCTGGCTCGCATGGTTGACGGTGGTACTGACTCTCGTCGTCGCGTGGCGCTACGTCTCTCAGCAGACGATCTGGGAGTTCGTGTGGGACGGACCGCGCCAGGCTGCCGACCTCGTCACGCGGATGCTGCCACCGGAATGGTCGTACATGGACCATCTCTGGCGACCGCTGTGGGACACCGTGAACATCGCCACCCTCGGCACGCTCCTGGCGCTACTGCTCGCCACCCCGGTAGCGTTTCTCGCCGCACGAAACACGACGCCGACATGGCTGATGCGTCCTCCAGCGCTGCTCGTCATCGTCGGATCGCGCTCGATCAACTCGATCATCTGGGCCCTGCTGCTGGTGGCGATCTTCGGACCTGGCTTGTTTGCGGGAATCCTCGCGATCGCGTTTCGCTCGATTGGCTTCATTGCCAAGCTGCTCTACGAAGCGATCGAGGAGATCGACACTGACCCGGTCGAGGCGATCACGGCGACGGGCGCCGCACGATCGCAGGTGATGCTGTGGGGCATCGTTCCGCAGATCATGTCGGCGTTTGCCGGGATCGCCGTCTTTCGCTGGGACATCAACATCCGCGAGGCGACCGTGCTCGGTCTGGTCGGCGCCGGCGGCATCGGCCTTCAGCTCGATGCGAGTGTCGCATCGTTGCAGTGGGCGCGCGTCGCGCTGATCTTGCTCTCCATCATCGCGCTCGTACTGCTGAGCGAGATCGTCTCCGCGCGGCTGCGAGCCGCCAGCAACTAGTCGAGGCAAGAAACAGGAAGTAACGCGTCAGCAAGGCGGATGCTGTTCATCGTATGATGCGCACGAAGGCCCACCGCACTCGTTGCCGACGATGAACATCTACGAAAAGCTCACGAACCCCCTCGCCCTCGGCATCTTTCTGCTCTCCTTGCTGCTGCCCGTCATCGTCGGAGTGCTGGCGCTTCGTCGCACTAGGTCTCAGTCGGACTTTTTCGTCGGGGGCCGTGCGATGGGGCGGCTCGTCGTCGCGCTGTCGGCCGTTTCGTCCGGACGTTCCTCTTGGCTCGTTCTCGGCGTCAGCGGCATGGCGTACAGCAGGGGCTCGGGAGCGGTGTGGGCCATTTTGGGATACACAGCGGTCGAGTTTCTGCAGTTCTTCTACGTCGGTCGCAGGCTCCGTACCGAGACCCAGGCGCTCGGCTCGATCACGCTGCTCGACTACTTCGAATCGCGGTTTCATGACGAGAAGCACCTGATTCGCATCGTCGGTGCGCTGATCATCGGTGTCTTTCTGACCGCCTATGTCGCGGCGCAGCTGACCGCGGGGGCCCGAACACTCGTCAGCGCGCTCGGACTGCCGCTGTGGGCCAGCCTACTCTTCGCGGCCGGGTTGATCGTCGTCTACATGGTCCTCGGCGGATACATCGCCGTGGCCTACAACGACGTGGTGCGCGCCGTGATCATGCTGATCGGTCTGCTCGTACTGCCAGCGGTGGGACTCGTGGCGGCGGGAGGAGTCGGCGTTGTCCGCCAGCTGCTCGTAGGGATCGACCCGTCGCTCGTCGATCCTGTCTCGATCGGCATCGGAGCGATCATCGGCTTTCTCGGCATCGGTCTCGGATCGCCAGGTCAGCCCCACATCCTGGTGCGCTACATGTCGATCGACGACCCGCGCCATCTGAGAAGCGCCGCCGTGATCGGGACGATCTGGAACATCTTGCTCGGCCTCGGTGCTGTGATGATCGGCCTTGTGGGCCGTGCGGTGGTCTCCGATCCGAGCGGGCTTCCCGACGGCGACGCCGAGATGGTCTATCTCGTGCTCTCCGCGCGGTACTTCGGGCCGGCACTGTACGGGCTTCTGGTCGGCGGCATTTTCGCGGCGATCCTCTCAACCGCGGACTCCCAGCTGCTCGTCGTCGCCTCGACGTTCGTTCGCGACGTGTACGAAAAGATCATTCGCGAGCGGGCGTCGATCGACGAAGCGAGGAAGCTGGCCTTCAGCCGCATGATCGTCGTCGTCTCCGGATTCGCCGCGCTCGCGCTGGCCTACTTCGCGAGCGATCTCGTCTTCTGGCTCGTTCTTTTCGCTTGGGGCGGGCTCGGTGCATCGGTGGGGCCGGCACTGATCTTCGCGCTCTACGGGCCGAGAGCGACTCGAGCGGGCATCGTGGCCGGCATGCTCACGGGCACGCTGGTGACGATCGTGTGGAAGCTATGGCTCACGCAGCCGACGGGTCTGTATGAACTGGTCCCCGCGTTTGTCAGCTCAACGGCGGCGGTGTTCGTCGTCAGCCTGCTCTCGAAGCCGTCGCAACCCGGATCATTCATGAGCCCTTCGGCATAATCGTCGCATCTGCGCGCTGGGCGGGCTCTTCGAGCCCTGTGGCCCGTACTCGGGATCTTCCCGCGGCTCGACAGTCCACCGGACTGTCGAGCCATCCGTTTGGCTGGCTTAGAGCCGGCCAAGCCGGAAGCGGGGCCCTCCCTACGTGCGGGCCATCCAGCAGGCATCTGCGACGTTTCTGCTCGAAGGTTCATGAATAATCCGGGTTAAGAACGGCTCGTACCGCCTCGCTGACATCGCTGACGGTCAGGCCGTACTTTTCCATGTTGACGCTGCCGGGCGCGGAAGCACCGAAGCGGTCCACCCCCAGCGCTCGCCCGGCATCTCCCACCCAGCGGTGCCAGCCCAGCGTGGTCCCGGCCTCGACGGCGACACGCGCGCGCACGGACGAAGGAAGAACCGCCTCGCGGTACTCTTCGGCCTGTTCAGCGAAAGCCTCCCAACACGGCATCGAAACGACCCGCACGCCGATTCTCTCCTCGGCGAGCATCTTTTGCGCGCCGACGGCGAGCTGCAGCTCCGAGCCGGTGGCGAGGACGATCGCTTCGGGTTTTCCGTTGGGCGCATCGCTGAGCACATAGGCGCCGCGCGCAACGCCCTCGCGCGCCCGCTCGCCAGAGCCAGCGAGCGCCGGCAGTCCCTGTCGCGAGAGCACCAGCGCCGTCGGTCCCTCGGTGCGGCGAAGTGCGGCGAGCCAGGCCGCCACGGCTTCGTGCGGGTCGCCAGGGCGGAAGACGTGCAGGTTCGGGATCGCGCGCAACGCGGCGACCTGTTCGACCGGTTGATGGGTCGGTCCGTCTTCGCCGACGCCGATCGAATCGTGCGTCCAGACGTAGATCACCGGCAGCCCGTCG
The DNA here is from genome assembly GCA_020350085.1 of Acidobacteriota bacterium. Lineage (GTDB taxonomy): Bacteria > Acidobacteriota > Polarisedimenticolia > J045 > J045. Next base: position 4,006,588 of record CP070706.1, read on the forward strand.
AGCGACGCCAGACGGACGGGCGGTCTCATGTAATCTGAGAAGACGAGAAACGTGGAAACAAGCGGTCGCAACCCACCGTGGTAGGCGAGTCCGTTCGCGATCGCACCCATCGCATGCTCGCGCACGCCGAAGTGGATGTTGCGGCCCGCGAACGAGCCCCGCTCGATCCAGCCCGAGCTCTTGATCACGCTCTTTGTCGATCCGGAAAGATCCGCATCCCCTCCGACCAGCCAAGGGGCGTGTTTCGCGAGCGCCTGCAGCGCGGCGCCCGCCGCGGCGCGCGTGGCGGCCTTCTCACCCACCTCCCAGTGAGGTAGCTCGAGGTCTCCACTGTCCTCGAGCTGACCCGAGAAGGACTGTCTCCACTGTTTGCCCCATCCAGGATCCTGCTGCTCGCGCTCGCGAAACCGAGCCTGCCAGCGCTCGCGAAGCTCTCGGCCCCGCAGGGCGGCCTCACCGAAGCGCGTCGATGCGTCTTCGGGAATGACGAACCGGGCCTCGGGGATCCAGCCGAGCCGCTTCTTCGTCAACCGCACCTCTTCCTCGCCCAGAGGCGAGCCATGGGCTTCGTGCGAGCCCGCTTTGTTCGGCGAGCCGTAACCGATCGTCGTGCGGACCACGATCAAAGACGGGCGCGTCGTTTCCGATCGAGCCTCGTCGAGCGCTTGGTCGATGGCAACGAGGTCGGTGTCCCCGTCATCGACCCGAAGCACCTGCCAACCGTACGCACGGTAGCGCGCGGCGACATCTTCGGTAAACGTCATCGAGGTCGGGCCGTCGAGCGAGACGTCATTCGAATCGTAAAGGTAGATCAACTTGCCCAGGCCCAGATGGCCGGCGAACGAACCAGCTTCAGCGGAGATTCCTTCCATCAGATCGCCGTCCGACACGAGTGCGTAGATGTGATGATCGACGAGCGTCGTCTCGTCGCGGTTGAAGCGCTCTGCCAGCATGCGCTCGGCCAGCGCCATGCCCACGGCGACGGCCGTTCCTTGGCCGAGGGGGCCGGTCGTGGCTTCGACGCCGGGTGTGTGACCGGCCTCCGGATGTCCAGGTGTGCGGCTTGCCCACTGTCGAAAGCGCTTGATCTCGTCGAGTCCGAGCGCGTAGCCGCTCAAGTGCAGCAGAGCATAAAGCAACATCGAGCCGTGGCCTGCCGACAAGACGAACCGATCGCGATCCGGCCAGGCTGGCGCGGCGGGATCGAAGCGCAGATGCCGCTGCCACAGCACGTAAGCCATCGGCGCTGCGCCGAGGGGCAGGCCGGGATGTCCCGAGTTGGCCTGCTCGACGGCGTCGATCGCCAACGTCCGAATCGTGTTCACGCACAGCACGTCCACGCCGTCGGGGCTCCAGCTCATCAGTCCTCCTCGAAACCTCCGGATGGCAGCTCGCCGGCCGCCTCGCGGTCGATGATCCACGTACCGCGTCGTGCGAGCTGTGCCGGCAGCACGTGCGGATTCCAGTCTCCCAACAGTACTTGCTTCAACACGTTCGCCTTTTCCGCACCGGTCACCAACACCAGCAGCTCATCGGCATCGCGCAGCACGGGCGGTGTGATCGTGAGTCGTTCGTGCGGCGGCTTGGGCCCTGTTGTGACGACGACACGGCGCTGTTGATCCCGGACCGCTGGGGAGTCGGGAAATAGCGAGGCCGTGTGACCGTCCGTCCCGAGGCCGAGTAGCACCAGGTCGAGCTTCAGCGGCAGCTTGCGCACGTAGTCCGCTGCTGCTCGCTCACGGTCTCGATCTTCGGCGCGCATGCGCTCGATCTGCTCGCCGGCGATCGGAAGCCGGTCCAGCAGCGTCTCACGTGCCATGCGGTAATTGCTCTCCGGGTCGTCGGGCGACACGCAGCGCTCGTCGCCGAAGTAGAAGCGCACCGCCGGCCACGGGACGCACCACGGATCGGCGGCCAGCCGCTCGTAGAGAGGCTGCGGCGTGCTGCCCCCGGCGAGGGCCAGGTGAAAAACGTGCCGCCGGCTGACCGTCGCGACGATCTGCGCGGAGACGAGCTCTCGGGCGCGCCGCGCCACGGTTTGTCGATCGGCGCAGGCGATGACGCGCGGCTTGCTCACGTCAGGTCGTGCCAATCGGTGTGCACCGCGGCGCCACTCGGATCATCGACACGCCGGTACGTGTGCGCCCCAAAGTAGTCCCGCTGCGCTTGCGTGAGGTTCTGCGGCAGTCTGCTCGAGCGCAAGCCATCGAAGTAGCTGAGGCTCGCTCCGATCGCCGGCGACGGCACTCCGCGCAGCGCGGCGTCGGAGACCACACGGCGCCAAGCTGCTTGTGCCTCGACGAGAGGACCGGCCAGCCGCGCGTCGAGCAGCAGGTGCTCCCAGCTGCCGCCATCGACGCTGTCGGGCTGCTCGAGCACGGCGCGGATCGGATCGAGCAGACGAGCACGGATGATGCAGCCCGCCTTCCAGACCTGCGTCACACGCAGCAGGTCGACGTTCCAGTCGAACGCGTCGCTGGCAACGCGTATCAAGCGCAACCCCTGCAGGTACGCGCAGACCCGCGAGGCATAAAACGCAGCCTCCAGATCTTTGATCATTTGCCGGCGGTCTGCCGCCGAGAGAGCTCCTGTCCGAGCTTCTGGCCCGGTGAGGAGCGCTGCCGCCCGCGAGCGCAGCGGCTTCCAGCTCGACAGCACCCGTGCATCGACCGCTGCCGTGAGTGTCGGCACGGGCTCGCCGAGGTCGATCGCATCGCGCGCCGTCCAACGGCCGGTGCCTTTTTGGCCTGCCTGATCGAGGATCATCTCGACCAACGGTTGCCCGCTCTTCTCGTCGCGAACGCGCAGCACGCGGGCCGTGACCTCGGTCAGGAACGAACCGAGTCGGCCCTCGTTCCAGCGCTCGAACAGCTCGGCGATATCGGTGGCATCGAGGCCGATGACTCGATGCATCAGATCGTAGATCTCGGCGATGATCTGCATGTCGCCGTACTCGATCCCGTTGTGAACCATCTTCACGA
>CP070706.1:4009668-4016372 GCA_020350085.1 Acidobacteriota bacterium
CCGTCATCTGCGAATCAGGCCGGGCGATACGACCCCGGAAGTGTGGGACAAGGACGCTATTCTCGTCCTTGGCAACGAACAGGCTCCTGTTCACCATGTTGTTGTTGATCATGTCTCCGCCCAGTGGGCGATCGACGAGAACATCGACGTGCACGGTTGGGCCGAGAACATCACTTTTCAGTGGTGCCTGATCGCCGAAGGGTCCTTGACGGGTCATCCCAAGGGTCCACACTCGATGGGCATTCTCTCCGGTGGTGACCCGCGAATTACGGTGAGTGTTCATCACTCGCTGCTGGCACACAATGCGGACCGCAATCCGAGATTGGGCGGCAATCCAAATGGGGTGAACGACTTTCGCAACAATGTGATCTACAACTGGAACAACAACAACGCCAGCAAGTCGAGCAGCTCAGCGAGAACGAACTTCGTCGGCAACTTCTACATCCAGGGTCCCGACAGCAGTCCAACGAGTGCGATGGGTGTGCTGATCGTGCCGGATCGTACGAACAGCACGGGCGTTCAGCTCTATGTGGACGGTAATTGGGGTCCCCCTGACTGCTTCGCCGGCTGCGAGAGCGAGTGGGACATCGGAGTATGGTATGTGGAGGATGGTACGAAATACGAGGCTGACGAGCAGCTGTATCGCATCTGGCGCCCCCTTTCCGCACCAGCGGTGACAACCCATGCTGCCGACGTAGCTCTCGAGATCGTTCTCGAGAACGTCGGTGCGACGCTTCCCCGTCGCGATGCCGTGGACCAACGCATCGTGGACGACGTTGTCAATGGTACCGGTGCGATCGGCATCGGCAGTGATTATCCCGGTCTGACGAGTGGCCTCTGGCCACCCGACTCGGATCATGACGGCATGCCAGATGCCTGGGAAGCGACTTACGGGCTGAACGCTCTCGACGAGTCTGACTCGCGGGGCGATCTCAACGGCGACGGTTACACGAACATCGAAGAGTTTCTCAACGATCGGGATCCTACGGCACCTCCCGCTGCGGCTGGTGCAGGAGCCGTGCCGGACGGTCGATGGGTGCAGGGCGAACAGCTCGTCGTCACAAAAGCCGACGAGCGGCGCATTGTCCTGGATTGGGCAGCGTCTTGCCGGCCCGAGGACGCGGACTACGCGATCTACGAAGGCGAGCTTCCCGATTTTGCCAGCCACGTACCGATGTACTGCTCTACAGGCGGAGTCAGCAACAAAACGTATCCGCCCGCATCGCTGAACGCATACGTTCTCGTCGTGCCGCGTCGCAGCGCTAGCGAGGGCTCATACGGACTCGACAGTAGCGGCACCCAGCGGCCACAGGCGGGCAGCGCCTGTGGCGATCAGACTGTTCTGAGTTGCCCCTAATCCGGATTATTGCTGAACTTTCGAAGTCCCTTCTCGGCAATCAACGAACCAAGTAGAAGTACGTCTGGCCGTCGTTGAGAACCGGATCCTCATGCGAGGAGACAGCCTCCTCATCGACGAGGGTGTCCCAGCCGATGAATTCCGGATTGTCGGAGCGCCTCAGCGTGTAAGGACTGACACCCTGGCTCCAGCTCAGCGACACCGTCCCACCCTCCGAATCCTTGTTGACCATCAGCAGGATCTCCTCCCAGCCGACTGCGGCTTGCACACGGATCGTCGCCGTTTCATAAGGGCCGAGCGGGACCAATACCGCTGATCCGTCCATACTCATCGGCGTGCCGCCTTCCTCGTCCTGCTCGATCCGCTCCGGGCTCGATAGCTCGAACACCTCGGAGCTGAGCCGCGCGCTGATCTGCTGTCCCGTCATCTCTGTCATCCGGAACACCACACCGGTACCGATATCAGCCGGCTTCGCCGTGTAGAGCAGGACCTGAGGTGCATCGACCGAGAAAAACGACGCATCGTCATCCGGCATGTCGCCCGGCCCGCGGGACAGTAGCCGCGTTGGCAGAGGCGAGAGCGCCTCGAAGCCGAAGCGGCTCGCAGCGATCGGGTCGAACGAGGGCGTCGTGGCGCTTAAGTGGTGAGTGTAGCGGTGAATCGGCGACGTATCGGGCTCGACCTCGAACGGCCCCACAGAGCCACCGTCAAACTCGTATTCGTCACTCTTGTCCTTCATCCGCGGCAGCAGCAACGCATCGCCTGTCGACCACGCGCTAGACGTCAACCCGGACAGATTCTCGAAATGGTAGGCGACGGTATTGTCCATCGCGTGCAGCACACCGATCTGCTGATCCCAAAAGGCGAGTGTGTGCTCCACGTTGTGCCAGTCGAACAGGCTCGTGCGGGCGAAGCTGTCGGCGACGGGATCGAGAAAGCGCGTCGTCGTCTCCGAGCGAATCTCAAAGTCGTGAATGTCGAACGGCAGCGTGACGGTGTAGGAGCGGCTCCCGACGCTGTTGGGTACATACGGCATCAGATCTCGATCGAGCACGTTTTCGAACTCGATCCGGTCGTCACCGAGATACAGCCGGTAGATCGTCTCTACATGCGGGGTGTCCATGCGCGTGGCTTTGAGCGATGCGAGCAGTGGTCCCGCGAACTCGATGATCGTGGTTGCCGAGGTCGGTGGCTCGGCAACCGGGAGCACCTGATAGGTCACCTCGCTGTGGGTGTTCGAGGCCAGCTCGTTGAAGCGATAAGCCGAGGCTGTATCGACCAGCTCGCGTCCGCTGCTCTTGTCGACGAGACTCACGACGGCGCCGCTGTTCGGATCGATCTCGAGCAAGTAGCTGTCGTTTTCCAGCGTGGTCGCCGTGACTGCCAGGAGGCCTTGGGGCTCTGCCGTGGGTGTTCCGGGACGTAGATCGTACACGCGATAGCCGATCGCCGGCACACCTTCGGCGCGGAACAGGATCTCCTCCGTGACATCGAAACGCTGATAGGGAAGCTCGGTTCCGCTGACACGATCGACGACGCGGAAACTGCTCGTGTAAAGCGCCGTGGGCAAGACGATTCGCGCCCACCCATCGCGAACGCGGCCGAGCGGATTGATGACGACGACGGCGTCACCGGCAGCGGGCAAGCCGGCCGTGGCGCGCTCGAGTCCTTGCTCGAGCAGGCTGGCTGCCGTATCGCGCGCGTCGCGGGCGTAGCCGAGGTGAATCCGGTTGTTGCGGTCCATCTCCTCCCGCGTGAAGTAGCCGGGCCAGCCGCCGGCTCCGGTGTGCTCGTCCGATTCGACCATCTTGCGGTACATGAAGTCGCGGTCTTCGTCAGCAGCAGGGTCGCCATCGAGAGCTGCTCCCGCCGCCAGCAGCGCCTCGGCCGCGCGAGCATTCCGGTGCGCCTGACGAATCCAGGTGTGGGTGTGCTGGGCCCCGCCCTGGCTGTTCGACCACGCGCAGCCGTAATCGCCCGTGTAGCTCGGGAAGGCGTCGGGTCCGTACTTGGCGAGCATCATGTCGAGGAACTCTTCTGCTGTAGAGAGCACGAACTTCGGCGTCTCGTAGGTCGCGTTCCACTGATCGGCCAGGTTTCGCGCCTTGAAGCCCTGGTAGTGATTGTCGAAGCCGCGCATCAGCAGCAGCTCGGGCCACGGGTAGCCGGTCTCCTCCAGCTCCGGGATCTTCTGCGCCATCTTGGTATACATGTCGGCGAGCCCGTCGAAGAAGGAAAAGCCCCACTGAAACGCCTCCGCATAGCTGTCGAACGTGTGCCACGTCAGCACGCGGCTGCCGTCGGGACCGACCCACCAGAACGGTCGGTCTCCGTGATCGGGCTCGCTCAGGCGACCACCGAAACCGGTGTTCATGCCTCCGATGAAATAGTCGATGCCGGCGCGGGCGAGAAGCTCGGGAATCGCGAAGGTCGAGCCCGGCACGTCGTCCGTGATGAAGATTCGGACCGGGAAGCCATGCTCGCGGCCCATCCGGGTCGACCAGTAGATCGCCCGGGTCAGCTCTTCGTGCCCGACCTTCGTCGTATGGAGGTTGGCGTAGCTGCTCGAGAGCTTGAGGCGCCCTTCGCGCAGGTGATCGAGCATCCGCTGCTGCGCAGCGTCGTTGGAGCGTTCCCACCAGCGATCGAGAAACCAGCCCGACTCGATCGTCCAGCGGTAGTCCGGATCGGCGTCGAGGTTGTTGAGCACCTGGTCGAGGTGTGTCTTCGAGAACGCCTCGATGTCATCGGGCGGCTCGGTGAATCCGATGTCGAGGTGACTGACCTCCATCAGATAGATCGTCCTGACCGACGAAGGGACTCCGTCCGCGGCGTTGCCGAATGCGTCGAGATCGTCGATCCACGTCTTGATGTTCCTCGGGCCGTCTGCCTCGATCTCGAACCGATGCACGCGTTCGATCGTCGTCAGCTCGTCGAGAAACTCGAGAGTCCAGCTCGAGGGCTCGGACGTGGCACCACCGTCCCACACGCGGGCACGCACACGAGGGTACCCGCTCGGGTCGGCCTCGATGGCCAGCCGGATCCAGCGCTTCTGCTCCGCGGACACGACCGGCGAACCGGTGCTGACGACTTGCACGAGAACGCCGGACTCCGAGCGCCACAACGACATCACACCGGCGGAGTCGATATGTAGACGGTACGTGTGCAGCTCGGGAGCTCGCTGCTCGACCTCGAGTTGGAAGTAGTAATCGTTCGTGAGCTGGGCGCGGTACTCGAAGGCAACGGAGAAGGTTCCGCCGTCGACGGGGTGCAGAAAGTGGCGGGCCCAATGTTGTGTCGCCCCTCCTGGAAACTGAGCCTGCCCGTCCGCGAGAAATGACGTGTCGCCCCCGTCGGCGACCAGAGTCCAAGGCGAGGGCGAGCCGAAGCCGTTGCCCATCTCCCAGTCGGGATCGAGATCCTCGAAATCGTCGCTGTAGAGCGTGCCGGAGCCGGGGGTGTAGGCCGTGGCCGACAAGCTCGAGAGGAGAAGAAGAAGCAGCAGCATGTGAAGGCCGGTCAACCGGCGGATGTGCGGGTCGAACATGCGACCACCTCCCCGCTCGAAAAAACAGGACATCTGGGAAGTTACGCAGATTCTCGCATACTGGCACGGGATTCCATGACCTGCTGGATCCTGCCAGACGACAGGAGGTTAGCCCGGATTGTTGATGAGCCCTTCGGCCGAAACGCCACGTCTGCCCGCTGGCCGTGCCCTTCGGGCCCTCTGGCCCGTACTCGGGATTCGTCTCCCTGCGGCGTGCCCTACAGGCACGCCTCAGTCGCGAATCCCTACGTGCGGGCCAGCCAGCAAGCATCTGCGACGTTTCTGCTCGAAGGTTCATGAATAATCCGGGTTAGCCGGCCGAGGCCTCGACGAGAGTGATGAGAATGCCGATGATCGCACCCCCGGCGATGGCGCCGGCACAGACGGTCTCTTGGTTCTCGACCCACAGCTTGTGGGCGCGCGTGCCGGGACGAGCGGCGTAGATCTTCCCGAGCGTCCAGAACAGAATCGCGCCAAGGGCCATACTGAGGCTAGTCGAGAAGCTGATGACGAACGCCAACCCGATGCCGACCGCCGAAAGCGGAAAACGATTGTTCGTGATCTTCTTGATGATCTCGAACAGAATGCCTGCCGCCGCACCGGCGAATACCGCGAGACGAGCCGTGGGATGCAGGAAGCCGAGCCCCTTGGTGAGCACCTCGGCCACGGCCCGCCAGGCTTGTGCCCCCGGCATCGGCAGCTTGTCGGACATCAATTGCGCGGGATCGTACTGGATCATCGCGTAGAAGATCGGTATCGCCACGAACGCGCCGGCGAAGATGCCGAGCACGTGGCCCATCGCCTGGTGGCGCGGCTTGCCGCCGAGCATGTAACCCGGCTTGATGTCCATCAGCAGGTTCGACGTGTTGCTGGCGACCTCGGCCGTGATGGCGGCCGTCATCACGTTGGTCGTGATTCTCCCCGGTGAGAGAATGCTGTACGTCGTCTGCGTCAGATACCCGAGCGCACTCGTCGGCGTGATCGAGGTCAGGCCGGCCGACGTCGCGCCGACCGTGACGAAGATGAATACCAACGGAATCGCGATGACGCCCAACCACCACTCGATGCCGAAGTAGTGCCAGGCGAGCCACACGACGAACGCGCCAATCACGGCGATGCCGACTCCCGAGACCCACAGTGGAAGCTCGATGTGTGCGATCGGGTCCTTGTCTGCCCGCGCGCGGCCGCCGAGCAGTCCGCGAAAAGCCTGGGCGATCACCTGCGGACGTGAGAAGAAGCTGAAGAGGTCCGCGGTCGTCATCATCGACACACCGCCCCACATGCCCCACTTGAGAATGTTGCGGAATCCCGTCCCCTCGATCAGCCCCTGATTCATCGCCCACGGCGCCAAGATCGCGTAGTTGATCACGGCGCCGATAAGAAGCGAGATGCCGGTACGAATGCCCATCAGACCGCCGGCCGCGACCATCACGATCGAAGAGTCGAGACGGATCGTCAGGTCGGCCAGCGAGACGCCTCTAATCGAGGGCGTGAAAAAGCGGTAGACGAGCTGGTCCCAGTAGGCAGGCAGGTTGAGAAACGGAATGCGCAGCAGCTCGGTCACCTTCTCACTGCGCAGAAACTCGATCAACGCCGATGCGGCACCCGAGATCGTCAGCAGCTTTGCTTTGTACAGTCCTTCTCGAGCTTCGCTGTGATGCAGCGCGTCGAGCACGATGCCGCAGGCGCGACCCTCGGGATACGGGTACTGCTCGTCGTTGATGAATCGTCGCTTGAGCGGAAAGGCGAACAGCACGCCCAGGAGAGACAGTGTGATCATCCACACGATCGTGAGCGGCA
>CP070706.1:4016472-4025361 GCA_020350085.1 Acidobacteriota bacterium
ATACCCGTTTTCCGGCACGAACCACGACCTCACGCGCGTGCATCAAGGCTGGGGCCGGCCGAACGTACAGCTCGCGAAGGAGCGCGCGCCAAACAGCTTGATCGTCGATCAAGAAGCCGTGCTGCAACTCGGTGAGGTCGTCTCCTACGACATCGACGTCGCGGCTGGCGAGAGCGAGCTCAAAGTGACGATGGTCTACCCCGATCCTCCGGGGACTACGTCGGCCACGATGCACCGTATCAACGATCTCAACCTGAAAGTGACCTCACCATCGGAGGTCGTCTACCACGGTAACGTCGGTCTCGATGCGGGCACGGAGTCGATCGCCGGGGGTGTCCCAAACGAGATCGATACGGTCGAGAACGTGTTTGTCACCTCCCCGGAAGAAGGGCTCTGGAAAGTCGAGATCGAAGCCGCAGAGGTCAATCAGGACGGCCATCTCGACACCCCCGAGGACGATGTCGTGTTCTCTCTCGTCGTCACAGGCGGTTTCGGTAGCGTCTGCGTCGGGCCGACAGCGGACTTCACCATCACGCCCAATCCGACGCGCGTAGGCAATGACGTCTTCTTCGACAGCACCGTGACGGGAGGCGCAGGCGAGCCGTACACTTATCGATGGGACTTCGAGAACGACGGCATAAACGACGCGTTTGAAGCCGATCCTGTTCACGTTTATCAGCGTCCTTACGAGGGGCTCGTCAAGCTGTCGGTGCGCGACGTGGAGAGTTGTCCCGAAAAGGTCGAGCGGACGATCAGTGTCACCGGACCAGATCTTCGCTACGAGGAGTTCATCAACCTGACCGAGGTCGAAGGCAACGGCAACGGAGCGGTCGATCCGGGCGAGGTCTGGGACCTGACGGTGAACCTACGCAATCTCGGTAACGAGATGGCTATCGGCGTGTCGGCCGATCTGAGCGTCGACGCGATGACACCCGGACCTGTGGCGATCCTGCAAAGTGGCGCTGTTTATGGGGACATCCCGGTGGATTTCGTCGCTTCCGGGATTCCTGCCTATCGTTTCCAGGTCGGTCGAGACTTCCCTTGCGGACAGGACGTGCTGTTCAACGTCACGAACATCGTTTCCACCGACCCGGACAACATCTATCCGGACGAGCCGCGCGTGGTCCAGGTACTGGTCGGTGGTGCCGGCCCGGCCAACGAGTTCTACAACGACGGCTTCGAGACGAACCTCGGTTGGACGAGCGCCGGTGGTGGAGAGTGGCAGCTCGCGGTCCCGCAAGGACTCGGAGGCGGCCCGGCCACGCCGGATTTCGTCCCGAATCCGGATCCGGACAATGCGCTCGAAGGTAGCCGGGTGCTGGGTAACGACTTGACCGGTCTCGGCTCGAGTCTCGGCAACTACGAGGACAACGTCTCGAGCACGATGACGTCTCCGCCGATCGACGTTTCGGGGGCCGTCGACGTCACACTAGATGTTTTCCGCTATCTCAACATCGCGCCGCAGGACACGGCGACGCTCGAGGTCAGCGGCGATGGGCAGCAGTGGACAGAGCTGTTCTCTGTCGCCGACGGGCTGGCCGAAGGAGACTGGGTGCTGATGCACTTTGACGTGTCGGATCTTGCCGACAGAAATCCAGCGTTTCGCGTGCGCTTCACCTTGACGAGCAACGATGGCGTCGCCACTTCGGGCTGGAATGTGGACGACCTGACGCTCATCGGCGTGACGCGCGAGTCGTGTGAGCCGGTCACGCGCGCGACGCCTGGTGACGTCGAAGGCCTCACCGTGCAGCGCGGGACCGAAGGGCAGCTCGACTTGAGCTGGCAGCCAGATTGCGGCGACGGTACGAGCTACGGTGTCTACCGCGGCGATCTCGTCGCCGGTTACGAATCGCTGGCGGCTGAGCCCGGACTCTGCTCGGTGGCCCCGACGAGTGCGAGCATCCCGGAGGGAGCCGGCGAGGCGGACATGTTCCTCGTGGTTCCGAACGATGGCGTGTTCGACGGCAGCTTCGGCGTCGACAGCGACGGTGCGCGCCGAGCCCCTGTCGACTCGCCGTGCCACCCGCCGGATCAGCCCGACGCTTGCGCGCCGTAGGCGCGCGACGCAGGAACGTGCGTCGTCCCTCAAGCTCGCTTCAGCGCGGCTTGATGTCGCCGGAGCCGAGAACGCTCTTCTTCACCACCTCGGGCTTGCCGCGGTAGGTGATGTCCCCACTGCCCCGGATCGAGAGATCGACGGCCTGCGTCGCGTGCAGGTCGATGTCTCCGCTCCCGAAGATCGACGCGCGAGCCCGGTCGGCAATCAGGCTCGATAGGTCGATGTCTCCCGAGCCTTTGATGACCGCCTCGACGTCACTGACGGTGCCGCGGCCGACGATGTCTCCCGAACCGCGCACCTCGGCCTCGAATACATCGCCCGCGAGGCCTTCGATCGTCACGTCGCCAGAGCCGGCGATCTCGACGGCCTCGAGCTTCGGCACCGTGATCATCACCGTGACACCGCGGCGTGACGAGTACGATTCCTTGCTCGAGATGACGAGTGTCTCGCCTCTGACTTCCGTCGTGATCAGCCCCAAAATGTTGTCGTCGGCTTCGACGTTGAGCTGCTGCGGCTCGCCGATCTGGACGATGGCATCTGCCGATCCCTGGATCTCGATCCGCTCGAACGGCCCGACACTCCGCTGCTCGGAAGCGGTATTCCCGGAACCTTTAACGGTGGCAAAACCGTTCACCACGAAGCAGCCGGTCATCCACACGGCGGCCAAGGCGGCGCTGAGCAAGTACAAGCTGGTGTGAGGCCTCGTTGTCATTGCAGGATCTCCCATCGGCTGTTTCAGCAAACTGCTCCCCTCAGATGAAGCTACCACGACCACCAATCCCGAGGGCACACCGTCGACATCATCCAAACGACCACTCAACCGCGCCCGCCCCCCCGAGGTGCCCGAGGCAGACGCCTCGCCGGCCGCCAACGGGAAGCGTGAGACGCGGATGGGCACCCCGGCCACTCTCCAGTGAACCGTCGGGCACGTCAATCAGACGCCGGCCTTCGAGTCACGGCCGCTCGGCCGGCGGTGACGTCACGAATCGTTGCCGTCAGCGCGGCGGCGCGACTTGCGAGAACGGACAACATGAAGCACGGCGAGGGCGAGAAGGTGCGCTGGACGTCTCTGACGAACACACCGCTTCGCGCCAACACGGCTTCGATCGCGCCCAAATCGTCAAAGCTGCACTCGAGAGCCAGCGTCACGCAGCGGAACAACTCGCGCCGGCGAGCCGCGGCGATAGCATCGCGAGCCGCGTCGGCGTAGGCGCGGGCCAGCCCCCCGGTACCGAGCTTGGTGCCGCCGTAATAGCGGGTGACGACGACGACGGCATCGTGAATCGCCTCGCGTTCGATCGCACGCAGAATCGGTGGTCCTGCGGTGCCCGCGGGCTCGCCCGCATCGTCGTACCGCTCGCGCAACCGGCCGGGCGACCCGATGCGCATCGCCCAGCAGTGATGCGTCGCATCGTGGTATCGACGGCGTACGGCGGCGAGCCGTTCCAGGGCCGATGCCTCCGAGTCGGCATGGAGGGCCTGCCCGATGAAACGCGAACCCTTGACCTTGATCTCGACCTCGTCGCCGTCTTCCAAGGAGACGAAGCAGTCCGGGTCCGCAGGCAGTCCGTTCTCGCCGTCCGTCATGACAAGAGTCTAGGAGCCTGCGCGGTAGAACGCTCGCGGCTGCGGCAGCGTGGCTGAGGCCAGATTCTGTTCGGATTCTCGTCGAGTATTCCGAATACACTTCCTCGAATCCTCACAGAATGTGACTCTCATCCACACGGCCTCGCTCGCAATCGTTCTACCGCACAGACTCCTAGCCCGGAATATTCATGAGCCCTTCGGCCGAAACGCCGCGTCTGCCCGCGGGCCGTCCCGCGGCCCGACAGTCCACTGGACTGTCGGGCAATCCGTTTGGCCGGCGTACCGCCGGCGAAGCCGGAAGCGGGGCCCTTCCCGTGACGTGCCTACAGGCACGCCTCAGTCGCGAATTTCTCTGTGCGGGCCATCCTGCAGACATCCACGGCGTCTGAGCTCAAAGGTTCGTGAATAATCCGGGCTCACCTGCGTCGGCGACAATGCGTCCAGCGACAGCGCCGCGTCGCCTCGTGGCTGCGAATCGGGAATAATCGTCCGCAGCGGGATCGTGTTGGCCCGCAACGGGAGGCCCCCGATGAGCGGACGACGTTCGAGACTCGCCGCTGCCGGGCTGTCGATGAGTGTGATGCCGATCGCGATGGCGATCGCGGCCGTCGATTCGCCCGACGCGGAGCAAAGCGCCGCCGCGTCAGCCTGCGCCCTCGACGAGTCACACTGGCTCGTGGCAAGCGGAGAGGTTCTCGTCGAGCACCCGGCCGCACAACCGGTATGGCGCAGTCCTCTCGGCCCGATCGCGGCACTGGCCTGCGCGCCCCAGCGTGTGATCGTCGCCGTGCGCGAAGAGAACACCACTCATCTGCTCGTGCTCGAACGCCCTGGCGAGTCTTGGATCGAGCGCGGGTCGCGGCGAGTGCGTGGCGTGCCGAAAGAGCTTCTGCTCGCTGGCGATCAGATCGTCCTGATCGTCGCTCGCCGGCGCACTACCGAGCTGGTTCTGCTCGATCCCGATCCCGACCAGCGTCCGATCACACGCGAGTTGACGGAAGCTCCCTCTGCCGCTGCCATCGCGTCCGACGGGACGGCGCTGCTGATCGCCTCGGGTGAGCGGATCAAGTCCTACACGCTTCCGGACGGTCGTACGTGGCGCGTCTACCCGTTCGATGAGGAGATCAACACGCTCGGCACTCTTCCCGGCGTGCGCTGGACCCTGGTTGGGCTCGGCGAGCGCGTCGTCTCGATCGACTTCGACGATGCCCCCGGCCGAGCGACGATGCGCTACCGGGCCGAGGCTCAGCTGAGCGGTCTCGTACACGCGGCGGCGTGGACCGATGAAGGCCGAGCGGCCGTGGTGTTGGCCGGCGCGCCGAGACGGCTGTACCTACTGCAGGGCTCGGATCTGTCGATCCTCGACCAGCGACTGTTCAACGAGTCCTTCACCACGCTGGCGTTGCTCGAAGGTGAGGCGGTCGTGTTGGTCGATGCCGAAGGGCGCACCGTGCGTCGCGAGCTACCGCAGCGGCAGATCGCTAGGGCGATGGCCGTCCCTTCGCGGTACGCGCCGGACTCGGCATGGCAGACCATCGCTGCCGAAGTGCCGACCGAGAGGACGCAGGGCGCTGACGCGCCAGACACGCGAGAAGCGAGTCCGGTCGCGCCGGTTGCCGAAACGGTACCCGCGCCGGCGGAGCGTCCGGGTCGGGCGGCTGATCCTCCGGCCGTGATGCCGCCAGCCCCGGTGCGCAGCGTAGATCCGGAGCGCCGCGGTTTTCCGACGTCTGAAGAGCCAAAACCCTTGCAGGTCCCGCCCCCACCGCCCGAACCACGCCCCGAGAAACCGAAGGAGCCAAAGCGGGACGCGCCCGCAGAGACAGCTCCCAGCCTCGAGTCCTCCCCGCCGGGCAAGATCAAACCGGTCGTCCCGCCGCCGCGGATCGATTTGCCTGAGACCCCGCCTGACGCCTCGGCCTCCGACGTGCTCGAGATCGTCCCGCCAGCGGCGATCGTCGGTCGGATCACAGGGCAGAACGGCCTCGTCGAGCAGGTGCTCATCGTCGGACCGAACAGCATCCTCGAAGAGCGCGCGCGGTTGCGGCCCCAGACCGACAACGGGACGAGCTACTTCAGCTTCGGCGAGTTGCCCGAGGGGCGCTATCGCGTGATGCTCTTCGGCCGTAGCGGAGCCAGCTTGTCGACTAGACCTCGGATCGCAGAGGTGAGCGTCGATGCTTCGACCGGAGCGCGTGCCGACTTCGAGGTGCTCGGCCCGCTCTGAGCGTCCTGGTGACAGGAGTCGGCTCGCCGCATTCCGGCGTACGCGCCGCGAGAGGAGCAGCCATGCGTACTCGAGTCCTCGTCTCATGCTTGCTGATGGCGGTCTTGGCCAGCTGCGCGCCGACTGAGGTCTCTCCGCCTTCATCGAGCGTCTCGTCCGAATCGAGCGAGTCGGCCGAATCGGACCGACTGGGTCGGGAGACGGCGGCGCAGCTGGAGTGGGCGATCGCGATCCACGGTGGCGCTGGAACCGTTTCTGCCGACAAAGAGCAGCACTATTTGCAGTCGCTGTCCGATGCGCTCGAACTAGGCCGGCGAATCCTCGAAGGTGGCGGCAGCAGCCTCGACGCCGTCGAGCAGGTCATCCGCAACATGGAAGACGATCCGCTGTTCAACGCCGGCAAGGGGGCAGTGTTCACGAACGCTGGCACGAACGAACTCGACGCGGCGATCCTGGACGGGCGTGACCTCGGTTGCGGCGCGGTCACGGGCATTCGACGAGTCAAGAATCCGATCACGCTGGCGCGCATCGTGATGGAGCAGACCAAGCACGTTTTTCTCGCAGGTGAGGGAGCCGAGGCACTGGCCGTCGAGCACGGGCTCGAGATGGTCGAGTCGGACTACTTTTTCACCCAGTCTCGCTTCGATAGCCTGCAGCGCGCACTCGAGCGCGAGAAGCAGAGCCGGACGAAACTGCCTGCTGATGCACACGGCACCGTGGGCGCCGTGGCGCTCGACCGGGAGGGCAATCTCGCAGCGGCCACGTCGACGGGTGGTCTGACCAACAAGCGTTTCGGACGCATCGGCGACGTACCGGTGATCGGCGCCGGAACTTATGCAGACAATGAATCATGTGCCATATCGTGTACCGGGGTCGGAGAAGAATTCATTCGTCACACCGTTGCGCGCACCGTGTCCGTGTTGATCGAGTACCGTGGCATGGAACTCGAAGACGCTGCGAACGAGTTGATCTTCGAGACGTTGAAGCAAGGTGACGGGGGGCTGATCGGCGTGAATCGTCGCGGAGCGATCACGCTGGCTTTCAGCACCACCGGGATGCCTCGCGGTGCTGCGGACTCGACCGGTCGCTTCGAAGTCGCGGTTGGGAAGAACTGATAGATCAGGAGAGCGAGATGTCACGATCGAATGACAGAGGTGTCGGAAAAGCCCTCTGGCGCGCTGTGAGCGCGGGGGCGCTGGCCGCCGTCCTCGTGAGTGGTGCGGTCTGTAGCACCGGGCAGTCTTCTTCGGAGCCAATTGCTATTGGTGATGAGGCGCCGGATTTCAGTCTCCAAGGCACGGACGGCAACACATATCGGCTCAGTGACTCGAGGGGCTCGGAACCGGTCCTCTTGATCTTCTATCGCGGTGTCTGGTGACCGTTCTGCACGAAGCAGCTCGGCGAGCTGCAAGAACAATCGGGGCAGTTTGCGCGTCTGGGCATCGATGTGTGGGCGATCAGCCCAGATAAGCCGGAGAAGGTTCGCAGATGGTCCGCTGCTGCAGGTGTCACGATCACACAGCTCTACGATAGGGAACTCCTCGTCACCCGCCGCTACGGCATCCTCAACGAGCAGAGCGGTTCGGTACCACACCCGACGGCCGTCATCGTGGACCGCGACGGCATGATCCGCTACGTGCGAATCGACCGGGACTACAAGGTCAGGCCCACTGTGGACGAACTGGTCGACGCAGTCGGCGAACTCGAAGGCCGCAGCGAACCGAGCCGAGAGTAGCTGGCCAGAGACGAGGGCGACCCGATGTTGGGACGGTTCTGGGGCAACGCGCGAGCGCATCGATCGGCCTTCATTCTGGGGGTCGCTCTGCTGCTGGCGACGAACGCGCTCAGCTTGTGGATTCCGTGGCTGATGCGCGATGCGGTGCACGCTATCGAGCGCGGAAGTACGCTCGCCCAGCTAAGCCTATACGGTCTCGGCATCATCGCCGTCGCCATCGCGCAAGCGATCGTCCGCACGGCATCACGCTGGACGATTCTCGGTGCCAGCCGGCGAATCGTTTATACGATTCGTCAGCGTTTCTTCGCTCATCTGCTTCGCCTCGGGGCCAGCTTCTACGACTCACACCGGACCGGCGACATCATGTCGCGTGGCATCAACGACCTGCAGCTGCTTCGCTCATTCTACGGGCCGGGCGTAATGAACTTTCTCAATACGCTGATCGTCTACACGGCAGTGATGGTGCTGTTGTTCAGGATCGACTTCACGCTGGCCATCGTCTCGGTGGTTGTCTATCCGTTGCTGTTTGCGATCGCCAATCGGTTGAGTCGTGGAGTCTACGCCCGCTCGATGGCGGTTCAGGAGCAGCTGGCGACGATTTCGTCGAGAGCGCAGGAGAACCTGAGCGGCATCCAGCAGGTCAAGATCTACGCTCAGGAAGAGCGAGAAGCGGCGGCGTTCGCGAAGCTCTGCGCGGAGCTACGTACGCGCACGCTGTCGATGGCACGACTGCGGGGCGCCATGCTGGCGGTGTTCGGCACCGCGGCCGGCTTGAGCACGTTGATTGTGCTGTTCGTCGGCGGTGGGCACGTCATCGAAGGTCGCATCACGTTCGGCGACTTTGTGGCATTCAACGGCTATCTTGGTCTGCTCGTCTGGCCGACGATCGCCTTCGGCTGGATCATCAACGTCTTCCAGCGCGGTGCCGGCGCGATGGAACGACTCGAGCAGATCTTCCGCCAGCAGCCGGACATCGATCCCGTGCATATCGTCGACGGGAAGCCGGTAGACGGCGACGTCGAGATTCGCGGACTGAGCTTCAGTTACGGTGAAGCTCAGGGCGCAAGTGGGCGCGCAATGGCGCTCGACGACATCACCATGACGATTCGTCGCGGGAGCCGGGTCGCCATCGTCGGCCCCGTCGGTGCGGGCAAATCGACGTTACTGAACCTGATCGCGCGCGTCTATCCAGCGCCTCGCGGGACGATCTTCATTGGTGGACACGACATCTTGGACTTGCCGACCGCCTCTTTGCGGCGCGGTATCGGTTACGTGCCTCAG
>CP070706.1:4025461-4029609 GCA_020350085.1 Acidobacteriota bacterium
GCCGGAAGCGGGGCCCTCCCTGCGGCGTGCCTACAGGCACGCCGCAGTCGCGAATCCCCATGTGCGGGCCATCGAGCAGGCATCCACGGCGTTTCAGCTCGAGGGTTCGTGAATCATCCGGGCTAACCGTCGAGCCGGGAGGCATCGTGAGCGGGGGAGCGGACAAGCAATGGGTCGTCCTCGCGCGGCTCAGACGGCCGTGGGGGCGACGCGGTGAGCTGCTCGTTGAGCTGCAAACAGACTGGCCCGAACAGCGGTTCGCGAGCGGTACGGCGTTACGGATCAGCTTCCCGCATGGAGAGCAGCGGACAGTGACCGTCGAGAACTATCGCGAGCTCGGTGTCGGCCCGCTGCTCAAGCTGGCGGGCGTGGACGACATCTCCGCCGCCGAGCCGCTGGCCGGGGCGTGGGTGGTTGCCGCGCGTAACGAGCTGCCCCGAAGCGAGGCCGGCCTGCAGCACGCCGACCTGCCCGGCCTGAGAGTGGAAACGAAGGCCGGGCAGCTCGTTGGTGAGGTGCTCGACGTCGAGGAGGGCGTTGCCGGAGATCTGATAAGAGTCCGCTTGTGCAGGGGTGGTGAGGTGCTGGTGCCGCTGGCTTCGGCGATCTGTCCCGAGATCGATCCGAGAGCCGGACGCGTCGTGATCGATCCGCCTGCCGGGCTGCTCGATCCTGACGATGCGCTGGTGGCGGACCAGGGCCCGGCCGCGAAGGGGGGGCGCCGTGAGCGCTGAGATCCTGGTGCGTGAGTTCACGGTGCTCACGATCTTTCCGCAGATGTTCCCAGGCCCGCTCGGTTTTGGTGTCGTCGGCCGCGCCTTCGCCGACGAGCGGCTGGTGCTCGACGTGCGGGATCTTCGCGCCTGGGCCGACCCGCCGCACCGGCAGGTGGATGACGAGACGTTCGGCGGCGGGGCGGGGATGGTCCTCAAGCCGGAGCCGCTGTTTCGCGCGGTGGAGGCGATTCGCGCCGAGACGCCGCCTAGGTCGTTGCACGTCGTGCTGCTCGACCCGGGTGGGCGGCGCTTCGACCAAGCCGCCGCCCGCGAGTTGGCCGGCTACGAGCGACTGGTTCTGATCTGCGGCCGCTACGAGGGCGTTGACGAGCGCGTGCGGCGCCGGCTAGTGGATGAAGAACTTTCGATCGGCGACTACGTCCTGTGCGGCGGAGAGCTGGCGGCGATGGTGGTCGTCGAGGCGACGGCACGTCTCGCGCCGGGCGTGGTGGGACGGGCCGAGTCGGTCGCCGAAGAATCGTTCGAAGCTTCTCTGTTGGACCATCCCCACTACACGCGCCCGGCCGAGTTCGCTGGTCTGGAGGTGCCCGAGGTGCTGCGCTCGGGCCACCACGAGCAGATCGAGTCCTGGCGGCGGCAGGCCGCGCTGGACAGAACACGACGGCAGCGGCCGGACCTGCTGGCCCGGGCCGTCACCGAAGACGATGCCCGCAAGGGCGAGAATCGCTGAGAGGCATCAGAATAACGTGGCCCCCGCGCGGAGGCGGGGCGCAGCGGAAAGGCAGGCCAGAGATGAGCGACGAGATCATCCGCAGTATCGAAGCGACCCAGCGCAAGGCCGAGATCCCGGATTTCGCGCCGGGCGACACCGTCCGAGTCCACGTGCGGGTGCGTGAGGGAGACAAGGAACGGATCCAGATCTTCCAGGGCGTGGTGCTGGCCCGCAAGCACGGCCGCAACTCTTCCCGGTCGTCTTTCCGCGTGCGCAAGATCAGCAACGGGATCGGCGTCGAGAGAGTCTTCCCGGTGCACTCCCCGATGGTCGCCAAAATCGAGGTCGTCCGCCTCGGGCGCGTCAGGCGCGCAAAACTATATTACCTGCGAGGCCGCTCCGGAAAGGCCGCAAGGATCAAGGAGCGTCGTCGAGCCTGACGCTGTGCCTGAAGACCGCCAACAGCTCGTTGCCGAGGCCGACCGGGCCGCGCGCCGGGGGGATTTGGCGCGTGCCGCCGCATGCTATGTCGAGCTGCACGAGCGCTACCCGGACGATCTCGGCCTGACCCAGCGCATGGGCGATGCGCTCGCCCGCTCAGGGGAGAGGGCCAAAGCGTGCAAGGTGTTCGACAGCCTGGCCGAGACGTACCGCGAGCGTGGCCAGATGGCGCTCGCGATCGCCGCGCTGGGGCGTGCCGTGAAGCTGGCTCCCGGCGCAATGGAGCCGCGGATTCGCCTGGCCCAGTGGCAGTTTTCCCAGGGGCTGGCGAGCGACGCCGAGTCGACTCTGCAGGCGGCGTCGGTTGCGGCGGCAGAGGCAGGCGACCCCGAGTCCGAGCTTCATATCGTGCGTTTGCTGGCCGGTCGCCGAGCGGACGATCTCGGGGTCCAGGCGCGCTGGGTGGCGCTCACCGACTCGGCTGGGGATGAGACGGAGGCGCTCCAGGCGCGGCTGGGCGTGGTCCAGGCCCAAGCGCGTCAGGGACGAGCGCAAGAAGCGTGGACGGCACTGGTCGAGGCTCTCGAGATCGCTCCTTCGCAGGCGATTACTCAGCCGATGTTCGAGGCGGTGGTCACGAGCCTGAGTGCGCCCCCAGATGACGACGCCTGTCCGGTGCAGCTCGAAGGCTCCGGCCGTCTCGGCTGGAGCCTGGTGTGTGCCGAGCTGCTGATCCGCGCGAGCGAAAGGGAGGCCGCCGAGGCGCAGATCGGCCGCGATCTGGGCCAAGAGAGCGGGTGGAGCGCGGGCACGCTCGTTTGGGCAGCGGGCCTGCTGGCGCGGCTCGGCGCCTTGGAAGCGGCCGAGGCGGCCCTTCGTCGCGGTTCGGACGCGACGGGCGATGCGCTTCCAGCCAACGTCCCCGGCCTGGCCCGCCTGTTCGAGCGGTTTCCCGAGCTGGCGGCACGCTTCGGCCGGGCGGGATCTGGCGATCAGCCTGAAGCGGAATCAGCGACCCGTACACTGCCTGCCGAGATCGAAGCGCGGGTGCTCGAGGCGAAGACGCTGCTGGCTCACGGTCTGGCACCTCGCGTGATCGAGCTTCTCGACGAGCTGCCGCCCCCGTGGAACGAGCCGGGCTCGCACCCTCGACTGAACGAGCTGCGCACGGCCGCGCTCGGCGCGGGAGCTCTCGCCGGCTCGCCAGCGTCGATCCCGCTGTCGCCGGTCGCGGACTGCGACGATTCGTCTGCGGCATCGGGACCGGCCGTGGTCCAGGATGACGAGGGCGAGGACCTGTTCGTGGTGGTGGACGACCTACCGCCAGCGCCACCGGAGGTCGAGAGCGAGCGGCCCGCAGCACCGGCACAGGCGGCTCGCAGCCCCGACGGAGAGCGCGACGCGGACATCGAGCTGATGGCGTCGCGCATCGAGAGCGAGTTCCTCGCCGAGCGAGACGACGACGAGACGCGCTTCCAAATGGCCGTGGGGATGGTCGAGATGGGACTGCAGGAGCACGCGCAGCGATTGCTGCGGGGCTGCCTGAACGGCGGGCCGCGCCACTGGGATGCTGCGGCTCATTTGGTGCGCGCGCTGTCCGAGAGCGGAGACGTTGGCGACGGCCTCGAGATCGGCAGCTGTGCGCTCGAGCAGGCAGGAGGGGAGGGGCATCCGTCGCGTGTCGAGCTGTTGGCGAGCCTCAGCGTGCTCGCGTTCCGGGCCGGAGATGCCCGGCGAGGGCAAGGCTTTCTCGTCGAGCTGGAGACCTGCGCTCCGAAGCATCCGCTGCTTGTGCGCCTCAAGGGGGCGGTCGAAGCGTCAAAAACTTGACGCACCAATGTCAACCCTTTGACGCAAGCCGAGCTCCCTCGGCTCTCCGCGCTGAAGCGTAAACTTCTGATCAGGAACGCCTTACGGTACTGTACGGGCTCTGGCGCGGCGCGTGGGTGTCGGGGGCGACGCAGCGCGAGGTCTGCAGGCTGTCCAGATTCAGGACGCTGAAATCCGGTTGTGACGTTCGGTTTTCGCGCCGCCGTCGCGCGCGTGCGCGTATCTGGCCCGATGCTTGCATTAGGAGGGATCAGCACGAAGGCGCACAACGCGCCTCCGGCGGGGCGGCCGGTTAAGTGTTGACGCGGATTGCCTGACCAACACCCCTTCCCAACCCCTTCCCTTGACGCTGGAGAGTGACCAACCGGCCGCCGCCGCCCGTTCTTCTCGGATGAGAAGGCAGAACTGAAAGTCGGTCATCTGCTCTA
>CP070706.1:4029709-4038759 GCA_020350085.1 Acidobacteriota bacterium
GACGGTTGCCGACAACACGTCGGCCGAGTCCTTCAGACGTTGTTACGCAGCCCGCTCTTGCGACTGAAGCTCGGCGTTCTCGGGCTCGTCCTGGAGTTGAGCGTGCAGCAGCTCCGCCTCCTCGACGGCGAGCTCCATGTGCGCCGAGAGGTTCTCGGCCCGATCTTGCAGCCCGATAGCCTGGCGTCGGCGAGTCTCGTCCGCCGGCAGGTCCAGAAGGTCCATATGCTCCAAATTGTCCAGCGCGGCCCGGTGGACGCGGATCATGCGTCGGGCCGCGACCACCAGCCGACGCTCGAGCCGGTCGCGTTCGTCTCCGCTGAGGAACGCCGGATCCTTCGCCAAGGCGGTCACCTCTCCGCTGGCTTCCAGCGCGTGGGTCTGGATCATCTCGCTCATGACGGACACGTACGCGGCCGCCCGTCCGCGGTCCTCTGCGGCATCCTCGTTCCGCGCTTCCCGTTCGGCCACCTTCTCGGCCAGCTCGTGAACCGCTTCCAGAAGCTCCAGCATTTTGGAGCCGGCCCGGCGGCGCAGGATTTGTCCGAGCTCGCCCTCGGTTTCTTCGAGACGGGGTTCGAGCCGCTCGACATCGGCAAGCATGGCTTCGATGCTTTCGACAAGGGCGGCCGCTCCCACGGCGCCCGATCCGGCCCTCTCGGCCTCGGTGGGAGATGGTCCTGAAGCCGCTTGCGACGCCGGCCCGATCGACGCGAAGACGGCAAGCAAGACCGCCGAGGTCAAGACGATTCGTCGGACACTCACTCTTATGCTTTCCTGCACGTCAACCAGGCTCCCCGACGACACCGGTGTGGCGTCCGTTCAGCACCCCACCGGCGCCGAGCGGGGACCAGTCAACGGTAGACGACCAACACACCGATTCCCTCTTGTCGGTCGTCTCGATGGATGAACGGGGTGAGACCGTCGCCATCCTCGAGATCATAGACTGGCATCCGGAAGCCGACATCGACGAAGAACCGCTCGAACGGTTCGACGAGCAAGCCTGTCCGAAACTGCTGCGTCGGATCCGAGCCAGTGCCCAACCTCTCAAGTCGCCGCAAAGGCGAAAGCTCCATGGTCCGCCGACGGGCCAAGCCATCGCACGCTGACCAGTGGGGCGAATCAAGTCACGATTGCAGAAGAACGAGCCGTTGAAGCATCGCTGTCAAGATCGTCTGCTTGTGGCGAGTAAGGGCGAACAATTCTTGGTGGCGCGCTGCCACAGTTCGTCGCTCAGGACTGTTGGGTTGACAGTCGCACCCGAGGTTCGATTAGACTCCACAGACTATAAGACTCCCGTTTGGGATCTAATCGCTCGAGGCCGGAATGAACAGCTACGCGGACACCGATCCTGGGTGCTCGGGCAAGGAGGACTAGCCGTGAAACGAGAGCAGAACCATGTCTCCTCACATAGAGTGATGCTCACTCTCGTCGTCGTGACGCTGGCGCTTGCGGCCCTCTCACCGGTAGCGGCACAGCAGAAGCCGAACATTCTCGTGATCTTCGGCGACGACGTCGGCATGTGGAACATCAGCGCGTACCACCGAGGCATGATGGGCGGCAGCACGCCGAATATCGACCGCATTGCGAACGAAGGCGCGCTGTTTACCGACTACTACGCCCAACAGAGCTGCACCGCTGGTCGCGCGGCGTTAATCACCGGCCAGCACCCGTTCCGCACCGGACTGTTGACGATCGGCATGCCGGGGGCCAAGCAGGGACTTCAGCCCCAGGATCCGACCCTGGCCGAGTTGCTCGAGCCCCACGGCTACGTCTCTGGGCAGTTCGGCAAAAATCACCTCGGCGACCTCGACGAGTTCCTGCCGACCAACCACGGCTTCGACGAGTTCTTCGGCAACCTCTATCACCTGAATGCCGAGGAAGAGCCCGAGACGTACCACTACCCCAAGGATCCCGAGTTCCACGAGAAGTTCGGGCCGCGCGGCGTCCTCCGCTCATACGCCGACGGCCGGGTCGAGGACACTGGCCCGCTGACCCGCAAGCGCATGGAGACCGCGGACGACGAGTTCCGGGACGCGGCGCTCGATTTCATGGAGCGCGCGGTCAAGAACGGCAAGCCGTTCTTCGTCTGGCTCATCAGCTCACGCATGCATGTCTGGACGCGTCTCAGCCCCGAGTGGGACGGCATGACCGGACACGGCCTGTACGCCGACGGTATGGCGCAGCACGATCACGACATCGGAATCGTACTCGACAAGCTCGACGAGTGGGGTATTGCCGACAACACCATCGTCGTCTACTCCACCGACAACGGTGCCGAGAAGTTCACCTGGCCCGACGGCGGCACCATCCCGTTCCGTGGCGAGAAGGGCACGACCTGGGAGGGCGGTTTCCGGGTGCCGGCAGCGGTGCGCTGGCCAGGAACCGTAAGACCGGGGACGGTCATCAACGACATTTTCTCGCACGAGGACTGGGTGCCGACATTGATGGCCGCCGCTGGCGACCCGAACATCAAGGAAAAGCTCAAGGAGGGTGGCCACAAGGCCGCCGGCAAGACCTTTCGCACTCATCTCGACGGTTACAACCAGACGGCCCTTCTGTCCGGCAAAGGCCCGGGCGCCCGCAACGAGATCTTCTATTTCGACGCCGGGGGCAACCTGAACGCGGTGCGCTACAAGTCTTGGAAGGTCCACTTCACCATCATGGAGGGCTCGATTAACGAGGCGTACCGTAAGTCGCCGAGCTGGCCGCTGGTGATCAACCTGCGCCAGGACCCGTTCGAGGTTACGCCCGACGCGGCACTGTACACTCGCTGGTACGGGGACCAAATGTGGCTGTTCGTGCCGGCCCAGGCCTACGTCGCCCAGTTCCTGGCAACCTTCAAGGACTACCCGCCCAGCCAGGCGGTGAGCTCCCTGAGCATCGAGAAGGTGCTTCAGCAGCTGCAAACTCAGGGTTCGCGGCAGTAAAACCGTCGCCACCCGCAAAGCGGCAGGCGGTCCCCATTGGCGGGACCGCCTCAATGGTCCGAAATGATGAACGCACGAGACAGCGTCCTCGAGCTCAAGGATCGGGTTTCCCGGTCGATCATCGGCCAAGAGCACATCATCGAACGTCTTCTGATCGGACTGCTGGCCAACGGCAACCTGCTCGTCGAGGGGCTGCCTGGTCTGGCCAAGACCCGTGCGGTGAAGAGCGTCTCTGAGCACCTCAAAGCCGACTTCTCCCGGATCCAGTTCACTCCAGACCTGCTGCCGTCCGACGTCACCGGCACTGAGGTCTATCACCAAGTCGACGGCCGCGGAGAGTTCCGCTTCGAAGCGGGACCGATCTTCGCCAACATCGTGCTGGCCGACGAGATCAACCGCGCGCCGGCCAAGGTGCAGGCGGCGCTGCTCGAGGCGATGGAGGAGCGGCAAGTCACAGTGGCCAAGAAGACCCACAAGCTGCCGGAGCTATTCCTCGTCATGGCCACGCAGAACCCGATCGAGCAAGAGGGGACCTATCCGCTGCCCGAAGCACAGATGGACCGGTTTCTGATCCACGTGCTGATCGGCTACCCCGACGAGGCGGCCGAGGCGAAGATCGTCCGTCTGGTGCGCGGCGAGGAGGCCGCCGCATCGAAAAAGAAAAACGCAGGGTCGGGTGAGGACTCCGCCCCACCCGCCGAAGCGCCGATCTCACAGAACGCCATCTTGGCAGCTCGCGCGGAGATCCACGCCGTCCACGTTGCCGAGGCGGTCGAGAAGTACATCGTCGACCTGGTCTTTGCTACGCGTTATCCCGACCGCTATGGCGAGCCGCTCTCGAAGTGGGTACAAGTCGGTGCGAGTCCGCGCGGTGCCATCGGTCTCGACCGCTGCGCTCGCGCACACGCCTGGCTCCACGGCCGTGACCACGTCACGCCGGACGACGTGCGGGCCATCGCTCACGATGTCCTGCGACACCGCTTGATCCTCAGCTACGAAGCCAACGCTGCGGGCGTCACGCCTAACAAGGTCATCGACGAGCTTGTCAAGCTCGTCGCCGTGGCTTGAGCTCAAAGCGCTCGTGGCGAGATCGCAGCTCGCAAACCGAGTGGTTGGGTCGAGAAGGCGCAACCGGCAGGATCGCGCTTTCTGAGTCAGCAAACCGGTCTACGAGTCTCGCGCTCGGTCGCCGTCCGCTTACACGTCCGGAACACCGACTCGCCCAATCGGCGTCGATACCGGTACTGTGCCGGTCAGCTATAATCACCGACACATGCTGCATGAAAGAAACGAATCGGCGACGCCATCTCCTCGCGCCGTCGTCGCACGAGACGCGCCGGGGAGCATCGTTCTCCAAGGAGTCCGGTGCTACCGGTTGGACGGCAGCGTATCCGATCGGCAGCGGTGCGATGCTCTTGCGATCTTTGTGGCACACCGCGGTGCGTTCGACATGAGCTATCTTCGCCGAGCGGCGCTGGTGCTGAGCGTCTCCGATCTGCTGAAACGGACTCTCGGCCAAGCTGGGGATCGGCCGTGAGTTCCTCGACGAGTGCGTCCGGCGTGTATGTGACGCTGGAAGATCTCATGTTGCTCCAGCATCGAACGCGCGGGGCGTTCAGCTTCCTACCGCGCCAGCCGGTTCACAGCTTGCTTTCCGGCCGTCACGCCTCTCGCATCCGCGGCCGCGGCCTCAACTTCGAGGAGCTGCGCGGCTACCTGCCCGGCGACGACGTGCGCTCGATCGACTGGAAGGTGACCGCGCGCACGCAGAAGCCGCACGTGCGCGTGTTCACCGAAGAGCGGGACCGCCCCGCGCTGCTGGTGGTGGATCAGCGTCTCGCGATGTTCTACGGTACGCGGAAGAACATGAAGTCGGTCACCGCGGCGGAGCTGGCGGCGGCGGGAGCGTGGCGCGTATTCGATGTCGGTGACCGCGTCGGCGCGGTGGTGTTCGACGACGAGGAAATCCGCGAGGTGCGGCCGCACCGCAGCCGGCGTACGGTGATGCAGATCCTGCATCTTCTCGTCGAGAAGAACTGCGCGCTCAGAGCAGATGCTGACATCCGGCCCGAACCGTCGATGCTCAACCGGGCGCTGGAAGGTGTCGCACGAGTCGTCAATCACGACTATCTCGTCGCGATCATCAGCGACTTCGACGGAGCCGACGAGGAGACGACCCGCGTCGTCACACGCCTCGCTCAGCACAACGACGTCATCGCGCTGCCGGTGCACGATCCGTCGTCGACCGAAATCCCTTCAGGCGCGCGGCTCGTCGTCAGCGACGGCGAGCTACAGGTCGAACTGGATGTCGGCAAGGCATCGACGCGCCGCCGGCTCGCCGAGATGGCGGACGAGCGATTGGCCTCCGTCATGGCCTGGCAAGATGAGCTGGGTGTGCCGGTGATGCCGATCTCCGCCGGCGAGGACAGCCTGGATCAGGTGCGGAAGTTGCTAGGTCAGGCAGCCCGCGGTGGACAAAGATGAATCTCGCGCCACATCGAGTGTCCCAAGCGACAGAATGGGGCTCATCCGAGGTCGAGCCGCCTTACACCTCGTATTCGGTCGAACTTGCTATCGAAGCTCGCGATCGATTGGACGTCGCGATTGAGAGCGACGGCGGCATGTACCGCATCCCGCGCCGAGACTCCCTCGATCTCGATCAGCAGATCCCTTGCACGATCGGTGTCCGCCAGCGTCACGTCGTACACGACAGGACAGATCTCGACGAACAGGTTGTAGACGTCGCGCGCCAGGTCGAGTCTTCGCAACGCCGAGTAGCGGTACAGGATCTCCTGCAAGACCTCGGTGCTGGTACACCCGTCGATTTCTCCCGTTTGCACGCGCTGGAGAAATCGTCGCGCCGGGGCGCGATGCGGATGAGGCGCTCCGGCGACATACATCGGAATGTTGGAGTCGATGAAGACCTTCATCCTTCTTCGCTATCCGCGTCCCGATTCGATCTCGGAAAGGATTCGATCCACATCTCCGGTCGGAGCGTTGAGAGAGGCGAGTCGCGCGAGCGGATCGGCGGCGTCAGTCCCCGCAGCGGCCTCGTCTCGTGGGCGGATCAGGAACGCTTCGATCGCGCGGCGCACCCACTCTCCCTTCGAGACGCCGCACCGCTGGGCCGCCTTGCGAATCCGTGCGTGAAGCTCTTCTGGAATCAACACTTGCAGCCTATGACTCATATGAGCATGCTAATGTGCTCA
Organism: Acidobacteriota bacterium; assembly: GCA_020350085.1. Taxonomy (GTDB): domain Bacteria; phylum Acidobacteriota; class Polarisedimenticolia; order J045; family J045. Next base: position 4,035,849 of record CP070706.1, read on the forward strand.
TCACGTTCTGTCAACACCTCGCTCGGACCGTTCGTCGAGACGGCGCCAGCTGCCGAACGGCGCGATCATGGTCGCACGGGAACGGAACGGTGAACCCCGTCGAGCAACTCGCCTCTCCCGCGCTCGAGAACCTTCACGACATCGTCTTGCCGGAGCCCGTGGCGTGGACGCCACAGACGGCTGGCTGGTGGCTGCTTCTGACGATCGCGGTGCTGATCTCAGGCTGGGCTGTGTGGGTGGGACTTCGCAGGCGTCATCGGAATGCTTATCGTCGCGCGGCGCTGTCCCAGCTCGACGGGATCGAAGCCGCGTTGCGAGAACCGTCAACGCGGGCAGAAGCACTCGCCCAGCTTCCTGTTCTGCTCAAACGAACAGCGCTGTCTTTCTGCCGAAGAGAGAAGGTCGCATCGCTCAGTGGCGAGCGATGGCTCGCGTTTCTCGACGCGAGCTACGGAAGCGACGCGTTCACGACGGGTCCGGGCCGTATGTTGCCGCGCCTCGCGTACGCGAGCCCCGCGTCGGTGGCAGCGATCGAGCAGGCCGATCTGGACGATCTCGTGCGCCTCGTCCGCACGTGGATCCGGAGACACCGTGTTCGAGTTTGACATCCCGTGGGCCTTCCTCTTGCTGCCGGCGCCGCTTCTGGTCTGGTGGTGGCTGCCCGCCTATCGCGAACGCCGCGAGTCCGTCCGCGTTCCGTTCTTCGAGAAGATCGCCACTGCCGCGGGTGTTGAGCCGTCACGGGGCGGCGTGCAGCTACGTCGCAACCTGCTTCAGGGACTGCTCGCTCCGCTGGCCTGGGCATTGATCGTCACGGCTGTCGCCCGGCCCCAGTACGTCGAGCCTCCGATCGAGAAGATCGAATCAGCCCGTGACCTGATGCTCGCCGTGGACCTCTCCGGTTCGATGGACACGCCGGACATGCTCGACGGCGAAGGAAACCGCATTCAACGGCTCGACGCCGTCAAGCTCGTGCTCGACGAGTTCATCTCACGGCGCGAGGGTGATCGGCTGGGGATGGTGGTCTTCGGCAACCAAGCCTTCCTCCAAACCCCGTTCACACAAGACCACGATCTCGTGCGCGCGCTGCTCGAGCAGACGCGACCGCGCCTCGCCGGCCCGCAGACGATGATCGGCGACGCCATCGGCCTGACGATCAGGACGTTCGAGAACAGTCAAGCTAAAGACCGGGTGCTGGTGCTGCTGACCGATGGCAACGACAGCGGCAGCAAGGTCCCGCCCAAGAAGACCGCGGAGATCGCCGCTCAAAACGACATCACGATCCACACCATTGCCGTGGGTGATCCGAAGAGCACCGGCGAGGGGGAGATGGATCTCGACACTCTGCAGGCAATCGCAGACGCGACCGGCGGCCAGACATTTCGCGCCGACGACCGCGAGCAGCTCGAGGAGGTCTACCGTCAAATCGATGCGCTGACCCCGATCGATGTCGAGACGTTTTCCTATCGGCCCACTCGGCCGCTGTATCACTGGCCGATGGGTGTGGCGGTCGTGCTGATCCTGCTGTACCAACTGCTGATGGGCATGTGGCAGCTGATCCGCTCGGTCGGGGCGCGACATGCTTGATCCCGCCACGTTCGCCGAATTCCACTTTCTGCGGCCCTGGTGGCTACTGGCCGTCGTCCCGGCGCTGTTGCTATGGCTGATCTTCAGTCTGCGCACGAGCGCGGAGCGACAATGGCGCAAGATGATCGCACCGCATTTGCTGGCACATCTCAGGGTCGGCTCGGGAGATCGCTGGCGCTTCCGGCCGCTTCACCTGATGGTGCTGGTTCTCATGCTAGGTGCCATCGGGCTGGCCGGACCGACATGGGAGCGCGAGATCTCACCCTTCGCCGAGGACACCGCGCCACTGATCATCGCGCTCGACCTGTCGGAGTCGATGAACGCCATCGACGTGCAGCCCACGCGACTCGAACGCGCCAAGCAGAAGGTGCGCGATCTGCTGGCGCTGCGCACCGGCGCCCGCAGCGCGCTGATCGCTTACGCCGGCTCTGCTCACGTCGTGCTGCCCCTTTGCGACGACGCGAGCGTGTTCGATACGTTCTTGGCGGGGCTGGAGAGCGAGGTCATGCCGGTCGCGGGCAAGGAGCCGACGCGCGCCTTGGCCTTGGCCGAAGAGTTGCTGGCGGACGAGCCGACGGCTGGTTCGATCCTGTTTCTCACCGACGGGATCGCCGAAGAGCACGCTTCGACATTCGCTGACCATGCGCAGCGCACCGATGACGAGGCCCTCGTCTTGGCGGTGGGCACGCGCGAGGGTGGCCCGATCCGGATCGGCGAGAACCGCTTCCGAACCGACGCGAGCGGCCGCCGCGCCGTGGCCACGCTCGACATCGAAGGCCTGCAAGCCGTCGAGGCGCAGGCTGACGTCTTCGTCGCGGGCGTCACGGTGGACGATGCCGACGTCGGCCGGATCCAGCGCCGCGTGCAGAGCCATTTGCGTGAGGTCCAGCAGCAGGACGAAACGGCGCGATGGAAGGACGAGGGCTACTGGTTCGTGGTGCCGGTCGCGTTGTTGGGACTGCTGTGGTTCCGCAGGGGCTGGACGATCCGCTGGAGCGCCGTCGCTTTGGTCGCGATCGTACTGACGGGATGCGCGCCTTCCGGGCGTGCCGATTTCCAGTTCGTGGATCTTTGGTGGACGGCGGACCAGCAGGGACGCCAGCAGTTCGAGCGTGAGAACTACGCCAAGGCTGCCGCACGGTTCGAGGACGTGATGTGGAAGGGGGTGGCGTCCTACCGCGCGGGCGAGTTCGAGCAGGCGGCGGATGCCTTCGCGCGTCTCGCGACTCCGAAGGCCTCCTTCAACCTCGGCAACGCATACGCGATGCTCGGGCGTTACGAAGAAGCGATCACCGCATACGAGGCCGCGCTGGCGGATCGGCCC
>CP070706.1:4038859-4052482 GCA_020350085.1 Acidobacteriota bacterium
ATGTGCGGGCAGCGCACGGCGCACAGTCGGAGCATCTCCTTGTCCGGGTTCGCCGCGGCGATGTTGTCGCCCATCGAGCACTCGGTCAGCAGCAAGTAACGTCCAGCGTTGGACTGCTCGACCTCGCGAATCATCGCCGACGTGCTGCCTGAAAAATCGGCCGCCTCGACCACCTTGGGACTGCACTCCGGATGAGCCAGGATGAGTACGTCGGGAAACTGCTGGCGCGCGTTTTCGATGTCCTCCACCGTGTACTTCTCGTGAACCTCACAGCGCCCGGGCCAGCCGACGAGCTGGGCCTCGTCCGCCTCGTCGGGAACAACGAGTGCGCCCCCGACGACGCGTGGGAAGATGATCCGCTTGCCCGTCTCGCGCGCGACGTTTCCGGCCAGGTACTCGTCCGGTAGAAACAGCACCGTGTCCGCGTCGAGCGAGTCGATCACCCGCGAGGCGTTGCCGGACGTGCAGCAGATGTCCGCTTCGGCCTTCACATCGGCGTAGGTGTTGATGTAGACGACCACCGGCACGCCCGGCAGGCGTCGCTTGAGCTGCCGCACGTCCTCGGCCGTGATGCTCGCCGCCAGCGAACAACCGGCCTTCTCGGCGGGCAGCAACACGAGCTTGTCCGGGTTGAGGATCTTGGCCGTCTCCGCCATGAACCGAACGCCACAGAAGACGATCGGGTCCTTGTCCGTGGCGGCGGCGCGCCGGCATAGCTCCAGTGAGTCGCCTTTGAAGTCGGGTATCGAGTGATACAGTGCCGGCTCCATGTAGTTGTGGCCGAGGATGACGGCGTTTCGCTGTTCTCTGAGCCGGAGGATCTCGTGGGCGATCTCGGCCTTGGCACGGATCTCGAAATCGGGAACGACCCGCTCCAGTTTGGTCTGCATGTCGCGATAGAGCGCTTCGAACGTCATCGTGAGTTTCCAGGTCGGACGGCGCCGCGGACAGTCGCGGCTCAGGCCCGAAAAGACATTATAGAGGGACTCGCCGATCCCGCTCGCGCGGGCCGGCGACGTGGGCGTGAGTCTCAGGCTAGGAGCTGTAAGGCTTGTCTTCGACCAGCTCGACGAGGCCGTAGTCCTTGGAAAAGACCCAGACGATGCGTCGATTCTCGTACTCCGGCACGGGAGTCGGCTGCGAGATGCGGTGAAAGCCCGACGCCCGGCAGGCAGCGACCGCCTCGTCCACGTCGGGTACTTCGAAGCACAGGTGCAGCAGTTTGATGCCTTGCTTGACGCTGCGGGCGATCGGCGAGCGCTCACCGAGCGGCTCGAGCAGCTCGAGTGTGGCGCCGTGGCAATCGACGAACGCCATCCGCACGCCCTGGGTCTGATTGTCGACGATCTCGACGTCCGCATCGATGGCGCGGATCGATCCGACGGCCATGCCGACGTGGTGGAAACGCGCGTTCTTGCCGAAGAAATCGACGGCGATCACCAGCTCCCCCTTGGCCCGGACTCGCTCGAGTGCGTGCTTGCGGTGACGGGCGCGCTGCGTCGTCTGCTAGGTCTTCGTCGCGGCTCCGATCTTGCGGGCGATCCGCTTGGCCAGCCCGTCGACCGTCAGCTCGTCACCCGCGGCGACGAAGTCCATGACGCTGACCGTCTCTTGGAAGGTCTGCTCGATGTTGCCCTCGAGGCTGAGCGCGAACATCACGAAGCTGACCGAATCCAGCTTCGCCTCCTCTCCGATCAAGACCGTTTCGGGAGCTTTCTCGGGCGCCTCATCGGGAGGCATCGAAGCGGCGAGCTCATCGAGTGCTTCGTAGATGGCCTGCGTGATCTGCTCGTAGTTCTCCATCCCGCGATCTCCCTGCGACGCGAGCGCGCTCTCGACGCTCGTCAACGGACGCCGCTGCCGGCCTCCTTCGCCGTGCTCGACGACTTCGGCCGCGAGCTGCGCAGCTTGAGAATCTTACCCGGAACGCCCATGATCGTCGTGTCGGCGGGCACGTGCATGACGACCATGGTGCACGCGCCGACGGTCGCCCAATCGCCCACCTTGACCTCGGGAAGCAGCGCCGCGTTGGTGCCGATGTAGACGCCCTCGCCGAGCTCGACTCTGGCGTTGATCACCGCCCCCGGCGCCAGCACGCATCCGCGAGACAGCTTGGCCTCGTGACCCACGACGGCTCCCATGAACACCACAGAACCATCGGCGATCTCGACTTCCGGCCCGATCGTCGCGTTCTGATAGATGATCACGTCGCGCGCCAGCTCGGCGCCCCGCGCATCAACGGTCGGATCGACCAAGGTCGCGAACGGGATCCCGTAGGCCGCCATCTTCTCGCGGGCCATCCAGCGACGAGCCGTCGTCCGGGCGACGAGGTTGGCGATCTCGTCCTTGTCCGGACGGGCTTCCGCGAGCATCGCGAACGGTCCGGCGATCGGCACGCCGAGCATGACCTCTCCGTGGCGCGCCGCGTTGTCGTCGAGAACGACGATCCGATCCCAGCGGCGCTGCTGCTCGTTGACACGCAGCGCCAGCCGGACCCCCTCGGAGTTTCCGGCGCCGCAGAGATAGAGCACGCTCATGAGCGAACCTCGACGTCGGACGAAGATTCGACGATGGACCCGCCCGGCGGCTTGATCCTCTCGGCGGCCCCCGTCATCCAGTCACGACACTCCTGACAGCGCGTCGGCAGCTCGTCGAAGCGATGGTCGAGGTGCTTCTGGCGATAGTGGCCCAGCTTGTTCCACAGCACGGTCAGCGGCTCGTCCCAAGCGTTTCCGACGCCCTCGTCCCCCTCGGTGTCGCCCGGGCAGCGCGGCACGCGGCCATCCCAGAACACGTGCATCATCGTCAGCGCCCACGGACACGGGATGCGATCCTCGAACGACACCTCGACCGGAGTGTCGAACTTGCCGCCCCAGCTCAGCTTGTTGCGCAGCTTGACCGTCGCGCCGCGCTCGAGCCAGTACTCGCGGAAGGTGTCCATCTCGTGTTCGTTCTCGTCCATTTCGATGAACTGTACCTGGATTTCCGGACCCTCGCGGCGGGCGTGGCGGCGCTCGAGCAGGTGCTCGACGTTGCGGTAGACCGCGTCGCGGTCGCCTTTGACGCGGACCTTCTCGTAGACCTCTTTGGTGAAACCGTCGATTCCGATGACGATCAGGTCCAGGCCGGTGTCCATCAGCGGATCCGCCAGCTCGGGCTCCAGCAGGACCCCATTGGTGTTGACGTTGAGCGACTTCAGGCCCACGGACTTGCCGTAGTCCAGGCAGCGCATCAGCAGGCCCGGCTCCAGCAGGGGCTCGCCGCAGAAGGAGAACCAGCAGTTGGTCTCCGGCCCCATGATGGCGATCTCGTCGGCACACTTCTTCCACAGCGCGAAAGGCATCTTCCCTTTCGGACGGCGCATGGAGGGGTGGTGGCACATCGAGCACTCGAGGTTGCAGTCCGCGTTGGTCTCGACCGCGAAGCGCGTGGGGAACGGGATCTCTCGCAGCGTGGTGGCGATCTTCGACAGTTGGGGATCCACGGAGACGACCTCCTTCCAGTTCAACGATATGTCCGAGGGCCCGTCGAGCTACAAGTTCTCAACGAGGAGCCCGCCAGCTCCCAAGTGTCCCACTCCTAGTACGACGCTCGGGGCCCGTCTTCAAACGAAGATTGTTTCCCCACGGTTAAATATACAGCCTGTAAACAAAAGTGGGGCGCCTCAACTCGGGGCTGATTCGAGTCTGATTCGGGCCTGATTCCGGCCACTTTCGGGGCGCCGGAACGGGGTTTCCGCAGAGGCCCCATGGGCCGTCCGCGCGGGCCGCCCGTGCCAGCCTTACGAGAGCCTCGGCCCGCCCCGGCGTTCGCTCGGGCCCGCCCGGCACCGCGGACTTTGCTAAATTGCTCTGGCCAGTCATTTATTGGCTCCTCGGGAAACAGATTCCATTTGCCTTCGGGCCCTCATCGCCGTACTTGAGTCGGCAAGGCAGATTGGCAGCAGCTGCCGACTGGCGGGAGTGGTCTCGAGAGGCTGGGCAGTACGGTAAGGGAAGGACATCGATGACCCAACTCGAGCGCATCCGGCACGAAGTCGGACGCATCATCACCGAAGAGCTCAACATCGAGCTCCACTCCACCGACAGCGATCTGATCGACACCGGACTGTTGGATTCGCTCTCGCTCGTCGAGATGCTGACTCACCTCGAGCAGCGATTCGGCATTCCGGTCGACCTCGGTAGCCTCGAGCTCGACAACCTGCGGACCATCAGCCGGATCGGCGATTTCGTGGCGTCTGAGCTCGCTCCGCACGCTTGACGTTCCCTCCGTCGTCTCAGCGCCGCTGCTGGCCCGGAGCCACAGCGAGCGCCGAGCCGTGAAACGTGATCATCGAGGTGAGATCTTGTTTCGCCCGGCCGAGGCGACGCGCTTGCTCGTGCGCGAGCGGCCCGCGTGCCGTCGACGGGGAACGGAGGCGGGTATCGTAGCCGCGAAATGAGCCTCGGTAAGAAGATCCTCACGCTGCGGCTCCAGTCCGAACGGACCCAGCGCGAGGTGGCTGAGGAGGCCGGGATATCGGTCTCGTATCTCTCGCGGCTGGAGAACAACCGCGCGGCTCCTTCTTTGCAAACGCTGAGACGGATCGCCAACGCGTTGGGACTCGACGTCTCGCGGCTGTTCGAGTCGGAGCCAGCGATCGAGGCTTCGGACCGCTGTCCGGTCAGCCTTTCCGGCAAGTGTGTGCTCGATCAGCTGTATGCCGGCCGCGGCCGCCGTCCCGAGGCAGACGGCGAAAGCTACTCGGCCGAGCAGCTCGAGCTGCTCAAGCTGTGCAACTTCTTGCTCCATCTCGACGACCCCGAGATCATCTCGACGCTGTCCACGGTCGTCTGATCCTTGCTCGATCGGGCGGCCTCCAAGAAGGCCCCCCCTCAGCGGGCTCGACGCGCGGCCGAAGCGGAGCTCGGCAGGACGGGTCGGCGCGCGGCACTGCGCGGTGAGCCCGGCCCACTAACTGATCGCGCGGACCGGTTTTCCGCTAGCCCGCCAGCGGAAATCAGCCCATATTCCTCACGGGCAAGGCTGGGTATCGACACAGGGAGGGACTCGTGATCGTCACGGTGGTCTGCGTATGCGGGCAACACAACCCGATCCATGACGAAGACCTCGAGACGGCCCACTGCGCGACCTGCGGCCAGCCTCTGCTGCGCCCCGCCGCAGCGGGGACCGACAACTAGTCGTTGGGAAACGGTGGTCGATCGACGCTGAACGGGGAGGTGTACGGTAGGGGGAGTGGCGCTGCGCGGCCGCTCTTCTCAGAATGACGCCGTGCAACGCGACCACGCGCGCCTCGTCGAACAGCGCCGTCAGCTTCTCGCCCTGTCGCACCGAGAGCGGCTCGCCCGCGTGCTCGGCGCGCGCCGTCCGCGCCAGCTCGTCCAATCGCTTCCAGCTCAGGAGCTGTATCTGACCGTTCGCGGTCTGGATCGCGAAGAGGCGTTGCCGCTGCTCGCACACGCCTCGCGTCATCAGCTCGAGTTTCTCATCGACGTCGATGCCTGGGTCGGTGACGACCTCGATCCGCAGCGGCTCGGCACGTGGCTCGAGAGCTTCGCGGAAGCAGCACCCGATCTCCTCGTGCGCTGGCTGCTCGAAGCGGACGAGGATGCCGTCGTGCTGGCCCTCTCCCGACTGCTGCACGTCTACAAGCTGGACCCATCGACGGACGAGGATTTCTGGCCCCCGGACGACCGGCCGCTCGCGACGCTGGACAACGTGTACTTCGTGGAGGGCCGCGAGGGGATCGCCGACGCGGCGCTGCGTGCGCTGTGGTCGGGCCTCGACCAACTGCGCGCCGAGCGGCGCGACGTGTTCGAGGCGCTGCTGGAGCAAGTGCTTTGGATCATCCCGGCAGAGCGCGAGGAGCAGGCCTTCGAACAGCGCGCGAAGCGAATGGCCGCTCTCGGATTTCCTGAGCTGGACGAGGCGCTCGAGGTATGGGCCGCCGGCCCCGAGGCAGACCCGGGGGTGCGCCGGCGTCGGGCCGAGCAGGCTCGGGCCCTGCCCGCTCCCGATGAGCCTGGTGAAGCTGGTGGCGGGCGGGATCGGCCCGGCCCGCCGCTGCCGGCGCTCGCAGCGTCGATCGCGCCGGCCCTCATCAAGCAGGCGGCGAGGCGGCTGTCTGACCCGGTTCGCGAGCGGGTGGCCCACGATCTCGTGCGGCTGGCGAACCGTTTCGCCGTGGCGGGCCTGGGCCACCTCGGCGACCCCAGCACGCACGCCGAGGCGCTGCGCACGGCGCTGAGTCACGTCAATCTCGGCCTGATCGAGCTGAGCTCGACGGCCAGCAACGGCGTCGCGGATGCCGCGGCCCACGAACGAAGCGACAGCGGGGGGGATGTCGAAGATCTCTCGGCGCGCGCTTTGGCCGGCCTGCCGATCATCGAGCTCAATCGCCTCGGCGTGGGTGCCGTGATCGAGCGCGCGCGACGCGCAGCGCGGCTCGCGACCCGCGGCTGGCTGTCTCGCGTGCACCTCGCGCGAGAGAGGTTGGACGCAGAGCTGGACGCGCTGCTCGAGGGGCTCACACAGCCGCGTCCGACGCTCGCCCAGCCGGGCGTTTCCGCGCGGGCGTTTTGCACGGCCGAGGATCTTGCTGTCGCTGATGCGCGGCTCGCGACGATCGAGGCTCTCGGCGAGCTGCTCGAGCAGCGGCTCGATGCCGGGCGCGACGAGCTTCGCGAGCTGCGCGCGGGTCTCGCCGCGCGGAAGGGCCCGAACGACATCGAGTGGTCCTCCGTCGCGCTGACGAGCCTGGCGCGACGGGCCCTCGGCGAGGCCGTGCGGCCGGTGCCCCTCGACGAGCCTCAGGCCCGCGAAGCGATCGCGCGCTTGCTGTCTGCCGACGCCACCCCGAGTCCGCTGTTTTTCGAGCTCGCGGCCGAGCTGGACCTGACGGGCGCGGCGGAGTTTCTCGGCCGACGCCTGAGCGAGGACGCCGCCGCCGTGCTGGCCGGCAGTGCGGCCGATCCGCGCTACGTCCGGGCGCTGTTGTTCGCGATCGGTTCTTGAAGGGAACGCGAGCGGCTGGAGGCGCCGACCGGATTCGAACCGGTGATCGAGGTTTTGCAGACCCCTGCCTTACCACTTGGCTACGGCGCCCCGAGGGTGGAGCCTCGAGACTTTTTGCGTCCGGACTCCAGCGTCTCGACTCGGAAGAGTGCTGAAGCATACGGCCGGGCGCTGAGAGCGTCAACGGAATGCGGGGGGTGTCGAGCTCAGCCGAGACGCGCTCGGAAACTCAGTGAATCCTCCCGTGACGCAGCGCTGGCGAGCCGGGCTCCGCACCGAAGCTGCTCGCCAATCGCGGGTACTCCTCGAGGGTCGGCAGATCGCCGAGCTGGCGTCCAAAGGCCGTCTGCAAGAACGTGTCCACCCACCAGAAAATGTCCTGGTTGCGAATGTTGGTGCGCAACCGCCGCATACGCGCGTGACGCTCGTCGGGCGACATCCCGAAGGCGTCGTAGATCGCCGAAGCGGTCCCTTCACGGTCGTGAGCGTTGATCAGCAGCGCGCCGCGATGCAGTTGCGAGGCCGATCCCGCGAACTCGCTCAGGATCAGCACTCCGTCGTCGTTGGTGCGGCAGGCGCAGTATTCCTTGGACACCAGATTCATGCCGTCTTTGAGCGGAGTGATCAGGCCGATATCCGCCGCCGCGTAGTACGCGACGAGATCAGCACGGGAGAAGCTTCGGTAGATATGTTGCACCGGCACCCAACCGGGGCGGGTGAACTCACCGTTGATCTCGCCGACGAGCTGCTCGACCTGGGCCTTGAGCAGCTGATACTGCTCGACGCGTTCACGACTCGGCACGACGATCTGAATCAGCGTCAGCTTGCCGCTCAGATCCGGGTACTTTCGCAGCGCCGCCCGCAGCCCCTCGAGCCGCTCGGGGATCCCCTTCGAGTAGTCGAGACGATCGACGCTGAGCATGATCTCCTGCCCGGCGAGCGCCGAGCGGATGCGTGCGGCCGATGCTTGAACCTCGCGCGTGCGCGCCGTTTTGACGAAATCCTTGAAGTCGATGCTGATCGGGAAGCTGCCGACCCGAACGTTTCGCTGTCCAACTTTGAGCGTCACGACCGGACCGCGCCCGCTGGGCTTGAGCCGGCGATCGAGCCGCTCGAGACACTCGAGGAAGTTGCGCCGGTCGCGCATCGTCTGCAATCCGATCAGGTCGTACTCCAGCAACGCCTCGAGGATCTTCTCGCGCCACGGCAGCTTGACGAACAGATCGACCGGGGGAAACGGGATGTGCATGAAGAAGCCGAGCCGGCGCTGCCCGCCCTGCTGGCGCAGCGATTGGCCGACGTGCATCAGATGATAGTCGTGGACCCAGATGTAATCGTCCTCCGAGCTGTTACGCGCGATCGCGCGGGCGAACTTGCGGTTGACTTCGAGGTAGCGGTACCAGTACTCCGGCATGAACCGGCAGCGGCCCGCCTGGTCGTGAAACAGCGGCCAGACGACTTCGTTAGAAAATCCTTCGTAGTAGTCCCGTACATCGTCACCGTCGAGTTGGACCGGCTCGAGTCGGTAGCCCGTTCCGCGCGAGGCTTGCTCGAGCGCCTGATCGAGCGACGAGCCGCTCGCATCGGCAATGCCGGCCCACCCGACCCAGCGCCCTCCGCGGTCGCGCAGCACGGGTGCCATCGCCGTGACGAGCCCGCCGCTGCCCGGCTCGAGCTGCCATCGGCGTTCGCTCTGCCGCTCCAAGGAGATAGGTAGACGATTCGAGACAACGATCAGGCTCATTCAATCCCCCGAGGTGACGACGGCCCTTCTTGGTGATGGCGCTCCGCGGCTCGCAGACCCGCGTGGGATGCCCCGAACAAATATGAATCACTGCGAGGCTGTGTGCCACCGGCTCACGCGGCGAGGCCCGGGCGTGGCTCGTCGAGATTAGCCTACAGGTCAGCCTACACCATGCCTGGGTGGCTGGCCGCTCGCCGTCGTTGCCCGGCCCGCGGCCCATGATCGGAAGATCGCAAAAGGCGCTGTGGTGGCGGCAGCTCGAGGCGGAGCTGCGCGGCCGATGGCTGCCGCCGCGCGCCGTTCCACGCCGCCGGCGAATGAGACAGCAAGCCCGGCGCCCGTTCCCGTGGGCCGAGCCGCTGGCGGGAAAACCATTTACTTCATGAGATCTCTTCGTCATCGTCGACGAAAGCGCCCTTGATGTGCTGCAGCCGATCGCCACGCCGGTGGCCGCACGCGACCGTTTCGATCGCAACGACGTCGAATCGACACGAGGCGCGGCTCATACCATGCCGAGCGAGCCATGCCGAGGCTGCAGCCACCAGTCTTTGCCGTTTGATGCGATCGATGGTGGCAGCAGCCGCGAATCGCGCGCCGCGGCGCCTGCTGCGCACCTCGACGAAAACGATCTGATCGCCATCGCGAGCAATCAGATCGATCTCCCCGCAGCCGGCGCGCACGTTGCGGGCGAGAATCGTCATCCCCTGCGCGAAGAGGTAGCGCGCCGCCAAGCTCTCCGCCCGCCGGCCTCTCGCCGTGCTACTGTCCGTTGGCTGATCGCGACGCTTCTCGGCCACGCTCGCAGCGTAGCGCTCGAAAGCGCACTCGCCGTCCCTGCGCCGCCGGACCGCTCCCGACCGCGGGACACCCTCGACTCAGAAGTTCACGCGCAGCGCGAGCTGGAATTGGCGTCCCAGCCGGCGCTCGGCGACCGGAATGCCGCTCGAGCTGCCTCCGCGAACCTCGAGCGTTCGCTGAGTGATGTCCCCGAGCGCATTGAACATGTCGAGCTGCACGGTCGTTTGAACGTCGCGCCACGAGAACGTTTTCTGTGCATTGAGATCGAGATTCCAATACGGGGGATTGACCTGATCGTTGCGCTGGCCGGTCGGATACCGCAGGCGCGGGAGGCTCAAGAGGAACGTGTATACGCGAGTGGGCGTGTTGTAGTCGCGTCCGCTCGCTCCCAGTCCGAGATTGGTCGGATAATCGACGACGGGTCGCTCCAATACGATCGAGTACGGCAACCCGGACTGATAGCTGATCGTCCCGCCGAGACGCATGCCGCCCCACCACGGCACGAGCACTCTACCACTGACCTTGACGACGTTGCGCTGATCGTTCGAGAGCGGACCACGCTCGTCTTCGATGTCGGTGACGTAATCACCGAGAACTTGCGAGTAGTCCTCGGCATCGCCGAGGGCTCGTGACCAGGTATAGGAGGCTCTCAGCTCCCAGTTTTGATAGAAGCGGCGATTGAGCTCGAGGATGTATGCCTCGTACGTACTCGAGTTGAAGTTGCCGATAACTCTCACGTTGCCGAAGAACGGGCTGACGATCTGCAGATCTGGATAACCGTCGGGCGCGTTGACGGGCAGGCCGAACGCGGTACGCCGGCGCCCGCCGAAACAGTCCGCGTACGGACCGATCTGACGGCAGCTGGACTTCTCGCGGTCGTCGGCCAGCAGCTCGGGAACCTCGTCCCAGTAGACGGGGGCGTGGTTTTCGTCCCGGTCTTGGAGCTGGTCTTGGTAGTGTCGATTGACGTAGCGTAAGCGGAGGGACGTCTCGGGAGCGATCTCGCGCTCCGCACTGATGGTCCATTCATCGCTGAAGCGCGAGCGCAGCTTTCGATCGACCATCGAGATCTGAAACGCACTGAATATCGTGCTCGCGTCGCGCAGCAGCTGGCCTTCCTTGTTGGCCGTCAATACCTTGAACGAGACATCCGGGCCATTTTCCAGAACGAACGGCTCGAGAAACGTCGCGCCAAAATAGCGGCCCCAGCTCGCTGCGATCTTGGTCTTGCCGTCGCCGGCCGGATCCCACGAGACGAACAGCCGGGGCGCCAGATTGGTGTTCGTGATCGAGAACCGCTCGCGCTGTCGGGGCCGGACCTCTAGCCCGTTTTGCAGCGTGGTCTCCATCGCGGTGCACTGCCAGCTGTTGACCTTGTCGCTACAACCGGTCGAAAGGCCGCTGTTGGGATCGATCTGAGGGATGTCGAGTGGATCGACGGTGAAGTGGGTCAACCCGCCGAAGGACACGAAGCACGTCGCCGGTCGGGCTCCGACGATCGGGAACCCGTTGACGACGAGATCACCGCTCATGCACAAATCGAGGAACTCCGCGTAACGACGTCGCTCGGCGGCGGGATCGAACGGTACGAAGCCGTTGCCGGAGAGCTGTTCGCGGCTGACGCGTAGGCCGACGCCAACGACGAACCGATCGCTCGGGCGATACGTGTCGTGCACGTAGAGCGACCACACGTCGCCCTGGGCCTCATCGGAGACCAACGCCGGCAAGCCGGGATTGTTGGGATCGAGCTTGCGCGAGTAGACCGTCTGGGTGACCTCGAGCGCGGGCGTGTTGAGCGAGCCCCCCGTCAGATCGATCACGTTCGACCCGAGCGGCAGCGCGGTGATGAACAGCTGGTCGCGGTAAGCGCTCTCGCGGCCGTAACGGCCTCGTTCGAGCGAGAGACCGGCCTTGAGCTGGTGGGAGCCTCCGAGCCAGCTCTCGATGAACTTCTCACCGTCCAGCTTGTACGTCCAGCGTTGCCGCTCGTCGGCATAATCCTGAAAGTACGCCCCGCTGCGCAGGCCCCCTCGCTCGACGTCACGGCACAGCAGGCCGGCGAGGTACTGCTCGTCCTCGTTGCGCGGCTTCACGCAGCTGTTTTGCGCCTGCGGGTTGAACGGCCGCCACTCGCGGGAGACGTCCGAGAAGGCCACCGTGGCCTCCAGGAACAGGCTCGCCGAGTAGGGCAGCGTCCAGCGCAGGCTGTAGGTCGGCCCGCCCTGCTCGTAGTACCTCCCGCTGTCGGGAGGCACGATGCTGCTCACTTCGTCCGGCTCGATCGCCAGCGGATCTGCGCTGTATTGCAGCTGAAGCCGGCTGCGCACCCCGAGCTGCCAGGTGAGCTTGTCGAAGTGGCGCCAGCCGGAGCGGCGCTGCACGAAGTCCACGCCGGAGGACACGTCGATGGGCTGCTTGAAATCGATGTACTCGTGGCTGGCGATGAACCACAAGTGGTCGCGAACGATGGGCCCGGAGGCCAGCAAGGACGGCTGGACCAGGCCGAACTCGAGGGGCTCTCCGCCGCCGAGATCGCTGTCGAAGGTGCTGTCGCGAAAAAACAGGTTGAACGCTCCCTCGAAGCTGTTGCCTCCGCTCTTGGTGATCACCCGTGCATATCCGCCCACCGCGCCGCCGAAGCTGGCATCGGCGCCGGCGTCGATGATCTCGAGCTCCTCGATCGCGTCGAGGTTGACGAACGAGAGAAACTCTCCCGTCAGTGGGTCGACGTTACTGATGCCGTCGACCAGCAGCTTGAAGTCGCGCTCGCGCGCGCCGTGCACGTTCGGGTTGCCGTCCTGATCGGTGTCCTGAACGCCCGGGGCGATCGTCAGCAAGCCCTGGTAATCGCGGCCGAGAACCGGCAGGTCCTCGATGAAAGCGTCGGACAACTCGGTCGAGGCTTGCCCACCGCTGTCGAGGTGTACGACGCGACCGCGCCCGGCAACCTCGACAGTCTCGCGGCGCTCGGCCGACAGCCCGATGGCGAGCCGCGTCGACTCACGGGCGACGACCGAGACTTGCTCTCGGCGCACCGTGCCGTATCCGGGCGCACGCGCCTCGACCAGGTAGTCTTCCGACGGCGGAAGGCCGTCGAAGACGGTGCGCCCGCGCTCGTCGGTGCTCGAGCTGCGCTCGTCGATCAGCCCGGCAGCGTGGCTCAGGAGCACCGTCGCCCCGGCCAGCGGCCGGCGCGAAGGAGCCTTGCTCGAGCCCACGGCGAGGACGGTCACCTCCAGCCGTCCCTCGGCAGCCGCGACGACGCCGGCTGCGGCCAGCACCATGCACATTCCGGCGCAGGCCAACCGGCCGAGGCCCGGGCCGGTACTCGATCTCGACAGACGAGGGCGGCGAGCGGCCGGCATCAGCCCTCGCGCGCGCGGCGCACGCGCGCCCCCTGGGGCGTGTCCTCGATCGAGTATCCGAGCGCTTGGATCTCGTCGCGCAGCCGGTCGGCAGCCGCCCAGTCCTTCCCTGCTCGCGCCGCCTCACGCTCGTCGACGAGCCGCTGCACGTCCGGGTCGATCCTCTCCTCGCGCGCCTGCCACGGAACCAAGGCCGCGACGACGCGATCGACGCTGGCGAGAAACCGCTCGAACTTCTCGGCGTCTTCGCGAGAAGCCTCGCCTCGATCGACAGCGGTATTGAGCTCGCGGACCAACCGAAACACTTCCCCGAGCGCTCCGCTGATGTTCAGATCGTCGTCGAGCCGAGCTCCGAACGCCTGCTCGGCCTCGTCGATCCGAGGCCCGAAGCCGGCGCGGCCGGCCGTCTCACGAGCCTCGCGGCGCAGCCGGTCACGCAGCTCCTCGATCCGTTCGAGCTCGCGGCGAGCCTGCTCGAGGGCGCTGAAGGAGAAGTTCAGCGGACGCCGGTAGTGAGTCCCGAGCAGCACGTAGCGGATCGCGCGCGGATCGTGGCCCTGATCGAGCAGCTCGCGCAGCGTGAAGAAGTTGCCGAGCGATTTCGACATCTTCTCGCCCTCGATCACGAGGTGCGCACAGTGCAGCCAATAGCGAACGAACGGTTTGCCCGTGGCTCCCTCGGACTGGGCGATCTCGTTCTCG
>CP070706.1:4052582-4057201 GCA_020350085.1 Acidobacteriota bacterium
GATGGCGCTCGCCGAGCTGTGGCGGCGCCAAGGGAAACAGGACGCCGCCCGCCAGCTCCTCGCCGACTGCTACGCCTGGTTTACCGAAGGCCTCGAGACGCGCGACCTCCGCCGCGCCCGATCGCTTCTCGATTCCTGGTCCTGAAATCCCTCCCACCAGATTCGGCATCGCTACGTCCTTCGCGGCCGAATCGCAGAATCTTTCGGCTACATCGATCCGTCGCTATCTTGGCGCTAGGGCTCCGTGACCTTCTTGCAGCCGTTCGGCGTCACGTCGACGATCGACAGCCCGAGATCGCACTGCGGCGGATCGCCGTCGCATTTCTCGGCCAGCGCCACCGCCACGGAGGCTCCGGCCTTGAAGCCCTGCGGAGTGGATAGAGTGTTGAAGACCGGCCCCGCCGGAATCCTCACCGCAGACTCCTGGACCAGGCGGCTGTGGAGCGCGCCGGAACCGTGTCCGCTCTCGAGGATCTGGTAGGGCGTCCATTGGCCGTCCGACCAAAGCGCCGCTTGGGTCAGCGGTGCAAACGTCCCGGGCATTCCGCTGGACCACAACGCGCTGAGCGCTCCGGAGCCGTCGAGGCTGGCTTGCTTTCCGTATTGGTGCAACCGGAATCGGTCCTTGAAGCTGGCATTCGGACTCGAAGACAACCAGATCCCTTTGCAGACGCATCTGGGGTTGTAGAAGACGGCCTTGCCGAGGCAACCCTGCTGCTGTGGATCACCCTCGCAGTACATCAATTGCAGATCAGGGTCCGTCACGGGACCCACGGTTCCATCGAACTCGACGGTGCGAACCATGATCTTTCCGTTGAACTTGCTGACGAGGTCATAGTTCTCCGTCCATGAGACCAACCATCGCCTCTCCCTTCCGGACCATACGACGGCGGTCTGGGAGGCTTTCCAGTTCGGCTCGGTGATCGTTCTCAGCAGACGGTATGGACCCACCGGGTAACCACTGGGATCGAGAAACGCGGTCCAGACCTGCTTGCGGTCCAGACTGATGTAGGCGACCAAACGCTTGCGGGACACCACGGGTGGCCAGCCACTGGCCTGCGCCACTCCGAGGGCACCTGATGGATCGCGCCCGATCCCCCAGAACGTCTGACTGAGCTTTCCGGTCTCGGCTCCGA
Source organism: Acidobacteriota bacterium (assembly GCA_020350085.1). Taxonomy (GTDB): domain Bacteria; phylum Acidobacteriota; class Polarisedimenticolia; order J045; family J045. Next base: position 4,053,719 of record CP070706.1, read on the forward strand.
TCGCGCGCCAGTAGACGAGACCCCACTCATTCGCCCACGCGAACCACGCGCACCAATTCTCGCCCTGAATCGCGGGACAGCCGAAGAAGTCGAAGCCGAGCGATCTCACCCAGTGCCTCGTGGCCTTCTCCCACGCGGCATTCGGGTTATTCAGCCGCTTGGCAACGCCCAGCAGACTGCCCGTCGCCACGTCGTAGCGGCGAATCCAGACGTCTTCGCTGTTGGAAATCCAAGCGATCGCGAATTTCTCGCGCGTCGGTGGTATGACCGGGATCGCCCTGACCGAGAGAAGTTCCGCGTCCGCTGCGTGCCCCGGATCCTCGACGTCGGAAGTCCACTCCTCCATGCTGCCGATGTACTGATGGCCTGGCGTGAGCAGTTTCTCCACGTGCCCAGGACAGGTATCCGCGAGCGCAGCGCCAGCAACGAACCCGAAAACGCAACATCCCGTGCAAATAGATAGAAAGACGGACCGCTTCATAGCACCCTCCCCCGCTGTCTCTTGGTCATCGAGGGCGGCAGCTATGAGCGTCCGTCGGCCGCCGCGATCGATCACGAAGCGACGCGCTGACAAGACAGGTCTGTTTTGTACCACAGCCCGACGAAGCTCGACAATCGCAGAGGCCCGCCACGCGCGCGAGGTACGTGCCGCCACCGACGACGCGTCAGCCGTAGGGGCCGCGCGGGCGAGACGAGCCTTCCCGTGACGCGCTAGGAGCCCGGCCCGCTTCTCGTGTGCTGCTTGTGAATCGAAACGCGACCGCCCCGCAGCCTTTGGTCAATAACGCACTCCCCAGCCGAGCCGCGCCCCGATCGCCCCCCCTCAGTCCTCCGCGATCGTCACCCTCTCCATCGTGACATCCTCACGCGGCCGATCCCCCGTTCCGACCTTGACCTCCCCAATCGCCTCGACCACTTCCATCCCGCTCGTCACCCGCCCAAAGACCGAATGCTTCCCATCGAGCCAAGGCGTCGGCACCAGCGTGATGAAAAACTGCGAGCCGTTCGTGTTCGGCCCGGCGTTCGCCATCGACAACACCCCCGGCCCATCGTGCCGCAGCTCAGCGTGAAATTCGTCCTCGAACGTGTAACCCGGCCCGCCGGTACCCGTCCCCTTCGGACACCCGCCTTGAATCATGAACTCCTTGATCACGCGATGAAAAACGAGCCCGTCATAGAACCCGTCCCTCGCCAGCTTGACGAAGTTGTCCACCGTCTTCGGCGTCTTGTCGCGATAAAGCTCTATCGTCATCGAACCTCTGTTCGTCTCGATCGTCGCCATCGGGTTGGCCATGAATCCTCCGCGTTTCTGTTCGCCACTGAGAGAATCAAACCGTAAGAGACTGCCGCACAGTCCGAGCGTTGTCCAGTTCGTTCCCACCTCGCGCAGGAGCGGTCGCCGAGCAGACACCCGTCATGACAACCGCGCACCAGAAAACGACTCGAGAGCGCCCGCTCACCCCTTTGCTACGTAAGCGCTCTCATACCTCCGCACCGCCCATTCCCGCTCCGGCAGCGTCGCTGCGATCTCCGGCATTCGGATCGCCTCATCCAGCCACGCTCGAAACCCCGCCCGTGCATCCACCAGCCCCGGCAACGGCGAGTGCCGGCGCAGCCAATCCATCCGCGCCCAAAACGGCGCACAGTGAAGCGCGACGAGATTGTCGACCGCGCCGGACATCATCGCGACCGTGAGCTCCATCTCGTCCAGCTCACGGGCCACTCGCTCTTTCACCCGCCGATCGAACGCCGCCGGATCCCCGAGCGATCGATACCACGCCGGATTGATCACCTGGTCCCAGCGATCCATCAGCAGCCGCTGCCGCGCTGCGAGCACCGGATCGCCCGAAAGCGCCCCGTCCCACCCGTGCTTCCGAGCGAGATACTCCCCCACCACCGCCGACTCGTAGAGCTTCAGCTTCCCGTCCATCAGCAACGGCACCCGCCCCGTCGGACTCAGCGCGAGCAGCTCCCGATCCCGATCCGCCAGATCCACCTCGATGAGCTCGATATCCGTGATCCCGAGCCGCACCACGACCGCCCGCACCCGCTGCGCGAAAGGACAGATTTCTGCCGTGAAAAGCCTCGCCATCGCCGCGCCTCCTGCCCTGTCGTCCGGAGCCAGCCTACGAGGCCGCACGGAGCTTCACCAGCGCTGGCCGGGGCGGACGGACGAGCCCCCTGCGTATCCTTTCCCCGCCGGCGCGATCGGCCATCGCCGCCCCGAGTCCCTCCCTAAACCGCAGGAATGCCCCGCTCCTCTGCCGCCTTGACGCCCCCCTGCCACGGGACTAGTCTTTCGTCCCTGTCGAAACCGTGCCCAGGTAGCTCAGTTGGTAGAGCACGTGACTGAAAATCACGGTGTCGGTGGTTCGATTCCGCCCCTGGGCACCAACTATCAACAATCTACGAGTGCACCCCCTTCTGACTAATTCGTCCAGCGACCCCTCAGCAACCCAGTGTCGATCGATGAGGTGGCGTTGAGTCGCATCGAAATCTCGGACTTCGTATCGCCGAAGCGACTTCGGTGGCAACCCGGGCCGCCACGAAGGACTAAGTGAAAGCAGCCGAGATTCGGATAGTCCTTACGACGAGATGGACCTCAGGACGCCACAACATCGCTGATGCACCCCGCACCGCCGGTTGAGGACCGCCGGACGAGGTAGAATGCGGGTCAAGGGGAATCGGTCGTGGTCACCGCAGCGAGCAGGTGGCGGCGCGGAGTGGAGCCGGCGGCCCAGTGCTGGCGGAAGGCGGCTCTGCTCGTGATTGTGGCGTGTGCGTCCGTCTCGATCTCCTGCCTCACGACGGGCCCTGGGGTCACGCTAACGACCCGTCCGGTGGCCTTTCCCACATCGACACTTGAGCAGCAACTGCACCGTGGTGCGTCGACGAAGACCGATGTGAGACAGCTGCTCGGCTCGCCCGACGGCACCGGATCACTGCTGTTCCCCGCGCAAAACGAGATACGGGAGATCTGGTTCTACGAACGACTCCAGGTCACGGAAAAGAGCGGGGCGCTCGAGATCGAGCAAGACGTGCTGCTGATGTTCTTCCACGGCGACGTCTACGATGGTTTCATGTGGTTTTCGGACGCCGACCGACCCGACAGCGGCGCGGGAGCCGGGCCATGAGATGGAGGCCGCTGGCCCTGCTCGCCATCTTCGGGTCAGCTGTCGGCTGCACCACGGCCCAGTACGGCCGTATGCCTGAAACGCGTCTCCTCGCCGAGAGCCTCACTCGTCAGGTTTCCACCAAAGAGGACGTCCTGCGAGTTCTCGGCCCGCCACGCGGATACGGCTTGGCGGAGATGGCCGGCGTCGATGGGTCGCGCACTATCTGGTACTACGAGTCCACCAAGGCGACCACCAAAGATATCGACTTTGCGATATTGCTCGTTTTCTTCGACGGCGGAGATTTCGACGGCTACATGTGGTTCTCGTCGCTGGAGAAATGGTCCACTCGAGCGGGTGAGCAATGAAC
>CP070706.1:4057301-4065830 GCA_020350085.1 Acidobacteriota bacterium
ACCCGCGGCAACGTCCCAGATCCTCTACGTGTTCTTCGTCATCCATCACGCCCGGCGCAAGATTCTTCATCTCAACGTCACGATGAACCCGAGCTCAACTTGCGTCTGCCAGTAGCTCCGGAAGCGTTTCCGTTCGATAGTGCGCCGCGCTTCATCATCTTTGATCGCGACTCCAAGTTCGGCGGCGGCGTGCTGCGCACGATCAAGGCGCTCGGCATCGAACCCATACGCACTTCTTTCAGGAGTCCCTGGCAGAATGGTACCGCCGGGCGCTGGGTGGCGAGCGCGCGTCGGGATCTTCTCGACCGCGTCATTGTTCTCAACGAGCAGCATCTTAGACGACTTCTCAGAGGTTACCTACGCGATCACCACCAGGATCGCTGTCACCTCTCGTTGTCGAAGGACTGTCCGTCTCCTCGTAAAACGAATCTGAGGCCGTCTTGCGACGCTAGTATCGTCGCGCTGCCGCGTGTCGGCGGTCTGTACCACCGTTACCAGTGGCGCGAGGCCGCCTGAGATTCTGCCTTTTCTTTTCTACGTGGTGCTCCTCCGATCGACTCTCTCCGTGCGCGCCGCGGCGTCGCGACAACCTCGTTGGCGAGTCTGGATCGGCTGAAGCCTCCCTGAGCAGTCTGGTTGAACGTGCATCATTCGTGTCGCAGCACCGTTTCGGCGACACTTGCGGGGCTCACTACTCACCGGATGAGGTTTTGAAGAGGGACAGGCATCACGGCGGGTTCGGCGCGACAGAAGGTCGGCTCAGGCCTCACCCGAACCGGGAAGCTGATCGATCAGCCTCTGAAATCGAGGATGATCGCGGATCGTGTCGAAATCGACGTCTTCCTCGATCCACAGTCGGTCCTGGAATCCCGTGCGCACCGCATGCTCGAGGTGGTCGAGCGCTCTTTCCTTTTCATCAAGCAGGGCGTAGAGGCAGGCGACGCCGTAGACGATGTATGGATCGTCCGGCTCGGCGGCGAGCGAGCGCTCGACCCACTCGATGGCGCTCTCCTTCTCGCCCAACTCGAGCGACGCCGTGGCAATGATGTACATCGCGCGCGCGTCGTCGGGATACTGCTCGACCAGTCGCGTGCCGTTTTCAATGCACCGGCGATAGGCGACGCGCGCGAGCGCGCCGAGGCCGAGACGCTTGTAGGCCCAGCCCAACATCATCGGCGCCTGCGCGCTTTCCGGATCGACGCGGCCTGCTTCGTGGAACAGATGCGCAGCCTGCTCGATCTTGCCCTGAGTCAGGCAGGCTCGGCCGTAGAAGTAATAAGCGTCGAACAGGTCGCCGCCGAGGCCGAGCGCCGTTTCGAACTCCTTCTCGGCAACCGAGAAGTCCTCTCCGAGCAGGCTCGCTAGGCCTCGTGCGGCATGCGTTTCGGCGAGCTCCGGGCCCAGCTCGACGGCCAGCCGGCTCGCATCGGATGCTCCCTCGAGATCGCTCGGGTTCCGGCCGAAGTACAAGTAGAGGAAGGCATGCGAGAAAGCGATCCCCGCGTGGGCTCTCGCGAATCGAGGGTCTCTCTCCGCAGCTTGGCGATAGAGCTCGAGCGCTTGCTCGATGTTCTTGCGCTTCGGCCGGTGAAACAGGGCGCGGGCGCGAAGGTAGTCTTCGTAGGCCTCGATGTCGCTCGTCGCCCGCTCGAGCCGCCTCGCCTCTTGGTCCGTCAGTTCGAGCTCGAGCGCTGTGACAATGCTTCGCGCGATCTCTTCCTGAATCGCGAACAGATCCTCGAGCTGACGATCAAACTGCTTGGACCACAGATGATAGCCGCTGGCGACGTCGATCAGCTGCGCGCTGATTCGCAGCCGGTCACCCGCTTTGCGCACACCGCCCTCGAGGAGCGTCTCGACTCCGAGCTTGCGGCCGATCTCGCGCGCGTCCATCGACCCGTCCTTGAACGCGAATGACGAGGTGCGCGACGCGACGCGCAGATCGCCGACGCTCGCGAGCCCACTGATGATCTCCTCGGCGATCCCGTCGCAGAAGTAGGCCTGATCGCGCTCACGGCTCATGTCGTCGAAAGGCAGAACCCCAATCGAGCGTCGGGCTCGCCGATGCCGGACGACTGGCCCGCCACGGCCGGCGGCGAGTGCGTCGGGCGTCGCACGCAGATCGGCGAGCAGCTCGGTGACGTCCCCGTAACGATCCGCAAGCGGCTTGGCCATGGCGCGCGTGACGAGCCGATCGAGCGTCGCCGGAAGCTCGGGGTTGATCGACGAGGGAAGCGGCGGGGTGTCGTAGATGATGGCGTGGGTGACGGAGGGGAGATTCGCGCCGCGGAACGGGAGCTGGCCCGTGAGCATCTCGTAGAGCACGACCCCGAACGACCAGATATCCGTGCGCGGATCGAGCGGCTCACCACGGGCCTGCTCGGGAGACATGTAGGCCACGGTGCCGGCGATCCCTTCCGTGCGGGTCACCTCGGCCTCTTCCCAGAACTTGGCCAGCCCGAAGTCCATGATCTTCACGAGGCCGTCGGTGGTGATCATGATGTTGGCGCTCTTGATGTCGCGGTGGACGATGCCGCGACGGTGCGCCGCGATCAGGCCCTCGGCGACCTGCGCGGCGATGACCAGCGCCTCGTCTATGGGCAGTGGCCCGTCGCGCAGCTTTTCCTTGAGGCTCACGCCGTCGACAAAGGCCATCGCGATGAAGATCTGTCCGTCCGTCTCGTCGATCTCATAGATGGTGCAGATCGCGGGATGATCGAGCGACGCGGCGATCTGAGCTTCACGGACCAGGCGTGACTTCGGCTCGCCGCTCGCCACAGTGCGCTCGGCAAGGAACTTGAGCGCCACCCTTCTGCGGAGGCGAACGTCCTCCGCGGCGTAAACGACCCCTGCCCCGCCCTCGCCGAGCTTCTCGAGCAGCTTGTAGTGGGAGACGATCTTCCCTTGCATCGCGGCGATCATTGAAGCATCCCGCGTCGACGATGTCACCCTCAGGCGCCGTGGGTGCCTGCTCCGACTGATCGGCGCCACGAAACGAGCCACTTGCCGAACGGCCGCCCGGCACGCGGTTTTCGGCCGATCGCGCGGGAACTCACGGCAGTGGCGGCTGTTTGAGAACTCGTAGTGTCCGAAAACTCGATCGCATTGAGGAGACACGGCTTACGACGTAGCTCCGTGGGGTCAAACGGCTATTTCCCATCCCGGCCGGCGGTCCCCGCTGCCCTTGCCGGCCATGCGATGCCTATCCCCTGTCCGCCCCTGGCGCTTCCTCCTGGTTGCCCTTGCCGGCTACGTGAACAGACACCAGCTCGCGATCATCGACTACCTCGGCGAGGCGGCCGCCCTGGCGTTGCTGCTGAAATCCGTCATCTGATCCTCCGAATGGTGCGAGACCATCCGACCTGGGGAGCCCCGCGCGAGCACGGCGAGCTGATGAAGCTCGGCTTCGAGATCTCCGAGACGACTGTGACGCGCTACATGCCCGCGCCGATCTCCGGATCCCGAGACTCGGCAGCGCTGGAAAACCTTCCTCGAGAACCACCGTGACGTACTCGCCGCGATCGCCTTCTTCACCGTACCCGCGGCAACGTTCCAGATCCTCTACGTGTTCTTCGTCATCCATCACGCCCGGCGCAAGATTCTTCATCTGAACGTCGTTGGCAAGTCTGGATCGGCTGAAACCTCCCTGAGCAGTCTGGTTGAACGTGCATCATTCGTGTCGCAGCACCGTTTCGGCGACACTTGCGGGGCTCACTACTCACCGGATGAGGTTTTGAAGAGGGACAACGGTGTCGATCTCTCCAGCCTGAGCGAGCTCGGCGGCGACGAGCTGATCGAGGCCCTACGCGAGCTGTCCGTCGACATCGACGCCGCGAACGGCGACACGGTGCGCGTGTTCTGCGACTAGGTGCGGGGGATTTTCGACCTCTTTTGACAGAGCATCGGTATAGGCTCACAACCGATTCCGGCGCCGTGCCGCTACCGCCGCGCTGCCGCCGCAACGGCAAAGGCGTCAAAGTAACGCTGCAAGCTGACCTCGGTTGAACCGTACTCGTTGGGTCCGATGACGAAGTCGAGCAGGATCTCGCGAGCTCGGCAGATCTCGCGCAGGCGCGCCGCGGAGGCGCGATGGCGTGGGTCGTCGAGCGTGAGGTCGATCAGCTCCAGCGCGCGCTCGAGAGCCCGACGTGAGATCTCGGAGTTTCGAGATCGCCACTGCAGAGTCCGGCTGACCTCGCTTCCGACGTTGCCCAGCTGCTCGGCCAGCGTGAGCGTCGCCCACCGGCCAGCCGCCAGCTGCCGATGCTTGGGGTCGATCATCGGCGCACGAGTCGTTTCACGAGAGCGATGATAGCCTCCCGCGTTGCGTCGTTGTCCACGCCGCGCGAACGATTGCCGACAGACGGACGGACGTTGATCATCGAGTCGAACTCCAGCCACTCGCCCTCGGGCAGGTCAGGATAGATGTTGATCCCCCAAAGATCCTGCTGCCGCGAGCCGGTCGAGAGCAGCTCGGCCTCCTGGTCGGCGTGAAGCTCTGCGTCGACGACCATGATCCGCCGCTCGACATCGACCACGGCCTTGACCAGGTCGCCGAACAGCTCTTCCGACATGCGTCGAAGCTGGTCGAGGGAGATCGGATCGGCTTCGGTGACGGTCTTCATGGGGAGGGAACGTAGCACGACGAGCATCGCTGGGCGACTGGGCGGGCCATACGGCGGCCGGTGCATCGCCGACACGGCCGCCCCTCGCGTCCCGATGACGACCCTAAAGGCCGTCAACCAGCGCTGGTCGATGGATTTCATGACGGACATGCTGGCCACGGGACGGCGCTTTCGCACGCTCAACGTGCTCGATGACTTCAGTCGGAAATCGTTGGCGATCGGGGTTGGCTTCTCCATCTCAGGCGAGGAAGTCGGGCGCGTGCTCGATCGCATCGCGCAGATCGTGGTTATCCAAAAGCTCTCTTGATGGATCATGGCCCGGAGTTCACATCGCGTGCTCTCGATGTCTGGGCTTATTAGCGGGGCGTGGAGCTCCGCTTGATCCAACCAGAAAAACCGAACCAGAATGCTTTTGTGGAGAGTTTCAACGGCACGTTTCGAGACGAGTGCCTGAGCGAGAGTTGGTTCATCGACCTGTCCGACGCGCGGCGGACGATCGAAGCGTGGCGTCTCGAGTACAACGAAGAGCGCGGCCCTGGATCACTCGGGAGGGTCCCTCCGGCCGAGTATGCTGCCGCAGCGGCCCTCCACTCGCCTACGGCTCCTTCCGAGCCGATGCCACTCTTGACGGAACAGATCTTCGAGAACGAACCAGAGCAGCTAATAACATAAACTAAGGAACGGAGATTAAAAGCAGGTCGAACCAACGCGGACGAGCTTACCACGCCACTGCATCCGCACAGCCATTTAGTCGCGATTTCGCCAGCACTTTACGCGATACAATCTGGTCCTAACACGAGGCGACCACCTGGTCCTCGCAAGAGTTTCGATACCGTCAGCGGGCGGCCAGGCAGTGAGCCCCTTGCGTGGCGACAAACAACCGATGAGTCCGTCATCGCCGCGAAGATGGCCCTGGCGAGTTCGTGTGCCGTGTTTCCCTCGTCACGCGTGAGAGGTTCTTCAGAGACGCCACCAACGAGAAAGGAGGAGAGATGGTAAAGAGGCCTTCCGTCATGATGGGAGCGGCTTTGTGGCTCGCAGCTTCCTGCGTCGTGGGTGCTGCAGAAGTCGTTCCGAACGAGATCATGATGCCCGGTACACAGCCGGAGGACAATGTAAACTTCGAATCCCCTGACCGCTGCGACAACTGTCATGGCGGGTATGACGAGGCCCGCGTTTACTCTAACGAGCCCGCCTATGGTTGGCGGGGCTCTGCCATGGGAAACGCGGGCCGTGACCCCATATTCTGGGCCACGCTCGCGATCGCCGAACAGGATTTCGATGGAGTCGGTGACCTGTGCATTCGATGTCACAGCGCCGGGGGATGGTACGCAGGCCGATCGACGCCTACCGACGGGTCGGGCCTGCAGGCAGCGGACGACGACGGCATCGACTGCGATACGTGTCACAAATCGACGAATCCGGACAACTCAGAGCATGTCGGCATCATGAACCCTCCCTTCGTCGCCAATGACGGGCTGGAGGGATACTACGGAAGCGGCATGCTATCGATCTGGGGCAGCGCGGACAAACTCGGCCCCTACGACAACGCCGATGCGCGTCACCAGTAGATGGCGTCGAATTTTCATCGAGGTGACATCTGTGGATCGTGCCACGATGTGTCCAACCCCGCGGTGGGAGACCTGGCTCCTCAAAACGGGACACAGCCGTGGTCTGGGGCCGTCATTTCGAGCGGCGGCAACCTCGGCGGACCGATCGAGGAGAAGGCGGCCTTCAACAACCCGCCGTACAAGTACGGGATCGTCGAAAGGACCTTCAGCGAGTGGAAATCTAGTGCACTCGACGATATGGATGTGCGCCACGTCCCGAATCTCCCTGCTGAGCTTCAGACTGAAAGCGGTGCGTTGAATATGGCTTACCAATCGTCGCTCCTCGCCGGTGGAACATACGAGGACGGGACGACGCGGACCTTCAGCTGCCAGTCGTGTCACATGAGGCCGGATATCGGGGAGGGCTGCAACAAGGCCGGAGCGCTCACCCGTAGCGACCTGCCGAAACACGATCTCACAGGTGGCAACTACTGGATGTGGCCGCTGATCAAGTACCAGGATCAGCAGGGCACGCTCAGGCTCGGCGGCGGGCTCACCCAGCTACAGCTAGATGCCATGGATGCGGGAAGAATTCGCGGTGAAGATCAACTCCGAATGGCGGCGTCCCTGGATGTGATCGGCAATACGGTAAAGGTGACGAACCTGACCGGTCACAAGCTCATTACCGGATATCCCGAAGGCCGCAGAATGTGGCTCAACATCAAATGGTACGATGTCAACGACGTTCTCATCAGAGAAGACGGCGCCTACGGTGGCTTGGGTGTGAGCTTGACAAACCCGGTCGATAGCCAGCCGTTTGAGCCGCAGTCGATTCTCAACCTTCATGACGTCAACACGAAGATCTACGAGGCCCACCCGGCGATTACTCAGGAATGGGCGGCAACGCTGATGGCTGTTGACGAGACACTCTACGGCCCGATCCCCGTGGGCTACGATCGCTTGACGGGCCAACCGACGATCACGATCGCCGATCTCGCCGCCCAGGCACCGGGCACTTACGAGAAATCGTTCCACTTCGTTCTGAACGACTACGTTGCCGAAGACAATCGCATCCCCCCCTACGGTTTTGACTGCGAGCAGGCCCGTGTGCGCAACGCCCTGCCCGTGCCGACGACGCAGTACGGTGGTCCTGCCTTGGCTCCGGGCGACGCCTGTGCTGGCATCACCTACAAGCATTGGGATGAAGTGGCGTTGAATCCACCCGGCGGAGCCACCTACGCTGACATCACGCTCTACTACCAAGGCACGAGTTGGGAATACATCCAGTTCCTCTGGCTGGCCAATGACCAGCAGAATGCATTCCTCGGACAAGAAGGCGTGAACATGCTCGATGCCTGGATCAATGCCGATCCTGCCGCTCCGATGGTGCCCCCCTTCCCCATGGCTTCCGCGACATGGGGTGATGCCGGTTGCACGCCGGTTTCGGAAGGACCGTACGGCGAGGTCACGTGTGCCGACGGAGTCGACAACGATTGCGACGGGTTGATCGACACCGCCGACCCGGACTGTGATCCTCCACAGCAGGTAGCCTGCGCCGATTACGTTGATAAGGCATCATGCAACGCCGACCCGAGCTGCATGTGGGAGGGTAGCCCCAAAACGGGAGTCTGTGTAGACAACGTCCCCTGCGAGCCGACGGCGCCGGACGAGGTCGGTCTTTGTGACGACGGCATCGACAACGACTGCGACGGTGCTACCGACTGCGCAGACACCGACTGTACCGGAGACCCCGTTTGCCAGGTCGACTGCTCCGTGTACACCACCCGAAACCTCTGCAACGCGCAGTCGGCCTGCAACTGGGACAATAAGAACAAGGTGTGTGTCCCGCTGTAGGGACCGGGTTGACAAACAGCAAGGAGAACCGAAGGGGGAGCAGGTCGCTCCCCTTTCTCTCTTCTTCGACAGACGCAGATGATACTCCCGTCGGCCGAGATGATCACGACGCCGCGCAGCCCCGTTGTGGATGACACTGTCACGCAGCAACGATGCCGCGGACGGTCACGACAGCCCCGCTGCCTACCTAGCTTTACCTTACCCGGCACGCGTCCTGCGCGGCCCCTCCTGGCCGCTGCCGACCCCGTAGTGTCCGAAAACTCGATCGCATTGAGCAGACACGACCTACGACGTCGCTCTGTGGGATAGAGTTGCCATTTCTCATCCCGGCCCGCAGTCCCCGCTACGGACCTGGAGTGGTCTCGCGATGCACTCTGTCCTCCTCGTCATGGAGTGGGCAACGAGGCGACTTCAGGTGGCTGGGATCACCGTCAATCCTGGCTCGCCTTGGATGAAGCAAATCGCGCGGAATCTCACCGACGTATGTGACGGCTTTCTCC
>CP070706.1:4065930-4097139 GCA_020350085.1 Acidobacteriota bacterium
ACGCCAGCTCGCGATTGCCCACTTCGCGAAACGCCTTGGCCGCGTGAAGCAGCGCGCTCGAGCGGCGTCGATCATCGGGGACCAGATTCGCAAAGCGCAGCATCGCGGCCGCTGCCGTCTCGGGTGGGTCGAGACGTTCGGCCGTCTCCGCAGCGATCCACATCAGCGTGGGATCGTAGGTGACTCTTTCGGGAGCCAGCGCGCGCAGCCTGTCGAGAGCTTCACGCGCCTGGCCCGGCTCACCGAGCTGCGCGTAGGTCCTCGCCAGCCGCTGCAGCACCGGAATCGGGTCGGCAAGACCATCCGCTATCAAGGCCTCGTCCGCGCGCGCGCTCTCGGCAGGCTGGCCGACGGCCAGAAACAGGGCTGGCAAAGCGCGGCGTGCGCGCACCGCGATGGAGTGTTCGGGGTGCGTCTCGATCAGGTGCTGCAGATCGGACAACGCACCTTTCGGGTCACCTTGATGACGCTGTTGATCAGCCCAGCGCCAGGCGAGCCTGGGATCATCGGGGTGCGTTTCCATGAGGTGCTGAACGAGCCACGCGGCCTCTGCGCCCTGGCCCGATCCCGAACGGTCCAGCGCGTCGAGCAGGGTCCTGGCCGTGGCCTCCCACTCGGGCCGCGTTTCGGCCCGATCGAGAGCTGCGCGCAGGCGGTTGAGCTGCGCCTCCGTCGGCTTGGCGAGAGGGCTGGACCGATCGTCGGAGCCGGCGACGGGAAGCGACACGGCAAGCAGGCAAAGCAGGCTGGCGCGAAGGGGCGGCACGGTGTTCTCTCATGGATCGGCAGGCGATCCGTGCTCAACGCGACAGCAAGTGGCGTGCCGTCGAGGAGCCCAAATCCGGTCTTGCCCCTAAATGCTTGACCTGTTGAGGCTTAGAGTCCATACTGGAACAAGGTGCCCAGCGTCGCATCGGCGGATCGCCGACGCCGCGCGGAAAGATCGCACCTCCGATGGTCGATCTCTTGACACCCCCCCGCACGGGCCTATGTATTTTTTTCGAACGACGATTTTTCCGCCGAGCCATCCAGCCGGCGGCCAGCCAGTGGATGAGCGCCGATGAAGACGACGACGGACGAGTCCGGCCAGGGGGATCGCTGCAACATCATCGTGGCCGAAGACGACTCTGGGCTGCTGCGCACGATCGTCGAATTCCTTTCGGAAATGGGACACCAGGTTCGCGGCGCCTCTCAGGCCGAGCAGGCATGGGAGCTGCTGGTGGACGAGCCGGCCGATGTTCTGGTCACTGACGTCAAGCTGCCGGGAATGAGCGGCCTGGAGCTGATGCGTCAGGCTCGTGAGCATTACCCCGACCTCGTCGTGTTGGTCATGACCGGTTTCGCTTCGATCCCCTCTGCCGTCGATGCGATGCGCGAGGGCGCCTCCGACTATCTTTCCAAGCCGTTTGCGATGACCCAGCTTCGTTTCGCGCTGGACCGCGCACTCGAAAACCGCCGGCTCCGCGAGGAGAACCAGCGCCTTCGTTTCGAGCTGATGGAGCGCACGAGCTTCGACAAGATCATCGGCAAGAGCCCGCCGATGCAGAAGCTGTTCCAGCTGCTGGACAAAGTCAGTCAGGTCGACTCCACGGTGCTGATCACTGGCGAAAGCGGCGTCGGCAAGGAACTCATCGTTCAGGCTCTGCACTACCGCCATCCGCTGCGAAAGTCGCTGCGACTCGTGGCGGTCCACTGCGGGGCGATTCCCGAAAACCTCATCGAGTCGGAGCTGTTCGGTCACGCGCGTGGATCGTTCACCGGCGCGGATCGGGACAAGCCGGGCCGTTTCGAGCTGGCTAACGGTGGAACGCTGTTCCTTGACGAAATCGGCACGATGCGTCCTGATCTGCAGGTCAAGCTGCTGCGTGTGCTGCAGAGCCGGCAGATTCAGCGCGTGGGAGGCACCCGCGCGATTCCGGTCGACGTGCGCGTCGTGGCTGCGTCGAACGAAGATCTCAAACGCATGGTGGAGCGAGGCGAGTTTCGCGAGGATCTCTACTACCGCCTCAACGTGATCCCGCTCTACGTGCCGCCGCTGCGCGAGCGCCGCTCCGACGTACCGCTGCTCGCCGCTCACTTCGTCGCCAAGTACGCCCACCGCAACGACCTGCCGCTCAAGGAGCTGTCTCAGGACGCGATGCGCGTGCTGATGCGCCACGACTGGCCCGGAAACGTGCGAGAGCTGGAAAACGCGATCGAATTCGCGACCGTGATGTCGGGTGGCCGCACGCGCATCGAGCCAGCGGACCTGCCGATAGAGCTGCAGAGTGACTCGGCAGGACACGCGCTGACACCGCAGGTCACCGAGGAAGGCATCAGCTTCCGCAGCGTGGTGTCCGATCTCGAGCGGAACTTGATTCTCCAGAGCCTCGAGCTGACGAACGGAAACAAGGCGCGCGCGGCACAGCTGCTGCATCTCAAGCGTACGACATTCGTCGAGAAACTCAAACGCATCCGTCGCGGCCAGCCCACGATCTGAACGCCTCGAGTCCGCACCGGCCCACATCCAGGACTCGTCCGTCTGCCCGGGCGCGCTCGGCACCGGTGGGGTATGACTTGGCCTGAGCAGTTCCGTCGTGAATAATCAGTCGTACCTCCATGACTCGTCGAGAATCATCAATACGAGATCCGCGAGCCGTCCTGGGAAACGGTGATCCGCGGGTTCTGCTGAGCCGCTGGTTGTTCAGTCCGCTACAGGGCGCGCGGTTGCGCGGCTGGCTGCGCGTGCTGCGCGATAACCACTTCCGCGTTCACCCTGCCTATTGGGGCCGCGCCGCGCTGACGACCATCAGCAACGCGATCAATACCGCCCTCGCCCGTCGCGAACAGCGAAAATTCGGGGCACGGCTGCGCGGGATACGTGCCGAGCGGCCGCTGTTCGTGCTCGGCCACTACAGAAGCGGCACGACGCATCTTCATCTGCTGCTGTGCTGCGATCCGGACGTCGGCTACCCGAACTATTATCAGACCTGCTTTCCGAGCACGTTTCTCACGACGGAACCGAGCTCCTCGTCGCTTCTTCGCCACGTCACGCCGCGCAAGCGACCGCAGGATGATGTGGATGTGCGGCTCGATCTGCCCTCCGAAGACGAGCTGGCGCTCTGTGCAGACACTTTTCTCTCGCCGCACATGTCGTGGCACTTCCCCGCACGTGCCGAAGAATACGACGACTATCTGACCTTCGAGTCGGCCTCGAAGACAGAGTGCCGCCGCTGGAAACGATCGCTCGATGCGTTCTCCCGCAAGCTGACACTGAAATACGGCCGTCGGCTCGTCTTCAAGTCCCCGTGCCACACGGCACGCGTGAAAATGCTCCTCGAGCTGTTTCCGGACGCGCGCTTCGTACACATCCATCGCCATCCTTATGACGTGTTCCGTTCGACGCGGCATATGGAGCGGAAGGTCCGTCCGCTGCTGCAGTACCAGATGCCGGCGTCTGATGGGCTCGACGAGCGCATCCTGCGCCGGTACGAGACCATGTACGAAGCGTTCTTCAGATCGAGGGAACTCATCCCACCCGGTAGATTGACTGAGGTCTCCTATGCCGATCTGATGGCTGATCCGCTGGCCACGGCTCGTGGGATCTACGAAGCACTGGGCCTTTCTGGCTTCGCGAGCGCGCGGCCGGCGATGGAACGATATCTGGATTCGGTCGCGGGATTTCGCAAGAGCGAGCTGCCGCCTCTCGACCGGGGAGCAAAGAAGAAAGTCTCTCAGTGCTGGGCACGCAGCTTCGAGACTTGGGGCTACACCGGCTGACGCGGCCTGATGTTGTCCGAGGTGGCCCGCTCGGTGCCGATGCGGAAGAACGCTACTCCGACCTCAGATCGACGGGCCCCCCTCGTCCTTCATCCGCCCGACTGATTCGCCGCTTTCGTCGGTTGTGATCGCTTCCGTTTCGACGGACGATTCGTTTCAGATGGAGTGAGCCCTCATGACCTGGATCACACAGCCCGAGGCATGGATTGCACTGGCGACGCTGACGGCGATCGAGATAGTCCTCGGCATCGACAACATCATCTTCATCTCGATCATGACCGGGCGCTTGCTTAAGAGCCAGCAGCAGCCGGCGCGCTTGATCGGGCTGATCCTCGCGATGGCAATGAGGATCGGCCTGCTGTTTTCCCTCGCATGGATCATTCGGCTCACGGCACCGTTGTTCTCTCTGCTGGGCCAGGAGATCTCCGGACGAGACTTGATCCTGATCGGCGGTGGACTGTTCCTGCTCGGCAAGAGCACGCACGAGATCCACAAGAGGATCGAGGACGGCCCACACGAGTCCACGGCAGTAACGGCCAGCTCGATGCCGAGCGTTCTGATCCAGATCACGCTGCTCGACATCGTTTTCTCGCTCGATTCGGTCATCACGGCGGTCGGCATGGCCGAGCATCTTTCGGTGATGGTGCTCGCCATCGTGATCGCTGTCGGGTTCATGATGCTGTTCGCCAGAGCAATCGGTGATTTCGTCGAGCGTCACCCGACGATCAAGATGCTCGCGCTGGCGTTTCTGATTCTGATCGGCGTCGTCTTGATTGCCGACGGTCTCGACCAACACATACCCAAGGGCTACATCTACTTCTCGATGGCCTTCTCCGTGTTCGTCGAGATGTTGAACCTGCGCGTGCGACACCGGCGCCAGTCCGCCCACGCATAACGACTGCGCTTCGAAAACCCGTAGCGACAGGGCTTGCCCTGTCAGACTCGCGCGCAGCGCGAGATATGTCTGGCGCTGCGTGCCGGTCCAACAAGACCCCACGACGTCCGACCAAGCTCGCTCGGTCGAACCACCCTGTAGCAACAGGGCCTACCCTGTCGCTAACCGGTCAGCTGACGACGCGCCACACCGATCAGATTACGGGTTTTGTGAGGAACGGTCGGTGGTCGGAGAATCGCCTTCGCTTCTGACCGGCTCGTCGTCGTGGAGGATTCGCATGGCTGGCGTATCGGTGTCGTCGTACTGGCCCGTGCGCACCGCCCAGATGAAGGCGATGACGGCCACGACGGCCAGCAGGATCGCGAGCGGAAAAACGATGAACAGCACGGACATCTCTCAACGGCCCTCTGTCTCGAACGTGCGTGAACGATACGAGAGCAAGACGACGCTCAGTGAGCTGATCGGCATCAGGATCGCCGCGATCAGCGGATTGATCATCCCGGCCGTCGCCAGACTCGCCGTGATCAGATTGTAGAGCACCGAAACGACGATATTGCGCCGGATGACGCCGAGCGTGCGTCGAGAGCCCCGAACGAGTGTCACGAGCGGTGCCGTGCCCGGCCGGCGCAGATAGACGTCCGCCGCGGCGAGGCTGGCCTCCGCCCCCCCGTGGACCGCAACGCCGACGTCTGCCGCAGAAAGTGCCGCGGCATCGTTCACGCCGTCACCAACCATGACCACGCTCTCGCCCGCTCCCACCAGTGAACGAACGACCTCCACCTTGCGCTCTGGCGAGGCCGCGCCCTCGCGCCGCCCGTCGATCCCGAGCTGCTCGGCCACGGCGTCGGCCACGGCGGGATGATCGCCCGAGATCATGCCGATACTCCAGCCCAGCTGCTCGAGCTCGGCGATCGAATCGCGAGCGTCATCGACAATCGGATCGCCGAATCCCGCAACACCAGCGAGCCTGTCGTCGACGGCCACCAGAACCGGCGAGAGGGCCTTGTCGATGCACTCTTCGACGGCCTGCCTGCCCCACGTCGGCAGCGACCCGACGCTCGAGCTCACGTACGGACAAGAGCCGATCTGCACCCGCCGGCCGGCCACGTCGCCGCTGACGCCGCGACCGTGAACCTGCTCGACGCGATCGGGCCGGAGCGAGTCAGCGGTCGCGAAGGCTTCGACGAACGCTTGCGCCATCGGGTGCGCCACCTGCTGCTCGACGGCGACCACGAGTGGCTTGATCTCATCGGCGCCCCGCCAGAACACCAGCCTCGTGCGCCCTTCCGTCAGCGTGCCGGTCTTGTCGAGCAGCATCGTTCCAGGGCGAGCGAGAAGCTCGATCGGCTGGCCGCCTTTGAACAGAATGCCCAACCTCGCAGCCCGGCCGATCGCGTTCACGATCGCGAGCGGCGTGGCGAGGCCGAGCGCGCAGGGGCAGGTGACGATCAGCAGCGCGATCGCGTGCTCCACCGCGCGTTCCGGCGCGAGCCAGAGCCAGAGCAGTGCCACGGCTACGGCCCACGCGAGCACGATCAGCACGAAGTAGTGTGCGACGCGATCCGCGAGCTGCACCACCGGCGGACGCTCGCGCGCAAAGCGCTCGACGAGCGCCATCAAACGACCGACACGCGTGTCGTCTCCGGTCGATTCGACCTTCATCTCTACGCGCGAGCTCAGATTGACCGTTCCCGCGTGAAGCCGATCTCCTTCACTCAGCGACACCGGCCTCGATTCACCGGTCAGCAGCGACGTGTCGAAAGACGAGCTGCCCATGACCAGCACGCCATCGGCCGGTACCGAGTCGCCGGCGCGAAGCTCCACACGATCGCCCGTTTCCAGTGCCTCCACTGGCAGCTCACGCACCGCGCCGTCAGCTTCGACCTGCCGGGCCGTCGCCGGCGTCAGCCGGTAGAGAAGCTCGATCGCATCGTGTGCCGACCACTGCTGGCGGTGCTGGATCCAGCGTCCGATCAACAGCAGAAAGATGACTGCGGTGAGCGATTCGAAGTAGATCTCGCCCACCCCGCGGATCGTATTGGTCGCGCCCCACAGAGTGCCGACGAGCAGAGCGACGGCAACGGGCACGTCCATGTGCATCACCCGCGTACGCATCGACGACAACGCCCCGGTCAGAAACACTCGCCCCGGCCAGACCAGTGCGATCAGGGCCAGCAGTAGGCTGGCCCAACGGAACAGCGCGCGGAACTCCGGCTGCATGCCACTGAACATCGCGCCGTAGAGGGCGAAGGCGATCAGCATCACGTTCCCGGCACAGGCGCCAGCGACGCCGATGCGGATCAGATGGCGGCGGTTCTCCAGCCTACGAATGCGTTCCCGGCGCGTTCCGCGATAAGGATGGGAGGAGTACCCTAGCGAATCCAGCACGCGTGCGATGCGAGACAGCTCGACCCGCTCCCGATCCCAAGTCAGCCGTGCCATCTGTCGGCCGATCTCGACGCGAATCTCGACGACCCCGTCGACGAGCTGAGGCAGCTTCTCGATCAACCACACACACGCCGCACAGTGCATTCCTTCGAGATAGAGCGCGGTCGTGTCTAGTCCCTGACTCGATCGAGACACATAAAGCTCTCTGAATGCTGGATCGTCATATCTTCGATAATCGCTGCCCGTGAATCGAGCGGGCACGGATTCGTCGTCTCGATCCTTGAGCTCGTAGTAGCGCGTCAGTCCGTATCCGTGGATCGCTTCGTAGACGACGCGGCAGCCGCTGCAGCAGAACTGAGCCTCGGCGTTCGGTTCGATCAGCGCTGGGGCAACGGGAAGACCGCAGTGATCACAGCAAGGGTGGCCAGCTCGCGAGGAGCCCGCGAGCGAGCCGAGACCGGCGCTCACTCCTTCTCCGCGCAACACGGCATGCGCTTGGGGTCGAGTGATTCGATACGCTCGATCGACGCCTCGATGCTGGCCGCCTCGCGAATCACCGTTTGATCCGCGGCCAGCGCCGGAACGTTGAGTCGTCCGATCACGGCGATCAGGCCGACGGCGACGAGCGCCAGCGCCGTGGCGAGCGGAACGTAGCGACGCAGCGGCCCAGCCAGCTTTTGAACACCTACGCCGAGGCTCACGAGCACGGGCAGTGTACCGAGCCAGAAAACCGCCATCGTCAGCGCGCCGCGCGCCGGGCTTCCCGTGCCGGCGGCCGTGATCGCGAACGCATACATCCAGCCACACGGAAGCAGCGTCGACAGCAAGCCGATCGACAGCGCCCGCGTGCCCGCCGGCAGCTCGCGAACCGCACCGTAACAACGACGGAACGAGCTACGGAGCCACTGTGGACTTCCCGGCATGATGATCGACACGCCCAGCGCCCTGAGCAGCGTGATGACACCGACACCGATCATCGCCAGACCGGCCACGATGAGTGCAGCGCGTTGAAAACCGAGCACCGTGCCACCGAGATCGAGAGCGGCTCCGAGCCCGCCCGCCAGGCCACCGAGCATCGTGTAGCTCGCGAGTCGGCCGCCGTTGTAGGCCAGCTGTAGTCGCAGGCGCCGGCCCCATCGATCGACCGGTGCGCCGACACCGAACGCGACGAACGGCCCGCACATCCCGGCGCAGTGCAGCGAGCCGGTCAGGCTGGCAACGAAGACAGCAGCGATCAGTCCAATCATCGGGCGAGATGAAACCTCGGTGTGCTCAGCACGTTCTTTCTCAATGTCCTCACGTACACGTCGTCTTCACTCGTGATCGTCAGCCGAATCTCCCAGACTCCGGACCGGGTCATCGGTAGCACGCCGCGATAGCGCCCCTCGCGGATGTGTGTCAGCCGGCCATTGATCACCTCGGCCGCTCGAGCGTTGTGAAACGTTTCCAACTCGACGGCCGCATCACGGATCGGTTCACCGTCGCGATCGAACGCCTCGAGGCTGATCTCGACCTCGCCAGGGTCGACGGCCGGCCGCGTCCGGAGCTCTGTCGTCCATCCCAGTCGCTGGCTGGCCCAACGCTGGCGCTGGATCGCGTCGAAGTTCGCCGCCTTCGCTTCGTAGTCCGGCTCGACCGCAAAGGAAGGGTCGCTGAGCGCGGCGACGAGCAGTATGCCGTGGACGACCACCGAAAGTGCGAGAAGCCCGACGATGATGCTGATCCATACGATGTGCGGCTTCATGTTCCGGACTCCTGCTGCTCCGGGGCGGCGGATGGTTGCGAGGGACCGCCGAACAGCGGCCCGAGCACGTGATGCTCGAGCTGTCTCGTTTCGCCCTCGTCATCGGTCACGCGGATCGCGACGCCGGCTCTCCCCTGCTCGAATGCGGATCTCGGCAGTACGATCCGCAGGCCGACGACATCCGACTCGCCGGGCGCGAGCGAGATCCTTTCCGTTTCGCCAACCGCAGCGTCCTCTCTTATGACGGAAATCTCGAACTCCCGCGCTTGCTCCGACCTGTTCCGAAGACTCATCTGCACGATATTCAGCACCTCGCCGCTGTCCAGGACGCGATACGGCGTGCTCCGCTCGCGCAGGAATGACACCTCGGCAGAGCCACGCCCTGCGAGCGTGAGGCCGAACAATCCGAGCACGATCGCGAGAATCAACGGATAGACCAGCACGCGCGGTCGAAGCAGGCGGCTGCGACCGGTTTCGATCGCCTCCTGCGAGCTGTAGCGGATCAGACCGCGCGCGCGGCCGACCTTGTCCATCACCGTGTCACAGGCGTCGATGCACTGCGCGCAGCCGATGCACTCCATCTGCAGGCCGTCGCGGAGGTCGATGCCGGTCGGGCAGGTCGCGACGCACAGGTGACAGTCGATGCACTCGCCAGCAACCGAAGCGACCTGTCGATCTCCAGCCTGCCGGCGCCGCAGCTTGCCGCGAGGCTCTCCACGCTTTGGATCGTAGCTAATGATGAGCGAGCGCTCGTCGATCAACACCGACTGCAGGCGTCCGTAGGGACACATGAGCGTGCAGACCTGCTCACGAAAACAGCAGAAATCGAGCAGCATCAGACCCGTCGTTCCCGCCATCACGAGGAATGCCGCCGGGTGCTCGAACGGCGATTGTCTGACCCACGTCGCTAGCTCGTCGACTCCGACGAAATACGCCAGAAAGGTGTGCGCGAGGTACAGCGACAGGAGCGCGAACACAGCGTACTTCGCGACGACCCGGATCGGGTGGAGCGGCGTTCGACCGCCCGAGCGGTAGTGCTTGCCTTCGATGAATCGTTCGACGGGGCGGTAGAGATACTCCATGTAAACGGTCTGCGGGCAGGCCCACCCACACCAGACGCGTCCGAACAGGGCCGTGAGCAAAAAGATCGCGACGAAGATCGCGAGCAACAACAGCGCCAGGAGCAGCGTGTCCGTGGGATAGAACGTCGTGCCGAAGAACGTGAACTCTCGGTTCGGCAGGTCGAACAAAAGAGTTGGCTTCCCCCCAATCCGCACGTAGGGCAACACCATGAACAGCAGCATCAGCGCGTAGGCGGTGATGCGTCGTCGCATCAAGAATCGCCCCTTCGACAGCCGTGGCCGCATCCAGCGCCGTGAGCCGTCTTTGTTCAGGGTCGAGAGGACCTGAATGTCAGCCTCGGGAATCTCGCCCGTGACCGTTCCGGTCGCTCTCTGATGCGTCGTCATGCTCGATACCTCGATGCCGGGGCCGTTCTTACCGACCTGAGCCGATCAGGACGCCGCCCCCGCCGCGAGATCGTCCGCTGGCGGCGGCTCCGCGCTCTGCGGCCAGGGTTGAATACGATCTCCTTGCGGCTCCTTGCCAGGCAGCGGCTCACGCCGCAGGCGCGCTACATACGATGAGAGCAGCACAATCTGTGTCTCTGTCAGCTTGTCCTTCCAGGCCGGCATTCCCTTTGCCACCCGTCCGTTGTTGAGAACCTCCGCAATATCGATAATCTGCTCGACATTGAGCCAGTAATCATCCGTCAAGTTCGGACCAACGTTGCCGCTTCCATCTGCCACGTGACATTGCGCACACTTTCCTTTGAACAAGCTCTCCATGCCTTTCATGGCGATCTCGTTGTCCATGTACTGAACGATCGTTGCTGTGTCGGGCTTCAGCTCCCCGTAGGTCGCCATCAGCTGTTCTGCGTACGCGGCAATCTCGGCGTCGAGCGTCTCTTGAATCGAAGGTCCGCGACCGAGGTGGTAGTAGATAATGTAGGGGAAGCAGAACAGAATCGACCCCGCGAACAAGTAGACCCACCAGCGTGGCATCGGATTATCGTATTCCTTGATGCCGTCATACTCGTGTTCGAACAGCCTGTCTCTTTCGGGTTCAGCCATCATTCCTGCCCCCCTTGTCGGCAGGCGCTGGCGTGTCTGCCGTGTTTCGCGGCTCGATCACCCGCTCGTCCTCGAGCGGCAGTCTCGCATGCCGCTTATGTCGCTCGGAGCGCGAGAAGATCAGCCAGATCACGATGTACAGAAACACGCAGAAGAAGAACACCAGAGCAATCATTTTCAACAAAGCGACGTCTAAGTGCGGCATCGGACCAGTCATCGGCAGCATGCGTTTCTCAGTGGGTCGCCACCGCCTCCATCGTCGGCGAGATCGGCTCCTCCGGCGGTGGCTTCGTGATGTCGGTGCCCAATCGGAGCAGGTAAGCGATCAGAGCGGTGACTTTCTTGTCCTGAAGATGGCTACCCTCGTAGGTGCCGTCTTCCGCGATCAGCTTGCGGTAGATCTGCTCCGCCTGATCGCGGGCGTTCTGCTCGGCTTGCTCGACGTCGGCTTCAGTGTAAGGAACACCCAGCTTCCTCATCGTCGCGACCTTCGGCGGAATC
Organism: Acidobacteriota bacterium; assembly: GCA_020350085.1. GTDB lineage: Bacteria > Acidobacteriota > Polarisedimenticolia > J045 > J045. The sequence goes on from CP070706.1 coordinate 4,077,350, forward strand.
GCCGAAAAGTCCAGTCTCTCCTCGAGAAGCCACTGATAGCGCGGCATGATCGAGCCTTTGCTGGTATCCGTCGGCCGGTTGAAGTGCCTCACGTGCCAAGAGACGCTGGTGTTGGTCTGCCCGATGCGGTGAAGATCAGGCCCGATGCGCCGCGATCCCCACTGGAACGGCCGGTCGTAGACGAACTCCCCGGCCTTCGAGTAATCGCCGTAGCGCTCGATCTCGTGACGCATCGGCCGCACCATTTGCGAGTGGCAGTTGTAGCAACCCTCGGCGACGTAGATGTCGCGACCTGCGAGCTCGAGCGGCGTGTACGGCTGCACCGTCGCGATCGTCGGAACGTTCGACTTGATGACGAACGTCGGGATGATCTCGAACAGCGACGCACTGACGACCGCAATCGTCACCCAGACGCTGAAGCGAATCGGCAACCGCTCCCAGTGCCGATGCCAGCGCATCTGCGCGAACACGTCGAGGACCTTTCCGACGTTGGCGACGTTCGCCACTCGCGGTGGAGGCAACGGTTGGTCCGCGTAGGTCCTCGCCAGCGCTGGCGCTTGCTGGAGCGGCTGTTCGTAGCTCGCGGGGCGTCGAACCCACGTCATCGCCAGGTTGACGAGGCAGGCAGCTGCACCAACGAGGTAGAGCGTGCCTCCGATCGCGCGCATCCAGTAAAACGGCATCAACGTGTTGACCGTCGTGACGAAATCCGTGTAGCGCAGAATGCCGCTCGCGTCGAACGCCCGCCACATCAACCCTTGTGTGAGTCCTGCAGCGTAAATCGGGATGATGTAGAGCAGGATGCCGACCGTGCCGATCCAGAAGTGGGTCGTCATCAGCTTCCGGCTCCACAGCTCGGTCTGGAACAGTCGCGGCATCAGCCAGTACACCATGCCGTACGTCATGAACCTGACCCAGCCGAGCGCCCCTGCGTGCACGTGCGCGATCGTCCAGTCCGTGTAGTGAGAGAGCGCATTGACGCTCTTGACCGACAGCATCGGACCTTCGAACGTGCTCATCCCGTAGAAAGTGACCGCGACGACGAAGAACTTGAGAATCGGGTCCTCTGCCACCTTGTGCCAGGCCCCACGCAGTGTCAGCAGGCCGTTGAGCATGCCGCCCCACGATGGCATCCAGAGCATCACCGAGAACAACATCCCGAGCGTCGAGGCCCAGGCCGGCAGAGCGGTGTAGTGGAGGTGGTGTGGTCCAGCCCAGATGTAGATGAAAACCAGCGACCAGAAGTGAAGAATCGACAGCTTGTAGCTAAAGACAGGACGGTTGGCCGCCTTCGGCAGGAAGTAGTACATCAAGCCCAGAAACGGCGTCGTCAACAGGAAGCCGACTGCATTGTGACCATACCACCATTGCATGAAAGCGTCTTGCACACCGGCATAGATCGGATAGCTCTTGAGGGCGGACACCGGTAGCACGAGGTTGTTGAAGATGTGCAGCACGGCGATGGTGATGATCGTCGCGATGTAAAACCACAGCGCCACGTACAGATGCCGCTCACGCCGGCGAGCCACGGTACCGAAGAAGTTGATGGCGAAGGCGACCCAGACGACCGCCACGGCGATGTCTATCGGCCACTCGAGCTCCGCGTACTCCTTACCCTGAGAGATGCCAAGGGGAAGAGTGATCGCCGCGGAGACGATGATCGCCTGCCAGCCCCAGAAGTGGAACCTGCTGAGCAGGTCGCTGAACATGCGAGCCTTGAGCAGGCGTTGGCTCGAGTAGTAGACCGCCGCGAATACGGCGTTGCCGGCAAAAGCGAAGATCACGGCGTTGGTATGAAGAGGCCGCAACCGGCCGAACGTCAGCCACGAGATGCCGAGGTTCAGCTCGGGCTTCGCCAGCTGAAGAGCAACGATGACCCCGACCAACATGCCGACGATGCCCCACACGACGGTGGCGAGCGTGAACGCACGGACGATCTTGTCGTCGTAGCGGAACTGCTCGAGGGGGCCCGTGACGCCCTCGCGAGGGGCGACTGCTTCAGCGCTCATCCAGACCACCTCCTCTGCCCGCGTCTGCCTACCGATCTGCCGGCCATCTCGGCGGGCGCCGGCCAGTGGCGCAGTCCGCAACGATCCACCACGACTTGACCTGCGTCAAGTCACGAGCGACCCCGCGACCTACCAGCCTAACCCCGTTTCCAGGACCAGTTTTGGACGCACGACCGGGCGTGCGGCGCGGCGTGTCTCGACGAATTGGTGTCGGTCCGATTTCAGGGACAGCTCACGACCGTCTGCTGGGTCACGATGCCGCACAGACCGCTCGCCTGATGCGGTCTGACCGTCCCGTCCGAGCGATAGCCGTGCGGACCCTCGTTGCCGGCCCCGGTCGCACCGGCAACGACGAAGAACAAGCTCTGAGACGGCTCGCCGAGCATCGGCAGAACCTGCTCTCCGCCACGGTCGAGATCGCACACCGCATCCGCGTACGGTCCCTCGGCCGCCTGGGTCAGCTCGCCAAAGAAAAGATGGTAGCGCTCGGCCGTGCATGCCTCGGTGTCGAAGCGGATCCAGAGCTCATCGGCGGACGTGCGCTCGGCAACCAGGGACCGCCCTCCGACGAACTGGCCGTCGGGAACCGCCACCGGCTCGTCGGATGCCGCGCGGAAGCGAAACATGCTCCGGCCGTGCGTTCCGGCGATCAACGATCCATCCGCCGGATGCCGGAACAGTTCGACGACGGCCACGGCCGGCAACCCGTCCGAAAACCCGTGCCACGTCGTGCCCCCGTCCGTGGAGCGAAAGATGCCGAGATCGGTGGCCGCAATCAGCACGTCCGTATCGCCGGCATCAACGACGAGATCGTTGATCGGAACGTCCGGTATGTCCCCGGAGACGTCCGCGAAGCTGGTTCCGCCGTCGCTCGTGTAGTAGATCTTGGGATAGCCGTAGCCGGCATGGATGATCCATGCCGCGTTCACGTCGTTCGGGTGCGGCACGATGCGTCTGACGGTCCGCAGCGGCAGGCCTCCGCGAATGTCGTCGAAGCTCGGTCGCGCGGCGAGGGCGTTGCTCGTACGGTACAGGCCGCCGACTTCGAAACCAGCCCACAGCACGTTGCGATCGAGCGGCGAGACGGCCAGAGCCGACACGAGCCGCCCGTAAAACAGCGGCGGGAAGATCTCGACCCAGGGCGTGTCGTGGAAATCGGTGGTGCGATAAATGCGGGACGTGCCGACGTACAGCGTGTCGCCGTCGCCGGGGTCCTTCTCGATGATACCGACCCAAGCCTTTGGATCCTCGGGTCTGATGCCGCTGTTGGCGCTCTCGAAGCCGTCGCCGCCGTTGAGGGAGCGCTGCAAGTTCGTGACTTGGTACTCGCCGAGCATCTTGTCGCCGGCGAGCGCGCACATGCCGCCGTCGCCGCCGAGAACGAGCCGCCAGCCATCGCTGTCGCGGCGCCGATGGGTTCCCCGGTCCTGCGTGCCGCCGGCCACCCAGCCGGGATCGGTGTCGTGACCACAGGCGCCGTAGTACTGCGTGCTCGGCAATCCCGAGCTCGAGTTGGAGAACGTGTGGCCGTAGTCGGTGCTGCGGTAAACGCCGCCATCATCACCGACGATCACCTCGCCACCCAAGCCGGTCAGGATGGCGTGGTGATCGACGTGGATCGAGCTCGATGTACCGCCCCAGCTCTGCCCCCCGTCTCGCGAGACGTGAAATCCCACCCCATTGCTATAGACCGTGTCGCAATCGTCGGGGGCGATCGCCACGACATTGTCATACCAGCACTGCCCGCCACAGTGATCCGGCGCGCCGGTCAGCTCCGACCACGATTGGCCGCCATCGAGCGACTTCCAAAGGTCGCCTCCGTTGAGTCCGGACGCCACGACCATCACATCGGGGTTCGCGTCACAAACGGCGACGTCGTTACGACCCAGATCAGGCGGCAGTCCGCCTTCCACTTGCGTCCAGCTCGTGCCCGCATCGATGCTCTTCCAAACGCCGCGATTCCACAGACCTGCGAACATCGTCTGCGGCGCGCCCGGGCGAAACACGAGAGCGGTTCCACCCGCGTCGGTCGGCAGCCCGCCTTCGACTTGGTAGAAGCTCGCCGCACCATCGTCGGATCGATAAAGACCCGCGTCCCCGCAGGCCCACAGGCGAAGGGGGAACTCGGGGTCTGCTCTCAGGCATCGAAACGAGTTCGAGAACTCGTTCGAGGCGTGCCAGGTGCGACCCGCGTCTGCCGTGCGCAGAACGCCGATTCCGCCGTAGTTGTCGATGGCACCGTTTCCTTCGCCGGTCGCCCAATAGAAAACGTCTGGATCGCGAGGATCCGTGGCGACGGCTCCGGAGGCCTGAGTCGCTTCGCGCTCCGTGAGCGGATCCCAGCTGGCGCCGTTGTCCTTGGTCAGCCACAGTCCGCCGTCGGCCATCGCCGCGAGAATCCAGCCTGGTCGATGGGGCACCCAGGCAAGGCCGGTGACACGGCCTGGAATGGTCGTGGGGCCGAACGGCATCCAGCGGCCGAACGCCGGGAGCTGCGCTTGATCGAGGCCGCCGTCGGTGTCCGGCGCCGTTGGTCGTGGGGCCCGTAGGCGCGCCAGCGCTGCCTCGCGCCATCCTTCCGGGATCGGACGCTCGAACGGGGAGAGACGCTGCTTGAGCCAGTAGTGCAAACGCATGACCCTGGCGTCGGCGAGACCGGCCGCGATCTGCTGCAGCGTCCAGCGATAGGTCGGGTCGGGGGTCTGCCACTCGAGCGGTTCGATCAGTGTGAGGCTTCTGTAGAGGCGTCCCTTCGGCGTCGGCTCTTGGCCAAGCATGCCGGGCAGCCCCGGCTCGAAGTCGCTGACGATGGCGGAGGGGGGCGTCTGGTGGTCGTCCGGGTCCTCGGGGGGGTCCGCGAAGCACCACGCCGCGCTGCCGGCGACCAAGACCGCGATGAGCGTGACAGCCGCGCCCAATGAGCGGGCAATGCGGACTTTTACGGACGTTTTCGAACGCAAGTGAAAGATAAGTTGCTCCTTTGGTGCGTGTGTTCTACGGTGAACGCGCGTTTGAGGCAACGCCCTCCGCACGAGCCGGGCCTGGGCCGTCGTCACTTGTCGATCTATTTTCGTGGACCATTGGCAGACAAAACGCTATCTTATGGTCGTCGGAGAGGAGACAGGCCCCATGAGACTCTCGCTCGCTCTCGCACTGGCTATGCTCACCGCAACGACTCCCGCCCTTGCGGAGCCAGGCTTTGCGGAGGTGAACAACGCTCGGTTCCTCGAGCGCGTCTCGCTCAGCGACGCCGCCCTGGAGCTCAAAGGCACTGGCCTGGGTCGCTTCGCCTGGGTGATCAAGGTCTGTGCTGCGGCGCTGTACGGGCCCCCTGAGGTGCCTGTCGAGGAGCTTCCGCTATCGGACGTCTCGAAGCGGCTGGAGATTGAGTACTTCGTGGCCGTTTCACGGGAGAACTTCGTCGAGGCGGCCATGCGAGCGCTGATCAAGCAGCAGAGTCGGGAAGATCTCGCGGCGATGTCGCGAGCACTCGACAAACTTCACGCGCTTTACTCTGATGTGCAGGCAGGAGACCGTTACGCCCTCAGCTACACTCCAGGGCAAGGGCTGATCCTCGAATTGAACGGAGAAGAGGTCGGTCGAGTCCGCGAAGGAGCCGAGTTCGCTCAGGCTTACTTCGGAATCTGGCTCGGTGACAAACCGATCTCGAACAGTCTCAGACGGGGCCTTCTCGGCGGCTGAACATCCGCTACCGGGCGAGCGCTCTCGACGTGACGCGCCTGCCTGCGTTCTGATAACGTGATCCCTCGTTCGCAATGAACGATCGAGGGCGCACCCGTGAACTATCCGATCTGGGAGCAGCCCGCCGTTGGTCTGCTCATCGCCGTCATCGCCGTACTTCACGTTTTCATCTCGCACTTCGCCATTGGCGGGGGGCTGTTTCTCGTCCTCACCGAACGCAAAGCTCGGCGCGAGGCTGACGCGTCGCTGCTGGACTACGTCAAGCGGCACAGTCGGTTCTTCATGCTGCTGACGCTCGTGCTCGGCGCCGTCACCGGTGTGGGTATCTGGTTCACGATCGCTCTCGTCCACCCTCAAGGAACATCTTCGCTAATCAACACTTTCGTCTGGGGTTGGGCGATCGAGTGGACGTTCTTCATGACCGAGATCGCGGCAGCCATCGTGTACTACTACGGCTGGGATCGTCTCAGCGCGCGAACTCACATGACCGTCGGCTGGATCTACTTCGTCTCGGCTTGGCTCAGCCTGTTCATCATCAACGGCATCCTGACGTACATGCTCACACCAGGTGGTTGGGTTGCGAATCGCGGTTTCTGGAGTGGGTTCTTCAACGAGACTTTTTGGCCGTCGCTGGTCACGAGGACCTTCGTCTGCGTCGGTCTCGCGGGAATCTACGCGCTGCTGACGCTGTCGTGGAGTCGGGATGCGGCCCTCAAGAGCAAGATGGCGGTGTGGGCCGGCGGTTACTGGATCCTGCCGATGGCGATTGCCGTGCCGATCGGCCTCCTCTGGTATCTGGCGGCGGCGAGTAACGCGGGAATCCCGGTGAGCGAGATCCTCGGCGCAGACGGTGACGGCGTGTTCGGGATCGTCTCCGCCGTCCTCGGCGGCACGGCAGGCGCTGGTTACCCCATAGCGCAGCGTGCCGCGCGGATAGCGTTGCTCGCTTCGGCGATCCTGGTGATCTTCGCGCTGTTGGTTGTGTTCGTCCGCCGCTCGGCATTCGGTCTGCCGTCCACTGCGGCGATGCTGGTTTTGGGGCAGATTGCGTTCGCCGGCGGTGAGTGGGTCCGCGAGGACCTGCGCAAGCCGTTCATCATCGGGCGGTACATGTTCGTCAACGGCGTGCGCCTGCCGCCGCCGGAGGAAGCTCCCCGACCCCCGGACGACGTCACTGACTTGATGCGCGATCGCTTCACCATCGATGCTCTCGAGCGGGAGGGTGTGCTCCGCGCGGCTCTTTGGACTCGAGTACCAGACGGCTTCGATTCTCAGCGAGGTCCTGACCCGTCATTCGAGCCGGCTCGTGCCGCGGAAATCGAGGCCGCTGCCGGACGGGAGCTGTTCAAGGCCCTCTGTTTCAGCTGCCACACGGTCGACGGCTACGTCGCGATACGCCCACTCGTCGCCAACCAGAGCGTCAATGCGCTCGAACGCGTGCTGGGGTCCCTGGCCGCACCGGTCGATGAGGTAGGCGATCCGACAGACTGGTCGGATCCGCAGCTGAGGCTGAAGACGCGTCTCGGCCGGCGGATGCCCCCCTTCGTCGGAACGCCGGCCGAAAAGCGGGCGCTCGCCGTCTACCTCGCGCGTCTCGGCGGGCGTGAAGATGCCGGCATCGATTCTGGTCTCCCAGGCGGTGCGGCGGTCGGCCAGCAGCTGTTCGAAGATCAGTGCGCGATCTGCCACGGAGCCGATGCGGACTGGTCCCTCGTCGAGCGGCTGGCCGGCGTCGATCCGAACGAGCTGTTCGACACGATCGGACGCTTGCCGGAGATCAACGACGCGATGGCTCCGTTCGAAGGCACGGAAGGCGAGCGCCGCGCGCTCGCCGAGTTCCTCTCCGGCGCGGTAGGGGCGATGGAATCCTTCTCGCCCGTCGAGCTCGGCGGAATGGTCTTCCGAGACAGCTGTGCGATGTGCCACGCCGCGGACGGGGGATGGCCGATCGGGGAGCGACTCGGTGATCGAGATGAGCGGAAGTGGTACGAGCTGATCGGCCGGCTGTCGGAAATTAACGACATGATGCCGCCGTTCGAGGGAAGCGACGAAGAGCGTCATGCGCTTGCGGCCTATCTCGCGGGCCTCGAACCCGAAGGAGAAGCGCCATGATCTTGGCGATGACCGCCGCGGCGATCCCGCATCCGGACCCGCTTCCGCTTCCCGCACCGCCGGGGCTGATCTGGATGCTGCTCCTGCTGACCTTCCTGCTTCACCTGCTGCCGATGAACCTCGTGCTCGGAGGGTCGATTCTGGCGCCGCTGTCCCGGCTGCGGTCGACCGGGGTGCGAGGGGCCCACCACCGCCAGCTGCTGAAGGTCCTGTCGAAGGCAATGCCGAGTGCCGTGGCTGCAGCGATCACGTTGGGTGTCGCACCGTTGCTGCTGGCGCAGGTTCTGTATGGCCGGCTGTTTTTCACCTCTTCGATTCTGATGGCGTGGTTCTGGCTGGCTGTCATTCCTCTGCTGGTGATCGGCTACTACGGGACGTACTTAATCGCGTTCAAAGGCGAGGCGCTCGGCTCGCTGCGGGAGCTGACCGGCTGGCTGGTTGCCCTCGTGTTCCTCGCGATCGCTTTTATCTATACGAACAACATGTCGCTCATGCTGCGACCGGCCGAGTTTGTATCGCGTTACCACGAGAGCGGTAGGGGGCTTCAGCTCAACCTCGGTGATCCGACGCTTGCGCCCCGCTTTTTGCACATGCTTCTCGGGGCACTAGCGGTTTCTGGAATGGTCGTCGCGATATATGGCTTGCTACGCCGGTCGCGAGACGCGGCGTTCGGTGCCTGGGCCGTGCGATACGGAAGTCTGTGGTTCTCGGTGGCCACGGCGGCGAATCTGATGGTCGGTGTTTGGTGGCTGATCGCACTGCCACGCGAGTCGATGCTGCGCTTCATGGGCCAGAACCTGCTAGCGACGATCTCCCTCGGCGCTGGGATTCTGTTCGCGCTCGGTACTTTGATCTTGACGTTGCTCGCGGTGCAGGCACCGCGTCCCGAGAGGCTCGCGCAAGGCGGAGTCGTGACTCTTCTGCTTACGCTGATCGCGATGATCCTCGTCCGTGATCAGGTCAGACAGGGTGCGCTCGCCAGGGCCGGCTTCGAGCCGGTGGCCTGGATCGCGCCGCAGTGGGGGCCGCTAGTTCTGTTCTTGCTCTTGCTCGTGGGGGCGATTGGGACCGTCGTGTGGATGGTGGTCGCGCTCGCCCGCGAGTCGGCCGCCTAGTCCGGCCTGAAAATCGCCCGTAGCGACGAGGCTCGCCTCGTCAGACTCGCGCGCAGCGCAAGATACATCCGGCGCTGCGCGCCGGTCGGACAACGCAAGCGATGTCGCTACAGGGTCGAGCAACCAACAGGGTCACTGGGCGAGCCTGCCATCGTGGGTGGGCAGCCGCAACGGCGCCACCCGTCGCGAGAGGCTCAGAGTCCTCATAGTCCAATCAATTGCTAAATATGCCGAGACTCCTCACGATCGTGCGGCTGAAGATAGCTTGACATCGCAACAGCTAGCCCGCTCCGCCAATCAGGCGCGACAGCGTTCCCCGCAGCTACCCAGGGTTCTCTTGAGGCCTCTCACCGGCCGCTCGGGGAAGACTCGTGTGGACCTTCTCAGGGCGACGGACGTCGTTGACCTTGCGGCGCGACGGACTCGACGAGAAACGCGTGCAGAATCTCCGCTTGGTGGCTGCCAAGGCGCTGCCCGACCCCTGCTGCAACGTAGATGAGAACGATCAGGACTACGGCGAGCGGAACCGACCACAGCGCCACCGGGGGCTGCTCGATCATCAGCTGAGCCACGCCGTAGAAGAAACCGAACAGAGCGCACAAAACAATGAAAGCGTACGTTGCGAGAAACAGACTCCACACCTGCGCGTCGGGCCCGAAGTGACCTTTCAGCTCGCACGAGCCGTCGCTGCTCGTGACCCGAACGACCAGTTGGGGCGACCAGAATCGTCGCTCCGCGCTTCGGACTCTGAGCTCGATCTGATCCTCCGTGACGAGACCGACGCAGGGTGAGTCCGGCTGCCGTAGCTGCGCCTCGACGCGCGCGGCGACGTCGCCGAGCGCGAGCGGGACAGTCAGCTCGAGCCGCGGCCGGAGCCGGGGCGTGATCATCGCAGCCGCGCCCTTCGACAGACTCTCAATGAACGCGGATTATCCATGAATTCGGTGCTTGACGTTGGGGCGAGGGCGTTCAGCGGCCGCCAGAACGAGCTCGACGGAGGGCTTCATGAATGATCTTGGCTCGCGCCGGCGCGCCGGTCACCGGTCGACTGCTCTGCGCACGCGTTCGACGGCGAGGCTGTGGAGAGTCTCCATGATGTTGTACGCCGTCAGCTCGGTGAGAAGCTTCGTCACTTTGACATGCTGTTCGTCGGTCAGCTCGCTCTCGACGCTCTTCATCGCAGCGACGAGCGCCTCGCGCTGACGATTCAGCTCCTCAGCGTCTACGGTTCCGTCTGCGAGGGCCTCCGTAAAGTGTCGCAGCTGCTCGACATGGAGTTGAAGGTCTGGAGTGTCGTCGTCATCCAGCCAGCGCGTGCGCTTCATTTTTTCTGTTCCTCCTCGTCGGCTGGGGCGATCAGCGTGCGTCGACCAGCCGCTTGAGTCCGTTCAATCGCTCCTGAAGCTTCTCGCGTCCGCCCGCCTCCTCTACGCGTGCCGCGACGGATGCCGGCAAGAACACTCTGTCGGTACACTCGATGATGGCCGCCATCTCCTGCAACTTCCGCTCGAGAGTCCGCGTCGATGGCATGAAATCACCGACCGCGGTCTCGAGCTGCTCGCGTCCGATGTGATCTTTGCCCGTAAGCAGCGACATCCTCCACGCGCGGCTGATAATGCCCTCGATGTCGGCCCCGGACAAATCCCCGAGATGCGGAATCGGCGGCACGTCGTGCTCCTGGAGTGAGGCACCGAGCTTGCGCGCCAGCACCAGAAACAACTCCCTCACCTCCTGCTCATCAGACGGATAGAACAGCGGGATGTGGATCTCTGCCCTTCCTTGGCGTTTGAGATCGATCGGGAGCAAGTCGGGCCGCGCCGTCAGCAGCATCCAGAGAATCTGTCCCCGATAGCGTGTGTCGCCCATCTGCGCGGCGATCATGCCGAACACTCGGCTTCCCACGCCGGAGTCTCCTGATTGGTCGCGATCGCCGAGCATTGCGTCGGCTTCGTCGACGATGACCATCACCGGACCCATTCGGCGCAAGACGGCAAGCACTCGTTCGAGGTTGGCCTCAGTCTCCCCGACGTACTTAGAGCGGAAGTTCTTCAGCTTCACGCAAGGGATGCCGATCGCGCCGGCCGTGCACTGCGCGAGAAACGACTTGCCTGTGCCGACCGGGCCACAGAGCAGGTAGCCCATCGGCACGCTCTGCAGTGCCCCCCGCGCGAGCAGCGCCGCGTCTTCACGGAGGCGGTCCTTCGCCGCGTCGTGTCCCACGACCATGTCGAGGTTCCAGCGTGGCTCGATGAACTCGAGCAGACCCTGCGCCTGACGCTCGATGAGTTGCTTCTTCCGCTGACGAAACACTTTTGCGTCGAGGCGACGCCCTCCCTGAAGCGTCGAGCGAATCAACACGTTCAGGTCTGTCAATGACACACCGGCGGTCAGACCGGCGAGCTCTTCAATGCCGTAATCGCTCAACTGCGAGACGTCGCGCTCACCCACGATGTGACGCAAAAACAGCGCGCGCTCTGTTTCTTCGGGCAACTCGATCTCGATCGAGGCGACGTGTGCATTGCTCGTCAGCCGCTCCGATATGTCGGCCAGATTCCTGTCGATCAGAACGAACGCCATGTTGTGGCGCTTGACGTACGGGCTAGAGGCCCAGTTGAGCAGAGTAACGAGATGGGTCGAAGTGAAGAGACTCTGGCCGACCTCCCCCCTCGGGACCACGTACGAGGCGTGATCGAGAATGACGGCCGCGCGCAGCCGGTCCTCGTCGTCGGCCATCGTGTTGCGCTCGACGAATCGTCCAATCGTCGCGAGAATGCTGGCCGGGTCCTTTCGCATCGAGCTCACGTCGCCGACTCGAGTGTTGGCCAGTTCAATCATGGCGCGCAGCCGCTTCTCGCTGCGGCCAGCAAGGCAGCGCAAACCCCGCGCCAGGTCGTAGTGAAGCACGAGGTCCCAGGAGGCGAACAAACGCTCCGCCAGAAACTCGGTCAGCGTAACGTAGCTCGTCTGACCTGCGGAATTCGCTGGCGGCATCGGCACGAAATCGAAGGTGTTGCCGTGCAGCACGAACATGACCGTGGTGCCAGAGAGATACAGCTCTCCAAATCGTCCACACCAATCCGGGAGGTCGTGCGCGAGGAGAGCGAGTCCCGCACCATGGCTGTTCTTTTCCGGTCCCGAGGCCGCTTCACGCGACTCGCGGCTAGAGGTCATGACGACAGCTCCGCTTCCAGGATTGCGGGTGGACCCTCGAGGTCCGCCGTGATTCCGGTGATCTCATCCAGCTCGCCAATGGCTCTTTCGGTCTGCGACATACTCTCTGCCACGGAATCGACCTGCCGGCTGATGAAGTCGGGATCTTGGCGAGAAATCGCCATCTCGCTGAGGGCCTGAATCTTCTCCTCGATTCTGTCGAGCTCGATTCCGACGAACTCCGCGTTCCGCTCCGCCTTGCGGTAGTTGCTCAGCCGCAGCTCTGCGGTGGCTACGCTATCTTGAAGCGCGCGTCCAATCCGCTCGTCCTCTCGCTGCTCAGCCGCAGCGATTTGTTGTCTGAGTTGCTCGAGTCGTTGGCGAATCTCGCCTTCGTTCGTCGTCGCGAGAAAACGCTCAAGGGCCTGGCGGGAGTGCAGCAAGCGCAAGAAGACCCACAGCAGGCGGTCAAGGGAAGGAGTGCGCAATTCGTCGGCGGCCCCTTTTTCGATTCGGGCGCGCCCGCGCACACCGCGCGCGATCTTCTGCATCTCGACGCATCGGCCTCTTAGGCGGTGGAACCGCTCGCGGGCCTGTGGGTCGAGATTGTCGAGCATCTGCTGCAACACGAGCTGCCGATCCTGTGATGAACGCGACTCACGCCGTGCGCTCCGCTTGGCGTGATACTTGGCATCGATGGCAGCACGGAATCGAGGAATCGTGCTCAGCATGGCGAGATACGTCAGCTCGGCAGCTCCGATGAGGGCCAGCAGGGCGTCGGGTGCTGGACTGATCGCTGCGGCCGCTACCCCGCCGAGAAACAGCAGCAGATTCCACCTGAAGAGAAAAGCCTCCTTGAGATATCGGAGCAGGCCGGCGCTGCGGGGAGCCATTTCCGGCCGCTCAGTCATCGCCCGCTCGTGTGGAGGCTTCGAGAGTTTCGATGGTGTCGCGGATGTCGAACACGTACTCGAGAAAACGTGGTTCTTGCTGCATTTCTTTCGCGGGGCGATCGGGCGGTGGCACGTCGATTTCGCGCAGAATTGTGCCTGGCGAGGAGGAAAGCACATAGATCCGATCACCGAGAAACACCGCCTCCTCGATCGAGTGTGTCACGAAGAAGACGGTCGCCTCTTGAGATCGCCACAGCTCGACTAGCAGATCCTGCATTCTCATACGCGTCGAGGGGTCGAGCGCCCCGAACGGCTCGTCCATGAGAATGATGCGTGGCTTGAGAATCAACGTGCGCGCGATCGCGACACGCTGCCGCATGCCTCCAGAGAGCTGATGCGGGTACTTGTCCGCGTCCTCCGCGACTGAGAGTCCCACTCGCTCGACCCAGTGCTTGGCTCGTTCCTCTCGCTGCCGTGCACCGATCCCAAGGCATTCAAGACCGAAGGCAACGTTGTGTAGCACCGTGCGATGATCGAACGAAGTGTAGTCCTGAAACACCATGCCCCGATCCGGGCCCGGACCCGAAACGGGACTTCCGTCAACGAGCACGCTTCCCCGAGTTGGGGGGTGCTGAGGGGTCAGGCCGGCGATCAGTCTGAGAACCGTCGACTTGCCGCAGCCGGATGGCCCGAGAATCGCGATGAATTCGCCGTGTCCGGGTCGGTCTTCTACGGCGAAATTGACGTCTCGTATGGCAGTAAAGGCGCCAGGCCCTTCTCCGAACGTCTTCGTAACGTTCCTGAACTCCACCACTGCCGGCGACTCGCGTCCTTCCGGCACGATGCCGGCGGTGCTCATATGTCCTTCCGGTAGGGGAAGAGGCCTCGCTGAAACCAAACGAGCGTCCTGTCGATGGCGAAAGCCAGCAAACCGATCAGAAGCAGAATCAGAAAGATGTGCTCGGAGAGTCCTCGACGTTGGCTCATCGACAGCAGGTAGCCAAGTCCGTGCTTCGCATTGATCAACTCGGCCAGCATGATGTAGCCGAAAGCGAGACCGAACAGGTGTCGCAGACTAGTGTAGATATCCGGCACGGCCAGCGGCAGCAGCACCTTGGTGACGATCTGACGCGGCTTGGCACCGAGGGTCTGCGCCGTTTCCACGTATCGCGGGTGAATGCCGATCACCGCCGCCGCAGCGTCGGAGAACACGAACGGCACCGTGGCGATGAAGATGAACATGACCTTCTGGCTCTCGCCGATCCCAAACCAGACGATCGTCAGCGGGATCAGCGCCGCGATCGGCAAGTTGCGACCGAAGAGCGCCAGTGGCGCGATGAACGCTTGGACGCTCCGCCACGAGCCAGCTATGACTCCCGCCGGAACACCAATCGCGATCGAGAGCAAAAAGCCGAGCAGCACGCGACGCAACGTCGCCGCGATGCTCTGTACCAGCGCACGCTCTGTGACGAGCGAGCCGAAGCTTTGGGCCACCTCGACCGGGCTGGGAAGTATCGTCGGGGAGATCAGGCGCGCCTCGGCCTCGCCCAGAGTCGCCAGATACCACGCGATCCCGACGAAGACGAGACACAAAGCGCCGAGCAGCTTGCCCGTGATGAACGCAGGCTCCTCGCGGAAAGACAGCAGCCGCGTCACTCGCGCAGCAAGCGCGAGACGCAACGTCAGCAGCCTCTTGCGCCACCCGCGCACATCTCCGCGCGGTGCGCTCGGCTTGGCATCGACCGCATTCACTGCGAGCTGAGCGCCTCTGCCGGGTAGACCTTGACCTCTACTCGGCGGTTCTTGGCATGGTTGCCCGGATCCGAAGGGTCTGCCGGCCTGTCCCACCCCACGCCCGAGGCAGCGAACTGGTTCGCTTGCAGGCCGGGGAACTTCTTGATGATCGCTCCTTTGACCGCGTTCGCGCGATGCATCGACAACTCTTTGACGAGGCTGGTCGGAACACGTCCTTTCATCGACGAGTCAGTGTGCCCCTCGATCACGACCCGCGCCGCACCGTACTGTCCCGCCAGGCTACCGATCTCCTCGATGACGAAATCCGCGTTCGGATCGTACAGCACCTCGCGGTCGACGCCGTCGATGTTCTTGGTCACCTTGCGGTAAATATCCCAGGAATTCGGAAAGAAGTGGATGACGACCGTCTTGGTCAGAATCTCTGCGCTTTCAGCCTGGATGCTCCCGGCGCTGGCCGGTGCGAACTGAATGTCATACTCGTTGCGCTGACGAGCGTATTTCTCCACGTCGCCAAGCTTCTGAATGATCGAGAAATCCATCACCTGATCGAACGGCACCTTCTGTGACACCGCGCCGACTTTGCGGTACAGGAAATAGGCCATGTTGTAGGTCCGCTCGAAGTTGGTCGGGTTGTTCCGATTGAGGAAGAAGTCGCGATTCTCGGCGTAATTGGTCCAGTGAGCGTCTCCGAGCATGCCGAGTGTTTCAGACTCGGGAATCGCATAGCCGTCAGCCATCCACTTGGCCACCCGAACCTTGTTCTCCTGGAGCTTGAGCTCTTCCATCGCATCGAAGATGCCGCGAACCAGTCCTTCGGTGATTTCAGGATGGTCTTTGGCAAAGTCGGCGCGCGCGAACCAGACATCAGCGATGAGCTTGTTCGCCGTCGCCGTGGTGACGAGCATCCGGTTGCCCCGCACGCTCTCCAGGTTGTAGATGTCCGGAGCCCAGGAGACGCAGCCGGCGATCGAGCTGTCGGCATTGAATGCTGCGGCAGCCTGGAACGCATCGCGGGTGTACTTGAAATCGATCTCACCGGGCTGAACGCCAGCGTTGATCAACGCGTTGAGAACGAAAAATTGAGACGGGGAATTCTGCGCAAGCACGACCGATTTGCCGCGGAGATCACTCGCCGTCTTGACGTAGTCGCGCACGACGATGCCGTCACCTCCGTTCGACCAATCGACCTGCTGGAACACACGCGGCATCACGCGTGAGTCCTTGCTCAGACCGCCGATCAGGACCGGAAGCATGTCGACCGTCGCCCAACCGACGTGAACGTCGCCGGCGGCAAAAGCATCGCGCATCGCCACCGGGTCGTCGATCAGCACGAGCTCGACCTTGAACGGCTTGTCACCCGGAGCCTGCCACAGTTTGCCGGCAGCGAAGCCCTCGTTGGCGTAGACAATCGGCGCCCACCCGGCCCACACGTTGATCGAAAAGCGCACGGTCCGATCCTGCAGCGCGTTGTAATTGGATACACCCTTGACATCCGGAAGCGTCTGTGCCGGGACGTAATCGTACTCCTTGACCGTCGTGATGCCAGCAGTATCGGGCGCTTCGACGGCCTCGGAGACGGCTTTTCGCAGTTCATCCAATGACACGCCGCCGACTGGCGGTCCATCGCCACCCGACCCGAAACGCCAGATGGCGTATCCAACCAGCGCGATGACGATGATTAGAATCGCAACGTAGAATCCCGGTTTCGCCTTGCCAGCCATGGTTCGCCTCCCCTCCCCTTCACTCCGACTGCTTCTCCGTCTCGGGCCCGAGCGTCTTGACCGACTCCGAGCCGGGCGTCGTCTCCGGAGACCGCATTCCCAGCTCGATTTCGAGCTCCGTCAGCGCCTCTTCAGCGAGCGACGCCTCCATGCGTTCCTCCGCTTCGATCTCCGCCAATCCGCGCTCGGATAGATCCGCCGCCACGCGGGCGCGGCCGCGATTCTGGTCGATCTTGGACTGGATCAGATGCTCGAGCTGGCCGAAGTCGGTCGTGATATCGAAATCGAAGCTCTCCGCAATCGCGGCGATCTCGGCCTCGGCTTCGCTCATGCGCAGCTCCGCGTCGTATTTCTCTATTCTCGACCGTAGCTCGATCAACCGCCCGTTGGCATGCTTGATCTTCTTGAGGTTGTTTTCATAGGCCGATTCATGCAGTTTCAGTTGCTCTTCGTTTTGGGCCAGATCTCGTTTCGCCCTCTGCAACTCGAGCGCGAACTTCGCGGCCGTTTCGCGATCGCCAGCCTTGAGGTACGCCTTGGCTTGCGCCTGAAGCTTCTCGACGTGACGCCTTCCATCGCTTACCTGGCGCGTGACGCGCTCGACCAGGCCGCGGTACATCTCGAGTCCTGTGCGACCCTCCTTGAGCTGCTCGACCGCGAGATCGTATTCGTAGCGCATCTGCGCGATGGGGTCCGCTTCCCAGAACAGGTTGGCGATCTTGTTGAGCTGCGCGCGAAACGCCGACCAGAATTTCTTGAAGATCATCGCGTCACTCCTTCCCGCTGTTACTGGCTTTCGCCGTAATCGACGGCTTCTGCAAGAATCTTTCCCTCATAGATCTCGAGCAACCCGTCGCGAAGATCACCCGCGTCACCGGCAGCAATGACCTCTCCGTTGACATCGCCGAGAAAGCGAAATTGCTCGGCACTCGTGTCGAAGGCGACGAAGTACATCTGCACCGCACCTTCGCTCTTTCGATGGATCTCACGGGCCACGCGCGCTGGGCTGCGACCGGTCGTGCACTCGCCGTCCGTGACGACGAGCAGATACTTGCGGAACACGCCGGCTCTGTAGAGTTCCGCTCTAGCCGCGAGCATCGCTTCACCGATTGCCGTGCCGCCACCTGGCTTGGGAACGCGACCGAGTGCCTCCAGAACGCTCGACTTGTCGAAGCTCCGCACACCGAGAACTTCGAACGGCTGGCTTGCGAAGCCGAAGATGGCGATCTTGATCGGAAAGTCCGGCCTCTCGTCGACGAAGGCCTCGGTCGTCTCGAGCATACGGACGAGTGCCTCACGCGCGACGACGAACTTCGGCCGTGGATCACCGGGGGCAGAGTTCTTCATCGAACCCGACGTGTCGATCAGGATGGCGACCGCGGCGCCGATCCCTTCCTCGACCTCGGCCTGGTAGACGGCATCGTCAGCCGGCGAAAAACGAATGTCGACGTTGCCCGTGGGTAGACAGCACCCCCCGAACAGCATCCCCACCGCGATGCCGGCCGCTACGGCACCGTGGCCGGCGCGGGGTGCCCGTCCCCGTTGCTTCACGAAGCCTCCTCGGCCAGGTACACGCAAGGAGCTGCTCTTCCGAAGCAGATTACTGCTCGCGTCGAACGAGGGTCAAGCACGGCCGAACACGAGCTCGTCATCGGTGCGCTACGCCGACCCACGGCGCCGGCATCGGCGGCGACGAGCTCAGTCATCGTCCCAGCGGGGGACACGGCCCGGCGTCCACGGACCGCCTGCTGCCTCGACGTCGGATTCGACCCGCGTCAGATCGACCTCAATCAACTGCTGCAACGCCGGGAGCAACTCGCCGAGCTGACGTGCGGCGATAGCGTAGTTCCGAGCGTGAGTCTCGGTCGGCACGGAAGTCGAGCTCCAGTGACCTCCGATGATCCGCTGAACGCGTTCGGCGAGCGAGGGTGTCGTTGGCTCGCTGCGGGAGGCGATCGTCTCGTCGCCCTCGAGGACGACCCGGAGTTGCTTGAGTCTGCGGTCCAACTCGACAACTCGATCGGCGAGCCCTCCGGTAGCACCGGGCGTATCGTGAATCGCCTGCGCGAGATGATCGAGCCGCTCCTGCGCCTGCTCGACCGCGCGGATCGAACCGAGCACTGCCCGCTGCATCTTGCTGGTCTTGCGCTGAAACGCCTCGAGCGATTGCCGATCTGACGCGGGAAGCGTGGCGTTGACGAGCGGCACGGCTTCGAACGACCCCGGTCCGGCGAGTGGGGTGATCTGCCCGTCGATACGCTTTGCCAGCGAGACGCGGAAGCGGCCCGGCGCCACCATCGGTCCTCGGGGTTCGGTGTCCCAGGGAGCCGGGTCTTCTGGCTCCGAAAGATCGGTCGGATCTGGTGCCGGATAACGAAGATCCCACGCGACGCGATGGAAACCGGCTTCGACAGGACCGCTCAGCCGTCGCACAACCTGGCCATCCTCGTCTTCAATCGTGAGGATCAGCGACGGCTCTTGCTCCCAATCCTCGGCGCGAAGCTCTTCCCAACTCGGGTATCGCAGCGGTCGACCTTCCTCCGTGGCCTGCTCTTCTTCTCGCCTGCGGCGCGCAGTGCCGGATTCGAGGTCGTCCCGGAGGTAGTATGTGAAGATGGCCCCGAACGGCGGATTATCGGCCAGGAAGTAGCCGTCACCCTGAAACCCCTTGGCTGGAATGCCCAACCGATGACGCGGAATGTACATCCACGCGGTCTTGACAGGGAAAAGTAGCGCCTCTCGCTGAAGCTCGTCTTTATCGATCCCTCTCAACGGTGAGTAGTCGTCGAGAATGAAAAAGCCGCGGCCGAAGCTCGCCAGCACGAGGTCGCTTTCTCGTCGCTGAATCTCGATGTCGCGTACGGCAATCGTGGGCATGCCCCCGGTCAGCTCAATCCAGTGCGTGCCGCCGTCGATGGTGAAGAAGACGCCGAACTCCGTGCCGGCGAACAACAAGTCGGGATCGACGTGGTCTTCGGCCACCGCATAGACCGATCCTCGCTGCGGTAGGTCACCCGCGATGGATCGCCAGGACCGTCCCCGATCCGTGCTCTTGACGAGATACGGCTTGAAATCGGCCCGCTTGTGGTTGTTGAGCGCCGCATAAACGGTGTCTGCGTCGTGCAGGGATGCCTCAATGTCGCTGACGTAGGTCATCTCGGGCACGCCGGAGAAGCGCTCGATGCGACGCCAGCTCTGCCCGTCGGACTCGGTCACCTGGATCAAGCCATCGTCGGTGCCTGCGTAGAGCAGTCCTTCGACGAGCGGGGATTCACTCAACGCGACCAGGTTTCCGTAAAAGGACGTCGAGTTGTTCTTCGCGACGGCATCGAC
>CP070706.1:4097239-4100788 GCA_020350085.1 Acidobacteriota bacterium
CCCAAGCGCCACCGGCCTTCGCACTGGAGCCTGGCCCCAGGGGTGCCGAGCCAACGCGCGGACCTGCGAGCAGCTCCTTGGAATTCGAAGCGATTCCTCCCACACCTTCACGTTCGGCGGACGAGCCGTTGGCCGAGCCGCTCGCGGGGTCGGCCGCTGGCGGCCCAGCGACCTCGGCGGGTGCCGCTTTCGAAGCGGACATCTTCGAATTCGGCGCGGAGTCGGGCCCGGCCGCCGCGCCGTCTTGGCCGACGGCCGTCGGCCGCGATGACGACATTTTGGGTGTGGCTCTGGAACTGCCGCTGCCGCCACCCGCTCCAAGCCACCGGGGCGGCGAGACGCTGAAGCTGGAGCGGGAGAGCCTCGGGGAGGTCGTGTTCGGGGAGAGCGGGGCGGATACCGGTTGGCGCGCGGCTCACCAAGCGGGCACGTTCCCCGAGCACGGGCCGCAGGCGGCCGGCGTGGCCGTCGGTCTCGTCGAGGCGGTCGAGGTTGAAGCGCAAGATCGCCTATTCCAAGAAGAAGGGATCGAGCCGACGAAACTGTCGGCCGGCAGGCCGCAGGAGATTCTGATTCCCCTCGAGGTCCATACGAGCGTCGGTGTTCGCCGCTTCCGGCTCGCGTTGAAGCTCGAGCTCGCGGACGAATAGGGCTGCTGATGACTCAACGACCGCGTTCGGCACGGGCTCCACGCCGCTTCCTGGCCGTCGAGCCAGGCACGTACCCCCCGCCACTGCGCGCCGGAAGCGTGATCATCGACGAGCCCGATGAGCCCGCGTCCTCGCCGGTGTACGAACTCTCTCGCGAGCAACTCGAGCCCGGCGACACGGCGCAGGCATCTCTGCCGAGCGACCCGACCGACGCCGCGCTCGACGCATGGCTCGAGGCGTCTCGCGCTCGCGGCGACGCTTCAGGGGCAGCGTCCGGGACGGGACCTGCTGCGGGTGCGGAACACGAGCGGTCCGAAGTACCTCCGGCGGCAGAACCGCTTCTCGGGGACGGGACGGGGGCAGACGCGGGTTCGGCGGTGGGGAGAAGTGTCCCGACGACGCAGACCGATCAGGAGCCGGGTACTCGCCCCGTGCAGGCGCACGAGCTGCTGGCACCGGAACGGCGCCGTGCGCGCACGTCGTGGGGCGCTATGCTATTAGGAACGCTCCTGGGTGGTTTGTTCGGCGTCGTGGCCGGCACACTGCTGCTCGGCTTTACTCGCATGGGACCCGAGGGCGTGAACTGGCGGGACCCGCTCAGCCTTTGGACATCCATCGCAGATCCGATCCTCGCCCTCAGCGCCGCGCTCGTCGTCGCGGGCTCCGTCGTGCTGGGGACAGCTCTCGGATGGCGCCGCTCGGCCGCTGCAACGCCCTTCACGGGGTCCAGCGACTGATCCGTCGCTGCGGCACGAGTGTCGCTCTGGCGCTGATCGCTGCCGGCGGTGTCGGCGCAGGGCAGGAATCCGCTTCGGCCCTTCCGTCGGATGGCGCGGATCTGGCCCGACGTCTCGTGCAGGGTCCGATCGTGGTTCTGGCGCGGGTCGAGGACTCGGGATTACGTCCGAGGCTCGGCATCGAGGAAGTGCTGCGAGGACCGGCGCTCCCCGAGACGGTCAAGCTCGCATACCGAGGGGCCAACTTGACGCGACCCGTCGGAACCCCCGCTTTCGAGATCGAGGATGGCGAGCGTGCGGTCTTCGTGCTGGGGCCCTGGGTTGATTCCCGCGGCCGCGAGGCGGAGAACCTCTATCGGCCAGAAGGTGGCTACCAGGCGCGCGTCCGTTTGCCGAAGGAAGGTGGCGAAGCGCTCCTCGACGCGGCTCGCCGGATCATCGAGTTCCAAGACAGTCCCGACCGCGGGCTTGCCGAGGCGCGGTTGGTGGACTGGTTGGAGGGCTCCAACCCGTGGCTGATCGACGCCGCTCTGGCTCAGGCGGCCGAGTATGCCCTCGCGGGTCCGGAGTGGATCCCGGCGCTGCTCGCTCGTGCGCGCGACGCGGCGCCGAGACGCCGAGTGTGGGTCATCCGCGCGTTCGCGCACGCGCTCGAGCGCGGGCGGTTGACCGAGGAGCGGCGGGCACGGCTGGGGGCGCCTCGGATCGAGCCACAGGAGCGAGAAAACGAGCACGTCAGGGCTTGTCAGGAGACGCTGGTTCGTCTCGCAAGGACCGACGCGGATGCCGTCGTGCGCAGCGAGGCCGTTCAGGCGATCGCCAGAGTGGGCGTGCCGGAAGCCGACGCGCTGCTCGAGGCCATCGCTCGCGACGATGCGGATCAGAACGTGCGCTACGAGGCGGCGGCGGCGCTCTACACACGCCGCCAGGACGGCGGGCGGACCGATCATTGACCGGCTCCCGAACCGCTGCCTATATTCGACGTAAGCAACGGCTGTGCGTACTGATGCGGACAGCTGCGGACCGAGCATGTCGTCGAAGTCTTTGAAGTCGCTGACGGTGACTTATCCGGCGGGCGAGAGAATCGTACGCGCCGGGGAACTCGGAGCCTGTCTTTTCGTGATTCAGGCCGGCCGCGTGCGGCTGAGCCGACGCGCCAAGGATGCGGCGAGCTGCCTCGAGATCGGAGTGCTCGAAAAAGGCGACGTCTTTGGCGAGAGCGCGTTGCTCGAAGGTCACCCCTACGCGTTCGACGCCGAAGCAGAGACCGACTGCGAGGTGGTCGAGATGAGCTCCTCGGCGTTTCGCAAGATGCTCTCCTCCCACCCCGAGCTCGCCGTGAGGGTGATGGGCAAACTGGCCTCGCGTCTCGAGCGACTCGAGGGGCAGCTGCTGGACACGGCGAGAATCCCGTCGGGACTGGCTGGCGATGCCGTGGGGAGCCGCGAGGCTCCGTCGGAGGTGCCACAGAGTGCGCCGCAGCCGAAACGTCCGCCGGCACGCCTCGAGCTCGAGGACGGCGACAGCGTTTTTGCCCTCGAGGCGGACGAAGTGGTCGTCGGGAGGCACGATCCCGTGACGGACACCACGCCAGACGTCGATCTGACCGGCCTCGACAATCGGCGATCGGTCTCGCGACGGCATGCGCGGCTCGTGTTTCGAGACGGCCACTGGGGGGTCATCGAGGAGGCGGGCGTTCTCAACGGAACGTTCGTCAACGCGGACAAGGTCTCCGCGGACGAGCCACATCCGGTCACCGAAGGCGATGTGCTGGCCTTCGGTGCGGTTCGGTTCCGGTTCCGTCAGGGATGAGCGGATCTTTTCGTTGCGGACCGGCGCGCTCCGAGTTGATCTTCGTCACCTGCCTGCTCGCAGCGTCGGCGCATGGCACTCTCGCCGGGCGAAACGAGCCTCCCATTCTGTTCACGTACGAGGTGGCGGCCGCGCAGCGCGTGGCCGATCTGGATCGGGTACAGCTCGAGCGTGAGCTGCGGCTGCGGATGACGCGCCTGGACTGTGGGCTACAGCTTGCAGAGAAGAACCAACGAGCGGAGCTGACGCTCCGGTTCGAGATGACCTTCTGGCGCGAGCACTCCGAGCCGGGCGGCGCACCCGTTCTCGACCGCCGGACGGGGTTGCAGCGACCAGGGAAGGTCTGGCAC
>CP070706.1:4100888-4111267 GCA_020350085.1 Acidobacteriota bacterium
GGCGGCGTTTACCGTTTCTTCCGCGCGTCGGGCTTGTGCTTGCCTCTCCCTTGCTCGGCGGACCCCTCCCGGCCGTGCTCGACCGCGAGGCCGATCAGACGATCGTAGACGCGGCGGGCCTCGCACCAGTGGTCCGGATCACGCGCCAACAAGTTCAGATGCAGATGATCGTCGCCCACGTGCCCGAAGGCCACGTGCTCGATCTCGGCGCGGTCGAGCACTTCGCGGTAGGCCGCCAGCAGCTCGTTGACGGTCCCGCTCGGAACGGCCGTATCCGTGCTGAGCTTCGCTACTCCACGGCGCGCCAGCGTCTCGTTGATCGCGACCGGCAGCTCGTGGCGAAGCTCGCGTATGCAACGCGCCTCCTCGCGGCTGCCCGCAAGCCACGACGCGTCGAGCGCACCGAAGCGATCGGCCAGCTCGGCGTAGGCAGCGAGCCAAGCGTCCCGGTCCTCTCCCCCGTAGACGGGCTGCTCGAAGAAGATCGCGGCCCGGGCGGACGAGCACACGCCGGCACCGCGGCGGCGCAGCAGATCGAGAGAGGCACCGTCGAACAGCTCGAGTGAGATCGGCTCCACGACGAAGGCCCGCGACCCGCTCCTGCCCGAGTCTTCGCCCCGCGCGGCGACGACGAACTCGAGCGCGCGCCACTCTTCGGTGAACATCAGGACACCGGTGAGCAGCTCCTCGGGCGCCGGCAGCAATCTAAGCTCCGCCTCGACGATCACCGCGAGCGTCCCCTCCGAGCCGATCAGCAAATCGATCAGGTCCATCCCACGAGCACTGAAGTAACCGGCCGCGTGCTTGCGCGTCGAAGGCATCGACCAGTCGGGAGCGGGGATGTCGAGCACGCGTCCGTTGGCCAACGGCATCGCGAGACGTCCCGCCTTTTCCACCGTCTGGCCGCGGTGGAGCTCGAACGGCGTGCCATCCGCCAGAAAGCCGCTCAGTGATTCGACCCACGCACGGGTCGGGCCGTAACGAAACGACCGCGCGCCGGAAGCGTTGGTGGCGATGGTGCCACCGATCGCTGCGCTGGTCTCGGTCGGATCCGGCGGATATAGCCAGCCGGCCGCCGCTGCAGCGCGCTGGACGGTCTCGAGCGGCGCGCCTGCTTGCACCGTGATGCGCGCCGCATCGGACTCGGCCCTCGGTTCGCCAATGCTCGCGAGGCGTTCCAGCGCCAGAACGACCCCCCCGATCGGAACGCGGCCTCCCACGACCCCCGTGCCCGCTCCAGAGACGGTCACCGGCCGCCGTTTCTCGGAGCACTGGCGCAACACGTCGGCGAGCTCCGTCGCCGACTCGGGCCAGTAGACCTCCTCGGCGTGGCCACCGGTCATCCGACTCTCGTCGGAGAGGTAGCGAGCGATGTCGCCGGGATCGCGAGATGAGACCATCGGGGCCATGCTAGCCCGGATTATTCGGAGCGTGCTCTGCCGGGACCGCTTCGCTGCCCCAGCAAACCGCCTCTTCCATCAGTGCGAGGGGTTCTCGCCCACCTTGAGAATCGCCCGGTCGATCGCGCGATCGAGGGCTTGCAGGATGTCCGTCGGCGGACCCTGATCCTCGAGCCGCCGGGCAAAGCTCGACGTGCTGTGGTAGTACAGCGCCGGCACGCGGTTGAGCGCCAGGCAGTACATGTCTTCCACGCATTGCTGGCAGTGGCAGATCTCGGGGCACGCGAGCAGCTTCTGCTCGAGCAGGCGGCACGCGAGCACCTCGACCGCGTTCCGGATGCGGTCGAACGACATGCCGAGGGCGTGGCGCATCTCGGCGAGAGAAGACGACGGCTGCTCGGCGAGGTCCTGCTCGTTTCGGTGAGAACGGTGAGGCTCGTTGCGCAACGGGGTCTCCTCCCGCTCGGTGGCGATCCGCCAGACCGCCCACGATTCACGTTGTGTCCTCGCGGGGATCCGGTCAAGCGAGCCACGGAAGTCTTCTCGCTCGAGCCCAGCCCGGTGCAGGGGCCATCAGCGGTCTCTTTCCCGAATCCGCTATCATGTAAGGCGCATCGAGGGAAGTGTTGGGGGGAGTGTCCGGAGGTTATTGAGGACATCGGGTTGTCTCGGACGGTAACCGAACAGCGGTCAGGCAGGACGATTCTGGTCGTTGACGATGAGCCGAGCGTTCGGCGACTGGTGGAGAAGATTCTCGTCGCGCACGGCTTCGCCGTGCTCGCGGCGCCGAGTGGGCGAGTGGCGCGTCGGATCCTCGAGGGCTCGTCGGCCCTCGATCTGGCGATCGTCGACCTGGCCCTCGCTGACGGCCCCGGCGAAGAAGTGCTGTCCGCGGCACGCCGCTGCCGCCCGGGCCTGCCGCTGGTCGTGATGAGCGGCTACGGCGAGCGTGCGGACCAGGTCACGCGCGAGGGAAAGGCCGACGTCGTGCTGCCCAAGCCGTTCGACCCCGGCCAGCTCGTCGATGCCGTCCTCAGTTCGTTGCAGGAAGACTAGCCGGCGCGGGCGTGCCGTTTTCGGCGTGCTCTGCACCCGTGCCAGAATCCGGACTCGTGGCCGGTTCTTCTCAGGCGGCGGCTCGCTTTCCGCTTGCCGCCGTGACGACGATCATCCTGCTGGCGCTCGGCGTCGGGAGCCTGTCGCTGGGCCGCCGCGATTTGTGGCCCCCTGACGAGCCGAAATACGCGCTCGTGGCGCGGGAGATGTCCGAGACCGGCGAGTGGTTGATCCCGCACGTCAACGGAGTCCCCTACCCCGACAAACCGCCGTTGATGTTCTGGGCGATCGCTGCGTTCGGTCTGCTGCTCGGCCGCATCGACCAACCTGCGGCCGTGTTGCCCTCGCTGCTGTCGGCTCCCATCGTGCTGGCCGCCACGGCGAGGCTTGCCTGGCGGCTCGATCCGCAGCGTCGGCGCGCGAGTCCGATGATCGCCACGGCCGCATTGGCGATCAGCTTTCAGTTCATGAACCAAAGCGTCGTGGGCCAGCTGGACATGCTGCTGTGTGCGGCGACGACCTGGAGCTTCTTGCTGCTGATCGAAGGGACCGGCTGGACGGAAAACGGTCCGCTTCGTTCGCGGCTCGTCGTCGGCGCGTTTGCGTTGATGGGCGTGGCGACGCTCGCCAAAGGACCCGTCGGCTTGCTGCTCCCTTTGGGAGGGGTGCTGCTCGGCTCGTGGCTCGCCGGCCGGAAGCTCCCTTGGCGGGGCTTTTTGCGGCCCGGTGCTTGGCTCGTCTACGCCGCCGTGGTGGCGGCCTGGTTGGCGCCGGCGGCAGCTCAGGCGTGGCGTGCGGGACAGGGCGAGTGGACAGTCGCGCTGCTCTTCGAGCAGACCATCGTCAGGTACGCCCGCTCGTGGCATCACCACCGGCCGTTTTGGTACCTGTTCGCGGTGCCCTTGTACGACTTTCTGCCCGTCGTCCTCGCGCTTCCCGCGGCGTTGTCCGGCCTGTTCGCGAACGACGCGCCGGCGGCCCGCGCCGGGCGGCGTCTGCTGGCGGGTGCCTGCCTTTTCACTCTGGTCTTCTTCTCGATTCCGGCCGGCAAGCGGGGCCTGTACCTTCTTCCGGCCTACCCCTGGGCCGCCGCCTGGATCGCGCTCGATCTGGCGAGGCGAATCAGCGATGGGGGACGGTCGCTGTGGGCCGTGCGCGCCGCAGGCCTGACGCTCGGGGCCCTGCTGCTTCCTTTGGCTCTGGTGGCTCCGTGGCTCGGTGCGCTGCTCGACGAGCAGCAGATCCCGAGGGCAGCGCTCGGATTGGCGGTGCCGCTGGGTCTCGCGGGCGGGGGAGGCCTGATCGCCGGTCCCGCACGGCGGGTCGCACCGGGGCTCTTGGCGATCGCCGCCAGCATGGGAGCGTTCTACGCGGGCGCGTTCGCTTTGGTGCTGCCGGCGCTGAACCCGAGAAACTCGGCGCGCGTCGTGCTCGAGCAGATCGCCGCCGCGACCGTTCCGAACTGCCCCGGAGCGATGATCGACTTTCGAGCCCAGTTCGGCTTTTACTACGGCAAGCGGATGCGGGCGGCGGCACCGGGTGATGGCCCGGCGCTGGCCGCGTTGGCCGAGCAACTGGCCGCGGCCCGACCGCTCTGGGTGCTGTGCCAACAGGAGCACCTGCAAGATTTCGTGCCGTATCTGCCCTCGGGAGCGCTTGCCGAACCGCTGCTGACGCGCAGGGTAGGACACAAGCGCTATGTCGTTCACGCCAACGAGGCCGCGCGGCGCCGCGCAGGGCCGGATCCGGGCGCAGGAAGTCCGCGCAGCACACGAGACGACGCGCGCCGGCCGGCGTCGAGGGCTGGCGGCGCAGCGTGCTCGTCGTGCTCGCGGGCGCCGCCGCGCTCGGCCCGTCGCTTCCGGAGCGCGAGCTGATGCCTCCCGACGAGCCGCGGTTCGCACTCGTCGCGCGCGAGATGTACGAGCGCGGAGATCCCGTTCTGCTGACTCGAGGCGGGGAGCTGTACACGGACAAGCCGCCACTGCTGTTCTGGGCTCAGAGTGCGGCGTTCCTGCTGCTGGGGGGGCCCGGCGAGGCGGCCGCACGGCTGCCGTCGCTGGTGGCGACACTGGCGCTGATCGCACTGCTTCATCGCACTGGGCGGCGCTGGGTCGGTGAGCCGGGGGCGACGTACGGCGCGCTCGCTTACCTGTCCTGCCTGCTCGTGCTCGAGCGCGGCGCGTGGTGCTCGACGGACGCACTGCTGGCCGTCGGCGTCTTTGGGGCGGTCGCGGCCTTGTCTTCAGCTTCTGCAGCCTCGGGGGTGACCCCGTCGTCGAGTCGCGCGCATGCCGGAGTCGTTGCTGCCACGTGGCTGGCGGTCGGCACGCTGGCCAAGGGCCCGGTCGCCTTCGCGATCGTGGGGATCGCGGCGCTCGCTTCCTGGCTTCTCGGAGCCGGGTTGGTCTCGTTGCGACCGCTGCTGCGCCCGCTGCCGCTCGCCACTCTCGCCGCGCTCCTTTTTCCCTGGCCACTGGCCCTCGTGTCGAGGCTCGGCCTCGGGCCGCCGCTCGAGGCGCTGTGGCGCCAGAACGTGGTGCGGTTCGTCCAGTCTTGGGACAATCTCGAGCCGTGGTGGTTTCAGGGCTGGTCCCTGCTCAGCGGGCTGTTCCCGTGGACACTGCTCGCCGGCGTTGCCCTCGCGCCGAAGATCCTCGGCCCCCTGCTCGCCGACCGCACCCGCCGCTGGCTTGCTCTGTGGCCCGCGCTGATGGTGGTCTTCTTCTCGATCCCGGCCGGCAAGCGCGGCGTGTACCTGTTGCCGATCTATCCGGCCTTGGCCTTGCTCATTGGTTCGAGCCTCGAGCGGATCGCCGAGCACGTCGCCGCCCGTCGCGCCGCAGCAGCGGGGGCCGTCCTCGTCGCGTGTGTCCTCGGCCTGCTCGCGGGTACCGCGGCCGAGCCGGCTTGGCGCGGCTCTCCTCTGCCGCCGGATCTCGCCGAGATCGGTGCCGTCCGGTCGGGCGCCGCGACGGTGCTCGGGCTGATGAGCGCGGCGCTTCTGTGGAGCGGGATCGCCTCGTGGCGCGGCCGGCCGCTCGCGGTGGTCGCCGGCCCGACGAGCTTCGCCATCCTCGTCGGGCTGCTGTACCCGAGCGTGGTAACCCCGGCGCTGAACGCGGCCCAGGGGGCCCGCGCCTTCGCCGAGCAGGCGATCAGCCACACCCCGGCCAACGCTCGCATCGGCTGGACGCGCAACAAGTGGGAGCTCATCGCCTGGTACACGTCGTGGCGGGGCCAGCGGCTCGACTCGCCACGCGCCGTCTCGCACTTCTTGGCGGATGGGGAGTCCCCGGCGGTCGCTGTCGGCCCGTTTGAGGAACTGGGTCCGGAGCGTGACTTTCCGGCTGGATCTCGTGTGGCCGACGTGGGCAGGCTGGGACGGGACCGCGTCGCCGTGGTCGTGCGCGGGCTCGCGAAAGAGCGAGAACCGTTCCCACAAAGCCCGAACGGTCCCGTTGACAAAAATGCGGCCGGTTCATAGTGTGAACCGGAAGCGCCGGCGCCGACCGAAGGTTTCGTCTGTAAACGGCAGGCTCGAGAGGGGTTTTACGGCTTCGGCGTAGCGTTCAAAAGGAGGCGGAGCATGCGAGCGCGTGTCTTGTGCGGTCTGCGGATCATTCTGACAGCGAGCCTCGTCGTCGGCGCGATGACGGCGCAGGCCGTGGCCGCCGACGGTGTTTGGGCGTTCGAGGTGCGGGTGCTCGACATCGTCCCGATCGACGATGACGGGGACCTCACCGTGCCCGCGCCGATCGGCACCAGCGGCAGGCACGGCATCGACTTTCTCGACGCCGTCGTTCCCGAGCTCGCGCTCTCGGCTCAAGTGACCGAAAAGTTCGCGCTGAGCCTGTCCGCGGCGCTCGCCAACTTCGATGTCGAACTCGACGTCGAGGGGGCCGGGACCTTCCTTCTCGGCGACGCGGACATGTCGCTCGTGCAGCTCGCCGGCTTGTTCGACGTCGCCGTCTGGAATGGCAATCGAGTGCGGCTCGGACCGATCCTGGCCTACGCGACGTTTGACAACATCGACATCTCCGACGTGGCGAACGCGCGCGCCAACGTGGGCGGAGCTCCCCTCGACTCCGACATGCTGTTTGGCGCCGAGCTACGGCTCGACAGTGAGATCGGCAGATCGGGATGGTACTTCAGCTCGAATGTGCGCTACCTCAGCGGCGGCCCGACGATGGAAGTCTTCATCAACGACCCCAGTAGCGGCGCCTTCCGCCAAGCCGCGCGCGGTGACGTCGACTTCGACCCGCTGCTGCTCGCGCTGGGGTTCGGCTACCGCTACTGAGGCTGAGCGCGTCCGGCCGGGTACCCCTCTCGGTCGCATCCGGTCGCGCGCGCCGGCGCGCGCTCGGGAGTGAGCCTCAGAACTCGACGTAGCCTGCTTCGAACCCCAGTCCCGAGCCAAGGGAAACGATCCCCCTCTCGGAGCAGAGGTGACTCGCGGCGTTGTCCGAGGCATGCTCTGGGGGTGATCGGATTATTGCGTCGTCGGCGCGCCGAGTTTCGAACGAGGCGACAGGATCCGTTGCAGGTCAACCTGCGCTGGGTCGTGGTGTTGATCTTGCTCGTGGTCATCGTGCCGACGGTGGTGCTGACGGGGATCGGCATCGCCGTGATCTTCGCTCGCGACGAGGCGCTCGATCTGGTGTTCGGCATTCTGGTGACGAGCTTCGCTTCATCGGTGATCGCGGGGGCAGTGCTGCTGCTCGTTCTGGCAGGTCGCGGTGCGCGGCTTGCGAGGGTGCAAGAAACCTTTCTCTCGCACATGGGCCACGAGCTGTTGACACCGCTCGCCGGCATCCACCTTCACAGTCAGATCCTGCGTGGTCAGCAGCTTCCCAGCGAGGCACGCCGGGCGGTCGAAGCGATCACCCGCGAGACGGATCGGCTTCAATCGCTCGTCGAGCGAACTCTCCAGTGGCGCCAGATCCGCGCCTCGAGGCATCTGTACCGTCGGGAGATGACGACGCTGGCCGAGGTCGTGGACAGGGTCGAGACGATGCTGTCGCGATCGGCCGG
The DNA here is from genome assembly GCA_020350085.1 of Acidobacteriota bacterium. Taxonomy (GTDB): domain Bacteria; phylum Acidobacteriota; class Polarisedimenticolia; order J045; family J045. Next base: position 4,108,379 of record CP070706.1, read on the forward strand.
TCTCGAGATCAGCGTTCGAAACGGTGAGACGCGCTTGATCGCGGATCGCGACGCGCTGGCCGAGGCGGTCACGAATCTGGTCCACAACGCGTTCAAGTACGCAGGAGCCGACGGCCCGGTCGAGTTGGTCGCCAGAATGTTCGCCGGCAGGCTGATCATCTCGGTGCGCGACCGCGGACCCGGGCTGCCGCCGGGACCCTGGCAGCAGCTCTTCGACCCGTTCTACCGCCACGTTCCAGGCGACCAGCCGGATCCTGGCGGATCGGGCCTGGGCCTGACCATCGCTCGCGAGATCGTGCGCGCCCATGGCGGCCAGCTGATCGCCCGCCCGCGGAGCGGAGGCGGAGCGCGCTTCTCGATCGTGCTGCCGGCCCGGAGTGCGCCGTGAGCGTCAGGGCGCGCCTGCTGGTGGTCGAAGACGACGAATCGCTGCGCGAGGGTCTGCGAGTCGTGCTCGAGAAGGCGGGCTACGAGGTGCGGACCGCGATTCGCGGCCAAGACGCGCTGCAGCAGATTCGTGAGGACCCCCCAGATCTGGTCGTGTTGGACCTGATGCTGCCCGGGCTCGACGGGTCGTTCGTGCTCGAGCGGGCAAGACGGGACGGCTTCACCGCTCCGGTGATCATTCTCTCGGCCCGGGCCAGCGTCGAGGACCGTATCTGGGGGCTGCGGAAAGGAGCGGACGATTACGTCACGAAGCCATTCGATCTCGGAGAGCTGCTCGCTCGCATCAACGCTCGTCTGCGGCGAGCGCATGGCGAGCACGAACTCGGCTTCGGTGACATCGTGGTCGACTTGGCGGCACGGCGAGTGGTGCGGCGAGGCGAGGCGGTGCACCTGACGCCGAAAGAGTTCGATCTGCTCGCCCTGCTGGTGATGCATCCGGATCGAGCGCTCAACCGTGGGCGGATCCTCGACGAGGTGTGGGGGAACGACTATCAAGGCACGCGGCGTACGGTCGATAACTTCGTCCGATCGCTTCGGATCAAGCTGGAAGATGATCCGGAGAATCCTCGCTTTCTGCTGACGGTGCGCGCGCGTGGCTACCGCTTCGACCCGCGCGGGCGCGGCTGACTCAGTCCAGTCGGCCGGCGGTGATGCGTTCGAAGCGAACCCGGCCGGGTTTCTCGTTCGAGATCACGACGCGACCAGCGGCGAGAATCGGCGGGCTGGAATCCCAGCTCGGCTCTCCCGACTGGCCGTCATCGAGAAACGTGGTCGCGAGCTCCCAAGCCGTTCCGTTCCAGACGTGGGCGTTGAGCCGCACTCCCGCGCCTTCGTTGACCGTCTCGCACCGCACGCGCCACGGCGGTGGGCCCAGATCTCCGTCCCAGCTGGCGACGCTGTCGGATTTGATGCCGGCGACGTACTTGTTGAATCGAATCGTGTCCGCGAACACGATCCGTTCCACCTTGCAGCGGTACGAGGTGTGGGTCGCTCGCGATCCGGAAGAACGCACCCCGAACGAGAAGTCGTAATTCGAATCGCTCGGGCCGTCTGGAGAGAGCGTTGCCGTGATGAACGAGTTCGCGCTGCTCGTCGTCAGTGCGGTTTGCGCCTGAGCCAGCGAGCCGGAGGCCGGGTGGACTGCGCCTTGCCCCTCGAGCGTCCAGTACTCCTCGATCGGCAAGCTCGGCTCGACGAGTGTGGGCGGCCAGAAGGCTCCGCCGAGATCGAGGTTGTCGTTGCGCGAGACGTCGAGCTGCTCGGGACCCGCAAAGCTGTCTTCGATCTCGACCGTTCCCGGCCTCGCACCGCTGGCCCCGTCATCGACCGCGAGCGCCTCGGCGTCGAACGGATGGGACTCGGACTCTGGGCCCAGGCCGGTTTCGTCCTCGTACGCGACGCGGGCATAGAGCGTGCCGGTCGTCCGTGCTTGATCGTAGAGCGCTCGCACGTCGGTCAGCGGTGAGCGCGAGGAGGTATGCTCCCAGATCACGCCCTGATCGAACTGGGCCCCATCGAGAACGCTGACGCGCCAACGGCTGGCGAGGTGGGTCCCCGTCCCCTCGTACGGCGTTCCGACGAGCCACGCACCGAACGCCTGGACGTTTCTGACGATCGCCAACGCGGGAACGCCGTCGATCGCGCACGCGTCGCCCGTGCCGTCTTCGTCGGAGTCCAGCTGATCCGGGTTGAAAACGTCAGGGCAATTGTCGGTCGCATCGTCGGCCCCGTCGTTGTCATCATCCGCGTCACACGCATCGCCGGCGGCGTCCCCGTCGCGGTTGGCCTGGTCAGGGTTTATCAGTAGCGGACAGTTGTCGGTGCTGTCCGGAACACCGTCGTCATCGTCATCGGGATCACAAACGTCTCCGCTGCCATCCTCGTCGAAGTCTGCCTGATCGGAGTTCGCCACGAGCGGGCAGTTGTCGGCCTCGTTGAGCCGCCCGTCGCCATCGATGTCTGGATCGCATGCGTCGCCGGTTCCGTCCTCGTCGATGTCGCTTTGGTCCGGATTCGGAGTGTCGGGACAGTTGTCGATGGCATCGGGCACGTTGTCGAAATCGCGATCCCCCCCCTCACAGGCGTCGCCGGTTCCGTCGGCATCGGTGTCGGCTTGATCCGCGTTGGCTGTCCGCGGGCAGTTGTCGTCGCAGCCGCTCGTCTGACCGCCCGTGCAGGGGTTGTCGCCCGGGGTACCGCTGGTGTCCCCGTCCTCGAGGATGCCGTCGCCGTCGGCGTCCGGATCACAGGCGTCACCCGTGGCGTCTTCGTCGAGATCCTCCTGACCCGGATTCGCCACCGCCGGGCAGTTGTCCTCGTTGCTGCACAGACCGTCCGCGTCTTCGTCGTTGCTCGGATCGAACGGGCACACGTCGCACGCACTGCCCACACCGTCGAAGTCCTCGTCCTCCTGCAGCGGATTCGGCGACGAGGGACAGTTGT